>CANMQO010000004.1 GCA_947500055.1 uncultured Paracoccaceae bacterium
CGTTTCGTTCCCATAGTTCGTCTCCTTTGCTGCAATAAATGCTATCAAAGGAGCGGCATCAAACCGCGACAGGTCCAATCTTCTCGGCAGAACTCTCATCGTCAGACTTTGAAGCGAAGTCAGCACGAGGGATCATTGCATCCAAGTTTACTTTCTGTGCCATCGCCTGCCCCTAAAATCATTCTTCTCTATTGGTTATTTCTGTTTGATATCAAATGGTGATCCGAACCGCCATCAAGGAACAGTCGGAACCCTGCGAACGGTTCTTTCGCTAACCTTAAACAGCCGGGCGATCTCGGATACTGCCCGCTGTTCGCTATCCCTCATGCGACGCACCTCTGCTATCTGGGCAACTGTCAGGGCAGGGGGCCTGCCGCCAATTCGGCCACGTTTGCGGGCAGCCTCCAAGCCTTCCCTTGTTCGTTCTGAAATCCGCTCTCGCTCAAACTGAGCGATGGACGCGAAGACATGAAACACCAGACGGCCTGCCGGCGTCGTGGTGTCGATGTCCTCGGCTAGAGACCGAAAGCCGGCACCGCGCTCGCGGATCGTCTCGACAATCTCCAGAAGGTCCTTTAGCGACCGAGCCAGGCGGTCGTATTTAGTGACGGTCACCACGTCGCCATCACGGAGCTGCTCCAGCATACGGTCCAGCTCGGGGCGTTCTCGCTTCGATCCGCTAATCTTGTCGGCAAACAGCTTGCCAGCTCCCGCCGCTGTCAGCGCGTCGGTCTGGGCATCAAGACTCTGGTCGTCAGTACTGACGCGGGCATATCCGATAATCATACCTCACTGTGACAAAAACCTGCCAAAACAGCAAAGGTTTTGCCGTGGGTTTTTGTCCAGTCTAAGCGGTTGATATGGCGTGGGGCAGGGCAGAGGGGCAAAAAGGACCGTTTCTGACTTTCTACAACTTGCGCTATTAGAGGAGTCGCATCGAATATTGGACTCAGGCAAGCGGATTCGCAAAGGAGGAATAGTTTTGGGCGGGATGGGAGATGGCGACGACAACGACTACGGGGGCGACGACAGCTCTCAAGACAATGACAGCGGTCATGATTCTCATTCCAGTGACAGTTCGTCCGATGCTGGAGCAATGGACAGCGGCTCGATGGATGCCGGTTCTGACAGTGGAAGCGCAGATTCAGGTTCCGACGCAGGTGGTGACTCCGGCTCCGGCGATAGTGACAGCGGAAGCGACGGGTCAGACTACGGGGATTTTGACGGCGACACGGGTTCTTACGGCGACGACGGAAACAGTGATTCCGGAGGAGATTCTAGCAGCGATAGTGGCAGCTCTGATGGAGGCGGAGACTCTGCTGGTGAAGGTGATGGTTCCTACAACGGTGGAGACAACTTCTTCGACGGTGAGGCCCAAGCGTCCGGCGATGGAGATGCAGGAAACGGAAGCGACGGTGGCTCATGCGATCCTGGCACTGGCGGTGATAGCGGCACCAACAGTTCTTCGGGCGGTGATCCAAAAGGAGCTGCAGACTGCATCGTTGCAGGCACTGGCGCGGCAGCCGGAGCGGCGGCAGCTGCAGGAGCAGTTGGCGCTGCGGCAGGTCCGGCAACAGCGGCAGGCGCTGCTCTAGCGACATTTTCGATCACAATGGGTGGCGTGATGTGGGGATGCGCAGTCGCGAATGGATATTAACCATGGAAGGATTTATTGCTCTATTTGTAATAGTTTTGATCATTAGCGCTGGCTTCGGGATATTTCAGTTCATCACTGCTAGTGATCTCCGGTCAACTGAGGAAAGCAATATTGCGCAGATCGCCAGCCTTCGTAGCGAGCTTTCCAAGCTTCGTGAAAAACTTCAATCCATCCGACTTGGCGAGTACACCCCCACAAGCGCTGAATTGCAGTCAGCGCGATCTCGAATTAAGCAACCTGTAGGTGAAGAAGCAGGCAGCTTATCATGTTTCTTCTGTGATGAAACAATTCAGCAGTCTGCTCTGGTATGTCGGCATTGCGGTCGACCAAATGCTGAAAATATTGAAAATATTGAAAAAAATGATGCCGAAGTAAGAAGGATATTGTCGAATGTCCAATGATTGGAAAGAGATTCAGCAACGGAAGATGAATGTTTCACGCCAAAGCACGGAGATGTCTTCGCTCCGTGACGACATCAAACGCATAAGAAAAGAGATTGATCACGAACTCACAAAGCGCGTCGCCGCACAAGACTCTCCTCGAGCAAACGGTAAGCCATGTTTTTATTGCGCAGAGACCATATCCTCCAAGGCTAAAGTTTGTCCAAAGTGCAAGAGAGTCTTCTTAGAAAGCGCAATGGACGTCTTTCAGATGGAAAAAAAGATACTGGAGATTATCCGCAATGAAGAAATGTGACTATTGCAGGGTTGAAATCAAGAAGTCAGCTAAGATCTGTAGCGTCTGCAATAGGGTACAAAACAAACACCTAGAAGAAATCACCAAGGTTTCAAAGTCCCTTGAGTTGATTAGGAAATCTGTGTTTGAGAACGAATAGACTATTCTTCTTGAACGGATAGTTCTGAGCGCGTTAGTTGTGGCGTTTGTTCCAAGACAGGAAATTACCTATCCGGTGCACCCATTCGCCCTCATCTCAAACTGGCACTGTCAGGCCCAAGCATCTACTGCGCCGAAGCTGGCAGGCTGACGAGCAGGATCACGCGACCGTCGCCACTGGCGGGGTCATTGATCAACACAAACAGCATACCAGCCCTGTCCTTCTCGTAAAGGCAACGATATTTCATCTTACCGTCGAGCGGATCACGCACCTGGTCATAGCCGTAGCTGTGCTTGATCCCCCTCTCGATCCAGGCCTCGACGCCCGCTCGGGTCACAAGGGACAGCGGTTCTCCTTCCAGCAGGATCGTCTCGCCGACGTTAAAAACTTCGGACACTCAATCGGTCCCCTTTCTTAGTTCCGTCCGGTCACGTCTGCCCTGCACTATCGGCCAAAATTCATACGTTTCTGTCATCGGCGATAACGACCGTTTGTGACCTGATGTTTGCTAGAACCTTCTGCGCCTTCGATAACCACGCCGGGTGGGTTCTGCGAACTGGACCACTGGCAGCGGCCTCCCTTCACTAATCAACCTAGCGAACTCCACTTTTGGAAAGTCGAAAAGATAGCGGCTTCTGCCTTGTGCGGCGGTAAGAAGGCACAGGTTATCACCGCCAAAGTCAAATCCGACAATCTTGCCCAACGATCCCCATTCTTTGAGAAGCCGGGTTTCCTCGCAATAAACAGTGTAGATGGCTACGCCGTCAAACCGTTCCGGATAGTTTTCTGAAAGCATCCGTTCATATTGGGCCAGATCAGTTGGGCGACGGGTTCCATCGACAATCCAGATCACATGGTCGTAGAACTTGGTACGCTTTCTCACCTCATCCGGCTTGATAGCAGAGTGCTGGAACTCGATCACAAGGCCATAGGGTGTTTTGATATCCGCTATATGAAGCTCGCCAGCTTCATCACGAGCTGGCACCTCTTGCCAGTCGGTAACAAAACGGTTCTTCCATTCGCGGTGCCATTCGGTTTCGTTTTCCCACCAATGATCACAATGACGACGGCCTTTGTGCGCCCAGTGCCAGACCTTCTTGGTGCCGCATCGAGCTAGCATTTCTGCATTGCAGCCTGGACAGACACCCTGAGCGCCAGGTGTCGCTTCAACTCGTTGACCATCCAAAAGTGCAAAACGCATTCTGATTATGCCTAGTTCAAATCTGACTTACGTCCTGATACAACGCCACCGGTAGTCACGCCGGTGAAACCCGCTTCAGAAATCTGAAGCTCGGCTCACCCGTTTCATCGTCTGTGACCTCTTCAGGCTCAATACCCAAAACCTGCGTTGTCTGCCTCTACAAGGCTCTCGATCCAGTAATCCGTCAGACCCTTTGCTGCCATATTCGTCTGAAAGTCCTGAAGCGCCACCGTCAAGACATAGCGACCGAGTCCTTTTCCACGCTGATCTTCTCGCACGGCGCAACCTATGTGAATGACGGGCAGGTTTTCGAGCGACTCAGTAATTACAACGACCGCAATTGCAGTGGCATGCGCACCCTTCATTCGCACAAAGCTCAACCGCGGAGTCCCCTCCGGGCTATCTGCGTGAATGAAAATCTTCGGGTCTGTGGCTGTCGGGCGAACCTCTATCGCTCCTGCTTTCAATGCCGCATTGAAGCCTGTAAGAGCGTCCATCATTTCGACGCGGTTCATTTGTGACCTCCTTTAGAAGCCGCTTGGTAAAGCCCTATCATTTACGGGTCGCGACCACGTTAGCGGTCTTGGGCACATGGACTGCGGCAGGTTCTGCCTTGCCCTGTGCGATTTCCAGCGCCTCGTAGGCACTCTGGATCAGTTCTTTTCCGAAGCTCATGCCAACTCTTTCTCTTTGGGTAGGTATCAGCCAGCGTAAGCAGGATACGGGCCAGTTCGTTCCGTTCGGTTTTGATCAGGTGCGCCTTGTCGTTCTTCCCTTGGATTCCCAACAGCTTCAGCCTTCGCGAAGACTATTAGCTCACCAAACAGGCTGTCTACAATAGCTCTCCGGCGGACTTCTGATCGCACCATGCCAATGAACGCGGCGGCAGCATCCCGAACCCGATAGCCATCCAAGCGTTCAGAGTTGCGATCCGCGATCATGAGGCACAACACCGTCCGGTCCTCCCCCAATACTCCGCATTGTCGCTGCCAGACACCGGACCTTATCCCGAGCTGATCGGCCCGATCCCTTGCGGCCATCTGGATTGTTCGCCAACTCAGCGCGCCACGGTTGTCCACAGTGCTCCAGTAAACTTCGGTCAGTTCCTGAAACGGCTTGCTGGCCAGCAATGCCACTTGAGCAGGCGTTGTGCGGACCGGCTGGGCGACGCGCCGTTTCGCGGCCCTACAGGTTTTATTGATATTTTCTTTACTTGTATTGAGTGCGGGTGACATGTCGCACTGGTGGGACTTTTCACCCCTACTGACTTCCGCAGAAAAATCGTCCCAGACCGCTTCCAGCGCTTCGGCTACCTGCTTCAGACGCTCGAAACTCTGAATAGTAGAAGGGCGGCGGTTCGGCAGAATTTCCTCGGCAGCCTCTGTCGCGCCGTCGAATTGCAGCCTGCGAATGTCGCCGAACAGCTTTCTGATACGGGTGCGCAGCCGTTCGGCCTCCTCCTCTTCAAATGCCGCCTTTCGAGCAGCAGCCTGAACTTCGGTGGCGCGCGCGATCAGCGGGGCGAGGTTGATCCCGAAATCGTTACCGATTTTGCCGTCTCTTCGTGAGCCGCTACGGCGACTGTGGTCTGATGCCGTTTTAGCCAGCAGCCCCCGCTGGATCAAATCACCCTCGATGCGCGCGACCTGTCGTCTGTCCAGTTCTGCCTGAGCCGAAATCTTGGTGACCGAGGTCCAGAAGCTGCAAATCCGGCCTGCAAGAAAATCCTCGTCCATCGTGTTCGAGATTGCGATCTCTAGGTAGTCGACTGCCCCCTTACTGAGGCCCAGCTGACGTCGTGCCTTTTTAATCAGCCCGAAGAACTGCCAGCGTGTCATACCATCCGGCAAACCGCCATGTGAGCTACCCCCCAATGTGTGGACCGTTTCCAGCGTTACTTAAGCTACTATCTGCTCCTGCTGATCGGTTTGGGTTTCTTTTTTCTCAGCCAATAGGCCACGGCCGGAGGTTTGTCGCCAAGGGCGGAATGGGGTCGTTTGCGGTTGTAGAACTCGATCCATCTGCTTTCGCCTCCGACCCGGTTTCCCAAGCGTGCAGGTATGTCCATGAGCGGCACAAACGGCAACATCGCCAGCAAGCGAGATTGTCCGCTGCAAAATGCTACCCAAATGATACCCACGCCCGAAACAGCAGGAAGCACGCGACCAAAATGATGCGTCAATCCATTGTTCATACTTGGCAAAAATGGTGCCCGGGGGCGGAATCGAACCACCGACACGAGGATTTTCAATCCACTGCTCTACCCCTGAGCTACCCGGGCATCGGGACGGTCGTGACCGTCGGGTAGGGGCCTTCTAGACGTGGGCGTGAGGGCTGTCCAGCCCGAAATTATGCGCTTAATGTGGTTTTGCGGCGCGCGCGTCGCGCATGCCGCTCTCCGGTTCGTCGGTGGCTTCGAGATCAGGGGCGGGAATTGCATAATCGCCCTTCAGCCACTTGCCCAAATCCACGTCTGCACAGCGTTTTGAGCAGAACGGCCGAAGTTCGGTATTTGTCGGCTTTTTGCAGATTGGACAGGCCATCAGATGTCGCTCAACATCGCGGCCGAAAGCGGCCGTTTTTCGCGTTTGCGTTGCAACTCGAACAAGCCCATCGGAGTCCAGCCCACCAAAGACGTCTCAACCGGGTCTGCCTTGAATGCAGCGCGGAGCGATTGTTCCACCTGTTTGCGATGCGCCTTGGAGATTGAAACAAAATCAACGGTGATTTGCCCGCCAAGCCCCCGCAGGCGCAAGGCACGCGGCAGGGCGCGGCAGGCCGCGAGATTGGCCTTGAGCGCCGCCGCAGGCGACGTGTCATTGCCTGTGTTCACATCGACAGCAACCAAGGCACGGGTCGGTTCGACATACATGTTCGCCTCGCCCAGGGGCACCAATGCGCGGCCCAGATCGCCGATCTGATCCAGCACGCCGTGATCCTCAAAGCAGCCGGGTTCCGTGACCACTTGTGCTGCCCGATGCCATTCCCGCCAGGCCATGGCATGCGGTCCGTCACCCTCGGTCAGGGCCTCCGGCTGATTGCCTTCGGCGTCATCCAGGATCGCATCAGCGAGTGCTGTCATGGCTGCGATATCATCAGCAATCTCATCCGCATCCGCGCCGTCACAGGATGACCGCAGGATCAGGCCATGCGGGCTGTCAAAAGCTGCGTGAGCGATCGCCAATAGCGCATCACGGGTGTCATCATCGGTGATCTGCCGCGAAATGTTCATACCGGGTTTTCCCGGTGTGACAATTGCATACCGGCTCTTGAACAGGACCCGATCTGTAACAGGAGTTGCCTTCCCACCGTCTGCGTAGCCCGTCACCTGAACCAACATCGGCTGCCCGGGCCGAAGCCCCTTGCCGTGCCGCAGAAACGCGGTTTCACTATCGGGCAGCCGCAACATCATGCCGCCTTGCCCCTTGATGGGCCGGTCACAGATGGCACGGAATATTGCACCGGGGCGGGGTGCGTCATTGGTGTCGATCAGCAGGTCGTCCAACTTTCCATCAACCAGCATGCAGGCGGCTTCGGTGCCGCCGATATGGTCGAGCAGGATCATGCGGCCTTTCATAGGCGGTCCCCCGGCATTGGGTAGCCTGCGGCTGTCAGCAGACTAATGGTTTCAGGCACGGGCAACCCCATCACCGCGTGAAAAGATCCGTTGATCCAGGTCACAAACGCGCTTGCGGGTCCTTGAATCCCGTAGCCGCCAGCCTTGCCCTGCCAGTCCCCGGTCGCAAGATACCAACTGACATCCCTTTCGGTGAGGCATTTGAAGGCGACCGTCGTTTGCACATCCTTTTGCCAAACCTGACCGGCGCGTTTCACGGCCACCGCGGTAATGACTTTATGCCGCCGCCCGGAAAGGGCACGCAGAAAACCCGCCGCCTCATCCGGGTTTTCTGGTTTGGACATGATCCGTCGCCCCAAAGCAACCGTTGTGTCAGCGCAAAGGACAACCTCATCATCCATGATCCTGGATGCTTCGGCCTTCTCGCAGGCAATGCGATTCACATAGTCGCGGGGCAGTTCGCCCTTTCGCACATCTTCGTCAATGTCGGGGGGGCGAATGGCCACCGGCGTCACACCGATTTGCCCCAACAATTCCCGGCGGCGCGGCGAGCCGGAGCCGAGGATCAGTTTCAAATCCGGATCGGGGGCGCGGGTTGTCATGAAAAGGCCGACGGGTGGGCGCATTCATTGATGCGCCAAACGCTTTTCCGCGATGGGCGACGCATGGCGTGCGCCCTACTTGAAGCGGTAATTAATCCGACCCTTCGTCAGATCATATGGTGTCATTTCCACCTGGACTTTGTCGCCAGCCAGAACCCGGATGCGGTTCTTGCGCATCTTGCCTGCCGTATGCGCGATGATCTCATGGCCGTTTTCCAGCTCGACCCGAAACGTCGCATTAGGCAGAAGTTCCTTCACGACACCGGGGAATTCGAGCAGTTCTTCCTTGGCCATGTGTTCTCCTACACTTAATTCGCGCAATTCTTTGCGCGCCGCTTAAATGAGCGCCCAAAGGCGAAATATCAAGTCCTAACCCGCATTTGCATAAGAAATGACGCTGCTGGCTGCGCGGATTGCGCCACAAACGCGGTGGTTCACGTCTGGGCAGGTCCGAAACGCTCTGTCAGCCGCTGCATGATCTGATCGCGTGTCTGACGATAGGCGGTCAGGCGGGTCTCGCGGGCGTCGCCCAGGCCTGTCGGATCCAGAATAGGCCAGTATTCAACGTCGATATGGTAAAATTGAGTCAGATCCAGCGCCCGACGCTGGCTGGCCGGTGACAGCGCAAGCACCAGATCAAAGGATGACAGATCATCGCCCCAATCCTCCATCTCGTCAAAGGATCGAGATCTGTGCCGTGACAGTTCCACCCCTATTTCGGCACAAACCGTGATGGCGAAGCCGTCGATTTCAAGGTCACTTTTTACCCCGGCAGACTGGATATAACATTCAGTTCCATAAAGCTTTTTCATGATCCCCTCGGCCATTGGGGATCTGACTGCGTTGTGATCGCAGCAAAACAGCAGCGATTGTGGAAGTTGCTGATATGTGCCGCCGTCTGCCAAGTTACCCCCCGAAATGCAGGACGCAGATAAGGGTGAACAGGCGGCGCGCGGTGTCGATATCCACGTCGGCCTTGCCTTCGAGCCGTTCTTGCAGCACGCGCGCGCCTTCGTTGTGGATACCCCGGCGGGCCATATCAATGGTTTCGATCTGGCTGGGGGGCAGCGTTTTGACCGCGCTGAAATAGCTTTCGCAGATCTGGAAATAGTCCTTTACCACCTGCCGGAATGGGCCAAGCGACAGATGAAACTCGCCTGCGGGGCTTTCGTCTTCCTGCTGGATGTCAAAAACCAGCCGCCGTTCCTTGATTGAGAGCCCCAACCGGTACGGGCCCGGTGGCACGGTCCGGCCATCGCGTTCGGGAATCGCAAAGCTGTTATCCTCAAGCAGGTCAAACATCGCCACTTTGCGTTCCTGATCGATCTCCGGCGTCGGCGGCGGCAGATTTCGGTCGTCGATACTGATATGGGTAATCTTGTTCATGTCATGCGCCGCCGTTGAGTTGATCCAGACGCGCACGCACCGACAGGCCATGTGCCTCAAGCCCTTCGGATTTCGCGAGTCTTTCCGCAGAAGGACCTATTGCGGCCAGTGCTTCGGGCGTCATGCGCGACAAGGTGGTGCGTTTGATAAAGTCCATCACTGACAATCCGCTCGAAAACCGCGCCGACCGCGCCGTCGGCAATACATGGTTTGGACCACCAATGTAGTCACCAATTGCTTCGGGTGTCCAACCCCCGATGAAAATCGCACCAGCATGGGTGACTTTGTCCACCAGCGTATCGGCATTGTCGGTGCAAATCTCAAGATGCTCCGGCGCGATCCGGTCAGATAGGATAACGGCCTGCTCCAGATCATTGACCGTGATAACGGCGCCAAAGTCGCGCCAGCTGGCCGTTGCGATATCCCGACGGTCCAGCGTCTGAAGGCGGGTGTCAACCGCATCGGCCACGGCCTGTCCAAAGCCAGCATCATCGGTGATCAGCAGCGATTGCGCGCTTTCATCGTGCTCGGCCTGGCTGAGCAGATCCAACGCGATCCAGTCGGGATTATTGTTCTTATCCGCAATCACAAGGATTTCCGATGGCCCCGCGATCATATCAATGCCCACTTTGCCAAAGACCCTGCGTTTGGCGGCGGCGACAAAGGCGTTGCCCGGGCCGGTGATCTTGTCCACCGGCGCGATCGTTTCAGTGCCATAGGCGAGGGCCGCAATCGCTTGTGCACCACCGATCCGGTAAACTTCGTCAACGCCGGCAATCCTTGCGGCCATCAGGACAAGCGGGTTTGTCACCCCGTCCGGCGTGGGGACAACCATGGCCAAACGTTCAACACCGGCAGTCTTGGCCGGAATCGCGTTCATAAGCACCGACGATGGATAGGAAGCGAGCCCACCAGGCACATAAAGTCCGGCTGCCGATACAGGCGTCCAGCGCCATCCCAGCATCGCGCCGGTTTCTGGCTCAATCCACGTCTGATCCTCCGGCATCTGGCGGGCGTGGTAGTCGCGAATGCGATCAGCCGCGAGCCGGAGTGCTGCCTCATCTTCTGCACAGACCTTCGCACAGTCAGCATCAATTTCATCATCGGTGAAACGCATCGTGTCTGCCGTCAGTGACAAACGATCAAATTTTTCAGTCAGTTCCAGCACCGCCTGATCACCCCGGGCGCGGACATCGGCGATGATGTCGGCAACCACGTGATCAACATCCGGGCTATCCTCGCGCTTGGCCGCCAGCAGCGCAGCAAACCGGGTTTCGAAATCAGGATCAGCGGTCGATAGAAACTGTGGCATGGAACACTCCTTCTGGCACCCACATAGCGGGGCACCAGGGTGGCATCAATGCCCGGGCAGGGAGATCAGTCCGGATGGGATGGGGTTTTGCCGGAAGGAGCAACATAAGGTTTGGTGACATCGCGCAAGACAACTTCCAGCGCTTCGACATCCAATGCGATTGCACCATCGCCGGCCAAGGTCAGTTCGATCCGGCCAGCGCCGTCCTCGGCAGGCTGATAGGTGACGGCCAATAGCGAATACACCATGTCTGGATCGGCCTTGCTGACGCCATGGCTCTGGACCCGCATCACGTCCTCGAACGCCAGAACCGCCTGCACGCGTTCCTTCTGTCCGGCGGTGGCGCCGATTTCCCAGCGGAATCGGTTCACCAACAAGGCAAAGCGGCGCGCCTTGCGGTCCCAGCGCATTTCGGCAGCGGGAAAGACCGCATCCTGTGTCAAGGATGACAGGACAGCCAAATCCTCCGCATCCAGCGCTTTCAACCGCAATGGGGCGTCATCGCCATCCTCGAAACGCGCGTCAGTGGTCATGATCCGGCGACCCGTTCAATTTTTGCGCCCACAGCGGAGAGTTTTTCTTCGACATGTTCATAGCCGCGATCCAGGTGATAGACGCGGCTTACGACCGTCTCACCCTCTGCGGCCAGACCGGCCAGAATGAGGGACACAGAAGCCCGCAAATCAGTTGCCATCACCGGCGCGCCTTTCAGTCGCTCGACACCGTGGACAGTGGCCGTGCCGCCATGCACCTCGATATCCGCCCCCATGCGGATTAGCTCGGGTGCATGCATGAAACGGTTCTCAAATATCTTTTCTTCCAGAACAGATGTGCCCTTCGCGGTGCATAACATCGCCATCATCTGCGCTTGCAGGTCCGTTGGGAAACCGGGGAAGACTTCGGTGGTGACGTTCACCGCAGAAGGGCGACCATTCTTGCGCGCGACCTTCAAACCATCAGCGGTTTCGGTAACGGCAACTCCGGCGGCATCGAGTTTCTCCGCAAAGGACTGCACCAGATCAAGACGACCGCCAATGCACTCCACCTCGCCACCGGCAAAAACCGGGGCCAGCATATAGGTGCCCAACTCGATCCGGTCGGTGACAACCGGGTGTGTCGCGGCCCCCAAACGGTCCACCCCTTCGATGGTGATGGTTGACGTGCCCTCACCTTCAATCTGGGCGCCCATACGGCGCAGACAATGGGCGAGGTCGACAATCTCAGGCTCACGGGCCGCGTTTTCGATGATCGTGGTACCCTTTGCCAATGTGGCCGCCATCAGCACGTTTTCCGTGGCCCCGACAGAGGCAAAGCGCAAAGGCACGCGCGCACCTTTCAAGCCACCCTTGGCAGTGGCGTGCAGGTATCCGTCTTTGAGTTCAATCTCCGCCCCCATCGTCTCAAGTGCAGTGACATGGATATCCATGGGGCGTGCACCAATCGCGCAGCCACCGGGCAAGGACACCACGGCCTGATGGTGCCGTGCCAGCAATGGGCCCAGCACGAGGTTGGAGGCACGCATCTTGCGCACGATTTCATAGTCGGCGGTGGTTGAGGTCATCGCATGTGATGACAGGACCTGCACCTTGCCATCCTGCATGGAGGTCACTTCGACACCCAAAGACTGCAACAGTGCGGTCATGGTCTGAATATCTGACAGGCGCGGCGCGTTTGTCAGCGTCAGCGGCTCTTCCGACAGCAAGGTGGCGGGCATCAGCGTCAATGCCGCGTTCTTGGCCCCTGCGATTTTTATCTTTCCTTGCAGGGCTGTACCGCCCTGGACGACAATCGAATCCATGCCTGCCTACTCTTTCTCTTTGTTATCACCCGCATTGCTGCGCGCTCTTTTCTGGGCCTTGCGCTTGGCCATATTCGCCTTCAATGCAGCTTTCAACCGATCGTCCCGGCTTGGCGCTGGTTTGCGGACGCTGTTTTTTTCTTGCCTGTCAGTCATGTGGACCCTGTTAGCAATAAGGGCAAAAAGCGTCCAGAGAGGGCTTGCAACAATTGGCAATAGCCGCTAATTCCCCGCCTCACGGATGCTGTGGTAGCTCAGTGGCAGAGCACACCCTTGGTAAGGGTGAGGTCGAGAGTTCAATCCTCTCTCACAGCACCATCTTTTCTTTTTGAAATTCAGTAAGATGCTGTCTGGCAGGGCTTTGGTCTCGCCCACAGCGACATGCGGTGCTTTGAATGTCACGACCAAAACTACAAAAGGAACCCGGTGTTTGGACACGAGGGAGCCCAAAGGGGTTATCCCGAAAGTTGGCAAAGCAAAGGGTCATATCTCGCTGGGGACAAAAGACCCAGAGGAAGCCACGGCACGTTTCTCTGAGGAGTTGCTACAATCCGCGCGGACGACACTCCGCACTCGGCCCGAAAAGCTCCTTGGTCTGCGAAAGAAAGGCCGCTTCGATGAGCGACCGGAGCGACACGAATTCCTGACAGGTCCGATATCTTAATACGATTACGCCTGCCGCTGGGTTGATCGGCATCCGGGATGGGGTACCGAAGGTAAAAATGCCATGCCGCGAGGTCCTGATATAGGCTGCGAGGCGCATGATGTGTCCCAACATTATGGTCCACCTGCGGTATTTGCCGTCTAAGTCATTGGCTTAAAAGAAAATGGTGGGCGACCCTGGAATCGAACCAGGCGTGCGTCTCCGCGAGGGAGTTACAGTCCCCTGCCACACCTTGCGGCCTGTCGCCCACTGACGGGCTGATTACCCGCCGTCCCGTGGGCCGTCAATAACAAAGTGGCCCTTCTGCCTCCTCTTCACAGCAAAGGGGATGTGGGTTATCGCCAACACATAGAAAATCAAAGTGGGTCACTGCATGAAAAAACCAAAATGGGTCATTGCCAAGGAGCAGGCCAAGCGTGTTGCGTCCAATGAGACCGTCTGGCTTTTTGGTTTGCATGCTGTCCGTGACGCCCTGGAAAACCCTGCCCGCGAAAAGTTACGCCTCGTGGTCACCCGCAATGCGCTGGAACGCCTCGGGGATGCAGTGGCCAAGGGTGGGTTGGAGCCCGAAATATCAGATCCACGCAAGTTTGCTGCCCCGCTTGACCCGCAATCGGTGCATCAGGGGGCCGCGCTGGAGGTGAAACCGCTGAACTGGGGATCGGTTGAGGATGTGGCCACGGGTGATGGTCCAATGCCACCCCGTCTTGTGCTGTTGGACCGGGTGACTGATCCACATAACGTGGGTGCGATCCTGCGTTCGGCCGAAGTGTTCGGCGCAAGGGCGGTGATTGCCGTGCAGCGCCATGCCGCCCCTGAAACCGGGGCTTTGGCCAAGACGGCAAGCGGCGCATTGGAGCGGCAGCCCTATCTGAGGGTGCGTAATCTGGCCGATACGATGGAATCGCTAAAGGGCATGGGCTATCTGGTACTGGGCCTGGATGGCACGGCCGAGCAGACCATCGAAGAAGCGCTGGAAGGTCGCCGCAATCATGCCGTGGCACTGGTCATGGGGGCAGAGGGTCCGGGCCTGCGTGAAAAGACCCTTGCCACCTGTGATATACTGGTGCGCATCGATGCCGCCGGTGGCTTTGGTTCACTGAATGTGTCCAATGCTGCCGCAGTCGCCCTTTATGCCGCGAAAGGTTAGCGGATGGCGGTCACTAAAGTGGCGACCTGCTGTTATTGCGGCACCAAAGCGGCCCTTGTTCTGCGTGGGAAGACCCGCCACGAGTTGAGCTGTGGCCGCTGTGGCGCGCCGTTGCGCGCGCTGAAAATGTTACCGATTGCGCCCGGACGGGTGACCGCGCCTGCGGCGACGCCCACCCGCCCGGACCATCGGCCGGCACCCAAGAAACCACGTTCGGCCAGGCCCGATAAGTACCGAAAACGCAGGAAATACAAGGGTTTGTTTCGCAAAGTTCTGGAAGAGGTCTGGGACGAAATTGAGGATATTTTCGACTGACAAGCGATTTCACCTTCGCTCACGCCTTGGCGAGGAGGGCTTTGCGGGGCGTGTTTTGGGGCGCATCTAGGTAGGATAAGATAACTGATCCTTGTACCGGAGCCACCTTTGGCATGCTGACACGTCGCGAAGCCATCTGCACCATCCTTGCCACGCCCATGTTGGCCGTGCCTGTTCACGCGGATACGCCCCTGATCTATGCAGTGGATGGATGGGCGATTGATGGCTTTGACCCGGTCGCCTATTTTCGCGATCACGCTGTCATTCAGGGATCCCGTCGAGAGGCGATCCGCTGGCGCGGCGCGCAGTGGTGTTTCAAATCCGCCGCCTATCGCGAGGCCTTTGAATCTGATCCACATAGATATGCCCCACGTTACGGCGGTTATTGTGCCCTGGCGTTGGCCCATGGTGAACTGACCCCGTCTGACCCGCAGGTCTGGTCTATTGAGCAGGGGCAGCTGTTTTTGAATGCATCGCTGGCTGCTCGTGTTGCCTGGCTTGCGGATCCAGCCGCCAATATCCGGCGTGCGGATACTTATTGGGCCCGATTGGTCAATGCGTGAATCACGTTACCTTCACAAAGACATGACCAGCCCTTTTTGCACCATGGCATGCGCCCTATCTTAAATATCAGAGATGTGTGACTGGAACCCATGCATCTTGTTCACTGTCCCTCGTTCCGTAACTTGCGCCCGGTTTTTTTCCGGGCGCTTTTTTGAGCGGTCGGTTATAGGGTTGCGTTATGACTTATTCTGATGATTTTCTGCGCCGCATACTGAAGCGCACGCGCACCGTGGCTATCGTCGGCGTTTCGGCCAATCCGGTGCGCCCCAGCTATTTCGTGGCCCGCTATCTTGGACTGAAAGCCTTTCGCGTGATCCCGGTCAATCCCGGTTTGGCTGGGCAGGTTTTGCTGGGCGAAACGGTTTATGGCGATCTGTCGGAGATACCCGGCGATGTGGATATGGTTGATATCTTCCGGCGCTCTGATGCGGTACCGCCGATTGTTGATGCCGCATTGGCCCGTTGGCCCAACCTGCAAACGATCTGGATGCAGATCGGTGTTGAACATGAAGAGGCGGCGGCCAAGGCGCAGGCGCGGGGGGTGGATGTTATCCAGAACCGTTGCCCCAAGATCGAGTATCAGCGGCTTTTTGGGGAGTTGCGCATGGGCGGTTTTTCCACCGGGACGATTTCGTCGCGGCTTTAGCGGCTCGCCTTTTCGGCAATCCCGGAGGTGCCTTGTCTTTTGCTCAGTTCAGCTAACACATCGTCAAGGCTCACATCGCATGCGGTGAGCATGACGAGCAGGTGATAAAGCACATCGGCTGCCTCTGAAGTCAGCCGATCCTTGTCGCCCTTGACGGCTTCGATAATGGCTTCAATCGCCTCTTCCCCGAACTTCTCGGCGCATCTCTCGGGCCCCTTGGCCAGCAATTGCGCTGTCCAGCTGCTGGACGGGTCAGCGCCCTTGCGTGAAGCGATCAGGGAGGCGAGGTCATCAAGCGTCATGGTCGCACCGGAATGCCTGCGGCGGCCATATGCGCCTTGGCCTGCCCAATTGTGTAGGTGCCGAAATGGAAGATCGAGGCGGCCAGCACGGCAGAGGCGCCGCCTTGGGTCACGCCTTCGACCAGATGATCAAGCGTGCCGACGCCGCCCGAGGCGATCACCGGCACATCTACCGCGTCTGATATCGCCCTGGTCAATGGCAGGTTGAACCCGGCTTTGGTGCCATCGCGATCCATCGAGGTCAGCAGGATTTCACCCGCACCTTTTTCCACGACGGTCTTTGCAAATTCGACAGCATCAATACCGGTTTCCCGTCTGCCGCCATGGGTGAAGATCTCCCATTTCCCGGGCGCAACCGTTTTGGCATCGATTGCCACGACGATGCATTGGGAGCCGAACCGCATCGCGGCCTCTGCCACAACATCGGGATTGGCGACAGCGGCAGAGTTGAAACTAACCTTGTCGGCCCCGGCCAGCAAAAGGTTACGCACGTCATGATGCGTGCGCACGCCGCCCCCGATGGTCAACGGCATGAAGCACTGCTCAGCCGTGCGGGTGGCCAGATCAAACATGGTGCCGCGGTTTTCCTCGGTCGCCATGATATCGAGAAAACACAGCTCATCCGCACCGGCGGCATTATAGGCGATGGCCGCATCAACCGGATCGCCTGCATCAATCAGATCGACGAAGTTGACGCCTTTAACGACGCGCCCTTCGGCCACGTCCAGACAGGGGATGATCCGGGTTTTCAACATGCCGTGAGGTCTAGGCCGAATGGGGCGAAATGGGAAGGGGGTGCTGATAGTAGTCGGGCACTGGAAAAGGGAGCATCTGATGAAACATGTGATCGCAGCGGCCCTGATCGGGCTTTGTGCAACACCAATACTGGCAGAAAACATGATGAAGAGTTCACCGCTATCCGTTGGCGAAACGATTGACGGGCTGGAGGCTGCGGTGACCGCAGCTGGCGCGACTGTTTTTGCGCGCGTGGATCACGCCAAAGGGGCGGAAAGCGTGGGCAAATCCATCCCCGACGCGCAATTGCTGATCTTTGGCAACCCGGCACTGGGGACATTGGCAATGGAGGATGACATTCGCGCCGGTCTTGTCCTGCCCCTGCGGGTTCTGGCCTATCAGGATGCGGACGGATACACGCAGATGACATGGACCCCGGCGGAAGACCTGTTTGCGGGTCTTGATATTGCCGCTGATGCGGAGGTCGTGGGCAAGATCAATGGTGCCCTGAACATGTTGACGGATAAGGCGGCGGGGAACTAGGCCCGCGCGACCCGGCTCAGCGCATTGCGCGCAATGGCGATATGGAACGGCATGATTGCCGCCAGATAAAGGCGCCCCCCGATATTGTGGGGGGCGACCCATGTGGCGAGGCTGATCCTGCCCTCATGTGACAAGACGGATACCCGGAAATCCAGATGTTTGTCGTCAAACCCGGCGATGATCTCGGTCTCGGTTTCGGCTTCCACGGGGAAGGCGCCCAGCTTGTCCTCTGCCGCTGGCCCATCATTGTCGAGGCCAAATGGTGCCGTGACCGTGCGCCGGATCAGCAGAAGGAACTGCGCCCAGCTTGGGAAATCTGTGATGATCTCGGCGGCGCGGCGCACAGGCATGTTGGACGTTACGGCGTAGCAATCCAGAAAATCACTCGGCCTGCGGCGTGCATGCAGCACGCTTATTTCGGGCAGGGGGATCGCCGTGACATGGCCCATAATCTAGCCTTTCAACAGCGCCAGTGCCTCGCCCAGATCAATCGCCCCATCGTACAGCGCCCGCCCGGAAATCGCCCCGGAGATAACGCCGGTTTTCTGCAATGCCGTCAGGTCAGCCATGGACGACACCCCGCCGGAGGCGATGACGGGGATACTGACCGCGCGGGCGAGGGCAGCTGTGGCTTCGATATTTGGCCCCTTCATCGCACCGTCGCGCAGGATGTCGGTGTAGATGATGGCGGCGATGCCTGCATCCTCAAACGATTTGGCCAGATCGGTGACCATCACATCGGTTTCTTCCGCCCATCCGCGGGTTGCAACCTTGCCGTTGCGGGCGTCAAGTCCAACGGCCACCTGACCTGGGAAGGCCCTTGCCGCCTCGCGGACCAGATCGGGGTCCTCGACGGCGACGGTGCCGAGAATCACCCGCGCCAGCCCCTTATCCAACCAGCGCTCGATCGTGGCCATGTCCCTGATGCCGCCGCCTAGCTGGGCGGGGACTGGGCAGGCTTTCAGAATCGCCTCAACCGGGGCGGCGTTGACAGGCTCCCCCGCAAAGGCCCCGTTGAGGTCCACCAGATGCAGCCATGCGCAACCCGCATCCACAAAGGCGCGCGCCTGTGCAGCGGGATCATCATTGAAGACAGTGGTCTGATCCATGTCCCCATGGACCAGCCGAACGGCATTACCATCTTTGAGATCAATTGCGGGATAAAGGATCATCGGGCACACCTTTCACAGTTTTCAAGCGCGTTTATGCATGCGCTGTGCCTGAATGCAACGCGACGACCCTACGTAAGACTTGATCGGGGCGGCCTGTGGCGCGCATGCTGTGGGCAATTCTGAGGGAGGATATCAGACATGAAGAAGATCTTGATGACAGCCGTGGCCGCTATTGGCCTTGCCGGTGCAGCACTTGCAGACCCGCTTGAAGGGATCTGGCAAACATCCAAGGATGACAACGGTAATTTCGGGTTCATTCAAGTGGCCCCTTGTGGCGCAGCGCTTTGTGGTGTGTTGATCAAATCTTTTGACACCAACGGGAATGAGATTTCGTCTGCCCATACCGGGCGAAACATTATTTCCGAAACCGTGGCCGATGGTGGCGGTTCCTATTCGGGCAAGATTTATTCGCCCGACCGCGACAAAACCTACACGTCCAGTCTGGAACTTAGCGGTGACCGGCTTGCCGTGTCTGGTTGCGTGTTCGGCATCTGCCGCAGCGGCGGCACTTGGGTGCGCGTGCAGTAACGCACCCAATCGAACGACAGGGCCGATCCTTGAGAAAAGGATCGGCCTTTTTTGCACTCATTAGCGATTGCCCCCAAGCGTCTTTTTTGCCTGTCTAGCTTGGCCGCAGCCCTGTCTCGACCAGCATGCCGCGCCGTTTGGCCTCGTAATAATAGCCGCGTGCGTACCAGCTGACCGCTGTTGCCTCATCCCCGTCAGAGATCAGCCAAGCGCCCCGCAGATAGCGCCCGGCATATTTCAGGTTGGTTTCTGCATCCAGAAGCCCCTCGGGCGACCCGCGGTAGCCCATTGTTCGGGCGGTTTCGGGCAGGATTTGCATCAACCCGTAATAGGGGCCGTTACGGGCGGCGGGGTTATGGGTGCTTTCGCGGATGATGACCCGGTGCAGCAGGGTGACAGGGATCTCGTGGATCGCGGCGTATTTGTTGATCAGCCGCCGCAGTTCCGGCGTTTCATTGGGGTGAAGCGGGATATCGTTATTGTTGCGGGCCCGGGTTGGGGCGCGTTCCTTTCGTCCGCATGCGGCCAGCGTGGCTAGTGCTGCGACCATGACAAAGCGTCGGGTATACATCGGCTGCTCCTGTTGTTCTTTTCCCGTTGACCTAACCGGTTTTGCGCCAGCATGCCAGAACCGGTGTGGTTGTGTCGGCGGCTTGCCTCTGCCGCGTGCAAGTTGCAGACAGGTGCTGCCGATTATGACGGGAGACATGCGCCGATGATTGCCAGCCTGATGATGTATGCACGGCCCCAGCTTGCCGATGCGCATGATCGGCTTTGGGCGCTGATCCGGACCAGCCTTGCAGATGCGGGTGTGGCCGCCCCTGAAAACCTGTCGCAGGATGCCGAAGAGCTTGCCGTTTGGACCCATCCCGAACTGGTCCTGAGCCAAACCTGCGGAATGCCATACCGGCTATGGCTGCATGACAAGGTGCGGCTGGTGGGCACACCCGATTACGGGGTGGAAGGTTGCCCACCGGGCCATTACCGCAGTGCGCTGGTGGTCCGCGCGGATGACCCGCGCAACGGTCTGGCCGCATACCGGGATGCGCTTTTTGCCTATAACCAGGTATTTTCGCAGTCCGGATATGCCGCGCCCTATTTTCACATCAAGCCGCATGGTTTCTGGTTCGAAAACCGGCTGCATTGCGACGCACATCTGCAATCTGCCAAGGCGGTGGCAGAGGGTCGGGCCGATATCGCATCGCTTGACGCGGTATCCTGGCGACTGATGCAGGAATATGAACCATCAGCCAGCAAGCTGCGCGTATTGGAATACACCACCCCCACGCCGGGGCTGCCGATGATCACCTCCATGCAGCACGATCCGGCGGTGATTTTGCACGCGGTTTCGGCGGCCATCGATGCCATGCTGCCCGCCGACCGTTTGGCACTGGGGCTGCGCGGGATCGTGACGATTGCCAAGGATGCTTACCTGGCTGTCCCGAACCCGGACCGTCCAGAAGAAAACATGGCGGAGGCCCCATGAGCCCGACAAGGCGCATCACGATTGCAACGGATATCCGGTTCAAGGATCCCCTGCCGCGTCAGGTCGATGTTGTTGTCATTGGTGGCGGCGTGATTGGTGTCTTTACCGCGCTTAATCTGGCCGAGGCTGGTCGTCGCGTTCTGCTGTGCGAGAAGGGCCGGGTTGCTGGCGAACAATCGTCGCGCAACTGGGGTTGGATACGCCAACAGGGCCGGGATGAGGATGAGCTGCCGATCGCCATGCAATCAGTGCAGCTGTGGAAAGAGATCGACAGCAAGCTGCATGGCCGTTGCGGGGTTAGGGAAAACGGCGTGGCCTATCTGACGACCACAAGATCGGAATTGGCGAGGTTTGAAACATGGGTCGAAACCGCGCGTCGGCATGGGCTGCATTCCGAAATGATGACCCCTGCGCAGATCAGGCAGTGTTTTTCAGGCCAATCTGCCGGTAAATGGATCGGCGGTGTCAGAACGCCCAGCGACTGCAAGGGGGAACCTTGGCAGGCGGTGCCAGCAGTCGCCAAATACGCGAATTCGCTTGGCGTTGCGATGATTGAAAACTGTGCCGTGCGCCGATTGGACATGCAGGCAGGTAAGGTTGTCGGTGTCATGACCGAGATGGGGAAGGTGACCTGCGATCAGGTTGTGCTGGCCGGTGGGGCGTGGTCGCGCCTGTTTCTGGGCGCGCATGGGGTGCAGATCCCGCAGCTATCGGTGCTGGCGACTGCGGCGCGCACCAGCCCTTTGCCGGATTTTGCCAAGATGAATTGCGTTGATGAACAGCTTGCCATTCGTCGCCGTGATGATGGCGGTTATACTTTGGCCACAGCGGACCGGCACGTGTTTCACCTGGGGCCGGATGCCTTCGCCAATCTCAGGTTTTGGTTGCCGGAAGCGCGCCGCCAGTGGCGGCACACGGCACTTTTGCCTGCATCCCCCAAAGGGTTCCCTGATGGCTGGCGCACGCCACGCAATTGGACGGCTGACGAAGTGACACCGTTTGAGGTTATGCGCGTGCTGGAACCGGGGCTGATGAAGGGCGCAACCGACCGTATGGTCGCGCGGTTCAGGGACCGTTTTCCGCGCGTTGGCCCGCCGCAGATCGCCGAAGCCTGGTCAGGCATGATCGATGCCATGCCAGATATCGTGCCGATTGTGGATGCGGTCCCCGAGCTTCCGGGCCTGACGCTGGCGGCAGGGATGAGCGGTCATGGCTTCGGGATTGGTCCGGGGTTTGGCCGGGCCGTCGCGCGCCGATTGCTGGGTGAGGCGGACGAGCATGACCTGTCCCGTTTTCGGTTTGGGCGGTTCACGGATGGGTCTGTGCTCAGGCCGGGGCCATCGCTTTAGGTTGTGTCATTGGCCAGGATGGTAGAAATGAAGCCTCGCTTCTATGTCTTTCGCAGCACCAGAAATGTCATCATGCCCAAGGGCGGCAGCGTCTTTTGTTCTTCGATATCCAGCGAGGGTTCCTGAAGGACGGTGTCGATCTCGAAATCTGAATGCCAGCCGATTGTATTGGCCAAGGGGGCGGTGATCCGTTCCAGAAAGGCCAGCGCGCCGCGTTCGCGTTTGAAGTGGTTGGTGATCACCACCCGGCCGCCGGGTTTCAGAACGCGTGCGATCTCGGCCATAACCCGTTCCGGCTCAGGGACAACGGACAGCACATGCATGGCGGCCACGGAATCAAATGACTGATCTGGAAAATCAAGCGTTCTGGCATCCATCTGGCGCAATGCAACGACATGGTCGAGTTGCAATTGATCGACCTTGGCCTGTGCCTTGGCCAACATCTCCTCGCTGAAATCGATCCCGGTCACCTGAAGCTGTGGTTTGTAATGTTGCAGCGACAGCCCGGTGCCGACCCCAACCTCCAACACGCTGCCGGATTGCGTGTTGAGATATGCCACGGCCCGGCGCCTGCCGACATTGGTGATGGCCCCGAAGGTCTTGTCATAAACCGGTGCCCAACGAGCATAGGACGTTTCAACCGCTTCGATATCCATCTCAGTTTCCCTTGGTGTTGATTGCAGGTGATTTGCTGACAAGATGCCAGAGGACCATGCCGATATAGCCCACGCAAAGCGCCACCAATGTGATCCATGCGTAGGTCAGAACCGCCGCACCGAAAACCGCAAAGCCCAACAAGAAGAATTTCACATTCTCCCGTGAGATACGGATGTTCTTGAAGGACCATGTGGGGATCTTGCTGATCATTAACAAGCCGACCAATACCATATTGATGCTGATGATCGCACCCGGCAGCAGTGGCGTATTGGCAAAGGCGAATGAAATAAACATCGGCAGCATGACCAATAAGGCCCCAAAGGGCGAAGGGACGCCCACGAAATAATCGCTTGGCGTGTCGCCGTCATCGGCGCGATTGCTGATGTTGAACCGGGCAAGGCGCATGGCGCAACAAATCGCGTAGATCAGGACCGAGATCCAGCCTGCGCTGCGCATATCCTGCAAGGCCCAGAAATAGATGACCAGCGGGGCTGCAACGCCGAAGTTCACGAAATCAGCCAGTGAATCCAGCTCGGCGCCCATATCGCTGTCGCTGTCGAGTAGCCTTGCAAGCCGCCCATCCAATCCGTCCAGGACGCAGGCGGCAAGGATGAATTGCGCAGCCAATACGTAATTGCCCTGCACGCCAAACCGGATCGCCGATAACCCCGCGCAAACGGCCGCAATTGTCAGCATGTTGGGAATAAGCTGGATCAGCGAAAACTCAGCCTTTGGCGTGCTCACTTCACCGCCTCGTCACCGAGCTGCGCCAGCACCGTCTCACCGGCAACCATCGTTTGGCCAACGCTGACCAAGGGCGCTACGCCGGGGGGCAGATAGACATCCAACCGTGATCCAAAGCGGATCAACCCGAACCGTTCACCGGTTTGCAACGTGTCGCCGGATTTGACGAAACAGACGATCCGTCGCGCCACCAGCCCCGCGATCTGGACCACAGCCAGTTCCTGCCCGGATATCAAACGCAGCCGCAGGCTGTTGCGTTCATTATCGACGCTGGCCTTATCCAGCGAGGCGTTGAAAAACTTGCCCGGTCGATAGGATACCGCCAGAACCTCGCCCGTCATGGGCGTTCGGTTCACATGGCAGTTGAATACATTCATGAACACGCTGACACGTGTCAGGGCGGTATCATCCATGCCCAGTTCCGCCGGGGGCACCGCCGGTTCGATAAGCGAAACGATGCCATCCGCCGGGCTGACGATCAGGCCCGGGCGGTCGGGCGGCACCCTTTCAGGATCGCGGAAGAAATAGTAGCACCAGATCGTCAACCCGACACCGATCCAACCCAAATAGGGTGTCAGCAGGAACAGACCTGCCGTTATGGCAGCGAAGATAGCGACGAACTTGATGCCTTCGGGGTGCATCGGCTTGATGAAGGTCCCAAGCATGGACATGTGGCAGTTTCCCTCGCGGCAACTTGAGCCACACTCATAAGGTGATCCCTGCTGGATACAAGTGCATTTTGGGAGGCTAGGCGAATGTCGACGGACGCCCATTTGCAAACCACATCGAATACACCCGGATGGGATAGATTTGCGTGCAGGTCTATGCCCTCATGTCGGAAACGCGGCCAGTCAATCCGTGCCCAAAAAGAAAACGCCCGAGAAGACCCGGACGTTTTCCATAAAAAGGGGCGCCAGCGCGGCGCCCCAATTGGATCACTTAGTGGAATTTTGCAATCTCACCTGATTTCAGGCGCGACATGTAGCTTTCCAGTTCGCGCTTGACGATAGGCATCAGGCAGTACAGCGCCACGATGTTCACAACCGCCATGGCAAAGATCGCTGCATCAGAGAAATCGATGACCGGGCCGAGGCTGGCGGATGCGCCGATGATCACAAAGATGCAGAAGATCACCTTGAACACCAGTTCCTTGGTATGACCTTCGCCAAACAGGAAAGTCCAGGCCTTCAGCCCGTAATAGGACCAGCTGATCATGGTCGAGAAGGCAAACAGGATCACCGCAATCGCAAGGATATACTTGAAGAACGGGAAGGCAGAGGAGAACGCCGCAGAGGTCAGCGCAACACCCTTGTTTCCGTCCACAGTCTGAATGGTGCTTGCACCTTCATCCAGAAGATACATGCCTGTATTTGCATCCATCACCAACTGACCGGTGATGATGATCACAAGTGCCGTCATCGTACAGATCACAACCGTGTCGATGAACGGTTCCAGCAGGGATACGAACCCTTCGGTGATCGGTTCCTTGGTTTTCACCGCAGAGTGGGCGATCGCCGCAGAGCCAACGCCCGCTTCGTTCGAGAACGCCGCCCGCTTGAAACCCTGGATCAGCGCGCCGACCATGCCGCCAGCGACACCGGCTCCGGTGAAGGCCCCGCGGAAGATCTCGCCAAAGGCCCAGCCGATCATGTTTGCGTTCATCAGCAGGATGACCAATGCGGTCAGCACATACATCACGCCCATGATAGGTACGACCTTTTCGGTCACCTTGGCGATGGATTTCAGACCACCGACGATGACGGCAAAAACGATGCCTGCAAAGACGATGCCAGTGATCCATCCGGGATATTCGCCAACCACATTGGTGATTTGCGCATGCGCCTGATTGGCCTGGAACATGTTGCCGCCACCAAGGGCGCCAAGGATACAAAAGACCGAAAACAGGATTGCCATGAACCGGCCCAATGGCAGTCCGCGTTCGGCAAAGCCCTTGGTCATGTAATACATCGGGCCACCTGATACGGTGCCGTCATCATATTCATTCCGGTATTTCACGCCCAGCGTACATTCGGTGAACTTGGACGCCATGCCCATCAGGCCTGCAAGGATCATCCAGAAGGTCGCACCGGGGCCACCAATGCCCACGGCCACGGCCACACCGGCGATGTTGCCCAGACCGACCGTACCCGAAAGCGCTGTTGCAAGCGCCTGAAAGTGGCTGACCTCACCCGCATCATTGGGGTCGGAATAATCACCTTTCACCAGAGAGATGGAATGCGGGAACGCCCGGAACTGGATCAGCCCGAAATAGACGGTGAAGATGGTTGCCGCGATGACAAGCCAGGCCACGATCCATGGAAAGGTTGTTCCTGGAAACGGGCTGAAGATGAAACTGACGAACCAGCCGGTTGCGCTTGCAAAACCGTCATTGATCGTTTGGTCCAATGATTGCGCCATGGCTGGTGCGCTTGCGGCCAGCGTGGCGGGTACGGCCAGTGTTGCCGCCCTGATTGATCTATGCATGATTTCCCCTGTCATTTATGGAACGATTGTAACCGGCACGGGTGCCGCCTGTGCCAGACTGCCAGCAACAGATCCGAAGATCCGTGTTGCCAGTCCGGAATGACCCGTGCGCCCGATAACGATCTGGTCTGCGCCTTCGTCTTTTGCGATCTTGCACAGTGTTTCGGTGATGTGTCCGTATTTGAGCGCCGTGCTGACAGCGACCCCGCTATCGGACAGCCCATCCACAACCGGCTTCAGCACGGCAGTTTCGGCACGCTCCAGTTCTTCACCACGCCGCTTGTGGCGTTCTTCGAGCTCTTGCGGCGTCAGAAATGAATATGGCGACCATTCCAACACATGCGCAACAACAACGCTGCCGCCCTGTGCTTTGGCCAGGCTCACTGAAAAATCCAATGCGGCTTTTGCACTGTCACTGCCGTCATAGCCGACGACGATTTTACGGGACATGTTTCCCCTCCCTCTCTTTATTCAGCTTCTCTTGAAGCGCCTTCAGATTAACTGAATTTCGATTGTAAAGCTTCTCCTATTCTTTGCTTGCCGGGAAAATTTTCGGAATTATTATCACCAGAGTTACAGATCTGGGAAATTTTCCAATGGATAGGCTTGATCTTCGTATCCTTTCCGTCCTGCAAAGTGATGGCCAGATATCGATGGCCCGCCTTTCAGAAACGATCGGGCTGTCGCTGTCAGCCTGCCACCGACGCGTCAAGATATTGGAGGCAGAGGGTAAAATCTCGCATTATGCGGCACGGCTCAATCGTCGGTCAGTCGGGCTTGAGATACAGGTGTTCATTGAGGCCAAGCTGACCAGCCAGCGAAAGCATGACATTGAAGCGTTCGAGACAGCAATTTCCCAGATGCCAGAGGTGCTTGAGTGTCACCTGATTTCAGGTGAATTCGACTATCTCATTCGTGTGGCCGCACAGAATACCGAAGGCTATGAAACCCTATATCGCGAGCGGCTGACACTCATCCCGTCGGTGGCCCAGATGAAGACACTGCTGTGCCTGTCCACGGTCAAGGAATTCAGGGGGTTTCATTTACCTGAGTCGCTCGCCTAGGCCGCGCACCAGATGCAGATGACGGTTAGGGCATCCAGCGCAGGAAGTTCCCAATCATCCGCAGCCCGGCATCCTGACTTTTTTCGGGATGGAACTGGGTGCCGATCATGGTGTCCCGCCCGATGATCGCTGTGACATCGCCCCCGTAATCAACATGGGCCAGCCGTTCCACCGGTTTGGCTACATCCATGGCATAGGAGTGCACGAAATAGGCGTGATCGCCGGTACTGATCCCGTCCAGCACCGGGTGTGGATTGTCGATTACCAGATCGTTCCAGCCCATATGCGGTACTTTCAGCGCGGGATCCGCCGGGTTAATCCGCCTAATATCTCCCGCCACCCAGTCAAAGCCGGGTGTTGGTTCATATTCATGGCCCATGGTCGCCATCATCTGCATGCCCACGCAAATACCAAAGAAAGGCCGCGCCCGTGTGGTCACTGCTTCGGTTATGGCCTCGGCCAATGCCGTGCGGGCAAATAGCTCTGCCCGGCAATGCGGGAACGCGCCGTCACCGGGCAACACGATCCGGTCAGCCTTGGCCACTGTATCCGGGTCCGAGGTCACGATGATCGGGCCTGACCCGACCTCTGCCGCCATCCGTTCAAACGCCTTTTGCGCCGAATGCAGGTTGCCGCTGTCATAGTCGATCAACGCGGTTGTCATAGGCTGCCCTTGGTGGAAGGGATCGCATCCGCCTTGCGCGGGTCCGTTTCGACCGCCTCGCGCAGCGCACGGGCGACCGCCTTGAACGCGGCCTCGGCAATGTGATGGGCATTGAAACCATGCAGCTTGTCGATATGCAGGGTGATCCCGCCATGGGTGCTGAGCGCCTGAAAAAACTCGCGCACCAGTTCGGTATCAAATGTCCCGATCTTGCCAAACGGCAGGTCGAGATTGCAGATCAAATAGGGCCGCGCGGACAGATCCAGCGCACAACGCACCTGCGCGTCATCCATGGCCAGATGGCACGAGCCATAACGGCGGATGCCGCGCTTGTCGCCCAACGCCTCTGTCAGGGCCTGGCCAAGGGCGATGCCTACATCCTCAACGGTGTGGTGATCATCGATATGCAGATCGCCCTGCGCACGCACCGTCATGTCAATCAGCGCGTGGCGGGACAACTGGTCCAGCATATGGTCGAAGAAACCGACGCCGGTCTGATTGTCATAAACACCCGTCCCATCCAGATCGATGGTGACGGAGATATCGGTTTCGGCCGTTTTGCGTGTGATTGTCGCTGTCCGCATGATGCGCGCCCCTTTTCTTCGTGCGGGCTTATAGGCGGAACCGGGGCAGGGGCCAAGCCTGCGCAGGAAATGTTGCGGCTTTTCAGCAAAATTTAATCGTTGCGCGCCTAGGGTCGGCCCAATCGCTGCCAACCATTAGGAGAATCCGATGAAAGCGCTCATTCTGCGTGATGATACCGAAACGGCCGTTGCCTCCGCGCAGGCCCTAATGAAAAAGGGGTTTCAGGTCGTCTGCGTCGAAAGCCGTCACATCGCCCGGGCGCTGCTGCGCATTGAAACGATTGATCTTTTGGTGATGGACGAACGGATTGATGGGCGGTTGACCCATTCCATCGCGCTTTCCGCCGAACGGCAGAACCCCTATATCAACGCGATCCTGATGACAGACCGGACGGGGCAGGAGGTGGATGAGCTTCATGATCTCTTGCCGTGTCTCTATGCGATTGCAGGCATGGAAACAGGACCGGTCGTCCTGGCGAAACTGGCGATGTCGTCAATCGAAACCTATGAGGAGGCCGAGATCCGGGTGCAACGCAACCGCGCCGCAGCCGCCGCCGCGCAGGAAGCGCACGACGCACTTATTGCGGCGGAGGCCGCGCGCGAATTGCAGGAATTGCGCGAAGCCTTGGTGCAGGAGATCGACGAAGTTTCGGAAGTGCATCCGGTGCCATCTAGCGTGCCGGACGATTTGCCGGAATTTACCACTGATATGCCACTGACTGCAGCAGAGCTTCCCCAAGTTGGTGAAAGCGTGCCAATAACTGCCGAAGATGAGAACGATCACATGCCAATTGACAGCATTATCTTTGCCGCCGAACGGCCAAAGCCATATATCCTTGAAGATGAGGTGCCTGCTGACGAAACGTCCGGCGCGGTCGAACTGCCTCGTTTTGACGTCAAAGCAGAGCTGCAACATTCCCCTGCGGCCTAAGTTTCATGTCCCAAAACGACGAAGGGCCGCCCAATGGCGGCCCTATCGTATCCAGTCTGGGTCAACCGGCAATTTGGAGCGGGCGATGAGATTCGAACTCACGACCCTAACCTTGGCAATCTTTGGTTCGATCCGAAATTCCTTTTTTACTGCGGTTGGTGGACAGCCCGGACTGACAATTGTGCCTCAGTTGGGGTTCGTACCGGGGCCAGATGAGACGGGATTTGGCAGTTTTGGCAGCAGATGATCAAGCTATGGTAACTTCATGCGCCTCCCACATCTCAGGCGGTTCCAGTTTGCGTGCAAGATGATCAATCACAGCATCAGGTACTGCATCGGGCCGATCTCGGTTTTGTCGATGGACTTTGTTGGGACCGACTTCAACATAGACGATCTCAACCTTCGCTCCATAGTCCCGCAACAGCCGCAGCACTTTTGATCGGTTCAAGCGTGTCACGTTCGTCGCGTTCCACACAAAATCCGTGCCTTTGCGCAGATACTCTCGTGCCCGCTCATGGGCCGCTTGAATGACCTGACCTTGGTTGTCGGTGGCTGAGACACCGAGTTCATCGCGGATGAGGTCAAGGCTAACGACCGGGTGATATGGCCGGTTTTGCGCGATCCAAGTGTCTTTGCCAGACCCCGGCAGGCCGGACATTACAGTGACGGTGCAGGTGAAGTCAGCATGGGCGGCATAGTGTGGGTCCCGGTCCGGCAGATCGAAATAGGCGACACGGCTTTCGTCATTGGCAAAGGCGAATGGCGCATCGAAGCAACAAGCCTCTTGGAATGTGATCGCAGCAAGGCTGACACTCTCCAAGATCGCATCTTGATCCGCGCAGACCCGGCCCAGAGCATCTGCCTTGGCGTGCAGGCACAGGTGATCTGGCCTGCATCGCCATGATGTTTCAATCGCCATCCGCGTTGGATCAGGCCTTTCGATCAGCCAGAACGGCAATTGGTGGTGCGCGATGATCCCGCACAGCGCTTCTCGCCAAGCGAATGGTGATCCTGCATGCCAGAGCAATTGGCGGGCGATGGATGCGCCGACACGGGAATGGCGGCGAGACGAGATGCGCCCGTCTTCCTCATGTTTGGTCACCGCAGGTTTGCCGATGTCATGCAGTACTGCCGCCCAAAACAGGTAGGTTTGATCGTCCCTTGCAAGGTTCCGCCAATAGGGTTCGGCAACCAACGCTTCGACTACCATCCGGGTATGCGTGCCGACATCACCTTCGGCATGATGGATCGGGCCCTGCGGGCAGGTGTCGAGCGCGGCCAGTTCTGGCCACAAGGGCCAGATTGCATCCCAATCGATCCGCCAAAGCGGACCGGTTGGAACCAGTAACATCAGATCGTCATGGGTGTCACTGGCTCTTCTCAGTTTAGGCATCGTATGCGCCCTCCAAACCCAAAACTGGGGCAAAGATATCGACCCCGTCTGCCAAAGTATTCGGCAAAATAGGACGGTCATGCCAGTGGCCATCCGATGCCGCGATAGCTTGCAGGAAGTCGGCACGCACGAACTTGAACCGATCCACGACCCGATTTGCATCCTCCTGCTTCAGATAAAGGCCCTCGGCCAGATCACTATCCTCGGTCTGCTGATCTACCATGTCAGGGCGACTGCCCGACCGCCTTGCTGCAACCGTCAAGGCATCCCGCCAATCAGCGGACTTGTAGGGCGTGGGCCGGGTCATACTGTTGAGGTGATCAACAGATGTGACCTCGCCAGTGTGCACCACCGGTACCGGCATAACCGGTAGGCCAGTCAGTAATGATCTGCGAGCCTCTGTACTCAAGAACACCCCGGTATCGCGATCCAGCACGTCAAATTCCATGAAGTAATGGGGTAGGCGATCATAGAACACGGTGTGCTTGGCATACATCCATTCGCCGTACATGACGAAACGATGGCCCAGCACCGGGTGCAGGACATGGGCGTGGGCCGCAGCCCATGTTTTGAGTAAGGCAAAGTGGCGCTCGCGGCCACCGCCATTCAAGAAATGCCCACGGCTTTGCAACAGCAGACTGCCGTCCACGTCGAAGGACACGGCGGAATTGGCCCCGTCGAGTTTCTCTTCCAAGATTAGGTGTTCACCTGCGAGGTCCTTAATTGGTTTGTCGTCCGCCATATCGCCCACTTGAAGGCGCGAACCTTCAATGTGCCGCGTACGTGGGTATTTGTAGATATTCATAGTAGTCTCATGATGTTGTCATTGGTCGCACAAAGCCACCCGACGGCGAGCGTCAGGATGGATGATGAATATGTGCGCAAGAACTACATCGGACTTCCGTGGGGTTCGGGGTTGAGACAAGGTGGGTGCATTACCGCGACCCGGTTTAGTGATCAAGGCATCAGTGTCGGGGTCGTTGATTGTGACGCAACCATGCAACGGCTCTAAAATCGCACTGTATTTTGGTGAAATGATAGCCCTCATTTGGACTTGCGCTGAGTTGCTATCCATCGTCATTTCGAACCATGACTTTTGATATCAATCTGAAAAATGAATTAGAGGCGAGTGGACGGCTTTGGTTGAGAAATGCCATCTCGGAAGATGACCTTGAACACTTCGATGCTGCCGCACTTCTTGACGCAAAGCCAGGTGCGCGCGTTAAGCCTTCACATGCCCTAAGTGCGGCATTGGATGGTCAGGGGACGTTGATGCAATCTATCAGATCACTTGACCCGATGACGAAACCGGTCAGGACAGTGGCATTCAATAAGACGCCGGACACAAACTGGGGCGTCCCATGGCATCAGGATCGTGTCATTGCCGTAGCGGATAAGCATGAGGTTACTGGTTTTGATAAGTGGACCAATAAGTCTGGCGTTTGGCATTGTGAACCACCTCAACATGTACTGGATGAGATGCTATTTGTACGGATTCATCTTGATGATACCGACCATGACAACGGCGCGATGGAAATAGCGGTTGGAAGCCATGTTCACGGTGTTGTTCCGGCTGCAAACGCCGCAGACACCGCTCTTCAACACCCAATCGAAAGCTGCGAAGCAAAACGTGGTGATGTCCTTGTTTTGAAGATGCTTACTCTGCATGGATCGAAACCTTCAAAGGTTTCGTCCAATCGTAGGGTTTTTCGTATCGATTTTGCTTCGAAAGACTTACCTGCCCCTTTAAGTTGGGGATAACTAACGGGCAATATGCCACCGAGATGAATATTCTCTTCATATGTAGCATGAACAAATGGCGCAGCCCCACGGGCGAAGCTATTTTTCGACGTCATGACGGCGTGAACACCCGATCCGCTGGGACGAACAGCAAGGCACGGCGGCAAGTGAAGCTGGCTGATATCCAATGGGCCGATCGGATCTGCGTGATGGAAGAAAAGCATCAGTCACGCTTGCGGGCCGAGTTTCGGGGCGATGTGAAGCACAAGATCATCCACGTGCTCGACATACCCGACGACTATCAATTCATGGACCCTGAGTTGGTTGATCTGATCAGGGATGCGGTGGAACCGATGATTGAGGTCACAGCTAAACTCTGATGCAACGCCACCCAATCAGTCCCACGCAAGGCATAAAGTAAGCAAATGGAACCAATCATCTACGCAATAGGCGACGTACATGGACGTGACGATCTGCTGTCGGAACTCCATGAGCACATCCGCAATCATCATACATTATTACACGCGAAGCGGTCTGCCGAAATCGTTCACGTCGGTGACTACATTGATGGAGGATCACAGAGCGTTGCGGTCTTGGACAGATTAATGACAGGCTTGGATGGGTTCTCTATGATATGTCTGCTTGGCAATCATGAGGCAATGATGTTGGAATGTCTTGCCACAGATAACCGCCAAGCATGGTACACGTGGTTGTCTAACGGCGGTGAAGAAACCGTTTCATCGCTCGGCATCTCACTGCGGTTTGGCGGATATGATCCAAATGAATTGGCTGAGGCGTTGGGAGCGGAGCGTTTGAAATGGCTCAAGTCACTGCCGCTTTCTCATGCTATTGACCCGTATATCTTTGTGCATGCTGGCATTGCTCCGGGCATTCCGTTGGATCAACAACAGCCCAAAGACTTACCTTGGATACGGTCGCGGTTTCTCGATAGTGATGTGGATCATGGATATATTGTAGTTCACGGCCATACGCCCGGTAATGACCCTGTTGTGAAAAACAATCGTATTTGTGTGGATACTGGGGCCATATCAAATGGGTGCCTAACCGCTGCCGTGCTTGACGGAACGAATGCGCCACTGTTTTTGCGTGCTGTTGGCCAGCCGGAGAAATGAACGTCATTTTGACGCCGCCGAAGTTGCTGAAACTGCGTTGTTCGGCAACGTCGACAGGCACCCACTAGCGGTCTTTCACATCCTCCTTGAACCTTTCCCCAACAAACCGCCGCACTGGGCTGCCCCGCTCCAACGCCCGATGCATTTGGTTTTGGCTACTCTTACGATCTTCTTGATCAGCAACGGCCTGCGCATCGGCAAGGCTTTGAAGTCGCTCCAAAGCCAGTGCTTTATTACGATGTTGGGATCGTGCCTCACGCACGACCACCGTCAGGCTGGATGGCTTGTGCACCGCCCGTACCGCGCTGTCAGTCGTATTCTGATGCTGCCCACCAGGACCACCAGCACGCAGGGTTGAGAAATTGACATCGGCTTGTCGGATGTTAGCGACCCCAGCTTGGGATTGTTCCAACAGGAAGACCCCGACGAACCAATTGGCCCGCTTGTGATGCTTGCGCAACTGACTTTGCATGCGCCACTGAACAGTACCTGTCCACGACTTTGCAAATGCTGTACGGCCTTCGCCGTTCACCACAACCACCGCTGATTTAGGGCCATGTTTGGCCTCGGTCCGGTGGATCGACAAAGCGAGGCCGAACATGTCGGCCTCCTCCTGCATCCGGTCGAGGATGTGTCCTACAGCCTGATTACATTCTGCAGGTCCATCGCCCGCCGTGACCAGCAGGGAGATGTGATCAATGCCCTTCATCGCGATCCCTCCTTGCGTGTCTTCTTGAATGTCAGCAGCGGGTTCAGCGTGGCGATTCGGCGTGCCACACCCGTTGCTTCCAGATCAGATACGACGCTGTCGGCAGACTTATACGCTTGTGGAGCCTCCTCGATCAGCAGGTCCCGGTCTTCGCAGATGACGCGTCCGCCAAAAGGCGTTCGTTCCATCGCTGCGATGTCAGAGCGTTTACCACGCACCCGACCATGCATTGACGACCGGTCATACCGACGACCAGCCCCATGGGCTAGGGAAGCCAAGGCTGCATCCTGCCCAAGCGGCTGAACCAGATGACTCGACGTGGCCCGCGAACCAGCCACCGGTACCAGGTCGGCAGCCATGGCAGCGCCTTTGCGGTGCAACCAACCAGCCGGAGTTTCTGCCAAAATGTTGTGCGGCACATCGCTGATCAGCCGGACATCTGCCCGCAATGCCTCTGCGGCCCGTTCAGCAATGATCTGACGGTTCAACATCGCCCAACGAACGGCGCTGTCGTGGCCAGCGACATAGCTCGCCGCGTCTTCGCTGCCTGGCATCAGCCCATCAAACGCGTCTTGTGGTAGAGCGTTCAACGTCGCTTCGCCCAGCCCACGTGACCCCGAATGGACCAGCAGGTAGGTAAGGCCCTGATCAAGACCACAACCTGTCTGAGGGTCCACAAGTGTCTGGACCTCGCAGAAGTGATTGCCGCCGCCGATGGTGCCCAAGGCACCGGCAAACAGATCGGCAGACAGATTGATCTCTTCCAGTCGCCCTTCCAGCGACGTGTCCAGCGGTTCGCCCAACACTCTGATCCGTCGCACCGCCTTTTCCAGCTTGAGCTTGCGCACGGGCATGTCGAGTTGAAACAACGACATCCCGCACCCAATGTCGTTGCCGATCAGTTGCGGATAGATGCGGGCGGCCAGTACCGCACAGCCCACCGGCCCGTATTTTCCGGGGTGCAGGTCGGGGAACGCCGCGACTTTGGTGACACCAGCCCATGTGCTGACGTGTTTCAGTTGATCCTCTGCACGGCCTTCGATCCATGCGGAAGAGGTGTAGAAATTTGAGATGATCCCGTCTGACTGCGATGCAGATAGACGGCCATCCATATCAGGATTGCCCATTGGTATGGTTCCGTATTCGTATGTTCTGGAATGGCCAGACGGCCAGTATGATCACGCCGGATCAGCTTTGCTGATTTAGCTTGTGGTGCGCCCGATGAGGGTGGCTGTGATACTGGTCATGTGCTGCCCTCCTGTTTGCGTTACGAACGAAACCGATCTTTCGGTAACACGGACGTAGAGCATTCATCTTTTTCAAGCAACTTGAATGAACGCTGTGTAGCTTGCTGTTGCGGAATTGCAGCAGCTTTGTCGTCGCTTGCTGATGATCAATGGTCAATATCACCCAGCGGACCAGCAAGCAGACCCTTTGGTAGCTCATACCCACAGTCTGCGCACATCTTTGCCTTCGGTGTTCTGAACGGTTTTGAACACCGTGGGCACAGTGATCCGTAGAATTTCATCTGAATGGCCCAGAGTTGGTCAGGATGTTCAAGGCGGACGCCAGTCAGTTCTTCATATTTGTCCAGTGCTGACATTCCAATTGGTTCGCGCTTTCTCGCCTCTTCAATAGAGCAACCGGTCTCGGTCCTATATTTTTTGATCCATGTCAGGCGATCTTGCAGCAAGGGTGCGATAACAGACCATTCACCTTCGTCCAGAAGCGCTGCTTCGCGACCGATGCGATAAGCATAAGTTATGAACGGCATGTGCTTCTCTCCGTAACCTTGCGGCACAAATATGCTTACAGTCGTGGATCAACAGGCTCGCTTTCCAACGCCAGAACCGCCAACGCGCATTCATGGACCTTGGACAGCGGCAGCGCCTCGACGAACCGATGCAGCCCCTCGAAACCGAGCTTGAATTCGCGTTCAGCGAGTGAGAATTTTCGGCCCAACCCGCGTTGTCGCAACCTGTCGATGTTCTCTGGCAGGTCATAGTCAGGCCCGTAGATGATCCGCAAATAGTCGCGTCCACGTACTTTCATCGCGGGTTGGATCAAGCCCTTTTCGCCGCGTTGCGTAAACGCGTTGGGTTTGAAGACCAAGCCTTCGCCGCCTTTGTCGGTATGTGCCATCCACCACGCAACAACCGCTTCGCGATCTTCGACGTTGTTCAGGTCAATCTGTTTCCAGCCCGTGGTCTGCAAGATCGGATCAGCATCCGCCAGTTTTGTGAGGGTTTCCATGTGCCATGTATGTGGCTTTTCGCCGTGAACCTGCCCCTCGGTTGCCAAGATGTGGAACGGAGCGATGCGGTAATCTTCGATACTGTCAGCTGCCCAGCAGTAGCCATCAATCGTTTGACCCATCAGCGATGCATTGGACAACCGCGCCTCAGTTTGCGTCTTGAGCGCATCCAGCCCGTCAATGTCACCGGCTTGGCTTATTGCCGCCAAAAGCGCCGAAGCCGAGGATTTGGCAGCAGCAACGGTGGGCAGGTATTGCCGTTTGAGCAAATCCTGCGCCTTGGCTGACCATGGCATCAATTCGGCATCGAGTAGGACCCAATCGGTTTCAAGCGCATCCCATAGACCTGACGTCTGCATCGCGGTGCCGACACGGGCGACCACAGCAGCCTCCATACTTTCGTCCTTGAAGAAAGGGCGACCAGTACGGGTGAAGATCACGCCAGCCTTGCCATCTTCGACGCCAAACCGGGTTTGGGCGGCCTCTGCATTCTTGGCAATAACCAAGAGCGCACGCGATCCCATGTGCTTTTCTTCAACGACAATGTCGGTCACACCTCGGCTGGCATAATGATCCATCGCTTGGTCAGGGTGTTCAAGGAACGGACCCTCGGTCGCGGTCGGACAGGCGGCCATCGTCGGTGGCAAATAGATCAGCCAACGGGGATCAACGGCAAAACGGCTCATCACCTCCAAAGCCGCAAGGGCGTTCTCCTCTGGGATTTGCAGTGTGGATTTGAACCGCGTCTCAATCCGCATCTTGGTGGCGTAGTCATCAAAGTAGAGCAGGCGATCATGATCCTGTTGCGCTGACAACGACTGATCCGCGTCCAGCGGTTTCGCCGGTACTGCGTATTGTGCCTTTGCTTTGACAGACAGTGTTTCCCGTTCCGGCCATCGCAGGGCCGTCAGCTTGCCACCAAACACACAGCCGGTGTCGATACACATCGTGTGGTTCAGCCACTCGGCCTCTGCCATCGGGGTATGTCCAAAGACGACATCGGCCTTACCGCGATAGTCTCGTGCCCATTCCAGTCTGACTGGCAAGCCAAACTCATCAACCTCGCCAGTTGTTTCACCAAACATCGCGAAATTGCGCACATGGCCTGACCCACGCCCGTGCATTTCCTCTTTCAGACCCGCGTGGGCGATGACCAATTTGCCGTCAGCAAGCCATGCATGAGACCTTAGGTTCCAGATGAAGTCTGCGGCCTGTTTGCGGAACGCATCCGACGTCTGTTCGAGTTCCGCAACGGTCAGGTCCAACCCATGCGTTTGCATCACAGACCGGCCCTTGAGCCATTTGTTCAACTTGAAGTCGTGATTGCCCACGACGCAGTGCCCTGAACCTTCGTCACACATGCCCATCACAAGGCGCAAAGCATCCAAGTTGCGCGGGCCGCGATCTGTTATGTCACCAACAAAGAAGGCCCTGCGGCCTTCGAGGTGACGAGCACGGATTAGGTCCTCGGCATCTGTTTCAAATGGGTCAATCTGATACCCAAGATCACCCAGCAATTCGGTCAGTTCATCAAAGCAGCCGTGAATATCACCGATAATGTCAAACGGCCCATGATCAGTTCGATTGTCCGTCCACAATGGTTCGCGAGAGATGTCGAGCGCATCAACCTCCTCCGGCGACTTCATGATCTGAACTTGGCGGAACCCTTCCTTTCGCAAACCGCGCAGGCCACGTCGCAGCGCCTTAGCGTGGTTGCGGGGCACATGTTCGCCAAAGTCGCGGTTGGGACGCTGCTGGTTGCGCTCATGGCAAATCTTTGTGTCAATATCCAAAACCAACGCCACTGGCAGAGCATGATACTTGCGGGCCAGTTGGACGAGCTTTGCCCGGTCTTCCCGTTTGACAGACGTGGCATCAATGACCGTCATCAATCGGCGTTTCAGACGGATCGACGCCGTGTAGTTGAGCAAGTCAAACGCATCACCTGTCGCGGCAAGATCGGTTTCATCATCGGACACTAATGCCCGGCAATGGTCCGAGGACACGATTTCGGTTTCAAGAAAGTGCTTGCGTGCAAAGCTGGATTTGCCGGACCCAGTGGAACCGATCAGAACAACAAGGGCGTAGTCGGGAATAGAAATCTTTGCCATTCATGCCACTCCCAGCGATGATCGGTTCACGATAGCATGCAGAATGTCATTGCCTTCCGCCATGAGGTCCGGGCGTTCTTCTAGCTTGGCCACGACGTTTGCCCATGCGATCTGTTCGTGAATGAAGGCATCAATCATCGGGATGCGTTCACCTCGTCCGATCTCTTTTGCTGACGCCTTCGCGATAAGCAATTGCTCGATTTGTGCCACGAGAGCATCGTCCAATGATTGCCCTGCGACGAGCGCCTGTAGGTTCATTGGCGGCTGTACCGTCGGGTTCTGTTTGATCCATGAGATCGCGAGGGCCGGACGCAAGATGTAGAAATACTTCTTCAACGGCACATCGGTATTGTCGCCGACGTGCTTATCCCACTGCTTCACAGCTAGATTGCGGTAGTGATGCAGGCAGCTTTCGCCAAATGTCGTCTTGTCGGCAAAGCGTGTCAGGCGGGCGCAAATATCTTCGTTCCAGCGGTACCGGATCGGACTGGACAGCCATTCTAACATTACCGGGTTGGGTTTGATCAGCAGACCCAACGCCTTGCGAATATCCCAACCGTTGATGTCCCAGTCGCCTTCGATGGGCAATTCGATGACATCGCGTCCCGGCTCGATGCTCAGATACCAGTTGGGTTTGTGCGCATAGATGAACCGCACATCATAGTCGCTGTCCGGCGATGGGAAGCCCCATGCGCGGCTACCGCTTTCGATGGCAAACAGGATGCGAACATCGTGATCAGCCTCTAAAGCGGCCAATTTGGATTGAATGGTAGCTTCAATGTCGGGCGCGACTGATGGCACGAATGGTGGCAAGGTCATTGGGCACCCTCCTGATTGAATATCGCCATCTGCGAGGGACCTCCACGGGTGTCGTCCACTGGCCCCACTGGGGCAAAACTGACAGAGTAGCCATGCTCCTCAGCTACGCCCGTGGCCCAGCTTTCAAATTCGGCGCGTGTCCACTCGAAACGATGATCGGGATGGCGTAGCTTGCCATCCTTCAGCCCTTCGAACAGAGCGTTGTATTCTCGGTTTGGTGTCGTCATCACAACAATTTTCGGGCGGGCATCTGCAAACAGTGACAGCACCAACGCCGATAGCCGGTGCGGTTCGATATGTTCGATCACCTCGACCAACGTTGCCGCATCAAACCCCTGCCAACGCCGGTCACCGTAGGTCAGGCTGCCCATCTGCAAGGAGATACGAGACGCCATAGCATCGCCAGCCTGATGCAGCCGTAATTTGCGATGGGCGGCTTCCAAAGTCCGTACCGAAGGGTCCACGCCGACGATACGGTCAATGCCACGTTCTTTGATCAGCCGGGCGATGAGCTTGCCCTCACCACACCCCAGATCAAGGACCGAACTGACCTTGTTCTGCTTGAGTACTTCAGCCACGGTGTCTAGCCGCAAGGCATGCAGTCGTAGCGGCTGTTCAAGCTGTTCCTCAGGCTTCAGCTTGGGCGTCTCTTCATCCTCGTTTTCGCGCGTCATGCCTTCCTCAAGGCGTGCGAGGGCCAGGTTCATCAACGACCGGCGATGTTTCAACGCCCGTCTTGTGATCAGTTCTTTGTCTGGGTGATCGGCCAACCAGCCCTCACCCTTCGCCAGCAATTTGTCGATCTCTTCTTCACTGACATAGTAGTGTTTGAAATTGTCGAGTACTGGGATCAGCACATAAAGGTGGTTGAGCATATCGGCCAAACGGATGGTGGCACGGACTTGCAGGGCAACGACATAGTCGTCTTCTTGTACCGTCACAGTGTATCCCAAAGGCGCGAACAGCCGTTCGACGAGGTCGAGATCACCCGAAAGGGCCAAGGGGACAATGCGGACTTCAAATGGTAGCGCCTGATCGGCAAGGGCTTGTCGGTCTTTCGACTTGCCTGCCATGGATTGCGCAAAGGCGCGAGCCAATGCGACTGAAAGGAAAGAACTTGCAACGTATGGACGGTCGTTGACGTACTGGGCCAATAGCCCATCGCTTTGTTGGTTCTTACCGCGCACAAGGCCAACCGGATCAACGTCCAGATGCAGGACGGCCGTTGTGCGCTCTTGCGACTTCTCGGTGAAGAAAATTGTAACGTCGCCTGCGGACGTGCCCCGCGTGTGCAAATGATCAGGGTGTTTGTGCAGCAAAAAGCCAAGATCAGTCGCTGAATACTCGGCGGACGGCAGTGCTGTAAGCGTGATCTCGATCTGCATAGGTCTTTGCTTCAAATGACAAAATATTGTGCCCCCGCAGTATCAACCTCGGAGGTTTCCTACAACATCTCATGGTTGTTGAAAGTGGCGTGACTATGACCGGAACATTGCTCGGATGATCCCGATATGACGATTTGGATCGAACGAGGCCTTTGGATCGCTGACGATGTGACCGATCTCAAGCTGGTAAAGTTCGGTTATAGCTGCCGACATCTTCTCAGGCGACGGTTTCGCGTCGCATTCGTTTACGACTTGCTGGACCGCCTCTACCACCTTTCGCAACCGGTCGAGATCGATTGTTGAGGGCTTTGTCACGACGGTGCCCTCAACCAGTGCAGATGCAGACACGCCATAGAGTGCTGCCAAGACCTCCAAGCGGTCGATGGTGACCTTTGCGAGGCCATTTTCCATGCGAGAAAAACTCGCGCCGCTGATGCCAATACTGGCAGCGGCCCTTTCCAATGTGAGACCCGCGCGTTCACGGGCTTCTTTAAGTGTGTCGTGGATCGCCACTGGTTTCGTCTCGGCTGCAATTTCACTCCTACCATTACATTTTTCGTAACGCTTGGGAAGTCCAAGCAAGTAATTCGCAAAGTACTGGCGAATCACTTACGCAAAACGTAATAATGGAATTCATGACACTTGGTAACTCCCTGGTCTCCCGAAACACCTCAATGGCAGCGTTTGCGGCGATGGTGGACACGACAACAGCCACGATCAGTCGAGTGGCTGACGGCTCCGTTGTCCCAAGAAAAGACCTCATGCGGCGTATCCATGATGCCACCGACGGGTTGGTCACGCCAAACGACCTTACCGGACTGCATGGCAATGAGCGGGCCAAAATTGACGTTGAGAAGGAGGAAACTGATGACGAATAGTCGTTGGCTATTGTGGGCCGGGCCATTGGTCGTCGTTGGTGTCTTAGGGTTTTCATGGATGATGGAAGCCGGGATGAAAGAGCAAGTTCGGCAGTGCTTGAAGGAGAACTGGCAAGCCAACGGCCAAGATCATCTCTATTTGAGTGCGGTCGTCTCTGATACGCGAGGGGGATCGTTCCCGAACGGTACCACACTCCATTACATCGAATACAAGACGCGTGGCGATGATCGGATCAAGACGACAACATGCGGGTGGGATTGGTAATGCAACATGTTGCGCACTTTCCAACACCTCGAAGGGCAAATTACATTAGGCGGACCGTAGCCTCATTATTATTGCTCGTAGCCCTATCGGCCTGCAGTGCTGGGGCACCTGTGCTGCCATCAGATGGATTGCCGAACCCCGGTATCAGCTTCTTCGACGCAACGGCAAGGAAAGCCGCGTTGCGTTCAACATCCTGCGACCCTTATCAGCCGCCCTCATTAGCCAGCTTCCAGCCAAGCGTGATCAACGGTACCGGAGGTTGGTCCGGCTTCTCTCGGCAGCCACGTGCCTTCGCTGAGGCCGTCAACGGTGTCGCCATGCAGTATCTCGATACCAGTAACCCGATCTACGCAAACGACGCGATCAAAAATCTACGCCGGTTTGCGGATGCAGATGCGTTTCAACTGCGCGGAAAGAACAATGCGTCGGCCTATGCCGCCGGTCAGGCCATTCAGTTCCTGCTCCCTGCATGGCAGGTCTTACTGACCTATCAAGGCCTCACAGCGGGCGACAAAGCCGCCATTGAGCCATGGCTGCTCCGCATGGTGGAGCGCAACCACCGTGAACGGCCCGACCGCAATAACCACAACACCTCGAAGGCAATGACGCGGGTGCTGGCCGGTGCAACCTTCAACCGTCCCGACTGGTTCGAAAGCGGCGTGCGGGACGGATACTTCGATCAGATTGATCAGCTTCGCCCAGATGGGAGCTTCCCGTTCGAGACGGCACGCGGTCAGTGGGGTGTGGTCTATCAGAGCCGGAACATCGCGCATCTGGTCACCATTGCGGAGACCGCCCGCAATCAAGGCATCGACCTCTACGACTATGCTCCGAATGGTGTGTCTTTGCATGACGCCATCCGTTCCTTGATCGCCGCCAATGACAACCACAGCCTGATCGACGGCTACGCCCAAGCGAACCAGTTTGTCCCGGATGATTACGCCACCTTCCAGTTCGACGCTCAAAGGGACCCATTTGCTGGACATGACACGTCGTGGGTACCGGTTTATGCTCGGCGATTCGCAGGCACGCCTCTTGCCGCTGTCTTGCGGTCTCGCAAACCTCCGACAGCCAACCAAGGCATCCGTTACCCCCCGGTCAGTGGCAATGTCACTTGTATGGTGGGCCTTTAGATTTGGGGCCAGCGCCAAGACCAATTTCCATCGATATCGAACCAACCTCCACTGAAAGGCAGGCGATCTACGAACGATTGCTGGAACGTCAGCAGATCAGGATCGCGGCCCGCTTGCCGCGTTTGGACATCCCGATGCTATATCGTCGCAAGCTGCACCAACTGCGATGCCGAAATTTCAATGACTTGCTGGGACCATATTTGGATGCCGCGTTCGGCAGCATTACCGAGCCACCAAACGGTTATGGTGGTCGTATCCTTGCAACGGTCCGGGGCTACCGAGCCGCGCGTCTGGCGTTGTTCAACGCGACCGGCATAACTGACCCACTGCGAGACGACCCCGATTTTGCAGCACTGGCTGAGGTAAGGTTCCCGACGCAATAGGTCAGCTACTGAAGAGCCATTATCGTTAAAAGCAATAGTTCAGCGCTCAAGGCATGCCCGCGATAAGACAACAATGACTTCGGTCGGTTGTTTCTCATACCATCCATCACCATATCAACTGCGCCAGCGAGGTTGCTGTGCCGTCCAAGGGTTTCAGCCCCTGTACGCTCAGGAGGGTGTTTGATGTGTGAACGAAGTAGTCGGCCGTTGACATGAGGGCCTAGCGGCAGACCTTGCCGAGCTTCCAAGAGAGTCTGAGTGGGTTTTTCCGGCTAGATTTGATAAGACAAAACACATGGACAACTATCGCAAGTCGCTGAATTCGGCTGTTAAACGGTCCGGTGTTCAACGCTTGGGCAAACCGATGCGCTTTACTCCGAAATTCGCTCGGAAAGCCTTTACATCTTACCAATGGATAAAAGGCACGCCGCTTGAGTTGATCAAGAAGATGGTCGGGCACTCACCAAATTCGAGGGTGACAGAGCGCAACTACCTGTTTTTGCCCGACTGTGCTGTCAAAGAAGCAATGTTTGAACTGGATATGTCGCCAAAGAAAACCGACACGTAAATGGTAGCATTTGGCAGTTTTCTGAAACACGAAGGGCCACCCTAAGGTGGCCCTTTATCGTAACTAACTGGGTTTGTTAGTTTAAATTGGAGCGGGCGATGAGATTCGAACTCACGACCCTAACCTTGGCAAGGTTATGCTCTACCCCTGAGCTACGCCCGCATCCGTTGGTGATCGCTGATCTATAAAGAGTTCATCGGTTCTGCAAGACAAAAATGACCCTGCATTGCAGTTTTCCGCGCGTCAGCCTGGATCGCGCTGCCACAAATGAAAACACCGGACATATTCGCCATGCCCGGTGTCAAAATCAAAACTATGTCGCCTCGATCAGGCGGTTTTGCGGCGGGCACCCATTGCACCCAATCCAGCGAGGCCGACCAGCAAGAAAACAGCTGATGCAGGCAATGGGACAGGGTTGACGACGACTTCAGCGCGTTCAAATTCCAATGTGAAAGAATTGAACGCAAAAGACTCGTAACCGTCCGCAAAGAAGGTTGGCGCGAACGCAAAAACATTCACACCGTCACGCAGAAAACCCGTGGTGTCGAATGTCGACGTCGTTGGCCCCGAGACGATTCCTGTCGTGGCTTCCCAAACGCCAGCGAAGACGGCGTTGATAAACACATCACCGGATACGCTGGGAGGGAAGGGAGGGATCAATCCTTCCCAACCGCCATAGGTAACATCAAGTGAGGAGGCGGCGCTTTCGTCCACCGCGCCCAGATCGAACGAATAGGTGTGGGTTGTCGTCAGGGCGCTGTAAAGCGTTGTGTCTGTGACTGTAGCGGCTTGCGCTGACCCGGCCAAACCAATGATCGCAGCAAGTGTCGCTGCACTTTTCTTCATGATATCAAACACTCGATACTTCCCAAACCACGACTATTCCCTTGAAGTTACGTAAAAAAAAACCATGCGACAAGTGGGATGCGCGGCTCTGTTAACAAAGCGTTAATGTTTGCCGCATTGCCCAAAAATCCTCAACAATACGCCGCTTGAGCGCCTCATCTTGCTGCAATTTTGCCACAATTGACCGGCCCCGGGTCAGAGAATCATCGCGGAAATCGATGCCGCCTAAGGCTTATGCCTTAAATGCAATCAAGTCCCACCGATTGCCGAACGGGTCGCGGAAGACCGCGACTTTCCCATAAGCCTCGTCGCGTGGGGCTTCTTCGAAATGCACGCCGTTGTCGCGCATCCGGGCATAGTCTTCGTCAAATGCATCGGTTTGCAGGAACAGCCAGACGCGCCCGCCGCCCTGGTTCCCTATGGCTTCGACCTGCCGGTCACCCACTGCCTTGGCCAGCAAAAATGCCGTTTCTGCCCCGGTTGGCGCAACCCTGACCCAGCGCTTTCCCTGCCCAAGGTCAGTGTCCTCAAGCAGATCAAACCCCATCATCCCGGTATAGAACGCGATCGCCGCGTCGTAATCAGGCACGAGAAGCGAAACGAGGGCGAGTTTCCGTGTCATAAGGCTTTTCCCCTGGTCATGCGTCAGTCCCAATCGGGGGGGATATATTGCGGCTGCAAACCCAATTCTGCGAGCTGCGCGTCGGTTGGGTTCTTGAGTGACGCGCGGGTCGTGTATCCTCCAAACGCAAGCTGCACCCCATTTGGCGCAAAGCGCCAGTCGATGATCATTTCAGGGTCAACGATCACCGGGTCGTAAACGAACATCGGGTAATCCCGGCTGGTGGGGACAATGGCCCCGGTGACAACGCCATCAGGTGACATATGAAGCCGTTCCACGAAGTAGTCCGCCAGGCAGGGGGCGGCACCACCACGTGAAACCGGGATCATCAAAGTCAGGCTGAGCTGGGCGTCGACTTTCCCATCGGCGCCAAAGGCATTTTTGAGAACGCGCGGCCAGCTGTCCCGCACTGCGGCCGATTGCATCCCAACCGGGGTGGCGATCAAAGTGCAGAGTGGCACTGCAGGGGCTTGCTCGGCCTGCGCGGATTCGGCCACCGGGGCTGCCATCAGAACCGCCCCGGTGGCCAGGCGACAAAACCCTTTATTCAAATTCGACCAAAAGATCTTTTGCATCGATCTGTCCGCCCGCTTGCACATGGACCGCCTTGATCACCGCGTCCCGTTCGGCGTGGATGCCGGTTTCCATCTTCATCGCCTCGATCGTCAGCAGCAGATCGCCCTCTTTGACTTCCTTGCCTGCACTTGCGGCAATCGTCGCCACGACACCGGGCATCGGGGCGCCGATATGGTTGGCATTGCCATCCTCGGCCTTTGGTCGCGAGACTTTTTCGGCTGCTGCCAGCCGGTTCATCACGCGGATGGTCCGGGGTTGCCCATTGAGTTCGAAAAAGACCTTCACCTCGCCGTCTTCGTTCATATCTGCCACGGCCTGCAGCCGGATTTCGAGGATCTTGCCGGGGTCAATTTCGGCCACGATCTCATCCCCCGGTTCCATCCCGTAAAAAAATGTCCGCGTCGGCAGCGTCCGCACCGGGCCATAAATTTTATGACGGCCCATGTAATCCAGGAACACTTTGGGATACATCAGATAGCCGTTCAGATCCTCATCATCGATCTGTTTCCCATCAAGCAGGGATGACAGGTCCGCACGCGCCGCGTCCAGATCGGTGGCAGGCAGGGATTTGCCGGGCCGGTCGGTAAAAGGCTTTTCGCCCTTCAATACCTTCTTCTGGATCGCCTTTGGCCAGCCGCCGGGGGGCTGGCCCAGACTGCCCTTCATCATATCAACCACACTGTCGGGGAAGACCACGTCGACATTTGGCTCCTCAACATCGGCGCGGGTCAGGTTTTGGCTGACCATCATCAACGCCATGTCGCCGACAACCTTTGACGATGGTGTCACCTTGACGATGTCACCGAACATCTGGTTCACATCCGCGTAGGTCTGGGCCACCTCATGCCAGCGTTCCTCCAGCCCGAGCGAGCGCGCCTGCGCCTTGAGGTTGGTAAACTGCCCGCCGGGCATTTCGTGCAGATACACTTCTGAGGCAGGGGCCTGCAGACCAGATTCGAAAGCACTGTAATGTGCGCGCACCTGTTCGAAATAATTGCTGATCTCGCGGATAGCGGCGACATCGAGCCCCGTGTCGCGTGCGTCGCCGCGCAATGCCTCGACGATTGATCCCAATGTCGGCTGTGAGGTGTTGCCCGACAGCGCGTCCATCGCCCCATCGACACAATCCACCCCGGCGGCAGAGGCCGCAAGCACAGTCGCGATCGCCGCCCCTGAGGTGTCATGGGTATGGAAATGGATCGGCAGATTGGTTTCTTCCTTCAACGCTTTGATCAGCGCGGTCGCCGCCGCCGGCTTCAGCAACCCGGCCATGTCCTTCAGGCCCAGCACATGTGCGCCTGCGGCCTCCAGTTCTCTGGCCATGCCCACATAATATTTCAGGTCATATTTTGAACGTTTCGAGTCCAGCAGGTCGCCTGTGTAACAAATCGTCCCTTCGCAGACCTTTTCGGCCTTGATCACCGCGTCCATGGCGACGCGCATGTTTTCAACCCAGTTCAGGCTGTCAAATACCCGGAATACATCAACACCCGATGTGGCGGCCTGCGCCACAAAGCTTTGCACAACATTATCGGGGTAGTTGGTGTAGCCCACACCATTTGACGCCCGCAGCAGCATTTGCGTCATGATGTTCGGCATTGCCGCACGGATATCACGCAGGCGCTGCCAGGGGCATTCCTGCAAGAACCGATAGGCCACATCAAACGTCGCCCCGCCCCAGCATTCCACGCTGAAAAGCTGATGCATCTTGGTGGCATAGGCGGGGGCCGCGTTGATCATGTCAATGGACCGCATACGGGTCGCCAGCAGCGACTGATGACCATCCCGCATGGTTGTGTCGGTGATCAGCAATTGTTTCTGATCCCGCATCCACTGGGCGACGGCTTCTGGCCCGGACGTATCCAGAATGTTGCGTGTCCCCGGGGTCACGTCGGTCGTTGGTTTGACCGGCGGGCGTGGCGGTTTCACATCAGCGCCCGGGCGTTGCCGACCGGCAGTTTCGGGATGACCGTTTACCGTGATATCAGCGATATAGGTCAGGATCTTCGTCGCCCGGTCACGGCGCTGTTTGAAATCGAACAACTCCGGCGTCTGATCAATGAACTTGGTATGGTATTCATTGTTCAGGAACGTCGGATGCTTGAGCAGGTTTTCTACAAATGCAATGTTGGTCGACACGCCGCGAATGCGGAATTCACGCAAGGCGCGGTCCATCCGGGCAATCGCCATTTCAGGCGTCGGCGCGCGCGCGGTCACCTTTTCCAGCAGGCTGTCATAGTAGCGGGTGATCACCGCGCCGGAATAGGCGGTGCCACCATCCAGCCTGATCCCCGGGCCGGTGGCCGACCGATAGGTCTGGATACGGCCGTAATCGGGGATGAAGTTGTTTTGCGGATCTTCGGTTGTAACCCGGCACTGGATGGCATGACCGTCCAGCTTCACATCATATTGCGAGGCGCAGCCTGTCGCCTCCACCAGTGATTTGCCTTCAGCGATCAGGATCTGGGCGCGCACGATATCAATGCCGGTGACTTCCTCGGTCACCGTATGTTCCACCTGCACGCGGGGGTTCACCTCGATAAAGTAGAACTCTCCCGAATCCATATCCATCAGGAATTCGACGGTGCCCGCGCATTCATAATTCACGTGCTGGCAGATTTTCTTGCCCAGATTGCACAGCTTTTCGCGCTGCGTGCCGGACAGATAGGGGGCGGGGGCACGCTCCACGACTTTCTGGTTGCGCCGCTGCACCGAACAATCCCGCTCCCACAGGTGATACATCTGCCCATGCGTATCGCCGAGGATCTGCACCTCCACATGGCGGGCGCGGATGATCATCTTTTCCAGATAGCCTTCGCCATTGCCAAAGGCGGCTTCCGCCTCGCGCCGTCCTTCCAGCACTTTTTCCTCCAGCTCGCCTTCGGACATGATCGGGCGCATGCCGCGCCCGCCGCCACCCCATGACGCCTTGAGCATCAGGGGATAGCCGACCTCCTTGGCCTGCTTCTTGATCAGGGCCATGTCATCGCCAAGCACATCGGTGGCAGGAATAACCGGCACGCCCGCATCAATCGCAACCTGTCGCGCGCTGGCCTTGTCGCCCAGTTCGCGCATGGTCTTCGCCTTGGGACCGATAAAGGCAATGCCATTGGCCGCGCAGGCATCCACAAAATCGGGGTTTTCCGACAACAGCCCGTATCCGGGATGGATCGCATCTGCGCCGGACATCTTGGCGACGCGAATGATCTCTTCGATGCTCAGATAGGCGGCGACCGGCCCCATGCCTTCACCGATGCGATAGGCCTCATCCGCTTTGAACCGGTGCAGGCCCAGCTTGTCCTCTTCGGCAAAGACCGCAACGGTCTTTTTGCCCATCTCGTTGGCGGCCCGCATGATGCGGATTGCAATCTCGCCACGGTTGGCAATCAGGATTTTCTTGAAATCAGCCATGGGTATTCCTTTCGCAGTTGCAGCATTCCTAAGCTGCCGCCGCGTAATCGTCCATATGTGTTATTTCCTCAAACATGGGTTATTCGCCAGATCACCCAGTGATCGCACCCCCATTTGGCCCATATTGCTGATCATATCCTGACGCAGGATATCAATCACATGTGCGGCTCCGGCTTCGCCGAGCGCCCCCAAACCATAGTGAAAACCCCGCCCCAGCATCACGAAATCCGCGCCCATCGCGATGGCGCGCAAGACGTCCAGCCCACCTGCGATGCCACTGTCAAAGATCACCGGCAGGGTTGTTGCAGCCCGGATCGCGGGCAGAATTTCGATGGTCGCTGGGCCGCCATCAAACTGCCGCCCGGCATGGTTGCTGACCCAGATCGCATCGGCTCCGGCGTTTGTCAGGCGCGCGGCATCATCCGGGCGCCCGATGCCCTTGACGATGAGAGGTCCGTCCCAGGCATCGCGCAGTGATTTGAAGTAATCCCAATCGGGGGAGGTCCGTAAAAGATATCCGATATGCTGGGTCGAGGGCAGCGCCGTCTTGATATCGGAATAGCTGTCCATCAATCGCATCCTGGGCATGCCGGTCTTGCGGATGCCGTTCAGCCATTCGGGGCAGCGCGCGGCCTGCAGCGCCAGCCGCGGCGTCAGCTTGGGCGGGTTGGTCAGCCCGCCGCGCGTCTGCCGTTCCCGGCGCGAGGCGACGGGTACATCAACAGTCAGGACCAAAGTATCAAATCCGCTCGCCTTCACCCGTCGAAGGATATCATCCCGAATGCCCGGATCGCGGGGCGGATAAAGCTGAAACCATCCCTGATCGGCGACCTGCGGCCCGACATCCTCGGGCAATTGGGTCGCAACAGTCGAAAGGGTGTAAGGGATACCCTCTTTCGCCGCCGTGCGGGCCAGCATCTGTTCGGCGCCCGGCCAGATCAGCCCTGACATGCCGACAGGGGCGATACCGATTGGCAGCGGATGGGATTTGCCAAGCAATGTGGTCGTCAGATCCGGCGCAAACTCACCGTGTAGAATGGAGGGATCGAACAGCACCCTGTCCAGCGCCGCGCGGTTGCGGCGCTGCGTCTGCTCATCCCCCGTTGCACTGTCCAGATATTCCCACACGAAATGCGGAATTCGCCGCCGGGCGCGGGCCTTCAGGTCTGAAATCGCGGGGTAACGGCTGTGCAAATTCATGGGCGCGACGTTAGTGACGCCGGGGGCGGAGTCAATGTAGGGAACATTAAGAGAACAAGGGCTTTTCCTAGCTGGCTTTTCAGTTTACCTTTGCGCCATGAGCAGTTTTTCCGAAGAAGACGCATTCGAGGCCGCCGTCCCGCTAAGCCAGCGGGCGATGGCGCGTCCTAATTTCGTCAAAGGTCCTTATAAGGAAGGCCTCAACGACGCTCAGCTTGAAGCATTGAATCATTTGGGTTCTCCGGTTCTGATGCTTGCTGGCGCAGGAACTGGCAAAACTCGTGCGCTTATGGCCTGTGTTGCACATTTGGTCGATCATCATGGATTTGCTCCATGGAGCATTCTTGCCGTCACTTTCACAAATAAAGCGGCTCGAGAAATGAAGCTCCGTTTGGAGCAGCATCCTTATGGCCTTGATGAGCCGATCCGATGGCTCGGTACTTTCCATGCGATAAGCGTGAAGATATTGCGGATTCATGCAGAGTTGGCTGGTTTGAAGTCGTCCTTCACTATTTTGGATACGGACGATCAGATCAGGCTGCTCAAACAATTACTCGCAGCTGCCAATATCGATGAGAAGCGTTGGCCTGCGAGGATGCTGGCGGGTATTATCGATAGCTGGAAAAACAAGGCCTATACGCCGGACAAGGTGCCTGTCGCCGAAAGCGGGGCGTTTGATCACAAAGGCGTCGAACTTTACGCAGCTTATCAGCAGCGCCTATTGGAACTGAACGCCGTCGATTTTGGCGACATCCTATTGCATGTCGTCGCGATATTTCAAAAGTACTCAGATGTTTTGAAGGAATGGCAGCAGAGGTTCCGCTACATCCTCGTTGACGAATATCAGGATACGAACGTTGCCCAATATATGTGGCTGCGACTGCTGGCGGCGGATCACAAGAATATCTGCTGTGTGGGCGACGACGACCAGTCGATCTATGGCTGGCGCGGGGCCGAAGTGGGCAATATCCTGCGGTTTGAGGCGGATTTTCCCGGCGCGCATGTGGTGCGGCTGGAAGAAAACTATCGCTCTACCCCGCATATCCTCGCCGCCGCCTCCGGCGTGATTGCTGCCAATAAGGGGCGGTTGGGCAAGACGCTGTTCACATCCCGCAAGGATGGCGAAAAGGTCCGTCTGATCGGCCATTGGGATGGCGAGGAAGAGGCGCGCTGGATCGGCGAGGAAGTCGAGGCGATGCAGCGCGGCACACGCGGACTGGAGCCCATCGGTCTGGATCGGATGGCGATCCTTGTCCGCGCCAGCCACCAGATGCGCGCCTTTGAAGACCGGTTTCTGACCATTGGCCTGCCTTACCGCGTCATTGGCGGCCCACGGTTTTACGAACGGATGGAGATCCGGGATGCCATGGCCTATTTCCGGCTGGCTGTCAGCCCCGCGGATGATCTGGCGTTTGAGCGGATCGTGAATACCCCCAAACGGGGCCTTGGCGAAAAGGCCGTGCAGACAATCCAGCGGACGGCCCGCAGCAATGGCGTGTCGCTGGTCGACGGCGCGCGGCTTTGCTGTCAGGGCAAACTGCTGGGGGGCAAAGGGTTGAAAGAGCTGACCATTCTGGTTGATGCGCTTGACCGCTGGCACGGGCAAATCCGGGCCGAGGCGGATACCCATGTGGAACTGGCCGAAATGATTCTGGATGAGTGCGGCTATACCGGGTTCTGGCAGAACGACAAGACGCCCGAGGCGCCGGGACGGTTGGAAAACCTCAAGGAACTGGTCAAGGCACTGGAGAATTTCGAGAATCTGCAAGGGTTCCTCGAACATGTCAGCCTGATCATGGATAATGAGACCGAAGAAGCGGGCGAGAAAGTCAGCATCATGACGCTGCATGCGGCCAAGGGGCTCGAATTTCCTGCGGTATTCCTGCCGGGCTGGGAGGATGGGCTGTTCCCCTCGCAACGATCAATGGATGAAAGCGGGCTGAAGGGCCTCGAGGAGGAACGCAGGCTGGCCTATGTGGGTATCACCCGGGCCGAGGAGATTTGCACCATTTCCTTTGCCGCCAACCGGCGGGTTTATGGCCAGTGGCAATCGCAGATGCCGTCGCGGTTCATTGATGAATTGCCGGAGGAACATGTGGATGTGTTGACCCCGCCGGGCCTGTATGGTGGCGGTTACGGGGCCGCTGCCGCGTCACCCGCCATGCAAGGGATGATGGGATCAGACCTGCATGAGAAGGCGCATCGGGCCGACGTCTATAACTCACCCGGATGGAAAAGGCTTCAAAGCCGTAGCCAGCAGCGCGGCATGTCGATGCCATCCGAAGCCCGTAACATGACAATTGATCTGGATGCGGTCAGCGCCTTTACGGTTGGCGACCGGGTGTTTCATCAGAAATTCGGCTATGGCGAGGTGATGGGGATCGAGGGCGACAAGCTGGAGATCGCATTCGACAAGGCCGGTGCCAAACATGTTGTCGCCAAATTCGTTGTCAGTGCCGCGCAGGCGGATGACGTGCCGTTTTGAGGGCGCGAAGATTTTTCGTCACGAAAAATCTTCTGTCGGGCAAATTTTTTTGCAAAAAATTTGCGCCCGTCACTGCGTCAGCATCGGGTAAAGCGACCCCACCAACAGCACCGCCATTGTCACATTGAACATCCGCAGCCGTCGCACGGAACCAAGCCATTGACGCACCTGCACACCCATCCATGCCCAGATCGTGATTGACGGCAGGTTGGTTGCCGCAAATACCCCAGCCACCAAAAGAGAGCCGATCAGGATGCCCCGGTCCTGCGGGGCATAGGCGCTAATCGCCGTGATCGCCATGAACCAGGCCTTGGGATTGACCCATTGAAACGCGGCGGCCTGCAGGAACGTAAAGGGTTTGCCCTCGACCTGTCTTGCTTCTGGCGGGACGGCATTGGCGATTTTCCATGCCAGCCAGATCATATAGGTGCCGCTTGCCACCTTCAGGACGATGTTGAGCAACGGAAAGCTGTCAAACACTTTCAACAGGACAACCCCGACCATCGTCACCATAAAGGCATGCCCCAATGAAATCCCCAGCATATGCGGGATCGTGCGGCGCAGGCCGTAATTCGCGCCTGACGCCATCAGCATCAGGTTATTCGGGCCGGGAGTGATTGAACTGGCGATGGCAAAGCCAATCAAACCAATCAGAAGTTCATATGTCATTGCGCAACATTAGACGCAAATTTGCACAATGAAATTGCCAGATTGCAGCGATTTGGGGTATTTGCACAACCTATGACGCATATTGATCCAATGAACGACAGAATATTGCGTATCCTTTCAGGTGACGGGCGCATCAGTAATCTGATGCTGGCTGAAAAGGTCGGGCTGTCACCGTCGGCCTGCCTGCGCCGGGTGCAGGAACTGGAGCGATCTGGCGTCATCAAGGGATATCGCGCGCGGCTGGATCCTGCACAGACCGGGCGGGCCTATGTGGTTTACGTGGCGGTGGGGCTGGCCGAACATACGAAGGCCGCCCAAGAGGGATTTGAACGCGCCATGCAGGCTGCCGATCAGGTGACCGAATGCCATAACGTGGCCGGCGCCTTTGAATACATGTTGCGGGTCGAGGTGGCGGACCTGCCCGCATACAAGGCGTTCCATACCGATATTCTGGGCACGGTGCCGCATGTCCGGGCAATCACCAGCTATATGGTCATGGGATCACCCAAGGACACCCGGGGGTAGTCTGCCTGCCGCCAATCTTGCCCATTACGAGATTGAGAGCTGGCAAAGGGCCCCCGCCTGACCCGCAAAACAAAAAAACGACGATGCCCGGGAGGAGGTGGGCATCGCCGTCTTTATTGATCAGCGCCATCCTCGATGGGAGGAAAGAGCATGGCGCGTCCTCGCTGACATTGCCCGGGAGGAGGTGAGCGCCCTCAGCGGTATCATCGGTTCCAACCCGGGAGGAGGTGGGCGGTTCCGAAACTGGTGATAAAGTGGCGGCACCCGGGAGGAGGTGGATGCCGCCACCTTATTGGTGACCCCTTGCCCAGGGAGGAGGAAAGAGCGCGGGGTCTGTCAGATCAGCCGAAAATGGGAGGAGGCAGCCGATCCGATCCTTGAATTATTTGCCGTATGCGGCCTCATGGGCCAGGCTGTGGATCATTGATCGGCTGATGCCCAGATCAGCAAGATCACGGTTCGACAGGCTGTCGAGCTCTTGAACCGTTGTACGGTACACTTTGTGTTTTGCTGCGTTTTCAGCCCATTGTGCGCGCAGTGCTGCAAAGCGAGCGGCCCATGTTGTGCCGCCGGTGCGGATGTCTGTGATAAATGCCATCGGTTCGTCTTTCATCTAATTCGGTTCCGGGCGTTTTGCCCTGTTGCCGCTAACATGTATGAAGATGCTGCATCTGCACAATGCCTATTGCTGCAATGCGGCTATGCAGAAAATGCATGAGCCTTTTCAGCCTTTGGTCATGAAATTGTCGCAATACGGGTTATCGCGCCGCTTGCCCTTGCGGTTTGCCTAAAAGCTGCCCAAAACGGCCTGAAATTCAGCCAGTTCAAATAGCGGAGCCTTCATCATGGCCATCACACGCGAAGAGATAATGAGCGCCTTGTCGCGACTCGCCTTGCCCGGCGGTAAGGATCTGGTCTCCGCCGATATGATCCGGGCGCTGACAATCGAAGGCGACTCAGTGCGTTTTGTCATTGAGGCGGCTGATCCGGGCGAGGCGGCAAAGATGGAAGGCATCCGAAAGGCCGCCGAGCAACTGGTCACGGCCCTTGACGGGGTTGAAAAGACCTCTGTCATTCTGACCGCCCACGGCCCGGCGCCCAAAGCCCCCGAACCGCCGCAGTTGAAAGTCGGGCGGCACCCGACGCCGCAATCCGGCCCCGCACCGGTGGCGGGTGTGGACCGGATCATCGCCGTCGGCTCGGGCAAGGGCGGCGTGGGCAAATCCACTGTCTCATCAAATCTGGCGGTTGCTTTGGCCAAGGAAGGGCGCAGGGTTGGTCTGTTGGACGCCGATATCTACGGCCCGTCGCAACCGCGCATGATGGGCGTGTCCAAACGCCCCGGCAGCCCCGACGGAAAAACCATTATCCCATTGCAGGCGCATGGGGTGACGATGATGTCCATTGGTCTGATGGTGGACCCTGACAAGGCCGTGGTCTGGCGCGGGCCAATGCTGATGGGCGCCTTGCAGCAGATGCTGGGACAGGTGCAATGGGGCGATCTGGATGTGCTGATCGTCGATCTGCCACCCGGCACCGGGGATGTGCAATTGACGCTTTGTCAGAAAACACAACTGACCGGCGCGGTTGTCGTCAGCACACCGCAGGATGTGGCACTGATTGATGCGCGCAAGGCCATCGACATGTTCAACAACCTGCACACGCCTGTACTGGGTCTGATCGAAAATATGTCCACCTTTGTCTGCCCCACCTGTAACAGCGAATGGGATATCTTTGGGCAAGGCGGCGTCGCGGCAGAGGCGAAGAGGATGAACTTGCCATTTCTCGGGGCGCTCCCTATCGATCTGGACACACGGCTTGCTGGCGACGGGGGCACGCCCATCGCCGCAGGTGACGGCCCTATGGCAGAGGCTTACGGGGTTCTGGCCCGGCGGTTCATCGAAGGGGGCATGGCGTGATCATCCGCAAGGCGCGGGATGGTGATTTTGACGCCATCTGGCCACTGCTCCGCGATGTGTTTCGCGCGGGCGACACCTATGCCGTTGATCCGCAAATCAGCAAGGCGGATGCAAAAATCTACTGGATGACCAGCGCGGCTGCGACCTATGTCGCGGAAACCGAACAGGGGCTTGCAGGCACCTACTATATCCGGACAAACCAGCCCGGCGGCGGGGCACATATCTGCAATTGCGGTTATATTGTCAGCCCTGACGCACGGGGGCAGGGGGTGGCGGCCCAGATGTGCCTGGCAAGTCAGGAACAGGCGGCAGCGCTGGGCTACCTGGCGATGCAGTTCAACTTTGTGCTGGCGAGCAACACCGGGGCGGTGCGGCTTTGGCACCGTCTTGGGTTTGAAACGGTCGGAACGATTCCAGACGCGTTTCACCACCCTGCCCAGGGGCCGGTGGACGCGTTCGTGATGTATAAGCGGCTGACCACGGCCTAGACGGGCGCGCTGCCAGCGGAGCCAACGGTCTGGGAAATCATGGAATCGAAGGGAATCACGAATCAATAGCGGGTGAGTTGCGCGCGGTTTTGCTGCGAGTTAAGGCGATTTTACCTGTGACACATCCCTTTTGGGTGCATCGAAGTGATAAACTTGGGATTTTCTGGAACAGGTCGGATTTATCGATTTATCACCTACATATTGTGGTTATCGTCTTTCCGTGTGCCACAAATATGGCCTATTCGTGTAGGCGCTCTCAATATCTTGTTCTGCAGTGGCTCCAAAAACACCATGTGGTACCATGAATTCCCAGAAAACTGTTGATCGAAACAAAAACTGATGTCACAACAGTTGCACGGTAACGACGGACAGACTTCAAACGGGGCATCTTAAGAACCCCAACCGGCAAAAGCAGGTTTCATACAGGCTTCGTCATTACCCAACCAGATCCGGCGCGTGAGCGAGCAGACATCCCCCCAGGTGGCACGCGCGATCGGACTTTCCCCCAAAGAGGGGCGGAAGCGGCGGATTGATCAGTGGCAGCAGATCAATCCGCCGTTTTCATATCTGGCGTTAGGTTTTCATGGGGGCTTGAACAGGTAAGGACCGAGGGACAGTGGTTCTGAGTTTTACAGGCGAACACACCCAGCGGGTGGACGGCAAGGGGCGCATGTCGATCCCGGCCGATTTTCGTCGTGTACTCGAAGCAGGCGATCCGGAATGGACGCCCGGCCTCAGCCCGCGCATGTATCTGCTTTACGGTGATCATCTGAAAAACGAGTTGCATGGGTATACGGTTGAGGAATTCGGCAAGGTCATGGCGCAGATCAACGCCATGCCGCGCGGTTCCGCGAACAAGAAGAAACTGCAGCGCCTCATCATTGGCCAATCCATCAAACTGGATGTCGATAAGGATGGGCGCACCGTCATGCCGCTCAAGCAGCGGCAAAAGCTTGGCATCACCGACGGTGATCTGGCTTTCAGCGGCATGGGCGACCATTTCGAGATATGGAAGGCGGATGTCTTTGCCGAAGAGGTGGCAGAGGATATCAGCGGCTGGCTCGCTGAGCATGAGGATGGCTTTGATCCGCTCATCCTGCTGGACGAGTAGACCATGACCGACGCTGCCGCGCCTCACATCCCCGTTCTGATCCGACCGCTCATTGCAGCGGTTTCTCCCGTTTCAGGGGTCTGGCTTGATGGGACTTTCGGAAATGGGGGCTACACCCGCGCCTTGCTGGCTGCCGGGGCCGATCAGGTGATCGGTGTGGACCGTGACCCGCTGGCCTTTGAAATGGCCGCCGACTGGGTCGGCGATTATGGTGACCGGATCGTCTTGAAACAGGGCGTGTTTTCGAAGCTGGATGAATACGGGTCGGATCTGGATGGTGTCGTGCTCGACCTTGGGGTCAGTTCCATGCAGCTTGATCTGGCCGAACGGGGTTTTTCCTTCATGCGGGATGGGCCACTGGATATGCGCATGTCGCAGGATGGACCATCGGCGGCTGATCTTTGCAACGACGCGGATGAAACTGAACTCGCCGATATCATCTATCTCTATGGTGAAGAACGGGCCTCGCGCCGCATCGCCAAGGCTATCGTCGCGGCGCGGCCCCTGACGACAACCGGTCAACTGGCCCGCGTCGTGGAATCCTGCCTGCCCCGCGCCAAACCGGGGCAATCACACCCCGCGACACGGACCTTTCAGGCACTGCGGATTGCGGTGAACAACGAATATCAGGAACTGGCCGAAGGGTTGATGGCCGCCGAACGTGCGCTGAAATCCGGCGGGCAATTGGCCGTTGTGACCTTCCACTCGGTTGAGGATCGAATGGTCAAACGGTTCATTCAGGCGCGGTCCGGCAATACGGCCAACGCGAACCGCTACGCGCCGGAAACACAAACCGTCACACCCGCCTTCACCGTCAAAAGCCGCAAGGCAATTGGCCCGGATGAACAGGAACTGGCGGAAAACCCACGATCGCGGTCATCAAAACTGCGGGTGGCGATCCGCACCGATGCACCGGCCGAAAATATCGACCCAAGCGTGTTGGGCATGCCGATGAAAAAGCAAAGGAGGGGCAGGTAATGCGTGGTTTTTTATATGTTTTCGCCGCTCTCGCCGTGATGGGGCTGGCCTTTTGGGCCTATCAGGAAAACTACAAAACGCAGCAATCGATCAAGGACATGCGCATTCTGCACGCCCGGATCGGGGCAGCGCATGAGCGGCTGGGCATGTTGCGCGCGGAATGGGCCTATTTGAACCGACCCGACCGGTTGGCCGATCTGGCGGAACTGAATTTCGACCGGCTGGGGCTTCTGCCCCTGATGCCTGACGCCTTTGGCGCGGTCGATCAGATCATCTATCCGATCCCGCCGATCAGCCCGATCATCAACCCGATTGAGCTTTCCGCAGACGCATTCGCCGACATCGAGAACCCGCTATGAGGACACCGCTTCGCCCCCTTGCCCGTATCCTCAAGGCGCGCGCGCGCGGTGAAGACCCTGCCGCGATTGAGGCCGAAAACAAACGCCGTCGGCACGAAGAAATGGCTGACAAGGCCCGGCAACGCGCCGAGGGGCGACTTCTGGTGCTGGGGCTCGCGTTTTTCTGCGCCTTCATTGTGATCGGCGGGCGCATGGGTACGTTAGCATCGTCGGTTCCGGAGGAGCCGCGCGCCTCTGCCGTTGGTAACCCTATCATCGGGCAACGCGCTGATATCGTAGACAGAAACGGGCGCTTGCTGGCGACCAATCTGGAAACCCATTCGCTTTACGCCCATCCGCGCGACATGATTGACCCAATCAATACTGCGACCGGTCTGGCAGACATTTTCCCGGAGCTGGACAAGGATGAACTGATCAAGGATTTCACCGGCGACCGGAAATTCCTCTGGATCAGACGGCAGATCAGCCCCGAACAGATGCAGGCGGTGCACGACCTTGGCTCGCCCGGTCTGCTCTTCGGTCCGCGCGAAATGCGGCTTTACCCCAACGGGCCAATCGCGGCGCATATCCTGGGCGGGGCCAGTTATGGGCGCGAAGGGGTGGCAAGCGCCGAAGTGATCGGCGTTGCGGGTGTCGAACGGAAATTCGATGCGTTCCTGCGCGATCCGGCCAATGAAGGGGCGCCGCTGGAATTGTCGCTTGACCTGACGGTGCAGGCCGCCGCAGAACAGGTGCTGTCGGGCGGCATGTCCCTGATGAACGCCAAAGGTGCCGCATCGGTTCTGATGGATGTGCATACGGGCGAGATTATCTCGATGGTCTCGCTTCCCGATTTTGACCCCAATAACCGACCGCGCGTTCTGACCACAGGCGACCAATCCGACAGCCCGCTCTTCAACCGGGCAGTGCAAGGGGTCTATGAGCTGGGATCGGTGTTCAAGATATTCACCGTGGCGCAGGCGATGGAACTTGGGCTGGTCAACCCCAACACTCTGATCGACACGCAGGGGCCGCTCACCTGGGGCCGGTTTAGGATCCGGGATTTCCACGATTACGGGCCGGAACTCAGCACAACAGACGTGATCGTCAAATCCTCGAATATCGGGACCGCGCGGATCGCCATGATGATCGGGGCGGAACGGCAAAAGGCATTCCTCGGCTCGCTGGGTTTCCTCGAACCCACGCCAGTGGAAATGGTGGAAGCGCCAACAGGCAAACCGCTTCTGCCGCGCAATTGGTCGGAAATCTCTACAATGACAATCTCTTACGGGCATGGGCTGTCCTCATCGCCGCTGCATCTGGCAGCAGCCTATGCGACGCTCGCCAATGGCGGGACGCAGGTTGAGCCGACGCTTTTGCGCACGCCCAACCCACCCCAAGGCCCGCGCGTGATGCGTGAGGTCATCGCGCAGCGTTCCGTCTCCATGCTGCGGCAGGTGGTCGAACGGGGCACAGCGTCATTTGGCGAAGTGCCCGGCTACGCGGTCGGCGGGAAAACCGGAACGGCGGATAAGCCGCGCACATCCGGGGCAGGCTATTACGACGACAAGGTCATCGCGACCTTCGCCTCTGTCTTTCCGGCCGATGATCCGCGATATGTTCTGGTGGTCACGCTGGATGAACCATCCGAAAACTCGGGCGATAAACCGCGCCGCACTGCCGGTTGGACAGCCGTTCCGGTGGCCGCTGAAATGATACGTCGCGTCGCCCCCTTGTTGGGTCTGCGCCCGCAAGTGGACATGCCGCAATCCATCGGTGTAACACTCACCTCGAACTAGGACGGGGCAGGCGATGACATCTCTGGCAGAACTTGGATTACGGGCACAAGGCGGGGCAGAGGCGCAGATCACCGGCCTTGCCGTCGATAGTCGCGAGGTGAAGCCGGGATATCTTTTTGCGGCCCTTCCCGGCGCAAAAGTGCATGGCGCGGAATTCATTCAAAACGCATTGCGGATGCAGGCAGCGGCCATCCTGACCGATTCCGAAGGGGCGCGCATCGCAAAAGATCAACTGGCAACATCCGATGCCGTCCTGATTATCGCGCAAGACCCGCGTCAGGCACTGGCGCAGACCGCGTCGCTCTGGTCTGGGGCGCATCCGGGCACGGTTGTGGCTGTCACCGGCACCAATGGCAAAACATCGGTTTCCACCTTCTGCCGACAGATTTGGGAGGAAATGGGGATCGCCGGTGTCAATCTTGGCACAACAGGCGTCGAAGGGGCCTGGACCCATCCGCTCAAACACACAACACCCGAACCAATCACCCTCCACCGGGTCATGGCAGAGGCCGCGCAAAACGGCATCACCCATGTCGCGATGGAGGCGTCATCCCATGGGCTCGACCAACGCCGCCTTGACGGGGTGTTGCTGGCCGCAGCAGGGTTTTCCAACTTCACACAGGATCACCTCGATTACCACGAAACCTTCGAAGCCTATTTCGACGCCAAGATGGGCCTATTCAAACGCGTGCTGCCCGATGACGGGGTGGCCGTGGTCAATCTGGACGATCCCAAAGGGCCAGAGGTTGCCGATATCTGCACCGCGCGGGGGCAAGAGGTGATTGGCGTCGGTCGGTCCACCGATGCCCGGCTGCGCCTGACCGGCCAGCGATTTGATGCAACAGGGCAGGACCTGCTTTTTACATGGCAGGACCGGCCCTATCAGGTACGGCTTGATCTGATTGGCGGTTTTCAGGCCGATAACGTCTTGCTGGCCGCCGGTCTGGTCATCGCCGCAGGGGGTGACCCGGCGCAGGTTTTTGACTCCCTGCCGCATCTGGACACGGTGCATGGCCGGATGGAACTGGCCGCCACCCGCGAGAACGGCGCGGCGGTGTTTGTGGATTACGCCCACACACCCGACGCGGTTGAAACAGCGCTTAGGGCGATGCGACCGCATGTGATGGGGCGGATCATCGTGATTGTGGGGGCCGGTGGCGACCGGGATGCGGGCAAACGCCCACTGATGGGGGCGGCAGCCGCGCAAAATGCTGAAATTGTCATCGTGACCGATGACAACCCACGCTCTGAGGACCCCGGCACGATCCGCGCCGCCGTGATGGCCGGGGCTGTTGAGGTGGGCGGCAGCGACAGCATCACCGAAGTGGGCGACCGGGCAGAGGCGATCCTGCGCGGCATCGACATGCTCGGCCCCGGCGATGCCCTCCTGATCGCGGGCAAAGGGCATGAAACCGGGCAGGTCGTGGGTGATAGCGTGCTGCCCTTTGACGATGTGGAACAGGCTAGCGTTGCCGTCGCAGCACTTGAGGGGCGGATATGACGCCTCTCTGGACCTCTGCCGATGCCGCAGCCGCAACCGGCGGGCAGGCGGCAACTGACTGGCAGGCGCATGGCGTATCCATCGACACACGCACGATCAGACCCGGTGATCTGTTTGTAGCACTCAAGGATGTGCGCGACGGCCATGACTTTGTGGCCCAGGCGATGGACAAAGGGGCCGCCGCCGCATTGGTCACCCATCGACCCGAAGGCGTCGCGGACGATGCGCCGCTCCTGATTGTGCCCGACGTGCTGGATGCACTCGCCAATTTGGGCCGCGCGGCCCGCGCCCGGACCAAAGCCCGGATCGCCGCAATCACGGGCTCCGTCGGCAAAACCTCTACCAAGGAAATGCTGCTGACCGTGTTGTCACGGCAAGGCAAATGCCACGCCGCAGAAGCATCCTACAACAACCACTGGGGGGTGCCCCTGACATTGGCGCGGATGCCAACAGATGCAGATTACGCAATTATCGAGATTGGGATGAGCAATCCGGGCGAAATCGCGCCCCTGTCACAGATGACCCAACCCGATGCGATCATGATCACCACAGTCGCTGCGGCGCATTTGGCGGCGTTCGACGATCTGGCCGGGATTGCGCGGGAAAAGGCCGCGATCATCGACGGGCTGGTGCCCGGTGGGGTCGCCATCCTGAACGCGGATATCGAAACCAGCCAGATCCTGCGCGACCACGCCAGCCAGCACGCGGCACAGCAAGTGCTGTTTGGGGAAACCGGCGACGACTGGACGGTGCAGGATGTGCAACTGTCCGGCGATGTCACCGTGATCCGCGCCAAAGGGCAGGGGCATGATTACCTTTTCAAACTATCCGTGCCCGGGCGACATTTTGCGATGAATGCCGTGGGCGTATTGGCAGTCACCGACGCGCTTGGGGCCGATCCGGTGCGCGCCGCGCTCGACATCGCCCAATGGGTGCCACCAGCGGGGCGCGGTACGCGCGAAGTGATCGTGATCGACGGAGCTAAAGTGAATGAAACGATCGACTTGATCGATGACGCCTTCAACGCCAATCCCACATCGCTCGCCGCATCGCTTGAGGTGATCGCGGCCAGCAAACCGCATGACAATGTTGGGCGGACGATCAAGGGACGGCGGGTTGCGATCCTTGGCGACATGCTGGAACTGGGTCCGGATGAGGTCGCCATGCACCGCGCCATCGCGGACAACACAGACCTGCAAAAGCTGGACCTGGTGCATTGCTCCGGCCCCTTGATGCACAACTTGTGGCAATCCCTGCCCGAAGGGCAACGCGGGCAATGGGCCGAACGGGCCAGCGATCTGGTGCCGAAGGTTTCAAACCTCGTGGATGCAGGGGACGTGGTGCTCGTCAAAGGGTCCAAAGGCAGCAAGGTCAGCCTAATCGTTGACGCCATCCGCAAATTGGGGCATCGGCGCCCTCAAGAACAATAAGGTATCCCCATGTTATACTGGCTCACGGCACTCTCAGATGGCGGCGACTTCTTCAACCTGTTCCGGTACATCACCTTCCGGGCGGGCGGGGCGTTCATGACGGCACTTCTGTTCGGATTCATCTTCGGGCCACCACTGATCAATGTGTTGCGACGCAAGCAAGGCAAGGGGCAGCCGATCCGCAGCGACGGGCCGGAAGGGCATTTTGAAAAGGCGGGCACGCCGACCATGGGCGGGCTTTTGATCGTGGGGGCGCTGACCACATCCACCCTGCTTTGGGCGCGGCTGGACAACCCGTTCATCTGGATGGTGCTGTTTGTGACCCTGTCCTTCGCCATGATCGGCTTTGCAGATGACTATGCCAAAGTGTCGAAACAAAACACCGCCGGAGTGTCGGGCAAAATCCGGATCCTGCTGGGGATCCTCATTGCCGGGATCGCGGGATATTGGGCGGCAGCCTATCATCCTGACGACCTGACCAACCAACTGGCCCTGCCGATCTTCAAGGATACGCTGATCAACCTCGGGATCATGTTCATCCCCTTCGCAATCATCGTGATCGTGGGGGCGGCCAATGCGGTCAACCTGACCGATGGGCTGGACGGGCTGGCAATCATGCCGGTGATGATTGCGGCAGCGACCTTTGGGATCATCTCCTATGCGGTGGGACGGACCGACTTTACCGAATATCTGGACGTGCATTACGTGCCGCAAACCGGCGAAATCTTGATCTTTTCCGCCGCCCTGATCGGCGGGGGGCTGGGGTTTTTGTGGTATAACGCACCGCCCGCCGCGGTCTTTATGGGGGACACCGGGTCACTGGCGCTTGGCGGCGGGCTGGGGGCCATTGCGGTCGCCACCAAGCATGAGATTGTGCTGGCCATCGTCGGCGGGCTCTTCGTGGCAGAGGCGCTCTCGGTCATCATCCAGGTCGCCTATTACAAACGCACCGGCAAACGGGTCTTCCTGATGGCACCGATCCACCACCACTATGAGAAAAAGGGCTGGGCCGAACCGCAAATCGTGATCCGGTTCTGGATCATCTCGCTCATTCTGGCAATGATCGGGCTCGCGACGTTGAAAGTCCGGTAAGGGATCAACAGACCCTATAGTGTTTGACGAAATACCTGAGACATGCCGTATCACCTAACGCGTTGAAATCTTTGATTTCAGGCAGCGTTAGGTGATTCAAGTTTTTCGCATAACGCTTTAGGAGCCGAAACAGCTAAAGAAGTGGGCCGCCACCCAATCGGGCAATAAAATGCGCCTCATCGTCATTGCGGAAAAACGGCACGCTTGACGGCGGGTCGTTTCGTTTGATGCGCGTTACCAACTCGGCCAGAACCACCTCGGTGATGAAGGGCAGATCAAAGGATCGTGCATCGGCCAGTGGCACCCATTGCAGATGGGCCAGTTCATCCTCGGCATTTGTGAAATCATCCGGGTCAGTCCTGAGGCTGCTGGCATGGGTCAGAAAGAACCGGGCGTCAAAGCGGCGCGGTCGCCCTTTCGGTGTGACCGCCCGAAAAAAGAACTCAAGTGCGGCGCCATTGGGTTTGTTTCCGGTCCGGGCAAAGCCACGCCAACCCCTTGGCGGATGTGTCCACGTACCCGGCGCACCGATGATTTGCCCGGTTTCCTCCCACAATTCGCGGATCGCGGCGGCGGCCAATGTGCTGGGGGCAAGGCTGCTATCCTCGGCCAGCCGGGTGCTGTTCAACTCATCAGTTGGAATAATCGGAACGCGGGCATCATTTTCATCGACCGCACCGCCGGGAAAGACGAACTTGCCGGGCATGAACGCCGCATCACGCCCGCGCTGACCCATCAGCACGGATGGGTTTGTGGCGGCATTGCGCAACACGATAATCGTGGCGGCGTCCCGGATTAGGGTTTTGTCCATGTCGTTCCCTTCTAGGGGTCAGACAGATTGCCCAAACCCATGCATACGCTTTGCCCACTGGATGCCCACAACCATCCCTTTCAGTCTTGGCAAAAGGTAAAGCGATAAACCAACCGCGCCAATAGCCAAGATCGTGCCCATCACAAATGGGTCCGGCCGGAACTGCACCCACATGAAATGCATCCCAAAACCAAGGATATGCGCAACCAGCAGGATCGTCAGATAGGCGGGCCCGTCATCCGCACGATGATGCAGCAACTCTTCCTGACATGACGGGCAGCGGTCCGCCACTTTCAAATAACCCTCAAACATAGCCCCTTCACCGCAATTGGGACAACGGCGGCGCAGGCCGTGCCATATTGCGGGCTTCATGGGCCGTTCGGGAAGATGTGTGTCTGTGTGCGACATGGGTTTGCTCCGGTTTGTCAGCATGTCACATGGCCTATCAGGGCCATTTTGGGAAGGGGTGACCGGGGGCGTTGCGGCGCCATGTCACAAGTAAATTTGCACAACCGCGACGGAAATTGCAGGGTTATCCGTTCAAGCATTGTCAGCGGCGCAGAAAGTCGCGGCGCAAAACCGAAAAAAGAAACAGGAAAATCACATGACAACGAAACTCTTGATGGCGGTCTTGATTGCAGGTGGAACCATGGCGGCGGGCGCGGCCCAGGCCGAAGGGCCGGGCCAAAGGCCCGACTTTGGAACACTGGATGCCGATGGCGACGGGGCGCTTACACCGCAGGAACTTGCAGCACACCATGCGGACCGTTTTGCGGCCAATGACACCAATGGTGATGGCGGGCTGTCGCTTGAGGAATTGACCACTGCCGCCGTCGAAAAGGCGGCAGAACGGGCAGCAAACATCCTTGAGCGTCGCGATGAAAACGGTGACGGACTGCTGCAACAGGCGGAACTTGGACGGCGCGGCGGCGATGGTATCGAGCGGATGTTTGAGCTGGTCGATGCGGATGGTGACGGGGCGATCAGCGTGGAAGAGTTTGACGCGATGAAAGCGCACCGTGGTCGTGGCCACGGTCGGCGTGGCCGCGGATGATGACCCTTTCGGCGGGCGGCATTTTTGCCCCCGCCGATTGCTTTGCCAGCATGGCCCGATTAGCAAAGCGACAGATGAGCGTTGCACCAGATCCAAACAGCACGATCCCGGACGAGGTTTTGCTGGTCGCTTTTGCACAGGGCGACTGGGAGGCGGCGCGCCTGCTCGCGGCGCGCCTGTTGCCGCGGGTCCTGGCGCAGGCAACACGTATGTTGTCTGACCGGGCAGAGGCTGATGACGTGGCCCAGGATGCGATGATGCGGCTTTGGAAAGTGGCACCGGATTGGCGTCAAGGCGAGGCACAGGTCAGCACCTGGCTGTACCGTGTTGTGGCAAATCTCTGTACGGATCGGTTGCGCCAACGGCGGGGTGGCGTCGCTCTGGATCAGGTGGCAGAGCCGCCAGATACTGCGCCAAGCGTCGGCGCGCAGATGCAGACAGCGGCCCGGATGCAGGCCCTGTCAGACGGGCTCGCGCAACTTCCTGACCGGCAGGCGCAGGCCGTCGCCTTGCGGCATCTGGAGGGGCTGTCGAACCCAGAGATTGCGCAGATCATGGACATCAGCGTGCGGTCGGTGGAAAGTCTGACGGCGCGTGGGAAAAGGGCGCTTGCCGCGATCATGGCAGGCCGCAAGGCAGAATTGGGGTATGAAGATGACTGACCCGAAAGGTGATATGCTGGATGATCTGTTTGCGCAGGCCCGGCGGGTGAAACCACCTGTCAGCGACGCGCTGATGGCGCGGGTTTTGGCGGATGCGGCATTACAACAGCGCCCTGCCGCTGTGACACCCGGGGTAAGCCTGCTGGATGTGATCGGTGGATGGTTTGCGGTTGGTGGGCTTGCGGCGGCAACTTTCGCAGGTCTCTGGATCGGCGTTGCACCGCCCGTTGCGGTCGAGGATTTAACCGCTGGCCTGCTGGGCGACACGGTGATTGTCAGTCTCGGCGGCGGGTTCACTGATTTTGGAGGGTTCGAGGATGGCTGATGCGGTAAAGAGCAAGCCAGCGCGCGGCTGGCGGGTGATCCTGATCTTGTCGCTGGTGTTGAATTTCATCGTGATCGGCATCGTTGCAGGCGCGGCCATCTCTGGCCGCTTGGGCAAGGGGCCGCCACGGGCATTTGAATTTGGGCCGGGACCACTGGCGCGGGCGCTGGAGCCCGAGGACCGGCGCGCCATTGGCCGGGCGCTGCGACGGGATGGCGATGTGCAGCGCATGGATATGCGGGGTCAGTTCACCCTGATCCTGTCCAGTTTGCGGCAGGATCCGTTTGATCCCGCTGCATTGCGCAGCTTGATGGATGAACAGGCGGAACGGTTCCGGGCCGTTCAAGCGAAATCAAGTGAGGCCCTGATCACCCGGATCATGGCCATGGGCCCGGACGAGCGGGCAGCATTCGCGGATCGTCTTGAACATGAAATGCGCCGCCCGCGCGGGTCCCGCGATGATCGCTCAGGCGGCTGATTTGCTGATCGCAACCTGGTTGCGGCCGGCTGATTTGGCCGCGTAAAGGGCGGCATCGGCCTGATCGCAGATCTTGTTCAGGTGGCTCTTTTCGATGTCGCGCCGTCCGCTTGTGGCGACGCCGACCGATGCTGTGACCTTGAGCTTCTGGCCATTCTTGCCCAGATCAAAAGGACGCTCATTCACCAGACGACGCAGCCGGTCAGCGGCCAGATGGGCTTGGGCGGCGCTCGTGCCTGGCATGGCCACCAGAAATTCCTCGCCACCGACACGGGCGACCAGATCAATGGCGCGCAGGTTTTCGCGCAGCCGGTCGGCCAGTTGCACAAGCACCTGATCACCTGCGGCATGTCCATGGGTATCGTTGACCTGCTTGAAATGGTCGATATCCAGCATCATCACCGCCAGTTCCCGGCCCGTGCCCCGCGATTGCTCCGCCAGGCGGGCCAGATGGGCCTGCACATAACGCCGGTTGTATAGACCAGTCAGCGGGTCAGTCACGGCGGCATGCAGACCATTGCGCACAGTGTCGCGCAAGCGATCATGCAGCAACTTACGGCGAATTAACGCCATGGAACGTAGTGTTAATTCGCCCTCTGACGTGCCATCTGTCACAATATCATCGGCGCCCAGATCAAGGAACATGGCGGCCATTTCAGGCTCATCATGTGGCACCACAATCAATTGTGTGGACAGGCGTGTTTCGGTACGCGACCGCAAATCAGATACCAGCCGGTAAAGCGCCTTGCGATCACAATCAGAATGGCTGCCATCGACGACAAAGAGATCTGGCACAGGTGTCACAGCCGTTTGCTTGAGCACCGAATTGGCTGGCAACACTCGCACGGGCTGTCCCAACCCATTGCGCAACATTTGGCCAAGCACGGTGTCAGAAGTTTCGCTCTGCGAAATCAGCGCCACATGGGACGCCGTTTCAAACAGGGCATTCGCCTCTTCAAAACCCAATGCACGGCTGGTGCTGTCCCGCAGCAAAAGTTCCTGATTGGCGCTGCGCACACGCAGCAGGCTGCGAATACGGGCCAGCAGCAGGGTGTCGTGCATCGGATGCGGCAGCACATCGTCCGCGCCCACATCAAGCGCGGCAAACCGGGCTTTTGACGTATCGGCGACGCCCACGGCAATGACGGCGATGTTGGATGTTTCGGGGTCCTGTTTCAGGACCCGGCAAAAATCGTGCCTGTCCTCGACCGGGTCGGACAGATTGATCAGAATCAGGTCGGGCCGGTTGGTGGAAATGATCGCCTCGGCCTCCAGTCGGCTGGAACAGGCATCTACACTGAACTGCGCCGCCAACATTTTTACTTTCAACACAATGCGATTTGTAGCAACGGTATCGATGATCAGGATTCGGCCGGACATTTCTGTATCCTCTGGTGGTCAGATCCACGTTTCGTGGTTTGGCCCAATTTCTGTCCGAATGGTTAAGAAACAGTTTCTGTTGATGTAAGGATTTTTAATGCATCGTGAACATGCGCAGACTATCGCTTATCAGGCTCTTGGCTGGCTTGCCGGCAACGAAGAGTTGTGCCCGATTTTTCTGGGATCGACAGGCGGTTCAGTCGAGGATTTGCAGGAAAGCGCGACCGATCCGGCCTTTCTGGCCTCGGTTCTGGAGTTCATTACGATGGATGATCAGTGGGTCATTGCATTCTGCGATACCGCTGGCTTGACCTATGATCAGCCATTGCAGGCACGCTATGCCCTGCCCGGGGCGGAGAATGTGCAATGGACATGAATTTCACTTATAATGCTGAAATAAAAGGGATAATTTTCGACAAGGATGGAACCTTGTTTGACTTCAACGCCACATGGGGGGCGTGGGCACAACATATGTTGCGTCAGGAAGCCGGCGGCGATGATGCCCGTCTGACGGCTCTTGCGCGGGTGTTGGGCTATGATTTGGGCACGGCACAGTTCCTGCCCAGCAGCATTGTCATTGCAGAAACGGTCGAGGTGGTGGCGAAGGCCATGTTGCCGCATCTGCCGGATGCTGACGGGCCAACTCTGATCGCTCGGATGAACGCCGCCGCCAGCATGGTACCACAGGTCGAAGCAACGCCGCTGATCCCCTTTTGCGAGGCGCTTGCGGGGCGTGGCATCACACTTGGCATAGCGACCAATGATGCAGAAGCGCCTGCGCGCGCGCATCTGCAGGCGGCGGGCATTATCGATGCGTTTTCGTTTGTGGCCGGTTTCGACAGCGGGCATGGGGGAAAGCCAGCGCCTGGGCAACTTCACGCGTTTTGCAGGGCAACCGGTTTGGCGCCTGCGACATGCGTCATGGTGGGCGATAGTTTGCATGATTTGCATGCCGGTCGGGCGGCGGGGATGCGCACGATTGGTGTGTTGACAGGCCCGGCATCGCGTGCGGACTTGTCGCCCGAGGCGGATATTGTACTCGGTTCAATCGCGGAATTGCCCGACTGGCTGGCAACCCAAATCTGAAACCGACAAGTCATGTCGCAATTTCGGCATCACATCGCGCGGTCCCTTGGCATGCTGAAATGACAAGGGAGAAGGAATGCGCAGATGACAGATGGGAAACCAAGACGGCGCGGCGGTGGTCGGGCAGGGGCCGCCAATCGGCGGGGCACATCCGCGATTGAACAGATGCCATGGCGCGTTCCGGTCAACACCGACCGTCCGACCGAACCCTTGTCCGAAGAGGGCGTGCAGGCGATCCATGACGGGGCCATGCGCATCCTCGAAGAGATTGGCATCGAGTTCCTGCATGACGAATCGCTTGCCCTGTTCAAAAACGCCGGGTGCACCGTTAACGGCACCAATGTGCGTATGGGCCGTGACTGGGTGATGGAAATGCTGGGCCATGCCCCGGCGCAATTCGACATGACCCCGCGCAACCCAGATCGCAAAATCACCGTGGGTGGCAATCACATCCTGTTTGGCAATGTCTCGTCCCCGCCCAACTACTTTGACCTTGAGATCGGCAAAAAGGTCTCTGGCACCCGGGCGCAATGCGCCAATCTTCTGCGCCTGACGCAGTATTTCAACTGCATCCATTTCGCAGGTGGCTACCCGGTTGAGGCGGTGGACCTGCATGCGTCGGTCCGGCACCTTGATATCGTGCATGATAAGCTGGTCCTGACCGACAAGGTCGTTCATGCCTATTCGCTTGGAAAAGAGCGGGTCGAAGACGTGATGGAGATGGTCAAGATCGCGGGCCAGCTGACGGAGGAAGAATTCACAGCCAAACCGCATATGTACACCAATATCAATTCAACCTCGCCGCTGAAGCATGACGATCTGATGATGGATGGCTGCCTGCGTTGCACCCGGCGCGGGCAGGCGGTTTTTGTCACCCCGTTTACGCTGGCCGGGGCGATGGCGCCTGTCACCATGTCGGGCGCCGTAACCCTGTCGATTGCCGAGGCGGTCAGCGCCATTGCACTGTTTCAATATGTGCGCCCCGGTACGCCATGTGTCATCGGCACCTTTACCAGCAATGTCGACATGAAGTCCGGCGCACCTGCCTTCGGCACGCCTGAATATATGCGCGCGACGCAGATGACCGGGCAAATGGCGCGGTTTTATGGGCTGCCGATGCGCGCCTCTGGTTCATGTGCCGCCAATGTGCCGGATGGGCAGGCGATGTGGGAAACCTCTAACGCCCTATGGTCGGCGGTGCAGTCGGGCACCAACGTGGTCTATCACGCGGCAGGCTGGCTGGAAGGCGGGTTGATCGCATGTCCGGAAAAATTCGTGATGGATTGCGAAATCCTGCAGATGATCCAGCGCTATATGGAACCGGAAGTCGTCGCGACCGGCCCCGAAGATATCGCCTTCGATGCGATCAGGGAGGTCGGCCCCAATGGCCATTTCTTTGGTATCGAGCACACGCAGGAACGCTACGAAAGCGCCTTCTATCAGCCCTTTGTATCAGACTGGCAGAATTTCGAGGCATGGGAAGCCGCTGGCGGTACATGGACCGCCGAACGGGCCCATCAAACCTATAAGGACATCCTGAACGATTTTGAGGCACCGCCCATGGATGACGGGGTGCGCGACGCATTGACTGATTTTGTCAACAGGCGCAAAGCCGAGGGCGGTGCGCCGACTGATTTCTAGGCGCATCCCCCCGTGTCAGATCAGCGCTGCAAGCACCCGGCAAACGCATCTGCCATGTTCCGCAACAGGGCGTCGTAGAGCGCCGGCCCGGGTGTGAGCGCGGCACCTGTGCCGTCCAGATGCGCGGTTTTTGCGCCCGTGCCATCTGCGACCAGCGCGGCCCAACGTTCTGTGACTTCCAAATCGGAAAAGACGCACGCCACCGCGTCTTCTGCAATCTGCGCCTGCAGTTCCGCGATCAGCGCGGGGCCAGGGTCGCGCCCGTCAATACCAGAAATCGCCCCGGCAGCCTCTAGGCCAAAGCGGTGTTCGAAATACTGGTACCCATCATGGGGCAGGATGTAACCCACCTGCGCAAGCGGGGCGAGCTGCGCCGCAATATCCATCTCCAACACGGTCAGTTTCTGGGCGGCCGCTCCGGCGTTGCGGGCATAGATGTCTGCATTGTCCGGGTCAGCGGTGCCAAGTGTCGTGCTGATCGCGGCCAGCCAGGCACGGGCGACAACGGGATCAAGCCAGCCATGCGGATCCGTATCGCCATGATCGTGGTCATGGTCGTCGGCGTCCTCATCGTCGTGATCATCATGATGATCGTCCATGTCACGCACGGGCAGGCTTGCCCAATCGGCACTTTCCAATAGCACCAACTGGGTGGCCTGCGGTGCAAGGGCCGCAAGCGGATCTTCCAGCCAGGGGGTCAACCCATGACCGACCCAGATGACAACATCGGCGTCGGTCAGCTGCTGTGCTTCGCTGGGGCGCATGGCAAAATCATGGGGATCAGCACCGGGGGGGAGTAACAGATCAGGCGTGCCCACATCCCCCATGACCTGCGCCACAAGGCTGTGCACCGGCGCGATATCGGTCACCACATTGGGCGGCTCTGCCCAGGCTGCAACAGGCGAGAGCGCCAGACATGCCAGAAGTTTATTCATGGGATCGGTCCTTGTTCTTATCTGCGACGAGGTCTATAGAGGGTATGTTATAACATAACAAGAGGCAAAGAATGCCAACTCCCTGCGGGTTTGACCGCCATGACCACAACCGTTGTGTTGCCGATGCCCTGCGGGTTGCGGATGATGCCTGCAAGGGGCGTCATGTACAGATGACGCCGGTGCGGCGGCGGGTGTTGGAGATCTTGCTGGAATCGCATAGCGCCATGGGCGCCTATGATGTGTTGGCCCGGCTGGATGCGGAAGGAATGGGATCAAAACCGCCCGTCGCCTATCGCGCCCTCGGTTTTCTGGTGGAACAAGGCTTTGTGCATCGGATCGAACGGCTGAACGCCTTCATTGCCTGCGCCCATCCCGGTGCGGCGCATGACCCGGCTTTCATGATCTGCCGTGGTTGCGGCAAAGTGGCAGAGGCCCTGGCCGCAGGTCTATTGGGGCGCGAGGCGGCAGAAAGCGGTTTCCAGATCGAACAAACAGTGGTCGAAGCCGAAGGGCTTTGCCCCGGCTGCCAGCCAAAGGAAACGTCATGAGCCTGATTGAAGCCCATCAGATTGGTGTCCGCTATGGGGGGCAGCGCGTGTTGCACGGTGTCGATATGGCGCTTGAGAAGGGCGAGATTGTCACCATTGTCGGCCCGAACGGGTCCGGCAAATCAACGCTTTTGCGGGTGCTGGTCGGTGCGCTGAAACCAACCAGCGGTCAGGTCACGCGGCAGGCCGGGTTACGGATCGGCTATGTGCCGCAAAAGCTGCATATCGACCCGACACTGCCGATCACCGTCGACCGGTTCCTGAACCTGCCGCACAAGGTGGGAAGTGCGGCGATGGCGACGGCGCTGACCCATGCGGGCGTACCTGATGTGGGGGCAAGGCAGATGGTTGATCTGTCCGGCGGGCAGTTCCAGCGGGTTTTGCTGGCCCGGGCGATCCTTGGGCGGCCCGATGTGCTGATGCTGGATGAGGCGACACAGGGACTCGACCAACCCGGATCAGCACAGTTCTATCGCCAGATTGACGCGGTGCGCCAGGAACTGGATTGCGCCGTTCTGATGGTCAGCCATGAATTGCATGTGGTGATGAGCGCCTCTGACAGGGTGATTTGCCTGAACGGCCATATCTGTTGCGAAGGCACGCCCGAGGTTGTTTCTGCCGCGCCCGCCTACCGCGAGCTATTCGGAACGGGCACTGGCGGGGCGCTGGCGCTTTACCGGCATGAACATGACCACGATCATCATCACCACACGGCGGCGGAATAATAATGTTGGACGATTTTTTGGTGCGGGTTGCGCTGGCTGGCGTGGGCACAGCAATTGCAGCGGGGCTTTTGGGGTGTTTCGTCGTCTGGCGACGGATGGCCTATTTCGGCGACGCTACGGCGCATGCGGCGGTGCTGGGGGTTGCGCTGGCGCTGGCGTTCAACATGTCGATCTTTCTTGGCGTTGGCCTTGTCGCGCTGGCAATGGCAGTGCTGATCTATGGGCTTAGCCCCGAGCGCGGATCGGTTGATACGCTTCTGGGCGTTCTGGCCCATGGGGCACTGGCGATGGGGTTGGTCGCCGTGACGCTGATTCCCGGTCAGCGGGTTGATCTGGATGCCTATCTGTTTGGTGACGTGATCACGGTCACCCGGATGGACCTGATGATCATCTGGGGGGGGACGGCACTGGTCGTCGGGGTCTTGTGGTGGCGCTGGTCGGCACTGCTGACCGCGACACTCAGCCCCGACCTGGCCTATGCGGCGGGGATCGAACCCAGGCGACAGCAATTGGTGCTGACACTCATGCTGGCGGCGGTCGTTGCGGTGGCTATGAAAGTGGTTGGCGCGCTTTTGATCACAGCGCTTTTGATCATCCCGGCAGCCACGGCTCGCAAATATGCCCAAACCCCGGAACGCATGGCGCTGCTGTCAGTGGTGATTGGCGTCGTGGCCGCCCTTGCGGGTCTGCGGCTGGCCCTGTTGATGGACACGCCCGTCGGGCCATCGATCATTTGCGTTGCCGCATTCATGTTTGCGGCGACGACAGTTGCGCATATCGGCAGATCCTGACGTTAGACATCCAGCCAGATGGTGACCGGGCCATCATTGATCAGGCTGACCGCCATGTCGGCACCAAATTCACCGGTTTGCGTCACAATACCCAGTGCGCGCATATCTTCCACGAATTGGAGGTACTGCGCGCGCCCTATATCGGGCTTTGCCGCCGCGGAAAAGCCGGGCCGATTGCCGCGTGACGTATCGGCGGCCAGCGTGAACTGACTGACCACCAATGCAGATCCGCCCACATCCAGCAGTGATTTGTTCATCTTGCCCGCTTCATCGGCGAAAATGCGCAACTTGCTGATCTTTGCGGCAAGCGTGGCCGAAAGCCCCGCCGCGTCGCCTTCCATCGCACAGACCAGAATAAGCAGACCGGGGCCGGTCTCACCAACCACGGTGCCATCGATCCGCACGGCGGCCTCGGTGACGCGCTGGATCAACGCCCTCATAGCTCAGACGCCCATGGCGGGTTGGCTCCGGCGCGGCTGACCGTGATCGCAGCCACCCTGGCCCCGAAACCTGCAGCTGCCGCCAAATCATCCAATGTTGCGGCCGCCAACGCGGATTTGTTTAGCTGCCCGGCATTTTGCAGATGCGCCAGAAACCCTGCACTGAACGTATCGCCCGCACCAACCGTATCGACGACTGTGGCCGGGGCGGCGGGCACGGCGACGTTGCCGCCACGGGTCAGGACGGTCACACCATCGCCGCCACGGGTCAGCAGAATGACCTGTGCCGCGGTTGTCTCAAACAGGTCAGCGGCATCCGTTCCCCCGGTGATCCATTCCAGATCCTCGTCCGAGGTTTTGATGATGTCGGCGGCACCCAGCATGCGGCCCAACCGGGCACGATAGGCGGGCGCATCCGTGATGAAAGAGGGGCGGATATTGGGATCAATCATCGTGACTTTTTGCGGCGCCTCGCGCAGCATCAACGCCTCATATGCCGCCCCGCAGGGTTCAACCACCAGACTGATTCCCCCAAAAAACAGGGCGTCGGCATCTGTTTGGGGGAGATCGGCCAGACCCAGCATACGGCCAGCCGTGTTTTCATCATAAAACGCGTAGGACGCATGCCCATCGGTCAGCGTCACAAAGGCCAATGTGGTCGGGCGGGCACTGATCGCAGCAGGCGTGCTGTCAACGCCCGAGGCTTTTAACCCCGCCTGCAGGATATCGCCAAACAAATCTGATGACAGGCCGGAAAAGAACTGCACGGGCGCGCCGAGGCGACCCAATGCAATTGCCGTGTTGAAAACCGACCCACCGGCATGCGGGGCAAAGGCATCGCCACCATCGGCGGTCTGCCGGGGCAACATATCTATCAAGGCTTCGCCACAGCAAAGGATCATCGTGTCACTCCCGGGTTTACTGACTGTTAGCGATAACAAATCCAGCGATAAGCGCAAGGATCATCCCGATCAGCACTGCAAACGCAATCTTCCAGGCAGAATAGGGACGTTCACCCTGCACCCGGCCCGTGCGGCCATTGACGACAAAGCGGTACGTCTTGCCGCGATATTTATATGCGGCGAGCCATACCGGCAGCAGGATATGTTTGAACGTGACATCACTGATCTGGGTCTGCACATCACTGATACGCTGATCGTCACCGCCGATATCATATTTCACATCGCGCCGGATCATCCGGTCCATATAGTCGCGCGCCTCGGTGAAACCGTCGGTCAGTTCCACCTGATAGCCCTCGGCGCGGAACCCGGCCAGATATTCCGGTTTATAGGGTTCCAGCGTGGACAGATCCCAGGGTTCCAGACCGTCGGTATATTTCTTGGGCAAGGAGCGTGAGGCAAGCACCAGCACATCGTCAAAGAACCGGGCGACCCGGCCCGAGACATTGCGCCAGCGCGTCTTTCGTACCTTCACCTGATGGCGCTTGCCATCGCGCATCACGGATTTGGTTTCGTAATAATGGGTGCCGCGCTGGCCGCTATAACGGCTTTTGGTATCCGCATCGAAGGTCCAATAGGGAACATAGATACCGTTCATTCGGCGCCCTTTGCGGGCATATTCGGTCAACCCGCTGGGGGCGAACCAAAGGCTGCCCAACCAGTCGGTCAGGGCGCTGCGGGCGGTGCCCTCATCCAGGTCAAAAGGCAACAGGCCGCGTGGTTTGATATGGCGGTGCGTGCCCGTATCGGTAACCACCGGCGTGGCGCAGAACGGGCATTCGGCAGCATGGATATCGGCGTCGAACTCGGTTTCTGCCCCGCAATTGGGGCATTGGTTGACGCGGGTTTCCTCGATCTCTTCGTCGGGAAGCTGCTGATCAACAGCGCGCTTGAAATCCAACTCCTGAATCGCGCCAGCCCAGGGGCCTGCGTCACTGATCGGCTCGACATTGCCGCAATGATCGCAGGTCAGCTGATGCGCGCCCGGATCGAAACGCAGATCCGACCCGCAAGTGTCACAGGGAAAACGGTGCTCAACGTCGGGCATCTATCGGATCTTATGCATGGGTTTTCAGGGCGCAAAAGGGCAGGGCACTACGCCCCCGGCGGGGGTGGCGGCATCACGGTGAACAGATGCGCCAGCTCTGTCACATCCTCGGCCCGCAGCCAGCCATCCTGACCTTGGGTCCAGACCATGCTGTCGCGGGTCAGTGTGCCATCGGTGACCTTGCGGCCCATCGCGGCCTTGGAAAACGGGCCGGTCACATCGGCACCATCAGCAATATGCCAGACATGTTCGACCGGCGGGGGTGGGGGCGGCGCGGCCACGGCTGGCGCCGGGGCCGGTGCGCCCCACGGGCCGGCAACACGACCGCCGATCTGCATGCCCAATCCAGCGCCCATGCCCATACCCATCGCCTGACCGGCGCCAGAGCCTTCCATGGTCATCGCCTCGGCGGCCTTCCATTTCATATGCTCATCCAGATTGCCTGCCATACCGCGCGAGGTGCGCGCATCCAGCGCCTTTTCAACCGCATCCGGCAGGCTGATATTTTCGATATAGAGCTCAGGCAGGGTCAGGCCATATTGCTGCATCGTCGGATCAATGGCCTCTGCTACCAGCCTGCCCAGATCAGCCGTGTTGGCAGCCATATCAAGGACCGGAATACCGGAGGAGGCGATGACCCGGCTGAATTCCTGCAGGATGATATTGCGGATCTGATAGCTGATCTCATCCATCGTGAATTCGCCATCAGTGCCCACGATTTCCCGCATGAAAATCGCCGGATCACTGACTTTGACGGTGTAGGTGCCGAAGGCGCGCAGCCTTGTTGGCCCGAACTCCGGATCGCGCAGCATGATCGGGTTCTTGGTGCCCCATTTAAGGTCAGAGAACCGGGTGGTGTTGACAAAATACACCTCGGACTTGAACGGGCTTTTGAAACCGTGATCCCAATGCTGCAACGTCGTCAGGATCGGCATGTTATTGGTCTCAAGCATGTAAAGACCAGGGGTAAACACATCCGCCAACTGGCCTTCATGAATGAACACAGCGGCCTGTCCCTCACGGACGGTCAGTTTGGCGCCGTATTTGATCTCGTGGCCTTCACGCTCAAACCGCCAGACCATCGTGTCGCGGGTGCTGTCCGTCCAGTGAATAACGTCGATAAACTCGCCCGTCAGAAAGTCGAAAATGCCCATGGGTCAGGCCTCCTTTTCATATCAGCTGGCACCGCTGGCCAAAATCTCGCGCGCAATTTGCCGCGCGATGGGGGCCGCCTGGGATGGGGGCATCCCCGTTTGCAGGCGGCGGTCGTATAGCATCCTGAGAAGCAATTCATCATGGGTCGTCAGCAACCCGAATTCTTCGTCGTCGTTAAAGATCGACGGGCGGGCCCTCGGGCTGTCATTTGCAAGGCCAAGGCCCTGCGCCAATTCTTCGTGAATGCAGGCTGCGCGCATCAGATTTGGATGTTCGGCACGGATAATCGCAACCGCATTGCGATAGCTTGCACCACCCGGTGCAAAGGTTCCGATAACAACGCAAAGCTGGTCGCGGGGCAGATTAACAACCGCGCGCAAAGTGCGTTCATTGATCCCTGGGATCAATTCGCGCAGCCGGTCCGCATAGCCGCGTCTGTCATCCTCGTTCAAAAACAGCACATGGTAATTGGGGTCGCGGTCGGTTTGGGTGATCTGCAACCCGGTGACCCGGGCAAGCCGGGCGGCATAGGCGCTCACGCTGGCCCGGTCCGTCACCTTTTGCGCGTCCGTGGCAGAGGGGCCGAACTCAACAGACATGCGCACCGGCTTTTCCCAGCGGCGCAGTTTGGAAACGGTGGCCTGCGGGCTGCTGAAATCACTGTCATCGCGATATTCGTTGAACAGCGCGATACGCACAAAGTTCCGGGCCAGTTGCGTGTCGGTGAAGGGGGTGTCTGATCCGCCGCCATCGCCACGCAGCAACCCTTGTGTCAGCAGATCATTCTGCAGGCGCTGATAATACACCGCCAGATCACGGCTGACCTGACTGGGCGGCAACGGTTTCGGCTCAGGCGGCGGGACCACCGGGGCAGGCGGCTCAGGTGGCGGCGGTGCTGGTGGGGGCGGAAACAACTCCGTGCAGCCCGCAACCCCCGTCGCAAGGACGAGTGCAAGCGCGCGCATCGATGATATCCGCACCCTCATCAGCGATCAGATATCGGCATCGCCGGGGGCTGAGCTTGGGATGCTGCGCGCTTTGGCCGATGCCAGCGTCTGCTTCAACTCGGCCTCCATCTTGACCATCTCTGCCTCTGCCTCGGCGCGCTTGCGCTTGCCCTCATCGGCGATTTCAAGGCTTTCATTGATCGTGGCGATCAGGTTGGCATTGGCTTCCTTCACCGCGTTGATGTCAAAAACGCCGCGCTCCATCTCTGTCCGGATGGCGCTGTTGGCCTGCCGCAGGTTTTCGGCATTGGCGGTCAGAAGTTCGTTTGTCAGATCATTGGCGTCGCGTACTGCTGCGGCAGCCTCTGAGGACCGTTGGATCGTAACAGCCTGCGCCAGTTGGGTTTCCCAAAGCGGAACGGTGTTCACGAGGGTCGAATTGATCTTCGTCACCAGCGACTTGTCGTTTTCCTGCACCAACCGGATTGAAGGGAGGGACTGCATCGTCACCTGGCGGGTCAGTTTCAGGTCATGCACCCGGCGTTCCAGATCATCGCGGGCAGAGCGCAGATCACGCAATTCCTGCGCCTGCATGACGGCCTGATCTTCCGGCGCGGCCTGCACTGCGGCCTCCTTGGCGGGGATGGTTGTGGCGTCCAGATCGGCGACCTTCGCCTCCCCGGCGGCAATATAAAGGCCCAGTTCATCGTAGAATGTCAGGGTCTTGTCATAGAGGACATCAAGGCTTTCGATATCCTTGAGCAGCACATGTTCATGCTTGAGCAGATCATCGGTGATATTGTCGATCTGGCCCTGCACCTCTTCAAACCGGGCGGCGAATTTCGCCATTGGGGCGGCGCGGCCCAGCAGCTTTTCCCACCAGCTGCGTTCGCGGCGGACATCCAGTTCGGAGATCGAGAAGCCGCGAATGGTGGTCACGATATTGCGCAGGCTGTCACCTGCGGGGCCCACATCCTTGTTGCGCACGCCTGCCAGCATGGATTGGGAAATTTCCTGCAATTCGGCCTGCGCGGCAGAGCCGAAGGAGACGATGGAGTTGGTATCACTCAGGTCCAGCTCTTCCATGCGCTTGGTGATTTCGGCGCTTGTGGGGGCGTCTGCGGCCTCCAGCGTCACCAATTCGCCCTGCGGTTCGGGCAGCACCACGGCTGTCACCTTTTCCACCTCGGCCAGGGTGGCCTGGGCCTGTTCGCGGATCGTGTTGGACATAGTCTAACTCCCTTTATTGTTCAGGCTCACGCCCTCGCGCTGCAACCTGTCGCGCAGCACATTGATTTCGATATCCATGTCGCTGCGGTCATCCAGCAGCATCTTGTCGGTTTTCGAGGCAAAGTTTTCTTCCAGATCATCCAGCAGGGCGGCGTAATTGGCGCGCGCTTCGGGATCGCGGTTGCGGGCATAAAGATCAACGAACTTGATCGTCGCATCACGGGCGCCCATCAAATAAACGCCCAGAAACTTGCGTGCGCCAGTCAGATCGCGCGGGTCTTCCTCGACCGTGCGGATCATCTTTTGGGCGACGTCCTGAAAATCCTCAACACGGCGTTCCAGTTTGCGGTCACCAAGGGATGCGATCTGCGATTGCATCACATCCAGATAATTCTGGGCCTCGTTCACCACCTTCGCAACGCGATCCTGCTGGCGGGTGTCAATGCCTTCCATGCGCTTGTCAGTCAAGGGATCAATGCCAAAGGCCGCGACATGCAGGCCAAGGGCGGCGATGCCGTAAAGGCATGAACCAAGCAGACCGCTTTCACCCGTATAGGCGGCAATGGCCGCGCCAATTCCGGTCAGGGCAGAGGCAAGCATCTTGCGGGGCAGCGCCGGACGGCGGGCCACCTTACGGGCGTGATAGGCGGCTTCGGCCTGCAAGCCTTCGCGTAATAACCATGCGGCAAGGGTCAGCACCGCGCCACCGATCAGGGCCAGCACAAGGGTCTGCGGGCCGTCATTCAGCGATGTGAAAACCAGAATGATCGCCGGGATGAAAAGCAGATTGGACGACGCCCCCGGCGCACGGATCACCGGAGCGGAGGACGTTTCCCCCTTCGCATCAGGGCTGAATTTTCCGCCAAAACGCTTGGCCATCAGACGCCCCCAAGCCAGCCGGATGTGATGCCGATCAGCAAAACAACAAGTGCTATATATGCAATCCGTTGAAAGGTCTGTGGCATCTTGTCCTCACCCGTCCTTGGTTGCGGTTTGGCTAATCTGGTGACCGAATAGACAACGGTCACCGTCGCAAGCGCTGCAACCACAATTGCAGCCACAAATAAAATCAACAAGATCAGGCGAAACATCGGTTCCTCGCATGCTATCCCAGTCCCGCCCTAGGTAGGTACGCAATGCTGCCATTACGAGTGCTTCTGCAATGCGGCGCGCTCCGCATTCAGCTTGCGGCTATAGCCCGATTGCAGAATTTCCACTGCAAACAGCACCACAACCGAGAAGTAGAATGTGGATTTCGACATTGGCACGATTTCGCGATCAAATACCTTCAGGGCAAGGTCCTTGGCTTCTTCATGGGGCACGCCCATCGCTTCGACGCCATGCACGGCGGCCTGACCGGACTCGCCCAGAAGCACAACACCCACAATCAGCAGGATAAAGAGGCCCAGAACCTCATACATGCGGTTCTTCTCAAGAAAGCGGGTCACACCGTCCGCAAGCAGCAACATCGCCAGTCCCGACAGGATAATCGCAATCGCCAGAACCGGGATGACATCGGTGATAGCGATGGCCGAAAGCACTGAATCGAAAGAGAAAATCAAGTTCATAAAGACGATCAAACCAACTACCTGAGCCGCAGATTTGCCTGATTTCCCCTCTACATCGTGGTCCAGATGATCCATCGACAACATATGCGCGATTTCCTTGACGGCGGTATACATGATGAAAATGCCACCAAAGATGAAGACGACGGTGGCGAAGTTGACGCCGCCGGTCAGCACGCCTTCCCAGTCAAAGACATAGAATGGCTCCGACAGCGCACCGATCAGGGTGATCATCACGTAAAGCAGGATCAGACGCAGGGCGACGGCCAGAATGATACCCCAACGGCGTACCGATTGCTGTTGGGCGATGGGTGCGCGTTTACTCTCGATCGAGATATAGAGCAGATTGTCGAAGCCCAGAACCGCCTGCAAAAAGCACAGCATGATCAAGTTCGTGGCGTTTTCTAGCGTCAGCAGATTGGCAAAATCCACAGCGGCCTCCCCCATTGTCCCGTTTTATCCTAACATGCACAACGCATCTGGCAGGGCAAGGGTTCAAACTTACTGGTTTTTCCCCCTTCGGGGACGATTGACAGGTTTGCGGACCCGCGCAGGCTTGGGCTTGTCTGACATACCCAACTGATCACGCACGACACGCTGGCGCAGCTCTTCAACCTCACCTGCCTTCAGGGCGCCCAATTGGAAAGGTCCGTAGCTGACCCGGATCAGACGGTTCACCGTGACATCAAGGGCCTGCATCGCGCGGCGAATCTCGCGATTCTTGCCTTCACGCAGTGACACGGTCAGCCAGGCATTGGCCCCTTGCTGACGGTCAAATGTAACGGTCATGGGTTGGTAACGAATGCCCTCAACCTCGATCCCGGCGCGCAACTGGTCCAGTTTGGCCTCGCTGACGGACCCATTGATGCGCACCCGGTAGCGGCGCAGCCAGCCGGTGCTGGGCAACTCCAACCGGCGCTTGACCGCCCCGTCATTGGTCAAGAGCAGCAGACCCTCGGAATTCAGATCAAGGCGACCCACCGACATTACCCGGGGCAGGGTGTCCGGCAGGGTCGAAAAGACGGTCGGGCGGTCCTTCTCGTCGCGCTCTGTGGTGACCAGCCCGGGGGGCTTGTGATAAAGCCAGATGCGCGGCGGCTCAGGTTCACCAACCGGTTTGCCATCCACAGTGATCTTGTCAGCCGCGACGATATTCAAGGCAGGGCTGTCGATAACCTTGCCATTCACCGCAACACGGCCGGCGGCAATCATGCGCTCCGCCTCACGACGGCTCGCAATGCCTGCGCGGGACAAAACCTTGGCGATGCGGTCGCCGGGAGTGGGATCAGTGGTCATATGAATGCTCTATGGGGCATCAGAGGGCGGCGCAATGCGGTTTGAACAGATTGGACCCGAAAACATGGCTGCGGGCCGGTGAATCCATCACGCAGCCAGATTGGTGCAATCGTTAACCGGGCCCGTCGCGCGGTCCGTTAATCGTGGCAAATGACGGCGTATGGCAGCCGGTTGCCCGACGCGATGCCGACGTTTTGCCGACGCGCTGCCGACAGCGGAAAATGGTCAAAGCCCCAATAGAACAAGGCCGTTAACCTTTCCGGTGTTGCCTGGTCTCATGCTGGCTTGTGCGCTGCCTTAACCGATCTTGCCGGATCTGGTGGAAACGGGCATCAAGGGGCATGTCATTTCGCAGCTATATGGACACAGCATTGATCGCGGCACGCGACGCCGCAGACCGGGGCGAAGTGCCGGTTGGCGCGGTTCTTGTTGGCGCGCAGGGGATCGTGGCACAGGCGGGGAACCGGACCCGCGAATTGAATGACCCCACGGCCCATGCCGAAATTCTCGTGATCCGTGACGCCTGTAAAATGCTTGGAACAGAACGGCTTACCGGGTTTGACCTTTATGTGACGCTTGAACCTTGCCCGATGTGCGCGGCGGCCATCAGCAACGCACGTATAGGCAGGCTTTACTATGGTGCCGCTGATCCCAAATCGGGTGGCGTGGGGCAGGGACCACGCATTTTCAGTCATGCGCAATGTCACCACGTCCCAGAGATTTACGACGGGATTGATGCGGCACCGTCAGAAGCCTTGCTCAAACAGTTCTTTGCCGCAAGGCGCTGACAATTCCTGACACAGGAATTGGTTCAAACTTTCTGCGAAAGTTTGCTCTCAGATCTCGACGACCTCCATCACGTCAGGGGTCAGCACGTTTACCCCCGGCAAGGCATCGATCAAAGGTTGCGCCGATTGCGCAAGGACCGGGAAAGTCTTGTAGTGGCAAGGGATTACCGTCTTGAAATTAAAGTATTTTCGGGCCGCGAAAGCGGCCCCGTCCATGCCCATCGTATAGTGCCCACCGCAGCACAGGATGCCGATATCGGGCTGATAGAATTCGCCCATCCATGCCATATCCGCCATGATATCCGTATCGCCCGAGACATAGACCACATGCCCATCACCCCTGATCATGAACCCTGCCTCGGTGCCTGCATATGCCGCTCCAACGGACGATGAATGGGTTGCCTGCACCATGGATACCTGCGCCCCATTCAGGTCGACCGTTCCGCCCTTGTTGAAATCGATGGTTTCGAACGCGTCGAATACCGCACAAAGCTCTGGTATACCGACAACGGTAGCGCCGGTTTCTTTCGCGATATCAGCGACTTCCGCAGTATGATCGAAATGCCCATGGGTCAGCAGGATATGTGTCGCCCCGGCCAATGCCGCCGCCCTTTGATCATCAGGGAACGAAGGATTGCCAGCCAACCAGGGGTCGATCAGCAATACCGCATCTGCGACCTCCATACGAAAACTTGCACGGCCCAACCAGGTGATTTTCATAATGCCCTCCATCGTTGCAAGGACAGGATAACCGGCCGCGCCAAACGCACAAGCCACAGGCTTGCCGCCAATTCATCCATGTTTACCTCTGGCAGACGCTTGCGGGCCACCGCGTGGGGCGCTAAACGCGAACCCGACCAAACATGCGGAGACAGCCATGTCCATCGACACAGAAACCGCCCGCCGCGTGGCCAAGCTGGCCCGGATCAAGGTGGAAGACGATCAATTGCCTGCGCTGGCATCGGAATTCAGTGCCATCCTCGGCTTTATCGAGCAGCTGAACGAGGTGGATGTGGACGGTGTGGAGCCGATGACATCTGTCACCCCGCAGCGCCTGAAACGCCGCGACGATGTTGTAACCGATGGTGATCAGCAAGAGGCTGTGTTGAAGAATGCGCCCGATTCCCGTGAAGGTTTCTTTGCCGTGCCGAAGGTGGTTGAATAATGACTGATCTGACCAAACTCACCATTGCCGAAGCCCGTGACGCGATGCGCAAGGGCGACACGACAAGTACCGAGATCACCAATGCCTGCCTGTCGGCCATCGAAGGTTCAGGCGCGCTGGGCGCTTTTGTCCACCACACGCCCGAGATTGCCGCCGATCAGGCCAAAGCCGCCGATGTCCGCATCCAGGCCGGCGATGCCCCTGCCATGTGCGGCATTCCGTTGGGTATCAAGGATCTGTTCTGCACCAAAGGTGTGCCCTCGCAGGCGGCATCCGGCATTCTGGAAGGCTTCAAACCGGAATACGAATCCACCGTCACGACCCAGCTTTTTGATGCGGGCGCGGTGATGCTGGGCAAGCTGAACATGGACGAGTTTGCCATGGGGTCCTCAAACGAGACCTCGGTCTATGGCAATGCCGTCAACCCGTGGCGGCGCGGCAATGAAGATACCGCGCTGACCCCCGGTGGGTCCTCCGGCGGGTCGGCCAGCGCTGTTGCGGCTGACCTGTGCCTGGCGGCCACCGGCACCGATACGGGTGGGTCCATCCGCCAGCCCGCGGCTTTCGTCGGTATCACCGGGTTGAAACCGACTTATGGCCGCGTGTCGCGCTGGGGCATTGTTGCTTTTGCCTCCTCCCTCGATCAGGCGGGACCGATGACCAAGGACGTGCGCGATAGTGCGATCATGTTGCAGGCCATGTGCGGCCATGACCCCAAGGACAGCACCAGCGCCGATCTGGCCGCGCCGGATTTTGAGGCCGCCCTGACCGGTGACATCAAAGGCAAAACCATTGGTATCCCCAAGGAATACCGCATGGACGGGATGCCGGAGGAAATCGAGAAGCTCTGGGCCGACGGCACGGCGATGCTGAAAGACGCAGGCGCGAAGATCGTCGATATCACCCTGCCGCACACCAAATACGCACTGCCAGCCTATTACGTGATTGCCCCTGCGGAGGCGTCATCGAACCTGGCCCGTTATGATGGTGTCCGTTTCGGGCATCGCGCAAAACTGGCGCAGGGTGATGGCATCACGGAGATGTATGAAAAGACCCGCGCCGAAGGATTCGGGCCAGAGGTGCAGCGCCGGGTGATGATTGGCACCTATGTGCTATCTGCGGGTTTCTACGACGCCTATTACAACCGGGCGCGCCGGGTGCGGGCGTTGATCAAGCGGGACTTTGATCAGGTCTTTGCAGATGGTGTTGACGCGATACTGACGCCTGCGACCCCATCTGCCGCTTTTGGACTGGGCGAGAATATGGACCCGATCCAGATGTATTTGAATGACGTGTTCACCGTCACGGTGAACCTTGCGGGCCTGCCCGGAATTTCGGTTCCTGCGGGTCTGGACAGTCAGGGCTTGCCCTTGGGTTTGCAGCTGATCGGACGTCCCTGGGAAGAGGCTGAACTGCTCAATACCGCCTATGCGTTGGAGCAGGCTGCGGGTTTTGTAGCCAAACCCACCAAGTGGTGGTAACTTCCCCAAAAGAAAACGCAGTTTGACAGGTGATACCCCATGAAAACGGGTTTAGTGATTTTGGCATCAATGGTGGCTTTGGCTGCTTGTGGATCTGGACAGCAACCGCAGCGGGGTGTCGGCTTTAACGATTATGCCGAATTCGAATTGGAGCGAGCCCGGCGCGAGGCGGCATTGTCATCGCCACGTGGAACCATCGTGCCACCGCCGCGGGTGAACACGATACCGGGCCGTTCGTCGCCTGAAACGCCGGCACAAACCCAGCCTGCCGGCGCGATCCCAGCAAGTGATCTGGCGGCCGCCGGTATTGGACAGACGGCGCCCCAGACGCCTGTGAATACCGGCTCTGACCCGACCCGCCGGCAGGGCCTGGATGCATCGCCCACAAATGCCGCACCAGCCTTGGCCAATAATCCGGGTGGCATTTCGGATGAGCAAAGCTTTGACGCCGTATCGGGGCGCGAGACCATCGAAAGTGACGCCGAACGCCGCGCAGCACAGGCCGCCGCCCGTGTTGAGGTTGCACCCTCTGCCGTCCCACAACGCCCCAGCACAACGGGTCCGAATATCGTCGAATACGCGATCAATGCACCCAACGTGAAAGGGCAGGAATGGTATAGCCGGTCGCTTCTCTCCGGACAGGGCCGGTTCCAGCGCAATTGTGCGGCCTATTCCAGCGCCGATGAGGCACAGCGCGATTTTCTGGCCCGTGGCGGCCCGGAACGCGACCGCCGCGGCATCGACCCGGATGGGGATGGTTTCGCCTGTGGCTGGGATCCGGCCCCTTTCAAGCGGGCCGCTGGCAACTGAGGCTGACCACCTATAATTCCCCGAATTGCGGGCCGCGCCGTGAAGGCGCGCGGCCTGATCTGGTGGTGATCCACTACACCGCGATGGAAACGGCAGCGGCCGCGCTGAAGACGCTCTGCAACCCGGAAACGGAAGTGTCGGCACATTACCTGATCGCAACCGATGGCGAGGTGATGTCGCTCGTGCCTGAAGCCTTACGCGCCTGGCATGCGGGCGCTGGGCGCTGGGGGGCAGTTACAGATGTGAATAGCCGATCCATCGGGATTGAACTGGCCAATGACGGATTAAGCCCCTTTGCGGCCGCGCAGATGGACGCGCTGACCGATCTGTTGAAGGGCATCAGGGCGCGATGGGATATCCGGCCGGAGCGGGTGATCGGGCATTCCGATATGGCCCCGGGCCGCAAGATTGATCCGGGTCGGCGGTTTGACTGGAAGCGCTTCGCACGAGAGGGGCTCTCTGTTTGGCCAGATGGGGGCATTGCGGGCGATGTCGCTGAATTTACCCGGCATATGCAGGCCTTTGGTTACACGGCCACCGATGACCCGGACATGCTGCTGAGGGTGTTTCGTTTACGCTTCCGCGCTGCTGCCTCCGGCCCATTGGATGCGGTTGATGCAGGTATGATTGCGGAGCTTGCACGCCGTTTCCCCGTTGACGCGAATTTTGCTTGGGTCTAACCCGATATCTGCGCGGATGGCTGGATGATCGCTTGGCCGAATTGCTTCGCATTTCGCCCGGGAGGAAAGTCCGGACTCCACAAAGCACGGTGCCGGGTAATCCCCGGCGGGGGAAACCCCAGGGAAAGCGCCACAGAGAACAGACTACCTTGCACGCAAGGAAAAGGTGAAACGGTGGGGTAAGAGCCCACCGCGCGACTGGCAACAGGAGCGGCACGGCAAGCCCCACCGGGAGCAATGCCAAATAGGGATCGCGCGTCGCAAGACAGGGCTGCTTGGGCCCGAGCAGGTCCGGGTTGGCAGCTAGAGGGTGTCTGGTAACAGGCGCTTTAGATGAATGATCATCCAGGGTGGTTCGCCACCTGGACAGAATCCGGCTTATAGGCCATTCGCGCAATTCCCTGTCGTTGGTCATCACCTGCGTCATTTCGACCGATAGGGGATATTTGATCATAAGAATAAACCAAAGGTTGTGTCGTTTGTGATTTGACCGTGAAAAGTGAGGCGAGTTGGTGATTTTTTACTCGCCTTCACTTTACCGGACTGCCCTGTAACGCTACCTGTGTGCGGCGGAGGGATTGACATGAGTGCTGCAGAAGATACGGACGTTTTTGAGGTCTTGGGTGACGATGCGCCCGGTTTTACCTTGGCATATCTGCGCGGTAGCCCTGATTGCGTCAAGCTCGTGAACGCTGCGGGCCGTATCACCTTCATGAGCGAAAACGGTCTTTGCGCAATGGAGATCGGCGACCCTGCTGACGTTGTTGGCAAGACATGGTGGAGCCTGTGGCCCGATGCACAACAGGCACTTTTGAAGTCCAGCTTTGACCGCGGCATGGCCGGTGAGGTGTGCCATTATCAAGGGCGTTGCCCAACTGCAGCAGGCAATGAACGGGACTGGGATGTATCGATCTCGCCCATCCGGAATGATGATGGCGTTGTCACCTCTGTCCTGGCGGTTTCACGCGACGTGACGCCCAAATCCTGATTTGTCGCCTTTGCGGTTGACTTAGCCCCTACCGGCGGTAAAAGGCAGCTTCTAACAGATTCATGCGATGTGCCAATGCAGGCCCGCAACCAGGAGAGATGAGACATGGCGAAGCCGACCACCATCAAGATCCGCCTGAACTCCACTGCGGGGACCGGGCATTTCTACGTCACCAAAAAGAACGCCCGTACCATGACCGAGAAAATGGTCGTACGGAAATATGACCCCGTCGTGCGCAAGCATGTGGAGTACAAAGAAGGTAAGATCAAATAAGCGATCTGCCGGATTGGACAGTGACAGGGCCGTGCATCTTGCGCGGCCTTTTTCATTTTGCCAAGGGCAGAACCAGGTTAGCTGAAAACAGTTACAAACAAGGTCAGTAACAAGCCACCTTGCGCCAGCAGGGTCAAAAACATTCCGTAGAACCGCAGACGCCAGGTGGTGCCATGGATCGCGAAATAGATTGCATGCATCAGCCGCCCGATGCTGAACATCACGGCAAGTGCCGCAAGCACCAGTGATCCGCCACCCTGCAATTCAATCAAACCAATCATGATCAGGGCCATCGGCATCTGCTCGGCCGCATTGGCCTGCCCCCGGATCGCCTTGGTCATGACCCGGTCACCATTATCACCCAGCACAACCCCATCACGGCGCCGCATCACAACAACCCGCACGGTCAGCGTCAATAAGATCGCGCCATTGACAAATGCGGTCAAACTGGTGAGCGGCAGGGCAAGATCGGTCATCTGGAGGTTCTCCTATACGTGTCTGAACCAGACAGGATGCGTCACCGCCTTCAGAAGGCAGAGTTCACGGAAAATCCGACCGAGAGGTTATTGCGGGTAAAGCGGCCCACATTGCTTTCCGTATCCGATCCGGTGATCGTCATCGCAGGGGTGAAACCGGCGTATTCGACATCTGGCACGCCCAGATTGATGCTATAAAAATAGCCTTCGTCATGCCGCCCGTCTGGGGAAAGCGGATAGAACTCATAATCCGATTTCTTGACCCCGGCGCTCAGGCTTAAGGATACCGGGCCAATCGGTTCAGCAAAGCTGTACCCCAGCTCAAAGCTCCATTCCTCAAAGGTCTGACTGCTGACGTCGCCATCGCTGAGAACCCGTCCAATTGTCCCAGATAACCGGTCCCCACCGTCAAATTTATAAGACAGCCCCGTGCGGACATTGGTGCGCATCGTCTCGCCGAGATTGTCATTGTCGAAATTCTGCCATTCGCGACGGGCCGAGACGAACAATAGCAGCGGATCGGAGAGCGGGATCGACCGGTTGAGAGAGAGGCGACGGAAGTCGTAATAAGGCTCGCCGCCATAATCAAACGAGCCGACATCCAGCCCAATGCCCAATACGCCATTCTGCAAGGCACGGTCATAGTTCAGCGATACCTGCAGGTAGTCGGATGAATAATCGCCTGAATCGAGTTCGACCGGATCACCGGTTCGCGGATCTTCGGCCGTCTCATCGCGCAATTGCACACGTGCAGCCTGATAATAAAATCCGACGGTCGCCCGATCCCGCTCTGACTGATAAAACCGGTATTTTGTGCCGAAATTCAGCGTGGCGCGCACGCCTTCCAATGCCAATGCGTCCGCAGACAGGTTGCCGGTCAGGGTACCAAGATCATCAACTTCGTTTTTATCCGCCCCACCATTCACATTATTGGATGGTACAATCGAAAATCCGAAGGTGGTGGACCACGGATTGGACCGCCGCACGCCACCGGCATCGCGCAGGGTGCGCGCCCGCTCTTCCTCGTTTGGGGCCACAGTCAGGGCGCGGCGCAGCCAGAATGTGGCAAGTGTGAAACGCTCCTCATTGACGGCGGCAAGGGCGGTCAGACGGGCGGCCTCGTAACGCTGATCATCGGTCCGTGACAGGGCAAACGCCCGGGCACCTGCGCGGCGCCCTTCGGCAGCCGCGCCCGCCCGTGGGGCACCAGCAGCCACCACCAACAGCGCGTCTCGATCATCAGGATCAATCGCCAGCAGGCTACGTGCGATCTGCAGGGCAAGCTCTGTTTCACCCGCAAACAGGGCGCGCGTTGCGATCACGCGCGCCTCCTCCACGGGGATATCGACGGATGTCTGCGCTTCAACCCCGGCCCCGCAGAGGATCAGGGCAAAGGATGTGGCTTTGACGGCACGGGAAATTCGATGCACCTGCAATGGGGATGCCTCTTGACTGGTTCCGTTGATTTGCGGTTGCACGCCTAACGCCCATAGCAATGCAGCACTGAAACAGCAACTGTCTTGCGCAGACGTCAGAAGGGTTTTGCCTACCCCGGGCTTTGCCTATAGTCGCGCGGAGACTCATCCTCGCTGCCGGAGAAGCACATGCCCATCACCCCAGAACAACAGGCCGAAATCGACGCATTGCGCGCAAATGCACAGCCCACGCTGCGCGCTGTCGCCGAAGGGATGGAGGGGCACCTTTACAAGGCCTATGACGTGCTCGACCACGGGTTCATCCGGGTCATCGACTATATGGGTGATGATGCCGCGATCTGTCAGGCGGCGCGCGTGTCCTATGGCAAAGGCACCAAATCGGTGCAGAATGATGCCGGCCTGATCCGCTATCTGATGCGCCACTGGCATTCGACCCCGTTCGAGATGTGCGAGATCAAGCTGCATGTCAAACTGCCGGTCTTTGTGGCCCGCCAGTGGATCCGGCACCGGACAGCGAATGTGAACGAATATTCCGCCCGTTATTCGATCCTCGACCGGGAGTTCTACATCCCCGAGCCGGATAAGCTCGCCGCCCAATCGGTGATCAACAATCAGGGCAGGGGCGAGGCGCTGACGGGCGAGGAAGCGGCCCGCGTGCTGGAATACCTCAAAGGCGACGCGGCCCGCTGCTATGATCATTATGCCGAGATGATTGATCAGGATGGCCAGCAAGGGCTGGCCCGAGAACTCGCCCGCATGAACCTGCCAGCCAATATCTACACCCAATGGTATTGGAAGGTCGATCTGCACAACCTTTTCCACTTCCTGAGGCTGCGGGCGGATGCCCACGCGCAATACGAAATCCGGGTCTATGCGGATGCGATCTGCAAAGTGGTGGCCGACTGGGTCCCCGCGGCCTACGGCGCGTTCGAGGATTACCGGATGGGCGGGGCCACACTCTCGTCAAAGGCGATTGACTGTGTGAGAAGGATGCTCAAGGGTGAAGAGGTGACGCAGGAGACCTCGGGCATGAGCAAGGGGGAATGGCGGGAGTTTGAGGGGGTGATTGGGTGAGTAAACTCGCCAACATTCTGCGTACGGAAAGTGACGAGCTAAGACTTTTTTTTGAGAAAGCTTCAATTGAGGGTGAAGGAACTTCCCAAGAGGTGTCGGATCGCCGAGAGCCTTATGTGAAGGCTTTCTTGGAAAAGTACTTTCCCGCACCCTCAATCGTAGCGAAGGGGATAATTGTTGACTCAAGTGGTGCCAAATCTCATTCGATTGACTGTAATATTCTTAGCCCGAGTCACCCGCGTCTATTAGATACCAACGGTCATTGTTCAGTCATTTTGGCCGATGGCGTCGATGCATCTATCGAGGTGAAAGGTGATCTGTCCAATAAGTCCGAATTGACCACTGGCTTGAAGCAAGGTTCGAGCGTGAAGCGCCTTCGTCGAAAGAGGGTGGGAGTTCTGGCTATGGATGTGAAAAGCTTGCATTATCAAATCCCTTTCGTCTTGTTTGGGCAGAAGTGTCATGCTGACGAAAGACGGCAAATTGAAATCATTGTTGAGCACTATGAGAATGCTAGAGTTCCAAGAACAGAGCAGTTTGACGCGATTGTAGTCAATGAAGAAAAACTCATCCTAAACAATGCTGCAAACAGCGTGGTGGACGACGGGCCTCAGCAAGGTTTGATAATTGCAGAGACTAAAGCTGAAACTCTGGCAGCTTTTTTATATCTTCTGATCCGATGGCCGAAGAGCGAAATGCAAATGAATAATAGCGTTCTAGAGCCCTACATTAGTTGGAATTGGAGTAACTGCAGAACGTATCAGGATTTGAACGAAAGACTGATTGCATTGGGATAAGAGCATCTTAAAGCCTTCCTCCGACAACCAGCAAATCTCCCGCCCGGCGTCGCCGGGCAGCGCCCGGACCTCCCCCACGGGGAGGGCGCTTTTGCAACGCCGCACCCTGCACCAGCGTCACCAATAAACGCCAAGCACCGCCAAACACACCCGTCAGTGCGCCATCCCCGAGGTCCGGGCGCTGCCCTGCCGTTGCGCGCTGGCTGGTATGCCCCCCCCGGGTCTGTCCCGGCATGATCATGAACCCAACATGAATGATCCACATTCTTGCCGAGATTGCTTCTTATCCCGTCAACGATGACATGATTTGGATGCTGATTGATGCTTGTTCTGCGCGCCTTCCCCCTGTCTTTTTCGATCCTCTGGCGGTTCATCCTCGTGCTGCCTGTCCTGCTGATCTTTCTGGCCGTCTACGTGACTTTCACCGTGTTCTGGGGGCTCTTCATGGGGTTCTTCTCGATCTATCTGACCGCCGCAATGATCATGGGCATGACATTTGTGATGGCCATGATCCCCACATTGACGGGCATCCGCATGGGCCTGCAGGCGCGCGGGGAAACCCTGCGCGGGCATTACGGCAAGGTGTTTGGTGCCGCATTGGGTTATGGCGGGGTCGAGGCGTTCTTGCGCCTGCTCATGGCATTCGGGGCAGCGGGCGCCGTTGTTTTTCTGACCCCGGCATTGTCGTCGGAAAACTTCTGGCCGGTCCTGATGCAAACCCTGTCGCCCGGCATCGAAGGCGGTTCATCGACCGAACTGGACATGGGCACAGTCGCCCTTCTGATCTCGCTGCTCCTCTACGCCATGCTGCGCACCGCCTTGCTGCCGGTGCTGGCCGGCGCGGCGGCCTGTAGTGATCCCGGCTCTGCTTTCCACACGCCGTTTTCAGGGTTCGGAAGCAGCTTTTTCGCGCTCTTCATTCTGCAAATCCTGATCTATCTGCTGCCCATCATTCTGATCCCGGCTGCGGTTATTGCGGCGATCCATTTTGATCTGACAGGTCCGCTCATCACGCGCGCCGCCGAACTGCAGGCGATTTTTGTGGAAGGTGCATCCTATCAGTTTGCGGTGATCGACGGGATCACCCTGGCCGCAGTGATCGTTTTTTGTCTGTGGCTTTTCAGCCTGCAATGCGCTGGGGCCGTGCTGTCATTCGAAAAACGCCGCGAAAACAGCACCCAACAGGAAGCGGACCGCCCTGAGGTCCAGCGCATACCGGCTGACGAATTGCGTGAAATGGTCCGCGCCCGGATGCCGCAGCGCAGATATTGATCCGGTAAGGCCAGTTGATTCGCCCTTGCGCCTCCGACAGTCGGGCATGGGACAGGTCGGCGTGGCCCAGTACGCCATAAATAAGGGGCAAAACCCCTGTAATTCCCATGTGACCCCACGTTACTGGGGGAAATGTCACGTGAGGTTCCCCTCGGGCAGGGCGGGCATTTCCTGTAAAACAGTCACGCGAAATTGTGAATTGGGGATAGCAATGAACACGACCAAGACAACGGCAATCACAGCGAACGACACCAAGCGGCGTGCCTTTTCGCCGATCCAGATCGACCTGTTGGAACGGTTGGCCCAGGAGGCCGAGACCCGCACAGGCGGCAACCCGTCCGTTGCTGCGGATCGCACCAGTTCAAAGGGCCGTCTGGTCGCCTAACCCGTCAACGCCAGATTGCCTGCCATCTTGCGCCCATCGCGCCCTTCGACCAGATCAAAAGTGACCTTCTGATCATCGGCCAGCCCGGTCAGCCCTGATTGTTCCACGGCTGAGATATGTACAAACACATCCGCGCCGCCTTCATCGGGTGCGATAAATCCGTAACCTTTCGCTGTATTGAACCATTTTACGGTGCCACTGGGCATCTTCCGTCTCCTTGTTGTCATGCGCGGGCCGGACAGGCCAAATTTGTGCCCCACGGCATGACTGTCGTTCCTTGGCCTTGCACCGATAGACTTAGGTGTTTTAAGCAAAAGGCAAATGACAGGTGGTCGCGCGCCAACGACCGGCAAATTCTTGCACAAAGGAAAAGTGGACATGCGGTTTTTTGGCTTGAAATCATGCGATACCTGCCGCAAGGCGCGCAAGGCCCTGACCGATGCCGGCCATGACCCTCAGGTGATTGACGTGCGCGCGGATGGGATCAACGCGGCAGATCGGGCGGCAATCATCGCGGCCTTTGGTGAACAGGCGATCAACAAGGCATCAACCACTTGGCGCGGTCTGAGTGATGCCGATAGAATCCGCGATCCGGCCGAACTGTTGGCCGATCACCCAACCTTGATGAAACGACCCGTGATCGAAGCACAGGGGCGCTGGACCATCGGCTGGAAACCTGACGTTCAGGCACAGTATTTACCGTAACCTATCTGGTAAGGTGGGTTTGCACCCGCCCTACGCCTGTTATCCGCGCTGATCGGGTGGCGTAGCGTCCCGCGCGAGTTCGGCCACGATATCGCGCAGGGCAACAACCGTGGTCCGGTTCTCTCCCAATCGCCGCGCCGTCACCGTCCGTTCCGCAACTTCTCTTGCGCCAAGCGCCAGAATGATCGGCACTTTGCCAACGGAGTGTTCACGGACCTTGTAGTTGATCTTTTCGTTACGCAAATCCGCCTCTGCCCGCACACCAGCGGCTTGCAGGGCTGCGACAACCTCTTGCGCGTATTCATCCGCATCGGACACGATGGTCGCCACAACAACCTGACGCGGGGCCAGCCAGAATGGCAGTTTGCCTGCATGTTCTTCGATCAGGATGCCAATGAAACGTTCAAAAGATCCCAGCGTTGCCCGGTGCAGCATATAGGGGCGGTGCTTGTTGCCATCCTCGCCAATATAGGTGGCACCCAGCCGTTCGGGCAGGTTCGGGTCCACCTGGAACGTGCCGCATTGCCATGTCCGGCCGATCGCATCGGTCAGATAGAAATCAAGCTTGGGGCCGTAGAACGCGCCATCGCCTTCCTCCAGCCGGAAATCGCGGCCTGTGGATTTGATGGCACCTTCCAGCGCGCCTTCGACATGGTCCCAGCTTTCATCTGATCCGACCCGTTTTTCGGGGCGCGTGGCAAAAGCAATCTCGAATTTCTCGAACCCCAGATCCTTGTAGATGCTGGCAAGGAAGTCGATGAACTTGGCGCATTCCGCCTCGATCTGGTCCTCTGTGCAGAAGATGTGCCCATCATCCTGCGTAAAGCCGCGCACGCGCATGATCCCGTGCAACGCGCCGGACGGTTCATATCGGCTGCATGACCCGAATTCGGCCAGCCGCAAGGGCAGATCGCGATAGGATTTGAGCCCCTGATTGAACACCTGCACATGGCAGGGGCAGTTCATCGGTTTCAGCGCATTGATCGCCTTTTCCTTGGCGTGCTCTTCTTCCACCTCAACGACAAACATGTGTTCCTGGTATTTGTCCCAGTGGCCCGACGCCTCCCACAGCTTGCGATCCACGACCTGCGGCGTGTTGATTTCCTGATAGCCACCGGTGCGCTGTTTGCGGCGCATGTAGTCCTGCAAGGTTGTGTAGACTGTCCAGCCATTGGGGTGCCAGAAGACCTGACCGGGGGCCTCTTCCTGCATGTGGAACAGATCCATTTCGCGGCCCAGTTTGCGGTGGTCGCGTTTGGCGGCCTCTTCCAGCCGGTGCAGATGCGATTTGAGGTCTTCCTTGTTGCGGAAGGCCGCGCCGTAGATCCGTTGCAGCATGGGGCGGTTGCTGTCGCCGCGCCAATAGGCGCCCGCAATCGACATCAGTTTGAATGCATCGGCGGGCACTTGGCCGGTATGTTGCAGATGCGGCCCCCGGCAAAGGTCCTGCCAGTCGCCATGCCAATACATGCGCAGTGGTTCATCACCCGGGATGCTTTCGATCAGTTCGACCTTATAGGGCTCGCCGCGGTCCTGATAGTACTGGATCGCCTTCGGGCGGTCCCAGATTTCGGTCCGCACCTCATCGCGTTTGTTGATGATTTCCTTCATCTTCTTTTCGATGAGGGCCAGGTCTTCGGGTACAAAGGGCTCTGCGCGGTCAAAGTCATAATACCAGCCGTCCTGAATGACGGGGCCGATGGTGACCTGCGTTTCGGGCCAGATTTCCTGCACGGCGCGGGCCATGATATGGGCCAGGTCGTGGCGGACGAGTTCCAGCGCGGGGGCCTCATCCTTCATTGTGTTGATGGCAATGGACGCATCCGCATCGATGGGCCATTGCAGGTCCCAATGCTGGCCGTTGACCGTGGCTGATATCGCCTTTTTGCCCAAGCTGGATGAGATGTCTGCGGCAACAGCTGCGGCGGTCACGCCTGCCGCGTAAGGACGGCTTTTACCGTCAGGAAATGTCAGGGAAATCTGGCTCATGGCCGATGCTCCTCGTCAGTTTGGCGCCCACGGAACGCCCGGTTGCGGGTTATGTGTGGGCGGTTAATGGACCGTGTCGCGGCAAGTGTCAACGATATGCCTGGGATCGATCATTGGGGTGTTTTTCATAGGTTCCAGCAATAGGCTGGCTAACCTTAGTGAAATATTAACTTTTGTGCTTTCGGTTTGTCTGCCATCCTGCATCCGGTCGTAGCTATTTACCGATTGTTAGGAGAAACCAGATGATTTGTTATCGAATGAGTATGTGCGCGGGAATCGTATTGCTGAGTGCATGCGGCGGCGGAAGTGGCGGTGGTAGTGGCGCAGATGAGGACTTTGACGCGTTAGTCGCGCGTGCCGAGGCACTTTTTGATGCTGAAGAAGCCGTTGATGGTCAGGCAACACCTGTCGCTGATCTTCCTCCGGACACTGGGAGCGTTACATATACAGGAATCGCGGTTTATATCGGCGCAGAGGCAACGTCAGCCGCGCCCATCGTTTTTGGCGCGCTGGGCGAATTTACCGGTGAAGCCGATTTTCGGAATGAAACTTTTACCGGTACAGCTGACGACTTCATCGAAATTACGAATGCTGAAGCCGTATTCGATGACGATGCCGATCCGATTGGCGGTGGTCGGGTTGATGGCTCATTTACTGTGGATATGGAATTTGACAGTTTTGATGAAGGAGGCATTGAGCGTTCAAGCCTCATCGGAGAGATTGACGGGCGTATTACGCATTCTGACAACAGCACCCAAGTTTATGACGGGATGGAGGCGGACGGGGGCTTTTTGGGGCCTGCCGCAGAACTCGTTGAAGTTATTGGGGCTGGAACGAGCAACACTGGTCTGGTTGGTGCAGTGAGCATTATCGGCAGTCAATGAAGCTCGAACGAAAGTGAAACGGGCACCCGCGCCGTGCATTGTCTGATCAAAACCCGACCTATCTGGAAACGATAAAGGTGCTGAATCATGATTTGCACGAGGGTGAGGAGTTGTTGGGCCGATTGCATGATCAAGAGATCGTTTGTCGGCCCAATGCAAATACACATATGCGTGGGTAAGGGCGGCTATATCCGTGCGGCAAATACCGCATAGGCCATGATCAGGCAGCAGATCCATCCGGCTGTAAAGATCATCGGTCGCAGGGGGAGTCGTGCCCAGCCGCCGATATAGCCCACCGCATGCGCCACCCTGATCCAGAAAAACGCAATTGCCGTCCAGTATGTCAGGGCGGTGAACCCGTCGAACCGATCCACCAGCATCACAAGAATGGCGAACGGCACCAGCTGTTCCAGCAGGTTCAGATGTGCCCGATGTGCCCGATGAATCCATTCCGGCAGCAGGTGTGGATTGGCCGGGCGGATGAAACCATCGGGCATGCCTTCGGCCTCGGGCACCTGGGCCACGCCAATCACATATGGCAACCACATGGATGCGGCAAAAATGGCAAGGCAGGTCAGAATGCCCAGTTCGGTTGGGAATGTTTCCATGGTCTTTCTCCTTACATTGCCGCTTTAAGGGCGGTGCCGGTTTCGAGATAGCTTTTGAGCGATGCGGCAAGCCGTGCCCAGCCTTCGGCGAACCCTTCCTGACCTGGTGCCATGTCATAATGTTCGATGGTCAGTTTGCACTGATCGCCCTGCGCCTCGATCAGATAGACCATATGGCTTGCAGGGGCGTCGGGGCCCATGAAAAGCGGCTCAAATGTCATGGCGATGCGGCTTTTCGGGTCAAGTGTCGTGGTCACCTGACGAAGCATTGCGTCGCCATTGGGCAGGATGAAGGCGGTTGCCTGATCCACCGCCGGACTTCCCTGTACGGTGTTGCAGGCGAAGTGATAAGCGGCCATCTGGTCAGCCTCTGTCAGGGCGGCCCAAAGCTCGTCCTGGGTGCAGCGGATGAATGTCTGCATCATGAAATCAGGTTTTCCCATATATGTGTCTTTCTCCAGTTTCGCTTTCAGTTCCGTCAGCGCGCGGGCTTGTCGTTGAAGAAAGGGGGCGGCCCATCTATCCATCACCTCCTGCAGGGGCAGCGGGTTGAGGTAATGGTATTTGAACCGGCCGTCCTTGCGCGTGACGATCAAATTCGCCTCTTCGAGGACTTTGAGATGCTTCATCACACCAAACCGGGACATCGCCAAAACCTGTTCAAGGTCGCTGAGCGATTGGCCATCGCGTTTGCGCAAACTGTCGAGCAGATCGCGCCTTGCGGGGTCGTTGAGGGCTTTGAAAATGGCATCCATGAGAAATCCTATACGTTACTCTATTGTCACGTGACAATAGAGTAACGTAAAAAACCTTGCAGACACTGCCGCACTGTGATGCCATAAGCCTATGGAAAATAATGCTGAAAAACCAACATTCGTCACACCACAAGGACGCCGTATCGCCTATCATTTGACTGATGGTTCAGGCCCTGCGGTGGTTTTTCTGGGCGGTTTCAAGTCCGATATGGGCGGCACAAAAGCGGTGTTCCTGGAAAAATGGGCCCGCGATTCGGGGCGTGCCTTTCTGCGGTTCGACTATTCCGGCCATGGGGAAAGCGGCGAAGCGTTTACCGATGGCTGTATCGGCGACTGGTTCGAAGACGCTTGCGCGGCGCTGGGCCTGATTGCGGGGCCGCTGGTTCTGGTCGGCTCCTCAATGGGGGGGTGGATATCGTTGCTTGTTGCCCGGCAGATGCCGGAACGGGTGGCAGGGTTGGTGACCATCGCCGCTGCGCCGGACTTCACCGAAGACAGCATGTGGGCGGGGTTTTCAGATAAGCAGAAGGCGGCACTGAAAACCGAGGGCCAAGTGGAACTGCCATCGGAATATGGCGACCCATACATCATCACCAAACGCCTGATCGAAGAAGGTCGCGACCGGCTGGTTCTGCGCGATCCGCTCCCCCTGCCGTTCCCGACGCGGTTCTTGCAAGGGACGGCGGATGCGGATGTTGATATGGCCGTTGCCCTGCGGTTGCTGGACCATGCGGACGGGTCCGACATGCGCCTGACATTGGTGGATGGTGCCGATCATCGGTTTTCCGATGAGACCTGTCTGGATCTGATTGTCGCCTCGGTCGCGGATGTTCTGGAAAGGGGGATGGGTTAAAACCCATCTTACGCTACGTCGCTATTCTGCATGGAGCCGGTTGTCGCGTAACGTGCCTGAAACCCTTGGGAGGGGGAGATATGGCACTATCACTTGGGCAAAAAGCCGGCTGGGGATTGGCCGATCTGGGCGTGGTCGTCTTTGTGATGATCAAGCAATTATTGATCGTCGCCTATCTGACTTCATTTTTGGGCATCCCGGTTGGATTGGCTGGATTGGTGACCACGGTTGTCTTGGTTTTCGACATCGTGACCGACCCCCTGATCGGCTATCTGAGCGACCGGACCAATAGCCGCTTTGGCCGACGTGCCCCTTGGATGTTCGCAGGCGTGCTTGTCATGGTTGCAGGCATACTTGGCCTGTTTTCTGCCCCTGTGCAGGCAGCGCTTGCTGCCAAACTGACATGGGTTGTCTCTGCTTTCGTTCTGGCGACCGTCGGGTTTACGATGATTGCCATCCCTTACGGCGCGCAGGCAGGTGAAATCACGCATGACCCGCGCGAAAGATCCGCAATGACCGGTTGGCGCATGGGGTTCGCCACGGTGGGGATTCTGGTCGGCGGAGCGGTCATTCCGGGTCTGGCCAGTCAATTTGGTTATCCGCGCGCCGCACTTTATGTCAGCCCGTTGATCATCGGTGCGGTCTGGCTGTCGCTGTGGGCGACGCGCAAGGCACCGCGTGTTGCGGAACCTGTTCGCGCAGGATTTGGTGCGGCTTACCGGCTTGTGTTTGGCAACCGGACCTTTGTTGTGCTGGCTTTGTTTTATGGGGTCATGACATTGGCCGTGGCGCTGATCACAGCGGGGCTGCCTTTCGCGGCAGCCTATCTGGTGACCGACGGTGGCGACACCCTGTTATCCGGTGCGGTCGGCGCATTGGGGGTTCTCAGCGTCTTGTTCGCGGCTTTCTTTGTCGGCTCAATCCTCAGCCAGGTGATGTGGGTGCTGTTGTCGCACCGGTTGGGTAAATTGGGGGCGCTGGTGCTTGGTCTGACGGCATATGCCGTGCTGCTTTATGGGTTGGCGCAGGCCTTGCCCTCTATGAATGTGAGTTTAATTGCGGGGTTGTTCGTCATCGCGGGTGTGACCAACGGGGCCTACCAGCAGATCCCATGGGCGATGTATCCCGATCTGATGGATGTGACCCGCAGGAAATCCGGGGTCGCTATAGAAGGGGCATTCTCCGCAGTCTGGCTGTTGGGACAAAAACTGGCGAATGCCCTGGCGCCAGCGGTTCTGGGGGTGATCCTGAGCAAGGCTGGCTGGCAGGAAACGACGGGCGGCATAGCGCCACAAACTGATGCGGCCCTTGCGGCGCTGCAAATGTCCATTACGTTGATACCGGCGGGGATCCTTTTGGTGGCCGTCGCAGGCTTAGTAATGGTGTACAGACCAATGGCGGTGCAAGAACGTGTTTGATTTGAATGATATTGATGCGGCCCTGGCCCGGGCCGAAGCGAAAGTGCCCAATCTGCGGCCCGGTTGTGAAAAACGGGTCTTATGGGCGGACCAGCCCGGGCAGAAAACGCCGGTTTGCATCGTTTATATCCATGGGTTTTCTGCCTCGCCCGAGGAACTGCGTCCGCTGCCGGACATGATCGCCAAGGAGTTGGGCGCGAACATCTTTTTTACGCGGCTGACCGGGCATGGTCAGGACGGGCAGGCGATGGCCGAGGCGACATATGCCGCCTGGCGCAATGATGTGGCGGAAGCGGTCGAGATTGGCCGGTCGATTGGAGATCAGATTATCCTGATGGGCTGTTCAACCGGATGCACATTGGCAACGCTTGCACTGGCAGAGGGGCTGGCCGCGAAGGCCGCGATTTTCGTCTCTCCCAATTTCGGCCTGCGCAACCGGGCGGCCCAATTTGTGCTGGACGCGCCCGGCTCCAAACATTGGGGACGTTACGTGGCCGGGGCAACCCGGTCCTTTGAGCCAATCAATGACCGCCACACCGCCTACTGGACGACGACCTATCCGATCGAGGCGGTACACCCGATGGGCGAAGCCGTGCGTGCCGTCCACAAGTCAGACCTGTCCAAAATTGCCACACCCGTGTTCATGAGCTTCAATGAGGCCGATACAGTTGTGCATCCCAAGGATATCAGGCGCGTTGCGAACCGGTGGGGTGGGGCCGTGACGCTGGATCTGATCACACCGGGCCCAGGGGATGATGAAAGTGGCCATGTGATGGCCGGTGACGTCTTTAGCCCGGGACAGACCGGGCATATGGCTGAGCGGATTTTGGCGTGGCTGAAAGGGCTTTAGTCTTTCCAATACTTGCGGTGCCTGCGCTGGGCGGGCAAAATAACATGCAACATTTCCCGGTCATGCAAGGGGCCTGACATTTATGCCAAGTGAAACGCTGGTGATGATCCCGCCATTGATGTGCGACGCGCGGGTTTTCAGTCATCAGATCCGGGAGTTGGGCAATGAGCATGCGGTCATGTTCGCCCCCATCACCCGCGGAGAGCGTATGGAAGAGGTTGCCAGCCAGATCCTGACATGGGCACCGTCGAAATTTGCGCTGATGGGCATGGGGCTGGGCGGTATGGTCGCCATGGAACTGATGCGCCGGGCACCGGAACGGATCACGCGGATTGCGCTGATTGATACAAGCGCGCAGGCCGACACACCCGAGACTGCCGCCGCGCGAGAGGCGCAAATCATCGCCGCCAGATCGGGCCGGATTGATGATGTTCTGCGTCATGAAATGAACTCGACCTGGCTGGCGCCGCAAACGGACAAGGCTGCCGTCATAAACCTGTTGCGCGATATGGGGCACGGTCTTGGGCCGGATATTTATGTCCGCCAGGCGCGTGCCCTGCAGCGGCGCAAAGATCAGCAGGCAACGTTACGGCAAATTTGGCAACCTGCCGTGGTGTTATGCGGCCGTTTCAATGGACAGTTCCCACTGAAGCGGCAGGAGTTCATGGCCGAGATGATCCCCCACGGGGCGCTCGAGGTGATCGAACAAGGTGGTTATTTGAGCAGTCTGGAGGCACCTGAGGTGGTGACCGATGCCTTGCGCCGTTGGATGGGAATGCCACTGATGCTACGACCATAGCAATTCCTGACACAGGAATTGGCTTCAAATCCTCTAGGAGGATTTGCTTTCAGACTTTCTTTGAAAGTCTGTCTTGAGGCCGCGTATCTATTTGAGAGCGACAACCTTTGCCGATACCGCTTTTGGCGCGCCGGAATTTGCATCAATGAAATCAAGCACAAGCGGCCTGATATTATTGCGCCAGCTACGTCCGGCAAAGATACCGTAATGGCCGGCACCCGGTTCAACATGCGACGCTTTCTTGTCCTCGGGAAGCCCGGTCAGCAGATCAAGTGCGGCAAGACATTGCCCGGGGGCAGAGATATCATCCTCCTCGCCCTCAACGATCTTGACCGCGACGCTGGTGACCTTGCTGAAATCAACCTTGTGCCCGGCGACCATGAAGTCATTGCGCGCAATCTCGCGTCCTTTGAAAATCCGCTCCACCGTGGACAGGTAGAATTCGGCGGTCATGTCCATCACTGCCAGATATTCATCATAGAAGGCATTATGGCGGTCATGTTCGGATGCTTCATCCTTGGCCACCCGGATGATTTCATCACGGAAGGAATTTGCGTGGGTTTCCGCGTTCATCGAGATGAACGAGGCGAGTTGCAGCAGTCCGGGATACACCATCCGCCCCACGCCGGAATATTTAAACCCGACCCGCTGGATCATGGTTTCTTCCAACTGACCCATGGTGACGGAGCGGCCGAAATCGGTCACCTCGGTATGGTTCGCCTCGGGGTCGACGGGGCCTCCGATCAGGGTCAGGGATCTTGGCTGTGCGTTGGGATCCTGTTCTGCCAGATAGGCGGTCGCGGCAAGCGTCAGCGGCACTGGCTGGCAGACGGCAATCACGTGGATGTCTGATCCCAACTCGCGCATGAAATCGACGAGATAGAGCGTGTAATCCTCAATATCGAACTTGCCTGCGCTGACAGGAATGTCGCGCGCATTATGCCAATCGGTGATGTAGACATCGGCATCCGGCAAAAGGCTGATCACGGTTTTGCGCAGCAAGGTGGCGTAATGACCCGACATGGGGGCCACCAGCAGCACGCGCCGTTTACTTTGCTTGCGGCCGGGCATCGTGAAATGGATCAGATCGCCAAAAGGCTTTTCAACGACCGTTTCAATGACAACCGGGTAATCCTTGCCTTTGTCACCGGGGACAGGGGGGATATTCCAGTCAGGTTTGACCACCATGCGGGCAAAGGTACGCTCGGTCACCTCACCCCAGGCTTTCAGCCAATCCATTGCCGGATTGGCGCCCCATGACATCATGGGATAGCTCGCAAATGCCCGCGCGGTTGCCCCCAACCACTGATTCGTGTTCCGCGCGCTTTCCATCAGGTCGTAGGTCATCATATACTTCATACTAGTCTCCGATCGCGCGCAGGGAATGCTGCGCATGCAGCATAGGCACAGGAATGTTAATATGACAACTAACGATTTGGATGATCCAACGGTAAGCGACCAGAATGTTGCAAAACTGGAGGCAAACCTGGCCCGCGTGGAGGAATTGACCCAGCGTCTGCTCAAGGTGATGGGGCAGGGACGGCCCGTGCGCCCTGATTTACAAGGCCCGGGGCAGGAACTCTACGTCAAGGCGGCAACCGCCTATATGACTGAAATGATGAATAATCCGGCCAAACTGATCGAACATCAGCTGGAATTCTGGGGCAAATCCGTCAAACATTATGTCGAGGCACAGCATATCCTGATGCAGGGCAAGATGGAGCCCGCAACTGACGAAACGGTCGCGGATCGTCGCTTCTCCCATGAGTTGTGGCAAACGAATCCATATTTCAATTTCATCAAGCAGCAATATCTGATGAACGCCTCTGCGGTGCAGCAAGCGGTGGAAGATATTGAAACGCTCGATTCCGAGGAAAAGAAGCGTCTGCAATATTTCAGCCAGCAGATGGTTGATATGATCAGCCCGACCAATTTCCTGCCCACCAACCCCGAAGCATTGGCGCTTGCTGCCGAAACCGAAGGCGAAAGCCTCGTTGCGGGGCTTGAAAACCTGATTGCGGATCTGGAGGCGAATGACGGTGATCTGGTCGTGACATTGGCCGATAAGAAGGCGTTCAAGCTGGGCGATAACCTGGCCACGACCCCCGGATCAGTCGTGTTCCGCAACCATTTGTTCGAACTGATCCAATACGCACCGAGCACCGAAAAGGTTTATGCAACCCCGCTGCTTATCTTCCCGCCCTGGATCAACAAATTCTACATTCTCGATCTGAAGCCGCAGAACAGCCTGATCAAATGGGCAGTGGATCAGGGCTACACTGTCTTTGTCGTGTCCTGGGTGAACCCCGATCCGGGATACCGCGAAACCAGCATGTCCGACTATGTCGAGGACGGTTATCTGACGGCGATCAACGAGGTCAAACAGATCTGCGGCGTCAAGAAAGTGAATGCCGTGGGTTATTGCATCGCCGGGACGACACTATCGCTGACCCTCGCCCTGATGAAGCAGCGCAAGGACACATCCATCAACAGCGCGACCTTCTTTACCACCCTGACCGATTTTTCCGACCGGGGCGAGGTGGGCGTGTTCCTTGACGATGATTTCGTCGACGGGATCGCGGCAGAGGTCGAAGAACATGGCATTCTTGATTCATTCTTCATGTCCCGTACCTTTTCCTATCTGCGCTCCAACGACCTGATCTACGGCCCCGCAATCAAAAGCTACATGATGGGCAAGGCACCACCTGCCTTTGATCTGCTGTATTGGAACGGCGATGGCACGAACCTACCAGCCCGCATGTCGATGGAATATCTGCGCGGCCTGTGCCAGGACGATAAATTCGCGACGGACGGGTTCGACATCTGTGGCACAACTGTCCAGATCAAGGATGTGACCGTCCCACTTTGCGCAATTGCCTGCGAAACCGACCATATCGCCGCCTGGAAAAGCAGCTATCGGGGCATCCAACAGATGGGATCGAAGGATAAAACATTTATCCTGTCTGAATCGGGCCATATCGCGGGGATCATCAACCCACCCAGCAAAAAGAAATACGGCCATTACACCAACCCCGAACTGGGGCTGACGGTGGATGACTGGTATGACGCAGCCGATAAACACGAAGGCTCATGGTGGCCGCGTTGGGACACATGGCTGTCACAGAAATCGGGTAAAAAAGTAGCGGCAAGACAACCGGGAAGTGAAAAAAATCCGGTTCTTGCGCCCGCACCGGGCACCTATGTGGTTGCTAAGTAGCCGATAAACCTATCAAATTTGCAAATGCAGAAAAATATGCTGCAGTGCAGAAAAAAGACTTGAAATGCTGCGGCGCAGCATGCATATTGGTGTCACGAGATAGAACGCGGAGGGGGCTCCGCACCGACAACGAAAGAGATGACCAATGGCTAAGACACAAGACTTCACAGCGATCTTCAAAGACATGATGGGCGCATTCCCTGTCGACACAAAGGCAATGGAAGAGCAGTTCAAGACCCAGACAACTCTGGCTGAAAAAATGTCCGGCGTTGCAATCGACGCAGCTGGCAAATCTGCTGAACTGTCCGCAAAGTGGACACAGGACACACTGGCCAAAGTTGAAGCCATGTCCAAAGCAAAGGCAGAGCCTGCTGATTACGCAAAAGCAATGACCGACTTCGCATCTGCTCAGGCTGAATCAGCTGCAGAGCACATGTCTGCTTTCGCTGAAATTGCGAAAAAAGTGCAGACACAGACAATGGAACTGGTTCTGGCCGCTGGCAAGGACATGTCCGAGGACATGACCGCTGCTGCCAAGAAAGCAACCAACGAAGTGACAGCCGCTGCCAAGAAGGCAACTGCTGCTGCCAAGTAAGGCTCCCTAAATCGCCCTTATCTCCCTGAGGGTTCGATTTTCGAAAGGCGGTCCACATCTGTGGGCCGTCTTTTGTTTTGCAGGTTATGCTTTCTTTTTGCGCAGGCGCGGCATAGGCTTCTCTGCACCGCAACATGTCTTGGGAGGGACGGTCCGTGGCCGAGACCAACAAACCACTGCTGATCAAGCGATATGCCAGCCGGCGTCTCTACAATACAGAGACCAGCGATTACGTAACGCTTGAGGATATTGCCGCCTTCATCCGCGAAGGGCGCGAAGTGCAGATTGTCGATCTGAAATCCGGGGACGATCTGACGCGGCAATATCTGTTGCAGATTATCGCAGAGCATGAAAGCCGTGGTGAAAATGTATTGCCTGTTGATGTGCTGACCGATCTGGTGCGCAGCTATACCAGCCAGGCTGCTTCCGTTGTCCCGCAATTCCTGCAAGCCAGTTTCGAGATGCTGCGCGATGGCCAGTCCAAGGCGATGGAAAACATGGGCAAGGCCAATCCGATGGCCAACATGCCCGGGTTTGAGGTCATGCGCGCCCAGCAGGAGGCGTTTTTCAAGGCGATGACCGGTGGTATGATCCCCGGCAATAATGCAGCTGCGAAAGAAGGCAGCGATGATCTGGACGATATCAAGAACCAGCTGAGCGCCCTGCAGGAGAAGCTTTCGAAGATGGGGAAATGAAGCTAGTACAGCTTTCCGATCACCATGAAATTCGATAGGATTGGCGGTGTCTGCCGTCTGATCGTGTGAAACCTGATGAGCCTGCCGCCTGGATTTCTTGATGAACTGCGATCCCGTCTGTCCCTTGGGCAGGTTGTCGGGCGCAAGGTCATGTGGGACAGCCGCAAATCCAATCAGGGCAAGGGTGACCTCTGGGCGCCATGCCCGTTCCATCAGGAAAAGACCGCCAGCTTTCATGTCGATGATCGCAAGGGGTTCTATTACTGCTTTGGCTGCCACGCCAAGGGGGATGCGATTTCCTTTGTTCGTGAAACCGAAAACGTGGACTTCATGGAAGCCGTCAAAATACTTGCCGGTGAGGCGGGCATGCCGATGCCCGAACGCGACCCACAGGCGCAGCAAAAAGCCGATAAACGAACCCAACTGATCGAGGTGATGGAACAGGCCGTGCAATATCACCGGCTGCAACTGCAAACTGCCGCCGCGTCAGACGCCCGCGATTATCTGGCCCGGCGCGGCCTTGACCCCGATGCGCAATCTCGCTGGGAAATCGGCTTTGCCCCTGCCCATGGCGGGGCGATGGCCCATCTGACCGGCAAGGGCGTGGATCAGAAACTGGTGATGGAGGCCGGGATCGCCGCTGAAAGCGACCGTGGCGGCGCACCCTATGACCGCTTCCGGGGGCGGATCATGTTTCCGATCCGCGATGCGCGTGGGCGTGCCATTGGTTTCGGCGGACGGGCGATGGATCCGAACCACCCGGCGAAATACTACAATTCCCCCGAAACCCCGCTCTTTGACAAAGGCCGCAGCCTTTATAACCACGGCCCCGCGCGTGAGGCGGCAGGCAAGGGCAAGCCGCTGATCGTCGCCGAAGGCTATATGGATGTGATCGCTCTGTCAGAAGCCGGATTTACCGCCACTGTCGCTCCGCTGGGCACCGCGATCACCGAAAACCAGTTGCAGCTTTTGTGGCGCATGGCCCCCGAACCGATCATCGCGCTGGATGGGGATACGGCCGGTCTGCGGGCGGCGATGCGGGTGATTGATATCGCCTTGCCCTTGTTGCAAGCGGGGCAATCGCTGCGCTTTGCGCTGATGCCCGAAGGGATGGACCCCGATGATCTGCTCAAAACCCAAGGGGCGGGTGCGATGCAGAAGCTGCTGGATGCCGCGATCCCGATGGTGCAGCTACTCTGGCAGCGGGAAACCGATGGCAAGAATTTCGACAGCCCCGAACGCAAGGCCACTCTTGATAAGGCGCTGCGTGAAAAGACGGCACTGATCGCCGACCCGACCATCCGGGGGCATTACGATCAGGCGCTCAAAGATATGCGCTGGGCGCTGTTCAATCAACGCAAGGCAGGCGCAGGAAAATCCCCCAAACGCCAATGGGCCGGGCGGAACGAGGCGCGCTGGAAGCGCGATATCAGCCCGGTTGTGTCTGCCAAGAACTCGGCCCTCGGGACCGGTGCCGCGCATGAGGATCACCTGCGCGAGGCCGTGATCCTGGCCAGTTTAATCGCAACGCCTGTCGTGGCTGTCGAATTCGAAACAGCGCTGGAACAGATGGAATGCCGCGATCCGACCCATCGGGATTTGCAATCCTGTCTGCTGCGACACCTCGGTGCGGGTGACCTTGCGGCGGCGGTTATCGGCGATCTGGGGCAAGCGGCCCTTGAAAAACTGATGACGCAGAACCATGTCGCAATTAGCCCCGCAATACGGCGCGCTGGCGATGCTGAGGTTGCGCGACTATGCCTTGCCGAAGAATTCGCCAAGCTGGCCGCCCGCATTGGACGTGCGCGTGAAATTGAAGATGCAATCGAGGATCTGAGCGGTGTTGCCGATGAGGGTGTGACCTGGCGCCTTGCGCAAGCCACCGCAGCAGTTGATAGAGCGGGGCGCGGCGACGAAGATGATCAGGCCGAGTATGAAACGGGCGCAAATGGCGCCCTCATCAAGAAAGACGAACGAAACGCCTTTGACGAACTTCTTGATCAGATCGGCTTTGCGAAAGGGTCATCGGACCCTAAGTAAGACAAGACGCAACATCACTTAGAAAACAAGGCGCACCGCCTTGCGAATCACCAGAAACACAGGTTGATTCGATTTTAACCGAATCAGTCGAATCATGCTGCTATGATTCGACGCCAGATACAGCACTGCGAAAGGCCTCCCGATGGCGAAAGACAACGACGATCGTAAGGACGGTGACCAGGACGGCGATATCAGCCTTGATATGAGCCAGGCCGCGGTCAAGAAGATGATCGCCGATGCCCGCGAACGTGGCTACATCACCTATGATCAGTTGAACGCCGTGCTGCCGCCGGAACAGGTTTCTTCTGACCAGATCGAAGACGTGATGTCGATGCTCTCTGAAATGGGCATTCAGGTCACCGAGGAAGAAGAAAGCGAAGAAGCCGAAGACGAAAATAAAGGTGGCACCGAAGTGGCCACCGTGGCTGGTTCGCGCGAGGTGACGCTGGGCGGCGCGGAAGCTGAAAAGCTTGACCGCACCGATGATCCTGTCCGCATGTATCTGCGCGAAATGGGTTCCGTTGAATTGCTGTCCCGCGAGGGCGAGATTGCCATCGCCAAGCGGATCGAGGCTGGCCGCAACACGATGATCCTCGGGCTTTGTGAAAGCCCGCTGACCTTCCAGGCGATCACCATCTGGCGTGACGAATTGCTGTCCGAGGACATCCTGCTGCGCGACGTGATCGATCTTGAGACCACGTTCGGCAACCAGCTTGGCGAAGATGGTGAAGAAGAAACCGTTGTCGCCGCCGCTGCCGTACCCGGCGCGCCTGCCGAGAAAAAGGAAGAGGCGCAGGAACTGGACGCCGATGGCAATCCGATTGCCAAGGACGACGATGATGATGACGACGATCAGGCCAACATGTCGCTGGCCGCGATGGAGGCCGCGCTCAAACCCCGCGTACTGGAAACCCTCGAAATCATCGCCCGCGACTTTGCTGACCTGTCCGACATGCAGGACGCGCGGATGTCCGCGACCCTGAACGAGGATTCGTCGTTTACCGACAAGCAGGAAGATAAGTATCAGCAGCTGCGGTCTGAGATTGTGGAACTGGTGAACTCCCTGCACCTGCATAACAACCGGATCGAAGCACTGATCGATCAGCTTTATGGCATCAACCGCCGGATCATGTCGATTGACTCCGCCATGGTCAAACTTGCCGATCAGGCGCGCATCAACCGCCGCGAATTTATCGATGCCTACCGGGGCCGCGAGTTGGATCCCAACTGGCTGGAAGATATGTCCCAGAAATCGGGGCGCGGCTGGCAAATGATGATGGAGAAGTCCACCGCCAAGATCGAAGAACTGCGCGGCGACATGGCCCAGGTCGGCCAATATGTCGGCGTCGACATCACCGAATTCCGCCGCATTGTCCAACAGGTCCAGAAGGGCGAGAAAGAGGCGCGGCAGGCCAAGAAAGAAATGGTCGAGGCGAACTTGCGCCTCGTGATTTCCATTGCCAAGAAATACACGAACCGTGGCCTGCAATTCCTTGATCTTATTCAGGAAGGCAATATTGGCCTGATGAAGGCGGTCGACAAATTCGAGTATCGCCGTGGGTACAAGTTCTCGACCTATGCGACATGGTGGATCCGTCAGGCGATCACCCGATCAATCGCTGATCAGGCCCGCACGATCCGAATCCCTGTCCATATGATCGAAACGATCAACAAACTGGTGCGCACCGGGCGTCAGATGCTGCATGAGATTGGCCGTGAACCCACGCCAGAGGAATTGGCCGAAAAGCTGCAAATGCCTTTGGAAAAGGTTCGCAAGGTGATGAAGATCGCCAAGGAGCCGATTTCGCTGGAAACCCCGATTGGGGATGAGGAAGACAGCCAGCTTGGCGATTTCATCGAAGACAAGAACGCGATCCTGCCGCTCGACTCCGCCATTCAGGAAAACCTGAAAGAGACGACGACACGGGTGCTTGCCTCTCTCACCCCGCGCGAAGAACGCGTGCTGCGTATGCGTTTTGGGATCGGCATGAACACCGACCACACACTGGAAGAGGTGGGGCAACAGTTCAGCGTGACCCGCGAACGTATCCGCCAGATCGAAGCAAAGGCGCTGCGCAAGCTCAAGCACCCAAGCCGGTCACGCAAGTTGCGAAGCTTCCTGGATCAGTAAAGCGAGCGGGCTGTAAGTACAGCCCGCCTCACAATTCTTCCCGGTCAAGCAACGGCCAGAACGTACAGAAATCGCATCTTGCCGTTCTTCAGTCGTTCGCGTTCCTTAACGCGTTCGACGATGCCACGTTCGTTGGGTAGCATCTGGTGCGACACCAGTTCTCCTATTTTCCAGATGTTATCACCTGCCTGCCATTCCATAGGGATTTCCATTTTGAGGGGGTTTCCCCAACTGAAAGCGACCATTGCGGACTCCTTTTTAAGACACAGCAAAATTGCTGCATCTTTATGCTGCCCCAATGATGGAGATTCGTGCGGCGGACATGCAGGTGAGTAACACTGGGACCGTGTGGTCGGCTTTGTTCGGCAAGGGTATATGGTGTATATCACCGCCTCAATACGAACTTACCAAACAACAGGAAAGGTTCACCTTATGTCACTTCTTTCCCGCCTCTTTGGCGGCAACAAACCGGCGGATGCCGCCCCAGAATTTGAAACTTATGAGGGCATGCGTATCTACCCGGAGCCGCAGCGGGAAGGAAGCGGTTACCGTCTTTGCGCGCGGATCGAACAGGATGTGGATGGCGAAACCCACGAACATCTGATCATCCGGGCCGATACGTTCAGCAGTACGGACGATGCCATCAATGCGTCCATCGCCAAGGCCAAACAGGTCATCGACGAGCAGGGTGAACGACTGTTTTCCTGATCCGGCCGGACAATCACAGCCCGATCATGTGCATTTACGATCACGTGATATACGATGACAGCTGATTGAAAACATCCTCGCACAGGCCCATCTGTCTCAGCGAAAGGATGACTCACATGCCCCGCCTGTCCATCGCCCTCGCTGCCGCTTCATTGACGATTTCGCTGGCCCCCGCCGCCAACGCCTATGGGACGGAACCAACCTTCACGATTATGGACGCTACCGTCACGATGCCCACGGCCGAAGAGGTGTGCATCCCACCAATCACTGCCGCGTTGGCAAAGGCCCTCGCATTGCCGCAACCAACCTCTGAGGCGCGCTTGGCGCAACTCGCCTGCGCCCCCGACGAATAAATTCGCCGCTCTGTGCGTTCTGGCACGGAAACTTGCCGCAATTCATGTTTCATTAACCCTGTAGCGAGTTTTTGGCCCACTTTTCTGACAAATCGACTATTCTTTAGTTCAGTTAAGTTGGTTTTTTGATCTTCATTTACGAGATCAGCAGGTAATGGTGAGTTTATGTTACAAGTATCCGGTTGTGTCACAGCGTTTTGTGTGACCATGTCGTTTGCGCAGACGGTGAGTGCTTATGGTACGGAGCCGGACGGCGCGATCAAGGAAGAGCGCGGGCAGGATATGCAACTTGCTGATGCATGTCTGCCCCGCCTCAGCCCACAAATGGCCGCCGCCTTTGGATTGCCCACGATGCAGGGTTGTACGCCCGGCTAAACCTGCCCAAAACGGGGCTATGCAAACCCGATTTCAGATTTCGACGAACGGCCCCGGCCTTTACGAATTTACGCGTGATGTCGCGGCATGGGTGCAGGGTACAGGCCTGCTGACCATGTTTATACAACATACATCCGCCAGCCTGGTCATTCAGGAAAACGCCGATCCAGAGGTGCAGACCGATCTGCAGAACTTCTTTGCCCGGCTGGTCCCTCCGACCACCGACCCGTCCATGGCCTATCTGACCCATACATATGAAGGCCCTGACGATATGCCCGCCCATATCAAGGCGGCCCTGCTGCCTAACCATCTGAGCATCCCGGTGACCGACGGCAAGCTGGCGCTGGGCACGTGGCAGGGAGTATATCTGTTTGAACATCGCGACAGGCCACATCGGCGGTCCGTTGTCGCGCATTTGACCTGACAGGTCGGGCAACGCCGCCTATATCGGGATGCAGCGGTAAATAGGGGATAGCATGTCAGACAAAGCAATGGCGCTGGCAAAGGCGGGGCGCATCGCGGAAGCGGACGCCGTTTTTGGTAAGTTGCTGGGGAAATCCCCTGTTCGTGCCAAGACCCTGCAGGCCGCAATTCTCTTTCACAACCGCTATAGCCGGCGAACCCGTCGGGCGGTGCCCTTGGTTGCGGCTCTGCTGAAAGCCCGGCCAGAGGCGGCGCAATCCCATGCACTTGCCGCTGAAACCTATGCCAATTGCAGTCGCTTTCCTTTGGCAAAATCCCATGCCGACAAGGCTGTGACCCTTGCCCCCGATGACCCTGATACGCTGTTCATCGCCGCCTACGCTTATCTGCAGTCAGGTGCATTTGGGCCTGCGCTGGGTTTCATTGACCATGCGCTCGCCCTGGAGCCTGATCACCGGCAGGCGCGGCTGCAAAAGGGGCGGGCGTTGCTGGGCTTGGGGGATACGGACGGGGCCGTCCGCATCGCCCGGGCGCTTTGGGAAGAACAGAAAGACGACATGAACGCCATTGGGCTGTTTTGTGACGCCGCCAAGTTGCACAATGATGACCCCATCCTGATCCATATGCGTGATGTGTTGTTGCCTGCGTTCAGGCAAGTGGGCGGGGCAACACTGGCGCATTTGCTGAAACTGCTGGGCAAGGCGCATAATGATTTTGGCGACTACCATACGGCACTGGACTATTTCGATCAGGCCAAGGCGGCGCAGCCTTTGCAATATGACGCCAAACGCTACGCGGCCTTTGTCGATGCGCAATGCAAAGCCATCTCGCGGGCGGATTACTTTGGCAAAGGCACCGATCATGACAGTCCGGTCCTGATTATCGGCATGCCGCGCAGCGGATCAACCCTGCTGGAACAAATCCTGACCGCCCATCCGCAGATTGCCAGCGCAGGCGAAAGTCCCAGCCTGAATGTCATGGTTCAGGAAATTGGCGTGCGCAGGCATCATGGCGGCGACATCACCCGCGCGATCAAGCAAATCCCGGCAGAGGCCGCGCCGCGTTTCGCCCAGCGATATCTTGATGAAACGCGGCAGGGCGATGAAGAGCTGACCATCGACAAATCCTTGCATAATTTCGAGCTACTGGGGTTCTTTGCAACGATGTTCCCCAAGGCGCGGATCCTACATGTGATGCGCGACCCGATGGATACATGTGTGTCCTGCTACATGCAGAACCTGTCGGCCTGGCACAGCTATACCCAAAGCCTTGATGCGCTGGGCCATTCTTACGTGCTGTATCGGCGGCTGATGGATCATTGGGCTACGGCATTGCCGAACCCGATGTTCAATGTCCGGTACGAGGATCTGGTGACGGACACGGAAGCGCAGGCGCGGGCCGCGATTGATTTTCTGGGGCTGGATTGGGACCCCGCCTGCCTCGACTTTCAAAGCAACGCCAATCGCAGCCTGACCCTGTCGGCACGACAGGTCCGCGAACCGCTTTATACAACTTCGATGCAACGTTGGCGGCGATATGAGCCGCATCTGGAGCCATTGAAAAAGCGGTTGGCACGGTTCTACCCCGATGGGTTATCATTGGCGGAGGAGGGGAGTTGATATGCGTGTCCTGACAACGGCTCTTGCCCTTTCGGCGAGCATGGCCAGTGCGGAATGCCCGGCAGGCCAGGATGTGTTCATGTCCTGTCAAATCGAAGGCCGCCAAACAGTGCTGAGCGTGTGCCTCGGCCCTGAATTGGCCACCTATTCCTATGGTCCGAAGGGTGGCCCGGCAGAGCTGACCCTGTCGGAACCTTTGACCAGCTTGGAATACACTCCCTGGCCCGGCGTGGGGCGGGCCATCTGGGAGGAGGTCGCATTCACTAACGGACCCTATCGCTACACGGTGTCTGCCGGTTTTGACCGGATGTTCGGCGACGAAACCGAGGCCGATCATCCAACGCCCTATTTCGGCGGCGTGATCGTGCAGCGGGATGACGCCGTCCTCGCCGAATTGACCTGCGATCGACGTTTGACGAACTTCGGCGCCTTTGGTGGTGACCCGATCTATGAGGCAAAGACAGCGGCAGGTCAGGAATGGGACAGCCGCGAAGGTGTCTGGCGCGACGGGTCAGAGTGAGTCTCTGCGGCCACGGTTTGCAATCCCTCATCTAGCGGCGCGATTTGACCACTACCCAAAACTTATCCGTCTTCCTATAGTGCCTGTGGATAACAGGGGGCCCGATACAAGGCATAGCCCCGATCACAGCGACAAGGACCGGATATGCGTTGCCCCTTCTGCGGAAATGTTGACACACAGGTAAAAGATTCACGCCCCGCCGAGGATCACGTGGCGATCCGACGTCGCCGGTTCTGCCCGGCTTGCGGCGGACGTTTCACCACCTATGAACGGGTGCAGCTGCGCGACCTTGTGGTGATAAAGACCAACGGACGGCGCGAGGATTTCGACCGGCCCAAGCTGGAACGGTCTATTCGCATCGCGCTTCAAAAACGCCCCGTGGAGCCCGAACGGATGGATCAGATGATCAGCGGGATTGTGCGACGGTTGGAAAGCATGGGCGAAACCGACATTCCCAGCCAGACGATTGGCGAGATTGTGATGGAAAGCCTCGCCCGGATTGACACGGTAGCTTACGTGCGGTTCGCCAGTGTTTACAAGAACTTCCAGGCCGCTGACGACTTCGATAAATTCGTCAGTGAACTGCGCCCCGACGCTCCCAAAGAAGAAGAGTGACCAAAGCATCTGACGCCCGTTTCATGGGGCTCGCCCTTGGTTTGGGGCGGCGTGGCATGGGCCGGGTCTGGCCCAATCCTGCTGTGGGTTGTGTTATTGTGCGCGATGAGCAGATCGTCGGCCGCGGGTGGACGGCGGATGGTGGCAGGCCACATGCTGAAACGCAGGCTCTGGCGCAGGCCGGTGCGGCGGCAAAGGGGGCCGTGGCCTATGTCACGCTGGAACCCTGCGCCCATCATGGACAAACGCCTCCCTGCGCGCAGGCGTTGATTGATGCGCAGGTGACCCGCGTTGTGGTGGCCACCGGTGATCCGGACACGCGGGTTGCGGGGCGCGGGATCGCAATGCTGCGCGATGCCGGGATCACGGTCGATACCGGCGTCTTGGAGGGTCAGGCACGCAGGGATCACGCCGGGTTTCTGCAGCGCAATACGCTGAACCGGCCCTTTCTGACCCTGAAACTAGCAAGCACGCTGGACGGGCGCATTGCCACCGGGACCGGCGAAAGCCAATGGATCACCGGACCCCAGGCGCGGCAAATGGTGCATATGATGCGGGCGCGCCATGACGCGGTCATGGTGGGCGCGGGCACAGTGCGGGCCGATGATCCGTCGCTGACCGTGCGCGGGCTTGGGGTGACCGGGCAGCCAGTGCGGGTTGTTGTGTCGCGCGCCATGAAAATTCCCGCGACGGGACAACTGGCGGAAACAGCCGGAACAGTGCCTGTCTGGCTGTGTCACGGAACGGGTGCGGATGTCACCGCTTGGGTGCAAAAAGGGGCCACCAGTCTGCCTTGCGCTATGACAGCAGGGCAAGTGGACCTTCCCGGCATGATGCGCGTGCTTGCGGGTCAAGGGATTACGCGGGTGTTTTGCGAAGGTGGCGGTATGCTGGCCGCATCACTCTTGGCGGCGGACCTTGTCGATGAGCTGGTGGTTTTTACTGCGGGCGTGGCCATGGGGGCTGAGGGCACGCCATCCCTGGCGGCGATGGGGATCGACCGGCTGGATGATGCGCCGCGCTACGATCTCGACCATGCCGCGCCGGTTGGAGCCGATATCATGCATCGATGGGTCAGGTCGCCAAAGTCTCTATGAGACTTTGAACACAAATTTTCTTGGAAAATTTGGGACCTCACCGCCGCCAAAGATGCGCATGGCTCGCCAGCAGGCCCTGCAATTTTGCGAGGCCGCGATTAAACCGGCCCGGCGCTGGGATGTCATTGTTTTCCAGCCTGTCCACGATCACCTCCGGCGGGCAGGCCATGCCGGTCACCGGGTCAAAATAGCGCGGATAGGCGATCAATGTGGCATGGACCAGCCCGATCAAGTCGATCCGGTTGGTCCGCCGCGTCAGCGGCATCGCCCGGTCATCTGTCAGGCCCCAACCTGCATAAAACGGCGTTCCCAGACAGGTGACCTGTTTGCCGCGCAACAACGCCTCGAAGCCGATCAGTGACGTCATGGTCCACACTTCGTCCACCGCCATAATGGCTGCAATCGGGTCGGTGTGCGTTAATACAACATCCGCAATCTGATCGGCATTCTGCACCGCGCCTGGTCGCAGCCCGGCCTCGACATCCGGGTGCGGTTTGTAAATGACCACTGCCGCAGGATTGGCTTCGCGCACCGTGCGCAGCAGCGCCTGATTGCTCGCCACATCAGCCGCGCCCAATCGGATCGAGGCATCATCCTCAACCTGTCCGGGCACCAGAATCCGCCGTCCACGGGGCAATTCCGTCAGCCCGACATGGGCGTCCAGATTATATTTTGACAGCCCGGCTTCGGTGATCCGCGCAATCAGCGCTTCGGCCCTTTGGCGCGCACCGGCATCCAGCCCCGTAGCGGCATTGATCAGGCCTTCCAGACGACTGGGGCGGGTGGCGTCATAATAGATTCCCAGATCATCCAGAACCAGGCTCAAAGGCGCGATCAGATCAGCACCCAATCCGCGCGAGCGCAGAAAGCCATCCTCGACCAGAACTGCATCTTCCCGGCCGGTGCTGGCCCAGGCCATCAGACGCCGCTCCGTGGCCTTTGCCTTGGCGAAGGCGCCGTCACCGGCCCCAAACAATACCCGACGCGGGGTGCCGAACACCTTTTGCAAAGGGCCACGTTTCCACAACCGCATATCCGCCGCCACCCAGCCGCGATAATCATCGCGGGCCGCGCGGGACAGCGCGGTCATCGTGGCCGCAGCCTCCTCAAACGAACACAGCCGGTCGTGATAGGGGTCGTACCATTTGGGGTAGAGGATCATCGCCGCTGCAAATAGCTGGGCGCGGGTCAATGCCCGCTGCCTGCGCTGCACCGGCTTGCGATCATCTGTCAGTCCCCATCCAGCATAGAAGGGTTGTCCAAATACCACAGGCTTGTGATCGGCCAGAATCGCCTCAAACCCCATTTGTGAGCTGACCGTGTAGACGGCAATTGCCCCTTCAAGCAGCGCCCAAGGGGACAGAGGTTGATCACAAATCTCAATGCGGTTGTCGGCGTCATCAGGACCAAAATACCCCTGCCGGTGGCCCGCAACCGTTTCGGGATGCGTCTTGATCAGAATGCGCGCATCGGGGTGTTCGGTTTGGGCGTAATACAGCATCTCGCGGAATGTGTTACTGTCGGCACCACTGGCCTTGATGGATGCATCCTTGCGGGTCTGATCAATCACCAGAACATAACCGGGGTCGGGCACCGGCAGGCCGGGGTCAAAGGCGTTGTATTTGGACAGATGTGCGGATTTCATCGCGGCAATCCCCGCCCGGGCACGATCCAGCAGGGCGGTGTCGTCCAACGGGTTTTCGGCCAGTAAGATCTCCAGATCAGACGGCATAGCTGGGTCAAAATGCACGCCACGCCGGTCGATATGCAGGCCAATCGGCACATCGCCATCACGGCCCAGTCCAACAGAACGTAAAAACGCGTCCTCGACCCGGATCACCGGAGCATCACGTCGGGCCGCAACGGTTTCACCCCTTGGTGCAGTTGGGCTTTGGCCCCAGACCCCCACTGCATCATCAGGGCCAGGGACGCCGAGCCGGATGTCATAGCCCGCCAAATCCAGAATGCGCCGGACACGCGGTTGGGTCAGAAATCCACCGTTATAAACGTAAAGCTGCGTGCGGGCCTGCGTCACCAGATCAGGTCACGATCTGCAAGGCTGGGCGCGCGGGCTGGGCCAGTAATGAGTCATAAGGGTCCGTCTCGGCCAACATCATGTCAACGACTTCGCGCAACAACTGGCGACGGCCGCGCGATGAATAAAAGCCCCCTGGCACCTGACTGGTTTCCAACAAGAAACGGCGGTAATCGCGATAGGCGCCGCTATTGGGGCGACGCGGATCGGCAAAGAACTCCGCAATCGGTTGATCAGAAACGAATTCAGGCTTGGCAAAGACGGCAGTGCCGAAAACCCGGGTCGGAATGCCCCGCCAAAGGGCCTGCTGCGCGGCAGTCGAATTGACCGTCACGGCAGAGCGGGCCTGATCCAGCAATGCCGCCAGCTTTCCACCGCGCAGGTAAGTGACCCGATCCGCAACACCAAATTCACGGGCCAGATCCGCAATGATGCGGCGCAGGGGCAGGCGGCCGATCTCCAGCGGGTGGGCCTTCAGCACGAGCCGGTGATGCCTGGGTGCCCCATTCGCAAATCCAGCGATCACCAGCCGCAGGAATTCCTCCATCCGGTCAAACGGGGAATGGGCCTGAAAACTGGCATCATGTTCCAGTTGCAGCAATACAAGGTGATAGGGAACGCCGCCCAACCGCACGCGACGCTGGGCAAGGCGGCGCGACAGGGCCGTGACAGGCATTGTCAGCAACCGTTTGGTATAAAGCAGCGCCTCGCGGCCTACCGGCAATGCCCGGTGGCGGGTGAAATTGGGGTAACGCTGATTTCGAAATAGCACGAACCAATGGTACAGTGCGCCATAAAACACATGCTGGCGCATATCGCCCCAAACGGCTGGCGGCGGGTGCATTTCATGATCCGAAGCAGCCAGCGCATCAGCCATTTGCGGCACCGACATATCCATCAGGCGGGAATGCCCATTCGACCCGTCACGTTCATAGGTTACCCAATAGGGACGTAGATAGCCTTCTTCGAAAACATGAATGCACAGGCCCAAGCGGCGGGCGACACCGATCGCCTCGGCATGGATGGGGCGAATATCACCATAAAGAACAATATCGGTGATCTGCTGGTCTGCAATCAAGGCCGTCAACACATCCGGCCAATCATCAGCTTTGCCCAGAAAGGGAATATAATGCGGCTGACGAAACCAGAACGCCTGATCGCCAGCATTGAAACCAACGCGCCAGACCTGCGCCCCGGCCCGGCGCAACATGCGCGCCAGACGGGCAAAGAAGGGCCCGTGCGGTCCTTGCAGGAACAAAAAATGTCTGGGCGTGGTCTGGGTCACGATTTGCAGGATACCCCGATTTCATTGCTAACAGATTATGCCATAAATCGCAGATAGATACAGGGGGGGGAAGCCCTGGCTTGCCTGCCCATGGCGGGCAGGCTAGGTCTGTGGCGCAATAAAAAGGGATCAAACCATGTTCACAGGGATCATCACCGATCAAGGCCGTGTACTGGAGTTGCAAAAGCGCGGTGATCTGCGGGCGCGCATTGCGACACATTACGATGTGGACGGGATCGATATCGGCGCCTCGATCGCCTGCGACGGGGTCTGCCTGACCGTGATCGCGCTGGGGCGGGATCCGGAAAACTGGTTTGATGTCGAAATCTCTGCCGAAACGCTGGGGGCCAGCAATCTGGGTGGCTGGACCGTGGGGCATATCGCCAATCTTGAACGGGCGCTGAAGGTTGGGGATGAACTGGGCGGGCATATCGTGTCGGGCCATGTGGATGGCACCGCCGAAGTGGTGGGTATCAGGGATGAGGGCGACAGCACCCGCGTTACATTCCGCGCGCCTGACGATCTGGCACGGTTCATTGCGCCCAAAGGTTCTGTTGCGCTGAACGGGACGTCACTAACGGTCAATGAAGTTGACGGCACCGATTTTGGCATCAACTTCATCCCGCACACCAAGTCCGAAACCACATGGGGGCAGGTGAAAATGGGCGATGTGATCAATCTGGAAATCGACACCATGGCCCGCTACGTCGCGCGGTTGCGCGAATATGGCTAGGCCTGCCACCAATCGCCCGGCTTGCGGCGCTGGCCGTGGTTCTTGGCCAAACGCAGTGCCAGTTTGCGCCATGGGCCAAGCGCCAGCTTCAGCCAGAACTTGTTGTACCACGCTGAATAATCGCGATTGAACGGGCAGACCCGCATGCAGATCGCGCAATCGGATGCCATCTTGGCCCAGAATGAAAAACACTTTTCGGCATCCGAGGTCCATTTGCGCACGCCCTTGATGGCCGAAACATTGGCCGTGTCGGTTGATGGCGGACCATAAGGCAGCGCCTTGACCGGGCAGGCATCGGCGCATTTGGTGCAGATATCGCAAAAGGCGCGGACACCTTTGGGTTCCGGGATGTCATGGGTCAGGGGCAGATTGGTGAATATTTTTGAAAACCGCAGACGGGGCCCGAATTCCGGGGTGATCACCATCTGGTTGCGGGCATATTCGCCCAGACCGGCCTTGATCGCGTAAGGAATGACAAGGGCGGTGTCGTTCATGGACGGTACCGCCTCATACCCCAGATTGCGGATATAGGCGGCGGTCTGCATGACGATGGCCGCCTCATGGCTATACTCACGGCCCGTCGCAGCACCAGCAAGGGCAGAGGGATACGTTGCCACCAGATCCTCGGCCATTTCGTGACCCAGAACGATGACCGATTGCAATCCTTCTGGCAGATCGTGGGGGGCATCGGTCATATCGCGGGTATCAACGCGGGCGCTGTAGATCCAGCGTGCATCCAGATCGGTGATGCCGCAAAGGTCGGCGCCAAAGAATGCGGCAACCCGTTTGATTTCGGCTGCCATTTTGGCGGGATCATCAACCTCCAACGCATCGGTGGCGACGGGGGTGTCTGGCTGGATTGGGGCCTGAAAACCTTCGCGCATGCCGTCGGCCGCGCGGCGGTTGGACACGACATCCGACACCAGCCAGGCCGCATTGCGCAGGGCAAAATCGCGTTGCGAAAAACCGTCACCCCGACGGGGCGCAGCTTCCATCCGGTAGGAGGCAAAGAATTTCTGCGTAAACTTTGATTTGACGCTTTCATCCCAGAAAGCACGGGTAAAGATATCGTTGCGCTGGGCGAACGGGGTAAACTCATCCGTCACCTCAATGCCTGCGGCATCATCGCCATCATGTTGCGGGGGGGTGTTGTGCGGCCAAACCATGCGCAGACCCTATGGGAGGGTTAAGATCGTTGCAATTGTTCTGCGCCGGACAACAAGAGCGTCAGGAAATTTGACAAGATCGCAAACGCGCGCAACCTTGCAGGCAGTCGAATAACTGGCGGACATTCCATGACAGCAGGTATCGGACATAATTCGGGGCAGGTTCTTGAGGCGGGCCATAGCTGGCGCAAACATGTCTGGACTAGGGCGCGCAAAGACCTGATGCCCAACGTACCGGTCGAGGTTGTCCGGCTCCGTGTGAAACGGGCGGCGCAACTGGGTCTGCCCTATAAGACCTATGCCGGGATCAGGGCCAGTTCCGGCCATGACCTGATCGGCTTCATGTTCTCCAACAACGCCTTGCATGTGTTGCGCGACGGGCAGGGGATGCCCGATGATCGGGCGGCCAAACTGGACGCACTGATCAGCACGACACGGGCGGGTCTGGGGCATAAGCCGGTCACCCCCACCCATTTGGCAGGGCTGCCCGGGATCGACCACGCCTTTGCGGCACCTCGGTTTTCCGACAGCTGGTCGCGGATGCGCGCCCGAATGCGCGATATTGTCACCGACATGGGCCAGCCGGCTGACCGGTTTGTGATGATCGGCGATACGAGCTTTGAACGGGAATGGGCCGAGGCGGCACAGATGGCGGGCTATCTGAATGCGGCGCAGTTTTTTGAGCAGGGGTGATGGGTCAAGACCCATCTTACGAAACCTAACGCTGCATTAAGATTTGCTCCGTGCGGTCCATTAAACGCCTTGTTCGCACGATCGGGGTCCGACGCAACGCCGACGTTTTGCCGACTGTTTGCCGACAGCGATTTTGCTGCAAAACAAGGGCGTTCACCTTTGATTCAGCCAATAAAGCGGATTCCGTTCCCCGCACCGACCGAACGTTGCGTGTCCGACCCTTTCCGAATCCGTGCGTGTCCGCTATTTGCCAGACAGAATGAGTGGCGAGGATGCCTATGAACCAGAATTTCGAATCCCCCGGCCCGGTCGAACGCGATTGGTCAGATGCGATCAGCAAAATCGAAGACATTATCGATGATGCCCGCAATGGCCGCATGTTTATCCTTGTCGATCACGAAGACCGCGAGAATGAGGGCGATCTGGTGATCCCCGCACAAATGGCCACGCCAGACGCGATCAATTTCATGGCCAAACATGGTAGGGGTTTGATTTGCTTGACACTTTCAGGTGAGCGGATCGACGCGCTGGGCTTGCCCCTGATGGCGTCGCATAACTCATCCCGGCATGAAACCGCATTTACAGTCAGCATAGAGGCGCGCGAGGGCGTCAGCACGGGCATCTCCGCAGCTGACCGGGCGCTGACCGTTGCAACGGCGATTGATGCCTCAAAAGGGGCGGCGGATATCGCGACGCCTGGCCATGTTTTCCCCCTGCGCGCGCGCGACGGCGGCGTGCTGGTACGCGCGGGCCATACCGAGGCAGCCACCGATATCAGCCGCCTTGCGGGCCTTAATCCGGCAGGTGTGATCTGCGAGATCATGAAGGAAGATGGCGAGATGGCCCGGCTTCCCGACCTCATCGCATTTGCGCAGTTGCACGGGTTGAAAATCGGCACAATCAGCGATCTGATCGCCTATCGGCGGCGTCACGACAACCTTGTTCGCATGCGTGAAAGCAGGACCATTCGGTCCGAGTTTGGCGGCGAGTGGGAGATGCGAATTTACACAGACGAAACCCAAGGGGCCGAGCATATCGCATTGATAAAAGGCGATATTTCCACCCCAGAGCCCGTTTTGGTGCGCATGCATGCGATGGATCCGATGCTTGATGTTGTTGGTGTCGGACCAAAAGGGCGCCGGGATGAGTTTGGCGACGCAATGAAGATGATCGCGGCGGAAGGACGGGGGGCGTTGGTGCTGCTGCGCGACGTGCATATGAAGCTCGAAACAGATGAAGAAGCCTCGCCCCAGACCCTGCGGCAATACGGGCTGGGCGCACAGATTCTCAGTTCATTGGGTATCCATGAACTGGAACTTCTGACCAATTCGCCACAGCCCAAAGTCGTCGGTCTAGATGCTTATGGGCTCGAGATCGTTGGCACCCGCAAAATCTCGGAGATTGGGTAATGGCCGGACCATCACATCACATCATGCCGTTGCCGGAATTTGATAAGCCGGTGAAAATTCTGATCGTTGCGTCCCCTTACTACAAGGATATCAGCGATAACCAGATTGCCGGTGCAAAGGCCGAGATTGAAAAGGCCGGTGCAGCCTGGGAGATCGTCGAAGTGCCGGGAGCGCTCGAAATTCCGACCGCTATCGGTATCGCTGAACGGATGAGCAATTTTGATGGCTACGTCGCGTTAGGCTGCGTGATCCGGGGCGAGACGACGCATTACGACACGGTCTGCAATGATAGCAGCCGGGCCGTGCAACTGCTTGGCTTGCAAGGGGTTTGTATCGGCAACGGTATCCTGACTGTCGAGAATTACGATCAGGCGGCGATACGCGCCGACCCCGCCCAGATGAACAAAGGAGGCGGCGCTGCTGCTGCGGCCTTGCACCTGATCGCGCTCGCCCGTAAGTGGGGCAGCGCGACCAAGGGGGTCGGCTTTACAAAGGAAATTTTGCTGGCCGGTGATGTGGACAGCAAGACAACAGCATGACCATTTCCAACAACCAACGCCGCAAGATGAAGTCCGCTGCACGGCTATATGCCGTGCAGGCGCTGTTCCAGATGGAGGCAACCGGACAGACGGTTGATGCCATTGTCAGAGAATTCGAAGATCACCGTTTCGGCGCGCGCTATGAAGAAGGTGAGATGGCCGAAGGCGATATCGACACGTTCCGCCTCTTGATGGAAAAAGCCGTTGATCAACAAGCAATTATCGATCAAATGACCGACCGCGCACTTGTTGCCAAATGGCCAATTGCCCGTATTGACCCCACCTGGCGCGCCCTGTTCCGCGCTGCTGGCGCAGAGCTGATCGACAAGCAGACGCCACCCAAAGTCGTGATCAGCGAATTCGTCGGTGTGGCAGAAGCGTTTTCGCATGACGGGAAGGAACCCAAATTCGTCAACGCCGTACTGGATCACATGGCCCGCGAGGCGCAGCCTGCGGCATTCTAAGGCATTTCCCTTAAGGTGGTTTTGGAATACCCTTCGCGGCAAGGGGGATGCCATGAAACCAGCAAATGAACCTGACCTGATGCGGCTCTATCTGGGCCATTGCGCAATTGGTTTCGCGCTTTCCGCCATATTCGTTGCATGTCTCTTGTGGCTCGACGTTGCACGGATCCGGTCACTTATCGCCACATCAGACGTGGGTTGGCTTGCAGTCTTTCTGCTTTGGTTCTTCAACGGCAGCGTTTTCGGCGGCGTGCAATTTGCCGTCCGTATCATGCTGAACATCGATAAGGATGACGATCGAGGCGGTGGAACGCCGCTTCCCACGCGGGTCAGCACATGCGCCGCGTCTGTTGTGCCGAAGAGTTGACCTTGGAGAGGCGGCGGTTGTGCCCCGGGATTCAAAGGCCGCGCGGTAGCCTAAGATATTGAAAGCCAAACAGGTTTAGCCCGGTTGCGCCCCATCAGATATGGCAATTTTCGACAGCTTGCAATTGATGCAACGTCAATTGTTGTCGGATTTTTGACAATGCGGCGTTGACCTTAACGTTATCAAGAATGGGGCATCAATTTGTCGTTTCGGGGCAACGTCTGGGAAAATTGTCACGGTGCAGTCATTCCGACGCCGTAATATGTTTGTTTATTATTGGTTAATAAATCGCCGATACCCGTTGGAGTCTTTACAACAACAGGGTGCCTCGAACGAAGCAGTTGTTTTTGATCTGCACCCAATAGGTCGCCTGATATTCAGGTCCCATAGCGGTGTAGGCGTATTACGCGCGATAAGGACGCAGGTTATGCCATGCTGAAAGACCGTTTTGAACCGATTGACCCCGAGAGCCTAAGCCTGAAGGCTGAGGATTTGAGCTGCAAGAATGATGTTCTTGTCGGTCTGGATGATGACGTTCCAATGGCAGAGGCGCCCGATCAGGTCGGTGACGAGGCGCCAACATGGAAATCGCGGATCGCACAGGTCCTGCCAGTAGTAAAAGCCTTGAAAGATCCTGAGAAGTAAAGGTGGCGGGAACCGCAGCGACCGTAGAGGTATCTAACCCCGAGGACCTGTGTATACAGGTGGGCGCCAGGTAATCGAACCAGGATCCGAACAGAGCCAGCTCCCTCGGATTTGCTTAAGGCCACTGGATTTGTACCTTGAAGTTACGAGAAGTGCAGAAACCCGCCGTGCTTACACCTAGGGGTCAATGCCGGTCAGAACAAGATGCGCTGTGTTTATTCTTTGATATCTGCCTTGATCAGCCAACCATCCGGCCCGACCATTTCAAGTGGCGCATAAGCAAGAAGAAAACGTTCGACCAATCCGACAGTTAGCAATGTCATGCAGACCTCAAAAAAGGTGATATCAGCAAAAACGGACATGGTACTCTCCTCACTTCCGACACCTGTAATATGTCCGTCAAACCGGACCAAATCATGACCCTTGCATGGTATTGCTCCCTTCTTCTTGGGTTTATCGCCTCATTCGCGTCACATTATCGGACGGTTTCGATGAACAAGAGATTGGCGAGAATCCGCTTATGTGTTGATAAGTAAGGAAAATACGGAGGGCGATGGATGAACGGACCATTTTTCAATGGTTTAGCGAAATCTGAACCTTGCCTGATTACTGCCGATCGTGAGGTTGGGCCGGGCTGCAGGCGATTCTCTGCCCAAGTGGATCGGGGCGTCGGCGAGGCATGCCATCAGTCTCAGGCTGTAGCTTCGAAACTTTCAAGAAGTTCAGAATTGATTTTTGTTCACGTATTGTTCATGCTTGTTCCATGCCTGAATGCTTGACACTTCCCGATTTGAAGCCCGGCCAGTTGCTGGCGCGCGGCGTATGCCGTCATTTGCGCAGCCATGACATTGTCAGTGTTGAGGAACTGGTGCCAACATCAGGGCTACGCGTCGACGTCATGGCGCTTGGTCCGAAAGGTGAGCTGTGGATCATTGAATGCAAATCCAGTCGCGCGGATTTTCAGGCGGACCATAAGTGGCAGGGCTACCTGGAGTGGTGTGATCGGTTTTTCTGGGCGGTTGATAGTGATTTTCCGACCGATCTGTTGCCTGATGACACGGGTCTGATGTTGGCGGATGGGTATGATGCGGAAATTGTGCGTATGGCCCCCGAGGTCAAACTCGCACCTGCGCGACGCAAAGTCATGATACAGAAATTTGCGCGTCATGCCGCGATACGGGCACAGATGGCCCGTGACCCCGGCCATAGCCCTGAACGGATGTACTAGGAGCGCAATTCCTTCAGAAAGGAGTTGCGAAAAATCCTTGAGAAGGATTTTGGAAAAACTTTTTGTAGAAGTTTTATTCTCCTAGCGCGGTTTGACAGCCCGCGCTGCAATTGCAGCGGCACGGATTTCTTCGGCGATTTCGTCGGCCTCATCTGGGTCAAAATCCATGGGGATTTCGACTCCATCCGCTTCGATAAAGAGCCTGACCATGCCTTGGTCCGTTGGCCCGATCTGCATGTTGGCTTCGATGTCGCGTTCGCTGTTGATACCCATCTCGGTCCTCTTGATCCGCTGCCCCTTGTCCTACAGGCGTTCACGCGCGAATGGCAAGAGGCCGGATAGCCCTGCCATATGTGATATGCCTTGGCCACTGGCAACCGAAACCGACCCGAATTGGCACCGCAGAATAGTTTTCGCAGGTCTTGCAATCAACGCCTCTTGGGGCTAAATCCCGGTTCAGTGCCGCCTTAGCTCAGTTGGTTAGAGCGCTTGATTGTGGATCAAGAGGTCCCTGGTTCGAGACCAGGAGGTGGTACCACTTTCAAAATTCAGGAATTTTGAAAGAGTGTGGATTGGCGATTGGCGCAGTCAATTGCGGCCACACCCGGCGGCAAGTGGAGTGCTGAGATTAATGACCACAGTCACTTTCCAGATTGCGCCAAATCCACCACCGCGCCTCGATAAGGCGTTAGGGCGTGACGTCCCTGACGAGGCAGCGCTCAGCCGATCGCGGCTTTCAAAACTGATTGCCGACGGTGCCGTCAGCATTGATGGAAGGGTGATCACAGATCCGCGTTATCGTGTAACGGAAGGTGCGGCAGTTGCTGTGACCGTGTCCGTCGCGGAGGAAAGCCATATCGGGGCTGAAGACATCCCGCTGGATGTCGTCTTCGAAGATGACGATCTGATCGTTGTCAATAAGCCTGCGGGCATGGTGGTCCATCCGGCCCCCGGCACGCCTGGTGGTACGCTGGTGAATGCGTTGATCCATCACTGCGGCGAAAGCCTGTCGGGGGTGGGTGGCCTGAAAAGACCGGGGATTGTGCATCGGATCGACAAGGACACCTCGGGACTGCTTGTCGTGGCCAAATCGGACAGGGCGCACCATCATCTGGCCGACCAGTTCGCGGCACATACCGTTCAGCGCCGTTATCTGGCGGTTTGTTACGGGGTGCCTGATGCGAATGATCCGCGGTTGCGCGGAATCAAGGGGACCTCTTTCGAGGCAGGAAATACCCTGCGTATCCAGACTTTTCTGGGACGCCACAAGACCGACAGGCAAAGGCAAGCCGTTTCATTTACGGCCGGGCGCCATGCGGTGACCCGGGCGCGTATATTGTCTGCATATGGTGACCCATCTTGCGCTGCACTGCTTGAATGTTGGCTCGAAACCGGGCGGACTCACCAGATCCGGGTGCATATGGCCCATTGCGGGCATGCGCTGATCGGCGATCCTGTGTATGGCGGGCGCCGGAAGCTGTCGCCCAAGGCCATCGGCGAGCGGGGTGTCGCGGCAGTCACAGAATTCTCGCGGCAGGCGTTACATGCAGCCAGTTTGGGGTTTACACACCCGGTCACGGGCGAAAACCTAAGCTTTGAAGCGCCAGTACCTGATGATTTCCACGATTTGATGCGCGCACTTGAAGAGTAGGGCTGAAATAAATCATCCCATGTGCGTGAGCGCACCTAAGGATCGCTTTTCAAACTAAACCACTTAGTTCATATTCTGTTTTACGGAAAATTAGGATCGAGACTTGAAACGTCACGTCAATGTCACCATATCCATGTTAAGCCTTTAAACATTAGGAGGGCACGACAGTGAGCAACTACAAAAATTTACCAGCCCCGTCGCCTGAGCAGGGTCTGAACCGTTACATGCAGGAAATCCGCAAGTTTCCAATGCTGGAGCCTGAAGAGGAATACATGCTGGCCAAGCGCTGGGTGGATCACGAGGACACCGAGGCCGCCCATAAAATGGTCACTTCGCATCTGCGTTTGGCCGCAAAAATCGCCATGGGCTACCGTGGTTACGGCTTGCCGCAGGCTGAAGTGATTTCCGAAGCCAATGTGGGTCTGATGCAGGCCGTGAAACGCTTTGACCCTGAAAAAGGGTTCCGTTTGGCGACTTACGCCATGTGGTGGATTCGCGCCTCGATACAGGAATACATCCTGCGGTCCTGGTCACTCGTCAAACTTGGCACGACGTCAGCGCAGAAGAAGCTGTTCTTCAACCTGCGCAAGGCGAAGTCCCGCATTGGCGCCTTGGAAGACGGTGATTTGCGCCCTGAGAACGTGAAGCGGATCGCAACTGATCTGGGCGTGACAGAGGATGAGGTCATCTCCATGAACCGTCGCTTGTCCGGTGGCGATGCGTCACTGAACGCGCAGGTGGGGTCGGATGGCGAAGGGTCCATGCAATGGCAGGACTGGCTTGAGGACGAAAGCGCCAACACGGCTGCTGATTACGAGGCGCATGACGAATTGGATGCGCGTCGCGAGCTTCTGGCCGAGGCGATGGAGGTTCTGAACGATCGCGAGAAGGACATTCTCGTCCAGCGACGCTTGTCGGAAGAGACGGTCACGCTTGAAGATCTGAGCGGCCAGTATGACGTCAGCCGCGAACGGATCAGACAAATCGAGGTGCGGGCCTTCGAGAAACTGCAAAAGAAGATGCAGGAATTGGCCCGCCAGAAAGGCATGTTGGCAACGGCCTGAGTTGCTGCCTGATATAACACTTCTATTCGTCCCCGCTGGTTTGCCCGGCGGGGATTTTTTTGGGCCTGGTGCGGGCGATCGGCGTTCCCTTAGCGAAGTGTTGGCGCTAACGTGCCGGGAAAGAGGAGACCGGAAATGAAACCTATCCGTTGGGGTGTGCTGGGAGCGGCGGAATTCGCCCGGAAACATATGGCCCCGGCTATCCATGCAGCCGAAGGGGCGGAATTGGTCGCCCTTGCCACATCGGACCCGGCCAAGGCGCAAGGGTTTCAAAGATTTGCCCCACAATTGCGGGTGGCTGATGATTATGATGCCCTTTTGAGTGCTCCGGATATCGATGCAGTCTATATTCCGCTGCCCAATCATCTGCATGTCCCGTGGACGATCAAGGCGCTTGAGGCCGGCAAGCATGTGCTTTGCGAAAAACCGATCACGTTAAAGGAGGCCGAATTTGACCGGATCATCGCAGCCCGCGATGCGTCCGGAAAGCTGGCCGCCGAGGCTTATATGATCGTGCACCACCCACAGTTTATCCGTGCAAAAGCGCTGCTGGCGGAAGGTGCAATTGGCAAGCTGACCCATGTGGATACCGTGTTCAGCTTCAATAATGCAAATGACACCGACAACATCCGCAACAAGCCCGAAACCGGTGGCGGCGGGTTACGGGATATTGGTGTCTATACCTTTGGCGCTGCCCGTTTTGTGACGGGACGGGAACCCCTGGCCGTCCCATATGCCAAGTTGCGCCATGAAAACGATGTGGACGTCTTTGCCCAAGTCGCTGCCGAATTTCCAGATTTCACCTATTCGGCGGTTGTTTCGATGCGCATGTTTACCCGGCAATATATTGCCTTTCACGGAGACCGGGGCGTGTTGACGCTGACATGCCCGTTTAATGCAAATGTGTTTGATATTGCAGCGTTACGGTTAGAGACTGATGGCCAAACTGTTGTGACAGAGCGTTGGCCAGCCACGAATCAATACGTCTTGCAGGTGGAAAACTTCTGCAAAGCGGCCCGGAATGAAGCATCATACCCTTGTCCGCTTGAATTCTCGCGTGGGACGCAACGTATGATGGATATGGTGTTTGCAGCTGGGGAACGGGGATGACTGAGGACGAAAAAATGCCCAAAGATAATGAAACGACCGAAGTGAATTCGGATTTTGACAACATCTGGCTGCGCCTTGTGAATATGGTGATCATCGCCGTGTTGATGAGCATGGCGAGCAGCCTGTTGGGAATTCTGACAGTGGCGCAATTCCTGATCATGTTGTTCAACAAACGTGAACCAAATGAACAATTGGCCGAGATCGGGACGACGATGGGGGTCTGGATGGCCAAATCTGCGCGTTATCAGGCCGCCGCGAGTGAGGTGAAGCCCTGGCCATGGACTGAACTGGATTAGGGTCCGCTGACATTCATCATGCCCCACTGGCGCGAGACAATTTTTTTGGCGCGCCCAATGGCTGATTGGCGCTAAGCTGCGGCGAGGTCCAGCTGCATGATCTGTTCTGGACCAGAACGCCCGATACGTCCCGGCCCACTGATCACCCAGCCGGATTTTTCGTAGCAGCCGATGGCGCGGCTATTCGCCTCATCCACCGCGAGCCAGATTTCGCGCAGCTCCGGATAGGTTCGCCGCAGATAGTCGGGCAAGGCCCTCAGCAAGGCTGACCCATAGCCAAGCCCCTGATACTGACCGCCGATCAGCAGGCCGCGAAACCCAAATGTGCCCTGGGGCAGGCGTTCGACGACTCGCGAAAAATCATGGTCAATCTTGAAGAAACCGACATAGGTTTCCCCCCGCAACCCGGTATGAAAATCGGTCTGCGGGTCTTTTTCTGCCGTCAGTTCCTGAATTTCGCCGACAAAGGGGTATTGCGGCTCCGTCAGGATCAGATGGGCAACCCAGTCAATTTGCGACCGGGGCAGGGGGGCGAGCGTGATCACTCCTCCATCGCCTCCAATTCATCGATGAAACCTTCGATCATCGACAGGCCCTTGTCCCAGAATTGCGGGTCAGATGCGTCAAGGCCGAAGGGGGCCAGCAGTTCCTTGTGATGTTTCGAACCACCGGCACGCAGCATGTCGAAATATTTCGCGCGGAAGTCCGGATCGCCTTCCTGATAGACCGCATAAAGTGCGTTCACGAGGCCGTCACCGAATGCATAAGCATAGACATAAAAGGGCGAATGCACGAAATGCGGGATATAGGCCCAGAAGGTTTCGTAGCCATCCGCGAAGTCGAAGACGGGGCCAAGGCTTTCGGCCTGAACGGACATCCACAGGGCGTTTATGTCGTCCGGTGTCAATTCGCCCTCTGCTCGTGCGGCGTGCAGCTTACATTCGAAATCGTAGAATGCGATCTGGCGGACGACCGTGTTGATCATATCTTCGACCTTGTTGGCGAGCAGGACCTTGCGTTCTGCCTTGTTTGCCGCCCCATCCAGCATCTTGCGGAAAGTCAGCATTTCACCAAAAACGGATGCGGTTTCGGCCAGCGTCAGCGGGGTGGAACTAAGGAGTTCGCCTTGTTCAGCCGCCAGAACCTGATGCACGCCATGGCCCAGTTCATGGGCCAGCGTCATAACATCGCGCGGTTTTCCCAGATAGTTCAGCATCACATAAGGATGCACTGGTGTTACTGTCGGATGTGCAAACGCGCCCGGTGCCTTGCCCGGTTTGACGGCGGCATCAATCCAGCCATCAGAAAAGAACGGCTTGGCAATTTCGGCCATCTTGGGGTCAAATTCGGCATAGGCGGTCATGACGGTGTCTTGCGCCTCGTTCCAAGCCACAACCCGGTCGCTTTCCATCGGCAGCGGAGCGTTGCGGTCCCAGACCTGCATGCGGTCCAACCCTAACCATTTGGCTTTCAACGCATAATAGCGATGCGACAGGCGAGGGTAGGCGGCAACAACGGCGTTGCGTAGCGCCTCGACCACCTCTGCTTCCACATGATTGGCCAGGTGCCGACCGGTCTGTGGGGTTGGCATCTTGCGCCAGCGATCCTCTATTTCCTTTTCCTTGGCCAGTGTGTTGTGGACGCGGGCGAACAGTTTGATGTTGTTGTTGAACACGGTGGCCAATGCGTGGGTCGCCGCCTCGCGCTTGGTCCGATCCTGTTCGGTTAGCTGGTTCAGCGTCGCCTCAAGGTTCAGCATTTCGCCGTCGATGTCGAATTCCAGCCCGGCCATGGTTTCATCAAACAGACGGTTCCACGCGGCAGCGCCAACAGTGGACTGGTCGTGCAGGAACTTTTCCAGCTCATCCGACAATTGGTGCGGCTTCATGGCCCGCATTCTGTCAAAAACGGGTTTGTATCGGGCGAGGTCGGCATTTTGAGCAAGCAACCCTGCCAGATGATCATCCTCAAGCCGGTTGAATTCCAGCCCGTAGAACACCAGCGGCGTGGTGAAATTGGTGATCTGGTCCTGACAGTCGGCCATGAATTTGGCGCGGTCGCTATCGGTGGTGATCTGGTAATAGCGCAGGCCGGCGAAGGACATGATGCGCCCGGCGATCACGTCGATCTGCTCGTAACGCTGCACGGCCTTCAGAAGTCCGGCGGCGTCCAGTTCGGCCAGCTTGCCCTCGTAAGCCATTGCAAAATCGGCGCATTCCTTTTCCAGCCACTTCAGATCACGCTTTAGCTCGGGGGCGTCGGTTGCGGGATAAAGATCTGTCAGATTCCACTCGGGCAGATTGCCGAGCTCCTTGCCGCCACTGGTCGTCGCGTCAAAAACGGGCTTTGGAAATTGCATATGTCACCTCATCCGGGTTGTTTGTCGTAACATAGGCTGGCGACGGGGGAGTTGCTAGCCGTAGCTGGCCAACATTTGCTTGAGGTCGTCCAGCGTATTGGCCTCATCCACAGGTTTGTCGCGGCGCCAGCGGGCCATGCGTGGAAACCGCAACGCGACGCCGGATTTATGGCGCGGGCTGGCCTGGATACCCTCAAAAGCTATTTCGAAGACATGGACGGGCGGCACCTGTCGAACGGGTCCGAATTTTTGCAGCGTGTTCTTGCGCACCCATGTGGTGATTTCGCGGAATTCGGCGTCGGTCAGGCCGGAATATGCCTTTGTGAATGGCACCAGATCATTGCCGTCGCGCACGGCGAATGTGTAATCGGTGAAAAGGTTGGCACGCCGCCCATGCCCGGCTTGCGCGTAGATCATGACCGCGTCGATGGTCAGTGGGTCAATCTTCCATTTCCACCAATCCCCGCGTTTGCGACCCGACAGGTATGGGCTGTTCAGACGTTTGAGCATGAGCCCCTCAGCACCGATGTCCCGCGATTCGTCGCGCGCCCTGGCAAGATCATCCCAGGTGGTGAAGGCGACGGCATCGGAAAGCCGAATGGGGCTGGCTGCCGGCGCTTGGTTGATCAGCATTTTCAGATGCTTGCGTCGTGCCCGCAACGGCGCTTCGCGAATGTCCTTGCCCGCATGTTCCAGCAGATCATAGGCCATGAGGATCACCGGGGCCTCAGCCAGCAGTTTCTTAGGGACGGTTTTGCGCCCGATACGTTTCTGTAAGGTATTGAATGACATCGGCTTTTCATCAGCGAATGCGAGAATTTCGCCGTCGATTACCGTGCCATCAGGCAGGAAATCCTTTAACTGTGCCAACTCGGGGAAGCGGTCAGTCATCAGGTCTTCACCGCGTGACCACAGGTGGTGATCGCCGCCACGAATGATCAATTGTCCGCGGATCCCGTCCCACTTGCGCTCGGCATTCCAATCGGAGGGATCGCCTAAATCATTCAGGCTATCCATTTGATATGCAAGGTAAAACGGGTACGGTCGGGACAGGTCTGCGGTGGGATCATCCGCCTCAATCAGGCTGTCCCACGTGACCGTGTCTGGTGTCCAGCTCCCCATCAGTTTGTGGGTCAATTGCGCCTCTGGCTGGCCGGTCGCCTGCGCCAGCGCGCGGGTGATCAGCTTCGCGCTTACCCCGATCCGGAAGCCACCTGTCAGCAGTTTGGTGAAGAGGAACCGTTGCGTTGTTGGCAGGCTGTTCCAAGCGTTGAGGATTCCCGCCTTGCGGTCGCCGTCCTCAAGCGTGGCAAGTGTTCGAATAGTATTGATCCAATAGGTTAAGGATTGGTCATCTGCCTGCGCGGCGGGGGGGAGGACCAATGCGATGGTCTCGGCCAGATCGCCAACGATGCTATAGGATTCTTCAAATAACCAATCGGGCAGGCCAGCGACCTCTGCCGCCCATTCACGCAGTTTGGTCGCTGTGATCGTCCGTTTGGGGCGTCGCCCGGTAAAAAGCGCGATCGTCCAGAGCCGGTCGCTGGGTTCAGCCTGCTGGAAATAGTCGGCGAGTGCGGCGGTTTTGACAGAGGTTTTGGTGGTTTCGTCGATCCGCGTGAAGAGGGTTGCGAAGTCTTTCATGCTTCGGTTTCCTCTGCCGTATCAAGGGTTTCGCCCTGATAGTCTGTGCTGACGACATGGGCGTCATATCCCTGTTCGGACAGCCAGCGCTGAAACGCGGACGTGTACCCGTGCGTGGCGAAGACCCTGGTCGCCCCAGTCGCCTTGATGGCCTGGTTCAACCCCTCCCAATCGGCATGGTCTGAGACGATGAACCCCCGATCGGCGGCCCTGCGTCGACGCACCCCGCGCAGTGCCATCCAACCGCTGGCGAAGGCTGTCGAGGCGGGACCGAAGCGGTGCGCCCAGGTCGTGCCAAGGGCACCCGGTGTAGCCAGTACAAGTGCGCCGGGGTGGGTTTTGGCACTGATGTCCGCTGTGGCATAGGTTGTTTTTGGTAGTGTAATCCCCTGATTTCGCAGGACTTCATTCGTATTCTCGATTGCGCCATGGGTCAGGATTGGCCCGATATCGGGGTTGACGGTGGTAAGCAATCGCTGCGCCTTACCAAGCGCATAGGCGCCGAGGATGGATGTTCGCCCGGCGGCGGCGTTGCTGGCCCACCAATCGTTGATTTGCCGGGTGAGCATGTCCTGCGGCGTCCACTTGAAGATCGGCAAGCCAAAGGTGCATTCGGTAATGAAAGCATGGCATCTGACTGGTTCAAACGGTTCCGACAGTCCGTCGGCCACCGTCTTGTAATCGCCCGAGACGACCCAGACCTCGCCTTCGACCTCTACCCTGATCTGGGCTGATCCGGGGACGTGACCGGCGGGATGAAAGGATACTTTTGCATCCCCGATTTGCGTTTCTTCCCCGTAGTTTATGGTTTGCAGAGTGATCTCGCCAAGCCGATGCCGCATGACAGGCGCCGTGCCAGTGGTGGCGAGGTAGGAACCCATGCCGGGGCGCGCGTGGTCACTGTGGCCATGTGTTATGAGGGCCCGGTCGACAGGCTTCCACGGGTCGATATGGAAATCGCCAGCAGCGCAGTAGATGCCGCGATCGGTGAAGGTGAGGACATCAGCCATAAGGCGAATTATAGCGCGCCGCTTGCCCGCGTCACGCAACGTTCGGTGGTGGGGATCGCTTTGCGCAACACCCCGAATCGCAAAACTTGCGAAACCTTCGTTAAAATAGGGGTTTTGTCGAAAAAGGCCGGTCGGCGATGCGTCGGCAAAGCGTCGGCCTTTTGTCGGACCTTTTTGCGGCAAGTTGGGTGATTAATGCTGCGCCCGGTCAAAATGTGAAACTGGCGTTAAGATTTATGCGCGCCGCGTCTAGCCTGACAGATAGCCCAATATCGTGCCAATCAGCTGAACTGATATGATGGCAGATAGGGTTAGGCCAACGACACCCGGATCGTTTTTCTGGATCAGGACATACCAGCCGTAGAAGGTCAGGAAAGCGAGCCCGAGCAGATCCATAAAGAGGATCAAAGCGTCGCCGTTGCCCATCAGGCGGCTTGCGACACCAATTGGCTGTCAAACAGTGCTATCGTCTGGTCGATTATCGTTTTTCGGATCCGCGGCGCGTCCATCAGCATTTCATGCTGGCCTTTGGCGATGGTATGCAGGGCACCGCCGGACCATTCGCGCATTCTCGACTGGATACGTCCGGGATCGACGATGGCCTCATCGCTGCCCAGAAAAGTGATGCAGGGCAGATCGGGGGCAGGCGCGAGGCTGAGATTGTGCATTTCGCGCAAGGATGTGTTGAGCCACCGTAATGACGGGCCGCCAAGGGCCAGTTCGGGGTGCTTCTTGAGCTGTGTGCGCAGTTTTTTGAACATTGCGGGATCGTTGGTCAGGGTATTGCCTTCGAAACCCGCGCGCAGCACGTAGGATTCTTCGAATTGACCGGGGGCGAGACTTTGATCAAACCCAAGCGGCGTGCTGACAGCCGAAAGCCCCCAGGCGACGGGGCGCAGGGCAGTGGACATCTGGATGCCCCACATCGGGGCCGAGAACATCGCCGCCTTGACATCCAAACCGTCGATCAGAGCGCGCAGGCCGATGCAGCCGCCCATGGAATGACCGATCAGGAAATAGGGGCGCGGCAAATCCAATGCCTTGGCGTGGGCGATGACCGCATCAACATCCTTCTGGTAGTCGGAAAAATCACCGACGTGACCAATGGCCGGGTTGGGCAACAGGCGATCCGCGATGCCCTGACCACGCCAGTCAACGGCGAGGCTGGCATAACCGTGATCGTGTAATGCCTTGGCCGTTTGACCATATTTTTCGACAAACTCGGTGCGTCCGGGGAAAATCAGAACGGTGCCCTTGGCATCGTCTTTTGTCCAATGGCCCACGCGTATGCGCAGGCCATCTGCTGTTTTCAGCCAACTGGCATGCCCCCCAGCCGGAGCATCGGCGATATCATCGTAAAGGGGGGCGTCAGGCATGGTCAGCTAAGAACGCCGGACAGCTTCATGGCCTGACCCATGTCGCCATCAACGGACAGTTTGCCGGTCATGAAGGCCGTTGTGGGGTTCTCTTCACCGTCCAGAATCGCTTTGAAAACCTCGGCTGTCGCTGTCAGCGTGACGTCAGCGTCGTCGTCACCAGCGCGGGCGCCATTGTCATCGATCATGATCGCGCCTTCGTCTTCGATCACGAATTTCGCAGTGCCATCAAAGCCCGCGCCACCCATTTTGGCGTTCAGTGCGGCCACGGCCTCGGTTACAACGTCGCTCATGTTTTTTGTCCTTTGTCATTGATGTGACTGCCGACCCTCTGGTGTTGGCCGCACAGTGCGCTACATTACCGTTATGGTCACGCAAACACATCGCTTCAAATATACCGTTGCGGCACTTTTATTAGGAGTGGGGTTTTCCTTACCTCTTTCTGCGCAGCCTGCCGATCTGGATGCATTGTATCAAGAGCTGTTGGAGGCGGATGAGACAAGCTATCCGCGGATCGAACAGCAGATTATTGCCCGATGGGAGAAAAGTGGCTCACCGGCGATGGATTTGTTGCTGCGCCGGGGCCAGGACGCGTTGAATGACGGGGAGCCGGATGTGGCGGTGGAGCATTTTTCGGCGCTGGTCGATCACGCTCCGGAATTTTCCGAAGGGTATTTTGGGCGGGCCACGTCCTATTATCTGCTGGGATTGATGGGGCCGGCACTGGAGGATATCCAGACAACCCTGCGGCTGAACCCCCGCCATTTCGAGGCGATGCGCGGTTTGGCGACCATGATGCAGGAGCTGGAGCGGCCAGCGGATGCGCTGGAACTTTATGAACTGATTCTGGCGATTAATCCGCAATCGCAGGAGGCGCAGGAATCCGTCAAAACTCTGAAACTGCAGCTGGAGGGTCAGGCGCTTTAATGCGTGCTGATCCCTGATCGGGGAATGACATGGCAGCGTCCCGGATTACGGCCGTGCTTGGCCCGACCAACACTGGCAAGACACACTATGCGATTGAACGGATGCTGTCCTATCGCACCGGTGTCATTGGCCTGCCGCTGCGCCTTTTGGCGCGCGAGGTTTATGACCGAATTGTTGCGGTGCGTGGCCCTTCGGTTGTGGCATTGGTTACCGGAGAGGAGCGGATCGTGCCGCCACGCGCGGCCTATTGGGTCTGCACGGTTGAGGCGATGCCGGAGGGGATGGGCTGCGATTTTCTGGCGATTGACGAGATCCAGCTTTGTGCAGACCCCGAACGTGGCCATGTGTTTACCGACCGACTGCTGCGCGCGCGTGGCCTGCACGAGACCCTGTTTTTGGGCGCGGAAACGATGCGGAGCGCAATTGCCGCGATGGTGCCAGAGGCGCAATTCATGCGCCGCGACCGGATGTCCCAATTAACCTATTCAGGTTCGAAAAAGATAAGCCGGATGCCCGCGAGATCCGCAATCGTCGGGTTTTCGGTTGAAAATGTCTATGCGATTGCGGAGCTTTTGCGCCGCACAAAAGGTGGTGCTGCCGTGGTGATGGGCGCGCTTTCCCCACGCACGCGCAATGCCCAGGTCGAGATGTATCAGAACGGCGACGTTGATTATCTGGTGGCCACAGATGCGATTGGTATGGGGCTGAACCTTGATATCAGCCATGTTGCCTTTTCCTCACTGACGAAGTTTGACGGGCACCGCATGCGCCATTTGCAACCCGAAGAACTGGCCCAGATTGCGGGCCGCGCCGGCCGTCATATGGAGAACGGTACATTTGGCGTGACAGGGGAGGCCCCGCCCTTGGACGATGCCGTCGCGGAAGCGATTTGCGATCACAAGTTTCAGCCGGTCAAGAAACTGCAATGGCGCAACAGCGACCTGCAATTCGGATCAATCCGTCGATTGATGCAAAATCTGGAACAACGCACGGATGATATCTGGCTGACCCGGGTGCGTGAAAGCGATGATCTGCGTGCGCTGAAGGCCCTGGCGGAAGACGCTGCGGTGGCTGCCCGTGCCACCGATGGCCCATCGGTGAAGCTGTTGTGGGATGTCTGCAGGGTGCCGGATTTTCGCGGGATTTCCGCTGGTGAGCATGCCGGTCTGCTGACACAGATTTTCACGGATCTGCACCAACTTGGGCATGTTGACGCCAATTGGTTTGCCTTGCAGGTGAAACGGATTGACCGCAGCGATGGCGACATTGATACGCTATCCAAGAGACTGGCCTATATCCGCACCTGGACCTACGTGGCGCAACGCAAGGGTTGGCTGGTTGACGAATCTCATTGGCGCGAAGAGACCCGCGCGGTAGAAGACCGATTATCAGATGCACTTCATGGTGCATTGACCCAAAGATTTGTGGACCGGCGGACCAGCATTCTGCTTCGCCGGCTCAAGCAGAAGGAGAGCCTTGTGGCTGACGTGAACGACAAGGGTGAAGTGACCGTTGAAGGCGAATTTGTCGGACGGTTGGAGGGGTTCCGTTTCCGGATGGATAAGGCGGGCAGCCCTGATGAGGCCAAGACATTGCGCCAGGCCTCGGTCGCGGCATTGGTTCCGCAATTCCATTTGCGTGCCGACCGGTTCTATAACGCCCCGGACCCCGAGATTGATTTTACCGAACAGGGTGGATTGATGTGGGGCGATCAGGCGGTGGGCAAGCTGGTTGCCGGTGCCGACCCGTTCAAGCCCGGTGTCGAAGCCTTTGTCGATGATGAGGCCGGTCCCGATGTGGCCGCCAAGGTGCAACGCCGTTTACAGCATTTCATTGATCGCAAGATTGCTGCGGGTTTTGAAGGGCTGCTGGCCCTGAAAAACGACGAGACATTGGAAGGTGCCGCCAAGGGCTTTGCTTACCGGATGGCCGAAGGGTTCGGCATCATCCCGCGTGGTGAAGTCGCCGATGAGGTCAAGGCACTGGATCAGGATGCCCGTGGCGCGCTGCGCAAACATGGCGTGCGTTTCGGCCAGTTCACGATTTTCCAGCCGTTGCTGTTGAAACCGGCGCCCACGCGGCTGCGTCTGGTGTTGTGGTCCCTGATCAAGGGCTTGCAGGAATTCCCCGAAAGCCCACCTCCCGGTCTGGTGACGGTCCCTGCATCCAAGGATGCCGCGCCGGGCTACTACGCCATGGCTGGTTACCGCGCCGCTGGCGAGAGGGCAATCCGTATCGATATGTTGGAACGTCTAGCTGATATGCTGCGTGATCAAGACAGCCGGGGCGGGTTCGAAGCGAACACCGATATGCTGTCGATCACTGGCATGACGCTGGATCAGTTTGCCGACCTGATGGCGGGTCTTGGCTACAAGGCGGAAAAAGGTGAACGTGAAAAGGTGAAGGCTGTTGCGACCGACGCGGTTGCTGCGCCGAGTGGTCAGAACGGTGATCCTGCGCCTGCGGTTCCACCCGCGGAAGTGCCGGACGATACACCTGTCGAAGCGCCGGTCGATGTGCCGCAGGAGACACCTGCGGAAACCCCGGTTGAGGTACCACCGGTGACGGATGCAGTGCCCACGGACGTGACGCTTGAGGTGGCCGATACCGGTCCGGAGATGGAGGTGTTTTATACCTTCACCTGGGGTGGCCGTGCCCCCCGCCAGGCCCGTCCGCAAGGTGACCGCCCGCGCGGCAAAGGTAAGCCAAAGGCCAAGGGCAAACCGGGTGGCGGTGGTGGCAAGCCGCAGAGATTCCAGGCAAGGCCGAAAAAGGAAAAGGCAATTGATCCGGACAATCCCTTTGCTGCTGCCTTGGCGGGGTTCAAGAAGGATTGACCGACCCCCGTCCGACCATCCGGCTGGATAAATGGCTGTGGCAAGCGCGGTTTTTCAAATCGCGCAGCCTTGCCGCCGGGGTGGTCAGCGCCGGCAAGGTCAGGGTGGATAGCCAACCTGTCAGCAAACCGGCGCGGGCCGTGGGCCCCGGCGATGTGCTGACATTCGTTCAGGCACGCGAAACCAAGGTCGTGCGTATTCTGGCCTGTGGCGAAAGACGCGGACCGGCGCAGGAGGCGCAGGCGCTTTACGAGGATCTGACACCAGCCCCAAAAGAACGGCCGTCCGAAGCGCGGGGCGCCAACCCGCGCTACGAAAAGGGCGGACGCCCAACCAAAAAGGACCGGCGGGATATGGGGTTGGACTGAGGCCGGTGGCGCAAGATCGATGCACTTTGCATCGCTCACACAGGGATTTTCCGCGATGATTTAGTGATACAAAGCGCGGTTGTTCTTGACGTGCCGTGCGATCAGTTTCTGCGCCTTATGCCCCTTTGGGGTGAACAATGCGGTCGGACGCTGTGTAAAGGCCCGGTCGCCAAAAATCAGGGCAATCTCTTCGCGTGCGTCCGCAGTCAGCGCTTTCATCGCCTCTGTCCCGGTATAAAGTGTTTCGGCAAAGGCCCCATCGGCTTCGACAATCTCATGATCGTCACAAAGCACGTGAACATATGTGACTGTTTTGGCGTCCTCCAACACATCCACACCATCCAGACCCAACAGATGCTTGGCAGGGACAAAAACCTCTTCTGTATCAAACATCCTGATGGCGATTTTCGATTTTACAACGATACGGTGCTGCGGAGAGACGACCAGATCGCGGTGCGGTACGCCTTCGGCCAGCGCACCGGCGGCGATGCGAATGGGCTTCAATTTTGGGTGGGCGGCAAGGTCGGACGCGCTCAATTCGCGTGTGCCGATCCAGCGGATGGTTTGCAGGCCATTGTCGCGTGTCACCAGGCGGTCACCAACATTCAGTGTCTCAATAGCGCGATCCCCGTCAGCGGTTTTGATCATCGTGCCACCTGCGAAACAGACAATCAGGTCTTCAATCTCGGAAAAGTTGACGGTTTGCCCACTGTTATAAACTGCGGTCCCGCTCACTGAATCGCCATCTGCATCTGTCGACTGGGTCAGGGTAAACCCGCCAAAACCGGTCAGATCCAGCGTATCATTGTCAACTCCGTCGGTTTCGTTGGTGGAGCCGTCGATCGTGATCGTTGTTGACCCACTACTGCTGGTCTGGGTGAAATCCAGGGTAAACGTGTCGGCGTCATCGCCGCCGGTCGCCGTATCACCGACACCAACTGTGATGGTATCTTCGCCACGGCCACCATCGATGGTGTCGTCGCCGTCGCCGCCGTCAATCGTGTCATCAAACGAAAGCCCGGCGATCAGCGTGTCATAATCAACGGGCGTGTAGGCGATGACACCACCAAGCGCTGTCAGTGTCGTGCCTGCAGGGATGGCGGGGCCGCCGATCTGGATAAGAACATAGCCGTCTTCAAGCGAAGCACTGTCGGCACCGGCGTCAGTGTCATTCAGATCGACATCGACGATTGCGAAATTGTAAACGGTGCCGGAGCTATCCTGAAAGGTTTGGGTGAAATCAATATAAGCGTCGTATTCAACACCATTGATTTCAATTGATTGGGTTGCGTCGGTGGAGACGTCATTTTGTGCGCCATCAAAATCGCCGGAGAGCGTCTGATCATTGTCAAGAAACCGGACTGAAACAGGGCCAGTTGTGAACTCCATCGCGCTGACATTGCCGAATCCAAAGTCGCCGGTACCGGTGATATTGAAGTTCTCGCCCACGATGTAAGCGTTGCCTGCGTAGAAATATTCGTTGCCTGCACCCGGATCATCGGACTCGTCACCAAAAATCGTGTCATCGCCAGTCCCACCGGTGATGATATCATCACCAATCCCGCCTGCGATCGTGTCGTCTCCGGCATCTCCGGCAAGCGTGTCGTTTCCGCCATTCCCGTCGATGTCATCATTGCCGTCGCCGCCATTGATCGTGTCATCGCCCTCGACACCTGCAGATTGACCAGTTGTTGAATATCCAGGGCCGGGCGGCATGCCGATCATGCCGCTATCATTGAGGTTTGTTGTAACCCCTCCTGTATCGGGGCCGCTGACGGTGGAACTGAGTGTATCACCACCACCATTTTCCCAATACCGGATCTGGATAGTGTAGGTTTCGTTACTGTCGAGTGTGACTTGGCCAGACCGTGTTACCGGCCCCTGGTGGAAGTCGTTGTTCATGAAGTCCGCGGTGCTGCCACCCTGGGTGAACGTCAGCGGATTTCCCAGACTGTCAAAAATCTGGATCGTTGACCCATCATCTGATTGGGTGGCGAAAGTATAGGTGCCGCCCGCGGTAACATTCAGCGTGCTGGTGTAGATAACGCCAAAATCTTCGGGGTTACCGGAGGTGCCCCGGACCGTATTGGTCAGTGTGGATTCGTCAAAATCAGTGACATAGCCTGATCCCGTGCGCTCGCTTGGGTCGTCACCAAAATCGAACGCCTGACCGTTGGCAGAAGAAAAATCATGATCGAAGGTCTCATAATGCCAGGCACCTGTAACGGGTCCATCGCCTCGCAACACATCTGCGCCGTCGCCACCATTGATGGTGTCGTCCCCAAAGCCACCGGTTAACTGGTCGCTGGCGCTTGTCCCAGTGATCGTTTGGCCACCCTCGGTGGCCGGATTGGTGCTGTCGTTATCGGCCATTTGTCATTTTCCCTTGCAGGCTTTGCGAGACCTTACATCAAAATTATCGTTGCGAGAAGTCTAACGAACCGCTGATCGTTAACGGGCGGGCCGTTCCTGTGGAACGGCGTTCCTGCAATTCACTATCAATGGGGATCGGTGGCCGCTGATCACTTGATATTGTAGGATATCGTGACGCAGTTGCGTGTCCAATTCCCTTTCGATCTTGAATGCTGTTTCGGTCTGGCATAGCTACCGGTCGTTAGCTAGCCGGAATGACCCCATGACCTATATCGTCAACGATAATTGTATCGCCTGCAAATATACCGACTGTGTCGAAGTATGCCCCGTGGATTGTTTCTATGAGGGTGAGAATATGCTGGTGATCCATCCTGACGAATGTATCGATTGTGGGGTGTGTGAACCTGAATGCCCTGCCGACGCGATCCGTCCCGACACCGAGCCGGACATGGAGAAATGGGTGGAGTTCAACCGCAAATATTCCGAGATGTGGCCGGTGATCATTACCAAGAAAGATCCGTTGCCCAATGCCGACGAGATGGATGGCAAGGAAGGCAAGATGGAACTGTTTTCGGAAGGTGCCGGTGAAGGCGGTTGATTCGGTGAGGTTTGACACCTGCTAACCCCTTGTTTTATCGACATAACGCCGTGCTTTCGGAAGGCGCCTTTTTGTGCTATGATATTGGCAATGTTGCGAACAAGTTGATCGATACAAAGCACGACAATGCCCGACGGTGATGTGAAATCGCCGCCGGTTTTTTGTCGCTTGTTTGTATGAGATTGTCAGGAAAGGACGATCATGAGTAAGAAGAAAAACGAATTCAGCCCAGAGCAGTTTGTCGTCTACCCGGCCCATGGTGTGGGCAAGATTGTGTCGGTCGAGACGCAGGAAGTCGCCGGGTTTGAGCTGGAACTGTTTGTCATCGCCTTCGAGAAGGACAAGATGACGTTGCGGGTTCCAACCCATAAGGCCACCGAGGTTGGCATGCGCGCCCTGGCGACCCCCGATGTGGTGAGCCACGCGATGAAAACCCTGCGCGGCAAGGCCAAGGTGAAAAAGGCCATGTGGTCACGCCGGGCGCAGGAATATGAGCAGAAAATCAACTCCGGCGACCTGATCGCCATTGCGGAGGTCGTTCGCGATCTGCATCGGCAGGATGATCAGCGCGAGCAGAGCTATTCCGAGCGTCAGCTTTATGAAGCTGCACTTGAGCGTCTGACCCGCGAGATTGCGGCTGTTGCCGGTAATGACGAAAATGCCGCCGCGGCCGAAATTGATTCGGTTCTGGTTGGCCGCGCCGCCTGATCGGATTACACGCTGATAAAGCGTTATGCGAAAAACCTGAATCACCTAACGCTGCCTGAAATCAAAGATTTCAACGCGTTAGGTGATACGGGAGATCTCAGGTATTTCATCAAACGCTATAGTACCGCGTCCCGGGTTCCGGGGCGCGTTTTTTTAGCCTTGCCGGCTTCGACTTATCAGCCCCTATGTCGCGGCTTGCCCGCCCAACCAATTCAGGATTGCGCGGTTTGTTTCCTCGGGCATTTCCTGCTGAATCCAATGACCGCAATTCAGGCTGACCACATCGACACGTGGAACAAACTCCGTCAGGTTTTCGGACTTCGGGATCATGTCACGGTCGCCATAGATCATGAGTGCGGGCTGCTGGATGATCGGGTTCACATTGGCCAGAATGTGCCAGTTTCGGTCGAGGTTCCTGTACCAGTTAATGCTGCTGGTGAAGCCCGTCGTTTCGAAGGCGGACACGAAAATTGCCAGTTCGTCGTCATGCATCAAAGGCGCGCCAAGCGGCGTTTCTGATTTGGCAAGATTGATCATCATCATGCCCGGTTCTGGCGGCGCAGGGGGAACGTTCTTGCGGAATATATTGCGCAGGAACCGGTACTTGTTTTCATCCAACACGGCATCCGCGACGCCCGGCTGCCGGTTGAAATGGACGAAGTAATGGTCACCGCCAAGAAATTCTTCCATGAAGGTGATCCATGGTTTTTCTGTGCGCGCCTGGTAGGGCAATGCGAGGTTGATGATCTTTTTCACCCGGCCTGGATGCAATAGCGTCAGCCCCCAAATGACATTTGCGCCCCAATCATGGCCAACAAAGATCGCGTCTTGGTATCCGTAGTGATCAAGAAGCGCGACGAGATCGCCGGATAATTGTTCAATGTCGTAAGCTGTAACCTCCTCCGGGCAGGTGGAGTTGCCATATCCCCGCTGGTTTGGGACGATGACGTGATAGCCTGCGGCGGCAAGGGCGGGCACCTGATACCGCCAGGAAAAGGCATGCTCTGGCCAACCGTGGCAGAGCACAATCGGGTGTCCGATGTTTTCCTGACCGGCCTCAAAGACCTCAAGCTCAATTCCATTCACTGAAACAAGTGTGGGCGTTGGAAATTCGACCTGGTGGGACATAGCACTTTCTCCTTGTTGGCAAGTCTGAGGAGTGGGTAAAACCTAATAGTGCCAAAATTTGACACTATTATGTGGTGACTTGACGAAATGAATATTCGCATCCGACAAGACGCCATCATTCGCAGCCTGCGCCGCAACGGAACGTCAACCATTGCAGTCATCGCGCAGGATGTTGGCGCGTCGCGACGCACCATCCTGCGGGACATCGCGGTATTGCGGGATGAAGGATTTGTCATCCATTCGGAGCCGGGTCGCGGCGGTGGTCTGTATCTTGATCCGCAATCTGTTCAGACCACGGCGCGTTTATCGGTCGCCGAAGTCTTTGCGCTTCTGATCAGTGTTGCGAGTATGCGCGCTGCCGGGATACTGCCATTTTCGGGCCTTGCGGATGCCGGGCTTGCCAAGATCGAGAAAGCGCTGCCGTCTGACAAGGTTAGGGATTTGCGCCGTTTCCTGGATAGTCTTTATGTCGGGGCGCTTGCGCCGCAGGTCGACCTATCCGATATGGGGAGGATGGACCCCGCGCTACTGCCTGCATTTGAAACGGCGTTTTTGAAGCGGCACTGTTTGCAGTTCCATTATCGTGACGCGAAGGGCGCGGAAACGACCCGGCTGGTTGAGCCGCAAGCGATGCTGATCTTGCCGCCCCTTTGGTATCTGGTTGCCTGGGACCCGATGCGACAAGAGTTCCGGCATTTTCGCATGGATCGGATCAGCAAACCTGAATATGTCGAGGGATCAAAATTTCGCCGGCGACATGTGCCATTTGAAGACAACGTTCGCCCAATCCGTCAGGCGTTTCCCTGAAATTCGGGCAACAGGATGGTTTAGCCCGACTCAAAAAGATCCAGATCGCGCAAGCGCAGCCTTGGGTTTCGTAAAGTCCCGAAATCGTCGAAATTTGCCTTATGTGGGAAAAGCGCCAGATATTGCGACAGCATATCCCCCCGTAATCCCAGTGAAAATGCAGTGCCGGGGTGCAGGCTCTCGATGTCGATCCCGTTCACTGTCAGCCGCTGATGCCCGGCAAAACCAAGCTGATACACGCGCACCGGCGCTGCCGGCCGCAATGCGATGAAGGCGTGCCCGTCCACAAAATCCCGTGCCGGGATGAATGCGGCCGTTGCACCTGTCAGGGCACGAATGCCATTGGCGCGGTGGTAAAGCCGAGCGGTGGGGCCAAGAACAAGGTCAGGTGATGGGCGGTGCAGTCCAAGCGCATCCGCCGTGATGCGGATCAACATGGAGTTGTCGGTGCTGGTCTCGACCTCGGCCGGATTCAATGTCATCGACCCGCGCCAAAGCAGGGTATCCAGGTCACCATTCGACACCCGGATCTTGTCACCGGGCAACAAATCTTCGACGGCCATGGGCCCATTTTCAGTTTGCAGTATTGCCCCATGTCCCAAGGCGCCAAATGCGTCCTCGAATGCTGGCAAGGCCGGTGCAAGGATAGTCATTTCCGCAATTTCAGAGCGGTCATCGATATAGGCGATATCATATTTGCGCATATGCGCTTTGTTGCGCTGTGGGCGTCTGCCTGTTCTGGCGTGTCGATCCATAAGGTCCGATCTATCCCGTGAATCTGCACCTGTTGGCCGTGCAGAGTGTGAGGTCGGTTCCATACTGCCACCTAACGGTTTCACATCATCTGATTGGTTCTACCGACAACGTCCGGGGATGTTCGGCAGGGGCCTGATGCGTCAATTTTCGAACGATTGATCCGGCATGATTGAGGCTGCCAAACCAAGGTGAGCCGTCCCTGCAATGGGCAGGTTTTCAGCAGGCCGGGATTTAGGCGCTTCGCCGCTCATCAGAGCGCAGCTTGCGGATTTCTTCGATCTTGAGCTTCCGCCGGGCGATCAGTGCCTGCCTTTGCGTTCCGCGCTCCCAAGGCATCGGGGTGTCGTAAGCGGCTACTGCGGCCTCAAGTGATTTTTGCCAACGATCATTCATGGTTCAGCTCTCTTCGTTCTGCTTTCCCGGCACCCATGAGCAATAATTTGCCAAAGCAAACGGGCAACAGTTTGGCGGATGCATGAAAAACTCGGGAACCGCGTATTAATTACAATGAAGGTCTATAATATATTGAAAATAAACAAATAAATCAGAAAGCGATTTGCCCGGAGGTAACACCAAAACGGCCCTTGTTATCTAACCGACACCTGCGTGCCCCAATTCAAAGCCGGATCGCCGCGATCAATCTGCCGTAGTCGGCCTCTTTCAGGTGGACAGATCGGCGATAACTGAAAAACCGCCCCGGATCAGCATAGGTACAGTGCCGTGTCCAACTGGCGCTGTTGATCCCAAGCTGCCGCAAGCGATGCAAACCAAAGGCAGGCAAATCGAAATGCAGCCGATCGCCCTTTCCGGTGGCAAAGAATCGGCTGTACTCGGGATCGACGCTGGTGAATTGGTCGATAAACTCCGGCCCGACCTCGTAATTGCGCTGGCTGATCGCTGGGCCAATCACCGCCGCGATATTGGCGCGCGCGGCCCCCAATGTCTCCATCTTCTGCACGGTTGCTTCCAAAACACCGTTGAGCGCACCTTTCCATCCCGCGTGGGCGGCACCAACAACGCCAGCATTCTGATCTGCAAAAAGCACCGGCTGGCAATCAGCCGTCAGGACAGAGATCGCAACCCCCGGCGTGGCCGTCACAAGCGCATCTGCCTTGATGTCCTTACTTAGAGGTCCGGTCACCGCGACCACATCCGCAGAATGCACCTGATGCACGCCGACCAGCCTGTCAGGCTGCAATTGCAGGGCCTTTGCCACCCGTTCGCGATTAATCGATACGACGTCATGTTGGTCGGAACTGCCGTGGCCGCAATTCAACCCGGCAAATATACCGGATGAGGCTCCACCATTGCGGGTGAAAAAGCCATGGGTCGTGCCATGCAAAGCGGGGTCGGTTATGATTTCCAGCGTCATGGTTCCAGTCCCGGGGGCGGCATGCCCGTGGCGGGATAAAGTCCGATCACTTTGAAAAGGTCACCCATTTCGGCAGGGTGGGTCAAGCGCCGATGTGCCTGAATGTGATTTTGCAGAGCGTCGCCTGTCAGGTTCCTGGCGAGCGCCTGCGCCCGGGCGGTGATACCCAGCCGCTCAAGAAAGACCCCTTGGGTTGTCAATCTGCTGTGTTTGATGCCGATGGCCCGCGCAGCAATAGCCGCGAAATCGACATGTGCCGTCAAATCGACCTGCCCCGGATTGGTCAGCGGGTCAGTGTGATCATGCCCGGCAAGGGCCTGCAACGTGTCGCCCAGCGATTGCCAGTCGCCATAGTCGATGATCAGGCCCGCGCCGCCGAACCTGCTGATCCGGTCACTGATTGTGTCGATGATGCCGGGCAGGGCAGGGCAATGTTCGACCAGATCCCCATCCCTGGTGTCACCGCAACGGTGATCCAGAAAGTGAAATGGCGCAGGGGCGGACAGGCCAAATTGCAGCGCTCCGTCATGTTCGCCGACCATTCGTTCCCGCCAGCCTTCGCCGTCCCGTACAAATTGCCGGATTGGCAGGGCATCGAAAAATTCATTAGCAATCAGGAACAGCGGACGATCTGGCAGATCATCAATCGTATCGTGCCAGATCGCGTCGGGCACGTTCTGCGCTTGCGCGGCGCGCAATGTCGGCGAGGTTTCGATAAAATGCACCTGCAACGCGTCATGAAACCCCGGTACCGACCGGGTCGCGCGCAACGCATCTGCCACCAACGTTCCGCGCCCTGGCCCCAGTTCTGCCAGCGTGATCGCGGCAGGCGATCCCTGATCCTGCCAGCTTTGCGCCAGTGAAAGGCCGATCAATTCTCCAAACATCTGGCTGATCTCGGGGGCGGTGATAAAATCGCCCTTGGCCCCCAGCGGATCGCGTGTGCTGTAATAGCCATATTCAGGATGCATCAGGCAGTCGGCCATGTAATCGGCCACTGTGATGGGGCCGGTCCGCGCAATCCTTGCAATCAGCAGATCAGCAAGCGCTGTCATCGCCGCCGCGCCAGAAGGATGACCGCGATCCCGGCGATGATCATGGGCAGGCTCAGCAATTGGCCCATGGTCAGCCCATAGCCATCAATATGCAGGCGCAGGCCCAATTCATTACCCGCAGTCACAAATTGCGCATCCGGCTGGCGGACGAATTCCACGATGAACCGTGCCAGCCCGTATCCGAGAAAGAACACCGCCGACAACAGCCATGACTTCTTGAGCGCACCGAAACGGAACGCAAGCAGCAACAGGATGCTACCCAGCAGCAGCCCTTCCAACCCGGCCTCGTAAAGTTGGGAAGGGTGGCGCACACATGGGGCGTCCGCTGCACAGGCCTGCGCTGCCGGACCGGGAAAAACGACGCCCCAGGGCAGGTCAGTTTGGCGTCCCCAAAGCTCGGCATTGATGAAATTCGCGCAGCGGACCAGCAATATCGATGGGGTGGCTGAGACCGCGATGATATCCGCAAGATCGGGCAGGGGCACATTATGTCTGCGACTAAAGAGGTAAACGCCCAGCACCACCCCGACAAAACCGCCGTGAAAGGACAGGCCCCCCTCCCAGATTTTGATGACATCCAGCGGGGCGGCAATGAAATCGGCGGGTTTATAGAAGAACACGTAGCCAAGACGCCCGCCCGCGATCACGCCGACGACAATATAGGTCAGCAGATCCTCGAGCTGGCCGACCTGCATCGGCGGGCCATTGCGCCACAGATGCGGGCGTTTCAGGGCTGCCTTGATGATGAACCAGCCAATGCCGATCCCCACGATATAAGCCAGCGCATACCAGCGCAGGGCAAGGTGGAAGCCAAAAAGATCAATGGCGAAAATCTCGGGTGAGATATTGGGAAAGGGAATGGCACCAAACATGACCCCTGTGTTTCCCCAAGGTGCGGCGAAGTCAACCGGCCTTGTTGGGTTGTGCGCGGCCCTGCTTGTCCCCATATAAGTTTCGAGTGATTGGAGGATAAGATGCAGACCAAGAACAAGATATTTGATGATCTGAGCCAGTTGATGACCAATGCGATGGGTGTGGCTCAGGGCGCGAAGGATGAGGCGCAGACAGCCATGTCATCGCTGATGGACCGCTGGCTGGCGGATCGCGATTTCGTCACCCGCGAGGAATTTGAAGCGGTACGGGCGATGGCCCAGAAGGCGCGCGAAGAAAACGCAGCACTGGCCGCCCGGCTCGACGCGCTGGAAGCCAAGCAGTAGACGCACCGTCGATTCTGCCACCGCTCCGCAAATTTTCCCCGTGTTTTGGCGGGCTGTCCACGACATTAACGGACCAGCGCAACGCAGATAAGAGGAGAGTGTGATGGGTTTAGGTGATTTGATGGGCAAGGCCGCGGGTTTGCTGGGGGGCAGTGCGGAGGAACTCGCAGGCGATTTTGATTTTGCCGCCAAACTGCAGGAGCTGGGTGTCGACGCGTCCATGCTGGAAGGGCTGGATATCGAGAAGGCGAAGGCCTTTATCGAAGAGAAGGGCTTTGACTTGTCGATGCTCGACAATCTGGGCCTGAATATCGAAGACCTGATCGCGAAATTCACTGGAAACGCATGAACATGCGCAGCCTGTAGCGGCGCACTCGTTTGCTGCAGGCCTGTTTTCAGCTACCGAATGGGGCGATCAATCGAAGGCTGCCCCGTTCAATAAACCTCGACAATGACTGGCGCCGAGCTTGATCTGTCCCGCGTCTTGTCACGTTTCAGAAGTTGATACGGAACACCACGATCCCTGAGCGCGAGAAAGACGCGATGCGGATTGATGCCCGCCGTTTCCTGCGACACCGTCCTGACGCTGCCGTCGCGCAGGTGCAGTTCAAATCTGGTGTCGACATATCGGCTATCGTCGCTGCCGGTCCGCCATGTTTCAAGTCGGACGGCCTGTTCAATGTCGGTGAGCGGAATTTGCATCGGGAAGTCCTGATGCGGGATCGCCGTTTCCCAAAGAAGATGATCGTCGTTGACCGAAACCTTCCAATCGCCGGGTGTCACCATCACCCGAAAAACCTTGGCAAGTGAAACCACCGCCATGCCCAGCCCGATGATTGCGGCCAGTGAAAAGAAGGCTTTGAACCAGATGGGCAGTTGATCAGCGGGGCCGATTGCAAAAAAATACAGCAATGGAAATGCTCCTCCCAGAATGAGTTCCGGAATAAAAACTGTTGTGACGCGAAGACGTGAAGATTTGATAATCGTTGTAAATTTTCGCTTCATTTGAGCTTTAATAGTCGCGCAGTATGTCGCGATTGTGGCTGTGAAATGACATCAATGTTGTAAGGTTACGTTTCGCGTTTGTCGTCTGCGGGGCCCGGAATCTGGCCCCAATCTATAAAAATGGAGCGCGCCCCTGATCGCATTTGCATCGATCAGGAGGGCGATTTTTCAATCTAGCTGGTTAATATTCTGACAGATAAGCGACCAGAATATCAAGGGCTGCCTGCAAATCCTTCTTGTCGATCATCTCGGTCACCGTGTGAATGTATCTTGTACCGACCGTGATCCCCACAGCGCGTGCGCCTGCGGCGGCCTGCTGCGCCGCAGCCCCATCCTGCCCGCCAGCGGCCAGCATGGTGCGTTGATAGGGGATCTTCTTTTTTTTGGCGAGCGCCTCAACTTCGGATACCAAGGCTTTGTCAGCAATGAAGGAACTGTCGCGCACATGCAGCCCGAAACCTTCGCCTTGTTGGGTTGTCGCGTCCTTTTCAGGAATGCCCGGCGTGTCGCAAGCCAGTGTCACATCAATGCCCAACCCGATATCGGGTTGGATGGCGTAGCTGGCTGTGCGGGCGCCACGCAGGCCAACCTCCTCCTGGCAGGTGAAGGCCACATGAATTTCCGCCCCTTTACCCTTTTTGCCCAGCTTACGGATCGCCTCGATTCCCAGCCAGCAGGCGATGCGGTTGTCCAGTGCCTTTGACACCAGCTTGTCGCCCATTTCGGTAAATGGCTCGTCCATCACCACAAAATCGCCGACCTTGACGACATCGCGGGCTTTTTTGCCCATCCCCAGATCAACAAAGAATTCACCCACTTGCGGCACTTTCTTGCGGTCCTCGGGGGCGGAGATATGGATCGGTTTGCCGCCGGGGTTCATCACGCCCTTGAAGTCGCCCTCATCGGTGCAGACAAGGACGCGACGGGAAAACAGGTTGCGCGGATCAAAGCCACCAACAGGTTGCAGATAGAGAAAGCCTTTCTTGTCGATATGGCTGACCAGAAAGCCGATTTCGTCCATATGACACAGCAGCATGACCTTTGTTGCGTCTTTTTTCGTGGCGTCGCGGCGACAGAGGAGCGAGCCCATCGGATCGGTTGTCACCTCGTCAAACATGCCGTCGATTTCATCTTCGATCAGGGCCCGGACCCGATGTTCGTGGCCAGGTACGCCCGGCATTTCGCAAAGACGTTTGAGCAGGTCGATATTCATGGGGGGGCTCCTTGGTAATGGTGCGTGATCTGCCCGCATGATGCCAGTGATCCACAGGAAATTGCCATGGCAAAACACTTATCCCCAAGAAATTGCTTTACAGGACGCCCCTGATGCCTGCACGATATGTTGTAGGGGATAAACGTGAACAACACCGCCCCTAGAGCAGGCACCTAGCGCTTGGGCACTGCCATGACCCATGCGCCAAAGCAGTGAGGCCGGTTACGATGGCATTAACAGAACATTACCTTGAGGCTGAGGATCTTCACCCGATTGATCTGGTGGAACATATCGCGGAACACCACGCATGGGAGTTTGACCGCATCCATGATGACCAGATCGCCATGGCGGTTGAAGGCCAGTGGCGTACCTATTCCATCACCCTGGCCTGGTCTGCCTATGATGAAACACTGCGCCTGATCTGCACCTTTGATATGGAGCCGCCCGCCGATCGGATGCCGGCACTGTTCGAGGCGCTCAACACCATCAATGACCGGTGCTGGGCAGGGGCATTTACCTGGTGGGATGAGCAAAAGCTGATGGTCTATCGCTATGGGCTGGTGCTGACGGGCGATCAGATGGCGGGTCCTGATCAGGTCGATACGATGATCAATGCCGCCGTGGCGGCCTGTGAACAGTATTATCCCGCGATCCAACTGGTCACATGGTCCGACCGGACGGCGAAGCAAGCGGTTGAGACAGCCATTGGCGGGGTCTACGGGCGCGCCTGAAGTTTTCACGTAAGATGGGTTTAAACCCATCTTACCTTTCCGTAATCTCCCGCGAAAATGGGGGATATCATGAAAGACAGCGAAGTAGCGCAGCGTGGCCTTGTATTGCTGGGCTGCGGCAAGATGGGATCAGCCATGCTGGCGGGGTGGTTGGCCGATGGAATGCCAGCAACATCCGTCTGGGTTATTGATCCGAAACCATCCGTTTGGTTACAGGCGCAGGGCGTGCATCTGAACGCCGAATTGCCCGCTGATCCCGCGATCGTGCTGGTTGCTGTCAAGCCGCAGATGATGGGCGACGCCCTGCCATCAATGCGCGCGCTGGGTAATGGATCGACTGTATTTCTTTCTGTTGCGGCGGGGACGTCGATTGCGACTTTTTCTGCCACACTCGGCGCCGAGACACCGATCATCCGGGCGATGCCAAACACGCCAGCGGCGATTGGAAAGGGAATCACCGCACTGATTGGCAATGACCGTGCCACGGATGCGCATCTGGATATGGCGGATGCCTTGCTGCGGGCTGTCGGCGAAACCGTCCGGCTTGACAGCGAATCCCAGATGGATGCGGTGACGGGGGTTTCCGGCTCTGGTCCGGCTTATGTTTTTCACATGATCGAGGCACTGGCTGCCGCCGGGGAGGCCGAGGGGCTGGCGCCCGATCTGTCAATGAAACTGGCAAAGGCGACGGTTGCTGGCGCGGGCGCGCTGGCGATGGCCGCCGATGAAACGCCAGCCCAGTTGCGCGTGAATGTGACCTCACCGAATGGCACTACACAAGCCGGGTTGGAAGTGTTGATGGATGACGCTAAGGGGTTGAAAAAAATTATGAAAGAAACAGTCAAAGCTGCCGCTGACAGATCGAGGGAGCTGGCGCGTGACTGAGATTTCCTTTGATGAGTTTCTGAAAGTTGACGTCCGCGTTGGCACCGTGTTGCGGGCAGAACCCTTCCCCGAAGCCCGTAAACCTGCCATCAAGCTTTGGATCGATTTCGGGGGCGAGATTGGTGAGAAAAAGACCTCTGCCCAGATCACTGCCCATTACCGGCCCGAGGCGCTGGCCGGTCGTCAGGTTCTTGCCGTGGTGAATTTTCCGCCCCGTCAGATCGGCAGGTTCATGTCAGAGGTGCTGGTCCTAGGTATGCCGGATGAAAACGGCGAAATTGCCCTTGTCGGCCCCGATATGCCGGTCCCGAACGGAGGGCGTTTGCATTGAAAAAGCTGCTGATCACCCGGGTTTTGCCTGCTGCCAATCTGGACGCCGCCCGGTCCCGTTATGACGTGACGGTGCGCGCGGAAACTGATGGGCTGACCGTGGCCGAAGCCAAGGACGCGCTGGCTAATTACGATGCGATTCTGCCAACCCTTGGTGACCAATTCGTAAAGGACGCGTTTACCGGTGATATCCGCTGCGGTGTGCTGGCCAATTTCGGTGTCGGCTACAACCATATCGATGTGGAGGCCGCCCGCGCCGCGGGTGTGCAGGTATCAAACACCCCCGATACAGTCACGGATGCCACGGCAGATATCGGCATGACCCTGATCCTTTCGACCTGTCGCCGTGCCGGTGAAGGCGAACGCTTGGTGCGTGCCGGGGAGTGGGCCGGTTGGACACCCACGCAAATGCTGGGCACCCATGTGACCGGCAAGACCGTTGGCATTGTTGGCATGGGCCGGATTGGTCAGGCGGTGGCGCGCCGCTGCCACTATGGCTTTGATATGCCTGTTCTTTTTTTCAACCGGTCGCGTAAGGATGTCGATCTGCCGGCCCGTCAGGTGGATAGTTTGACCGCGCTGATGGGACAGGCGGATATCATTGTTGTGACGGTGCCGGGTGGTGGTGCCAATACGCGGTTAATTGATGCCGCTGCCCTGACGGCGATGAAGCCGACCGGGATTTTCATCAATATCGCCCGGGGTGATGTGGTCGATGAGGACGCCCTGATCGACGCCCTTGAAACCCGTCAGATCGCGGGTGCGGGCCTTGATGTGTTTGCCAAGGAACCTTATGTCCCGCCGCGTCTGCGGGCGCTGGAAAATGCGGTTCTGCTGCCGCATCTGGGCACCGCTGCCTTGGAAGTGCGTGCGGCGATGGGGCAGATGGCGCTGGATAATATCATCGCTTGGGAAGAGGGCCGCCCGCTGCCACAGGCGGTCTGACCATGCAACGTTCGGTGCTGTCGGGCAGGGCGTTTCAGTCCGAATCGTGTGCAGACCTGTTAATGCCTTAATTTGCGGCGAAATGGCGTGTCGGCAAAGCGTCGGCCAGACGTCGGCAAAGCGTCGGACCCTTGTCGGGCAATTTGCCGGTTTAACACCGCGCACGGTCCGAAGGTTAATGGGCTGTTTATCTATGTTATCCGACAGAGCCCTGCTCGGCATCGCCACGCAGCCTTTTGTCATGAACCGATTGGTAATCGCTTGTTTTCGCCGAGCCGGGTGGCTTGGGCTGGCCAAGGCCGACCGCTTGCGCTTTTCTGGGCCTACATCCTTTGCCAAGCGGAGCCAGCCGATGATTACTCTTGTGTTTGCCGGAAACATGTCAGCAGAGCGCCGCGCGGTTTTTGAACGTGCGGCGGCAAAATGGGACCGGGTTATGGATACCAGCTTTGATCCGGTTACCGTTGAGGGTGAGACATTGCGCGGCGTGCAGATTGATGCGTCGATCACGCCAATTGACGGGCCAGAAGGTGTGCTGGGGCAGGCAGGGCCTTCGATCCTGTTCGGCACAACCGGATTGCCTGTCAAAGGTATCATGCAGTTTGATACGGCTGATGTTGAGCGGCTGGAGGCCCAGGACCGGTTTGCCGATGTGATCTTACATGAAATGGCCCATGTTCTGGGGTTTGGCACGCTATGGCCGCGCAAGAATCTGATTGTCGGGTCAGGCAGCGCCGACCCGCGCTTTACCGGGCCGGCGTCGGCGCGCGAGTATGCGCTTTTGGACCCCGAAGGCGGGCGGTTCGTGCCGGTGGCCAATACCGGTGGTGCCGGCACCCGCGAGGCGCATTGGCGCGAGTTGATTTTCGGTGATGAATTGTTGACCGGCTTTCTATCCGGCGCAGATCGCCCGCTGAGCCGCATGTCCATCGCGTCGTTTGAGGACCTTGGCTACGTTGTGGATTACACAACGGCTGATCCTTTTGTGTTGCCCAGTTTTCGGCAACTGGCGCTGATGGGGATCACCGAGGCAGTGCGGGTTTGCGATTTGTGTCGCATGGGCAGAACCACGCCGGTTTTGCTGGAGGGTTGAGCGGTTATTTGCGCCAATTGCGGGTGTCGTGGTGGCCCGGCGGGATATGGCTGAGCGTGTTCTTGCGTGAAATCCGTAATTTCCGTTTTGCCCTGTTTTATTGGGCTTTGCGCGTTATTTTCATCGCAACCACTCACCTACCGTTACCTATTGGAGTTCGTACTTATGTCCGATCCCGTTCGCATTTCTTTTGCGCGGTCGCCCGTTTCCGCGCCTTATATTCAGCCGCTTGCAACGCAGGTTCGGTTCAACTGGGCGGCGCTCGTTACCTCTGACCCTTATCTGTTGGTCTCCCCCATAGAGCCGGGTCAGCGGGCGGATAGTGCTGCATCTGACGTGTTTGTTTTCTGAAGCCTTTCGCGGTCAGGCGCCTGACGAATTTTCCAGAACCTCCACCGCAAGGATCGTGGGCAGGTGGCGCGCGATTTCGTCCCAGCTTTCCCCTTCATCCGTGCTGGCAAAGACCGATCCGCTATTGGTGCCAAAGTAGATCCCTGCGGGATCTTGCGTATCCCCCGACATGGCCTGTCGCAGCACCGTGAAATAGCAGCTTTGTTGGGGTAGCCCATTGCGCTGTGCTTCCCATGTTTCCCCCGCATCCCGTGAAAGCCAGACCGCCGCTGCCGCATCGGGCGGGTATCGCCCCGCGCTGTCCCCGTTCAGCGGAAGCGTCCAGATCGTATCGGGGTCGCGTGGATGCACCCGGATCGGGAAGCCGAAGGTGGATGGCAGCCCATCGGTGATATCGTCCCATGACCGTCCCCCGTCAGATGACCGCCAGACCCCGTGGTGATTTTGCTGATAAAGCCGGTCCTCATCCCCCGGTGCGCGCATCATGTTATGTACGCAATGGCCGGTTTCCCCGTTGGCAGGTGCTGCCGGGTGATCATGCTGCCCGCAGCTTTCCGCATTGGACAGCCGGTTGCGCCGATCCCAGGTTTTGCCCCTATCCTCGGTCGCAAAAACGCCCGCCGCCGAAATGCCGATCCAGAGTTTATCCCGGTTGGCCGGGTCCCCGACGATTGTGTGCAGCACAAGGCCAGCCGCCCCTGGGTTCCAGCTATCGGCTGAGGGGTGATTGGTCAGCCCGTCGAGCTTTTCCCATGTCTTGCCCTGATCATGGCTGGCCAGCAGCGCTGCCGGTTTGGTCCCGGCGTAGAGCGTGCCGTGCACATGCCCCAGTGACCAGATTTGTCCGAATGCATCGCCGAAGGGCAGGGGGGGGTCCGTCCAGCCAATGGCTTGTGCAAAGTCGGTATCATTGGCCGCCCAGTCATCAACCATGCCCTTGGTCAGTTTCGTGACCTCCCATGTCTGGCCGCCGTCGCCCGAATGCCAGACCCCAGCCCCATGCCACTCACCGCCGCCACCGGCCCAGATGTTTTGCCTATCCCCGATGACGTGATTGATGGGCCAGCCATCGCAATATGGCCCTGAAACCTGCCAATCGTCGCGCCCGTTTTTTCCGGTGACCAGAAAGGCCCCTTTGGTGGTGCCGACAAGGATCGTAGTTTGCATCGCGGACATGAGACTCTCTCCCTGATGTTGCCTGAGATTAACATGATACGGGATTTCGCCCAAATGGTGCCCGCTGCGTGCATGGCTGCCATGCGGTTTTGCCGCTGCCTAACGCGTCAGCCAAACCCCAGTTCAGGGGTGAAAGGAAATATCATGTCAGATCAGTTTGATATCCGAACCGCAGATATGCCGGAAGAAATGCACGCCCTTTTGCGCGACTACCCGCGCGAGGCCTGGGCGGCGCATCCGGGATTTCACGAGAAAACCCGCCATTGGCTGGGTGCCCATCGCATGTTCCGGCAGCTGAGCGCGGCTGTCCGCAAGGATGCCGAAAGCTATCTGAACGGCGACAAGGACGCGCAGGACTTTGCCGGGCGGCTGAGCTATCGCGGCAATGCGCTGGTCGGCAATCTGCATGGTCACCACGGGTGGGAGGATCATTCCTATTTCCCGGAATTGTCGGCGGCTGACCCGCGATTTGATGCGGGGTTGGATATTCTGGAGAAGGATCACGCCGCGTTGGACGTTGTGCTGGACAGTTTTACCCGCACCGCCAATCGCGCGATCAAGCTGGTGCAGCTTGACGATAAAGCAGCGAGAGACGAGGCGGGTAAGCTGCACGGCGTTGCCGAAACTATTGAGGCGTTTCTGGAACGGCACCTGTCGGATGAAGAAGAACTGGCGGTTCCGATCATTCTGCATCATCGTTTGCGCGGATAAGAAGGAAGCTGCAGTGACCAAATCAGTTGAGGAATCGCAGAAAGACGCCGCCGCACGGCGCGCCAAGGGCGAGTTCGTGCGCGGTGTCAGCCGGTTTCGTGCTGTGTTGGGGGAACATCCTGATTTTCCGGCGGAACCGGGGCGCTATCATCTGTTTGTCGCGCTGAATTGCCCTTGGTGTCATCGTGTCACGCTGGCCCGCAATGTGCTGGGCTTGCAGGATAGCATCACGATGGATGTGGCCTTTCCCGGTCGCACGAATGATGATGACCCGGTTGCCCCTAATCTGTGGGAGTTCAATCCCGCGCGCGTCGCGTCGCTGACTGGGACGACATTGCCTGAATGCACGACAGAGACGGCGACGGGGCAAGTCTATCGGCTTGCCCGCCAGATCTATGATGCCGAAGGATCGAATGAGGCATCGCTGCCGATCCTTTATGATAAGAAGGCCAAGCGCATCGTGAATAATGAGAGTGCCGAGATTATTCGCATGTTGAACGCGCAGGCGGAGGCGTTGGGGGCGGCTGAGGCTGCGCAGCTTGATCTTTATCCGGCGGATTTGTCGACAGAGATTGATGCGCTGAACGAAGAGATTTACGTGGCCATCAATAACGGCGCCTACAAGGCCGGGTTCTCATCCGATCAGGCGGTCTATGCCGCGGCCTTTGAGGCATATTTTTCGATGTTGCAGGCATTGGAGGATCGTTTGGCCGCCGATGATCGGCCCTTTCTGACCGGTGATCGTTTTACCGAGGCCGATCTGCGCCTGTTTCCGACCCTCTATCGCCATGATCCGGTTTATTATGTCAGGATGAAGCTGAATGGCGCCCGGATACTGGATTTCCCACATCTGTGGCGCTGGCTTTGCCGCGTCTATGCCTTGCCCGGCGTGGCTGACAGCAATTCACTGACCCATTGTAGGCAAGGGTATTTTGGCCGGTCCTGGAATAATGTCGTGCCCTTGGGCCCGTTTCATCCGATGCCCTATCCGGAGGCTTATGGGCATCCGGAACTGGCGTAACCTTTTATCCGGAAAGTTGCTGTGTCGCACTGAGGGCAACCCCTGACCCTGGGTGGGGGTGAAGCCCCCTCCCGTGGGGAGGGTCGGGTGCTGCCCGGTCTGTCGAACGGGCGGGACATTTAATAGGACCAGGCTGACCCTAATGTAGCCCCTCACAAAACCGGATGATCCGGCTGCAAGCCTCTTTCAGCGCCTGATCCGAGGTCGCGTAGCTGACCCGGAAATTCGGGCTAAGACCGAAGGCGGCCCCAAATACCACTGCAACGCCGGTCTCCTCCAGTAGGGCGGTCGCGAAGACCTCGTCATTTTCGATGACTGTGCCTGCGGCAGATATCTTGCCGATGCAGCCCGCGATAGAGGGATAGACGTAAAACGCGCCCTCGGGCTTCGGGCACACGATGCCCGGGGCCTTGTTCAACATATCGACCACCAGATCGCGGCGGCGTTCGAAAAGGGCGTTGTTGGGGGCAAGGAAATCCTGTGTGCCGTTCAATGCCTCGACTGCCGCATATTGGCTGACCGAGCAGGGGTTGGAGGTGGATTGCGACTGCACCTTGCGCGTCGCTTTGATCAGCGCCTCTGGCCCGCCTGCATAGCCGATCCGCCAGCCGGTCATCGCATAGGCTTTGGAAACCCCGTTGACCGTCAGCGTCCGGTCATAAAGCCCCGGTTCGACCTGTGCGGGCGTGCAGAATTTGAAATTCCCATAGGCCAGATGTTCATACATGTCGTCCGTCATGACCCAGACATGGGGGTGGCGCATCAACACGTCGGTCAATTCCTTCAGTTCCGACCATGAATACCCCGCCCCGGTCGGGTTGGAGGGGGAGTTGAAGAGGAACCATTTTGTTTTTGGGGTAATCGCGGATTCGAGCTGTTCCGCCGTGATCTTGAAGTTTGCCTCCAGCGTTGCCTCCACCGGCACGGGCGTCCCGCCGGCCAGCAGGACCATATCGGGGTAGCTGACCCAGTATGGCGCAGGGATGATCACCTCATCGCCGGGGTTCAGGGTCGCCATGAAGGCGTTGTAAAGGACTTGTTTACCACCCGTGCCTACGGTGATCTGCGATGGCGCGTAGTCCAGCGCATTGTCACGTTTGAACTTTGCGCAGATCGCCTCCTTCAATTCGGGGATGCCATCAACGGCGGTGTATTTGGTTTTCCCATCCGCAATGGCCGTCACGGCGGCGTCCTTGATGTTTTGCGGAGTGTCGAAATCCGGCTCACCCGCGCCCAGGCCGATGACATCGCGCCCTGCGGCTTTCAGCTCTGCCGCCTTGGTCGTCACGGCGATTGTGGGGGACGGTTTGACGCGGTCTAGTGTCGCGGAGAGGAAGGGCATGGTTGCATCCGGTGGTAATATTGCACTGATCGTGACATATGACGCAGGCGCAATAAAACGCAAGGGTGACACTTATGACAGATAATGCGGGTTGGTACAGTGAAGACGCGGCAACCTTTGGGGATCGCCTTGCTGGCGCGCGTGATGCCGCCGGGCTGACCCAGGCCGCTTTGGCGGGCAAGATTGGTGTGAAAACGACGGTTATTGCAGGTTGGGAAAATGACCTGAAAGAACCGCGTGCGAACCGCCTGCAGATGCTGTCAGGCATTCTGGGTGTTTCGCTGAGCTGGCTTTTGACCGGGCAGGGCGACGGACCGGAGGCGCCCGAGGATGTGACGCCGATTTCGGCTGATCTGACCGAAATGCTGGCCGAAATGCGTTTGCTGCGCACGCAGATGCTGGCAGCGACGGAACGTCTGGGCCATCTGGAAAAACGCTTGCGCAACGCGATCAAGGAGCAGGCATGACCGAACCCCGTGCGGCGATGGTCAAGCGGCTGCATATGCGGTCGATGCGGCGCGGGATCAAGGAGATGGACCTCATACTGTCCGCCTTTGCCGCGCGTCACCTGGCAGACATGTCGGATGACGACCTGGCGCTTTACGATCGGTTGCTGACCGAGAATGACCACGATATCTATGGCTGGATCGGTGGCCAGTTTGTGGTGCCGGATGTCTATGCCGCGTTAATCGGGCGCATTGCCGCTGGGGCGCATGGCGTCACACGGCCTGCCTAGATTACGCTGACTTAGGATCAATTTTAGTATTTAACTAAATCTTGTTTGTTTCGTCTTATTCCGTTTTGCGAGCAGAAGACGGAGTGATGAAATGAGTATTCATGAGACCATGCCAAGCCCGCGAGAGGACGGGGTTGCGAGCGCACGCAGCGCGACTTTTATGGCGTCCTACCTCGATTCGCTGACCCTTGTTGAACGGCTGCACCGCCTGTTGCTGGACGTGATCAAGGATGAGTTTGAGCGGCTCGGTGTATTGGAGATCAACGCGGTGCAGGCATTGCTGCTATTCAATATCGGCGACAATGAGGTAACGGCGGGTGAATTGAAATCCCGGGGTTATTATCAAGGCTCCAATGTATCCTATAATCTCAAGAAACTGGTCGAAGCAGGTTACATGCACCACCAGCGCAGCGAGATTGACCGCCGGTCCGTTCGCGTCCGCCTGACCGAAAAAGGCCGCGATGTGCAAAAAGTGGTGGAAGACCTGTTCGCCAAACACGCCAGCGGGCTGGTTGATCGTGGTGTGCTGGATCAGGAGGGGATCGAGGATATTACGTCGTCGCTTCGCCGGGTTGAACGCTACTGGACGGAGCAGATCCGGTATATCTATTGACGGCGCGACGGTGTTGTTTTGGCGGGCTCGTGTCTGGCTGGCCCGCTTCCGATCGCCAGGCTTTGTAATTCGCGCAGCAATTTACGCTCCATCGCGGCGGCGTAGTCGTTGAACCCAAGGGCCGATTCGACAAACGCGCCCGGGCCACGGATCACATATGTGCGGTAGTAAGACGAAAGCTCCTTGATCTCAGCAAGCCGTTCATCATCGCCCTTCTGGTCGCCCGAACCGATGACCAGACCGTTCACGACCACGCCAGCGGGGCGCAACCTGTCCGCGATGTCCTGCGGTCGGGGCCCGGTATTGGCTGGACCATCGCCCGACAGATCGAGAGTGCGTTTCCAGCATGCGCTCTGATCGCGCAACAGGACGAAACCGGCAAGCATCGCAGATCCGACAGCGGTTGTTGGTGCGGCCTCTCTGCGTTGATGGCCAAGCAGTGCCGATCTGGCTGTTTGCAGCGCCGCCATATCGGACAGTTCTGTCCATGGCAGGATGACGGTCTGGTCCTCCGGCCCGCTCCATTCATAAACGGTGATCCGAATGGGCGCGGCGGGTTGGGCGAACAAAACGTCACGCACGGCGGGGCTATCCAATGCGGTGGCAAGACCATCCAGTTGCAATCGGTATTCTGATGCATCAACCGACCCGGAAACATCCAACCCCAGTGCCAATGCCTGTCGACAGGCGGCATCGGCCCCAAACGGTATGCACAGCAAGGGTAGCAAAAGGCGGATCATCCCTTTGGCGCGTCTGTCTGTGGGGTTTGCCCCAACACCATTGCCGATAGTTCACGGACCAGTTTGCGCTGCATTGCGCTTTGAAAATCCGGATAGCCATTGGCGATTTCAAGGAATGCGCCCGGACCCTTGACCACATGGTTGCGGTAGAATGAGATCAGTTGGGTTTCAGCTTCGAACTCACCGCCATTGATCACCAGACCATTCACGGTCACCGTATCAAGCGGGAATGCGGCAAAGGCCTGCGCGGGTCCGAAACCATCATTGTTTTCGCCGTCGCCAGAGACATCGATGGTTTGCGACGCACAATCCGGCGCGTGCCCCAACAGCGTTGCCGCGTGGCCCAACGCGTAGCCCATCGCTGTGGGGAAATCATTATGGCTGCGACGGCTGCCTGCGATGGTAGCAGCAAAGGTTGCCAGATCGCTGGGGGTCTCGATCAATGACCAGCCGGTTAGATTGGCCTGATTGTAACGACCGCTCCATTCAAAAACGATAAGGGCGACAGGGTCGGGGCTGACAAAGAATGCAGCCTGCACATCCGGTGCGATCAATGCGGCGGCCAGCCCCTGCCGCTGCAACTGGTCCTCGACGGCATCGACGGAGGATGACACATCCATTGCCAGCACCAGTGCCAGCCGACAGGCATCGGCGGGACCCGCCAAAAGGCTGGCCCCGATCAGGGGACCAGCCCTTACCAATGGCCGGTGTTTTCCATGCTGGCCCAGGGTTCGGCAGATGGTAGGTCATCCCCTTCCTGCAACAGCTCAATCGAGATGTTGTCTGGCGACCGGACAAAGGCCATATGCCCGTCGCGCGGCGGTCGGTTGATCGTCACGCCATTGTCCATCAGGTGCTGGCAGGTGTCATAGATATTGGCCACCCTGTAGGCCAGATGCCCAAAATGACGGCTGTCGGCGGGCAACCCATCATCGCCGTCCCAATTGTAGGTCAATTCCACGGGGCATTCCTCTTGTCCGGGAGGCGCCATGAAAACAAGGGTGAAACGCCCAGATTCGTTTTCAAAACGACGGGTCTCCTTCAGCCCGAGCAGTTCATAAAAAGCGAGAGATTTGTCGAGGTCTTTTACCCGGACCATGGTGTGCAGATATTTCAGGGACATGCGGTCCATCCTTATTTTATGGCGGCTGTTATCCTATGGTACCCGTCGCGGCGCCGGGGGCAAATGCGAAATGTTGTGACCGCTTCACCAGCGACTTGCCGGAACGCGCGCCCACTGTGTTTTCGGGACACGCTTTGCCTTCACTGCAGATGAATTCATGTTGTCAGGCTGGCGGTTCCGGTCCAGCCATGTCAGCTTGACCCAAGGACAGGCTTAAAGGGACAAACACAGATGACGCGTTTCGTTTCGGTCGGGGAATGCATGGTCGAAATGACACCGCAGGGCAAATCCGGCGAATACACCATGTCATTTGCGGGGGATACGCTGAACACCGCCTGGTATATTCGTCAGCTTTGCCCTGATTGGGGGGTGGACTATGTCACTGCGGTCGGCCGCGATCAGGTTTCAGACAAAATGGTTGCATTCATGTCGGATGCGGGGATCGGGACAGATCATGTCAGGCGGATCGATGACCGGACGGCTGGCCTTTATCTGATTTCACTTGATCGGGGGGAGCGTCATTTTCACTATTGGCGCAGTCAGGCCGCGGCACGGCTCTTGGCGCAGGATGGACCGACCCTGCTGAAAGCCTTTACCGGGGGTGACGTCATCTATTTTTCCGGTATTACGCTGGCGATTCTCGAAGGTGCCGGTCGGGACAAGCTTCTGGATGCTGTGGCCCGCGCCCGCACCCGTGGCAAGACCATCGTGTTTGACACGAATCTGCGCCTGGCGTTGTGGGAAAACCCCGATCAAATGCGTGATTGGATCACAAAGGCGGCGGTGCTTAGTCATATTGTTTTGCCGTCCCATGATGATGAGGCGCAACATCTTGGCGACAGGGATGGATTGGCAACCCGCGACCGCTATGCCGCGCTGGGCCCTGCCACCGTGGTGGTCAAAAACGGGCCAGGCTTGATTCACTATCAGCATTACGGCGAAAAGGGTGTTGTTGAACCTGCCATTGTCAGTGATCTGGTTGATACCACCGCCGCAGGCGACAGTTTCAACGCCGGATTTTTGGCGACGCTTCTTGCCGGGTTGCCGGTTGAGGATGCGATCAATGCCGCCAGCAATGTGGCACGCCGGGTCATCAAAGGGCGCGGTGCATTGGTATCAATTTGAGGGGGTTACCATGGCAGTCCCTAGGGGAATCGAACCCCTCTTTCCAGGTTGAAAACCTGGCGTCCTAACCGATAGACGAAGGGACCGCACTTGGTGCGCCGCTTTTAGGGAAAGCGGCGGCGGCGCGCAAGAGGGTTTTTACGGTTTTTTCGCTAATCTTAATGGGCCGCTGCGGCGTCTTCCAAACGGAGTTGCACTGACTGCCGGCCTTGCCATGTGTTGATTTCCAACCGGCCTGCCAGATGGAACCGTGCACCGTTGTGATGAAGGAGCGCGGGCCCCATTGGCCCGTCCATTGCGCCAAAGCTGATCGCATCGATTCGGCTACTGATCCCGTCCCCAAAACTGACTTTCAGGTGGTTTGCCCCGACCTGTTTGGCGAAATGTATCTGGCAATCAGGAAAGGCAAACCGCGGGGCAGGGGCACCGGCGCCGAATGGTCCCGCGTTTTCGATCTGGTTGATCAGGTCAATCGATGCCGCACCGGGCATCAGGATGCCGTCAAGCCGCAGATCAGCTGGCCCGATATCCGCCGCCCCCTGTTTGGCCAGCAGCGCCCCGAGCCGCTCCATTGCCGGTTCCAATTGGTCACGCGCGACTGTCAAACCTGCGGCCATCTTGTGTCCGCCACCTTTGATCAGAAAATCTTCGGCTGCGGCGCGCTGGATGGCCGCGCCAAGGTCAATACCGTTGACCGATCGCCCGGAGCCCTTACCGATATCGCCGTCCAGACCGATGACGATGGCGGGCCGGTTTGTCGCCTCTTTCAGCCGTGCCGCCACGATGCCCACGACGCCCGGGTGCCAGCCCTCGCCTGCGGCCCAGACAAGGGGACCGTCCGTGCCACGTGCGCTGGCTTGTTCCAGGGCGAGATCGCGCACTTGCTGTTCGACCTCGCGTCGTTCGGTGTTGAGCTGGTCCAGCCGTTCGGCCAATGCCAGTGCCTCATTCGGGTCATCGGTGGCCAGCAGCCGGGCACCCAGATCGGCCTTTCCGATCCGCCCGCCGGCATTGACCCGTGGCCCAAGCAGAAAACCAAGGTGATAGCTGTTGGGAGCCTGATCGAGCCCGGCCACATCGGCCAATGCTGTCAGCCCGATCCGTTGTCGCCGTGCCATCACTGTCAGTCCCTGGCGGACAAAGGCCCGGTTCACGCCGGTCAATGGTGCGACATCCGCGACCGTGGCGAGTGCCACAAGATCCAGCATCGCCATCAGATCGGGCCCTTTTTCGCCATCGGCCCGCATCTGCCGGTTCACCTCGACCAGCATCATGAACACAACTGCCGCAGCGCAAAGATGCCCCAGATCGCCTGTTTCATCCTGTCTGTTGGGGTTCACAACGGCATGGGCAGGGGGCAGGGTTTCGCCCCCCAAATGGTGGTCAAGCACCACGACATCGGCCCCAATGGCAGCCGCAATGGGCCCATGTGACAAGGTTCCGCAATCGACACAGACGATCAGATCATGATCGCGGGCCAGTGCGGCCATGGCCGCATCATTTGGTCCGTAACCTTCGTCAATCCGGTCCGGGATATAAAGCGTCGCCTGCTGCCCGCAGGCCCGCAGCCAAGTGATCAGCAAGGCGGCAGAGGCGCCGCCATCAACGTCATAATCCGCAAAGATCGCAATTTTCTGCCCGGTGCGAACGGCCTCGCGAAACCGCGCCGCCGCTTTTTCCATATCCCGCATCTGATGCGGGTCGGGCATCAGGTCGCGCAAAGTCGGGGCGAGAAACGCATTGGCATCGGGCGCTTGTACCCCGCGCCGCACAAGGGTGCGGCAAAGCGGGGCGGGCAGGCCGGTGGCCTGCGCCATGGCTTGGGACTGCCGATCTTCCTCAGCCGAGGGGCCGACCCAGCGCCGCCCGCTCAGAGAGGTGGCGACATTCAGGAAAGCGGGTTTATCTTGTGGGGCAATCATTGCCCGCTACAATATGCGCGCCAGACCCGATTAGCTAGTGGGGTTGCGATAGATCATGCGCCGCACGGAGCCTGTCTTGGATCGCATCAGGATGGTTTCGGCAGTGACAAAACCCACCTCCCGCTTGATGCCGGGAACAAGGCTGCCATCAGTGACGCCGGTGGCGGCAAAGATCACATCGCCGGTGACCATATCATCGCGGGTATAGACCCGGTCGAAATTGGTGATCCCGGCCTTTTTCGCGCGGCCCCGTTCATCGTCATTGCGGAACAGGAGCCTGCCAAAAATCTGCCCGCCCATGCATTTCAGCGCGGCGGCGGCCAAGACGCCCTCGGGCGCGCCGCCGGAGCCCATATACATGTCGATCCCGGTGAGATCGGGTTCAGCACAATGCATCACGCCTGCCACATCACCATCGGTGATCAGGCGAATGGCCGCACCCGTGCTGCGCAATTCGGCGATAACGTCCTGATGTCGTGGCCGCTCCAGCACGCAGACGGTGATATCCTTGGTCGAACACCCCTTTGCGGCGGCGAGCGCTGAAACCCGTTCTTCGGGTGACATATCAAGCGTCACGACGCCGGGCCGAAAGCCGGGACCGATGGCGAGTTTTTCCATATAAACATCAGGGGCGTGCAGCATCGAACCGCGTGGACCCATCGCGATGACCGCCAATGCATTGGGCATGTCCTTGGCGGTCAGGGTGGTCCCTTCCAGCGGATCAAGCGCGATATCAACCCCGGGGCCGGTGCCTGTGCCGACCTCTTCGCCGATGAACAGCATCGGAGCTTCGTCGCGTTCGCCTTCGCCGATAACCACAACACCCGAGATATCCAGCTTGTTCAACTCTGTCCGCATGGCGTCTACCGCCGCCTGATCCGCCGCCTTTTCATCGCCACGTCCGATAAGCGGCGCGCAGGAGATTGCGGCTGCTTCGGAAACGCGGGCAAGGCCCAGTGACAGCATGCGATCGTTGAAATCGGGTGTGTTCGGCATAACGGTTGTCCTTCAATAAATTACGGCAGCTAAAGCCTTTCTGGCGCGCCACGGCAAGACTGTTTGCGCTAAAGGGTCAAGGGCGGAACGCCGGTCAATCAGACAGCCTCAATCCGGATCGCAACCGGAGTTCCTGACACCACGCCGGTTGATTTGAAGTCGGCCAATGCTTCGTCCAATGCAGTGCGGGTTGTTTTGTGGGTGACGATCAGAACGGGGGCGGCGGTGTCATCATGGCCGTATTGGCGCATCCGGTCGATGGAAATGCCAGCCTCGCCCAAGGCATGGGCGACCTTGGCCAGGGCGCCGGGTTTGTCCAGCAATTGCATCCGCAGATAATACGGCGCAGGGACCGCGGCGCGTGCGGCACGTGCTTTGCGCAGCGCTTTGGCCGGTTGCCCGAAGGTCGAAATGCGCACGCCGCGTGCCACATCCATCACATCGCCCATCACCGCACTGGCGGTTGGCCCTTCGCCCGCACCAGGCCCGCGCAGCACGATCTGGCTGACCGCATCGCCTTCCAGCAGTACCATATTGGTGCCACCCTGCAGCTGCCCCAGCGGCGAGGTGTCGGGGACGAGGCAAGGCGACATGCGCTGTTCCAACCCGCGCCCGGTAAGTTGGGCCACACCCAGCAGCTTGATCTTATAGCCCATATCAGCGGCTTGCCGGATATCTTCGATGGTGACGGCGCCAATGCCTTCCAATTCCACGGCGTCGAAATCAACCTGCGTGCCGAAGGCGATCGAGGCCAGCAATGCCAGTTTGTGAGCTGCGTCGATGCCGCCGACATCGAGTTCCGGATCAGCCTCAAGAAACCCGAGCTGATTGGCCTCATCAAAGACGGCCTCATAACTCAGCCCTGCGTCTTCCATGCGGGTCAGGATATAGTTGCAGCTACCGTTCATAACGCCCATGACGCGGGAAATCGCGTTGCCTGCAAGCCCTTCGGTCAGTGATTTGACCACCGGGATGCCACCGGCAACCGCGGCTTCGAAGCGGATGACCTGCCCCGCGTCTTCGGCCTGTTCGGCGAGTGACTGCCCGTGCAGCGCGAGCAAGGCCTTATTGGCGGTGACAACATCCTTGCCGCTGGCGATTGCGGCCTCTGTCGCGTCCTTGGCGGGGCCTTCGGAGCCGCCCATGACCTCAACAAAAACGTCGATATCGTCCCGCTTAGCCAATGCGACCGGATCATCGACCCAAGCGTAGTCGGACAGGTCAATATCCCGGTTCTTGGTCTTGGATCGCGCCGAGACCGCGGTGATCACGATGGGCCGGCCGGCGCGGGCCGCGAGCAATGCCGCGTGCTTTTGTACGATGCGGACAACACCGACACCCACGGTGCCAAGTCCTGCAATTCCAAGGCGCAGTGGTTGGGTCATATGCGTAGGTATCCGTCGATTGCTGTCGTTGCGGAGGGCATAGCGAATAGCCGCTGCTACTGCAACGCGCCGATGTCGAATTGGCGCAACCGTTCGGCCCTGACCTGCAAGGCGGCGATGCGGGCACCAATATCAGCATTGGCCGATCGCGCATCGCTGACGTCGGGCCCGGCGGGCAAGGGGCCAAGCTGGGGGTAGGGCGCGTTGCGCGCGTCATCGCTGATTGTGCCTTCCAATTGCGGGAAGGGTGCGCAGGCGCACAGGTAAAGGAAAAGGGACAGGGTCAGACGCATGGGCTAGCTATATATCCAGCGCAACAGGAGCGGCAAGGCGCGCTTGAGGGCTTTTCAAATGAACGCTTGTTCAGTTACATGGGTGATATGGCGCGTAAGCAAGGCTCTCATTCGGACATCACCGGCCCACGGGTGCAGGAAACGGCTTTGCGGCTGATCGCGCGGCATGGTTATGCTGCCGTATCGATGCGCCAGATCGCGGCTGAAGTCGGTGTGCAGGCTGGCGCGCTATATAATTACACGCCTGACAAACAAAGCCTCCTGTTTGATTTGATGCGCGCGCATATGACAGATCTGCTGGCGGCATTGGAGGCATCGGAGATTGAGGGCGATGCGATGTCCCGGCTTGAAGCCTTCACCCGCTTTCACATCCGGTTCCACTTGCCCCGTTCGGATCAGGTTTTCGTGTCATATATGGAGCTGCGCAACCTCTCGCCCGAGAATTTTGCGGCGATTGAGGCCATGCGCCGGACATACGAGGATGCGTTGGAGGCGATATTGCATGATGGTGAGCGCGAGGGTGTGTTTGCCGTTCCGGACAGCCGGGTTGCGACAATGGCGCTGATTGCCACGCTGACCGGGCTAAGCCATTGGTATCGTGAGGATGGACGTCTTGCGATGGACAAGATCGAAGCGATTTACTGGGATTTGGTGCGCAAGGCCGTTGCGGTCTGAATACGGCGCAAGAAGGGGACGGGCGGATGTTCACCGCAGATGAGGACGGAGTTTATGCGCGGGTTGCTGCCTCGCCCATGCGCAGGGCGGCGGCCTATACGATATTGTTTGGACTGGGGGCGCTGTTGATTTATCTGCCGCTTGTCAGGCCCCCTGCATTGGTTTGGGTTGTCGTGATGGTTGGCCTGGGCGTGTTGTCCATAATAATGGCAGAACGGCTGCGCCGGGCAACGCTGCACGAGATTGAGCTGACGGATACCGAAGTACGCGACACGAATGGGCGGGTTCTGGCGCTGATCGACGATATCAGACTGGTTGATCGCGGCGCGTTTGCGTTCAAGCCATCAAACGGTTTCACGCTTGTTCTTTCGAGGGGGCAATCGCGGGCCTGGGCACCTGGATTATGGTGGCGGTTCGGTCGTCGCGTTGGTGTTGGTGGCGTCACCTCAGCCGGGCAGGCCAAATTCATGGCCGAGCAAATTGCATTCAGGATCGGTGAGCGCGGCTAGCTGAGCGGACCAACAAAGGACCGCATCAGAACAAGTATTGCCGATTAGATATCGTCTGCGTCACAAAGGATGTCGCCGGGACCGCGCTCCCAGCAAACGCTGGTCTCGAAACGCGGGCTAATCACCGTGAAAGAATTGAAGGTCACGCCGGTCAGATCAGGGACGATAAACGGTGAAATGGAAACTGTGTACTCGGCGTTATAATCCGTTTGGGTTTCGACCAGGATCGCCTTGTCGTTATGCGCCATCACCGGCAGCCTGTCGCTCAGCGCACGGAGCCGGGTGTTGTTGTGGTTGGGGGCCAATCCACGATTTCTTGACCAGATGCGATCATAACGGCAATCCTCATCCGGATCATCCGGGTCCACTTTGAAACACTCAAAAACCGTTACCCGCAAACCGGGATCGTTATCCGTTTCTGTCAAACCTTGAAGTAGCCTCTGCAGGTTTGTCAGATAGGCGGGCGTAATGTTCTGTGTTTCACGGCTGAGCATATCGGCGATCGTCAGGCCGGCACGCGTGCTGATTGCCTCGTCATGGTAGGCATCGAAATAGACCATCGTCGAAAGCAGCGCCCAGAGCATTATTGGCACAGCAATCAGTAGCTCGATCGATGCATTACCGCTTTCATCCCTGCGAAAGTCATTCAAGAATTGAAGTATCTTAATCATCAGTTTCTCTTCTGAAAGGCTCTACAACATATGAGGATGTCGCGATCAACGCATAGGATCCGCCTGCCGCGCTATTTCCGTTGTTGGCAATGGCATAACCGATGCCCGAAGAGGGCATGACCGGATCAAACCGGGCGCAGGCGCGCAAGAAAACCAGTTGGTTGTTCCCACCGGGCGTGAAAGTCGTGAGGGGGCGGTCGGGGACGCTGCGGTCGATGCACTGCACATCCGCAGGGAGGCCATTCCATGCCCTTAGGTCGAGCGTTACCATTTCAAGTTGAAGCTGGTTGTCGCAATCGGGAATGATATCCGCAACTTCGCAAATACGTTCACGCAGCAATGCGGGTGTTGGTTCTGGCATGCGACCGACCCGAACATCGCGGACGGCGATATCCACGCCGCGCTCAAGCATCACATGCCGCGCCGAGATCATGCCGTTTTCGAAAATCATGCCAAAGAAAAGCATGAAGACCGGGAATGCCAAAACGAACTGAATAGAGGCTACGCCGTCTTCTGCACGCCAGAATGACACAGCCCTATCCATGTATTTTCGCGCGGGATGCATCATAGGTTCAATCTCAACGCTGTGATCTGATCTGCGATGGCGTTGAAAATGCCCGAGAGATTGTTGCCGGTCGCTTCGTAGTAGTACAGTTCACTGTCAACACGGGTCGCGCAGTTTTTCATCTGTGTTTCGCCGTGATCGTCTGCATTCAATGCAATTGTAAAGATGATCATATTACGCGCCTTTGCAGCCGTGCAGAGGTTGCTCAGTAGCGTGTCACCATCCGTTGCGGCGTATTTTTCTTCAAAGATGTCAGAAGCTCTGAAGTTATCATCAAAGTTAAACGAAGCGTTGGTACGCAGATTATTGCATTTGTCGATCGCGGCATTGCTGGCACCCCGGTCTTCGGTCATATAGCCGTGAGCACAGTAATACATGAAAGGTCGGTTAAACGCATTAAACAATGCCAGATGATTTTCATCGTAGTAGAAGTCGCGGTCTACTCGGGAACTGCTGCTGTTTTTTCCGTCTGTCATCAATACGATGTACTTCGCGCTGTTCACGGTTGGATCATCTTCCGGATAAGCAACAGGCCGAGCATCGGTATACTCTGCCAACGGTGCTGAACCAGGCAATACGCCGGTATTCGAGATTTTGTCCAAAGTATCTTTGAAGGTTGGGTCCAAAAGGCTGACACCCCATCTCAAACCAAGGAAGATCGACGTACCGCCACGTGGTTCCAGATCCTGAATAGCGGCCACCAATGCGTCTTCATTGTCGCTGACAGGAATAATACGTTCGGCAACCTCCTGCGGGCAAAGGGGTTGGTCAAGCTCCCACTGGCGCCAGTCGCGCGTGCTGGGCACATCGATGCCGTTGTTCGTAAAGCCGCCGCGCCCCCACGTGTTTCGCTGGAACGATTCCACCTGCATGTATGAGATGTCGGAGTTGAAATCCGTTGTTTCAAATTCGGCATCTGGAATTTCAACACAAGTTGCTGGGTTGGTGCCTGCCGCGAGAAGGGCTGGAATATCGATTTCGCCTGTATCGGGATCAACGGGAAGTGGGTCTTCCGCCTCCGCCCCCGCGCCAGAACCTGTTCTGACGGTAATGGCGTCAAAAATCGCCGGACCGATATTTACATGCTCGGAATATGGCACAAGCGACAGCGTCACCTGGCCAGCCGTATCATCATTGATGACCTGCCGCACAAAACAGCTTGCACCTTCGCGCAGGGCCTGGATTTGCGTTTTGGACGTTGCCCCGAGGTTTGGATAAAGGTCGGCGCAAATGCTTGGCACGCCGGTAATCGGTTCAACAGAGAAAGACGTTTCCATTGAGCCGGAGATATCGAGGATCAAAGAAATCTCCACGCTGCCAACGCCCTCAACCGCGGATGAGCTCGCCGGCGCGCTGAGTTGATCAATCCCGACATAACGCAGGTAATATGTGTTGATATCAAGCTGCGCATTCACGGAAACGGAACGACGCCCGTTCAATTCGGTCACTGTCGGCGTGCCGACGATCGTGTCCGCAAAGCCCGCCTTCGTGAAGTAATCGACAACCACCTCTTCGGAATCGAGCGTTTGATCCAGCTTGGCCGCCGCAAGAACGGCGCGGTCAGAAACGCTTTGCAGCAGGGCGCGCCGCGATTCAAAACGCATGAAGTCAACGGCCATACCGCCCAGCACCAGCATGATGATGAGCAAAACAAGGGTCAGGATGATGATGCTGCCATCTTCGTCACGGCCAAATTTCCGTAAAAACTCAGAACGCATTGCGGCATGCTTGTTCATTGCACGCCTGACGAAAAACTTTGTATTAGACATAGGCAACATCCCCGATGGCCATCCGTTTAAATGATGCTTTGACGCGAAACTTCGCATACGTACATCCCCAGTGGGAAGGTTAAACAGCTTGCTGTGGCGAAAATGGGGCAGATCAGCACCCTTTCACGTCCAGTTTTAGTATAATCCTGCACATTGCCCCCAGAGAGGCGCCACTGTTCCCTCATCCGAAACAAAATCTGGCGGGCCAATAGGCCAACAAAGGCTAACACTGCGGGAAATCTGCCCTTTTTTCCCGGATACCCACCTTTTTGAAGGCATTTAACCGAATCGGGTTTAGGATGCACTAATTGGTGTAGAACCAAATGCTCAGCGAGCCTGAAACAGGAAGGAAATGAAATGACTGCGCATGATACGATCAAGGAGCCGAGTTTTCGGGAATCTGTTGACCTGATGTTCAATCGGGCGGTGGCATTGATGGATCTGAGCCCTGGCCTTGAGGAGAAGATCAGAGTTTGCAACGCAACCTATACGGTCCGATTCGGTGTCCGCCTGCGCGGGGCGATTCATACATTCACCGGGTATCGTTCGGTTCATTCTGAGCATATGGAACCGGTCAAGGGGGGTATCCGCTATGCCCTTGCCGTCAATCAGGATGAGGTTGAGGCGCTTGCGGCTTTGATGACTTACAAATGCGCATTGGTCGAGGCCCCGTTTGGGGGATCCAAAGGTGGCCTGTGCATCGACCCGCGTGACTGGGACGAGCATGAGCTGGAACAGATCACCCGCCGCTTCGCCTATGAGTTGATCAAGCGTGACCTGATCAATCCAGCCCAAAACGTACCTGCCCCCGATATGGGCACCGGAGAGCGCGAGATGGCCTGGATCGCCGATCAGTACAAGCGCATGCAAACCACCGATATCAACGGCGCCGCCTGTGTGACGGGCAAGCCGCTTAATGCAGGTGGCATCGCTGGCAGGGTTGAGGCGACAGGCCGTGGTGTCCAATACGCCTTGCAGGAATTCTTTCGCTATCCCGAGGATGTGGCGGCCGCCAACCTGTCGGGCAAGCTGAAGGGCAAGCGTATCATTGTGCAGGGTTTGGGGAATGTGGGCTATCACGCTGCAAAGTTCCTGTCCGAAGAGGACGGCGCGCTGATTACAGGGATCATTGAACGTGATGGGGCGCTTCACAACGAGGCCGGTATTGATGTGGAGGCGGTCCGCGCCTGGATCGTGAAACATGGCGGGATCACGGGCTATCCTGACGCGGCCCACCAAGCCGAAGGTGCCGCCTTACTGGAAGCCGACTGTGATATCCTGATCCCGGCTGCCCTGGAAGGGGTTATCAATCTGGGCAACGCGGACCGGATCAAGGCCCCGTTGATTATCGAGGCCGCGAACGGGCCGGTGACCGCAGGAGCGGACGATATCCTGCGTGAAAAGGGCTGCATCATTATACCCGACATGTATGCAAACGCCGGTGGTGTGACGGTTTCTTATTTCGAATGGGTCAAGAACCTGTCCCATATTCGCTTTGGCCGGATGCAACGCCGGGCAGAGGAAAGCCGTCACCAGTTGGTGGTCGACGAATTGGAGCGCCTGTCTTCGGATAAGAATTTAGGCTGGGAAATCAGCCCGGATTTCAAGGAGCGGTACTTGCGCGGCGCGGGGGAGCTGGAACTGGTCCGCTCTGGTCTGGATGACACGATGCGTGCGGCCTATCAGGCGATGCGTCAGGTCTGGCACAGTCGGGATGATGTGCATGATCTGCGAACGGCGGCCTATCTGGTTTCGATCCGCAAGGTGGCTGACAGCTACCGGGCAAAGGGGCTCTGAAACGGTCGGCGGCAATATCCGCGCAGGGCGTGAATGTCAGGCAGCTTTGACGTTCACGCCTTAAGAGTGACTTCAGATCACTCAAGGGGCCTGTAGCAACTTTCGTGTGATGTGAATGGCAGGAAAGAGCCCTCTTTGCCAATTTTCTGTGACGCGGCGAAAGTCGGCTTCTGGGCGGGCGAAGCGAAAAACGACATAGCTGGACAAGGATCTTCCAATGCTCAGCGTGGAGGCTTGCCAACCTTGGCCATCTTAAGAGTATAGGTGGCCTCATAATTGGATCCAGTGTCACCAACGTTGCATTTCCGACGCTAAGAGACTATGTGAGTGATACGAAAGTTGCGGTTCTCTGCGGCATAGGCGCATCAGCCTGCCAGAGCGAACAACAACCCTCTATCATGAAAATTCAGCTGTCACGTCCTGTAGCAGGGATCTGATGTTTGGGAAGGTTGCCGATGTTATCGCGCACGACCACGTCAGTTGTGACATTTCTTCATCCGTTTGTGGTCGCGGGATACACGGATGAACTGCCCGCGGGCGAATACGAAGTGTTGGCAGACGAAGACGTCATGCTGAGCAACAGCTTTGCGTCATACCGACGGACTGCGACGTTTCTATTGATCAATTGGCACGCAGGAAAGTCAGATCTGCGCGCAGTGGATCACCGTGACCTGGAGTTGGCTCTGCCGCAGGATCGGGCCGACGCGAACAAACACGAAATCAAAAATAGTGCGGCGGCGCTTTCTCCGTCAGAGGATCAAAAATGACATTTCCCGAATGGACGAAACCCAGTGTTTACGGCGCGTTGGTTGGCGCAGTTGCTATCTCTATTCTTGGCTTCACCTGGGGCGGCTGGACAACTGCAGGCAGTGCGGACGAGATGGCCCAAAACCTTGCGGCAGAGGAAGTCACATTGGCGATGGTGCCAGTTTGCCTAAATCTGTCAGAAGCTGATGCGGAACGCACTGCAAAACTGGCAACACTTCAAGAAGCTTCAAGCTTTCAGCGGCGCAATGTCATGATGGAAACAGGCTGGGCCACTTTGCCGGGCACTGATGCCCCAAGCCGGGATCTCGCAGACGCCTGCCTTGCGGGGCTTGAGTTAGATGGATCGTAAATCACAATTAGCAGAGCCTTGCCGGCCACATTCCATCACTGCCCAAAATCCCTGCGGGCACACCAACAATCACGGCCTATTCATAAGTTTGATTGCCGCAGTCTTGCTGCTTGCGATACCGGCTTTTGCCCAAACCGTCGCTCCGCCAATGCCTGAGAACGCTAGTGCCAAAAGTTACGGCGATGGCTGGGAATGCAATATTGGATTCCGGTTGAACGAAGATGCCTGCGTCGCCGTGGTTGTGCCGCGAAACGCATATGACACGAACCGGTCCTACGGTTCCGGATGGGAATGTCTGCATGGGTTTCGCAGAACCGATGAAGCTGCATGTGTTGCAGTGGAAGTGCCTGAGGGTGGGTTCTTGGACCCCTCAGGCGAACGGTGGAGGTGTTTGCGCGGCTACATCAAGGTCGATGACACATGTCAGGAAATCGTGCTGCCAGCAAATGCGTACTTGGCAGATGCCTCATATGGCTCCACGTGGACGTGCGAACGCGGGTTTGAAACAACTGGCGACCAGTGTACTGCCATCGCGGTTCCAGCCAACGCCTATCTGAATGGATCAGGATACGGTCAGCCCTGGACATGTGAGCGTGGCTTCTTTGAACAGGCTGGTCTGTGCGAAGCCGTCGCGATCCCCGCAAATGCATACTTTGACGACGCAAGCTACGGCTCAGGGTGGAAGTGTGATCGGGGATACGCCGCCTCTGCCGAGACATGCGAATTCATAAACGTTCCCGAAAATGCGCATCTGGACAGGTCGGGCAACCGCTGGGAATGCAACAAAAACTTCCAAAAATCAAAGGGGCTGTGCGTCCTTAACAACTAGGCGCGAGCCACGGCACCATCTCCATTCAAAATGCGCATGTGAGGGCAATTCTGCCCTCCGTGCCAACCTAAAAAAGAGAACCACAATGGAAACCAAATCTGAAACTGTCGATGCCATCCGCCGCCCTATCAGAGGACCGCAAGCGCCTCCAATGAAACAGATCAAACCCGCAGGCATGACGTCAAGCAGGCAGATCACATCCTCACCGACGGCGGTCGTCTATTGCGAGGGGAATTTCGCGCAAATCGATGGCAAGACAGCAAATGGCCTTGTTCGCCATTCACAAGCGTACCGCATCCTTTCTGTCATCGACAGCACCTATATCGGACAAGATAGTGGAGCCGTTCTCGACGATGTAAGCAACAGCATACCCATCTTTGGTCGTCTGGATGCTGCAATTGCAAATGAAGCCGCCCTTCCCGATACTTTGATCTATGGGATGGCCCCTTCAACAGGGCGTCTCTCGACTGCGGACCGAGGCGTCGTTCTGCAAGCAATTGAGCTTGGCATGAACATCGTGAGCGGGCTGCATGAATATCTGAGCGATGATAGAGAGATAGCCAACGCAGCATCTGAACGGAATGTCACGATCCGCGACATCCGCAAGCCGAAACCCAGCAAGGACATGCGGCTGTTCGATGGCAGTGTCGCTGGTGTTAAAGCGCTGCGGATTGCAGTTCTCGGCACCGATTGCGCCATTGGAAAGCGGACAACGGCGACCGTTTTGGCCCGGGCACTGAATGCAAAGGGCATTAAGACAGTGCTTGTCGGCACGGGCCAGACCGGCCTGATGCAGGGCGCGAAATACGGTATCGCAATGGATGCCGTACCGCCCCAGTTCTGCTGCGGCGAGCTTGAAGGCGCGATTGTTGCGGCCTCTGAAGCCGAACAACCCGATATCATTTTGATTGAAGGCCAGGGCGCGTTAAGCCACCCCGCGTTTTGCACATCGGCCTTTATCCTTCGGGGGAGCCAGCCGGATGCTGTCATCCTTCAGCACGCGCCAAAACGTGCACATCGCTGCGACTTTCCCAATATGCCGATGCCCACGTCGTCAAGTGAGATTGCCTTGATCGAAGCCTTTGCCGACACAAAGGTCATTGGTGTGACCCTCAATCACGAGGGGATGTCTGAGGCCGAAATCACCGCCACCATCGCGGCCCAATCACTCCAACTCGGGCTGCCGGTCACCGATGCATTGGCACGGCCAGCTGCACATCTACTTGCTATGGTGGTCGCCGCATACCCCGGATTGACACAAAGGCCTGCAGTGGCGGCAATATGAGCTGCCCGCGCATTGAAGTGGATCTTGGCAAGATACGGCGCAACACGCAGACACTTGTTGGGTGTTTAGGCCCGCGTGGGATCAGAGTAACTGGCGTGACCAAAGCTGTCTGCGGGCATCCTGCGATCGCTCAGGCTATGCTCGATGGCGGGGCCTCAGGGCTTGCAGATGCACGTATAAGCAATGTGCAAAGGCTACGGGCGGCAGGCATGACAGGCTCTATCACTCTGATCCGTACACCGATGTTAAGCCAGGCCGATCAAGTCGCTCAGTCCTGTGAAGCGAGCTATAACACAGAAATATTGGTCATTTCGGCACTGGCCGCCGCCGCGATCCGCAATAGTTCAGTCCACGGTATCATCCTAATGGTCGAGATGGGCGATCAGCGGGACGGAATATTGCCCGAGAACTTGGCTGACATTACGCAGCAGGTCATGCAAATGCCTGGGTTAGCGTTGAAAGGGATTGGCACAAACTTTGCGTGCTTAAACGGGCTTGCCCCGACTGCGTTGCAATTGGCCGCTTTTTGCGACCTCGCGAATGAGATCGAGGGGGTATGCGGCCCATTCCTCAAGATCGTTTCCGGTGGCGGGTCCACCAATCTGCCGTGGGCGCTTGGCAAACACGCGACGGGTCGTGTCAACGACCTCCGTCTGGGTGAGGCGATACTTTTGGGTGTTGAACCCGTGTCGGGCGACCAGATCGGCGGGATGCACACGGATGCCTTCACGCTTGTTGCCGAAGTTATTGAAACAGATGCAAAACCTCCGCCTTCCCCTGTCGCCCTGATCGATCCAATACCGGAACGACTTCGCATTGAGCCAACCAGTGGTGCCTCTAAGCGCATGATCCTCGCGATGGGACATCAGGACACTGACATTTTGGGGCTTTCAATGCCTGTTGGAAGCACATTGATCGGTGCAACCAGCGATCATCTTGTCATTGGAACGTCCCGACCTATGCCAACGGTGGGTTCCGAGGTGAGATTCCAGATGAATTACAATGCGTTGATGCACGCCATGGCCGCGCCCGACATCAAAGTAAAACTCTTGGGCGTTCCCCCCACAACACCATCACGGCACACTCAAGGCAAGTCCGACCACTTGGCGCTGGTTTGAAAGACCTCGCTTGGTCCAGCCCACCCCAAATCACAAAGGAAACTGAAAATTGACGAAACTCACAAAAAGCAATCTGTTCAAGGTGTATGACTCCAAACCGGAAACCCCCATGGATAAGACGACGCGTGTCGTCAGACAAATGGTCGAGGAAGAAACGGAACAACGACTTGCTAAGATTTCTCGGCTACGCAATACCCGCCTTGAAAGAGAAGCGAACACGCCATCCGAAATGACAGCGAAAACAGCGCGCAAAACGCGACCCTCTAGAACCGTTTCAAAATGATGATAGAGCTTCGGCGAAATTGCTTTGCGTTGAGTGCTCCGCTTGGCAACAGGCACTACAATCAGGCTGAAATCGGCCTGCGCTGTTCCCAGATCTTCCAATCGCCCCAGCCGATAACAAGGATCCATCCATGACAAACGCGGAGTGTTCCCCAGAAAAAATTCACTATATCTGCCAGACTTATGTTGAAACGAAGGCTGGGCGCAACGGGCAGACTGGCCTGAAAATTGTCAAGCAATTTGAATATTCCACAGCGTCAGAAGCGCAAAACAGAGCCGAACGAGAGGCTCTATCTAAGGATTGCGCAGGTGCTGACGCTTACATGGTTACTGAAGATCCAACGAGTGGAGAAGTCGGCGACCCAAGCTTCCTTGTAAGGCTTGGCAATGTCCCCGAAATTGACGGTTATTAGAATCCTGCAAATAGCCGCGACCTGCCCGAAGGCCGTAATCGACGGCTATTGCTCGATCCAAGTCGTGTGCACAAAAAAGCGGTCTTTGGTGCGAGCGCAGCGAATTCACACTTTGTCCGCACTGCCGACCTTGGTGATCCTGAGCCAGCGCCAGCAAACCGCAGGCACGAAGTCCATACAGGCAATTGCCCCACAGGTGCTGGCCGCGCATCGTCGAAAATTGTCGCAAGGCGGGCGGCCGATCTTGCCGCCCCGGCTCTTGCTTGACGTCGTGATCGTGGCCTCGCATTTTGTCCGTGGCTGAGGCGACATGTTGCGGCTGGTGAACGCAATCGGACGGCCGGGGTAAATTGCGACATGTGGCGCCGTAAACGGGCTGTCGGGCAGGTGGCAGCGTGTTAGAGTTACACCGGAAAGAGGGTGATCGCATGACGTATTCCGGTTTTCGGGTAATCAAAGAGGGTTTGTTTGGACAAAGTGGCTGGAAACCTGTCTGGCGCGATCCTGATCCAAAACCGGAATATGATGCGCTGATCATCGGTGGCGGTGGCCACGGCCTTGCGACCGCTTACTACCTTGCCAAGGAACATGGGTTGACCAATATTGCCGTGCTCGAAAAAGGCTATATCGGTGGCGGCAATGTGGGTCGGAACACAACGATTGTACGGGCCAATTACTTTCTTCCCGGCAATTCGGAATTCTACTCCCATTCCCTGAAGCTTTGGGAAGGAATGGAGCAGGAGCTGAATTACAACGTGATGCATTCGCAGCGCGGGTTGATCAATCTGTTTCATTCAGACGGGCAGCGCGATGCGTTTGCCCGGCGCGGCAATGCAATGATCAATCAGGGTGATGACGCGATCCTGCTGGACACCGGTGGTGTGCGCAAGATCCTGCCCTATCTCGATTTCGACAATGCGCGGTTCCCGATTTATGGCGGCCTTTACCATCCGCGCGGCGGAACGGCCCGGCATGATGCGGTGGCTTGGGGTTATGCCCGTGGCGCAGATCAGCGTGGCGTCGACATCATTCAGAATTGCGAAGTGACCGGCATCGATATCGAGGGTGGCGTGGTGAAAGGCGTGCAGACCACGCGCGGCGCGATCAAAGCCAAGAAAGTGGGAATTGTCGTCGCTGGCCGGTCAGGGCAGGTGGCTGAAATGGCCGGGATGCGTCTGCCGATTGAAAGTCATGTCTTGCAGGCATTCGTGACCGAGGGGCTGAAGCCGGTGATTGATCATGTGGTCAGCTTTGGCATGGGCCATTTCTATATCAGCCAGTCTGACAAGGGCGGGCTGGTCTTTGGTGGTGATCTGGATTTCTACAGCTCTTATGCGGCGCGGGGCAACCTGCCGATGAAAGAGCATGTCATGGAAGCGGCGATGACCCTGATGCCAATGATCGGCAAGGCGAAGGTGCTGCGATCATGGGGCGGGATCATGGATATGACACCGGATGGCAGCCCGATTATCGACAAGACCCTGACCGATGGTCTCTTCATTGATTGCGGCTGGTGTTATGGCGGCTTCAAGGCTGTGCCGGGATCAGGGTTCAGCTTTGCCCACTTGATGGCCACCGGGCAGCATCATGCGCCGGCGGCCGGGTTCCGGTTGGATCGGTTCCGCGATGGCGTGGGGCTGATGGACGAAGAGGGCACCGGCTCTCAACATAATTTGCATTAGGACAGGACATGCGGATCACTTGCCCCAATTGCGGCGAACGCGACAGGCGTGAATTTTATTATCAGGGGGACGCTGTGGCGCTGGCCCGTCCCGCATCTGATGCGGGGCCGCAGGCGTGGGATGATTACTTGCATAATCGTGAAAATCCCGCAGGCGACACCCAGGATCTGTGGTTTCACGAGGCGGGGTGTGGGGCGTGGATTGTTGTCAGTCGCAATACGGTGACCCATGCCATCGATAGCACGACCCTTGCCGCGACGGTGAAGCGATGAGACTGCAGGAACCTGAAGATACCGTCAGTTTTACCTTTGATGGTCAGAGCATTCGAGGCGTGCCGGGAGAGCCTGTGGCGGCCGCCCTGATGGCCGCCGGGGTCAAACTGGTGGCGCGGTCGTTTAAGTATCATCGCCCGCGCGGGATCATGTCTGCAGGCTCGGAAGAGCAGAACGCGCTGGTCACGGTCGGGCGAGGCGCGCAGGCCGAACCGAATGTGCGGGCCACAGTGCTGGAGGTGTCCGCAGGGCTGGAGGTATTCAGCCAAAACGCCTGGCCCAGCCTGAAATATGACGTGATGGCAGTGAATGATCTGATGGCGCCGTTCCTTGGCGCGGGGTTCTACTACAAGACTTTCATGTGGCCCAAGGCGTTCTGGGAGAAGCTTTATGAGCCGATAATCCGCCGCGCCGCAGGTCTTGGCGGGCTGAGCGGTCAGCCAAATGCGGACCGTTATGAAAAGGCCTTTGCCTTTTGTGATGTGCTGATCATTGGCGGTGGTCCTGCTGGATTGATGGCGGCACTGACCGCCGGTCGCGCCGGGGCGGACATCATCCTTGCAGATGAGGATACTGCGATGGGTGGCCGCCTGTTGCGTGAGGTCGAGGATATTGACGGGCAGCCCGCCGCGGACTGGGTTGAAGAGGCGTTGGTTGAACTGCGGGCCCTGCCGAACGTCCGTCTGATGACCCGGACCACTGTGACGGGGGCCTATGATCAGGGGACTTATGGGGCGCTGGAACGGATTGCGGGTCCGCGACACATTGATAAACCATTGGAGTGCTTCTGGCGCGTCGTCGCCAAACGCGCGATCCTGTCCGCAGGCGCGCTGGAGCGCCCCATTGCGTTTCCCGATAATGATCGGCCCGGCGTCATGATGGCCAGTGCCGTGCGTTCCTACGTTAACCGATGGGGGGTTGCACCCGGCAAGACAGTCGCCGTTTTTGGCAATAACGACGATGCCCATCGCACTGCCCATGATCTGGCGGCGGCCGGCATTACGGTCGCCGCGCTGATTGACAGCCGGCCCGATATACAGGCTGAAGGCGATTTTGAGGTGCTGAGCAACGCCACCGTGACCGCCACCAAGGGACGCCACGCGTTGGAAGGTATCACGGTCACGCAAGATGGCGAGGCCCGCGAAATTCCCGTTGATTGCCTCGCCATATCTGGTGGCTGGAACCCGACGGTGCATTTGACCTGTCACATGAACGGGCGGCCAACCTGGCGCGAAGATATCGCCAGTTTTGTGCCCACGCCCGATAGCATTCCGGGCATGGTCACAGCAGGAGCCTGCAACGGCGCCTTCACCACGGCTGCGTGCCTGAAAGAAGGCGCAGAGGCCGCCGCTGATGTTGCAAGGGGCCTTGGGTTAAAACCCAAGGTGACGGTGCCTGCGGCAGACGAGCGTGCCTACAAGATCGCGCCGCTTTGGGCAATGCCGGGCAAGGGCCGCAAATGGATTGATTTCCAGAACGATGTACATGTCAAAGATATCAACCTTGCGGCGCAGGAAAACTTCCGCTCGGTCGAGCATATGAAGCGTTACACCACCCAGGGAATGGCCCCGGATCAGGGTAAGTCATCGAATGTGGTGGCCCTTGCGGTGCTGGCGGATGCGACAGGCCGGGGCATTCCCGAAACCGGCACCACAACGTTCCGCCCACCATTTGTTCCGGTCTCTATTGCGGCCATGGGTGCAGGCAGTCAGGGCAAGGGGTTTGCCCCGGAACGTTTAACCACATCGCACCATGCCAGCGTCGCGCGGGGCGCCCCGATGATCGAAGCCGGTTTGTGGTATCGCCCCAGCTATTTTCCGCAGCAGGGTGAGACCTATTGGCGGCAATCCTGCGACCGTGAGGTCGGCTATGTCCGCAATGCTGTGGGTGTGTGTGATGTTTCGACCCTTGGCAAGATCGACATTCAGGGGCCGGATGCTGCCGCGCTTCTGGATTTTGTCTATGTCAACATGTTCTCTACCCTCAAACAGGGCCGAGTCCGCTATGGGCTGATGCTGCGCGAGGATGGCCATGTCATGGATGACGGAACCACCGCCCGGCTGGGGCCAGAGCATTTCGTGATGACAACCACGACGGCTGCTGCAGGACAGGTGATGCGCCATCTGGAGTTTGCCTTGCAGGTTCTGCGCCCCGACCTGGATGCGCGGATTGCGTCGGTCACTGAACAATGGGCGCAATTTGCCGTGGCAGGACCGCGAAGCCGGGCGTTGCTGAACGCGGTGCTGGATGCGCGACTGACCGACGCTGATTGGCCCTTCATGGCCTGCGGTGATGTTGCGGTTGCCGGGGTGGCCGGGCGGTTGTTCCGGATCTCATTTTCGGGTGAACACGCTTACGAGTTGGCTGTGCCGGCCCGTTATGGCGCCAGCCTTTTCCGGCTCCTGACTGCGCAAGCCGAGACCTTGGGCGGCGGTGCATACGGGATGGAAGCACTGAACGTGCTGCGTATCGAAAAGGGGTTCATCACCCATGCCGAAATTCATGGCCGGGTCACGGCGTTCGATATCGGAATGGACCGGATGATCAGTCGCAAGAAAGATTGCATCGGACAAACGGCGGCGGCCCGATCCGGGTTGATGTCGGAAGAGCGGGAACAACTGGTCGGACTGAAACCTGTTGGCGCCGTCAAGCAACTGACCGCCGGGGCATATCTATTTGAACCGGGCGCAGCTGCCGAGCGGATCAACAGCCAGGGTTACACCACATCAGAAGCCTATTCACCGACGCTAAAAACCGGTTTGGCGCTGGGTTTCCTGAAACGTGGCCGCGCCCGCCATGGGGAGGTTATCCGCATGGTTGATCATCTGCGCGAGATTGAAGCCAAGGTTGAGGTTTGCGATCCGGTCTTTTTCGATCCTGATGGGGGGCGTGCCCGTGGTTAAGCTGCTACCCCAAACCCCCTGCGCTGACCTGCTGCCATGCACGATAGGCGCCATCACAATGACTGAGGTTGTCCTGGAGCGATTGGTGTTGGTGTCGCCCTATATCGGCCAGGCCAAGTGGGCTTCGGCGGCGCTCAAAGAGCAGATCGGGCTGGGGCTGTCGGCGCCGGGTCGCGCGATCAGCAATCGGCGCGCGCGGGTGATCTGGGCAGGGCAACGCAGTTGGTTGGTTGCGGCTGAGGTGAAGCTGGAGGGATTGGCTGCTGTCACGGATCAGTCAGACGCCTGGGCCAGTCTGCGGATCGAAGGGGCAGGGGTTGAGGATGTTCTGGCGCGGCTGGTCCCGATTGATTTGCGGGCCAGTACTTTTAAGGGCGGGCATACGGCGCGCACGATGCTGGCGCATATGAATGTCGCGATCACCCGTGTTGGCGCACAGGCGTTTGAGGTGATGGCAATGCGGTCAATGGCCGGGACATTGGTGCATGATTTGCAAGCCGCCGCCGCGCAAGTCACCGCACGCGGCTAGGATTGCGGGCAGGACCTGTTGGGTTTAGTTTGGGACGTGTAGGTGGATGGGGTCGATGGCCACGGCAGGCAAGATTACGTTATGGGGCATAGAGGTATTCGTCGCCACGGCGGAGGAGGCCTCGATCTCGGCTGCGTCCCGCAGGCTTGGCACGTCCGCCGCGACCGTCAGCCAGCAAATTACCAATCTGGAAGGTGCGATCGGGACGACCCTGCTGAACCGGGGTGAACGGCCAGTCAGCCTGACCCCGGCGGGCGAGATGTTCTTGCGCCGGGCCAACTCAATCCTGAATGAAGCAGAGCAGGCCCGTGCGGAGCTGGCGATGGTGGATCTGAGCCGCCTGACCCGGTTTCGGCTAGGCATGATTGAGGATTTTGATGCCGATGTAACGCCGAGCCTGCTGCGCGCCATGAGCCAGGAACTGAAGAACTGTCAGTTTCTGCTTGAAACGGGCCCTTCTCATCATCTGGTGGAACTGTTGGATACCCGCGCGCTCGACGTGATTGTTGCGGCCGACATGGATCAGCCCGCTGCGGGTATGGAGGTGCATGCGCTTTTGCGTGAACCTTACCTTATTGCCGCCCCCAAAGGGGTGCTGAAAGGTGAAAATATGGCCCGTGGTCTTTCCCGGATGCAGTTGATCCAATATACCACCCGACACCATATGGGGCGCCAGATTGCCGCGCATCTGGTCCGGCAAAATCTGCGGCCCACCCAACGATTTGAGCTGGATAGTTACCATGCGATCATGGCCATGGTGGCGGATGGTGCCGGATGGACGATCCTGACCCCACTTGGCTGGATGCGTGCCGGACGGTTTCGCGACGCGGTTGATTTGTTGCCGTTGCCATTTGCGCCGCTTAGCCGGACAATTTCACTGACAGCCCGGACCGATATTCTGGGTCAGATGCCTGCGACCATTGCACACAGGATGAAGCCCCTGTTGCAACAGATGATCGTTGCACCAGCCATCAAGCAATATCCGTGGCTGAAGGGTGATCTAAACCTGTTGTAAGGCGCGGTTCGGGCGCATTACGGTTTCTGCCGCCTTCAGGATCACCCTTGCGATGACATCACAATCCGCAACGCTCAACCGGGCTGGAAGGCGCACATCGCAGGCACGCATCAGCATCGCGCGGGTTTTGGGAAGCTCTGGCACATCCGTCAGGAACTGCCAGTTCCAAAAGGCGCGCGCGTTGTCACGGCTTTGCCCGAACACCTGCACGTTGAGACCGGCGGCAGCGGCGGTATCGACAAATTGCCGGGTGCGGTCTGCATCCATGTTGCAAAGGTTGAACTGAATGGAATCCGGGGCTCGTTCTTCGGGCGCCAGCTTTTCCGGCACCGCAATCCACGGGGACTGGTTAAGCTGTTTTGCCACATGGTCATGATTGCGCCGTCCATTGGCAACGCGCCGGGGCAGGGCGTCCAACTGTGGTCGGATGATTGCTGCGGATAGCGTATTTAACCGCTGATTATAAAGCGGCAATTTGTTCTGCCAGCGGGCAAAACTATCTTGCAAAACGGGGTGTTTTTTCCAGTTATGCTCATAGGCCCCGGACATGATCACCGCCCGGGCCATCAGGTCAGGATCATCTGTGATCATGATCCCGCCTTCGCCCGCATTCAACAGCTTGTAGGACTGAAAACTGAAACAGCCGATGGCGCCCAATGTGCCGATACTCTGACCGTGCCAGGTTGTGCCCAGCGAATGCGCAGCGTCTTCAATCAGTGGAATATGCGCCTGATCGCAAAGCTTACGGATCGCATCCATATCCGACGTATGGCCACGCATATGGCTGATGATGACCGCGCTGACATCGGCCAGTTTGGCGGCGAAATCTTCGAGATCGATCCGGTAGTTGTCGCCGCATTCGCAAAGGACAGGAATGCAATCCGCATGGATCACCGCCGATGGGACCGCACCGAAGGTGAACGCCGGGATCAGGACCTTGGCATCGCGCGGCAATCCGATCGCCTTGAGCGACAGGAAGAGCGCCGCCGAACAGGATGAAACTGCCAGCGCGTATTTGCTTCCCATCATTTCGGCAAACTCGGTTTCCAACTGCGCAACGGGGGACTGGTCGGCGGTGTAGCGAAACAAATCACCGCTGCCCAAGATTCGCTGGACCTCTGCCATGGCAGCATGCGGGATGGGTTCTGCATCATAGACGTTTGGTATCGTGGGCATTTACATTTTCCAAAATATAGTTTCGGAAAATCGTAACATTTTGCGTGGCGAAAATCCACAGGTTGATGGCGGGAGACGCGGAGAATTGGGAACAGATTACAGCGATCTGTGACAGTAATTGCTGACCAGATAAGCAGGGATCATCGCCACAAGGGTCACCGCAATCCCGCCAAGGATATCGGCCACATGATGCGCCCCATGCACAAGGATCGCGGGAATCATGATCATGTTGATGATCAGATAGGGCCAAAACAGAAATGTGCGCCATGCAAAGATCACGACCAGTGCGCACATCACCATGTGATAGGACGGAAAGGCGACCGCCCCCAGCAGGCTATCCATGGTCACCACTGCCAGCCCGTTTGTTGCATATTCAAGGATGAGACCGCCATAGGGGCTGTTGGTCATCAGGTCTGCCGCTTGCGCAACGTCGTGTGGAATAGGGAAATAGGTGGATTGGCTGATATTGGGAAACGCCTGCCAGACCACATAGACAAGCATCAGCCCAAACCCATTCGTCAGGATCAATGCGTCAACATCACGATCCCGTTGCAACCAGGCAAGGGTCGCGACCAAAAAGATGATCTGGTAGAGCGAGGATAGATAGACATAGCGCAGAAACGTGCCCAGATAGGGGATGCCTGCCACCCATGCCACCGCGTCCGGCCAGTGAAACCCAAACCATGCATCGAGCGCCAGCATCGCATCGGTCAAGACCGGTTCCGGTCGTGGCATTTGCAGATGGAACATGATCCCCATCAACATGCCCAACAAAGAACCCAAGGCGATCGCCAGAGCCGATTTTCCCAACCAGGCAGCACCTTTGTAGGTGCGTCGGTAGTATGCGCCGATGAGCGTCAATGCGATTGCGGCAAATGTGCCCAAGGCAAAGCTGCTCCATCCGACCTGTTGCGGCCCCTGGGCATCAATGTAAAGGATCGCGGCAACCACCAACAGAACCACCACCATAATCACGTATTCGGATTTATGGAAAAAGCCGGTTCTCTGTGTATTGCGGTCAAGCAATGCGGTGGTCATCAGTCTGGCCTTGGCTGAATGCGAACTAATCTGCGGATTATTGGCTTATTGTGTTCAGAGTGCGGCGTGTTCGGGCCTATTCGGGGTCATATGCCCAGCCTGTCACGTAGCGCGTACCATGTCATGGCCAGTGTCAGCAGGGGCGCGCGAAATGCCGCGCCGCCGGGGAAATTCGGGACGTTCAGGCCCTCTAACACGTCAAACCTGTCGGCTTGTCCTGCGACCGCCTCGGCCATGATCTTGCCTGCCAGCCCGGACAGTGCAACCCCGTGCCCCGAAAACCCACCCGCAGAGAGGACGTTTGGCGCAACCCTTTGAATGGCGGGCAGGCGCGGCATGGTGATCCCCAGTGATCCGCCCCAGACATAGTCGATCCCAACCCCTTCAAGCTGCGGAAAAAGATTTGTCATCCGGGCCACAAGGGCCGTGCCGATATCGCTGGGAAAGGCGATGGAATAGCTTTCGCGCCCGCCAAAAAGGAAGCGCTTATCTTCCGACATCCGGTAGTAATTGACCACAAATTTGCTGTCGGCCACGGCGATATCGCGGGCCAGGACAGTGGCGGCACGGTCGCCAAGTGGTTCGGTGGCGCAGATAAAACTGTTGATTGGCATGACCTTGGCGGCCACTTTTCGTTCGATGTTTGGCAGGTATCCGTTACCTGCAAGGATCACGTGCTTTGCCATGACCCGCCCATTGTTGGTGCGCAGTTCCGCGGGGTCGCCATGGGCGATGTGGTGTACTTCTGCGCGTTCAAAGATGCGCACGCCTGCGTCTTCTGCCGCCCGCGCCAGGCCAAGCACATAGCGTAACGGATGAATATGCCCCGCGCCCATATCCAGAATGCCACCCTGATAAAGCGGTGATTTGACCAGATCGCCCATGGCATCCGCGCCCAGAACCTCAATCTGATCATAGCCGTAATTTTCGGCCAGATGGGCCGTGTCCCGTGCGTAGTCATCAGCCTCGCGACGGCTGTAAAACCCGTGTGCGACGCCGGGTGTGTATCGGGCGTCTGGTGCAAGGGTGGCGCAGTTGTTGCGAATGTCGGCCTTGGCCTCTTCTGCCAGGTCCCAAAGCAGGCGGGCATTGCCGACACCGCATCGCTTTTCCAATGCGGCTTGATCCATATTGAAGCCGCTGCCGACCTGGCCCCCATTGCGGCCCGACGCGCCGAAGCCGGCGCGATGCGCCTCAACCACCACAACATCCAAACCTTTGCGTGCCAGATGCAGGGCAGCGGACAACCCCGTGAAACCGGCCCCTATGATGCAGACATCTGCCCGGGTCTGCCCGTAGAGTGCAGGGCGTTCTGGCGGGATATCGGCGCTGGCGGCATACCAGCTTTTGGGGAACTGGCCAGGGCGGTCATTGCGATAAAGCGGGTTCATTTGCGGGTCCAGAACGAATAGCGTTAAGAGGTATTATCCGAAAGGTGCAGGTCAAATGACAGCCCCAAAACACATACCCGATACCGTACCGGCCGCCTGCCACTGCGGCACCGTTCAGTTCGAGGTGACATTGAAAGGCGGGTTGGAGAGCGCCCGCAGGTGCAGTTGCAGCTATTGCGCGATGCGCGGTGCCATAGCGGTTTCGGCGAAACTGGACGGCATCCGGTTTCTGGCGGGGCAGGAGGCGCTGACGCTATATCAGTTCAACACGAACACCGCGAAGCACTATTTCTGCTCAAAATGTGGGATTTACACGCATCATCAAAGACGTTCCAACCCGAATGAATTTGGGGTCAATGTTGCCTGCCTAGAGGGGATCAGCCCGTTCGACTTCCCTCAGGTGCTGGTGCATAACGGCGTGACCCATCCCAGCGATGACCCAAATGCGCCAGAGTTCGCGGGTGTGTTGCGATTTTCGCCACAGACATGACCCCGTCCCGGACGTGATCCGGGACCTCATGACCGGTTCTTCTTGGCTATGGCGTGAATTGCAGGTGGATATGGTCGTCATGCCGGGCCGCATTACAGCCTTGAAAGCCAATTGCAGGGCCAGAGGCCTTTAAGCGCAGTGCCAGATGCGGCTCGACAAAGATGCGGTAGTTACTGCCCTTGGGGTTGCTTGCCAGCCAGCGCAAGGCCTCGCCGCTGCGGTTCAGATCCAATGGCCAATCGCGCAGATAGGGTTGCAGCCATTCCATATCCCAGCGCAGGCTGAGCCCTGTTTCCTTTCCACAGGGCAAAGGGTCACCCGGTTGAGGTTGTTCAAACCCCCAATAGCCGATCACGGATCGTGCGCGGCCAAGCTGATATTCGCCCGTCTGATCCGTATAGAACAATGCAAGATCAAGCTTCTCCCCATCATCATGGGATAAATGCGGCAAGAGCGGGAAGCCGTCGACAAAGGGAAAACCTGCATCAAGTGCGCGGGTTCTTGTGCCGGGATAGGTGTCGTGCATATGCGCGGCAAGCGCATCCGCGTGGGCCTTCATCTCGGGGCGCACATATTGCCGGTTCATCAGGCAAAACAATGGGTTGAGCACCGCAATCTGCGATGGTCCTGCATCGACGCAAGGCAGGGCGGTACGCCCCAATGCGGGGGCGGTGTAGTGGGCGGCGATTGTCAGGGTCAGATAGAAGGCCGCAAATAGCACCCAGAACCGGCCGATAAAGCGTGTCAGAAGCGCCAGTAGCCAGGCCAGACCGCCGACCTGCGTCAGCAAGGTCAGCAGGATGATGATGATCCCATGACCGATCATACGTTCAACAACAGATGTTCACGCTCCCACGGGCTGATGACCTGCAGAAACTCGCTGTATTCGGCGCGTTTTACGATGGAGTAGACCCGCGCGAAATCCGGGCCCAGCACGCCGTGCAGTTCCTCGGCAGCGTCAAAAAGATCAAGTGCCGCAAAGAGACCCTGCGGGATCTCATCCTCGGATGCATAGGCATCACCACGCCAGCGCTTATCTGGTCGGATCTCGTTTTTGAGGCCCAGATAACCACAGGCCAGCGACGCGGCGATTGCCAGATACGGGTTTGCATCCATGCCGGCCAAACGGTTCTCGATCCGCCGCGCGCTTGGGTCAGAGATAGGAATGCGGATGCCCGTCGTCCGATTATCGCGCCCCCATTCCAGATTGATCGGGGCGGCGTGGTCGCGCACGTAACGGCGGAAACTGTTTACATAGGGTGCGATCATCGCGATCACGCTTGGCATATGTTCCTGCAACCCGCCGATGAAGTGAAAAAAGGCATCCGTCTCGCCGCCTTGTGGGCCGGTGAAGATGTTGCGTCCGGCCTCATCAAGTACTGAATGGTGGATATGCATGGCAGAGCCCGGCTCACCCTCAATCGGTTTGGCCATGAAGGTGGCAAAGCAATCATGTTTCAGGGCCGCCTCGCGGATCAGCCGTTTGAAATAGAAGACTTCATCGGCCAGTTTCAGCGGGTTGCCATGGCGCAAGTTGATTTCAAGCTGACCGGCGCCGCCTTCCTGCGTGATGCCATCAATTTCGATGCCCTGAATTTCGGCGAATTCATAGATGTCATCAATGACCGGGCCGTAATCATCAACGGCGGTCATCGAATAGGCCTGCCGCCCTGCTGCGGGTCGCCCGGTGCGCCCCATCATCGGTTCGATCGGCTTGGCCGGATCGATATTGCGCCCAACCAGATAGAATTCCATCTCTGGGGCGACAATCGGGGTCCAGCCTTCGGCCTGATAAAGCTCGACCACGCGGCGCAACACATTGCGGGGGGCAAATGCAATCGGTTCACCCTTCTGGTCAAACGCATCGTGGATCACCTGCAGGGTGCCATCAGCGGCCCAGGGGGCGGCGGTTGTGGTTCCCAGGTCAGGTTTCAGCACCATATCGGGTTCCAGAAACCCGTCAGGGCCAGCGGCCTCGCCCCAGTCGCCGGTGATGGTCTGAAAGAAGATCGAATTTGGCAGGTGGAAATGCCCCTGCTTTTCCCATTTGATGGCGGGAACCGCCTTGCCGCGTGCGATGCCGGGTAAATCTGCAATGACGCATTCCACCTCGTCCAGCCGGTTGGCTGACAGATAGGTCTGGGCGGCTTCGGGGATTGCATCAATCCAGGTCATGTCAGTTCCCTGCTTTTGAAGAATTGTGCGATCTGGCGTGCCAGATAGTGGTTATCCACCGGTTTGGAGAGATTGCCCCGCATATCGTTTAACTGGTCTGCCGGCACGACCCCTTCACCCCGGACATTGGCCAGCTTTTCAGTGAAGTCAGCGTCGAATTCGGGATGGGCCTGCACGGTAAACATGCGCCTGCCATAAACCAGCGCGGCGTTTTCGCAAAATGCGCTGGTCCCGTAGACGCGGGCATCGGCGGGGCGGGAAATCACCTGATCCTGATGCCAGGCATTCAGGGCAATCCGCTGACCGTCCCAGTCATATGTTTGCCGACCAACAGCCCAGCCCCCTTCGAATTTCGCCACCTTGCCACCAAGGGCTTGCGCAATGATCTGATGGCCAAAACAGATACCGACCATAGGAATGTCAGCGGCATATGCGTCGCGGATGAAATCCTCAAGCGGGGCAATGAAAGGCAGATCTTCATAAGCGCCATGTTTCGAGCCGGTGATCAGCCAGCCATCGCAATCACCGGTCGACGTGGGGAAATGCATGTCAACCACATCATAGCGTGCAAATGTCAGTCCCTGACCTTCCAGCAAGCGGCTGAAAAAGTCGGTGTAATCGCCATATTCAGGCTGCAGGTTGTCTGGTGCATGCCCGGTTTGAAGAATGCCGATTTTCATGGATCACCACTAGTGAGTTCCGCCAAACGCTAGCTGCATTGCGGCACTACCGCAAGCAATTGGCGCTACTAGCGGATGATCTGCGGGCGCACGCGCAAGCGCTTGCGCTTGTCCTGCGGCAAATGGCGGTTCAGGCGGTTATTGATCAAACCAAAGAGCCCAATAACCGCCAGCGTCAACAGAATGAAATATCCGGCCAGAATGGGGTAGGGGATAAAAGGGTTGAACGTCTTGTCGGCAAAGTAATTGGCGTAATAAAGCGCATCACCACGCTGCTGGAACGCCGGAAAGCCGGAGAAAAAGACAAGGGTTGTCGCGTGAAACAGAAAGATCGCCTCATTCGTGTAGGCGGGCCATGCAAGGCGCAGCATCGTGGGCCAGATAACCCGTTTGAAGCGCGGCCAGCCGGACAGACCATAGGCATCAGCCGCCTCTGTATCGCCCTTGGGAATGGATTGCAGGGCACCGTAAAAGATCTCACCCGAATAGGCGGCAGTGTTCAAGAACAGTACGAGCAGGGCCCCGGCCCATGCTGAGGTGAGCGGGCTGAAGACCGGGTAGGCGAATTTGAGGCTGAGAAACAGAAAATAGGCAAAGAAGAACTGAATAAACAGCGGTGAGCCGCGGAAGACAAAGATGAACCATTCCGCAGGTTTGCGGAACAATGGATTGCGGGCGGCCTTGCCAACGGCGACCGTTGTGGCCAGTAGAAATCCGCTGCAAAGCGCAATGACCCCGAAATAGATATTCCAGATCATCCCCGACCCGATCAGGGTGAATTGCTGGCAAAGCGTAAAATCATTGCGCGGCAAAAGCCGTTCACCGATGCCGACGCTGCGCAACCCGTAATCAAGGATGGTTTCCCAACACGACATCAGATCGCCCCCTGTTGGAGTTCCCGGATCAAGTCCGGGACGGCGCAGCATCGGTGGCCGTGTCCCGGGCTTGACCCGGGACCTCGTGGTCGCATCACCTTCATGCTGCCGCCTTTCGCTGCGCTTCACCCGCCGCCGTCGCCTGCCCATGGGTCAGTCGTGCCATGATGCGGTCCAGTACCAACTCTGACACTTTGGTAAAGCACAGGTAGAAAATCAGCAGCGCCAGAAAGTACCACATCCGCCAGTCGGGGTGCGGGTAGTCGGTGAATTGTGGGGCTTTCTGACCGCCCATTTCCCGCGCCCAATAGACGATATCCTCGACCCCGAGCAAAAACAGCAGAGGCGTCGCCTTGATCAGCACCATCCACAGGTTTGACAGGCCGGGCAGGGCATAGACCCACATTTGCGGCACCAGCACCCGCCAGAATGTCTGGCGGCGTGACATGCCGTAAGCCTCGGCGGTCTCCAGCTGACCTTTGGGTACGGCGCGCATCGCCCCAAACAGCACATTTGCGGCAAATGCCCCAAAGACGATTGCAAAGGTCAGCACCGCCAGAAAGAACCCATAGGTCTCATGCACCCATTGCGGTGCATTGCCCAATGGCAGTTTTGCGGCGGCGCAGACGACGAAGTCATTGCCCTGTCGTACCGGTTCGGTCCAGTCGGGGCATTTGACCCGATGGCGGATATATTCGAATGCCTGATCCAGTGCGATCACGAAGAACAGGAAAAAAGCGATGTCGGGAATGCTCCGCACGATTGCGATGTAGGTCTTGCCGATCCAGCGCAGCGGCGCGATCTGGCTGCGGGCGGCAGATGCGCCAACGAAACCGAAGGCCAGCGCTGTGGGGGCCGTGATCGCCAAAAGCAGCAATACCGTGCCAACGGCCCAATACATCGACATATGCTTGCCAGTGGTCAGGTAGCAGCTCAGCCATTGCAGGCCTTCAAGTGTGGTGGGGTCTGTACAGAAACTGAACATCAATCGTCTTGCTGGGGTCTTTCGCTATCCGTCCAACAATTGAACTTGAGTGTCAACGTATAGACCCACTATAGCGGATTGGCCGATGATGAATTTTGGCAGGGGTGTTCAAAATGGTGCAAACACATGTTGTTGTCGGCGCAGGCATCATTGGCGCGGCGACGGCCTATCAGCTATCCAAGGCGGGGCATCGGGTCATTGTCATCAGCGCGGGGCAGGCGGATGCGACCAGCGCGGCCTTTGGCTGGATCAACGCCAGTTTTTTCCTCAATCGCGATCATCACATTTTGCGTGCTGCCGGTATCGTCGCCTGGCGCAGGATCCTTCGGGACCTGCCGTTGAACGTGGACTGGCAAGGATGCTTGTGCTGGGATATGCCCGGGTCGGAGATGCAGGAAGCCTACGCACAACTGCGTGCGTTTGATTATCCGGTCGAAATACTTGCCGGACCGCAAATCAGCGATCTGGAACCGGCTTTGAAAAACCCACCGCAGCAGGCGCTGTTCTTTCCAGGCGAAGGGGCGGCTTCATCCGTCGATATTGCCGGACAATTTCTGGATGCCGCACAGGCATTGGGGGCCAAGCGGATCAACAATGTCCACGTCACGGGTGTTGTGATGGATCGTGGACGGGCGATCGGGGTTGAAACCTCTCAGGGTGTCATCAAGGCGGACCAGGTTGTCATTGCCGCCGGTACAGGAACCGCTGCCCTTGCAGACAGCATCGGGTGTCACGTCCCCCTCGTGCCGCGCCCGGCCTATATCCTGCGGACAGCGCCTCAAGCGCCCATTTTGCGGCATATTCTGGCGACACCGGGAGGCGAGATCCGGCAGGAACCATCCGGGCAGATCCTTTTACCCGTCGCTATCGGTCATCAAGGGGATCAGGCAGAAATATTGACGCAACCCCCGGTGGAGGCAGCGGAAGAAGCATTGGCCCGATTACATGCAAATATTGATGGATTGGAGAAGGCAGACTGGGCCGAGATCATACGCGCCGACCGACCCGTTCCCGCAGATGGGCTGCCCATCGTGGGGGCCGTGGCCGAAGGTGTCTATGTTGCCGTTCTTCATTCTGGGATCACGCTGGGACCGATCATAGCAGAACTGATTGCCAAGGAGTTTGCGGGACAGCTTGACAACGCCGATGCCGCGCTGCTTGCATCTTGTCACCCAGATCGGTTCAAGAAATTGATGTCGGACGATGGATAGCCGTGATCCTCGGGTCGCAAAGCAATCCGATCTCCGGGAGATGTCATACAGACGTTCGGGCTGAGCGAGGCGAAGGTTCCGAGAGCCCGAAATGCTTAATGCTGCAAAGTACATGAACGGCCACTTGGCAGCAAAAAACCTCGCGGGCCACATTCTCAAACATCTACCACACCAGTTTTGCGGCGGCATTGGGGTCGGCACTTGTCACGCCCCTGCGCCCTACCTAAGTTGGTAGAGCGCTTCGGTATGATGAACTCATGCTGCAACAATGCGCTGCGATGACAATACTGAAATCCAGGCGAGTTTCGCGCGGTCAGGTTGGTAACCAAGGGGCTGAGGTGATGTATGCATTCTTCCGAAAGTTGATAGCTTTGTTCCGCTCCCCAACTTATGATCCTAAGAACCCTCCGCTGGGAATGGAAGCGATGGATCTAGATTTGGTGAACAAGACAAACGCCAAGAACGAACGGATCGAAGACAGAAATTGGCGCGACATACATCGGCGCTAGAAGAATGAAGAACGTTTGGCATAATTTCGTCGTCATGTTCGGTCTGTTCAAAAATTCACGATGCCGACCTTGGCGTAGTCGCTGTGAAGGTCCACGTTGTCCTGCGATCTGGTCATTCATCGAGTGATCATCGAAGGCCTGTTGTTGGTCACCCTCTCCATTCTGAAACCGGCTACAGACATCACGATTGACGCATGCTGAGCGAGACCCAAAAAGGAGTCTTTGGGCAGGTCTCGATGTCGACGGTGTTTCGACTTGAGAGCTCGACACGTGACCGATTTGCTGATCATTTAGGTAAATTCCGAAATGAAAGAGCCAAACTGATGACGAAACATGCGCATGGTGCAATCGCTCATTTTGATATCGCGGGCGATGACGCGGAGAAACTGGCGCGTTTCTATGCCGATCTTCTGGGATGGACCATCACCCCGCAGGGGCCTGGATATTCACTGATCGAGACGCCCGATGGCAGTCCGAATGGCGCTGTGGTCGAGGCGGAGGAGCCTGGTCTGACAATGGCTGTCACTGTCGACGACCTTGATGAAACCCTTGCTCGGGTCAAAGCGGCAGGTGGTATTGTTGTCATGCCCGCGACGGATAACGGGTGGGTTACCAAGGCCCAGATCACGGATGTTTCGGGCAATAGCCTCGTGCTGATACAGGCATAATGCGGCGATCGGATGACGCGCTGTTGCGGGCATTGTCGCATGCGGAACGCCGCCGCCTTTTGCGTATGTGCATGGATAAGCCCTTGCCTGTCGGTGAATTGGCAGCCGATGCTGGTATGGCGCTGGCATCGGTATCCGAGCATTTGAAAGTCCTGCGCAAAACCGGCCTTGCAAAGGTCGAAAAACGCGGGAAGTTCTGGTTTTACCGCACCGATAGGGTGGTTCTGGAAGAGGTTCTTGCCGCGTTGTGTAACACGCTTCTGGGGGAGGATGAAAATGGGCAATAAGGCGGGATCGGCGCTACATGGTTATTCGGGTAAACCACTGTTCCAGAAACTCGGGTTGAAGCCCAGAATGGTTTGTTTGCCCCTGAACCCGCCAAACCATTTTTATGCTTTGATGGAGGGGGCCGAGGATGTGCGGTTTTTGTCGGCCCCCGGGCCGGCAGACATTGTGCATTTGTTCTGCGCGGATCGTGCGGTTCTGGAGCAACAGGGCAATGCCGCACTGTCCCATATTCGCGAAAAGGGCATGCTATGGGTATCGTGGCCAAAGAAATCCTCGCCCCTGTTCAAGGATTTGACCGAAGATGCCATTCGCGAGATCCTGTTGCCGACAGGTTGGGTGGATGTGAAAGTCTGCGCCGTTGATCATGATTGGTCCGGGCTGAAGTTTCTGCGCAGGCGATCAAAGGCCTGACGGTTGTCCGTGGTACGGCGCAGTGGATGCAAACCGCCTTGCATTACAGGGGAATCCCCCCTATACGCCGCCCTGTCGAAGCGTCGAGACAGGCGCGGACGTGAGACGTGAGCGGGGTCGGTTCTGAACCGGCCCTGTTGTTTTATGTCCGTGGATGGCGTCAGACCAAACCGAAACCTGAAAGACCGGCGGAGACAACCGCGCGGCCCGTATAAAACCAAACGTTAGGAAAACGACGCCACATGGCTAATACAATGGAAGAGTTTGAAGCACTCTTGAACGAAAGCTTCGAAATGGACACGCCCGCGGAAGGGTCTGTTGTCAAAGGCAAGGTTATCGCAATCGAAGCGGGCCAAGCCATCATCGATGTCGGCTACAAGATGGAAGGCCGCGTTGATATCAAAGAATTCGCAAATCCCGGGGAAGAGGCTGAACTGGCCGTTGGTGACACTGTCGAAGTGTTCCTGCGTCAGGTTGAGAACGCCCGTGGCGAGGCTGTTATCTCTCGTGAGATGGCCCGCCGTGAAGAAGCCTGGGATCGTCTGGAAAAAGCTTATGCTGACGAAGAGCGTGTCGATGGCGCGATCTTTGGCCGTGTGAAGGGTGGTTTCACAGTGGACCTTGGCGGCGCGGTTGCGTTCTTGCCCGGCAGCCAGGTTGATGTGCGCCCCGTGCGTGATGCTGGCCCGCTGATGGGTCTCAAGCAGCCGTTCCAGATTCTGAAAATGGACCGTCGCCGTGGCAATATCGTTGTGTCACGCCGTGCGATCCTTGAAGAATCCCGTGCAGAACAGCGCGCAGAAGTCATCGGCAACCTGACCGAAGGCCAGGAAGTTGACGGTGTGGTCAAGAACATCACCGAATACGGTGCGTTTGTTGACCTTGGCGGTGTTGACGGCCTGCTGCACGTTACCGATATGGCATGGCGCCGGGTCAACCACCCGTCCGAGATCCTCGCCATTGGTGAAACGATCAAGGTGCAGGTCATCAAGATCAACAAGGAAACCCACCGTATCAGCCTTGGCATGAAGCAGCTGCAGGATGATCCATGGGATGCTGTCGAAGCCAAGTTCTCCTTGGGTTCCGTCCATCAGGGTCGCGTGACCAACATCACCGATTACGGCGCATTTGTTGAGCTGGAAGCCGGTGTTGAAGGTCTGGTTCACGTGTCTGAGATGTCCTGGACCAAAAAGAACGTACATCCTGGCAAGATCGTCTCTACTTCGCAGGAAGTGGAAGTCATGGTGTTGGAAATCGACTCAGCCAAACGTCGGGTTTCACTGGGCCTCAAGCAGACACAGCGCAACCCATGGGAAGTCTTTGCAGAGCAGTTCCCTGAGGGCACTGAGGTTGAAGGCGAAGTCAAGAACATCACCGAATTTGGCCTGTTCATTGGCCTTGAAGGCGACATCGACGGCATGGTTCACCTGTCTGACCTGACATGGGAAGGCCGTGGCGAAGACGTCATCGGTGATTTCCGCAAAGGTGACGTGGTCCAAGCCAAGGTTGCCGAAGTGGATGTTGAGAAAGAGCGTATTTCGCTTTCCATCAAAGCCCTTGACGGTGATCCGTTTGCCGAAGCTGTTGGCGGCGTGAAGCGCGGTTCGATCATCACTGTTGAAGTGACCAAGATCGAAGATGGCGGTATTGAGGTCGACTATGAGGGTGCGAAGTCCTTCATCCGTCGTTCCGATTTGTCCCGTGACCGTGCCGAGCAGCGCCCAGAGCGTTTCGGCGTTGGCGACAAGGTCGACGTGCGTGTGACCAATATCGACAGCAAGACCCGCAAGCTGGGCCTGTCGATCAAGGCACGCGAGATTGCCGAAGAGAAGGAAGCGGTTGAGCAGTATGGCTCTTCTGACTCCGGCGCATCGTTGGGTGATATCCTTGGTGCGGCGCTGAAGGGCGACGAATAAGTCAACCTGACGGTTTGAGAATTGGCCCCGGCGCAGGACACTGCGGCGGGGCTTTCTTTTTGATTGGCGCCGATGCAACATCCGCGATGTTGTGACCCGCATCAACGACTGTAGGACTGAGATTGCCCGATCCGCTATGATGCGCGTTTTTGCCGATCCGGCCAATTGCCCGAAGTCAATTCGACAAGCCCTTCATCAAATGTAATGACGGGGCGGAACCCCAGTTCCTGTTGGGCTTTGCTGATGTCCAGTGAAACCTCAACCGCACTTGTCGCATATTCCTGAAAACTGAGCGGCCCGCGCAGACGACCGCCGGTCAACCGGTAGATGCCGTCGCCCATTTTGGCGATCACCCTGATCAACGGGCGGGGGACCGAAGCGTCCTTTGCCGTCAGCCCCTGCGTTGCCAGAAGCCCGGTGACTGTATCGCGAAACGAACGCGCGGGACCGTCGGAGATGTGGTAGATTTCGCCCGCTTTACCCTGCGCAAATGACAGTTCAACGGCGTGGCACAGATTGACAATATGGGTCGTCGAACTTGGATAATTGCCACCCGAGATCCAGGCGAATTTGCCATCCTGCACAGCTTTGGACAATGTGGGTAGCGCTGTCCCGTCATCACGCCCCCACACCATGCGGGGGCGCAGAACGATCACGCGCATGCCGTTGGTCGCCGCCTGGATCGCGATCCGCTCTGCCGCAGCCTTGCCTGCTGAATATGCCCCTGCGGGTTTGCGTGGGAATGGGTGCGTTTCATTGACGTTTCTCAGGGGGCGCCCGTCCTGCAGAACAGAGTCCGAACTGATGTGAACAGCGTCTGTAATCCCTGCATCCTGTGCCGCTTTGAATACGCGCCCCGTGCCGTTGGCGTTCACATTCGCGGCGGTCTTGCCCGGGCCATGATCAAGATCCGCAGCGGCATGGATCAGTTGTCCGCAACCTTGCATTAGTGGCGCAAGATCGGCGGTTAGCATGTCGCCAATCACTGGGGCTGCCCCTAGCGCAGCGATTTGTTGCGCGCCGTTCCTGCTGCGCACGAGGCCGGTAACCCGATGCCCCTGTGCAACGAAATGGCGGATCAGGTTGCGTCCGATGAATCCATTGGCGCCTGTCAGGAAGATGTGGCGGTCACTCATTTTCGTTCTCTCCTGGAATGGAGTTGAGGGTTGCGAGGGCTTCGATGTCGGCCAGGATTTCTGTCCGTTCGGCCGTCGTCCAGTTATGCAGTTCCATATGTTCCTGAAACTTCAGCCCCTCCAGGGCGAGCCAGGCCAGCCGCGCCGCACGCGGGTGGCTGGCATCGTTAATAATCTGTTTGCGCAGAATGCATTGATTGTTACGAAATGTGCGGCGCAGCTCTGCGTCCTGCATCAATGCCGCGATAAGGCTTAGCACCGCCTGATTGCCACCGGGGGAAGGCGGGCTGCGATCCGCCGCTGCAATGCGTCCGCGAAGTGTGGCATTCGGCTTCCCCGTGAAAGGCGCCGCGCATGTGTCGTTGAACCTATTATCGGCTTCGATTGCGCGAGCGACAACAGCTGCGACAAGGTCTCGTTTGTTGCGGTGGTCATAAAGCACAGTTGCTTTTGAGACACCGGCCTCCTTTGCGACTGCGTCGACGGTCAAGACCCCATCGCGTGCGATGACATGTTCAACCGCATCAAGGATCAGGTTCTGGTCGTGTTTACGTGGGCGGGGCATGATGGTCCTATTTATTTCCGACCAGTTGGAAATAAATGATAGCTCGATTGTCGTCAACTCCATTTCCAATGGATTTATTCTTGTCGGGATCTGGCAGGTCTCATTTTCCTGATTGCTGCGGCGTGGCGTTGTGGTACTGCTCCCAGCCAGAAAATGGTGCTTGTTGGGCGAGGCTATCTGTTCAGCCACCACTGGCTTTCACCAATTGTTTTTGACAGGAGCACTCAAGTGTCAGCGGCAAGTTCAGACCGGTCCAACATCCGCCATGTCGTGTTTTTCAGCAGCAAGCGCGATGAGGATATCGAACGCATTGTCGATGGTTTGTCGATGTTGAAGGCGATTCCCTCTGTGAGGCATTTTGAAGTCAGCAGGAACCTCAACCAAGACGGGATTTCGAACGAGGTTGATGTTGTCGTTTATGCGGAATTTGACGATGAGGCCGCGTTGAGTGCTTACCGGGCCCACCCGATCTATGAGGAATGTATCAAGATTGTCCGGCCCTTGCGCGATGTCCGCATGGCGGCGGATTTCTAGGTGTCCTCGGACGCTTCGGTTCTGTTTGACAGCGGCCCTTTGAAAACGGGCTCTCTGTTTCGGTCCCCCCGGCGTATCATTGAGGCATGGCAGCCCGACGACGTTGCAGGCGCGTTCAAAGCCATGGAAGCGGCGCGGGACGAAGGGCTGTGGTTGGCCGGCCACATGGCCTATGAACTGGGCTATCTTCTGACGCCGAAGCTGGCCAATCGCCTGCCGGAAGGCCGCGCTGAGCCGCTTTTGCGCTTTGGTGTGTTTGATGATGTAGGGCCGCCCCGGCAATTGGAGATTAAGGGTCAGGCCGCACTTGGACCATTCACCCCGGCATGGGGCTTTGAGGAATATGCCAAGGCGTTCGACATCGTCCGTGATCTGCTTGCGAGCGGTGATATCTATCAGGCAAATCTGACCTTTCCGATGATGGCCAGTTTCGACGGGTCATTGCCGCAGCTTTATGCGACTTTGAAGGAACGGCAGCCTGTGCCCCATGGGGCATTCGTTGATCTGGGTGCAACAAAGCTGCTTTCACGCTCTCCGGAGCTGTTTTTTTCGCTGTCGTCGGACGGTGTTCTGCGCACCCGTCCGATGAAGGGCACGATCCGGCGCGGAGATACGCCGCAGGAGGATGTGCAATTAAAGGCGCAGCTGGCGCAATCGGAAAAAGATCGCGCAGAGAACCTGATGATCACCGATCTGCTGCGCAACGATTTTGGCCGGATATCCAAGATCGGCACAGTGCGCGTGCCAAAGCTGTTTGAGGTCGAGAGCTACACAACCGTTCATCAAATGACATCGGAGGTTACGTCGGAAATCTCACCAAACCAAACGCTGACCGATATCTTCGCGGCGACGTTCCCTTGCGGCTCAATCACTGGCGCGCCCAAAATCCGCGCGATGGAAATCTTGTCTGAACTGGAGCCCGCGCCGCGTGGCGCCTATTGCGGCGCGATTGGTTGGATTGCACCTGACGGCGCTATGGAATTCAATGTCGCCATCCGGACCTTGATTTGTGCACCTTCGGGGCAGGTTACGCTTAATGTTGGCGGCGGCGTCGTCTACGACAGTACCGCGCAGGGGGAATATGCCGAAGCGTTGCTGAAAGCGCGTTTTGCCCAGGGCCCGATGTAACGAGGCTGGTGGCAGCTAGTCCTCTTCACCTTCGGCGATATTTTGCAGCGCCAGTGGTTTCAGGATGATCACAGTGTTGACGTGATCAATGGCGATGACCTTAGATTTGCGTAATTGGGTGAAGGTCCGGCTGACAGTTTCTGTGGTCAGCCCCAAAAAATCTGCGATATCAGCGCGTGTCATCGGCAATCTGACGTGATCATATTCGCCAAGCGGTTCCCCGACGCGGCTGTTCAGGACAATGAGGAAAGAGGCAAGTTTTTCAATCGAGGATTTGCGCCCCAACATCATGAAGTGATCCTGCATCGCGCAAATCTCGCGCAGTGCTGCCCGCAAGAGCCGCATATGCAGGGCCGGATCGCCGTTTGCCCCCTCTAATGCAGCGCGCCGATGTACCACGAGTGTGCTTGGCATCAGAGCGTCACAATCGGTGTGATAGAACCTGTCACTGGGGAAACCAACTGTGTCGCCTGGGTAGCCGAAGGCGATGACCTGTCGCCGCCCATCCTCCATGACCCGGGTCAGGCGCAACACGCCGCTGGCCACCTCGTAAATCCGGTCGGCGGGGTCGCCTTCAAGGAACAGGTGTTTGCCCGGCTTGATCGTGAGGGTCCGATTGCGCAGGACGTTGGGCCTTGATGGCGCGACCCGTTGGGCGGGTGTTTCAGGCAGAGTGGTCGTGACATACATGACAGCTTCCTTTCAACCGGTTGAACAGAAGCTGTGGTCCGGGTGTATCAGGCGCAACCGGTGGGATGTATCCGATTGTATCAATTTGTATCAGTCGTCCTGAACGGCTATGGTCGCGGCACTGCCATTCCTAACGACCTGTCGTAACCAGGGCGCGGAGAGACCCCTTGAAAAACGCTGCCATTCTTGTCGTTGATGACGATCCAAAGATCAGAACGCTGCTGCGCCGTTGCTTTGAGGGGGAGGGCTATTCCGTCTATGAGGCCGGTGACAAGTCAGAGACCCTTGCCGCTGTCGCGGCCCATCCGATTGACTTGATCACGCTTGATCTGAATCTTGCAGGGGATGACGGTTTTGATGTTGCCCGGGTCATTCGCAAGACATCGCAAGTGCCCATGATCATGGTGACCGGCAAGGATGATGTGATTGACCGTGTGGTCGGGCTGGAAATTGGTGCTGATGATTACATCACCAAACCATTTCATCTGCGTGAGGTCGTGGCGCGAATCAAAACAGTCTTACGCCGCGCCAGTGGCAGCACGCCCCCGTTGCCGCAGACAGGCGCCAATCCATCCTGGCAGTTTGATGGGATGATCGCGATTCCTGATGAAATGAAGCTATATGACCGTGACAATCTGTTGATCAACATGACAAGCGGTGAATTCAAACTGCTTGAGGTGTTTCTGACTCGCCCAAAACGGGTTTTGTCGCGCGAACAATTGATGGATTTGGTCGGTGGACACGCTTACGCCCCCTTGGACCGCACAATCGATAACCAGATCGCCCGGCTGCGCAAGAAGATCGAGAGGAACCCGTCCGCCCCGCGTTTGATTTCAACCATTCGAGGCATTGGATATTCATTCACCTGTGACGTGCAGCATTGTGCATCTCAGTTGCCGTCAAAGAGCGCAGAGAGCGCTTTCGCCAGATCCGACTGCCGGTAAGGTTTGCGCAGGATGGTGTGATCCAGCGTCATTTGGTGCAGGGGCAGGATGTCCTCGGCATAGCCCGAGGTCAGCAAGATCCGCATATTAGGGTAGGTGGCCACAACGTGCCGCGCAAGGGCGAGCCCGTCCAATTCCCCGGGCATGACCAGATCGGTAAAGACGGCGTCAATACCGGATTCATTTTGCAGGATCTTTGCGGCAATATCCCCTTGCTCCGCCTCACGCACGCCGTATCCCAGTTCCTTGAGCCGCGCCGCCGTCAATTTGCGCACATGCGGATTGTCTTCCACCACAAGGACAGTTTTGTCACGTGCAGCATCGCGGGCTGAGGGGCCATATTCAGGAAGATGCGCATCCGGGTTGCCCGCCATGACCGGAAAATAGAGGGCGATGGTCGTGCCGCGCCCGATCTCGCTATAGATGGTGACGTGACCGCCGCATTGGCGCACGAAACCGTAGACCATGGCGAGCCCGAGCCCGGTGCCATGCCCGACCGGTTTGGTGGTGAAGAATGGTTCGAATACGCGTTGTTGCGTGTCCGGCCCCATGCCTCGTCCGGTATCGGTGGCCGAGATACGTATATAAGCCCCTTCGGCAACGTCCAGTTCTTGCGCGACATAATCATCATCTATGATGACTTCTTCGGATCGGATGATCAGTTTTCCGCCATCTGGCATGGCGTCGCGGGCATTCAGGGCGATGTTGATCAGGGCTGATTGCAACTGTGTGGTGTCGGCCAGAACCGTGGGCAGTGTGTCGGCCAGCGCAACCGATATCTCATATTGCGGATCGAAGGTGCGTTTGATGAGAGCAAGGGCAGCGCGGCAAGCCGAATTGACGTCAACTGGTTCGCAATGCGTGGTCGTCTTGCGGCCAAAGGCGCTTAGCCCCGCCGTCAGTTCTGCCCCGAGTTCTGCCGCCTCAAGCGCATCTGACAGCATGGCGCGACTTTCATCGTCATTGATGCGTGCTTGCAGCAGTTCCAGGTTCCCAATCACGACTGTCAGGATGTTGCTGAAGTCGTGGCTGATCCCACCGGTCATTTGCCCGATCGCATCAAGCCGCGCCGAACGCGCCAGCGCTTCTTCGGTTGCGACGCGTCGGCTGATGTCGTGCATGATGGCGACGAAGTGGGTTTCGTCTGCGTTTTCGACATGGCCCAGCGAGATATGCAATGGGAAGGAGGATCCATCATGCCGCAGCCCCTCGACCTGACGACCATGTCCAATGACCCGTGCCTTCCCGGTCTTCAAGAAGCTGCGCATGAACCCGTCATGCCGCTCGGCGAATGCCGGCGGCATGAGTTTCCTGATATGTGACCCGGCCAGTTCGGTCGGGGAGTATCCAAACAATTTGCCCACAGCCGGGTTCGCCCGCGTGATGGTGCCATGGGCATCACTGATCAGCACGGCGTCTGGCATTGCATCCAGAAGCGCCGCAAACAACAGCCTGTCGCGTTTTGTATCTGTCATGGTTCCGCCACCATCACCCATTGGCTGTTACCAAGCAAGACAGGCGGGAAGTGCGCGCGGCGGACGGCGCATTCGGGGACAGGCCCTGATCGACACGCGTCTTCGGCTGACGGGCCCATTTGTGGGCGTCGCTTGAGCGCTGAAGGTCTCGCTGGTGCAGCTGTCCTTAGGTCTGATCCGGACCCGGTATCCACCGGCAGGAAGCTTGCATATAGTGGCGATATCGTATGCGCTGAGTCGTCAGGACGGGCAAGTCAGAGCATGTTTTTGCTTGTTAACTTTGACCCACAATCGTTTGAGTATAAAAAGAAAATGAAAATAGAACAACACGCCAGGCTTTCTATTGCCCCGATGATGGATTGGACAGATCGGCATTGCCGCTATCTGCATCGTCTGATGAGCAGGCATTGTCTGCTATACACTGAGATGGTGACGGCGCCTGCGGTGATCCATGGTAATCGCGAAAGGCTTTTGGGCTTCAGTGCGGCTGAACAGCCGGTGGCGGTGCAGCTTGGCGGCTCTGATCCTTTGCAGCTTGCCGAGGCCGCGCGTATTGCGGCCGATTTTGGCTACGCCGAGGTGAATCTGAATTGCGGATGCCCGTCGGACCGCGTGCAGTCAGGCAGTTTTGGCGCCGTCTTGATGGAAGACCCGGCACTTGTTGCGCGCTGTTGTGAGGCGATGCTGACTGCGGTGGATATTCCCGTCACCGTCAAATGCCGGATCGGCGTGGATGATCAGGAGCCGCAGCAGGTATTGCCTGATTTCATCGCACAGGTCAGTGCGGCCGGGATTGACCGTTTTTCGATCCACGCCCGCAAGGCATGGCTGCAAGGGCTGTCGCCCAAGGAAAACCGGGATATCCCGCCGCTTGATTATGATCTGGTCCTTGCCATGAAAGGCATGTTCCCGCATCTGCATCTGTCGGTGAACGGGGGTATTGCAACCCTGGATGCCGCCGTTGAATTCCTTGATCGGGGTCTGGACGGCGTGATGATCGGGCGCGCGGCCTATCACAGCCCGTCCGATATCCTGCTTGATGCAGATGCGCGTATTTTTGGCGATCCGAGCGGGCGCAGTGCCGAGGAGGTCGCGACATTGATGCTGCCCTATATCGCGGGGCATATCGCACAGGGCGGCCGGTTGCATCAGGTCACCCGCCACATGCTGGGGCTGTTTCAGGGCCGCCCCGGTGCGCGGGCATGGCGCCGCTACTTGTCTGAGAACGCCCATGCAGAGGGGGCTGGACCGGAAGTCGTTGAGCAGGCATTGCTGCATGTAACGAAGCTGGCGGCCTAGAACATGGATAACGTGATATTACTGCTTGGCATGGGCCTGATGCTTTTGGCAATCGGGGCCATTGCCGGTGTACTGGCCGGTTTGCTTGGCGTGGGCGGTGGTATCATTCTGGTGCCGGCCTTTTTCTACGCCTTTTCGGTGCTTGGCTTTGACAGTCCGCAGCTGATGCAGATGTGTCTGGGCACATCGCTTGCCACGATCATTGTCACGTCGATCAGATCGGTTCTGGCGCATGACAAAAAGGGTGCGGTTGATTGGTCGATCTTGAAAGGCTGGGCCATCGGCATTGTGGTTGGTGCCTTGGTCGGCGTGTTTGTGGTGTCTTCGCTGCGTTCCACCGCCTTGCAGGCGATCTTTGGCATTCTGGCGGTTATCGTCGGGCTTTATATGACATTCGGGCAAAGCCACTGGCGGTTGGGGCGGCGGATGCCGATTGGGGTGACGCGGGCCGTGCTGTCGCCGGTGCTTGGGTTTCTGTCGGTGCTGATGGGGATTGGTGGTGGGTCATTTGGCGTTCCCACGATGACCTTGTTCAATGTGCCCATCCACAGGGCAGTTGCCACCGCCGCAGGGTTTGGTGTGATCATTGCCGTCCCGTCCGTGGCCGGGTTCCTGTTGGTTGATATGGAGATTGCCCCGCCATTGACCATCGGTGCGGTCAATCTGGTCGCCTTTGGATTGGTTATTGCGATGACGTTGATTACCGCCCCTTGGGGCGCCGCATTGGCGCATCGGTTGGATCCAGAACCGCTGAAAAAGATATTCGGGATTTTCCTGATGCTGGTCGCATTGAACATGCTGCGCAAGGCACTCGGATGGTAGGCCCCAAGGGCTATGTCGTGTTCGCCAAAGAGGATGGTGTGCGCGCATGGGCAGTGGCCGCCAATCTGGCGGGCCAGGAGGTTTTGCGCGGCAATGTCGAACGCCGTCATGGTGGAACGTGGTGCGTCGGTGTTGACGCGTTGCCCAATGCGCCTGACGGCAGCGTGAATGGTGTCCCGCTGACGGGTGCATGGCAAACTCATGTTGAGCCGCCGGCAAGCTGGCATCGCGCCCAGCTTTCCGTCGTGTTTCCCGGATATCCCGGCAAGGACGCTGACGAAAGCGACGCCGCCCACCGGTATCGGCGGCTGCGCGATGCGGCCCATGTGGATGGGTTATTGCCCGAAGGGCCTGCGCGCCGCAGGCATTTGCGCGAACCGCATGGATTTGTGCTTGGCCTGCCGCTGAATGCAGTGCGCGCCAGCCCGCTTGTTGTGTGGGAGGGGAGCCATTTGATCATGCGGTCCGCATTCCGGCAGGCTTTTCAAGGCGTTGCGCCTGAAACCTATGGTGATGTCGATGTCACGGATGCTTATCAGGCTGCCCGGCGCGAGGTGTTTGCCACATGCGCACGTCGACCAATCCACGCCGAACCGGGGCAGTCCATTCTGCTGCATCGTCATCTATTGCATGGGGTTGCCCCTTGGGATGGTCCGGACGATGGCGAGGGACGCATGATCGCCTATTTCAGGCCACTGGTTCCGCCGGGGCGCTGGTTGCCGCCCGCAATGCATTGAAATCAGGCAGTGATTTGCCCGGCTCGTCCACGAAGAGGCTGGGCAGGATGCGCAGGGCTGTCACCTCATCCACCCTGAGTTCGTCAAACCCTTTCGTCGTTTCACACCACACCACGCAGGTCCAAAGTCGGCCCCAATAGTCGAGCTGTAATGGTCGCACGATCCTTTCGTTATCATGCACAGTCAGTTCAAGCTTTTGGCGCGCGCGGATTGCCTGCCTGATGGTTGGCAGGTGTTGAAAGCTGCGGGCGGCATCGGCAAAAGGATAGATGGCAAAGCCATATCCGGCAGGCGCACGGGTGCGGTCCTCGGGCATCACGGCGTCGAGTTTTGCCGAAAGGGCGGCGGCGGCTGCAGATAGTTCAGGATCGCCGCCTTGCCCGACAGCGGACAGTCCCAGATGCAGCGCCTCAACCTCTGTCACGGTCAGGTTCAGCGGGGGCAGGGTGATGGCGGCAATCACGCGGTAACCGATGCCGCGCTCACCCTCGATCGGGACCCCGGATGCGGCCAGGGTTTCCATATCCCGATAGATCGTGCGGAGCGACACATCCGTGGCCTGCGCCAGATCGGCGGCCTTGTGCAGGGTGCCATCCCGCAGGATCTGGATCAGTTGCATCAATCTGTCTGCGCGGCGCATCACGTTTCCTTTGATTCGAGGCAGTATTGCCAATTTTCTGACAACTGACAATTCTATGTCACAACAAAAGCAAATTCCTTGCAAAAAAGGGGCTTGGCGGATGCCAATCGCGTGATTTGCGGCTTTTAATGCGCGCTGTTCGGCCCTATTTGTCAGACTGATAAAGACAAAACATGCGGACGGGTGCGCCGCGATAGGAGTGTGAAATGCTGAACAACATTGGCCTTCCCGGTCTGCTGCTGATCGCAGTTGTGGTTCTGGTCCTGTTTGGACGTGGAAAAATCTCAAGCCTGATGGGCGAAGTCGGCAAAGGCATCACCGCGTTCAAGCGTGGCGTGGATGATGGTAAAAAGGAGCTGGAGGACAGCATGGCCGAGGCGCGTGATGTGACCCCGGAAGACGAAAAAGACAAAGCCTGATTTCGCGATAAGGAACGCTGCGTATGTTTGGCCTTGGCTGGAGCGAAATGATGGTTGTGGGGATCGTGGCATTGATTGTCATCGGACCCAAAGACCTGCCGGGCTTGTTCCGGACCATGGGCGAATTTACGGGCAAGGCGCGGGGCATGGCGCGTGAGTTTTCGCGTGCAATGAACGCAGCAGCCGATGAAAGTGGCGTGCGCGATATTTCATCAACGATCAAGGCGGCCTCAAACCCTGCGTCGTTCGGCGTCGACAAGATCAAAGAGGCGACGGGCATGACCAAAGGCCCCGCCACGCAGGCCTTGTCAGAAGAACGCCAGGCCATGAAGGAAAAGATGAGCGACGCGATGGCAAAGGCCGCGACCGACAGGCAGGCGCGCGAAGCGGCTGAAACGCAGGCAGCAGAAGAGGCAACCCCTTCCGAGACACCAAAGGGCGACGCATGACCAGCGCGGACGAGATCGACGATAGCGCGGCACCTCTGATCGAACATCTCGCAGAATTGCGCACCCGGCTGATCTATTCAGTGTCCGCGTTTCTGGTGGCGATGATCCTGTGCTTTTCCTTCGGCGGCATGCTGCTGGATTTCCTGCTGGGGCCGATTGAGCGCACCATGCGCAATCTGGGCAATCCCAACCCGGTGATGCAATACACCGCACCGCAGGAGTATTTCTTTACCCTGATCCGCATTTCGGTGGTTGGTGGGCTGACACTGTCATTTCCGGTCATCGCTTATCAACTGTGGCGCTTTGTGGCGCCTGGGCTGTATCGTAATGAAAAACAGGCATTTTTGCCTTTTATCGTTGCATCGCCTCTCTTGTTCCTCGCTGGCGCGTCCTTTGCCCATTACGTTGTTGTCCCGCTGGCGATGGCGTTCTTTTTGGGCTTTGCTGACCTGCCATCCTTTGTCTCTGCTGTCATGGCCGATCTTGTGCCGCCGCCTGATGGATCAGCATTGCTGCCCGGGGCAGGCGGCGGCGATGGTTTGAGCCTGCCCGCAGCGCGCTCCTCTGGTGTTGATATCGTCTTTAACGGCAAGGTGAACGAGACGCTTGATATCACGCTGAAAATGATCGTGGCATTTGGTGTTTGTTTCCAACTCCCTGTACTGTTGACACTTATGGGAACCGCCGGATTGGCCAGCTCGCGCGGATTGCGCGGTACGCGCAAATATGCGGTTGTGGGTATTCTGGTCGTGGCCGCACTGGTCACCCCGCCTGATGTCACCACACAATTGATCCTGTTTGTTGTGGTTTACGGGCTTTATGAGGTGTCGATACATCTGGTTGCTGCTGTTGAACGCAAGAAGGACCGCGCGGCCCGCAAGGATGGTGTGATCGGTGAAAACGAGAGCCTTTTTGACATCGATGATGGTCTCGAAGACGACGCATCAGCGGAACAGGACAAGGCAACGTGAGCAAGAAGACCCTGCGCCGGATTGCAGACGCGCTGGAGCGGATGAACCCTGCCCCGGCGCCAACGCCGGATTTCGCAAGTGCGACGGCCTTCGTCTGGCATCCTGATCCTGATCGGTTGGCGCCTGTTGTGGCGGTGAACGGTGTCAGCATTGACCTGCTGGTCGGTGTGGACAGGGCACGGGATACTTTGCTGGCCAACTCTGTCCAGTTTGCCAAAGGTTTACCGGCCAATAATGCCCTGCTATGGGGCGCGCGTGGGATGGGCAAATCGAGCCTTGTGAAGGCAGTGCATGGTGCGCTGGTCACCGATCATCCGCAGTTGAAGATTGTTGAGGTCCAGCGCGAGGATCTGCCCAGTATCGGGCGCTGCCTGAACCTGCTGCGCGGTGCGGAAGAGCGGTTCATCCTGTTTTGCGATGATCTGTCCTTTGGTCATGATGATGCCCATTACAAATCGCTGAAGGCGGTGTTGGACGGCGGTATCGAAGGGCGTCCTGACAATGTTGTGCTTTATGCCACATCAAACCGGCGCCACCTGATGCCGCGCGATATGATCGAAAACGAACGGTCCACGGCGATTTCTCCGTCCGAGGCAGTGGAAGAAAAAGTTTCGCTGTCTGATCGCTTCGGTCTGTGGCTTGGGTTTCACCCCTGCGATCAGGATGAATATCTGACGATGATCCGCGGCTATTGCGATGCCTATGGCGTCGCCATTTCGGATCAGGATTTGCGGGCAGAGGCCATCGAATGGCAGGCGACACGTGGCAGCCGCTCAGGTCGGGTGGCTTGGCAGTTTTTCACGGACTTGGCCGGTCGGCGGGGCGTTTCGGTATCGTAAGATGGGTTTAAACCCATCTTACGTTTTGCCAGCCCGTCAGGGCAGGTAACTCGTCGGATCGACGCTTTTCAAACCTTGCCGCACTTCGAAATGCAGGAATGCCGGGTCGCCGGCGCGGATCTTGCCGATGGTTTGTCCGCGGGTCACATTGTCGCCCTTCGACACCGCAAGATTATCGATATTGGTGTAGACCGTCAGCAAGCCGCCGCTATGTTTGACGACAACGATGGCAACGCCACTGGTGTTGGTTGTCACGGCAGCCACACTACCTGCATCTGCGGCTTTTACAGGTGTACCAGCCGCTGCGCCGATATCGATGCCCTCGTTCCGACCCGGCGCATAGGCGCGGATGATGCTGCCTTCCACCGGACGGCTGAACCGCGCGCCTGACGATGCCGGTGCAGGCGCGGGCGTGCCGAGGTCCGGTGCATCAGGAACGGCCGTTGCGGGCAGCGGGGCCGAGGGTGTTTCATCCGGCAGCGGTGTTGCCGCACTTGGTGGCACCGGGGTCAAAGTCCCCGCACCGGGTGCGGTGACCTCTTGCGGCGCGGCTGCGATGGGTGTTGCCCCGGCTTGCGGGATCAACAGATACTGCCCCTCACGTACGGTGAATTCTGAATCCAGACCGTTCCATTCGGCAATGCTGCGTACGGGCACCTTGTAGAGCCGCGAAAGGGCAAAGACGGTTTCACCGCGCGCGACCTGATGTCGAATTGGCTCGGCTCCGCCTTGCGCTGGCTGTGTTGCCGCTGCGGGTGTTTGCGCGGTTGCCGGTGATACTGGATCCAGTGGCGTGGTCGTCACACCGCCACTCGCATCTGCACGCTCCAGCGCACTTGTCGCCACGGCGGAAACATCCAGCGGTTGCCCGGTCGCAACTGCGCCGGTCGCTGCCGATGGTTCCGCAACACGACCGGGCAGGGCGATAATTTCGTCCCGGCGCAGGATCGCGTCAGGTTCGATCCCGTTGTACTTGGCCAGTTCATCCGCATCCAACCCGAGCCGGATCGCGATCCCGCGAATGGTGTCATCGCGCTGCGCAACCACAACCTGATAATTGGGGTAGGAAATCACGCCCCGATCATCGGGCCGCGGCCGCCCCGGCAAATTCTGCACGGCGCGGCTGGTGTCAAAGCCGTTGACGTTGTCACGTAAGTCAAAATCGAAAGGTTCGTTACAAGCGCTCAGCGCAGCAATGGCCACACCTGTCATCATCGCACGTCGTGCTGTGGTCCAATCCTGGGACATCTTACCGCTCCTCTTGCCAAGTCGCCCCTTATATGCGGGGTCGTACCATATTTTGTGGTACTTTACTCTTGTCCTAGCCCTTCTAGCAAGGGGACAAAGCGCACGGCACGCAATTCATCGTAGTCATAACCGGTTTCCAGCCGTTTCACGCGGATCAGGCTTTGCACCGCGTCGGATTGCCCGACCGGCAGCACCATGATGCCGCCGACGCGCAACTGCGCCAGAAGCGGGCCGGGCGGATCTTCGGCGGCAGCGGTCAGCAGGATGCGATCAAACGGGGCCTGTTCGGCAAACCCATGGCTGCCATCAGCGGTGAATGTGGTGATGTTTGTGATGTCATGCGCCTCAAACACCGCGCGGGCTGCATGGACCAGCCGCCGGTAGCGATCAACGGTGTAGACACGGCGCGCCAGCTTGCTCAGGATCGCGGCCTGATAGCCCGACCCCGTCCCGATTTCGAGAACCTTGTCACGGGGTGACACCTGAAGGGCCTGTGTCATCAACCCCACAACCGATGGCTGGCTGATCGTTTGTCCGCAGGCAATCGGCAGTGGCATGTCCTCATAGGCGCGGTCGGCGAATGTCCCTTTGACATAGTCGGCGCGGTCGACTTTCTCCATCGCGGTCAATACCGCAGCATCCGTCACGCCCTTGCTGCGGAGCGCATAGAGAAATTTCATCTTTGTGGCCGCGTCAAATGTCACGTCAGGGCGTCCTTGAGGGCTGCGACCATATTGTAATCCGTCAGATCCGCACGCATTGGGGTGATCGAGACATACCCGTCAAGGTTTGCCGCTGCATCGGTGCCGGGCGCGGTCGGTTCATGCTGCGGTCCGCCGCGAACCCAAAGAAACTTGCGCCCGGTGGGTGATGTCTGCGCCTCGGCCCGGAAACGGGTGTTCAGGCGGAACCCTTGGGTTGTGGCGGCCATGCCTTTGACCTTTGCCGCAGGAACCGGGGGAAAATTGACATTATAGAACAGCTTGTAATTGGCGTCGTCCCACAGGCTATCCTGCAAAAGGGCGCGAACGACGGCGGCGCCATGCGCAACGGATGCTTCAAAGGGATCATCCAGGCCTTTGTTATCGGGCCCATAAAACTGTGACAGGGCAATGGAGCGTATGCCTTGCAACGCCCCTTCGATCGCGGCGCCAATTGTGCCGGAATAAAGCGTGTTTTCTGCGGCATTGTTGCCCCGGTTGACCCCCGACAACAACAGGTCTGGCGGGTCGCCCTGCAATACATCGTAAAGCCCGGCGATGACGCAATCTGCGGGTGATCCTTCAGCGGCGAACCTACGTTCACCAAGCTGCGCGATCATTGTGGGGTGGGTGTAGCTGATACAATGCCCGACACCGGATTGTTCAAAGGCTGGTGCGACGATCCAGACCTCGCCTTCTGGTCCGGCGACCTCATGTGCAATCTCTTCCAGCACCTTCAGCCCGGGGGCGTTGATACCGTCGTCATTGGTGATGAGAATGCGCATTTTCGCCCCTTCGCTGTTATTTTGTTCCTATGCGAGGGGGCGAGGCGCGGCAAGTCAGGTTGCGTGGCGAGTGTCAGGTTGACGGGCACCATAGAGAGTGAGCAACACTGTGACGCCAAAGATGACCCATTGCGGCATTGGCCAGAGTGAGCCAAGCATCGTCATGCCGTAGAACAAAAACAGAGCGATCCAGCCGATCTGCATTGCGGCAAGCGTGATCAGCAGCGGGCGGGACGGATGCCGTGCCAGCCAGAAATAGGCGCCTGCAAAAACGATCAGGTTGACCGTAATCGCGTGCCAGAGCACGGCAGACATCGCGGCCAGATGCGGGGTGGGTAACACGGTTTGGAATACATCGTGATACTCCGGCCCACCGGCAAAGATATGGATACCGGCGGTCAGGGTCATGATTGCCCCTGCAATTGTCAGAAGAATATTCATTGGCGTCTCCTATACTATACGTAAGCGTATGGTTGGATGTTGTTGCCAGTGTCAATACGGAACCGTATGGTTTGGCATGGCAGAGAAAAAGCACCGCCTCCGACAGCAAGATTGGATCAATGCAGGCTTTCGTGCCTTGGTGCGAAAAGGCCCGGAAGGGTTGCGCGTTGAGCCTGTCGCACGTGAACTTGGATCGACAAAAGGTTCATTTTATTGGCATTTCAGGAATCTCTCCGAGCTGCGACATGCGATGCTGGTCTACTGGCAAGATGCCGCAACCCACGCGATCATCGGCCGGCTGGAGGCATTGCCGCGCGGATTGCCGCGACTTGAAGCGCTGGTTCATGCGGTCAATATGCCGCATGATGCGCAAGGCGGCGCGGGCGCTGAAACAGCGATACGTGCCTGGGGCCGCACATTTGCCCCGGCAGGTGAGGCGGTTGGCAAAGTGGATGCAGCGCGTCTGGCGTTTTTGGAGGAGTGTCTGGCGGATATGGATATTGATGCGCCAGAGCTACCGGCCCTGTTTTACGCCGCCCATTTGGGGTTGGTGCAATTGTCGACAACAAGTGATGTCAAACCGGCAGAGGTTTTGATGCGGCTGGTCGAAATACTGCGCAAGCAGGCTGCCCGGTGATGTCGAGCTTCGCGGCTGTCTACATCAACCGGCAATACCTGATTGATCTCACCGAAGAACAGGGACCACTCAGCCCAGAATGGCGGGGATCAGACGTTCGGCTTCGGCCTCTGGCGTGCTGAGCTTGGCGCGGTCTTCGCCGGGGTAGAAGCGGGCGCGGGTGGCTGTGGGCATGGGGGCCGGTTGCAGAATGTCGACTTTCGGGCCTGTCTTGGTTGTTTCCGCCTGCCAGCTTCGGGCCAACGCGATTTGCGCGGCTTTTGTGGCCCCGTAAGCGCCGAAGAACTGTGATCCACCGCGCGGGTCATCAAAGAAAACGGCTCGGCCTTTGTCCTGCAACAGGGGGGTGACATAGCGGATCAGGCGCGATGTGGCTTCAAGGTTGATGCTGATGGATTTTGCCAGATCCTTCGGGCCGATATGACCGGCGGGCGCCAATGGCGCGGCGTGGATCGCGGGGTGCAGCCACAGATCCAGATGCCCCCAACGATCATAGATACTACGACAAAGCTGCTGCATGGCCTCGTCAACGGTGATGTCCATGGGGGCAAGGGTAGCCTGACCACCTGCAGCCTGAATGGCATCGTCCAGCTCTTCCAATGCGCCGACGGTCCGCCCGACGGCGATGATGTGGTGTGTTGGCGCAAGGGCCTTGGCCAAGGCCGCGCCAAGGCCGCGCGATGCGCCAGTGATTAATGCAGTCTGTGTCATAGGGCGCGTCATGTGCCGAACGAGGCGCGGCGTCAAGCCTTAGCTGCCTGCCACGGTGACGGCCCTTGTCTGTCCGCCCCTTGTCGTCATGATCACCTGACCCTCGCCAATCGCGGTTATCGTCACGCCAAAGATTGCGGCACCCACCTGCACACGGGCAATCTGACCGCGCGGAGAGCGTAGCAGGGCCGCGGGTCCATCATGCGCGTGCATCAACCCGATGACAGTCAGGTCATTTAATGCCAAGGCATCGGCGCGCGTTGCGTTGGCCGCCGCAACGGGTGGAGTTTGGTCTGACATGGAGAAATCGCTTCGATGATTTGCCGAAGGCGGTCTATTGCCAGAACACAAATCGCAGGAACAGCCCCGCGGGGGTCTTGTGACGCAGGGTTTTGCTAAGAACGGGTCAAATCCGCGTGATCAAGGTGCGCAGATCAGTTCTCCATCTTCCTTATAGACCGGCTCAGTCAGTGGCCTTTCCAAAAGTGGCAACACAGCCTCGGACGGGCGGCACAGGGCGACACCTTTGGGAGAACACACGATGGGACGGTTCACGAGGATCGGATGTGCAACCATCGCGTCCAATAGCACATCGTCGCTGACTGACGGGTCAAGAAGGCCCAACTCCTCAGCCGGAGATTTCGACACCCGCAATGCATCGCGCGGGGTCAGATCTGCGGCGGCAAAAAGCCCCTCAAGCTGCGCCCGTGTCCAGCCGGTTTGTTGATATTCGACAACCGTTGGTTCCGTACCTGAAGCGCGGATTACCGTAAGTACATTGCGTGATGTGCCGCATGCGGGGTTGTGGTAAATTACAGTCGCCATTCACTCTGCCGCCGTCTTTGCCTTGAAACCCTGTTCGATCATGTCGGACGGGGCGACCGGGTACTCCCCTGAAAAACAGGCATCGCAATAGGCGGGCGTTTTGGCGTCGCGTCCACCGGCCTCACCCACCGCGCGATAAAGTCCATCGAGTGATATGAATTTGAGGCTGTTGACCCCCAGATGTTCCCGCATTTCGTCCTCGGACATGGTCGCGGCCAGCAGCTTTTCCCGCTGCGGAGTGTCGACACCGTAAAAGCAGGGCCAGGCAGTGGGGGGGGACGCGATGCGGAAATGCACCTCGGCTGCACCGGCGTCCAGGATCATTTCCTTGATCTTACGACTGGTCGTGCCGCGTACCACGCTGTCATCCACGAGGATCACCCGTTTTCCTTTGATCAGGGCGCGGTTCACGTTCAGCTTCAGGCGCACGCCCATATTGCGGATTTGTTCGGTTGGTTCGATAAAGGTCCGGCCCATATATTGGTTGCGGATGATCCCCATGGCGTAGGGAATACCCGATTCCAATGCGTAACCAATCGCTGCCGGCGTGCCGCTATCAGGCACCGGGCAGACCAGATCCGCGTCCACCGGGTTTTCCTTGGCCAGTTCACGGCCAATGTTTTCGCGGGTCTCATAGACGGAGCGCCCGCCAAGAATACTGTCAGGGCGGCTGAAATAGACATGTTCAAAAATGCAGAAGCGCGATCGGCTCGGGCGGAAGGGAAAATGGCTCTGGACGCCTTTCTCGGCGGTGATCACTACCATCTCGCCCGGCTCAACCTCGCGGACGAAGTCTGCGCCGATGATATCCAGCGCGCAGGTCTCTGACGCCAGCGCCCAGCCGTCACCCAGCTTGCCCAGAACCAGCGGGCGCACGCCCAGCGGGTCGCGACAACCAAGCAGTTTGGTTCGGGTCATCGCGACAATGGAAAACGCGCCTTCAACCTTGCGCAATGCCTCTTCCATCCGGTCGGGGATATTGCGGCCCATGGATCGGGCCATAAGATGGATGATGCATTCGCTGTCCGATGAGCTTTGGAAGATTGATCCGCGTTCGATCAGTTCACGGCGCAGGGACATTGCGTTGGTGATGTTGCCGTTATGGGCAATTGCGGCCCCGCCCATTGAAAATTCGCCGAAGAACGGTTGGACGTCGCGCATCGCGGTCTGGCCCTTGGACCCGGCCGTTGAATAACGCACATGTCCAATTCCAATACTGCCGGGCAGCGTTTTCATCACGCTTTGGTTGGTGAAATTGTCGCGAACCAGCCCCATGCGCCGTGCCTGATTAAAGCCAGTTTCGGGGTCGTGGGTAACAATGCCGCCCGCCTCTTGCCCGCGATGTTGCAGGGCATGCAGGCCAAGGGCGACGAAGTTGGCAGCATCGGTGACGCCGACAACGCCAAATACGCCACATTCCTCCCGCAGTTTATCATCATCAAAGGGATGGGCGGGTGGCATCTGGGTGGACAAGAGGGCAGCTCCGAATCCGTTGGCGTGACTTGCCCCGGTCTTAGCGGGTCAAGGCCCCGCTGTCACGAAACGATCATGGTTCTTGGGAGTGAAATGCGTTCGGTGTTTCGACGAGGGCACTTATGTGCGGCGATCGGTTGATTGCTGGTTGGACAAAGTCGTGGATAGTCAGGCAGAAGCGACTGTCAGCGGCACGAAGCAACCCATGATCAAACGTTTCTGATCAAACGGAATGCCATCGGGCGGGTCGAAACGCGGATCCTCTGCCATGGCTTTTTCGACCGCATCGACATGCGCCTTGTCCGGCCATTTTTGCCAGGAAAAAACAATCTTGTCGTTTGGACCGGCATCTACCGCGCGCCGGAAATCGGTGTGCGTACCGCTGGGCACATTGTCCTCCCAGGCGTCAATAACCTCAAGGCAGCCGTGTTCCAGCAGAAGTTGGGCGGCCCGTCTGGACCACGCCTGAAAAGCGTCGCGTTCTGTTTCCGGCACAGGAATGACAAAGCCAACAACATACATGATCAACCCTCACATAATGGCGTAGGATACACATATCAGCCGACAAATGAAAACGGCCACCGCAGGTTGCGATGGCCGTTCAATGTCATGTTGTTGCTGTTACTCGGCCGGGGCGCCGCAATTTCCAACAAGCTGTTGATATTGCTCTGTGATCCAACCCAGCGCCTGTTCGGGGTTCTGTTCTTCGATCTGGCCGGTCAATTGGGCAAAAACCCTTGCAGAGCGGCTGTCATCAATAAGCGCAACCTGTTGGTTGGCGAACACCGTGTCATACACAAAGAAGGCGACCGCGATTAGCAGGATGCCCCGGAAAATCCCGAAGAGAAACCCAAGCGCCTGATCAACACCGCCGAGGGCCGAGCGCTGCACAACGCTGGAAAACAACGGTGTGAATATCGAAACAACGACCAGTGCAACAGCGAACACCGCCGCAAAGGCCGCAATGATCGCCAACTCACAGCTGTCGCCGATAAATTCGCCAACAACCGGTACTTGCCGGACCAGCGGTTCAACCTGATCGGCAAAAATAAACGCGATGATCGTCGCGCCGATCCAGCCGAGGATTGCCATTGCTTCGCGGACAAAACCGCGGCTATAGGCCAGCACCCCCGACAATATGACGATAAGGGCGACACCTGCGTCGACCAGTGTAAAACCTTCCATGGTTCGTCTCCTGCCTTCGACGCTAACGTGCGCCAAATACCTCTTCAACAAATCCGGCAAGATCAGACGCGTTGCGCAATCCCAAACCGGTGACCGCAGGCTGTTTGGCCTGTTGCGGTACGATTGCGGTGGTAAAACCAAGTTTCTGGGCTTCTTTCAATCTATTTTCGGTCTGAACCACAGGACGCAGCGCACCCGATAGGCTGATTTCCCCGAAAACGACGGCGTCTTTTGGCAGGGCGGCGTCTTCTCTGGCAGACACCAGTGCCGCCGCTACGGCAAGGTCGGCCCCCGGTTCAGATATGCGCAAACCCCCGGCTACATTGAGGTAAACGTCCAATCCGGTGAATGGCACGCCGCAGCGAGATTCAAGCACGGCAAGGATCATCGCGAGCCTACCACCGTCCCATCCGACGACGGATCGGCGCGGCTGGCTGTGTGGCGAAGGTGCCACAAGTGCCTGTATCTCGCAAAGCATGGGCCGCGACCCTTCGATACCTGCGAAGACAACGGACCCGGGGGCGGGGGTGCCCCTTTCGGACAGGAACAGGGCGGAGGGATTCTTGACTTCTGCCAACCCCTTGCCGGTCATTTCAAAGACGCCGATCTCATCCGCCGGACCGAAACGGTTCTTGACCGATCGCAGGATGCGGAACTGGTGCCCCCGTTCGCCTTCGAAATAAAGCACCGTATCAACCATGTGTTCGACGACGCGCGGACCCGCTATCGCACCTTCCTTGGTCACGTGGCCGACCATGACAACGGCCATGCCGTTCCGCTTGGCGAAGGTCGTCAGCTCATGCGCGGAAGAGCGCACCTGTGATACGCTGCCCGGGGCGCTGTCGACGGTGTCTGCCCACATGGTCTGGATGGAATCGATGATCGCCAGATCGGGTTTTTCAGCCTCAAGCGTCGTCAGGATATCGCGCAGGTTCGTTTCCGACGCCAGTTGCACCGGGCTTTTCTCAAGCCCCAGCCTGCGGGCGCGCATTTGCACCTGCGCGTTGGATTCTTCGCCAGAAATATAGATGACTTTCAAACCGTTACGGGCAAATCTTGCTGCCGCTTGCAGAAGCAGGGTGGATTTACCAATGCCCGGATCGCCACCCACCAGAAGGGCAGAGGCCTTCACCAGCCCACCACCAAGAACGCGGTCCAACTCGCCCACGCCTGCGGTTGTGCGAGGCGGTTCTTCTTCCTGCGTTTCCAGATCCGTCAGGGGGATTGTGTTGCCGCGTACGGCCCCCAGCGATTTGCCCTTGGGGCCGCTGGAAAGTGCTTTGCTTTCGGTGATCGTGTTCCAGGCCTGGCAGGCATCACATTGCCCCGACCACTTGCGGAACGCCGCGCCACATTCAGAACAAGTATAGGAAAGATCTTTGGCCATGTTCACCTTTTGGCCCAAATTGTTCCAAACGGCAATGGCATGAGTTGCATGACCGCACAGGGGAACGTGCGGCCATGCGTGTCAGGTATTATTGTTGCTCGTCAGCGTTCAACATACCCGATTTGAAAAGAAGTCCCGCCGCGACTGCGCCAATGATGGGCGCAACGATGAACAGCCACACCTGACCGATCGCCGTGCCGCCAGCGAACAGGGCGGGGCCAAATGACCGGGCAGGGTTCACAGAAACGCCTGTGATATTGATCCCAACGAGGTGGATAACCACCAAGGCAAGTCCGATGGCAAGCCCGGCGAACTGTGCAGGTGCACCGGCGCCGGTCGCGCCGAGGATCACGACCATGAACAGGAAAGTTGCAATAACTTCAAAGACAAAGGCGGCAAAGATGTTGTACTCGCCGAGGTAACCAGCGCCCCAGCCGTTCTGGCCCAGGCCGTTTTCTGCAACCGAATAATCGGCCTTGCCATTGGCAATCAAGAGCAGGACTGCCGCAGCAGCAATGGCGCCGGCCATTTGGGCAATGATATATTTGATCGCCTCACCCAGTTCCATGCGCCCGGCAGCGACCGCACCAAGCGAGACAGCCGGGTTGATGTGACAGCCAGAGACGGGCCCGATCCCGTAGGCCATGCCAATCAGGGCAAGGCCGAAGGCAAAGCTGATTCCGGTCAGACCGATATCAGCCCCGGCGATGACGGCTGATCCACAACCCAGCAGCACAAGAGTAAAGGTGCCGATGAATTCAGCGATTTGTTTTTTCATGATTTTCTCCGCTTTCCTAGCGCGATAGGGCCGCAAACCTATCCGCCGAAAAAGGGGAAAAATCTGGTTAACGCGTCAGGATTGCGCCTTGGCCTCTGGGGTGAGCGCCGAGATCAGGATGGAAGCGAGGATACAGGCGGTGAACATGTAAAGCCCCCAGCCGGTTTCGACCTTGCCAATGCCAACGCCTTTGAAGACAACGATATAAAGCGCGATGAGGAATACATCGGCCATGGCCAGTTTGCCGATCCAAGAAAGCGCAGGTAAGGTCTTATCTTTCAACAGGTTAAAGTGAATGAGCGCCAGGCCGATGGTTTTCAGATAGGGCGCAAATAGCGCGAACCCGGTGACCAGAAGCGCAAGTGCCACGTCACTTTTCCAAAGGCTTTGCATGCCCGAAATGACGCTGATTTCGCTGAGCCCGAAAAGTGGCAAGAGCCCTGCGCGCATCAGAGGCGCGAACCACGCGATGGGAAAGAGGATCAAAAGCGACAGATTGGCGAAGCGCAGGATGTTTAACATGAAAAACCTTAAAGAAGTCTGAGCGCTACGTGGCAAGTCAACTTCGCGATTACAAGGGTGCTATTTGCCAAATGTCTTTCGATAGTAGCGCCCGCCTAGCTGTGTCAGCACCTCGTAACCGATTGTTCTGGCGGCTTTTGCCAGGTCGTCCACCGTTTGGTGCGGGCCGATCAGGCTGAGTTTCGTCGGCACATCCGGCAGATCTGTTACATCAACGGTCAGCAGATCCATTGAGACACGCCCGATCACCGGGCATGGGTGTTTGTCGTGATAAAGCGTGGCCTTGTCTGACAGAATGCGGAAAATTCCATCGGCGTACCCGCCTGAGACCGTGGCCACTTTTGTGGGCCGGTCTGCCTGCCACGAATTGGCGTAGCCCACTACCTCGCCCGCGGCAACGTCGCGCACCTGGATGACCGGCAGGTCAAGTTCGACGGTGGCTTGCGCCTGCTCAAACGGGTGTCCGCCATAAAGTCCGATGCCCGGGCGTGTCAGATCAAAATGGTAGTCCGCACCCAGAAGGATGCCACCCGTCGCCGCGAGAGAGCGGGGGGCGCTGATCCCGTCGGTCATTTTCTTAAAATTATCAAGCTGATAGGGGTTCATCGGATGATCCGGTTCATCTGCGCAGGCCAGATGCGACATCACCAGTTTCGGATGTTGCGCAAGGGCAAGTTCGGCGACCGCCGCCCATTCCTGCAACTCCATCCCCAGCCGGTTCATGCCAGTGTCCAGTTGAATGCCAAATGGATGGCCGGGCAGCACCTCGAAATGATGCGTCAACTGATCGACAGAGTTCAATATCGGCGTCAGTTTCAGTTCACGGATCAGGTCCGTGTCACCCTTCATATGCCCCGAAAATACCGAAATATCCGGCTTTTCACCCAGTTCCGCGCGGATCGGCACCGCCTCTTCCGCGACAGCGACAAAGAACTGCCGCACCCCGGCCTTGAACAGGGCCTTAGCGACATTTGCCGCACCCAGCCCATAGCCATCCGCCTTGACCACCGCAGCGGTCTTGCAACGGGTCATATCGTCAAGCGCGCGCCAGTTGGCGACGACCGCATCAAGGTCAATTGTCAGGCGTCCGGTTCCCATGCCGCCCTTTTGGCAGGGGGCGCGGCAGGCGGCAAGTGGTTAACGCTGCGCCCGCCGTTTGATGCGCAAGATGATGTTCACGGGGCGGTAGAGTGTTAATACGCAGCCTTTGATGGCTTTTACCCTGTCGGCAAAACGTCGGGAAGACTCAACGTTTTTGCCGGAACCGCATGGCGGTTCAGGTCGTTTTGCGCTGGCGGATCGCGGCATCGACGAAAAGCCGCTACCGTTCCAGGTAACCCTGATCAGAACTCCTGATCCGCGCCTTGTTGCCACGGTTTCACCAGATCACCGAAGCGGGTGAATTCGGCCGTGAAGGCCAGTTCGACCGTGCCGATGGGGCCGTGCCGCTGTTTGCCGACGATCACCTCGGCCTTGCCATGCAGTTTGGACATCTTCTCCTGCCAGGCGGCGATGCCTTCCATATTGTCGTCATCGGGTTTTTCGCGTTCCACGTAATACTCGCCCCGGTAGACGAACATGACGACGTCGGCATCCTGCTCAATGGAGCCGGATTCACGCAGGTCAGACAGTTGCGGGCGTTTATCCTCGCGGTTTTCCACCTGGCGCGATAGCTGTGACAGCGCGATGACGGGGATGTTGAGTTCCTTGGCGATGGCTTTCAACCCCATGGAAATCTCGCCGATTTCCTGCACGCGGTTTTCGGAGGTGCCGCGTACAAGCTGGAGGTAGTCCACGATCAGCACATCCAGCCCGTGGGTTCGTTTCAGCCGCCGCGCCCGCGCAGCGAGTTGCGCAATGGGGATGGCGGCGGTGTCGTCGATATAGAGCGGGCAGGCCTCAAGTGCCTTGGCGGCTTCGACAAAGCGCCGGAATTCACCTTCGGTCATGTCGCCTTGCCTGATCTTATGCGACGAGATTTCAGAGGCTTCGGCAAGGATACGCGCGGCAAGCTGTTCGGCGCTCATCTCCAACGAGAAGAAGCCCACGACGCCACCGTCAACGGCCCCTGTTGATCCATCTGACAGCTGCCCCTTGCGGTAGGCCTTGGCGATGTTGAAGGCAATGTTCGTGGCCAGCGATGTTTTCCCCATGGAGGGACGCCCGGCGAGGATCAGTAGGTCAGATTTATGCAGGCCCCCAAGTTTTGCATCAAGATCGGCCAGACCGGTGGACACACCTGCCAACCCGCCTTCGCGTTGATATGCGCTGTTGGCGACATTCACGGCCTCTGTCACCGCTGCAAGGAAGGATTGGAAACCCTGTTCGGTCGTGCCCTGTTCGGCCAGTGCATAAAGCGCCTGTTCGGCCTCGACGATCTGTTCCTTGGGTTCGCTTTCCACATCAACCCTGGCGGCCTTGTCAGAGATATCCTTACCCAATTGGATCAGCTCGCGCCGTGTCGCCAGATCATAGATCATTTGCGCATAGTCGCGTGCGGCGAAGGCCGAGATTGCCGCCCCGGCAAGACGCGCCAGATAGGGCGGGCCGCCCAGTTCCTTCAGCCCTTCGTCATCCTCCATGAAAGATTTCAGCGTGACCGGGCTGGCAAGCATGTTGCGGCTGATCCGGCTGGCCGCAGTTTCAAAGATGCGGGCGTGGACGGGGTCGTAGAAATGCTTTGGCCCGATGATCGCTGCAACCCTGTCAAACACATCGTTATTGGTCAGGATGGCGCCCAGCAATTGCTGTTCGGCCTCGATCGAATGGGGCATTGTGTCGGCGGAGGTTGTTTCGACCCCGGTTGCGTTGAAAGCTGTGATTTCGTTCATGTGCTGCTCATCCCGTGTTGGGTTGCGTCCTAACAGGTTTATGCTTTGCCCGGCTATCTGGATATGCCTGTGGATCGTTGGCGGGATAAACCTGTTGATACACTGCCACCGCGTCTCAGCCTACAATAATTTGTGCTGCTTGGCAGGCTAACCGCAAAATAGACATGTGCGGTCCGATTCGAGGATCAGGTTTTGCACAGCCCTGTGGGGAAGTTTTTTGCCAGCCCATTGGCTGCGATTGGTGGCGCGGACCGCCTGATCTGCGAAACTGGCTAAAACCGGTTGACCCCACAGCCGCGCTGCCCCAAATTTGCGGCGAATATTTTTTAACCTTTGCAAACCATGGTTGTGGCATTCGCCATTGAATACCCCGGAACGCCGCATGAAAGAGATGGAAGAAGCCGACGCCAGCTACCTGCGCCGTCAGCATGTCCTTGGTATCCCAAACGATGAGGAACGCAGGATGGCGGTCGCTTTGTTGGCGGCGCAGATCGGCGTGTTCGAGTTTGAGCCGCAAACCGGTCGCGCCTATTGGGACGATCGCATTCGCGCCTTGTGGGGTGTGCCGTCGGGTGAAGAGATCACATATGAGACGGTTATCGCCCAGGTGCATCCCGACGATCAGGAGTTGCATAACAGTCAAACCGCGCACGCCATTGACCCTGCCGGAGATGGGCATATCGATATCGAATATCGCGTGCTGCCCCGTGATGGAAAGCCAATGCGCTGGATTCACGCAATAGCCGATTGCCAATTTTCTGAGGGCAGGGCGGTGCGTCTTGTGGGCACCGTGCAGGATGTAACGGCCCGCCGGTTATCGGAGGAACGCACAAAGCTGTTGATGCACGAGTTGGAGCATCGGGTCAAAAATACCCTGACGACAATTATTTCGGTTGTGAAAATGTCGGGCCGGACTGCGACGGATATCGCGGAGTATACCCGCGCCATCGAGGATCGTTTGCGATCTATGGCGAGTTCGCATGAAATGCTGCGCAACAACGACTGGAGCGCGGTTGATCTGCATCAGATCATTCGTCAGGAAGCATCGGGGTTTCTGGGCGATGATCATGGCAGGCTGGTTTTGTCCGGCGACCCCGTCACGGTCCAGGCGAACCGTGTCTTGATCGTGATAATGGCTGTGCATGAGCTTTTGACCAATGCGTCAAAATATGGCGCCCTGAGCCCCAGTGGCGGGCAGGTTGTCGTGCACACGCGCGTTGCGGATGGCTGCGCCCATCTTACCTGGGAAGAGACATTGCCGGTTCCAGTAAGTGATCCTGCGCCTGTGTCACAGGGGTTTGGCAGCCTTTTGTTGCGTCAGATCGTGCCGGCCGATCTGCTTGGCGAGGCGACATATGACCAGCGCCCCGAGGGTGTCCGGTATGACATCGCGTTTCCGCTGGATGATTAACCCGCCGGTGACCATTGGTCTGGTGCGCCAAGGTAGGTTTCAACTGCTGCAAGTGTTTCAGTATCATATGCGCCGCGCGCCTTGGCCTCGGCCAGAACATCCCACCATGTGCAAAGGTGGATCAGTTGTACGCCATGGTCGGAGAGGGTTTTTTCCACGCCTTCAAAGATGCCGTAGTAAAAGATAACCGCCGTCGCGCCGCATGTTGCCCCGGTGTCCCGGATTGCGTCGACGAATGACAGTTTGGACCCGCCATCGGTTGTCAGATCCTCGACCAGCAGGACCCGCTGGCCTTCGGTCATCACCCCTTCGATCCGGGCGTTGCGCCCATAACCCTTTGGTTTTTTGCGCACATAGGTCATCGGCAGGGCGAGCCGGTCGGCCACCATCGCAGAGAAGGGGATGCCTGCGGTCTCCCCGCCTGCGATGTTGTCGAAAGCCTCAAACCCGGCTTCGCGCATGATTGTCACCGCCAGGAAATCCATCAGCGTGGCCCGGATCCGGGGGTAGCTGATCAGCTTGCGGCAATCGACATAAGTGGGGGCCTGCTTGCCCGATGCGTGGGTAAATGGTTCGCGTGCGTTGAAATCAATTGCCCCGATTTCGATCAGCATGCCAGCGGTCAGTCGTGCGATTTCTTCTTTGGTGGGGAATGATGTTGGGATCATGGTGCTGGCCTGTTTTACGCGATGATTGATGAAGAAGTGTCAGGGGTTTTCTGTGACCCGCCAATGCAGGTCAAATCCGGGGTCAAAGACCGTGACCGGCCCGTCCGCCGTTTCGATGGAGCCGGGATAGGTCACGGGATCGCCCTTTTGCAGGGTGATCGTCGCCTCGTTCGGTGGCAACCCGTAAAACTGTGGCCCGTTAAGTGATGTGAATGCTTCCAGTTTGGTCAGTTTGCCTGCGGCTTCGAACACCTCTGCCAGGCAGGACATGGTGTTGGGTGCGGTAAAAATGCCCGCGCAACCGCAGCTTTGCAGTTTGGCCGGGTCGGTATGTGGCGCGCTGTCGGTCCCCAGAAAGAACCGTTTGTCGCCGGATATCGCCGCCTGCACCAGCGCGATCCGGTGCGCTTCGCGTTTGGCGACGGGCAGGCAATAGTAATGTGGTTTGATCCCACCGGCCAGAATATGGTTGCGGTTGATGATCAGGTGGTGGGTTGTGATGGTGGCCGCAAGGTTCTTGCGGTGATCGCGCACGTAATCGACGGCGTGCTGCGTTGTCACATGTTCCATGACCACTTTCAGGTCGGGGACTTTTTTGCGCAGCGGTTTCAGGACTTTGTCAATGAACACCGCTTCACGATCAAAGATGTCGATATCAGGGTCGGTCACTTCGCCATGAACGCAAAGCGGCATCCCGATCTCGGCCATGGTTTCAAGAACCGGGCGGACCCTGTCGAAATTCGTCACCCCCGAAGCGGAGTTCGTGGTCGCCCCGGCGGGATAGAGTTTGACCGCTGTGGCGACCCCGTTGGCATGGGCGTTGGCCACATCCAGCGGGTCAGTATCCTCGGTCAGGTAGAGCGTCATGAGCGGGGTGAAATCCATGTCGCCGGGCAGGGCGGCCATGATCCGATCCCGATAGTCACTGGCTTGCCGGGCCGTCACAACCGGCGGCACAAGGTTTGGCATGATGATTGCCCGCCCGAAATGCCGCGCTGTTTCGGGCAGTACGGCTTGCAGCATCGCCCCATCCCGCAGATGCAGATGCCAGTCGTCCGGACGCCTGATTGTCAGGCTTGTCATTGTCTTATCGATCATGGTGCCGGAGTTACACCTTCGTTGCGCCGATGGCCATAGTACTTGCAGTTGTGCCCTTGCATCCCGATATTGGGCGTGAGCAGAAACAATTATGACCGGAGAGACCAATGCTTGGTTTTATCATCGCCGCCGCCGCAGGCTTTTTGACCCCGCAACTGGAGGGGCCATTGGGTGGCCCCGTCATCAAGGCCATGGAAGGCCATATCCCGATTGAACCGGGCGAAAAGCGATTGATCGTGTTTATGCTGGCGATGCTTTGCGCAGGTATTGCTGCAGCATTGCTGAATACCGGCACGCCGTTCTGGATCATGCTAGGTGGCGTTCTTGGCTACTTTGCGACCCGTATCATTGAAGCGGGGAAGAAGATTGCCGACGCGCGCAAGGGCTAAGCGGCTTCGCTGAGTTCGGCGCGCAATTTGTCAAAGAACGTGCTGTGGCCCCGCCGCAGCATGTAATCGCAAATGATCTTTGCCAGCCCGTGATGCCCGGATTTCACCAGATGGGTGACCAGATTTTGGGCATATGCAGGATCATAACGTCGGGCCCGCAGAAGCTCTGCGAACCGCCGTTGGTCAAGTGAACCTTCCATCGCCAGTTTCAGCAGCACGTCATGGATGCTGAGCCGATCGAAGGCTTGATCCAGTGCCTTTCCCAGAAACGGACAGGGCAGCAAGCTGACGTTGGGGTTTTGAAAGAGCATGGCATGGACCGCATCAAGCCGTTGCATGGGATCATAGGCTACAAAGACTTTTTCGGCGGCATCAATCATGTCGGGTGCGTAACCATAGCGCCCCCGGAAATTGATGCGCCGTTGCGCCTTGAACCGCTTATCCCAGCCTGTCACCTGTGCGTCCAGCGTCGCTTGCGGCTGTAACGCGATGACCGTCGCGCCGGGGGCGGCAACAGAGAACGCGGCAGCGGCATAGCCACCACTGCCAGTCCCATGAAAGACAATCCGTTCGAAATCATCGAAGAAGCCGTCATCCGTCAGCCGGTCAAAGAATGCATAGATTGCCGGGTCGCGAAACCAGCTTTCGCCTTCGGACAATAACGCAAGATGCGACCAACCGTCGTGACGCGCATAGGCAAATCCGCGCGGTTCGGCGTCAGGGTTATGCGCGCGAACATCTTGCGCATTCTCGAACGTGACCAGCAGTTTGCGTCCTATCCCCAGAAACGCCGCGAAATGGCGCGTTCCGAGCTGTTCGAAGAACCCCAGATCATCGCAAATCTCGTCAATTTGCCCAAGCCATGCATTCGGCTTCAGATCGGTCAGATTTGTGTTGATAATCACGTGCGGGTCCTGCTTTTTCACTCAGCGCGCCAGGCTTATGCCGACGCGTCCGAGCTTTGTGCTATCTTGGATTTGAGGCGAAATTTAGTGGATGAAATGTCCGATTATTTTGGATACCGACCTAAAAGAATGCTTGCAGCCCGGTTTGTGCACGACCCAGAATAAGTGCGTGAACGTCATGCGCCCCTTCATAGGTGTTTACCGTCTCCAGATTGACCATATGTCGCATGATCTGGAAATCTTCGCTGATTCCATTGCCGCCATGCATATCCCGTGATGCCCGCGCAATATCGAGCGCCTTGCCGCAGTTATTCCGTTTCATCAGGCTGATCATTTCCGGCGCCGCGCACCCTTCGTCCATCAGACGCCCCAGTTGCAGGGCGGATTGGGTGCCGAGCGTGATTTCAGTTTGCATATCGGCCAGTTTTTTCTGGAAAAGCTGGGTTTGTGCCAGTGGCTTCCCAAATTGCTTGCGATCCAGCCCGTATTGGCGCGCGGCGTGCCAGCATGCCTCTGCCGCGCCCATGACCCCCCATGCGATGCCGTAACGCGCACGGTTCAGGCAGCCGAACGGGCCTTTGAGGCCCTGAACACCGGGGAGCAGTGCGTCTTCGCCTACTTCTACATTATCCATGACAATTTCGCCGGTGACGGAGGCCCGCAACGATAGCTTGCCGCCGATTTTCGGCGCGCTCAGCCCCTTGGTGCCCTTGTCGAGCACGAAGCCGCGGATCTTGCCGTCATGCGCCTCGGATTTGGCCCAGACGACAAACACATCGGCAATCGGTGCGTTGCTGATCCACATTTTGGAGCCGTTGAGGACATAGCCATTTGCGGTTTTCTTGGCCGTGGTTTTCATGCCCGCCGGGTCGCTTCCCGCATCCGGTTCTGTCAGTCCAAAACAGCCAATCAGCGTGCCTGCGGCCAGCCCGGGCAGGTATTTCTGTCGTTGGGCGTCGCTGCCATAGGCGTGGATCGGGTACATCACGAGCGAGGATTGGACCGACATCATAGAGCGATAACCGCTATCGACGCGTTCAATCTCACGCGCCACAAGCCCGTAGGTCACGTAACCTGCGCCCAGCCCGCCATATTCTTCGGGAATAGTGATGCCCAGCAGGCCCGCATCGCCCATTTCCTTGAAGATGTCCGCGTCAACGGTGGCCTCACGGTAGGCGTCCGTCACTTTCGGTTGCAGCGTGTTTTGGGCAAAGGTGTTTGCCGCGTCCCGCAACATCCGTTCATCCTCGGTCAGCTGGTCCTCCAGCCGCAGCGGATCGGCCCAGTCGAATGGCCCCAGATCGGGTCCAAAGCCTGATGTCTTGATGGGGGAGGAATCATTCATGGCCGGGTCCTTTTGCTGTTCGGCGCAAAGCTATGCCTTTGGTCGCAGAGTGGCAATGGACGGCTTGACGCGGGTGGCGGGGAATGCAGCTATGACGGGTGAGGGAGAATTGCATGGCATTTGGCAGTATTGATGAGGTGCAGGCGGGGCTGGCCGGGCAGGATTATGTCTGTGGTCGGGCGCTGGCGACCGTCGTGTTTTTGGCGCTTCGGCTGGGGCGCCCGCTGTTTCTGGAAGGCGAGGCGGGCACCGGCAAGACCGAGATTGCAAAGGCGATTGCCGCCGGTCTGGGCCGCCGGTTGATTCGGTTGCAATGTTATGAAGGGCTGGATGCCGCATCCGCCGTCTACGAATGGAATTTTGCCGAGCAGATGATCGCCATTCGCGCGGCTGAGGCATCGGGCGGGGCGGATCGGGACGCACTGAAGACCGAGCTGTTTACCGAGGAATACCTGATCGAGCGGCCATTGCTGCAGGCCATGCGCCCCCAGCCCGGTGGCGCCCCGGTTCTGTTGATTGATGAGTTGGATCGGACCGATGCACCGTTTGAAGCGTTCTTGCTGGAGGCATTGTCGGATTTTCAGGTGACCATACCCGAGTTAGGGACGGTCAAGGCGCCAGAACCGCCGATTGTCATCCTGACCTCCAACCGGACCCGCGAGGTGCATGATGCGCTGAAACGCCGGTGCCTGTACCATTGGGTCGATTACCCGGATTTTGAGCGCGAAATTGAGATTTTGCAGGCGCGTGCGCCGGAAGCCGCGACGGCCTTGTCGCGGGAAGTTGTTGCCTTTGTCCAGAAGTTGCGCACCGAAGATTTGTTTAAGAAACCGGGTGTGGCTGAGACAATTGACTGGGCAAAATGCCTATTGGCACTGGATGTCATCAACCTGTCGCCAGAGGTCATCGCGGATACGCTGGGCGCGATCCTGAAATATCAGGACGATATCCAGAAACTGGAAGGGTCCGAGGCGAAGCGCATTCTTGATGAGGCAAAGGCGGAATTGGTGACCGCCTGATGGTTGAACTGGCTGATCTTGACTTGCCGGACGATCCCAAACTGGCGCAGAACATCATCCATTTTGCCCGCGCCCTGCGCAAGGCAGGTTTGGCGGTGGGGCCGGGCCGGGTGATTGATGCGATCCGGGCGGTGCAGGCGGCGGGATTTACAGAAAGGCTGGATTTTTACTGGACGTTGCAGGCATGCTTTGTGTCCAGGCCAGAGGAACGACAGGTCTTTGCCCAGCTTTTTCGCCTGTATTGGCGCGATCCGCGATATTTGGAAAAGATGATGGCGTTCATGACCCCGACGGTGCGCGGGGTGCAGGATGAAAGGGTTGCGCAGGCGGCCGAGAAACGCGCAGCCGAGGCCTTGCTGGACGGCTATGACCGTGATTTGCCCACCCCCGAGGACGCAGGCGAAGAGGTGGAGATTTCGATTGATGCCTCGCGCACAATCTCGACCGAGGAACGCCTGCGCAGCCTTGATTTCGAACAGATGAACAATGCGGAAATGGCCGCGGCGAAACGCATGTTGGCACGGTTGCGCCTGCCAGTCCCGCCGATCCAGAGCCGCCGGACGCAAGGCTTGCCCGGTCGATTGCCTGATTGGCGCGGGACCATGCGCCAGACGATGCGCCGGGGTGGTGAGGTCGCCGAATTTTCCACCAAGCGGCGGCGATTGCGATATCCAAATCTTGTGGTACTTTGCGATATTTCCGGGTCAATGTCGCAGTATTCGCGTGCCGTCTTGCATTTTCTGCATTCCGTGGCGAACCGCGAAGGGCAGGGATGGGCGCAGGTTCATGCCTTTACCTTTGGCACCCGTCTGACCAATATCACCCGCCATCTGCGGACCCGCGATGTCGATGCCGCACTGGCCGCTGCGGGGGCCGAGGCGCAGGATTGGGAAGGCGGCACGCGGATCGCAGCCTGCCTGCATGATTTCAATCGCGACTGGTCGCGCCGGGTTATGGGGCAGGGGGCTGTGGTGTTGTTGATCACGGATGGGTTGGATCGTGACAAGGATGCCGATCTGGGCCGTGAGATGGAGCGGTTGCGCCTGACCGCGCGCCAGTTGATCTGGCTGAACCCGCTTTTGCGTTGGGAAGGGTTTGCCCCCAAAGCGAGGGGGATCATGCAAATGCTGCCGCATTGTTCCAGCTTTCGGGCGGGGCACAACATCGCGTCGCTGGAGGGGCTGGCGCAGGCATTGTCGCGCCCCGATGACAGCGGGCAGAAGGCGCGCCTGATGGCGATGATGACGTAAGATGGGTTTTAACCCATCCAACTTGCGCAGGTTTCGGGTCGTTTGGCGGCTGCCCGTGTTGCTAGATCAAACTCGTCAATCAAGGAGGATATGATGACTTTGACCTATTTGCCCTACGATGCCGAAGATGTGGCCAGCCTGCGCGCAGGCGGACCGGACGCCTATGGCAACCCAGCGGAACGCGCGATGTCCGATGGTGTTGGAAAACCCTGCCGATCTTGCCTGAACGATGTGCCCGCTGGTGCGGAAATGCTGATCTGCGCCGCCCGGCCTTTTGGCCACTTGCAACCCTATGCCGAGACGGGTCCTGTGTTTTTCTGCGCCGATGAATGCACGCCCCATGCCGGGAATGCGGTGCCGCCGGTTCTGCGAAAATCCCCCGATTATCTGGTGAAGGCCTATGACCAGACCGACCGGATCATGTACGGCACCGGTCAGATCACCCCAAAAGATGAGATCGCGGATTATGCAGCATCCCTTCTCGACCGGGGTGATGTGGCTTATGTTGATGTCAGATCAGCCCGAAACAACTGTTTTCTGACGAGGATTGTGCAAACTGATGCCTGACGTGATCACTGACCTGCCCGCGCTTGCGCTGGATTGGCACCGTGCCGGACGGCGCGTTGCCATGGCGACCGTGGTGCAGACATGGGGGTCTGCCCCGCGCGCCGTGGGCAGCCAGTTGGTGATCGATGGCGACGGGGCCATGGAAGGCTCCGTTTCGGGTGGCTGTGTCGAAGGCGCTGTGATCGTTGAGGCGATCGATGCGCTGGAAGATGGCAAGCCGCGCGTTCTGGAATTTGGCGTCAGCGATGATGAGGCTTTTGCCGTGGGTTTGGCCTGTGGTGGCGAGATCAAGGTGTTGGTGGAGCCTGTCGGGACGGTCTTGCCGGTCCCCGTACTGGAGGCATTGGTGGCGGCGCGGGCGCGCGCCACGCCGGTTGCTTATGTCACCAATCTGGAAACCGGTGGTGGTGCTTTGGCAGGCGCCGACGCCTACCCCGACCGCTTTCGTCTCGACCGTTCCGGAGTGGAGCCGGATGGCCGCACATTTGTGGCCATTCATAACCCGCCGCTGCGCATGATCATTGTCGGGGCGGTGCACATCGCCCAGCCATTGGTGCAAATGGCGCGCGCCTGCGGTTATGCGCCCGTGCTGATTGATCCGCGCGGCGCCTTCGGTTCAGAGGCCCGGTTTCCCGGTGAGACGATCATTGACGATTGGCCGGATGAGGCGCTGGTCACGCTGAAGCCGGATGCAAGAACGGCGGTTGTGACATTGACCCATGATCCAAAGCTGGATGATCCGGCGATCATGGCGGCGCTGCGCTCGGAGGTGTTTTATCTGGGATGTCTTGGGTCAACCCGTACCCATGCCAAGCGCGTCGCAAGACTGGAGGAGGCCGGGTTTTCTCAGCAAGAGATCGGCCGCATTCATGCGCCTGTGGGCATGGATATCGGTGGCCGGCAACCTGCCGAAATCGCGGTCAGCATCATGGCGGAGGTCATTGCCAGCCTGAGGCAGGCAAAGTGAAGTTTGGATCTGTTCCAACGGTTGACGCGACCGGTGCGATACTGGCCCATTCGGTTGCTTTGTCGGGGCAGCGGCTGCGGAAGGGGCAGGTTTTGACGCCTGCCGACATTGCAGCCTTGATTGCGGGCGGTCAGGGGCAGGTGACCGTCGCGCAGTTGGAAACTGGTGATCTGGGCGAAGATGAAGCCGCTGCCCGCCTGGCGCGGGCATTACAGGGTGACGGTCTGCGGCTCAGCAAAGCGGCGACAGGTCGGGTCAATATTTTTGCGAAAGATGCGGGGATCGCACGGATCGATGTGGCCCGGGTGGATGCGTTCAACGCGGTGAACCCGATGATCACGGTTGCGACCGTCCCGCCCTTTCATCGCGTTGATGCAGGTACGATGGTCGCGACGGTCAAGATTATTTCATATGCGGTGCCAGAGCGCGATGTGGCCGCAGCCGGCCTGGCGGGACGGGCCAGCTTGCGGGTGCTGACATCAATCTACAATACCGCATCGCTGATTGAGACACGGACCGATGGTGATCCCAGCATGAAGGGGCGCGATGCGCTGCATGGAAGGTTGGACCGGATGCGGGTCACGCTGGACGACCGTGTCCTGGTGGATCACGAAGCGGCCCCATTGGCACGCGCCATAGCTGCAGCAAAAGGCGATGTTGTGTTCATTCTGACCGCGTCCGCCACCTCTGACCCGGAGGATGTTGGGCCTGCCGCATTGCGTGCGGCTGGCGGCGTGGTGACCCAGTTCGGGATGCCGGTAGATCCGGGCAACCTGCTGTTTCTGGGTCATATCGGTGAGAAGCCGGTGATTGGTTTGCCCGGCTGCGCCCGTTCGCCCGCCCTGAACGGGGCGGATTGGGTGTTGGAAAGGGTGTTGTGCGGTGTTGATCTGACCCCGGCCGATTTCGCGGCGATGGGGGTGGGTGGGTTACTCAAGGAGATCCCCACGCGGCCAAAACCGCGCGGGGAAATCGGGCGTTAGAAAATCCCCTGGGCGATGATCATGATGGCCCCACCTGCAACAACATAGCCTGCGTCAATCGCTGTGGCTTTGCCGGTTTTCTGGCTGAAAAGATCCATGCCCGCCACAAACAGGGCCGTGGCCAGGATCGCCATAATTGCGGTGAGCAGATCGCCTGTGGTCTCGGTCAATCCAACGACCATCGCCAGAGCAAATGTCCCCAGAAACTGGATCACCATCGCGGCGATTGGCGGGCTTTCGGGTGGTTGGATGTTGTGACTGCCCGTTGACCAGCCTTTGCCAAACAGTATGGGGCTGAACCACAGCATGCCGAGAATGAAAGCACCGATTGTGCCCACGCCAACGGCGAGCCAGTTGAGGTTTTCCATGAACTTATCCTTCCAATGTGACAGCAAGTTTGCTGAGGATGGCCGCCCAACCTTTATTGTGATTGTCGCGGCTTTCCTCGCTGATGAAACGATCGTGGCGCAGGGTTACATGCGTGCCCTGATCTGCGGGGGCAAATGTAAGGGTGACGGTGCTGTCTTCGGCCGGGGACGGGCCGAACCAGGTAAAGACCAGCCGCTCATGTGGGTTGATTTCCTTGTAGGTCCCGTGATGCGGAATATCCGTGCCGCCCGCATGCATGGTGATTTCAAAGCCGCCGCCGACGCGGGCTTCGGTTTTGGCGAGCGGGACACTCATATCAGGCCCGGGCATCATGAAACGTGCAAGCATTTCAGGGTCAAGCCAGGCGTCAAACACGGCCTTTTGCGGGGCATTGATCGTCCGTTCGGTTGTCATTGTCAGTTCAGTCATTTTTGGCAGCTCCTTTGGTAATAATGTCGTCGAGCGCTTCGAGGCGCATCGCCCAGATTGAACGCAGACCCTTGAACCACCCGTCAATTTCACTGAGCGGGGCCATTTGAACCTCGATCAGATGTTCACGCCATTCGGTGCGACGCAGGACGAGCCCTGCCGCCTCAAGCACTTTGATGTGCTTGGAAATGGAGTTCAGGCTCATGGCGAAACGCGCATGAATATCGGTGACCCGCAGCGGTCCTTCCTGCGCCAGCAGTGTCAGGATGTCCCGCCTTGTGGGGTCACTCGCCGCCTTCAGAATCGCGTCGAGTGGAGGAGAATCTTTTCGTTCAACCATATGGGTGAATAACATCTGTACCCAATATCAGTCAACCCATTGGGTGAATGATGCTGCTGACGCAGCGGAAGTTCATGGTTCTCAACCGGTCGGGCACGTGCTTAACTCGCGCCCAAGAATAGCAATTCGGGAGGAAGAAATGACTGGCATATCGATGGTGGTGAATGGCCGAGCGGTGTCGGGAGATGTCGAGGGGCGGACGTTGTTGTCATCGTTTTTACGGGACGACCTGCGCCTGACGGGGACACATGTTGGGTGTGATACGTCGCAATGCGGAGCCTGCGTGGTGCATGTGAACGGAAAAGCGGTGAAGGCCTGCACCATGTTCGCGGTCGAGGCTGACGGTGCAGAAGTGGCCACGATTGAAGGCGAGGCGAATGCGGATGGATCGCTGTCGGTGATCCAGCAGGCGTTTCAGGACCATCATGGGTTGCAATGCGGGTTCTGTACGCCGGGCATGGTGATGTCAGCGGCCGCATTGCTGAAAGACAATCCAAAACCAACCGAGACCGAGGTGCGCGACTATCTTGAGGGCAATATCTGCCGCTGCACGGGATATCATAATATCGTCAAGGCGATCATGGCGGCGTCCGGTCAGGATGTGAGCGCCATCGCGGCGGAGTAGACAAATTTTCACAGAAAATTTGGGGTCAATTTTTCGATGAAAAATTGTCGCCCCGTAAGGGAGGAATGACATGCCAAAAGATAGTGGAATCGGGGCCAGCTCGAAGCGGCGCGAGGACCTGCGGTTTTTGACCGGGGCGGGCAAGTACACGGACGATATCAACATTCACGGCCAGACCTACGTGCATTTTCTGCGCGCCGATGTGGCCCATGCAACGATCAACAGCATCGATACAACTGCCGCAGCAGCAATGCCCGGCGTCGTGCAAGTTTTCACCGGCGCTGATTTTGAAGCCGTTGGCGGCATCCCCTGCGGCTGGCAGGTCACTGACCGATTTGGTGAACCGATGCAGGAACCGCGCCATCCGGTCATCGCCCATGGCACAATCCGTCACGTGGGCGAGATTGTCGCTGCCGTTGTGGGCGAAACGCTGGCACAGGCCCGCGACGCCGCCGAAGCCATCGTGCTGGACCTGACCGAAAAACCCGCTGTGGTTGATATGAAAGCGGCTGCTACCGAAGGCAGCACCAAGGTGCATGACGATCTGGCTTCCAACATCTGTTATGACTGGGGCTTTGTCGAAGAAAACCGCGATGCGGTCGATCAGGCGATCAAGGACGCCGCCCATGTCACCACGCTGGAGCTGGTCAATAACCGGCTGGTCGCCAACCCGATGGAACCGCGTGTGGCCGTGGGCGAATATTCCCGTTCTGACGATATGCACACGCTGCACACGACATCCCAAAACCCGCATGTGATCCGGCTTTTGATGGGTGCTTTTGTGCTGGGCATTCCAGAACATAAGTTGCGCGTCGTGGCCCCGGATGTGGGCGGGGGCTTTGGCACTAAAATCTTCCACTATGCCGAGGAAGCTTTTTGCACCTTTGCAGCAAAGGCGGTGAACCGCCCCGTCAAATGGACCTCAACCCGGTCAGAGGCGTTCATGTCTGACGCCCATGGCCGCGACCATGTGACCAAGATCGAACTGGCGATGGATGCCGATAACAACTTCACCGCCATTAGGACCGAGACCTATGCAAACATGGGTGCTTATCTGTCGACCTTCGCATCATCGGTCCCGACCTGGTTGCATGGGACGCTGATGGCGGGCAACTACAAAACGCCGCTGATCTATGTGAACGTCAAGGCGATGTTCACCAACACCGTGCCGGTGGATGCCTATCGCGGGGCCGGTCGCCCGGAGGCCACGTTCCAGTTGGAAAGGGTCATCGACAAGGCCGCCCGCGAACGTGGCGTTGATCCGATTGCCTTGCGTCGCCAGAACTTTGTCACCGAATTCCCCTATGCCACGCCCGTGGCGGTGGAATATGACACCGGCGATTATGAGGCGACGATGGCCAAGCTGGAGGAGATCGCCGATATAGACGGTTTCGCCGCCCGCCGCGCCGAGAGCGAGGCAAAGGGCAAGCTGCGCGGCCTTGGCGTGAACTGCTATATCGAGGCTTGCGGGATCGCCCCGTCAAACCTCGTGGGGCAGCTTGGCGCGCGTGCCGGGCTTTATGATGCCGCCACCGTGCGGGTGAATGCGACCGGGTCGATCAGCGTGATGGTTGGCGCCCATAGCCACGGGCAAGGCCATGAAACATCTTTCCCACAGGTGATTTCCGAAATGATCGGCATCCCTGAGGATCAAATTGATATCGTACATGGTGATACCTCCAAGATCCCGTTCGGGATGGGCACCTATGGGTCCCGTTCGCTGGCGGTCTGTGGTTCTGCCATGGTCCGGGCGGCAGAAAAGGTGATCAACAAGGCCAAGAAGATTGCCGCCCACCTGCTCGAAGCCTCTGACGCGGATATCGAACTGAAGGATGGTCAATTCAGCGTGGCAGGGACCGATAAATCGGTGGCCTGGGGCGATGTGACATTGGCCGCATATGTGCCGCATAACTACCCGCTTGAGGATATCGAACCAGGGCTGGAGGAGACGGCGTTTTACGATCCGGCCAACTTTACCTATCCTGCCGGCGCCTATGCCTGCGAGGTTGAGGTTGATCCCGACACTGGCAAGGTCACCATCGAACGGTTCAGTGCGGCGGATGATTTCGGCAACGTGATCAACCCGATGATCGTGTCTGGTCAGGTCCATGGCGGTATTGCGCAGGGGATCGGACAGGCCCTGCTGGAAAACTGCGCCTATGATGAGGATGGCCAGTTGATCAGCGCCTCTTACATGGATTACGCCATGCCACGTGCCGATGATCTGCCATTCTATACGGTGGACCATTCCTGCCAGACACCTTGCACCCATAACCCGCTTGGGGTGAAAGGCTGCGGTGAGGCGGGGGCTATCGGCTCTCCTCCATCGGTGGTCAATGCGGTGATTGATGCGCTGCAATCAGGGGGCAAGAATGTCACCCATATCGATATGCCCGTGACGCCTGCCCGCGTCTGGGAAGCAATGAACAACGCATAAGGGAGGAAACGGATATGTATGCTTTTGAGATTGAACGGCCCTCCACGATTGCGGATGCGGTCAACGCGCTAAAGGGCGAAGACGCGCAGGCGCTGGGCGGTGGGCAAACCCTGATCCCGACGCTGAAACAGCGGCTGGCGGCGCCTTCGGTGCTGGTCAGCCTGACGGGCATTGGTGAAATGCAGGGGGTTTGTCAGGCCGATGACGGGGCGGTCTGCATTGGCGGGGCCACAACCCATGCCACCGTCGCCAAGGAGGCGGCGGCGCATTACCCCGCCCTGGCTGATCTGGCCAGCCATATTGGTGATCCGGCGGTTCGCAACCGGGGCACCATCGGTGGATCGCTGGCAAATAACGACCCGGCTGCCTGCTATCCGGCTGCGGCCCTAGGGTCGGGTGCCACCATCATCACCAATAACCGCCAGATCGCGGCGGATGACTACTTTGAAGGGATGTTCAGCACGGCGCTGGACGAAGGCGAGGTGATCACCGAGGTTCGGTTCCCCGTGCCGCAGACCGCCAATTACCAGAAATTCCTGCAGCCTGCATCGCGTTTCGCGTTGGTGGGGGTTTTTGTGGCGCAATATGCGGATGGTGTACGGGTCGCGGTCACTGGTGCCTCCGAAGAGGGGGTCTTTCGTTGGAGCGAAGCTGAAGCTGCACTTTCTGCCAACTTCTCGGCCAGCGCGCTGGACGGCTTGTCTTTGCCAGCGGACGGGATGATCGGCGATTTGCACGGATCACCATCCTATCGCGCGCATTTGGTCAAAGTCATGACCGGCAGGGCCGTGGCAGCCTGCCAGGGATGAAACAGCGATTGGCCCTGCCGTGTTGCAGGGCCACTTCCCGAGCCGGAACTTTTGTGCGTTCAAGATTTTCCACGCCGAAGCTGAAAAAAAGGCCCTCGCGACTTGCGGGGGCCTTTTGCATTTCTTTTGAACAGATTGTCGTTCTGCTTATTTGGGCAATGGCCCGATCAGCATGACCATCTGGCGCCCTTCCATCTTGGGGAAGTTTTCGACACGGCCTGTTTCCTTGGTGTCTTCGGCCACACGCTCAAGCAACTCACGGCCCAATTGCTGATGTGCCATTTCCCGGCCACGGAAGCGGAGCGTGATTTTCACTTTATCGCCGTTCTCCAGGAACTTGAAAACATTGCGCATTTTCACATCGTAATCGTGACTGTCCGTGTTGGGCCGGAACTTCACTTCTTTGATTTCGATGGTTTTTTGCTTCTTTCGGGCCTCAGCCTCTTTTTTCTGAGTCTCGTATTTGAACTTGCCATAGTCCATGATCTTGCAGACCGGTGGTTTGGCATTTGGGGAAATTTCCACAAGGTCCAGCCCGGCTTCATCTGCCATTGTCATCGCCCGTTCGGGGGAGACAACGCCGACGTTCTCTCCATCTGCTCCAATCAGGCGTATCTCTGGCTCGCGAATGCGTTCGTTGATACGGGGGCCGGTGTCGCGCTGCGGTGGGGCGTTGTGGGGTCTGCGTCCTATGGTCTTTATCCTTGAATCATTACGGTGTTGTGCCCGGTAAAGTAAACACGGTGGCCGGGCGCTTCAACCCGCAAAAGGGGCAGTTTACGCGCATTTTCCCCCTTGGTTTCGCTTCACCTTTTGCAATGCATCTGACATATCGCGATCAAGGCCTCACGGGGCCCCAAACGCGATCAATTTGGAAGGAATAAGACCAATGAGAGCAATCGCCATATTAGTTGTTATCGCTGTTCTGGGATTTTTTGGCTATCAATACGGGGTTGAGGGCCGTGGTCCTGCCGCGGCGGTCGGTGTCCTGACCGGTGAAACTGCCCGTGCAGAGGCTGCAGCCGCAGAGGCGCAGGCGGCACTGGATGCTGCTGCCGCCGAGCAAGCGGCTGCGGACGCTGCTGCCGCAGAAGAGGCTGCTGCCCAAGCGGCGGCAGAAGCGGAGGCCGCTGCCGCTGAAGAAGCCGCGGCTGCCGAAGCTGCCGCACAAGCTGCTGCAGAGGAAGCAGAAGCCGCCGCAGCCGCCGCTGCTGAAGAAGCTGCCGCCCAGGCTGCTGCGGAAGCCGAAGCGCTTGCTGCCGAAGCTGAGGCTGCCGCCGCTGCCGCCGCAGAGGAAGCCGCTGCCGCTGCTGAAGCCGCCGCCGCTGCTGCTGCTGAGGAAGCCGCTGCCGCTGCTGAAGCCGCAACCGAAACAGCAGAAGCGGTTACTGAAACGGGCGCTGATCTGATGTCGATGGCTGGTGAGTTGCTGACGGTCGAAGGATTTGACGCGGAGAAGGTCACATCCCTGCTTGAAACGCTTGAGTTGCCCGAAGGGGAACAGAACACGCTGACGAATGCACTGAACCTTGCCAAGGATAATCCCGCATTGCTGCAGCCCGTTCTGGACCAGATCAAGAATCTGTTGCCTCAGTAAGCCATTGCGATAAGAAGAAAAGCCGCGCTGTCACCAGCGCGGCTTTTCATTGGCCCGGTCGCTTTGTCTGGCTTTGGCGTTAGTCCAGAAATGCCTTTTCAACCACATAGTGCTGTGGTTTTGAGTTGGCCCCTTCAACAAGCCCGTATTCTTCCAGCATGTCCTTCAGTTCGAGGTTGAAGGCCAGGTTGCCGCAGATCATGGCCCGGTCCGTCTCGGGGGTCAGGGGCGGCACGCCAAGATCCGCAAATGCCTCGCCCGAGCGCATAAGATCAGTGATCCGCCCCATCTTGGGGCTCTCTTCACGGGTGGTGGTTGGGTAATATTTGATTTTTTTCCAGAAACCTTCGCCGATCACTTCGTTCAGCAGTTCATCTGTTTTCAACGCCTCAATCAGGTCGCGCCCATAGGTGAGTTCGCCCAGTTCACGGCAGGTGTGGGTGATGATGATTTCGTCATAGTCTTCGTATGTTTGCGGCTCGCGCAGCAGTGACGCGAAAGGCGCGAAACCGGTGCCGGTGGCGAAGAACCAGAGCCGCTTGCCGGGCAGCAGCGCGTCGTGGACCAGCGTGCCAACTGGCTTGGGCCGGAGAGTGATTTCATCACCCGGCTTGATATGTTGCAGCTTTGATGTCAGCGGGCCGTCCTGCACCTTGATGGAATAGAACTCCAGTTCTTCGTCCCAACTGGGTGATGCGATGGAATAAGCCCGCAGCAGCGGTTTCTGTTTGCCGGTTTCGGGATGTGGGTCACCCATCAGCCCGATCATTACAAATTCGCCGGACCGGAACCGCAGGCTGGCTGGCCGGGTACAGCGAAAGCTGAACAGTCGGTCGGTATAGTGTTTCACGTCCGTTACTGTCTGCGCATCAGGCAAGGTGGGAACGGCTTTGGCGGTGTCTAGTGTCACGGGTGTCTGCTCGGTCATATATGTCATGGCAGCCTGATAGGGCCGCCCTCCGTCTTAGTCGTTGATCTGGATCAGGGGAAGGGTGCTTTGGACCTATCCGCGCAGGCGCGCCTGATAATTGTGGTTTCGCCAATCGGCCCGGAATTGCCATTGGTCTTCGGGCTGGCGCGCGGCAAGCGTGTCATCAATCTCGACCTCGTCAAAGCCGGATCGCCGTGCCATGGCGTATTGATCCGCCAGCACATGGCCTTTGGCCCGCAACCGTCCCTTGTAGCCTGCCCGCCGCAGCATCGCGGCAAGCGTGAACCCTCGTCCATCGGCGGATGATGGAAAATCGATGCGGATCATTGCGGCGTTGTTCAGGCCCGCGAGCATGTCAGGCGCGGTGTCAGAAGGCAGGTCAATGCCGTAGTCGCAATCATTCGCTGCGGCCTCGTCCCGTGCAACGAAGCCACATGTGAAATCGTCGGCCTGGAAGCCGTTATCAGTGACGATGACGCTCATGCCGCTTTTCCTTCGCGTGTGACCTTGCCGTTCTCGAAGTGAATCCCGCATTCGGTCTTGTCGCTGTCGCGCCAGCGCCCTGCGCGCGGGTCTTCATGTGCGCTGACCCGTGTGGTGCAGGGCATGCAGCCGATGGAGGGATATCCTTGCGCAACCAACGGGTGCCGGGGCAGGTCGTGTTTGATGATATAGGCTTTGAGGTCTTCCGCGGTCCAGTTGGCTAGCGGGTTGATCTTGATCTTGCGATCTTCCTTTTCGAATAGCGGCAGTTGCGCCCGCTGTCCGTTCTGGAACCTTTTGCGTCCGGTGATCCAGCCGCCGAAATCCTTCAGCGCCTTGTTCAGCGGCCGCGTCTTGCGCAGATCGCAGCAGGCATCTGTATCTGCCTGATGCAGGATGCCGTCCACATCTTCGGTCAGCACTTCATTTCGATCAGGACCGATGACACGGACGTCCGTCAGACCCAGATGTGCTGCCACCTCGCGCTGATAGGTCAGCGTTTCGGGGAACAGCATTTCGGTATCAAGAAAGATCACCGGTGTGGCCTTGTTGATCTGCGCAATCATATGCAGCAGCACGACGCTTTCCGCACCAAAAGACGACACCAGCGCCACCGGTCCGATCTGGACGTCCACCAGCGCGTGTTTCAAGACGGTTTGTGCATCGGATTTCCGGTGCAGCATATTGCGGCGTTCCGCGAGTTCCTTAAGCGGCATTTGCTTTGTCCTCACTTGGATAAAGGATGGCTTTGAATGGTTCCATTCCCAGACGGCGATAGGTCTGGAGGAAGGTTTCATTTTCGTCGCTGCGCAGGTCGAGATACCCCGTGACCAGCCGTTCAATGGCGGGCACGATGTCATCCGCGCTGAAACCGGGACCCGCCCGTTCGCCGATGGTGGTTGTCTGGGTGCCGTCACCGCCCAGCGTGATCTGGTAGTTTTCTACGCCGGCCCGGTCGAGGCCGAGGATTCCGATATGGCCCACATGATGGTGCCCGCAGGCGTTGATGCAGCCGGAGATCTTGATCTTGAGTTGGCCGATATCGTGTTCGATTTTCAGCTCATCAAAGCGCGTTGCGATCTCTTGCGCGATGGGGATCGAACGGGCGGTCGCCAGCGCGCAGTAATCCATGCCGGGGCAGGCGATGATGTCGGAGGCCAGCCCGATATTGGCGGTGGCGAGGTCAGCCTCGCGCAGGGCTGCATAAACTTTGGCCAGATCAGATTTATGTACATGTGGCAGGATCACGTTCTGTTCGTGACTGATCCGCAATTCGTTGTGGCCGTATTTCTGGGCCAGATCAGCCATGACGCGCATCTGCTCGGATGTTGCATCGCCGGGGGTTGCTCCGTGTTTTTTGATGCTGATCGACACGATGGCATAGCCGTCAGCCTTGTGGCCGGACAGGTTTGTGTCCGTCCATGATCGGAAGGCGGGGTTGGCAAGGCGTGCAGCCTCATACCCGTCAGTGGGTTTTTTCACAAACGCCGGTGGGACGAAGGCGGCCTCGATCTCGGTCAGCAGCGCCTGATCGTGTCCGCTGAAATCTTCCCGGATATTGACGAAGCGTTCCTCAACCAGCTCCTGAATTTTTGCCAATCCGTTTTCATGCACGGTGATCTTGATCCGCGCCTTGTATTTGTTGTCGCGGCGACCCAGCAGGTTGTAGACGCTCACAATCGCCTCGCAATAGGGCAGCAGATCTGCCTTCGGCAGGAACTCCCGCAGGACCTTGCCGACCATGGGGGTACGGCCAAGACCGCCGCCAATGATGACCTGGAAGCCGACCTCGCCTGCATCATTGCGCACGATCTGCAACCCGATGTCATGGGCGCGGACGACGGCGCGGTCCTCGGCGGCGCCGGTCACGGCGATCTTGAACTTGCGTGGCAGGAACTGGAACTCCGGGTGGTCAGTGGACCATTGGCGCAAAAGTTCGGCGTAGGGGCGGGGGTCCTCGATCTCGTCCGAAGCCGCACCGGCGAAGTGATCAGCGGTCACGTTGCGGATCGTGTTGCCGGACGTCTGAATTGCGTGCATGCCAACATCCGCCAGCGCCTCGAGCATGTCGGGCACATCACCCAGTTTGGGCCAGTTATACTGAATATTCTGGCGCGTGGTGAAATGGCCGTAACCTTTGTCCCACTTGTCGGCGATAAGGGCCAGCTGGAGCATCTGGGCGCTGTTGAGCGTGCCATAAGGGACGGCGACGCGCAGCATATAGGCGTGTAGTTGCAGATAGAGGCCATTCATCAGGCGCAGGGGTTTGAACTCATCCTCGGTTAGGGAGCCATCAATGCGGCGTTCCACCTGCCCACGAAACTGCGCAACGCGCGCGCGGACGAAGCCCTCATCAAAATCGTTGTATTTGTACATGCGTTATCCTTTCGGCGCCCAAATTCTCTGAGAGAATTTGATTGCAAAGTTTCTGCGAAACTTTGTCACTCTGCCTGTTTTCCGTGGTGGTAGTTGGATGGGCCGCGGGTGCGGAAGGCTTCGCGGAAATGAACCGGTTCGGGGCCGGACGATCCGGGTCTGGCATCCGCCAGATACGCCCCGGCAATCTCATCCGCGCGCGCTTGTGCTTCAAGCAGGCGCAGATCACCATGTGCCTCGTCAGTAATCAACTCCGCCTCTGCGATGTTGCGAGTCCATGTGTTGTCTTCGGTCAGCCAGACAGCATCGCCCTCCAGCAATGCGTTGGCAGTCACAACTTTCGGCGTGAAAATACGGGCCATTATGCAAACTCCCTCAGTTTAAGAGCCTTGGCTTCGGCGTCGCGCGGGGCGAGGCCGTAGAAAGTGATCGCGGGGCCGGACAGCCCTGCCTTGCTGAGCGTGGGTTCCAAATCGCTCAGGCTGGTTGCGACGATCCGTTGATCCGCGCGACTGGCATTTTCGATGATCGTCACCGGCGTTGCCGGATCGGCCCCATGCATCAACAGGCGGCCCTGAATAAACCGGGCGGCTTTCTTGCCCATATAGATCGCGGCCACTTCGCCCGGGGCTGCAAGCGCTTTCCAGTCATGATCGGCATAGCCCCTGGTATCATGGCCCGTGATCAGCCGGACCGCCGCGTTCCGCCCACGTTTCGTCAGGCTTTGTCCGATCCCGGCCACCGCCGCAGAGGCTGCAGTGATCCCCGGCACAACCCGGTAGCTGATCTGATGTGCCTCAAGCGCTTCGACCTCTTCGTCCAGACGTCCAAAGACAGTTGGATCCCCTGCCTTGAGCCGCACCACATGATGCCCGTCCAGAGCGTGGCGCACGAGCATGGCATCGATATCCTCCTGCTTCATCGACGGGCCGAAGCCGGTTTTTCCTGCGTTGATGATGATCGCTTCGCGCCGTGCCAGTTCGAGTATCTCATCCGTGACCAACCGGTCGTGGATCACCACATCAGCCTTGTCGAGCGCGTTGCGCGCCTTCAATGTCAGCAGTTCGGGATCGCCGGGGCCTGCCCCCACGAGATCAACATGCCCCGCTTTTGTGTCGGACATGACATGGTTGTCCAGCAGGGTTTCCAATGCCCGCAGCACGCCGCTTTTTCCGGCCTCTTCCATCGCCTTTGGCCCATCATCGAAATAGAAGGCGGACCAGAAATCGCGCCGCTTGCGCCCCATGGGCAATACATCCACGGCGTGGCGAAAGGTTTTGCCGATCCGGGCGAGGATACCAAGTGATGTTGGCAGCCGTTCTTCCAGATCAGCCTTGATGGCGCGGGCAAGCACCGGCGCCGCACCTTCGGTGCCGATGGCGACGGTGACCGGGTCACGGTCCACGATGGCGGGGGTGATGAACTGGCTGTCTGCAAGGTTGTCGACGATGTTAACCAGTGCGCCCTCCGCTTGGGCGATGGCTGCTGTGCGCGCATCCTCAGCCGCATCCTCATTGGCGGCATAAAAGAGAGCTGCACCATGCACGTCGCCCGGTGCCATGGCCCGTTCGATGATCTGCAACTTGCCCTCAGCGGCCCAGTTGCGGATTTCAGGCGCAATGTCCGTGGCGATCACGGTCAGTTGTGCTTCGGTTTTCATCAGAAGCCGCAGTTTCGCCATGGCCGCATCTGCACCGCCCGCAAGTACGATGCGTTTGCCTTCGACTGCGAGGAATATTGGAAAGTGTTTCATGGCGGACCTCTGGTTTCTTGCGCTCAATATAGAATAATGTTCTTTCTGTTGCGCCCCCTTGGCGCTAAGTAAGGACGTGCGTTCTGGGTTGTTTGCATTTTGGATCGCTTGTTCTATGAAAACGGAGATTAGAGAATGTCAGTTCGGATTGACGCCACGGACAGGAAAATCCTTGCTGCGTTGCAAGCGGATGCAGCGCAATCATTGGACGAAATTGCGCGGTCTGTGGGGTCATCAAAGACCCCGGTGTGGAACAGAATCAAAAAGATGCGCGAGGCAGGAATTATCGGTCAGCAAACCGTCTTGCTGGATGCTGAGGCATTGGGGTTTGAGGCTTGTTTTTTTGTTCTGATCCGCACCTCGGAACATGACGCCGACTGGCAAGCCCGCTTCCTCAATGCCTTGCGGTCGCGCCCCGAAGTGCAGGAGGCCCATCGGCTGGCGGGTGACATTGACTACATTCTGAAAGTGCGTGTCCGGAATGCGCGCGCCTATGACACGTTCTACCAGGCTCTGATCTCAGAGGTGAAGGTGCATAATGTCACGGCACTTTTGTCGATGGAGGAGATCAAGGCAACTGTGGCATTGCCTTTGTAGGGGACTTGCGATCGCCTGTCAGTTGGCAATGCAGCAGGTCAATCTGGCGTTTCCAGCAGACTGGTGACTTTATCAATCAGTTCTTCCCTGGAGGCGGGCTTGGGGCAAATGGCGGCGTCCGGAAACCGCATTTCCAGGTTTTCCAAAGTTCCGTGACCCGAATGAAATACGATCGGGATGTTGCGTTCCACCAGCGCTTCGGCGAAGGGAAAAACGGACACGCCGCGCAGGTCGATGTCCAGAATGGCGACATCGGTTTCGTCCTTCTCGAAGGTCGCAAACGCCTGTTCCAACGTGCCTGCTGGTCCGATTGCGGCTGCACCTGCATCGCCGAACGTATCCATCAGATCAAAGGCGATCAGCATCTCATCTTCGACGATCAGTACCTTTTTGCCCATGAGTGGCCTTTGTCCGTCTTGTTCGCTCATGTTCGGCTCTCCATCAGGTGAGGCATGTTGTTAAGCATGATTTTGGTTATCGCATTGTGCAAAAGGTATCACCAATTTGCAGATCAGACCTTGGTTTGTCCAATCCTGGTTCAATGTCGCATTCAACTGTTTTGCCGATAGCGCCACCAACCTGGTGCCAAATCCGGTTGTTTCAGGTTCGTTGAGGGACATGGTTTCCGGGTTCACTTCGGACCAGACCAGTTCGATCATGTCCCGCCCGTTGTCATCAGTGCAGTTGTCCCAGGTTACCGACACCCGCCCGTCAGGTGTTCGTAGCGCGCCAAATTTGGATGCGTTGGTCGCCAATTCGTTGATTATCAAGCTCAACGGGCTGATGTCATTGAGGGGAATGGGAAAACCATCGCCATCGATCTGCACCGTGTTCATACCCCTATTGAAGGGACCCAGCGCCTGACGGACCAGTGTATGCAGATCAACAGTCTTGTCGTGCTCCGGCTCCATCGACAGCGCATAAGCCTTGCCCAATGCTTCGATGCGCGCGCAGATATTGTCGGCAAGCTCATCATCCGTGCGTGCCGGTCGAAAGCTGAGCCGCACGAGTCCCTGAATGATCGAGAACAGGTTTTTTACCCGGTGATGCAATTCGCGGGTAAGGTGCCGTTCCTTTTCGCGGGCTTCGATATGTTCTGTCACGTCGCGGTCAATCTGGAGCAGTAGCGTCCGGTCGCCAGAGACTTCGACTCGTTGAATCTTGGTCGATGTGATCACGACTTTTCCGTCGCGTGTTTTACGCGTGACCTCGCCAGACCATGCCTGGCCTGAATCAAGGATTGCCTTGATTTCACGCTTTGAGCTGCCGCACTTTGCCTCAGTCAGCGTGTCGGGATCCTGTCCAAGCGCCTCGGATTCGGGGATGCCGTACATCACCTCGGCCCCCTGGTTCCACCGAATCACGCCGCCGCTGTCGGAATAGGCAAGAATGGCATCGCTGGAGAGTTCCAGCATCCGGCTAATCTGCCGGTCAATTTCGATCGCGCGTGTGTCGTGGATGATGGTATGTGTGCCCAGCATCCGTATTGGCACGCCGTTTTCGCGTACTGCCAAGCCCCGGCAGCGGACGGTGACCGTGCCACCATCGGCCGTTTTGTACCTGACAAGTTGATCATAGGGGTAGGATGGGTCCGCACAATGGCGTTCGAAATTCGCGAGTGCCGTTGCCCCATCTTCGGGGAAAATCAGGTTTTGCCATTCCGACGCGAGATGTTGCCGCTTGGTTGGGTCGAAACCAAGCGCTTGCCAGAACCCGTCGCTCATATACTCATGTTCGGGCTTTTCGAGGTCCCAGTACCAAATTCCGTCGCAGGTGCCGGAATCGAGAAATGCAAATGCATCGGGTTGTCCCAGAAACGCACCAAGTTCTTTTTCCAGATAGTGCATTTGGGGTTCACGCGCATGGTTAGGGGAAGATCAAAATCGCAACTATAGCGTGTATATCTGTGCGGGTGATAGACGTCAATCTACGCGCCGCGCGCAATATTAACGGTTTGACACGACCATCAAGTCCCGAAGCCCGTGGAAGTGGTAGACATTGGCGTATTGCGGCGGTTCGGCGATCTGCAAATTCGGGCAACGCTCAAACAGAACTGATAAGGCGATTTGCAACTCCAGACGGGCCAGCGGCGCCCCGACGCAGAAATGAATCCCGCCACCAAAACTTGTGTTTTGCGGCCCCTTGCGGTCAGGGACAAACGCGTTGGGATCATCATAAGCTGCGGGATCCCGGTTGGCGGCTCCCAGCAGACAGGCGATCTGATCACCACGCTTGAAATGATGCCCGCCGAGTTCAAGATCTTCGTAAACCCAGCGGGTAAACATATGCAGCGGGGGATCGAACCGGATGATCTCCTCGACGACAGGGGCACTGATGACGCGGATGTCACGCTCAAGCAGGGTCTTTACTCCGTTTCCGAGTGTATGCACTGTCGCCTCGTGACCTGCATTCAGCAGCAGGATGCAGGTGGTGATCAACTCGTCCTCGCTGAGCTTGTCGCCCGCTTGCTCTGCCGCGATCAGGGTCGAAATCAGATCATCGCCAGGGGTTTTGCGCCTTTGGTTGATATAGTCGCGCATGAAGGCGCTGAAATCGCGGCTGGCTTGTGCGGCAGCGTCTTCGATTTCGCGCGTGCGTCTGGCCTGATACATGGCCACCATCGCGTTGGACCAGCGCAACAGATCGTCGGCGCATGATTCAGGCACGCCCAGCAGGCGGCAAATCACGACCACCGGAACCGGTTGCGCGTAATGTGTCAGCAGATCGAAGGGTTCATCGGGGAATTGATCAATAAGGTCGTTGCACAAGTCCTTGATCACAGGTTCGAGCGCCGCAATCGTTCGGCTGGTAAATGCGCGCAGTACAAGTGCCCGCAGCCGTTTGTGGCGCGGCGGTTCCAGTTCCAGCATCGAATGCGCTTCGATCTCGTAAAAGGGGCGCAGGTGGTCCGGAATGTCCGAGGCCAGTTCGGGCGGGCATTCGCGGCCCATCCGTCTGTCACGCAACACGGCATGCACGGTTGTGTGGCGGACAGCGCAGGCCATGCCGTAGTCCTGCCACCAAAAGAAACCGCCAGCCGCACGGGTCTGGTCATAAAACGGGTACGGGTTCTGGACGAATGCGGGATCGGTAGGAGATTGGTCAAACTTTTGCATGACGCCAGCTTTGAGCCACCTGTCTGGCCTTTGCAAGGGGTGCTGGATAAGCTGTGGCGCATGCGCCAGTTGCTTCGCCCTCGTTTGTTGATGATAGCCGGATTTCTGGCCGCCGTGCTGGCCTTTTCGGCGGGCGTCTGGTGGTACGCCTATGTGTCCGCGCTGGCGCAACTGGACCAGCGCGCGCGCTCTGATCTGGCGCTTGCCTCGGATAGCCTGACGGGAGAATTGCGGCGTTATCGCGAGCTTTCTGTGCTGACGGCCGATCACCCGCAATTGCGTGCCGTGATGGATGGTGTTGCCCCGGCAACCACGTTGCGCCCCGTGTTGCAGGAGATTGCAGATAAGACCGGCGCATTGGATATCATATTGGTGGATGTGAACGGCGACCATATGGTAGCGACCGAAGAAGCCCCAAATGTCGATCACGCTGGCCGCGCCTATTTCGAACGGGCATTGGATGGTGCGCTGGGTTTCTATCATCTTTATAGCGAGGCATATCAGCGCCGCGCCTTTGTGTTTGCCGCCCCGGTGTTTTCGCCGCAGGGGCCGGTTGAAGGGGCACTGATCGTATACGCGGATATTGAACTGGTTGAGGCCGCATGGCGCGGTGCCCGCCCGGCGGTCTTCTTTACCGACCAGCGCGGCGTGATTTTCCTTTCGAACAGGTCGGAACTGGTGTTCCGGTCGCGGGTGGGTGACCCGGTGCAGAAACTGGAATACCCGCCCGATAGCGTGACCCCCTTTGTGCGCTATACTGAAGGATTGGTAAGCGGGTATGAGATTTGGGATGTGGATGGGGGCCGCTATCTGCCGAACCGTGCGCTGCACCTGACCCTCGATCTGCCAGTGATTGCCATGACAGGCGAAGTACTGGTCGATGTGGCCCCGGCCCGCCAGTTGGCAAGTCTGCAAGCGGCCGTTGCCGCGGCTGTTTGCCTTGCCTTCGGCACGCTGTTGCTGGTTGTTGCACAGCGCCGCCGCACATTGGCGGTGTTGAATGCCAAGCTGGAACGCCGGGTGCGCGATCGTACTGCCGCCCTGCAGGCGCTGAACGCCGATCTGCACCGCGAGGTCGTCGAGCGCAAGGCGGCTGAACAACGTCTGCAAAAGGCGCAGGATGAACTGGTACAGGCGGGCAAGCTGTCGGCGCTTGGCCAGATGTCAGCGGGGATCAGCCACGAGTTGAACCAGCCGCTTACCGCGATCCGGTCATTTGCAGAGAATGCGCAGGGTTTTCTGGATCGGGACAAGCCACAGATCGCTGCCCAGAACCTTGGCCGCATTTCTGAACTGGCCCGCCGCATGGGACGGATCATCAGCAATTTGCGCGCTTTTGCTCGGCAAGAGGATGAACCACCCACGAATGTTAATCTGCCCGGTGTAATCGACGCCGTTCTTGAGATCGTCAGCCCCCGTGCCGCCCAGACCGGCGTGACGTTGCAATGGACACCGCCCGAGGGGGCGATGATTGTGCGCGGTGGCGAGGTCCGATTGCAGCAGGTGGTGTTGAATCTTGTATCCAATGGCATGGATGCGATGGAGGACAGCGAAACCAAGGTCATCACCATCACGGTGCATCAGGCCGCCGGGCGCACAACCTTGTCGGTACGCGACACCGGGCCGGGCATTGCCGAGCCCGAGAGAATCTTTGACCCGTTTTATTCCACCAAGGCGGTTGGCGCCGCCGAGGGGATGGGGCTGGGCCTGTCGATATCTTACGGGCTGGTGCAAAGTTTCGGCGGTGCAATCAGGGGCCGTAATCACCCTGATGGCGGTGCTGTCTTTACCGTGGAACTGGATGCCGTAATGCAAGAGGCTGCCGCATGACCCGCCGCGTACTGCTAGTTGATGATGATCGTGATATTCGCGAGGCGCTGGGCCAGACGCTGGAACTGGCGGATCTGATCCCGACGGTTGCCGGATCCTTTGTCGAGGCGAAGGATCACCTGACCCCGAGTTTTGATGGTGTAGTTGTGTCGGATATCCGTATGCCGGGCCGGGACGGGTTTCATCTGCTTGATTATGTGCGCGATGCTGACGCCGAAATGCCGGTCATTCTGCTGACCGGTGAGGCCGATGTGCCGATGGCGGTGCGCGCGATGTCCGCAGGCGCGTTCGATTTTCTGGAAAAGCCCTGCGCGCCAACCGATTTCATTGCGGTGATTGAGCGGGCCCTTGCGGCGCGCGCGCGGGTTCTTGAAAACCGGAGGCTGAAATCAGAGCTGGAGGCGGGGGACGCAGCAGCCCGTATGTTGTTTGGCTATTCATCTTTGGCCGAAGAGATGCGCGCGCAGACCCGTGCAGTCGCCCGCGCGGGCACCGAGGCATTGATTGTGGGTGAGCCCGGATCAGGAACGTCCAAGATCGCCGAGGTCATTCACCTGTTATCCGCAGGCGCGGCGCGCCCGTTTGTCAAACGTGCGGCGGCATCCCTCGATGAAGCTGGGCTTGCTGCGGCTTTGGAAAAGGCGAGGGATGGCACGCTCTACATTGATGAGGTGACGGGGCTGGAACCTGCCGTGCAACTGGCGCTGCTGGACAGGCTGGAAGCAGGTGAAGCCAGTCGCGTACTGGCCGGATCAACCAGGGATGTCACACAGGCGATGGGGCAGGGCGATTTCAGTTCCGACCTTTTCTACAGGCTGGACCTGATGCGGGTCCGCGTGCCGTCGTTGCGGGAACGCCCCGAAGATATTCCAGTGTTGTTTCAGCATTATGTGGCGCAGGCCTGCGAACAGGCAAACCTGCCGATGCCAGAAATCACACCCGATCGCACCGCCCGTTTGATGGCACAGGATTGGCCGGGGAATGCGCGGGCGTTGATGAATGTGGCCATGCGCTTTGCCATGGGGTTGGACGATGAGGACGGGCAGGGCGGCTTGGGGCTGGCGGCGCAAATGGCGCAGGTGGAAAAATCGCTGCTGGTGGCCGCCCTGCGTCGGCACAATGGCCGTGCAACCGAAGTTGCCCGTGAATTACAGCTGCCGCGCAAGACGTTTTACGACAAGCTGACCAAACATGGCTTGCGGGCTGAGGATTTTCGCTGATTGGGTGGGACATGGTGCTGATCTGTGTGGATTTCCACACTGTTAGCGCGGATACTTGTGTGAATTTCCGCCCGGAATTCGCGGGCTGTTTTGCTAAGGCCGGAAAAATCTTTTATTTCCAGTCGTTTGTGGCCTTCCTGGTTTACGGCTGATTGCCGCTTGTCCCGCACCGGCGCAGGCTGTCTGATCGCCCTGCGCGCCTGATCAAGGGGCGGCGAGATTCTCTTGGGAGGAGACATAATGACCTTTTTGAAAGCCGCAGCCGCAATGGCTGCACTCTCGGTTGTGGCAAGTGCTGCCAATGCCGATTCACATGCCGCAGGCTGCGACGATGGCGAGATTGTCGTGAAGTTCAGCCATGTCACAAACACGGATCGTCACCCAAAAGGCATTGCCGCGACTTTGCTGGCAGAGCGGGTGAATGCCGAAATGGACGGTGTGATGTGTATGGAAGTGTTCCCGTCCTCATCACTGTACAACGATGATCAGGTGCTTGAGGCGATGCTGCAGGGTGACGTGCAGATGGCTGCCCCGTCCTTGTCAAAGTTTGAGGCCTTTACCAAGCAATTCCGCATTTTTGATCTGCCGTTCATGTTTACGAACATCGAGGCGGTTGATGCCTTTCAATCGTCTGAAACAGGTCAGGCCATGAAAGACAGCATGCAGCGCCGCGGCCTGCAGGGGCTGGAGTTCTGGCACAATGGGATGAAGCAGTTTTCGGCCAATGTGCCACTGAACGCCCCCAGCGACGCCAATGGTCTGAAGTTCCGTGTCCAGACATCTGACGTGCTGGTTGCACAGATGGAAGCGCTGGGCGCCTCCCCGCAGCCGATGGCGTTCTCCGAAGTCTATGGTGCCTTGCAGACGGGTGTTGTTGACGGGCAGGAAAACACCTGGTCCAACATCTATGGTCAAAAGTTCTTTGAAGTGCAGGACGGTGTGACAGAGACCAATCACGGCATCATCGACTATCTGGTGGTCACTTCTGTTGATTTCCTTGACAGTCTTGAGCCTGAGGTGCGCGACCAGTTATTGACCATTCTGGCCGAAGTCACGGAGACCCGGAACGGCGAGGCCTTTGCGGTGAACGAGGCTGCCAAGCAGTCCATCATCGATGCGGGCGGTGAAGTGCGCAGCTTGACACCTGAGCAGCGTACCGCATGGGTCGAGGCGATGAAACCTGTCTGGGCGCAGTTCGTTGGCGATGTGGGCCAGGAGAACATCGATGCAGCGCAGGCGATTAACGCCAACTTCTAAGCTCTGAGAGGATGGCGGGTGACGCGCGTCTTGCGACGACGCCCCACCCGCCATCCCGTATTTTCCGATTGATGGAGGAGGCGTGCCATGCAGGCGGCTTCGAATGCGGCACCGCTGGGGCGGTTTGCCCGGTTTATCGACACGCTGGAAGAAACGGTTATCGCGGTCCTGTTGGGCCTGATGACCCTTGTAACCTTCGTCAATGTTGTGTTGCGTTACGGCAATAATACATGGTTCATCAACAGCATAGAGGCAGTGCTTGGTGTTGACCTGCCACCTTCGCTGTTGTGGGGGCTTGAGGTGACGGTGATCCTGTTTGCCTGGTTGGTGTTGTTTGGAATTTCCTATGGTTTCAAGGTCACGGCCCATTTGGGTGTTGATGCGATCCTGAACATTGTTGGTGGACGCGTCCGCTATGGGTTGGTTGTGATTTCCGCGCTTTGCTGTGTGGCTTATGGCGGATTGATGATGAAAGGTGCCTGGGACTATTGGGCGCCCTTCGCAGGATATGAACGCACCGAGGGGCGCTGGTTTCCAACAGGGTTTGATGAGCGAACCCGCGATCAGGCTTTCTATGAGACCGAGCAGGTGCCGATCCCCTTTGGCAAGACCTATCTGGAAGAGACGTTCAATCTGGGCGAGGAATACGAAAAGCTCCCCCGTTTTATCCCTTATGCGATCCTGCCTCTTGGCGTGGCCTTGATGCTGTTTCGTATTTTGCAGGCAACCATTGGCGTGATCAGAGGCCGCAGGGCAAGTCTGATCGTCAGCCATGAAGCTGAAGAGGCCGTGCAGGAAGCGGCCGCCACATTGAAGGCGGAAAAATAACCATGGAAGTAGCACTTCTTTTTGCCATGATCGTTGGCCTGTTGCTGATCGGCGTGCCGATCGCGGTATCGCTTGGCCTGTCGTCGATGATCTTTTTGCTGGTGTTCTCGGATACCTCGCTCGCATCGATTGCGCAGTCCTTGTATCAGGCGATGGCTGGCCATTATACGTTGCTGGCGATCCCGTTTTTCATATTGGCCTCATCTTTCATGTCCACCGGCGGGGTGGCCAAACGGATCATCCGATTTGCCATTGCCTGTGTGGGCCATCTGCAGGGCGGCCTTGCCATTGCGGGCGTGTTGGCCTGCATGATGTTTGCGGCCCTTTCGGGATCTTCGCCTGCCACAGTTGTTGCCATCGGGTCGATCGTGATCGCCGCAATGACCCAGGTTGGCTACACCAAGGAATTTGCGGCCGGCGTGATCTGTAATGCGGGTACATTGGGCATCCTGATCCCGCCATCGATTGTGATGGTGGTCTATGCCTCGGCCACGGATGTGTCTGTGGGGCGCATGTTCCTTGCCGGTGTCTTTCCCGGTATTCTGGCGGGCACCATGCTGATGATCGCGATCTGGGTGATTGCCCGGATGAAGAACATGCCCAGGGGCGAATGGCGTGGATGGGGTGAGATCTTTGACAGTTTTCGTGATGCGATGTGGGGGCTTTTGCTGATCCTGATTATCATGGGCGGGATCTATGGGCACCCATGGTTGCGTTTCGATGGCGGTAGTCTTGTCTACTGGCGCCCAGGTGCCTTCACCCCGACTGAGGCGGCTGCTGTCGCTGCGATGTACGCCTTTGTTGTGGCCACGTTCATTTACCGTGACATGGGTCCGTTGGCGACGGCTGAGGGGGAAAGACCGGCCTCGCTTCTGCGCAAGCCGTGGGCGTTGGTGACGGCCTTTGTTCACCCCGACACGCGGCGCACATTGTTTGAGGGCGGCAAGCTGACCATCACGCTGATGTTCATCATCGCAAACGCCCTGATTCTGAAACACGTGCTGACCGATGAACAGATCCCGCAGCATATTGCCGAGGCTTTGCTGGATGCCGGGCTTGGGCCGGTGATGTTCCTTGTGGTGGTGAATGTGATCCTGCTGATCGGCGGTCAGTTCATGGAACCATCAGGCCTGATCGTGATCGTGGCGCCGCTGGTGTTTCCGATTGCAATCGAGCTTGGCATTGATCCCATTCACCTGGGCATCATCATGGTTGTGAATATGGAGATCGGGATGATTACGCCGCCGGTGGGTCTGAACCTGTTCGTGACCTCGGGGGTTGCTGGCATGCCGATGATGGCCGTGGTCCGGGCGGCACTGCCATTTCTGGCCGTGCTCTTCGTGTTCCTGATCATGATCACCTATATTCCGGGGATATCAACCTATCTGCCAACCACGTTCATGGGGCCGGAAATTGTTGTGAGATAGGCCCGGTGTTCAGGCCTTTTCCAACGCGGTGATGATGGGGGAGAAGTCGTCAGCCTTCAGGCTGGCCCCCCCGACAAGCGCCCCATCGACATGGGGCACGCCAAAGATGTCGGCAGCGTTACTGCCCTTGACCGACCCGCCGTAAAGGATGCGCATCTCCGCCCCGTCGCTGAACCGATCTGTCAGCCGGGCGCGGATATGGGCGTGGACTTCGCAAATTTGTTCCAGCGTCGGGACTTTGCCGGTGCCGATGGCCCAGACAGGTTCATAGGCGATGACAGTGTTCTTTGCTGTCGCCGCATCAGGGACGGAGCCTGCCAGTTGTTTGTCAATCACCGAAAGGGTCGCGCCGCTCTCACGTTCGTCCAGCGTTTCGCCGATACAGATCACCGCCGTCAGCTCGGCGGCATAGGCGGCAAGCGATTTGGCGGCGATTGTGGTATCGTTCTCACCATGATCGGTGCGCCGTTCGGAATGCCCGGTCAGAACATGGCTGGCACCCGCATCGGCCAGCATTTGCGCGCTAAGATCGCCGGTATGCGCGCCAGAGGTGGCGCTGTGGCAATCCTGCCCACCGATGTCGAACAACATGTCTTTGCAGGCACTGATCAATGTTGCCGGGGGGCAGATCAGGATATCGACTGACGCATCATCATGCCGTTTTTCCAGCGTTTTCAGCTCGGCCAGGCTGGCGCGCAATCCGTTCATTTTCCAGTTGCCAGCGGCAAGTTTGCGGGGCATGTGACGCTCCTGTTTGCAATCATCTGCGTCGGTGGTAGCAAGTCGCAGCGCTAAAGCAAAGTGAATGACGACGGAGACCACAATGATACCTCGTGTTGACGCTGCAGCACTGCTTGATCCTCAACATCCTGATCATGCTACGGCTTGTGAGCTTGTGTTGATTGGTGCCGCTGATATCGGCTTTCTAACCGTGCATAACACGCCAATCGCGGCGTCTGAGGTGACGGGAGTGATTGAGACCTATCGTCGTTTCTTTCATCTGCCATCGGCGCAAAAATCCGCCTTTGACATGTCCGCCACCGGATCGAACAGGGGGTGGGGCGCGCCGGGGTCCGAACAGGTCGATCCGAATGCCAACCCGGATTACAAACAGGTGTTTGATTGCGGATTCGAGATTGACCCGTCTGACCCTGTGGCGAAACTTGACCTGCCCAGCTATGCCCCCAATATCTGGCCCGATACCCCATCGGATTTTGCTGAGGTCCTGCGGAGTTATTATGCCAGAGCCACCGCTTTTGCGCTTGATCTGTTATGTGCCATCGCTTCGGCTGCTGGTGAGGACGGCGCGTTTTTTCGCGACAAATTCGATCGGCCCATGGCGTTGCTGCGTGGCAATTTCTATCCCAAGCGCCCTGCATGGGCGACCGAAAAGGATTTCGGGATTGCCACCCATACGGATTATGGTTGCCTGACGTTATTGGCGACCGATGGATTACCTGGATTGGAAGTGCGCAAGCGTGGTGGAGGCTGGATCCCGTTATCGGCACCGCCGGGTGAATTCATCATCAACTTTGGTGAGATGCTTGATATGTGGACCGCTGGTCGGATCAAGGCGACGCCGCACCGGGTGATTGGCACTGACGCGGAACGGATTTCCGTGCCGCTTTTCTTTAACCCCAGCCATGATGTGAATGTGGCCCCCAAGGGGGAGGTGCCGGTCCGGGCGGTTGATCATTTGCAGCGGCGGTTTGACGAAACGTACATCCACCTGCAAAGCGCTACAGCATCATAAGACGGCAAGTGCCTCGCGGGCCAATGACAGCGCGGTTTCGGGGTCTTCCAGCGCGTCATTGGGAAGCGACCAATAAGGCATGTTGTGGAATTGGGTACTGCCGCTGGCTTGCAACCTGCGGGCCAGTTCACCTTTGACCTTGAGGAATAGCTCGCCCTGGCTGCTGAGCAGTGCAAAGACAACTCCCTGATGATAAAGGCACATTCCCCCGAACATCTTGCGGGTTGTCAGTTGGCCAAGGTCAGAAAACAGGTCGGTTGCAAAGGCGATATCTGCATCGGCGACCGCCATCAGCTTGCCTTTATGGTCTCATCGAATTTGATCGATTCCCCGCATCCGCAGGCATCCACCACATTGGGGTTGCGAAACTTGAAACCGGATTCGAGCAGTGAAACCTCGTAGTCAATCTCGGTGCCGAAAAGGAACATCTGCGCCATGGGGGCAATCATCACCCGTGCGCCATCCTGTTCGACAACTTCGTCGAGCGGGTCGACCTCTGTGACGTAGTCCATGGTGTATTCCATACCCGCACAGCCGCCTTTCTTGACGCCGATGCGCAGGCCCTGATGGCCGTCTTTGTCCATCAGTTTAGCGATTTGCGCCGCTGCCTTGTCGGTGATGGTCACCGCTTGTTTGCCTGGGATGCCGAACATTGGGTTGCTCCTTTGGTTCCTATGTAGGGCAGAGCCGCTGTCCGCTCAAGACGGGGTGGGATCAATGCCGGCGATTGTGATGAGTGATAAGGTCGCAAAGCTGACCAGCAGGGCCCAGCCGAATGAAGCCAGCGTGCCGATGATCACATATTCGCTGGCCCGCTGGTCCTTTGACACCGTGTCGAAGCGTAGGATGGATTTGGCAGCGATCAGAAAACCGATCCCCGCTGGTTGTCCCGCAAGCACCATCAGGTAAATCAGCGCCCGTTCCAGCAGCCCGATCATGCGTCCGGCTGCGGGCAGTCCGACATGTTGGATTTCGTCAAAATCGGCCATCAGAAGTCCAACCGCAGGCCCGCCTGCCATGACGCAAAGGATTAGCCCCGCGCCAAGTGCCAGTATGTATTGCGTCCAGATCGTCGCGTCTGGCCAAAGCGTGCCCAGCGCGGGCCAGAACCATAAAACCCCCGCAATTGTAAGCACATGCGCCAATTGATCGGCCAGATAGGCCCAGAGCTTCTCTGGTGCCAGATGGGTTTTGATCAGGTCGATGACCAGATGAATAGCCGCGATTGTCAGGGCAGGGAGCACCTCGCCCCGGAGTGCCAGAAGTGTCAGCAGGAACACGATCCCGATATGGGCAGCCATCGCCTCGGGCCGTTTTTTGTGGGCGATGATCCATTTGTTCTGAAACGGATAATCCGCAAGCAGATGGGCGAGTATCAGCGCAAGGGCGGTGGTCAGCATGGGTGCTACCTTTTGCGTTTGTGACAGGTGAATATGGCTGTTATCTCGAAAGACAGGTTAATTTGGCTGTTATTCGGAAAGACAGCCGAATATGGCTGATTTTTAGTGGCCATCGAGCGCCTCGCAAGTTTCAATCAGCGCATCGATGCCTGCAGCATCCATATGCCCCTGAACGGTTTGTTTGGTGACATTCAACACTTCTGCCAAGGCCGCCTGTGTGGGGGTGTCGGGTGCCAGTGCGCGTACCGCAACTTCGGCCTGCGCCTCGGTCCAGCGTTTGATGATTTCCTCTGAAAGCCGCAAAGCAACAGCATGCATGCCTGCATCACCCGCCATAACCATGTCACGCTTGCGGGGCATATTTTCCAATGCCTGGCCCGAGGCGGTAAAGACCGGCCCTGCTGCATCGGCCAGCGTTTCACCCGGAACGGTGCCCTCGCCAAGGGCAAGTGCCACGCGGGTGTCGAACCGCTTGTCGGCCATGCGGACCGCGGCCCGTGCTGCAAAGACGGCCCGCAACGCAAATGCAGGAGCGACCGCCATTTGCCAGCCATCGCCGCGGTTGCGGGTGAAATGGACGCTGCTGCCTTGCCATGCGCCAATGCGGTCGGCCACATCGCCCAGATTGGCGAAAATTCGGTCCAACCCGCCTTGCGGCAATTGCGATGATTTCACGATATCGCCTGTCAGAACGGCATAATTTGTCATCGGCCCCTCGTGCTTTTGCACCCATGCTGGCGCGGGCAGGGAGGGAGTGCAAGCTGGAATGCCAATGCGCTGGGCAGCGCCCATCCTGGGCGGTCGGGATTGAGAATGTGTTAAGGGGTGGCGCGCTTTAAGATTCTGGAAATGTCATTTCTTCTCAGAAGCTTACATGAAACCCAGTTCAAGCCGCGCCTCGTCCGACATCATATCCATGCCCCATTGCGGCTCAAAGGTCATTTCCACATCGACCTGTTTGACACCGGGCAGAGGTTCAATCGCATCGGCCACCCAACCAGGCATTTCACCGGCAACCGGGCAACCGGGTGCAGTCAGCGTCATGGTGACGTTCACGGCGTTATCTTCTTTTATATCAATGGTATAGATCAATCCGAGGTCATAGATATTTACCGGAATTTCAGGATCATAGACAGACTGGCACGCCCTTACGATATCTTCGTAAAGCGGATGATCTGTGGTGGAGGGCGCAATCATTGGCGCGCCTTCAAGCTGGGCATTTGTGTCGGTCATGACGTCTGCTTTTCATTATTCCTGAGCAAACATATAGGGATTGGTGGCGGGGCCGTAAAGGGGCCGGAAAACGCTGTCGGCAAAGCGTCGGCCATGCGTCGGCAAAACGTCGGACCCCAATTGCTAATGCGAAACTGGTGGCTATTTCTCTTAATGGATCGTCGCGCACCCCTCCAGTTGAGGTGGAAATACATGCCCTCGCCGAATAAGTGAGTTTTTGGCGGCTCTACCCGTTGCCGATTTGTGGGACGTCAAGTAGCCTCGCCCGCATCGCCAATATATCAGGATGGGTCATGTCGAACGTTCACGTATTCAGAAACAAGGAATTGGAAGCGGTCTTTATTACAGCGTCGGCGCGCATGCATGAATGGACCAGTGGACCGATCATGACCTACACGACTGCGCTAGAAAACGCGCATCAGGCGTACATGTCCAAACGCAATGAGCAGGACAAAGTGGACAAACTGCAAATGGAAGTTGTGTTCCTAGTGGGGTTTGTTGCTGCGGGCGCCTTGGTTTCTTGGGGTGCGCCGCTCATTGCGGCCGGCGTCGCGTCAACCACTGGCGGAGCTATGGCGAAACGCATTGCCCAGAAATTGCCAGGGTGGAATGGTGCGGCGACAATTAGCAATACGGGCGTTGTTCAGGGCGTCATTTCGGGGGTCAAGAGCGAGGCGCGGACCTTGATCAAGACCCATTCGAAATCAGCTTTTCTGAGCCATTCCGTCGACGGTGGACCAGAAATCCGATCAATTGCAGACGTCAAGTGGACGATTACACAGAACGCGGTTTCGATATTCAAGTTTTTGGTACATACCGCCGAGGACATCGACAAATCAGATTGTTCGGATGCCGATAAATCCATGGTCGCTCAAGAGTTGGGCAAGGCGCCTTTCCTCAAGCGCGTCGAGCCGATTGCGAACCGCAAAGCCGAATTGCAGATGGTAATGGAGTATACGTTTTTTCTCAATCATATCATGGATATGGACAAGAAGGTAACGACCACGACGACGTTCAATCCTTATTCGAAGGGCAGTGGCATGATCCGCCACACAACGACCAGCCCGATTGGCGTCGGCCCGAGCAATCCCAATTATCCAACCTCGACTATCACGTCGAACAACAAACCTGACGAATTTGGATTCACCGAAACCAGCGTTTCATATGACGATCCGGGCAACACCGTCGCTAAACGTGTGAATGAGTTATACCATGACGTGAACAAGCGCTCTCCTGGCTCAGGTTACAAAGGCGGCGCTGATTTCATGGACGATTCTCTGTGGTTCAGCACCGGTGTCGGCGCGAAGCAGATCAGTCGCGCGGAAAGTGAACTGACCCGCATCGCGAACCGCTACTCGTCCCAGATGGTCTTTAAAGATATGGCGCATTAGTCGTGTTAAACCCGCTAAAATGCTGAACATGGCGTTTATATCGAACTGATCGGTAGATTTCATATTGACCGCGCGGCCGGTATGTGGCCTTGCGCGATCAGGCTGGAAAAACGCCAATGTGTTAGATAACCGCGTGCATGAAAAAAAATATCTCATTCTCTCTGGCCGCCACTGATGGCAAGGCCCGCACTGGCGTGATTTCAACCCCGCGCGGTGATATTCGCACGCCTGCATTTATGCCGGTGGGCACGGCTGCGACCGTCAAGGCGATGATGCCGGAAAGCGTGGCCGCGACGGGTGCCGATATCCTGCTGGGGAATACCTATCACCTGATGCTGCGCCCAACGGCGGAACGCGTTGATCGTCTGGGCGGTCTGCATAAGTTCATGAATTGGGACAAACCCATTCTGACCGATAGTGGCGGTTTTCAGGTGATGTCCCTGTCGGACCTGCGCAAGCTGACCGAAGAAGGCGTGACCTTCAAATCCCATATTGATGGATCAAAGCATCATCTGACCCCGGAGCGGTCGATGGAGATCCAAAAGCTGCTGGGTTCCGACATTGTCATGTGTTTTGACGAATGTCCTGCCCTGCCGGCCGATCGCGACCGCATCACTCAGAGCATGGAGTTATCGATGCGATGGGCGCAACGATCCCGCGATGCTTTTGGCGACCGTCCCGGCCATGCGCTGTTTGGTATTCAGCAAGGTGGTTTGGAAGAAGATTTGCGCGCCCGGTCTGCCGATGCCCTGCGCGCCATTGAGTTTGATGGGTATGCTGTCGGTGGCCTTGCTGTGGGTGAGGGGCAGGAGGCGATGTTCTCTGTCCTTGATTTTGCGCCGGAACAGTTACCTGTCGAAAAACCTCGTTACCTCATGGGTGTGGGCAAACCTGATGACATTGTTGGCGCGGTCAAACGCGGCATTGATATGATGGATTGTGTGTTGCCCAGCCGTTCGGGGCGCACCGGGCAGGTCTTTACCCGCCGTGGCGTGGTTAACATCAAGAATGCCCGACACGCTGACGATCCGCGTCCTTTGGATGAGGCATGCACTTGTCCTGCCTGCCGCAACTATTCCCGCGCCTATCTGCACCATGTGTTTCGCGCGCAGGAGATGATCTCCGGCATGTTGCTGACCTGGCATAACCTGCACTACTTTCAGGAAATCATGCAGGGCATGCGCGATGCGATTGCCGCAGGTCGCTTTGATGCCTGGGAAGCCGATTTCAATGCCCAGCGCGCCCTGGGCGATATCGCGCCGCGCTAGCGCCCCGACCCTAAGGTCAGGATTTCCTGACCTGTCAAGATCGACCCGTTTTACGTAACGTCACTTTATTGAAAGTGAACGAGTTCAACGATGTCTTTTAAGTACCTCATTTCTATTTCGATGGTGGCGGCCAGTGTGGTGTTGGCCGCCCCATCGCTGGTTTAGCTGCTCGAATTCTGGTAGAACGCAACATTAAAGCGTCCGAATTCAGCCAAAGATTCACCTTTTCGTGTTTGTATGCTTGCGGCGGGCCGCGTGGACGGGCAGTTTGCCGCAAAACGCACATGTCTGGTTGAATCGCGGTGAATTCGACCCCACATGTTGATGCCGAGAGGAGACGCACCATGTTGCCGCTGAAGCGGGACCGGCGCGTCTTGCCAAAAAAGGAAAAGAGCATGCAAGAACCGTTGAGTTCATCCTATCCTGTCCTGCCGCTGCGCGATATTGTGGTGTTCCCGCATATGATCGTTCCGCTTTTTGTCGGGCGGGAAAAGTCTGTCCGTGCCTTGGAAGAGGTGATGCAGGACGACAAGCAGATCCTGCTTTCCAGCCAGATTGACCCCGGTCAGGACGATCCTGATCAGGATGGTATCTACAAGGCCGGGGTTCTGGCCAATGTGCTGCAACTGCTGAAACTGCCCGATGGTACTGTGAAGGTGCTGGTCGAGGGCCGCAGCCGTGTGCGCATCACCGATTTCATCGAAAATGAGAACTTCTTTGAAGCCTCTGCTGAATATCTCACCGAAATCCCCGGTGATGACGCCGAGGTTGAGGCGCTGGTGCGCAATGTTTCGGCCGAGTTTGAGCGTTACGCCAAGATCAAGAAGAACATCCCCGAAGAGGCGATGGCCGCCGTGGGAGAGGCGACCGAGCCTGCCAAGCTGGCTGATCTGGTTGCCGGGCATCTGGGGATTGAGGTCGACCAGAAGCAAGGTCTGCTGGAAACATTGTCCGTGTCAGAGCGCCTTGAGAAGGTGTTTGGCATGATGCAGGGCGAAATGTCCGTGCTGCAGGTCGAGAAAAAGATCAAGACCCGCGTCAAGACCCAGATGGAACGCACCCAGCGTGAATATTATCTGAATGAGCAGATGAAGGCCATTCAGAAGGAATTGGGTGACGGCGAGGAAGGCCAGAACGAGGTCGCCGAGCTGGAAGCCAAGATCGCCGAAACCAAGCTGTCGAAAGAGGCGAAAGAAAAGGTCGACGCAGAGCTGAAGAAGCTCAAGAACATGTCGCCCATGTCTGCCGAAGCGACCGTCGTGCGCAACTATCTGGATTGGATCCTGGCGGTGCCATGGGGCGTGAAGTCGCGCACCAAGAAGAACCTGAACAACGCGCAGGATGTGTTGGACAATGATCATTACGGGCTTGAGAAGGTCAAGGAACGGATCGTTGAATATCTGGCTGTCCAGCAACGCTCGAAAAAGCTGAAAGGCCCAATCATGTGTCTTGTCGGCCCTCCGGGTGTTGGTAAGACATCGCTTGGGAAATCTGTCGCCAAGGCGACGGGGCGCGAGTTTATCCGCATTTCCCTGGGTGGTGTGCGGGACGAAAGCGAGATTCGCGGCCACCGCCGGACCTATATCGGCTCCATGCCTGGCAAGATCATTCAGGCGCTGAAAAAGGCCAAGACGACAAATCCGCTGATCCTGCTCGATGAAATCGACAAGATGGGTCAGGATTTCCGGGGCGATCCGGCGTCGGCAATGCTGGAAGTGCTTGATCCGGAACAGAACTCGACCTTCGTCGATCACTATCTGGAGGTCGAATATGACCTGTCGAACGTGATGTTCCTGACCACGGCGAACAGCTATAACATGCCGGGGCCATTGCTGGACCGGATGGAGATCATCTCGCTGTCGGGCTACACCGAGGATGAAAAGGTCGAGATCGCAAAGCAGCACCTGCTGCCCAAGGTCATGAAAAACCACGGGCTGAAGGACAAGGAATTCTCGGTCGCGGATGATGCCTTGGTGTCGATGGTGCGCGTCTATACCCGCGAGGCTGGCGTTCGGAATATGGAGCGCGAGTTGGCCAAGGTCGCCCGCAAGGCGGTCACAAAGCTGGTGAAGAAAGAGGCGGAACGCATTGAAGTGAATGCGGCAAACCTGTCTGACTTTCTGGGAGTGGAAAAGCACCGCTTTGGCTTGGCGGAGGAGGAGGACCAGGTCGGTGTTGTCACCGGTTTGGCCTGGACTTCCGTTGGTGGCGAGCTTCTGAATATCGAAGCGCTGCGTCTGCCGGGCAAGGGCCGGATGAAAACCACGGGCAAGCTGGGTGATGTGATGAAGGAGTCCATTGATGCGGCTTCGTCCTACGTCCGTTCCATCGCGCCTGAGATTGGTGTGAAGCCGCCGAAGTTTGACACGCTGGATATTCACGTTCACGTGCCGGATGGGGCGACACCGAAGGATGGGCCATCTGCCGGCCTGGCCATGGTGACATCCATCGTGTCGGTGCTGACGCAGATCCCGGTGCGCAAGGATATCGCCATGACCGGCGAGGTTTCGTTGCGTGGGAATGCGATGCCGATTGGTGGTTTGAAGGAAAAACTGCTGGCGGCCTTGCGTGGCGGGATTACGACTGTGCTGATCCCGCAGGACAATGCCAAGGACCTGCCGGACATTCCGGACAATGTGAAAGAGGGGCTGACGATCATCCCCGTCAGCCACGTGTCCGAAGTGCTGGAACAGGCGCTGGTGCGCAAACCGGAACCGATTGAGTGGGATGAGGCCGCTGAAGAAGCTGCCGCTGCCGCGTTGAAGACCGGGTCCGAAGGGCAGGAAGCGCGGGCACACTAGGCCGTCGCATTGAGAGTATCGAAGGCGCGCCGATGATTGGCGCGCCTTTTTCTTGCCGTGTCGCTATTAAGAGAACCTTTGCACCTCTTGAGGTAGAACCCAGCAATTGAGTGGGTTTGCCCGGATGGATGACATTGCGACGAAGACAATTTGGCATTTATGTATGCCAGCCATTTGCTTGACGGCAATTGCCGGTCTTATCCAGACCGGCGTGACGCAGTTTGATGCGGTCTTTGGCGATGCTGAATTTCAGTGGGTCAGCTTTGGGCTGACGATTGTCGTGATTTTCTTGGTTGTTGTCGCATCCGGTTTACTGGTGCTGCGTTCTGATCGGGCCATATTGCAGGGGGTGCAGAGCGACCATGCGGATGCATTGGCGGTTGTGACATGCCAATTGGAGGAAACCGCATCGGAACGCGACGCCGAGGCGCAACGCGCCGCGACAATGGCGCGTGACCTGTTGGATGATAAGAGCCGACGGGCGGCGGCCGAAATACTACAATGTATCCGCACCAATGCCGGCAAGGTGAACGAAAGTTCTGTTGAGCGTGTGCAATTCATCCAGGGCTTGCTCACCCGGTTTGAGGTGATCCGCGAAAAGGTCGTCATGTTGCAGGCCGATGCGGAAAAGACCGGCACGGCATTGGATGTTGTAGATAAGGGAGCTGGGAACATTTCGGCCGGAATTGCAGAAATGATTGACGGCACTGATCAGCTGTCTGCGGCCGTTCTGCAACTTGCGGAATTACGGGACGATTTTGATGCGAACTTCATCGCGGTTAAGGAGGCCACAACGGTTGTATCGGACCTTGCCACGCAAATACGGCTGCTGGCGTTGAATGCATCGGTGGAGGCTGCAAATGCCGGTGATGCCGGCCGTGGGTTTGGCGTGATCGCGTTGGAGGTACGCGAGCTTGCTGGTCGCGCAAGCCATGATGTGGACAGGATCAACACTGTGTTGGCCGCATTGGAAACCGTCCAAAAGCAGGTCACGGAGCAGATGATTGATGTGGAACGTTGCATTGCTGAAAACCGTGCCCGTGCCAGCGACTGCGCAGCGCTTTCTGATCGGGCAGGGGCACATCTGGGGGCGTTAAGCGGGCAGATGCGTGGTTTTCACGCTGATATCGCGTCACAATTGCCACAGCTTTTGACGCTGATGGATGGTGTCCGGCAAATCAAACGAAATACCGAGGCGGCGGTGGATGGGTCGGCACGGAATGTTGCGTTATGCGATGACGCGCTTACCGCGATTGGCCGCGATCAACCGACCCGGGCAGCCGCAGCATAGTATTGATGTTGCTGATCTGCCCCGTTCGACAAGTTAGCAGTGGGCAGCCCCCATGCAACCAGATAGGTTGCGGGCAAAACAGGAGCACGCCGATGCCAACCGACGCGAACGAACCCGCAACCAAGAGTGGCGAGATGTTGAAGAAACCAGCATTTCTGGATCGGGTCATGGCCCGCACAGATGTCAAGAAACGCGATGCCAAACCCGCGATTGAGGCGGCGATGGCCGTTCTGGCCGAGGCGCTGGCCGATGGTCAGGATGTCAATCTGCCGCCCTTGGGAAAGTTACGTGTTGTGCGCAGCAAGGATCTGGAAGGCGGCGTGCGGGTGATGACCCTGAAGCTGCGGACCCCAAAGGACGCCACACGGGCCACGGAAATGGGGCTTGCAGCGCCTGATGATGGCGACTAAATCTGCACGAACGGGTGATTAGCTCAGTGGTAGAGCGCTTCGTTCACATCGAAGATGTCAGGAGTTCAAATCTCTTATCACCCACCATTTTCGAACGCAGTCAGGTGATCCATGGCCTTTCCAGAGCTTTATATTCTGCGCCACGGTGAGACTGAGTGGAATGCCGAAAACCGCATGCAGGGTGAGCTGAATTCCCCATTGACCCCAAAGGGTGAAATGGATGCGGCGCGGCAGGGCGAGATTTTGCGGTCATGTGATCTGGCGGGATTTACCTTTCTGACAAGTCCACAAGGCCGCGCGGTGCAGACGGCGGGCATTGCGCTGGCGCGGGTGGCGCTGCACGTCAGAACCGATGATCGCCTGCGCGAGATCGGTGTCGGCGATTGGTCGGGCGCTTTGCGTGACAGTCTGCCGATGCCGGAGGGCAAAGACCCGTTTATGGCGCAGTATGAGATCGCCCCGAATGGCGAAGGTTTCGCCCGCCTCGAAGAGCGTTGTCGTGCGTTTCTGGCCGAATTGACGGGGCCTGCTGTTCTGGTCACCCACGGCATTACCAGCCGCATGATCCGTTCATTGGTCATTGGCGACGATGCCTTGGCTGTGTCGACGGTGCATGGCGGGCAGGGCTGTGTCTATCATCTGAAAGATGGTGTGCAAAACTTATTGACCTAAGGCTTGCATCGCGGAACGTGATGGCCTAAATCCCCCCTTGTCGGGTGATTAGCTCAGTTGGTAGAGCGCTTCGTTTACACCGAAGATGTCGGGAGTTCGAGCCTCTCATCACCCACCACTTCCCCTATTTTCAATGTTTGTCGCCTTGCGCAGCAAGACGTCTGTGATTGCGCGGAACAGCTGTTACTGGTCGGAGAATCGATTTTGTCGCACCCTCACGCCGACTGCACAGGTATCCGTGGCGGTTTTTGTCCAAATTGGGTTGCGTCTGCCAGCTTTGGTGACTTGACGCGGGTCATGCAGCCACCTAGAAGCCGCCATGTAGACGCCTTTTGGGTAGTCACATGTCGCGCGGTTGTAGCTCAGCTGGTTAGAGTACCGGCCTGTCACGCCGGGGGTCGCGGGTTCGAGCCCCGTCAACCGCGCCACTTCCTTCCTTTTTCCGCTGAATGCCTGTTCATTGGGTCATGGGCGGCGCCCGTTGTTCCGATATTCGAAAATCTCTGCCGATGGTGTGATTTATCGTTGACGCCCCAGCAAAGCCGGATTATCCCGCCCCCTACGCGCGGTTGTAGCTCAGTTGGTTAGAGTACCGGCCTGTCACGCCGGGGGTCGCGGGTTCGAGCCCCGTCAACCGCGCCATTTTCCTTCTTTCAGTTGATCAACGTCTCCAGTGGCCGCCATGGGCCATCCGGTTTGCGCGTTGTTGTATCAAATCTGTAGAGATTGCCGCCGCCGTGCGGTTGATCGTGGCGACGATCAATTGGGATGTTCATCAAAGCGCAGTAGAGCAGGGTGCCCACCGCTCCGTGACCGACAAAGAGAATGTCGTCGCCGGGATGCGCATTCAGTGCAGCGTCAATCGCCGTGGTGATCCGCTGTTGCGCATCCTGGGCGGTTTCCCAGCCATGAAAACTGTCGCCGGGATTGGCAAAGAACGCATCTGCCGCCGATTCGAATGCGGGTCCGGGTAGAAATCCCGTGGCGCTGCGATCATTTTCACCCATTTCATCCCTTTGATGAAGCGGGCAGTTCAGTGCCGAAGCCAACGGTGTTGCGGTTTCCACGGCCTTGGTTTCGGTGCTGGTGTAGATGACGCCCGTGCCTGCCAATGCCCCCGATGCGGCGAGTGCTGCCACCCGCGCCTGACCAACCGCGTTCAGCCCCCATCGGGGGACTGGCACATGCGCGTCGATCAGAACCTGCGGGTGGCTGAGATAGCAGGCGGTCGGCATCACGATGTCATGGCATGCAGGATCCGTGCCCATGACCGGATTCCCTTGTGGAATGATGAGAGGTCATATTTTTCGTTGGGCGAGTGGATTTGGTCGTCATCCTTGCCAAAGCCGATCAGCATTGCGTCCATGTTCAGAATGTCCTTGAAATGCCCCGCAATGGGGATAGAGCCGCCGCAGCCCACATAGGCCGCTGCGTTGGGCCATTCGTCTGACAGGGCCTTGCGCGCCTGATTGAACGCGGGATGCGTTGTTGTCATCTGGCTTGCGGGACCGGATCCGTGATCGCTGAATGTCACGCTGCAATCCGGTGGCAGCATGTCCTGCACCAACTTGCGGAAGTTCTCCCGGATTTTGAGCGGGTCCTGTTTGCCAACAAGGCGGAAGCTGATTTTTGCGTGGGCTTCGGACGGCAGCACGGTCTTGAACCCGTCGCCGGTATAGCCCGCCCAGATCCCGTTGACGTCGCAAGTGGGCCGCGACCAGATCATTTCCAGCGGGCGCCGCCCTTTTTCCCCGGCTGGTTCGGATAGCCCCACTTCGCCCAGGAAGTGCGTTTCATCGAATTTCAGGTCGTCCCAGGCGGCGGCGAGTTCATTGGAAAGTTCGGGCACACCGTCGTAGAAATCGGGAATCGTGATGCGCCCGTCATCATCGTGCAAGCTGGCGATGATACGTGCCAGAACCCGCGCGGGGTTCATTGCGATGCCGCCATACATGCCCGAATGCAGGTCCTTATTGGGGCCAGTGATCGTCAGTTCCTCGCCCAGAAGCCCCCGCAGTTGCGTGATGATCGCCGGTGTGCTGTCGCCATATAGCCCGGTGTCGCAGATCAATGCGATATCGGCTGTCAGCTCGGCTGCGTTTTCTTCCATGAAGGGGGTGAGGGAAGGGGAACCCGATTCTTCTTCCCCTTCGAAGAAGATTGTGATGTTGGCGGGGAGTTTCCCGTGCTCGGCTTTCCACGCCCGGCACGCCTCGACAAAGGTCATCAACTGCCCCTTGTCATCGGAGGATCCACGCCCCCGGATGACCTTGCCGTTTTCAGTGTCTTCGACTTGCGGGTCGAACGGGTCGCGGTCCCAGAGTTCAAGCGGGTCAACGGGCTGCACGTCGTAATGTCCGTAAAACAGGATATGCGGCCCGTCGCCGCCTGTATGGGCGACAACCATGGGATGGCCGGGTGTCGGTCTTTTGGAGGCTTCAAACCCGATGGATTGCAGATCAGCGACCAGCCAGTCGGCAGCTTGATCGCAGTTTTCCTTATAGGCTGGGTCGGTTGAAATGGATGGGATGCGCAACAGGTCGCGCAGCCGTTCGGTGGCTTGCGGCAAATCAGCGTCGATACGGGCGAGGACGGGGTCGAGTGTCATGGTGTCACCTTTTGGGGTTTTTCTTTGTGTGCAAGGTGGCAGGAATGTCGCGAGGGTCAATGGCAATCAATCCCGATGCAGGGCCGGAGCCTTGCATGTGTTTGTCCAACTGATCAAAATGTTGCGAACCAAGGGAGAGACAACCGGCATGGAAAAATCTGCCTCGCAAATGCTGGATAGCTACATTGACACGGTGTCATCCGGTGTGCTGTCGACATTGATTTGGGTGGTTCTTGGCCTGATCCTTGTTTTTGCCGTCATGTCATGGATCAAACGGCGCAGGGAGGCCGGCACCGTCGCCGTACGATATGATACCTCGCATGTTGATCCGTCTGCGATACCCATCGATGACCCGCTTCACATCCCAGCCCCGGTGATCCGCCATGCGCAACGGCCGACCGACGGTGGTGAATATGCCGCAATCCGCGCATTTGCAGAAGAAAAACATAGGGTTGGTGATGCGGTGATTGAGGAGGAGCGGTTCGCCATGGGGCCGCTCGCGGTTGTCGAAACGCTTTTGGGCGATGTGGGGCTGATCGAGTTGGATGGTTTTGGCGATGCTGCGCCTTATAAGGGTTGGGAACTGCGACAGGCGATGGAGCGGATTGATCTGCCCGAAATTGGTGGATTTCTGGAGCAGGCCGTCGCGATATTCCTGCATCGTTTGCAATTGACCAATGACATGACGGAAACGGGAATGCCGATCGAACAGGCGCGTGTCCATCATGACATGCCCCAATATGATGCGCTGGATGCAAGGATAGGTGAGGCGGGCGGTCTTGATGCATTTCGGGCGGCGGCGGACCGGTATTTTGCTGCTGCCTACCCCTGGGCGGATCAGGCCTGATACACATGTGACCGGTGGTATGGGTTCCCCCACTTGATCCAGATCATGGTGTTGCTAGTCTTTCGCAGTCAAATGTCATGGTGGGGGCGACAGTTTGTAGCGTATTGCTCGTTAAGCTAACGCCCTATATGAGACTTAGAATAATTCAAAATGCGTCTTTGGGCTGTGTTTTGCGTGGTGATAAGAAGGAATACCCAGTGGATTATGATGCCAAGCTGGACGTTGCGATTGATCGTTTGCATCAGGAGGGTCGTTATCGGACCTTTATTGATATTGAGCGTAAGCGCGGCCAATTCCCTCATGCCACGTGGAATAGACCGGATGGTAGCGAAACGCCTGTAACGGTATGGTGCGGTAACGACTATCTGGGCATGGGCCAGCATCCGGCGGTTCTGGAGGCCATGCATGACGCGATTGATGCGACCGGAGCCGGTTCCGGCGGCACGCGAAATATTTCGGGCACAACGGTCTATCACAAACGCCTTGAGGCGGAGATGGCTGATCTGCACCACAAGGAAGCCGCATTACTGTTCACCTCGGCCTATATTGCCAACGATGCGACACTGAGCACGCTGCCAAAGCTGTTTCCGGGCCTGATAATCTATTCTGATGCGTTGAACCATGCGTCGATGATCGAAGGTGTGCGCCGCAATGGCGGGGCGAAACGTATTTTCCGGCACAATGACATTGCGCATCTGCGTGAGCTGATGGCGGCCGATGATCCTGATGCCCCGAAGGTCATTGCCTTTGAATCGATTTATTCGATGGACGGCGATTTTGGCCCGATTGGGGCAATTTGCGATCTTGCTGATGAATTTGGCGCGCTGACCTATATCGACGAGGTGCATGCTGTTGGCATGTATGGCCCCCGCGGGGCCGGTGTCGCGGCGCGTGATGGCCTGATGGGCCGGATTGACATCATCAACGGAACGCTGGCCAAAGCCTATGGCGTGATGGGCGGATATATCGCGGCATCGGCAAAAATGTGCGATGCAATAAGGTCTTATGCGCCGGGTTTCATCTTTACAACAAGCCTTCCGCCATCGGTTGCTGCTGCTGCTGCTGCCTCGGTCGCGCATCTGAAAACGGATCAGGCGCTGCGTGAGAAGCATCAGACGCAAGCCAAGATACTGAAGCTGCGGCTAAAGGGGCTGGGCCTGCCGATTATTGATCACGGCAGCCATATCGTTCCGCTGATCGTCGGCGATCCGGTGCATACCAAGAAACTGTCAGACATGCTGCTGGAGGATTTCGGCATCTACGTGCAGCCGATCAACTTTCCCACTGTTCCGCGTGGCACTGAGCGTCTGCGCTTCACGCCCTCGCCAGTTCATGGACCGCGCGAGATGGACGCACTGGTCGAGGCATTGGACGGACTTTGGTCACATTGTGCCCTTAATCGTGCCGAATTAGCCGGTTAAGTTTTTTCCCGATGTTCATGATGCCTGTGGATATGTTATTGGTTTCTTAGCTGTTCACGGTGATTTGATTCGGCACGTGGATAGTTGGGGGCAGTAAGCGGCGGGACAGTCGATGATCGGTAAGAGCTTCAGGCGCGATGATGCAGCTGAGGACGGGCAGGCCAAAGGGTTTGACGACTTCGAATTGCGTCTAGGCGATATAATGCGCGGCGAACGCGCAACAATGGGCAAGAGCCTGTTGGACGTTCAGCGCGAGTTGAAGATCAAAGCGGCCTATATTGCAGCGATTGAAAACGCCGATCCATCAGCTTTTGACACGCCCGGGTTTATCGCCGGTTATGTCCGTTCCTATGCGCGTTACCTGAACCTTGATCCCGACGAAACCTATGCAAAGTTCTGCGAAGAGAGTGGTTTTGTAACTGCTCACGGTATGTCGGCCGAGGCGTCATCCATCAAAGCCAAGCCGGGTGAGCCTGTTGTCGGTCCGTTTGGCAAAGATATTTTTTCGCAGTCATCGACACCCTTCATTCCCGCCGGAGAGGCGGTCATGTCGCAGATTGAGCCGCGCGCGATTGGATCGCTGTTGGTTGTGCTGGCGATGATTGGCGGGTTGGGCTATGGCGGGTGGACCGTTTTGCAGGAAGTGCAGAAGGTCCAGTTTGCCCCGGTTGAGCAGACCCCCGTTGTGGTGTCTGACCTTGATCCGCTGGCTGGTGCAGCGAATGCGATCCAGACAAATGACCCGTTGGAGCAGGCTGCGGCTCCTTCTGCAGAGGCGCTGGATCGGCTTTACCGCCCGCAGGCGCTGGACGTGCCGGTTCTGGTGGCTCGTGATGCGCCGATCTCGACCCTTAGCCCAGGCAGTATTGGTGCGCTGACCGCACCTGAACCTACCCCTGCTGCCGCAGTGAATTATGCCGATGCGGCATTGGCCGAGCGCGCGGCCCCACCCCCGGTTCAGGTCGTCGAAGACCCGGTGCCAGAGGTGCAGCTGGTTGCAGTGCGCCCGGCCTGGGTTCGTGTTCGTTCTGCGGATGGCACGGTACTGTTTGAAGGGGTCATGGAACCCGGCCAGAACTTCGTCGTGCCCGCCACCGAAGAGCCCGCGTCGTTGCGGGTGGGCGAAAGCGGTGCGATGTATTTCGCCGTCAATGGTGTGCATTATGGCCCGGTAGGTCCACGCGGTGTGGTGACATCGCAAGTGGAGCTTACCCCGGAAAGCCTGACTGAGACCTATGCCGTTGCTGATCTGGCGGCGGATGATGATCTTGCCGAAATCGTGAACGTCGCACAGGTCGTGACGGACGAATAATCGCAGGTGCGTTGCCTTGCCGATTGCCCCAATGCTGACTAGGTTGCCGGTATACGCATCGTAGCCGAAAGCGCCCTTCATGTCCCTGAACCACGTCCGTCCCTGGCGCAATATCTATCGCCGGGCATCCCGCAAAATCATGGTTGGCAACGTTCCCGTTGGCGGCGATGCACCGATTTCGGTACAGACGATGACAAACACCCTGACGACCGACGTCAGGGCAACCATTGAGCAGGTGAATGCCGCCGCCGAGGCAGGTGCGGACATCGTGCGTATCTCGGTCCCTGATGAAGCGTCGAGTGCGGCATTGAAGCAGATTATCCCTGAAGTCACCGTCCCAATCGTGGCCGACATCCATTTCCACTATAAACGCGGGATCGAAGCGGCCGAGGCGGGGGCCGCCTGTTTGCGCATCAATCCAGGCAACATCGGCGATGAGAAGCGGGTCAAAGAGGTCATCAAGGCCGCCCGCGACCACAATTGTTCGATCCGTATCGGGGTAAATGCCGGATCACTGGAAAAGCATCTGCTGGATAAATATGGTGAGCCTTGCCCCGATGCGATGGTTGAATCCGGGCTCGACCATATCAAAATCCTGCAGGACAATGATTTTCACGCGTTCAAGATTTCCTGCAAGGCATCGGATGTGTTCATGGCGGCGGCTGCTTATCAGCAGTTGGCCGAGGCAACGGATGCGCCGATCCATCTGGGAATTACCGAAGCGGGCGGCCTGATCAGCGGCACCGTGAAATCCGCCATTGGTATGGGCAATCTGCTTTGGATGGGGATCGGTGATACGATCCGTGTTTCGCTATCCGCTGACCCGGTGGAAGAGGTGAAGATGGGCTTTGAGATATTGAAATCTCTGGGTCTGCGCCATCGCGGGGTGAACATCATCTCTTGCCCGTCCTGCGCCCGGCAAGGGTTTGATGTGATCAAGACTGTTGAAACGCTGGAAAAGCGGCTTGAGCATATCAAGACGCCAATGTCGCTGTCGATTATCGGTTGCGTGGTCAATGGCCCGGGCGAGGCGTTGATGACGGATGTTGGTTTTACCGGGGGTGGTGCAGGATCCGGCATGGTCTATCTGGCGGGTAAGCAGAGCCACAAGCAATCAAATGACGACATGGTTGATCATATCGTTGAGCAGGTCGAGAAGAAGGCAGCAGAAATCGAGGCCACAGAAAACCTGGCGGCGGAGTAGACCGCGTTTCGCCTATTCTTCGCGCGCTTCTGCGACGAGTTTTTCCATTTGTGAAAGCGGCACGTAACCTCTGACCATTTGATCTTCGAACACAAAGGTTGGTGTGCCGCTGATCTGCATCTTCTGTGCCAATTCGCGGTTCTTGTCGATGACCGCGTCAACCTCGCTGCTATCCATCTTCGCCGTGATGGCTGCACCGTCCAGCCCCAATGTATCGCTCATCCGCGTCAGGGTTGTCGCGGTGATGTCGCCCCGAAATGCCATGAGTGTCTTGTGCACATCTTCGTAAGCTGCATCGCCGGCCACCAGCTGCGTCGCGATGGCAAAGCGTGCCGCAAGCAGCGATTGATCACCCAAAATGGGGAGTTCCTTGATCACGTAGCGGATATTGGGGTCTGCGCTGACCAGTTGGGTCACCTCGGGAAAGGCGCGTTTGCAGTAACCGCAACGGTAATCCATGAATTCGACCACGGTGACATCCCCGTCGGGATTGCCGCCGACAAAGGAATACCCGTCATCGAATAGTGCGTCAGTATTTGCGCGCGCCAATGCTGCGTCATTGGCGATCTGCGCCTCTCGTTCACGTACTTGCAGAACGGCGATTGCTTCTTGCAGGACTTCAGGGTTTTCCAGAAGGTAGGCCCGCACCTCCTGCCTGAAAACCTCCCGTTCGGCATCGGTCATATTGTCCAGTTCCAGGGCGGCAACCGGCGTGCTGCATGCAAGAAAGACGGGCAGTGCGAGGCGAATAAACATGATCACAGGCCTTTTTGGGGAAGCTGATTGCCCACAGACCATATCGGCCGGGCTTTGCCAAGGTCCATTGACCTCACATGCCAGTGAGATGCAAACAGGCGGCAGAGCAAAAAGAGGCAGAAAATGCGACTTTCCCGTCGGGGTGATGTTGACCCCTTTATCGTAATGGATGTGATGGAGGCGGCGCGAAAGGCCGAGGATGCGGGCCGCCGCATTATCCATATGGAGGTGGGCCAACCGGGGACAGGCGCGCCCGCTGCGGCCCGCGCCCGGCTGGCGGCGGAACTGGATGATCCGCTGGGCTATACTGTTGGTTTGGGCCTGCCTGATCTGCGCGCTCGCATCGCCCGGCATTATGCCGATTGGTATGATATTGATCTTGATCCCAACCGTGTGGTGATCACCAGCGGGGCGTCAGGCGCTTTCCTGCTGGCGTTCGCGGCCCTTTTTGATAATGGCGAACGGGTCGGGCTGGGCACGCCCTGCTACCCGTCCTATCGCCAGATCCTGCGTGCCGTGGGGCTGACCCCTGTTGATATTCCGACCACGCTGGACCAGCGGTTTCAGCCGCTTCCGTCGGATGTGGCGACCCATGAACTGGATGGATTGATTGTGGCATCTCCGGCCAATCCGACGGGCACGATGCTGGACAAACCCGCGATTGGGGCTTTGGCCGATGCATGTGCGGCGCGTGGGGCTGCGTTTGTTTCTGACGAGATTTATCACGGCATCGACTACGATAAGCGCCCGGTGACCGCCTTGCAGGTGACGGATGACGTTTATGTCGTGAATTCCTTTTCCAAGTATTTTTCCATGACGGGCTGGCGCGTTGGTTGGATGGTGGTCCCAGATGATCACGTTCGCACCGTTGAGCGGCTGGCCCAGAACATGTTTATCTGCGCACCACATGCCGCTCAGCGGTTGGCATTGTATGCGATGGATTGCCCCGATGAGTTGGCCGCGAACAAAGCCGTCTATGCCGAAAACCGCGATTTGATGATTTCAGGGCTGAAGGCTGCCGGGTTTGACAGGTTCGCCCCGCCGGATGGTGCGTTCTACATTTACGTCGATGTGTCTACCTACACCGATAACGCCCGCGCATTTGCGGCGCTGATTTTGGAGGAGGCCGGGGTCGCCGTGACCCCCGGCGTGGATTTTGACGCTGCCCGCGGCCACCGCTGGTTGCGGTTCTCATATGCCCGCTCTACTGCGGATATCCGCGAGGGTCTTGACCGGCTGCAACGCTTCATGGCGGGTCGTGCAGCGTGATCAGGATACTTCTGGCGCTGATCGTATGGGTCACCCCGGCCCTGGCGGATATCCGCATTGATCCTGACCGCAGCGCTGTACGCGATGGGTGGTGGCGTCTGCAAATTGATCTGGGGCTGAGCGACATCACCCCTTATCGGCTGTTCACACTTGATGCGCCGCGCCGTCTGGTGCTTGATTTTGAGAATGTCGATTGGGAAGGCCTGCGTGAAGCCGATTTGCTTGCGCCGGGTCGGGCGACCGGCTTGCGCTTTGGCCCATTGCAAGAGGGTTGGTCGCGGCTGGTGATCGATTTGGCGGAGCCCATGGCCGTCTCCGAGGCGGGTATGCGCAAGACGGACGATGGTGCGCTGCTTTCCATCACCCTCAAAGGTGCGACCGCCAACGCGTTTGCGGCCGCTGCTGGCGCACCGGAACAAGTTCCGGGTGAGCCGTATAACATGTCACAGCGGCAAAACGACGGAACGATGGTTGTTGTCATTGATCCGGGGCATGGCGGGATTGATCCGGGTGCTGATCGTGGTGGCGTCCGCGAGGCACCGCTGATGCTGGCATTGGGTCGTGAAGTTGCGGATGCGTTGCACGCGGTTCCCGGGATCACCCCTGTATTGACCCGCGATGGGGATCATTTTGTTCCGCTGAACGCCCGCATCAGCCATGCCCGCGCGGTGGGGGCGGATCTGTTTATCTCACTGCATGCTGACGCGCTGGAGGAGGACGCAGCGCAAGGGGCATCGGTCTATACGTTATCCGGTGACGGTGGCGACGGGGCGTCGCGACGGATGGTTGAACGGCACGAGCGGGGGGATTTGTTGTCCGGCGTTGATCTGACCGGGCAGGGTGATCGGGTGGCGTCGGTTCTGATGGATCTCGCGCGGCAGGAAACCGGACCGGCGGCGCGGCGGTTTGCCGACCTGTTGGTGCAAGAGATGCAGGATCGTGGCGTGCGTTTAAACGCGCGTGCCCGGCGCGAGGGTCAGTTCATTGTCCTGTCGGCAGCTGATTTCCCTGCGGTTCTGATCGAGGCCGGGTTTCTGTCCAATGCCGATGATCGCGCGCGTTTGACGGACCCGGCCCAACGCGCAGCGTTTGCCAAGGCCATTGCGGCGGCGGTCCAATCCTGGGCCGATATTCCCTAGGGCCTGAACTGCACCAGCCAGACGGTGTGTTGCCCGCAGTCGGGATCTTCTGGCGTATGGCGTAAGACCTGAAAACCGTTTTGTGCCAGCAAATCGCGGTATTCCTCCGGATCAAGCGAGGCGTGATAGATTGGCGCGCCACCCACGTCACCGATTGCTTCGCCTGCCATATGCCCGGAGGTGAACATCAAGGCGGCGCGCGGCGCAGCATGTGCAGCGAAAGTGGCGAACATCGCACGCTGATCGTCGGCGCACAGGTGGAAGAAGCTGTCCCACGCGAGGATCGCATCGAATTTCTGATCTAGCATGAGGCCGCGCATGTCGGCTGTTATCAATGCAGCCCTTGGCAGGTTTTTGGCATAAAGTGCCGACAGGGTTGAGGTGGGTTCCACCCCTGTCAATGCAGCACCGCGTTCTGCCAGATAAGTGCCAATCGGCTGGCCCGACCCGCAGCCCAGTTCCAGCACCCGAACAGCACCGGTATGGCGTGGTGCTGCGGCAAGCATCCGGTCCAGCCACGCCTTTTCCATCAGGTTGCGATTGCGGGCTCTGGCCCATGCGGACCCGACCCGCTCGTAGGTGGCGATGACATCTTGTGCTTTCATGCCGCTGATCTGGACCTGTTTGATCACCGCTGCAAGAGCGAATGAAAAAGTGATCAAACCCATGGCATCTTCTGGCCGAAAGGCACATATGGTCTTTTGACGATTGGCCAGCCCGCGCGTATAAGCAAGGGCACCAAGGAAGGGAAAACCAAACCTCGTGCTGCGTTTCATTTTATCTTTTTTCGGTGGTCTTTTCACCCTTTTGACCATGGGTGCCATCATGGGCGCGCTGACTTTGGGGGGAATCTTCCACGTCTATGGCCGCGATCTGCCGACTTACGAGACCCTATCGCAATATACGCCGCGCATGATCAGCCGAATTTATTCGGTTGAAGGGAAAATCATCGATGAGTTTGCGCAGGAACGCCGTTTGTATACACCTGCCCACGAAATTCCGGATATCGTCAAGCAAGCTTTTATCTCGGCTGAAGATAAAAATTTCTACACCCACGCTGGCTATGATCCGCGCGGCATGATGGCGGCCCTTTATGAGGCCATTCAATCGCGCGGTGAAAATTTACGCGGTGCATCCACCATTACTCAGCAGGTGATGAAGAATTTCCTGTTGGACGGGTCTCGGAGTGGTATTGAGGGAATAGAACGCAAGATCAAAGAGATCATTCTCGCTACCCGTATCGAACAGGCGATGTCGAAGGAAAAAATCCTCGAACTGTATCTGACTGAGATTGATCTGGGCGTTCGGTCATTTGGGGTCACTGCGGCGGCCTTATCATATTTCAACAAGCCATTGGTTGATTTGACGCCGGCCGAGGCCGCGTTTCTGGCAGTACATCCGAAAGCGCCCTACAGCTATCATCCGGTAAAAAATCGTGACGCCGCGATTGCCCGCCGAAACTTTATCCTACGTGAGATGTACCAGAATGGCTACTTGACCCGTGATGAGGTGGAGGTTGCATTGGCGGATCCGCTGCGGACGGTGCAGAACGGCGACTTCCCGAGTTTCCGCGAAAACCTGCCCCCGCGCGACTATTTCACAGATGAAATCCGCCGCCAGTTGAGCCAGAACTTTGGCGAGGAAGAGTTCTTTTCCGGTGGTCTGTCGATCCGTGCCACGGTGGATCCTGAATTGCAGGTCTCCGCCCGTGCGTCATTGCAGCGCGCGCTGGAGGAATATGACCGCAGTACATCCATCTGGCGTGGCACCGGCAAGACGATCCCGGAGGAAGCATTGGCCAGTGAGCCTGAATGGCGCGCGGCCTTGGGTGCGGTTGATGTTCCCCGCGACATCGCGCTGGAAAACAAGTGGTATCCCGCCGTCGTTCTGGAAGTTAAAGAGAACCAGCTTCGCCTTGGTATTGAAAACCTGCTTGATACGGAGGAGCGCCCCTCTGTCGTGCCACGTGAGGACATCCAATGGATGCGTGGTGACTTTTTTGAGAATTTCACACCCGGCGATGTCGTCCATGTGCGCCAGATGACGGCGGATTCCGATGGCACGTTTATTCGTTGGTCGCTGCGCCAGATCCCCGAGGTGCAGGGTGGCTTTATGGCGATGGACGTCAACACCGGTCGTGTGATCGCCATGCAGGGCGGTTTCAGCTATGAGGATTCGGTGTTCAACCGGGCCACGCAGGCGCGCCGTCAGCCGGGGTCATCCTTCAAGCCGTTTGTCTATGCCGCCGCACTGGATAGTGGCTATTCCCCCGCCACAATCGTTGTTGATGCCCCGATTGAGATCAACACGCCACAAGGCACCTGGCGCCCCAAAAACGCATCCAATCAATTCTATGGCCCAACCCCGCTGCGGACCGGAATTGAGCGGTCGCGGAACCTGATGACGATTCGCCTCGCGCAGGAGATCGGGATTGATACGGTTGGTCGCTATGCTGAGAAGTTTGGCGTTTACAATGATATGAACCGGGTACTCGCGGCATCACTCGGCTCTGACGAGACCACGCTGTTCAAGATGGTCGCCGCCTATGCGATGTTCGCCAACGGCGGTGAACGGGTGGAACCGACACTGGTTGACCGCGTGCAGGACCGTTATGGCAACACCGTTTATCGCCATGACCAGCGGATTTGCGAGGATTGCAGCAATCCAAACCTGCCAGCCGGGCAGGCCCCGCGCATTCAGTCAAACCGTGACCGGGTGATGAATGAAATCACTGCCTATCAGCTGACATCAATGATGCAGGGCGTTGTGGATCGTGGGACCGCCAGTGGTGCGATAAACCTTCCGGTACCGATTGCGGGCAAGACTGGTACGACCAATGACGCCAAGGATGTGTGGTTTATCGGTTTTTCATCCAACATCGTTGCCGGTTGCTATATTGGTCACGATACGCCCCGTTCACTGGGCCGTAGTGCATCGGGTGGCGGCATTTGTGGTCCGGTGTTCAACCGGTTCATGACTGACGCGATTGAAAAGTTTGGTGGTAGCAAATTCAGTGTGCCTGCCGATTGCCAGTTCATCAATATTGACCGATTCAGCGGTGCGCGCCTGCCGGATGGGGCGTCAGGCGATAATGTGATTGCCGAATGTTTCCGCCCCGGCGAGGAGCCGCTTTTCGGGATCATGTTTGACGGTGGTTTCGCGATGGCCGCGGACCTGCCGCTTTTTGATGATGTGCCGCGCCAGGGTCGTCAGGTGACAACATCAACAGGTCAGACCGCAACAGTTGGTCCCAAGGCCACGTTTGGTACATTGTCGACTGGCGGTCTTTACTGACCGTCCGGCGCTTGCTGCGGGTCACAACCCGCGTTATCACCACGCTTTGAAGAGAATACCAAAGGCCGGTTCCGATGCGCGCAGAAATACAGAATGCAGTTGAGGCGATTGAAAAATCGCTGGCCTTGCTTGCCCAACGGATGGACCGCGAAACCGCCCCGCACAGGTTGGAAGAATTCAACGCGCGGGTTGAGGACCCGACCCTGTGGGATGATCCGGAGGCTGCACAAAAGCTGATGCGCGATCGTCAGTTGCTGGTCGATGCCATGGCCAATTATGATGGCATTCAGCAGGAGTTGAGCGACAATATCGAGCTGATCGAACTTGGCGAGATGGAAGACGACACCGAGGTTGTGGCCGAAGCGGAGGCTGCGGTCATCAAGCTGCAAGCCAAGGCCGCGAAGAAGGAACTTGAGGCCCTGTTGGATGGTGAGGCGGACGGCAATGACACCTTCCTTGAAATCAATGCCGGGGCGGGTGGCACAGAATCCTGCGACTGGGCCAATATGCTGGCCCGTATGTATGTCCGATGGGCCGAAAAGAAGGGCTATAAGGTTGAACTGCAATCCGAACAGTCCGGTGACGAGGCGGGTATCAAATCAGCCAGTTACAAGATCAGCGGCCACAATGCCTACGGTTGGCTGAAATCGGAAAGCGGCGTGCATCGCCTAGTTCGTATCTCGCCTTTCGACAGCGCCGCCAAACGCCATACCTCGTTTACCTCCGTGAAGGTGTATCCTGTCGTCGATGATAATATCGAGATTGAGGTGAACCCGGCGGATATCCGTATTGATACCTATCGGTCATCCGGTGCTGGTGGTCAGCACGTGAACACCACGGATTCGGCTGTGCGCATCACCCACAATCCCACGGGGATCGTGGTGACTAGTTCGGAAAAATCGCAGCATCAAAACCGTGATATCGCGATGAAAGCGCTGAAATCACGCCTCTATCAGATAGAGCTGGATAAACGTTCTGCCCTTGTGAACGAGGCCCATGAAAGTGCCGGTGATGCGGGTTGGGGTAACCAGATCAGGTCTTATGTTTTGCAGCCCTATCAGATGGTCAAGGATCTGCGCACGAACTATGAGACATCCGATACCAAGGGTGTGCTGGATGGCGATCTGGATGGGTTGATGGCGGCCACGCTGGCGATGGATGTGTCGGGCAAAAGCCGGGCAGAGGCGAACGCGGAGTAGTCTTGCCAATCCCACCGCGTCGCGCTTGACTGCGGTATGTCAGATTTATTGAATTGGGATGCCTGTCGGTTGTCTGCTGCTATTGCGGCGGGGCAGGTGACAGCGACGGAATTGATGCGCCAGACGCTGGATCGTATTGGTGCGGTTAATCCGGACGTCAATGCCATTGTCGCGCTACGCCCCGAACAGGACTTGATGGCAGAGGCCCGGGCCGCCGATCTGGTTCCCGCCAAGGGCGTGTTGCATGGTATTCCGGTTGCGATCAAGGATCTGGCGAATGTTGCAGGGCTGCCCACGTCGCAAGGCTCCCCTTTGTTTGCCGGACAGATTGCAGGGCGCAGCGATATCATGGTCCAGCGCATGCAGGATGCTGGCGCCATCATCATCGGCAAGACGAATACGCCGGAGTTTGGGTTGGGCAGCCACACGTATAACCCTGTTTTTGGTCCAACTGAAAATGCGCTGATGCCGGGGCGGTCGGCGGGTGGATCATCCGGTGGTGCTGCGGTGGCTTTGGCCAAGGGCATGGTCTGCCTTGCGGATGGGTCGGACATGATGGGCAGTCTGCGCAACCCTGCGGGCTGGAACGGGGTTTACGGGATGCGCCCGACATGGGGCCGTGTGCCGTCAGAGCCAGAGGGCGATATGTTTCTGCATCAGCTTTCGACCGGCGGTCCCATGGCGCGTACGCCGCGTGATATTGCGCTGCTGCTGGAGGTGCAGGCGGGCAGGGATCAGCGGCAGCCATTTGGCCTGCCAGGCCAGGATTATCGCGCTGGTTTGCCTGCTGATGTGACCGGTCGCCGCATTGCATGGCTGGGCGATTGGGGTGGGGCTTATCCAATGGAGGCGGGCGTGCTGGATCATGCCGCCGCCGCCGTTGCGACATTGGCGCAAGCGGGCTGCATTGTGGAGGAGGTGAAACCGCCATTTGCGGCGGGTGATCTGTGGCAGGCATGGATCACCTTGCGTTCCTGGGCTGTGGCGGCTGGATTGGCGCCGATCTATGACCAGCCCGATCTGCGCGATCAGCTAAAGCCTGAGGCGATCTGGGAGGTTGAGCGGGGTCGGTCCTTGTCGGGGGCTGACATTCAGAAGGCCAGCCTGATCCGTTCGGATTGGTATCGCGCAGCGAATACGATGTTTGACGATTACGATGCACTTGTCCTGCCTACAGCGCAATGCTGGCCGTTTCCGGTAGACTGGCACTGGCCGCAGGAGATCGCGGGCGTTGCCATGGATACCTATCATCGTTGGATGGAAGTGGTTGTGCCAGCCAGTCTGATCGGACTGCCGGTGCTTGCCGTCCCGATCCGGGGCGACAGGCCGATGGGCTTGCAAATCATTGGACGTCACGGTGATGATATGGGCGTCCTGCAACTGGGGGAGGCGTGGCATGGCATTGGCTGAGGCAGCAAGACCTGAGGTCCGCGCCGTGACCTTTGCTGATTTGTGGTCGGCCTTGCGGGCCGGTGCGCGCGATTTTGCGAAGGCGCCGCAATTCGGCTTGTTCTTCAGCGCGGTCTACGTGCTGGGTGGCTTTTTCCTGATCTGGTTGGGGGCAGGGCATGTCAGTTGGACATTGGCGACATCACTCGGCTTTCCGCTGATCGCCCCGTTTGCGGCCGCTGGCCTGTATGAGGTCAGCCGCCGGATGGAACAGGATCAACCATTGAAATGGGGGCAGGTGCTGGCCATCGTCTGGCAGGAACGCACAAGGCAACTGCCCTGGCTGGGGGCAATTATTGTCATCTATTTCCTGTTCTGGACCTTTCTGGCCCATATGGTGTTTGCCCTGTTCATGGGGCTGTCCACGATGACGAACGTATCGCAAAGCTGGGATGTCTTTTTGACGGCGAACGGGTTGACAATGATCGGTGTCGAGTTGGCGATTGGCGCGGTTCTTGCTTTTCTGTTGTTCTCGTTGACGGTTGTCAGCCTGCCGCTGGTACTGGATCGCGAAGTCGATTTTGTAACCGCAATGCTGATCAGCCTCGCCACGGTGCGCGGAAACCTGTTTGTCATGCTTGTCTGGGCGTTCATCATCGCCTTTTGCACCTTGTTGGCGCTTTTGCCGTGGTTCCTGGGGCTGATGATCGTATTGCCCGTGTTGGGCCATGCCACGTGGCATTTGTATCGGCGTGCGATTACTTAACCCGGCTGGAATTGCGACCGGAAAGAAAAAAGGGCATCAACTGATGCCCTTTTTTAATCTGCCTATGCGGTTGAAGTTCTTATGACTTCGGTGCCTCGCCGGGTGCGGCGGCGGTTGGCATTTTCTTGGCGCCGGTCGCAAGCGGATCGTCCTGCCGTTGCACGGAACCTTCGAAATGCGCACCAGACTCTATGGCGATTGTCTTGTGGATGATGTCACCCTCGACCCGCGCGGTCGATGTCAGGCGGACCTTCAGGCCACGCACACGGCCAACGACGCGGCCATTGACGACCACATCGTCTGCAACCACTTCGCCTTTGACTGTAGCGCCTTCGCCAACAGTCAGCAGGTGTGCACGCACGTCGCCTTCGACCTGACCTTCGATGTTCACATCGCCGGTTGTCTTGATGTTGCCTGTGATCAGCAGATCAGCAGACAGAACCGACGCTGGCGGCTTGGCCGTTGGCGCACCGGGCTTGGCAGGTGCTGATTTACCAGCATCTGCGTTCTTTGCGTTGTCGGCCGCTTTTGGGCCAGGTTCGTTGATTTTGGATTTAGAAAACATCTTGTCCCGCTTTTATGTATATCATTGGGTTGACTGGCGCGCCCCCAACGCGAACTTCGTAGTGTAGGTGTGGTCCGGTGGACCGTCCGGAATTGCCCATACCACCAATTCGGTCGTCACGCGAGACTCTTTGTCCAACAGTGACATCCATGGAGTTTAAGTGTGCGTATCTTGTCTCAATTCCGAACTCGTGACGGATTTTGATCAGCCTGCCGTAGCCGGATGACCAGCCTGCGTGGGTCACCACGCCATCGGCGGTGGCGTAGATTGGTGTTCCGATAGGGCCAGCGAAATCGGTGCCGGCATGCAATCGTCCCCACCGTTGGCCAAAGCCGGATGTGAAGCGGAAGTTGGACTTGACGGGGATTGTAAAGGGCGCCTTTTCGGCCGCAATCCGGTACAGGTTGATCCGGTCCATTGATGACAGAATGCTGTTTGCCCGCTCCGCATCAGGGTCAGGTGTCCCGCCGCGTGTCGAGAACTGTAACGGGGTGAGGGGGCCGCCTGTGCCGGAGTAGCCACGGCGTACCTGGCTGATCAGGTTGTCGGGGTTCATCCCGGCAGCCCGGAACATTTCGTCGAGTGGTTCGACCGAGACCAGCATTGCCTCTTCCAACTGGCGGAAAATCTGGTCGTTGCGTTCTTGCAGCAGACGCAGTTCGAGTTCCATTTCCTGCGCGTGGTCGATGGCGAATTCCGCATCGGCGGCGATCATGTCACGTTCAGCGGCTGTTTCGGCCAGGGCATTGGCCAGCAAATCAACCGTACCAACCGCATCTTTACTGATGGCCGCGACGTCGGTGTCCTCACTTTCAGCAGCCAGATCAGCCAGTTGATCGCGCGCCTCTTCACGGGCTTTCATCGCATCCCGCAATGTTGCCTGAACAACCTCCATCCCGGTTTCAAGTTCACGGCGTTTTTCTTCGGTGGCGAGAAGTTCCGACTGCATGATCGAAATCTGCTGAAGGGCCGATGTGAAACGTTCCTGCGCGGCAACCGCTTCGCTGGCGCGTGCATCCCGCTCAGTCGACAGCGCGTTCAGCCGTTGTTCGTATGTCATCTGGTCGCGTTGCGCCTGCGCCCGGAAGTTCCCGGCCCCGATGCTGTCCATCAACAGGATGGCGGTGGCAACGATTGTCCAGGCGACAACGACAATACAGCCAGCCCAGGCAACAAGTTGCGTTTCGGATTTTAGCCGAATGAAACGCGTCTCCGTATCGGAGCGCAGAAATAGTCGTTTTTCGGGAAAAAATCGTTCCAGAAAGCCATGCATTTTTGTAGCCAGTCGTGATCGCACGATGCGTGTCCCGTCCCATCATTATCTCTTATTCCGGCCCCCCACCGGAACGTCCCCACTTGTTAGACACACAGGCCCGTTGCTGCAAGAATTTTGCGCCTGTTTTTGCCAGCCGCGCCGATCTGACGCGTTTTGCGCGGGCTTTTGCCTACATTTGGCGTCTATGTTCTGGTTTCACCGGCCAACGGCCAATAAAAATCGGGTGGAATTCCCGCCTCGGCCCGCTTTTCTTCGTTGAATGGCGGTTTTAGGTTTCCGTGAAAATACTTGCGCACCAGATCATGAAACACGCCCGTCGGGTCAAGATCGTGACGGCCACAAAGGAAGTGGAACCATTTGGATCCATAGGCCACATGATGCACCTCCTCGGCATAGATCACCTCAAGCGCTGCGACGGCATCGTCCAGCTTGGCCTGTTTGAATATCTTGATCATGCCCGGCGTCACGTCGAGCCCGCGCGCTTCCAGCACCATGGGTACCACGGCCAATCGTCCCATCAGATCGTCAACTGTGTCTTCGGCCGCCCGCCACATGCCTGCATGGGCCGGGAGCGCGCCATAGTGGCTGCCCAACGCTTCAAGACAGTCGCACATCAGGTTGAAATGCTTCGATTCTTCATCTGCAGCCTTGACCCAGTCATCATAGAACCCAAGCGGCAGTATTGTGTCGGTGAACCGGGCAATAATGTCCCAGTGAAGGTCAACGGCGTTCAATTCGATATGCGCCACCGCGTGCAAAAGCGCGATGCGCCCGGCCTCTGTCCCCGGTTTGCGCTGTGGGACATCGCGCGGGTTGCGTAATTCGGGTTCTGTGGGGCGCGCAGGGTATAAGGGCGGCGCGGCCTGTCCAACGTCGACGGCCTCACCATTGCTGCGGGCCGCCTGCCATTGGGCGGCATATTTGCGCGAAAGCGCTGTCTTTTCGCGGCCATTGGCGGTGTTCAGCACCGCGACGGCCATCTCTGCCAGCGTCACAGGCTGCGGACCGCATCAAGAACGGCTTCTACATGGCCCGGCACTTTGACCTTGCGCCAGATTTGCGCGATCTTGCCATCCGCCCCGATCAGGAATGTCGCCCGTTCGATGCCCATATGGGTTTTGCCATACATCTTCTTTTCCACCCAGACGCCGTAGCGTTCGCAAACGTCGCCTTCCTCATCTGACAAAAGCGCGATTTTCAGATCGTGCTTCGCGGCAAACTTGTCGTGTTTTTTCACACTGTCCTTCGATATCCCGAGGATCACAGTGTTCAGCGCATCAAAGGTGGCAAGATTTTCGGTAAAGCCGATCGCCTCTTTGGTGCAGCCGGACGTGTCGTCGCGCGGGTAGAAGTAGACGACAACATTCTTCCCGGCGAAATCCGATAGATCGACCTGATCACCGCCATCGCGGGGCAGGCTGATGGCGGGGGCGGTATCGCCGACGGTTGGGTTTGTCATCTGGGCATCCTTTTGCAGATTTGCACTTTACCGGTTTTGTTTTAGTCCGGCACGCGCAAAGATAAAGGGGGCCAATTGGTGGAGCCTGCGTGACAGAGCCAGTGAAAACACAAACGCCGGAGCCGGAGACACCGGACCACGCGCAGCCAAAACCGAAACGGCGTCGCTGGATGTTCTGGTTGCGGGCGGTCTGGATCATCTGTCTGTCGCCGATTGTCTTTGCAGCAGTCGCTGCCATTATGCTGATCGAACGGGATATCAGCGCCCCAAGCTGGATCGTGAACAGGGTGGAAGCACGGGCGGCCGAATTGTTGAACGGCGGTGATTTGCAGTTTGGGGCCATTTCGCTGTTCATTGCCCGCGATCTGCACCCGACGGTTCGTTTGCATGATGTTGAGCTGCGGGATGCCGATGACGCGTTGCTGGCCCGGATTCCCGTTGCAGAAGGACTTATGTCACCACGCGGATTGATCTTGCGTCAGGAAGTGCTGATGCAGGACATCCATCTGAGCGGTGCGCAGATCAATCTACGTCGGGCACCAGACGGGTCCGTTGCCGTCGCATTTGAGCAGGGCGCGCAGGACGTCCGGGAGGCGCGGTCGTTGCCGGAGTTGCTGGATCAGATTGATACATTCTTTGAACAGCCCTTATTAGAGGCGCTGGAAACGGTGCGCGCCGATGGTGTGATCGTCAATTTTGACGATGCCCGCGCGCAACGGAGCTGGATCGTTGACGGGGGGGGGCTCACACTTGATTTGCGTGAGGGTGAAACGGCTTTGCGCGGGAATTTCTCTTTGCTGTCGGGCCGTGCTGCTGTCACCTCCGTCAACCTGTCGTACACAAGCCCGCGCGGTCGTCGCACAGCGCAGGTTGCTCTGAATATTGATGATGCGGTTGCCAGCGATATTGCCACCCAATCCGCTGGCCTGGCCTGGCTGGCGGATGTCGATGCCCCGCTTTCGGCGGCGTTACGCACAGCGCTGGATGAAGATGGCGCCTTGGGGCCGTTAAATGCCACCTTGTCAATCGGTCAAGGCGTCTTGCAGCCCAACCCGGCCACAAGTCCCGTCACCTTTGAGGCGGCGAAGGCCTATCTGACATACGATCCTGCCCGCGATCGCATTTCATTCGATCAGATTGAACTCCTGTCGGAATGGGGTCGGATGAACGCGACGGGTGACGCATATTTGCGCGAGATCCGGGACGGGTTACCCCAGGCCTTGCTGGGCCAATTTCAACTGACCGACATCAATCTAAACCCAGCAGAAACCTATGAGGTTCCCCTGCAGCTTGAGCGGGCAAATCTTGATTTTCGCCTGCGATTTGCTCCGTTTTCTGTGGAAGTGGGGCAGGCCGTCGTCATGGACGGAGACACAAGACTGATCGCAAACGGTGATGTGCGCGCAACGGATGCCGGCTGGCAAATCGCGGTTGATGCCGCATTTGACCAGATCACGCCAGAGCGCTTCGTCAGATTTTGGCCCGCAGATGTAAAGCCAAGGACGCGCGGCTGGATCGCCAATAACCTGACCCAAGGCAAGTTGCTGGATGCCGAGGCTGCATTGCGTATTCAGCCGGAATTGCCCAGCCGCTTTGCGGCAGAGTTTGAATTTTCCGGATCGCAAATCCGCTTCATGCGTAGCATGCCACAGATCACAGATGGTGCAGGGAGCGTTTCGATTTACGATAACGCGCTGACGGTTAGTCTTGATGAGGGCATTGCGGCCCCTCCTGAAGGCGGTTTGATGCAACTTGCCGGATCCAGTTTCAAGATCCTACAACTTGCCGGGCCTGTCCCGCAAGCGGTGCTGGATTTACGCATCTCCAGCTCTGCCACCGCGATCATGTCGGTTTTGAACCAACCTCCTTTTGCATTTCTCGACAAGGCCAACATCTCGGTGACATTGATAGACGGGCGCGCGATATTGGCGGGCGCTTTTTCCTTTCCTTTAAAACCCGTTGTGCCGCCGGATGCCGTGAAATTCGACGTCGGCGTTGATTTGACCGCTATGCGCAGTGACACGCTGATCCCGGATCGGCGGATCGCATCGCCGCGCGTTCGGGTGACGGCGGACCCCGAAGGGATTGCGGTTGCCGGTCCCGTTCTTGTTGGTGCCGTGCCCGCCAACATTACCTGGGAGAAGCAGTTCGATTCCGCCCTTGCCGGGCAAAGCCAGTTGCGCGGAGATGTGGAATTGTCGCCGCGGTTTTTTGAGGAGTTTGGCATCGGGCTGCCGCCCGGCATGGTTTCGGGTCGTGGCCGCGCCGATCTGGCAATTGACCTGCAAAGCGGAGCGCCGCCGCGTTTGCGCCTGATCTCGGATCTGCGTGGGGTGCAGCTGGCATTGCCTGCGGTCGGCTGGTCCAAATCGCCGAATGCGGCGGGTGAACTGGTTGTGGAGGGCACATTGGGTGCGGTGCCCGAAATCTCGGATTTACATATCAGTGGCAATGGGTTGCGTGCCCAGGGGCGTATCACGCTGACCCCCGACCGGCAGTTGCAGGCCGCCACGTTTAGCCAGATCAGCCTTGATGACTGGCTTGATACCGCGATCACTTTGCGCGGACAAGGGACGGGGAACCCGGTTGCTGTGGCACTTGATGGCGGCACGATTGATCTGCGCAGTGCCCGTTTTGGCGCGGGCGGTGGGAATGGCGGCCCGATTTCGATTGCTCTGGACCGTCTGCAAGTAGCGGAAGGTATTGCGCTGACGGGGTTCGCGGGGGAATTCAACAGTACTGGAGGGTTCTCGGGACAGTTCCGCGCCTCTGTCAATGGTGGTCCGATTGTGCAGGGGGCGGTGGCACCTCGCGACGGTCGCTCTGCGGTGCGCATTCGTAGCGATGATGCTGGTGGGGTGGCACGTGCTGCGGGATTCCTAAGGGGGGGCGTTGGCGGGTCACTTGATCTGACCCTGTTGCCCGCAGGTGGGGCAGGCACGTTTGATGGCACGCTTGCCGTGCGTGACCTGCGCCTGCGCGATGCCCCTGCAATGGCTGCCCTTCTGGACGCGATCAGTGTTGTGGGCCTTTTGCAGCAATTGGACGGTCAGGGCTTATCCTTTGACGCGGTAGATGCCCGGTTCCGGCTGAGCCCGCAGCAGGTGACGATTGCGCAATCCAGTGCCGTCGGGCCGGGGCTTGGCATTTCGGTGGATGGCATCTACACGCTGGCCAATAAGCAACTGGATTTGCAGGGCGTTGTGTCACCTTTCTATCTTGTCAACAGCATCGGTTCGATCCTGACCCGCAGGGGTGAGGGGTTGATCGGCTTCAATTTCAATATTGGCGGGACGGCGGATGCCCCGCGGGTAAGTGTGAACCCGTTTTCGGCGCTGACACCGGGCATGTTCCGGGAGATTTTTCGCAGACCGCCACCGGTATTGAACCAATGAAGCTAAGCGAATTCGACTTTGACCTGCCGGACAGGTTGATTGCGACGCGCCCTGCGCGCCCCCCGTCATCGGCGAAATTGCTACTGGCTGAGGGCGGTGCCATTGCCGACCGTATCGTCAACGAACTGCCACAGATCTTGCGCCCCGGGGATCGGCTGGTTTTGAATGACACAAAGGTCATTCCTGCGCGTCTTTCCGGCATGCGTCACAGAAGTGGCGATGCAGGCCAGACCGCCGCCCGGATCGAGGTGACACTGTTGGAGCCACAGCCTGATGGCACATGGGCTGCATTGGTCAAGCCGCTGAAAAAAGTGCGCGACGAAGAGGTGATTGTGTTTTCCGATGCCCTGTCGGCAGCGGTCGTCAGCCGCGCGGACGGGCAGGCCAAGCTGCGGTTTAACCTCACGGGCGATGACTTTGATGCGGCCCTTGCGGATGTCGGGGCGATGCCGCTACCGCCCTATATCGCCGCCAAGCGTCCGGCAGATGCTGCCGATAAGGATGACTACCAGACCTACTGGGCGCGTCATTCCGGTGCGGTTGCAGCCCCCACCGCTTCACTTCATTTTGATGGGCCTTTGTTGGCCGCACTCAGGGCCAGAGGTGTTCTGTTCACGCATGTGACATTGCATGTGGGCGCAGGTACCTTCCTGCCGGTGAAGGTTGACGATATCAGCGCCCACAAGATGCATGCCGAATGGGGCGAGGTGACATCGCAGGCGGCGGACGAGATCAACGCATCCAAAGCTGCGGGCGGCCGGATTATCCCCGTCGGCACAACCGCGTTACGGCTGATCGAAAGTGCTGCAAGCGCCGGTCAGGTTGCGCCCTGGCGTGGGCCAACGGATATTTTCATCACGCCCGGATTTGACTTTCAGATCGCCGATGGGCTGATGACGAATTTCCATTTGCCAAAATCCACATTGATGATGCTGGTTTCCGCATTGATGGGCGTCGAGACGATCCGTGAGATCTATGCCCACGCAATCGAACACGATTATCGCTTCTTTTCATACGGCGATAGTTCGCTTTTGCTTCCGCATCCATGACGCGATATCGTGCCCTGCGACGCGCAGGGCGCGAACAGGCGCGACTGCGTCGCATTCCTGTGATGATTTCGTAAGAGAATCATGTGATAGGGCGGTTCTTGCAGCCGATGAAAGGGCGCGGAATGTTTCAGGTTTTTGCTGGCTCCTGGGCCCTGTTTCTGGGTATGTTCATGCTGATGATCGGCAATGGCCTGCAAGGTACCTTGCTGGGCCTGCGCGGCGAGGTTGAAGGCTTCAGCACACTCAGCCTGTCGATCGTAATGTCCGGTTATTTTCTGGGTTTCCTGTTCAGCTCTCGCTACACGCCGGAATTGATCCGCCGTGTCGGCCATGTGCGCGTTTTTGCGGCACTCGGCTCGACCATTTCTGCCGTGCTTATCCTTTATCCGGTGTTGGTAGAACCATGGGCCTGGACAATCGGTCGGGTGGTGATCGGTTTTTGCTTTTGTGGGGTCTATGTGACCGCCGAAAGCTGGCTGAATGACTCATCTGAGAATGAAACCCGCGGCAAGGCCCTATCCCTATATATGATCGTGCAGATGGCGGGCATTGTCGTTGCGCAATTTATCCTTAGCCAGGGTGATGTGTCGGGCTTTGCATTGTTTATCATCCCTTCGGTGCTGGTCTCACTCGCATTTGCGCCGATTTTGCTTTCGGTCAGACCGACGCCAGCCTTTGAATCAACCAAACCGATGACGATTAAGGAAGTGATCGCAGCCTCGCCCCTCGCCTGTTTCGGCATGTTCATGCTGGGGGGCGTATTCGCAGCCCAGTTCGGCATGTCTGCCGTCTATGGGAACCGGGTTGGTCTAAGTGTCGGCGAAATCTCGCTTTTTGTGTCATCCATCTATGTGGCTGCATTGGTGCTGCAATACCCGATCGGCTGGTTGTCTGACCGCGTGGATCGGCGGTTGGTCATTATCTGGGTGTCGATGCTGGGTGGTTTGGGGTCGCTGATCGCATTCCTGATCCCGGGAAATTACACACTGATTCTTGTCAGTGGCGCGATTGTCGGGGGAACATCCAACCCGCTTTATGCCCTGTTGATCGCCTATACCAACGATTATCTGGAACGCGAGGACATGGCTGCGGCCTCTGGTGGGTTGTTGTTTATCAACGGGTTAGGCGCGATCATGGGACCATTGATCGTCGGTTGGATGATGGATCGTATCGGTGCCAATGGTTTTTGGTTGTTCACTGCCACGCTTATGTTTGCGGTCGCCTTCTACGGGCTGTATCGCTCGACCCGGCGTAGCCGCAGCGCAATGGATACTGAAACCGTGCCTTATGCGGCCGTTTCTGCCTCCTCGACCCCAATCCTGGCTGAGGTAGCCCAAGAGGTTTATATCGAAGCTGAAGAAGAGGTTGCGGCCGAAGAGACCGTTCAACCACTGTGACACATGGAAAGATCATGTGATCACAGTCATGCAGGAAGGCCTTGTCATGGCGGCCTTTCTCTGTTTCGGTGACGTAGGGGCACGGGCGAGTGAGGAGTGTGGTGCTGTGGTAACCGCAGATGATGTTCTGGCCTTCTGGCTGGATGAGTGTAACCCTTCTGATTGGTATAAATCCGATCCAGGCTTTGATACAAAAATCCGCGATAAATTCGCTGAAACCTGGCAATCTGCCCGCAGTGGGTTGCTGCGCGATTGGCTGACCCATGCATCAGGCACATTGGCATTTATCATTCTGACCGACCAATTTCCACGTAACATGTTCCGCGATGACGCCAAGGCGTTTGCAACGGATAAATGTGCATTGGCTGCGGCCAAAATGGCAATCGACCGCAGTTGGGACATGAAGATCGCTGAGCCTGCAAGGCAGTTTTTCTACCTGCCGCTGATGCATTCTGAAAATCTGTGTGATCAGGATCGTGCTGTTCGTCTAATTCATACACGCATGCCTGATCATGGCACCGGCAATGTTGAACACGCGCGCGCGCACCGGAAGGTGATCCGGGACTTCGGCCGGTTTCCCTATCGGAACAAGGTCTTGGGCCGTAAAACCAGCCCATCGGAGCAAGCCTTTCTGGATGAAGGTGGATACGGCGCGGCTATTCGCGCGATTCAAAGCGAAAGCGCCCCTTAAAACACAAGGCTCCTGTTAAGGGATTATTGTGATCCTGCTGGCATACGCATCTGCGTCGGAGGAGTTGTGGATGCGGCACGAGAACAACATCAGAGCTGATGGTGATAAGGATAAGGTTGCCGAAAAGGCGCCCAGAAAACGCGCGCCCTCCGAACACGGGTTTGCGATGCAGATCATGGATGCGCTGGAGCAGGGCATCGTGATCTGGTCTCAGGATGGCTTTTGTCAGATGTGCAACCAGCAGGCCGTTGATCTGCTGGAATTGCAAACCGGAAAACTACGTGTCGGCACCTCATTGGAAGAGCTCCTCGCGCAGGCGCGTGACCGTGGCGCATTTACCGCCGCGAAACATGACGAGGCTGTCGATCTTTTCGGATTGGGTCGCACCTTCCACTTTGATTGTCGGACACCGTCAGACCGCATCTTGTCGACCAATGTGCGCCCGGTCAGGGGGGGCGGGCATATCATGGCTATTTCTGATGTCACAGAAGCGCGTGAAGCCTTGGCTGCTTTGGGGGTCGCCAAGGCCGAAGCCGAGGAGGCTCAACGCAAAGCGACAGAGGTGCTGGAGGACGAGCGCGCGCGGCAACGGGAGGTGTCGCTGCTGTCGCAGATGGATGAATGGCTGCAGTCGTGTAAGTCGCTGGATGAACTGTATCAGATTGTGACTGCATTCATGCAGAAGGTGCTGCCGGGGACCCGCGGCCAGTTGTTTATCTACTCAACCTCAAGAGACGTCCTGGACTTGACCTGTGCCTGGCATTGCGCTGATGCACCGGCACATGTCACACCGGATAGTTGCTGGGCCCTGCGCCGCGGGCGCAGTTACAATTACGACCCCGATGGTCTTAGTTTCGTTTGCGATCATGTTAAGGATGCGCTTGGTCCTGATGATGCCCCCGACACCTTCACCTGCTTGCCGATCATGGCCCACGGCGACACGGTTGGTTTGATCCATATCGAATTTCTGGAAGACGGTGAGAACCCCGAAGTTCTTGATACCAAGGCGTTCACCAAACGTTGTGCGGAGCATATCTCCATGGCCATCGCGAATGTAAAGCTTCGCGATGAGTTGCAAGACCAATCAACCCGTGATCCGCTAACCGGGCTTTATAACCGGCGTTACTTCCTCAACGCTTTGCGCCGCGAACTTAGTCAAACAGCCGCTCAACAAGGAAATTTCGCTCTTTTGGCATTGGATGCTGACAACTTCAAAAGCTTCAATGACGATCATGGTCACGACGCAGGTGATGTTGTTCTGGAAGCGATTGCCGAGAAGATGTGCAATCTGGATGTCGACGGGGCCATTGCCTGCCGGGTCGGTGGTGAGGAATTCAGTGTGATCCTGCCAAAAGCCGACCGCACCCGCGCCTCTGCCATTGCCGAGGAATTGCGCCGTTCAGTGGAAGAAGTCCGTGTCGATTACATAGGTGGGGACCTGCCCAAAGTGACGATCTCAATCGGCGTTGCCGTGTATCCGACACATGGAACCGAACCGAAGGATCTGATCAAACAAGCGGATGTTGCCTTGTATGACGCAAAAAATTGCGGTCGCAATTGTTGGCGTTTTGCCAATGGGGCGGACCTGATTACGTTTGACTAGCTGGTATGTATTTGCATCGCTGGTCGTCCAATCCAAACTAGTTTAGTGTTCAACTAAATCTGATTAGGAGGGCGACCGCATGGCTGCGAAGAATTTTGACTTGATCGTGATCGGTGCTGGACCGGGAGGGTACGTCGCTGCCATCCGTGGTGCGCAACTTGGCATGAAGGTCGCGGTGGTTGAAAGGGAGCATCTTGGCGGTATCTGCCTGAACTGGGGATGCATTCCAACAAAGGCATTGCTCCGCTCTTCGGAGGTGTTTCACCTGATGCACCGCGCCAAGGATTTTGGCCTGAAGGCGAGCGGGATCGATTACGACCTGGATGCCGTCGTCAAACGCAGCCGCGACGTTGCAGGACAACTATCCGGAGGCGTTGGTCATCTGTTGAAGAAGAACAAGGTTACCGTTGTAATGGGTGAGGCGACTTTGCCGGCCAAAGGCAAAGTCAGTGTAAAGGGCGAAAAGGGGGTCGAGGAACTGACCGCCAAGAATATCGTCCTCGCCACCGGTGCCCGCGCACGCGAATTGCCGGGGCTTGAGGCAGATGGTGATTTGGTCTGGACCTACAAACACGCATTGAAGCCGCCGCGCATGCCGAAGAAATTGCTGGTTATCGGGTCAGGCGCAATCGGGATCGAGTTCGCCAGCTTCTACAATACGCTGGGTGCCGATACGACCGTCGTTGAAGTTATGGACCGCGTGCTGCCTGTCGAAGATGCGGAAATCTCTGCGTTCGCGAAGAAGCAATTCGTCAAGCAGGGGATGAAGATCATGGAAAAGGCCATGGTCAAACAGCTGGACCGCGCCAAAGGCAAAGTAACCGCGCATATCGAAATTGGCGGTAAGGTCGAGAAGCAGGAATTTGACTCCGTGATCAGTGCCGTCGGGATCGTTGGTAATGTTGAGGGCCTTGGGTTGGAAGGGCTTGGCGTGAAGGTCGATCGCACCCACGTTGTCACGGATGAATACTGCCGGACCGCTGTCGATGGGCTTTATGCCATTGGTGATATCGCGGGCGCCCCTTGGCTGGCCCACAAGGCATCCCACGAGGGTGTGATGGTGGCAGAGTTGATCGCTGGCAAACATGCGAATCCGGTAAAACCCGAGAGCATTGCCGGTTGTACCTATTGCCATCCACAGGTGGCCTCTGTCGGATATACAGAAGCCAAGGCGAAGGAACTTGGCTACGACGTTAAGGTAGGTCGCTTCCCCTTTATTGGTAACGGAAAGGCGATTGCGTTGGGCGAGCCGGAAGGTATGGTCAAGACTGTATTTGATGCAAAGACCGGCGAACTTCTGGGTGCGCATATGGTCGGGGCCGAGGTGACAGAGTTGATCCAAGGTTATGTGGTCGGTCGCCAGTTGGAAACAACGGAAGAAGACCTGATGCACACCGTCTTCCCGCATCCGACACTCTCTGAAATGATGCATGAAAGTGTCTTGGACGCCTATGGTCGGGCAATCCATTTCTGATCTGGGCCAGGCGGTGTTCTCAATGTGAACGCCGCCAATACCGTTGTAAGAGTGGCCATATTGCGGCCACGTGTAACGCGTTGGCAAACCGGCATCACTCGGCGTGATGCGCGTGCCTTTCTGGCCGATTTTCCGAACCTGAGCCGCCCCTGATAAATCGCCGGTCCATGACGTGGCGTTAACGTTCTGCAAACCATAATGCGGACCGCTTTCGGTCCCAATTCGAACATGATCAACCCCTAGCGCTGGGGCGAAGAATGAGACGCCGACGCTGGTTTTGACCTTCCACAAAAGTCAATTTTCACAATGAGACCCGACAGGATTGGGGCTGTAGGTGAATCGTTCTGACACCAATTTGTGGCCCATCGTGGCCTTTCTGAAAGAGTACAAGGAAAAGACGTATGTCGAAGAAGCTTACAATCGCATCAGCCGTTATTCTGGCCAGTGCGGCGGCCGCAGCGAACGCACAACAGGCTTGCACAACCTATTCTGTCCAGCCGGGCGATTCACTGAGCGCGATCGCGCGTGAGGCCTATGGCAGCATCAGCTATCAGCGCGTTTGGGATGCTAACCGTGACCTGATCGGCAGCAACCCAAATGCCATCACAGTTGGGATGAAGCTGGCACTGCCCTGTGAGGACGGGTCATTGCCGGGCGCGCGCGCGGTGGTGACAAAAGCATCTGCCACGCCAGAGGCGCCACAATCTGCATTGAAGGAAATCCGTCTGGTGACCGGCAGCGATTATCAGCCCTTCACTGATGAAAGCATGCAGGGCGGCGGTATCTTCACGCAGGTCGTGCGGGCGGCAATGGACACGATGGAACCGCGCTACGAAACCGATATCACTTTCGTAAACGATTGGGGGTCGCATATGGATGTATTGCTGCCATCCGGCGCATTCGACGGCACATTCCCCTGGGTTCTGCCGAATTGCGAAGACCCCGCGATTACCGACGATATGCAGGCCCGTTGCGATAACTTCCTGTTCGCCAATCCGGTCTATGAGATTGTGACTGGCGTCATAACCCGCGGCGGTGACCCGCTGGCGACGTCTTCCGACCACGCTGACTTCAAGGGCAAGACCGTCTGTGTGCCGGATGGATACAGTGCGATTGTCCTGCCAGCCGGTGGTTTGACAGATGATGATGTCACCTATGTACGTCCGGCGAATCCCGACACCTGTTTTGAGGATCTGGTTGCAGGTAAGGTCGATGTGGTTGAGCTGGAGCTTTCTCAAGCGTCAGATATCGTTGGACGCCTTGGTCTGACAGATATGGTGGCCGTCAGCGATCAGCTGACCTCCGTCAGTGTTCTGACGGTTTATGTCCACAAGGAAAACCCGGATGCTGCCGAGATTTTGGCTGCGTTGAACGAAGGTATTGCCACAATCCGCAACAATGGTGTCTGGTTCCAGACAGTCCAAAGCGGTTTCTCGGCCTACTATGATAAGTAAGTCATTGGCGCTACGCCAGTTCTGAGTTTTGAGCCCGGTCACATCTTGTGGCCGGGCTTTTTGGTTGCGAATTTTTTTCGCGCATGTTCTTTAAATGTTCTATAAACCTATTGGACGTGCGCGCCGGCTGCCTTATGTGCCATGCACGTGGATGAGGGATGAGAAATGGCTGAGCTGAAGAATATCGAAGTGCGTGGCGCACGCGAGCATAACCTCAAGAATATTGACGTTGATATTCCGCGCGATCAGTTGGTGGTGATCACCGGATTGTCCGGCTCGGGCAAGTCATCTCTCGCCTTTGATACGATCTATGCCGAAGGCCAGCGCCGCTATGTCGAATCGCTGTCGGCCTATGCCCGCCAGTTTCTCGATATGATGGAAAAGCCGGATGTGGATCATATCAGCGGTCTTTCCCCGGCGATTTCGATTGAGCAGAAAACGACGTCAAAGAACCCGCGTTCAACCGTCGGTACAATTACCGAGATCTACGACTATCTGCGCCTTCTGTTCGCCCGTGCGGGTACGCCATATTCCCCCGTCACCGGCTTGCCCATTGAGGCGCAGCAGGTGCAGGACATGGTTGACCGCGTGATGACGATGGATGAGGGGACGCGTGGCTATCTGCTGGCCCCGATCATTCGCGACCGTAAAGGCGAATACCGCAAGGAATTCCTGGAGCTGCGCAAGCAGGGGTTCCAGCGGGTGAAAGTGGATGGTGCGTTTTATGAGCTGGATGAGCCGCCCACTTTGGACAAGAAATTCCGTCATGACATTGATGTGGTGGTGGACCGGATTGTGGTTCGTGAAGGGCTTGAGACCCGGTTGGCCGACAGTTTCCGCACTGCGCTGGATTTGGCAGATGGGATTACCGTGTTGGAGACCGCCCCGGCGGAGGGTGACCCTGAACGCATTACTTTCTCTGAGAACTTTGCCTGCCCCGTCAGCGGATTCACCATCCCCGAGATTGAACCGCGCCTGTTTTCGTTCAACGCCCCGTTTGGTGCTTGCCCATCCTGTGACGGGCTGGGTGTTGAGTTGTTCTTTGACGAACAGCTGGTTGTGCCGGATGTGACGCTGAAGATCGCCGATGGGGCGCTGGCCCCATGGCGCAAGGGCAAAAGCCCCTATTTCCTGCAAACGATTGAAGCGATTGCGAAACATTACGGGTTCAACAAGAACGCCCGTTGGAAGGATCTGGACCCGAAGGTGCAGCAGGTGTTCCTGCGTGGTTCCGGCAAGGAAGAGATTAAGTTCCGCTATGATGAAGGTGGCCGCGTGTATCAGGTGGAGCGCGCCTTTGAAGGCGTGATCCCGAATATGGAACGCCGCTATCGCGAAACGGACAGCAACTGGATCCGCGAAGAATTTGAGAACTACCAGAACAACCGCAATTGCGGCACCTGTGGCGGCTACCGTCTGCGTGAAGAAGCCTTGGCCGTCAAAATCGGTGGATTGCATGTCGGCCAAGTGGTCCAGATGTCGATCAAGGAGGCGTTTGACTGGTGTCAGGCGGTCCCCGAAAGCCTGACCAAGCAGAAAAATGAAATTGCGCAGGCAATTCTGAAGGAAATCCGCGAGCGGCTTGGGTTTCTGAATAATGTAGGTCTTGAATATCTGACATTGTCACGCAATTCCGGCACCTTGTCGGGCGGCGAAAGCCAGCGGATCAGGCTTGCCAGCCAGATCGGCTCCGGTTTGCAGGGCGTGCTTTATGTGCTGGATGAACCATCGATTGGCTTGCATCAACGCGATAATGACCGGCTGCTGACCACTTTGAAAAACCTGCGTGATCAGGGGAATACCGTCATCGTGGTTGAGCATGATGAGGAGGCCATTCGCGAGGCCGATTACGTGTTCGACATTGGCCCGGGGGCTGGCGTGCATGGCGGGCAGGTGGTTGCCAAAGGAACACCGCAGGACATCATGGCTCATCCGGATTCAGTGACTGGACAGTATCTGGTGGGAACCAAGGAAATCGAAACCCCTGCCAAACGTCGCAAGGGCAAGGGCAAGAAACTGACTGTGGTGAAGGCCACCGGCAACAATCTGCAGAATGTCACGGTGGATTTTCCGTTGCAGAAGTTTGTTTGCGTCACGGGTGTTTCCGGTGGCGGCAAATCAACATTGACGATCGAGACGTTGTTCAAGAACGCCTCGATGAAGCTGAACGGTGCGCGGCAGACGCCGGGCCCATGTGAGACGATCAAAGGGTTTGAACACCTTGATAAGGTGATTGATATCGATCAGCGTCCGATCGGGCGCACGCCGCGTTCGAACCCGGCCACTTATACCGGCGCATTTACCCCGATCCGGGATTGGTTCGCGGGCATGCCAGAGGCGAAGGCGCGTGGGTATAAGCCGGGCCGTTTTTCGTTCAACGTGAAAGGCGGTCGTTGTGAGGCCTGTCAGGGTGACGGTGTCATCAAGATCGAGATGCACTTCCTGCCGGATGTCTATGTGACATGCGAAACCTGTAAGGGCGCGCGTTATAATCGCGAGACGTTGGAGATCAAGTTCAAGGGTAAATCCATCGCGGATGTCCTTGATATGACAGTGGAAGATGCGCAGCAATTCTTTAGCGCGGTGCCGTCGATCCGGTCAAAGATGGACGCCCTGATGCGGGTTGGTCTGGGATATATCAAGGTGGGCCAGCAGGCGACAACGCTGTCTGGTGGTGAGGCGCAGCGCGTCAAGTTGAGCAAGGAACTGGCGCGTCAGTCTACGGGCCGCACGCTCTATATACTGGACGAGCCGACAACTGGGCTGCATTTTGAGGATGTGCGTAAGTTGCTGGAAGTGCTGCATGAATTGGTTGATCAGGGTAACTCTGTCATCGTGATCGAACATAATCTGGACGTGGTGAAAACCGCGGATCATATCATCGATATCGGCCCAGAGGGGGGCGACGGCGGCGGTCGGATTGTTGCGACTGGTACGCCCGAGAAGGTTGCCGACGTCGCGGAAAGCCACACAGGACGGTATCTGAAAGAGATGTTGAGCGCACGGAAGGTTGCGGCAGAGTAGTCAGATGGCCAGCGATGTAAAACCATCCTACCCTTGGCAAAAGGCACTCGCAATACTGGTATCTGCAGTTTGCATATCCTTTCGTCAGTGGCGGTTAGTCCTACTAATTCTTGTTATTGCAGGGCTTTTTATTGCGGCTGGTTTTCTTACGCGACAGCTCGTGGCGCTTTCGTTCTTTTTGGGACTTCTTGAGGTTTTCCTTGTTATAGCGGTCCTTCCCGAGTTGTTGGTTTACTCTTGGATCATCGCTGTTTGGTTCAATGCTCAATCGCAACCTATTCGACTGAAAGTCGAGGCCACACAATACTTGCGATGCACGCTTGTCATTTTCATTTCTGCGATGCCTTTGGTGCTGTCGGTCCTGTTGATTTGGCTATGGATTGGGTCGGTATTTTTTGTGTCTTTATATGTTTTGATTTTGCCAGCGGTGCTCGGCCAATTTCTGTTACTTCGATTTGCGCCGCATTTTCGGGGCGTTCCATTAGGCGAAGCGTGGAGTGCGACTCGGCCACAACATACCGTTTGCCTATGGCTGGCTTGGGTGCTCGTTCTGATTAGTCCCATCGCCGGGATCGTTTTTGGGTATGTGGGTTCTGAGATTGCGGCTTTGCTCCAGAACGTCTTGCTACTGCCGGAAATGACTTCGGGCGTTGTTTCTGCACAGATAGGGAAGGCACTGGTGGGAATCTTGACTGTCGCCGTGCTGCAGGTCGTCGCGCAACGGGCTGCAGATAATGTGAAATTGCATCAGTGATGCAACAAAGCTGGCGTGTATGTGAGTTGCCATGAGTCGACTCGTTCGGTATCGCCAAAATCATGAAGAGGCAGATTTTGAGAGTGCGTACACTAACGTGTGCTAGCGCCGTAGTGGCGGCGACCGCGTTGCATGCGGAAATCTATGAGGTTGGCACGTTCCGCGCGATTGAGGTGCAGCAAGATGTTCGCCTTGCCGTGACTATCGCCGATGAACAACTGGTCACTGCTGAGGCCCTGGACGGTGATGTCTCCAAATTGCGCCTGCGGGAGTTCTTGCCCTGGATCGTGTTTGATCGTGACACCCGGTGGCTGATCTTTCCCAAATGGCGCGAGGATGTGCTGCAGGTGTCGGTTGAAACGCCGGTGCTCAACGGTCTGAAGGCATTTGACGGAGCGCAGGCGACATTTTCCGGCGATGCGGATGAGCGACTTTGGATTGAGGCGGGCGACGGTGGGGCGGTCACCGTGCCCGATGTGCGGGTGGATGAGTTGACGCTCGTGGCGCGTGAGGGTGGCACGATTGTTGTTGCGGGTGACTGTGACCGCCTGACCATCCGCAACGAAGGCATTTCGATTGATGCAAGCGGCATGGATTGCAGCAGTTTCGTGGTGCGCGGTGACCCGGCAGGTGTGACCCTGCCAGCGGGCGCCGTCACAGTTGACGAACACCCGGAGGTTAGTGGCTAGCCGCGTCCGCGGTTTTCGAAACGCGGCAGCATGGCAGAGAAATCCTTGCCCTTGCCGTCTTCGTTCTCGACGAATTGCTGGTAAAGCGCGGTGGCCGCTTGCCCCATGGGCGTGTCGGCATCCGCAGCCGCAGCCGCCATTTGGCTGAGGTTCAGATCCTTGAGCATCAGTTCAGCGGCGAAGCCGGGTTGGTAGCCATTGTCAGCAGGGCTTTGCGGGCCGATGCCGGGCGCGGGGCAATAGGCATTCATTGTCCAACTGTAACCAGATGACGTGCTGACCACGTCGAACATCGCCTGCCGATCGAGGCCAAGTTTGTCGGCGAGCACGAAGGCCTCACAAGTGGCGATCATCGTCACCCCAAGGATCATGTTGTTGCAGATCTTGGCCGCCTGTCCGTTACCGGCGGGGCCGCAATGAACAGCCTTTTGACCCATGATATCAAACAGCGGTTTGACGGTGGCGAAGGCATCATCGGGTCCGCCAGCCATGAAGGTGAGCGTGCCATTGGTGGCCCCGCCGATCCCGCCGGAGACAGGCGCGTCGATGCCGGCAAGATTGTGTTTTTCGGCCTCTAAGGCGACAGCACGCGCGCTTTCGACATCAACAGTGGAACAATCGAGATGGATCGCACCGGCTTTCATGGCTGGGTGAATTTCAGCAGCAACCGCGCGCAGGATATCGCCATTGGGCAGCATCGTGATGACCACGTCCGCACCCTCGACCGTCGCAGCGGCGCTAGAGCCCATCGTGATACCATCAGGATGGGCAACGGTGTCAAATCCAGTGACGTCATGGTGTTTCGCCAGATTGGCGGCCATGGGCGCGCCCATATTACCAAGTCCGATGAATCCGATTTTCATGATGTTTCCTCCCATTGCAGTGCGTCTTTCCCCAATGGGGCGGTCATTTGCGCCACCTCCGATGCGGATACGTCTGCCCAGTTTTTGTGTTTCCAAGCTGGATTACGGTCCCGGTCGATGATGGCTGACCGAATACCTTCGATAAAGTCGCCCTGTTCCGCGCAGCGGTAGGTATACCGAAATTCCTGATCAAGGGCGTTCTCGATGCACTGGTTATCGCGGACATTATGGATGATCTGGGTTGCGACGGACATTGCAAGCGGCGCGTTCCGGTCGAGCAATTTGTGCGCATGTGTGACCGCAGGGCCTACACCGGTGGACATGGCGCTGTAGATATCCCGGAGCGTTGCGCCGGCGAAAGCCGTGTCGATTTCTGATTGCCAACCCGCAAGGCGGCTGATCGGGGCGGGATGGGGAGTGATCACGGCTGGGTCACCTCTGTCAATCAGGGCGGTTTTGAGGGCGGGCCATTCGGCCTCTGGAATGAAGCTATCTGCGAAGCCTGCATAGATCGCATCGCCCGCATCCATGCGGTCTCCGCTCAGCCCGAGGAATTCACCACAATGTCCGGGGGCCCTTGCGAGTATTAATGACCCGCCGACATCTGGCACCAACCCGATGGAGCATTCGGGCATGGCGATCCTGCTGCTCTCGCAGACGATCCGATGGCTGCCATGGCACCCGACGCCGACCCCGCCGCCCATGGTGAAGCCTTGCAGGAAGGTCACAATGGGTTTGGCGTAGTTGTAGATGTTCGCGTTCAACCGGTATTCATCGCGCCAGAAGCGTTGGCCATAATCATAATCCCCGCGCACGGCAGTGGCATACATCTCTGCGATATCTCCGCCGGAGCAGAAGGCCCGCTCGCCTGCGCCATCGATGAGGATCAGCGCCACATCCGGGTCGTCGCGCCATTCGTCAAGCGCACCTTCGATCGCCAAGCACATATCCCAGGTCAGGGCGTTCAGCGCTTTGGGTCGGTTCAGCGTAATGTGGCCTGCTTTGCCTGCCTTGCGAATGATAATGTCGGTCATGATTGGCCTGACGTAGAGGTCGCGGATCGGGTCCGGGACGGGCGTTTACTGGATCATATGCCGCGCTGTAATCAGCCGCATGATTTCGTTGGTGCCTTCGAGGATCTGATGTACGCGCAGGTCGCGCACGATCTTTTCGATCCCGTAATCGGCCAGGTAACCATAGCCGCCATGCAGTTGCAGGCATTGGTCAGCCACCTGTGACCCAACCTCGGTGCAGAGTTTCTTTGCCATGGCACAAAACTTGCTGGCGTCTGGTGCCCCGGTGTCAAGTTTCCATGCGGCTTGCCGCAAGAAGACGCGTGCCGATTGCAGGTTGATTTCCATATCCGCCAGCCGGAATTGCAGCCCCTGAAACTGGTCGATCGGTTTGCCGAAAGCCTTGCGCTCTTTCATATAGGCCAGCGTCTGGTCGAGCGCGGATTGGGCGGCACCAAGTGAGCAGGCGGCGATATTCAGGCGTCCGCCATCAAGGCCTGCCATAGCGTATTTGAACCCCTGTCCCTCTTCACCCAGCAGGTTATGCGCCGGGGTGTTGCAACTATCCAACTGGACTTGTCGCGTGGGTTGCGACCGCCAGCCCATCTTATCTTCCAGCCCCCCGTAGCTGAGGCCGGCGGCCCCATCTTCGATGATGACCGCGCTGATCCCGTTTGCACCGTCATCGCTGGTCCGCGCCATGATGACATAGGCGTCTGAGTAGCCCCCGCCGGAGATGAATGCCTTTGTGCCGGTCAGGCTGTAGCCCTCATTGGTGCGCAGCGCCCTTGTTTTCAGAGCTGCCGCGTCGGAGCCGGATCCCGGCTCTGTCAGGCAGTAGGACAGCACCATTTCCATGGTCAGGGCCTTGGGCAGTATCCGGCCCTTGAGATCGTCCGACCCGTAGGTGTCGATCATCTTGATGCACATATTGTGGATCGACAGGAACGCGGCGACCGATGCACAGGATTGCGATAACGCCTCGAACACCAGTGTCGCGTCAAGGCGTGACAGGCCCGAGCCGCCGCTTTCCTCGCTGACGTAAAGTCCGCCAAAGCCCAATTCGGCAAGTTGCGGCCAGAGGGTCTTGGGAATTGTGCCTTCGGCCTCCCAGGTTCTTGCATGTGGTGCGATATGTTCAGCCCCAAATGCCTGCGCCATGTCGAAGATGGCGGATTGTTCCTCGGTCAGGGCAAAGTCCATTTATGCCTCCCCAGCATGAATTGAACGCTTGTTCATATCTTGAGCAGTTTGCTGGCCAATGGCAAGGCCGACCTGCGACGGCGCCCGGATACCGGGCGCCGTTTTGGTGACTGGGCTATTCCATCACCGGGATTGAGAATTCGCCGCCTTCCTTGATACCAGATGGCCAACGCGATGTGACCGTCTTGGTTCGGGTATAGAACTTGAATGCGTCAGGTCCGTGCTGGTTCAGATCGCCGAACATCGATTTCTTCCAGCCGCCAAACGTGTGGTAGGCGAGCGGCACAGGGATAGGCACGTTCACACCGACCATGCCGATATTGATGCGGCTGGCAAAATCGCGGGCAGTGTCACCATCGCGGGTAAAGATTGCGGTGCCGTTGCCGTATTCATGGTCCATTGCCAGCCCAAGCGCCTCCTCATAGGATTGCGCGCGCACGGTGGAAAGGACGGGGCCAAAAATCTCGGTCTTGTAGATATCCATATCCTTGGTCACGTTGTCAAAAAGATGCGCGCCGACGAAGAACCCGTCTTCATATCCTTGCAGATTGAAATCGCGCCCATCGACGACGAGTTTTGCCCCTTGATCAATGCCCGTTTGCACAAGCCGACCAATGTTCTGTTTGGCCGCCGCAGTGACAACTGGCCCGTAGTCGACATCATTGCCTGCCGTATATGGCCCAACCTTCAGCGCTTCGACCCGTGGTGCCAGCTTTTCGATCAGCCGGTCAGCGGTCTCATCCCCGACCGGTACGGCGACCGAGATCGCCATGCAGCGTTCACCTGCCGCCCCGTAGCCCGCCCCGACCAATGCGTCCGCGGCCTGATCCATGTCCGCGTCGGGCATGATGATCATGTGGTTCTTTGCGCCGCCAAAACACTGCACCCGTTTGCCCTGTGCGCAGCCACGCCCATAGATGTATTCGGCAATGGGGGTAGAGCCGACAAAGCCGATGGACTGGATCACGTCGTTATCGATGATTGCGTCAACGGCTTCCTTATCGCCATTCACAACCTGCAGAATACCCTTTGGCAGGCCGGCCTCTTCCATCAGTTCGACCAGCATCAGCGGCACGGATGGGTCACGCTCGGACGGTTTCAGGATGAAGGCGTTGCCGCACACGATGGCGGGTGCGAACATCCACATCGGGATCATTGCGGGGAAGTTAAATGGCGTGATCCCGGCGGTGACACCGAGCGGTTGCTTCATCGAATACATGTCGATCCCGGGACCGGCGGCATCGGTGAATTCACCTTTCAGCAACTGCGGTGCGCCGATGCAATATTCGACCACTTCCAGCCCGCGAATGACATCGCCTTTGGCGTCCGGCAGGGTCTTGCCATGTTCGCGTGACAGCGCTTCGGCCAATTTGTCCATATCCCGGTTCAACAGGCCTACAAAGGCCATCATCACCCGCGCGCGCCGCTGTGGATTGGTGGCCGCCCATGCGGGCTGCGCTTTGGCGGCAAACTCGACCGCCTGTGCCATTTCGTCAGGGCTGGCCAGCGGCACCTTGGCTTGTACTTCACCGGTGGCCGGGTTGAAGACATCGGCAAAGCGTCCGGATGTGCCTTTGACATGTGCGCCGTTGATATAGTGGGTCAGTTCTTGCATCAGAGCCTCCTCGTTTTCAGTTGCTGGCATTATAGGCTTGCATTTTTGAACGTAAAAGAAGCAATCTGCCAAAATCATTTTGCAAAATTGCAAGGCTGAGATGGATAACTGGGACGACATTCGTGTTTTTTTGGCGGTCGCCCGCGCGGAGAGCCTGTCGGGCGCTGCCCCGGTTCTGAAAATGGACCCTGCTACGCTGGGCCGTCGCATTGCCCGGCTGGAACGATCATTGGGTGCGGGCCTTTTTGTGAAATCGCCACAGGGTTATGCACTGACTGATCTGGGGGAACGCATGCGGGTCCGCGCGACAAAGGCAGAGGCGCAATTGTCGTTGGCCTTTGACGAGGGGCAGGGTGCATCTTCGGCATTGACCGGGCAAATCCGCATCGGTGCCCCGGATGGTGCTGCGAATTTCCTTTTGCCACAGGTTTGTGCGGCCATTCAGGCGGAAAACCCGGAATTGGAGGTTCAGGTCCTTGCCCTGCCGCGGGTGGTCAATTTGTCGCGGCGCGAGGCGGATATGGCGCTGACGGTTAGCCGACCGGCAGCAAGTCGATTGACGGTCGAGAAGGTGACGAACTATCAGCTTCATCTGGCCACCCGATCTGACGCGCCCCCGGTCACCACCCGCGATGACCTGCAAGGCCGTCCGGTGGTCGGATATATTCCGGATATGATTTTTGATAAGGAATTGGATTACTTGGGCGATTTGGGGGCAGGGGGGGTGCAGCTTGCGTCAAATTCCGTTGCGGTTCAACTCCAGATGCTGCGTCAGAACGGGGTGGGTTTCGTACATGACTTTGTTCTGCCCTTTGCGCCTGAACTGCGCATTGTCCTGCCCGATCAGATGTCGTTGCAGCGGTCTTTTTACCTTGTGCGCCACCGATCTGACCGGCAATCGGACCGACTGACACGGTTCGCACAGGCGCTCACGACGGGTTTGCAGGCTGAGGTTGCGCGGTTGGAGGGAATGGCACGCTTGACAGGTAGCCCCCCGATTTGACACGCTAAAACTCAACGGAGGAGTAGATTATGATCGTTTCCCAAATCCTGAAATCCAAACCTGAAGTGGGCGTTATTTCTGTCCGTCCAACTGATCAGGTGGATCACGCGGTCAAGCTGTTATCGGAAAAACGGATCGGAACGGTTGTTGTGTCCTCTGACGGGGAAGCGCTTGACGGGATTCTATCAGAACGCGATATCGTGCGGGAATTGGGCAAACGTGGTATCGCATGCCTGTCGGAGCCGGTCAGCAATCTGATGACCGCCAAGCTGGTCACCTGCAAACCGTCTGATACGGCCCTTGACGTGCTTGAGATGATGACAAAGGGCCGGTTCCGCCACGTCCCGGTGATGGACGACGGCCAGATGATCGGCCTGATTTCCATTGGCGATACCGTAAAGGCCCGCCTGGCGGAATTGGCGATGGAAAAGGATGCCCTTGAAGGCATGATCATGGGGCACTAGCCCTTGCATTTGCGGGCGCAATAATGTTGCGTGCCCACAGAGTGATGCCAAGACGAGGTGCAGCATGCGCATAGGGCTTTACCCCGGGACGTTTGACCCGATCACATTGGGCCACCTGGATATCATCAGGCGCGCCTGTTCCCTGGTAGATCGGCTTGTCATCGGTGTGGCGATCAATCGCGACAAGGGACCGATGTTCAGTCTGGAAGAACGCGTGGCCATGGTCGAGGCGGAATGCGCGCCATTGAGCGAGGCGACAGGGTGCGAAATCCTCGCCCACCCCTTCGAAAATCTGCTGATCGATTGCGCGCGCGATGTGAATGCATCGGTGATCATTCGCGGATTGCGGGCCGTGGCGGATTTTGAATATGAATATCAAATGGTTGGCATGAACCGTGCCCTTGATAACAGTATCGAAACCGTGTTCCTGATGGCCGAAGCGCAGCATCAGGCCATTGCATCGAAACTGGTGAAGGAAATTGCCCGCTTGGGCGGTGATGTTTCAAAATTCGTGCCGCCTGCAATCAATCAGGCGCTGAAAACACGGTTCGCAGATTGAAGCTGATCTGGATGCTCGCGGGACTTTACCTTTCCTACGGCATCGTGATGGTCTGGCTACATCCGCAGTTTATTTACCCGTTTGGATCTGACCGTTTTGATGCCCCGGGCTGGACGCAATCCGTTGTGACAGATCGCAACATTGCCATGGCAGTGTCTGAGGGGGATGACCCGGCTGCGGTGCTGTTCTTTATGGGGAATGGCGGCGCGCTGGCTTATTTCACCTATACGCTGGAGGCACATGTAAATGCGGGGCGAACCATTGCGGCGATGGAATATCCCGGCGGTGGTGGCATTCCGGGCAAACCGTCAGAGGTTGGCTTGAAAGCTGATGCATTGGCAGCTTTTGACTGGCTGGACGCGCGGCATGATGGTCCAATCATTGTGCATGGATACTCCATGGGGACGGGGTTGGCGCAGCATGTCGCGGCGAACCGCGAGGTGGCGGCGATCATATTGGACGCGCCCTATGTGAAAATGTGCGAGTTGATGACACACCGATCTCTGTTACCGGCCTGTTTTCTGCCGGGTGTGCAGAAATGGAACTCTGCGGCGCTTGTTCCGCATTTGCGGTCCCCGGTTCTGATCCAGCATGGCACGGTCGATCAGTTGATCCCGATATCCAACGGTGAACGCCTGGCTGCGATAATGCGCGATGCGGGGTTGCAGGTGACGTTTCATGCCGTGCAAGGGGCCACCCATAATAACCTTGCCGGTCAGGCAGGGTACCGGGACCGGATTGACGCCTTCCTGACAGATGTCGTTGAATAATAATCCAGCCGTCTTGCAAGGACGGCTGATTTATAGATGTCATTGGTGGGTTAGCCGTAGATCGCTTTTGCAGCTGTCTTGGCCGCATCTTCGCGGAACATGCCAAGATCGATTGCCGCTTCCAGCGGCATATCCCGCAATTCGCGCTTGAGGCGATTGTAGGCCACGCGCTTTTCAATGGCGGTGCGAACGGTATTCAGGGTTGTCATTTGCATGCTCCATCAAGGTCATTGCGTTTCGGTTGTCTTGGGCCTCATGTAGCGGTGATACCGTTCGCTACAACCGACAGTTAGCGCTAGCGGCCATGCGCGATTTGCATGGCAGAGTTCGCCGGTTGCACAAAAAAATGCCGATCCAATCGGACCGGCATCTTAATAAGTTCATCTGTGAAGGTTTAGATCAGTTTACCCATCGCAACGGCGGTGTCAGCCATCCGGTTCGAGAAGCCCCATTCATTATCGTACCACGTCAGAATGCGTACCATATTCCCGTCCAACACCTTGGTTTGATCAAGATGGAAGATTGACGAATGCGGGTCGTGGTTGAAATCTGAACTGACCATTGGCAAGTCTGTATAGGCCAAAATACCTTTCAACGACCCGTCAGCGGCAGCGATGATGGCGTTGTTTACTTCTTCAACGGTGGTTTCGCGGGACGCTTCAAATGTCAGGTCCACGACCGAGACATTTGGCGTTGGTACGCGGATCGCGACCCCGTCCAGCTTTCCGTCGAGTTCTGGAAGAACAAGACCGACGGCCTTGGCTGCCCCGGTTGAGGTGGGGATCATCGACAAGGCTGCTGCGCGCGCGCGATAGAGATCGCTATGCATTGTGTCCAGCGTCGGTTGGTCGCCGGTGTAGCTGTGGATGGTGGTCATGAAGCCCTTGTTGATGCCGATCGCATCATTGAGAACTTGCGCCACCGGGGATAGGCAATTGGTAGTGCAGGACGCATTGGAGACAACGATGTCGTCGCTTGTCAGAACATCATCATTCACACCATAAACAATTGTTTTGTCTGCATCTTTCCCCGGCGCAGAGATCAGGACGCGGGATGATCCATTGTCCAGATGCGCCTGACACGCCTCTTTGCTTCGAAAGATGCCGGTGCATTCCAGAACGATGTCAATATCGCTCCACGGCAGATCGGCAGGGTTGCGGATGGCAGTGACGGCCATTGGGCCGCGCCCTACGTCAATTGTCGTTTCGGTTGTGGTGACGGTAGCCGGGAAACGCCCATGGACACTATCAAAGCGCAGCAGGTGCGCATTGGTTTCCACCGGGCCAAGATCGTTGATTGCGACGACTTCAATATCTGTGCGGCCACTTTCGATGATGGCGCGCAGAACATTGCGGCCAATACGGCCAAATCCGTTGATTGCTACTTTGACGGCCATTGCCTGTCCTCCTGAGCGGTAATGTTGGCGCTAACATTGCGATTTACGCCGAAAGGTCAAGCGCCCTGGCCCGGAAGTGATCAGCGCCAGAAGGCGATGTATTCGATAAGGGTGGCAAGTTTGCGCATCAGAAAGATGGGCAATTCCCAATGCAGCACAAAATGATCAAGGGCGAAGAAGCCGATAATCAGGACACCAAGAAAGACTGCAATACTATTCGTCATGTGTCCGGTCTAACCGGACATACCTGGATTGGCAAAACCAGATTGGTCTGTTTTCCAACTGATTTGAGGGGTGGGGGTCATGGCGAGATCAGCCCCAAACGGGGTCGCTTATTGCAGCCGCCCCATTGTGCCGGCCACATCCGCCATGCGGGCAGAGAAACCCCATTCATTGTCGTACCAAGCCAGAACGCGCACGGTCTTGCCGCCAACAACCTTGGTCTGATCAGGGGCAAATATACAGCTCTGTGTGGTGTGGTTGAAGTCAATGCTGACCTTCGCCTCATCATCGTAAGCCATGACCATGCCCATATAGCCGGATGCGGCCTCAGCCATGATGGCGTTGACGTCTTTGACGGTCACCGATTTTTGAGCCTCGAATGTCAGGTCAACTGCGCTGACATTGGGTGTGGGGACACGCATCGCGGTGCCGTCCAGTTTGTCGGCAAGCTCTGGCAGTACCTCGCCCAGTGCCTTGGCCGCCCCGGTTGAGGTCGGGATGATCGCCATGGCAGCAGCCCGTGCGCGGTAAAGGTCGCTGTGCCGCCGGTCCAGCGTTGGCTGGTCGCCAGTGTAGCTGTGGATTGTCGTCATGATGCCCCGTTCGATACCGATTGCGTCATTCAGCACCTTGGCGAGCGGAGCGAGGCAGTTTGTGGTGCAGGATCCATTGGACACCATGCGTTCATCCGCAATCAGATCGCGGTGGTTGACGCCATAAACTACCGTGCGGTCGACATTTTTGGCCGGGGCGGAAATCAATACTTTCTTGGCGCCCCGTTCCAGGTGAATGTTTGATTTGGTACCGTCATTGAACTTGCCGGTGCATTCCAGAACGACGTCGACGCCCTCCCAATCCAGCGTGGTCGGGTCATAGGTGGACATTACGTCAATTGGGCCACGGCCCAGATCAAGCGTATTACCCTTCACGGTGATGGGGCTGCCGAAGCGGCCATGTACGCTGTCATATTTCAGAAGATGCGCATTGGTCTCAATCGGGCCGGTGGCATTCACTTTTACGACCTGCACGTCGTTACGCGCCGCTTCGGTGATATGGGCCAGGGTGCAACGTCCGATGCGGCCAAAGCCATTGATTCCGATTGTGACCGTCATACCCGTTACCTCGCCGCAGTTTTGCTGGCTTTTCTATAGGTGGGTCAACAGTGTTCTGCCAAGTTAAAAACGATGATTTCCCAATATGTTAGCGATAAACCATACTGATTGCGCTAACCGTTTTCGCTAACGGTGTCAGCTTTGTAACGCTTGCAGCTCATTGAGGGTAAACCGGTCTTTGCCCGGATTGCGCGGATTGTCACGATAAAGCGGGTCGTCCGTCAGGCAGCCCCGGCCGCATAGGGTTTCAGATTCACCGGTGAGTCCGTCAATGCGCCACAGGCGACCGCCGGGTGTGCTGACGTAATCATCAAGTTCGACGTCAACCGCGCTTAGCGCGTCATCCACTGACGGAACCTCGTTGAAGTAATTGGGCAGGTAGCCGCCATGGGTGTGATAACTGGCGATTGCATTTTGCGGGATGAACCCGGCAACACAGCTATCGGCAGTACCTGCACGGGGCGCTGTGCCTTGCACCTTTCCGTCCCGCGTTCGCACGAAAAAGCCGCAATATTCGCGCGATTCAGCGATGGAGATCGGTTGGATGCCGTCAAGGAACGCACGTGCGTAAGTCGCGATATCCTCGGGCGGGGCAGGGGCAACGCTTGCGGGGGTTGCAATCACCTCTGGCGCGATGGCCTGATTGCAACTGGTCAACAGTGTCAGCGCAGCGACAAAGCCGCCAATGGTGGATTTCGTCAACCTGCTCATGCCCTTATCTCACTTCGAGACTAATTTTTTCCGATTCTCGCGGAGTTTGGCGCGAAGTAACAGAGAAAAATCTCCCCGATTCGCCATAGGCGGTGTTACGCCGATACGTTCGCGATTGTTGGCGGGGTGCGTTTTTCGTATGCATCAGCAAGTCAGTGCACAAAACGAGGGGCAATCCGATGCATCCACTTATTTCACAGGACCATGTTGATGCTTATGCCCGCGATGGTGCTGTGCTGATCAAGGGCCTGTTTGCCGACCATGTCGAAGCGCTGCGCACCGGTGTCGCCCGTAACATGGCAGAGCCAGGCCCATATGCTGCCGAGAACCTCAAGGAGGGCGAGGGTGGCCGGTTTTTCGATGATTATTGCAATTGGGCCCGCATCCCGGAGTTTGAAACGGTCATAAGGCAATCCCCCGCTGCGGAAGTGGCCGCAGACCTGATGCGGTCGGATTTTGTTCAGATGTTTCATGACCATGTACTGGTCAAGGAACCCGGTACGTCCAAACCAACCCCATGGCATCAGGACGGCCCATATTACTTTGTCGAGGGCCAACAGAATGTCAGCTTTTGGTCACCGCTTGATCCTGTGACGGACGCATCCCTGCGCTGCGTGGCCGGGTCGCATTTGTGGGACCGTCAGGTGCTGCCGACCCGCTGGTTGTCAGAGGATAACTTTTACCCTGACGATAGCGCATTCATGCCCGTACCGGACCCTGATGCGGAAGGCATGCGGGTTCTTGAATGGACTCTTGAACCGGGGGACGCGGTTGCGTTTCACTTTCGCTGCCTTCACGGCGCACGCGGAAATGAAACAGCGGCCCGCAGGCGTGCGTTTTCGTTGCGCCTCGTGGGGGAAGACGCCCACTATGTTGAACGTCCCGGCCGCACATCGCCCCCGTTTCCGGGGCACGACATGATTCCGGGCCAGCGCCTGCGCGAGGATTGGTTTCCGGTCTTGTTGCAGCGTTAATCTGGTGTGGGTTTCACCCACCCTACATGTGGTCGCGTCATAGGGTGGGTGAGATTTATATCACTTGATCAGTGACTTGACCTTGTCTGCGGTGTCCTGCGCGGTGATCCCGAACTCTTCATAAAGTCTGCCAGCCGGGGCGGAAGCCCCAAATCCGTGCATGCCGATGAAGCCCGCCTTTTCGCGCTTGCCACGCTCACCAAACAACCAGCGGTCCCAGCCGAACCGAACGCCGGCTTCGATGGCGACGCGCACAGGCCCGCCGGGCAGGACGCGTTTACGATAGCTTTCGTCCTGTGCTTCAAAAAGTTCCCAGCAGGGCATGGATACAACACGTGTTCCGATCCCTTCGGCCTGCAGCAGATCGCGTGCAGCCAGGGCGATAGATACTTCTGACCCGGTCGCAAGCAGGATCGCCTGCCGTTTGCCCTCGGCATCCGCCAGCACATAGGCGCCTTGGGCGGTCAGGTTCTTGGTCTTGTGTTCAGTGCGCACGGTGGGCACGCCCTGACGCGTCAGGCTAAGCACGCTGGGCGTGTTCTGCGATGTCAGGGCCAATTCCCATGCTTCGGCGGTTTCCACCGTATCAGCGGGGCGGAAGACATTTGTGTTGGGTGTCGCCCGCAACATGGCCAGATGTTCAACCGGCTGGTGGGTTGGCCCATCTTCGCCAAGCCCGATGCTGTCATGGGTCATCACATAGGTTGTGGGCACGCCCATCAGGGCGGATAGCCGCATTGCGCCACGGGCATAATCGGTGAAGCACATGAATGTGCCGCCATAGGGTTTGACCCCGCCATGCAGCGCCATGCCATTCATGGCTGCGGCCATCCCGTGTTCACGCACACCGAAATAGACATAGCGGCCCTTGCGATTTTCGGGATTGAAGACCCCCAGATCCGATGTCTTGGTGTTGTTTGATCCGGTCAGATCGGCAGACCCGCCAATGGTTTCCCCCATGACCGGATTGATAACCTCCAAGGTCATTTCCGAGGATTTCCGCGTCGCGACTTTGGGCAGGCCTTCTGTCACTTGCTTTTTCAGGGCGCGGATTGTTGCGGCCAGTTTCTTGGGCGCTTCGCCTGCATAGATGCGGTTGAATTCGGCCTGTTTGCTGGCAGAAAGCGTGGCAAAACGGGTTTCCCAGTCTTTCCGTGTCGCTTCACCACGGGCACCGATGGCGGCCCATTGTTTCTTGACCTCCGGATCAACTTCAAAATCACCTAGCGGTGCGCCGTAAGCTTCCTTTGCGGCGCGCAACTGATCGGCATCGGTCAAAGCACCGTGGCCCTTTGATGTGTCCTGTGCGGCATGGCCCAAGGCGATATGGGTCTTGCAGGCAATCATTGACGGGCGGTTGGTTTTCTTGGCGGCTGTGATGGCGGTGTCAATCGCCTCCGGGTCGTGACCGTCAATGGATTGAACGTGCCAGCCTGCGGCCTCGAAACGCTTAGGTTGGTTGGTGATATCGGCCATATCGACCGTGCCGTCGATGGTGATGTTGTTGTCGTCGAAAAAGACGATCAGATGGCCAAGCTTTTGCATGCCCGCCAGACCGATTGCCTCGTGACTGATGCCCTCCATCAAACAACCGTCACCTGCGATGACATAGGTATAGTGGTCGATGATCTTCTTGCCCCAAGTGGCGCGCTGGACTTCTTCCGCGATGGCGAAGCCGACCGAATTGGCGATGCCCTGGCCAAGGGGCCCGGTGGTTGTTTCAATCCCGCGCGCGTGGCCGTATTCTGGATGGCCGGCGGTTTTTGCACCCCACTGGCGGAAATCCTTGATCTGGTCGAGGGTGATATCAGCGTAGCCCGTCAGGTACATCAGTGAATAAAGCAGCATCGATCCGTGGCCTGCGGACAGGATGAATCGGTCACGATCGGGCCATTCGGGGGTCTTGGGATCAAAGTTCAGGTGTTTTTCAAACAGGACAGTGGCGACATCGGCCATCCCCATTGGCATGCCGGAATGGCCGGAATTCGCAGCCGTGACGGCATCCAGCGTGAGGGTCCGAATGGCGGTTGCCTTTTTCCAGTGATCGGGGTGGGCGGTGCGCAGGGCTGCAATATCCAAGTGATCAGGTCCTATATACGAGAGTGAACATTCGACTTGTCTGCCTCATATCAGGGTCGCCCCCAAGATCAAGCGCACAGCCTAAGATGTTCATTTTCTTCGCTGGCTGCGGTTTGCTGGCACCTGATTGATCGCTTAGGCTGGAGCACAAGAGGCACGATTCGCAAAAAAAGCGCCCAAAAATGGCGGCCAGGCGGATTGATGAGACATGACGGGCAAATTGTCTGTCATGGTGTGAAGACCCCCATTGGGGGGACCTGAAAGGACAGGCGGATGAGTGAAATTAGTGTGTTGGAAGGCCGGATAACGGCAGCGTTAGATCGGATCAGACGCGGGATTGAAGCGCAGGGCGGCCCTGATCCGGAGCTGGCTGCAGCGCTGGCGCAGGAACGCGCGGCGAAGGATGAACTGGCCGCACAGCTACAGGCACAGGGCGCGCAGAATGCGAATGTGGCATCGCTGACCGCAGCACTTGAGGCGCAGCAATTGCAGATGCAAAAACTGGATGCCGAGCTGCAACGCTTGCGTGCCTCTAACGCACAGATGCGCGAAATGAATACGCAATTGCGCGAGGCGGTAACCAGCGGTCTCGCCTCGGAATTGCTGGATCAGGCGGTTGCCGCCGAAATTGCTGCCCTGCAGGCACAAAGATCGGCTGACGCCGCTGAACTGGAGGCCATTCTGGCCGCACTCAAACCCGTGATCGAGGAGGGTTCCCATGCCGCAGGTTGAGATTGCAATTGGTGGCCGCACTTTCGAGGTGGCCTGTCAGGAGGGCGAAGAGCATTTCCTGCATTCGGCGGCTGCGATGCTCAATACCGAAGCCACGCATCTGTCCGAACAAATCGGGCGTATGCCCGAGGCGCGCATGTTGTTGATGGCAGGCTTGATGCTGGCTGACAAGACCGCGAATCTGGAGGATAAAGTACGCGAGGCCGAGGCGGAGGCCGCCCGGATGCGGGCCGAGATCGAGACGTTGCAGTCGCGTCCGGCACCCGCCCCGGAACGGGTCGAAGTGCCGGTTGTGCCTGCCGCTGTCACCGAAGCACTGGCCGAAATTGCGGCCCGTGCCGAGGCGCTGGCCGATCAGGTGAATACGGATCGTTAAGCGTTTGCTTCGCGGATCTTGTCAGCGGCGTCCTTGTCGAAAGTGACGCCGTTTTCGGCAAAGAGCGTATCAAGTTCACCGCTCAGTGTCATTTCGGTGATGATATCGCAGCCGCCCACAAACTCGCCTTTGACATAAAGCTGTGGGATCGTGGGCCAGTCGGAATAATCCTTGATCCCCTGACGGATCTCTTCATCCGCCAGCACATTGACGTCGTTGAAATCAACGCCCATGAAGTTCAGCACGCCAGCAACGCGCGAGGAAAAACCGCATTGTGGCATGGATTTTGTACCTTTCATGAAAAGTACAACGTCATTGTTGGTAACGGTTTCTTTGATCTGGTCCTGGGCTGTCATCTCTTACGTCCTTTGTGCCGGGTCCCAAAGTCTGGCACAGACTTTGGTTCAAATTTTGTGCCAAAATTTGGCGTCTAGTCGGGGGCCTTGGTCGTCAATCCAAGGGCGTGGATTTCGCCGCTGTCGACTTTTGGTTTGATTACAGCCATCACCGCGCGCTGTTGCTGGATCCGGTTCATGCCCCGGAAACTTTCATCAATCACCATGCCTTGAAAATGCACCCCGTCATTCCCTTCGATCTGAATCGTCGCGTCAGGGAATTCTTCGCGCAGCAGCGCTTCGATGTCTTGGGCTGTGATCGGCATTTCGGGTCCTTTGATCGGTTGCCTTTAACTTAGGCGCGGCATGGTTGCGGGACAAGTGCGGTTCACGCGATGGCGGCGGCAAAGGCGGTACGGAAACTTGTTGCAAGATCTTCAAGTGCAGCGCTTTGGCTGCCGAATGTCACCTGATCCCCGCCCACTTTCCCTACGGTTGTCAATGTGACATCGGCCTGGTTTGCGGCAATCATCAGTGCCTCTGCCTGATCGAAATTGCAGGCCACAAGGTAACGTCCCTGATCCTCGCCAAAGAGGGTTGGTGTCTCCTCAGCCTCCAGCGTGATGCCGATCCCCGCCTCTTCGGCCAGTTCAAACGCAGCGAGTGCAAGCCCGCCATCACTAAGGTCGGTGCAGGCTTTGATATAAGCGTGGTTGGCACGGATGAAATCACCGTTCTTTTTCTCCACCGCGAGATCGACGGGGGGCGCATCGCCTTCAGCGCGTCCGTAAACCTCTGCCAGCAGCGCCGATTGCCCCAGATGCCCTTTGGATTCGCCAACCAGCAATAAAACATGGCCTTCGCGGATATTGCCGCCAATGATCTGGTCGGTATGTTCGATCAACCCGACCGCCCCGATGGTAGGCGTGGGCAGGATGCCCGCCCCGTCGGTTTCGTTATAGAGCGAGACATTGCCCGACACGATGGGCATATCGAGCGCTTTCACCGCCTCGCCGATGCCCTGGATCGCGCCAACAAATTGCCCCATGATTTCAGGCTTTTCGGGGTTTCCAAAATTCATATTGTCAGTTGTGGCCAAGGGCCGCGCACCGACGGCGGTCAGATTGCGATACGCCTCTGCCACGGCTTGCTTGCCGCCCTCAACAGGGTTGGCTTTGACATAGCGTGGGGTCACATCGCTGGTGAAGGCCAGCGCCTTGTCGCTGCCATGCACCCGCACGATCCCGGCACCACGGCCTGGTGTGCGGGCCGTGTCGCCCATCACCTGTTGATCGTACTGTTCGTAAACCCATTGTTTACCCGCGTAATTCGGGCTTTTTATCAAGGCTTTAAGCCCGTCAATCGGATGAACCCCGGGAACATCACCGAGCGGCTCGGCCGCGGGCGTTGCCACCCATGGCCTGTCATATTCAGGGGCAGAGCCCGATAGTGTCGCCAGCGGCAGATCTGCCATGACGGCGCCGTTATGTTCGACAATGAACCGGTCCTCGGCAATGGTTTCGCCCACAATGGCAAAATCGAGGTCCCATTTTTCAAACACGGCGCGTGCCGCGTCTTCCAATTCGGGTTTCAGTACCATCAGCATCCGTTCCTGGGATTCTGACAGCATCATTTCATAGGCGGTCATGTTATCTTCGCGCTGTGGCACCGCATTGAGGTTGAGGCGTACGCCCAGACCGCCTTTGTCGCCCATCTCCACGGCGGAACATGTCAGGCCTGCCGCCCCCATATCCTGGATCGAGATGACAGCGCCGGTCGCCATCAACTCCAGTGTCGCTTCCATCAGTCGCTTTTCGGTAAACGGATCGCCCACTTGTACGGTGGGGCGCTTTTCCTCGATCGTGTGGTCAAACTCCGCGCTGGCCATCGTGGCCCCGCCAACCCCGTCGCGCCCGGTTTTTGCGCCCAGATAGACAACCGGCATCCCGATGCCTGAGGCGGCGGAATAGAAGATCTTATCGGCGTCGGCGAGCCCGGCGGCAAAGGCATTCACAAGGCAGTTGCCGTTATAGGCCGGATCAAAGCGCACTTCGCCGCCAACAGTTGGCACGCCGAAGCAATTGCCGTAACCGCCAACGCCTGCCACCACACCATTCACTAGCTGTTTTGTCTTGGGGTGGTCGGTTTCGCCGAAGCTGAGAGAGTTCATCGCCGCGATGGGCCGTGCGCCCATGGTAAAGACATCGCGCAGAATGCCACCTACACCCGTCGCTGCCCCTTGATAGGGTTCGATGTAACTGGGGTGGTTGTGGCTTTCCATTTTGAAAACAACGGCTTGTCCGTCGCCGATATCAACGACGCCCGCATTTTCGCCGGGGCCGCAGATAACCTGTGGTCCTGTGGTGGGCAGGGTGCGGAGCCATTTCTTGGAGGATTTGTAGGAACAATGTTCGTTCCACATGGCAGAGAAGATGCCGAGTTCGGTGAAGGTCGGTTCGCGCCCGATGATGTCCAGGATGCGGTCATACTCGTCTGGGCTTAGCCCGTGGGCGGCGATCAGGTCTGTGGTGATTGCAGGCTCTTGCATCTTGTCCCCTCTGGCAGTTGCGGCCTTTTAGCTGCGGGAGCATCGGGGGGGAAGCGTGATTTTCAAAGAAAAAAGCCGGGCACAAGGCCCGGCGAAGTCCAACAGGGAGGTGAGGAGGACAAGCGCGGACGCTCTGTCACCCTCGAGAAGAGAGATAGGGTGCGCTATTTGACCATTCAAGAAAAAACATGCGCCGTTTCTCGCAATGCCGATATGCGCTGCGTGCATAGCTCCGCATTTGCGCGCGTTTGGGTTGCGTGGCCCACCGTTCGGTGCCGTCAGGCGAGTACGGCGCGAATCGTGGGTTAACGCCTTAATTTGCTGGTAAATGCCCTGTCGGCAAAGTGTCGGCAAATCGTCGGCCTTGCGTCGGACCCAGTTGCCGCCTTTCCCATGGTTAAAGCCGCGGGCGGTAATCGGTGAAAATCCGCTTAACAGCGCGACGTGATTTTTTGCCTTGTTTCGCGCCGGGTGCATCCACCAGGTCGGAAATGTGAACCCCTGAGGGTTTTCGGGCGCAATTTGAGGCGGCAAAGGGTACGCCTAGAGGGCGTTCGTTTCCCGGATCTTGCGCCGGTGGGCGATGATCTCTTCCTGCACGAAATCCCTGAATGCGCTGATCCTTTTGGATTGCCGCAGTTCCTCTGGGTAGGCGAGAAAGACGGGGACTTCGCCTGATTCAAGATCAGGCAGGATGCGCACCAGATCGGGGAAATCCTCGGTCACGTAGTCGGGCAGGACGCCGACGCCGATATTGTTCAGAATGCCTTGCAGGACACCGAAGTAGTTGTTCACTGTGAAGAGGTTCGGGATATCGTAGGTCATCAGGTGCTGCACCAGCGTAGCCCCGGCAGAAACCTGAATTGAGTTGAGGCTTTGGCAGATCAATCGGTGATTGCTGATTTCCTCGATATCGTTGATCTGGCCGTTTTTCTGCAAATATTCCTTTGATGCATAAAGCCGCATCCGTACCGACATCAGCCGTTTGCGGATCAGGTCGGCCTGTGAGGGTTCTTTCATCCGGATGGCCACGTCGGCCTCGCGCATCGGCAGGTCAAGCACCCGTTCTTCCAGCATCAGGTCGATTTTCAGATCGGGGTATTGTTCGTAAAGCTTGGGCAGGCGCGGGGCGAGCCACAGCGTGCCAAAACCGGTTGTGGTCGTGACCCGCAATTCGCCGAACACTTCCTCTTCGCTGTCACGAATGCGGGCTGATGCCGCCTCAAGCCGTTTGTTCATGCTTTTTGTTGCATCGAAAAGCAGCTCACCCTGTTCCGTCAGAATCAACCCGCGCGCGTGCCGATGGAAAAGCGTGGTGTTCAGTGATTCTTCGAGTGCCCGGATTTGCCGACTGACCGCCGATTGCGACAAATGCAGCGTGTCGCCTGCATGTGTGAGCGAGCCCGCATCAGCGACGGCGTGAAATATTCTTAGCTTGTCCCAGTCCATTTGTCCCTGCCGTCGTCGTTATTATCGTTCACTTTAACAGATCATTACGTGAAGTCTGCAATTCGATGCAAATGCAGTTCCCGCCAAAATTACACTTTGTAGGTCAGTAATTTTGACCTATAGTCGTGCCAAGAGAATTGACGCGCGGGGAGGTGTGCAATGACCCATCAGGATGTGTCCTTAAACGACCGGTATGACCTTGAGAAGTCGCCTGTTTTGCTGAACGGCACGCAGGCGCTGGTGCGGTTGATGCTGATGCAGCGGGCGCGGGATGAGGCGGCGGGGCTGAATACCGCTGGCTATGTCACAGGGTATCGCGGGTCACCCCTGGGTGCAGTGGATTTGCAAATGCAGCGCGCCAGGGATGTGCTGGACCCGGCGCATGTGCGGTTTCAATTGGGATTGAACGAGGATCTGGCGGCGACTGCCCTGTGGGGCTCGCAACAGGCAGAACTGCGCGGCGAGGGCAAGTATGATGGTGTCTTTGGTTTGTGGTACGGGAAAGGCCCCGGCGTGGACCGTACCGGCGACGTGATGCGCCATGCCAATATGGCCGGCACTAGCGCCCATGGCGGTGTCATCATGGCGATGGGTGACGACCATACTGGCGAAAGTTCGACCACCTTGCACCAATCCGACTGGGCCATGGTTGACGCCTATATGCCGATTGTTTCGCCGGCAGGCGTGCAGGAAATTCTGGATTACGGCCTATATGCATGGGAATTGTCCCGGTTCGCCGGGGTCTGGGTTGGTCTGAAGACCATGAAGGACACGATCGAGGTCACGTCAGTCGTTGATGGCGACCCGCATCGGTTGTCATTTGTGCGTCCCGACATGGCATTGCCTGAGGATGGATTGAACATTCGGCTGGTGGATACCCCGCAGTTGCAGGAAGCGCGGATGATCGACCATAAACGCTTTGCCGCGGAAGCGTTCAGCCGCGCCAACAAGATGGATCAACGTAAATGGGGCAAGCCCGGTGCGAAGATCGGCTTTGTCGCTGCGGGCAAGAACTGGTTGGATTTGCAACATGCGCTGTCGCTGTTGAATATTGATGAGGCCGCAGCGGACCGAATGGGCATTACTACCTACAAGGTGGGTCAGGTCTGGCCACTTGATATGGCGTCGTTCCATGAATGGGCAGAGGGCCTTGATCTGATCGTGGTGGTTGAGGAAAAGCGCAAGCTGATCGAGGTGCAGGTCAAGGAGGCGATCTTTGACGACCGGCAGGGTCGCCGCGTCTATGGCTGGCACAAGGGCGATGAGCATTCCGAAGGTCGGCGGGAGGAGATTTTCCCGACCCGCGCCGCCCTGGACCCGATTTGGATTGCCGAGAAGGTCGGCGGGATTTTGGTTGAAGAGGGCTGCGGCTCTGACGGGGTGAAGGCGGGATTGGCGCAGCTGAGTGAGGCGCGCCGGGCCGATAATGCGCCGGAGATTGCGGCGCGCCTACCGTATTTCTGTTCGGGTTGCCCTCATAATTCCTCGACCAAAGTGCCGGACGGCAGCCGCGCCTATGCGGGCATCGGCTGTCACTACATGGTGCAGTGGATGGATCGTGACACGGTTGGGTTCACCCAGATGGGCGGCGAGGGTGCCAATTGGGTGGGCGAAGCGCCGTTTTCGACCCGTGACCATGTGTTTCAGAACCTGGGCGACGGAACCTACAATCATTCTGGCGTGCAGGCTATTCGCTTTGCCCTTCTGGCGGGCACGAATATCACCTACAAGATCCTGTATAATGACGCGGTTGCCATGACCGGCGGGCAGGGCAATGATGGCGGACTGACAGCCGACCAGATCTGCCGTGAATTGCAGGCGATGGGCGTCAGCAACATCGCACTTGTCTATGATGAGAAAGAAGATGTTGATCTGGCCCGGTTCCCCAAAGGTTTGGATGTGCATGAGCGGGTGGATATGCCAGCGGTTCAGCAAAAATTCAGCAAATACAAAGGCGTGTCAGCTATTGTGTATGTGCAAACCTGTGCTGCGGAAAAGCGCCGGCGGCGCAAGCGCGGCCAGTTTCCGGACCCGGATAAGCGCGTCTTCATCAACACCGATGTCTGCGAAGGCTGCGGTGATTGCGGTGTGCAGTCGAACTGCGTGTCGATTGTGCCGGTCGAGACTGAGCTGGGGCGCAAGCGGGCGATTGATCAATCCTCCTGCAACAAGGATTTTTCCTGTGTGAACGGGTTCTGCCCGTCGTTCGTCACGATTGAGGGGGCGAAGATCAGAAAGGAAGCCACGGCGGACGTGGATCTGCCTGATTTGCCGGAGCCGGAATTGCCTGTGATTGATGGCACGCATAACGTGGTCATTACCGGTGTCGGCGGGACCGGTGTTGTCACCATCGGTGCCGTGATGGCCATGGCCGCCCATATGGATGGCAAGGGTGCAGGCATGATGGAAATGGCAGGGTTGGCCCAGAAGGGCGGTGCCGTGCATATCCATTGCCGGATCGCGGAAAGCCCCAGCGATATCAACGCGATCCGCGTGGCCACCGGCGAATGTGACGCGCTGATTGGTGGCGATCTGGTTGTCAGCGCGGGCGCCAAGACAATTGGGTTGATGAAAACAGGCCGCACCAAGGGTGTGGTCAATAGTCACGAAATCATCACCGGTGACTTTACGCGTGAACCGGAATTCAAGCTGCCCACTGAACAGTTGGAAATGGCATTGCAGGCGCGACTTTGGGATGGGCTGGCGATGTTTGATGCCTCTGAACTGGCCAAGGCCTTGCTGGGCGACAGTATCTATTCAAACATGATGATCTTTGGCGCGGTGTGGCAGATGGGTGCGATCCCGCTGTCATATGTGGCGATTTTGGGGGCGATTGAACTGAATGGTGCCGCTGTGAAGCGCAATATTCGTGCCTTTGAGCTGGGCCGCTGGGCCTACCTGTATCCGGAAGACGCGCAGGCACTGCTTAGCCCGAAGGTGGTGCAACTGCCCAAGTCGGTGGATGAAATGATTGCCTTCCGCGAGGCCCGATTGGTGGATTATCAGGGCAAACGCCTGGCCAAGAAGTATCGCAAACTGGTGGATCAGTTTCAGGATGCGCCGCTGCGTGAGGCCGTGGCCAAAGGGTATCACAAGCTGCTGGCGTACAAGGATGAATATGAAGTTGCCCGGTTGTTGACCGAGACGCAGCAGAAGGCGGAGGCAGCGTTCGATGGCGACCTCAAGCTGACCTATCACCTGGCCCCACCTATGCTGTCAAAGACAGGCCCGGATGGCCGTCCGATGAAAAAGGCATATGGCGCGCGTATGGGTGCGATGTTCCCTAAACTGGCGAAGCTGAAATTCCTGCGTGGCACGCCGTTTGACCCCTTTGGTCGCACGGCAGAGCGCAAGATGGAGCGGGCGCTGATCAGGGAGTATGAGGCGGATATGGCCGAAGTGCTGAAAATCCTGCGGCCTGACACAGGCGATGCAGCCGTGGCGTTGGCCGGTTTGCCCCTGGACATTCGCGGATTTGGTCCGGTGAAGGATGCAAACGCCCGCAAGGCGGCCAAGCGGCGCGAGGAATTGCTGGCGGTGTTGCGCGCCGCGCCCATGCAACAGGCCGCAGAGTGACACAGGATTGTCATCAGATTGTCGTTTGTCCGGGCTAGGCCACGGCAACGCTGACAAGACAGGCCTCGTTTCATGCTGACGAAAGACCGCGACGTCGCCCGCGACATCACATATGCCAGTGCCGCAAGGGGGCGCGGTGGCCGTGCCATGATCCGGGTTATGGAAAACGCGACGGGTCGCCTGCGCCTGATCCGGCGGGCGAAAGGCTATGACCTTGACGTTGCTGCGGGGCAGGATTTTTGGGAGGTCATATCGGACCGCTATGGTCTGAAGCTGGAGGTTGTCGGTGGATCGCTGGCGGATATTCCGTGTGATGGCCCTTTGATCCTTGTCTCCAATCATCCTTACGGCATTCTGGACGGGTTGATGATGGGCCGCATCCTGTCAAACCGGCGAAGCGGAGATTTCAAGGTTCTGGCGCATCGCATTTTTCGCAATGCGCCTGATCTGGAACGTGTGATCCTGCCGATTTCCTTTGATGAAACCAAGGAAGCCGCAAAGCTGAACCTGGAGACGCGGGCGGAAGCCGTGCGTTACCTGAAGGCGGGCGGCGCGGTTGGTATTTTTCCGGGCGGTACGGTATCTACCGCTGCCACCCCGTTTTCGCAGCCCATGGACCCCGGTTGGCGCACGTTTACGGCCAAGATGATTGCCAAATCCGGCGCCACTGTCGTGCCGGTGTTTTTCGATGGCCGCAACAGCCGGTTGTTTCAACTGGCCAGCCATATTCACAGCACATTGCGCACCGGAATGTTCATTCGAGAATTCCGCGCGCGGATCAACAAACCGGTGCGGGTTGTGGTTGGCAAACCTATCGCTGGCGCCGATTTGGCCCGTTTCCAAAAAGACCCGAAAGGGTGCATGGATTTCCTGCGCAAAGCCACGTATGAGTTGAGCCCGAAGCCCATCGACGCGAGCCGGTTGGGCCATGAGTTCGAAGCGAAATACAAGGTGCGAAATGGCGGTCGGTATATTCGATAGCGGGTTGGGTGGGCTGACGGTGCTGGACGCTGTCGCAACGCGCCTGCCTGATGTTCCGCTGGTTTATTACGGCGATAGCGCCAATGCCCCTTATGGGGTGCGGACCCCGGATGACATCTATGACCTGACCACCAGGGCGACCCAGCGTCTGTTTGATGCGGGCTGCGATCTGGTGATTTTGGCCTGCAACACGGCAAGCGCGGCTGCGCTGCGCCGGATGCAGGAAGGCTGGGTGCCCGAGGGCAAGCGGGTGCTTGGTGTTTTTGTGCCGTTGATCGAGGCGCTGACCGAACGGCAATGGGGTGACAATTCACCCCCGCGCGAGGTGAATGCCAAACATGTGGCGTTGTTTGCCACACCTGCCACCGTCTCCAGCCGCGCGTTTCAACGCGAATTGGCGTTCCGGGCCATCGGTGTTGATGTGGAGGCACAGGCCTGTGGCGGTGTCGTTGATGCCATTGAAGACGGCGATATGATCCTGGCAGAGGCGCTGGTGCGGTCCCATGTGGATGCGCTGAAGCGCAAGATGCCTGACCCGGATGCTGCGGTGCTGGGTTGCACCCATTACCCGTTGATGGAAAAGGAATTTCAGGCCGCGTTGGGCCCGGATGTGAAGGTGTTTTCACAGGCCAATCTGGTGGCGGAAAGCCTTGCCGATTACCTCATCCGCAGGCCAGAGATGATTGGTCCGGGGACCGAAAGCGCGTTCCTGACATCGGGCGATCCCGGCCGGGTGTCGTCTCGTGCGACCCAGTTTTTGCGACGACAAATTACGTTTGACGCCGCATAAATCGTTTCAAGGACTTCATCCCGAAGGGATATTCAAAATGACCCATAATGTCGCCATTCTTGGCGCTTCTGGCTATACCGGGGCAGAGCTTGTCCGGTTGATTGCCACACACCCCAGCCTGAACATCGTTGGGCTTTCCGGCAACTCAAAGGCGGGGATGGCCATGGCGGATGTGTTTCCGCATCTGCGCCATCTGGACCTGCCGCGCCTGACCACGATTGAAGAGATGTCGTTTGACGATGTGGAGATCGTGTTTTGTGGGTTGCCGCATGCCACATCGCAGAAGGTGATCGCGGGCCTGCCGGACCATGTGCGGATCGTGGATATGTCCGCCGATTTCCGGCTGCGCGATCCTGCGGAATATGAAAAATGGTATGGCAAACCGCATAGCGCGCCTGAGTTGCAAAAAACGGCTGTCTACGGGTTGACCGAGTTTTACCGGGACCAGATCAAGGATGCCCGGCTGGTGGCAGGCACGGGCTGCAACGCGGCCACGGGCCAATATGCCCTGCGTCCGTTGATCGCCGCCGGCGTTATTGATCTTGATCATATCATCATGGACCTGAAAGCGGCAGTATCAGGGGCAGGGCGCGCCTTGAAGGAGAACCTGTTGCACGCGGAATTGTCAGAAGGGGCGCATGCCTATGCCGTCGGTGGCACGCATAGGCATCTGGGCGAGTTTGATCAGGAGTTTTCGCTGATTGCCGGTCGGCCTGTCCATGTGCAACTGACCCCACATCTTATCCCTGCCAATCGCGGGATTTTGATGACAAATTATGTGCAAGGTGACCCGGCGGCCATATATGACACATTGGTCGCGGCTTACGCGGCTGAGCCGTTTATTGAGGTCTTGCCAATGGGACAGCACCCGTCGATCAAGCATATCCGGGCCAGCAATTTCTGCCATATCGGTGTGGTCGCGGACCGCGTGCCGGGCCGGGCGATTGTGATTGCTGCCCTGGATAATCTGACCAAAGGATCGAGCGGGCAGGCGCTGCAGAATGCCAACCTGATGTTGGACCTGCCGGAAACCGAAGGCCTGATGCTGGCCCCGGTATTCCCATGAGCGGATTGAAATCACTTAAGAAACGTCGCCGTATTCAGGTGATTTCCATCGCGGGTGTCTGTATCGCGCTGGTCCTGATCATTCTGGCATTCCTGCCAGATGACAGTTTCCAGTTCTTCCGATCTCCGTCCGAAGTGGCCGAAGCCCCGCCCGCCCCAAATGAACGTTTTCGTATTGGCGGGCTGGTCGAGGATGGCACATTGGTACGTGGACAGGGCGAGCAGGTGAGCTTTGCCGTGACGGATGGTGGTGCCTCTGTCACCGTTGTCTATACCGGTATCCTGCCGGATCTGTTTGAGGAAGGTCAGGGCATGGTGGCGCAAGGGAATTACATTAATGGTCGCTTTGAAGCTGTTGAAATTCTTGCGAAACATGATGAAACCTACATGCCGGCCGAGGTTGTGGATGCGCTGAAGGAACAGGGCGTTTACCAAGCACCGGACGGTGCCACCGTCACCAATTAACCATTTGCGCGCAGTCTTGATGTCGTTGGACATGAGGGCTGCAAATGCAAAGCGTCACCGAAATAGCGTCAGAAATCGTTGCCCGTGAGGGCGGCTATGTGAATGATCCCGATGATCCCGGCGGCGCCACGAAACATGGTGTCACGATTCACACAATGCGCCGCCTTGGCTTTGATCTGGATGGCGATGGTGATGTTGACAGCAGCGACGTGAAGTTGCTGACCAAGGTCAAAGCCGTTTCCATCTTTGTCGAGCATTACTTTCGTCGCCCCAGGATCAACCAACTGCCCGAAGTGCTGCACTCGACGGTGTTTGATATGTATGTCAATGCCGGGTCCAATGCGGTGAAGATTTTGCAACGCCTGTTGGGCGATATGCGCATTCAGGTAAAGGTTGACGGCATCATTGGTCCCCTGACCATCGCCGCCACCAAAAAGGCGCTTGAGGCCGCACCCAAGCATTTTGTTGACGCATACGGGATTGCCCGCCGCAACTATTATTACGATCTGGCTGATCGCCGGGTGAACAGCCGCAAATATGCCCGCCGCCGTGATGGGGGAAAGGGCGGCTGGATCCTGCGCGCCGAGGAGTTCATCGATCCGCGTTATCACCTGACAGACAAACAGCACCGTGAAAGGACTGCAAGATGGGATTGATTGGTGGATTGATGACGTTTCTGTTTGGAGATGGACGCAACGTGGTTGCCGAGACGGCCGAAGTATTTCGCGAGAATGCTGAAAAGGGCGCCGCACGTGACGCAGATGCCAAAAGCGAAAGCCTGCAGCAATTCGCCGCAGAATTCATGCATCCGCGCCGTGGTGTTTTTGACCGGTTGGTTGATGCAATGAACCGGCTGCCGCGTCCGTTTCTGGCGCTTGGCACGATCTGGCTATTTGTCATGGCAATGCAGAAGCCAGAGGCGTTCATGCAAGGCATGGAAGGGATTGCGCTGGTGCCAGAGCCGCTTTGGTGGTTGATGGGCGCGATTGTCAGTTTTTATTTTGGTGCCCGCCACCAGTCAAAAGGACAGGATTTTCAACGCTCTGTCGCGCGCAGTTTGATCATGGCGCAAGCGATGAAGGCACCCAAAGCCCCTGAATATCGTCCCGAGGCCCCATCGGCCCCGAATGCGGCGCTTTTGGATTGGCAGGACAGGAATGGATAGCGAATGGATCGCCGAGGTTGATCGCCGGTTGCGTGCGATTGAAACCCGCAATGCCGTTGATGAGGTTCATCGCGTCAATGTCGCGGACCGGCTCGCCGCAATCGAAGATATTTTGAAATGGCTGGTGCGTTTGATTATCGGTGGGTTGTTGATGGCCGCGCTGACCTATGCGGTGCAGGGCGGCTTGGTGAAATGAAACGCTCTGCGATCAGGAGCGTCAATTTGTATCGCTGATGTGACCGCGTTGCTATGTCGCCCGGTTCTGAATTGCGCTATGTCTGGCGCATGTTGACCGAACTTGGACATTTCGCCCTGATTCTGGGTTTTGGCGTCGCTATCGTGCAGATGATTGTGCCGATGATTGGTGCCCATCGCGGCAATGCAAGCTGGATGGCCGTTGCTGAGCCTGCCGCCACCACGCAGTTTCTGCTGGTTGCCTTTTCCTTTGCCGTGCTGACATGGGCCTTTGTCACCTCTGACTTTTCGTTGCAGCTGGTCTATGCCAATTCCCACACGGCCAAGCCGATGATTTACAAGATCAGTGGTGTCTGGGGAAACCACGAGGGGTCGATGCTGCTTTGGCTGCTGATCCTGACACTTTTTGGCGCCTCTGCCGCATGGTTCGGGGGTGGTTTGCCCGCCCGGTTACGCGCGCGTGTGCTGGCGGTGCAAGCCTCCATCGGCGTCGCGTTTTTTGCGTTTATCCTGTTCACGTCCAACCCGTTTTTGCGCCTGGCAGTGCCGCCCCTGAACGGCCGTGATTTGAACCCGCTATTGCAGGATCCCGGTTTGGCGTTCCACCCGCCGTTCCTTTACCTCGGTTATGTGGGCCTGAGCATGTCGTTTTCCTTTGCCGTTGCCGCGTTGATCGAAGGGCGGGTGGATGCCGCCTGGGGTCGCTGGGTGCGCCCCTGGACGCTGGCCGCGTGGATGTTTCTGACGGTGGGCATCGCGCTGGGATCCTGGTGGGCCTATTACGAGCTGGGCTGGGGCGGTTTCTGGTTCTGGGATCCCGTTGAAAACGCCTCTTTCATGCCGTGGCTGATTGCCGCTGCATTGTTGCATTCCGCCATCGTCGTGGAAAAGCGTGAAGCGTTAAAAAGCTGGACAATTCTGCTGGCCATTCTGGCCTTTGGGTTTTCGCTTCTGGGCGCGTTCATCGTCCGGTCAGGTGTGCTTACCTCCGTCCATGCATTTGCCAATGATCCGGCGAGGGGGATTCTGATCCTGATCATTCTGGCCGTGTTCCTTGGCGGTGCGCTGACCTTGTTTGCTGCCCGCGCGGGCGCGATGGAGGCGAAAGGCGTCTTCTCCGTCGTCAGCCGCGAAAGCGCGCTGATCCTGAACAATATCCTGTTGGCGGTGAGCTGTTTTGTGGTGTTCATCGGCACGATCTGGCCCCTGGTCGCAGAAATGCTATTCGGGCGGACCTTATCCGTTGGTCCACCGTTCTTTGAGGCCGCCTTTACCCCCTTCATGGTGGCATTGGCCGTTGCCTTGCCGCTGGGGTCGATCATCGCTTGGAAGCGGGGCGGGTTTTCGCGGCTGAAATCCTCGCTCACCGCTTTGCTGGTGGTTTCGCTGGCATTTGGTGCCTTGGCATTTGCGGTACAAACCGGTCGTTCCGCACTTGGTCCGGTTGGTCTGATGTTGGGCGTTTGGGTTGTGGGGGGCTCCTTGCTGGATCTTTGGCTGCGGTCGGGGCGTGATGGGGTCGCCGTGCGCTTGCGTCGCCTGCGCCGACTACCGCGTGCCGATTGGGGCAAGGCCGTGGCCCATATCGGAATGGGTGTCACGATCTTTGGCATTGCTGCGATGACGGCCTGGGAAAAGGAAGACATCCGTATCGCCGATATTGGCCAACGGTGGGAGGTTGGCCAATTCGCCTTTACCCTGGATGACGTGCGCGAATTCGAAGGCCCGAATTACCTGACCACAATGGCGGATATGGGTGTTTGGCGTGGTGATCGTCAACTTGGCACTTTGCAGCCGGAAAAGCGGTTCTATCCCGTGGCCAATATGCCGACGACAGAGGCGGCCATTCGCAACGGCGTGCTGCGCGATATCTATGTTGTGATCGGTGATCCGCAGGAGAGCGGTGGCTATGCCGTCCGTGTCTATATCAAGCCATTTGCCAACTGGATTTGGGGTGGTGCGATCCTGATGGCTTTGGGTGGCGTTCTGTCTTTGTCGGACCGCCGTCTGCGCGTGGGTGCTGCGGCGGCGAAGATGCCCAAGGCGGTGCCTGCGGAATGATACGGTTGTTCATGGTCCTGATTTTGCTTGCAGTCCCCTTATGGGCTGTGGAACCCGGTGAAATGCTGGATGATCCGGTGCTGGAGGAGCGTGCGCGCGTTCTTTCGCAAGGGTTACGCTGCCCGGTCTGCCGTAACGAGAGCATTGATGAAAGCAATGCGACCCTGGCGCAGGAACTGCGTCTGGTGCTGCGGGAACGGTTGGTTGCGGGTGATACCGACCAAGAGGCGGTCGATTACATGGTTGCCCGTTATGGCGAGTTTGTTTTGCTGCGTCCCGATGCCAGCGGCGCAAACCTGATCCTGTGGCTGGCCGCTCCGGCGCTGTTGCTGGTGGCACTGGGCATTGGCTGGGCCACTATTCGTCGCCGCGCCCCGGTTGATGATCGGCTGAGCGATGAAGAAAAGGCCGAATTGGACAAAATATTGCGGTCGTGACGCCCCGTTGCCCTTTCCTGAACTGATGAGTTCACTAAGTTGAGCGTAACGCTTAACAGGGAAAGAACGCTTATGGACTATCAGGCCATTACACTTGTGATCCGCAATTCGGTGGGGGTGATCACGCTGAACCGCCCTGAATTGATGAATGCCCTTAACACGCAGATGCGTGCCGAGATTACCCATGCCGTCAAGGCTGCGGAAAAGGATGCGCGTGTGCTGATCATCACCGGCGCGGGCAAGGCGTTTTGTTCCGGGCAGGATCTGGGCGATGCAGGGTCAGCGGCGACGCTGGATCTGGAGCGGACATTGCGGGATGAGTATGTGCCGATGCTGAAGGCGATATTTGACTGCCGTATCCCGACGATCTGCGCGGTGAATGGCCCGGCTGCGGGGGCAGGGGCCAATCTGGCGCTGGCTGCTGATGTGGTGATCGCGTCCGAAGACGCGTATTTCGTGCAGGCCTTTACCCGCATTGGCCTGATCCCGGATGCGGGCGGTACATATTGGTTGCCGCGTCAGATGGGTGCGGCCAAGGCGATGGGGGCCGCCCTGTTCGGCGACAAGATTTCGGCAACGGATGCCGCCGCCTGGGGCATGATTTATGAAACCGCACCGGCGCTCAGCTTTCTTGAGCATGTGCAGTCGCGTGCGGCACATCTGGCGCAAGGACCAACAGTTGCCTATCGCCAGTTGAAAAAGGCCATTCGCGGATCGTTTGAAAACACGCTGGATGGCCAATTGGCGCTGGAGGCGAAACTGCAAGGCCGTTGCGGCAAGACCCGCGATTTTCAGGAAGGGGTCATTGCCTTTCTTGAAAAGCGGCCCGCCCGTTACGAAGGTCGCTGAGTGGCACCGATCAGCGCCAGCGCATCCGGCGGTGGCGCTTGTTCGATCCGGCGATAGGTTTTCCCGTCGGTCGTGCGTTCCACCAGCCGGTGGTCGATCAGTGACCGGCGCAGGAGGGCGTGATCGCCAAAGCTGTGCCCGGCCTTGAGGATTGCATTCACCTGCGCCTCTGACACATCCGTGCGCGCGGGCAGGGCGGCCCAGAATACCCAGAGACACAGCCCCTGTACCTTTGTCTGTTTGGGCCAGCGCGTCATGATCCCGTTTTCAAATACCCGCAAGGCGCGGTCGCGCCTTTTGATGTCCGCAGGTTTTGCGATCGCGGGCTTTGCGGCTTTCAGATGTTGATAATTGTCATACCCTGCGGCCTTGGCCACCATAGTCAGCATGGTCGCATGGCTGGGAAATGCGTCGCGTTGTTGAAGCGCGCTGCGCAGGGATCTGGTGAAACCGGACAGGTCGTTGATGGTGATTGAGGTTGCCTCGCGTGGCATGGTCTGGCCTTTCATGTGATATGCCGGACCCGCTGATCGGGGTGATGGTCGCCCTTGTCGTCCGGCTGAAAAGGTCAGCTTTCCGGTATTGCCAATGTCAGGTTTAGCGTGGCCCGTTGGGGCCGGCGACGCCTTGGTGAACTGATGACCAAGGATTGCTTAGCCCGAATTGGGTGGTCGTGGCAAGGCAAAGTAGACGCTGTCGGACCAGACGCCGTTGATGCAGAATGTGTTTTGGGCGCGGTGGGTTTCGTGAAAGCCAAGTTTCCGTAACAGCCCGCAGGAGGCCGCGTTTAACGGGTCAGCATCGGCGGTCAGTTGGTCATGGTCGGTGTTCGCGAAGATATGCGGGATAATGGCGTTCATCGCCTCTGTCAGGATACCTTGCCGCCAATATTTCGGGTTGAGCATGAAGCCGATTTCGTCACCGCTGAAATTTCCGGCATTGCCGATATAGCTGTCGTCAATTGTGATCTGAAAATTGACAGGTGCCCTAGCCCAAGCGGCGATGCGTCGGTCGAGCAAATCCTTTGTCACATCCGGGCCTTCATGCGGCGCCGTGGACCAATAGCGCATGGCGGCAGGGTCGCTATAGATGGCGAACATCGGCTCGAGGTCGCGCGCCAGAGGTTCGCGTAATACCAGCCTTTTGGTGGTCAACACCGTCATGGTGCAACGAAAAAGGGCTGCCCGTTAGACAGCCCCCGGATATCAACGTTTTTCGATATCGACATAGTCGCGTGCCATTTCGCCCAGATAAAGCTGGCGTGGCCGTCCGATTTTCAGTTGTGGGTCGGCAAGCTGTTCTTTCCATTGGGAAATCCAGCCCACTGTCCGCGCCAGCGCAAAGACTGGCGTGAACATGGATGTCGGAAAACCCATCGCCTCTAGAATGATGCCGGAATAGAAATCGACATTCGGGAACAGTTTCTTTTCGGCAAAGTATGGATCGGCCAGGGCCTGTTTTTCCAATTCCTTGGCGACCTGCAGGATCGGGTTGTTTTCGACACCCAGCAGGTCCAGCACCTCGTCCGCGCTTTCCTTCATCACGGTCGCGCGTGGGTCGAAGTTCTTGTAAACCCGGTGCCCAAAGCCCATCAGGCGGTAGTTGTCGTTCTTATCTTTGGCGCGGGCGATGAATTCGGGAATCCTGTCAACAGTGCCAATTTCCTTGAGCATCTCAAGACAGGCCTGATTGGCCCCACCATGTGCAGGGCCCCAAAGGCAGGCAATACCTGCGGCAATACAGGCGAACGGGTTTGCCCCGGACGACGAGGCCAGACGCACGGTCGAGGTGGAAGCGTTTTGTTCGTGGTCCGCATGCAGCGTGAAAATCCGGTCCATCGCGCGGCTAAGGATCGGGTTGACGTTGTATTCCTCTGCCGGGACGGCAAAGCACATATGCAGGAAGTTTGCAGCGTAATCGAGGTCATTGCGCGGATACACGAATGGCTGCCCGATGGAATACTTGTAAGCCATCGCAGCAATTGTCGGCATCTTGGCGATCAGGCGGATCGACGCGACCTCGCGCTGATGTGCGTCATTGATATCGGTTGAATCGTGGTAGAAGGCCGACATTGCTCCGATTACGCCAACCATGGTGGCCATTGGATGTGCATCGCGCCGGAACCCGCGGAAGAACATGTGCATCTGCTCGTGAATCATCGTGTGATTGGTCACGAGGTTTTCAAATGTCTCCAGCTCCTCTGCGGACGGGAGTTCACCATAAAGCAGCAGGTAGCAGACTTCGAGGTAGTGTGATTTGCCAGCCAGTTGTTCGATGGGGTAGCCGCGATGCAGCAATTCGCCTTTTTCACCGTCGATATAGGTGATTGTGCTGTCGCAGGCAGCGGTCGAGGTGAAACCCGGGTCATAGGTGAAGACATCAGCCTGGCCGTAGAGTTTACGAATGTCGATCACGTCCGGGCCGCCGGATGGGGAATGCACAGGCAATTCGTATGTCTTACCCTTGATCGTCAGCGTCGCGGTGTCGGTGTTTTCAGCCATATTTGTTCCCCTTCTGGGCCCGTGCAAATAGACTGCACCGGCGCGGCCTGCGTCGTTGTTGCCCAGTTACTGACAATTCGTAACGAATTGGTTTCAGTTGCTGGCGTCCCTGATCCGGGCGATAGTTTCGTCCGGTCCAAGGACCAACATCATGTCAAAGACACTCGGGGTGGTGGCACGTCCTGACAAGGCGGCGCGCAGGGGTCCTGCAAGCTTGCCCATCTTGATGTCATGCGCTTCGGCAACGGACGTAACGACCCTTTCGAGAGTGTCACGTGACCAGCTAGCATTTTGCAGATGCGGCGTCAATTCTGACAGTATACCACGGGATACATCATCCAGATGTTTTGCCGCTTTGTCGTCTGGTTCTATTGGACGGTTTGTAAGGATAAATTGTGCTTTTTCAATAAGTTCCGGGAATGTCTTTCCACGCTCCTTTAGGCAGTACATGGCTTTCGCCATCAACTCTTCTTGCGCTTCCGTGAGGTCAGGTTGCCCCGTGACCGACAGGAATCCCTGTAACTCTTGCAGCAGTGCAGCATCGTCGCTGGCCGCGATATGCTGCCCGCAGATGTTTTCGAGCTTCTTGAAATCGAACCGGGCCGGTGATTTGCCGATACCGGACAGGTCGAACCATTCGCGCGCCTGCGCATCTGTGAAGAATTCGTCGTCTCCGTGGCTCCATCCCAACCGTGTCAGATAGTTCCGCATCCCGGCCGCCGGGTAGCCCATCGCCTGATATTCGGCGGCCCCTGTCGCACCGTGTCGCTTTGACAGTTTCTTGCCATCGGGACCGAAGATCAGGGGAATATGTGCCAATACCGGTTTGTCCCAACCCATCGCGTCATAAATCATATTCTGCCGAAAGGCGTTTGCCAGATGATCATCCCCACGGATCACATGGGTCACCCCCATATCATGGTCATCCACAACCACAGCCAACATATAGACCGGCGTGCCGTCAGAGCGCAGCAGGATCATATCGTCCAGCTGGTCATTGGCCCATGTCACATCGCCCTGCACCTGATCATGCAGGGTTGTTTCGCCGTCGCGGGGTGCTTTGATCCGGATCACGTAAGGCGCGTCTGGGTGATCGGCTGCATCCACCTCCCGCCATGGCGAGCGGTAGAGAGTTGAGGCCTTTTCCGCGCGGGCCTTTTCCCGAAAAGCTTCGATCTCTTCTTGCGTGCTGAAGCATTTATAGGCCTTGCCTGCGGCCAACAGCTCATGCGCCACTTCCGCATGCCGACCTGCATTGGCCGCCTGACTGGACGGTTCCCCATCCCAATCAAGGCCCAACCAGGTCAGCCCTTCAAGGATTGCCTGCTTGTTCTCAACCGAGGAGCGTGCCTTGTCCGTGTCTTCGATCCGCAACAGAAACTTGCCACCCTGACCCCGGGCGTAAAGCCAGTTGAAAAGCGCTGTGCGCGCGCCGCCTATATGCAGCGCGCCGGTCGGAGATGGGGCAAAACGGGTGACGACAGACATGATGGGTTAACCTTTCGATAACCAGTTTTCCCCACTCTGTGGGCTTGGGCCGGGGGATACTAAGCCGAGGGGCGAAGGACAAGTGCGGGCGGTGATCGAAGATGTGCTTCTGGCACAGAGGGGGGCGTTGATCGGCTGGGTGCCGGTTTGTCTCGGCTGCGGTATCGGTGGCTACTTCTCGCTGCAGGATGAGCCGGGATTGCTGGCTTTTGGTGGGCTGACGATATGCGCAGTCCTGTTGTGGGCTTTGTCCCGTGTGGTGTCGGTCGCCTATGCGCCGATTATCGTGGGTCTGATGCTGGTCCTGATGGGCGCCGGTCTGGCGAAATGGCGCACAACCGCCTCAGAGGCGCCGGTGCTCGGCTTTCGTTACTATGGCCCGATCGAGGGCAGGGTCGTTGGGATTGACCGATCTGCCAGCGATGCGCCACGGCTGACACTGGATCAGGTGGTACTGGCAGATATGGCCCCTGCGCGCACGCCAACCCGGGTCCGCGTATCGGTTCATGGCGATCAGGTTCTGACGACCTATAGCCCGGGCGATACGCTGATCATGACCGGTCATCTTTCGCCCCCTGCGGGCCCCGCAGAGCCGGGCGGTTTTGATTTCCAACGCCATGCGTGGTTTCTGGAATTGGGCGCCGTTGGCTACACCCGGACGCCGGTTCTGCGGCTTGCAGCCCCTGCGCGCAGCGGTTGGACCGCGCGTGTCTTTGCCATGCGCATTGCGATTTCGCGTGCGGTGCAAACGGCGATGCCGGGTGAAACGGGCGCCTTTGCTGCCGCGATCATGACGGGTGACCGTTCCGCGATGGGGAAGGCGACATTGGCCAATCTGCGCGCTGCCAATCTGGCGCATTTGTTGGCAATATCGGGGCTGCATATGGGGCTTTTGACCGGGTTTATCTTTGCGTTGGTGCGCGGCCTGTTCGCCTTGACCCCATTGGCTTTGTTCTGGCCTACAAAGAAAATAGCGGCCATTTTCGCCTTGCTCGTCGGTGTCTTTTATCTTGCCCTATCCGGCGGGAATGTTGCGACCGAACGTGCATTCATCATGGTCGGGGTGATGTTCCTGGCCGTCTTGCTGGACAGGCGGGCGCTGACATTGCGTGCCGTGGCTATCGCCGCCATCATCGTTTTGGTCTGGCAGCCAGAGGCGTTGATGGGGCCAGGGTTTCAGATGTCATTTGCGGCGACAACTGCTTTGGTCGCAGTGTTCGGCCATCTGCGGCGGATCGACATGCACCGGTTGCCGAAATGGGCGCGCGCGGTACTTTCTGTTGTCATATCATCCTTCGTGGCCGGGTTGGCGACAGCCCCATTTGCTGCCGCCCACTTTAATCAAATCGCCCATTATGGGTTGATCGCAAATTTGTTGAGCGTGCCGCTAATGGGTATTCTGGTGATGCCAGCCGCGGTGCTTGCCGTTTGTCTTGCCCCCTTTGGCCTATGGCAGGTCGGTCTGTGGTTTATGGATTTGGGCCTGCGCTGGATTTTGCATGTCGCGGCCGTGGTAGCCGGGCAGGAAGGCGCTGTGGGGCATGTGATTGCACCGCAGGGGATCGTGCTGCCAACGTTATCATTGGGCCTGTTGTTTCTGGTGCTGTGGCAAGGGCGACTGCGGTTCGCGGGGTTGGCTTGCGTGGTTATCGCCGGTTTTTTGTGGCAGCAAAGCGCGCGACCGGCGATGTTGGTGGCCGATAACGGAGCGCTGCTTGGTGTTCTGACGCACGAGGGGCGGGCCCTGTCAAAGCCGAAGGGCAGTGGGTTTGTTGCTGGCATCTGGCTTGAGAATGACGGTGCACCTGTGCCGCAGGACGTGGCGGCCGCCCGTCCCGGGTTGCACCGGACAGGACGGGTCGTCCGGGCTCATCTGGGTGATTGGGCGGTGGTGCAACTGTCCGGCAAAGTCGCCCTGGCTGACATGCCCGGCTGTGGTGGTGCTGACGTGCTGATCAGCAACCAAACCGATGCGGGTGATCGCCCATGCCTCGTCTATGATCTGCGCGCGTTGCGGCGTACCGGGGCGCTGGCCCTTGATCTTGCTAAAAACGGGGATCTACTGGTGACCTCTGCCCATGGGGTGGCGGGCAACCGTCCTTGGAACCGCAGGCAAGGCCCGGCAATGCCGCCCCACCGTCTGTCGTTGGCACAAAAAAGGGCGCCGGAGGCGCCCCAGTCGCATGGCGTGCTGCAGGCCTCAATAAGTGCGGATTAGGCCCACAAGCCGCCCTTGCACCTTTACCTGATCGTCACGGAACACACGGGTTTCATAGGCCGGGTTTGCTGCCTCAAGCGCGATGGCATTGCCGTTCTTGCGGAACCGTTTCAACGTTGCCTCCTGACCTTCGACAAGGGCCACAACAATATCCCCATTATCGGCTGTATTTGTTTCGCGGATCACAACGACATCGCCATTGTTGATCCCTGCGTCGATCATCGAATCGCCTTTGACCTCAAGTGCATAGTGGTCGCCTTGGCCGATCATGGATTGTGGCACGTGAACGTTGTGCGACACCTGGCTTATCGCTTCGATCGGGACACCTGCAGCGATCCGCCCCATGACAGGCAGTTCAACTGACCCAGTGTCAACGGACATGGCGCGGGCAGGGGTGCTGTCAGGCTTGTCGCCATCGATCACACGCGGGGTAAAGCCGGTCTTGACCTGCATCGCATCCGGCAGTTTGACAATTTCCAGGGCCCGCGCCCGATGCGCCAGACGTCGGATGAATCCGCGTTCCTCCAGCGCTGTGATCAGCCGGTGGATGCCGGATTTGGATCGCAGATCAAGCGCTTCTTTCATTTCATCAAAGCTTGGTGGAACACCATCGCGCTGCACGCGCTTGTGGATAAATTCCAGCAGATCGAGTTGCTTTTTGGTCAACATATGCTCATCCCCTCACAGGTTTTGCTTATGTTCTATCCATGTTCTTGTTTTGTGTCAAATATTCTGCGCGGGGTCAAAGCATGATGACATCAATCTGGTCGCCAATTTGTCGTGCCGGATCGTTTACCGGACGGACGGCGAGGCAATTGGCATCGGCCAAAACGGTCAGCAGGGCACTGTCCTGCCGGTCAAAAATCTTGACACCTTCAGGCCCAATATGCGCGCGCATGTAGTGTTCGCGCGGACCATTTGCACCGATGTCGCACGCCAGCATAGCTGTTCTGCGATCTGCCGCCTGCGCACCCAGGCCCAGCATTTTACGAATAACCGGGGCCAGAAAGACATGCCCGCAAACCATCGCCGAAACCGGGTTTCCGGGAAGTCCAATCATGGTGGCCTTGCCCATCCGGCCCGCCATAAGCGGTTTGCCCGGACGCATGGCGATTTTGTAAAATGCCCGCTCCATGCCAAGGGATTGCGCCACATCACCCACCAGATCGTGATCTCCCACCGACGCGCCGCCAATTGTGATGATCAGGTCAGCGTCTTTGGCCAAACCAAAGCAGATTTCCAGCGACTTCACATTGTCTCGTGCAATCGGCAGTAGTCGGGCCTGCGCGCCCAGATCTTCGACAATGCCCGCGATTCCATAGCTGTTTGACGCTATGATTTGATCGGGGCCGGGGTTTTCACCCGGTTGGACCAGTTCATCCCCGGTGGCGATGACCGCCACCACGGGCCGACGTGTCACCGTCACATCAGCGATGTTCATTGAGGCGAGCAATGCGATATCGGATGGGGTGAGGAGGCGTGGCGCATTGATGGTATCGCCCACCACGAAATCGGCGCCGGCAGGCCGCACATGCGGTTTGCTGTCCAGTTTGTCACCCAGCGTGATGATGTCGCCGGTGCGGGTGACGTCCTCTTGTATGATGACCCGGTCAGTGCCTGCGGGCAGAGGGGCGCCGGTGAATATCCGCGCGGCTTCCCCCTTGCGGACCGTGCCAGTGTAGCCATGGCCGGCGGCAGCTTCGCCCAGCACAGTGAACCGTGCCCCGTTTTCGACATCAGCGTCTGATACCGCATATCCATCCATGGCCGAGGCAGCAAAGGGCGGTTGATCGCGGCGCGCGGTCGCAGACGCCGCAAGAACGCGGCCGTTTGCCTTGATCAGGGGAACTGTTTCGGGTGGCAGCGTATCGACCAGCGCAAACAACCGGGTCAGGGCGTCGTCAACCGTGATCATGGGTTTTTGAACCGGCCCGATTTACCACCGTCTTTCAGTGTCAGGCGGATGCCGCTGATTTCCATGTCTTTTTGCACGGCCTTGACCATGTCGTAGACTGTCAGAGCTGCAGTGGAGACGGCGGTGAGCGCTTCCATCTCAACGCCGGTTTGCCCGCCGGTTTTGACCGTTGCGGTGATCTGTATACCGGGGATGTTTTCGTCAGGTGTGAGATCCAGGGCAACTCTGGTAATAGGCAGCGGATGACAGAGCGGGATCAGGTCAGCTGTTTTCTTGGCCCCCATGATGCCGGCGATCCGTGCAATGCCCAGCACGTCGCCCTTGCCCGCACGCCCTTCGGTGATCATGGCAAGCGTTTCGCGCGTCATGCGGATATGCCCCTTGGCCACCGCGACGCGGGCAGTCACGGGCTTATCCGAGACATCAACCATATGGGCTTGTCCGTCCTTGTCAAAATGGGTGAGGTCGGACATCACATGCCTCCCCTTGGCGGGTTGGCGAGCAGGGAACGTGTTGCCGCTTCCACATCCTCTTGCCGCATCAGGCTTTCGCCGATCAGGAAACGCCGGGCACCATAGCGCGCCATGTCAGCCAGTTCTTCCGGTGTGTTCAACCCGCTCTCGCAGACAATCATCCGGTCCGCAGGCACCAGTTTGGACAAGGTCCGTGTGGTATCAAGCGTGGTCTCAAAGGTTTTGAGGTTGCGGTTATTGATCCCCATCAGCGGCGATTTGAGATGCGTCGCACGTTCCAGTTCCTCCGCGTCATGCACCTCGATCAGCACGTCCATGTTCCATGCAATTGCAGCTTCTTCCAGCTCTTGCGCCTGCGCGTCGCTGACAGACGCCATGATGATCAGGATGCAATCAGCATGAAGCGCGCGCGCTTCGGCCACCTGATAGGGGTCATACATGAAATCCTTGCGAAGGGCAGGGAGGTCACAGGCACTGCGGGCGGCAGTCAGATAGCTGTCATCGCCCTGAAAACTGGGCGTATCGGTCAATACCGACAGGCAGGTTGCCCCACCGGCGGCATAGGCCTGCGCCAGAGCGGGGGGATCAAAATCGGGGCGGATCAGACCCTTGGACGGGCTGGCCTTCTTGATCTCCGCGATCAGGCCGTAGCCTTCGCGGGCGGCATCTGACAGGCTTTGGGTGAAACCGCGTGTCGGCGGGGCCTGTTGTGCTGCGGCCTCGACATCCGCCAGAGAACGGCTGGCTTTGCGTGCTGCCACCTCTTCCAGCTTGTAGGTTTTGATCTTTTCGAGAATGTCGCTCATGGGTCCGCCCAGTGGATTGGTTCCTGCCCTTGTTCAATAAGCCACTGGTTGGCGGTTGAAAATGGGCGCGACCCGAAAAAGCCGCGATGGCAGGATAACGGAGATGGATGCGCGGACTTCAAGACCAGATGATCATCGGAAATGTGTTTTGCATAAGCCTGCGCGGGGCCGCCCCATAGGATAAAGATGCGCGGCCGGTCGTTAAGCCGTGCGATAACCTGACGGACCAGCCCGGCCCAACCCAGATGCGCATGCGCTTTGGGTTTGCCGGGCGGCACGGTCAGAGCGGTATTCAGCAACAACACACCCTGATCGGCCCAATCGTGCAGGCCGGTTCGGGTTCTTTTTTGCCCCAGATCCGTTTCAATCTCCTTGAAAATATTGCCCAGACTATCAAGCCGTCCGCCAAAACTGTCAGGTATGGAAAAAGCCAAACCGTCGGCTTTGCCCGGCGAATGATAGGGATCTTGCCCGATGATAACGATTTTGGTGTCGGCGGGCTGACATTGTTCCAATGCGGCAAATGTCAGATTTGGGGGCGGCAGGAATGTATCGTTCAACCGCGTTTCAATGCCGGGCAAGTCGGCGTGAAAGAACTCCAATTCCGACCAGTTTCCCAGTCGGGACAGATCAAACATCAGTTTTCTTACGTCTGAAGAGGCTTAGCGCACCACTTATGAAAAATAGAAACAGGCCAATGCCGCAGATGATCAAGCCGCCGGTCAGTTTCGACTGTGCTGCACCAGAGAGCTGACCCGGGAAAATCTCGTGCAGAGCAGGATTGTCAGGGCTGAACGTCACCTCAAGCACCGAGCCATTGTTGACGACGCGGTGCAGAGGGACCGGTACTGGCCGCTCAAAGGTAACCTGCTGCGCACCGGTGCTGAAGGAATACCGGATTTTGTGACTGTTGTTTCTGCTTTCGCCAGCGACAATCCATTTTTGTGTTACGGTGGCCTGCGCTGTGACGCCATTGCGCTGAAGGCCGGATGCTTCATTCAACTGCAAAACAGCCGTCACCGCGAGCCAACCACCAAGAACAATTGTTGCTGCTGATATCAGGGTAATGATCAGAGACCTGATTTTCATGTTCTCAACTTTCCTGGGTCACCCGCGCGAGATTTCGCACCGCTGCCTTGGCTTTGCCGCTGTCGATGCTTTCTCGTGCAATGTCAGCACCTTCCGGCAGATCCCTGGCTTTGTCTGCCACTACAAGCGCTGCCGCTGAGTTGAGCAGGACCGCATCACGATATGCGCCGGTGGCCCCGTCCAGCACGGCATTGAGAGCTGCGGCGTTTTCCGCGGGCGTGCCACCAACAATGTTTTCAAAGGGATGCACCGGCAATCCGGCCTCTTCGGGGTACACCTCAAATTCACTGATCCCGCCGTCTTTGATGGCTGCGACCCACGTCACCCCAGTGATCGTCAATTCATCAGTGCCGTCTGAACCATGAACGAGCCATGCCGCATCGGACCCAAGTTGTTGCAGTGTTTCTGCCATCGGGCGGATCAGATCGCGGCTGAACGCGCCGGTTAACTGGCGCTTCACGCCTGCTGGGTTTGTCAATGGCCCCAATATGTTGAAGATCGTTCTTGTGCCAAGTTCGGCGCGTGTCGGCATGACATGTTTGATCGCAGGATGATGCATCGGTGCCATCATGAAGCCGATCCCGGCCTCGGCCAGACCCCTTTCGACCACATCGGGGCCGACCATTACCTCGATCCCCAACTGCCCTTGCACATCTGCGGTGCCCGATTTGGAGGACAGGTTGCGGTTGCCATGTTTGGCCACGGGCACACCGGCACCGGCAACAACAAAAGCGGTCGCGGTGGAAATATTCAGCGTATGTTTGCCGTCACCACCGGTGCCCACGATATCCATCGCACCAGCGGGTGCTTTGACGGGCAGGCATTTGGCGCGCATGACAGCCGCTGCTGCGGCATATTCATCTACCGTCTCGCCCCGCGTGCGCAGGGCCATCAGAAACCCGCCTATCTGGGATGGTGTAGCGTCCCCTTCGAACAGGATGCCGAATGCCGTCTCGGCCTCTGCCCGGGTCAGCGGGCGGTCGGCGGCGGCATTGATCAGTGGTTTCAGCGCGTCGCTCATGCGGCCACTTTTGCCATTCTGAGAAAATTGTCCAGCAGCTTGTGCCCATGTTCGGATGCAATGCTCTCCGGGTGGAATTGAACGCCATGGATCGGCAGACTTTTATGTTGCAGCCCCATGATTGTTCCGTCCTCCAGTTCCGCAGTGATCTCAAGGGTATCGGGCAGGGTGGCGCGCTCAACAATCAGTGAATGGTACCGTGTGGCATCAAACGGGCTGGGCAGATCAGTGAATAGCCCCTTGCCGCTGTGATGCATTTTGCCAAGTTTGCCATGGACGATGTCGTCGCAACGGATGACGTTGCCGCCAAAAGCCTCACCAATCGCCTGATGGCCAAGACAGACCCCCATCAGGGGCATGCCGGTCTCGGCGGCCGCATGAACAAGCGACAGACAGATGCCCGCCTGCGCAGGATCACATGGTCCGGGCGAAAGCATGATCGCGTCAGGACGCATCGCCATTGCTTCTTGCACATTCAGCGCGTCATTGCGGCGCACGACGACATCGGCACCCAGCTCGCCCAGATAATGCACCAGATTATAGGTGAAACTGTCATAGTTATCGATCAACAACAGCATGGAGAAATCCTGCGCAGGTGGAAATAAGGGCTACCGTCCAACCCAAGGCTGGCAGTATAACTCTGCCATACATGGGCCGGGATGCGGGGCAGCGTCAAGGTCGAACCATGCGCAAAAGCGCAACAAGTAAGGGTGTGGGCAACATGCGCGGCAGTGTTTCTGGAAGTCTGTGGGCATTGGTCCTTGGTGGTGTTGGACTTGGTGTGGCGTCACAGATCAGTGGGCCGCCTGCGCAACCCGCACCAGTCGAAGAGGCTGTGGCAACCGACGAGGCCACCCAAAATACCCTTGAAGTGACTGATACTGCCAGTGTCGATACGGTCGAAACGGTTCCGGATGAAGTGGACAGCGCTTCTGAGGCCGCCAACGAAACGGCAACCGCCGCTGAAGAAACGGATGATGGTCCTTCGGCATCGGACGCGCTAGAGGTGCCCGAACTTGATGATGAGGCCCCAACGGATGTTGTTATCGCACCGGATCGCCCCGTTGTACCGGGGGCAACCGGCGCCACGACACCAGTGGTGAACGCAACAGGCGAACCTGCCCCGGAACTGCCGGAGACGGAGACAACGCCGGATGCTGCCATCGAAACAACCGAGGTTCCGACAGCGATTGTGCAGGAGCCTGAGGTTGCGGTCGCGGAAGCGCCTTCTGCGCTGGAGGCGCCAACCGAAATAGCCGATGCGCCGACTGAACCCACCGCGCCGGAGACACGGCTGACACCCGGCGCCCAGGCTTTGCTGGACGCGCTCAATCAGAAAGCAGAGAGTGCTCCGTCACAGGCAGACCTGACCGAACCCGAAATCCCTGTTGTCCCGGTTGATGATCTGGTGCCCGATGTTCCGGTGCTGGATACCCCGGCGGAGCCTGAGGTTCTTGATGAACCCGCGCCAGAGATTGAAGTCGTGACACAGGAACAGATTGAACCGCAACCTGTTGTCGAGGAGCCGGTGGTTGCCGAAGCACCGGTCGTGGAACCGGCTGAGGTGCCATCGGAAACAAGCACGGAAGCGACGCAAGAGGCACAGACTGATAATGTAGCCGATGAGGGTGGTCAGTCCGCTGCAGGAAATGGCGTCAGAGTGAACAGACCCGGGGCGGAACCCGCGGATCAGGCCGGGCAGGAGGCAGAGGTCGTCGCCGATGCTGATGTGGCAGACACGATGCCGGCAATCGCGCGGTTTGGCGCAGAGTTCGACAATCCGCTTGGTGTACCAATGCTGTCATTTGCGCTGATTGATGACGGGTCGATACCTGATCTGGCTGGCGCAATTGCGAAGGCAGACCTGCCCATCACGGTGATTCTGGATCCCCTCGCGGATGACGCGTCGGGTCGTATGGCCGCACTGCGCGCCGCAGGAATTGAGGTCGGATTTCAAGCCTCTTTGCCCAATGGCGCGACACCTGCAGATGTCGAAGTCGCAATGGAGGCAGCGCTTGGCAGCCTTCCTGAAACGGTCACCTTGTTTTCCAACGGGCAGGACGGCGTACAGCAAAGCCGTGCGGTGACAGGGCAGGTGCTTGCGGTGCTGGCGGCGGAAGGGCGCGGGCTAGTGATTGAGCAGCGCGGGCTAGGCAACGCGGTACGGACGGCTGGACAGGCTGGCGTGCCCACGGCGCAGATTGCGCGCAATATCGACGATAGCGGGCAAAACGAAGCGGCAATTGGCCGGTCACTGGATCAGGCCGCATTTCGGGCGCGCCAAACGGGTGCATCGGTGCTGACGGGCACGTTGAACGGCTTCAACCTGGCAGCACTTGCCGCCTGGGCGCCGAGCGTGGATCAGGATCAGTTGCTGCTGGCGCCCGTCTCCGGAATTCTGCGCGGACCTCAGGCAAACTAAGGTCGAACACCTTTGGGAATAATGCGTTTCCGATATTGCTATTCCCTTGAATTGATCACTCCTGCGCCAGATAGCATGCCGATATCAGTTGGGTTTTCTGGAGAACGATTTACCCGGTCGTGATCATCGGGCCGCGATACCCAATTCAACCCACCCACCGCTCATTGCTCAAGACCTGCTGGGCAAATCCTTAATTGAACGCGGTTCATAAATTTGCTAATTCAGGGCAAACAAGGAATTGCAAGTGACCGTCTTAGAAACGAATATCGCACCTGTTGCAAAGCTGGGACGTCCGCAGTTGGGGCATATTCCGGGACCGCGCACGATACCGTTTGTTGGAAAGACAATCAGCTTCGGTCTTGACCCTTACGGCACATATTTCGATCAGGTCGCCCGCTTTGGCGACGTCTTTCGCATGACTGTTTTTGGCGAAACCTGGGTCGTACTCGCGGGCCCAGACGCACTTGAGCATGTATATCTCAACCGTGCGAACATCTTCTCTGCCCAGAACGGCCTTAAGGCCTTTGCACCTCTCTTCTCCGGCGGGCTTCTGCATCGTGACGATCTTGATCACCGCGCCCATCGTCGTGTGATGCAGGCCGCGTTTCGCGCGCCTGCGTTGAAAAACTATCTTGAACTGATGAATGCGGAAATCACACGGTTACTGGACGATTGGCCAACCGGCGTGAAGATCAAGTTTGCACCCGGCATCAAAGAGTTGACGCTGCGTCTTGGGGCCCATGTCTTTATGGGCGTCACCGATGCGACCGAGGTTGCTCGGATCAACGCGGCATTTATCCACGAGGTTGCGGCGACCAGTGCGCTGGTGCGCAGGCCGCTTCCCTTTACCAAAATGGGGCGCGGTGTTGCGGCGCGCGCGTCACTCTCCGAAGATTTCAGGCGTTTGATCGCCACCCGAAAGGCCACGGGCGGGAACGATTTCTTCTCGCAACTGTGCATCGCACAGGATGAGGATGGGCATGCTTGGTCAGACCAGGATATCGTCGATCATTTCAACTTTCTGCTGGTCGCTGCCCATGATGCCGTCACTGGCGCATTAACGGCAATGATCTGGGCGCTCGCCCAGGACAAGGACCTGCAAGACCGTGTGTATGCCGAAATTGTTGGTTTGGGTGCTGGATCGCTGGCCTACGAGGATCTTGATAAGCTGGATCTCACCGAGCGGGTCTATCGTGAGGCCCTGCGCCGCTTCACGCCCTCCGCATTTACAGCGCGGGCCGTGATGGCCGATACTGAATGGCAGGGCAACCGCTTGCCACGTGGCACAAACGTCGTGATTTGTCCGGGGCCGGTGATGATGACGCCTGATATCTTCCCGCAACCTGACCGATTTGACCCGGATCGCTATACAGCCGAACGTGCCGAGGACCGCCAACATAAATTCGCCTGGTCCCCGTTTGGGGGCGGCGCGCATAAATGCATTGGCCTGCATTTTTCATCCATTCAGGTGAAAGCCTTCATGGTTCGGTTCCTACAGCGGTTTCGCGTTGAGATGGATCCAGCCGACCGGCCAAAATGGCGCGACATTCCAACGCCGATCCCAACAAATGGCCTGCCCGTCACACTTCATTTGCGGAGGGCAGATCAACGGACAGGCGTTCCAGATTAGCGTTGACGCCGCAATCCCGTATCAACGTCAAACAGATGTGATTTGTTCGGCTGGATCGAAAACTGCATGCCGGGGTTTTCGCCACTCAGGACGTGGACTCCCGGCAGACTGGCCGTAAAATTTTCATCTGTATCGACAAGTGAACAATGCAGGAGCGTGTTTGCGCCAAGCGGTTCCGCCATTTTGACGTTGACGCGGATGGGGCCGCCAGCCTCGGCAGTCAAATGCTCCGGCCGGATACCAAATTTGACGGGGCCATCGGGCCCATTGACCGTTGCTATCGCCCTTTCGCCCAGGATGACCTGACCGTTCCGAACCTCGGCATCCAGAATGTTCATCGCGGGGCTGCCGATGAATTGCGCCGCAAACAGGGTGCGGGGGGTTTCGTAGACATCAAGTGGCGTGCCAATCTGTTCGGCGACCCCGCCATTCATTACGATCATCCGATCAGCCATGGTCATGGCCTCGACCTGATCATGGGTCACATAAAGCGCTGTGATCCCAAGTTTGGATTGAAGCTCCTTAATCTCAAGGCGCATCTGAACACGCAGCTTGGCGTCCAGATTTGATAGCGGTTCATCGAATAGGAACACGGCAGGTTCACGAACAATGGCGCGTCCCATCGCAACCCGCTGGCGTTGTCCCCCGGACAATTCTCTGGGCTTGCGATCCAGCAGCGGTTCAAGCTGCAAGAGCTTGGCGGCTTCAAGCACTTTTGCGTCAATCTGGTCTTTCGGCAGCTTGGCAATCTTGAGGCCGTAACCCATATTTTGCCGTACCGACATATGTGGGTAGAGCGCATAATTCTGAAACACCATGGCGATATCCCGGTCCATGGGTTCCTTTTCATTGGCACGTTGACCGCCGATCAAGACGTCACCTGCGGTCACGGTTTCCAAGCCCGCGACCATACGCAATAGGGTGGATTTCCCGCAACCTGACGGCCCGACAATGACAATAAACTCACCATCCGCAATGTCGGTTGTAATGCCGTGGATCACATCAGTGGAACCAAAGCTTTTCTTGATATCTTGAAGGGAAACCGTTGCCATCTTCTATTTCTCGCTATCAACAAGGCCGCGGATGAACAGCCGTTGCATGCCCACAACGACAATCACCGGCGGGATCATCGCAAGGATCGAGGTTGCCATGATTGTTGGCCAATGGGCGAAGTCATCCCCGCTTGGGAACATCTGCTTTATCCCCATGACGATCGTATTCATTTCGGGGTCGGTGGTGATCAGAAGTGGCCAAAGATATTGGTTCCAGCCGTAGATGAACAGGATCACAAAAAGAGCTGCAATATTTGTGCGGCTCATCGGAACAACAATATCCAAAAAGAACCGCATGGGGCGCGCGCCATCGACTCGCGCGGCCTCTGCCAGCTCATCGGGGATGGTGAGAAAGAATTGCCGAAAAAGGAAGGTTGCCGTGGCCGAGGCGATGAGCGGGAAAATCAGCCCGGAATAGGAATTCAGCATACCGAAGCCCGCCACGACCTCATAGGTGGGGACAATGCGCACCTCGACCGGCAGCATGAGCGTCAGGAAGATGAGCCAGAAGAAGAGGTTGCGACCAGGGAATTTGAAATAGACGATTGCAAAGGCGGATAGAAGCGAGATCACAATCTTACCGACCGCAATTCCAACCGCCATGATCAGGCTGTTGAACAGCATTGTCCCGACCGGCACGTTGATCCCTGAGAACAGGGCGTTCTTGTAGTTGATCCACATCTGGTCCCCCGGCCAGACCGGCATCGGGGGGCGGATAATATCGGATTGGGTCACGGTCGATGCGACGAAGGCCAGCCAGATCGGAAAGAAGATCACCAATATGCCAAGAATCATGAACACATGGGTCAGCCACAGCCCGGTGCCCCGCTTTTCGACCATGCCATGAATTTCACGTGCCATCAGTAATGCACCCGTTTTTCGATGAACTTGAACTGCAAGACGGTCAGCAGCCCCACGACGATCAGCAGGATCACTGATTGCGCGGAGGATGAGCCAAGGTCCTGGCTGACGAAACCGTCCGAATAGACCTTGTAAACAAGGATCGTTGTTGTTTGTTGCGGACCCCCTGCAGTGATCGTGTGGATCACGCCGAAAGTTTCGAAGAAGGAATAGACGATATTCACGACCAGCAGAAAAAACGTGGTCGGAGAAAGCAGCGGTAGCACGATGGTCCAAAAGCGCCGCCAGAAATGAGCGCCATCAATCGCAGCCGCCTCAATCACTGAACGTGGCACGGCTTGCAGTGCTGCAAAGAAGAACAGAAAGTTATAGCTGATCCGCCCCCAGGCAGATGCGACAACGACGAGGCCCATCGCCTCGCCCCCGTTGAGCACGTGGTTCCAGTCATAGCCCAATTGCCCCAGATACCAGGACACGACGCCAACGCGGGTATTGAACATAAAAAGCCACAGCACCCCTGCGACCGCAGGGGCTACTGCGTAAGGCCAAATCAGCAGCGTGCGGTAGACGCCCGAGCCCTTGATCAGCCGGTCCGCGATGACCGCCAGAAAAAGCGCCGGAACCATTGAGCATAAGGTCACAAGAACAGAAAAGATCGCCGTGGTCACAAAGGACGCGCGATAATAGGGGTCCGAGAGCAGGAATTCAAAATTCCCAAGACCCACATACTGCATGGAAAGGCCAAATGGGTCAGGGATGAACAGCGATTGCCAGATCGCTTGTCCGGCTGGATAGAAAAAGAATACCGCCGATATCACGACTTGCGGCGCAATCAGCAAAAGCGGCAGCAGCCAGCCCCGAAACTTGACCCGTTTTTCCATCAGACCCCTCGGACAAGAAAGGCGGGCCGTTCAGCCCGCCTTTCTTATTTGCCTTAGCGGTTTGCGGCTTCAAAGCGACGCAAGAGCGCGTCACCGCGTTCCTTTGCGCTGTCCATCGCTTCCTGTGCGGATTTGTCACCCGCCCAGATCGCCTCCAGCTCCTCGTCGATAATGCCCCTGATCTGATCGAACGATCCAAGGCGCAGACCTTTGGAATTCGCGGTTGGTTCGTTGGCCGTCATCTGGATCACGGCAATATCCGTGCCAGGGTTGTCATCATAAAACCCGGCAGCACGGGTTGCCTCGCCCGCTTCTGACGTGATCGGCAGGTAACCTGTATCCTGGTGCCACTGTGCCTGCACATCGGACGACGAAAGAAAGGCCAGAAACTCGCCAACGCCCTTGTATTCCTCGGCTTCATGCCCCTCCATCACCCAGAGCGAGGCTCCGCCGATAATGGTATTCTGGGGCGCATTTCCAACACCTTCCCAATAGGGCAGCGGGCGCACGTCAAAATCAAACTCGGCTTCCGCCTTGATCCCGGCGTAACCGGCAGAGCTTTCGGTAAAGAGTGCGCATTCCCCGGATCGGAAATTCGCCCCGCCTTCATTGCGCCGCCCTGTATAGATGAACTTGCCGTCCTGCGCCCATTCACCCATGGCCGTCAAATGTGCGACCTGCGCTTCGCCGTTCAGCATCAGTTCTGTGTCCAGTCCGGCAAAGCCATTGTCCTGACTGGCGAATGGCACGTCATGGTAGGCCGAGAAGTTTTCGAGATGGATCCAGCTTTGCCATGCGGTGACCAGCGGGCATTCGGACCCGCCAGCCTTGAGTGCCTCAAGCGTTTCACCCACGTTCTGCCAAGTCGACAAATCTGTCTCCGGATCAACGCCAGCCGCTTCGAACGCGTCGCGGTTGACCCAAAGAACAGGTGTTGACGAGTTGAAGGGGAGAGACAGCATCTGGCCATCCGTTGTTGTGTAGTACCCTTTGACGGCGCCGATATAGGCATCTGGGTCAAACGTGGCGCCGCTTTCGGCCATCACCTCAAAAACGGGTTTTGTCGCACCTTGCGCCGACATCATCGTCGCAGTCCCAACCTCGAACACCATCAGGATGTGTGGTTGCTCTCCTGCGCGAAAAGCCGCAATGCCGGAATTGAGCGTTTCGGAGTAGTTGCCCTTGTGGCTTTGCACCACGACATAGGCGCTTTGGCTCGCATTGAATGTGTCAACCTGTGCGGCAACCAGCTCTCCCAGGCGGCCGGTAAACGCGTGCCAGAATTGCACTTCCGTTTGCGCCATGGCCGCAACTGGCGACAGCATCGTAGATACGGCGAAAGCGCCGAGAATCGATTTTTGCATTATTCCCCCTTGCACCGCAGCGGTGCACTTCCTGATGCGCAGCGATTTCAGTCCCGCGCAAATTGTTCGATATCAAAACGATACACGCGTTCAGAAATTTATCAAGAAAGGACTAAGTGACCTCGCGGGGCCGCAATTTTCGGCGGAGTATTCCCGGGGAACGTCCCGGCCTCAGGGGTGTTGTACATTTCACTACTTAGTCGGTTAAGCGGGTCGGTCGCTGTGACCGTTGACGATTGATTGAACAGTTCCATCAGCGGACGGGAACGTCGTCAGCATAGATGGCTGGGACCGCGTGCAGGCCTGAAACCTGCCATGCCCCTAGTTTCCATCGTTCTGAAACATCGTCGCATCCGCCGCCGCTTTGCGGATGGCGTTGGATTTATGCACGGTCTCCTGATACTCCGCCTCCGGGTCGCTGTCATAGACAACGCCGCCGCCTGCCTGAATATACAGCTTTTCGTCTTGCAACACGGCCGTGCGCAGGGCGATGCACATGTCCATGTCACCATTGGCGCTGAAATAGCCGCAACCGCCGCCATAGACGCCCCGTTTCTCCGGTTCTAGTTCATCAATAATTTCCATCGCCCGCACCTTTGGCGCGCCTGACACCGTGCCAGCAGGCATGCCTGCGAAAAACGCGCTGAGTGCGTCCTGATCATCGGCCAGTTCGCCCACAACGTTCGAGACGATATGCATCACATGGCTATAGCGTTCGACGATGAATTTTTCGGTCGGGCGTACGGTGCCGATCTTGCTGACCTTGCCAGTATCATTGCGGCCCAGATCCAAAAGCATCAGGTGCTCGGCGAGTTCCTTCTTGTCCGCCATCAGGTCGGCTTCGTTTGCGTTGTCTTCCTCCACGGTTGCTCCGCGTGGTCTTGTGCCGGCAATGGGGCGGATCGTGACCTCTGATCCAAAAACACGGACAAGGATTTCGGGGCTGGCTCCGATCACCTGAAAGCCGCCGAAATTGAAAAAGAACATGAAGGGTGATGGGTTGGTGCGCCGCAATGACCGGTAAAGCGAGAAGGGCGGTTCGCGGAAATCCTGCGTCCAGCGCTGTGAGGGGACGACCTGAAAGATGTCGCCTGCCTTGATATATTCCTTTGCCTTCTCAACGGCTTGCAGGTAGTCCGCATGGTCGAAATTCGACACCGGTGGGGCGACCGGCGCTGGGGCGGCCAGCGCGCGGCCCGTGCCGGGCATCGGGCGTTCCAACGCGCGCTGCGCATCCATCACCCGTTCGGCGGCTTGCGCATAGGCGGCACGCGCCGGCAGATCGCCGTTCACATATGCCGGGGCCACAAGGATCACATCACCTTTCACCCCATCGAGCACCGCCACAACGGACGGGCGCATCATGACCGCATCGGGCAGGCCCAGCGGGTCAGGATTGATATCGGGCAGATGTTCGACCAGCCGGATCATGTCGTAGCCCAGATAGCCGAACAGCCCGGCAGAGGCTGCAGGCAGATCAGCGGGCAGATCGATCCGCGCCTCGGCCAGAAGGCTGCGCAGTGCGGTCAGCGGGTCATCATCCATATTGACCCAACCATCATCATCGAACCGTGCCTGTCTGTTGACCCGCGATGATGTGCCCCGGCATTCCCAGATCAGATCAGGGTTCATGCCGATGATCGAATAGCGACCGCGTATTTCGCCGCCTGTCACACTTTCCAGCATGAAGGCGTTTTTGCCCGCACCGGAAAGTTTCAACATCAACGAAACCGGCGTATCCAGATCGGCGGCGATGCGTGTATAGACAATCTGGTTTTCGCCCGCCTCATAACCGCGTGCGAAACTGTCGTAATCGGGCAAAAGCGCCATGACGGACCTATCGGAACTGGGCGTTGACCGCGTTCACGGTTGCCTGGTTGATATTAAGTTCGGTGCGTTCCTGCACTGATGTGGCATAGGCGTCAAAGACGTCCTGCATGATCCCGGCGGCTGCATTTGCGGCAAGTTGTTCGCGTTGGGCTGCATTGGTTTCAGACGCCAGATCAGCGGGCGCAATATTGTCGAGCCGCAGGATAATTGCCTTGTCACCAGCGTCGATCACCCGCACGTCGCTGACGGACATTTCAAACACCTGGTCGATGAAATCCACGGGCGTCCCTTCGACAAAACTGCGGCGGGTCAGGTCATTGTCAACCGTTGGTGCCAGCCCCAGCGTGTCAAAACCGGTCAGCGGTTCTATCGTTGCTGCAATCTCTTCCGCTTTGGCGAGAATGGCCTCCTGCCGGGCCTGCATCTGCCACGCGGCTTTGACCGCATCGCGAACCGCATCAATCGGCTGCACCGTTGGCGGCGTGATTCCGTCCAACCGCAAGGCAAAGATACCACCGTCGGCCAGATCGTTGACTTCGGCAAAATCGCCTTCCTGCACCGTTCCCGCGGCTTGACGGAATGCATCATAAGCGGCGATGCCGTCGGTCACGTCGGCGGTCCAGTTGATCGTGCCCAGTTCCATATCCGTGCGCTCAGCCAGATCCTCCATGGTGGCACCACCGGCCAAAAGATCGATGATCTGATCGGTGCTGTCGTTGATCGCTTCGCGGGCGGCCTCTGCGGCGAGTTCATCGCGCAAGGCGGGTACGGCATCTTCCAGCGGCGTTTCCTGCGCGGCAAGAACGGCATTCATCCTAAAAAGGGCTGGGCCAAGACCGGCGTTGAAGGGGCCAAGAACGGCGCCGGGGTCTGCCGCAAAAACCGCATCGCCGGCATCGCCAAGGCTTTCGCGGTCGACGTCGCCCAGGTCGATATCTGACAAGCTCAACCCGCGTTCCACCACGAGATCCTCAAATGTGACCTCGCCTGCATCCAGACGCGCCATTGCGGCATCTGCATCCGCTTGGCTGATATAGACAAGCCGTTCGACCAGGCGCCGTTCGGGCTGAACAAACTCGGCGATTCGTTCCTGATACAGCTCTGCGACCTCGCTGTCTGACACGGTCATCTGGTCCTGGATCATGATTGGTGTCAGCCAAGCATAGGTAATGTCGCGCGTTTCAGGCAGGGTGAATTCTTCTGGGTTGGCATCGTAATATGCCTGCTGATCTGCCTCGGTCGCGCCGGGTACCGGCGCGGTCAGGGCTGTGTCGTCAATGCTGGCCCATGTAACGCTGCGCTGTTCGCCAAGGTATTTGACCAGCGTATCGGCATAAGTCTCGGCCTCGGGGATTCCACCGACCACGGCGCCTTGCAAAAGGGTGCGGGCCACATCTTCGCGCAGGCTGTTCTCGAATTCGGCCTCGCTCTGGCCACTTTGCTGCAAGGCAAAGCGGTAGCTTTCGCGGTTGAATGTGCCGCCCGCCCCCTGAAATTGCGGAATTTCGCGCAGCCGGTCGAGGACGGTTTGGTCACCTGCTGAAATGCCCAGCTGCGACGCTTCATTGTCCAGCGTGCGGGTCAGGATCAACTGGTTGAGCGCGGCCTGATCGATGCCAAATGCCTGCGCCTGCTGGAACGAAATGGGTGCGCCGAACTGTGCGGAAAGCGAGCGGATCTGCTGGTTCAGGGCATTTTGATAGGCATTCACGCTGACGTCTTTTTCGCCGACGGTGCCGATATTGCGGATATTCCCGCTCAGCCCGCCAGAGCCGAAACCCGCAAGGCCCAACAGGATGAGGATCACAACAATCCAGACGCCGTATCGTTTGTTCTTTTTCTCAGCCATTCAACCTGCCCGCTACTAGATTTACCCCGGCCTGGGGTGGCGCATGAATACGGGGCCGGGGGCAGGGGTGCAAGGGTCAGTAGCGCTGCTTTGCGAGCCTTTCAAACAGCGTCTTGACCCCCACCCGGTCGATATTGGCGAAGGCGACCCGGACCTGGCTTTCCCCGTCCGGAAATTCATCAGGCATGAACATCGTACCGGGCAATAGAAGGACACCGGCATCGGCGACCAATTTCGGGGCCAGTTCAGCCGATGACATAGCAAACGGGTGTTGCAGATAAGCGAAATAGGCGCCGCATCCCATCAGTTTCCAACCCTGCTCGGCCAGCAAGGGGAAATGGTCAGAGATGGCGGCGCGGCGGTTAAGGATTTCATCGCGCTCCCCGGCCAGCCATTGCGCGAGGTTCTGCATGCCCCAAAGGGCGGCCCGCTGCCCCAGCTGGTTGGGGCAAATCGTAACCGTGTCGAGGAACTTCTCCATCTCGGCCAGTTGTGCCGCATTCGCAATCACGGCACCGACCCGGTGCCCGGTGAGGCGGTAAGCCTTTGAAAAGGAATAAAGATGAATCAGAGTGTCGGACCAATCGGGGTCGGCAAACAGATCATGTGGCGCGCCTGTGCGACTGTCAAAATCGCGGTAAGTCTCATCCACGATCAGGGCAATTCCATGTGTACGGGCAAGGTCAAAGAATGCCTTGAGCGTCTCCCCGGGATATTCAACGCCACAAGGGTTGTTTGGACTTACAAGGGCAATCGCCCGGGTGCGAGGGGTGATCAGTTTTGCCGCCTCTGCCGCATCGGGGATCATGCCTTCGCCAACCATCAATGGGCAGGTATTGACCCCGGACATATCCAGCCACATGCGGTGGTTGAAATAGTAGGGGATTGGCAGGATCACCTCATCCCCTTCATTGCAAAGGGACGCGATGACGGCAGCAAAGGCTTGGTTGCAGCCGGATGTTATCGCCACCTGGTCCGGGCTGATCTGACCACCATAATCTGCTGCCCATTGCGTGGCCAATGTTTCGCGTAAGGCAGGCAGGCCAAGCACAGGGCCGTAAAGATGTGCCTCTGCGTCATTGACGACCATCTCGGCCATCGCGGCGCGCATTGGTGCAGGCGGCGGATCAACCGGGGCGGCCTGACTGACATTGAGCAAGGGGCGGTCAGTGGGATGCACCACACCGTCAAGCCAGCGTCTTGCCTCCATCACCGGAGGTGCAAATGTGGTGGCCGTCCGTGATTGGGGCATGGGATTTCCAGAATGAGCGGCTGCGCCGCATGACATTATTGAAGGGCGCTAGTCGTTCCCGCGGTATGGCTGCACGTATTGTAGCGCCATGTCCCATGGAAAAAAGATCCAGGTGTCCTGGCTGACCTCTGTGATGAACGTATCCACCTGCGGGCGCCCTTTTGGCTTGGCGTAGACCGTTGCGAAATGCGCTTTCGGGTACAGCGCGCGCACCAGTTCCAGCGTTTTGCCGCTATCAACCAGATCGTCGATGATCAGAATGCCTGTTCCGTCGCCCATCAGTTCTGCATCAGGGGCTTTCAGTACCTTCGCCTCTGACTGATCCTGATGGTCATAGCTTTTGACGCTGATCGTATCGACAGTGCGAATGTCCAACTCCCGCGCCGCTATCATCGCAGGCGCCATGCCGCCACGTGTGATCGCCACCACGCCCTTCCACGCCCCATTGTCAGGGCCTTGCCCGTCCAACCGCCAGGCCAGTGCCCGGCTGTCACGATGGATCTGGTCCCAACTGATGTGAAACCCTTTTTCATGGGGCAGGCGGGTGTCTGTCATGGTGTCACCTTTCAAATCGAAGGAGTTAAAACGTTGCGGCGCGAGGGCGCTGGGCCTATTCCTTGGTAATGTCGGGGGCATCGACCGCCTTCATCCCGACGACGTGATAACCGGCATCAACATGGAGCACTTCACCGGTCACCGCACTACCCAGATCGGACAGAAGATAGAGAGCGGATTTCCCGACCTCGTCCTGCGTCACGGTGCGCCGCAGCGGGCTGTTATATTCGTTCCATTTCATGATGAGCCGAAAATCGCCGATGCCGGACGCGGCGAGCGTTTTGATCGTACCCGCACTGATTGCATTGACGCGGATATTGTCTTTGCCCAGGTCCTCGGCGAGGTAGCGAACGGAGGCTTCAAGAGCTGCTTTTGCAACGCCCATGACGTTGTAATGCGGCATGACTTTTTCAGCGCCGTAATAGGTGAGCGTCAGGCAAGAACCACCTTCAGTCATCATCTTTTCAGCACGTTGTACGACTGCGGTGAAAGAGTAGACCGAGATGTCCATCGACATCTGGAAATTGGAACGGCTTGTATCAACGTAGCGACCGCGCAATTCAGATTTATCTGAAAAACCAATGGCATGCACGATAAAGTCTAACTTTCCCCAACGCTTCTCAAGCTCTGCAAAAAGCGCGTCGATTGAGCTTTCGTCGCCTACATCACATGGCAAAACAATATCGGAACCAACCGACGCAGCCAGGGGCTCCACCCGCTTTTTCAGGGCGTCACCCTGAAAGGAAAATGCAAGTTCAGCCCCCGCATCAGCGCAGGCTTTTGCGATGCCCCAGGCAATGGATTTATCGTTTGCCAGACCCATGATCAGGCCACGTTTGCCTTGCATCAGATTGCTGCTCATTTCATGTGTCCTTTGTCCCATTTAACGGTGTCAAAAGCGGTTTATGCCATTGCAATCAGGTCAGCAAGCTGTTGCCGAGTTAAGGTAAAGTGGTTGCCACTTTCTGGGATTGCCCATAACCGTTATCCGGGGGCGAAAACGAGGGTCGGCAATGTCTGATCAGGACGGCATATTTGCGGGTGAAAACCCGTTCGTTATCGCGCAGGCTTGGCTGGATGAGGCCTCTGAAGTTGAACCCAACGACCCTAACGCAATTGCATTGGCGACGGTCGATGCAAACGACTTGCCCAATGTGCGCATGGTCCTATTGAAGGAGATTGAAGCCGAAGCGTTTGTTTTCTATAGTAATTATGAAAGCAAAAAGGCATCCGAGATTGCACATGCCGGGAAGGCAGCATTTGTCATGCACTGGAAATCCCTTGCGCGGCAAATTCGTGTGCGCGGTCTTGTCAGTAAAGAAGATGGGCCAATCGCAGATTCCTACTTCCGGTCCCGTTCACTCAAGAGTAGGCTTGGGGCTTGGGCGTCGCGGCAATCACAACCGCTGACCTCGCGTGCGTCACTGATGGCGGACGTTGCAAAAGTAACGATGCAGAAAGGGACGGACCCGGAACGTCCTCCCTTCTGGGGCGGGTATCGTATCGTTCCGTTGGAGATCGAGTTTTGGTCTGACGGACAATTTAGACTGCACGACCGGTTTCGGTGGTCGCGCGCAACGATTGATCATGACTGGGAAGTTACCCGATTGAATCCTTGAATTTCACGTATCGGGAAATGCAAGGCCTTGATCTTTGAGGGATTTTCTGGTCGTGATCGGAAGCAGAAGAAACGGTGTTATCCAGTAAAAACGGGTGCCACTTAGGGGAATACAAGATGAATACGCAGGACACCGCCGGTCAGCGGCAGGTGAATGGCCAGGTAAAATGGTTCGATCCGACGAAGGGGTTCGGGTTTGTTGTGGCTGATCTTGGTGGCCCCGACATCCTTTTACATGCCAATGTCTTGCGGAATTTTGGGCAGGGCTCTGTTGTTGACGGCTCGAGCATTGAAATTCTTGTGCAGGATACACAGCGTGGTTTGCAGGCCACCCAAGTGCTGTCGATCACACCGCCGCAGGCAGACACGTCGGTCCCGCTTCGGGACATGATGGAGTTCACGCCGGAAGATATATCAAAGCGGCCGATTGAGCCTGCGCGGGTAAAGTGGTTCGATAAGGCCAAGGGATTTGGCTTCGCCAATATCTTTGGCAATGATGAAGATGTCTTTATCCATGTTGAGGTTCTGCGCCGCTCCGGCCTGTCTGACCTGCAGTCGGGCGAGGCCGTGGGACTGCGTCTTGTCGACGGCGAACGTGGCCGCATGGCGATTGAGGTCGTGGGCTGGGAAGCTGCAGTCAAGTGAAGAGCGTTTTGGCGATTGCGCTGTTTGGGCTGGGTGCTAACCCGGCCTGGGCGTTATGCGCGGAAGACAAAGTGTCGGTTTTTGGCGACTGGGGACAGGCGACATTCACAATTGAACTGGCCGATGATCCCCAAGAGCGATCAAAGGGCCTGATGTTTGTGGAACAGATGGCGACGCTTGAGGGCATGTTGTTCATCTATGAAGAGCCGCAAAGCGTCAGTTTCTGGATGAAGAATACATTGATCCCGTTGGATATGCTCTTTGTCGGTCCAACAGGCGAGGTGCTGAACGTTCATGAAAACGCCGTGCCAGGTGATCTGACCGCTATCCCGGGCGGCGATGGCGTGTTGGCCGTGCTTGAGATTAATGGTGGGCTTGCCGCCCGTCTTGGGATCGCAGCTGGGGATGTTTTGCAGCACCCGCGCTTTGGAAACGACGCTATCCTGCCTTGTGAACAAACTTCGGAAAGTTAGGGCTTTTCAAATCAGTTTTGGGGGGCTAAAGACACGCCATGGTTCGGGGCGTAGCGCAGCCTGGTAGCGCATCTGTTTTGGGAACAGAGGGTCGGGAGTTCGAATCTCTCCGCCCCGACCACTTAACGAAACTGGAAAATGAGCCGCCGATTCGGCGGTTTATTTGTTTCTGAACGGTGACGGCACGAGGCGACCTCCCTGTCTCAGGTCGATCTTAATTCTTTGTTAAACTTACTTAATTGTTCGGCGAGTTGGCCGGGGTCCCTCAACCAGTAAGTGAACCAATGTCGCTAAGTGGGCCGAACTAATGGCTTTCTCGAAATCGTGATAAATCGTGTGTTGTGGATAAACCGGTGCATGAATCACAAGCAGCACCCGTCACCCATTCAGGCGCAAATCCGTCAAGGATTTTAATCGACATTTAGTGTTAAAATTCCGTTGACCCCCTAGGGCTAGATGCGTCAAGTTGTGCGGGCCGATGATCACGACACAATATGTGGTAGCGGCGCGGGGACAGTTTCAGTTGGCGGGCGCAATCTAAATGACAGCGTCACTTCAAGACCGGGTCTTTTGACCGGGCTGGTGCAATGCGGCCTGAAACTATCGCGAGAACGAATTTATTGCGCCGCCCAAGCGGCACATGACAGGTCATACGCCGCAACGACGGCAAGCGAAAGAAATAGGGGCAGTAACGATGCAGATCGAACGCAATTTCACCAAGGATGGTCAGGATGCTTACGCAGAGCTGGCTTTCAAGGCGACGACATCAGAGATTCGCAATCCTGATGGCACGATCGTTTTCAAACTGGAAAATTGCGAGATCCCGGCAAGCTGGAGCCAGGTTGCCTCTGACGTCATTGCGCAGAAATATTTCCGCAAGGCTGGTGTGCCTTCTGAACTGAAGAAGGTGAAGGAAAAGGGCGTGCCGGAGTTTCTGTGGCGTTCCACACCTGCCAAGGGTGCGACCTTTGGCGGCGAAACATCGGCCAAGCAGGTTTTTGACCGTCTCGCCGGTGCGTGGACATATTGGGGCTGGAAGGGCGGTTACTTCTCTTCCGAAGATGATGCCCGCGCCTATTTTGACGAAATGCGTTACATGCTAGCGACCCAACGTGCCGCGCCGAACAGCCCGCAATGGTTCAACACCGGCCTGCATTGGGCTTACGGGATCGATGGTCCGGCGCAGGGACATTATTACGTCGATTATGAAAGCGGCGAGCTGACCAAATCCACCTCAAGCTACGAGCACCCGCAGCCGCATGCCTGCTTCATCCAATCCGTCGATGACGATCTGGTCAATGACGGTGGCATCATGGACCTCTGGGTCCGCGAGGCGCGTCTGTTCAAATATGGATCCGGTACCGGCACCAACTTCTCTAGCCTGCGGGGCGAGGGGGAGCCGCTGTCCGGTGGTGGTAAGTCATCTGGCCTGATGGGTTTCCTGAAAATCGGTGATCGCGCTGCGGGTGCGATCAAATCCGGTGGAACAACTCGGCGCGCGGCCAAGATGGTCATCGTCGATGCCGACCACCCCGATATCGAGGAATTCATTAACTGGAAGGTTATCGAAGAGCAGAAGGTCGCCAGCATCGTTGCCGGTTCCAAGATGCACGAGCGTTACCTGAACGCGATCTTCCAGGCGATCAAATCATGGGACGGGGAAGAGGTATCTGCCTATGACCCCAAAACCAACGACACACTGGCGGCGGCCGTCAAGGACGCCAAGAAGTCCGCCATTCCAGAGACTTACATCAAGCGCGTGCTGGATTATGCCAAGCAGGGCTATTCCAGCATTGAATTCCCGACCTATGACACCGATTGGGATTCCGAGGCCTATTCCAGCGTGTCCGGTCAGAACTCCAATAACTCGATCCGGGTCACTGACGCATTCCTGAAAGCGGTCGAGGATGACGCCGATTGGAAGCTGATCAACCGCAAGAACGGTGAATGCGCCCGGATCATCAAGGCGCGTGATCTGTGGGAGCAGGTGGGCCATGCCGCGTGGGCATGTGCAGACCCCGGCATCCAGTATCACGATACCGTCAATGCGTGGCACACATGCCCGGAAGATGGTGAGATTCGCGGCTCAAACCCTTGTTCCGAATATATGTTCCTTGACGATACGGCCTGCAATCTGGCGTCGATGAACCTGCTGACCTTCTACAAGGACGGGCAGTTTCAGGCAGAGGACTATATGCATGCGACCCGTCTGTGGACGGTGACGCTGGAAATTTCAGTGATGATGGCGCAGTTCCCCTCCAGGGAAATTGCGCAGCGCTCTTACGACTTCCGCACGCTGGGTCTGGGCTACGCCAATATTGGCGGCCTCTTGATGAATATGGGCTATGGCTATGACAGCGATGAAGGCCGCGCCATGGGTGCCGCGCTGACCGCGATCATGTCGGGCGTGTCTTATGCCACATCCGCCGAAATGGCGGGCGAGCTGGGCGCGTTTCCCGGCTACAAGAAAAACGCAAAGCACATGCTGCGGGTGATCAAGAACCACCGGCAGGCAGCGGCGGGCAAAAGCACCGGCTATGACAAGCTGGATGTAAAGCCAGTTCCGCTGGACCATGCCAATTGCCCTGATCAACGACTGGTCGAGCTTGCCGTATCGGCCTGGGATGAGGCGCTGGCGCTTGGCAAGAAACATGGCTATCGCAACGCCCAGGTTTCGGTCATCGCACCGACTGGCACAATTGGTCTGGTCATGGATTGCGACACAACCGGGATTGAACCGGATTTCGCACTGGTGAAGTTCAAGAAACTGGCCGGTGGTGGTTATTTCAAGATCATCAACCAATCCGTGCCAGCCGCTTTGGAAAAACTGGGTTACGGTTCAGCGGAGATCGAAGAGATCATCGCCTATGCTGTTGGCCACGGCTCTATCGGACAGGCGCCTGCGATCAATCACACATCGCTGATCGGGCATGGGTTTGGTCAGGCGGAACTGGACAAGGTCGAGGCGGCGCTGGCGTCTGCATTCGACATTCGCTTTGTCTTTAACCAATGGACGCTGGGCGAGGAATTCTGCACCAAGACCCTCGGCATTCCTGCCGCAAAGCTGAACGATCCCACCTTCGATCTGCTGCGCCATCTGGGTTACAGCAAACGGGATATCGATGCTGCCAATGACCATGTCTGCGGTACAATGACATTGGAAGACGCGCCGCATCTGAAGGAAGAGCATTACAACGTCTTTGACTGCGCCAACCCATGTGGCAAAAAAGGCAAGCGTTACCTGAGCGTTGACAGCCATATCCATATGATGGCGGCGGCCCAGTCTTTTATATCCGGTGCGATCTCCAAAACGATCAACATGCCCAATGATGCGACGATTGAGGATTGCCAGAAGGCATATGAGCTGTCCTGGTCACTGGGTGTGAAAGCCAATGCGCTTTACCGTGACGGATCAAAACTGTCGCAGCCATTGGCGGCAGCCTTGGTCGAGGATGATGATGAGGCAATGGAAACGCTCGAATCCGGCAGCACGCAGGAGAAAGCCGCAGTGTTGGCCGAAAAGATCGTCGAGAAGATCATCGTGCAGGAAGTGCGCAATCGCGAACGCGAGAAGATGCCACAACGGCGCAAGGGCTATACCCAGAAAGCCATCGTTGGCGGACATAAGGTTTACCTGCGGACCGGCGAATATGAAGACGGCTCCTTGGGCGAGATCTTTATCGATATGCATAAGGAAGGTGCCGGTTTCCGGGCGATGATGAATAATTTCGCCATCGCTGTCTCTGTGGGCCTGCAATATGGCGTGCCGTTGGAGGAATTCGTGGATGCATTTACATTCACCAAGTTTGAACCGGCCGGCATGGTACAGGGCAATGACAGCATCAAGAATGCAACGTCGATCCTTGACTATATCTTCCGCGAACTGGCGGTCAGCTATCTGGATCGGACCGATCTGGCCCATGTGAAACCGGAAGGTGCGACATTCGATGATGTTGGTCGCGGTGAGCAGGAAGGTGTGTCCAACATTCAGGCCCCAACCGAAAACGCCGCGACACGGTCGTTGGAGGTGCTCAAGCAGATTTCGTCAACCGGCTATCTGCGCAAGCGGATGCCGCAGGATCTGGTTGTGCTGCAAGGCGGGATCGGTGCCACGGCGCTCGCGACGGGCAGCGATCCATCGGCGGTCTTGCAAACGCTGGTGCCGGAGGCCGAAACCGCGACCGTTGCAACGGGAACGGCAAGCCTTTCCGCCCGCGACAAAGCCAAGATGCAGGGATATGAAGGCGATCCTTGCGGTGAATGCGGGAACTATACGCTGGTCCGGAACGGGACCTGCATGAAGTGTAACACATGTGGCGGGACCTCCGGGTGCAGCTAAGATTTTTCGTGACGAAAAATCTTCAGTCTGAAAGAAATTTCGCCGAAATTTCTTTGCGCTACACAAAATCCGGGGCGGGTGCGCTTGCCCTTGGCGTGGATCGGGCCGCAGGCAACAAACCGAGCGGTATATAATGAGTGAGCCTGATCAACGAAACTACAGGGGGGAACTGCGGTTCCCCCTTTTTTTGTGGGATCTTTCCGGATTCCATTGGCCAGGTCTGGAAAACCTGATGTTGCACCAGCGGATGATCCTTCCTAGCTGTAAAGAGAAGTCATTAACCACAAGCAAAGGGGCCGTTCAAATATGAAATGTCATGAGGTCGATTATGAGATTTTCGGTGACGACATGCAGATCGTCGAGGTGGAGCTGGACCCCGATGAAAAGGTGATCGCCGAAGCCGGGGCCATGAATTACATGGAGGACGGTATCGGCTTTGAAACCAAGATGGGTGATGGTTCATCCCCGTCGGGTGGGTTGATGGATTCCCTTTTGAACGTCGGAAAGCGGGTGCTGACTGGCGAGTCAATTTTCATGACCCATTTCAGCAATAATGGGAACGGCAAGAAACGCGTGGCCTTTGCCGCGCCTTATCCGGGCAAGATCATTCCGGTTGACATGGCGCAGATGGGTGAAGAACTGATTTGTCAGAAAGACGCATTCCTTTGTGCGGCTTACGGAACTGCCACCGATATTGCCTTTCAGCGCAAGCTGGGTGCCGGGTTTTTTGGTGGTGAAGGCTTTATCCTGCAGCGTCTGCGCGGCGATGGCATGGCGTTTATCCATGTGGGCGGCACTGTTATAAAACGCGAGTTGCGGCCCGGTGAGACGTTGCGGGTTGATACAGGATGTATCGGCGCATTCACTGCCGGGGTGGAATACGATATCGAGCGGGCAGGCGGGCTGAAATCGATGGTGTTCGGGGGCGAAGGCCTGTTTCTGGCGACTTTGCGCGGCCCCGGAACAGTCTATTTACAAAGCCTGCCATTTTCGCGACTGGCTGATCGCATCATGCGGGCCGCAGGTCCGGGCGGCAGTAAGGGGGAGGGGTCGGTTCTTGGCGATATGTTCGGGGACCGCTAGCGGGGGATATCAAAACCCGCTGGGGCAAGTGTGAACCCCGTAAACTGGAAACCGGGCGACACGGTGCAGCTGACCAATGTCCAGTCACCGGTCGTCCGGGCGGCCTGCCAATTGTCTTTCGGAACAATCACCTGCGGCAATTCCCCGTTGGTCAGATCGGGGCCCAGAATGTGATCCATGGCCGGGCCTTCATCCTTCCCGGCAACAGAAAGTATAATCGGTGCGCCCGCGTGGAAAAGCCAAATCTCAACCGCGTCCACCTTATGCCAATGGCTGCCTTCCCCGGCCTTAAGCAGAAAATAGATACAGGTGCCGGTCGGGCGCCCATCATTCTCTGCCATCCATGTCTGGCGATAGTAACCGCCTTCGGGATGCGGGGCGAGGTCAAGCTGCGCGATGATCTGGTTGGCGGTCATGGCAGACTTGGGACATGCGGTGCTGTTGCGGCGTTATGAGGGCCATCGATACGCGGGTCGGCAAAGACTTCGACGGCTGATTTATAGGGTGTGAAACCGGCCTTCTGGTAGAAAGCCAATGCGCGCGGGTCATCCCAGTTGCAGGTATGCACAAAGAACCGGTCGATATCGCGGGCGAAGGCCTGTTTCTGCGCCAGCGCCATCATTGGACCGCCAAGGCCCCGACCTGTTGCCGCCTTCACCATGCCGAAATAGGCGAGCTCGCTTGCCCTGTCCGGGCTGAAATCCAGTTCCACCAATCCAATTGGGTCGCTGTCTTGGCGAATGACCCAGGTTTCGGTGTGCTCGCTCTGCAGGATGGCACTTAACGCGGCATCATCAAGCAGCAGCCGTGCGGTCCAGAGCCAAGGTTCACCCACGGCGCGGAACAGTCTCCTGTAGCTGTCGACGTCTAGCATCTCTCGCCGGGCGTCTGTTCCGGCGGGGAAGGGTTTCGTGTCGATGATCACGGGGGTGGTCATCTGCAAATAGGTGACAACAGCCGCTATATGGCCGGATGGAACGGCGTGCATTCCGTCCTTCAGGGTCATCCTTTCAGGATGCTCCGCCCTGCGTAGACAGCCGTCTCCCCCAGCATTTCCTCGATCCGGATCAGCTGGTTATACTTGGCAAGCCGGTCAGAGCGGGACAGCGAGCCGGTTTTGATTTGTCCACAATTCGTCGCCACCGCCAGATCGGCGATGGTTGCATCCTCTGTTTCGCCCGACCGGTGCGACATCACATTGGTGAACTGCGCGCGATGCGCCATATCCACAGCTTGCAGCGTTTCGGTCAGGGTACCGATCTGGTTGACCTTGACCAGCATCGAATTTGCAGAGCCTTTGGCGATCCCATCGGCCAGCCGGGCAGGGTTGGTTACAAAAAGATCGTCGCCGACTAGCTGCACTTTGTCCCCGATTTTGTCGGTCAGCATTTTCCAGCCATCCCAGTCATCCTCCGACATGCCGTCTTCGATGCTGATGATCGGATAGTCACTGGCCAGTTTGGCAAGGTAGTCGGCGTTTTCTTCCGATGAGAGCGAGATGCCTTCGCCCGCCATCTCGTATTTGCCGTCCTTGTAATACTCGGTCGCTGCGCAATCGAGGGCGAGGTAGACATCCTTGCCCGGTGTGTAGCCTGCCTTGGTGATCGAGGTCATGATGAAGTCCAGCGCGACCCGCGTGCTTTCCAGATTGGGGGCAAAGCCGCCTTCGTCGCCGATGCCGGTGTTATGGCCCGCATCAGACAGCTCTTTCTTGAGCGTATGGAAAATCTCGGACCCCATGCGCACAGCCTCGCGGATGTTTTCCGCACTGACCGGCATGATCATGAATTCCTGAATATCGATAGGATTATCAGCGTGTTCGCCGCCATTGATGATGTTCATCATCGGCACTGGCAGGGTGCGGGCAGAGGTGCCGCCGATGTAGCGAAACAGTGGCTGCGCGGTGAATTCAGCTGCTGCCTTGGCCACGGCCATGGAGACACCAAGGATCGCATTTGCGCCCAGCCGGCCCTTGTTCGGGGTGCCGTCCAGTTCGATCATCGCCATGTCGATGCCGACCTGTTCGGTGGCGTCGAACCCCAGCAGTGTTTCAGCAATCTCACCATTGACGGCCGCCACGGCCTCCAGCACGCCTTTGCCCTTATAGCGGGTTTTGTCGCCATCGCGCTTCTCAACCGCCTCATGCGCGCCGGTGGATGCGCCCGAGGGTACGGCGGCCCGGCCCATGGTGCCATCTTCGAGGATCACATCAACCTCAACCGTTGGGTTGCCCCGGCTATCAAGGATTTCGCGGGCGTGGATGTCGATGATGGTGCTCATGAGAGGCTCCTTAAAATCGGGGATTGGCGCTGTTGCGCGCTCTATATCGTGGCTTGTTCCGTAAGGGAAGCACGGCGCAGTCGCGCCTCCCGCATCAAGGTAAAGAGTCCGGATGCGATGATGATTGTCACGCCGATCATCGTGGCCTGATCCGGCACTTCATCAAAGAAGATCAGCCCAAGGATCAGCGCAAACACCATCCGCGAGTAGCGAAAAGATGAGATGATTCCAGCGTTGCCGTGCCGGGTGGCGGCCACGATAGCGAGATAGGCGATGACACCTACGATGATGCAGCCGAGTAGCAATGCCGCCTCGTAACTGTTTGGTATAATGAGGTTTTGCCCCAGAAGATGACAAAGCAGGAAGCCGGCAGGAATGATCATCATGAATGTGTGGGTCGCCAGTTGCGGCCCGCTTAGCTGGACGCTGAGCGCCCGTGTCAGCAGGTCGCGGATCGCCAGCCCCAGCATGCCCCCCACGGCAAAGAGCGTGGCGAAACTGAACCCGTCCATGCCGGGCCGGATGATGATCAGCACGCCGAGAAAGCCGATGGCGATGGCCAGCCAGCGCCGCCAGCCGACCTCTTGCCCCAGAAACAATGCCGCCCCCATGGCCACAACCAGCGGCGTTGCCTGGATCACGGCAGAGGCGGTTGTCAGCGGGATCAGCGAGAGTGAGGTGACGAACATGAAGGACCCGACCGTATCAAACCCACTGCGCAGCAAAACTTTTGGGTTGAGGTATTCCGGTTGCCAAAGCGGGATGCCTCGGAGCATGAACCACGCCAGAAAGATGATCACACCGCCAAGGCAGGTCAATGACACGATCTGCCCGACCGGCATGGTTTCCACCAGCAGCTTGATCATCGCGTCCTCGACGGCAAAGCACCCCATCGAGAACACCATCAGGGCCGCGCCGCGCAGGTTTTCCATTACTTCTTCAACCTTACGAAGATGCGATTTTCGTCCCGTTTCACCTCTACCTTGGGGAGCGCTTCGACCAATCCGGACAGTTTTGCATAGCCGTAGGTACGGTGATCAAAGTCAGGGTGTGTCGCGACAATGTTGTTCCCCACCGCACCAAGATTTTGCCACTCATCTGACTGGGCGCCCTTGTCGATTGCGTCACGAATGATGTGCCAGCTTTCTTCGGCGCGCTTGTTTCTTGTCGGCGCCTCCAAGGCGATATTTTCTATGAAAATAAACCGGTTACACACGTTTCGCAAAGATGCTGGCGTCTTTTCTTCTCCGATTCCGACAACGTGAAGCCCGCCTTCACGCAGGCGATTTGCCAAAGCCGTAAAGTCACTGTCTGATGAAACGATGACGAACCCGCCGAACTTCCCGGTATGCAGTAAATCCATGGCATCGATCACCAGGCCGATATCACTTGCATTTTTGCCCTTGGTATTGGCGGTTTCCTGACGCGCGACGAGGCCCAGCTCCGGTATTTTCTCTGCCCAGCTCCGCATGTTTTCGCGCGTCCAGTCTGCGTAGACCCGCCGCAATGCGGGCTCACCAATTGTCGCGACCTCTTTGAGGATGGCGTCAGCGTATTTGGCCGGAATATTGTCTGCATCAATCAATACAGCCAATTGCATGCGCTTGTCGCTCATGCCTTGTTGTCCTTCAATGGCACGCCGTATAGTTCCAGCCGATGCCCCATCAGGCGGTAGCCGAGTTTTGCTGCAATCCGCTCTTGTAGTGCCTCAATTTCCGGGTCTACGAATTCGATCACTTCGCCGGAATTGACGTCGATCAGGTGGTCGTGGTGATCCCGGTCGGCGCTTTCGTAGCGTGCGCGCCCGTCGCCGAATTCGTGTTTGTCCAGAATGCCCGCTTCTTCGAACAGCTTGACCGTTCGGTACACCGTGGCCAATGAAATGCGTGGGTCTGCGGCGGCGGCTCGGTTATAGAGCTCCTCCACGTCGGGATGATCGGTGGCGGCTTCCAACACGGCGGCGATGGTGCGCCGCTGTTCGGTCATGCGCAGGCCGTTGGCTTCGCAACGAGACAGGATGTTTTGTGCCATGGAGCCTTTCTCCGAAGATGCGGATCGTGTTGTTCTGAACCGGCTTACAGCCTGTTGCTTTATCTTGCCAGCCGGTTGCCGGAATTTCGCTGCCAGAAGTTGCGCTGCGCTTGAGATCCGGCATTTCGAGGTGACACCGGATCAGGGGCGCTGACCGATGCTTTGCCAGCCCTGTACGCAACGTTCGGTGGTGTTGCGCGGGGCGGAGAGGGTGAGCGGGGCCGAATCAAACGTAAATGCAGGCAAGCCGTTGAAAAACGGTGGTCGGCAAAGCGTCGGCGATGCGTCGGCAAAACGTCGGACCCCTGCGCACGGTGGGGCGGTATTAAACATGCGCGCGCTGGAAGTGTGAATACCGCGTTAACCCTTGTTGGCCGGCAGCGCGCGCGCAGGGTTTCCGGCGAAGCGCGTGCCGGGGGCCACATCGCGCGTGACGACGCTGCCTGCGCCGACGATCGCCCCGTCGCCAATTGTGATACCCGGCAGGATGATGGCGCCGCCACCGATCCAGACATCCGCCCCCAATGTCACCGGCAGCGCCCGTTCTTGCCCGACCGCGCGTTTCCGGGGATCCCTGTGGTGGTCGGCGCAATAGATATGCACTGCAGGCCCCAGCATTGATCGCGCCCCGATCCGAACCGGTGCGCTATCGAGAATGACGCAACCTGTATTCAGAAAGACATCCTGTGACAGATGGATGTTGAATCCGTAGGCGCAGTGAAACGGGGCTTCTATCAAGGCATCAGTGCCGATCCTAGCCAGCAGCGCTTGCAGCTTTGGTCCCATGCCACCCCGGTCGCCGGGGTGCATGGTGTTGTGTTCAAAAATTGCGGCCCTTGCCGTCACCCGGAATGCTTCCAACTCATCATCGATGCAGGAATACCAGTCGCCTGCCTGCATTCTGGTGAAGTTCGTGTCCGTCATGTTGCGGCGCCTTTGCCCGTGTCGTTCATATCCGCAAGCAGCCAAACCATGCGATCCAGAAACCAGAGTTTTGCCCCCATGGTCAGTGCCAGCCCGGCGGCCGTCCATCCTGTGTCCAGAACCCAAAGCCCGTAGATCAGCACACAAACACCGGCCCCGGCCCAAAGGTTCAATACCCATGCAACTTTTGCATGATGCGCGGGGATCGGCGTGCTGTTGCGGGCCAGCCAGACCCGTTCGCCCAGCACACCTTTGGTCATCCATGCGTCATTATGTACTGGGTTCCCAAACAGGCGCGGGTTGGCCCATGTCCAGATCACAACAAGCAGAACCAGCCAGAGCGCGCCCCAGCCGAGCCAGACCCTGCTCCAGACCGCGATGCAGAGAAGTGGCAGGACCGTGATGCGTGACCAGCCGCTCCATGGGTTGGAATGTTTCGCCCATGTTGCATCATCCATGCCCATAAGACGCTCTGACAGTTTGCCGATATCCATCAGTGAGTTCCCCCTGTGATGCTACGGCAGGGTGAGTTTTCCCGCCATGGTGCGGATTGCCTGACCGCTGATTTTGACCGCCACGGGGGCGCCCATGGTGGTTGCTGCGATGATCCGGGATGGTCGCCCCATTTCGACCCCTTGATGGATCGTCAGGTTCAAATCTGCCCCGCCAATTTCGGTCAGCAGCGCGCAGAGCGTTGCGGCGGCACTGCCGGTTGCGGGATCCTCTGGGATGTTGTCGAGGGGGGCGAACATGCGCGCATGGACCACATCGCCGTCCTGCACATAGGCATAAAGCGCGAAGTCGGTGCCTGCTGGGTATCTGGCGGCCCCTTTGCGCATGGCGTCGATGGCCGGAGTGATGGCAGCCAAGGCTGCCTTGTCAGTCAGGGCCACAATGACGAAGGGTAGCCCAAGTGACGCCTGTATTGGTGGGTGCGGATCGGTGTGGATGCTTGCCAGCGGCAAGTTCAAGCATTGGGCCACGAGGTCGATATCGGGTGTGGCGATCCGTTCCAGCGGTTGGCGTGTGGTAAAGGATGCGATATTCCCCGCAAAACTGCAGGGGATCGGACCGATCCCCAGTTCCAGAACCATCTCCCCCTGATGCCCCAGATCGCGCAGGGCCAGCGCCGTGCCAATTGTTGGGTGCCCGGCAAAGGGAATTTCCATGGTCGGCGTGAAAATCCGTACCTTTGCGGTGTTGCCCGGATTGGTCGCTGGATAGACAAATGTCGTTTCCGAGAAATTGAATTCACGGGCAATGCGCTGCAAATCATCCTCGGGCAGGGTGGTTGCGTCGGGGATCACCGCCAACTGGTTGCCGCCAAAAGCGGTTTCGGTGAAGACGTCATAGACAAGAAAGTCGGTCATTGTAGTAACTCCGGTGTGCGGCCCATGCGTTCGGCGAGTGAAGCCACTGTCAGCCCCTGCACGATGATTGAAAAGATCACCACAATATAGGTGGCCGTGAGGATCAGCGGTTTCCATTCGTTTTCAGGCAGTGAAAGGGCCAGTGCGACGGATATCCCGCCTTTCAGCCCGCCCCATGTCATGATCGGGATCACCCCGGTAGAGAATTCCCGGAATGGTCGCAGCATCATCACTGGCACAGCCACGGCGGCCAATCGGGCGACAAGCGCCAATGCGATGGCCGCGATTCCGGCGATGAAACTGTCCATGTCAAAGGCGATGGCAAATACCTCGACCCCGATCAGCAGGAAGAGGACCGCGTTCAGGATTTCATCAATCAGCCGCCAGAAGGCATCAACGTAATGCGCGGTTTCCTCGGACATGCCGTGCCGTGTGCCCACATCGCCGATCAGCAGCCCGGCACAGACCGCCATGATCGGCGCCGAGACATGCAGGTAAACGGCGATCTGGTACCCCCCGAAGGCCAATCCAAGCGTGATCAGCACCTCTAGCGAATAGTCATCGATCCGCCGCATCACCCGGAAGGTCAGCCAGCCCAAAACGATCCCAAGGACGGCGCCACCGAGCGCCTCTTGGAAGAACAGTTGCGCCGCACCCGACAGCCCGCTGCCGTGATCATCCCCATGCGGGAAGGCCAGCCCGACCAGCACCAGAAAGACCACGTAAGCCACCCCGTCATTGAACAGGCTTTCGCCGGCGATCTTGGTTTCCAGTGACTTTTGCAGGTTCGCCTCGCGCAGGACCCCCAGCACCGCCACCGGATCGGTGGGAGAGATCAGCGAACCGAATACAAGTGCGATCATGATCGGCATGCCGGTCAGCCATGAAAACCCGTAACCCACGATGGCCGTTGAAAGCCCGATTCCGATAGTGGCCATGAGCATCACGATGACCCATTCGCGTTTCAGATCGGCCAGCCGCACATGCAGGGCCCCCGCGAAGAGCAAAAGACCCAACATGCCCTCCAGCAGGGCCTCTGAAAATTCGATTTCCAGCACTTCGGCCCGCACCGCATCGGCCACCCCGAGGGCCGGTGCCGCCAGGTCAAGCCCCATCAGTGCCAGTGATGCCAAAAGTGCCACGACAAGAATCCCGATGGCCGATGGCAACCGCAGAAACAGGTAGTTGATCGCCCCGAATGCGCCCGCCAGCACGATCAGAAGTGAAGTGATTTGCAGGATTGTCATGCATGCCCCCGGGTTGTGTTGATCATGGGCTAACATGGGGCTGCGCCCTTTAGAACCCCGGGAGCCGCAGCCACGTCCCCCCAAGCGCCCGGATCGCAGCACCGCTGCCGATCTTGAACCGGGCAAGACCGGGTGCGTTTTCGGTATCGACCGTCCCGAGATCGAGCCGGGTACAGCCCATATCCGCGAAATGGTCCGCCGCCTGCATCAGGATCGCGTGATGCGCATTGCAGGCGCGCCCCTGATCGCTGGTCCATCCCAGGTGGTAGGTCGCGACCGGCCCGTGCCGCAAAAACAGCATGGCCGCGATCATGTCTTGTTTGCGCTTGGCCGCAAAGACCATGACATCGCCCGGTTTGATCACCGCATAAGCCTGCACGATGCTATGGGGCAGCGCCCGGAACCGTTTGCTGCGTTGCTGCGCCTGATCGGCCTGCAACAGCCAGCCGTGTAACGCATTGTCAAAGGTGGTTTGATGCAAGTGCAGCCTTGACTTCTGGGCCTTGCGCCATGCGTTGCGCCATTTGCCATGCGTTGCGCCCAGTCGCTGTGTCGCGTCGCCGCGCAGATCAAGTTCGGCCACATGGGCGGGCGTCATGATCTGCCGGAAGCCTGCCTGTCTGTAGATGTCACTGGCGGATTCGGCATTCAGCATCCGGACAGGGCTGTCGCGCAGGGTTTGCGCGTTTTCCTGCTGCCAGATCGGCCCGCGTGGCGCGAAGCCGATGCCGAACCTTTTGATGATCTGGGTCGGGGCCGCACCGGGGATGTTGATACGCCTGACCGGCGTGCCGATCAGCCCCAAAGCGGTGCCGAAGCTGGGATGTTGTTGCAAGGGCAATTCCATCCCCGCAGTTAAGCCATTTGAAACCTAAAACGTGGTTAATCGGGCTATGAAGAATCACAATGCGAAACCCGTCGCCGGAATTGTCGCCCCCGCGCCACGCCCGACCCCGCTGGGGGCTGCCGTCGTTGCAGCGATCATCACATTTCCTATTGGGGTAATGCTGTTGGTGATGGAACTTGTGTTGTCGTAGTCTCGAAATCAGGAGGGTTAGTGGCCGTGAACGCAGGCTACGGAAGCTCCCCGAAAATTGGAAACGCGGCCCAGAAGAAGTAGAAGAAGGAGAGAATATTCAGCACCTTGCCCAATGAGGAAGGGTGCCGCCTATGAGCGACCCACGCCAATAACGAAAGCAGGATCAGACCGATTACATGCAAAGTAAACACGGCTGCAACGTGAGCCACACCCATATAGCGCAGCCCAAATTCCAACCCACTCCAAAAGTAGAATGGTGTCAGGACCCAAAGCAACCCAAGAAACCAGATCTGCGCGGTTAGGTAGGTGTTTTCATCGTGAAGCAGCCAGAACTGAAGGACAAAGAGCGTGGGGATGATAGCTACGATCCACCCTCCAGCTAAAAACAACAGCAATAAAGTGTGCAGCGGCAATGGGCTGAGAGGGGTCGCGCCACCTGTCAAGAAGACAGGCAATGGAGACAGTGCGGTGACCATTGCTCCCACGATGTACCAGGTGACCGTGGGCGCGAATGCGTGTTGTGCCATCAACAATCCTCCTACAATGCTGACAATTGATCTACCTGATGCGGCAGCTTCAGGCATCCAAAAGTAGATGTAGAGGCTAACCCAGTTGCACCAGCGCGTGCCGTTTCTTGCCTGCGCTGAGCTTCAGCGGTTGGGTCAATGCGGCGGCGTCGATCATCAGCCCGGTGTCGGTCAGGGGGGCGTCGTTCAGCCTTGCGCCGTTTTCGGCGATCAGGCGCTTTGCCTCTTTACCGGATTTGGCCAGACCGGATTTCACGATCAGTTGCACGATGGACATGCCGTCGCCCAGATCATCCGCTGTCAGGGTCAGGGTTGGCAGGTCGTCGCCAACGCCGCCTTTTTCAAAGACCTCGCGTGCTGTCGCCTCTGCCGCTGCGGCTGCGTCGGCCCCGTGCAGCAGGGTTGTGACCTCATTGGCGAGGATGATCTTGGCTTCGTTGATCTCTGACCCTTGCAATGCGCCCAGCCGGTCGCATTCCTCGACCGGCAGTTCGGTGAAGAGTTTCAGGAATTTGCCGGTGTCGGCATCGGTGGTGTTGCGCCAGAATTGCCAGAATTCGTAGGGCGACAGCATATCACCATTGAGCCATACAGCGCCGCCCTGGCTTTTACCCATCTTACGCCCGTCACTGGTGGTCAGGAGCGGGGTTGTGAGCCCGAATATTTCCTGTTCCGCGACCCGGCGTGTCAGGTCGATCCCGTTGACGATATTGCCCCATTGGTCGCTGCCGCCCATTTGCAGCAGACAGCCATAGCGCCGGTTGAGTTCAAGAAAGTCATAGGCCTGAAGGATCATGTAGTTGAATTCGAGGAAGGACAGGGATTGTTCCCGGTCGATCCGCGATTTCACCGATTCAAACGACAGCATGCGGTTGACCGAAAAATGCCGCCCGATGTCCCGCAGGAAGGACAGGTAATTCAGGTCATCCAGCCACTCGGCATTGTTGAGCATGATCGCGTCATTCGACCGGTTGCCGTAGTTGAGGTATTTCGCGAACACCTCTTTCATCCCGGCGATATTGGCGTCGATGGCGGCATCATCCAGCAAAGGCCGTTCTTCGGACCTAAAGGAGGGATCACCGACCTTTGTCGTGCCGCCGCCCATCAGGGTGATCGGCTTGTGCCCGGTCTTTTGCAGCCAGCGCAGCACCATGATGTTCATCAGGTGCCCGACATGCAGCGATTTGGCGGTCGCATCATAGCCGATATAGGCGGGCACGATCCCGTTGCTCAGCGCCTCATCAAGGCCCTGATAATCCGTGCAATCGGCCAGAAAGCCGCGTTCCATCATGATGGCGATGAAGTCGGATTTGGGATGGTAGGTCATTTGATTGTTCCAGTGCTTTGCGTCATGCAGTCTATAGAGAGGTCGATTGCCAAGGGAAAGTGGATGTTGAAAACCGATGTCGTCACAGCATTGGGCACCATGTCCGGCACATCACTGGATGGCGTGGATGCGGCCATTTTGCGCACTGATGGCCGGCGCATTCAAGGGTTTGGTCCGGTGGATTATCGGGCTTATACCCCCGAAGAGCAGGCGGTGTTGCGGTCCGGTCTTGGCCGTTGGCAGGATGATGATGTTGCCGCGGTGGCCACCGTGGTCGAGGAGGCGCATTTCGCGCTGATGCGTGGCTTTGAGGGAGTGGATATTGCCGGGTTTCATGGCCAGACACTTGCCCATGATCCTGATGGGCGCCGCACCCATCAATGCGGCGACGGTGCGCGGCTGGCAGCCGCGCTGGACCTACCCGTGGTCTGGGATTTTCGCAGCGCAGATGTAAGCCGGGGCGGGCAGGGTGCGCCGCTGGCGCCGTTTTATCATTTTGCGCTGGCCAAGTGGATCGGGGCGGAGCAACCCGTCGCGTTTTTGAACCTTGGCGGTGTGGGCAATCTGACATGGGTGGATCCGACGTTTGATGCCCCGGAGGAGGCGGGTGCCCTGATCGCCTTTGATACCGGCCCGGCCAATGCCCCGATTAACGATCTTATGCGATCCCGAACCGGGGCGGCGTTTGATGAGGGCGGTGCGTTGGCGGCGCAGGGGCAGGCTGATGCGCAGGTGTTGGCTGCATTTGCGGCCGATCCTTATTTTGCGCGTACGCCGCCTAAATCGTTGGATCGCGATGCGTTTGCCAGTCTGACTGAGGCTGTTACGGCGCTGCCGATTGCGGATGCGGCGGCGACGCTGACCCAGGCCGCAGTGCAAGCGGTGGCCGGTTCGATGGCGCATTGTCCTGCATCGCCGCAAACGGTCTATGTCACCGGCGGCGGGCGGCGCAATGCAACGATGATGGCGGGATTACGCGACGCGCTGAATTGTGATGTTCACCCGGTTGAAAAGGCGGGGCTGGATGGCGATATGCTTGAGGCGCAGGCATTTGCCTTTCTGGCTGTGCGAGTCGCCTTAGGGTTGCCGACATCGGCGCCGGGCACGACCGGTGTTGGCGCGCCAACGGGCGGTGGGACGGTGTCCAGGCCTTAACGGGTGCGCCACAAAAATGTCCGATTTTCTGGTAAAAGACCGGCAAATTTCCGCTAATTCACGTGATATCACCAGATTGTTTCAGGATTGGGCGGTAGTTGGCCTAATTTTGGCCATAATCCTTACCAGAATCTGCCCATGACGATCACACAAGCGTGAGGGGTGTTTAACTTTTGTCTGGAGGTGCCAAGTAAGCGTCACGGTAACCCGATTAACGGAGAAAAAGAATGAAACCGACATTGAAAACCGCTCGCTTGAGTTTGATCGCTCTTCCTTTGGCCATCTTTGGTGGCATGGCAACAGCGGGCGGTCTGTCTGAGCCAATTGCGGCCCCGGCACCGGCCCCAATTCCTGCGCCTGTGCCTGTTCCGGTTGGCAGCGACTGGACAGGTTTTTACGCTGGTGGCCAGCTTGGCTACGGGCAAGTTGAGGCCGATGAATTGGACGGTGACACAGATGGCGCCACTTACGGTGTCCATGCTGGTTATCTTTACGACCTGGGCAGCGTTGTTCTGGGTGGTGAACTCGACCTTGATGGCACACAGATTGAAAATGACACCGATGGTGTTGCTGAAGTCGACACAGTAACCCGCGCCAAGCTGCGTCTTGGCTATGATGCTGGTGATTGGTTGCCTTATGTGACGGCTGGTATCGCGCAAGCCCGCGTTTCGTCAGACAATGACGCGATCGATGGCGACGACACTGGTGGATTTGGCGGTCTGGGCGTGGAATACCGCCTGAGCGACAGCATCCGCGTTGGTGGTGAGGTTCTGCGTCACCAGTTCAACGATTTCAACGACAGTGGCGTTGATCTGGAAGCGACAACTGCAGCGGCACGGGTGTCGTTCCAGTTCTAATGAGATGACTGATGTCCGGTGGCCCGCGTCCCCTGTCCCATCTATCGGGCCAACCGGAACAGCCAGAAGAGCCCGCAGCGTAACGCTGCGGGCTCTTTCATTATTTGGTCAGCAAGGCGTCAATGACATCGCTGCTGATGCTTTTGCCAAGGCTTGAAAAGTCACCGTCCCCGAGCATATCTGTTGCGGCGTCGTGCATGGCCCTGTGGGTGATCCGTGCCAGCGATGACCCAAGCGAAATGCGTCCGACGCCAATGTCGGCGAAGTCCGAAAGGTTTTTCTTGCTGAAACGCCCGGCGACGAGCGCGTTTACGGGCGCGGTTGTTGCCTGAACGATTTGCGCAAGTGCCTCCATATCCGGTGGCATCGGCGCATAGAGGCAATCCGCCCCGGCCTGTTCAAAAGCTTGCAGCCGTTTGATGGCTTCGTGTGTGTCGTAGCTTCCGCACAGGATCCCGTCTGCCCGTGCTGTCAGCACGAAATCATGTGGCAGGGCGCGGGCGGCGGCCGCTGCGGCCTTGATCCGTTCCGCTGCAAGATCAAAAGGGTAGGCGCTGTCACCGGGCAGCATTGTGTCTTCGATACAGATGCCCGCCAGCCCGATCTCTGCCGCCATGCGCACGGTTTCGGCACAGGTGTCGGGGTCGTCACCAAACCCGTTTTCGAAATCACCCTGCACGGGGACATTGACGACCCCTAGAATTTCAGCCGCATGTGCGAGCGCTTCATCCCGGGTGAGGGTGCCCCCGTCGGGCCGTCCAAGGGTGAAGGCGTGGGCCGCGGATGAGGTTGCCAGCGAGGTTGCCCCCATCGCCTGCATCATCCGTGCTGACCCACGGTCCCAGACATTGATCATGATGGCCGGTTTCCCTTTGACATGCAGGTTGCGGAAGGTTTTGCCGATATCAGTCATGCTGTTTTCCTTTGTGCATAGTGTCTTTCAAGATCAATCAGTTGTCTTTTGCGCCACAGCCCGCCTCCATAACCGGTCAGCGATCCGTCGGCCCCGATCACCCGGTGGCAGGGGATGATCAGCGCGATCTGATTGGCACCGTTGGCGCGGGCGACGGCCCGCGTGGCCTGTGGCGCGCCCATGTCACGGGCAAGATCGCCATAGCTGCGCGTGGCCCCGGCGGGGATCTGGCGCAGTGCCATCCAGACGCTTTGCGTAAATGGGCTGCCATGCAGTGTCAGGGGAATGTCGAACCTGTCGTTGCTGCCGTCGAAATAGCCCTTCAAGGCCGTTTCGACCTGATCAGTGGTGTTGTGTCGCCCAATGCCGATCTGCCCCTTGGCGGCCTTGCGCAGTCGTTGCAGCGCTGCTGGCAGCGCCTTGCGGTCGGCAAATTCCAGAAGATGCAGGCTGCGTTTGTCGCAGACCGCGATCATCGGCCCGAGGGGCGTATCAATATGATCAGCCCGCAAAAGCGCATCTTTGGCAAAGCTGTTTGGTGCGGTTCCCATCAACCTTGCAAAGGCACTGCGAAAGGCGGACGGGCTGTCAAAACCCGCGTCAAGCTGGGCGTCGATGACCTTGCCCGACTTCAGCGCGGTAAATCCGGTGGCCAACCGCCGCTGCCGCGCCATGTCAAGAAATGTGATCCCGAAGGCCCGTTTGAAGGCGCGCCGGATGGTGGATGGGTCATATCCCATGGCGATCACGTCCGTTTCAGACCAGCGGCGGTCGGGCTGCTGATCCAGCGCATCAAGCAATGCGGCGACCGCCGGATCGGGCTGTGACAGTGGCTGGCAGCGCTTGCATGGCCGAAAGCCTGCCGCGATGCAGGCCCCCACATCGGGAAAGAAGGTGCAGTTTTCGGGTTTGGGTTTGCGTGCCGGGCAGATCAGTCTGCAAAACACCCCGGTTGAGCGGACCCCAACATAGGCCCGCCCGTCATAGGCCGGGTCGCGCTCCAGAAGGGCCGCATAAAGTGTTTGATCATTGGGTAGGTCAAAGAGCATGACCTACCTATAAGCTGATTCTGAGGCATGTGCCGCCTGAAATCGGGCGTTTATTCCGCCTTGGCCCGCGCCTTGGCGAAATTGATCAGTTTGTGCAGCGCGCCAAGGTATCGATCGTCATCGATCGTCATCGCGACCCGCACATGCCCGACCGCCCCCCGTCCGAAGCTTTCACCGGGCATCACAGCGATATGTTCGGCATCCAGCAGCGCGTTGGCGAAATCTTCACCACCCATTCCGGTGGCCCGGATATCCAGCATCACATACATCGCACCTTGTGCCGGTACGGCCCGCACGACGTTTTGTCCGGCCAGCGCTTGCATGGTCAGTTCCCGGCGCCGCCGAAACGGGGCTGCGACGGTTTCTTCCATGGGTTCGCCCTGATGCAAGGCAAAGGTCGCCGCGTCCTGTATGTAGCCGGGCACGCCATAGGTCGTGTGGATGGCCAGGGTGATCAGGTGGCTGATGACCTCTTTTGGTGCGCAGACCCAGCCAACGCGGCTGCCGGTCATGGCGTGGCTTTTGGACATGGAGCCGACCACAAGCGTCCGTTCCGACATGCCCGGCAGGCTGCGGGGGCTGATATGCGCGCCGTCCCAGACCTGGGTGTCATAAACCTCGTCCGAGATCAGCCAAAGGTCATGCGCTTTGCAGACCTCTGCGATGCCGGTCAGCACATCCCTGGAATAGATGATGCCGGTGGGGTTGTTGGGGCTGTTGATGAGGAGTGATTTGGCGCCATCCGCCGCGGCCTCAATCGCGGATTTTGTTGGCTGGAACCCGGTATCGGGGGACGTGACAATGGGCTTTGCCGTCAGCCCCAGTGCCCGGATCGTGCCGGGATAGGTGGCGTAATAGGGGTCAATATAAAGTGCGGTATCCCCTTGATCACAAACGGCGTGATGCGCGGCAAAGAGGCCCGCCTGCCCACCGGGGGTGATCAGGATGTTGTCAGGCGTGGTGGGCACGCCGGTCCGTTCACTGATCCGCTGCGCCACGGTGGCGCGCAGCCGGGCGGTTCCGGGCACCTCGGCGTAACCGGTGTGCCCGCTGCGGGCAGCGGCATCCATCGCAGCCAGAATATCCGGATGCGTCCGGATGTCATGTTCGCCGATGGTCAATTCCGTCACTGGCGTTCCGCTGTTGATCATCCTGCGGGCGCGATTGAACACATCCCATCCGTCAGAACCGCCACCAGTTACATTTGTCAGTCGATTTGAAAGCTTCATGGACCCGAGGGGAAGCCGGTTTGCGCCGGGATGTCAATCAATCAAATGCGTCAGATTGCGGGGGCCGGGGCCTTCGGAGGCCTTGACGTCCTCGGGGTTATAGAGCGCGCAGGTTTTCAGGCTGAGACAGCCACAGCCAATACACCCGTCCAGTTTCTCGCGCAGCTCCTGCAAGGCGGCGATGCGCGCGTCAATGTCGCGCCGGAATTGCCGGCTGATTCTGGTCCAATCTGCCTTTGTCGGGGCTTTGTGGTCGGGCAGGCCGCGCAGGTGATCGGCGATTTCGCCCAGTGGGAACCCCAGTTTCTGCGCTGCCATAGCAAAGGATAAACGCCGGATATCATGCCCCCCGTAGCGCCTGTGACCTCCCTTGTTTCTAACGGGTTTAACGATGTCATGTGTTTCGTAAAACCGGATCGCCGAGACGGCAAGGCCGGTCCTGTCTGCAAGATCGCCGATTGTCAGTCCGTTCGCCATGAAGAAAGTCCTTGATCTAAAGTTAACTTGAGGAATGAGAAAGGGATTCGTGAAGGAAATCCAGAGGAGAAGCCGATGATCCATTCAACGCAGCGATTTTATGTCGAAGATAGCTCGATTGCCGCAGCGCTGCGTCGTGACGGCATCGGCTGGGACCATGAGAACACGCGCCTTATGATCCCCGCTGAACGCCCGCCTGGGCTTTGGATGCGCCTTTGGAAAATGCTCAAAAGGAGACAGAAGAATGAGCCGATTGGAACACGTCAATATCACCGTCGCCGACCCGAAGAGAACCGCAGCCATGCTGTCTGAACTGTTCGGATGGCATACCCGCTGGGAAGGGTCGGCGATGAACGGCGCTGGCTATACCGTGCATGTGGGCAATGATGACAGCTATGTCGCTGTCTATTCGGGGTCGGACCCCGAGCAGACCGTGCCCAAGGCCGATGCCAGCTATCAGATGCGCGGTGGTCTGAACCATCTGGGTGTTGTGGTTGATGATCTGGACGCGGTGGAGGCGCGGGTAAAGGCCATGGGCCTGCAAGCCCATAGCCATGCCGATTATGAGCCGGGCCGCCGTTTCTATTTCCACGATCATGATGGTGTGGAGATCGAGGTTGTCAGCTATGCCTGATCCAGCGTCGCCTGAAGCTTTTTCGGCAGGCTTTTGACGATGATATCATAGGAGGTCTGGATCCGGTGCCGCATCTCATCCTCGCCTGCGTCCATCGGCACCAGTACCCAGCTTTTGTGAAAGTAGGGTGCCTTGGTCGCGGCCCCTGCGTCGATCAGCATCTGCGCTGTTTCGACGCTGTCGGTCTTGGCGGCGAACCCGTCGATCCTTTCGCCGAAGCAGACGAACATCTTTTCGCCCACCTTCCAGCTGTCGAGTTCGGTTGTGGGGTCCGATGCCCGTGTGCCGGGCAGGGCGCCGCATATCTGGTTGACCATTTTGCGTGACATGGCGCTATTGTGCCCCAGGAACGGAGGGCGAACAATGGCGAAATTCGTGGCATTTTTGCGTGGCATCAATGTCGGCGGGCACCGGAAAATTCCGATGTCGGACCTGCGTCAGCTATGCGTCGGCATAACGTCGGACCCCGACCTGCGGACCTATATCGCCTCTGGTAACCTTGTGTTTGATGCTGACGGGGCAGCCGCCCGATGGGCGACAAGCATTGCGGAGGGTATCCGCGCGCGGTTCGGCTTTGACGTGCCTGTCCTGGTTCTGACCGAGGCGGCCATGCGCGCAGCCCTGGCCGCATGCCCGTTTCCACGCGATGCGGGCAAGCTGGTGCATGGGTATTTCTGTTTTGAAAAACCGCAACTGGACCGGGCCGGGGTCGACGCGCTGATCACCCCGACCGAGGCGGTTTCGGTACAGGGCCAGACGGTGTGGCTGCACGCCCCCGACGGCATTGGCCGCTCCAAGCTTGCGGCAAGGATGGAGCGTTTGATCGGGGTGGAGGTTACGGCACGAAACCTCAATACCATCATAAAGATGGTTGAAATGCTGGGCGGCGATGCTGGCAAGCCCGGATGAGGATTTTGGACCATGAATATGGTGATTGATGCCCCTTTGGTCGCGCGGTTGATTGCGCAGCAGTTTCCCCATCTGCGTGATTTGCCTGTTGCTGCTGTCAAAAACCAAGGTTGGGACAACAGGACATTCAGACTTGGTGATACGTTATCTGTTCGGTTGCCCAGCGATGCCTCTTATGCGGCTGCGGTGCAGAAAGAATCTGTTGCATTGGATGCATTGGCGACGTGTCTGTCAGTCGCCATTCCAGCCATCGTTGCGATCGGTGAACCAAGTGGGGACTATCCTTTGCCGTGGTCGATTCGCCGTTGGATTCCAGGCACAACGCTAGAGGCGACGCAGGTGACGGATCGCTCTGCGCTGGCAAGGGCGCTTGGTGCCGTCCTTGTCGCGTTGCGGGCCGCCCCACCGGTTGATGCTCTAAGGGCAGGAAAACATTCGTTTTTCAGAGGCTGTCATCCCGGTGTTTATGGCGATGAGGTGGTTCAGAGTCTCGATATTCTGAAAGATCAGATCGATACGCGGCGATGCCTTGATATCTGGCAGAACGGCATCGCGTCGCATTGGGAGGCGGACCCGGTCTGGTTTCATGGCGATATGGCCGTTGGCAATATCCTGATGTCTGGCGACAGGATAAGTGCCTTGATTGATTTTGGCACATGCGGCATCGGCGACCCGGCCTGTGATTTTGCCATCGCCTGGACATGTTTTGACGCCGGTTCCCGCCCGCATTTCAAAGATGCCATCAGGGTTGATGATGGGACATGGCAAAGGGCCAAGGCCTGGGCCCTTTGGAAGGCGCTGGTCAGCCTCGCGGGGCTGTCCAGCCCGGATGCCGATGGCCTGCAGGCCCGTGCGCTGGCTGCATTGCTGGCGCAGGCCCCATAAGCGCCGTTTCAAATATCGAGTGTATTTTCTTTTTCCCATTTGCTGAAGTGTGAAGCGTAGTCGTTCCATTCCTGGTGTTTCATTT
>CANMQO010000005.1 GCA_947500055.1 uncultured Paracoccaceae bacterium
GCTCTCCCTGTTGGTCTTGTGTTGGATCGTTTATTCTCATCATTCGGCGGGCAGTCTCATGAAGTGAGAGTTATTCGTCAATGCGCATCTTGTGAAACGGATTGAAAACTTCTGCGCCCAATTGATTGGCTGTGGCGCGGACTTTTTGCCCGCTCAGGGCGCGTTAATCCGGGAGATTACCACCGATGGCCGTGAACCTGCCATCCCAGAACTCGGTTGCGGGTCTTACCCAGACCTGGCCTTGCACATCGTCATAGATCACGACATCGGTGCCGTCGGTCTCGAGCAAACCTTCAGACAGCACACGATAAAGACCACCTTTCCTGTGGCGATGGGTGGCGCGCCAGCGGGTTGTCTCATCCATGATCATCGCTCCATCTCCTCAAGCACGCTACCGGTGATACTGTTGGGGCGGAAGGTCGTGCAACCCTTGCAGCCCGCGTCATAGGCCTCCTGATAGACGCTCTTGAACGCATCGAAGGTGATCGCTTCGGGGCAGTTCACGGTCTTGGAAATCCCACCATCCACCCAGCGTTGCGCCGCGGCTTGCATGACGACATGTTCTGAAGGTTGCAGATCTGCCGCAGTGACAAATGCGTCGGGCAGTTTCGCGCCCGCACCAAACATCTGGTGATAAAGCCAGATTGCGTAATCCTTGACCGTTTCGTGGTGCTGTTTTCCCTGCGCAGTGTTGACAGTGCGTTGATATGAAAATGAAAATACAGGTTCGATCCCGGATGAGACATTGCCCGCAAGCATTGAAATCGTGCCCGTCGGCGCGATGGAGGTAAGCGCGGCATTGCGTAAGCCGTGACGCAGGATGAGGCGACGCACCTCGGGATCAAGACGAGCAATCATCGGATGATCCTGATGGCGTTGCGCAACATACGCGGGAAATGCCCCGCGTTCCTCCGCCAAATGGGCTGATGCGGTATAGGCCGCGTTTTGTAAGACGCGCATCCAGTTGCCCAAAACCTGTGCGGCGGCATCGCTGCCATATGGTATCCCGAGCATGATCAGTGCATCAGCCACCGCCGTGACGCCGATACCGATGCGGCGTTTTTCACGGGCCTCACGACGCTGCGCAGCGTTCGCAAATTGCGATACCTCAATCGCATTGTCGAGCATCCGAACCGCGACGCCCGTCAGTCGTCGCAGCTCAGTCAAATCGAGAAATGCGGCTTTTTCGAAGGGCGACCGAACGAGGCGCGCCAGATTTATCGACGCGAGCGGGCAAGTGCCGTTGGGCGGAAGCGGCTGTTCCGCGCAGGAGTTGGTGGCGGAAATCTCCTCAAGGTAATTCAGCGGGTTCATGGCGTTGATGCGGTCAATAAAGAGAACGCCTGGTTCAGCCGCCGCATAGGTACGTTTCATAATTATTTGCCACAAGTCGCGCGCATCGATCGTTTCGAAGATTCGACCTTCCCACATCAAATCCCAATGCGTGTTGTCCCTTACCGCTTGCATAAAGGCGTCTGTCACCATGACCGACAAATTAAAGTTACGAAGTTTGAACGGGTCAGACTTCGCGTTTGCGAAGGCAATGATATCCGGGTGATCACAACGCATGGTGGCCATCATCGCACCACGGCCCATCCCTTTGACAACCATTGCACAGACAGAGTCGAAAATTTCCATTGCCGCGATGGGCCCGGCGGCGCCACAGTCCAGCCCGGTAACATAAGTTCCGACAGGTCGGATCGTCGAAAAATCGTAGCCCAGCCCGCCACCCATCTGCATGGTCAGAGCGGCTTGTTTTGCGGTATCCATGATTCCGGCGACAGAATCCGGGATCGTCTGCATCACAAATGTATTCGCCAGCGTGATGTGACGAGCCGTCCCGCAGCCCGCGAGAATCCGACCTGCGGGGAGTAGTTTGAAATCTTCCATAGCTGCAAAGAAACGGTCGGCGACATTGGACTGCATGTCGGATCGCTCAGCACGGGCCAGACCATTCGCGACGCGACGCCAGGTGCTTTCAATAGTCTGATCTATTGCTCTGCCGTTGACGCGGTATTGGTATTTCTCTTTCCAGATGAATGCGGAGATCGCCTGATCAAACCCACCTCGATTCTTTGGCACCTCCAGTTCGTCGGGCATTCCTTTACCTCGTTACATGCGCAAACGGACCCGTTTGCTTCAATTATTAAGCCGGTCACGAAACGGCGTGGCCTCAATCCATTCATTGAGACTACTGAAGTGCCGCATAGGTTGTATATACGAGTTGACGATATTCTCTATGGTGGCGTCAAGGACACCGCCGTCAGCTTGGCTAACGTCAAGTGTTCAGGGGTAGAATCCGGTGTCTGGCTTGCTCCTTGGCACCCCTTTCCGCCATCGACAAAGTTTCTCCTTGGTGGAACGTTTGCTGCAGATTGCCAAATTTGAAATCGCTTACTTCTATGAATCGAGTTGGTTAACAAAAGGTTTCAACTGGTTGTTTCTCTGTCCGCGAGGCGTTTCGCCACGTGACAGCCTGCGGGGAGCACCATTTCAGGGCAGTGATCCAGTAAAGAAGGGCATCTTGGTCCGAAAAGCCGGGGCTTGGAGCGTTATGCAAAAAAACCGCAATCACCTAACGCTGCCTGAAACCCGCGATTTCAACGCATTATGTGATACGTGATGTGCCAGGTATTTCGTCAAACGCTATCGTTGTCGGCTTTTCCTTCAGGGAAGAAGCAGGCTGCTTGATGGCGCTCGCCAGACAATACGGGAAGCTCTTGCCGACATCTCTCCTCGGACTTCCAACAACGCGGAGCGAATGGGCATCCCTGCGGTATGTCCAGTGGCGAAGGCAGTTCCCCCGTCAATTTGATACGGTCCCGCCGCGCATTGGGTTCCGCGCTTGGCGTGGCCGAAAGCAACGCTCTTGTGTAGGGGTGTCTTGGCGCGGCAAAAAGCGCGTCCTTGGGGCCTTTTTCGACTGCGCGACCAAGATACATTACGATTACATCATCAGCGACATGGCGTACAACGCTCAGGTCGTGACTGATAAAAAGATAGGCCAGCTGCAACCTGTCCTGCAATTCCGTCAACAGGTTGAGGATTGCGCTCTGTATCGAGAGATCAAGTGCTGAGACGGGCTCATCCAGAACCAGCACCTTAGGGTCCAGCATCAGCGCGCGCGCAATCGCAATTCTTTGGCGCTGCCCGCCCGAGAACATGTGCGGGTAGCGGTCAAAATGTTCAGGACGCAGCCCAACCATCTCAAGCATCTCGCGCGCACGTTCTTCGCGTTCGGTGCGGGAAAGATCGGGGCGGTTGATGGTCAACGGTTCCTGCAGGATGGTTCCGATCCGTTGACGCGGGTTCAGTGACCCGTAGGGGTCCTGAAACACGATTTGCACCGATTGCCGCAGGTCTGCCCAATCGGCAGGCTCAACCGGCTTGCCCTCAAGCGTCAGCGTGCCCTCGGTCGGGGTTTCGATCATTGCAACCATCCGGGCGAGCGTTGATTTCCCGCAACCGCTTTCGCCGACAACCGCAAGAGTCTTTCCGGCACTAAGCTCAAAATCAAGCCCGGCAACGGCGCGCAGAACACGCGGCTTTCGCATCATGCCACCGCTGATATTATAGTGCCGCTTTAACCCGGTTGCGTGAATGACCGCATTCGTCATGCTCCGGTCCTTTCGGCTATATTCAGCGGATAGTGGCAACGTATGTCGCCCAGTTCAGAGCCCGCCGGTATGGGCGGGGTCAATCGACAGGTGTCATTGGCAAATTTGCAGCGGGGCGAGAACAGGCACCCTGTCGGGCGGTCAAACTGCCCGGGTACCACGCCCGGAATTGTTGGCAGCAACCTGTCTGTCGCGCGCTCTGGCAAGGCGTCCAGAAGTGCAGCCGTATAGGGATGGAAAGGTCGCTCAAACAATGGGCCGACCGGCTGCTCTTCAATCTTTTGTCCTGCATATTGTACACTGACCCGTTCTGCGGTTTCAGCCACAACGCCCATATCATGAGTGATCAATACAAGACCCATACCGGTTTCCCGGCGAAGATCTGACAAAAGATCAAGAATCTGCGCCTGAATGGTCACGTCAAGCGCAGTGGTCGGTTCATCCGCGATCAGCAGTTTGGGTTTGCACGCGATGGCCATGGCAATCATCACACGCTGGTTCATGCCGCCAGACATCTGGTGTGGAAAGGCCGAAAGGCGTTTTTCGGGATCGGGAATGCCGACCTGTTCGAATAACTCAACCGCGCGTTTGTGCCGGGCGGTGCGATCAAGGCCAAGGTGAATGCGCAAAGCCTCCTTGATCTGCCATCCCACGGTGAAGCAGGGGTTCAGGGCCGACATCGGTTCCTGAAAGATCATTGCGAGGTCGTTGCCAATGATCCTGCGCCGGGCGTTCCTGTCAATGTTCAGCAGATCCATGTCGTCAAAGATGATCTCATCTGCGGTGACGGTTGCCGTCCACGGCAACAGGCCCATCAACGCCAGCATGGATACCGACTTGCCCGATCCGCTTTCGCCAACAATGGCGAGGATTTCGCCGGCATCGACATCAAGATTGAGTCCATCAACGGCACGAAATTCGCCTGAGGCGGTGGAGAATGAAACACTGAGGTTACGGATGCGCAACAAGGACATGGCTCAGCTTCTTTTTAGTTTGGGGTCAAGTGCGTCGCGTAGACCGTCACCCATCAGGTTGATGGCCAGCACGGTGACGAGGATCGCAAGACCGGGGAAGGTCACAACCCACCAAGCGCGTAGAATGAATTCGCGGGCCTCTGCCAGCATGGTGCCCCATTCCGGCGTTGGCGGCTGCGCACCCATCCCGAGAAAGCCAAGGGCCGCGGCATCAAGAATTGCCGTGGAAAACGACAGCGCAGCTTGCACGATGATGGGGGCCAGACAATTCGGCAGAACAGTGATGAACATTAGCCGTGGCAAGCCGGCGCCAGCAACCTTGGCTGATGTAACGTAGTCCTTCTGCCGTTCAGCCATCACGCTTGCGCGGGTCAGGCGCACGTAATGCGGCTGCAACACGATGGCGATGGCGATCATGGCGTTGGTCAGTGACGGGCCGAGGATAGCGACCAGAACAAGTGCTAACAAAAGCGATGGGAAGGCCAGGATGACATCCATGATCCGCATGATGACGGTGTCCACCCATTTGGGTGCAAACCCAGCCAGAAGCCCCACCAGAATGCCACCGGTCGCCGCGATGCTGACGACGACAATTCCGACAAAAAATGAAAACCGCGCCCCGACGATCAATCGCGACAGCATATCGCGACCTAGTGGATCGGTTCCAAGCGGATAGGTCCAATCGCCACCTTCTTGCCAAAACGGCGGTTGTAGCGTGGCATCCCGAAATTGGGCAGTTGGATCATGTGGCGCGATCCAGGGACCAAAGAGCGCCACAAATGCGAATGCGGCAAATATCCAGAGGCCAATCACCGCGCCGCGGTTTTCGCGGAAATAGAACCAGAACTCGCGGAGCGGGCCAGGGCGGGTAACAGCGGAGGTCGTGTCAGTCATCACCGCTTCCTAATCTTGGGGTTGATGACGCCATAAAGCATATCAACGGTCAGGTTTACGATCATCACGGCCACCGCGATCAGCAGCAGACCGCCCTGAACCACCGGATAGTCACGCCGGAAAATGCTATCGACCATCCATTTGCCAATGCCCGGCCAGCTAAAGATCGTTTCGGTCAAGATGGCGCCAGCCAGCAAGGTGCCGACAGACAGACCGATCACGGTAATGACAGGGATCAGCGCATTGCGCAGCGCGTGCACCCCGTTGATCCGTCCGGAACCCAGCCCCTTGGCGCGCGCCGTTCTTATGTAATCTTCGCCAAGCACTTCCAGCATGGCGGACCGGGTTTGCCGTGCGATCACGGCCAGCGGGATGGTGCCTAACACAATTGTTGGCAAAACGAGATGGCGCACGGCAGAGGCGAATGCCCCTTTTTGCCCAGATGCCAGGCTGTCGATCAGCATGAACCCAGTGGGGTCGGGGAAATAGTAAATCAGGTCGATCCGACCTGAAACCGGGGTCCATTGCAAGTTTCCGGAAAACACGATGATCAGCAAAAGCGCCCACCAGAAAATCGGCATCGAATACCCGATTAGCGCGGTGGACATCAGCGCCCGGTCGTAAAACTTACCCCGATTGACGGCGGCGATAACCCCGGCAGGCAGACCTATGACCACAGCGAACACCATTGCACAAAGCGACAATTCCAATGTGGCTGGGAAAAGCGCAAAGAATTCATCCCAGACCGGTTTCTTGGTGACAAAGGAATTTCCCAGATCACCTTGCAGGACACCGGTCAGATACTCCCAGAACTGCACATAGATGGGGCGATCAAATCCGAACTGCGCCTCAAGCTCGGCATAACGCTCGGCGGTCAGACCACGCTCACCCGCCATGACGATAATCGGGTCGCCCGGCAGCACGCGGATAAATCCGAATGAAATCAGCGTCACCCCTATGAATGTTGGCACAAAGGTCAGCAGACGGCGCAGGACATAATTCAGCATTTCAGCACTGTCAGTTCCTTTGGAAAATGGGTCAGTGAGGTGCAGCCGTCATCGGTGATCAGCACGTCATCCTCAATACGGACGCCAAAATTGTCGATTTCGTAAAGCCCCGGTTCATTGGTATAGACGGTGCCTGCAGGCAAAACCTGATGGTTGCCACGCATGATATAAGGGGCTTCATGCACATCCCTGCCTAGCCCGTGACCCGTTTTTGTGCGGATACGGTCAGCATAGGGGGACGCCTCAAGAACGCCGGTCACGGCATCATCGATCTGGTGGGCTGTCACGCCAGCGCGCGTCACCTCAAATCCCTTGAGGTTCGCGCGCAAGACGGTGTCATAGACAGCTTGCCCTTCGTCTGTGGCGTGATCCAGGAATACCGTCCTTGTGACATCGGCGGCAAAGCCGTGCTTGCGTGCTCCAAAGTCCAACAACAGCGCGTCCCCGGCCTTGACGGCATAATTGGCACGGGCTTTAGCATGGGGGCGTGCCGATCCGTCGCCTGCAGCAACAATCGGTGCAAATGACTGATCTTCAGCCCCTTCAGCAAAAAGGTTCTGGATCAGGGCCTGTTCAATCTCTTTCTCTGTTTGTCCTAACCGCACATTGTCCAGTGTCCGCGCCAGCGCGCGTTCGGAAATGGTGATGGCGGCGCTCAGTGCATCGATATCGGCAGCTGTCTTGATCATCCGCAAACCGGAAATCTCGCGCTCTGCATCTACGATCCGCAGATCAGGCTGGGCGCGCAACATGGCGTGATGCACGAAAACGCGCATGACCTGCCCCTCAACGGCAAGCGATCCGATTTGTAAGTGGTTCAAGAGGGCAGCAAAGGCAGCGTCATAGCCATCCTGATCGCGCCAATCAAAAACGGGACCGTCAAATCCGACAAGGTCCCAGCTGCGCAATTCAAGGTTTGGCACCAATGCGGCAGGTGGGTCTTTTGCTGGGACAACCAGCAGGAAGGGCCGTTCATGGCTCATGAATGGATGGATCACGGCGCGCGCGAAATTTGGGCCAGGCACGAGGGCCACGGCATCGACACCAAGTTCGGCGGCGATATCGGCATATTGTGTAAGCCGGTCAGATAATTTGTTAGTCAATGGTATGTCCGCATCATCTAAGACGAGAGGCGCCCCTGGAAGGGCGCCTCAAGTTGTTGGTTACTGCGACAGGCCAACCTGGTTGAAGATATGGCCACCCAGCGGGTGCACGATATAGCCTTCAACTTCCGGGCGCATGGTCATGTAAACAACCGAGTGCGCGATTGTGGCCCATGGCGCCTGCTCCTTGAAGATAACCTGTGCCTGCTCATAAAGCGGCTGACGCTCTTCCTGCGTTGGCAGCACTTTGGCTTGCTGGATCAGATCTTCGAAGGGCTGGTGGCACCACTGCGCACGGTTCGAGTTTTCGCGACCGTCGCAACCCAGCAGAACAGCCAGGAAGTTATCTGGGTCTCCGTTGTCGCCAGTCCAACCCAGCAGAACGGCGCCGTCCCGATCCAGTTCGCGCGAACGGGACAGGTACTCACCCCATTCGTAGGACACGATTTCAACCGTGACGCCAATCTTTGCAAAATCTTCCTGCATCAGTTCGGCCATACGGCGTGCGTTCGGGTTATACGGGCGCTGCACGGGCATCGCCCAGATCTTCATGTTGAGGTCTTGGACACCTTCGGCGGCCAACATCTCTTTGGCCTTTTCGGGATCATATGCATCATCCTCGATAGCATCGTTGTACGACCACATCGTCGGGGGCAGTGGGTTCTTGGCGATTTGGCCAGAGCCCTGGAAGACCACATCGATAATCGCCTGCTTGTCGATCGCCATGTTCAGCGCCCGACGCACATTGGGATTGTCGTAAGGTGCAACCGTTGTGTTGTAGGCCAGATAACCGACGTTCAAGCCTTCTTGCTCCATCACCACGACATCTTCGGCGTCTTTCATTGCCTGAACATCGGCGGGGTTTGGATAAGCCATCACATGGCATTCACCGGCCTGCACCTTTTGGTAACGGACAGAGGCGTCAGGTGTGATCGCAAAGATCAGGCTTTCAACCTTGGCTGCATCGCCCCAATAGTCGTCATTCCGCAGATAACGGATAACAGCATCTTTCTGGTAGGCTTGGAATGCAAACGGACCGGTGCCAATTGGCGCCTGGTTCAGCATTTCAGGCGTGCCAGCTTCCAGCATTGCCTCGCCATATTCAGCGGAAACGACCGATGCGAAGTCCATCGCCATATTGGCAACAAACGGGGCTTCGGGACGTGTCAGGTTGAAGATGACGGTGTAGTCATCAACTTTCTCGATGCTGTCTACCAGGTCGGGCATCGACATACCGTCGAAATATTCCCAAGTGCCGCCGGACACGCCATTGTAAGGATGGTCGTCATCCTTTTGGCGATTGAAGGTAAAGATCACGTCGTCTGCGTTAAAGTCGCGGCTCGGTGTGAACATGTCGTTGGAATGGAATTTCACACCCTGACGCAGATTGAACGTAACGGTCATGCCATCTTCGGACACTTCCCAGCTTTCAGCCAGAGCAGGAATCACTTCGGTTGTGCCGACCTTGAACTCGGTCAAACGGTTGTAGATCGGGTGGCTGGAGGCATCAAATGTGGTGCCTGCGGTATATAGAGCGGGGTCAAAACCTTCTGGAGAACCCTCTGAGCAATAGACCAGCGACTGCGCAGAAGCCGCAGAAGCACCCAGTGCCCCGAGCAATAAACCCACAGCAATCTTTTGTTTGAGTAACATTAAGTTACCTCCCTAATTTTTGGCTTTTTCCGAAACAGCGCCGGATCCCATCATCCACGCGGTTTCACTGCGCGAATAGGAACATGATTGAACGGTATTGCCAATGGCAAAGCGTTAATATTTACGGTTCACCGTCTTCGTGATTGTTTTTAAATGGCTTTTTGCTCAGATGGTGCATGGGCTGGTTTGCGGTCAATCAACCGTCCGATCATTAAAAATTTTGGAAGAGCGAAAAGAGCCCGCATCATGGGTGACCGTTTGGCAAGGGGAATTGCTCAGGCAAAACACAGCCGATTGCCAAGATGCTTGCTAAATTGCCGGGCTAAAGCCATAATGGTTCGTATTATTTAGACGAATATTTGACGTAAATTATAGGCTCGCCGTCTTTAAGATTGCTGACAGCGGGCGGATACAAAAAATTTATTTTTGGGGGTCTGGTATGGCGCTCGATGTTTCTATTGTGACTGCAAGCAATGATGAAGCCTGTCTGGAAATGAACCTGATGGCTTCGCCAATGATAAAGAATGGCAGTGTTCCGGTCGATGTTGAGCGCAATGCGCCATCGGCGACGATCGCGTATAATCATGGTCTGGACGTGACCAGTTCCGGTATCATTATCTTTGCACATCAGGATGTGTATTTTCCACGCGGATGGGAAAGAAAGCTGGAACTATACCTGCGGCAACTAAAAAAGGTCGCCCCCAATTGGGCAGTCCTGGCCTGTTGTGGGATCGATCTGGCTGGCGAATTTGTCGGTGATGTCTGGTCAACCAGTCTTGGTCGGCGCATTGGCGCGCCGGTTAAAAAACCGCAACCGGTGCAAAGTGTTGATGAGTTGTTTGTAATCTTGCGCCGCAGTGCTGGGTTGCGTTGGGACGAAGGCCTGCCCAACTTTCATCTGTATGGAACAGATATCGTACAAATGGCTTTAGCCGCTGATCGCGGCGCGTTCGTGGTGAACTTGCCGGTTGTCCACAACGATAAGTTTCACGACAAACTGGGCAATGATTTCACCGAGAGCTTTCGCTGGATGCAACGCAAATGGGCGTCGAAATTGCCGATACAGACAACAGTTGGACGGATCACGCGCTGGGGGATCGCCATGCGCCGCGCCAAATGGGCCGCCTACAGATCGCTTGAGGAGCGTAGGGGATGGTCAAAAAATCCCGGCACGCCCCCGCATCAATATGCAGTGGAGTGTGGTTTGGAAGATCCATCCTGTGGTTGCGGCTGTTGCCCAACATCAAGCATGACGCAGGCCTTCATCTAAATGCGGCAAGTAACTTGCCCAGTGCTCAGATCAAGAGCACTTGGGTGCCGACTTTTGCATAACCAAAAAGCTCTGCGATTTGCTCGTTATACAGGCCGATACAGCCGTTTGATGATCGCCGCCCGATCTTGCGCGTGTCATGTGTGCCGTGGATTCGGTAGTACTGCCAGGACAGGTGCAACGCATGCGTTCCCAAGGGATTGTCGGGGCCCGGGCCGATGAAATCCGGCCATTCCGGGTTCCGCAACTTCATTGCGGGGGTCGGCGCCCAGCTAGGGCCTTCGACCTTGCGGGTAATCTCTGTCCGACCACGACGTGTCAGGTCATTGGTCAGGGGGACACTTGTTGGGTACAGCTTATAGATCGACTGGTCCTCAGACCAGAAGTGCAGCGCGCGCGACTGGATATCCACAAGGACCGCCCCATTGCGCAGGCTGCTGAAATAGGGTTGCCAGTCAAGCGACCGAAAGCTGGCAATATTACGTTGCACGCCAGCGCTGATATCGCTTTCGATCTCGGTCGAGTTAGCGGTCTGCGCGGCAGCAGCGGTGCCGATCGTGGCCGCAGTTGCCGCCAGAAAACCGCGACGCGATATGCGGTTGATCAGATCGTCAGACATCACGTTCTCCATAAAAGTCAAAAGTGCTTTGGGTGTTCTAGTGTGTCTTGGCGTCCATAACAAATCAAACAATTGTCAAACCCCGCAAGGTTCCGCGCATGTGTGTTTGAAGTGTCAGTCTAATGAGGCTAAGGAATGATGAACAATATGGTAGAATTGACGATGTATCGACGTGAAATGATGTTTGGGGTTGTTGCTGTTGGGCTTTCGGCCTGTACGCAAGTCCCTGCAGACCGCATAGGCCCCGATGGTCTGCCTTTGCCAACCTTGTACCGGATTCGTCCCGGTCAAGAGGCCGAGATTCAGTTCCGCATGCTGGACAGCGTTAACGCGTTGCGCTCTGCGCAAGGGGCGGCCCCGGTTGCTTTGAATGCGCAGTTGAATGCTGCTGCGGCGACGCATGCCCGCGATATGTCGATACAGAACCGCCCATGGCTGTTCGGATCCGACGGGTCGAGCCCTGTTGACCGCGCCCGTCGCGTTGGTTTTGCCGGTCGCCTGCTGGGTGAAAATATCTCGGAATCCTACGAGGGCGAATTGCCGACGCTTGCAGCATGGATGGAGCAGGAAGATACCCGTGCGGTGATCCTTGATCCAAATGCACGTCAGATGGGTTTTGCCTGGTTTCAGGAACCTGCGGGCAAGCTATGGTGGACATTGAATATGGGTAGCGATCCTGCGGTCAGTCGACCGATACCAAGCGTTGCCTTTTAGGCATAGATAAAGATTTTGGTGCCGTTGTTCACCATGGCATAAATCTCGTCCATTTCGTCGTTCTGAACGGCGATGCACCCCCAGGTCCAATCGGGGATGCCGATCGATCGCGTGGGTGTTCCATGAATGAAGATATCACCACCCGGATCCAGCCCTTTTTCCCGGGCATATGCAATATCGTTGGCGTTGGGATATGAGATACCAAGTGATAGGTGGTATCGGCTATAAGGGTTGCGCCGGTCGATCACATAGGCCCCTTCAGGGGTGCGACCGTCACCTTCGTGAACCTTGTGGCCAGTCGGTGCGAATCCGAGTTGAAAGTTATATTCCCGAAGCAAGCTTTCTTTGTGCAATAGCTGCATGTGCCGTTTGGCTTTGAAAACCTGAATGCGCGTCACCTCGGGACCCCGATATTTTGGGGTGCCTCCAGAACATCCTGCGGCGCCCAACGCGGCGCCCACCATCATTGATCGTCTCGAAATCATCATACTCTGCCCAATAGTCCGGTCTGCGCCGTTTACGCTTCATTATACCGAAATTGTCGTTAACGGTAGATAAACATGGATGCGACGATCAATTTCTTGGGGGCCGTGCTCCCGCATCCACGATCCGCGAATGTCAGTGGAAGTTGCAATATGTGCGCCGACAACGGACCCGGCGGTTCGGAAGCCATGCAAATATCTTCGGCAACTTGGGAAAAATACGCATTATTGTTGCGTCAATATAGTCAATCCCGGCATCATGTGAGATGACTTTCCGAAACTCACGCGCAAATCTCGCATGGATAGCGAATCTTGCAGTGGAGCTTTGTCATGATCCAGACACCGTATCTTTTGTTCCTTGGCGATGCCCCCGATCAACTTGCCGCCAAAGTGGCACAGGGCATCAAGGATTGGCGCCCAGAAAACGCGGTCGGTCAGTTCCGCATGAAAGGTTGCGGTGCTGATCTGGGGATTAATGACCTGACGTTGAAAGAGGCGAAGGAGGCCGGCGCCCAAACCCTTGTCATCGGTGTTGCCAACCGAGGGGGTTATATCTCAAAAGCGTGGAAAGAAGTGCTGGTTGAGGCGCTCCGTATGGGGTTCGATATTGCCTCTGGCTTGCACAACCTGCTGCGCGATGAGGATGAACTGGTAGCAGCTGCCCGCGTCAACGGGCGCTCATTGTTTGATGTGCGTATACCGTCGGTGGCTTACCCAATTGCGAACGGTAAGCGCCGCTCGGGCAAACGTTGCCTCGCCATCGGAACGGATTGCTCGGTAGGAAAAATGTATACCGGGTTGGCGATGGATGCTGAAATGCAGAAGCGTGGCATGAAATCCACCTTCCGCCCTACCGGCCAGACCGGCATTCTGATCACCGGTGGTGGTGTGCCACTGGATGCTGTGATCGCCGATTTCATGGCCGGTGCCGTTGAATATCTTACCCCCGATAATGATCCCGATCATTGGGACCATATTGAGGGGCAGGGCAGCCTGTTTCACGTCTCTTACTCTGGGGTGACCATGGCCCTGATCCATGGCGGCCAACCTGACGCGCTGATTCTGGCACATGAGCCGACGCGCACGCATATGCGGGGGCTGCCAGACTATGACCTGCCCAGCCTTGAGACATTGCGCGACACCGCCTTGCCCTTGGCCCGCGTGGCCAATCCGGACTGCCAAGTCGTTGGTATTTCGATTAATTCGCAACATCTGCCCGAGGATGAAGCACTGGAATACATGGCCGGAATCGAGGCGCGCATGGGATTGCCAACGGTGGATACATATCGGCAAGGTGCGGCGCGGTTGGTGGATGCTTTGGCAGGGCTTTAATGCCTTCGGCGAGAGTATTTTTGGCAAAATGATGAGGCAAAATGCGCATTGAAGTGACCCGTGATGTGTTTCGACTGGCGCAGGTTTTTACGATCAGTCGCGGGTCGCGAACCGAGGCGAAGGTACTGACTGTCACAGTTGATGGCAGGGGCCGTGGCGAATGTGTGCCCTATGCCCGCTATGGTGAGACGTTGGATAGTGTGGCGGATCAGATTGACGGGCTGCCTGACAACCTGACCCGTGCCGATCTGCAAGATCTATTGCCTGCTGGTGCCGCCCGGAATGCGGTTGATTGCGCCCTGTGGGATCTGGAGGCCAAGCAGGCCGGCAAGCGCGTTTGGGATCTGATCGGGGTGTCGGTACCGCATCCGGAGATCACCGCCTATACCCTGTCGCTCGATACGCCCGAGGCGATGGAACGTCAGGCCGCACAGAATGCCAAACGCCCTCTCCTAAAGATAAAATTGGGGACGCCGGATGACATGGTCCGTTTGGAAGCCGTGCGGCGAGGCGCCCCCGATGCCCCAATCATCGTGGATGCAAATGAAGGCTGGACGGCAGATGTTTACGCCGACCTTGCCCCGCATCTGATCCGCCTTGGCGTGCTGATGGTTGAACAACCCTTGCCAGCGGATGCCGATGATATGTTGGCCGAGATTGCGCGTCCGCTGCCAGTTTGCGCCGATGAAAGCTGTCATGACAGGGCAAGCTTGCCGGGGCTGCGCGGCAAATATGACATGGTGAATATCAAACTGGACAAAACCGGCGGGCTGACCGAGGCGCTGGCCCTGAAAAAGCAAGCTGTCGCAGAGGGTTATAGCGTCATGATTGGCTGCATGGTCGGTTCATCGCTCGCCATGGCCCCGGCCACATTGCTGGCGCAGGGGGCGGCATTTACCGATCTGGATGGTCCATTATTGCTGGCCGAAGATCGCGACCCGCCATTGGAATTTGATGCAGACGGGGTGCATCCGCCTGCTGCGGCCCTGTGGGGTTGAATGATCTGCCTTGACCTTGCCGGCAATTCATTGGACGAACAACGCGATTGATCAAAGGGAGCATATCAATGACCCGCACAGTTTATGTCAACGGCGCGTATGTGCCCGAGGATGAGGCGAAAATCTCGGTCTTTGATCGCGGGTTTCTGATGGCCGATGGGGTCTATGAAGTGACCTCTGTTCTGGATGGCAAGCTGATCGATTTTGCGGGCCATGCCAAGCGGTTGGAGCGTTCCTTGGGTGAGTTGGACATGCCGCATCCCGCCTGCTTGCCCGATCTGTTGGACATCCATCGGGAACTGGTGCGTCGGAACGACATCACCGATGGTCTGGTCTATCTGCAAATCACCCGTGGTGCCCCTGCTGACCGCGATTTTACCTTTCCTGATCCGGCGACGACGGAACCGACGGTTGTGTTGTTCACCCAGAACAAACCCGGCCTCGCAGACAGTCCAGTGGCCAAAACGGGGATCAAGGTGATTTCCATCGAGGATCAGCGCTGGGCCCGTCGCGACATCAAAACGGTGCAACTGCTATTCCCGTCCATGGGCAAGATGATGGCCAAAGCCGCCGGTGCCGATGATGCCTGGATGGTTGAGGATGGAGCGGTCACCGAAGGCACGTCAAACAACGCTTATATCATTAAAAACAATACGATAATTACCCGCCACCTGGGCAATGAGATCCTGCACGGGATCACACGCGCCGCTGTCTTGCGGTTCGCAAAAGAGGCGCAGATGAAAGTGGAAGAGCGCAGCTTTACCATTAAAGAGGCGCTGCAGGCGGATGAGGCGTTCATCACCTCGGCCAGTATGTTTGTCATGCCCGTTGTCGAGATTGACGGGGCTACAATAGGTGCGGGTACACCAGGCCCGGTGGCGGCCCGTCTGCGCGAGATTTATCTGGACGAAAGCCGCAAGGTCGCGGTCTGAACGCGCAACGTTCGGGTGTGTCGCACCGACGGCGACGCCCCACGTGAGACCGCCACCGAGCCGCCCGTTGATACCGGGGTATTGGCATTTTGGTGCTGTCGGCAAAGCGTCGGCGATGTGTCGGCAAAACGTCGGACACCTGTGGTTAATTCTTGGGCGACAGTGGGCCCCACGGTAAGGGGGGCTGATTGGTCCCGGATATAGGCACGTTGCGCGGCGGCTGTATTTTGGACCTGACGAGCGAGACCAGTGCATCCGGCACAGAGCGTGACGATGACGCCAGACACATTGGTCAACATCAGACCGATCGGGAATATAGCGGACGGCCTCAGTATCATCCGTGATATTTTGGAAGAGGACGCTGATGATCCGGTTCCGGCATGGAAGATGGAGTTGTGCTGCGCTTCGAACACAGCATTCTTTTCGTTCAGGTGCAGGATTGCGCCCTATGTGGCGTGTCAGGTCGAGGCGGGCACCTTAAAACCTCCGCCGCCAGCGTTGATGTGGGCCCCGGTGACAAATGACGCAGCGCTGGACATCAGCCACAGTGCGACTTCGGCGATCTCTGATGGATTGCCGACCCGACCCATCGGTATCGAGGCGGCAACTTTGGCCATAAACTCAGGATCCTCGGTCAGATGCGCGTTCATTCTCGTCGCGATAACGCCAGGGCGGATCGCATTCACACGTATGCCTTCTGTCGCCAGATCTCGGGCGATGCCGGTCGTGAAGGCATCAACAGCAGCTTTGGAGGCGGAATAAACCGCGGAGCCGGGCCGCCCACCAATGGTAGCGGCCATAGAGGATATGTTCACGATAGAACCGCCAGCACCGCCCCGCTCGGTTGACATCTGCCGAATTGCCTCGCGGCAACAGATCATCAATCCGGTGACATTGATTGCCATAGTTTCCGCGATTGCTCCGGCATCGAGTTCGGCAGGCGACGCGGGCGTGGACACCCCCGCAGAATTCACCAAAGCCGATAGTGGCCCGCGCGCTTGACGCGACGCCTCGAAGGCTGCGACGATCTCGGCTTCGTTGGTCACGTCAGCGCAGACAACGCCTGCTGCGCCGCCAGCGGTGGTAATCTCCGCGGCGAGGTTTTCTGCAGAAACCAGTCCTGAGCGGCGCGCCATTAGAGAAACGGGATAGCCCCGCAAAGCAGCAAGCCGGGCTATTTCTGCACCAAGGCCACTTGAGGCACCTGTTACCATCACGTGAGACATGAGCGGGTTCCTTTTTCAGTACATGTTTGCCGTCACCGGGCTTCAGCGAAGAGGTCCATGGTCTCCAGCATGCTGCGTGCGCGCCAGTCTAGTATGGCGCGGCGTAATTCCTCACGTATTTCCAAGTGAGCAGGGTCATCCCAGAGGTTGACGACCTCACCTGGGTCAGTGTCGAGATCAAACAATTGCCCGTCTTCGGCATCCAGAATGAACACTGCCTTGTATCGGTCGCTGCGGGCCATCGTCACCAAACGCGCGCCTGTCATGGAAACGTCGCCGGCCTGTTCGGAAAAAACGACCTCACGTCCTGAGAATGGCTCGCCTTCGAGGGCACACCGAAGAGTACGTGCCTGCATGAGTTCAGATCTGGCGGCCCCCGCCAAATCGAGGATTGTAGCACCGACGTCAAACAGCTGAATTTTCTCACCGACAACATCGGGGCGGAAGCGTTCGGGCGACCAGATGATACAAGGCACCTTTACCACCGGCTCATACATCGACCATTTCTGTGATAGTCCGTGCTCTCCCAAAGCATCGCCATGGTCCGAGATGAATATGATGACGCAGTCATCAAGATAAGCGTTGTCTTCAAGGCAGTCGAGCAGCAGACCAACTTGATCATCAATCATCGTGACGTTGGCGCAGTAGTGCGTCCAAAGGCGGCGCAGCTCGTCATGACTGGGCTCAATCTTCCAGGCGACTGCGTCGTGATCAACTTCGGTATCGTGGACTCGCTTCTTTTTCAGGTAATCAGGAAGGCCCTGAAGGTCGGCCTCTTTGACATCGGGAACTGGTAAATCGTTGCGGGCCAGATAGCGCTGCAGATAATCCGGAGTCGGGTCGTATGGGGGGTGCGGACCGGGTAGGCCGATCTGCATAAACAACTGGTTCGGTTGCGGGCGCGAGTTCAGCCACCACCGCGCCGTTTCCGAAACGAATACGTCAGGGTGTAGCCCCTTGGGCAATGTCCACTCGACCGCCCCCAGCCGGTTTTGATAGTCGGGAAGCGCACGATAGCCTTCGCGCGACGGTTTCGTGAGGTTTTGCGCAGCGAAGGCTTTGTCGAGGTCGTCCGCGAACCAACGGCCCTCGAAATAGCGGTCTTTGTTCTCGACCACGAACCGCTCATGAAATCCGGCATCAGCGTCATAGGGGATCGTATGCATCTTGCCCACGCTCACGCAGTGGTAGCCCGCGTCGACAAGATTTCGGACCCAGGTACGAGACCAGTTTTGGCCATTTCGCAATATGCCTGTCGTGTGTGGTTCCAGCCCGGTGAACAACGAAGCACGCGACGGGACGCAGGACGGGGCATTGACGAAGCAATTTTCGAATACCACACCTTCCCGCGCCAGGCGGTCTAGATTTGGGGTTTCCATATGCGATGCCCCAAGGGCGCAAATTGTGTCGAAGCGCTGCTGGTCCGTCATGACCAAAATTATGTGAGGCGCGGGGCTCATTTACTTACTCCTTTCCAGAACGCAACCTGAAGCCCGATCTGGTGCTCAATCATCGGCTGCCCGCCGATGACGTTCAGATTTAGGTCGTTGCAGGCGCACATAAACTCGGTGTCGCGCGCGGCGATAATGTCAAATACGGTCGCGTTGTCGGCAATTAGAGCTGGATCCGCTGGCAAGGGATCGCCGCTGTGCAGCCCAAGCGAGGTGGCGTTTACGACCAGCCCCGCATCCGAAAGATCATCCTTTGTGTCGGTCCGGACCATTGGGTAGCGTTTTGACAGATAATCAGCCAGGTATCGTGCTCGCGACATGTCACGGTTGAGGATGCCGATCCGCTGGTATCCCGCCTCGGCCAGGGCGTGGACGATGGCGCGCCCCGCACCTCCGGCGCCAATGACCACAGCACGCCGCTCAGTGTCGAACCCGCCGGAAGCCTTCAGTGCCCCGACGAAGCCCGCGCCGTCAAAACTGTCGCCAATCAACTGGCCATTCTCGAACCTGACGGTGTTGACCACACCCTCAAACTCGGCTGCCGGGCCAACCTCTGTACAGAGCTCGTAGACATGTGCCTTATGCGGCATTGTAATGTTCAGGCCTAACATGTTCTCCATGCGGGAGAATGCACGGATGGTATCGGCCAGATAACGTGGTGCAACATCGAAAGGGATCAGATGCCAGTCCAGTCCGGCGTTCCAGAACGCCGGCGTGTAAAGGTTTGGCGCCCTCACATGGGCGGCAGGGTGGGCCAGGATACCGATGAGCTTTGACTTTCCCAAGGGAACTTGAAAAGTCATCCTTTCACCGCCCCGGCGGTCAAACCGCTTACGAGATACTTGCGGACAGCAAGTGAGAAAACCAGCACTGGCGCCATCACAAGAGAGCCACCGGCCGCGATCTTCCCCCATTCCCACCCTTCGTAGTTCATGAAGTTGACCACCGCGACTGGCGCCGTCCGCGCGTCGCTGCGTGTGAGGATGAGCGCGAAGAAGAAATCGTTCCAGGCATAGAGAAAGCATAGGATTGCCGTCGCCGCGATGCCAGGCACGACCATCGGCAGTATGATCTCAGCGAAGACACGGGCAGGCCGGGCGCCGTCCATCAGCGCAGCTTCTTCAAGCGAGCCCGGCACGGCCTCGAAAAACGGCTGCATCATCCAAATGACCAAGGGCAAATTGAAAGTAGTGTATATGATGACGAGCCCAGTTACGGTGTCGAGAAGTCCGAGGTTTCGGTAGACGAGGAAATAAGGGATTGTGAATGCGATCGGCGGTGCCATCCGGGTGACGAGAATCCAAAATCCGAGCGCGTGTTTGCGCCGCCCTCTCCACAGTGAAAGCGAATACGCCGCTGGAATACCGAAGGTGAGCGCCAATAACGTCGAAATCGAGGCCGACAGGAGCGAGTTCACAAACGAGGAGCGAAAGGCATCGTCCCAGAGAGCGGCGTAATGCTCCACCGTTGGCGAAAACAGGAGCTGGGGTGGAAACGCCATGATGCTTTCGTTGGGGCGGAAGCTCATCTGGAGTAGCCACAGGAATGGCAGCAGTACGATCAGCAGCACCACCGCGACCGCAATCTTTCGTCCAAGCGTCGCGTTGCGATTCATGTCGCGCCTCCCCGGTTGGTACCTGCACGCGTCGCGGCCCAACTGATTGTTATGATAATTGCGACGAGGATGACTGTGATCGCGGAAGAGTAGCCGATCTCACCGTTGTTGAACGCCAGGATATAAGCATAGAAGTTCGTGACTTCGGTAACTGTGCCCGGCCCGCCTTGGGTCAAAAGGAATATCAGCGGAAATGCCTTGATTGAATCGATCAGCCGAAACAAGCCGGATACAATCAGGATTGGAAGGATAAACGGCAACGTGATGTGAAAGAATACCTGCACGCGCCCGGCGCCGTCCATGACTGCGGCTTCGGAGTATTCATCTGGAATGGTTTGCAGCGTCGCCAGCACCATCAGGAACGTAAACGGAAACCATTCCCACGTGTCGGCGATGACGATGGCGGTCAATGCATAGTCAACCGAAGACGTCATCGCGGGAAGCGTCAGGTCGAATAACTGCGCTACATGATAAAGCGGGCTAATGTCGGGGGTGTAGAGCAACTTCCAAATGACTGCGACGACGATGGGTGGCAGCACCATTGGGATCAGGAAAAAGGTTCGCGTCACCTCAATGAATGTGGACCGCGTATGCAGTAGCAGTGCCAGAAGCATACCCAGGAGAACCTGCGCCGCCACGCCGTAGACTGAGAGCTTGGCCTGCACCCAGAGCGAATTGAGAAATCGCCCATCCTCGGCGAGGAAACCGTAATTGCGCAATGGTTCGGAGAAGTCCGTTGCGCTGCCTGGGCGTACCATCGAAAACGGGGTCAAGCTGGTCGCCACGAGGTAGATTGTGGGCAGTCCCGCGATGATCACCAGAACCAGTAGACTGGGCGCAAGGGCAGTTCGGAGGAACGCGCGCCGCTCTCGATCAATGGGGCTTATTGTTTCAGACATTGCAGACTCGAACAAAAACGCCTTTGCAGGTAGTTAAAGATGGCGGAGCATCGCCCGGGCGGCAGGCAGGACACACCCGCCGCCCACGCGACCCGAATCGGCGGAGTGGAACCGAAACGGTATTCTATCAGAGGTCGACACCAGCGCGCCTAAGCGAAGATATTGCCTGTTCCTGTGCCGCATCCATTGCCGCCTGCGCTTCAAGCTGCCCAGATGCCACCTGCTCAACTGCCTTGTTCAGAATGTCCGCCATCAACGGGAATTCCTTGACTGTGCGATAGGCCATGTAGTTTTCGGTCTTTGCTGGCTGCTCCAGCACTTCCATGTAGAGCGCACCAATATCTTGACCGTTTACAACATTCGTCGCCCGATAGACGTCGGAGTTGATTACCGAGCGGCGACACAGCGACGAATGCCCGGTTTCCTCAACGATGCGAAGTGACAATTCCGGCGATAGCGCCCACTTGATGAATTCCCAGGCTGCGTCCTTGTTACGCGCGTTCTTCGGGATACCGAGACCTTGGCTGTTTGAGGCCGGAAAGTCGTTTACTGGCCCCGCTGGCATGCGGGCAACGGCCGCCGTCTCTTTTACCTGGCTGTCGTTGGAAAGGAGGATTGGCGTAACCCAGCCGGAGGCGTGAACGAACATGTTAGAGCGACCTGTCAGCATTGCCTGACGTGCTTGATCCTCAGTGTATGTTATCACGCCCTGCGGCCCATAGTTCCTTAGCAAGTTCGCGTAGAATGCAACACCGGACACAGTTTCGGGCGCGTTCAGCATTGGTGTGATGTCGCCGGGTGGGTCGGCGAAAACATTACCTCCGAAGCCATGCATATAGGGTGGAACTCCCCAGTGATGGATGTTGTGCCCAACAAAACCGGTTACGTTTTCGGTACCATGTATCTCGCGGCAAACGGCCTCCATCTCCTCGAATGTCGTGGGAATCGCGAGACCCTTCTTCTCCATGAGGTCCATGCGAGAGAGCCCCATGACCATCGCGCCACCTTCCCAGGCAAATCCGAAAGTGTTGCCGTTTTCGTCGAGATAGGGAACTTGCGCACCTTCGACAAAATCTTCTGGCATCCAGCTGTCTGGCGTTTTGTTCGGGTCGCTGGTGAATTCGTCGAGGTTTGCCAAAAGATTCGCAGCCACCCAACGCGCCGCGAGGATGAAGGTCACGTTAACGAAGTCGTAGGCATCGCCTCCAGACGACAATTCCAAATCAGCTTGCTGGTTGTAAACCGGAAACGCCGAGAGTTGCAGATCGACTGTCATGCCGGTCTGCTCTTCAAACTCTGGAATGTAGTCTTTCAAGATCGTGAAAAAGGTGTGCTGGAATGATGCGCCGCGCAGCGTAACGCCGTCAAACGGCTTGGACTGGGCGATGGCAGGTGCAGCCAAGGACGAGAGTCCGCCTACTGCGACACCCGCTGCACCGGTTCTTAGAAGCGTGCGGCGACTGAGGTTAATCTGGCGAGATGCTCGGGTGATCGTGGACATGAATTTCTCCCTTGATTCTAGCAACAACCGGATTGGTCGTGTGTTTTTTATGTTCAGATTTCCCTTCATGTCAATATGTCCGACATATTTTCAATCTTTGGTAAAGTATTGGACGGTATAATCTCATATACATTGACGTTTGTGAATTTATGTTGGACATAACAAATATCACTGGAGGGCATAATGTCGGAAGAGCGAACAGGGCAGCAACATACATCGCGCATTGCCAACGAAATTGCGCGTCGTATCACACAAGGTAAATTGGGCGAGGGCGACATTCTCCCAAAGGAGGTCGAACTTGCGGCTGAGTTCAACGTCAGTCGGACTTCGATTCGCGAAGCATTGTCGCTCCTCAAGGCGAAGGGGTTAATTGAGAGCCGCCAGAAGCTTGGCACCCGCGTCCTGCCTCGTGTCTCGTGGAACATGCTGGATGGCGACTTGCTTGAGTGGACCTGGAGTCAGCGACCGGTGGCCGAATTCGCCAACCGCCTGAATGAGGTGCGCCGCATCGTCGAGCCGGAAGCCTGTGCACTCTGCGCCAAGAATGGCACGGATTCGGATCTCGCTGCCATTGAGCGTGCCTACCACGAAATGGACGCCGCCGGTGGAGATGTCAGCGCATTCGCGGAACCTGATCTGCGTTTTCATCGTGGCATTCTAATCGGCACCGGCAACGAATTTCTTGTCGCTTTTGGCGCCATCGTCGAAGCAGCGTTGCGTATGTCGTTTGAGCTATCAACCAAGAACCCGGACGCGCCACGTCGTGCCCTTTCTTTGCACCGAGCTGTTCTCGACCGGATGTGGAGCCGCGATGCGGATGGTGCGCGCCAAGCGATGCTAAGGCTTCTCGACCTGACGGAGAGCAACATCATGGCAGATCTGGCACAGCGCGATGCCGACAACAAAAAGGAGTAATCGAATGTCGAGCATCTCGTTGACAAATGTTTGCAAGAGATTCGGCGCGCATGAGGTCATTCCATCGCTCGATCTTGAGATCCCTGATGGAGGCTTCACTGTTCTGCTTGGACCTTCAGGCTGCGGCAAGTCCACGATTTTGCGAATGATCGCCGGCCTCGAAGAGGTGAGCGACGGCGAAATCAAAATCGGCGATACGCGGATGAACGACGTCTCACCGTCGCAGCGCGGCTGTGCCATGGTATTCCAGAACTACGCGCTCTACCCTCACAAAACGGTCCGTGCCAATCTCGGTTTTCCGCTGCGAATGGCCGGCATCTCGAACGCGGCAATCAAAGCGCGGGTTGGCGAGATCGCCGAGCTTCTGGAACTGACCCCTCTCCTCGGTCGCTATCCTCGTCAACTGTCGGGTGGCCAGCGCCAACGCGTCGCCATGGGCCGTGCGATGATCCGGAAGCCCGAAGTGTTCCTCTACGATGAACCGCTCTCTAACCTCGATCTTGAGCTGCGTGTACGGTTGAGGCTTGAAATCGCCGAAATGCAAAAGTTGTTGAAGTCGACCGCCGTATACGTGACCCACGATCAGACAGAGGCGATGACCCTGGCCGATAAAGTCGTGGTGCTGCGCGAAGGGCGGATCGAGCAGGCCGGGCCACCGCAGCAACTCTATCATAAGCCCGCCAACACGTTCGTCGCCGGATTTATCGGAACGCCAAAAATGAACTTTTTCAAAGTTGATCGGACTGAGAAACGAGGTGACGAGACACGGCTATGGGTCGGCGCAAGTGAGGTGGTCCTGAATCGTGTTTTCGAGGATGATGTCGATCAAATAGGAATCCGACCTGAATTCTGCTCGGTCCTGTCAGCGCCCTTGCCGGGAAAGACGTATATCGCACTTGATGGGGCCAAGTTGCTGATGGAAGAGCACCTTGGTGATCGCAGCTATGGCTACATTGGCTATGACAACGGCGAGCTTACCCATCTCGTTTCGGAGGATGATGAATCGACCGGGGAGGTGTCCGGCGTTTCATTTCCAATTTCTGCAGTTCTTGCGTTTGATGCAAATGGTTGCCGGTTGGATTAGAGGGGGCGCGAAAATCCTGAGTCACCTAACGCTTTGGGATCAGGCGATGAGGTTCCGCTGGCGCGGATATGTGGCCTGATCGTCCGAAATTCCGGATGTCTTTCAGGAAAGCTCACGCGCGGCGCTCTTCGCGCGGTAGACCGCCGGAGAATGGCCGATCTCTTTTTTGAAGACCCGGCTGAACGAAGATTCCGAGGCATAGCCGGACAATTCGGCCGTCGCTGCCACAGATTGGTTTCCCTTCGCCAGGGCCTCTCTGGCGATCTGCATGCGCCAGGAGGTGACGTAGGACATCGGCGTTATCCCAATTCGTGTTGTGAAGCGCTCGGCGAATCCCGTTCGCGACAGCCCCGCCTCACGCGCCAGTTTCTCGACACTCCATTCCGAGGCGGGCTGGCGATGAAAAGCCGTCAGGGCGCGACCGATATTCGGGTCTGCAAAACCTGCAATTCCGCTTTGCGTGGCCGAGGACTGTTCAATATGCGCGCGGATTGCCTGGGCGAAGATCGCTTCGGACATCTTGAGCGCGATCAGGTCGCCGCCCAGTCGCAATCCTCCCGCTTCGGCGCCGATAACGCGCAAGGTTGCCTCAAGCCATGGTCCAAGATCGTCGCCGTATCCGCGTAGGTGAACCAAGGCCGGCAACCGGTCCAGGAGAATGTGTCGCGATCCTTCGGCCAGAGCGAAATGCCCGCAAATCAGCTGCGTGTCTTGCGCCGATTCCGCGCCGCCCCAAACCAGCGTTCCATGACCCGGAAAACCTGACCGATCCAGAACATCGTCAAGCGGCAAAGCCTCGACTGCCCCGGTATGCCTGCACGATAAGACATGCGCCGCACCGTGCGGGATCAGTACAAGGTCGCCCTGTGCCAGGGAGATCGGGGTTGCCTGCCCCTCGATTCTCACCAGGGCTTCTCCTCGATGTGCATAGTGAAATCGCGTTACGTTCCTAAAGGCAGGCACACGCACGCCCCAGGGCTCGGTGAAACTCGTCCGAAAATAGAGTGTCCCCTCAAGGGACAGACGGGTCAGGATATCGCTTAGTAGGTCCAGCATGCCATCTAGATTGCCCCGAGTTCCCATCACTAGTCCAGACCTTCGGACGATCTGACAGGTTTTGCGGACTTCTCGCCATTCAGGCGATGGGTTTCCTGTGCCATCTCAGCGTCACTGACACTTTGAACAGGAGAACGACTATGAAACTGCTGACTATTGCCTTCGCCATCTCGGTTGCTGCCATCGGCGCTTCAGCCCAGGCCGGGGATGCGATGAATGATCTCGAAATCGCACACACTGCCTATACCGCCGGTGGTCTGGATATCCGCTATGCGCATCTTGCGCTTGGTATCTCGGAGAACCCGCAAGTCCGCGAATTCGCCGAAACGATGATCCGCGACCACACTGCCGTCAACGATGCTGCTGGTGCCCTGATTGCAGAATTGAACGTGACGCCTCAGGATAACGATCTCAGCCGCGCCCTCGTCGAAGGTGCCGCCGCCAAGCGGGCCGAGCTTGTAGCGCTCTCAGGTAACGCATTCGATTGCGCCTATGCAACGAATGAGCTTGGCTACCATCAAGTGGTCAACAAGACCGTCGCCGAAAACTTCATTCCTGCGGTGACCGTCGAACCACTCAAGGCGCTGCTGGAGGATGCGCTTGTGACGTTCCGCGCGCATGAAACTCATGCCGAACACATGGTTGCAGGCCTTCAATGCGCGGGCTGATGTCGATCACACGGCGTCGGTTTGGCCAGGGTCTGGGCGCGAGCCTGGCCCTGACCATCCCCTCGGGTGCGGTTTTGGCGCAATCGGGTCCGCGTGAGTTTGAAGTCAGGATATCGGACTTCGTTTTTGCGCCCGATCTGCTGGAGGTAACCGAAGGCGACGTGGTTGTTTGGATGAACAATGACGTCGCACCCCATACGGCCACTGCCCGCGACGGCAGCTGGGATACAGGCCGTCTGGCAAAGGATCAAAAGGCACAACTGCGTTTCGATGTTCCGGGAAAGTTTGAATATTATTGCGTCTTCCATCCTCACATGACCGGTGAAATTCTGGTGCGCCCGAAAGAAGAAACCTGACGTTTTCAGCCGCCCTCACACTGTCTTTGGCAAGGAGGGCGGCTCGATCGTCATGCCGCCTATTAATGGTTGCTGTCGGTTCAGGAACTGTAGACAGTCATCAATCAAACGCCACGAAATAGAAGGCTCGGTCTTGGTTCAAGTATGTTGTGTTTCCTGCCGCATCGCGCCAATGAGGTCGTTACCCGCTTTTTCGAGATGCTTTCCAAGGTGAGAAACGGCCCTGTCGATGTCTCTGGCCAAGTAAGCGTCGACAATAGCGGCATGATCTTCGAGCCAGTTTGCCGTTCCCTGTCTGAGACTGTCATATGCTGCGATATGCACGCGGCAATGGGTGCGAAGACGCGCGATCAGGTCGATCTGCTGACGCCGCCCCGAGGGGATGTAGAGCGCTTGATGGAAGGCCCAGTCGCTGGCTGGCCATGTCTCTGTGTCAACATCCAGATTTGAGCGGCGCAGCTCTCTTAGGGCTTCTTCGCGGTCGCGATCGCTCGCCCGCGTCATCGCGAGCCTCAGGCAGTCGCACTCCAGAAGGCGACGTATGGCATAAAGCTCTGACACTTCTTCCAAGGTGAGCGAGAGCACGCGCGCAGATCGGTTTGGCCGTGCGACGACAAGACCCTCCGCGGTAAGAATACCCAGCGCGTCGCGGATGGGAATGCGACTGACACCGAATTGGTTCGCCAAGTCAGTCTGCCGCAGTTCGCTGCCTGCGGCCAATCGGCCAGCAAGTATGTCGCGGCGAATTGATCCCGCGAGGCCTTGGTCCACCATAAAAACATCCTCCGATAAGTAGATTGCACTTTGTCTTTCAATCTGTATACATGTATCCATTACGGATGGATAGGGTGCGCATCATGAACGCCAATCACAACTACACCTCCCGGATCGTCTGGACCGGAAATCGAGGTACCGGTACGAGCGGATATAGGGATTACGACCGGACGTGGCAGGTCGCAACAGAAGGCAAGCCGGTCATTGAGTGTTCAAACGATCCACTGCTTGGCGGCGACCCGTTCAAGCCCAATCCAGAGGACATGCTACTCTCGGCCCTGGCGGCCTGCCACATGCTGTGGTTTCTGCACTTGGCCAGCGATAAAGGTATTGTCGTCTCTTCATATGAGGATGAGCCAATGGGCGTTGGCGAGGTTTTGAGCAGCGGAGCCGGTCGGTTCGTCAAGGCCATTTTGCGCCCAAGGATCACGATCGATTCCGCAGAGAAGCAGGCCCTCGCCGATCAAGTCCATGCGAAAATCCATGAGGTCTGCTTTATAGCTCGGTCGGTCGCCTTCCCCGTCGCATACGAACCGATCTATCAGTTTTCGAGCGACACAGATCAGGCAGCGGGTGCGGCGAACATTTGACAAGCAATCCTGCCCGCTGACGCGATAACGCCTATCTGTGATGACGGTCGTTGCGGCGGACCGTTTCCAGGTGTCTGCGTCGGAAGCAGCGCAAAATCGCCAACAAACCGTGGGATCAAACAACCTTGGCCACCCCTTGGTCCGAAGCTGTGGTTACGATCCATCCTGCGCGTTCCGCGCGGCTGATTGCAGTTCCTTGGCGCGGCTGGGTGCTATACCCAGCACCTCTTCAATCTGGTGCAGCAGCTTGTCTTCTTCGGTGTGTTTGATCCCATCGGCATAGACCACCGCCCAAAGCGCACGGAGGGTTGCTTCGCGCTCGTTCTCGCTGATCGCGTTTTTGATGATGATGGCAATTTCACTGGTGTCCGGCATTTCCGTTTCCAGCCGTTCGCAGGACGCCCGGTATTTCGCGGCCTCGACCGGATCGAGCCCGTGGCGTTTTGCAATGACCTTGTCGATCAGCTGGATCTCTTCAAAAAGATAGGCATGATCGGCCTTCGCTGCCCGCACCAGCAGCGCCCCCATCGCATGACCTGCATCCGCCTCGGGGAGCGGCGTTTCATAGCCGCCGGGATTGCGGAGAAAAGCGAGCAGACCTTCAAACATCGCAGAGCCCTATCTTGTTGGTTGATTCAACGTTAACGGTATCGCGGCATGGGGGTAAAGGCGGTTTTCAAGGTAGCCGCCCGTCGGCCCTGCAACCTGTTCTGTCGCTCAGCCGTGTGATGTCTTGAAGGCTTCTTTGGCCTCGGCTGATGCCTCTGTCTGGTGTTTGGCTTTCCATTCATCATATGGCATGCCGTAGAACGCTTCGCGCCCTTCTTCCTTGCTCATCTCGATGCCATGCTCAATCGCGGCCTCCTGATACCAACGTGACAGACAATTCCGGCAAAAGCCGGCGAGATTCATCATGTCGATGTTCTGCGCGTCCTTGCGGTCTTCCATCAGATGCTTGCGCAAGCGGCGGAATGCGGCGGCTTCGAGTGCGATGCGGGTTTGGTCGTCCATGTCTTGTTCTCCCTAAAGGCCGGTCGCGGCCAGTGTTTGCGTCAGTATAACAGCAAGGCGTTCAGCCCAAAGGGTTTGCCCCGGCTCATCAATAATCAGGTCCTGCCGCAACTCCAGCAGCAGGTTGGGCCGCCCGTGTTGCAGCGCGTGTCGGTCAATGGCGTCGCCGGGCAGGTGACCAGCATAGGGTTGGTTATCACCGACGCACCAACCCTGCGCCCGGCAAGCAGCCATGAAAGGAACCGCGAGCCTGTCATCATCGGCATAAAGAACCCCAACTTCCCAAGGTCTTGGGTGCCGTCCCTGCAAGCGTGGTGTGAAGCTGTGGACGGCACAGATAATCGGGTCCGTCATCGCCGTAGCCAGTGCCGCATAGGCCGCGTGGTAAGGACGATAAAGCCTGTCGAGACGCGTTTCGATCTCGGCCGCATCAGCGTGTCGGTTACCGGGAACGATTGTCCCGTCATAAAGCCGCATCATGACCGTTGGGTCGTCTTCGCCGCGATTGGGGTCCACCACCAAACGTGAAAAACCCGACAGGATTGCGGGGCTGTCCAGCAGCGATGCCAGTTTGCGGGTCAACCCAGCCGCGCCGATATCGTAAGCGATATGTCGTCCCATGTCGTCCGGGCTTAGCCCAAGGTCGCCGTCATGGACCCAATCGGGGATGTGATTTGTTGCGTGGTCGCATGCCACCAACCAGCGGCCGGGCCGATTTTGGCCCTCGATCGTAAACACAGTGTCAGTCATCTTGCCTGTCATTCCTTTGACACAGCATTTAGGATAGTTGTTCCCGGAATGGAATTGCGCAATAAGGGCGCAAACGGCTCCGTTACCGCTAACGGCGCTATTCGCACGAAGGACAGATGCATGAAACGCCACCGCAATGTGAAGATTGTCGCAACCCTTGGCCCTGCCTCCAATGACTACGAGATGATCCGCGCCTTGCATGAAGCCGGTGCAGATGTGTTTCGCCTGAACATGTCACATGGTGACCATGAAGAAATCAGGCTGCGTCATGAGATTATTCGTCAGGTGGAGAAGGATCTGGACAGCCCGATCGCAATTCTGGCTGATCTGCAAGGTCCGAAGCTGCGTGTAGGCGTTTTCGCCAATGGCGAGGAGGAGCTGGTTGAAGGTGCGGCGTTCCGGCTCGACCTTGACGATGCCGAGGGTGACGTTAACCGCGTGACGCTGCCCCATCGCGAGATTTTTGATGCGTTGGAACCGGGCGCGCATCTGTTGGTCAATGACGGCAAGATCAAGCTGAAGGTCAAGGATTGCGGTGCCAACTTTGCCGATTGCGAGGTGGTTGTTGGCGGCACGATTTCCAACCGCAAGGGCGTGAATGTTCCTGACGTCACACTGCCTGTCGCCGCCCTGTCCCCGAAGGATCGCAAGGATCTGGAATTCGTGTGTGAACTGGGTGTCGATTGGCTCGCCCTTTCCTTTGTGCAGCGTGCCGCCGATGTGGAGGAGGCGCGCAAGCTGGCCAAGGGCCGTGCCGCGATTCTATCGAAGATCGAAAAACCCAACGCAGTGAAGTCGTTTGACGATATTCTGGCGGTCAGTGACGGGATCATGGTGGCCCGTGGTGATCTGGGGGTTGAACTGCCGGTGCAGAATGTTCCGCCGATCCAAAAGCAACTGGTGCGCAAATGTCGGGCTGCTGCCAAGCCGGTAATTGTTGCCACGCAGATGCTGGAATCGATGATCGAGTCTCCGATGCCGACCCGTGCGGAAGTGTCAGATGTTGCCACGGCAATTTACGAAGGCGCCGATGCGATCATGCTCTCTGCGGAATCGGCGGCTGGCTCCTATCCGCTTGAAGCGGTTACCACCATGAGCAATGTCGCTGGCGAGGTCGAGGCCGATCCTAACTACACCGAACTGATCGAGGCCACACGCAAGGCCGAGGGGAAAACCGTTGCGGATGGCATCGTCTCTGCTGCCCGCGAAATTGCCGAAACCACGGATGTAAAGGCGATCTGTTGTTTCTCGCAATCGGGTACAACGGCCCTATTGGTGTCGCGCGAACGGCCACGGGTGCCGATTATCGCCCTGACGAGCGTTGTGTCGACAGCCCGCAGGTTGTGTCTTTCATGGGGAACAAATTGCGTGGTGACCGGTGATGTGGACCGGTTTAAGCAGGCCGTTATCGCCGCTGTGCGCGCGGCGCTTGGGCAGGGAATGGCCAGTGAACGCGATATGATCGTGGTAACCGCAGGTGTGCCCTTTAACACGCCGGGGTCAACAAACATCCTGCGGGTTGCCCCCTGCGCAGAGCGTTTGATCTACGCCGCTGATCCGGAGTAGCGTGCACGCAAAGAGCGAAAGGGCGTGTTGCTATGGATCTTGAACTGGTCTTTGTCATCGGACTGATTGTTGCGGCCTTCTCCATCCCCGCATTGGTCAATGCCTTTTCTGATCGGCGCTGGCCTCGGGGTTCTGCCCTGGCATTGATCGCGGGGGTTGGCGCAGTCGTCTTTGTGGCCCGTCAGGAACCCGAATTGTTCACCCTCGACCGGGTGGATGATGTGTTTGTCAGCGTCGTGGCCCGCTACATCAATTAATCCCTTGCGCGTGTGGGGGATGCGTCCTATACGGCGCACTTCAACCGCGCGCGTCCGGCCGATATGGCATGCCGAGTCGCGCGTTCCGACCGACCCAAAGAGGAGACGGAAATGCCGAAGATGAAGACGAAATCGAGCTGCAAGAAGCGGTTCAAAGTGACGGCCTCAGGCCGCGTGGTTGCGGCCCAGGCGGGCAAGCAACACGGAATGATCAAACGTTCAAACAAGTTCCTGCGTAATGCACGCGGCACAACAACCCTGTGCAAGGCTGATGAAGGTATCATCAAGCCTATGATGCCCTACGCAAAATAAGGAGAATTTGATATGCGCGTTAAAGGTGGAACCGTCACGCACCGTCGTCACAAGAAAGTTCTCGACGCTGCCAAAGGCTATTATGATCGCCGCTCCAAGACCTTCAAGGTCGCCAAGCAGGCCGTCGACAAAGCCAACCAATATGCGACCCGCGACCGTCATAACCGCAAGCGCAACTTCCGTGCGCTGTGGATTCAGCGGATCAACGCCGGCGTCCGTTCGGTTGATGAGACGCTGAACTATTCCAAGTTCATCAATGGCCTGAACCTGGCCGGGATCGAAGTTGACCGTAAGGTTCTGGCTGATCTGGCTGTAAACGAACCCGAAGCATTTGCCACAATCGTGGGCAAAGCCAAGGATGCGCTGGCTGCCTAAGGCCAATGCCGGTTTGAGTGATTTGAAGGTCGCCCTTGCGAAGGGCGGCTTTTCTTTTGCCGTGATGGTTCAGGCAGCCATATCGGTGCCGTCAATTGTGACGACCTGATCCCGCCCGGCTGATTTTGCCTCATATAGCGCCATGTCGGCCCGTTTCATCACATCGTCAAAACTTTGATCCTGTGGCAATACCTGTGCGACACCAAAACTTGCGGTGACGCTAAGCTGCATCCCGGAGACTGCGAACCCGGTGTCACCAATGGCAGTGCAGAGCCGTTTGGCCCGTTCCAGCGCCGATGCCAGATCAGCATTTTTCAGCAACATCCCAAATTCTTCCCCACCGGTGCGAACGACCTTGTCAGTGTTCCTGCAGCGACCGATCAGGCGTTTCACGAAAGCGTTGAGCACGGCATCACCCACATCGTGCCCGTAGGTGTCGTTGATCTGCTTGAAATAATCGATGTCAATCGACATGAAGGAAAAAACCCGCCCTTCGGCTTCCCAAAACGCCCATGTTTCTTTCGCCGCTTCATAAAGGGCGTAACGGTTGCCCGCCCCGGTCAGCGCATCTGTATGCGCCATCCGAGAAAGCCCTTCCATATGTTCGACCACTTGCAGTTGCATTGCCAGACAACGCCCGATGGCGCAGAGCGCTGAAATCACTTTGCCCGGATGAGTGAGCGGCTTGTGGTAGCCGACATTCAATACACCAAAGCAACGGGAGTTCGTCATTAACGGGGTGATAATCAGGGTTCGATAACCCACTTTCGCCAATTTCCGGACACCTGGCGAATCCACCACCGCTGAATCGGGCACATAGGCGGGTTCACCGGCCTGATAAACGGCGCCTGAAATCGACCTCCTGATATCGTATTGGCTACCCGGTGAAATTACCCTGCGGCCGGTCATTGCAGTCAGGACGAGGTTGTCGTCTGTTCCTTCCAGTGCAATCGTGCATCGATCGGCATCCACGATCTCCTTTGACCAAAGCGAATAGGCGCTTAACACCTCATCCCGCGTGACGGCTTGGGACAGATCATTCAGGAACCCAATAGGGACCTGCATAGCGTCATTGCTGTCCGCCGCGCATGCTGCGCGCGCCTGTTCAAAACAGGCGGAGAATTGCGGTTCATCCGTCATGTGCTTACTTAGGCCGCAAAGTCTTAACACCCGCTGAATATTGCACTGTCTTGCATGGCAATCACAGGCACGTTAGCAGGGCATTAAACCGAGAAGAGGCGCCCGATGGATGATCTGAAACAGAAATACCTTGGCCTGATTGCTGACGCTGCGGATGAACCCGCAATTGAAGACCTGCGTGTGCAGGCGGTCGGCAAGAAAGGCGAGATCAGCCTGAAGATGCGCGAGCTGGGCAAGATGACGCCAGAGGAACGGCAAGTGGCTGGTCCTGCGTTGAATGCGTTGAAGGATGAGATCAATTCCGCACTGTCCGCCAAAAAGGCCGCTTTGGCCGATGAAGCACTGGACGCACGTTTGCGCACGGAATGGCTGGACGCCACCCTGCCGTCGCGGGCGCGCAGGCAAGGTACAATCCACCCGATTTCACAGGTTACCGAAGAAGTTACCGCGATTTTTGCGGATATGGGGTTTGCGGTGGCAGAGGGTCCGCAGATCGAATCTGACTGGTATAACTTCGACGCATTGAATATCCCCGGCCATCACCCCGCACGGGCCGAGATGGATACATTTTACACGCATCGGCGTGACGGTGATAACCGACCGCCGCATGTGCTGCGCACCCATACCAGCCCGGTGCAGATTCGTTCGATGGAGGCGACAGGTGCGCCGACGCGGATCATCTGCCCCGGTCGTGTCTATCGTGCCGATTACGATCAGACCCACACCCCGATGTTCCATCAGGTTGAGGGGCTGGCGATTGACAAGGATATCAGCATGGCGAACCTGAAATGGGTGCTGGAGGAGTTTGTCAAAAGCTATTTCGAGGTGGATCACGTTGATATCCGTTTCCGCGCTTCCCACTTCCCGTTCACTGAACCTTCGGCAGAGGTTGATATCCGCTGTTCATGGGAAGGTGGCACGCTGAAGGTGGGCGAGGGCGATGACTGGCTGGAAATCCTTGGCTCCGGCATGGTCCACCCCAAGGTGCTGGAGGCGGCAGGCGTTGATCCGGCGGCATGGCAAGGCTTTGCCTTTGGTATGGGGATCGACCGGATCGCGATGCTGAAATACGGCATCCCGGATTTGCGGGCGTTCTTTGATTCTGATCTGCGGTGGCTGCGGCATTACGGGTTCAGCGCGCTGGATCAGCCGACGTTGCATGGTGGGTTGAGTAGGTAATAATACGGTTGGTCGATCGCCTCGCGAAAAAAGCCCTATCCGAATCGACCAATTGACCCAGAGCCGACTGTCGAGGACGTTGAGTCCGAAGGCATTGATACTGCTCTTTCATTAGATTTGCCGCCCGGCTTGCCCGGCAGCGCCCACCCCAAGGTCCGGGCGCTGCCCTGGCGTTGTACTCCGGCTGTATGGCTTGGTCTTGTGTGGCACCTCTCAAGGAGCCCACAGAAATGTCAGGTGACTTGACGCCCCGGTCAGATAGTAATCGCAGCATGACCCGATTGCTTGTGATTCTGTTTGTTCTCTGCGCCACTGCCGCGACTGCCCAGCAAACCAACCCCCATTCCATCCTGCCCGGCAACCCCTGTCACGGCCAAAAACCCTGCGCCTTGGATGGCCGCACCTACCATGTGAAAGAGCCGGACGGCTGGGATGGGGTCACCCCATTGCCTGTCATGTTGCATTTTCATGGTTGGGCGCGCACCGGTGCCGTACCGGTTTACCATGGCCGTATCTCGGGAGCGACGCGCAGGCGTGGCGTTTTGCTCCTCGCGCCGACGGGTGTGAACAAAACATGGGATTTCTGGTCGGGCGGGATGCGTGACGTCGCGTTCGGGCAAGCCGTGCTTGAAGATGCGGCCAAGCGCTATCCTATCGACCGCAGCCGGATCTTTGTCTCGGGCTATTCATTCGGCTCGGCCATGGCGTGGCGCTATGTTTGCCATAATGGCGATGGTGTCGCGGCCCTGATCGCGGTGGCCGGGACGCTGGATCAGGGGGAAGATTGCGCACAAGGCCCCACTGAGGTCCGCCATGTGCACGGACTACGTGACAATGTCATGGATTTCCCCATGGGGCCGGGGGGTGATGTGTTGTATCCTGTCGCACTCTGGCGGCAGCAATTCGGATGTGCCGGGCATGAGACGCCAGGCGATTGGTCGGTCACAGGGAACGATCTGTTTACCCGCCATGTCTGGCGCCAATGCGCACAAGGGCGGCGTGTCACGCTTGATCTGCATGCGCGGGGGCATTTCATACCCAGAGGCTGGATCGGGCGGCAATTGGACGAATTACTGCAACTGCCACCGCGTTATCCGTAGTTTCCGCGCGCATAAGATATTGACAAGCATGGGAAACAATTCGTTTCACCGACCCTGGCAGGTAATATTTTGTCTAAACTGGTCACGATGCTATGCTGCGCTATATTTTTTTCATATTCGTTTTCGTGGTGAGGTCGATGTCATTTTTCCGTTCTGTCCTGCTGGGCGCTTCTTTTGTCTGTTGCGCTGCGACTGCAACATTGGCCTGCAGCCCAAGTTATATTGTCAGACCTGGCGACACATTGTCGGGTATCGCTGTAAGGGAGTTGGGATCACTTTTCGCCTATCGCAGCATTTACGAGGCCAACCGCGATCTGATCGGTTCTGACCCGGATCTTATTCAAGTTGGTATGCAGTTTCAGATACCTTGCGGGACATCTGCGGCAAACCCAGTGAACTGGGCTGTTCTGCCCAGCGCACAAACCATCGCCGCCCTGCAAAAGGTGACCGACATCCAGATCCTTGATATCCGGCGGGCGGGGGATGTATCGAACGGCGTGATCCCCGGCGCGATTTCCGTGCCCTATTCGGAGTGGCGGGGCCCGCGCGGCAACCGCAGCGAAATTCCATCGATCGAAACGCTGTCCCGGATTGTCGGCGACTCCGGTCTGCGACCAGATAGGCCCGTTTTGATCGTCCACAACCGTCCCACGGTGATGGATAAAGGGCGTGCCGCATTGGTCTATTGGATGTTGAAGTCGACGGGGTTTGAGACTTTGGCCATCCTGCAAGACGGGTTCAAGGGGTGGAGTGACGCCGGTTTGCCTGTCTCCGACAGCCCGATCACCCTGGAGCCTTATGAGGCGGAGTTGCTGTTTTCCCCTGCGTGGCGCGCTGACTTGGTTGATGTCTATGGCGTGGCCACGTCACAGATAACCGGGTTCCTTTTGGACGCAAGATCGGCGCAGATGTTTTCCAAGATCGGTGATGACGGGAAGGCCGTGGCAACCACATTGCCCCGCGCCCAAAGTGCGCCGGTGATGTCATTGCTGGATAGTTTCGGCCCCGGCGTTCCGATTGAAACAGGTGTCGCCGCGGTGACTGCGCATCTGGATGGCCATAATGCAGACTGGCGCACGGGTGAGGTGGTGATGTTTTGCCAGACCGGAGAGTTGAGCGCGCTAAGCTGGTTTTATGCCTCTGAACTGGCGGGCATGGAGAATATCTCGCTTTATCCGGAATCCATCGCTGGCTGGTCCCATGATGGCGGTAAGCTGTTTGCTGGGGAAGAAGAGTAGCGTCTTTCACCTGTCGGTCTGATGCGCTATGAACCCGCGAACCGCAGACCCACGGAACCAGACGCATGAAATTCACCCTTTCCTGGCTGAAACGCCATCTTGAGACGGATGCTTCCGTTGCCGAGATCGCAGAAACGCTGACCGACCTTGGCCTTGAAGTTGAAGGTATCGAAAACCCTATCGAACGTCTGGCCGATTTTGCCATTGGCAAAGTTGTTTCGGCGGAAAAGCACCCTGATGCCGACAAGCTGAAAGTGTGCCAGGTTGACACCAAGGACGGCCCCACCCAGATCATTTGCGGCGCACCAAATGCCCGCGCAGGCATCACCGTCGTCATTGCCACCCCCGGCACATATGTCCCCGGTATTGATACCACCATCGGTGTCGGCAAGATCCGTGGCATCGAAAGCTACGGCATGATGTGCTCTGAACGCGAGATGGAGCTGTCGGAGGAGCATGACGGCATTATCGAATTGCCCTCGGGCGAGGTTGGCGACCGCTTTGTTGACTGGTTGGCGGAGAACGAGCCGCAGAAGGTGGACCCGGTGATCGAGATCGCGATTACCCCCAACCGCCCGGATGCGCTGGGCGTGCGCGGCGTTGCCCGCGATCTGGCCGCCCGAGGATTGGGTGTGTTGAAACCGTTGAGCGTCGCCCCCGTTGCCGCGGCTTTTGCTTCGGATCTGAAAGTGTTCATTGATGACGATACGTTGGATGGCTGCCCTGTTTTCTGTGGTCGTTTGATCAAGGGCGTCAAGAACGGCCCCAGCCCGGACTGGCTGCAGGCGCAGTTGCGGGCTATCGGATTGCGCCCGATCAGCTTTCTCGTCGATGTCACCAACTGGTTCACCTATGACCTGAACCGTCCGTTGCACGTTTTTGATGCGGACAAGGTAAAGGGCAATCTGCGGGTGCATCGTGCCAAAGGTGGCGAGACCCTGATGGCGCTGGATGACAAGGAATATACGTTCCAGCCGGGTCAAATGGTGATTTCTGATGACGCGGGCCCGGAAAGCATCGCGGGCATCATGGGTGGCGCGGAAACAGGTTGTACCTATGAGACTGTGAATGTTTTTGTTGAAAGTGCGTATTGGGACCCGGTTCAGATTGCCTATGCGGGCCGCGCGCTGAAAATCAATTCCGATGCGCGTTACAGGTTTGAACGTGGCGCGGACCCTGCCTTCACGCCCGAAGGGTTGGAACATGCTGTGCGTATGATCGTGGATCATGCTGGTGGTGAGGCCTCTGAGATGATTGTTGCCGGTGCTGTGCCAGACACATCGCGCGCCTACCGTCTAGATACGGATCGTTGTTCATCACTGGTGGGCATGGATATTCCAGCCGACACGCAACATGCATCGCTGACCGCGCTTGGTTTCAGGATGGAAGGCGACATGGCCCATGTCCCTTCATGGCGTCCCGATGTGCAGGGCGAGGCGGATCTGGTGGAAGAGGTCGCGCGTATCGCATCCCTGACCAAGCTGGAGGGCAGGCCGCTGCCCCGTATTCAGCCGGGCGTGCCAAAGCCGATCCTGACCGCCAGCCAGACACGGCAGCAGGCCGCGCGCCGTACTGCTGCGGCGCTGGGTTATAATGAATGTGTGACCTACAGCTTTGTGGATGACGCCGCCGCAAAACTGTTTGGTGGCGGTGATGATGCGACCATGCTGGAAAACCCGATCTCCAGCGAAATGTCCCATATGCGCCCTAACCTGTTGCCCGGTCTGCTGCGCGCAGCGGCCCGTAATCAGGCGCGCGGTTTCTCGGATATGGCTCTGTTCGAGGTGGGCGCGGGTTTCCATGGTGGCGAGCCGGGTGAGCAGCATAATCTGGTAACTGGCGTTCTGATCGGCCGCACCGGGCCAAAGGATGTGCATGGCACATCGCGCCCCGTTGACCTGTATGATGCCAAGGCGGATGCAGAGGCCGTTTTGGCCGCGATCGGGGCCCCGGCAAAGGTGCAAATCCTGCGCGGTGCGTCTGGCTGGTGGCATCCCGGTCGCCACGGCAAGATCTGCCTTGGTCCCAAGAAAGTGCTTGCTGTGTTCGGCGAATTGCACCCACGTGTGCTTGCCGCGCTGGATGTCAAAGGCCCTGCCGTTGGCTTTACGATTTGGCCGGATGAGGTGCCGCAGCGCAAGAACAAGTCGGCGACACGCGGGGCATTGGCGGCGACTGATCTGCAGGCGGTGGAACGCGATTTTGCCTTTGTCGTTGATGCGGAGGTTGAGGCGCTGACGCTGGTCAATGCCGCCGCGGGCGCTGACAAGGCGTTGATTGCGGATGTACGCATCTTTGACGAATTCATTGGCGGTAGCTTGGGCGAGGGCAAGAAATCGCTCGCCGTTACTGTCCGGTTGCAGCCAACCGAAAAGACGTTGAAAGACGCGGATATCGAGGCCGTCAGCGCCAAGATCGTTGAGAAGGTGACCAAGGCGACTGGCGGTAGCCTACGCGGCTAGTGCCTCGGCCAAAGTATCGAACACCAGCCTGATCTTTGGGCTGGTGTGAATCTCGCGATGGGTCGTCAGCCAGACTGGAAAAGTGATTGGTGCGACTTGCGGCAGGATCCTGATCACGCGTGGGTCGTTATCCGCGAAATCCGCATACATCGGGCAAACACCCAATCCTGCGCAAACCATTTCCCACGCCACCAGCCCGTTGCGCGACAAGCTACGAAAATTCTTGTCAGTGACGGGTACATCAATGTTGTTCAGATAAGAAACAGTTTCCGCGATGTCTCCGAAACCAACAAAGGCGTGATTGATCAACTCAGCCTTGCTGCGGGGTGCGCCATGTTCCTGGATATAGGATCGCGCTGCATAAAAATGCGCATCCGCTTGTTTCACAAGGCGCGTCACGAGGTCGGGCTGTTCGGACCTGACATGCCGGATCGCGACATCGGCCTCTCGGCGGGTCAGGTCGCGAATGTCATTTGCCGCGACAACGTCGACACGAAGACCGGGCGCGCGGTTGCGCAGCCGCTTGACCACCGTGGGCAACACGGATGCGGACAGAATATCGCTGGCAGTGATCCGCACGTCGCCTTCGATGGATAGTGATTGCCCCATTGCAGACAGCGCGACCCTGTCAGCCGCATCACCCATCTGACGGACGTGGCCCAGCATTTCGCGACCAGCCTGCGTCAGTTCCAAACCACGCCCGACGCGCTCAAACAGCAGCAGGTTCAGTTCGGCCTCGAGCGCACTGATCTGGCGCCCCAGGGTTGGCTGGGTCAGGCCAAGGTGACGCGCCGCCGCCGATAGTGAGCCGTGCTCGGCCGTCGCCAGAAAGGCCCGCATACGATTCCAGTCAAAAGGCGAATTCATGCAAATTAGCATACAAGAGGTACGAATTTCGTCAATTCCATGCGGTGATGCATGAAGCTATGGTCGAAAAAAAAGGATCGCTCCATGACGGATTATGCCAATTTCTGGAATAGCGCCGCGCCAAAATATGCGCAGTCACCCATCGCGGATGTTGCCGCCTATGAATACACGCTGGACCGCACACGCAGTTACCTGAAACCTGATGACCAGGTCTTGGAACTGGGCTGTGGCACCGGTTCGACGGCCCTGCTGCTCGCGCCCCAAGTCAAACAAATCACTGCGATGGATATTTCCACCGCGATGCTGGCCATTGCCAGGGAAAAGACCGACAAGGCGGGTGTCAAGAACCTGCAATTCGTCGAAAGCGACGCGGTTCCCGATACCGGCAAGTATGATGTTGTCATGGGCTATAGCCTGTTTCACCTCGTGCCAGACATGGAGGCACGCTTCGCCCAGATCAACGCTCTGCTGCCCGAAGGTGGGTATTTCATCTCCAAAACGGTCTGCCTGGCCGAGGCGGGAACAGGGATTGGCGGGCGTTTGAAATCACTGATGATCCGGGTGATGATCCCGCTGATGCAACTGGTCGGCAAGGCCCCCTATGTGCGCAGGTTTACAGCGTTGGAACTGGAGGCGGCGGTGACGAATGCTGGTTTTGAGATCATCGAAAGCGGCAATCACCCCAAGGGGCCGCCGCCTGCCCACTACATCGTCGCCTGTAAACGCAAGAGCTGATAAACTGCTGCCGGTAGCAAGCAAGAGGTCAGCATGCGCAAGGCACATAAACCCGTCATGCGGCGGGCAACGCAGGATGATACCGCAGGTCTTGCCGCTTGCATCACTGCGGCCTACGCGCCGTTTCTTGCACAAGGGCTTGAACTGCCGCCGGTCAGCGCGGGGATAGACGAAGACATCGCCAACCACCATGTTTGGCTCGCGGAAAGTGGCGGGCAAATCGTTGGCGGTGTTGTGCTGGTGCTGAACGACAAGGCGCATCTGGCAAATCTGGCGGTTCACCCGGATGCTGGCGGTCAGGGGCTTGGTCGTCGGCTAATTGATCAAGCCCAGCATGCCGCAAAGGTGGCAGGCCACAACTGCATTCATCTGGCAACGCATATTGATATGTCCGCAACGCAGAAATTTTATCGCCGGTTGGGGTGGCAAGAGGCTGGGCAAGAGGGCAATAAGGTTTACTTTGCCAAAGAACTGTAAGCAGGAGCCCACCCATGACATTGAAAATCTATCTTTCGGGCGAGATTCACACCGACTGGCGCGACCAGATCATCCAGGGGGCGGCCGGGCTGGATGTTCATTTCTCAGCCCCGGTAACGGATCACGACGCATCTGATGATTGCGGTGTTGCCATCATGGGTGCAGAGCCTGACAAGTTCTGGCATGACAACAAGGGCGCGAACCTCAATGCGATCCGGACCCGCCATGGCATTCAGAATGCCGATATCGTCGTTGTCCGCTTTGGTGAAAAATACAAACAGTGGAACGCGGCCTTTGATGCCGGCTATGCGGCGGCCCTTGGCAAGTCACTGATCGTGATGCACGGCCCAGAGCATCAGCACCCATTGAAAGAAGTGGATGCTGCGGCCCTCGCGGTCGTGCAAGAACCGCAGCAAGTGATTGATATCCTGTCCTATGTGCTGAACGGGACGTTGCCGGGTTAGGACGGGTCGGGGATGCGCCTTGCCTTTTCCACGGCAGGGCGCGCAAAAAACCGCTCAACATAGGCTGGCACGTTTTTCAGGTCATGATAGCCGACCGCGTCCTTCGTCCCGTAATATTCCAGTGCATTGATCCATGGCGCAATCGCTATATCGGCGATGGAAAAATCGCCCGCAATCCAATCCTTTCCGGCCAGTTGTTTTTCGACGACCGCAAGCAATCGGATCGCCTCGTCGCGATAGCGTTCGCGTGGACGCGGATCATCAATGTCCTTGCCAGCGAATTTGTAAAAGAACCCCATCTGCCCCAGCATCGGACCAAGCCCGCCCATCTGGAACATCAGCCATTGGGTGATCTGCGCCTTTTCCGCAGCGTTGGAGCCCAGAAACTTTCCTGATTTTTCAGCGAGATAGAGTAGGATTGCCCCACTTTCGAAGATGCCCAATGGCCCGTTTGGTCCGTTCGGGTCAATGATCGCGGGGATCTTGTTATTTGGATTGAGTGACAGGAATTCGGGGCTTTTGACATCGCTGTCGGACAAAGTAACCAGATGCGGTTCATAAGCGAGGCCCATCTCCTCCAGCGCGATCGATACCTTCACCCCATTGGGTGTCGGGTAGGAGTAAAGCTGGATCACGTTCGGGTCCCTGGCAGGCCAACGCTGCGTGATTGGAAATGCGGTAAGGTCGGTCATTTGGGCAGTCCTTTTTGATGCCTGCGGTTCTGTAAAAAGGTAAGGGGAAAAATAGGCAATAAAACCCGTGTTTCTGTGGGCAGGTTTCGGTATGTATGTGCGTAGTTGCGCAGTGGGCCAGAAGATCCGCGCGCCAGTCAATAGTTGCGGGGGAACGCATGATTCAAGAATTCAAGGACTTCATCGCTAAGGGCAATGTCATGGACATGGCCGTTGGTATCATCATTGGTGCCGCCTTTACGGCCATTGTCACATCTCTTGTGACTGACCTAATCAATCCGATTATTGGTCTATTCATGGGCGGCGTGGATTTTTCCGCCATGGGTATCGCGTTGGGTGAAGGTGAGGATGCTGGTGTCTTTGCCTATGGTAACTTCATTATGGCATTGATCAATTTCCTGATCATCGCATGGGTCGTCTTCATGCTGGTCAAGGCAGTGAACCGAGTCAAAGAGGCATCGACCGCTGAAAAGGAAGAGCCAGCACCAGAAGAGCCCAAGGGCCCGACCGTTGAGGAGTTGCTGGCCGAAATTCGCGATTCACTCAAGGCTAAATCCTGATCGTCAGGTGCTAGAACGAGCGAATGAAAGCCCGCCGTCCGAGCGGGCTTTTTTTGTTTAAGGAGGAGGAGAAAACCATGAAGTATGTTGCAGCTTTTTGTGGCTTGTCGATACTCGGTTTGCAGGCCTGCACGATGCCGCCTGACGAACCCGCCTATTCCCCGCCAGAAGCGTCCGGATTGGTTGGCGTTCGTCCGTATCCGACCGAGGGCGATGTTTGTCAGGTGATTGGTGAAAACGCACTGACTGTGGAGTATCTTGATGATGCTGCTGTATTGATCGGCTGCCCAGAGAGCGAAGTCGGCGCAATCTCTGATCGCGAAGCCGAAGGTGCGCAGCGGGTCGATCAGGTCGGCTCTTGGGTTCTGTTGTCACAGCCCCTTCGCTAGAAGGGATTTCGGCTTACCGCCTTGTATGGCGATAAGCCGAGAAAGATATTACGCCTTGAGGGCCAGATTGGGTGAGAGGACGTCAATCCCCAGTGCCTTGCCCACCGCGTAGTAGGTCAAGTTGCCTGCATGCACGTTCAAGCCGTTCAGCAGATGCGGGTCATCCTCGCAGGCTTGGCGCCAGCCCTTGTCGGCCAGTGCCAGCATGAATGGCATCGTCGCGTTGCCCAAGGCGATCGTTGACGTCCGCGCAACTGCGCCGGGCATGTTGGCAACGCAGTAATGCATGATGCCATCAACCTCATAGATCGGATCTTGGTGAGTCGTCGCTTTGGATGTTTCAAAGCAGCCGCCCTGATCAATGGCCACGTCAACCAGTGCCGCGCCCGGTTTGAGTTCGGACAGCTGCGCCCGCGAGATCAGTTTTGGTGCCGCGGCACCCGGGATCAGAACCGCGCCGATGATCATATCGGCCTGTTGGGCCAATTCGATTGTATTGCCCGCAGAGGCGTAGCTGTTTTTGAAGACACCCCCAAAGGCATCGTCGAGATAGCGCAGACGGGGCAGGGAACGATCCAGCACGGTCACATCGGCGCCCATCCCAGCTGCGATTTTCGCCGCGTGAGTGCCGACAACACCGCCGCCGATGACAACCACGCGGGCTGGTCCGACACCGGGGACGCCGCCCATCAAGACGCCGCGTCCACCATTTGCCTTTTGCAGCGTCCAGGAACCTACTTGCGGGGCCAGACGTCCGGCAACTTCGGACATTGGTGCCAGCAGTGGCAGGCCCCCACGGTCATCAGTCACGGTTTCATATGCGATGCAGGTGGCACCGGATTCCATCAGGTCCTTGGTTTGCTCGGGATCCGGGGCGAGGTGCAGATAAGTGAACAAAATCTGCCCTTCACGCAGCATCTTCCGCTCAATTGCCTGCGGTTCTTTCACTTTTACGATCATATCGGCAGTCTCAAAGACTTCCGCAGCCGTGCCGACAATCGTGGCGCCAATGGCGGTATAGTCCTCGTCGGGGAAGCCCGCGCCGACGCCCGCATTGGTTTCGACTGTGACTTTGTGGCCGTGGTTGATCGCTTCGTGGGCCGCGTTTGGCGTCAGGCCAACGCGAAACTCCTGCGGTTTGATTTCCTTGGGGCATCCGATGTGCATGATTGGTCTCCTCCATCCTTTGCCGGGATCATCGGCGCAGTTCCTTGCAATGTCTTGGGCAATCTACTTGGATGATAGCGGTATCTGTCGTAGGAACATGCGCAATGGCAGAAGTTTTTCGAAGGAATCTGCGTCGTGACAGAACTTGATAGCATTGATCGCCGAATCCTCAATGTGCTGCAGAAGAAAGGGCGCATGTCGAATGCGGACCTGTCGGACATCGCCAATCTGTCCGCATCAGCCTGTCACAGACGTGTTCAGCGGCTGGAAAAAGAAGGTTTCATCCGTGACTATGTGGCGTTGCTGGATCCCCGGAAGATGAACTTGCCGACAACCGTGTTTGTTGAAATCACGTTGAGCGGTCAGGCGGACGAGGTTCTGGATGCCTTCGAAAAGGCAGTTGCCCGTGTGCCCGATGTATTGGAGTGCCACCTGATGGCCGGTACGGCCGATTATCTGCTGAAGGTTGTCGCCGGTGATACGGAGGATTTCGCCCGTATCCATCGCCGTTATCTGGCGACATTGCCAGGTGTCGCGCAGATGCAATCATCTTTTGCATTGCGCACCGTTCGTCAGACAACAGCACTTCCGGTCTGACGAGACACAGTGCGGGACCGCTGTCCAGCTGTTCGGAGTGAAACGGATTGTTTCGATGTGGATGGTCGGCGATGGTCCGCCAACTCATTGGTATATCGGCGGAAAAACGCAAACCCTGCCGCCTGAGTTGCCACGCCACAATTTTGCCTTGATTTACCTTTCATCCCGATTGCCAGTCGCGCGACTGCACGCGCCGATAGAAACCAATGTGGGATCGAACGATCATGAGCTTTAGATTTAGCAACATTAAGTGGGGCAAGGATGACCTTGGACGCGCCAGTGGCGAGATCACATGGTCCATGTCCATCGCAGGTCTCAGTTTCGATACCAGCCGTTTTGCGTTATCTGATTTTCAAAGCGCCTTGCAGGCGGCCTTTGATGCATGGGAAAGCGTGGCTAATCTGACATTCCGCCAAATTACCGGCGACGCGGATATGGATATTGGTCTGGACAATCTTGGCGGTCCCGGTGGCACAGTAGGTCAGGCGCGATACAGCTACCGTCGCGGCGAAAACGATGGCGACGGAATCGATACATTTACCGAAGCGCGCATCGTTTTTGATACGCAGGATACATGGACGCCCTATAATGAGCGCGGCGGTGTGAACTTCTATGCCGTTGCGGTGCACGAGATTGGGCATGCGTTGGGACTGGACCACGTCAATGACCGATCCGAAATCATGAATCCTGTCATTGCGGCTACGACATTGGGCGATGGTGATATCGAAGGGATGCAAACCATCTATGGCCCAAGGGTCGCGGGGACCTCGGGAAATGATCGGGTCAGCTTTGCTGTTGAAACGGTGGGCCAACGGTTTGACGGTGGTCGCGGCGATGATGATGTGACGGGCGGTAGTGGTCGCGATGTGTTCTTTGGCGGTGCGGGCAACGACAACATTGCGGGCCGGGACGGCGCTGACAGATTGATTGATACGCTTGGCAACAACAGTTTGAGCGGTGATGGCGGCAACGATGTTATTATTGGTGGCAGTGGCCGGACCCAAGGGACTGGTGGCAGCGGGGCCGACATCCTGATCGGGGGGATTGGCAATGACAACCTGTCGGGCGGATCTGGCAATGATACTATCCGCGGCGATATCGCCGCCAGCTTCTTTTACGGTGATGACCGGATCACAGCGGGGTCGGGCACCGACTATCTGGAAGGTGGCGGCGGCAGGGACACATTTGTCTTTGGGACGTCCGATGGGACAAACTACATCGCCGAGCTGGATATCAACCAGAACGACCCGGGCGCAACGCGCACCACCGGCGCCGATTTCGACAGTGGTGTCGATGTTGTTGACCTGAACGGGTTTGGGTACGGGAATGCAAGCGAGGTGTTCGACCATATGTCGACGCGGGGCGGGCATGCTGTTTTCTCTGATCAGGGGACGACGATCCACTTTGTGGGATTGCAAATCAACGATCTGTCAACGGATGATTTCTTGCTATGATGATTGAGCATCTGAGCCCCAAGCGGCTGCCAAACACCTTTCTGAAAGTAGCCTTCTTGGTAGCCGGGCTAAGTCTTACGGCCTGCGGCGGAGGCGGCAGCAGCGGCGGCGATGGAGGCAGCGCAAGCGAAAACACAGCGGTCGTTGACGGTTACGCGCCTGTTGCAAACAAAACGGCAACCTCGCTGTCAGCGTTGCAGTTCGTCGCAATCACAAATGACGGCACGCCGTCAACCGGGAATGCCGGGTCGCTTAATCACAGGAACGGCCAGATATCATCAGGCTTGCTTGCCGGGACACTGAACAGCGGTACAACACGGATCGATTTGCCGGGCGGCGGCGATGTGACGCTGACCAATGAGGGCGGAACAGAGTTTCTGCGTATGTTCCAGACCGACGGTTTAGCGCCTGACCGGTTTGGCGTTGTTGGTGTCGCCACGGAATTGGCTGATATGCCTGATAGCGGGGCGATTACCTATAACGGGCGCGTTCGCATGGCTGCTTTTGATGGTGGCGAGAGTTACACGCTGACCGGTGACGCCAGAGTGACCGCAGATTTTGCGGGTAGTGGCACCGTCGATAGCCGCTTTTCCAACCTGTCCGGCACTCGAAATGATGCGGAATCTGTCAACAACGTGGGCACGATCAACATTGATGACGCGGCTATTTCCGGTAGCAGTTTTTCTGGTGGGACGGTGTCGACCACTGGCGCTGTGTTCGAATTGTCCGGATCGCCTTCCACCAGCGGTACAAACGGTCAGTTCTTTGGGCCTGACGCGGATGAGGTCGGTGGGACGGTCGTGATCAAGGATAGTGAACTTGAGGTGTTCGGTGTCTACGCAGCGGACTGATGAAACACTGTCGGACGTCAATCGCGCGGGGCTGCCGCGCGGCGCAGCCGGTCATTGATGGCAACACCCAGCCCGTGATTGGGTATCGGTGATACCGCGATCCGCGTCGCCGCCATCGCGTCAAGCTGGTGCAGGCAATCGAACAACCGTGCCGCAGCCTCTGTCAGGTCACCGGATGGTGAAAGGTTCAGCGGGGCGTCAACAGGTCCGAAACCCAACATGACCTCGCCTTTTTCGGCAGTATGGGCGTTCAGTCGGATCGTCCCATTTGGTGCATAATGCGAGGCAAGCTGCCCCGGCGCCATCGGCGTCGCAGGATCGGCGGCGGTCGCAAGCGGGCGGTTCAGGCAGGCCGCAATCGCCTCGGCGGGGATACCGCCAGCCCGCAGAAGCGTCGGCGCGCCGACGCAGCTGACAATGGTCGACTCCAATCCGACACCGCAGGCCCCGCCATCAACCAATCCGTCGATCTTGTTCTCAAGCCCTGCCGCGACATGGGCGGCGGTTGTGGGGCTGACACGTCCCGACGGGTTGGCAGACGGGGCAGCGACCGGTCCACCGAACGCCGTCAGCAAACCCTGCGCGACCGGGTGGTCCGGCACCCGGATGGCCAATGTCTGCAGTCCCGCCGTGACCAAGCGGGAAATCCCCGTATCCGGTTTAAGCGGCAGGACCAGCGTAAGCGCCCCGGGCCAGAATGCGCTTGCCAACCGTTGCGCATCGTCGTTGAAGGCGCAGAGCGTTTCGCCCATTTCCTGATCTGCCAGATGCACGATCAGGGGGTTAAAACTTGGTCGTCCTTTGGCGGCATAGATGCCAGCGACCGCAGTGTCATCACGTGCGTCGGCCCCAAGCCCATAGACCGTTTCGGTTGGAAACGCGACGAGCTTACCCGCCTGCAAAAGCTTTGCCGCATCCATCAGCCCCGCGGGATCCGGTTGCATTATTGAAAGTGTTGAATCGGTCATGACGTGGCGTTTTTGTTGCTGAGGGGCGAGGGTAGGGTAGTTTAGGCGCGTTCCGAGATGCATAGACGTGCCGCGGCAATTTGCCAAGAAGCGACATGAATTTGGAGAAATAACAATGCCTTATCGTGCTCCAGTCGAAGACTTTCGATTTCTGATGGATCATGTCACCGGCTTTGCCGAAGTGACCGCCACAGATCGTTTTGCCGAGGCAACTTCCGATATGGTCGAGGCGATCCTGACAGAAGCCGCCAAGATGTCCCAAGAGGTGCTGGCCCCGCTGAACCGCAATGGTGATCTGCATCCCGCCTATCTGGAAAATGGCGTTGTGCGCACGTCGCCCGGGTTTGCCGATGGCTATCGCGCGATTGCCGAAGGCGGTTGGATCGGTATGTCCGCCGCGCCCGAGAACGGTGGCATGGGGCTACCAATGACCCTGACCACGGCGGTTAACGAAATGCTGGCAAGCGCCTGTCTTGCATTGCAACTGAACCCGCTCATGACCCAAGGCCAGATCGAGGCGCTGGAACATCACGCATCGGACGCGATCAAGGCGCTTTACATCCCAAAGCTGATTTCGGGTGAATGGTGCGGGACAATGAACCTGACTGAACCGCAGGCCGGATCTGATGTCGGTGCGCTGCGATCCAAGGCGGAACCGAATGGCGATGGTTCCTATGCGATCACCGGGCAGAAGATCTACATCAGCTGGGCCGACAATGATTTTGCCGAAAACATCTGTCACCTTGTTTTGGCCCGTTTGCCAGACAGCGTACCCGGCACCAAGGGGATCAGCTTGTTCATGGTCCCCAAACTGATCCCCGATGCAGATGGAAACCCCGGACAACCCAATGATCTGCGTGTTGTCAGCCTTGAACACAAGATGGGTTTGCACGGCTCCCCCACTGCCGTGATGGAGTATTCGGGGGCAAAAGGCTGGCTGGTTGGCCCCGAACATGGCGGGATGGCCGCGATGTTTACGATGATGAACAACGCCCGTCTGGGCGTTGGCGTACAGGGTATTGCCGTGGCAGAAGGCGCGACACAGCATGCGCTGGCATATGCGCAGGAACGCAAGCAGGGCAAGGCTCCGGGGTCCGGCACGATTATTGAACATGCGGACGTCCGCCGCATGCTGGCGACGATGCGCGCCGATACATATGCGGCCCGGGCGATCGCCCTGATGAATGCGGTGGCTATTGATATGGCGACGGCGACCGGTGATGCCGGATGGCGCGCGCGGGCGGCCTTCCTGACCCCGATTGGCAAGGCATTTGGCACCGATGTCGGTATGGAGGTCGCAGGCACCGGCGTGCAGGTACATGGTGGGATGGGCTTTATCGAGGAAACAGGCGCGGCCCAATATTCCCGCGATGTCCGCGTCACGGCGATATACGAAGGCACCAATGGCATTCAGGCCATGGACCTTGTGGCGCGCAAGCTGATGGATGGCGGCGAGGCGGCGTTCCGCCTGATGGAAGAGATTGAACAGGGGGCAGAGCAGGCCAAATCGCGCTTTCCTGCCTTGGCAGAGGCCGTCTGGCAGGCCGCCGAGACTCTGCGCGAGGCGACAGAGTGGCTGGTGGCCCGAGAGGATCTGAATGATCGGTTTGCCGGGGCTGTTCCCTATCTGCGGGCCTTTGCGCGGGTATTGGGTGGTCATGTGCATCTGGCATCGGCCATGGCTGGTGATGCCGCGCGCGCAAGGCTGGCGACCTTCTATATCCGGCGTTTGTTACCGGAACATGTGGGTCTTCTCGCGCATGTTCGCGAAGGGGCGGAGGATCTGATGGCAATTACGGCGGACGATCTTGTTGCCTGATCGACAGGTCCGTATTCATTGTTCCAAATTCGCGATTGCGTGGGCCTGTGGCGCGCCATAGTTGTGCCGCGATGAAGGAGCCCATATGACCGCGCAAGGCATCAGATACCCGTTTGCAGACCCGCCCGCCGAAGGCGAGACAACGGCGCTTGCCGATGGTGTGTTGTGGATGCGCTTGCCGTTGCCCATGGCACTGGATCACGTGAATGTCTACGCGCTGGATGATGGCGACGGTTGGACCATCATCGATACCGGCTTTGCGTCCAAGCGCAGCCGGGCGATCTGGAATGCACTGCTGGATGGCCCGTTAGCGGGCAAGCCGGTTCACAGGGTCGTTGTCACCCACCATCATCCCGACCATGTTGGATTGGCAGGGTGGTTCATTACCAAAGGGGCGCGATTGCACATGCCGCGGACGGGCTGGCTGATGGCCCGGATGCTGACGCTGGATGTGCAACCGACCTATCCACCTGAAACCATGGAATTTTACCGTCGTGCTGGCATGGACGCCGCCGTGCTTGAGAAACGGCAGGCGGAACGCCCCTTCAACTTTGCGGATTGTGTTGTCCCGTTGCCGCTGGGTTACGCGCGTCTGGCCGAGGGTGGGACAATCACCATGGGTGGCCGTGTCTGGGATATCCGTATGGGCAACGGGCACGCGCCCGAACATGCGACTTTCTGGAGCAGGGATGACAATCTGGTCATTGGCGGCGATCAGCTGTTGCCATCGATTAGCCCGAACCTGGGCGTTTACCCGACCGAGCCAGAGGCGGACCCGGTTGCCGATTGGCTGGAGGCATGTGAGCGCTTGCGCCCCTTTGCTGCTGACGATCAGTTGGTGCTGGGTGGTCACAAACTGCCATTCACCGGCTTACCATTGCGCCTGACCCAGATGATTGACAACCATCACGGCGCGCTTGCGCGACTTATTGAATTTCTGGCGGAGCCGCGCACGGCCGGTGAGTGTTTTCCACCGCTTTTCAAGCGCAGCATTGGGCCAGGCGAATATGGTCTCGCGCTGGTTGAGGCCGTCGCCCATGTGAACCACCTGCATCTGGCGGGCCGAACCAGACGTCACCTGAACGATGATGGTGCCTGGGTCTATCAGGCGACCTGAGCTGTTTGCGTTTCAACGGCGGTCGGGTAGATCGGCGTTGTCTCAAGCCCGTTGGCGGTCAATACACAAAGCGTGTTTTGCGGCAGTTCTGTCCATTTCGATCCATCACCACAAAGCGGCTCTGATGCCAGCGCCCGCCCGCCATTGTCCAGAACGCCGGAGGCATAAAGCGTGGGTGCCACGGTGTTTGAGGCGTGCCGGAAAGCATAGAGTTTTTCACCATCGGTGAAGGTGCAGGTGATCTTGACCGGACCATCGGTTTGCGCAGGTCCGATATCCTCCAGCGTGCGCCGAATGGCGCCTGCCGGATCATCATTCAGCCCATGGGACATGAGTGTCAGAAAGATCATCTCGCTATCGGTGGTGCCGCGTCGCGCGTCGAACAGATCATCGGGGAGGGCTGCCGACATCCGGCGGCGGATCGCCTTGAAATGCGGAATCTGCCCGTTATGGCAGAATGACCATCGGCCAAAGCTGAAAGGATGGCAGTTGCTGCGGCTGGTTTCACCGACAGTCGAGGCGCGAATATGTGCGATGAAATGATGTGAATGAACCATCCGGCACAGGTTGGTCAGGTTATCGTCCGCCCACGCTGGCAATACATCGCGATAAAGCCCGGGGGTGTCCCCTACACCGTACCATGCAATGCCAAACCCATCGCCATTCACCGCCAGCTTGGCTTCTGTCGCTTGTTGGCTTTGCGTCAACAAGGAATGCTGAGGCCGCACAACGATGTTTTCAAGCGGAATGGCGGGGCCAGTGTAAGCCGCGATACGACACATTAGTGACGGCTCTCGATCCTGGCGTGCAGTCGTTTGAGAATTCGGCTGGCCGTCGTTTCGCACATCGCTGGGATCAGGGCATGGATCAATGCGGCAATTGCGGCGACGCCGAGCCAAAACGCAAATCCCAGTGCAAAGCGCATGTGCCCGAAATAGGTTTCGTTCACCGTTGCTGGGTGATCAAGGAAGATCGCCGCGAATGCGGAGCGACGAGCGGGAGAGTTGGAAGCGTCAGACATGGTGAGTGGCCTTTCTAAGTCGTTGTGACGAACCTACACAAGAAAAGGCGACAAATGATCCCAATTTCGATTGCAATATGACAATTTTTTGGGAATAGTTCCCATGTATGGTGGAAATTATCGACAAAATTGACCGCGCAATCCTCCGGTTGTTGCAAACTGATGCAGCCATGTCGGTTGACGAGATCAGCGGCGCGGTCAATCTTTCGCGCAACGCCTGCTGGCGGCGGATCAAGCTGATGGAACAGGCCGGGATCATCACCGGCAGGGTTGCGCTTTTGGATCCGGAGAAGGTGGGTGTGCCCCTGACGGCGATGGTTCTGATCCGCACAAATGCACATGACGACAAGTGGCTGGAGCAGTTCCAGACGGCCTTACGAAGCTTGCCCGAGGTGGTGGGAGCGTATCGGATGACGGGTGATCTTGACTACGTGCTGCGGGTCCGGGTGGCGGATGTGCCCGCCTATGATGCGTTTTACAAAAGACTGACATCACGGATTTCTGTCTCGGATATCTCGGCCAGTTTCGTTATGGAGGAAATCAAGGAAACAACGGCGGTGCCCCTATGACCAAATCCACGATGAGCATTGATACCTCGGCTGAGCTGATGGAAAACGACATACTGCCGAAGATCAAGGAAGTGCATACCGATCCGGATGTGCCATGCCCGTCACAGGCGGCCCTGCCCAAAACGATGGCCGAACCGGTGCAAAAGAAAAGCCCGGCGCAATGGGCCTATGAGCGAATTATCATGTATATCCAGAACTTTGAAAAGCAGTTGGATAACGATCACGAGGTCGGCATGAGTCTGACCGGTGGTAATGCGGGGGTGATCCGGATCGAAGGATTGGGATATTTCGACCCTGATATCGTCACATATTACGGTCAGAACGAAGCAGGGGCAAAGACCCAGCTGATCCAGCATGTCAGCCAGTTGAATGTTACCCTGATCGCCAGCCCAAAACATATTGACCAGCCCGAACCCAAGCGGATCGGCTTTCGACTAGCTGAAGCATTGGAGCGCGGCGAAGACGTGACCACCTGACCGGGTGACAGGGCGGAAATTATCGTCTATGCGGTTGCAAACCAGATTCACGAAAGGGCCTCGTTATGGCTGAACACAAGCACGGCGAAATGGATATCAGCGTTCAGGAAAAGACCTTTGCTGGTTTCATCAGCATGGTCACCAAAGGCGCAATCATCAGCATTCTGCTGCTGATCTTTATTGGCCTTGTGAACGGCTAAGATCCGGTGCAGCGACGCCATTTTTTGCTTGGCCTGCCACTGGCCCTGTCGGCGTGTTCGGCGCAGCAGGTTTGGGCGCCTGATGATGTTGTTGCGCGCGCCATCCATCGTGGCACAGGCCCCAAATCACTGACTCTCTATACGATGAAGAACACGGGCTCTGACAATGGCGCCCATTCCGCGTTGATGATTGATGCCAGCCAGCGGGTGATGTGGGATCCGGCCGGGTCATGGAAACAGGACGTCATGCCAGAACGCAATGATGTGCTGTTTGGTGTCACCCCCCGGCTGGAAGAATACTATGTCAGCTTCCATGCCCGCGTGACCTATTATGTCATCGGCCAGCGGATTGAAGTAACGCCCGAAGTGGCAGAGCGTGCGTTTCAACTGGCCTTGCGCGCCGGTCCCGTCGCACAGGCCAATTGCACCCGGGTGACATCCCGCATTCTGCGGCAATTGCCGGGTTTTGAAAGTCTGCCGCAAACGTGGTTCCCAAATAAGCTATCCGATGCGTTTGGCGCCTTGCCCGGTGTTACAACCCGCGAATATCGCGAGAATGACGCGGATGACAAATCCGTGGCCGCGCGGGAAATCGCTGCGGCGCTCAGAGAAGGGCAGTAAGGCCCAACCCGGCGTAAAGTGCCGTTGCGCCCCCGACGATTCCCCAGACCACATTGCGTGTCCAGTATCCGACGCAGAGTGCGGCGGCTGCCGCGATAAACCGCGCCAAGTCAGGCTGGCCCCCTGTTGCGGCCGGCCAAAGGACGAGTGGCGCCACCATCCCCGGCAGAACCGCAACGGGTGTGAATCGGAGCAGGCGCAGAACAAGCGGCGGCATAGTCCGGTTACCAACCAAACCCAGAAAGGAAAACCTGATCAGAAAGGTGCCCACCGCAAGGCAGCCGATGATCGTCCAGATTGTTGAGTCCGAATAGTTCATTTGCGCCGCTCCATCCAAATCTCGACCGACGCGCCGGTGATCATGGCACAGAATGCGGCGACCAGCAGGCCGGCACCCGATGGCAAGCCGTAAAGGATCAGGGCCACGATGATTGATACTGCCGCGGCGGCAATATGGGCCAGTGATTTCAGCATGGGGGCGACCATCGCCAGAAATGTGATGGGAAGCACAAAATCAAGCGCCCATGCTTCAGGAATCGCAGCCCCTGCATAAATCCCCACCAAAGTCATCAGGCACCACAGCGGCGTGATCGGTGTCGCCACCCCGACGAAATACAGGAACCTGTCCTGTGTGCTCATCTCGGGCCGGTTTTCGTACCGGGTGACACTGGTCAGATAGGTTTGATCAAAATTCAGATAGGCCACAACGGCGCGTTGCCACATTGGGGCGCTTCCCAGATATGGTACCAATGACGCCGAATACATCGCCATTCGCAGGTTCACAGCGAGGGCTGCCAGCAGGACCAGGGGCACCGCCGCATTTTCGACCATCAGTTGCAACGCGGCGAATTGCGCGGCCCCTGCAATCACCAGAACGGTGAACCCCATCGCCTGGCCCAGCGATAGCCCGGCATCCATCGCCACAACCCCAAACAGGGTTGCAAACGGGATCACCATAAAGATGAATGGCCAGCCATCACGCACACCGGCGAGATAAGCGTTTCTGGCGGGTGCTTTGGCGGTGGAAGTTGTCATGCGATTGCCCTAGCTTGAGCGCGATATGGCAGGCTTAGTCCGGTATACGAGGAATGACAATTGGCGCGTATCGATGATGTTTCAGATTATCTGATTGCCCCCGATCCGCAGGCTGCGCGACTGACCCGCGCGGTCACGGGAACTGATCAGAACGGCCAACCCATCGACATGCGCGTGGTTGAGGAACGGCCATTGACGATCTTCCTCAACCGGCAGGAAATCGTGACTGCGATGACCATCGGCGATTACCCCGAATACCTCGCACTTGGGTTCTTGCGAAACCAAGGCATGTTGCGCGATGATGAGGTGATCAAAGGTGTGGACTACGATGAAGAGCTGGAGACAGTTGTCGTGCGCACCGAAGGCACCACCACATACGAAGACAAGCTGCAGAAAAAGACCCGCACCAGTGGTTGTGCGGTCGGAACTGTTTTCGGCGACATGATGGAAGGTCTGGAGGATGTCACCCTGCCCGATGTGCGGGTGCGGACCTCTGATCTTTATGCGTTGGCGGCCCGAATCAACCGCACCCCTTCGCTTTATCTGGAGGCGGGCGCCATTCACGGCACGATCCTTTGCAAAGGGTGTAAGCCTTTGGTTTATATGGAGGATGTGGGCCGCCATAACGCTGTTGATAAGATCGCGGGCTGGATGCTGTCCGAAAAGGTCGGCGCAGGTGACAAGGTGCTTTACACAACTGGACGGCTGACTTCCGAGATGGTGATCAAGACGGCCCTTATGGGTATTCCCGTTCTGGCGTCGCGATCCGGCTTTACCGCCTGGGGGGTTGAGATTGCGCAACAGGTTGGCCTGACCCTGATTGGTCGGATGAAGGGACAGCGTTTTGTCTGTCTGTCTGGTGAGCAGCGACTGGTCAGGGATGCCGATCCGTCCCGGATCGCTGAGGAGCCGAGCAAGATGGGGCGCAAGGGGTCGGCATGAACCAACCATATGGAGTGATCCTTGCCGGTGGTCAGGCAACGCGCATGGGGGGTGGCGACAAGGGGTTGTTGCCGCTGGGCAAGGGCACGATCATATCCAGCGTGATCGAACGACTGGAACCACAGGTGGCTGGCATCGTGTTGAACGCCAACGGCGATCCGGCACGTTTTAGCGCGTTGGGATTACCTGTTGTCGGGGACAGTATTGCCGGTTTTGCGGGTCCTCTTTCCGGCGTGTTGGCCGGGCTTGACTGGGCCGCGGATCAGGGGATCAGCCACGTCGTGACGGTCGCCGCAGACACCCCGTTTTTCCCTTGTGACCTCGTCCCACAACTGATCATGGCTGCCGAAAATTCCGATACTGGTCTGGCGCTTGCCGCGACACCCGGGGGGCGACAGCCCACCTTTGGTCTTTGGCCCGTGGCCTTGCGCGACGACCTGCGCACGGCGTTGCAGGACGGGTTGCGCAAAGTTGTGCTGTGGACAGATAAACATGGCGGGGCAATGGCAGAGTTTCCCGACGACGCGGCCTTTTTCAACGTCAACACCCCTGATGATCTACGCAAGGCCGAGGCGATGCTATGAGAATTTTCGGTATCGTTGGCTACAAGAACGCCGGGAAAACCGGGCTGATGGAACGGCTGGTGACAGAGATCACCGGACGCGGCTTCAGCGTATCAACCCTCAAACACGCGCATCACACATTCGACGTGGATCAACCCGGCAAAGACAGCTACCGGCACCGTGATGCGGGGGCGCATCAGGTCCTGCTTGCCTCGCGGGCGCGCTGGGCCTTGATGACAGAAATGCGCGACAGCGACGAACCGGCGCTGGCGGATCTGCTGCCGCGCCTTGACCCGGTCGATCTCGTGCTTGTCGAAGGGTATAAGCGCGACGCGCATCCCAAAGTGGAAGCGTATCGCGCCGAAACCCGTCATCCGCTAATCGCGCCAGATGATCCGACGGTGCGTGCGGTCGCAAGTGATGCGCAGCTGACGCTGGATCGTCCGGTGTTTGACCTCAACGACACCAAAACCATTGCCGATTTCATCCTGAAAGAGGTGGGGCTTTGACCTTTGATACCATCCTGATGGTGGATTGGTCCGGCGGCAACGATCGCGGGTCAACACCCAAGAAAGATGCGATTTGGGCCTGTGCTGCGCGCAACGGCGTCGCGGATGAACCCGTCTATCTGCGTAACCGGCAAGTGGCAGAGCGCTGGATCACGGACTTCTTGCAGGCAGAACGAGAGATCGGCCGCCGTATCTTGGCAGGGTTTGATTTTGCCTTTGGGTATCCCGCCGGATTCGGGCGTGTCCTGACGGGGTCGGATGATCCTTTCGACATCTGGGACTGGTTCGAAAAGCGCGTCACTGATGCACCCGACAATAACAACCGGTTTGACCTGGCAGGTCAGATCAATGCACGGTTTCCCGGCATTGGGCCATTTTGGGGTAATGGTCTGAAACGCGATATCGCCGATTTGCCGCGCAAGGGCCTCGATCGCACCGGGCATCAGATGGCCGAGAAACGACAGGCTGAGCAGCAGGCAAAAGGTGCTTTCCCGGTCTGGCAGCTTTCCGGGGCCGGTGCTGTTGGTGGTCAGGTTATCATGGGATTGCCGATGCTGGCCCGGCTGCGCCGCCGCTTTGCAGCCTCGGTCTGGCCGTTTGAGGCACTTACGTCAGATGTGGCAATCGTTGAAATCTGGCCATCCCTCATCGCCAAGGCCATGACAGCCACGCAGCCAGAAGGGCGGATCAAGGACGCCCATCAGGTGTGGTTGTTGGCGCAAACGATTTCCAGCCTTCCTGCCCAAGATCTGCATCAAATGCTGGATATACCGGCCAACCCCGAAGGTTCCATTCTGGGCCTTGGACAGGAAGAGATGTTGACGCGTGCTGCCTTGGCTGCGGTTGCCCCACCGCCACTGCGCAATGATTGCTTTGCCATGCCGCAGGGGGCCTATTGGACGCCGGTTAGTGATGCGCTTGACCATTTGCAGACACAGCTGCATGCGGTGACAGGCACCGAAGAATTACCCATTGCGGATGCGGCAGGTCGATTTCTGGCGCAGGATGTCGTGGCCGCGCGATCGCATCCGCCTGCGCCCAATGCGGCGGTCGATGGCTATGGGTTTGCCGGACCTGCTGCGGCCGGGTTGCAAACCTTCCCTTTGGTTGATGGGCGATCAGCGGCAGGGCAGCCTTATGATGGGGCGGTCCCGGCGGGTCAGGCGATCAGAATCCTGACCGGCGCGAATCTGCCGGATGGTGTTGATACGGTTGTGCTGCAAGAGGATGTTTCAGCGGAAAACGGGCGGGTTGCGTTTCACGGTCCGCTCAAGAAAGGGGCAAATGCGCGCGACGCGGGAGAGGACATGCTGGCGGGCGCGGTGATCATGACCGCCCAGCGCAGGCTGACACCTGCTGATCTTGCGACGATAACCGCCGCCGGGGTTGGACTGGTCACCGTGCGTAAGCGATTAAGGGTTGGTGTTCTGTCCACAGGGGATGAGTTGCGCGAGGCGGGAGCGTCTGCGGGGCCGGGTCATATCTATGACGCCAATCGTCCAATGCTTTGTGCCACGGTCAAAGGCTGGGGTTATGATGTCGTTGATTTGGGGCGCGCACCTGATGACCGGCCTGCCTTGCGTAGCATTCTTGATGATGCGGCGTCCCGTTGCGATGTGATCCTGACCTCTGGCGGCGCGTCCGCCGGGGATGAGGACCACATGTCGGCCTTGCTCGAAGGCACTGGAACGCTTGCGTTGTGGCGGATGGCGATAAAGCCGGGACGCCCGCTGGCGCTGGGGCTTTGGCAAGACACACCGGTGTTTGGCCTGCCGGGCAATCCGGTCGCCGCGATGGTCTGCACGCTGATTTTTGCGCATCCGGCTTTGCAGGTGCTGGGTGGTGGCGCATGGACGGCGCCGCAGGGATATATGATGCCCGCCGGGTTCAGCAAATCCAAGAAAGAGGGGCGCCGCGAATATCTCCGGGCCCGGCTAACTGATGGCTTGGTTGAAATTTTTGCTTCAGAAGGCTCGGGGCGGGTTTCCGGACTAAGCTGGGCGACCGGGCTGGTCGAACTTGGCGATCATGCGCAAGAAGTCGTGCCCGGCGATCCTGTTAAATTCCTGCCATTCAAGAGTTTTGACCTATGAGAATTGAGACCGGCATCCCCGAGGCGAACCGCGGCGAGGCTGCGGCCCTTTACTGGGATGCGTTTGGCGAAAAGCTGGGGTTTGTGATGGGGCCAAAATATCAGGCGCTAAGGTTCATCACGCGGGTTCTGCGTTCTGACCACGGCATCTGCGCCTTTGATGATGAAGGTCGGTTGCTTGGGGTTGCGGGATACAAGACAACCGAAGGCGCTTTGGTCGGCGGGCAATTTCGCGATATTCGAAAGATTTATGGCTGGGTCGGCGGGGCGATACGTGTGTTGCTTCTTTCCGTGCTTGAGCGGGACACCGAAAATGACCGCTTCCTGATGGATGGGATTTTTGTAGCGGAAGAGGCGCGCGGGCAGGGCGTTGGCACTGCCCTTCTCAAGGCCGTTTATGCAGAGGCGCGTGTGCGGGGCTACCGTCAGGTTCGCCTTGATGTGATCGACACCAACCCGCGCGCGCGGGCACTTTATCTCTATGAGGGGTTCAAGGAGATCGAGACGCGTCAGATCGGCGTGATGCGCCATATCTTCGGGTTCAACGCCGCAACGACAATGGTGCGCGACGTTTGAGGTCGCATTGCAAAACCCGCCTTGCAGGTTTTCGATGCATCCTAACCTGAACCAATCAGTGCGCCTGCGGCGAACACCAATGCGCCCCCCAGCACCACCTGAAACACGGCCCGCAGGAATGGTGTATCCATATAGCGGTTCTGGATCCATGCGATGGCCCAAAGTTCCACAAACACAACAAGCAGGGCAATTGTCGTGGCGGTCCAGAAATCCGGGATCAGGTAGGGCAGCGCGTGCCCGAGACCGCCCAGCGTTGTCATGATCCCCGACGCGAAACCGCGTTTATATGGTGAGCCGCGCCCGGAGATTTGGCCATCATCCGATGCGGCCTCCGTAAAGCCCATGGAAATACCTGCACCCACTGACGCCGCAAGGCCAACCAGGAACGTCGTCCATGTGTCTTGGGTGGCAAAGGCGACGGCAAATATCGGCGCAAGCGTCGAAACGGACCCATCCATCAACCCCGCCAGCCCGGGCTGCACCCAGGTCAGCACAAATTGGCGATGCGCGGCGGATTCCTCTTCTGATTTGACATCATCGCCAAGATGTTCGTCGGCCAAGTCGGCTGCCTTGTCGCTGTGCCCCGCCTCCGCTGCAGCAAGATCCCCGAGCAGTTTGCGCGTACTGGCGTCAGATGTGTTCGCGGCGGCAGTTTCATAAAACCGCTGTGCGTCCCTTTCCATTTGCGCCGCTTCATCGCGAATGCGATCCAGTCCCAGGTTTTCGACCAGCCAGACAGGGCGGCGGGCATAAAACCCCGATACATGTTCGCGCCGGATCAGCGGAATGACATCCCCGAACCGTTCCTTATGCAGGTCAATCAGGCGGCGGCGGTGGTCATCTTCTTCCTCTGCCATGCCGTCAAAGATGGCGGCGGACGCGGGAAAATCCGAACGGAGTGTTTCGGCATAACTGCGGTAAATTCGTGCGTCGTCCTCCTCGCTTGAAATTGCGAGGGCGAGGATTTCCTGTTCTGACAGGTCCTTAAAGCGACGGCGGTTTGCGATTCCTGGGATCATGCACTGGCTCCTTATTAGAACGATTCTAAAGTAGCGCAGTTGGGTTTGACGGCAAGTCAAAAAAGTGAACAGTTTAGTTCATTTTTACCTTGAAACCTAAACTAAACGGTTTAGTTGTGTTTGGAGCGAAACAAACTAAGGATACGATCATGAACCGCATCGTTCTTGCCGCACTGACTGCCCTGACTGTAGCCGCCGCAGCGCCTGCCGCGGCCTCGACCGGCATCGTTGATTTCCCGATTCTCACGTTCCCGCCACAACCTGCACCAGAAACAACGCAAGGTTGTTCTGACATTACAGCCGTTGGTAGTGAAATTTGTGTGCTTCCATCTGAGTAATGTTGGAAGCGGTGGGGCACCTCATCCCGGTTTGTCCCACCGCTGCAATTCCCTTGCCGGAACTGAACTGGTCAGTCTATATTGAAACTCTCAAGGGAGGATTGGATGCCGGACGGCACGACTGAACCAAAGAAGGGTCGAAAGTTCGATCAGGTGCTGGAAGGTGCGCGGCAGGTATTCCTAACTGACGGATTTGAAGGCGCCAGTGTCGACGATATCGCCCGGGCTGCCGGCGTGTCCAAGGCCACGCTTTACAGCTATTTCCCCGACAAACGCTTTCTTTTCATGCAGGTCGCCAAGACCGAGTGTCGGTTGCAGGCTGATCATGCGATTGAATCCATCGACATGGATGCGCCTGTGGGCAAGGTTCTGCATGATATCGCACTTGAGATGGTGAACTTTGTCACATCTGAATTCGGCAAACGGATTTTCCGGATTTGCGTCGGTGAAAGCGACCGCTTTCCCGAACTTGGCCGCGAGTTTTATGAGAGCGGTCCAATGCTGATCCGTGACAGGCTGGTGGAGTTTTTCGCAAAGGCCGTCGGGCGTGGCGAATTGCAGATTGATGATCTGACGCTTGCCGCTGATCAGTTCCACGAATTGTGCAAAGCCGATCTGTTTCCACGCATGGTGTTCAACATGACCGATGGATTTACCGAGGTCGAGAAGGAGCGCGTTGTGAATGGCGCGGTTGAGATGTTCATGGCGCGCTACGGAGCAAAAAACATCGGCAATTCGTAAAACCCAAACATCGATCAAATCCAGATGCCAATAACTGCTCAGCAATTCGCTTTTCGCAGGATGAAAATGGCCTGATGGCAGAATCCAACCAAGCCATCACTTCGCTCTTGCAAATCAGGGCAGAGCAGAGAGATGATAGGCCCATGAAACGATTGATAATATTGATGACACTGGCTGCCTGTGGCGATGCGCCCATTGGCGGTTCCTGCAACCTTTCACAATTCGACGATCTGGTCGGACAAAACGTGGCGGTTCTGGCCCAACGCAGCGGCCCGAACTTTGTCATTATCGAAAACGGCGAGGCCTGGACGGGCACCAACGGTAGTGGCGAGACCATCGTTTTTCTGGACGCGGACCGCAATATACTAAGTTTTGGCTGCGGATGAAGGGTGTGCGGGGTCTCATCCCTTTTTGCCTGGCAGGCCTGATCACGGCATGCACAGCGACGGTTGCCCCTCCCGTTCCGCCGACATTGGAAGACACATGTAATGCCGGGCAATATGGGGACCTGATCGGACAGGACGCCACGGCGTTGGAGAAAGTGCTGATCCTGGGGCCTGTTCGCGTAATACGTCCGGGGGATGCGGTGACACAGGATTTCAGACCGAACCGGATCAACTTCGGAATTGATGCGGAAAACCGGATCAGCGATATCTCTTGCGGGTGATCTGAGCCCATTCCAACCAAAAATCTGCGCCGCAGATTTTGCCAATGTCACTTTTCATGTCGAGTTTGGAAGGGCGAAAGTCTCCGGTGTCACGAACTGGGTGGGGGCTATTGACCGCAACACCGGAGTAGCATTTCGCTATGCCGTTAATATCGCGTTCACTTGTGTCCCGAGTGCGCAACACCAAAGGCGCACTGGTGGTGATTTTGCGGCATAACCAAGGCAGGCTTGATTTTCAACGGGATTGGGGTGACGCTGGGGTATGAACGTTCATTCCTCCCCCACATTTCAGGCTCCGCCACAGGTTGCGTTTCATCGGACCGAACTTGGTGTGATTCTAGGTCTTTATGGCCGTATGGTCGCGGCGGGCGAATGGCGGGACTACGGGATTTCGAGTTTGCGCGACGTTGCTGTTTTTTCGGTATTCCGGCGAACAGCGGAAAACCCGCTTTATCGCATTGAAAAACGGCCCAAGCTGCGGATGCGTCAGGGTCAATATGCGGTGATCGGGATGGATGGTCAGATCCTGAAGCGCGGCAATGAGCTGCGGCAGGTCTTGCGTGTGTTAGAGCGTAAGCTGATCAGAGCCGTCAAATAGCCCCGGTCAAAGGCGTTTGCGCGCCAGTACGGGGCCATCGCCCTGTGCTTCGATCCGCAGGATGGCTTTTTCGACCGGTTCATATCGTGTCGCCATGTGATGGGCATTGGCGTGGATCAATGTTTCTTCGTCCACCATCATGCCAACATGTCCTTTCCAGAAAACAAGGTCGCCGCGGGCAAGTGGTCCCGTCAAATCGTCGCCAAGTGCGGCCTGCTGCATGTCGCTGTCGCCCGGGCAGGGTATGTCGCAAGCCCGCAGGCTGGCCGCGATCAATCCTGAACAGTCAATGCCGCGCGTGGAATCGCCGCCCCAAAGATAAGGGACACCGAAATGCAGCTGGGCCACAGTTGCGGGATCGCTGAAGGGTTTATTCAGCGGGCGCAGATGGCGTTTGGGAATGAAACCGACATTGGTTTCAAAAAATTTCCGCCTTTCGTCCACGACTGCCACCCGTGCGCCGAAAGGCAGGGCATTGCGCTCCCGGGATTTGAAATCCTCCTGAGTGTAGGCATGGGTCGCGAATGTCGCGACCCTGTGGCTTACGGCAATCGGTTCCGCCAGGCGGCTGGTTTCCAGATATCCGACATAGCCATCGGTTGTTTGCACAAAGGACCATCCAGCCTGGTCCTCGAACACCGTGACGTCAGAACCCATCAGCAATTGTCTGTCCCGCGCGCCGCGGGGGGTGGCACAAAGATCACTAACCGGGCGGTCCAGTGTCATGGGCCAGCCCTCCAGATATTTTTCAGCCTCGACCTGCCCTGCCAGATGAATGGCGGCCACCCGCCCATTTGCCGGTGTCAGCCGCCGGTCGGTCACAGGTTCAACAGTCTGGGAAGGGCTTCCAATATCGCGCGTGCTCCCATCCCGACCCCGCCTTTCGGTCGTGCCGGGGCAGCGCTAGGCTGCCAGCCATAGATGTCAAAATGCATATAGGGGCTTTCGATAAATCGGCGCAGGAAAAGTGCTGCGGTGATGGAACCGGCGAAACCACCCTTTGGCGCATTGTCAAGATCCGCAATGCCCGGTTCGATCATCGCTTCATATGGGGTGTGGAACGGCATACGCCAGACCGGGTCGGCCACCTTGCGGGCGGCTTGCGCAACCGCATCCGCATGATCATCATGATCGGTGTAGAATGGCGAAAGATCTGGCCCAACAGCAACCCGCGCGGCACCGGTCAGCGTGGCCATGGAAATCACCAGATCAGGTTCATCCTCGTCCGAAAGGGTCAGTGCATCAGCAAGGACCAACCGGCCCTCGGCGTCCGTGTTATTGATCTCAACTGTCAGCCCCTTGCGCGATGTCAGAATGTCCTGCGGCCGGAATGCGTTGCCATCGATGCTGTTTTCAACCGCCGGGATCAGCACTCGCAAGCGCAATGGCAAACCCAACCCCATGATCATATGCGCCAGCCCCAGCACCGTCGCGGCGCCGCCCATGTCCTTTTTCATCAGCCCCATGGAACTGCCGGGCTTGATGTTCAGCCCGCCGGTATCAAAGCAGACGCCTTTGCCCACCAGCGTCAGTTGCGGCCCCTTGTCGCCCCAGCGCAGATCAAGAAGTCTTGGGGCCCGGGTTGAGGCGCGCCCAACCGTGTGGATCATCGGGAAATTGGAGGTCAGAAGGTCATCGCCCGTAATCACGTTTATCTCTGCTTCATGATCAGCGGCGAGGGCACGCGCGGCGCCCTCCAACTCGTCTGGGCCCATATCGGATGCCGGTGTGTTGATCAGGTCCCGGGTCAGCACCTCCCCTGCGGCGATGGTTTCAAGCCGCTGGGCATCCAATCCTTCGGGGGCCACCAGTTGTGCGCCCGGTTTTGCAGGTTTGCGGTATCTGTCGAATTTGTAGCCTGACAGTAACCATGCCAGCGCGGCCTCTTCCAGTGCTTGCCCGGCAAGGCCGCTTTCCAACTTATAGATGCCCCTGGGCAGTTTGGCGGCGGCGGATGCGATATGAAAGCGGCCCCTTTCACGTTTTGCAGCAGAACCATAACCGATCAGGCCCATCGCGATTTCACCGGCGCCATCGGGGACGGTGACAACCTGTCCCAATGTGCCTTTGAAATCTTGCGATTTGGCCCAGGCCTGCGCCAGTTCAGGCAGTGTACCGAGCCGATCATCAAGATCATCTGCGTCAATCACATGGAGCGGAATTGCAGCGTCACTGGCTGCGGCAAAGGCGAGCGGCATAGGGCGTCCTGTCAGGTTCTTGTTACCCGCCAGACTACCCGCTCGGCCCCTGCCCGCAAGGGTCTATAGTTCGCGGAAATTCCAAACCTCTGACACGGCGACATCGAAACCGCGTTCAAGTCGGGCCATGGTCGCCTCAAGCGCCACGCCATCGCCCTGTCGAAGACATTCTGCGACGTGTTGGGCGGAAACCGCCACTTCCGTCAGGCCGATCTGATCTGCGATACTCGCCACCCTGCAGGCGGGCTTCAGCATCTTGGCGAACGCGCTGCGGGCCATCTCGGTTTGAATCATATCCAGCCGCATGGCGATGTCCTCAAGCACGCGGCATACAACTTCTTCAGCTTCCACCGCGTCCTTCTGCGCAAAAAGGCGGTTCAGCGGGGCTGGGTCGAAATGCAGCTGATCGGGGCAGCGCAAGACGACGACATCATGATCGGGTTCTGCCACGAGGGGCTGGAGCGGTGTAATATTTGTCATGTGGATGATTTAGGACATCAAAGTTCCCAGAAGGTTGAGACCGGCTGGAAAAATCTCTCGAAATCCGTGAAAATTCAACGTAATTACAAGCAACATTTTTGGGGGCTTCTCATATGAAACACGCACGTCCACTGCCAAACTATCTTGTCACCCGCTACAAGGGCTGGAAGGCAACCAGCTATGCTGAGAATAAGGGTTGGTATCGACATCTGGCTGAAGATGGGCAGCATCCACGGGCGATGGTCATTTCCTGCTGTGATAGCCGCGTGCATGTGACCTCCATCTTTGGCGCCGATCAGGGCGAGTTCTTTATTCATCGCAATATCGCCAATCTGGTTCCGCCCCACAGCCCTGATGGAAATCACCATGGGACATCGGCGGCTGTTGAATATGCAGTGACTTCGCTCAAGGTCAGTCACTTGATCGTTCTGGGCCATTCAGGATGCGGCGGCGTCGAAGGATGTTACAACATGTGTTCCGGCCATGCCCCCGCGCTTGAGGAAAGTACAAGTTTTGTTGGGCGTTGGATGGATATCCTGCGCCCCGGGTTTGAGTTGTTGCCTGATGGTGACGAAGCGACGCGCAAGCGCGCCCTGGAAAAGGCGTCTATTCTGATCTCGCTTGAAAACCTGATGGGCTTTCCATTCGTCAAGGAAGCCGTCGAAAACGATATGCTGACGCTGCACGGGCTTTGGAACGATATTGGCGAGGGCGGGTTAGAGGTCTATGACCGCGATTCCGACGCATTTGTCGCCCTTTGAATGCATGTATCAGGTGGGGATTGCACCCACCTGATATCGTTGTCAGTTAACGCAGAACATATCCGCTGGGCCAGGTCAGTGTGTAATCCAGTGTAACCTCTTGCTTGGTCCCTGCTGAGACATCGAGTTCCCATTCCAGAATGCCGCGCTGTCCTTCGGGATCGCGGCTGGTCACATTTGGCTGGGCCGTGAATTCTACCTCCAGGTCATCCTGTTCGGAATAGGGGATCGCGTCGCGCAGCAACACTTTCCAGTCCTGACCGGTCAGGTTCTCGACTGTCATGACGGCGGCCTCTTTCAACTGATTGGCGCTGGAAAAGACGCCAACATCCCCTTCGCTTTTGCTCGGCGTGGCGCGGGTCAGTCGCAACCCGTCAAGCGGACCAAATCCCATCTTTGTATCGGCCCCTGCGGCCAGAAGGGGCAGGTGGTTGAACCCGATCATCGTACCATCGGCAAAGATCAAGGCCTGCCCCGGCAACAGGACTTCGCCGGTGACGTTGGTGAACTCTGCCATCCGGTAGGCAATATCATCCCGGCGGGGTGCGGCCTCGGCCCAGACATCGGCATCCAGTTCCAGCGTGTCCAGCGGCAAGCGCAGATCATCAACGCCGTTGCGAATGTTGACGCGGCCCGGATAGGTGTAGGTCACAGTCGCGCCACTGAAATCGGCCTGAGCAACCACCACGGGCGCTTCCATGACTTCTGGCGCTAGTCCTGCGACGGAGCGGCTGATCATCTCGGTGTCGGCGGACATCATCACAACGTTGCGTTCCTTTTCTAACTCGTCTTCCGAGATAATCCGGCGAACCGGTGCCCAGACCCCGCTTGGTGCGATCTGCTCGCCCGGGCGCGCCGTGGACAGCACCAGCTTGACGTCCAGCCAGTCCTGTCCGGTTCCTTGGCTGACGACAACAGCTCTGTCGATATCGAGACCAGCCGCATCGCCGGTCGTCAACCGCATGTCATAGACGGGCGACCAGTTGGCATAACCTTCCAGCGTGTTCACATCGATTGTGACCTCGCCTGCCTCCGCGGCGTTGACGGTAAAGGTCAGGACCGACCCTTCTATCTCTGGTGCCATCAAGGCGGCGAGCGCCTTGCGTGCGTCGTCCAGTGCTTCGGCATCATCTTCGCGGGCACGGATCGCGGCCTGCGCCTCCTGCTCTGCGTTGAATGCCACCTGACGGACGGCCAATGTTTCTGTGCCAACCATCTGGGAAAGTGCCTGAATATCGGCAATCGCGCTTGCGGTGAGCGTTTCACCGGCACTTGCCTGCGACAGGCTTTGCAGGAACGCGATTTGCTCCTCGGCCGCTTGCACGCGCAGCCGGATTTGCGCGATATCAGCATCGCGTTCCCGCAACACGTCTTCCAGCCGTTCCACCTCGTCCTTGGCGGCTTGCACGGCGGGCGATGTCTGGTCAGGTGTCACCGGCAACCGATCTTTGGCGAGGTTGACGGCCCCGATCTGAACGCCTTGCGGGGCGGACAGGCGCACGCCTTCTGTGGCCAATGCCTGCGGCAGGCCGGGCACGACGATCTCGTGACTGCCTGCGGGCAGATCAAGTGTCACAAGACGGCTAACGGCGGCAAGGCCGGGATAAATCGTGACCGTATCAACCTTGGCCTCACCGGTGATCGTGTCGGCAAAGGCTGGCGCACAAAGTGCAAGCGTGCTGGCTGTCAGAAAAAGGCGAAGCATAGGGTGTCTCCTGCTAATGTCGCATCGGTTGTATAGCTTTGACGCATGTCGACTGCCAATCCTTGGTGAAGAACCAAAATTTTTCAGGCGGTGGTGATTGTCGACTTCCGACAGGGCAGCCAGTACACTGAAACCCATGATATTTAACCCAACGATAGCATCATGACCCCGGAATTTCTGTCGGCCCTTGCTGATATCGCCTGGCCAGGTTTGTTTCTGGGTCTTGTATTTTACCTCAGACGAGAGTTGCGGCAACTTCTCGACTCAGGGGCGGAGTTCGCGTTCGAGTTCATGGGGAACAGCCTGACTGTGAAGCCCTCAAAGGCCATCACCGCTGGCGAAGACGCCATGGAAACCGAACAGGAATTGATTCTGGAAACAGGGGCAAAGGGTATCCCTGCGGATTATCTGTACCTCAAACACACCTCATTCCTCAGGCAGGATCGCCAAGCGGAATTTCAGGCGCGCACCCAGCTTGAATTCCCCCATTACGATATCCGGGTGATCGTCGATTCCTACTATAAAGGTGCGCTGGATCGGGTCGACCGGGTCGAATATTTCCTGCACGAATCCTATCCGGAACCAATCAGGGTACGTACCTCCAAAGAGGACAAGTTCCTTCTAAAGGAGGTCGCCAACGGTGAATACGTGCTGCAGGCGCGTGTGTTTCTCAACGGTCAACGGCACCCCATCGTTTTGCAGCGTTACCTCAGCCTGTGGGAAACCGGGCCACGGATTTAGCAGTGCACCCGAATAAAAAAGGCGCCACAAGGGCGCCTTTTGCTTCTTATATCTGCGGGGTTCTAACCCTTCTTCAGGCATTCCCGGCCCAGCAGTTCCGCAATCTGGACCGCGTTCAGCGCAGCACCCTTGCGCAGGTTGTCCGACACGCACCACAGGTTCAGCCCGTTATCGATGGTGCTGTCCTGACGAATGCGGCTGATGAAGGTTGCAAAGTCACCGACACATTCGACCGGGGTGACATAACCACCATCCTCGCGCTTATCGATCACCATCACACCGGGGGCCTCGCGCAGGATGTCACGGGCCTCGTCCTCGTCCAGGAATTCCTCGAACTCGATATTCACCGCCTCTGAATGGCCAACAAAAACCGGCACGCGCACGCATGTTGCGGTGACCTTGATGGACGGATCGACGATTTTTTTCGTCTCCGCTACCATCTTCCATTCTTCTTTCGTCTCACCGCTATCCATGAACTTGTCGATATGCGGGATCACGTTGAAGGCGATCTGTTTGGTGAACTGCTTTGGCGGCTTGTCGTCTGTGGGGTTATACATCGACTTGGTCTGGTCCCACAGTTCATCAATGCCGCCTTTACCGGCGCCAGACACGGACTGGTAGGTGCTGACAACAACCCGCTTGATCCGTGCGCGGTCGTGCAGAGGCTTGAGGGCGACAACCATCTGCGCTGTTGAACAGTTGGGGTTCGCGATGATGTTTTTCTTGGCATAGCCATGGATCGCGCTTGCGTTCACCTCAGGCACGATCAGCGGAACATCGGGGTCGTAGCGATATAGCGATGAATTATCGATGACGACACAACCGGCCTTTGCTGCCTTGGGGGCGTAAGTCTTTGTGGCCTCTGATCCGACGGCAAACAGGGCGATATCCCAGCCGGTGAAATCAAACGTGTCCAGATCCTTGGTGGTCAGGGTTTTCTCGCCAAAGCTGACTTCGGTGCCCAGCGACTTACGGCTGGCAAGTACGGCAATCTCGTCGATCGGGAAGGCCCGTTCGTCGAGGATATTCAGCATTTCGCGGCCCACATTTCCCGTGGCACCGACTACGGCGATTCGATAGCCCATTGGCTGGCTCCTTGGTTGCAAGTGGGGCCTATTAACCCGCGAAGCGGCAAAGCGAAAGGGGGGACGGCGACCACTGCCTGTCGCCTGATTTTTTCTGAGGCGACTGAATCGCGTGATACGCGGTGAGCGTGTCAAACCGTCAGTCAGCGATGCATCGGCAAAACGTCGGACACATCTGTCGAAATTGCCCCGGTTCGGTCAGAACGCTGGCAAGACGGAACAGAATCTTAACGCCAAGCCTGTTACCCAATGCTGCACTAAAATATGCAACTTAACCGGGGATATGCGCGATTTCGCCAAAAAAGGCTTACCAAAGGTCAATTTATTGTCGAAGAGCCTACCATTTAGTCTACATTTGAGCATTTTTGCCTCAATAATGCCGCAAGTGGACATATATAGGGCTGCATGTAAACGGTTACAATTTGGTTATGAGGAAGAAGATGAATACGCGATTTGGAATAGTTTCTGCGGTCTCCGCGGTGTTTTTCACAATTTGTCCGGCTGTCGCATCAGCCGATCAAATGGTTCTGACAACGCTGAGCAGCGGGCTGCAGTTGCAGGGGGAGTTTTTGGGTTTTGAAGGTCATGCCTATGTGATCGAGATCAACGGCACGCGCATGCATGTGCCTGCGCCATTGGTCACGTGCGAGGGTGTTGATTGCCTCGATTTCCAGCCCACGGCAGCTGCGGATACAAACAGCTAAGACTGTCTTGGTAATGGGGGCTGGGCGTTACGCGCCCGACGCCCGAAACTTGGGGCGCGATGTGAAAATATCGTAAATCGCGTTCTTGATCTCTGGGGCCCAAGCCGTGAAAACGGTTTGGGCCTTTTTTGTCAGACGCATGAATTTGCTTAGTTCAGCAACCCGGCATGCACCATCGCGGTGCGGATCTTGTCCTTGGTGCTGTCCATCAGTCCAGTCAACGGGGACCGAACCTCCTCACTGCACAGGCCCAGAAGCGACATGCCATATTTCGCGCCGACAAGACCTGGCTCCGTAAACACTGCCTCGTGCAGTGGCATTAGCCGGTCAAGCTGTGTCAGCGCTCTCGCAAAGTCACCCGCTAGCGTGCTTTCCTGGAATTCGGCAATCAGCTTTGGCGCGATGTTGGCCGTCACCGAAATGCAGCCTTGCCCGCCATGGGCATTAAAGCCCAGGGCCGTGGCGTCTTCGCCCGACAACTGGATGAAGTCCGGCCCGCAGCGCATGCGTTGGGCAGGGACACGGGACAGATCGGCGGTGGCGTCTTTGACGCCGACGATCATCTCATGCTTGGCCAACTCCGCCATCGTGTCGGGTGTCATGTCGATGACAGACCGGGGTGGGATATTGTAGATTACGATCGGCAGGCCGCAATCGGCGGCTGCTGTGAAATGCGCGATCAGCCCACGTTGGGTGGGCTTGTTGTAATAGGGTGTCACAACAAGGGCGGCATCAGCCCCGGCGGCCTTCGCGGCCTGGACCAAACGCACGGTTTCAGCGGTGTTGTTGGACCCGGCCCCGGCAATTACCGGGATCCGCCCTGCCGCCTCGGTCACGACGGTTTCGACAACGAGATCATGTTCTTCATGGGTCAGGGTCGGGCTTTCCCCGGTTGTCCCAACTGGGACCAAGCCATGGCTGCCCTGTTCCACATGCCAGTTCACCAGTTTTTTCAGTGCGGCCACATCGACTTGGCCGTTCTCAAACGGCGTGACGAGGGCGGGGAGTGATCCCTTGAACATGGCACGCTTCCTTCTTGGTGATGGGCATTGAATCGCCCGGATAAAATCGCGCGGAACCTAGACTGCTTTCTGCCGATTGCCAAGTTTGTGAGTTGTCATTGCGGCGGGTGGCGTTAGGTTTCGTGAAAAGACATCCTGTCTGGTGAACCGCATGCGCATCCTGACCCTTACCTTATTGGCCCTTGTCGCCAATTCGACAGCCTTTGCACAGGCGGTTGAGCCACGGGCCGTGGCCGCGGTGAAGGCGGCTGAGCAGGGCTGGGATGTTGCTGATGATCTGGCTCAGGGCACTGACCCCGTGACCCACGACGTCTTGACATGGATCAGGCTGCGTGAGGGCAAAGGGACGTTGGCTGAATATTTGGATTTCTTTGCCAAGCGGCCCGATTGGCCAGGGTTGGATCGGCTACGCAAGGCAGGTGAGACGGAGATTCCAGGGGATGCAGAGCCTACTGATATAATTGCGTTTTTCGCCAATACTGCGCCGCAAACCGGCGAGGGGGCCGTGCGGCTGGTACAGGCGCTGTCAGCGACAGGAGAGGATGAGGCTGCAACAGCCGCATTGCGCGGGGCATGGTTGTCGCTGCGCCTGACAGATGACGGTCATGACGCAATGGTTGAGGCCTTTCCGGAGGAACTGGCCTTGCTCCATCTGGCGCGCACCGATGCCTTGCTTTGGCGTTGGCTGACCACGGATGCTCGCCGCATGTTGCCCTTGCTTGCGCCTGATCAGCGCGCATTGGCTGAGGCGCGGATCGGCTATATCCGCAACGCGTCTGATCTGCCGAAACTGATTGCTGCCGTCCCCGCCGCGCTGCGCGGTGATCCGGGGCTGGCCTATGATCGCTACAGCTGGCTTGCTGGCAAGGGGAACCGGACCGAGGCGGTCAAGATTTTGGTGGAACGATCCACGAGCGGCGCTGCCTTGGGCGAGCCGTTCCGTTGGTCAGGCTGGCGGCGATCCCTGGCGCGTTGGGAGATGCGCGAGGGCCGTGCCGATCAGGCCTATCTGCTGGCGTCGCGTCATTACCTGACGGATGGGTCTGCCTTTGCCGATCTGGAGTGGTTGTCGGGTTATATCGCATTGAAATATATGGGTGATCCGGTGCAGGCGCTGACCCATTTTCAGGCCGCTTTGCGCGAGGTGGAAACGCCGATTTCCGTGTCGCGCATGCAATACTGGATTGGCCGTGCGCATGAGGTGATGAACCAGCCTGATCTGGCCGCTGACGCCTTTACCGCCTCCGCCGAGCACCAAACGGCATTCTATGGTCTGCTGGCCTCTGAAAAGCTGGGTCGCGCGCTTGATCCGGTTTGGGCGCAGGCACCGATTATCCGGCAAACCGATGTTTTTGCACAGGATTTGGCCAAAGCCGCTTTCCTGTTGTTGGCGGCGGGTGAGCGGGGCCATGCGGTCACTTTTTTTGCCGATTTGGGCGCCAGTTTAGAACCCGGCGCGCTGGCGCAGGTCGGGGCGGCGCTGGATGAGATGGACGAGCAGTATTACACGCTGCTGCTGGGCAAACGCGCCTTGCTGCGGGGTATCATGGTGCCGCAGAATTACTTTCCCATCCATGATCTGGCGGCGATGGATTTGCCGGTGGACCCCGCACTTGCCCTATCCATTGCCCGCCGTGAAAGCGAGTTTAATATCGGGATTGGCAGCCCGGTTGGCGCGCTGGGTCTGATGCAGTTGATGCCTGCCACCGCCGAAGAGGTCGCAGGCATTTTAGAGCTGCCTTATCAACGGGTTAGATTGACAAGCGATTGGGAATACAACGCCACGCTTGGGGCGAAATATCTGGCGATGCTGACCGAAGAGTTTGGCCCGACCCCGGTGATGATCGCGGCCGGATACAATGCGGGGCCAAGCCGTCCGAAAATCTGGATGGATGAACGTGGCGACCCGCGCCTGCGCGAAATGGATGTGGTGGACTGGATCGAACATATCCCATTTCGCGAGACAAGGAATTACGTGATGCGGGTGACCGAAAGCCTGCCGATCTATCGCGCGCGGCTGTCCGGGCAAGCGGGACCTGTGGTGTTCACCCCGCTGTTGATCGGGGAAAAGCCGCTGTTGCGCCCGCGTGCAAGACCGGTGCCCAAACCGCCTGAGGAAACCCCCGACGTTCGGCCGATTGCGCGGCCTGCGCGGGGCTGAATCCGGGTGTTGCGCGGGACCACCGTTCGGTGGTTTTTCCACCGGAAGCGCGAATCATAGGTTAACGCCTTATTTTGCTGATAATTCTGCTGTCGGCAAAGCGTCGGCGATGCGTCGGCAAAACGTCGGACCCCTGCACCGATTTTGCCCGGATTAATCGGGCGAACGTTGCGCGGTTCGCCACAGGGTGAACAGCCCCGCCCCCACGACAATACAAACCCCTATTGCCACATTGGGCCGCAGTGTTTCGCCCAGAAACAGGATGCCGATGGCGCTGGCAAAGACCAGTTGCAGATAGGCAAAGGGTTGCACGGCGCTGGCTTCTGCCACTTCATAACAGCGGATCAGCAGCCAGTGCCCCAATGCGCCGGTCACACATAGGCACGCCATCCAAACCCAGTCGGCCCCGCCCATCGGTTCCCAAAACCAGATGCCGACGATGGTCATGACGACGGCCCCGGTGGTCCCGGTCCAGAAGAACGAGGTGGCCGTTGTGTCCTTGCGCGCCGCATAGCGGGTCAGCAGCCCGTAAAGGGCAAACATCAGGGCCGCGATCAGGGGCACGATGGCGGCAGGGGCGAAGACCGTCGCCCCCGGTTGCAGGATCACCAGAACCCCGACAAAGCCGACGGCGATTGCGATGCGGCGGCGCCAGCCCACGGCTTCGCCCAGTATCGGGCCGGACAATGCGGCGATGAGCAGCGGGTAACTGGCAAAGATCGCGTGGCTTTCCACCAGCCCCAGCAGCACAAAGCCTGACACCATGATGCAGATTTCAACCGCCAGCAGCGTGCCGCGCGTGATTTGTAGGATTGGTTGGGTTGTGGCCGCTGCCGCCCGGATGGACCCCGATTGCCGGGTTGCTACGCTGATCACGAAAGCCGCAAAGAACCAGTACCGGATCATCACCACCATGATCACGTTGTAGTTCCCCGCCAGATGGCGCGAAATGCCATCCTGCACGGCGAACACAAATGTCGTTGCGATCATCAGCAGGATGCCCAGTCGGGCGTTATTCTGCATCTGTCAGAACCGCGCGGGTCATGTGCCGTTTACGCCCGTAGCCGGGGATGCGGCTGACGGTGAAACCGGCCTCGGCCAGGCTGCGCCTTATGTGGCCTGCGGCGCTGTAGGTTGCCGCGGTGCCGCCCGGTTTTGTGTGTTGCGCCACGGCTTGCAGCAAGCCGTTTTCCCACAGCTCGGGGTTCTTAGCGGGCGAAAACCCGTCGAGATACCACGCATCTGCCTTGCCATCCCATGCGGGCAGGGTCAGCCGCGCATCCCCGGTGATCACGTCCAGAATGAGGGTGTCGGTGAGGGTGACTGGCCCGATACCGGGTTTCCATTTGTCGAGCAGCGTCTTTGCGAAAGGGCCCAGTGTCGGGAAGTGTTTTAGCGCATCGGCCATGTCGGGCAGGGCCATCGGATAAGCCTCAAACGAGGTAAAGCGCAGCGTGCCGGGTTGCCCGGCATCGGCCCAGGCGGCCCATGTCACCAGCAGGTTCAACCCGGTCCCAAACCCCAATTCGCCGATATGGAAATCACCCCCCAGCCGTGCGGGCAGGTCGTTGCCTGCCAGAAACACATGGGCCGTTTCGGCAAGCCCGTTTTCCAGCGAATAATAAGGATCGTCAAAGCGCGTGGCGATCGGCACGCCGCCCTTCCAATCGAGTTTTGCTGTCTGGTCTGCCATGCGCTCATGCCCTACATATCGCGCCATGTTTGGGCGGAAGGGCGCGGAATGGCAACGGTTGATGTGACGGTCATGGGTGCGGGGGTTTTCGGCCTGTCGGTGGCCTATGCCTGCGCCCGCCGGGGGGCTGGTGTGCGGGTGATTGATCCGGTTGGTGTGGCGTCCGGTGCCAGTGGTGGTCTCGTGGGTGCCTTGGCACCACATGTGCCGGAAAACTGGAATGCCAAGAAGGCGTTTCAGATTGACAGCCTGATCATGGCGGAAGGGTTCTGGGCCAGTGTGTCGGAATTGACCGGGATGCCGACGGGGTATCGCCGTTCCGGCCGTTTGCAGCCTTTGGCGGACGATCGCGCGGTGGAGCTGGCCCGCGCCCGTGCCGGGACGGCAGCGGAATTGTGGCAGGGCAAGGCGGTTTGGCAGGTGATCACCCCGCCAGATGCAGCATGGGTGCCCCCATCGCCCAGCGGGCTGGTCGTGCATGACACGTTATCCGCCCTGATCCATCCGCGGCGCGCCACCCGCGCCTTGGCCGCGGCGGTGCAGGCGCTGGGCGGGGAGGTGGTTGCGGACGGAGCACAGGACGGTGCCGTGGTCTGGGCCACCGGCTGGCAAGGGCTGGTAGAGCTGGGTGGTGCCGGGGTGAAGGGGCAGGCGGCGCTGCTGGATTATGACGCCAAGGGTGCGCCGCAACTGTTCGCTGATGCCCTGCATATCATTCCGCATGATGATGGAACGGTGGCGATTGGATCGACCTCCGAACGGGAATTTGATGATCCGACGGGTGTGGATGCGGGGTTGGATGATGTGTTGGCGCGGGCCATAGCGGCTTGTCCGTTTCTGGCGGATGCACCGGTGCTGGAACGCTGGGCCGGGGTGCGCCCGCGCAGCCGTAGCAGGGCGCCGGTGCTGGGTGCGCATCCGGGCCGCGCCGATCACTTTGTGGCCAATGGCGGTTTCAAGATCGGCTTTGGTATGGCCCCGAAAGCGGGGGAGGTGATGGCGGATCTGGTTCTGGAAGGGCGGGATACGATCCCGGATGATTTCAAGCCTTAGGGCCACGCCGCAGCTTGTCGCGAGATTTCTGATAAAGCCGCCGGTTCAATCCGATGAACTGCCGGATCAACGGTGTCAGTACGCCCGCATTGCTTCCCAACAGGTAGATGTATCCTGACAATGCCCCGAGGGACGCCCCCACAGCGTCGATCATCAGGTCGGTCATGGTGTCATTCAGGCCGGATTTTTGCATGTGCAGCCCGAACCAGTAATCCATCAGGAACTCAAACACCTCCCACAACGTGCCGATGGTCATTGCCACGCAGAAGGCGATAAAGGCGATGGCGGATGGGGGCGCGGCGAAGCGGTCCCCTTCGAACAGCATGAAGATGAACAGAAATCCGATCAGCCCGAAACCGATGGCCGATGTGCCGTGCAAGGCGATGTCCCACCACCAGACCCGTTCGTAGAAGTCAAAAACCTCGCCCATGAACAGGCTGGCAAACAGAAACAGGGTTGTTGCGACAACAAAGGGAACCGGCAGGTGGATATCGAACCGAGATGCCAGAAATGCCGGTGCGATGGCGAGGGTGAGCGTGGCAAGCGCCACGAACCCAATCGGCCAGCGCCCCAGTGCCAATGCGGCCAACCCGATGAGCACAAGCAGCCCCCATAGCCCGATCACAACCGGGCTTTGCCCAAAGAGCCGTGATCTTCCCATGTTGTCGCCCCTTCACATATTGCACTGGCAGCCCCATATTTTAGGGCATGTCACTGCATGATAAAGGCCTTCGGGTTGCAAGTTACAATATCCGCAAGGCCAAGGGTCTGGACGGGCGGCGCGATCCGCTGCGTATCCTGAATGTCCTGAACGGGCTGGATGCGGATGTGATCGCCTTGCAGGAGGCTGATCTGCGTCTGGGTTCCCGCCCGTCGGCGCTGTGCCGCAGGCAGATCGCGGCTGAAACGGATTTTGACGTCGTGCCGGTGGCCAGCAATGATGTGAGCCTTGGCTGGCATGGCAATGCCGTTCTTGTCCGCAAGGGCATCGCCCATGGCGCGGTGACCCATATCGACCTGCCAGGGATGGAGCCGCGCGGTGCGGTCCGTGTTGACCTGCCGGGGTTCAGTCTGGTCGCCACACATCTGGGCCTGATGCGGAGGCACCGGACCGGGCAGTTGCGGGCCATTGCCCGAGCCGTGGAAGGTTGTGCGCAGGTGGTGATTGCCGGTGATTTCAACGAATGGTCGCCGCATAAGGGGATGGAATGTTTGCATGCCTTTGACGTGCATGCCCCCGGCCACAGTTTTCACGCCGCCCGCCCGATCGCTGCGTTGGACCGGATCGCAGTATCGGCTGGTCTGTCGGTTGGCGATGCGGGCGTTGTACAGACAGGGCCCGCCAGACATGCATCAGATCATTTGCCGATCTGGGCGGATATCAAATCAGGTGGCAGTCGCGATCATGCATTGTCGCCCATCCGGCCCCCGCACCCAGGCCTGCCCTGATTTCCAACACAGCGTTGCCATCTCATGATGCATCAATGGTGCAGTGGCCCGGTATTCGAAACTGGTCAATGTTCCCAATTGCCGCGCGGCAAGATCCATCAGCAGATGGGCCAGCAGCGGCCCATGCACAACCAGCCCGTCATAGCCTTCGACCTGTCTGGCATAAGCCTCATCATAGTGGATGCGATGCCCGTTAAAGGTCAGCGCGGAATAGCGAAACAGGAGTGTGCTGTTGAATTGTACCCTTTCGCTGGTTTCCTCATCCGTCGCGGCCTGCGGGATCTCCGCCTGCGCGGCGTCCTCGCGGTAAACCAGTTCCTGATATTCGGTCAAGGCAAGCAGACCGCGCTGTTTGATGTCGTGCCGAAGCGTGACAAAACCCAACGGGCCGGACCGACCCTGTTTGCGCGTCACCGCCTCGACCGTGCTGGTCCGCTCAGCCTTGATCCCTGCAAGAAGCGGGCGATGGAATGTCAGTTTGCCCGCCGCCCACATGCGCCGGGGCAGGCCCAGATCGGGAATGAAACCGCCTGTGGCCGGGTGCCCGTCGCGCCCCAGCTTTTCGGGTGGCTGCGGATCCCAGAAATAGATCTGGTGATAGAAGGGCGGCATCGGATCGCCGGTTTGCAGGTCCGGGGCCTGGCCGAGCGTGGCCTGCAAGGCGCGGGCGCGCGCAATGTCAAACGGGTCGGTGATGGTCTGGGAACGGCTGTGAATATCGTGCATGATCAAAGCCTAAGCGCAATGGATAAGGGTTTGCAAATGCCGCAGCTGACAGGTCTGGACCATCTGGTTTTGACGGTTGCCGATATGGACCGGACCATTGCGTTTTATCGTGATGTGTTGGGGATGGCCGCAGAGGCGTTTCACACGGCGGATGGATCAACCCGCTGGGCGCTGAAATTCGGGGTGCAGAAGATCAATTTGCACCCTGCCGCAGCGCCGTTTGCGCCCATGGCGGCGGTGCCCACGGCAGGTTCCGCCGATTTGTGCTTCCTGACGGCGACTCCGTTGGACGCATGGCAAACCCATCTGACCGTTTGTGACGTGCCGATTGAGGAGGGGCCCATTGCCCGGACCGGGGCCACCGGGCCGATCATGTCGATTTACCTGCGTGATCCTGATGGGAACCTGATTGAGCTGGCTGTTCTGGTTTAGGCCGATGTTCGCGCGGGCCGCGCTGCCCGGTCTATCGACCGGGCGGAACATCTGATGGCTGCCCCCAATCCGATGTCCATATATCGGCAACCAAGTCGCATTTAACTAAGTCAGTGCCCGCAGGTCATCCATCAGCGTCGTCAGCAACTTGACATACATCTCGCCCTGCAATTTTCCGTTTTCGTCAAATGCATTCCCGGAATTGGCGACAAGCACCTCTGGCCCCTGCAACAGGTTTGGCCGGAAGGCCATCATTGCCAGACGCAGCGAAAACTGCGCCCGCTCACCCCCGGCCCGACCTGCGGCAGCGGACATGATGGCGACGGGTTTGCCTTTCCATGGGCTGCCCTTGGTTCGGCTGACCCAGTCCAGCGCGTTTTTCAGGGCACCTGAAATTGCCTTGTTATATTCAGGGGTGGCAATGATCACCGCGTCGGCATCGGCGATCTGGTCGGCGAGTTTTTGCACGATTGCCGGAATGCCCGATGCCTCCTCTATATCGCCATTATAGAGGGGCAGGTTGATGTCGCCTTCAACGAAGGTGTCGGCGCCGAAAATCTCTGCGGCGTTGCGCATCAGCATCGTGTTGGTTGATGCCTTGCGCAGCGAGCCGGAAATCCCAAGAAGTGTGGTCATGATTGGTCCTTTTGTGCGTTTGCCTTACAGCTAACGTGATTGTCCGATTGCGCAACCCGTTGGTTTCGCACATGATCCCGAACAATTGCGCAGGGGAGGAAAAGATGATCCGGCATGGCGGAAGAATACTGAGTGATCAACTGGTTAAGCTTGGTGTGCGGCGTGTGTTCTCGGTGCCGGGTGAAAGTTTCCTTGCGGCCCTTGACGGGCTTTATGACAGCGAGATTCAGAACGTGGTCTGCCGACAGGAGTGCGGCTCGGCGATGATGGCGGAAGCCTATGGCAAAATGACCGGCCAGCCCGGAGTGTGCTTTGTTACCCGTGGGCCGGGTGCCACCAATGCCAGTGCGGGTATTCACATTGCAATGCAGGACAGCACGCCGATGGTGATGTTTGTCGGCCAGATCGATAACCGGCACACGGATCGCGAGACGTTTCAGGAAGTTGATTACCGGGCGGTGTTTGGTGGCTTGGCCAAATGGGTGGCGCAGGTTGATCACACCGATCGGCTGCCCGAATATATTGCCCGCGCGTTTCGTGTGGCGATGTCAGGGCGGCCGGGCCCGGTGGTGCTGGCCTTGCCGGAAAATATGCTGAGCGGGCAGGCGGATGTGCCGGATCTGACCACCCCTGTCGTGTTGGACACAGTGGCGGCTGACGTTGCGCAGCCGATCCTGCACGCGCTGGCGCAGGCGCAAAAACCGCTGGTAGTGGTTGGTGGCCCGCATTGGAACCACAAGGCCCAGATGCATCTGCAGGCCTTTGCCGAGATACAGGATATCCCGGTGGTCGCAGGTTTCCGGCGGCAGGATTACATGGATAATCATCATTCCCACTATGTGGGTGACCTGAATGTCGGAGTGAACCCAAAGCTGGCCGCCCGGTTGCAGGCATCCGACATGCTGATCCTGTTGGGCACCCGTTTTGGTGATATTGAAACACAGGGCTATACGCTGGTTGATCCTGCAAATCCGGGCAAGGTGATTGTGCATGTGCATGCTGACCCTGACGAGTTGGGCCGTGTCTATGCGCCCGATATCGCGATTGCGGCAACTGCCCCTCGCGTGGTGCAACACCTTGCTTGTGCGGCACCAGCGGGCAACTGGGCCGACTGGACATCGGAGGCGCGCGCCGATTACGAGGCCTGGATCGCCCCGCAGGAAAGCCCCGGTGACCTCAAACAGGAGCAGGTCATCAAGTGGCTGTCTGACCATCTGCCTGATGATGCGATCCTGACAAATGGGGCTGGAAATTATGCGGCCTGGTTGCACCGTTACTTTGTTTACAAGGGGTACGGCACGCAGCTTGCCCCAACCTCTGGTTCCATGGGCTATGGGTTTCCGGCAGCGGTGTCAGCATCCATCGAACACCCTGACCGGACGGTCGTATGCCTGGCCGGCGATGGCTGTTTCCAGATGACCTGCAATGAGCTGTCAACGGCGGTACAGCACGGAGCAAAGCCGATCGTGGTGGTGATGAACAATGGCCGCTACGGCACCATCCGGATGCATCAGGAAAAAACCTATCCGGGCCGGGTGTCAGGCACGGCACTGGCCAATCCCGATTTCGCGGCATTGGCGCGGGCCTATGGTGGGCATGGTGAGGTTGTGAATAAGACCGCGGATTTTGCGGCGGCCTTTGCCCGGGCGCAGGCCGCTGGCACCGTGGCGATTATCGAATGTCATGTGGATGAAGAGGCATTGGCAACCGGTGCCACATTGAGTGCGGTGCGTGACGCCGCGATGGCGCGGTAGCAATTTCTGACACAGAAATTGGGTCAGATTTTTTAAAAAATCTGGGCGGCTGACCTATACCTCTTTCCACAGGGGCGACGTGCGCGCTTGCCAGTCGGCGCGTTCCAAGAGTGGTGTATCATCATCGAATGCAGCCTTGCCAAGGCAGAGATACCCGGTGAGTTTCCAGCTTTCGGGCGTTTCAAGAATGGTCCCAATCCCCTTTGGATCAAGGATGGATACCCAACCAAGCCCAAGGTTTTCTGCCCGTGCTGCCAACCAGAGCGTGTGGATCGCGGCGACGGTGGAGTAGCTGAGCATTTCCGGCATGCTCTGTCGGCCCAGTCCATGTCCGGCGGCGGGATCCTGTTCGGTGAATACAGCCAGATGTACGGGGGCGTCGCGCAACCCGGCGAGTTTGAGTTGTTCATATGCGGCCCGCTTTTCATCACGGTAGATGTCCGCAGCCCGCGCATTTGCCGCCTCGAAATTTGCGATGACCGCTGCCCGCAGCGCCGGGGTTGACACCTGCAACACCCGCCACGGTCGGGCGTTGCCAACCGATGGGGAAAAGTCCATCGCCTCGCGCAGCCGCGTCAGCGTCTCCGCCGGGATTGGATCGGGCAGGAAATGCCGCACGTCGCGCCGCCATTGCAGCACATCACGTAACGCGTTGCGGTGGGCTTGTGTCAGTTCCATCAGCCTGCCGACCATTTGCCCTTTTGCGATGGCAGGAATGCCTCTACCGCGGCGGTGGCCACTACGGCGGTATCGCCCGTTTCGGGGTTCGCAATGTTCAGCCCGCCCTTGACGGCTGTGACGGTTGCCCGTCCCCTTGGCAGCCCCGCCGTGAGCCTGTCGGCATCTATCTTGTTGGGCTCCTGCACCGCCACGGTGACCTGCACCCTCATGTCGTCATGCGGCAGATTGATGCTTTGAAAGATCGGAAGGGTGGAATGGCGGATCGCATCCTCGATCGCGCGCCTCGCGGCCTTTTGGTAATCCATCCCATGCAGATCATTCCCCATGCCCATCTCGATGATCACGCGTTGCTCTGTCATATCCGCTCCATCTCAAACGCCACGTTGATCGCCACATTGGCGATGACCGTCGGGTTGCCGTCAGGGCGCGGAATATCCAGACCGCCATGCCCCACGGTGATGTTGACCTGCCCATATGGAAAGATATCGGTCAGGACGTTGATATCGACCTGATCGGGCTGCTGCACGCCAATCTCGACATCGATCAGCATCGCCTGTTTTTCGAAGCCGAAGAGTTCGGCCATGTTGATCGAATTATGCCACAGCGCGTCCTGCAAGGCACGCCGGGCGGCCTGGGTATAGTCCTGTCGGCGCAGGCTGGTGCCCATGCCAAATTCGGTGAGGACGCGGTGTTTGGGCATGGGTTGGCTCCGGTGTGGTTGTTGGTTCAGGGTGTCACGGTTTGCCACCAAGGCAAACAATCATGCTGTGCTCTTGTCAAAGCGCCGCGCCTTGTTGTTCCAGATCAGCCCGGTCCGCCGTGCCACGATCTTGAAAGAATCATTCAGCCCCAGGGCATTGGCCCAACGCCCCAGTGATCGCACAGGGATGGCGTGGATGTCGCCGAACCCATCGACCAACACGCATTCATAACCCGCATCGCGGTATCCAAAGACAAGGTTATGTGGCTTGAGATCGCCGGCCCTGATGCCGAGTTGGTAGAAACGTTCGACCAGGTCATTCAGCTTGTCCAGATCATCATCCGAGAAGGTTCCTCGTTTCATCTTTTGCTTGAGGGTTTCACCGACACCGCCGTTTTCCCCCGCCACCCGTTCCGCGACGCAAGCCAACCCCAGATTGGTCTGCGCCAGTCCGAACATATGTGTGATCGGCAAGCGCAGCTTTGGGTCGTTATGGTTTAGATGAATGCGAATGTATTCATCATATTCCTTGCGGATCAGCCGCAGCCTGACCCCCGGCATCAGCTGCGTTGTGATATCGCGGAAGGTGAACCGTTTGCCCTGATCCTCTTGCGGGCGCATGATCTTGAGCAGTTTACCCGGGTCGTTGGGATGCAGATAGATATGCCGCTCTACACCGCTGGCGATGTAGTGACTGTCATCAAGTTGCAGGGATTCGGCCATGCCGGTGATCAATCGCCTCGTCTGTCCCTAATATTCCACCCCGATCTGGGCTTTGATGCCGGACCGGAAAGGGTGTTTGATCAGCTCCATCTCGGTCACCAGATCGGCAGCTTCGATCAGATCGTCATGGGCGTTGCGCCCGGTCAGAACCACATGGGTCATCTCGGGTTTGTGGGTTTTCAGGAAATCGACAACCTCTGCCGCGCTGACATAATCATAGCGGATGGCGATATTGATCTCGTCCAGCAGCACCATGTGGTTGGTTTCATCCAGGATCAGTTCCTTGGCCTTGGCCCAGGCGGCCTGTGCCATTTCGGTGTCACGGGATTTGTCCTGGGTTTCCCAGGTGAACCCTTCGCCCATGGTATGGAAGGCGCAGATGTCGCTGAACTTTGACAGGATCAGGTCCCGCTCCCCGGTGGACATGCCCCCTTTTATGAACTGCACAACCGCACATTTCATGTCATGGGCAATGCATCGAAAGATCATTCCGAAGGCCGCCGAGGATTTGCCCTTGCCCTTGCCGGTATGGATGATGACCAGACCCTTCTTGTCTGTCTTGGTTGCCATGATCTTGTCACGGGCGGCTTTCTTCTTTGCCATTTTCATGGCGTGGCGGTCATCACCGCTTGGCGTAGTCTCGTCGGTCATTGGAATGCTCCCTTTGCGTTTGAGCGTATCTGGTGGTCGGGCAGGGTTCAATCTGGCCAGGGGACAAATGTCAGTTCCGGCCAGAGCGCCATCTGCCGTTTGCCCTTGGCCAGATGCGTTGCCCTGTTGTCGCGGATTATGTGCGGTGTCAGTCGAAAGCTGAAGATGTCATCGAGCCCGAAGGGGGCGTAGATATCAAAGCTGTCATTGGCATTCAGCCGCATGCCAACGGCGTGCGTCTTGCAGGCGAAATTGTCGATCCCATCGGTTGCCTTGGTCAGCGGGTCATAGTCCTGACCGAAATGATCCTTGTACCACAGATGCACGCGCGCCTGATTGCGGATTTCGACGGGAACCGGGCTGTCAAAATGGCTGGCGGCCCGATTGATCACCCGGTCTTCACTGCCATAGCTGGTGTCGGGGTCGAAATAGAACAGGTCGATATCCTTCACCCCGAACAGATCCGGTTTGCCGGTCAGATGGTTCCAGACCTGATTGTAAATCGCGCCCGAGACGATCCACCAATCGGGCAGGTCCAGATCACGCGCCTGTGCAAAGACCTGCATCAGCGGGGCGCATGCCCGGATGATGTCGCGGAGTGCCGCCCGTTGATCTGTGTCATTGGCATCTGCAAATCGCAGGTGCTGCATGTGGTTTTCCTTCTGGCGACTTTCGTTGGCGTGATTGGTTCGGGGGAATCTCTGCCCAGCTTTCCCCCTGCATTCTTCTGCCCGTTTCGTTCTAGATTGCGGCATGCGTGTCCCGCATGGAGCCTGATGTCAGATGATGAAGTATTGTTGCGGTGCCCTGTTTGTTTTGTATTTGGGTGTGGCTTTATTGGCCACCGGCATCTGACATCAGCCCTGCGATCCTGGCCCGCGCCGAGTTTGACCGCGGTTGCCAGAGATTGCGGTCAATCGCCTCCTGTAGCCTTTGCGCAATTTCCCTGAGTGCGGGGGCATTGGCGTCCGCGATAAAGTCGCGGGTTTCGTCATCTTTGATGAACGCCTCTTCGACCAGGTCGAAATGATGATTGCGCACCGCCCCGGTCGTGGCCGCAAAGGCAAAAAGGTAGTCGACCGTGGCTGCGATTTCGAATGCGCCCTTGTAGCCATGCCGTTTGACCCCGTCGATCCATTTGGGGTTCACAACGCGGGACCGGACCACCCGCCCGATTTCATCGTCCAGCGTGCGGATCACCGGCCGTTCGGGCCGTGAATGGTCGTTGTGATAGATCGGCCTGTCTTGCCCTTGCAGGGTGCTGATCGCCGCTGCTGCCCCGCCTTCGAACTGGTAGTAGTCATCGCTGTCGAGGATATCATGTTCCCGGTTGTCCTGATTTTGCACGATGGCTTCGGTCTGGGACAGGCGCTGTTCCATGGCCTTGCGGGCCTTGCGCCCTTGGGTGCCTGACCCATAGGCGTAGCTGCCCCATTCCAGATAGGCTTCAGCGAAATCGGATTTGTCGGACCAGACCCGTTCGTCGATCAGGGCTTGAAGGCCGGCCCCGTAAGCGCCGGGTTTGGAGCCGAAGACGCGGGATGGGTCTTCGCTTTGTTTGGTGCGCGCGGCAGCGGGGTTGAGATCTGCCGGTTCATCGAGGGACTGAACGGCGCGGGCCGCAGAGTCGACCAGCGCGATCAGCTGCGGGAAGGCGTCGCGGAAGAAGCCGGAGATGCGTAATGTGACATCGACGCGGGGACGGCCCAGGATGGATTGTGGCAGGATGTCAAAACCAGTGACGCGCCGGTTGGCGCTGTCCCATGTGGGTTTGACCCCCATAAGCGCCAGCGCCTGGGCGATGTCGTCACCCCCGGTGCGCATATTGGCGGTGCCCCATGCGGTGATCAGCATTGTGCGCGGCCAGTCGCCATGGTCCTGCAGGTGTTTTTCAATGAGCAGGTTTGCGGATTTCCATCCCAATGCCCAGGCGGTTGGGGTGGGGACGGCCCGGCTGTCGACGCTGTAGAAATTGCGCCCGGTGGGCAACACGTCCATCCGCCCGCGTGTGGGTGCGCCGGACGGGCCCGGGTTGACGAAGTGCCCTGACAGGGCGCTGAGAAGACCCGCCCCCTCGGCACCGCCGCAGGCTTTGATCGTGGGCAGAATGTTTTTGGTTATTTCATCAAGGACGGCCTGTGACGCTCGTGGGCTGAAGCCCACATCGCCCCACCCGCCGTCCCGCAGCGCGTGTTGGCAAAGGTTCTCAAGACGCTCGACCGTGTCGCCATTGCTACGCCATGTAGTGTCGTCCGCCAGCACCTCGGGTTTTTCGGGCGCGGGCGCGGCCATGTCGCAATCCAGCGGATCGATGCCGAGTTGCAGGTCGCTGGCCAGCGCCCGCAGCAGCGATGCGTTTTGCCCTTTTCCGTCTCCGCGTGGGACACGGGCCAATGCGATGGCCAGATCCCGTTCCTGCTGTCCTTTGGGGCATTGTCCGAAGATATGCAGCCCGTCGCGGATTTGCGCCTCTTTCAATTCGCATAAATAAGCGTCGAGCTTGCCCAGATCGGCCTCATTGTCGCCGGTGAAGCCTGCATCCTTGGCGAGGCCCGTGACATCGGACAGGGACAGGATTTCCCGGCGCAGATGTTCGATGCGGCGCGGATCGACCCCGGCGGCCTCGTAATATTCATCGACCAGTGCTTCGAGATCGCGCAGAGGGCCGTAGCTTTCCGCGCGGGTTAATGGCGGCGTCAGGTGATCGATGATCACGGCACTTGTGCGCCGTTTGGCTTGCGTGCCTTCGCCCGGGTCGTTCACGATAAAAGGATAGATATGCGGAGTGGGGCCGAAAACCGCCTCTGGCCAGCAGGTTTCCGACAGGGCCACAGCCTTGCCCGGCAGCCATTCGAGATTGCCGTGTTTGCCCATATGTACGATCGCATCCGCCCCCCAATGGTGCCGCAGCCAGAAATAGAAGGCCAGGTAGTTATGGGGCGGGACGAGGTCGGGGGAATGATATGTGTCGGTCGGGTCGATATTGTAGCCACGCGCGGGTTGCAGCCCGACCACGGCATTGCCGAAACGGTGGATGCTGAGGGCAAAACCTGCGCCAGATGACGGGGTGGATGCCTCCGGCGGGAGTATTTTTGGCAAAATGATAAAGGGGTCATCTTCGGGTTGGCCCCAGCGCGAGGTGATCTGTTCCTTGATGTCCCAGGGCAATGCGTCGAAATGTTGTTTGTAGATGTCGAGGGGCAGGAATTCGCCGCCCTCCTTTTCTGCCCGGTCCGTCAGCCAGTTAGTGGGACCGTCCATGATCTGTTGCATCAACGCGGCGCTGTCCTTTGGAGGGGTAACGCTGTAGCCTTCGGATTGCAGCAGGTTCAGGACGTGGACGGTGGCGGCGGGCGTGTCGAGCCCGACCCCATTGGCGAGCCGCCCGTCCTTGTTGGGGTAGTTGGCGAGGATCAGAGCAGTTTTCTTGTCCCTTGGCGCGATCTGCCGCAACCTGGTCCAGTTCTTTGTCAACTGGCTGACGAAATCGATCCGGTCGCCGCGCGCCTGATAGGTGGCGATGGGGCATTCGGTCGCGTCGTCAAAGAACGCCTCGCCTTTAAAGCTGACGGCCCGCGAGAGAATTCGCCCGTCGACCTCAGGCAGGGCGACGTTCATGGCGATGTCACGCGCGGTCAGTCCATGCAACCCTTCGGCCCAGGTGGATTCGGCGGCGCCGGAGAGGATGACTTGGAAGATCGGTGCCTTATTGGCCAAGAGCGGGTTTTCAGGGCTGTCATCGCCGTCATGTGGCGAGCCGACAGCGAAGGCGGTGCAGTTCAGGATGACATCTGGCGATGCTGTATCGAACAGGGATTTCAGGGTTGCCGTGCTGACCGGGTCTTTCAGGCTGGCCACGAAGATCGGCAACGGGTTGAGGCCTGCGCGTGACAGGCTGCGCGTCAACCGGTTGATCGGGTTCAGACCGCCCCCCTGAACAAGGGCCCGGTAGAAGATGATGGGCACGATGGGCGCCCCATCGGTCCATGATGCCTGTGCTGCTGCCAGATCGGCAATGCCTGCGCCGGGCCAATAGACCCCGGCCCGTAGCAGCGGGGCCGGTGCGGCGGGTTTTGCACCACCATCCAGCATGGATTTGGCGTAGGTCAGCAGGTTGGTGCTGTTTTGTGGTCCGCCTTCGACAAGATAGGACCAGAGCGTGTCGTAATCCTGTGCGCTGACAGTTGATAGCCCGCGCAATTCCGGGTCGGGTTTGTCATCGCCGGGCAGGGCGGCGAAAGGGATGCCCGCCCCGTGCAGCCGTGCAGCATATTGTGTCAGCCCGTATTTCCAGTAGCCCGCGCCGCCGAGGATGCGCGCAATGACCAACCGCGATTTGGTGGCGCAATTATCCAGATGCAGATCCACCGACATCGGGTGCGTCAGATGCATCATGTTGGCCAGCCGCAGGGTCGGCGGTTCTGCCATTTCCGCCCGTGCGTCCGAGAGGGCGGCCAGTTCGGTATCAGCGGCCGAGATGATCACCACATCGGCCGGGGTCTGGCCCAGATCAACCGGTTCGGTGCCGTCGCTGATGGCCCCGGGAGTGGCGGCAAGCAGATGCATGTCAGGCAGAGGTCCCGGATCGGCGTCCGGGACGGCATTGGGTGCGGATCACAGGGGTTTCTCCATGAAGACCGAGCGGGTGGCATCCATGTATTGCCCGAAGGCTTCGCAGGTTTTGTAGCCATTGCGCACATAGAGTTTCAGCGCGGCGACCAGCGCATCGCCGGTTTCGAGCCTGATGACGGGCAGTTGTTCCTCGCGCGCCTGATCCTCGATCTGGCGCAGGATCGCGTCGGCCACGCCTTTGCCCCGTGCCTCCTCGGCGACGAACATCGACTTGATTTCACCGTAGTCGTCAAAGATTTTCAGGGCACCTGTGCCGATGATGCTTTCGCCTTCGCGGGCGGTGAAGAAATGCACCTCCGGGACTGCCAGTTCGTCGAAATTGAGAAAGAAATTCTCCTCTGGCGGGAAGAGCGATCGCATCAGCGCATGGCTTTGTTCCAGCAAGGCCGTAGCGCCGGGGTGATGCGGGCTGTTGCGTTCGACGATAATCATGCCTGCAAAGCGGTTGTGATCGCGGCGTGGTCGAGACCGGCCTCACCAATCACAACCAACCGTGTTTCGCGGGGCGCGTCGCCGAAAGGCTGATCGAAATATGTATCCACGCGCGGGCCGACCGCCTGTAGGGTCAGGCGCATGGGCTTGCCATTGACTGCCACGAAACCCTTGAGGCGCAGGATGTTGTGGGCCCGGATTGTGTCGGCCACCTGTTCGGCGAAAGCATTGGCGTCGCTGATTTCGCCGCGTGTCACGATGAAGCTTTCAAACTCATCATGGCCATGTGCGTGTTCATGATCATGATCATGATCATGATCGTCTTCGTCATCATCATGGTGATGATGGTGATGGATTTCATGGCGGTTTTCCAGATCGCCCTCGGCCCCGATCCCCTGACCCAGCAGAACATCCACAGGCAGCGCGCCCATGGCGGTTTTGACGACCTGTACCCCGTCGCGGGATTCGGATTTCAGGCGGGTGGTCAGCGCGCCTGCCTCTTCTTCGCTCAGCAGGTCGGTTTTATTGACCACGATCATATCGGCGCAGGCAACCTGATCCTCGAACAGTTCGGACAGCGGCGTTTCGTGGTCGAGATTTTCATCCTGTGCCCGCTGTGCGTCCACGGCGGCGACATTATGGGCAAACTGGCCGTCATGTACGGCCCGCCCATCGACAACGGTGACCACACCATCGACGGTGACCTTTGTGGAGATGCCGGGCCAGTTGAAGGCCCGCACCAAGGGTTGCGGCAGGGCGAGACCGGAGGTTTCGATCACGATATGGTCGGGCTTGTCGTCGCGGGCCAGCAATTGCTCCATCGTTGGGATGAAATCATCAGCGACGGTGCAGCAGATGCAGCCGTTGGACAACTCAACGATGTCGTCTTCGGTGCAGGTTTCCTCGCCGCAGCCTTTGAGGATATCACCATCTACCCCGAGGTCGCCGAATTCATTGATGATCAGGGCGATTTTCTTGCCTTCGGCATTTTGCAGCATGTGGCGGATGAGTGTCGTTTTACCGGCACCCAGAAAGCCGGTGACAACGGTGGCAGGGATTTTGGCGGGCATTTCAGTTTCCAATCATCTGGGCTATGGCAGGCGCCATGAGCAAACGTTTGTTGATCTGTAGCACATGCGCGGGGCCGGGGCAGGCTCTGGCTGATGTGCTGTGTCTGGACGGTTGGGAGGTGCAGATGCATCCCTGCCTGTCGGTCTGTGATGCACCGGTGGCATTGGCCGCCCAAAGCGATGGCGGGGCGACATATGTTTTTGCCGGGCTGACAGAGGCGGATGCGGCGGATGTGGTCGCATTCACCAGAGAATATGATGCAGCGCAGGCAGGCTGGATCGCGGACGCACGGCCATTGGGCCGATTGCGGTTCTGCCTTAAGACGCGGGTGCCTGCGCTGTAGGTCATGGGGCTGTGACCTCGGCCGCGAGCGGACCTTCGGTGCCCCTATATCCTTCGTGGCTGTTGGCATTCAGTGTCACCCGGATCACATCACCGGGCTCTACCATTTCCAGATGGGCGTAAGGCGCATAGATGCGCCGAACTTTTTCGCCGTTCACATAGACATGGGCGTGGCCTTCGCCGGGGACAGCGGGGCCATTGACGGCTTCGGGGGCGAAACGAAACCCGGTGGCGTCGATCGTTAGGTTCACCCCGGACGCATCCGGGCTTAACGTCAGATCAAGGGTTGGCGCGGGACCGTCCCAGGCCAGCATGGCGCTGTGATCATGGCCTGTATCGCTGTGGCCTGCATGGTCATGACTGGACGGGCCCATGCCGCCCGCGCCGATGAAGCCGCCAGCGGCACCAAAGGCCAGACCGATGACAAACAATAGGAGGGCACGCATGTGCTTACACCTCCGACAGTTTTGACGTCCAGACAGCGCCCAGCAAGCAGCCAAGGGCAGCCCAGATAGCGCAGGTCGTGCCCAGGGTCTTGGCCGCAAAATCCGCTGCCATTTCGGGTGGGGCGGGTCCGGCATAGGTGTCAGGCGTCGGTGCGCCGATCACATGGGGGGCTGCCAGCAGGATGATGGCGATGCCCCACATGGTCCAGTTCCTGCCAAAGGCGATGAACCACAGGCCAAGGCCGGTGGCACCTGCCGTGGCGAACCACCAGATCTGACGGGGTGCAACCTCTGCCGCGTTCAGACCCGGCATGTCGGGTGGCAAACCAAAGGCCGGGGCCAGTTGGAAGGTCAGAAAGCCGCAAAACCCCCAGATCAGGCCGGTCCGGGCGGTGATCACATGCCCCTGCTGTTCTGCCAGCACCATTCCCGCGAGCAGGATCAGGGCGTAGCCTGTATAGACCAGGGCTGCGAAAATGACGTTCAGGGCCTGCCGGGTGATATCAAAATCGCCACGGGGCACTGATGACGTGGTTGGATCGGCGCCGAAATGGATCAGGGCGCCGGTCTCGAATAGTTCGGAATGCAGCAGGATCGGCTGCACAAATACATATTGCAACAGCGCGGCCACAAGGCCCGCGCCGAAGCCAGCGATCAACGCGCTGACGGCCAGTCTGGCAAACATGGCTTAGTGGCAGGGAAAACCGGTTGCGTGACGCACATCATGTGCAGCGTCATGCAAGGTTGCAGCCTGAACGTGGCCTGCCAGTGTCACCAGCCCAAGGCCAAGAACGGCGGCGGCGATGAGGGACAGAACAGTTGTATTGGCTTGTGACTTTGTCAGCGTTTGGGTCGACATGTTGATCTCCTTTATCCGTCACACCCGACGGAGTTGGGTTACGTTCATGCGCGGCTGGTCTCCTGGCTTGCGGGTCGCGGCGCTTTGCGGCCTTCCCGGGCGAACCCAGTGGCGTTGTCGCAAAGCACTCACCGCATACAGTCGCGGGGGCGGCTGTGGCATGAGGCCCCCGAATTGGATCGGCCCTTCCACATTCCCATTTGATCCCCTGGCGCTTGGCGTCGTGCGGGGAACCGTGCAGGCCAAGTTGTGCGCTTTTCTGAGCCGGGCCGTCAAGGTGGAATGCGACTTTTTGCGGTGCCACGGCGGCGGGATTGCAGAGATTTTGAGCCTCCGGCGGGAGTATTTTGGGCAAAATGATGAGGCTGCCCGCAATATCTTGTGGATAAGTGGCATGAATTGGCCTTATCTAGTTGGCTTTCGTTGACTCAGGTGCCCTTGCGGGGACAGGATTTGTCAACTTGAGGGAATCAAGAGCAGGTAAGCACGTGCGTTTCAGCAAACTTCGACTGAATGGCTTCAAGAGCTTTGTGGATCCAACCGATCTGATCATCGCGGATGGTCTGACCGGTGTTGTGGGTCCGAATGGCTGTGGCAAGTCCAATCTGTTGGAAGCCCTGCGCTGGGTCATGGGTGAAAACCGCCATAAGGCGATGCGTGGCGGCAGCATGGAAGATGTGATCTTTGCCGGTGCCTCCACCCGGCCGGCACGCAATTTCGCCGAAGTGTCCCTGATCATTGATAATGGCGAACGGCTTGCGCCCGCTGCCTTCAACGACAATGATAACCTCGAGATTATTCGCCGGATCACCCGCGATGCCGGATCGGCTTATAAAGTCGGTGCGAAGGATGTGCGTGCCCGCGATGTGCAGATGCTGTTCGCCGATGCCTCCACCGGGGCGCATTCACCAGCATTGGTCCGGCAGGGCCAGATTTCGGAGCTGATCAACGCCAAGCCCAAGGCCCGCCGCCGTATTCTTGAAGAAGCGGCTGGCATTTCCGGCCTGTATCAGCGCCGCCATGAGGCCGAGCTGAAGTTGAAGGGCGCCGAGACGAACCTGACCCGCGTTGATGATGTGATTGAGCAATTGGCGTCGCAACTGGGGCAATTGGCCCGGCAAGCCCGGCAAGCCGCCCGATATCGCGAGATCGGGGAGAAGCTGCGCAAAGCCGAAGGCATGTTGCTGTTTCGGCGCTGGAAAGAGGCTGATGAGGCCCTGATGGCCGCGTCCGAGCAGTTGCGGGAACGGACAACCGCTGCTGCGCAGGCTGAAAAAGCGGCGCGCGAGGCGGCGAAGGGTCGCCAAGTGGCGGAGGATGCCTTGCCCGCCTTGCGCGAAGAGGAGGCGATTGCTGCCGCCGTCCTGCAGCGCCTGCAGGTCCAGCGCGACACGCTGCAAGATCAAGAGGAACGCGCGCTTTCGATGATCGAAACCCTGCGTGCTCGGATCGATCAGCTGGGCCGCGATATGGAACGCGAAAGCGGGCTGAACAAGGATGCCGGTGAGACGATCGAGCGTTTGGAATGGGAAGCCCGCGAGATTGCAAAGGCGGGCGAAGGTCATGACAAACGGCTGGAAGAGGCGCAGGTTGCCGCCCGCGAGGCCGCAGGCGTGTTGCAACAGCGCGAGGCGGATTCCGCACAATTAACCGAGGATGTCGCCCGGCTGGCGGCCCGCCATCAATCCGCGCAGCGCTTGCTGGAAGACAACCGCACCACACTGGAAAAGAACGAGAATGAGGCTGCCCGTGCCAAGGCTGCCATGGCGGAGGCGGAGATGGCCCTGACCAAGGCGGAGGCGGATTTTGCGGCTGCCGGAGAAGCCGAAAAGCTGGCCGTTGCGGCGGCTGAGGCGGCTGATAACGCGCTGGTGGCGGCAGAGGCCGCCCGCGCCGAAACCCAAGGTCGCGAAAGCGATGCGCGCGGGTTGCGGTCCGAAGCCGAGGGCGAGGCGAATGCCTTGCGCGCCGAGGTTGCCGCGCTGGCCAAGCTGGTGGAGCGTGACACGGCAGAGGGTGGACAGGTTCTTGATTTGCTGCGTGTGCAGGGCGGCTATGAAAAGGCGCTGGGTGCTGCTTTGGCTGATGATCTGCGTGCCCCGGCCGTGGACGCAGATGCGGCCTCCGGCTGGGCCTTGCTGCCCGGCTATGCCGCGCCGCAAACCTTGCCCGAAGGTGTTGCCGCGCTAACGAATTACGTGACCGTGCCAGAGGTCTTGGCCCGCCGCATGTCACAGGTGGGTCTGGTGGGGCAGGCCGACGGCCCCCGATTGCAGGCCGATCTGAAACCGGGTCAACGGCTCGTTTCCGTCGAGGGTGATTTGTGGCGTTGGGACGGGTTCCGCGCGGGTGCGGAGGATGCGCCGTCTGCCGCTGCCTTGCGTTTGCAGCAGTTGAACCGGTTGACCGAATTGAAGCGCGATCTGGAAGAGGCATCCGCAACGGCGATGGGGGCGGCACAGGCCCATGAGGCGCTGACGTTGATGTTGAAAGAACAGACCGAGGCAGATCATGCCGCCCGCAATGCCCGCCGCGATGCGGATCGCGCGGTTGCGGATGCGAACCGCGCTGCCAGCCGGGCGGAGGCCGATCGCAACCTGAGCCAGGGCAAGTTGGAGAGCCTTGGGTTGGCGCTGAAACGCCATGAAGAAGAGGCGATGAATGCCCGCAAAGCCTTGACAGAGGCCGAAAAGGCCGCGGCGGATTTGGGCGATCTGGACGCTGCACGGGCATCCGTTGAAGATGTGAAAATGACCGTGGAGGCCGCACGGATCACGATGATGTCGCGCCGGTCCGCCCATGATGAGGTCCGCCGTGAGGGTGAGCAGCGTCTCAAGCGGTCGCAGGAGATTACCAAGGAGATATCCGGCTGGAAGCACCGGTTGGAGACCGCCAATAAACGTACTGCGGAATTGGCCGAGCGTAAGGCGGCGAGCGAAGTGGAACTGACAGAGGCCACCGCCGCCCCGGATGAAATTGCCGCCAAGCGTGCTGAACTGGCTGACGCGATTGACGAGGCCGAGACGAGGCGCAAGGCGTCAGCCGATAAGCTGGCGGAGGCTGAGACCGTGTTGCGGGATGCGGGCCATGTTGAGCGCGATTCCGAGCGCCTGGCATCGGAGGCCCGTGAGGCGCGCGCCCGGTCAGAGGCGCGAGCCGATGCCGCGCGCGAAACCGTCGCCTATGCCGCCGAACGGATTATGGAAGCCCAAGAGGTCACCCCGGAAAAGCTGCTGGACAGTCTTGAGACGGATCTGGATCAAATGCCCGCGTCAGATGTGGTTGAAGGGCAGGTCAACGCCTTGAAACGTCAGCGCGACAGTCTGGGGGCTGTGAACCTGCGCGCCGAGGAAGACGCCAAGGAAGTGCAGGTTGAGCATGACGCGCTGGTGGGTGAAAAGGCCGATCTGGAAGCGGCGATTGCCGCCCTGCGGTCGGGCATTGCGAGCCTGAACAAGGAAGGGCGCGAGCGCCTTTTGACAGCCTTTGAGCAGGTGAATGACAATTTTGGTCTTTTGTTCACCCATCTCTTTGGCGGTGGCGAGGCCAAGCTGGTGCTGGTGGAATCCGATGATCCGCTGGAGGCGGGGCTTGAGATCATGTGCCAGCCGCCGGGCAAGAAGCTCAGCACGTTGTCGCTGCTCTCTGGCGGGGAGCAGACCCTGACCGCGCTGGCGCTGATCTTTGCGGTGTTCCTGGCGAACCCAGCGCCGATTTGTGTGCTCGACGAGGTCGACGCGCCTTTGGACGATGCCAATGTGACCCGGTTCTGCGACCTGCTGGATGAGATGACGCGGCGCACCGAAACCCGGTTCCTGATCATCACGCACCACGCTGTCACCATGAGCCGGATGGACCGTCTGTTTGGTGTGACGATGGGCGAGCAGGGTGTGTCACAGCTTGTCTCGGTCGATCTGAAAAAGGCCGAAGCGATGGTTGCCTAACCTTTGGTTGCGTGATGCAACGTAAAGCTGTGTGTTGGTTCACACTGAACCGGCGCGGCGATTTTCCTATCCTGACCCTGCAGCAATTTCCGCTGCATGTTTTGGTTAGGATAGTGAAATGCGTTATTTTGTACTTGTATTGAGTGTGTTGACCGCGTCGGCGGGTTGCGGCGGTGGAGGGTCAGAATCTGATGCACCCGATGCGCCGGCTGAAATTGTATTCCGGGAAGTCGAAGCGACGACGCTGTCGGATGGTGGTGTTCTGAGCCTTAGGGTTTCGTCGCCTGACCTGAGAGGGCTGGCGTTGCGCCAGGAAGATGGTAGTGGCGGCTTGTTTTCCAACATGAACGCCGATAGCAGCCGCGATGTTGAAGGGTTTCGATATTTTGCGACCACATTTCGCGGTGTTGCGCAGAGCCACGCATTCGAACAACGCCGCGACGAAGGGCATGTCGAGATCGTCGCGGTTCAGGACCCAAGGCTTATCGCGTTTGGGCCATATGTGCCGGGTGCGAATATCCATTCTGAAGGTGGGACAGTGCCAACCAGCGGCAGCGCCAATTACACTGGTGACTATATCGGCTTTCTGGCCCGGGGTGCCTCCACATCGGAGCATGGGCTGACGGAAAGCCAGATCACCGGTGATGTGCGGCTGGAGGCTGACTTTGCGGGTGCCACCCTGGGTGGGGAGATTACCAACCGGCAGAGGTTTCTTTCGCTTGATGGCAGCAGGGCCAGCTATGATCTGGAGGATTTGACCCTGGCGGAGGTGGATATCGTTGGTGGTGCCACTGATGGCTTTGGGACGACCGAGGGCGGCAAGCTGTCGACGAACCGCGCGGTGCCGGAGGCTGGTGATCTTTCCGGGAACTGGCAGGCAGCATTCGGCGGCGAGGAGGCCGGTGTCGTCTTTGGTTCGGTTGAGGTGGATCACGACTATCAGCAAGGCACTGGGCAGATCACCCATGACTATGTCGAGCTGGGCGTGTTTGTCGCTGAAAGACCCTGATCGATCTGACCGCGTCATCTTTGATGGTGGGCGTCGCTATTGCTGTCGCAATGCGCCCCGCCCGCCATCCCGATCCGCAGCCTGTCTGGAAGGGATGTGCCATCCGCGCAACGTCTGACGCGCATGCGTAAATGATCGGAACCGATCCTGCGCCTTGTATGTTAAAGTGTTACGGTTCAATAACGTAGTGCCATGAGTGAAAAGTTTGACAATCTGACCGGGCGTTGGACTGGTCGGTATGACTATCCAAACGATGCGGACGCCGTGCCTTTTGAGGTCCTCTTGGATGAGCAGGAGGGTATTCTGTCGGGTGATATCACCGAACCGAACACATTTCGCCGCGATATGGGTGCGCATCTTGCCGCGACATTGATCGGCGATCGTTCGGGCTTTGACGTGTCATTCCGCAAGACCTATGGCGGTTTTGATCACGGTGACGACCTGATTTACGAAGGCGCGCTGAACGGCGCCCTCACCCGGATTGACGGGGTGTGGCGGTTTCCAAGCGAACCGGACTGGCGTGGCCGGTTCATGATGGTGCGTGCTGTGGAGCTGCGTGCCAAGCGCGCCGTGGCTGATGAGGTGCCGTTCTGATCTGGCTGGGCGACGCCCGCCATCCCATCAGAGCCGGTTGAGCAGTTCCGCCGTCGGCCATGCGTCCGCCGGTAGCCCTAGGCGTATCTGCTCTGCCTGCACCGCATCGCGGGTCTTGGCCCCCAGAATACCGTCGATGCCCCCAACATCATGCCCCCGCGCCGTCAGTTTCTGTTGCAGTTGTTGCATTTGTTCGCCGCTGAGTGCAGCACTGGGATTGCCTGCATTGTAGATCGCTGCCCCCTCAAGCCGCGTGCCGAAATAGGCAGCGGTGGTGACGTAGACGAAGCTTTTGTTCCAGTCGAAATAGACATCGAAATTTGGGTAAGCCAGAAAGGCCGGCCCGTTGCGCCCCATTGGCAGCAGCACAGCCGCCGGCAGGTTGCCCGGCCCCAGATCACCGGCCCGTGCCCGCACCCCGCGCGCTGCCCAGTCACTGACGCTGGCCTTGTTGTTCAATCCGGTCAGCGACCAGTCCAGATCGTCGGGCACGGTGATCTCTTGCAGCCAGGGTTCATTTGCCCGCCATCCCAGCGATGACAGCACATTGGCCCCGGTCATCAGCGCGTCGGCGGCAGAATCCTTGAGGTTCACCACCCCGTCGCCATCCCCGTCCAACCCTTTTTCGACAATCTCACGCGGGAGTTTCTGCAATTGCCCGATCTCGCCGGCCCAGGCGCCCGTTGTCGTGGCAGGGTTCATGCCGCCGCGCCGGTACAGTTCGATTGCGGCAACCAGTTGCGGCCGAAAGAGTTCGGGCCTGCGGCAATCATGCGCAAGTGTCAGCAACGCATTGCGGGTGTTGAAACTGCCTTGCACCTGTCCGTAATCCGTCTCGAACGCCCAGAAGGCCAGAAGTACACCGCGCGGGATGCCAAAGCGGCGCTCGATTTCGTCGAAAGTGCTGTCATGGCGTTGCCCGTAGATCCGCCCGTTATCGATCCGGTTCTGGCTGATCAATGCCCGTGAGAAGCTAAGAAAATCCTTTTGAAACACCCCTTGTGCCCGGTCCGCGCGGATGACCGCAGGATCGATCTGTGCGCCCTGAAAGAAGCTGTCGGCGGTGCTGGCAGGGATGCCCATGGCCGTGGCTTCCGCCTTCACCCCGTCGATGAATCCGCCCACATCGCCGCCGCAAGTTTGCGCCTGTGCTGTGCTGGCAAGAAGGCTGAGGATAAGTGCGATGCGCATTGGGAACTCCTGATTGGTGTTTCGCGCAAGCTATCAGCCCCGCCCCGGGGTGCAAGACTGGCCATTGCCGGGATCGGTGGGTACAAGCCGGGGCGGACAATTTGAGTGGAGAGACCCATGGCACGACGCGGCGCGGGCGGTACCGATGGTGGGACTGGCAGTTTTCTGATTGGTTTGGCGATGATGATTGGTGGCGGTTATCTGCTGCTGAACAGCATTGTTGTGCGTCCGAATTTTGGTTTCGGCAGTGTTGCCTTTCGTATGGGTGGTTTGCCGGTGACCAGTGGGATGATCCTGATCCCGTTTATGTTCGGCGTTGGCCTGATCTTCTATAATTCCCGCAACTGGATTGGCTGGATACTGGCCGCAGGATCGCTACTGGCGCTGGTTTTTGGTGTCATTGCCAATATGACGCTGGAACTGAACCGGATGAGTGCGTTTGACCTGATTGTCATTCTGGTGCTGCTGGTCGGTGGTCTGGGACTGTTTTTGCGGGCCTTGCGCAGTTCAAGTTAGCAATGCGGCAACAAGGGCCAGACAAAGCGCCGCCCCCCAGGTTTTCCATAAGATGCTGACGCTTTGGTCGACGTGATCCGCCGTCAGGTCGTGTTCGCCGCCGCCGTTCACAAACGGGTAGGCGCGCATTTCCCCATCATAGCTGCGCGGCCCGCTGAGTGCGATGTTGAGCCCATGGGCCATCGCCGCCTCTGGCCAGCCTGCATTGGGGGACCGGTGCAGCGGCGCGTCGCGCAGGACGCCGCTGGGGTTCGGTCGGTCGCTGACCAGCCAGATCAGCAGCGCCGTCAGCCTTGCCGGGATCAGGTTCAGCAGGTCATCAAGCCGGGCTGCGCCCCAGCCGAATTCCTGATGTCTTGGTGTGCGGTAGCCGATCATACTGTCGGCGGTATTGACGATCTTGTAGATCAACAGACCCGGCAATCCCGCAATAGCGAACCAGAAGGCGGGCGCGATCACCCCGTCTGAGAGGTTTTCTGCGGCGCTTTCGATGGCCCCACGTGCCACGGCTGCGCTGCCCATGTCGCTTGTGTCCCGCCCGACGATCATTGCTACAGCGCGTCGCCCATCCCCCAGCGACAGCCGCAGCGCATCACCGACCGTCTGCACATGTTGCACCAATGATTTCTGGGCCAGCAACATGGCGAGGATGATCACGTCGATGATTTGCCCCGGCAGGGTTTGCAAGAGCCACCCCAATGTGCCTGCAGCGACACAGCATGCAAGGATGGTCAATATCCCCATCAATCGCCGGTTCCTGCCTTTGTTGAATCTGCGGTCGCACCAGCCGATCAGTTGGCCCATGAGCACAGCGGGATGTGTGAACCGCGACCATAGCCAGCGCGGCTCCCCCAAGAGCGCGTCAAGCAGCATGCCGAGGAACAGGGTCACAGAGCTGCTTCCAGTTTGGCCCAGCGGTTTTCGGCGGGCAGGCCAAGGCGTAGCCAGTCAGCCGCATAGGGAAAGATCCGTGACCAGATGTGGTGGCGGGCCAACTGGTCCTGCGCGGCGGCGGCATCCTTCACCTTATACAGTCGAAAAAGCGGGGTGCCGCCCAGCGGTTCCGCCCCCTTTGCGGTCAAGAGCTGGTCCATCCGGGCGGCATCGGTGATCAGCCTTGCGCGGGTTTCATCGGCCCAGTGCGGATCGGCCAATGCTTCTGCCCCGGTCATCAGCGCGGGGCCCGAGATTTGCCATGGCCCCAGCAGATCGGTCAGCCGTTCGATTATCGCCGGATCGCCGATGGCAAAGCCAAGCCGCAGCCCGGCAAGCCCCCAGAATTTTCCAAAACTCTTCAGCACCACCGTGCCAGGGCGACTGGCCAAATGGATCAGTGAGCGTTCGGGGCTGATATCGCAAAAGCTTTCATCGATGATGGTGTAGGGGGTGGTCAGTTCATCCGCCTGCCACAGGCGGCCATCGGGGTTATTGGGGTGGACAGCAACCAAAACGTGGCTTGGGTCTTGACCCAAGGACCAGCCCGCCGCCCGAAATGCCGCCCCGTGCTCATTATAAGTGGGGCCGGGGATGCACAGATCGCCTTGTGGGATCGTGTGCGGCAAGGCCGCGATAATGGCCGAGGCACCGGTGGCCCCGATGATTGCCGCACCATCCGGCACCTGCCAGAAACTGCGGGCCAGATCGTATAGCCGTGTGAAGGCGGCCTTATCGGGCAGGGCGGTCCAGCTGTCGGCGGGCATCTGCGGCAGGGGGTAGGGCATTGGATTTATCCCGGTGGATAAGTCAAGCCAGTCGGCCCGCTGCCCGCCATATGTCGCAATCGCGGCATCAAGCCCGCCGCCATGGTCGCGCACGGATTTCATTCGTCGTCTGGCAGTGGCGGGTGGCGGGTCACGAAATGCCCCTTGATTGCTTGCGGCCAATCCCGATAGGGTACTTGCCCGGTATCGCTGTCGGCATGGGCCATTGCATAGGCCACGATACCCGACGCCGCATCGCTATCGGGTTCAAATGCACCAATGGTGTAGTTCAGTTTGCCCGCAGCTTGTATCGCTACATTGCACGCACCTTTGCAGCCCATCAGGCAAGAGACCCGCCGGGTGCGCACATTGGACAGACCGGCGGCGGCGGCTTCGATCAGGTCGGCGAGTTTCTCGCCATCAGTGGAGGTCATATCGCCTGATTCCCAGCCATCCCTTTTGCAGGTGTCGCAGGTGGTGATCCAAGTGGTCATTTGTGTCGCGCCTTATTCTTGTCGCCGCATATCAAGCGGATTCCTGCCGGAATCACAAGCATTGGCGTTGATGACTATCTTTTGAGACAGGGAGACGCCGGTGTTAACCATTCGTTAGTAATTTGGGCAGACTTGTGGAGTAAGAGTTTATTTACCGCCTGTTCACCTTAGGTTAATATAGGTGAATGCAATCGGAGAGAGCATGCGCGTCCTGATCGTTCAGAGTAATCAACATCTCGGCCAGCTTTGGAAGCGGCATCTTGAGAGGTTGGAAGCTGTCGTTGATCACGTCCAGACTGGCGATGCCGCGTTGGAACTGATCGAGACAGAAGCGCTCGATGTTATTGTGCTTGATCTGGTGCTGTCCGAGGGCAGCGCGTTGGCGGTTGCCGATTTCGCACAGTTCCGTCAGCCCCACGCCAATGTGGTTTTTGTGACCGACACGACCTTCTTTTCGGATGGATCGATCTTTCATCACAGCGCGAATGCCCGCGCCTTTATCGAAACCGCGACCCCGCCCGATGACCTGGCCGCGATTGTCGAACATTACGGAACCCCTAGCCCCGCCCGTGTGGTGCATCCCACGCAATAGCCGGGTTGATTGGCACAATCCGGTGCGGATTGATGCTGTCATGGCTGTAATGGTAATGCCGCACGATGTGGTCAAAGTTCACCGTTTCGGCCACGCCTTCCCATTGGTATAGTTCGCGGGTGAACCCCATCAGGTTGGGGTAGTCCATGATCCGTTTGCGGTTACATTTGAAATGCAGGTGGTAGACCATGTCGAACCGGATCAGGGTTGTCCAAAGTCGCCAATCCGCTTCGGTTATCTGGTCGCCCATCAGGTAACGGTTCTTACCCAACCGGTCTTCCAACCAGTCCAGCGTGTCAAAAAGCGGGTGCACCGCCTTTTCATAGGCCTCCTGCGTTGTGGCAAAGCCGGATTTATAGACCCCGTTATTCAGGGTGTCATAGATCCGGTCATTCACCGGGGCGATGGCATCGCGCAGCTCTTCCGGCCAGTAGTCATCGGTATTTTCGGTCACGCCGTTGAACGCGCTGTTGAACATGCGGATGATTTCAGACGATTCGTTGGATACAATCGTTTCGCGTTGCTTGTCCCACAGGATCGGCACGGTCACCCTGCCTGACATCTGCGGTTCGGCCTTCAGATAGATGTCGCGCGCAAAGGGCATATCATAAAGCGTGTCACCGGTGGCGCCCTTGTCGTCTTTTTCAAACGTCCAGCCGTCCGACAGCATGTCGGGATGTACGGCGGATATGCTGATGTGATCGCTCAGCTCCTTTAGCTGGCGAAAAACCAGCGTGCGATGCGCCCATGGGCATGCGTAAGAGACATAAAGGTGGTAGCGCCCGCTCTCCGCTTTGAAACCCGCCTCGCCCGATGGTCCGGCAGACCCATCCGCCGTGATCCAGTTTCGGAATTTGGCGTTGGTGCGTTTGAACACCCCGCCGGTGGATTTGGTGTCATACCAGACGTCATGCCAGACGCCGTCAACGAGTTGGCCCATTGGGTTTGCTCCTGTGTTTCGCTTGTACCCCACCTAGCCCGGGAGCGAAAATGAACAAAGTGCCAAGAAGGCGCAGCATTGGTGCAATTTTGCACATGACCGTGCGGGCGTAGGTCAGGCTTGATCTTTTTGATCGCACCACGCCTTGACGATGCCGGTCAGTTCATCCCGCTTGTTTTCCAGATCCTGCAGGTCCGCGACCTTGAAACTACGTGCCTCTTTCCCGTCGCCTTGCAGGTTTGGGAATGTGCCCGTGATTTCGGCGCCTTTATGAAACATGAGCGAGGCGTGTTTCCTGGACTTGGGAAAGAAACTGGCGATGTTGCCTTTGTAGATAAAGGTGGGCGCCTGCCATTTGATCGCCTCGGTCACCCGATCATCTGCGTCAAGGATGGCCTCACGCATTGCCGCGACCACCGGTTTCATGGGGTTGTCGTAAGCATCCAGCCACGCGTCCACATCTGGGTTCTTCATGATGATCTATCCTTGGTCGAGTGTTGTTTTGAGCGACGCAATCTTGCCGTCCGCCAGTTCGAACACATTCGTGCCGCTGCCTTGCCCGCCGGGGATGGCCTGCGAGATGCAGGTCCAGCCAACGGTGATGGTGTTTTCCTTGAGCGTCACGTTGCTTAGCGTGATGACCGCATCGTCAAACGCATCGCTGCGGCTGTCGTTAAAGGCTTTGATGATCGCCGCCCGTCCCTTATGTGGCGCGGTTTGCCCCGAGAAGGGTTCGGTATATTCCGCGTCCTCTGCGAAAAGCTCGCGCAGAAGTTCCAGCCCCGACGGCCCGGCCTGCATGGCCAGAAAGAAATTGGTGATGTTGAGTGGCATGTGGTTCATGCTAGCCTTCCCTTCATGTCAGTTGATAAACAGACCCTTGCCAGTTTGACGGCGGTGTTGCGCGACCTGCATGGCGGCGAACAGCGACCGATCCCGGCATCGGTCATTGCAGAGCTTGCGACGCTGACCCGAACCGGTCGCAGCGTGCATATCGACATAGCCGCAAGCGCCCAGATCGGTGCCCCGCTGGTGACTTTGGTTGATCCACCCGATACCGTCCATCTGTTGGCAGCGCTGACCAACCGGCAAAGGCAGGTGGCCGCATTGATCATCGATGGGGCGACGAACCGCCAGATTGCCGCTGATCTTGGAATTTCGGTGGCCACTGTCAAAGATCACGTCCATGCAATTCTGGTCCGGTTAAATCTGTCGTCGCGGGTGGCCCTGATTGCAGCCGCCCACGCGATGCCCAAGTCATAGCCCCCCGTCTGATGCGTCACAATCCATCCAAGGATGGATATCGGCCCGCGCTGGACGGGCGTTGACACTGAAAGGTCGTTTATCGGTTTGCCCCGGCGGGGTCTGCGCATTATACGACACAGCAGACGAAGCCCTTGTGGCCAGAACGGTTGGAGATGTGACGGTCGACCCAGTAGGGGACCAAATCATCACGTCGTCAAAACGCGGGAGCTGCCCCTCCCGGGTCTCTGGTCGTGAATTGATACGAAAGGACCCGATATGCGCGTTTTGCTTTCATTGATGCTGGTTTTTACAGGCTCTGCCGCGATGGCCCATCCCGGTCACTGGGCGGATCTTGCCGGCCACGATCATTGGGTTGCGGGCGCTGCAATTGGTCTGGCCGGGTTGGCTGCCATCTGGGGCGCGCTGAAGGGCAAGAAGGCCGAAGAGGAAGCGCCGGAAGAAGAGCTGGAAGAGGAAGCGGCATGAAAACGGGTGTGATGATCTGCGGCCATGGTTCGCGCAGCCAGTCGGCGGTGGATGAATTTGCGGTGCTGGCTGAAAAACTGCCCGCCTATCTGCCTGATGACTGGATGACCGATTATGGCTATCTGGAATTTGCCAATCCGGTGATCCGCGATGGTTTGGATAAATTGCGCGAGGCCGGGTGCGAACGCATCCTGGCGGTTCCGGGGATGCTGTTTGCCGCGATGCATGCCAAGAATGATATTCCTACTGTGCTGAATAGCTATGCGGCCAAACATGGCATGCAGGTTTCTTATGGGCGAGAATTGGGTGTCGATCCCAAGATGATCGCCGCTGCTGCGGGTCGGGTGCAAGAAGCGGTCGCGCGTGCCAATGCGGAACTGGGCGATGTGCCGCTGGTGGAAACCTGTCTGGTGGTGATTGGTCGTGGCGCATCTGATCCAGATGCCAATGGCAATGTGTCCAAGATCGCCCGGATGCTGCAGGAGGGTGTGGGTTTTGGCTGGTGCGAGGTCGGCTATTCCGGGGTCACCTTCCCGCTGGTTGAGCCCTGCCTGCAACATGTGGCGATGCTGCCTTACAAGCGGGTCATCGTTTTCCCGTATTTCCTGTTTTCGGGCATTCTGATTGACCGGATTTACGGGTTCACCGATCAGGTAGCGGCCGAACATCCCGGTATTCAGTTTGTGAAGGCGGACTATCTGGGGGACCACCCACAGGTGCTGGAAACCTTTGCCGAGCGCATCATGGAACAGGATAGCGACACGCCGCCACCGAATTGCGGGATTTGCGGATATCGCAGCCAGGTTCTGGCGCTGGAGGATGGCGGGCATCACCATATCAGCGTGGACGCCCGTGACCATCCGGCCTTTGGCGCGGTCCCCCCGCCCACATGCGTATTGTGCAAGTACCGTGTGCAGGTTGTCGGGTTCGAGGCCGAGGTCGGTGCGGTGCAGGAAAGCCATCACCACCATGTGGAAGGCCAGGGGGCAAACGCCCCGGGTTCGAATGTGGTGGATTGCAAGCTTTGTGATGCGTTCTGCACAGGTATGTGCCGGTTGGAGGCGCAGCACGATCATCACCACCACCATCACCATCACCATGATCACGACCATGATCATCATCACCACCATCACCATGCGGTTTATCCCCATGCCGATCATCCGCATGGGCCGGAGAGCGCACGAAAGGGCAAGATGTGAGGGTGTCAAACTTTCACAGAAAGTTTGCATGCAATTTTTCTGTGAAAAATTGGACACCCGGCATTGGGCGAGGGACATATCGTGCGACCATATGAACAAGATCCAAAGGCGATCTATGCGCAGAGCTTTGCAACTGTGCGTGATGAGGCGCGGCTGGATCGGTTTCCAGATGTGATGCATCCGTTGATGACAAGACTGATCCATTCCTGCGGCATGGTTGAAATCGCCGACCGCCTGGCGTTTTCAAGCGATGCCGTGACGGCGGGTCATGCCGCTTTGGCAGGTGGTGCCCCCGTCTTATGTGATTGTGAAATGGTTGGTGCGGGGATCATTCGCCGTTATCTGCCTGCCGATAATGATGTGGTGGTCACCCTGAACGATCCAGCGGTGCCTGCCCATGCTGCCGCCATTGGCAACACACGTTCGGCAGCTGCGGTCGATTTGTGGCGCGACCGGATTGAAGGGGCGGTGGTGGCAATTGGGAATGCGCCGACGGCCTTGTTTCACCTGCTGGAGCTATTGGACCAGGGCTGGCCGAAACCTGCGGTGATCCTTGGTTTTCCGGTGGGCTTTGTTGGCGCCGCTGAAAGCAAGGCGGAATTGGCGGAACGCCCCCGTGGCTGCGCATTTGTCGCCCTGCGCGGGCGGCGCGGCGGGTCGGCCATGGCGTCGGCTGCGGTGAATGCCCTGGCTGCGGGGCTGCCCGAAGATGTCTGACCCCTGGTTGCATATTGTTGGCATCGGCGAGGATGGCATGGACGGCCTTGTCCCGGCCACCCGCGCGGTGGTCGAGGCAGCGGAGGTCATCATCGGTGGCGACCGTCATCATCAGTTGGCCGATAATCTGACCGCCCGGCGTATGGCCTGGCCGCATCCGTTTGATGCCCTGATCGACACGATTGATGGTCTGCGCGGACGCCGCGTTGTTGTCCTGGCCACCGGCGATCCTTTGTGGTTTTCCGTTGGTGCCCGCATTGGCCGGTCGATTGACCCTGCCGAGATTACCTATCACCCGCAATTGTCTGCCTTTCAGTTGGCGGCGGCCCGCATGGGCTGGTCCTTGCCGGATGTCGAAACGCTGACGGTGCATGGCCGCCCGGTGGAGCAGATGATTGCCTTCATTCAGCCAGACGTGCGTTTGCTGGTTTTGACGACGGGCGAAGAGACACCGGGGCAGATTGCCCGGTTTCTGACCGCCCGAGGTTTTGGCGGCTCGCGCATGACCGTGCTGGCGGCGATGGGGGGCAAGGACGAGGCCCGTTTTGATGGTGTCGCCGAACGTTGGGACCATGTGGTGCCAGCATTCAACACGCTGGCGGTGGAATGTATCGCCGCCCCCGATGCCGCCCTGTTGCCGCGTGTGCCGGGATTGGCCGATGATTTGTTTCAGTCCGACGGGACCATGACCAAACAGGAAGTCCGCGCCGCCACCGTTGCCAAGCTGATGCCGATGCGCGGGGCGCTTTTGTGGGATATTGGTTGCGGCTGTGGGTCTGTTGCGATCGAGTGGATGCGCGCCGCCCGTTATGCCCGTGCCGTGGGGATCGAGCCGCGTGCCGACAGGCGTGCGATGGCGGCGGCGAATGCGCTGGCCTTGGGGGTGCCGAAACTGGCCTTGATTGATGGCGAGGTGCCCCGCGCCCTGGAAGGTTTGGACCCCCCCGACGCTATTTTTATTGGTGGCGGCCTGAGCCGCGAGACCTTTGAAGCGGCATGGGCTGCGTTGCGCCCGCTGGGCCGGATGGTGGCCAACGCAGTGACATTGGAGAGTGAAGCGGAACTGACGGCCCTGCATAAGGCCCATGGCGGTGATCTGGTGAAATTGTCGGTGCATCGTGCCGAACCGATCGGTCGCTTGACCGGTTGGCGACCGCTGATGCCGGTGACGCAGTGGAGCCTGGTGAAGCGATGACGCGAGACGCTCGTGGCGATGCCACATCGCCCCTCCCGCCATCCCGTGGCACGCTTTACGGTGTCGGTGTCGGGCCGGGAGCGCCGGATCTGATCACCTTGCGCGCCGCCCGTTTGATCGAAGCGGCGCCGGTTGTGGCCTATCCTACACTGGCGGGTGCCGCGAGTTTTGCCCGCGCCATTGCCGCAGATCTGATTGCACCGGATGCGGTTGAGATTGCGATGGATGTGCCGATGAGTGTCGACCGCGCCCCGGCGCAGGCGGCTTATGATCATGGTGCCGCGCAGATTGCGGCCCATCTGGATGATGGTTCGGATGTGGTATGCCTGTGTGAGGGCGATCCGTTCTTTTATGGCTCGTTCATGTATCTTTTTGCCCGACTTTCAGATCGGTATCAGGTCGAGGTCGTGCCCGGCGTGACCTCTGTCACGGCTTGTGCGGCGCGTGCCCGCATGCCGCTTGCCGCCCGCAATGAACGGCTGACCGTGTTGCCGGGACCCCTGCCTGAGGACGAGCTGCGCGCGCGTATCGAAGGGGCCGAGAGCGTTGTTATCATGAAAGTTGGCCGCCATTTGCCGAAGATCAGGGCGGTGATTGACGGTTTGGGCCTGACGGCCACGGCGGTTTATGTGGAGCGGGCCACGCTGGAGGCCGAGGTGGTGTTGCCTTTGGCTGACGCCCCGCAGAAGGCCCCGTATTTTTCAATGATCTTGCTGACGAAAGGGGCCGATCCATGGCTTTGAAACCTGTTGTTCTGGCCTTGTCCCGATCGGGCGAGGCTGTGGCCCATCGTGTGGCGGCCTGCCTTGGTGCGCAGGTCCATGGTCGTGAAGGCCGTGTTGATCAGGCGGATGCTTTTTTTCCTGATGCGTTGGACCGTACCCGCGATTTGTTTGCCGCTGGTGTGCCTGTGATCGGGGTCTGTGCCTCGGGTATCCTGATCCGTGCCGTGGCCCCATTGCTTGCCGATAAGCTGGTGGAACCACCCGTGATCTCGGTTTCGGATGATGGGGCGGTTGTTGTGCCGCTTTTGGGTGGGCATCGTGGTGCGAACCGTTTGGCGGCTGACATCTCGCAGGCTTTGGGTGCGGTTGCGGCGGTAACAACGGCGGGCGATGTGGCGCTGGGCGTGGCGTTGGATGCGCCGCCTGCTGGCTGGCGCCTGGTCAACCGGTCCGACGCCAAGGGTGCTATGGCGGCACTGTTGTCAGGCGGTGGTGCACAGGTACAGGGTGACGCCGATTGGCTGGTGGACCTGCCGGAAGGTGATGCGGTGCGCCTGTCATGTACAATGGACCGGCTGGATGATCTTGGCCCCGCACATCTGCAATTTTCCCCGCAGTGTTTGACCCTTGGTGTGGGCTGTGCCCGTGATTGCGACCCGGCAGAACTGGCGACACTGGTGGATGACGTATTGGCCGAGGCTGGCGTTGCACCGGAGGCGGTGCATTCGGTCAACACGATTACATTGAAGGGCGATGAGCCCGCGATCATTGATCTTGCCGTCCGTCTGGACGCCCCTTTGCGCCTGTTCGAGGCCGCGGTGCTGGATGCAGAGACCCCGCGGCTGGCGAACCCGTCAGATGTGGTTTTTGCCGAGGTCGGCACACATGGGGTGGCGGAAGCATCCGCATTGGCGCAAGCCGGGCCCGCTGGACGGTTTCTGGTAGAAAAGCGCAAGACGGCAAATGCCACATGTGCGCTGGTCATTGCACCCGATCCGCTGGTGGAGTTGCGTGGCCGTGCGCGTGGCCGGTTATCTGTCGTGGGGATTGGTCCGGGGCAGGCGGCTTGGCGCACACCGGAGGTATCAAAACTGGTCGCCCAGGCCGATGAGCTGGTGGGCTATGGTCTATATATTGACCTACTGGGACCATTGGCCCTTGGCAAGGAACGGTCGGATTTTCCGTTGGGTGGGGAAGAGGACCGGTGCCGCTATGCGCTGGAGCAGGCGGGCAAGGGCAAAAATGTCGCCCTGGTCTGTTCGGGCGATGCCGGGATTTATGCCATGGGTGCATTGGTGTTTGAATTGCTGGATCGTGGCCCGGACCAGATGGGTGTTTCCGCTGCGGCGCGCCGGGTCGAGGTGGTGTGTTCGCCGGGTGTGAGTGCCTTGCAGGGGGCGGCGGCCCGGGCAGGTGCGCCGTTGGGGCATGACTTCTGTGCGATTTCGCTATCCGATTTGCTGACCCCGCGCGAGGATATCGTGAAGCGGTTGAAGGCAGCGGCAGAAGGCGATTTTGTGATTGCCTTTTACAATCCCGTGTCGATGCGGCGACGGACATTGCTGGCCGAGGCCCGCGAGATTCTGCTGCGACACCGTCCCGGGGCGACACCGGTGATGCTGGCATCGTCATTGGGCCGGCCCGAGGAGCATGTCCGTTATCGCCGTCTGGATGAGCTGGAAGTGGATGAGGTGGATATGCTGACGGTGGTTCTGGTGGGTTCGTCCCATTCGCGGTTGGCGCAATTGGGTGAAGGGCCGCGTATGTTCACGCCGCGTGGTTATGCCCGCAAGATTGATGGAGATCTGGCTGGGTGACGCTGTTTCGCTTGCGCGAAATGCGCCCCACCCGCCATCCCGGAGGAGTTTAGATGACGGTTTACTTTATTGGCGCGGGTCCGGGTGATCCTGAATTGCTGACCCTGAAGGCGGCGCGCATGATCGGGCAATGCCCTGTATGCCTTTATGCGGGATCTCTGGTGCCTGCGGAGGTTGTCGCCTGTGCACCGGAAGGCGCAGTGGTGATGGACACCGCCCCGATGACATTGGATGAGACCCATGGCGTGATCATGGATGCCCATGCCAAGGGGCAGGATGTGGCCCGGGTGCATTCAGGTGATCCGTCGCTATACGGTGCGATTGCCGAGCAGATCCGCCGGTTGAAAGCCGATGGGATCGACTATCAGATCATCCCCGGTGTGCCTGCCTATGCCGCAGCAGCAGCGGCACTGGGCACAGAATTGACCGTACCGGAAGTTGCCCAGTCGATCATCCTGACCCGGATGTCGATGAAATCGACCGGCATGCCCGAAGGTGAGACGCTGGAAAACTTCGCCCGTACCGGGGCCACATTGGCCATTCATCTGGGAGTGCGCGCCTTGCGCGAGATCGAGCGACAGCTGACCCCGTATTACGGGGCGGCGTGTCCGACGGCGGTCATCTACCGCGTGGGCTGGCCCGACCAGATGATCATTCGCGGGACGCTGACGGATGTGCGCGAGAAGGTCCGCGCGGCCAAAATCACCCGAACTGCGCTGATTCTTGTCGGACCCGCGCTGGCCGATTCGCACGGATTTCCCGATTCCGCGCTCTATGATGCCGCCCGCCCGCATGTGTTGCGGCCGCGTGTGAAGGCCTGATTCCAAGGTTTTTCGCATCGCGACGGATATTGTTACTTGAATTTTACCTTCATCAGGGCAGACTTGGCCATGTCTGGAGGGGACTGGTATGTATACGTTTTTGCCTGAGGCAGTGCGTCAGGGGTTACAGGAAGCGCGCAAAGCAGCGCTGCAACGAAAAGATCGCCTATGCGTTCATGATGGTGATGAGGTGCATCGCATTCGCCGGTTATGGGATGGCGGCTTTGCGCTTGATCTGGAAGGGTCAGAGCGGTTGCGAGGCCATGTTGATATCTATGACGGGCCGAAACATCTGTATCAGTGCCTCGTGGTATCTTCCATTGATGAGGACCATGAACGAGTCTTTGAATTCAAGTGGTTGACGGCAGTTGCGGATCGCCCAGCGGCCGATTTTGTGCGCCCTGAATTTGTGCCCGCGGGTTTGCTGGAGCGCTAGGGCCCCTTCCTGGGTGTCCCCTTAGGGACCCTGGAGCGATGCGGGATGTTTCAGGTATTTCGTCAAACGCCCCAGCTGATACGTGCGCCTGATCTTGAGGCCTGTCCATGGTCACGACACGGCGCGGAGTTTCAGGAAATGAAAGAACAGCGCGTGCCGCTAATGCCGACACGCGCTGTTCCCTTTTGGAAGGATCGTCAGAAAGTTGAGAAGCCAACGACGCCGGTAAAAAATAACCTGCTATAAAAAAGGGACTCTGCTCAGGTGTTGCTCCTGAAAGACGCCGTTGACTTACCAACCAACGTTGGTGCCCCTGTTGTGCACCTTGACTGTGAAAGCAGCGTGAAAACTGACCCCGCGGAAACGTTAAAAAACCATGAATTTCACAATTTTTCCTAAAAAAGGCCCGATTTTGTGACTTCGAGCAGCCCTGACGTCCGCAAAGTGGCGACCGGGTAGGCATCACTTGCCATCAGTTTCAGCGAGAAATCCGGTTCCAGCAGCTGCAATCGTTGTAATGCATCCGCAGTTGCAGGTTCATTCCCGCGCCGAAATTCAAGGGCTGCAATAAACCGCAATGCGGGGCGATAGTTGGGGGAGTACCCATGCGCCATGTTTGAAAAGCGCAAAGCTTGGTCCAGGCGCTGCGCGCGCACAGCCGTTACCGCGCAGCGCATCAACCAGGTCGCTGGACTGAGGGCTGTAATCGGTCCCGCCCGGGCCTTGATCGCTTCTTGAAAGGCACGTTCATCGTCGCCTGCTTCGGTCAGAGCCGATGATAGACTATATCGTGACAGCGGGTTATTTGCGTCGGCCCGTTCGGCTTGCTGCGCCAGATCAAGGGCAAGGTCGACGTTTCGATTGCGGCAGGCAATCATGGACGCAACGGACAGGGCGACGGCATTTTGCGGGTCGAGTTCCATTGCGCGCGTTGCGAACCCGGTCGCTTCTGCAAGTGTCTCAAGCGGGTCGTCCGCAAATCGTTCCAGCAACATTGTGTTCCGGATGTACGCTCTTAGTGCCAGCCTTATCGCGTCATCCTTATCGCTGTCATTCCTGTCCAGCAGAAACTCTGCCTTCATCAGCCGGTCATGTGAAAAACTGAAAACATCGCGTAAGGACAGAATGTTGTCGTAGGGATCATCGGCAGGTTTGCCCCAGCCCGCGTTCAGTATCGCAAGGGTCAACGCCCCTGACAGGGCATCAAACTGAGGTGCCAAATTGTCCAATGATCCTGTGACCGAGCGGTTCCAGATTTGTTGTTGGGTCCCACAGCGTGTGACTGTGAATTGCAGGCTGGCACGTTGGCGATTGCCGACAGCCTGACACGACAATTTCAAGGCATGTGGGTGATCGCCGACGATGGGGTTATCTTCAAAAACATGTGCCGGTACAAAGTTCCCGGCGCGTTCGGCCCCGTCACGGAGTATCATGTCGGCCAGCGCCGATGCATCAGTGTCGCCAGGCAGGGTTTTTGCGATTATCAGGGCAAGATGCGGTGGCTGTGCCTGTAATGTTGACGGCGCTTCGTTGTTGCGCCATTTGGCCGCGAAATATTGACGTTGTTCGCGTATCCAATCCTCAAATTCGGGATCGCGTATATCAAGGTCTTCGGCGAACTCGACCAGATCGGGATTGACGTGTGCGGGATCCGGGTCCAGCGCAACGCCGACTTGTTCGGGATCCAGCGCTGCCCATCCTGAACCGGACAACACGGTATCCCGATACCGTCCAAAACTGCGCCTGATTTCAGTAAGTGCCTGTCTGAGGCTCGCGGCGCCTTGTTCGCCGCCTCGTTGGCTCCAAAGTTTGTCCTGTAGCTTGGCCCTGCTTGCACGCAGATGATGCGAGGTTCCCAATAATGCCAGCACCCCACGGCTTTTCATACTGGGAGGGGTGAGGTCCTGCAGGTTGGGTCCTGCCACGGTCACCGGACCAGCGAGATGGAGCGTGATTTTCTTCATGGCTTTCCGGTTGTCACTGCTTGCCTGTCATTCCTTCAGGAATAAACATTTGCATCAACAGACACACCGAACCTACACTTCTTTTCGTATTGGGCGTCATTTGTCCAATTATTGTACGATAAGTCTATTTGAGGAGAACACATTTGTCTTTTTTAAATGCAGAAAACGCTGAAAATGCAGAGAATGCCGAAAACGCTGAAAATGCGGAGAATGCCGAGCGCAGAGGCAGTTCGCATGCCGGTGGTCGTGCCTCGCCGTTATTGTCAACCGCCCTGGCGCGTGCCCGCGACAGTATTGTGGGTGCGGAGGTTGTTACCGGGGTGTTGGATGGCCCAATTACGCCGCTTGACCCGGCTGTCCGGTTTTCACGTCTGTCCCCGTCCCATCGCGCCGCCGCCATCAGCCTGGAGCTGTTGAGCGATCTGGCCTATTCGCCAGCGGAACTGGCGCCCACAAGTTCGACGGTTCTTGTACGGTCGGCGGTCGCAACGGTGGATGGCGACGTGCAGGCGACATTTTCGCCGCTGGTTACGCTGAACCGCCCGTCAGATACTGATTTTGAACGTGATCTGGCCTTGGTCGCCAATTATGCGGATTTGCGTGGTGACCGGCTGGCCGAGGTGCATACCCAACTGACCGATGTCCTGTCGTTCTTTGGCTCCATCGTCTATTTGCAGCCGCAGCGCACGAAATGGTTGCTGACATTGCTGAACACTGGTCTGGACCTTGCCACCGTTGTGGCGCAGCAGATGAAGCTGGCCCTAGGATGTCCGCGACCCATCGCATTTTCCCAGCAGTTGCAGCCGATGATCCAGACCCCGGATCACGGCACTTTCCCCAGCGGGCATGCCACGCAGGCCTTCATGGTCGCCACGTTACTGAGCGAGCTGGCTGCCGGACCAGGTGGTGCCGCAGTCAAACCGGAAAGCCAGCTTTATCGCATGGCGTCGCGCATTGCGATTAACCGGACCGTGGCTGGTGTGCATTTCCCGTCTGACAGTGCGGCGGGTGCGATTTTGGGTATCACGCTGGGGCAATATCTGGTGGCCCGCGCCCGTGCTGGCGCGCAAACCGCGACCCCGCGTACATTCCATGGTGACCGCTATCATGACGATGGCGACCCACGTGATTTCCACTTCGAGGAGTTGAACAAGCTGCTTGCCTCCGCTGAAAATGCGCCCGCCGATCAAGCGATGGCGAAGAATGGCGACCCGATCAATGTGCAGCCCGCACCATTGCTGGGTTGGCTGTGGGAAAGGGCTGAAGAGGAGTGGGGGCAGAGATGGAATTGAATTGGATAAAGCCCGACGAGACCGAAGCCCCGACATTTAAGAATGATTCTTCCCCTTACGCCCATTTCTGGCTCGACCAGCATGAGCCGGTGCAGAATGTCAAAAGGCGGAGCGTGGTTGAGGTGGCTCAATCGCTGAACGAAGGCGTTGAGGATTTGATAAGAAGGGCGTTTGAAAAATGATAGCCCTTGAAACACTGAGTACGTTTTCCGGCCTTTTGCAGAACATCGGGAATTTTGCCCAGCCTGACACGATCCGGCCGGACATGGGACCTTATGACGAAGCTTTGGAGGAAGATCCAGGCACGCAGTTTCTATCTGCCGGGGCGATACCGCCGGACCCGGCGCGGGCGGCGGTCATTGGGATCATTGATGATGCAGTTCCTTTTGCCAATCAAAGGCTTACGGTTGATGGTTTGCACAGCCGTGTCGCCGCGATCTGGTTGCAGGACGGTGCTGTGACCAAGGCTGTGAATCAGGCTGTCGGTGCCGATCTGCCCCATGGGACAGAGCTGCGCGGTGCCCAGATTTCCGACATGCTAAAGGATCTTGCTGCGGGCGATCTGTCGGACGAGGACGCGATTTATCGCAAGGCCGGCGTGATCGATTTTTCACGCGGTTCGGTCCAAAGCGCCGCATTCTTTGGTAATCACGGGGCGGCTGTGGCTGACCTTGCTGCGGGTTTTCCCCCGTCTGATCCGGATGCCCGCAATTTTCCAGTTATGGCTGTTAGTCTGCCGCCAGAGGTGACCCGCGATACGTTGGGCACATTTGCGCCGGTCTATATCCTGACCGCGATCTTGTATCTGGTGCAGCGCACCCGCCGATTGTGTCGATGGCTTGAGCAGGTGCGCGGTGATGGCGTGGCTGTCCGTCTGCCGCTGATCATCAATATCAGCTATGGGATTCTGGCCGGTGCCAAGGATGGCAGCAGTCTGGTTGAGCGGTTTCAGGATGCGGTGACCCAAGCGGGCGCAACCGATATCGGCCCGGTGCATTTCGTGTTGCCGATGGGCAATCACCGACAGTCCCAAACCCATGCCGCCCTTGATACTGCCAAGGGTGATCACGTGGTCTGGGAGGCAAAACCTGACGACGCGACCCCGAGCTTTATCGAGTTCTGGGGGCCATGGCGTGACGATCCCGAGCCACCGGGCCAGTGCATGCAGCTATCCATTGCCCGGCATTCTGACGCGATGCCTGCAACCACTGGTTTCCAAAGCCATGGTGGATTTGAAAAGTTGCAGAATGGTGATGCCCCGGTCGCCCGCGCATATCTGCAGTACCGCGCCACCAATGGTGGTGGCCGGGAGGTGATCACGCTTGCGATGTATCCGACGGTGCCGGCCCAACCGGGCAGTCCCTATATACAGCCCGGTTGTTACCGCATGTCGGTTTCTTTGGGGGTGGATGCCGTGGTGGATGCCTATATCCAGCGCGACGATTCCATTCGCCGGTTTCGTTCCGGTGGACGGCAATCGAAGTTCCGCGATCCGCGTTACCAGACCCATGATGCCGCAGGTCGCGTTCTGGCGAATGATGACCCCGCAGCGCAGGCCGCTGTCATGCGCGAAGGGACTGTGAATGCTTTTGCCGGCGGCTCGCATCAGCTTAGGGTGGGGGGGACATTCGGTGATGAGGATAGTGATGAGGCCGAGGTCGAAAGGGAAGTTGTACCCTATTCCGGCTTGGGCACTGATGGTCCTGCACGCGCTGTGACGGGTGATACCACAGCCCCGGCGGATCGCAGCCGGATCAGGCCGGGTATTGTGGCCATGGGATCGCTGTCCGGCAGTCGACAGGCGGTATCGGGCACGAGTATGTCATCCCCGCAGGTGACACGGGCGCTCGCTATAAAGTTGGCCAGCGGTATTCCTATTCCACCGGTCACCCCCGCAAACATCGCGGCGATTTTGCAGGACGCACCGGTCGCGCGTACGGCCGGGCCGCAAAATACGCGGATCATCAAGAAGTTCTGATTCGTTTCGCGTCGGTTCAGGTAAACTTCCGGAAGAGCTTGGTTTGGTCGAACATGCCTTCAAGCTCTTCCATCCGGTCCTTGGTGGTGTCCCAATTCAGGTTCTGGACAGATGAAATCATCGTCTCGACCAGCAACAGTGTTGTTGCCACCGAATCCCAGGCAGAGGGTACGACGATCCGCCCGCTGAGGCTGATATCGGCGATTTGGTGCACTGGCGATCGCCACTGATCGGTGAAGAGGATGATTCTGGCCCCTTGCGCTTTCGCCATCTGGGCCAGCCGCAATGTGTTGTTTTCATAGCGCCGCATGTCGAAGATCACAAAGACGTCGCTATCCCTGGTATCCAGCAGGTAATGCGGCCATGCGTTCGAGGTGGATTGAATATGGGTCACGTTGGGCCGGATCACCTGCATGTGCAGAAACAGGTATTCGGCCAATGTGTGTGTGATACGCCCGCCGACAATGCAAAGCCTGCGGTCGCGGTCGGCGACCAGTGCGCAAGCGGCATCAAATGCATCAGGGTCGATCTGGGCCAATGTGTGCCGGATGTTATCGATCACCGCATCGGTGAACCGGTTGAGCATATGGCCCGATGGTGCCCCTTCGGCCCATGTGTCATGTTTGGCGATCGGGTTTTTGACCTTGGCTTTCAGTTCTTCGCGTAAAGCGGCCTGAAATTCCGGGTAACCTTTGAACCCCAGCTTTTGCACCATACGCGCAACTGTAGGGACCGAGACGCTGGCATCCTTGGCCAGGGCGGTTAGCGGACCCAGACCGGAGGCTGGGTAATTTTCCAGAATCGAATGGGCCAATTGCCGCTCTGCGCGGGTCAGCGCGTCCAGTTTTTGCTGGATCCGGTCTGCAATCGTCAGGGTCGCATCGTTCATGGCGCATATCCTTTTGATGGAAAATATAACATATCTTCGTTCGTTGTGATATTTTTTTCAGAAATTTGTTGACAGAATCCGTTTTCGGCAAGCAGTTTGGTTTGGCAAGGGGGATGGATGACGCAATTGCATGATCAAGTTGTTGAGGTGATCAATCCGGCTGGCCGGTCGTCGGTTGTGCTGGTTTGTGAACATGCGTCAGCCTTCATTCCCGCAGAATTTGATCACCTTGGCCTGCCGGAGGCTGATCGCCAATCGCATGTGGTCTGGGATCCGGGCGCGCTGGCTGTGGCCACCCGCATGTCACAAAGGTTCGATGCGCAGCTGGTCGCAGGCACTGTTTCCCGGCTGGTTTATGACTGTAACCGGCCCCCCGATGCCCCTGATGCAATGCCAGCGCAAAGCGAACAGATCACGGTTCCGGGGAATGCCGGGTTGTCGCAAGCTGATCGTGATGCGCGGGTTGCCAAATATTACATGCCGTTCCGGGATGTGTTGACCGCGCGGATCGCACAGGCAGAATCCCCCGTCATTGTGACCATTCACAGCTTCACACCGGTCTATCACGGCCAGTCCAGAACGGTTGAGATTGGCATTTTGCATGACAGTGACGCCCGGCTTGCTGATGCGATGCTGGATTGCGCGAAGCAACACACATCCATGAATGTCGAGCGTAATCAGCCTTATGGTCCTGCCGATGGGGTCACCTACACGTTGAAAGAGCACGGTATGTCCGGTGGACATCTGAATGTCATGCTGGAGATCCGCAATGACCTGATCGCGACGCACGCGGCTCAGAGAGCCATGGCTGACATCCTGGTGGATTGGGTTGCGGACGCCTTTGCCCGGACCGGCAAAAAGGGGGATGTGGCGTGCACGGCATGATGCAGGGTTATATCCGCGCGGTTGACGCCATTAATTACCGGGTTGGCCGGGTGATGATGTATGGCATCTTTGTTCTGATGGGGATCTTGCTGTGGTCCTCGATCAGCAAGACCTTTTTCCTGCCTTCCCTTTGGACGCTGGAAATGGCCCAGTTCGTGATGGTGGGGTACTACATTCTTGGCGGTCCATATGCGGTTCAGATGGGATCACATGTGCGGATGGATCTGCTTTATGGTGGCTGGTCGATACGCCGAAAAGCGTGGTTCGATCTGGTGACTGTGCTGTTCCTGATGTTCTATCTGTCGGTGCTGCTATACGGGGCTGTTGCATCGACCGCCTATGCGCTGGGCTATTTTGGCAGCGCGCCTTTCAGCTTCTTCGGTGATCTGATCACGGGAGCAGAGGAGATCGGTCGCATGGAGCGGTCATCCTCGGCCTGGCGGCCCTATATGTGGCCGATCAAGACGGTGATGATTGTCGGATTGTTCCTGATGTTGCTGCAATGCCTGTCTGAGTTATTCAAGGACGTGCTGCGTCTGAAAGGTGTGTCCGCCTGATGCCGTATGAGATGATTGCCACGTTGATGTTTTCCACCATGATGCTGATGCTGTTGACCGGCCAGCGGGTGTTTGGGGCGATTGGATTTGTTGCGGTGATCGCGGCGCTGCTGCTTTGGGGTGATCGTGGCGGGTATGATATCGGTTTTTCAGCGGCGATGAAGCTGATGAACTGGTATCCGCTGCTGACCCTGCCGATGTTCATTTTCATGGGCTACGTGCTGTCGGAATCAAAGATTGCCGACGATCTTTACCGTATGTTCCATGTCTGGATGGGCGGGCTGCGCGGCGGTCTGGCCATTGGTACCATTGGCCTGATGGTGCTGATTTCAGCGATGAACGGGCTGAGCGTCGCGGGCATGGCAATTGGTGCGACGATTGCCCTGCCTGAACTGCTCAAGCGGGGATATGACAAACGGATGGTGACGGGGGTTATCCAGGCGGGATCATCGCTTGGCATTCTTGTGCCGCCCTCTGTTGTGCTGGTTCTTTATGCGATGATTGCCCGGCAACCGGTGGGCCAGTTATGGCTGGCAGGTGTCATTCCCGGGCTGATGATGGCGGCGATGTTTGTGGCCTATATCGCCATTCGCTGCAGGTTGAACCCTGATCTGGGCCCGGTTCTGAGCGCGGATGAACGCGATATGCCACGCGCCGAAAAGCTGCGACTTTTACGGGCGGGGCTGCTACCGCTGATCATCTTTGCGGTGATGATGGTGCCCTTTGTGAATGGCTGGACGTCGCTTGTGGAAAGCTCTGCCATTGGTGCATTGGCGGCCTTTGCCGCGGCCATCATCAAGGGGCGGATGAACCGGGAAGTCTTTGAAAATTCGGTGCGCAACACGCTGGGGATCACATGTATGTTCATGTGGATCATCCTTGCCGCCCTTGCCTTTGGCGCGGTGTTTGACGGGCTGGGCGCGGTGAAGGCGATCGAGAACCTGTTCACCGACCGGCTGAACCTGTCGCCATGGCTGATCCTGATACTGATGCAGCTGAGCTTTATCCTGATGGGGACGTTTCTGGACGACACCGCCATGCTGGTGATTGTCGCCCCGCTATATGTCCCGTTGGTGGGTGCGCTGGGCTTTGACCTGATCTGGTACGGGATCCTTTACACGATCACGACGCAAATCGCCTATATGACACCGCCCTTCGGCTATAACCTGTTCCTGATGCGCGCGATGGCCCCGCCCGAGATTGGTTTGCGCGACATCTATGCCTCGATCACGCCTTTTGTGCTGGTCATGGTGCTGGCGCTCAGTCTGGTGATGATTTTCCCCGGACTGGCCACATGGCTGCCCGACTATGTTTACGCAAAATGAAAAATGAGACCGGGCCTAACCCGGCATAACCCAACAAGGAGAAGACGCTATGACAACAAGACGTAAGTTTATTCAGGGGGCCGCGGTTGCCGCCCCGGCGACACTGGCCGCACCTGCACTTGCCCAAGGCACAATCCAATGGCGGATGCAGACCTATGCCGGTGCTGCACTTGCCGCCGAGGTGATTGACCCGGCAATCAAGATGTTCAACCAGATCGCGGGCGACCGGATGCAGATTGAACTGTTTTATGCCGACCAGTTGGTGCCAACAGGCGAACTGTTTCAGGCATTGCAGCGCGGCACCATTGACGCGGTACAATCCGATGATGACAGCATGGCATCGCCTACCGATGTGACGGTGTTTGGTGGCTATTTCCCGTTTGGATCCCGCTACTCACTGGATGTGCCGGTGCTGTTCAATCAATATGGCCTGAACGAAATCTGGGCCGAGGAATATGCCGCCGTTGGTGTCAAACATATCAGTGCCGGCGCGTGGGATCCCTGCCATTTTGCCACAAAGGATCCGATCCGCAGTCTTGAGGATATGAAAGGCAAGCGCATCTTTACCTTCCCCACCGCTGGCCGCTTCCTGTCGCAATTCGGGGTCGTACCGGTGAACCTGCCCTGGGAAGATATCGAGGTTGCGGTGCAAACCGGCGAGTTGGACGGGATTGCCTGGTCGGGCATTACCGAGGACTACACCGTCGGCTGGGCGGATGTGACCAACTACTTCCTGACCAATAACATCTCGGGTGCATGGATCGGTCATTTCTTTGCCAATATGGAGCGTTGGAACGAACTGCCAGAGGACCTGCAGATGTTGTTCCAGGTCTGCTGTGAGCAGTCCCACTATTACCGCCAGCACTGGTATTGGGGCGGCGAAGCCAATTTGCGGGTCAATGGCACCAAGATGGAATTGACCACCATCCCGGATGAGGAATGGGCCACCGTAGAAGCCGCCGGGCGCGAGTTCTGGGAAGAAATCGCCGCAGAGTCCGACACCAAGCGGAAGGTGGTTGACATCTTCAAGCAGTATAACGCCGATATGGAACGGGCAGGACGGCCTTACCGTTATACCTGACCCTGTCCCGGGCTTGACCCGGGACCTCCACCAGAACCAACGTAGAGGCCCCGGGTCAAGCCCGGGGCACCTTTCCGACAGAGGATAGTTTCATGCCCGGCAATCTGACTTTCGACGACCTGAAATCCCGCGTTGAAGACGGGTCAATCGACACGGTCCTGACCTGTTTCGTCGATATGCAGGGCCGGTTGATGGGCAAACGGTTTCACGCGGTGAATTTTGTCCAATCATCATTCAAGGAAACTCATTGCTGTAACTATCTGCTGGCCACTGATCTGGAGATGGCGACGCCCGATGGCTATGCCTCGACCAGTTGGGAAAAGGGTTACGGCGATTACGTGATGGCCCCGGACCTAACCACGATCCGCCTGACCCCGTGGTTGGAAGGCACGGCGATGGTGCTGTGCGATATCCTTGATCATCACACCCACGCCCCGGTTCCCCACGACCCCCGCGCCATCCTGAAAAAGCAGATCGCCCGGCTGGAGGCATTGGGTCTTGATGCGATGATGGCCACCGAGTTGGAGTTCTTTCTGTTCGAGAAAAGCTTTGATGAGATCCGCAAGGACGGCTTTCGCGATCTGGCCCCGATCAGCGGCTATAACGAAGATTACCACATCCTGCAGACCACCAAGGAAGAGGGCGTCATGCGCCCCATCCGCAACCACCTGTTTGCTGCCGGCTTGCCGATTGAGAATACGAAGGGCGAGGCAGAGACCGGGCAGGAAGAGCTGAACATCCGCTATGCGCCCGCCCTTGATTGCGCCGATCACCACACGATTGCCAAAAACGCGGTCAAGGAAATCGCCTGGGCCCATGGACGCGCCGCAACCTTCCTGCCCAAGTGGCATCACGACAAGGTTGGCAGTTCGTCCCATGTCCATCAGTCGCTTTGGAAGGACGGGGAGCCTGTATTTTATGATGCGGATGCTGATCTGGGCATGTCGGAGCTGATGAAGAACTACATGGCCGGGCTGATCGCCTATGCCCCTGACTACACGTTTTTCCTCGCCCCCTATGTCAACAGCTATAAACGCTTTTCCAAGGGCACCTTTGCCCCGACCAAGACCGTCTGGTCGGTCGATAACCGCACTGCCGGTTTCCGCCTGTGTGGTGACGGCACCAAAGGCGTGCGTGTCGAATGCCGCATCGGTGGGTCCGACCTCAACCCCTATCTGGCGCAGGCGGCGATGCTGGCCGCCGGGATCAAGGGGATCGAGGACAAGATGGAGCTTGCCCCGCCGACCCGAGGCGACGTGTACGAGGATGCCAAGGCGGCAGATATTCCCCAGACCCTGCGCGCCGCGACCGAGACCTTGCGCAATTCGACATTCCTGCGTGCTGCAATGGGCGACGATGTGATTGACCATTACACACGATGCGCAGAATGGGAGCAGGAAGAGTTTGATCGCGTCGTCACCGATTGGGAAATCGCACGCGGATTTGAAAGGGCCTAAGACATGATTACCTGTACCTCGCCGATCGACGGATCGGTTTATGCCGAAAGGCCTGTGCTGACGGCGTCAGAGGCGCAAGACGCCGTTGCCCGCGCCAAGGCCGCGCAGGCCGATTGGGCGGCGTGTCCGCTGGCCGAGCGGATCGCGCTTGTCATGGATGGTGTCGCCAAGGTTGGGGCGAAGAACGATCAGATCGTGCCCGAACTGGCGTGGCAAATGGGCCGCCCTGTCCGCTATGGTGGCGAATTTGGCGGCTTTAACGAACGTGCCACATATATGGCTGACATCGCCAAGGACGCGCTGGCCGATATTGTGATCGAAGATAGCGATGCCTTTCGCCGGGTGATCAAGCGGGTGCCACATGGTGTCGTACTGGTCGTGGCCCCCTGGAACTATCCTTACATGACGGCCATCAACACCGTCGCCCCGGCCCTGATTGCGGGTAATACGGTGGTGCTGAAACATGCCAGCCAGACCCCCTTGGTCGGCGAACGTATGGTGCAGGCCTTTCATGCTGCCGGTGTGCCTTCGGACGTGTTTCAGAATGTGTTTCTGGATCATCAGACGACGTCTGACCTGATCACTGCGAAATCCTTTGGCTTCGTGAATTTCACCGGTTCCGTCGGGGGCGGTCAGGCGATTGAACGTGCCGCGGCGGGCACATTCACCGGTATCGGGCTGGAACTTGGCGGCAAGGATCCCGGCTATGTCTGTGATGACGCTGATCTGGATGCGGCTGTTGATACGCTGATTGACGGTGCGATGTTCAACGCGGGGCAGTGTTGCTGCGGGATTGAGCGTATCTATGTTGCCGAGCAACATTTTGATGCCTTCGTGGAGAAGGCGGTAGCCATTGTGAACGGCTACAAGTTGGGCGACCCGCTCGACCCTGAAACGACACTGGGGCCGATGTCGCATAAACGCTTTGCCGCTGAGGTACGGACGCAGATAGAGGAGGCGGTCGCCGAAGGCGCAACCGCGCATATCGCGACCTTTGCCGAGGATGATGGCGGCGCCTATCTGACCCCGCAAATCCTGACCAACGTGACCCACGACATGCGGGTGATGCGTGATGAAAGCTTTGGCCCTGTTGTCGGCATCATGCCGGTCAAGGATGATGCGGAGGCGATTAAGCTGATGAATGACAGCCATTTCGGGCTGACTGCGTCGGTCTGGACGAAAGACGCCGCGCGTGCTGAGGCCATCGCAGATCAGATCGAAACCGGCACCGTGTTCATGAACCGCGCCGACTACCTCGATCCCGGCCTGTGCTGGACGGGCTGCAAAGACACCGGGCGCGGTGGTGGTCTGTCCCTGATCGGCTATCACAACCTGACCCGTCCCAAATCCTACCATCTGAAGAAGGCTTAGAAGATGTCACCGACTGCCAACTGGTCATACCCCACATCAATCCGCTTTGGCGCGGGGCGGATCGCAGAGATTGCCGATGCCTGTGCCGCCGCAGGGATCACAAAACCATTGCTGATCACGGATCGCGGCCTCGCGGATATGGACATCACAACCCGCACACTGGACCTGCTGGAAGCTGCCGGGTTGGGTCGCGCCATCTTTGCGGATGTGGACCCGAACCCCAATGAAAAGAACGCCGCTGCTGGCGTGCAAGCCTTCAATGAAGGCGGGCATGATGGGGTTGTCGCCTTTGGCGGTGGGTCGGGTCTTGATCTGGGTAAGCTGGTGGCATTTTTGGCGGGCCAAACACGCCCGCTTTGGGATTTTGAGGATATCGGCGATTGGTGGACCCGCGCGGATGCGGATGCCATTGCCCCCATCGTGGCGGTGCCCACGACAGCCGGAACCGGATCAGAGGTCGGGCGCGCCTCTGTCATCACCAATTCGGAAACGGCAGAGAAAAAGATTATCTTTCACCCCAAATTCCTGCCGAGCGTGGTGATCTGCGACCCCGAACTGACTGTTGGGATGCCCAAATTCATTACCGCAGGCACCGGCCTTGATGCCTTTGCCCATTGTGTGGAGGCTTACAGCTCCCCGCATTATCACCCGATGAGCCAGGGCATGGCGCTGGAAGGGATGCGGTTGGTCAAGGAATACCTGCCCCGCGCCTATGCGGATGGAACCGATATCGAAGCGCGGGCGCATATGATGTCGGCCGCCGCGATGGGGGCCACGGCGTTCCAAAAAGGGCTTGGCGCCATTCATGCGCTGTCACACCCGGTTGGGGCGATTTATCATACGCATCACGGCACGACGAATGCGGTGTTCATGCCAGCGGTGCTGCAATTCAATAAATCAGCGATTGCGGACAGGTTTGATGCAGCTGCGGCCTATCTGGGGATTGAGGGTGGATTTGACGGGTTCTGCAGTTTTGTGGATGATTTCAACGCGTCCTTCGCCATTCCCAAAACGCTGGCTTGCCTTGGCATAGAGAGCCCCGATATCGACCGGATCGTCGCCGGTGCGTTGATTGACCCCAGCACCGGCGGCAACCCGATCGAGATGACTGCTGAGAACACCAGGGCGCTGTTGCAACAGGTACTCTGACGCCCCCATCAACGGAACGTGTGTTGCGCGGTAGATTGACCTATGGTCATCTTGCCGCACCAAAGGGGGTGCGCATATGAGACAAGTCTTACCAGCAATCGTGGCCGGATTGGCGGCCCTATCCGGCCCCGCATTCGCGGTTGGCGGCGAACGGATCAGCGTGAAGGGCGAGATCATCGATACCTGGTGCTATTTCTCGGGCGTCATGGGCGGCCCGGATGCGGTTGTCGGTACTGCTCACCATACATGCGCCCTTTGGTGTTCGGCAGGCGGTATCCCCGTTGGTCTGCTGGCCGAGGATGGCACTGTTTACATGGTGCTGAAGATTGAAGACAGCGCGGACAGTGCCAGCGGCGACACGCAACTGCGTTTGGCCAGCCACGTGATCGAGGCCGACGGCCTGCTTTATGAGCGTGACGGCCTGAACTACCTTGTGGTCGAAGAAGTGGTGAATGATCTGGATATCCAGGTGCTGAGCCATGACAGCTATGGCCCCGTGCCACCGTTTGCTGTGCCGGAGGCGGACCAATGAAACGCTTTTTCCTGATTGCGGCGACCTTCTTGACGACACCTGCCTTTGCGCAGGACTTCGCGGAAGGGTCCGAGGCCAAGACGTGGAACCTATACGCCGAACAACCCGCCCGATTTGAGGCGACAGTAGTGGATATCCTGTGCGAACTGACCGGTGATTGTCCTGACAATTGTGGTGACGGCAACCGCCAGCTTGGCCTTGTGCGCAGTGTTGATGATGTGCTGGTCTTTCCCAACAAGAACAGCCAGGCGGCCTTCACCGGTGCGGTCCAGGAATTGCTGCCCTATTGTGCCCAGACGGTCGAGGTGGACGGATTGCTGCTGGAAGATGAGTATGTCGGGGCCAGGAATATCTATCTGGTGCAGCGTATTCGGGCAGGGGATAGCGAGGATTGGGTGAAGGCCAATAGCTGGACAAAGCGCTGGGCTGAAAACCATCCGGAAGCGACAGGCAAGGGTCCATGGTTCCGCCGCGATCCGCGCGTTCTGGCGGAAATCGCGGCTGAGGGGTATTTCGGCCTTGGGCTGGAACAGGATGAAGAGATCAAGGATTTTCTGTTCGAATGATCACGCGTTTGGCAATCATTGCTATCCTGGCGGCGACCCCGGCAGCCCCGGATGGCTTTCCGTTTAATGTTGGTGGTGATTTCAGCCTGACGGATCAGCATGGTATGACCCGCACTCAGGCGGACCCGGACGGGCATTTTCAACTGCTCTTCTTCGGTTACGCCAATTGTGAACAAATCTGTTCGGCCACGCTGCCCCTGATGGCGGATATCGTCGACCAACTGGCGGAGGCCGCCAGGCTGCGCCCTGTGATGATCACAGTGGACCCCAAGCGTGATACCGTTGACAGGATTGGCCCGCCGCTGGAACAATATCACCCGGAATTTGTCGGCCTGACCGGGGCCGAAGAGGCGTTGCAAGTTGCCTATGATGCGTTTTCCGTTGACCGGGAGCTGTTGTTTACCGATCCCGCAGGCGGTGAAGTGTTCGCCCATGGCAGCTTTGTCTATCTGCTGGATGGGGATGGCGCGGTATTGACGCTGGTGCCACCTGTGATGGATGTGGACGGGGCGGTGAAGATTATCTCACCATATCTCGGGGCGGCAGGCTGATGAGCAAACCAAAACTAAGTCTTCTGATGAGTGTCGCGGTTTTGGTGGGCGTTGCGGGCATTGCCGCGGTGGCCAATCCCAATTTGTTTTACACGCTGATCACCGAGGATGTCGACGGCGCGGCCTTGACCGCCCCCGAGGCGCATGCGGCGGCAATTGCTGGTGACATTACGCTGGTCGATATCCGCCGCCCTGATGAATGGTCCAAAACAGGCAGTGGTGAAGGCGCGCATCGACTGGATCTGCGACGCGATGATTTTGTCGATGCCCTGTTGGAGATCACCGGGGGTGACACGGCTGTGCCGGTTGCCCTGATCTGCGCACGTGGTGTCCGATCCGCCCGGACGGCAAATCGCCTGATTGAGGCGGGTTTCACCAATATCATTGATGTCCCGGAAGGTATGCTTGGTTCGGCCGCTGGTCCGGGCTGGATTGCCAGGGGTCTGCCGCTTAACATCACGCCTGTGCCTGGCGGCTAGACTGTGAGGCAGTGCCAAAAATCTGTGGACACAGATTTTTAGGCGACACGATGCTGCAGGGTGTTGGGTGCGTCGCGTGCCCCAAAAATCTGTGTCCACAGATTTTTTCGGCGAGGCGCGCCTATTCCGCCGCGATCTGATCGGTGTTTTGAAGGGCACGTTCTGCCAACCGGCGTTCCGCCATCGCGCGTCGGATGATGGGCGGTGCGTTGATCACTTCTGGCGTACCCATATGGCGTGCCGACCAGCGCCGGGCTGAGAGATCCACGCCGCTCAGCGCCGAGAGCGGGATCGCCAGCGCAAGGCTGAGCGCGATGGGCAGCAACCACAAGGTCACCAGGCCCTGTGTCATCCCAAAGAGCGCGGACAAGCCCAACACAGTCTCGAACCCATGGAATTTGACCATTACCCGCAAAGGGTAATGCCCACCGCTGCGGTTCTGCGGTACCCATTTTTCCCGATATCCAAGGAGTTTACGCGCGACCGCACGGGTCTGTTGGACCATCAGGACGGGGGCGTAGGCGATCGACAGCAGCACTTCGAGCGACAGTGACGTGATGAATTGCCGGATGCCCCCCATATCGCGCAGCCGCAACCCGGTCTTGTGGATCACACCGGCGCCTAGCACTTTGGGTGCGAGCAGCATCGCATACATGAAGGCAAGGATCGCCATACTGTTGCCGGTCGACATGGTCGGCCAGTTGACCTGGGCATCAAAGCCGCTGAAATATTTGACCACATTGTCCTGATCGCCATTGCCCACCAGCGCCCAGATGATCAGCAGGGTGAACCAGGCGGGTGACATCAAGTAGCCCATGGCGCCGCTGATCAGGTGGAACCGCGACATGGCATGAAAGCCGCGTGAGGACAGCAGGCTCAGATGCTGCAAATTCCCCTGACACCAGCGCCGGTCGCGCAGGATGTAATCGATCAGGGTCGCGGGGACCTCTTCGTAACTGCCTTGCACGCGCGGCAGGAACCGCACGGCCCAACCAGCCCGGCGCAGCAATCCCGCCTCAACAAAATCATGGCTCAGGATCAGATCGCCCTTGCCGTTGCGCATCCGCGGCAGGCCGGCGCATGAGGCAAAGGCGCGGGTCCGGATAATCGCGTTATGGCCCCAGTAATTGCCTTCCTGATCGGTCCAGCGGCTCAGCCCTTCCGCCAGCGGTGCCCCGTACACCCGGTTGGAAAACTGCTGTACCCGGGCAAAGACGGTGCGTGCGCCAAAGATCGTCGGGAACGACTGAATCAGCCCGGCGGCGGGTTCTGCGGCCAGGGCGTCGGTCAGCGCGGTGATCGCCTCACCGCTCATCAGGCTATCGGCATCCAGCACCAGCATGGCGTCATAGCCGCCGCCCCAGCGTTCGACCCAATCAGCCAGATTGCCGACCTTGCGGTCGATATTGTCGTGGCGACGACGATAGTAGACCTGGCAGCCATCGGGCAGCCGGGCGCGCAGGTTGTAAAAGGCGCGCAACTCCAACGCGGCGGCGTCCTCGCCACGCGTGTCGGACAGGATGAACAGGGAAAAATCATGCGCGCTGTGCTGATCACGAAGGGCCATCATCATGGCGGCGGCATTGCCAAAGACGTCAGCGGGGGATTCGTTGTAAACCGGCACCAGCAGAGCCACGTTTTGTGGCGCAAGCGACGTTGGCCGGTCGGGGCGCGCATGGTTCAGGAACATGCTACTGATCCCGACGATCGTGGTGGACAGCGACAGGGCAATCCAGAAGAACGTGACCGTGATCAGACCGATAATCGCGTATTCCAGCGGATAAAGGCCCGACATTGCAAACCAGTCGATGATCATCCCAATGACAAAGGCGGTGATCACAACCGCCGGGGCAAAAGCAAAGAGCCGCCACCAGCGCGTGGTGGATTGGTCAGCCGTGCCGGGCGCGGTTTGGTCCCGGTGTGGCCGGTTGAGCGCCTGGATAGGGCGCTCCAACGGGGCCTCTGCGGGCATCAGAAATGGCGGGGTCATGCCGTCCATCGATACAGCCATACTTCTGTCAGGGGCGCACCGTCGCGGCGTAGCTGCGCCCGCAATTCGACCATCGGCGCGTCACCGGGCAGGATGCTAAAGCTCATCCGCACACCGCCCGTGCCGGGATTACGCTGCACAATGGCGGGCGATACGTCACCATGTGATCCGCGTAGAACGATCGTCAGATTTTCCAGTGCCCCTTCCAGCGCGGGATGGGGGGCAAAGTCGATGGTGATGACTGTCTTGATCTGGTCAAAGCCCTTGCCGATGCGGGTATTGGTCACCGGGGCAAGGTCGGGCAGGCCAGCCGGGTCATTCCCCCATGCCATATGGTAGCTGAAATCCTGCCGCGCGCCGGTTTTCATCACCTCACGGGGGCGCCAGAACGCGACAATATTGTCGTAGATTTCCTTGTCCGCCGGAATTTCGATCAGTTCGACGACGCCCTTCCCCCAATCACCATCCGGGGTGATCCACAGGGAGGGCCGCGCCTCGTAATGCGCCTCCAGATCGGCAAAGCTTTCCGGGTCGCGGTCGCGCTGCATCAGGCCGAACCCCTGCGGGCCGTCATCAACAAATGCGCTGATCTCAACCTTCTTTGGGTTTGCGAGGGGCCGCCAGATCCGTTCGCCATTACCGTTGAGCATCAACAAGCCTTCGCTGTCATGCACGGCGGGCCGGAAATCATCGAACCGGTGGCGGTTGGTTTCGTCGAACAGGAACATGGAGGTGAGCGCGCCCAGCCCCACATGGGTCAGATCCACGCGGGGGAAAAGCGTGGCGGCGACGGTCATTTCCGTTGTTTCGCCATGTTTGATCGTGAATTGATAGGCCCCGGTTACCGATGGGCTATCCAGTAAGGCGTGCACGATGAAGTGATCCGCGCCGGGTTCGGGGGCCTCGACCCAGAAATCCGTGAAATCGGGAAACTCTTCGCCATCGGGATCGCCAGTGCGCAGGGCCAGCCCGCGCGCAGACAACCCATAGGTTTGCCCGTTGCCGATGGCCCGGAGATAGCTCGCACCTTGAAACACAGTGAATTCTTCAAAAATGCCGGGTGCGTTCAACTCGGCCCGCATGCGCAGGCCCGCATATCCCATCGTGTCATCAATGGGCAAGTCAGGGAAATCGCCGGTCTTGTCAAAAAGCGAGATATCATAGGCGAGCTGACGCGCCTGACCGTCCTCGACCAGATGGATTGTCGTGGGGCGTTCGACGTAAAGACCGGCAGTGAACAAGTCCAGCTTCAATGGCCGGTCGGTATCGTTCCAGATCGCCTTCTTTTCGTTGAACCAGATATGCTGGAAATCATCATAGCTGATCTTGCGCCACGCCTCGGGGATCAGGGGGCGGGCAACATAGTCGGCTTGCGATTTCTGCAACGCCAGATCTATCAGCCAGTCGCGCGAGAATGGTTGCGCCGTCTGCCCGATCGCCGGGCTCGCGGCGGCGGCAGCGATCAGGGCCATGAAGGTGCGGCGATCCATCATGGCTTGGCGCTCCCTCTCCAAGGTTGGCCCTTGATCCAGGCGACGCCATAAGCAACAGCAAGTATGATGGCAAAACCAGCGATGTTGACTGTCGCAATCGGTAATGCCCCGTTCCCCAATTGATCAATGGCAAAGCCCAGCAGCCGCGATAGAACGACCGTCGTCAGGAAAACCGCCAATGATTGCTGACCGACCTTGGTGATCAGCCGGACGATCCCCCGCCAAATGCTGGCGAAGATGGATGTGCCTGTCGCCATGATATTGCGCCCGTTCGGCCCTGCAATTGCCCAGCCAAAATACGCCACAGCAAGAAAGTGCAGGTAGCGCAAAATGCCGGTATCGGTCTTGGATATCCACATGCGGTTATCGGCCTTCCACGGGTTCACCCAGCCCCAGCCCAATTCACGTGCCGCAACGATGGATACCAGAAACCCGCCAATCAGTGCGGCACCGACCAAGGCGATCATGTAGCGGTTGATGGGTGGGGCGGAAATCCAGCCGCTCATCAGCGCGAAACCGGTGAAAAAGACAAGTTGCCACGTGAAGGGATTGAAGAACCATTCGCGCTGCGACCAAGGCTCCGCTGGCAGGCTGATTTGCAACCAGCCGATACCCAGCCAATCCAACACCCCGCCCTGGCCCAGAAACCACGTGACCCCGACAAAGGCCCCGACGAGCCAGAGGTTGATCTTCGACAACGCCATGACAATGGGAACCATCATCAGGATGACCATGTACATGGGCAAAATATCAAAGAAATTGGGTACATAGGTCAGTGTGAACAGACCCACAATCTGTGGTGCCGTGTCGTTGACAAAGCGGCCCAGATTGAGACCCCCGATATAGCTGTTCTCAAACTCACCATAAGTGTCAAATGCTGCCAGAACCGCGACCGTCAGCAGGAACGTGGCGATATGCGCCCAGTAAATCTGCCAGACACGAAAACCAATGCGTGCCGTACCCAGCGCCCAGCCGCGCCGTTCATAGGTGCGCCCAAACGCAACGGCGGAGGCCATGCCGGAACAGAAAACAAATATCTCGGCCGCATCCGACAGGCCGAACCGGGCGGGAATCCACTGATTCCACCAGTTACCGGGGGTGTGTGCCATCAAAATGATGAACATCGCCATGCCACGATAAAAGTCGAGCCGCGGGTCACGGATCGTTTTCGGCGCAGCCACCGCACCGGAAGTTGTCATCGTGGACGTCATATTCATCTAACTATCGGGCGCCCGCGTTCTTAGCTAAGCAACAACATGGGCAGCGTTGCCAGCTGCACCGCGGCCATCTGAGATCAGCTTTTGCCGCGCCGCAGCGTAGCCGTCAATACGTCCGTTGCGCTGGGCGGTCCGCTTGGCCAGAATCGCCTCTGCCTCATCAAGGAAACCGGCCCGAATGCCGCTATCGATGGTCAGCCGCTCAAAAACATCGCGTTGGGCATGGCTGCCGCCGGCCAATTGCAGGTGCTGGTTGGCCCTGGACAGGTTGATGAATGCGGCTTCAAAATTCGCCTCTCCAAAGGCCTCAAGCCCTGCCGCGGTTGCCAATCCGGGCGATGCCATCGCCTTTTGCATATCGGTGCGGCCTTCCTTGGCGTCGCGGTGCAGACGGCCCATCATCTGGGTGATCGCTTCGTCGCGGCCACCGCCTACAAGTGCCAGTAGATAATGCAGATCTGCAAAGATCAGGCAGCCATCCTCTGTCCGGTTGGCTGAAAGATCGGCCAGTTCGTCCCAGCGGTCGCCAACATCAACGCCGTCAAGCTCCAGCCGCGACAGGAGTGATGTCGCGTTTGAGATGTCGCGGTAATCGTCGGTCTTGTCCTGCCTGATCTGCTGGTCATAAAGGTCGAGCACAACCTCGCGTTCGCCCATGTCAAGATGCATCAGCGCCTTGTGCCACCAGACGTGATAGCGGAAATTGTTGCAATGGGCCCAAGCCTCTTCCCGGCCGGTCAGCCACTTGATCCCACCAGCCGCATCGGCGGTCATGTCGTGAACGTGGGCCACCGCATGCAGACCCCACGCATCATCAGGGGCCAGCAAAAGTGCCTCGCGCCCGGCAATCTGGGCGCGTTTATATTCGCCGGTTTCTTCCAAGGTGAAGGCGTGGCAGCCGAGCAGGTAACCATAGCCGGGGTGCTTGTTGTCATAGGCGGGCATCACCGCCTCGACCATCCGCCGCATGCCGTGATTGTCGCCCAGAACAAACCGCAGCGCATGATCCAGTTTCATCGCCAGCGTGTCCGTGGGGTTTTGCGCAAGGGCAGCTTCAAAATGGCGCAAGGCCATTTTTGGCTGCCCCTTCATCCAATCGCGCAGCGCCTCCAGAAAAAACATCTCGCGCTTGCTGATCGGTTGCTGACGGTTGGCCGCTTCTGCCGCATCATATGCAGCCTCAGCCGTGGCCAGCAACTCCCTGCGGCCCAGCAGGATATAGAACATCGCCTTCGTGATTTGCCCGAGGGCGAAATGCGGTTCCGCCTCTAACGCAGCACCCAGATGCGTCGGTGTCGCTGCCCCATGGGCCAGAAAGGCAAGCTGTGTTTTGTTCCAGCTTTCCAGCGCCGCCGGGGTCGCCAGTGTGGTGTCTTGGCCGAAAATATCTTGCATCATGTGCTGCACGCTCCTTGGTCTGTCCTATGGGGTATCAGCCCCGCGTTGATTGCACATCACACAGACCCGTGAATGACGAACCTGTCATAAGTGTTTCAATGCTGTTTCGCACATAAATTTCAGGTATTTAGCGTTCAACCGCTGATTTCAGCCATTGCAGAATATCGGCTGTATCCTGCCCAAGCTTTGGCGGCGCCCTGCGATAGGATACTGGTGTCGCTGAAAATTTCAGCGGATTGCCGATCAAACGGACATCTTCGGTTGCGGCATCCGGGCAATCCATGCTGATTGCCATCTCCCGCGCCGCCACCTGATCGGAGGCAAAGACCTGATCCAATGTCTGCACTGGCCCCACCGGCACGCCGCAGGCTTCCAGCCCAGCGATGACGTCTTGGGTTGAGCGGGCAGCAATCGCGGGTTCCAGCGCGGCAACCAGAGCATCCCGATTGTTCAGCCGCGCGGAATTGGTCGCAAAGCGAGGGTCACCGGGCAGGGCGTCCAGCCCAAGAAACCCGCAAAAGCGACCGAACTGCCCGTCATTGCCGACCGCGACAATCACGTGGCCATCCGCCGTCGCAAATACCTGATAGGGTGCGATGTTGGGGTGGCCATTGCCCCGCCGGATCGGACGCTGCCCGGTTGTCAGATATCCCGTGCCTTCGTTGATCAGCCAGGCCACCTGACTGTCCACAAGTGACAGATCAATATGCTGTCCCTCGCCCGTCTGATCCCGGTGCCGAAGGGCGGCCAGGATACCAACGCTGGCATACATCCCGCACATCACATCGGCGATGCCAACGCCAACCTTCATCGGTTCACCTTCTGCTTCACCGGTCAGCGACATGATCCCGCCATAGCCCTGCGCCATCAGGTCATAGCCGGGTTTGTGGGCGTTGGGACCGGTCTGCCCGTAGCCGGAGATTGAGCAATAGATCAGCGCTGGATCAGTGGCGCAAAGTGTTTCGGCATCAAGCCCGTATTTTTGCAATCCGCCGGGTTTGAAATTCTCGATCACGATATCGGATTGCGCAGCAAGGGCACGAATGGTCTCTTGCCCTTCTGCGGTCGAGATATCCACTGCCACCGAGTATTTGTTGCGGTTGGCGCAAAGGAAATAGGACGATCTGTCAGTGGGCTGCCCGTTTTTGTCCGTCACAAATGGTGGCCCCCATGTGCGCGTGTCGTCACCGCCCTTGGGGTTTTCGATCTTGATGACTTCGGCCCCCAGATCGCCGAGGAGTTGGGTGCAGGTTGGTCCTGCCAGAATGCGGCTGAGGTCCAGCACGCGAATGCCCTGCAATGGGCCTGTATTAGATGCGTCCGTCATAGGCTTGCCTGTCGATCTCTGCTGCGATGAGGGTGAACCTGTCTGCGGATAGCGCATCGGTCAAGGCCGTTGACAGTGTGTCACGGTCACGCACTGTCACCCCGTTGCCGCCAAAGGCGCGGGCGATGGCGGCAAAGTCGTGCTGCCCGAAATCCACGCCGGTATTGGCCATCTGGCGTTGCCGTTGTTTCAGCTCGATCAGCGCAAGCGAGGCATCGACAAAGACGACAAAGATTGTGTTCTGACCCAGTTCGGCTGCGGTCGAAAGCTCACCTGCCACCATCAGCAGGCCGGCATCGCCGGAAAAGCTGACGACCGGGCGATCAGGTGCCGCGATCTTGGCCCCCATGGCCAGCGGGACGGCACAGCCCATGGTGCAAAGCCCCGATGATTGCAGCAATGTGCGCGGGCTGGCGCAGCTCCACATCTGCGACAGCAAGATGCGATGCGCGCCGCTATCGACCGTGGCGATCGTGTCGGCGGGCAGGACAGTGCGACAGGTGTCAATCACGGCCCCCGGACCCCACGTCTCGTCCTTGGGGAAGGCATCGGCCAATGCTGCTTTCAACGCTGGGATTTCGCCGCCGGCCCATGTGGCGTTGGGTTCCAGGCCATCCATTATCGCCAGGAGTGCCGCACCTGTATCAGCCACAAAACTCAACCCGGCCTGATGCATATAGTGATGATTGGGGGCGGCGTGGATGTCGATCACCCGCTTGGATTGCGGGTTCCATGCGTCGCGCCAGCCGGTCCGCATCTCAATCGGGTCATAGCCGACCAGCAGGATCAGGTCGGCATCGTCCAGAAGTGGCAGCAAGTGTTTGTCCGCAAGTGGCGAAAGGCCCGCGCCGCCTAGTGAAAGCGGGTGATCCTCCGGCAACACGCCCTTCGCCTTGTAAGTGGTGATGACCGGTATACGGAAGGTTTCGGCAAACGCGGCGAGCACGTCGGCAGAGCCGTCTTTCAGCACATCAAGCCCCGCGACGATCACCGGGCGCTTCGCCGCCGCCAGCCAGTCGCGCGCGGTGACGAGATCAGCGCCATATGGGGCCACAGGGGACGCAACCGCGCGGCCAATCCCCGACGGTGTGGCTGCAGCATCGGCGACGCTGATCGGCACATCAATATGCACCGGCCCCGCGCGGCCTTCGGTGGCGATGCCAACGGCTTTGTCGGCAATCACACCTGCGGCGACAGGATCAAGGGTGAATGTGGCTTTCGTGATCGGGTCGAACACCTTGCGGTGGTCCAGCACCTGATGGGTGTAGGTCTGCGCCTCTGCCGCATCTACACAGCCGGTCAGCACGATCAGGGGCACCCTGTCCTGTTCAGCATTTGCAACGACATTGACGCCATTCATCGCGCCCGGCCCAACGGTGGCGACGAGAATGGCAGGCGCACCATCCACATGATGGACCCCTTCGGCCATGAAACCGGCGGCGTTTTCGTGTTTGGTGAGGATAAACTGAATGCCCGCCTTTTCCAGCGCGTCGATCAGGCTCAGTACCTCACCCCCGGGCATTCCAAAGGCATAGCGGCAGCCCGCCGCATATAGGCGGCGCGCCAGAACATCGGCGGCGCGGATCGTATCTTGCATGGATGTGTCCTTGTCTTCAGCGGGCGGCGGCATTGGCGATGGTCAAGAAGACGGCGTCAAGCTCTTCCGCTGCTACCATCAGGTCGGCGCTTGCGTCCAGTGCATAGGGGGCGAACACGTGGCTGGGTGTTTTGTAGGAAAGGGTGGTGGCGCCATCGTCATCTTCGGTCAGGTAAAACCGAATGGGTGCTTCGATCATGGCGGGTACAGACGCCTCCAGAATACGGACCGCGTAGACATTGTTAAAGACGCCAATCACCCGGTTGTTGGGGATGGTGATGCCACGGTTACGGGCGGCACCCGTTGGTCCGGCCTGCGTGACAACGCCAAACTGATTGGCGCGCACGGCAGTTTTGAGGTCATCCAGCAAAGTGTCAAAATCCTTTTCGGTCGACAGGACAACCCAGCCGTCCCGTTCTGTGACGGATTGTGCTGCGACCTGAGCGCCCAGAAACAGAAAGATGCCGAATATGATGCTGCGCATTGTACGCCCCTTTGGTGTATTTGCGCCCAGCCATAGAGCAAAACAATATTGCAGTGTTTCAAATCGGCGTGTCGTTGATCCCGATTGGGCTGGCAGGCCGCTACTGGTTTATGTCAGGCATGACAGGCGCATCAGTGAAAGGACCGTACCTATGGAATTGAACACCGATTTCGGAGCCCGTGTTGTGGTTCATGCTGATCAACAGCCTTGGCAAGCCTCACCCATGCCGGGTGTTGATCGGCGGATGCTTGACCGGATCGGAGACGAAGTGGCCCGCGCCACGACGATTGTGCGGTACGCGCCCGGCAGTCAGTTTTCTGCCCACACCCATACAGGCGGTGAAGAGTTCATTGTATTGGAGGGCGTTTTTCAGGATGAGCATGGCGACTATCCTGCCGGCACATATGTGCGTAATCCGCCAACAACTGGCCATACGCCGGGGTCCGCCCCGGGATGCACGATTTTCGTCAAGCTCTGGCAGTTTGACATGGATGACCGCCATCAGTTTCGTAAAACTATGGCGGAAGGGTTGGGCGCGCCCGTTGACGGGGTCGCGACCGCCGAGCTGCACCGCGACGCGCGCGAGGTTGTGACCTACCACGCCCTAGATGCGGGCGCAGAACTGACCATGACCGAGTCGGGTGGCATCGAAATGCTGGTGCTTGATGGTGACGTGACAGAGCAGGATGAAACGCTGTCGAAAAACAGCTGGCTGCGCTTGCCAGACGGGGTCGCATTGGTGGCCAAAGCAGGGGCAGATGGCGCGCGGCTCTGGATCAAATCGGGCCATCTGCGATATGCGCAGCCGCCCGGACAGTAGCGGCATTCCGGATTGGGGTAGCGAACAGGGTGCAGAACATTGCGATGTGACATCCTTTCACAAAAAGCTGATCTGCCATGCTTGAATGCCAGCAAAACAAGGGTTTTCGCCGCCCGGATATCCAAGATCACCCGGCGTGATATCGCTTAGCAGGGGACTGCGTGCTGTTGTGATGTTTGCTTAACGGGTGCAAACAGGCCCCTTCAGACATAGGTAAGGTTTATGACCAAACGTTTCTTCACTCTCGCCTTTGCAATGATCCTTACGGTTGTTGCAGGCACCGCATCTGCGCAACAGCTTAGCCTTGCGCAGATATCGCAATATCTCAACCAGTTGCAGACGGCGCAGGGTGGCTTCACCCAGATCAACGCCGACGGCACCCTGTCGACCGGGACGATTTACATCAAACGCCCGGGGCGCATCCGGTTCGAATATAATCCGCCGGAAAAATCGCTGGTAATCGGGCAGGGGGGACAATTGGCGATCTTTGATCCGCGTTCCAATACCGGACCCGAGACATATCCCCTCAACCAGACACCGCTGGGCATTATCCTGCAACGCAATGTTGATCTGGACCGGGCGCGGATGGTGACCAATCAGACCTCGGACGGTACAACGACGACGATCACCGCGCAGGATCCGGACAACCCGCAATACGGGAACATCCAGATGGTCTTTACCGGCAGCCCGATTGAGTTGCGTCAGTGGATCGTAACAGATGATGTGGGCAGCCAGACAACCGTGATCCTGAATGATCTGGTCTCGGGCGGCAGCATCAGTGAACGGAAGTTCAACATCGTTTCAGCAACGAGTAACTGGAACCCCTAAAAGGGACGCGACGGACAGATGCGAGGTGAGCCTTTCGGCTCACCTTTTTTGGTTTCAGCGCTTCCCGCAGCTCCGCAATTGCGTGTCATAAAGGACCGCGCGGGCCTCAACCTCGCCAGATATCCTTACCAACCAGCTTTTTGATTTCCAGGTGCCCCGGTTAAACCCGGTTCGGCCATCATGATAAGCTAGGTACTGGTTGCGGGTGTCGTAGATTGGCACGCCGGTTTCTTCAACCGTCTGGGCCATGTACCATCCCATGAAATCAGTGGCGGCATAGATGTCATCGCGACGGGCGCGGCGGCCACCGACCTGATCCTGATATTCCTCCCACGTACCATCAAGCGCCTGACTGTAGCCAAAGGCGGATGACTGGCGGCCGACCGGGATTACCCCCAGCGCATATTGATGCGGGGTCCGGTTATCGCTGATGAATTTGCTTTCCTGATAGATGATCGCCATCAGGGACGGCACAGGAACACCGTATTTGCGTTCAACCTGCTTGAACGCACGAAGATATTCAGGGCGCTGCGACACGATACTGCAAGCATCATCCAGATTGCGTGGCGCTGTCCCGTAACCGGAACCACCGCCGCCGCAACTGCCCAATGCAAGCATCACGATCATTGCGCGAAAGAAACTGCTCATCTGCCTCTCGCTTATCTTTGTTTTTCTTTGACCCTAACCGATCACATTGTGTCTGTGAATCCCAAAGACCACTTCTCAGATCACAAATGCCAGGATCAGCGGTAATGCGACCACCGATAACAGGCTTGAGGCGACGACCAGCCCGGCGACAGGCTGCGGATCGGCACCGTATTTTTCCGCCAACAGGTAGGAGGTGACCGCGACGGGCGTTGCCACCTGCACGATCAAGACGGCCGCGGCGACGGGTTCAAGCGCGAATATGGTTGCGGCTGCCGCCGCCGCCGCGACGCAGACCACAAGCTTGACAATCGACAGGGCGATGGCCTGTCCCATTGCCCTGGTGCTGAGCCGGGCAATTGCCACGCCGAGCGTGATCAACATCATCGGGATCGCCATCTGGCCAATTAAATCCAGCGTATTTGTCAAAAAGGCGGGCGTTTCCCAACCCTGCCATAGAAACAACGCGCCCAACAAAGTGGCGCCCGCCGATGGTTCACGGATAACGCGGGTCAGCGATCCACCGCCCGAAACGATCCAGACGCCGATGGTAAATGACAGGATCATCATGACTGCAAACACAACCACCGCGTAGCCCAATCCCGCCTCGCCAAAGGCAAAAAGTGCCAATGGCAGGCCCAGATTGCCTGTATTGCCAAAGGATAGCGGCGCCAGAAAGGTCGGGATGTCCAGTCGCAACACTCTGACAACCACAAAAAGAGAAGCGATAACAAGGATATAGGCTGAGAGCGATGCCAGTGACAGGGCGGCCAGTGCCTCTGGCGGGATATCGGTGCGCATCAGGGCGACAAAGATCAGGCATGGCACGGCAAGGGTCATTGCCATGCGGGTGACGAAGGCAACCCTGTATTCAAATCCCAGCTTGACCCAGACAAATCCAATCGCCGCCAAAAGAAAAACAGGGGCGGCGATATTCAGCACTGTAAGGGCAATGTTCACAAACTGTTTCCTTAATTTTAAAGGTCAAAACCTAGACAGCGCCTCTTTTCGGGGCATATACCGAAAAGTGGGGTATTGTTATTATGTTTACGACTCGTGCGAAATATCATCTGGGCCAGATTGTCCGCCACCGGAAACATCCTTTCCGGGGGGTAGTCTTTGACGTGGATGCGATGTTTTCGAACACGGATGCTTGGTACAATGCCATTCCTGAGGATAGCCGCCCCAAGAAGGATCAGCCGTTTTACCATCTGTTGGCCGAAAATGAGCAGAGCTTTTATGTGGCCTATGTGTCTGAACAGAACCTGATTGCCGACTATTCCGGTGAACCCGTGGATCACCCCGATCTGGATGATCTGTTTGGTCCGTTCGAAGATGGCCAATATCCGCTACAGGTTCAGTTGAACTAACCGACCTGCGTGTTAAGTCTTCCGCAAGATAAACAGGAAGGCTGCCATGCTCGTCACGATATCACCTGCCAAATCGCTTGATATGGAGCCCGTAGCCATCGCGGCGACGCAACCGGCTTTCTCGAAAGAGGCCATCAGCCTGGCCCGGACGGCGCGCAACCTGACCTTGAAAGACCTCAGGGGCTTGATGGGTATTTCCGATGATCTTGCGCGGCTCAATCGGGACCGGTTCAAGGAATTTGCTGACGATCCCGCGCCGGAGGTAACAAAGCCCGCCGCGCTCGCCTTTAACGGAGACACCTATCAGGGGTTGGAGGCGCGGACATTGACAGAGGATGATCTGGCTTGGGCACAGGATCATCTTTGCATTCTGTCTGGTCTCTACGGGCTTTTGCGGCCTTTGGATGCAATTCAGCCTTACCGACTGGAAATGGGCAGCCGGTTAAAAACCCGCCGGGGCAAATCGCTGTATGACTACTGGGGGGACACGATTGCCAAGGCGCTGAACGCACAGGCGTCCGCGCAAGACACCGGCACGCTTATCAACTGCGCCAGTCAGGAATATTTCGGCGCCGCAGACCGCAAGGCGCTGAAACTGCGGGTGATCACCCCGACCTTCATGGAGTTGAAGGACGACAAACCGCGCATCGTCAGTTTCTTCGCCAAGCGGGCCCGTGGGGCCATGGCGCGCCACATCATCGAAAACCGGCTGACGGCGGCCGATGATATCAAAGGGTTCAGCGCAGGCGGCTATAGTTATGACGCGGACCTGTCCGAAGGCGACAAATGGGTGTTCCTACGCGATTATCCCGAAACGGCATCCGCCTGACATCGCGCCCAATCAAGACCAAACTTGTCGAGATATTTGCGCAGCCGATCTGCATCATTGCGGCTGGCCCTAGCCGCGCGGGAGGCGGCGAATAATGTGCGCCCCGCAGCACTCAGGCTCGCGCTTTTCTGACAGATTCGGATCACGGCGGCCAATTGCACCCGGTCAAAGATGTCGATGTCGTCCGCCGCCGAACCCAAATGCGTCTGCAATAGCTGCAGATCCGGGTCGCGCGTCGCATCGCGCCATGTCTTGCGCAGGGTGGCAATCTCTTCCTCCACCATTGCCAATGTGATCCGCCCCCGCGGGGCCAAGGTACACATGCGTTGCACCGATGCGGATAGATCGCGGAAGTTACCCGGCCAGTCCGTGCCCGGATCGGTTGCAAAACGTTGGTAGCGGGTGAAGGCGTCAGCATTGAAGCTGAGCCTTTGCCCCAGCAGTTTTTCCACCCGCGTCAGCTCATAGGCAATATTCGGGTCGATATCCTCCGGTCGTTCGCGTAACGCGGGCAGATGGAAGGTCCACAGGTTCAGGCGCGCGAACAGATCAGCCCGGAACCGGCCGCTCGCCACCAAAGCGGCCAGATCACGACCTGCACCTGCAATCAGGTGGAACCGGCTGGTGACTTCGTAATCCGACCCAAGCGGCAGGTATTTCCCAGTTTCAACCGCATGCAGGATCATTGCCTGTTCATCGAGACCCAATTCGTCAATCTCATCGAGAAACAGCACCCCGCCATCCGCCTCTTGCAGCAAGCCCCGCCTGTCCGCACCGGCACCGGGGATCGCCTGCCTGCGATGCCCAAACAGGGTCGACATGGCGCGTTCACCCTTCAGCGTCGAACAATTGACATGGACCAAGCGGCCCTTGATCCGGCGGCGTTGCAGCTTCAGTTCATACAACCGGGCGGCAAGGTCCGACTTCCCCGTTCCGGTCGGCCCCATCAACAACAGCGGCGCATCGGAGTTAGAGGTCACAACCTCCATCCGGTCAATCATTGCGTTGAATGCAGCGTTCTTCGTGTCAATCCCGCCTTTCAGCAGGGTGTTGTATTCCTTGGCGACCAGATCAAACCGCTGTTGCAGCGCGTTGTAGCGCGACAGATCCAGATCAACGATCTGCAACGTGCCGGGGCCGGTATCATCGCCGCGCGGTGGGCCAGTCTGAACCAGCTTGGCCGGGATATGCCGGGCCTCTGTCAGCAGGAACCAGCAGATTTGGGCGACATGCGTGCCGGTGGTCAGATGGACGTGATATTCCTCCCGCTCATCATCAAAACCATAGTCACGGGCGAAATCGAACATCGCGCCGTACATCTCCTCAAAATCCCACGGATCACGGGTATTGACCTCATGCAGCAGAACCTCGGTTTCGGGGTGCGCGCGTGCAACCTCGCCCTGGATTTTCGTGGCAAGCCCGGTCCAGCGGCGATCATGCAGCAATTCCAGCCGGGCGATGGGAAAACCGGGGTGATCATTGATCTGCACCGAAGGACGCCAGCGGCGCCTCTTGCCCGCATCAAGATTCGTGCCGAGAAAGCCGATGACAACATTCGTTTTCATTATGCTATCCTATCATATAAGTTACGATAAAAGTAAATCGTAAAATTGACTATATCTATCGCTTTGCAAAAAATACTCAAATAAAAACAGTAACTTAAAGCGAAAACGTTTTTTCTTCGTCCGCTCCTCAAAATCAGCGAAAACAGCATCACCGAAAGAGAGAAGGACAAAGACAATGGCAAACAAATCCGTGTTTGCATCGATGAAAGGCCGGTTGCTTCCGGCGGCTTCTGCCAAGAACCTGGCGGGGGCACCGGCCTACACATATTCCGATGCGCATGCCTTGGCGCAGCTGGCGATGACTGGCACGTTTGGGCAGACATTCTATCAGGACCCGATGCAGGAACTGTCCCGCACCTTGGAACTGGCCGGTAAAGTTGATCCATCCTTTCTTGCAAAGGCGGCGATCTACACCCGGCAAGAGGGGCATATGAAAGATATGCCCGCCCTTTTGCTGGCGGTTCTGTCGGCCCGTGACCCGATCCTTTTCCAGCGCGTCTTTGGGCGGGTTGTGGATAACGGCAAGATGCTGCGGACTTTCGTGCAGATCATGCGATCTGGGCAAACCGGGCGGAAATCGCTTGGCTCCGCGCCAAAGCGGCTGGTGGCCAATTGGTTGAATGAAGCGTCCGACCGGACGATCCTGCAGGCCAATGTGGGGAACGATCCGTCGCTGGCGGATGTGATCAAGATGGTCCACCCGAAGCCTTCCTCGAAGGCGCGAGACGCGCTGTTTGCGTGGATCATCGGGAAGCCATGTGACGTCGCATTGCTGCCGGATGATGTGCAGGACTTCCTGCGGTTCAAGAAAACGGGCCGCGGCCGCGTGCCAAACGTTCCGTTCCAGATGCTGACGCAGCTTGAATTGTCTACGAAACAGTGGGCAAAGATTGCTGAGAACGCATCCTGGCAGATGACCCGTATGAACCTGAACACGTTCCTGCGGCACGGGGTTCTGGCCCAGCCGAAGATGCGGCGCATGATCGCGGATCGTTTGCGTGATCCGGCGCTGATCGCCAAGGCACGGGTGTTCCCGTATCAGCTGATGACGGCCTACCAGGCCATGTCTGCGGAGATGCCGGAGGATATCCGGGAGGCGCTGCATGACGCGATGGAGCTTTCGGTGCAAAACGTACCAAAGCTGCGCGGTCAGGTGGTTGTTGCCCCGGATGTGTCCGGGTCCATGTCCGGCGCTGTGACCGGCTACCGCAAGGGGGCCACAACAGCGACACGGTTCGTGGATGTGGCTGGTCTGGTGTCTGCGGCTGTGCTGCGGCGCAACCCATCCGCAACGGTGCTGCCGTTCGAGGTGAAGGTGCGTGATGTGCGGCTGGAACCACGCGACACGATCCTGACAAACGCGGCGCGTTTGGCGGATCAGTGGGGCGGCGGGACCAACTGCGCGGCACCGCTGGAATGGTTGCTGGCCAAGGGGCGTGCCCCGGATCTGGTGATCATCGTCTCGGACAACCAGTCCTGGGCGCATAACCAGTACGGCAATGCCGGGACGGTGATGGTGCAAATGTGGGAGAAGCTGAAAAAGCGGAACCCGAAGGCCAAACTGGTCTGCATCGATATCGCCCCATACGGGACGACCCAGGCGAAAGAGCGTGCCGATGTGCTGAACATCGGCGGGTTCTCGGACAGTGTCTTTGACCAGATCGCCGCTTTCGCGAGCGGGGAGATGGGCCCGGACCACTGGGTTGGCCAGATCGAGGCCGTGGATGTATAAGAACGGGTCAGGCGAGTGCGCCTGACCCAACCAAAGGAAAAGAAACTCTCGGAAATGCGTGGGTCACGTCACGCCTTGGCGAAGCGGCCTTGTCGTCCAAATGATAGTAGGGCGCCGATTGAAAAGAAAGGAATAAACCCGGCGAATGCCGATGGAACTACATAAGGAACGTGATGGCGGTTTTGTTTGCAGAATACGCGCATGTTGATGTTTCACATACACTTGTCGCCGGGACCGACAGACAAACACCTTGGCAAATGCCGATGGAACTACATGCACGGATGATGTCGCGGGTTCGAGCCCCGCCATCGCAGCCGGGATCACCGGAGCGATGTAGCTCAGTTGGCAGAGCACCTCCCCAACGTTTCATCAAACCCTTGTTGCCAAGACCCGAAATCACTGGCGAATGCCAAAGGAACTACATCGCTCCAAAGCGGGATCACCCGAGGGTTCAACTCCCCTCTTGCGACACGCCCAGACGGAAAACCATTTCTGCGGAAATGGGGGCGGGGCCCCGAAACGTTTCTTTCCCCTTGTCGCCAGACCTGAAATTTCCGGCAAATGCTGGTGGAACTACATTCATGGATTGGTCGCGGGTTCGAGCCCCGCCACCGCAGCCGGCACAACCGGAGCGGTGTAGCTCAGTTGGTAGAGCAGTTCCCCTTCGTTTCACCCATCCCTTGTTGCCGGACCCGAAACAGACCTGGCGAATGCCTTGGTGGAACTACACTACGAATGTCGAGGTCGTGGGTTCGAATCCCACTCCCGTTACCATGACGGGATAGCTCAGATGGATAGAGCGCGTAACGTTTCGCCAGATACTTGTCGCCGGGGCATCATGATCACCCCCTTGCGGGACCGAAATGCGCGATGCTAAAACCGCGTCGCCCACCAAGGCCCCGTTTGGGATCAAAACGGCCAGGGATTAGCTCAGTCTGGTAGAGTGCTGCATTCGGATTGCAGAGGCCGGAGGTTCGAATCCTCTATCCCTGACCACCCAAACCGGAGGAATGCCTGTGGGACTACATCTTGAAAATGTCAGCGTCTCACTGAACCTTTGTCCTCCACCATTGGAAGGTAGCTCAGTTGGTAGAGCAACGGTTTTTGGTACCGTGGGTCGCAGGTTCGAGCCCTGCCTTTCCAACCAAGTGAATTTGAGCGTGGCGCGCGGAGGGAATGTTCCGCCCGGCATCGCCGGGCAGCGCCCGGACCTCCCCCATGGGGAGGGCGCTTCGCACCCACCCCGAGGTCCGGGCACTGCCCTCATCACCTCGCACAAATGAAAGGAAACACATCCGGGGGAATGCCCGTGGGATTACATCGCAGAAAACGGTCGCCGAAAGGCGTCTCACGCTTCCCTTGTCCCCCGGACCCAAGACATGGAAATGAATGTCAGGATTACAGGTAGACGCGAGGCCTTTTAGGGTCTGGGCCACAAGGCCCGTGCTGGTTCAACCCCAGCCCGGAGCAATCCGGTGGCGGAAAATCATCCTGCAAATGCCTTGTTCCGGTCTTGGTTTGATTTGAGAGTGAACGGATATGAATAATGAGGTCATCATACTGAAGTGCAGCGCTTGTGACGCTGATCTGACCAAAACACTGACGCCGATTACAAGTTCGGACGCTATGGAGAATTTGTGTACCTTCGCTGAAGGTGAAGCCGTCACGCCGCGCGGGTATGTTCTGCTGCTCGACAAGGATGCGATTGTGAAGCAGGGAAAAATGCACCGTGCGACCATTCCGGCAAATATGGCATGGGTTCACCTCGACGATCTGGCGGAAGCTGTTGGTTTGACGCCAATCACAAAACGGTTGGCGGGATGCTGCGATATCTCCGGCATTGATGGACCCAATCGGATTTGCGCATGCGGCGCCCATGTCGGCACGCAGTTCTCGGACTGCTATGAGTACCACACGTTCCAACCTGATCCGAAAACGACAAGATGGATTGGCGTAAGAAGAAGCGAAAACACCAAATGACAAAAGTAGACATCACAGGCGAGACCCTCAAGGAATGGGGCCACATCCCCGGCAAGGAATTCGGGCGCGCATTGGAGATTGCGCGGGCGGCTGCTGCGGCAGGTTATGAACTGGACCAGATCAAGGCAAAACTGGACAGGATGAAGCCGCCGCCACCACCGCCCACACTGCCTTTGCAGAAGGCGGGCGATGTGCCGTTTCATTTCAATATCGAAGCTTCCGATGACCCTGATGAGGTCCAGAACCTCGCCCAGGTGCGCGAAACGATGACCGCCGTCATCCGCACGCCAACGGTTCAGGCCGCTGCCGTGATGCCGGATGCCTGCCCGGCGGGGCCCGTTGGGACGATCCCGGTGGGCGGCGTTGTTGCGGCGAAAAACGCGATCCATCCGGGCATGCACTCGGCCGATATCTGTTGTTCAGTCATGATGACCGATCTGGGCGAGATTGACCCCAAGGCGGTGTTGGATGCGGCCGAAAAAGTCACGCATTTTGGCCCCGGCGGTCGCCCAAATGGCAAGCGCTTTACCATGTCGCAAAAGCTGATGGATGAGTTCAGAGAGAATGAATTTCTGAATAATCCCAAAGTTTTGCGCATGGCGGTCGAACATCTGGGCACCCAGGGCGATGGCAACCATTTCCTGTTTGTGGGCAAGTCCCGCAACACCGGGCGCACGGCAATTGTGACCCACCACGGCTCTCGCGGGCCGGGGGCCGTGCTGTATAAACTGGGGATGGAGGTGGCCGAAAAATACCGCAAGAAACTGTCACCCGATACGCTCAAGCAGAACGCATGGATTCCGGCGGATACGCAAGACGGTCAGGAATACTGGGCGGCCCTGCAACTGATCCGCAAATGGACCAAGGCGAACCATAACGCGATCCATCAGGCGACTGTGGAAGGGTCAGGCGCGCAGCCGGGTGACCGGTTCTGGAACGAACATAACTTCGTGTTCCGGCGCGGCGATCTGTATTACCACGGCAAGGGGGCAACCCCGGCCTGGGGCGATTACGCACAGGATGCAACCGGCCTGACCCTGATCCCGCTGAACATGTCAGAACCTGTTTTGGTTGTGCGTGGCAAGGATGCGGATCATGCGCTGGGCTTTTCGCCGCACGGGGCGGGGCGCAACTTTTCGCGCTCCGAACACAAGCGCAGAATGGGCGAGATGACGGCGCAGCAGGCGCTTGAGGCCGAGACAAAGGGCCTTGATATCCGGTTCCCTGCGGGCGGGATCGATGCATCGGAATTGCCGTCGTCTTACAAGAACGCGGCCAATGTAGTGCGGCAGATCGACCAGTTCGGGTTGGCCGAGATCGAGGACTATATCGATCCTTACGGTTGCATGATGGCAGGGGACGTGCCGCCATTCTGGATGAATAAGAAGAAAAGGAAGGGGCGGCGTTAGGTCGCCCCCAAACATATGAAACAACAAAGCAAATTTCTCAGCCTTGTGTTGCGCCACACACCTGAGAAAGCGGGATTGACGCTGGATGCGCAAGGCTGGGTCACAGTTGATGATCTGCTCGACGGATGTGCCAAGGCGGGCCAGAAGATCGACCGGGCAACGCTCGCACAGATCGTTGCAACATCGGACAAGAAGCGGTTCACCCTATCGGATGATGGTACCCGGATCCGGGCCGCGCAGGGCCATTCTGTTGCCGTGGAATTGGGGCTGAACCCAGCGGAACCACCAGCGACGCTGTTTCACGGAACGGCCGCGAAATCTGTTGCGGCGATTATGGCAGAGGGGCTGAAACCCGGACGCAGGCAGCAGGTGCATCTGTCACTGGATGTTGATACTGCAACAAAGGTGGGCATGCGGCACGGCAAACCTGTCGTTCTGACAGTCGATGCGTTTGGCATGCATCAATCGGGCTACCAGTTCTTTCTGGCCGACAATGGCGTCTGGCTCACTGATCTTGTACCGCCGCAGTTTCTGTCTGCGCTGAGGTAAGCTGATAAGCGGCGTCCAGCCCCAGGTAAAGCTGCGCGACCTTTTCGGCTGAGTCGCCTGCCGCAATGTCGTGGTCGTATAGCGCCTGCAAAAGGCGGAAATCTGGGGCGCGGTTCGCGCGGACATCGCCAGAGTTGTCGAAGGTAAATACCGATGACCCGCCAGAGTCATTCAGCAGGCCCAGCGTTTGCATGAACTCCTCATACAGGCATTCAGCCACCGGTGTGCGCGCATCTTCGTTGTTGATAAAGATGAACCCGGCGCGCAGCTCGTCATTCTTTGACATCAGATGAAAATAACATTTTGTCTGCGCACCTTCGGCAAACTGACGGCTGAGTGATTGGGTGCTTTGCGTCAAGGCCCCAAGGGTAATGCCGGTTTCCAGACCGGTCAGAAAGATAAAGATGCTGCCGGTCAGGACGATATTCTGTGCCTCTTCCTCGCCTTTGAACAAGGCACGGACGATATTGCCCTCCACCCCGTCAAAATCGACCCGGGGCATGCGGAAATGAGTGTTGCCAGCAAGCCGGCGGTCATATTGGTCAAGATCGAAAAATTCGATCGCGCCGACGCCGGGGAAATTGGGTATCCGCGCATTAACCATCTCGATAATGCCGTTGATCTCGTCCCGCTGGGGGTCGCCCTCGTGGATCACCGTTACTTTGGGGGCGTAGATCCATTTGCGGACGGTGCCGCGCTCGGATCCCACAATCTCGACCACCTGATCAAAGATCGGTTTTTCCTCTGCCATGGCGGCCTGTGGACCTGAAAACAAGGCTGATAGCGCCATTGCACCGATGATGGTTGGAAGGCGGGAAATATATCTCAACTCGGTCACTCCAATCAATCATGAACCCCCATTATTGTTGCTAAATGCGAAACAAGTCAGAAATTTGGCGGTTTTTAGGTTTGAAATGGGTTCAATGGATTCGTTGCAATTGGGTCACGTGTGATGCATCCGATTTGGATTGGTGCGGATGAAACTGAGGCTCGACTTAACCATATACTGTGCCACAATCACCCAAACCGGCGAAACCCAAGCGATCGAAAACCCGAATGAGGACCCCATGCCAAACTATTCATGGATGAACGAAGAGCATCATGCCTTTGCCGAAAGTGTTGCCCGCTTCTTTGCCGATGAGTTTGAGCCCAACCGGACGCAATGGACCGATGACGGTGTGATACCGCGTTCATTCTGGAAGGCTGCGGGTGAGCTGGGCATGCTTGGTGCGACGATCCCGGAAACCTATGGCGGGTTAGGGTTATCCCGGCATTTTGATACCGTGAGTTTCCTGGAACAGGCGAAAGCTGGCGACAGTGGCTGGGGCCATTCGGTTCACAATATTGCGATCCACTATATCCTGTCGTTCGGCACGGAGGACCAAAAGCACCAATGGCTGCCAAAGCTGGCATCTGGTGAACATGTGGCTGCAATCGCCATGACTGAGCCGGGCACGGGCTCGGATTTGCAGGCAATCAAGACAACGGCGATCAAGGACGGCAATGAATACCTGATCAACGGCGCCAAGACATTTATCACCAATGGTGCCAGCGCCGATATTCTGGTTTTGGTGGCCAAGACGGACCCGGCGTCGCGGGCCAAGGGCGTTTCCCTGCTGATCATCGAAACACGCGGGCTTGAGGGGTACAGCGTTGGTCGCAAGCTCAAGAAACTGGGCATGAAACGCAATGATACGGCCGAGTTGAATTTTTCAGATGTGCGCGTGCCGCAGACTGCACTGCTTGGTACAGAAGAAGGGCAGGGGTTCTATCAACTGATGCAGCAATTGCCTTGGGAACGGCTTTTGCTTGGCTACGGGGCATTGGGTGCGGCGCAATGTGCCTTGCGGGTGACGCTGGAATATGTCCGCGAGCGCAAGGCCTTCGGTAACCGCGTCATGGATTTTCAGAACACAAGGTTCAAACTTGCCGAGGCGGCGACCAAGATCGAACTTTTGGCGGCGTTCCTTGATCAATGCCTTGATGAACTGGATCGCGGGACGCTGACACCCGAACGGGCGGCGATGGCGAAATGGTGGGGCAGTCAGGCGCAATGCGACATCATTGATGAATGCCTGCAGCTGCACGGCGGATACGGCTATATGAGCGAGTATTTGATTTCAGAACTTTATGCGGATGCGCGCGTCCAAAAGATTTATGGCGGCACCAATGAAATCATGAAGGAACTGATCGCCAGATCGCTTGATATCGATTGACGAAAAAGTCGAGCGCCTCAGCAATTCAACCAACCCGCATCGCAGAAGGAATAACATGTGCTGAAAGGTGTTCGCATCATTGAGATTGAAGGGTTGGGGCCCGGTCCCTTCGCTGGGATGCTGCTGGCCGATCTTGGTGCGGATGTGATTGTGGCGCATCGAAAGGGGGGATCGTCCGCCCCCGGGATGCCGGAGCAATCACTGATCGATCGCGGGAAACGCTCCATCACGGTTGATTTGAAGGATCCCGATGATCTGGACCTGATCAAAGCGTTGATTAGCAGCGCCGACGGCCTGATCGAAGGATTTCGACCGGGGGTAATGGAGAAACTGGGGCTGGGTCCGCAGATCTGCCAAGGTATCAATCCCGCTTTGGTCTATGGGCGGGTGACCGGTTGGGGGCAAAATGGGCCGCAAAGTCACGCGGCGGGGCATGATCTGAACTATATCGCAATGTCCGGCGCGGCATGGTTTGCGTCAGAGCCCGGACAGCCGCCATTTACCCCGCCCACGCTGGTGGGGGATATTGGCGGCGGGTCGATGTATCTGACTGTTGGCATGTTGGCGGGCATTCTGGCGGCCCGCACAACAGGTCAGGGCACCGTGGTGGATGCGGCGGTTTACGATGGTTCAGCCCACATGATGAACCTGCTGCTGACCATGCGCCAACCTGGCCTGCTGGCAATGGACCGCGGTCAGAGTCTCCTTGACGGCCCCCATTGGAGCCGTTGCTATCGGACGTCGGATGACGGCTATATCAGCGTGCAATGTCTTGAGCCGAAGTTCTACGCGTTGTTTCTGGACCTATTGAACCTGTCGGGCGATCCGGAATTCCAACGGCAGTTTGACCGCGCGCTTTGGCCGGTTCTGACAAAACGGCTTGCTGCCGTTTTTCAAGGAAAGACAAGGGAGGCATGGACCGCGATTTTTCAGGGAACGGATGCTTGTGTGGCGCCTGTGCTGAACCCGGAAGAAGCGTTGCACGATCCGCTGAACGCAGCCCGTGCGACATGGCACGATGTGGGCGGCGTTTTGCAGGCAGCCCCTGCGCCACGGTTTTCCGATCAGCCGCCATGGACGCCGCCGAAGACGCCTGTTCGGGGTGAACATAACGACGAGATTAGAAAAGAGCTTGGCGCCCGGAGGTAAGGCCACCCCGGACCACAGGAGCTGCAGGATGGTGACATCGGGCGCAGCAATAACTCTGCCCCTTTTCAGGTCATTCGTTTCACAAGCGTGTCGCCGAACTTTTCCCGCAGCTTGTTCTTGAGCATCTTGCCGGTTCCGTTCAGCGGAATGGCGTCAGTGAACACCACGGCATCGGGGATTTGCCACTTGGCGACTTTATCGGCGAACATCGCGATGATTTCGTCCTCCGTCGGTTCTGCACCATCTGCCTTGACCGCAATGATAATTGGACGCTCATCCCATTTGGGATGTTTGGCACCAATGGCGGCGGCCATGGCTACGCCCGGATGCGACACCGCGATGCCTTCCAGATCGACCGAGGAAATCCATTCGCCACCGGATTTGATGATGTCCTTGGTACGGTCGCGGATCACCATGTAACCGTCTGCGTCAATAGTCGACACGTCGCCCGTGTCGAACCAGCCATCCTTGGTCAACGAACTGGATTCATTGCCAAAATAGGTATCGACGACCCAATGGCCCCGGCATTGCAACGCGCCTTCGGTCTTGCCGTCATGGGGCAGGGGTTTCCCTGTTTCATCAACGATGCGCAAGTCGATGCCGAAGGGTGGGCGACCTTGGCCAAGCCGCAGGTTGACCATGGCATCATCTTCCAGATGCAGATGTTTGCCTTTGATCTGGTTGGCCGTTCCAACCGGTGACGTTTCGGTCATGCCCCATGCGTGAATAGTCTCACAGCCATACTTTTCCCGGAACGCAGCAATCATCGATGGGGCAGCGGCCGAGCCGCCAATGACATTCCGGCGCAATGTCTCCAATTTGGAGCCGGACTTTTCAGCAGAGGCCAGCAGCATCATCCAGATCGTGGGCACGCCCAATGCCAGCGTTACCTGTTGTTCGTCAATCAACCCGACCAGGCTATCGCCGTCCAATCCCGGTCCGGGCATCACCAGTTTGGCGCCTGTCATCGCGGCGGCATAAGGAATGCCCCATGCGTTAGCATGAAACATGGGCACAACCGGCAGGATCGTTTCCTGCGATGAGAGATTGAGACAATCCGGCAGCGAAATCGCAAATGTATGCAACATGGTCGAGCGGTTCGTATAAAGCGCGCCCTTTGGATTGCCGGTGGTGCCGGATGTGTAGCACAGCGAACAGGGCGTATCCTCATCCAGATCGGGCCAAGTGTAGTCATCACTGCCGCCAAGGATCAGATCGTCAAAGAAGACGACACCGGGCAGCGCCGCTGCAACCTCTGCGTCATGGCCGCCCATATAGATGAAATGCTTGATCGTCCTGAGATGTTCGCGCGCGCCGGTAATCAACGGCATGAATGTCTTGTCGAAAAAGATCGCCTTATCGGCGGCATCATTACAGATAAAGATGAACTGTTCGGGAAACAGGCGCGGGTTCAGCGTGTGACAAACCATGCCCCCGCCGGACACGGCAAACCATATTTTCAGGTGCCGATGATTGTTCCAGGCCAGCGTGGCGACCCGGTCGCCCTGTTCCAATCCCAGGTTTTCAAGCGCCGAGGAAAGTTTGCGCGCGCTGGCTGCGACGTCGGCCCAATTGGTCGTGTTCAAATCGCCTGCGGTTTCGCGCGAGATAATCGCGGTGTCTGCATGGTATTTTCCTGCATGTTCGATCAAATCGCTGATCAGCAGGTTCTGTTTCATCATTGCGCCAAGCATTCCATTCCCCTTCATTGATTGGGTTGCCAGCCCGACCTCTCACGCGGCGTAATCCGCCTTGATCATATCAGCACATTTTTCACCAATCATGATTGTGGGCGCGTTGGTGTTGCCCGATATGACATTGGGCATGATGGAGGCATCCGCGACCCGCAGCCCCTCAAGCCCGTGAACCTTTAGCCTGGCATCAACAACCGCCATGTCGTCATGGCCCATCTTGCAGGTGCCGACCGGATGATAAACGGTGTCGGCACGATTGCGAATGTTTTGCTCCCACTGAGCGTCGGTCATGTTGTCGTGTACGCCAAAAAGTTCTTTCTGGGCGTATTTCTTCATGGCCGGGGCTTCCAGGACGGCGCGGGTCATCCTGGCCCCTTTGATCAGTGTTTGCAGATCACGATCATCAGAAAGGAATTGCGGATCGATCCCCGGTGGATCCATGGGATTTCCCGATTTCAGGAAGACATTGCCTCGCGAATGTGGCCGCAACACGCAGACATGACAGGAATAGCCATGGCCCAGATGCAATTTGCGCGCATGATCATCCACGATGGAAATCACAAAATGGGTCTGTATGTCAGGGCGATCCAGCGCCGGATCGGTTTTGAAGAAACTGCCCACTTCCGAGATGGTCGAGGCGATCATGGAGTTGCCGTCCTTGCGCCATTTGAACATCTCTGACACCAGTTTCAGGGTCGCACGCAGGCCGATGCCAACATTGTCGGTGTCCTTGGTTTTGTAACCCATGACGAAATCGATGTGATCTTGCAGATTTTGTCCGACACCGGGCAAGTCATGCACCATCGCGATACCGTAGGGCGTGATGTCTTGCGCGCGACCCACCCCGGAAAGCTGCAGGATTTGTGGCGATTGGAGCGCGCCTGCGCATAATATCACCTCTTTGGCGGCCTTCACCTGATGGGTTTGCCTGCCCTGACGGTACGCGACGCCCACAGCGCGCTTGCCCTCAAACAGCACTTTGGTTGTATGCGCCTTGGTGATCACCGTCAGGTTCGGGCGGCTGTCCATGACGGGAAACAGATAGGCCGCCGCAGCGGTACAGCGTTCACCGTTTTTCTTTTCGCCGTGGTGGATGGTTGTCTGCCAATAACCGGCACCCTCGTTGTCGCCGGCGTTGAAGTCCTCGGTCCTACGGATCTGCGTTTGGGCGCAAGCCTCGATATAGGCCGCCGAGATCGGTCTGGGGGCTTTCTGGTTTGACACATGCAAGGGGCCGTCCACGCCATGGGCGTCATTGGCCCCGTTCACGTTGTTTTCGGCCTTCTTGAAATAGGGCAGCACACTGTCCCAATCCCAGCCCTCATTGCCCAGTGCGGCCCAGCCGTCGTAATCCTCTTTTTGGCCGCGCACATAAAGCATGGCATTGATTGCCGATGATCCGCCCAATGCGCGGCCGCGCGGCTGATACCCCCGCCTGCCGTTCAATCCGGGCTGCGGTTCCGTCTTGAACGCCCAATTGTTGATCTTGCCATAGCCCGGCAGCATGGCAACAACCCCAATGGGCGCGCGCACCAGAATGCCCTTGCCCTTGCCGCCTGCTTCCAGCAGGCAGACCTTGACCTTTGGGTCTTCGCTCAATCGCGATGCGATCGTGGCACCGGCAGAGCCCCCGCCAACAATCACGAAATCATAGGTCATATATATATCCCTTTCTAGCATTCCACATGTTGGTCGAGATCACTAAGGAAACGAAACTTGGGTAAGTCCAGAACATTTGCTTCCATTTCAACGCGGGCGGCTTGCCTTCAGCTGAAACCCTTTGCCTGACGGCCCCGCTCCCGACTGATCCGCATCGGCAAGATCAGGCCCCATTCAGTGTCTCTGGGGGGACCGTAAGCCGCAAAACCCAACTTTGTGTAGACAGCAATCGCCCGCGCATTATCCGGATGCGGATCGGTGGCGATCACCGGGGCGCCCGCATCAAAAAGGACCTGCATTCTTGCAGCAATGAAGGCCGTGCCATGTCCATGCCCAATCATGTCAGGGTCGCCGATATATTGGTCAATTCCCCGCGTTCCCTTTGGTAGTGCGGCGAAATGATGGTTTTCCCATCCATGGACGGCATAATCTTGCATAAACGCAAACGGCCGATTTTCGGTTGAGACAATCCAACGTGCAACCCGAGGATCGTTCAGCTCCTCCGCGCCATAAGGCGCATCGGTTCCCCACCATGCACGCATATGCGGGCGTGATTGCCATTCCATGAGCAAATCTACATCGCGCAAGGTTGCCTTGCGGAAACTGTATTTTTGAACTGGTGCCATTGGGGCAGTGTAACATATCAATCGCGGTCCAGCCCGGATCCGGCCGTCAAGAGACGTGCGGCTTGAGGTCCCGGGGCAAGCCCGGGACGCCGTTATGTTTAGTTCAACGCCTGATCCGTGATCACGCTGGTCCATGCCCCTTCAGGCTGCGCGGTGATCACCGGGTCGGATCCACCGGCCAGCAACGTATCCACCGTCCGCTGGAAATCTGCCGGGTCAAGCGAGCCATCGGAACCAGCCGTCAGCTTGGCAATTTCACCCATCATGCGGATCTGTGCGGCCTCGCTCTGCGCGCCGGTCTCGTCGTTATCCAGCACGATACCAGCCGCTTCCTCCGGGTTTTCTTCCGCCCATTTCCAGCCTTTCATCGAAGCCCGGACAAAACGGACCATCTTGTCAACAAAGACCGGATCATCGAGGTTTTCCTCAAGCGCATAGATCCCGTCTTCCAACGTGGCGACACCCTGCTCTTCGTATTTGAAGGTGACCAGTTCGTCTGGGCTGACGCCCGCATCCAGCACCTGACCATATTCGTTATAGGTCATTGTCGAGATACAGTCGGCCTCGCGGTTCAGCAGCGGATCAACGTTGAAACCCTGCTTGAGAACAGTGACCCCGTCCTCGCCGCCATCGGTGGAAATGCCTTCCTGGCTCATCCAGCTGAGGAACGGGTATTCATTGCCAAAGAACCAGACGCCGATTGTCTTGCCCCGGAAATCTTCCACCGAGGTGATCCCGGTATCTTTCCAACAGGTCAGCATCAGGCCGGATGTCTTGAAAGGCTGGGCGATGTTAACCACCGGCAGACCCTTTTCACGCGCGGCGAGGGCGGAGGGCATCCAATTCAGCATGACATCCGCGCCACCACCGGCCAGAACCTGCGGCGGGGCGATATCCGGCCCGCCGGGAAGGATGGTGACATTCAGCCCTTCCTCTTCATAAAACCCCTGATCAAGCGCCACGTAATAGCCCGCAAATTGCGATTGTGTGACCCATTGCAATTGCAGGGTCACGTCATTGGCATGCCCGTCGGCCTGAGCCGTCCCGCCCAAACCTGCGGCGAGTGCAGCCGCTAGCATTAACTTTTTCATCTTCTGTTCTCCTAGTCTGTTGTTTTGCCCTCTTTGCGGAGCTTGCCTTATTTTCGTTGCGAGGGGTGCCAGAAGGTCACCCAACTCTCGATCCATGCCATCAAACCATAAAACGCGCTTCCGGCGAGCGCTGCCACCACTATCTCTGCCCATACCATATCAAGTGCCAGCTGGCCCACCGATGTGGATATCCGAAACCCCATGCCTACCGTGGGTGAACCAAAGAATTCCGCTACAATTGCCCCGATCAAGGCCAATGTCGTGGCGATTTTCAGCCCGTTGAAAATGAATGGCATCGCCGCCGGCAGGCGCAGCCTGAACAGGGTCGCCCAATATCCTGCCCCGTAGGTGCGCATCAGATCCCGTTGCATGGATGTGGTGTCACGCAGCCCCGCCACCGTGTTCACGAGAATGGGGAAAAACACCATGACTGCAACAACCGCCGCCTTGGATTGCCAATCGCTGCCCAACCAACGCACAAAGATCGGGGCGGTCCCCACAATCGGCAGTGCAGCCATGAAGCCGCCCACCGGCAGGATACCCCGGGTCAGGAAATCCGAACGGTCGGCAAGGATGGCCACACCAAAGGCCGCAAGGCCACCAATGATATATCCGGTCATCGCCCCTTTGATGATTGTCTGCTCAAAATCGGCCCAAAGGGTGGGAATTTCGCCAGCGAACCGGTTTGCAATCATTGTGGGTGGTGGCAGGATCACGGGGCTGATCTCAAGCATGCGGACCAGCAATTCCCACATGATCAGCAATGTCAGCCCAAAGATGGCCGGCACCAGCAGCTTGACCGCCCGCGTCCCAGCCGCAGCACTCCTCGCCAGAAGGGTGTTCACAAACCACCCCGCGCCCCAGATGCCAAGCGCACTTATGATCGCCATGCCCGTCATGCCGCCTGCATCCCCATGCGACGCAGGGTCCAGCGCTCAATCAGGCTGAACAGCCCCACCAGTGCCGCCGCGGTAATCGCCGCTGCAAAAAGGGCGGCCCATGTCACCATGGGTTGCCCATATTGATCACCCACCAGCATCCGCGCGCCAAACCCGGCCCGCGCCCCCGTGGGCAGTTCGGCCACAATGGCCCCGACAAGTGACGCCGAAATGCCGATCTTGAGCGAGGCAAACAGATAGGGAACAGACGCAGGCAAGCGCAGTTTCCAGAGCCCTTGCGCCGGGCTGGCGCTATAGGTGCGCAACAGGTCCAGCTGCATCCCATCGGGGCTGCGCAGCCCTTTCACCATGCCAACGACAACCGGGAAGAAGCTCAGGTAGGCGCTGATCACCGCCTTCGGCAGCAAGCCCTGAATGCCGATCGCTCCAAGCATCACAATGATCATCGGGGCAAGGGCGAGGATCGGGATGGTCTGGCTGGCAATCGCCCATGGCATCACGCTCATATCCATCGCCTTGTTGTAGACGATCCCAACCGCCAGCAGGATGCCCAGCGTGGTCCCAATCGCAAAACCCAGCAAGGTCGCCGACAGCGTTACCCAGCCATGATAGACCAGCGACCGGCGCGAGGTGATTTTCTTGTCAAAAACCGTGTCCCATAATTCAAAGCCCACCTGATGCGGCGAGGGCAGGCGCGGGCGTTCAAGCAGATAGGTGCGGCCGATCAGGCCGGTGTTCATGAGCGTCAATCCGATGCCTGAATAGGCTTGCCGCTCTACCGGGGTTTCGGGCGACACAACCAACCCGTCCCGCTGTGCCTGATCCGCCGTCAGATGCATATTCATTGGCACGACCGATACAATCCAGAACAGGAAAATCGCAGCGACAATCGTCAGAATGGGCAAGACCGACTTCAAATCCCACCCTCATCATTTTGCCAAAAATACTCAAAAACCCTAGTCATCCGCATGTCCTGCCCGCAAACCATCACGCACCCGGTGCGCAATCTCTATGAATTCAGGGGTATCGCGAATATCCAATGGCCGCTCTTTCGGCAGCGGGCTGTCAATGACATCCGTGATCCGGCCCGGGCGGGGGGACATGACGACAATCTTGGTGGACAGATAGACGGCTTCGGGGATCGAATGGGTGACAAATCCAATGGTCTTTTCGGTCCGCGACCAAAGCTGGAGCAGCTGTTCATTCAGGTGATCGCGCACAATTTCATCCAGCGCACCAAAAGGTTCATCCATCAAGAGAATATCGGCATCAAAGGCAAGCGCGCGGGCAATCGAGGCGCGTTGCTGCATCCCGCCAGAAAGCTGCCATGGAAATTTCTTCTCAAACCCGGCTAGATCAACCAGTTCCAACACCCGGGCCACGCGTTCCGCCTGATCGGATCTGGAAAATCCCATGATCTCCAGTGGCAGCTTGATATTGCCGCCGATTGTGCGCCACGGATATAGGCCCGCCGCCTGAAACACATAACCATATGCCCGCGCGCGCCGCGCCTCATCCGGGGTCATGCCATTAACCGTGATCTCGCCACCGGTTGGCGTTTCAAGCCCGGCGATGCAGCGCAGAAATGTGGTTTTGCCACAGCCCGACGGGCCGATGAAGCTGACGAAATCACCCTTTCCGATCTCCAGTCCCACGTCCTTGAGTGCATGCACCGGCCCGTCATTCGTCTTGAATGTCAGATCGAGGTCACGCGCGACGATCACCGCCTGAGATGGCGGTGACACCTGCGTGTTATCCTTTTGCAGAGCTTGCCCCGCCAGTTCGGCAATTGTCGGCATCAGACCCCCGTCGCCGGAATACCTGACCGCTCAACCGGGCGCGGTGCTGTCAGCTCTTTCCATGTGCTCAGCGCTTTATTCGTTGGCGTGTTGGCCTCGCGCGCGACGAACTTCCCATGCCCTTCCTGTGTGCGCACTTCGCCGTCGTGAATGGCTACATGGCCACGGGTCAGGGTAAAGCGGGGCAGGCCTTTGACCTTCTTACCTTCGAACACGTTGTAATCGATGGCGGATTGCTGACTGCCTGCGCTGATGGTTTTCGATTTTTCCGGATCCCAGACAACCAGATCAGCATCAGCGCCCACCAGAACGGCGCCCTTCCTGGGGTAGCAATTCAGGATCTTCGCGATGTTGGTCGAGGTGACAGCCACAAATTCGTTCATCGTCAACCGCCCTGTGGCGACGCCATGGGTCCACAACATCGGCATCCGATCCTCAAGCCCGCCGGTTCCATTGGGGATCTTGGTGAAGTCCCCCACGCCGGATCGTTTCTGTTCGGTGGTGAATGCGCAGTGATCCGTTGCCACCACAGACAGGCTGCCGCTTTGCAGCCCGGCCCAGAGGCTATCCTGATGCTGCTTGTTCCGGAACGGGGGCGACATGACGCGGCGGGCGGCATGGTCCCAATCCTTGTTGAAATACTCGGATTCATCCAGCGTCAGATGCTGGATCAGCGGCTCACCCCAGACGCGCTTGCCCTGCTGACGGGCACGGCGGATCGCCTCATGCGCTTCCTCGCAAGAGGTATGCACCACATAAAGCGGCACGCCCGCCATATCGGCGATCATGATGGCGCGGTTCGTGGCCTCGCCCTCAACCTGAGAAGGCCGGGAATAGGCATGTGCCTCTGGCCCGGTATTCCCCTCGGCCAGCAGCTTCGCCGTCATCTCGGCCACCACATCGCCGTTTTCGGCGTGAACCATGGCGATGGCGCCCAGTTCGGACAGGCGATTGAAGGATGAGAACAGCTCATCATCATTCACCATCAGCGCGCCCTTATAGGCGAGGAAGTGTTTGAACGTGTTGATGCCCCGGTCCTTCACGACCGTTTCCATGTCGTTGAACACCTGCTCGCCCCACCAGGTGACGGCCATGTGGAACGAATAGTCGCAATTCGCGCGGGTCGATTTATTGTCCCAGCGCTTGATCGCATCCAGCAGGCTTTCGCCCTGATTGGGCAGGCAGAAATCGACAACCATCGTGGTGCCGCCAGCCAGGCCCGCGCGGGTGCCGGATTCAAAATCATCACTGGAATAGGTGCCCATAAACGGCATTTCCAGATGCACATGCGGGTCGATGCCGCCGGGCATGACATAGCAGCCCGTCGCGTCCAGTTCCTCATCGCCCTTCAAGTCCGGGCCAATCTCAACGATCTTGCCGCTGTTGATCAGGACATCCGCCTTGTAGGTCAGATCATGCGTGACGATGGTGCCGTTCTTGATGACTTTGGTCATGCTTCATTCTCCCTCATCTGGCCAACCTGCCAGTCCGTTTCGCTGGCTGTGGCCTTCCAAACTTCATAACCCTGCTCAACTTCTGGGACGGCCCACCTCGACAAAAGTTCAATTCCGCAATTTTCACAGAGCGGAACGTAACTTTCGCCTTCAGGGTGGTCATCAAAACCACAGTTGTAGCCCAGCCGCCCGTCATCGCTGTATCGCCAGACATAAAGAGGTGGTCGCTCACTGCCTGCTACATGGCGGCAAACGATGTGATAGTCTTTCGCATCGTGCGAGCAAGCAATCACCCCACAATCTCCGCCGTTTCGACCACCGCATGGAACAGCACATCCGTCCCCGCCCGCGCCCATTCCGGTGAAATCTCTTCCGCCTCGTTATGGCTTAACCCGTCCACGCAGGGGCACATCACCATGGATGTCGGGTAGAGGTCGTTGATCCAGCAGGCGTCATGCCCCGCGCCCGAAACGATATCCATGTGGGAATAGCCCAACCGCTCTGCCGCGTTCCGCACGGCCTTTACGCAACCTTCGTCAAAGGCGGGCGGATCGAATTGGCCGACGATTTCCGCGTCAAAAGTCACCCCGATCTCTTCGCAAAGCTTCGGTGCGCGTTCCATCAACTCATCTACCATCCCATTCAGCTTATCCAAGAGATGCGTGCGCATATCGACGGTAAAGACCACCTTGCCGGGGATGATGTTGCGTGAATTCGGATACACATCGATATGGCCGATGGCGCCCACCGCGTTGGGCTGGTTTTTCATCGCAATTTCGTGGACCAGTTCAGTGATCAGGGCGAGGCCGCGCCCCGCATTCTTGCGCATATGCATCGGGGTCGAGCCAGTGTGGCTTTCCTTGCCCGTCACCGTGCATTCGATCCAGCGCAGGCCCTGCCCGTGGGTGACAACACCGATATCCTTGCCCTCGGCCTCCAGGATCGGGCCTTGTTCGATATGCAGTTCAAAGAAGGCGTGCATCTTGCGGTCGCCCACCTTTTCGGGGCCCTTCCAACCGATCCGCTCCAACTCATCGCCAAAACGTTTGCCATCGGCATCCACGCGGTCATTGGCCCATTCCAGTGTATGTTTGCCTGCAAAAACGCCGGAGGCGAGCATGGCCGGGGCGTAGCGCGTGCCTTCCTCATTTGTCCAGTTGGTGACGACAATCGGGTGCTTCGTCTTGATGTCGAGGTCGTTCAATGTGCGCAGAATTTCGAGACCGCCCAATACGCCCAGCACCCCGTCATATTTACCGCCTGTGGGCTGCGTATCAAGATGGGAGCCGACATAGACAGGCAGCGCATCGGGATCGGTACCTTCGCGGCGGGCAAACATATTGCCGATCTCATCAACACCCATGGTGCAGCCTGCCGCCTCGCACCATTTCTGAAACAGGTGGCGGCCTTCGCTATCTTCGTCGGTCAAGGTCTGGCGGTTGTTGCCACCCGCGATGCCGGGGCCGATCTTGGCCATTTCCATCAGGCTGTCCCACAGACGTTCACCGTTGATACGCAGGTTCTCACCGGGGGATGGCATGTGGCTCTCCTTCATCTTTGTTTGACCAACTGGTCAAAACAACGCTAACAGAGGTTTACCAACAGTCAAGTTTTCCCGACGGGCCAGGCTGCGATATCGTCAAACGGCTGCAATTTGAGCAAAGGCACATCATGACCAAACCGCCGACCCGTATCCAGAAACGCAACAGGGCGGCGATCCTGACAGCTGGGTTGGACGTGTTTTCGAAGTTCGGATTTCGGGGATCGACCTTAGATCAGATTGCGGCGGCGGCGGGCCTGTCAAAGCCAAACCTGTTGTATTACTTCCCCTCAAAAGACGCGATTTACACAGCCTTGCTGGAGCGGTTGCTTGAAACCTGGCTGGCCCCCTTGCAGCAGATGCGCCAGGATGGCGACCCGGTTCAGGAGATCCTTGATTACGCGCGGCGCAAGCTTGAAATGAGCCGGGACTATCCACGCGAGAGCCGACTATTTGCAAATGAAATCGTCCAGGGGGCGCCGCATATTGCAGATAACCTGAGCGGTGAACTGCGCGCCCTGGTTGATGAAAAGGCGGCGATCGTCAGGGAATGGTCAGAGGCGGGATTGATCGCGGATGTGGATCCGCATCATTTGATTTTCTCGATCTGGGCACTGACCCAGCACTATGCCGATTTTGATGTGCAAATCCGTGCTGTTCTGGGGACGGACGATCCGTTTGTGGGGGCAGCGCCGTTCATCGATCATGTCATGCGCAGTGTTCTGCGCGCATGAAGCGTTTCGGCGTCAAATTGCATTGCCGTTCGACGCATCCTCAATTCGGGTGAACGCGATGTTTCAACAAAAAGGCAAACCGCCATTGTCTGGCATTGTGGTAAGATTTTCGAAACCATAATAGGCCTAGCGTTGGCGCATGAGACAGATACAGATGCGCCACACCCGATTTGCAAAGGGAAATCCCGCGTTCTTTCACCAGCTGTTTGGCGCGAAGGCTGCGTTGTCAGGTGGTATTGTCAGGCGTGCGGTCCGCGATGTTGAGCGTGAAGTCGGGCGTGATGCCATGATTGCAGAAGTGGCGCGACGTGGATTTCACCTGATTGAGTGTGCCGACCAGTTTGTCGTCATTTGCGCATCTGATCATCTGACAGTGCATGTTTGAGAAAACAAAGTCTTCGTCACGAAGACTTTGTCGTCGTGCAGACTTTTCGTGACGAAAAGTCTGCTTGCCCTCACTCAGCAGCAACAGCACCTGGATTATTCGGGTGCGTTGTCCAATTGGCATATTCCTTTTCAACCCTCTTGCCAGTGCGTGGGTCAACGTCGCCGGGTTTCATCGGCTCCATCATGATGCAGTTTTCAACCGGGCAAACATCGACGCATAGGTTGCAGGCAACGCATTCTTCATCAATCACCGTGAATGACCGGTCCGCGGACATCGCAATCGCCTGATGGCTCGTGTCCTCACAAGCCGCATAGCAACGGCCGCATTTGATGCAGTCATCCTGATTGATCTTGGCCTTTGCCACGTAGTTGAGGTTCAGATACTGCCAGTCCGTGACGTTCGGCACCGCGCGCCCGACGACCTCCTCCACGGAACGATAGCCTTTTTCGTCCATCCATTGCGAAAGGCCGCTGATCATTTCCTGCACGACCTTGAATCCATACGTCATTGCCGCCGTGCAGACCTGTACATTGCCACATCCCAGGCTGATAAATTCGGCCGCATCGCGCCAGGTTGTGATGCCGCCAATGCCGCTGATTGGCAGGCCGCGGGTTTCGGGGTTACGGGCAATCTCTGACACCATCGACATCGCAATTGGTTTCACCGCAGGGCCGCAATAGCCGCCATGTGATCCTTTGCCATCAATGGAAGGTTCCGGTGACATTGTATCAAGATTCACCGAAGTAATTGAATTGATGGTGTTAATCAGACTCACCGCATCGGCGCCACCGCGCATGGCGGCTGCTGCGGGTTTGCGCACATCGGTGATGTTGGGTGTCAGTTTCACGATCACCGGTTTGTCGTAATACTGCTTGCACCAGCGGGTGACCATTTCGATATATTCCGGCACCTGTCCCACAGCTGCACCCATTCCGCGTTCGGACATGCCATGCGGGCAGCCAAAGTTCAGTTCAATGCCATCAGCGCCGGTTGCGGCGACACGGGGCAGGATGGCTTTCCAGGCCTCTTCCTCGCAGGGGACCATGATGCTGACGATAATGGCCCGGTCCGGATAGTCGGCTTTGACCCGGGTGATTTCCTCAAGATTGGTTTCCAGAGGCCTGTCGGTGATCAGTTCGATGTTATTGAGGCCCAGCAATCGCCGGTCAGCGCCATAGATGGCACCGTAGCGTGGACCGTTGACATTCACGACCGGTGGTCCTTCTGCGCCGAGGGTTTTCCAGACGACACCACCCCAGCCAGCCTCGAAGGCGCGGCGCACATTGTATTCCTTGTCCGTTGGCGGGGCCGAGGCCAGCCAGAACGGGTTGGGGCTTTTGATACCCAGAAATTCTGTTGTGAGATCAGCCATTTGATGTGCTCCCCATCAAGGTTGCATGAATGTCCATTGCCGCGTCGCGCCCTTCGGCGACAGCCGTCACGGTCAGATCGTCGCCGCCACTGGCGCAATCGCCACCCGCCCAGACCTTTGCGCTGCTGGTGCGTCCGGCCCCGGTCACGGCGATTTTGCGTCCGTCAAGTTCCAGCCCGGCATCGGTTTCCAGAGTTTGCCCAATCGCCTTGAAAACCTGATCGGCAGGCAATCTGATTGTTTCACCGGTCCCTTTCAGGCCGCTGCCGTCGTCGCTGGTATATTCTAGCTCAATCTCGCCCACCGCGCCATCGCCGTAAATGGCGGTAGGTTGCAGGTTGAACATCAGCCGCACGCCTTTGGATGCGGCGAGGTCCTGTTCAAAGGCGCTGGCGCTCATCGCGTCGCGACCACGCCGATAGGCGATGGTCACGTTTTGCGCGCCCAGCAGTTTGGATTGCACAGCAGCGTCGACGGCGGTCATTCCGCCGCCGATCACCACCACGTCGCGACCAACCGGGAGAGATTTAAGGTCGCTGGCTTGTCGTAATTCTGCAATAAATTCAACGGCATCCCTGACGCCGCTTTTGTCTTCGCCTTCGCTGCGCAGGGCATTGACCCCGCCCAGGCCAACGCCGAGAAAGACGGCATCGAATTGATTTTTCAGCGCATCCAGAGAGAGATCATCACCAAGCCGTTTCCCCGTTTCAATAGTGATGCCGCCAATGCCAAGCAGCCAATCCACCTCGCGGGCGGCAAAATTATCTGTGCTCTTATAGGCCGCGATCCCGTATTCGTTCAGCCCGCCTGCCTTGGCATTCGCATCGTATATTGTGACATCGTGCCCATGCATGGCCAGCCGGTGCGCACAGGCCAGTCCGGCAGGTCCGGCACCAACAACAGCGATGGATTTGCCAGTGGCGGGCGCCCTGTCATATGGGTGGCTTTGCCGTGCCATCAACGTGTCTGTGGCATGTCGTTGCAGCCGCCCGATTTCGACGGGCTTGCCCTCGGCCGCTTCACGGACGCAAGCCTGTTCGCAAAGGTCTTCGGTCGGGCAGACGCGGGCGCACATTCCACCCAAGATGTTGCTATCAAATATTGTTTTCGCCGCTGCTTCCGGTGTGCCGGTACTGATCTGGCGAATGAAAAGGGGGATGTCGATATCCGTCGGGCAGGCCGTGACGCAAGGTGCATCGTGACAAAAATAGCATCGGTCGGCGGCCACTGCGGCCTCATGCGGGGCCAGGGGCGCATGCAGATCACCGAAGTTTTCAGCGAGCGCATCGCCGGGCAAGCGGTTGGCCGTGATGCCGGGGGTCATCGGTGAGTTTGACTGGCTGGACATGGCGGGTTCCTGTCGTGGCTTCATGGGGGATAGCCTGCCACATTTTTATTTTTTATCAAATGGTAAATTTTTGAAACTGAAAATTTCCGGCGCAACGTTCGGTGGGGGTGCGTGCGACGGGGGCGGCCTGCCTGCCGCGAATCAAGTGTTAACGCTATATTTTCAAGGGAAAATCACGGTCGGCGATGCGTCGGCAAAACGTCGGCAAAGCGTCGGACCCTTGCAGCGGTCCAACCCCGATTAACGTGGCGCACGGTACAAATATGAAGACAGGCTTAACGGAAAGGGGGCACCACGCTACAGGCGAGTGCCCCCTTTCCATCTGGTTTGCGGGTGGCCTTAGAGGTTCAGAAACCAGCGGTTCAGACCACCACGGTCAGATGCGTTCGATTGCCAATGCGATACCCTGACCGCCGCCGATGCACATGGTGATCAGCGCGCGCTTTGCGCTGATGCGTTCCAATTCATACATGGCCTTGACCGTGATGATCGCACCTGTTGCCCCTACCGGATGACCCAGTGCAATCGCGCCGCCATTGGGGTTCACGCGGGCCGGATCAAGACCCAGCTCTTTGGTAACGGCGAGGGCCTGGGCCGCGAACGCTTCGTTCGATTCAATAACGTCGAAATCGCCCGCGTCCATTTGCAGCTTTGCCAGCAGGTTTCTGACCGCCGGGACCGGGCCAATGCCCATCACCTCCGGGCGGACACCGGCATGGGCATAGCCCAGCACCCGGAATTTCGGGGTGAGACCTGCACGCTCTGCCGCGTCGGCGGTGGCCAGCACCACCGCGGCGGCCCCGTCATTGAGGCCCGACGCATTGCCTGCTGTGACTGACCCGTCTTTCTGAAACACCGGGCGCAGCCCGGCGAGTGCTTCGGCGGTTGTTGTCTTGGGGTGTTCGTCGGTGACGAAATCTACCATCTCGCGCTTGCGTTTGACCTGGACCGGCGCAATCTGGCTTTCGAAATACCCCGCCGCGATCGCCGCTGCGGCGCGTTCCTGACTTTGCAGGGCAAAGCCATCCTGATCGGCCCGGCTGACATCATGTTCAGCGGCAACATTTTCAGCCGTCACCCCCATATGCCCCGTGCCAAAGGGACAGTTGAGTGCGCCCAGCATCATATCTTGTGTACGCACATCACCCATTTTCGCGCCCCAGCGCTGGTCAGGGATGATAAAGGGTGACCGGCTCATATTCTCGGCGCCGCCTGCAAGTCCAAATTCCGCATCACCCAACATCAGCGATTGCGCAACCGAGACGATGGCCTGCACGCCGGATCCGCACAGCCGGTTCACATTCATCGCCGGGGTGGTGTCAGGGACGCCGGCATTCATCGCCGAAACCCGGCTGACATACATATCCTTGGGTTCGGTGTTGATCACATGGCCTATTGCCACATGGCCGATCTGTGCGCCTTCGACGCCGGATCTTTCCAGTGCAGCCTTTGCGGCGACGGTGCCCAGTTCGATGGGTGTCGTGCCCGCCAATGCGCCGCCAAATGTGCCAATTGCCGTACGTGCGCCACCCAAGATTACGATATCGGTCATGTATGCCTCCCAAATCACCGGTTTTTGCCAGTATAGCGCGGTTTGTTTTGGGTGCAGAAAAACGTCGCGGAACTGCGGCGGGCTTGAATGTCAGGGATTGTGACCTATATTGGGTATACAATTGTATACTAAATCGAGGGAGGTTTCATGACCCAGGATATTCTTAATGCTGATTTTTTCATCGTTGTTCTGATTATCGTCGTTATCTTCGGAATCCTGATGCGCGGCGGCGGTGGCGGGGGCCGTGGCGGCGGGGGGCGCAATGGCGGTGGTCACGACGGTTGGGGCGGCGGTGACTTTGGCGGCGATGGCGGTGGCGGAGACTGACATGATCGAAGGCCTTGATCACATTCAACTTGCCCTGCCTGCAGGTGCTGAAACGGCAATGAAAGCGTTTTATTGTGGGCTTCTGGGCATGCCCGAGATCCCCAAACCGGTTGCTTTGCAGGGGCGGGGCGGGTTTTGGGCCATGGCGGGCGATCTGCAGGTCCATTTCGGGATCGACCCGGCATTCACCCCCGCCACCAAGGCACATCCTGCCTTTGTTGTTGGCGATCTGGATGGCTTGGCGCATCAGCTTGTTCAGGCTGATCACCCCGTCACCTGGGATATCAGCTTGCCTGATACCCGCCGCTTTTTTGTGGCTGATCCGGTTGGCAACCGGGTCGAGTTAATGGCCGCAAAAGCAGCGACCTGATGCCGATATCCACCGGCATTCCAATGCTTGATATCGTCATCATGATCGGGTCCACGCTTTACGTTGTTTGGTTGCTTGTTGCGCCCGGTGACAGATACCCTGTGTCGGATAGCGATATACAAGAACACCGCCGTATCAGCACCGGTTTCGAAGATCTTCTGGAGCAGAGGCGCAGCCGGGACGATGTTGCATTTGGCGGTGCCAACGGCCCGGCATTTCGACCTGTGTTTATCCATGCACCGCCAGAACATATTGCCGCAATGCGCGTGTTTTATCTGACCATCGTCGAGATGGTTGAGATGGCTGCGCCGGATGGAAGCACATGCGCTGACAGATTTTATGCCAGTAAGAGGCTGACACATTTCAGTTTCGGCACCGGCCCTGATTTTGATGCGACGGCTGGTGTGATCATCAAAGAACCGCGTCTTGATCGCGTTGCCGAAGCGCTTGCCGCCGCCGGATACGACACAGAATGGGATCTTGGTTTGCGCTATGTCCGCCAGCTATTTGTGATTGATCCGGCGGGCAACCGCATTACCCTTTCCGGCGCTTGAAGCCATATCGCACATTTCCTTCGGCGGTTCGCGTGATAAGTCATACCCAAGCGCCGAGGGAATATATTGTTAGACGTTACCGATATTCACAAAACCTATCTGACTGCCGATGGCCCGTTTGCGGTTCTGCGCGGCGTCAGCCTGTCGCTTGGGACGGGTGAAACCCTGGCACTGACCGGGGAATCCGGCAGCGGGAAAAGCACGCTTTTGCATCTGATCGGCGGGCTGGATACGCCTGACCAAGGGCAGATCGTGATCGAGGGTCAGGATATTGCAGCGCTGGACGACAATGGCCGCGCGGCGTTGCGTCGGGGCACGGTTGGCGTTGTTTTCCAGCAATTCAACCTGATCCCGAGCCTCAAGGTCGTCGACAATATCGCCTTTCAGGCCCGGCTGGCGGGGCAGCATGATCCTGATTGGGCGGCTGCGCTGGCGGATCGGATGGGCCTGACCGCGCAGCTGAACAAATACCCCGAACAATTGTCGGGCGGGCAGCAACAAAGGGTCGCCATCGCGCGCACGCTTGCGCCCAAACCCCGCCTTGTGCTTGCGGATGAGCCCACCGGCAATCTGGACGAGGCGACCGCCGCAACGGTCATGGACCTGATGCTGGAACTGGTGGCGGAGACAGGGGCCGGTCTGTTGATGGTGACCCATTCCGAAGCGTTGGCCGGGCGCATGGCCCGCCGGTTGCATCTGCGGGCGGGTCAATTGGCATGACAGGCGCCACGCTTCAGGCTTTGCTGTCGCATTGGTGGCGCAATCCGTTGCAGTTATTCACTTTGCTGGCCGGGCTGGCGCTGGCAACGGCGCTCTGGTCCGGGGTGCAGGCGGTGAATGCCGAGGCGCGCGCCAGCTATGACGCCGCCGCCGCGACCTTGGGTGAGGGCCAGTATGACAGGTTGCTGCGTCGTGACGGGCAGCCGATGGATCAGGCCACCTATATCGCCCTGCGCCGGGCCGGTTGGCTGGTTAGCCCGGTGGTGCAGGGACGGTTGGATGGCGTGCGGATCATCGGGATCGATCCGCTGACAGCGCCGGGCAGCATTGGGCCGGTGACCATCAACGAGGATGCGGATATCACCGGATTTCTGACCGGGGCCGGCCAATTGTATGCCAATGCCGAAACAGCTGCCAGGCTGGCCGGGCAACAGGTCATGATCACACCAGAGATCGCGCCCGGCACTGCCATTACCGATATCGGTGTGGCCCAACGGTTGTTGGGTCGGCAAGGGCAGATCGACAGTCTGATCGTCGCCCCCGGTCAACCAAGATCGCAGCCGCCATTGGCGGATATTGCGCCGCAACTGCTGCGGCAGGCGGCACAGGGTGGATCGGATATTAGCAGGCTGACGGACAGTTTTCACTTGAACCTGACCGCCTTTGGGTTGCTGTCCTTTGCGGTGGGTATTTTCATCGTACATGGGGCAATTGGCTTGGCGTTTGAACAGCGGCGGCCCGTGGTGCGCACGTTGCGGGCGCTGGGTTTGCCGTTGCGACAGTTGATCGTTCTGATGGGGGCCGAATTGATGTTCTTCGCGCTTTTCGCAGGGGCAATCGGGGTGGCGCTGGGCTATGTGATTGCCGCCCTTTTGCTGCCTGATGTGGCCGCGACCTTGCGCGGGCTTTACGGGGCGGATGTATCCGGCACCTTGCAATTGCGCCCGGTCTGGTGGCTGTCCGGCCTTGCGATTGCGCTGGGCGGCACGGCATTGGCGGCCAGTGGCGCGCTGTATAGGCTGTCAAAAATGCCGCTTCTGGCTGCGGCGCAGCCACGCGCGCTGGCCATGGCCGCAGGCCGCAATGCGGCGCTGCAGGGCGCGGGGGCGGCGATCCTGCTGACCGTCGCCGGGGTGCTGATGTTCACGGCGCAAGGTTTGATCGGCGGCTTTGCCCTGCTTGCTGCCCTGCTGATCGGGGCGGCGCTGGCCTTGCCCTTGATCCTTGATCGCGTGCTTGCCGCCAGCAGCGGTCTCGCGAAATCGGTCACGGCGCAATGGTTTTGGTCGGACACACGGCAACAACTGCCGGGGCTGTCACTCGCCCTGATGGCGTTGCTTTTGGCGATGGCGGCGAATGTGGGGGTCTCGACCATGGTGTCCAGCTTTCGGCTGACATTTGTTGATTTTCTGGATCAACGGCTGTCATCGGAGCTTTATGTCAGTACGGAGGACGCGGCGCAATCTGATGCGCTGATTGCCTTTGCCACCCAAAAAGTTGATGTGATCCTGCCAATTCAGTTTGCCGATACCGAAATCGCGGGGCAGCCAACGCAGGTCTATGGTGCCCGCGATCATCGTACCTATCGTGACAATTGGATTTTCCTGCAAAGCGGTGCTGCCCCTTGGGATACGACATTTGGCGGGCAAACGATCCTGATCAACGAGCAGCTGGCCCGACGTGCCGGGCTGGATGTTGGCGACCAGATCCAGCTGCAGGATCAGAGCTTTTCTGTCGCGGGGATCTATGGCGATTATGGCAACCCCATCGGGCAGGCCGTGATCGGAGAGGCGAAATTTGCCCGGCTTTTCCCTGATGTCCTGCCGCGACGATTTGGCCTGCGGATGGACCCTGATCAGGTCCCGGATTTTGTCGCAGCATTGGAGGGCGAAATGCGCATTCCTGCCACGCAAACGATCAATCAGGCAGGTATCAAGGCGGTATCGTTGCAGATTTTTGAGCGCACGTTCACGGTGACAACTGCATTGAATATACTCACATTGGCGGTGGCCGGGTTCGCCATTCTGATGAGCCTGCTGACACTGGCCACCATGCGCGTGCCGCAACTGGCGCCCGCCTGGGCGATGGGCATGACACGCGGGCAATTGGGCCGTTTGGAACTGATGCGTGCGGTGCTTTTGGCGGTATTGACGGCGGTGATTGCGCTGCCGTTGGGGCTGGGGCTGGCATGGGCGCTGTTGGCGGTGGTTAATGTGGCCGCCTTTGGCTGGGAATTGCCGATGTATCTGTTTCCGGGTGACTATGCGCGGCTTGGTCTTTTTGCTCTGCTTGCTGCCGGGCTTGCCGCCCTTTGGCCTGCAAGGCGGCTGGCGCGGACCCCGCCTGCGGATTTGCTGAAGGTGTTTTCGAATGAACGGTAGAGAAATAGAGGGCAGCGCCCTCCCTTGGTGGGAGGTCCGGGCGCTGGGCGGCGTTGCCGGGCGGTATTTCCTCGTGCTGTTTCTATTCGTTCTGCCTTTTAAGGCCGTGGCCCAAGGTTTCGCCGGTCTGGGGGCCGATGTCGATGGCTTTGCCGTGCCGCAGCCCAACTATGAATTCCGCTTTCCAGCTGATCATGGCCCGCACCCGGATTACCGGATCGAATGGTGGTATCTGACGGCCAATCTGATGGCCGAAGACGGCACACCCTATGGGTTGCAATGGACCTTGTTCCGATCCGCCCTTGCGCCCGAAGCCGGAAGCGGCTGGACCGCGCCGCAACTATGGATGGGCCACGCGGCAGTCACCACGCCGGATCATCACTATGTCAGCGAACGATTGGCGCGCGGTGGGATCGGGCAGGCGGGTGTGGTTGCAGACCCATTCAGCGCCTGGATTGATGACTGGGTGCTGCAGGGCGACTGGGACAGCTTGCAGATGACAGCCAGCGGGGCTGATTTCAGCTATGAGATGGGGCTGACCGCCCAAGGTCCGCTGGTTTTTCATGGTGATCGGGGGTATTCTGTGAAATCTGCGGCAGGGCAAGCCTCCTACTATTACTCGCAGCCCTTCTTTGACATTGCCGGTACGCTGCAACTGCCCGATGGCGACGTTGCCGTGACCGGCACAGCCTGGCTGGACCGGGAATGGTCATCGCAGCCCTTGTCGGAGGATCAGACGGGCTGGGACTGGTTTTCGCTTTCTTTTGACGATGGCAGCAAGCTGATGGGGTTTCGGCTGCAACAGACGGATGGGCAGAACTTTACCTCGGCCACATGGATCACGCCGGATGGGCTAACGATCGCCTTTTCCAACGGGGCGTTCAGCGCCGATCCGCTGAGCATGCATGAAACAGCAGGGCGCGAGGTGCCGACGCAGTGGCAGGTCACCTTGCCTGACAAGGGTGTTGATGTCACCATCACCGCGATGAACCCGGATGCATGGATGGCCACATCAATCCCCTATTGGGAAGGGCCGGTGACAGTGATAGGTAGTCATAATGGTAAGGGTTATCTGGAAATGACTGGTTATGAATGAACGCGTCGAAACGCTGAACGGGTTGCGCCAAGAGGTTTGGGATTGTGTGGTGCAAGGGGTCACGGATCCGGATCATCCCGCGCACACCCCCACATTCGCAACCGTATCACCTAAGAACTGGCCCGAGGCGCGCAGCGTGATCTTGCGGGCGGTCGATATGGAGGCTGCAACGATTGCCGTTCACACCGACCTGCATTCCGACAAGATCCGCAGCCTGCAACACACGCCCCGCGCGGCGGCACATATCTGGGACGCGGACAGGCAGTTGCAAATCAGGCTCAACATGCATGTCGACATCGCATCTGGCGCGGATGTGCGGGTGATCTGGGATCGGGTACCGGATCACAGCAAGCAAAGTTACGGGGTTACCCCGCCACCGGGGCAGCCGATCAAATCGGCCCTGGCTTATGTCAAAGAGCCCAATCCCGATACATTTGCCGTATTGCATTGCGAAATCCTGACCATTGACGCCGTGCATCTGGGCGAGGCGCATAGGCGCGCAATCTATTCACGATCTGACGATTGGATGGGGCACTGGCTATCGCCGTAATCGCTGACCCGCTAGAAGACGTTTCATGAAAACACTTCCACTGACCCGCGACCTTGTGCTGATCGGCGGCGGCCATACCCATGCGCTGGTCCTGCGCAAATGGGGCATGAACCCGTTGCCGGGTGTGCGGCTCACCGTGATCAATCCCGGACCGACCGCCCCCTATTCGGGGATGCTGCCGGGATTTGTTGCAGGTCATTACACGCGGGATGAACTGGATATTGATCTTGTCCGGCTGGCCCGGTTTGCCGGTGCGCGGCTGATCAACGGTTACGCCACCGGCATTGACCGCGCGGCACAGACCATCACCGTCGATGGCCGGCCGCCCGTCGCCTATGATGTGGCGGCGGTGGATGTTGGCATCACCTCGACCATGCCTGACCTGCAAGGGTTTTCCGCCCATGCCATTCCCGCCAAGCCGCTCGGCGTTTTTGCGTCACGCTGGGAGGTTTTCCGCGCCGCTGCCGGGCAAAACCCCGAAGTTGTTATCATCGGTGGCGGCGTTGCAGGGGCAGAACTGGCGATGGCCATGGCCCATGCACTGCGGCAGAAGGACCCGACAGTCAAATTGATCGACCGCAGTCGGGTTCTGACGGCACTTGGCCACAAGGCCCGGCAGAAAATGCTGGATGCGCTGGAAACGGCCCGGATCGAGATTATCGAAGATGCCGAAGTGTCGGAAGTGTTTCCCGAAGGGATCGTGCTGACCGATGGGCGGACCATCCGCAGCGAATTCACCACAGGGGCCGCCGGGGCCAAGCCGCATGACTGGATCGGCGCAACCGGGTTGGATCTGCATGAAGGGTTCATCACTGTCGATGCCAATCTGCAATCCAGCGATCCGGCGATTTTTGCGGTGGGTGATTGCGCGCATCTGACCCATGATCCACGACCCAAGGCAGGCGTCTATGCCGTGCGCGAGGCGCCGGTGCTTTTTGACAATCTGCGTGCGGTGTTGTCGGGCGGTGGGATGGCTCCCTATAAGCCGCAAAGCGATTACCTCAAGCTGGTCTCGCTCGGCGGCAAATCTGCGCTGGCCGAAAAATTTGGCACGGCAAGGGCTGGTGGGGTGTTGTGGCGGCTCAAGGATCATATCGACCGCAAGTTCATGAACCAGTTTGCAGACCTGCGCATGATGGACGCCGTCAAGCCACCACGCACCGCCGCATTGGGCATGGCAGAGGCGCTGGGCGACAAACCCCTATGCGGCGGTTGCGGGGCCAAGGTCGGGCGGGCCGCGTTGCAGCATATTCTGACAGATACGTTCGGCGATGACGCGGCAGAGGTCCAGCCCGGGCAGGTGATGACCACCGATCATCTGCGCGCCATGGTCGAAGACCCCGTTTTGATGACCCGGATCACGGCGGTGCATGCGTTGGGCGATATCTGGGCGATGGGTGCGCAGCCGCAGGCTGCCACCGCGCAGATCATTCTGCCCCGCATGTCGACAGCATTGCAGGAACGGACGCTGGCTGAAATCATGACAACCGCGCGGCAGGTGATGGGGGCAGCGGGCGCAAAGATCATTGGCGGGCACACGTCGCTGGGCGCGGAACTGACCATCGGTTTTACAATTACGGGGCTGGCGGAAAACCCGATCACTTTGGCCGGGGCCACCCCGGGGGATGTGTTGATCCTGACCAAGCCCTTGGGCAGTGGCACGATCATGGCCGCCGAGATGCAGGGCAAGGCGCGGGGTGCCGACGTGATTGCCTGTCTTGCGCATATGACAAGGGCGCAGGATGCAGCGGCCCGGTGCCTTGGTCATGCCACGGCGATGACAGATATCACCGGGTTCGGACTGGCGGGTCACATGCGCGGCATTTGCGATGCGTCAGGCGTTGGGGCGAGGCTGGATGTCGGGGCGATCCCGCTCATGGATGGTGCGGCCGAACTGGCCGCAGGCGGTATCCGTTCCACCATTTTTGCCGATAACCAGGCCGGGGCCGGGATGATTGCGGGGCCGGGGCATGATCTGCTGTATGACCCGCAGACGGCGGGTGGATTGCTGGCGACGGTGCCCGCGCAAAGCGCAGAAAAGACCCTACGGGATTTACAGGAGGCCGGGTATCCGGCTGCGATCATTGGCAAGATCACCGATGGGCGCGACATCACCGTAAGCTGACCAAAATAAACACCCGTCCCGGGTCAAGCCCGGGACGGGCTCGGTTGACTGCAAATCTGCATATCGGGTCAACTGCCAAACGCGCCTTGGTGTTGTTTGCCTGCATCGCCGATCTGATCCCAAGCAGCCTTTGAGCCAACAAAGATATGGTGTGCGACGGCCAATGGATCGCCACCCTCTGCGATCAGACCGGCAGGGATAAACATCCGCTCGGGGTCATTTGCGCCGGGCAGGGCGGAGCCGCATGTGCCGCAAAAATGTGCCTGCCAATCGGCGTCGGGTTTGTCCCAATGGTGGACCTGATCCGCCCCCTGGATCCAGCGAAACGCGGCATTGGGCACCACCACAACAGCCACCCCATGGGCGCCACTATAGCGACGGCAGATTGAGCAATGGCAGACATAGACATCTGCCAGCGGCGCATCGATTTCAAACGCGACAGCGCCGCAGTTACAGGCCCCTTTGGCCATGGCTTACCTCCCTATGGCGGCCACAACAGCATCGGCGGCCCGCGCCAGCCCATCCTGATCCAAGGCGCCTGTTTCGACAACTGCCAGGACCGCGCGTTCGTCAATGCGGCGTGATTTGGTATAGGCCGGGTCGTAATGGTCCAGCATCAGGGCGGTGGAAAGATCTTCCAACGCGCCTTGCCGAGACAGTTCAACCCAGCGATCGACCACCGCATGGCCACGTAACCGGCGCAACGGGGCAAGGCGTTTGGCAACAATATCGGGATCTGCAATCACCTCCCGGTAAGCGCGGGCCAGATAGGCTGCACGCGCAGGCAAGGGCACATCCATTACAATGCGCGGGGCCGCCAGCATTGCCCGCCACAGGGAGGGGGGCAAGGTGCGGCGACCGATCTTGCTGCTTTCGGCCTCGACTATCACCGGGCGGGCGGGGTCGAGCTGACGCAGGGCGCAGGCAAGGGCCGTCTCAAACCCCCGTTGCGCAGGTTGGCCACCGGGCATCGCCCCCAGCAATGACCCGCGATGACAGGCCAGACCTTCAAGATCCAATACCTGCGCGCCGCGTTCGGCGAGCATCGGCAGCAGAGCGGTCTTGGCGGTGCCGGTATTGCCATCAAGCAGGATCAATTCATGCGGCAGCGGATCGTCATAAAGGGCGCGGTTCACCAGGCGACGAAAGGTCTGATAACCGCCTTTGACAGTCTCGGCCCGCCAGCCGATTTCCGACAGCAGCATCGCAAACACCCCAGAGCGTTGGCCGCCCCGCCAGCAATACACCAAAGGACGCCAGCTGCCGTCCCGATCCGCCAAGGGCCCATTGAGATGATCAGCCACATTGCGGATCACCATGGCAGCCCCCATCTTGCGGGCATCAAAGGGGCTGACCTGTTTATACATGGTCCCCACCTCGGCGCGCTGGACATTGTCGAGAGCAGGCAAGTTGATCGCGCCGGGCACATGGTCCTCGGCAAATTCTGCCGGGGAACGGACGTCGATCACCGTATCGAACCCATGGTCGAGAAGGGCATCCAGACTATCAAATTCACGCGGCATAGCGGTGGGCATAGTGGGCGCGGTGGCAAGACACAAGACAAGGCGCGCCGTTGCATTTGAAATCCAGTGTTGCGACCCATTCCAACGCCGCCTAGCGTAGCCGCATGATTTATGACGACCTGCATTTGATCACCCAATGGGCGCAAGTGGTGCAGTTGCGGGATGATGGGCTTTTGACCCCTGCCGAACTGACCCTTCTCGACACGGCAAGCGGGGGCGAGACGGCGCAGATCGGGTTGACTGTTCCCAACCTCAAGGCGCCCGGCGTGCTGATCAGGGCGGCCTTGCTGCGCTATCTGATCCTTGGGGGCTGCAAGGATTTTCGCACCCAACCCAGCGGGATCACCGTCAATGGGGCCTGGATTGCCGGGCGGCTGGATCTGTCTTTTACGGCGGCACACGGGCCCATTGATCTTTACAATTGCTACATCGCCGAACGGCCGCAGATGGTGCAGTTGCAGGCTGACGGGTTGGCGTTGGTGGGCTGTGCGCTTGTCGATGGGCTGAACGCCCCACGGGTGCAGATCAGCGGCAACCTGACCCTGAATGGGTCACGCAGCGGCGGGAAAATCTCGCTTTCCGGTGGCGAAATTGGCGGGCATTTGTCCTGTACGCGGGCCAAGCTGCGCAATCCCGGCAAATCGGCGTTCAAGGCGCAGGGGATCAAGGTCAGCAGCAGTATTCTGCTGGAAGGGACAAGTGCCGAAGGGATGGTCAGCCTGTTGGGCGCGCAGATCGGCGGGCAGTTGGTGTGCATCGGGGTCTCATTGCACAACGAAGGCGGGTATGCGCTGAACGTGCAAAGCACGCAGGTGCGTGGCGATGCGTTTTTGCGCCACGCGGTGACCATGGGCGAGGTCAGCCTGATCGGGGCCGAGATTGGCGGCGTTCTGGACTGCACCCATGCGGAGATGCGCAACCCTGATGGGTCGCTTCTGAACGCGCAACGGCTGGTGGTGAAAGAGGGGTTCATCTGGCGCAAACTGAAGGATTTGACTGGCGCGGTTGATCTGACCTCTGCCCATGTGGGCGATCTGTGGGATGATCCTGAAAGCTGGGCAAAATGCGATGGGCTGTATCTCAGCGGGTTTATCTATGACGTGCTGCATGGCGGCATCAATGTCGAAGACAGGCTGGCCTGGCTAAAAAAGGGGGCAGTGTCGCGGAGGGAGTTTTACCCGCAACCCTATGAACAACTGGCCAAGCTATTGCGCGATACCGGGCACCGGTCCGATGCCCGGGCGATCATGGTTGCCAAGGAGAAAGAGCAGCGCAAGGCGGCCCGCGAACGCTGGGCGCGGGAACGGGACTGGCGGCGGAACCTGCTGGCGGCCAGCCATATGAACGATGCCGACCGCGCAGAGGCAGTGGCGGCGCTGACCCGGCAGCGCCCCTATGATGAACAACTGGCGCGGCTGGTCTTGCTGCATCCGGTCAAAGGGGCCGATGGGTTCACGGATCCGCTGACCCTGCAATATGCCCAATCTGATTTTCGCGGCGCGCAGCGCTGGTTCAACTTCCGCAAACAGATGCGTCATGTCGGCAGTGTGATCGCCGACCGTATTTTTGGGCTGGTGGTCGGATACGGGCATAAGCCGGAACGCAGTTTCTATATGCTGATGATCCTGGTGCTGATTGGCTGGGCGCTGGCTGATCATGCGTGGAAGCAGGGTGATTTCGCGCCAGCGCAAGGGCCGGTGCTGATGTCTGCGGAATGGCAGGCGCTGGCGACGGATGCCCGGATCGACAATCCTGCCAGGGTCTGGTCAGATAAATACATGGCCGCGCCTGACGGATCGTCGGTGCTCACCGCGGGGCGCGACTATGAGACTTTCAATGCAATCGCCTATGCCGTCGATATCGTGGTGCCCATCGTGTCACTGGGGCAGGAGGCGTCCTGGGCACCATCCACAACGCGCGGGCCGTGGGGTTGGTGGCTATGGTGGATCAGATGGTTGCTGATCATCTGCGGCTGGATCGTGACAGCGATCGGGGCGGCGGCCGTCACCGGGGTGATCCGACGGGACTGAGCAGCTAAAGCGTTATGCGAAAAACCTGAATCACCTAACGCTGCTTGAAATCAAAGATTTCAACGCGTTAGGTGATACGGGATGTCTCATGTATTTCGTCAAACGCTATAGTCCAGCTTTTCCCGCACAAGTTTTCGGCGCAGGATAAACCCCTGCTTCTCTTCATTATCGTAACCGCATTTGCGGTAAAACTCCTGCGCCATTCCATCCTGACGAGTCAGCAGCATGATCTTGTAGGCCTTCGCGTCCCATGCCAGCCGTGCAGCAAAATCAAGCACACCACGGCCATAACCCTGCCCGCGATCCGCGTGATGTGTCACCACGTTTTCGATCAGGCAATAGGGCCGTCCATCGTAGGTCATGTTGGGCAGGATATGCAGTGTTGCCATCGCCGTAACCGTGCCATCAACCACGGCGCCGATCAACGTGGTGCCGTCGTGATGCAGAATCTGGGCAAAGCGGTCCTCACCCCAGACGCCTGAAATCACTGGATGATCGCCTGCCAATTCCGCATAAAGCGCGGCTGCGTCGGCGTAGTCGTCCAGGGTCAGCTTGCGGTAACGCACGTGGCTCATCATGCACTCCTTTCCGATCCCAACCTCCCGGCACTATATCACAACCGGCGGCCAAATGATTTACGCGATGAACGCCCTTATGCTGTCCGAAATCGCATCCCAATCGGTGAATTCCTGCGTTCCTCCGTCCAGTTCCTTATAGCGTTCTCCCAGAACCGAATGCCGGATCACTTGCTGTTGGAAATAATCATACCCGCTTGGGCGCACGGCACCTGCCACAAGAAGTGTTGCATCCGCCTTGCAATCAGATCGCATCTCAAATTCGGTCAGATATTCCTTCGCTTCGCCAATGCCTTCGGGGAAGGCGGCGCTCAAACTGACCGAGATCATCAGCGTTTTTCTATCTGCCAGATCATGGCGACTGGCGCCGACAAATACTTCGAATGCACGGGGGTGCCGCCGTTCATGGACCGGCGCCGCGAGGATCACCTTATCGATCCCGTCAAAGGAGGCATCCGTCATCTTGTCAGCTGTATCGATGCACATCACATCCTCGCCCTGCTTGCGCAGCAGATCTTCGACAAAGCGGGCGATCTTGCCGGTTTGTCCTTCAAGCGTCTCGTAAACAATCGCAATTCCCATGGCGCGATCCTTTCCTGATGGCCGGTGGACATCACCGGATTGCAGCAACTATTGCGCGCCCGTGATCGCGTGACCTTGATCCGGATCAACCCATGAGTGCGGATCGCTATGCAGTAAAGCTGTCTCGGCGATACCCTTGCAGATACAGCAGGGCTGTCAGGTCTCCGTAATTGACCCGGATATCGCATTGCGCCTGCACCGATGGTTTGGCGTGCAATGCAACGCCGGTCCCGGCCCGCCGCAGCATGCCAAGATCGTTGGCCCCGTCACCCACCGCCAGCACATCACCGGCACCAATCCCAAGCCGCGCGGTGATGTCTTCCAGCGCCTGAACCTTCGCCGCCTGCCCCAGGATCGGCGTGCCCGGTGCGCCGGTCAGTGTCCCATCCTCGACCAGCAGCGTATTGGCCCGGTTTTCATCAAAGCCCAGTTGCGCCGCGACCCGCGTGGTAAAAGCCGTGAAACCGCCCGAGACCAGCGCCGCATAGGCGCCGTTGGCCTTCATGGTCGCAACCAGCACCTGCCCACCCGGCATCAGACTGATCCTTTGATCCAGCACCTGACCGATCACCGCTTCGGGTAACCCTTTCAGAAGCCCGACCCGTTCACGCAAGGCCGCTTCGAAATCCAGCTCCCCGTTCATCGCCCGCGCCGTGATCTCCGCGACCCGCGCACCGACCCCCGCCTCGGCGGCCAGTTCGTCGATGCATTCCTGCTCGATCATGGTGCTGTCCATATCCGCCAGCAGCATCTTTTTGCGCCGGTTGGTCGTCGGCTGGACGATCAGATCGGTCTGCAATTTTTGCAGATCCTCCCAGATATCCCATTGGTTGTCAGGGGCTTGCGGAATGTCAAACTCAGCCGCTTCATCCGGTGCCAACCACCGCGTCTTGCCGCCACCCCACGCATTGCGCAGGTTCTCGACCAATGCGGCGTCAAGCTTGGGTTTGGCAGGTGAAGTAAGCAGGGTGACGGTGAACATGAGTTTCCTATTGGCGGCGCTAGTGTCGCAAAAAGCGGATCAAGCGGCGGTCTAGCTGCATTTTTGCGGTTGTGGAAGGGCGCGCGCGCGGCTATCTGCGGCAGTGGGACACCCTTCCCCAACGAAGGGCGCATATCTGTGAGGATACCATTGATGGTTATTGCCAAACCGGTCACGCGGCCGGCTAATCCGCGTTTTTCGTCTGGCCCCTGCGCCAAACCCCCTATCTGGACATTGGAAGCACTCAGCGACGCGGCATTGGGCCGATCGCATCGGGCTGCTATCGGCAAGGCCAAACTGGCCGAGGCGATTGACCTGACCCGCGAGGTGCTGGGCATTCCGGCAGATTATCGCATCGGCATTGTCCCGGCCTCTGACACGGGCGCCTTTGAAATGGCCATGTGGTCACTGTTGGGCGAACGCCCGGCGCAGATGGTCGCTTGGGAAAGCTTCGGCGCCGGCTGGGTGACCGATGTGGTCAAACAGCTGAAGATCGACGCGACCGTTCACACGGCGGAATATGGTGAAATCGTCGATATGGCGGCGCTGAACTATGACAATGATGTTTGCTTTACATGGAATGGCACGACATCCGGCGTGCGGATGCCATCAGGCGAAGTGATCCCCGCCGACCGGGCCGGGCTGACGCTTTGCGACGCGACATCCGCCGCCTTTGCACAGGACCTGCCATGGGACAAGCTGGATGTGACCACCTTCTCCTGGCAGAAGGTGATGGGGGGCGAGGCGGCGCATGGCATGCTGATCCTGTCGCCCCGCGCGGTGGAACGGCTGGAAAACTACACCCCACCATGGCCACTGCCCAAGATTTTCCGCCTGACCAAAGGCGGCAAACTGATCGAGGGGATTTTTCAGGGGGCCACGATCAACACACCATCCATGCTGGCGGTTGAGGATTATCTGGTCGCCCTGAAATGGGGCCGGTCCATTGGCGGGCTTGATGCGCTGATGCATCGGGCCAATGCCAATGCGCAGGCGATCTGGCATTTTTGCGCGGCGCATGACTGGATCAGCAATCTCGCCGTTGACCCAAAGACGCGCTCCAATACATCCGTTTGCCTGAAATTCACCGATGATCGGATCACGGATGGGGCGGGTTTTGCCAAAGCCGTCGCCAAGCGGCTTGAGGCGGAAGGGATCGCGCTGGATATCGGGGCTTATCGTGACGCACCCGCAGGCTTGCGGATCTGGTGCGGTGCGACGGTCGAAACCTCGGATATCGAGGCGATGCTGCCATGGCTGACCTGGGCATTCGAAACAGAAATCACGGCGTAAGATGGGTTTAAACCCATCTTACCTCCCCTCCCTCTTCCGACATCTCTAAGGAGCGGCATTATGGCCCCCAAAGTACTTATCTCTGACAAACTCTCTCCCGCTGCCGTGCAGATCTTCAAGGATCGCGGCATCGATGTCGATTTCCAACCCGACCTCGGCAAGGACAAGCTCGCCCTGCTGAAAGCCATTGGAAAATACGACGGCCTTGCCATCAGGTCGGCCACCAAAGCCACTGAAAAGATCATTGCCGCCGCCGAAAACCTCAAGGTCATCGGTCGCGCCGGGATCGGCACTGACAATATCGACAAGGATGCTGCATCGCGCAAAGGCATCATCGTGATGAACACGCCTTTCGGCAACATGATCACCACCGCCGAACATGCCATTGCGATGATGTTCGCCGTCGCCCGCCAGATCCCCGAGGCCAGCGCATCCACACATGCCGGCAAATGGGAGAAATCGAAATTCATGGGGGTCGAACTGACCGGCAAGACCTTGGGCGTGATCGGGGCGGGCAATATCGGCTCCATCGTCTGTGACCGTGCCCGTGGTCTGAAGATGAAGGTCATCGCCATGGATCCGTTCCTGTCAGAGGAACGCGCGATAGAAATTGGCGTGGAAAAAGTGGATCTGGATCAGCTTCTGGCCCGCGCCGATTTCATAACGCTGCACGTCCCCTACACCTCTGAAACCGCAAATATCCTCAGCGCCGAAAACCTCGCCAAAACCAAGAAAGGCGTGCGCATCATCAACTGCGCCCGCGGCGGGCTGGTGGATGAGGCCGCATTGGCCGAACTCCTGAAATCCGGCCACGTTGCCGGTGCCGCCTTTGACGTGTTTGCCGAAGAACCGGCCACGGAAAACCCGCTCTTCAACCTGCCCAATGTCGTTGTCACCCCGCATCTGGGGGCCGCCACGACCGAGGCGCAGGAAAACGTCGCCCTGCAGGTCGCCGAACAGATGTCGGATTACCTGTTGACGGGGGCAGTGCAGAACGCGCTGAACATGCCATCGGTCACGGCCGAAGAGGCCAAGATCATGGGACCATGGATCAAACTCTGCGGGCATCTGGGCAATTTCATCGGTCAGATGACGGATGAGCCGATCAAGGCGATCAACATCCTGTTTGACGGTGAAGCCAGCGAAATGAACCTCAAGGCGCTGACTGCGGCAGCAGTGGCCGGGATCATGAAAGCTACCAACCCGGATGTGAACATGGTCTCCGCCCCGGTCATCGCCAAGGAACGCGGGGTCAAGATTTCCACGACAAAGCAGGATCAGTCCGGCGCGTTCGAGGGTTACGTCAAGGTGACCGTCGTCACCAAGGAGCGCGAACGCTCCATCGCGGGCACCGTCTTCAGCGATGGAAAGCCCCGCTTCATCCAGATCAAGGGCATCAATATCGACGCCGAGATCGGTGAGCACATGATCTACACCACCAACGAAGATGTCCCCGGCATCATTGGCACATTGGGCATGACCATGGGCGAAAACAACGTCAATATCGCCAACTTTACCCTTGGCCGGGCCGAAGCAAAGGGTGAGGCGATCGCCTTGCTTTATGTCGATGAGGCGGTGCCTGCCCCGGCGCTTGCCGCCCTTGAGGCAACAGGTATGTTCCGGCAGGTCAAACCATTGTCGTTTGACGTTTGATTGCAGATCACCTGATGCACCCGATCTACGCCATTGGTGATATTCATGGCCAGAAGGCCATGCTGGATCAGGCGCTGTCGCTGATCGCGGCGGATGGTGGCCCGGATGCTGAAATTGTCTTTCTGGGGGATTACACAGATCGCGGGCCGGACAGCCGGGCCGTGATCGAAACGCTGATCGCAGGCCGGGATGCCGGTCGCAACTGGACCTTCATCAAGGGCAATCACGACCGGCTATTCTGCAACTTTGTTCGCAACGCCACAGAGCATGATCCGCGTGTGCGGTCCGGGATCAGTTGGCTAAACCCGCGTCTCGGGGGCGATGCAACGCTCAAATCCTATGGGATAGAAGGGGTCATGCATCTGGCCCCGAAGGACCAAGCGGATGGTCTGGAATGGCTGGCCCATTTTGAGGGGCCAACGGGCTGGATTGATGCACGGTCGCTGTCTGCGCGCGCGCAGGAAGCGGTGCCAGAGGCGCATCTGGCTTTTCTTGAATCCCTGCCATTGCTGCATCAGACTGATGATCTGATCTTTGTCCATGCGGGCCTGCGGATGGAACTGCCTTTGGAGTGGCAAGACCCGGAGGACCTGATCTGGATCAGAGAAGGTTTTCTGGAAAGCCGCATCGATTACGGCAAACTGATCGTGCACGGGCACACCGCGCTGGATCGGCCCGAGCATCACGGCAATCGGGTCAACCTGGATGGCGGGGCGGGTTACGGCAACCCGTTGATCCCGGCGGTCTTTGAAGGGCGGGATTGTTGGTTGTTGGGCAAGTCAGGGCGGAGACCATTGAAGTTCTGATACTGCCATGGGGGGATTTTGCGAGCTTTCGCTGCGGGCGACGTGCCGCTGGACTGGTGGCGGCGCGCTACCATGGGCCCTTTTGGCGTTTGGCAAAATACCTGAAACATCGTGCATCGCATGACTCTCCGGGATCAAGATTAGAGCCTGCTGTCAAACAGCGTAAGCAAGCACCACCGCGATGTTTGATGCAAGGTTAGCCGTCAACCAAATCCTTGTTGTTTTTCTTGTGCCTCTGGAGCATTTTTTTGATCTTCTGAGCCGCTGGGGTTGGGGCAACAGGACCCTGGACAGACATGCGGTCGAGAATTTCAGGAAAAAGCATCGATACTTCTTCCAACGCCTCTGGCCCCAGTGACTTCAAAGCCTCGGGTCCAGTGAACAGGCTCTCTGCAGGCGCCCCATCTGCGAGCAAGATCTCATGTTCGTCAAGAAGGATGTGAAAATAGGTGATCGATTTGACACTATCATCAATAGCGATGCCGGGAACGCCAACGAGCTTGATCGCCGGGATCAAGACTTCGCTTGTGCCAAACATCCGTCCGGCTATCTTGGACCTGACCAGAATTCTATGTTGTCGACTCACCACTAAATCTCGCCTCGGAATTTGACGGCCAAGAGCATCGGCACGAATGCGTATGGGACGAAGCTTGGGCGCGTGAAGCAACTCGAATTCAGAAACGGCGCGCCGACCAATCCAACGGATTGGGCAAATGAGGCCCTTCGCCGTCATGACGTCATCACCAACGGCAAGTGCTTCGATGGGCATGGAGCCCTGCGAAGTTGCGATGCGTGTTCCCTCAGCAAAGCAAACGACGCCAGAGACATCCGCCTCGAAGTTGTTCGACATGTTGTCGCGAATTGCCGACACGTTTTGGCCAGCGGTAAAGGTCGTTGCGCCGTCCGTTGAATACAGGAAGCCGGTGTTACCGCTCCCTTCATATAAAAAACCAGCACTGCCAATATCGTTTCCGTCACCGGAAACCGCTGCATCCCATTCGTCGTTTGAGATTGTCCCGTCGTTGTCTATGTCGTCGACAATGATAACCACATCGGTCGTATTGACTGAATCGACAAACCAGTTCCCCATCGAACGCGAAACCGCGGCACAAGTGCCTGGTGGGAACGTAAGTGTAAGCAGGGGCATTATCTAATATTCCGGCGAAAATTTCGCAAAGAAAACAAACATAATCGCACGAAGTTACGTAAAAGTAACCATAGGGCGATTTGACATGTCAATATCAATCTAAAATTGATTTCAAACGGACTCAGATACCAAACCAACCGGAAACGTTACCTGATTGGCCAGACCGCAAAGCTGACTTTGATGCGAAACACGGCATCGTGCAAATTGGACTCAGGCCGCACTCTGGCGGCACCGTGCAACGGGTCGTCTTGCCTAGTCCTCTGTCGGACCGCCGGCTTCTTTCCAGTCGCCAAAGCCACCAATATTCGTGACGTTCCGATAGCCCATGTCTTTCAGGGTTTTTCCGGCAAGGGCTGCCTGACCACCGGCGCCGCAGACCAGATAAAGATCCGCATCTTTTTGCAGGGCGGGGTTATGAAATTGCGTTTCTGCGTCAGCGGTAAATTCCATCATGCCGCGTGGAATGCGATGCGCCCCGGCGATCGTCCCGGACTGGGCAATTGCGGCACTGTCGCGGACATCGACAAAAATTGCCCCGGTCGTGCCATGTTTCGCAATTGCCTCTTCCGCGCTGAGTCGCGGCACGGCAGCGTTGGCTTCTTCCATGTAATGCTTGGACGATTTCATCGGATTCTCCTGATTGTTTTGTAATTGCAGACAATACCATCTTATCCGCCACGTCCACTCACAACATATTGAAAATGCGAAAAAAAAGCCCGGACACAAGGTCCGGGCCAGTCCAACAGGGAGGATGGAGATGTAACCCGATCTCCGGCGGGAACTCTTGCGATTGGCGGTCAGGACAGGGAGGAAACCCAACCGCCAATGTCGCTACGCCACTAATCTATAACCACCAGATTCGGTCACAAGAAGGCGGGCATTTGACGGATCTGGTTCTATTTTTTGGCGGAGCCGGTAGATATGTGTCTCCAGCGTATGGGTCGTCACGCCAGCGTTGTAACCCCAAACCTCGTGGAGCAAGACGTCGCGGGCCACAACACCTTCGGTGGAACGATAAAGGAATTTCAGGATGTTGGTTTCCTTTTCGGTCAGGCGGACCTTCTTGTCATCCTCGGTCACCAGCATCTTTTGCGCAGGCTTGAATGTATAGGGCCCAAGCTGGAAAACAGCGTCCTCGGATTGTTCATGCGTGCGCAGCTGGCTGCGGATACGGGCCAGCAGGACGGGGAACTTGAAGGGCTTGCTGACATAATCGTTCGCCCCGGCATCAAGGCCCAGAATCGTATCGGCGTCGCTGTCCTGCGCGGTCAGCATCACAATCGGGCATTTCACGCCCTGCTTGCGCATCAGGCGGCACAATTCGCGGCCATCGGTGTCGGGCAAGCCCACATCCAAGATCATCAGATCATACAGACCTTCCTTGGCTTTCACCATTGCGCTGGCGCCGTCATCGGCTTCGAAGACGTCAAAGTCCTCGGTCATCAGCAACTGTTCACCCAGCGCCTCGCGCAGATCATCGTCATCATCGACGAGCAGAATTCTTTTGAGCTGTGCCATGACTGTCTCCTTCGTTTCGCTATTAGAGATGTGATGAAAATCGCGTTTGGACAAGGCTGCGCAGAAAATTTCACACGGACGTGTCTCATGCCGGGCAATTGTTTCACTTTACCACCGAAACCGGCTATCTGGTGAAACAAAGACAGGCGGTTTGCGATGGGATTTTCCCCCGACATTACAGAACGACTGGCCCGTGCGCGGGCCGATTTGCGCATGGGCGTGCCGATTGTGCTGGATGATGGGCTGCTGGTGGCGGCGGTCGAAACGCTTGATTCCGCACGGTTTGCCGATCTCCTGGGGCTGGGCGGGACGCCTGTGCTGGCGATCACAGGGCGCAGGGCGCAAACGTTGAAGGCGCGCGCCTATGACGGTGATATCGCGCGGATCATCCTGCCATCCGATGCCAGCCTGCCATGGGTGCAGGCGATAGCGGACCCTGCCGATGACCTGCGCAACCCGATGAAAGGGCCGTTGCAGACCCGGCGCGAGGGGCCCGCGGACCTGCACCGCGCTGCCATCGCGTTGGCCAAGGCCGCCCGGCTGTTGCCCGCCGTTCTGGTGCAGGACCTCAACGACCCGGCAGGTTTTGCCGCGTTGCATAATCTGACCATCGTTCCGTCGGAGGCGGTGGTGGATACCGGGCTTAGCCCGCTTGTACCCATCGTGAACGCGCGCCTGCCGTTGGAAGTCTCCGAGGCGGGGCGATTACATATCTTCCGTCCTGATGATGGGGCAGAGGAACATTACGCTGTTGAGATTGGTCAGCCGGATCGGTCAAAGCCTGTCCTGTCGCGGCTGCATTCCGCATGCTTTACCGGTGACCTGCTGGGATCGCTGAAATGCGACTGCGGCCCGCAACTGCGCGGTGCCCTGGCGCAGATGGGCGAGGAGGGGGCCGGTGTGCTGCTCTATCTCAATCAGGAAGGACGGGGCATTGGCCTGGCCAACAAGATGCGCGCCTATTCGCTGCAGGATCAGGGGTTCGATACGGTAGAGGCGAACCACCGGTTGGGGTTTGAGGATGATGAGCGCGACTTTCGGATCGGGGCCGATATCCTGCGCCGGATGGGGTTTTCCGCTGTGCGTCTGCTGACCAACAACCCCGCCAAAGTGGCCCGCATGGAAAGCTGCGGCATCGCGGTGGCGGAGCGGGTGCCGCTGAAGGTTGGAGAGAACCGGCATAACGCGGCCTATCTGGCAACCAAGGCCGCCAAATCGGGTCATCTTTTGTAACCGGATTCTAAACTATGGTTTATTTCGCTAATGCAGCCAACTGACCTCGTCGTGACACCTACCTACCTTCGGTTTATGGGCCGCCGTTTTGCCCGGACGGTCGGGCGGGGCGGAATCACCGATTGCAAGGCCGAAGGCGATGGTGCGACCCCGCGCGGCATGCACCGGATTGTCGGGATGCTGTATCGTCCGGATCGGCTAAAAAAACCCACAGATTGGGCGGTGCCGATCCGCCCAGGGGACCTTTGGTCAGATGACATCCGTGATCCGGACTACAACCTGATGGTTAAAAAACCTCATGAATACAGCCATGAGCTGTTGCGTCGGGCGGATCGGATGTATGATCTGATCATCCTGACTGACTGGAACTGGCCACACGCGGCCAAGGGGCGCGGATCCGCCATTTTTATTCATCAATGGCGGGGGCCGGGGCGGCCGACGGCGGGCTGTGTGGGCCTGTCATGGACGGATCTGATGTGGATTGCGCCACGTCTCCAATACCAAAGCCGTCTTGTTATCGTATAACCAATATGAACATGGGTAGCCTGCCATCACACTCACCAGGATATCCGAAAATGAAACACCAAGGCCCGTTTATGAGTCCCGAGGACATTGCAAAACTTCCCTATCGCCCCTGCGTGGGTATCATGCTGGCGAATACGCGCGGCCATATTTTTGTAGGCCAGCGCCAGGATCGCGATACGGCTGCCTGGCAGATGCCGCAGGGTGGTGTCGACAAGGGCGAGAATACCCGCGATGCCGCTTTACGTGAGTTACTAGAAGAAACAGGCGTTACCCCGAACCTTGTCAGTATCGAGGCGGAAAGTGCCGGTTTGATCGCTTATGACCTGCCGCATGAACTGGTGCCGAATATCTGGAAAGGACGCTATCGCGGGCAAGAACAGAAATGGTTCCTGATGCGATATCATGGCGATGACACGCAGATTGATATTGCAACTGATCATCCCGAGTTCACCAGCTGGAAATGGATCCATCCGGGCGAGCTTGTCAGGGCGATTGTTCCGTTCAAACGGGCTGTCTATGAACAAGTGTTGTGTGAATTTCAGGACAAGCTGTGACGACATATCATCAAAGGATACCCACATTATGAAGCCCGTGATACTTGCGACCTGCCTGATGGCGCTGGCTGGCCAGGCGACTGCGCTAAGCTGTATGCGCCCCGACCCAATCGCAACCTTCCAGCGGGTTGCCGCAGCGCCAGAGGCGTATTTCGTGCTGTATGGTCAGCTAAGCTTTGATGAGCGCGCGCTACCCGCTGGCGTGTCGCAGAACACGATCCGCGACCCGGCCCCGATCCCCGCGCAATTTGTCGGCAAGGGTCTGACGACCGGGGGGTTTACCAATGACTATATCAGCCCGGTAAACTTGCAGGTTGGCTGCGCGGGCCCCTGGTGCGGCTCAGCCCGTAGCGGGGTTGATGCGCTTTATTTTGTGCAGGCTGATGAGCCGCCGGTCACGATGCAGGCAGGCCCGTGTGGCGGCATGATTTTCGAAGAACCCGATCAGGCGACGCTTGACGCGATTACCACCTGCATGCAGGGCGGCCCCTGTTCACCGCAACATTTGCAGTAACTGCAATGACGCGTACCCGTCGGCGGGCAATCCGCGACTGCGTTGATAGGCCCTGATCGCCGCCCGGCTGTTCGGTCCAATCTTGCCGTCGGCACCGCCGGTTGAAAACCCGGCGGCGGTCAGCCGCTGCTGCAACTCGACCCGTTCCGCCCGGCGCAGCCCGCGTTCCTCGGCAGGCCATGGTCTGCGCAACGGCCCCATGCCCCGGATCCGGTCCCCCAGGTGACCAACCCCGATGACATAGGCCTGCGCGTTGTTGTACCGGGAGATGACCCTGTAATTCGGAAAGATCAGAAATGCCGGGCCTGCTGCGCCGGTGGGCACGATCAGCGAGGCATCACCATAATTTGGCACAACTTGCCCATCGACACCGCGCACGCCCAGTTGCCCCCACGCCGCTGGTGACCGGCGGGAGGTTTGGTTGAAATCGAAACCGTTCGGCAGCAGCACCTCCACCCCCCATGGTTGCCCCTGCCGCCAGTTGAACCGGCGCAGATAAGCCGCCGTCGACGCCAGCGCGTCACTGGGATCATCGGCCCAGATGTCCCGCCGCCCGTCGCCTGTGAAATCGACGGCATAGGCTTGATAAGAGGTGGGGATAAACTGCGTATGTCCCATCGCCCCGGCCCAGGATCCGGTCATGTTGCGTGGGGCCACGTCACCGCGTTGCAAAATGCCAAGGGCGGCAATCAATTGTTGTTCAAAAAACCGGCCGCGCCGCCCGTCATAGGCCAGAGTGGCGAGAGTCGAGATCAGGGGAACATCGCCGCGCCGCTGACCATAATTGCTCTCCATCCCCCAGATGGCGACAACGATATGCGGCGGCACGCCATAGGTGGCCTCGATCCGGGCCAGCAGATTGGCATATTGGCGCAGCATTGCCCGCCCGTTCTGCACCCGCGCGTCAGAGGCCGCAGTGGACATATATTCGCCCAAAGGTTTGACAAACTCGGCCTGATTACGGTCGCGACGGATACTGTCAGGCAGGTATTGGACGCCTGCAAATGCAGCATCAAAGGTGCGGGCACTGATCCCCGCCGCACGTGCCCGCGACCGAAAACCGGCGATCCAGTTGGAGAACCCGGACGCCTGTGCCGTGGCCAAAGCCGGGAATGTGAAACCTGCCAAACTCGTCGCGATGAATTGCCTGCGTTGCATAGCTGCGCCTCCATCTGCTGTTTTTTCGGAGCCTAACAACCGGGGCCGGGGAATCCAATGCGCGATGGGGCAAAGATCAGCTCAAGCGGGGGTTTTCGCCACCATGACGGACGGTTCAGGCCAGCAAGATGACAAAACTTCGATAGCTTCGCGCAACATGGGCACGCGACGGGGGCGAAAGCTGTCATCGGTGATAATCAGATTCTGCATCCGGTCGAGCCGGAAATTGCGATAAGCCTGCCGCAGATGGCACCAGCCGATCAGATTGTGTGTCTCCTTCAAAAACACGATGCTGAGCGGATAGACCCGCCTTTTTGTCGCCGCGCCTGTTGCGTCGATATAGTCGACCTCAATCGCGCGTTCGTCCCATGTCGCCTGTCGCAGGGCGCGCACATCAACCGTCGGCAGGGGCGGGCGCACGATCCGATCCGCATGCAGGACCGCATATTGTAGCCGATGCGCCTGCGCGCTGGGCAGGCGCGCTTGCAACTTGGCGATGGCGTTTTGTGCCGCCTGCGCCAATTCGGGGTCGGCGACCGCCTGCACCTCGCGCAGGCCCAGCACAATCGCCTCGATTTCTTCATCATCGAACATCATCGGCGGCAATGCGGCATCTTCGGTCATGGCGTACCCATATCCCGCCGTCCCGTCGATGATCGCACCAAGACCGCGCAGCGCCTCAATGTCGCGATAAAGGGTCCGCAGGGAAACCCCTGTGTCATCGGCCAGTTGCTGAGCCGTGACCGGCGGCGCGTGGCGGCGCAGCGATTGCATCAACTGAAACAGGCGGGCGGTGCGTGACATGGAACTTGGTCTAACACTGCTGCCAGAAACTGTCAGCACCTTCCTGCATAAGCACCTTAACGGATAGGAGAGACCGGATGATCACACTCATCACATATCAGGAAGGCTTTGGCCAACTCAGCTTCAGCCCGTTTTGCGTCAAGGCGATCTGGCTCTTGCAGGCGGCTGGCGCGGCGTGGCAGCGCGAGGATTGCAATGATCCACGCAAGTTCCCGCATGCCAAACTGCCTGCGATCCGGACGCCGGAAGGGGTGATCGGCGACAGTCACAACATTCAGGCCTATCTTGAAAGGCAGGGCGCTGATTTCTGGGGCCATGTGACGGATAAGGCAACCGGGCATGCTTTCATCCGCATGGCTGAGGAGCACATGTATTTTCACATCGTGCTGGACCGTTGGGGCAATGAAAACATCTGGCCGATCATTCGCGAGAAGTATTTTGCCGCCATTCCTGCCCTCTTGCGGCGCCCGGTCACCAGCGCGATCCGCAAGGCAACGCTGCGCGGGATGCAAGCGCAAGGGCTTGGCCGGTTCAGCCCTGAGCAACGACTATCCCGGATCGAATCCGATTTGCAGGCCATCACGGCCCGGCTTGCTGGCGCACCATTCCTGATGGGCGATCAGATCAGCCTGCCCGATTACAGCGTCGCTGCGATGCTGGGGGCTATTCTGGCCAGCCCGCTGCCAACGGGTCTAAGCCAAAGGGTGGCGAATGATCCGGTTCTGGCTGACTATGCAGATCGTGTCGCAAAAAGGATGGCCGCGTGACCTACGCTTTCAAGGATACGGCGGTGAAAGCCGTCTATGATGGGTTCCCGACTGACATGCGGGCAATTGCCATGCGCTTGCGCGAACTCATCTTTGATGTCGCATGGGAAAATCCAGTTGTTGGCCGGGTGGAAGAGACGCTGCGCTGGGGCCAGCCATCCTATCTGACACCTGACACGAAATCGGGTTCGACATTGCGGATCGGCTTGGCCAAACAGGGTGGCTGCGCCATCTATGCCCATTGCGCCACCGATATTATCAGCACCTATGCGACGACGTTTCCGGGAAGCGACTGGATCGAGGGTAACCGGGCCGTGATTTTCAAAGATCAATCGGAAATCGTGGCAGACAGGCTCCGCCTGCTGATTTTTCATGGGCTGACATACCACCTGAAGCGGTGATTAAGGGCCGGGCCTGACGTAGAGGTCCCGGGTCAAGCCCGGGACGGGTATTTCTGCCATACCGGAATCAATCCAGGATCGATCCAAAACCGTCGTCGCGCATCACCAGACGATCACCGTCCAGTGCCAATGTGCGGGTCCGGCCCGCGGCGACGGCGTCGAACGGCACCGTGCTGCAATCATCGCAACCGCCCACGACATCCATCCAGCATGTCGCCGCCTGGGTCGCCACCATACGTTGCGCGACCATCTGCAAAGTGGCTTTGCGCTCGGGGCGGTTGAAATCAACATGGGCGTTCATCGCGGTCTCTCCAACAGATCGTCTATCGGCAATATTCCCCCACTTTGCGGCTAAATCGTGTCAGGCTTCGTGCCGAATTGGACAAAGTTTGCGGCTATCGGGCCAGCGTAACTGCCTTAAATGCTTAACAAAGTGACAATTTTTTCCGGCAGGGCTCATTGTTGCAAATTGGGCGACAAGCCCCTGCGCGGCCCGCTGTCAACGCTATCTGCGGGTCCGTTTGACTTTGCGTGCCGTCTTCGCGGCCTTCTTGCGAGCTGATCCCATCTTGCGACGTGGTGGTTTGCCGCGTCCTCGGGCCGGGCCGCGTGGCATCATACGCTCATCCAATGTCAGCAATTCGACGATCAGTCCGCCTGTGACCGGCGCGGCCTCGATCAGTTTGACGGTGACCCTTTGGCCCAGCCCGATGATCGTGCCGGTATCGGAACCCATCAGCGTCTGGCTGTCCGGATCATAGTGGAAGTATTCGCGGCCCAGGGTTCGGATCGGGATCATCCCGTCGGCACCGGTTTCATCCAGTTTCACAAAGATCCCGAATTTCGCAATGCCGCTGATCCGACCGCCCAGCTCTGTTCCGATCCGGTCGGAAAGGAAGGCGGCAAGATACCGATCAGTGGTGTCGCGTTCGGCCATCATGGACCGGCGTTCGGTATCGCTGATCTGTTTGCCGGTCGCGGCAAGATGTTCGACATCCCAAGGGCTAAGCCCGTCATCACCCCAGCCATGTGCCGTGATCAGCGCCCGATGCACGATCAGATCAGCGTAACGGCGGATGGGCGAGGTGAAATGCGCATAGGCGCGCAGGGCCAACCCGAAATGGCCGAAATTATCGGGGCTGTAATAGGCCTGTGTCATGGATCGCAACGTGGCCATGTTTACAAGTTCGGCGTTTTCGGTGTCTGCCGCCCCGGTCAGCAACTTGTTCAAATGGGCGGTTTTCAGGACCTGCCCCTTGGCCAGCACAAGGCCGGAGGCTTGTGCCACCTCGCGCAGGGCGTCCAGTTTTTCTGGGCTTGGTTCCTCATGCACCCGGAAAAGCAGGGGCGATTTGCGCCCAATCAATGTTTCTGCAGCGGCGACATTGGCCAGAACCATGAATTCCTCGATCAACCGATGGGCATCAAGCCGGTCCTTATGGTTCACGGATGTCACTTTGCCATCGTCACCCAGAACGATCTGCCGCTCTGGCAGGTCCAGTTCCAGCGGCTCACGGCGCGCGCGCGCCTTCATCAATGCGGCATAAGCAGCATAGAGCGGGGCGATGATGTCATCCATCATCGGGGCGACCTTGTCGTTGGGTTGCCCGTCAACAGCGGCCTGCACTTCTTCGTAATTCAGTGAGGCGACCGATTTCATCAGCCCGCGATGAAAACTGTGGTCGATCTTGTTGCCTTGTGCGTCAATGCGCATCGCAACCGCAAGGCAGGCCCGTTCGACCCCTTCATGCAGGGAGCACAGATCACCTGACAGCCGGTCGGGCAGCATCGGCACAACCCGATCAGGGAAATAGGTCGAATTGCCACGCTTGCGCGCTTCACGATCGAGTTCGGAATTTGGGGTCACGTAATGGGCGACATCGGCGATGGCGACCCAGATGATCAAGCCGCCCTTGTTCTTGGGGTCAGGATCGGCTTCGACATAGCAGGCATCGTCGTGGTCGCGGGCATCCCACGGGTCGATGGTGATCAGGGGCATGTCGCGCAGGTCACGGCGTTTGCCAAGGCCCGCAGGTTTGGCTGCATCGGCTTCGGCAATGACCTCATCGGGAAAATGATCAGGGATGCCATGTTGATGGATGGCGATCAGGGAGACCGCGCGGGGTTCGGACGGATCACCAAGCCGGGCCACGATGCGCGCCTTTGGCAGGCCGATGCGGCCCTTGGGTCCGGCCTGTTCGGCCTCAACCAACTCGCCGTCTTTTGCGCCGCCGGTGGCACCGGCGGCAACAACCCATTCCCGGTCGCTGCCCTTTTCGATGGGCAGGACACGCCCACCTTCGGACCCGGCCCGAAACACGCCCAGAATGCGCTGCGGGTTGGTGCCGATGCGCCGGATCATCCGGGCGGTGTGGCTGTGGGTCTCGGTCGCATCAGCCGTCAGCCGGCCCAGGATACGGTCCCCGGCCCCCACTGCCGGATCAGAGGATCGCAACATCATCAGGATGACAGGTTCCGGCCCTTTGCCCTTCCACTCGAGCGGACGGGAAAAAAGATCACCATCGGCATCCGGGCCGGTAATTTCCAGCACGGCGACAGGGGGCAGTTCTTCGGCATCGCGATAGCTGTTGCGGCGTTTGGCCAACTTGCCTTCGTCCTGCAATTCTTTCAGCAAACGCTTCAGATCGATGCGCGCAGCGCCCTTGATGCCAAAGGCTTTGGCAATGTCGCGTTTGGCCGTTTTGGTGGGGTTGTCGGAGATCCAGGACAGGATTTCGGACTTTGAAGGAATACTGTTCATGCCCCCGCCTAGCACGCCATGTCAGCGCAGCCAATTCCTGGTACAGGAATTGAAAAAATCCTGATCAGGATTTTGTGCAGACTTTTTCCAAAAGTCTGTTTACCCGAATGTCAGTCAGGCAAAATAGCCGGTCAGAACACGCTTGTAGATCGCCTTAAGCTGGCCAATCTGCTCAATCGACACGCGCTCATCAACCTGATGCATGGTTTGGCCGACCAACCCGAATTCCACGACCGGGCAATGATCCTTGACAAATCGCGCGTCCGACGTGCCGCCAGAGGTGGACAAGACAGGGGTCATACCCGTCTCTGCTGCGACGGCAGCTGCGACAAGCTCAGATAGATCACCCGGCGGCGTCAGGAAGCTCTCGCCGGACACTTTCACCTTGATGTCCACATCAACATCGAACTGTTCGGTCACGTGCCCGGCTTCTTCGCCCATCCAGTCGACAATTGCCTGGCTGGAATGGGCGTCGTTAAAACGGACATTGACCGCCGCGCTGCATTGGGCGGGAATCACGTTTGTCGCTGGGTTCCCGGTATCCATGGTCACGACAGCAAGGGTTGAAGGGTCAAAATGCGCCGTTCCTTCATCCAGTGCATGCGATGACAACCGGTCCACAAGGCGGGCAAGCGCAGGGATCGGATTTTTGGCCCGGTGGGGATAGGCTGAATGCCCCTGCACACCGCGCACTGTAAACCAGGCAGTCAGCGATCCGCGCCGCCCGATTTTCATCGCCTCGCCCATGACATCGGGGCAGGTTGGCTCGCCCACCAGACAAACGCTCATCGCCTCGCCTTCTGCCGCCATCCAATCCAGCAATGCGGTTGTGCCATGCAGCGCGTCACCTTCCTCGTCCCCGGTGATCGCCAGCACCACCGCACCATCGGGTGGCGTCTCGGTCACAAAGTCGATGGCAGCGGCGGCAAAGGCCGCAACGCCGGATTTCATGTCGGTCGCCCCGCGCCCATAAAGGTAGCCATCCTTGATCTCGGCCCCGAAAGGCAGGACGGACCAGTCATTTTCGTTGCCGACAGGGACAACATCAGTGTGCCCGTTAAACCCGAATGTCCGGTTGGCGCCCTTGCGGCCCCAACGGGCATAGAGATTGGGAACACCACCGCGATCCACGCGGGTGCATTCAAAGCCGCCCTCCGTCAGCCGTTTCGCCAGCAAAACCAGCGCCCCGCCTTCAGCCGGGGTGACAGAAGGGCACCGCACAAGATCAGCGGTCAGGGCAACGGGGTCGACAGGTGTCATGACAAGGCTCCTTTTTCGCGTGGCTATCCGGATGGATGAGCGGATGCAAATCGCGCAGCTGGCTTACGGCCGGTGATGTTCATCGTGGTGCATTAACTATGGGGCGGCGGCAGAAATTTCTAAATTTCTGATCCAAATCCTTCATAGGATTTGGCGATTGTTGCACCCGTTTACGCATTGTCGTCAAAAAACGGTGTCATCTGCGCGACGATCACGCTGTTTTCGTCCAGCGCCCGTTGCATCAGCGCCTTTTCGTCATCTGAGATATCATGCCCTTCGGCGAGCCGTTCGTCCAATGTGCCATAGCCGGACACGTCCAGGGGGGCCAGATCGGCCTGTTTGAGGATCGCGACGGTTTCGCGCACGGCCTCGGCCTCGTCCACGCCGCTGGCATAGCACATAAGCGCGCCACCGGTGGCCTGTTCCGGCAACCCGTCACCTTCGTTGCGCCCCACTTCGACCAGTAAAGTGAACACCTTCTGACGGCTTTCTTTCTTGCTCATTTGGGGTCTTTCTCTTCCCAGCGCGACCGCACCGCCCAGATGGTTGACACGATGATCACGATCTGAACCGGCGCATAGATGACAAGCATCAGAAACAGGATGGTTGTGACCAGCGGAAGCTGCATCACATAGACAAAGGTCAATGCCGGTTGCCACAACAGCGCAACGACGAAAGTGACAAGGATGATATCCGCAGCAACCGGACCCCAGGCAGCCTTGAACGACGGGCGATAACCCGCCGCAATGCGTTTGCGCGCCAGTGTCCGGCTGATGATCATCTAGTCGCGCAGCAATTCGTTGATGCCGGTCTTTGACCTTGTCCGCTCATCCACCCGTTTCACGATCACGGCACAGTAGAGGCTGACATTGTTCCTGGATGGCATGGAGCCAGAGACAACCACCGAATAGGGGGGCACTTCGCCATACATGACCTCGCCGGTTTCGCGATCCACGATCTTGGTGGACTGGCCGATAAAGACCCCCATACCAAGCACAGAGCCTTCACGGACGACACAGCCTTCAACCACTTCCGAACGGGCACCGATAAAGCAGTTATCCTCGATGATGGTCGGCCCCGCTTGCATTGGCTCCAACACGCCGCCGATACCAACGCCACCGGACAGGTGCACATTCTTGCCGATCTGGGCGCAGGACCCGACCGTCGCCCAGGTGTCGACCATCGTGCCTTCGTCCACATAAGCGCCGAGGTTCACGAAGGACGGCATCAAAACCACGCCGGGGGCAATGAAGGCCGATTTGCGCACAACACAGTTTGGCACGGCCCGAAAGCCTGCGGCCTTCCATTGATTGTCGCCCCAGCCTTTGAATTTGCTATCGACCTTGTCCCACCAGCCGCCGGCCTGCGGGCCGCCATCCTGCTGTTCCATATCCTTGATCCGGAAACCAAGCAGCACGGCCTTCTTGGCCCATTGGTTCACATGCCAGGATCCGTCATCCTGCTTTTCAGCAACGCGCAACTTGCCACTATCAAGCGCGTTCAGCGTATCCTCGATCGCCTCACGGATTTCGCCGGTTGTGGCGGGGGTAATCGTATCGCGGGCGTCCCACGCGGCTTCGATGGCGGTTTCTAAGGCGGCATTGGACATGTCGGTCTCCGATCAATGGTTTGACGGGGTGTCTAGCCCGGCTTACCTGATCAATCAACGGCGCCGTTTGGCGTATTTCAATTGCATCTCCGGGCGTGGCAGGCAACGCTGGGCCCGGGCAAGACAGGACATCCGCATGCAAGATAACCGACATCATCCATTTCGTGACAGTCATCAGGATCGCGAGGCTGCGACGCATATCCCCGACACGCCGCAAACCCGGGCGCCATCCTATGCGCTTGCCTTTGCGGATGAGGATTTCATGTGTCGCCCGGAACTGCGCCCGGTGCGGTTGCAGCTGGAACTGCTGAAACCTGAAATGCTGATGAACGAAGCGGGAATCGATTCAACCATTGTTTTATTCGGCGGCGCGCGCATTCCAGCACCCGCGAACAAAGACAGCGCGCGGACCCAGACGCTGGCGGATTTGTCGAAATATTATGACGAGGCACGCCGCTTTGCGCAGCTTATGACCGAGCGGTCACTGAAATCCGGCGGCACAGAAGATGTGATCGTCACCGGCGGCGGGCCGGGTGTCATGGAGGCGGGCAATCGCGGCGCGCTGGATGCTGGGGGCCAGTCGATCGGGCTGAATATCGTGTTGCCGCATGAACAAGCGCCCAATGAATACGTGACGCCTGATCTTTGCTTCAACTTTCACTACTTCGCGATCCGCAAGATGCATTTCCTGATGCGCGCCTCGGCGGTCTGCGTCTTTCCGGGCGGTTTTGGCACATTGGATGAGATGTTCGAGGCGCTGACCCTGATACAGACCGGGCGCATGGCACGGGTGCCATTTCTGCTTTTCGGGCAATCATTCTGGGAAAAGATCATCAATTGGGAAGCGCTGTCGGATGCCGGCACCATCTCGGCCGAAGATCTGGACCTGTTCCGGTTCGTTGAAACGGCGGAAGAAGCGATTGCGGCTTTGGACAACTGGGAAGGCAAAGGTGAGAAACGCGGAGTGATCCCGGGGCGCTAGGCGGTGGGGACTTCCAGAAATTGCATTGGCGGTAATTCCGGCTGTTTGATCGCCTGAATTGCGGCCTTTGCCAGAAAATCACCGGCTGAACCGACAGATTCCGCGATGGTCAGCATATCTGAGCAGACCATTTTCATCAGTGGCACGGCCTCTTTGGCGAAGACATCGATTTCATTCCCGATGGCGAGGCCCGCATTTTCCACCGTCGCAAGCGCAGCCAGCGCCGAGGCTGTTGATGCCGTCACAATCGCATCGGTTTCCGGGTGGGCGGCCAGATGTGCGATGATCCCCTCATTGACCTCAGAGGTTTGATTGTCGCTGGTCACGCTCTCCAGAATGGAAAGTGACTGCCCATTCGCCCCGGCGCGTTCGCGCAACCCCGCCACAAGATGCAGCGCGTAGCTTTGGCGTAGCGGTGGGGCGACGACCGCAACATGTTTGCGTCCGCGTTCATGCAGCATGTCGATAGCCAGACGCCCATAGGTTTCATTGTCAAAGTCGTAGTATGGGTGTTGATCCGACCAGTTACTGCGCCCGTGGGTGGCAAAGGGAAAATTGCGCTCCATCAGATAGGCGACGCGTTCGTCCTCGGGTTCAATCTGATTGAGGATCACCGCATCGGCGGACCCTGTTTCGTAGATATACCGGATCGGCTTCATTATATCGGAGCTTGGCGAATAGGGCATGACGTTGAGATGAAAGTTGGTCCCTTCGAACCCGCCTGCGACCGATGAAATCAGGCGTGCCGTATGGTTGTCATGTTCGGTCGACATCACAAGGCTGATGACGTTGGTGCGACCGGTGCGCAGACGCACCCCGGCGCGGTTTGGAACATATCCGATTTCATCCGCGATCTTGCGAATCAGTTTCTTGGTGTCGCTGCCAATGTCGGGTGCATCATTCAGCGCACGCGATACCGTCGGGACTGCAAGGCCACTTAATTTTGAGATTGTCTTGAGCGTCGGCTTCTGCGCCCGACCCAGTGTCGACACCCCTCGCTGAGGTCCTTTCTCATCATCCGACATTGGTGTTTCCCCACAAGTTACGCCCATAATGCATGAGTTTCGTCCTGCATGTGGCGTGTGCCCGAGGCAAGAGCACATCTTTCATCGCGCTCTGTCATGGCCTCATTTCTTTCTTTCATACTGTCTTAAAACTTCTTGCGGCGTCAATCTAAATCGATATAGGCTCATCTACAACGATTTAGAACCAGGGAGGAGACAATCGTGAAACTCACTACAAAACTGCTCGCGGCGACGGCAATGGTCGCAGCATCATCAGCATCGGCCGTTGAGCTGGAAGTGACGCATTGGTGGACATCCGGTGGTGAAGCTGCTGCCGTGTCAGAGTTCGCCAAAGCCTTTAACGCGACAGAACACACATGGGTTGATGGTGCGATTGCCGGTTCCGGCGGAACCGCGCGTCCGATCATTATCTCGCGGATTCTTGGCGGTGACCCGATGCATGCCACCCAGTTGAACCATGGCCGTCAGGCTGAGGAACTGGTTGAGGCTGGCCTGATGCTTGACCTCACAGACGTCGCCGAAGCCGAAGGTTGGGCAGATGTTGTGAACCCGTCACGCCTGCTTGATAGCTGCACGTTGGACGGCAAGGTGTATTGCGTTCCTGTGAACATCCACTCGCCACAGTGGCTGTGGCTGTCACATGCTGCATATGAAAAGGCCGGAGTAGATGTGCCCGCTGATTGGTTCGAATTTGTCGATTCGGCCGATGCGCTGAAAGAGGCGGGCGTTGTGCCGCTCGCCATGGGTCAGCAGTCTTGGCAGACAAACCTTGCCTTTGGTGCGATCATGGTCGCTGTCGGTGGCACGGATCTGTATCTTGATGTTCTGACCAACAAGAACGCCGAAGCCGCAGCCAGTCCCGAAATGACAAAAGTTTTCGAAGCATTCGCCGCAGCGCGTCTGTTGTCCGAAGGATCGAATGTGCAGGATTGGAACCAGGCGACAAACCTGGTGATCACAGGTCAGGCCGGTGGCCAGATCCACGGTGACTGGGCGCAGGGCGAATTCCAGGTGGCCGAGCAGGTCGCAGGAACGGATTACACCTGTCTGCCCGGTCTGGGTGTGAACGAAATCATCGCCACCGGCGGCGATGCGTTCTATTTCCCGAAATCTGACGACCCGGAAATCACAGCGGCCCAGAAAGAACTGGCATCGCTGATGATCTCACGGGAAGTGCAGGTCGCATTTAACCTCAAGAAAGGGTCGTTGCCGATCCGGGGTGACGTTGATCTGTCGGCAGCCAATGACTGCATGAAAAAGGGTCTGGCGATCCTTGCGGCAGGTAACGTTCTGCCTGACGGCGTGAATGCGTTCTCTGCCGATACACAAGGCCAGATTGATGACCTGACCGTCGAGTTCTGGAATGACACCAGCATCACGGTCGAGGACGCGCAGGCGCGTTACGTTGGTATCATCGAAGACGCTGACTAATCGCTTAACAGGCTGGCCCGTGGCGCAATGCCGCGGGCCTTGCCGCGCAGCTACATGAAATACAGGCAGCTTTGAGCGCCCCCGAGCGGACCGGGGTGTTTTGACCTACCTGACAGCCAGTAAACGGGGGATGAAATGGCGGTGACAGACACCGGACAGACCGGCGCAGGGGCTAAGAAACCCTCTCCGCTATTCAAGAACTTGACGGCCAAGATTGCGGCCATTCCAATGATCATGACCGCACTTGTGGTGTTTATCGGATGTACGCTCTGGACGATCTATCATTCCTTCACCAAATCGCGTCTTCTGCCTGCCCCGGATAGATGGGTTGGCTTAGAGAATTACGAACGGTTGTGGAGCGAGAACCGCTGGATCGTCAGTATCGAAAACCTAGCCATCTATGGCGCATGTTCCCTGATTCTGTCGCTGGTGATTGGTTTCATTCTGGCCGCACTTCTTGATCGGAAAATCCGGTTCGAGAACACGATCCGCACGATTATCCTTTATCCCTTTGCCCTTTCATTTGTTGTGACGGGACTGGTCTGGCAGTGGATCCTGAACCCGCAATTGGGCCTGCAGAATGTGGTCCGCGGCTGGGGGTGGGAGACATTTACCTTCGATCCCATCAACAACGCCGACATTGTGATCTACGGCATCCTGATTGCGGGCATCTGGCAAGGCTCCGGCTTTGTGATGGTGTTGCTGCTGGCAGGCATGCGCGGCATCGACGAGGACGTCTGGAAGGCGTCGCGGGTTGAGGGCATTCCGGCATGGAAAACCTATATCTTTATCGTGATCCCGATGATGCGTCCGGTTTTTGTGACCGCGCTGGTGATCATCTCTGCGGGGATCATCAAGGTTTATGACCTTGTTGTCGCCCAAACCTCTGGCGGGCCGGGCATCGCGTCCGAAGTACCTGCGAAATACGTCATCGAGAAAATGTTCACATCGCAGAATCTCGGGCTGGGCTTTGCGGCCTCGACCATGATGCTGCTTAGCGTGCTGGTGGTGCTGATCCCATGGGCCTACCTCGAATTCGGAGGCAAGAAAAATGGTTGATGCAACAGTGAACGCACAGTCAGGGCCACGCGGGCCAAAACCCAAACGGGTCATGTCCTCCACCAATATCATTATCTACGGCACGCTTTTTGTGGTCTGCCTGTACTACTTGCTGCCGCTTTATGTGATGATCGTGACCTCGTTGAAGGGCATGCCGGAAATCCGGCTTGGCAACATCTTTGGCCCGCCCGTCGAAGTCACGTTTGAACCTTGGGTCAAGGCATGGTCCGAGGCGTGTACCGGCATCAATTGCGAAGGGCTATCGCGGGGGTTCTGGAACTCGGTCTGGATCCTTGTGCCATCTGTCATCATTTCGATAGCGATTGCATCGGTGAATGGCTACGCCCTTGCCAATTGGCGGTTCAAAGGGTCCGAGGTCTTCTTTACCATCCTGATTTTCGGGGCCTTCATCCCCTATCAGGTGATGATCTACCCTATCGTGATCATCCTGCGCGAAAGTGGTGAGGGGATCACATGGTTTCTGCGCCTGTTTAACGAAGATGCGTCTGCATTCCGTTTGATGGGGTCGCTTTCGGGTCTTGTGATCGTGCACACGATCTTTGGCATGCCGATCCTGACACTGCTGTTCCGCAATTACTTCACCTCCGTCCCGGAAGAGCTGTTCAAGGCCGCCCGCGTCGATGGCGCCGGCTTCTGGGGCATCTATTTCCGGATCATGCTGCCGATGTCGCTGCCGATCTTTGTCGTCGCGATGATCCTGCAGGTCACGGGCATCTGGAACGATTTCCTGTTTGGCGTGATCTACACCAAGCCGGAAACATATCCGATGACGGTGCAGCTGAATAACATCGTGAATTCGGTTCAGGGCGTGAAAGAATACAACGTCAACATGGCCGCCACCCTTCTTACCGGGCTTGTCCCACTCATCATTTACTTCGCTTCCGGCAAACTTTTCGTCCGGGGCATCGCTGCAGGAGCCGTCAAAGGATGACATATTCCGTTGAAATCAAACAACTCGACCTGGCTTTCGGGTCGGTCAAAGTCCTGCAAGGGCTGGATCTGAATATCAACGAAGGCGAGTTTCTTGTGCTGCTGGGGTCGTCGGGCTGTGGCAAATCCACGTTGCTGAACTGTATCGCTGGTTTGTTGGAGATCACTGACGGTCAGATTTACATCAAGGGTGAAAACGTCACCTGGGCCGAACCGTCAGAGCGGGGCATCGGCATGGTGTTCCAATCCTATGCACTTTATCCGCAGATGACGGTGAAGGGGAATCTGTCATTCGGCCTGAAGAACGCAAAAGTGCCAAAGGACGAGATCGAAAAGCGTGTCGCCCGTGCCGCTGAAATCCTGCAAATCGGGCCGCTTCTGGACCGGAAACCGGGTGCCTTATCCGGTGGGCAGCGGCAGCGTGTTGCCATCGGTCGCGCGCTGGTGCGCGATGTGGATGTGTTCCTGTTCGACGAACCGCTTTCGAACCTTGATGCCAAGCTGCGCGTGGATTTGCGGGTGGAGCTGAAGCGGCTGCACAATCAGCTTGAAAACACGATGATCTACGTGACCCATGACCAGATCGAGGCGATGACACTGGCCGACCGGATCGCGATCATGAAGGGCGGGCAAATCATGCAATTGGCCAGCCCGGACGAGATCTATAACAGGCCGCGCAACCTTTATGTTGCGGACTTTATCGGCTCACCTTCCATGAACTTCATCGAAGGGCATCTGGAGGGCGGTAATTTCAAGGTCGATGACATGGTTCTGCCCATGGATGGCTATGAATTTGTGGCGCCGCAGACGGCTGACCGGCCCGCAACTATCGGCATTCGACCGGAACATGTGGTCACCGGCGAGCTTGTCCGTAATACGCCGCTGAAATTCAGTGTTGATATTGATCTGGTGGAACCGATGGGGTCTGACACACTGGTTTACGCCCAACTGGGGCGGCATCCGTTTCGTATCCGGATGGATGGGCAGGCCCGCGTCAACGTGGGTGAGACCATTGAAATCGGTGTGGATCCGTCCCGCGCGTCGCTGTTTGACAAAGCGACCGAGGACCGTTTGTGACGCTTTGCGACCTCGCCGGCCCATGGACGCTGACAGATGTCCATGGGGAGTATCGCTGCCCCATGCAGATGCCCACTGACGGGATCACGGCCTTGCACAATGCGGGACTGATCCCTGACCCCTATTGGGGTCGGAACGAATATGATCTGCGCTGGATTTGTGAGCGGGACTGGACCGCATCACGCAACTTTACGTTGACAGACGCGGATGCGGTGTTGATCCTGTCAGGTGTCGATACCATTGTCACCGTCAAGGTGAATGACCAGATTGTTCTGCGTGCAGAAAACGCATTCAGGACCTACCGTGTGTCGCTCACGGGCACAGCACGGGTGGGAAATAACACTGTCAGTGTGACGTTTCACTCCGTCACTGCTGCCGGTGCCGCCAAGCAGGAGGCCCACCCGTTCCCACTCCCCCAAAGTGAAAACTGCCCCATTCCAAACGGGAACATGTTGCGCAAACCCGCCTGCGATTTCGGCTGGGACTGGAATATCGCGTTGGCACCTTTCGGGATTTACGGGCAGATGCAGATTGTGTCTGCCGCCGATCCGCATATTGACCGGATCATGGTGCAGCAGGCCCATCACGATGCCGGTGTCGATCTGGAACTGGCGGTGCATGTCACCGGCGATGACGGGCCAGTGACAGCCAGAATGGCAGGGCAGGTGGTTTCCGCCCTTTGCGAAAACGGGGTTGCCAGACTTGCCTTGCACGTGGCTGACCCGATCCTCTGGTGGCCCGCAGGGCAGGGGCCGCAGCATCTGTATGACCTTGAGGTCACATGCGGAGCGGCAACCGAAACCCGGCGTGTCGGCCTGCGCCAGATCGCATTGGTGACGGAGCCTGACGACGCGGGCCTTGGGTTCAAGTTTCGCGTCAACGGGCGCGATGTGTTCTGCAAGGGGGCCAATTGGATACCCGCAGATGCATTGCCCGGCCGCATCACCGACGCCAAGACCAAAGCGCTGCTGCAATCCGCAGCCGATGCCAATATGAACATGGTCCGCGTCTGGGGCGGCGGGCGGTACGAGCCGCAATCGTTTTACGACGCCTGTGATGAACTGGGTCTGATGGTCTGGCAGGATTTCATGTTTGCCTGCAACCTCTACCCGTCCGACCCCGCATATCTGGCCGAGGTCAAAGCGGAGGCCGAGGAAAATGTCAGCCGCCTTCATCACCACGCCTGTCTGGCCTTGTGGTGCGGCGATAATGAACTGATCGGCGCGCTGGACTGGTACGACTGCAGCCGCACGGACAGGGACCGATACCTTGTCAATTATGACCGGTTGAACCGCACGCTTGAGACGGCATTGTTTGAGACTGACCCCATAGCCAATTGGTGGCCGTCCTCACCATCGCCCGGGCCACTCAGCTTTGGGGATGCCTGGCATGATGATGGATCCGGTGACATGCATTTCTGGTCGGTTTGGCACGAAGGGCGAGATTTTGAGCATTACCGTGATGTCAGTCCGCGGTTTTGTTCCGAATTCGGGTTTCAAAGCTACCCGTCGATGATCGAGGTTGAGCGCTTTGCTGGGCCGGATGATCAGAATATCGCGGCCCCCGTATTGGAAAGTCACCAAAAGAATGCAGGCGGCAATGCGCGTATCGCCGAAACCATGTTTCGATATTTCCGCTGGCCCACGGCGTTCGACGATTTTGTTTATCTGTCGCAAGTGCAGCAGGGTTTGGCGATCCAGACTGCTGTCACCCATTGGCGCAGCCTGAAGCCCCATTGCATGGGCACGCTGATCTGGCAGTTGAACGACACCTGGCCGGTGTGTTCATGGGCCTCGCTTAATCATCAGGGCGACTGGAAACTGCTGCACCATATGGCACAGCGCTTTTTCGCCCCGGTTCTGGTGACTGCTGTGCCGCAGGGCGATGTGATCACCTTGCGCGCGGTCAATGACAACCCGGACAATGTTGTGATCGACGTCGCGGCGCATGCCGTGGCCATGGATGGCAGCCGCCGTTCGCTGGGGCAGGCACGGCTATCTGTCGGTGACAGCGCCGTTGATGCGCTGTCAATCGCCAAGGGCGCGCTTGGCGATCAGGAGGTGCTGGCATTTGACTGGCATGGACCGGATGGCGTGCAAGGTGAGGACGTCTTTGCGCCGCGCCCCTTCAAGGATTTCGATCTGCAGGCCCCAGAACTCTTGTCCGAAATCGCAAAAGACGGCGCGGCCTGGACGATCACGCTCTCAGCCCGGAAGCTCGCGTTATTTGTTGCGGTTGAGGCTGATGTGGCTGGCCGCTTTGACGCAAATGCGGTGCCCGTGTTCCCCGGCAAGCCCGTGACCATCTGTTTCACCCCGGCAGATCCAAATGCCGCACCGGAATTCACGCTGCGCGATCTGCACAGCGCCACTTATGCCTAGGACAGCGAAGGAATGACCATGCTCCAGATTTCTTATCAACTCTACTGTTCGCGGAACTTTCCGCCGCTTGCAGATACGCTCCGGATGCTGGCAAGGGCAGGGTACAAATCTGTCGAAGGATATGGCGGCCTGTTCGATGATCTTGCCGGGCTGCGCGCCGGGCTGGATGAAAACGGCTTGCAGATGACAAGCTGCCATTTCGGGCTGGACATGATCGAGGAGGACCTGCCCGGAACGCTGGATATCATCAGGACGCTTGGCATCAAAAAGGTGTTTGCCCCGTTTCTGACGCCCGATCAAAGACCGGTTGACGCGGCAGGCTGGGCGGATTTTGGCAAACGGCTCGTCAAAGCTGGCCGTCCGTTGCAGGACGCGGGCATCGCGTTCGGCTGGCATAACCACGCGTTTGAGTTTGACGCGACCGAAACCGGCGAGTTGCCGATAGACCTGATTGCAGGCGCTTCAGAGGATTTGCTGCTGGAACTTGATCTTGGCTGGGTGCGGGTTGCGGGCCTGAACCCTGTTGACTGGATCAACAAATATGCTGGCCGGATCACGTCGGCGCATATCAAGGATATTGCCCCGGAAGGTACCTGCGCTGATGAGGATGGATGGGCCGATGTGGGGCATGGCAGCATGGATTGGCCTGCCGTTCACGCGGCCCTGAAGGCTGCCAATTGCACGCATTACGTGATTGAGCATGACAATCCCAGCGATCACTATCGATTTGCGACCCGCAGTCTGGCTGCCGTCCAGCAATTCTAAGGAAAGCACATGACACAACTTGGCGTTGGCATCATTGGATGCGGAAATATCTCTGCCGCCTATTGCAGACTGGCCCCGATGTTTAAGGCGCTGTCGGTCAAGGCCGTGGCGGATATCAACATGGATGCAGCACGGGCGCGGGCGGATGAATTCCGACTGCGGGCGGAAACCGTCGATGATTTGCTGCGGGCCAGTGATATTGACGTGATCGTCAACCTGACGATCCCCGCGGTGCATTTTGCGGTGACCAAAAGCATATTGGAGGCAGGCAAACATGCCTATTCCGAGAAGCCGCTGGTCCTGACCCTTTCCGAGGCAGAAACGCTGCGCGAACTGGCAGCATCGCGGAACCTGTCTGTTGGCTCGGCCCCTGATACGTTTCTTGGCGGCGCGCATCAGCAGGCCCGCGCGGCCATAGATGCAGGGCAGGCAGGCAAGATCATCGGCGGCACATGCCATGTGATGGGGCATGGCATGGAAAGCTGGCACCCGAACCCTGATTTCTTTTATCAGCCGGGCGCGGGGCCTGTTCTTGATATCGGGCCTTATTACGTGACCAACCTGTTGCAGTTGATCGGGCCGGTAAAATCGGTTGCCGCGCTGGCCACGACAACCTTTCCCGAAAGGACGATTGGCAATGGTGACCGGATGGGTGAAAAAGTGCCCGTCAACACAGCAACCAATATTCACGCATTGTTGGAGTTTGCGAATGGTGCCACGGTTACGCTGGGCGCAAGTTGGGATGTGTGGGCAGATCGGCACAGCAATATGGAGCTTTATGGCGAGGATGCATCGCTTTTTGTGCCTGACCCGAACTTCTTTGGTGGCGTCGTTGAGATCGGCGGACAGGATCAGCAGATCACGGCATTGCCCGATTGGGATCACCCGTTTGGCATCGCCAATGAAGGGGACAGGGCCAATTACCGCTGCGCCGGGCTTGCCGATATGGCCGCCGCAATTGCCGAAGGCCGCCCACATCGCTGCAGCATTGATCTGGCGGTCCATGCGGTTGACGTGATGACGAGCATTCTGAAAGCCGGAGAAGAACGAAGGTTTGTCAACCTCAGCACAACATGCGCCCGGCCTGCAGCACTGTCGCCTGATCAGGCGCGGGCGCTGCTGGCGTAAGACGCGCTACCCGACCATGCGCAGGTTAGGGCCGGTATTGGCAATCGGCCCGCCAAATTGGCGCATCAGCTGCGCATGCGGGTGACCCAGATCTGCGGCACTGCAAATATGGTCGCCATTCAGAGCGTACAGGCTTAACCCGCCCCCACGGCGCAGGAACTGATACCCTTTGCGCCGGACACGTCGCTGCAGATCCTGCCAATCCAAAGCGTCGCGCACATCGTCTTCCAACTGCACACGCAGCGGTGCGAGTATCTTTTCCAGCCGTCTGGCGCGGGCGTGTTTTCGGCGTCGCAGATCGTTGTGCAGCGCCTCGCGCACCAGATCGCCAATGGTCAATTCATCGCGCCCGCCAAGATGTTGCAGCGCGTCAGCTAATTCCGGTGTCAAACCAAGCACAATTTCTTTCATGCCTGCATATCAGTGGTTTTAGGTGAAGAAACCGTTAAAGCCCGGCATCCGCTGCGATTTCGGCACGGCTTTTCCTTGCCCTTTCGGTTGCGGATTTCAACTGGCCGCATGCGGCCATGATATCTTCGCCCCGGGGCTTGCGGATGGGCGACGCATATCCCGCCTTGTAAATGATGTCCGCAAAGGCGCGGATACGGTTGTTTGAGGACCGCTTGTAAGGGGCGCCGGGCCATTCGTTGAACGGGATCAGGTTGATCTTGGCGGGGATGCCGTCGATGAGTTTGATCAGGCGGCGGGCGTCGTCATCGCTGTCATTGATCCCGTCCAGCATCACATATTCGAAAGTAATGCGCTCGGAGTTGGACACTTTGGGATAAGCGCGCAGCGCATCCAGCAGCGTTTCGATATTCCAGCGCTTGTTGATTGGCACCAGCGTGTTGCGGACCGCATCGGTCGTGGCATGAAAGGACACCGCCAATTGACAGCCGATCTCCTGCGCCGTGCGTGCAATCTCTGGCACGACGCCAGAGGTCGATAGCGTGATCCGGCGGCGCGATAGTTGGATACCATGCGGATCCATGGCGATCTTCATCGCGTCGCGCACGTTTTCAAAATTATAAAGCGGCTCGCCCATACCCATCAGCACGATATTCGACAAAAGGCGGCTTTCATCGGTGCGCGTGCCGGGCTTGGGCCACTGGTCCAGATCATCACGAGCCAGCATGACCTGCCCGATAATCTCGCCCGCGGTCAGGTTGCGGACCAGCTTCTGGGTGCCGGTATGGCAAAATGAACAGGTCAGGGTGCACCCAACCTGGGAGGAGATGCATAACGTACCCCGATCCGTTTCGGGGATGTAAACAACCTCTACCTCATGACCACCAGCGATGCGGCACAGATATTTGCGCGTGCCATCCTCGGACACTTGCCGTGTCACCACCTCGGGCAATTCAAGCACAAAATTCTCGGCCAGCATGGCGCGATAGTCTTTGGCCAGGTTGGTCATTTCCGCAAAATCCCGAACGCCCCAATGGTAAACCCATTGCCAAATCTGACCGGCGCGCATCTTGGCCTGCTTTTCCGGCGTGCCCGCATCGATCAAAGTATCGCGCAACTGATCACGGGACAGGCCAATAAGGTTCACCGGCCCTTCCGGCATTTTGCGCGGAATGGTCATCACGTCCTGGGTAATCGGGGCCTTGGCGTCCATCGGGATACTCTTTTAAGTGGGTCAAGCTGGGCATATAAGAGAAAGGGCCGGTTTTCACAAGAAAACCAGCCCCAACTACAAAAGAATAAGTTGGTTCAGCCCGCGCAGCGTTTGGCGGCCTCTTCAACGGCGGCGGTAAAGCCCAACAGGCTGAACGTATCCTCGGTCCGTGTGCCACGGCCAGAGCGGCCAACGGCCACTGCATTTGCGCCGCGCTTCATCGCAGCCACGAATTTTGCGTCATCCTCTGGCGTGGCAGGCCAGGCGGTTTCGCCTTCCGTGAACATCTGGAATTTGGTGTCACCCACGGAGAGTTCGACGGTGGACCCGCTGGCAAATGGGTAACCACCGGCAAACATCACCTGACCCGAGACATTTTCGCTGGGCCGGTAAAACACGATCAGACGAATATCACCACGGCGGACTGTGACAGCAGAACCATCACGGGTGTTCACGGTTTCCTTGGGGGCAGATACGGCCCAGCATTCAGCCGGATCGCTCTCAACAAATACGCTCCAGTCGGTATTGGCGGCAACACGGCTGTCGCTTACCTCCTGCGTGGCGCCCGCGCTTGCCCAGACCAGTAAACCTGTCACGCCAATCGCGCGAAAAATATTTGAAATCATGTCACAGCCTCCAAGCTGTCCTTGCCTCTGGATGTCCCTGTCTTTGCCACGGCGCATCTTGTGTACACCTTTTCGACTGGCAGGAACTGTTTCAACTCGATAGCCATAAGCGTAGCAAAAAACCGCCAGCGGGGGAAAGCCCCAAACGCGACGACAGCTACGCAGAAGACATATACAACCCAAAAAGGCGAAAAAATGGCAAATCCTGTTGATCTGGTCGAAGTCTGGCGCGGTGAGTTGCTGGAATGCGTGCATCGTGGACATGTTGTTGTGTGTGACGACAGCGGCCAGATTGTTGATGCATGGGGCGATCCGACCGCAACGATCTATCCGCGTTCATCCTGCAAGATGGTGCAGGCGCTGCCCCTGCTGGAAAGCGGGGCGGGAGCGAACCTGACCGACGAACAACTCGCCCTGGCCTGTGCGTCGCATAACGGCGCGGCCATTCACACCGACCGGGTCCAGGCTTGGCTGAAGGACCTTGATCTGACCGATGATGCATTTCGCTGCGGCCCGCAGATGCCCGACGATAAGGAGGCCCGCTATGGCCTGATCCGCGCGCATCAGGAACCCTGCCAGTTCCACAATAACTGTTCGGGCAAGCATGCAGGCTTCTTGCAATTGACCAAACATCTTGGCGCCGGTCCTGATTACGAGTTGATTGATCATCCCGTGCAACAAGCCTGCAAGGCAGCATTCGAAGAAGTCACGCAGGAAACCAGCCCGATGTTCGGGATCGACGGCTGCTCTGCCCCCAATCACGCCTGCACAGTGCATGGGTTGGCGCGGGCAATGGCGTTCTTTGCCAGTGCGGGCGACCGCGCGGATACCCGCAGTCAGGCCGCAGCGCGCTTGGCGACGGCCATGGCGACCCATCCGGAACTGGTCGCCGGTGAAACCCGCGCCTGCACTGATCTGATGCGTGCGATGGACCATAAGGTCACCATCAAAACCGGGGCCGAGGGCGTTTTCATCGCCATCATCCCGGAAAAGCGGCTGGGCGTTGCCCTGAAGATCGCTGACGGTGCGACCCGGGCGAGCGAGGCCGCAATCGCCGCAATATTGGTCAAACTGGGTGTCCTGAACCCTGAACACCCGGCGGCGAAGGCACGCATGGCACCGCCGGTGAAAAACTGGCGCAAGACGGTGACCGGGCATATCCAACCTGCCAAGGCTTTGCTGTAGGTAATGTCCGACATTCGCGATCAGTACGAAGCCTACCCATACCCCGCCCGCGATCCGGCGGATGAGGCCCCATTGCCCGGGGGGCGGTCGACGGAACACGCAGCGTGGGCGACATCATCGGTCAAACAAAGATGGCGCAACGCGAGGCATTGCGCATCTGCGGCAAGGTTGACGCAGCACTCTCCCCTTGGGGTCTGCTGCACTATTCGCGATTTCTGACCTGACGACATGCCGGGCGGTTGATCAATGCCGCCGCACAAGGCAGACAAGATGCACCACGACTGCCCGCATCCACCAACAGAAAGCCGCACCCATGCCCTTTACTCTTGCCACCTGGAACATCAACTCTGTCCGCCTGCGCGAAGATATCGTTGCGCGCCTGATGCGCGAGGAGGCGCCGGATGTGCTGTGCCTGCAGGAATGCAAAAGCCCGGTCGACAAGATCCCGTTGGAACAGTTTCAGGCGCTGGGCTACACACACATGGTTGCGCGTGGGCAAAAGGGATATAATGGCGTCGCCATCTTCTCCAAGCTGCCGATGGTCGAAGCAGGCGCCGAGGACTACGCAGGGCTGGGCCACGCTCGCCACATCGCCGGGAAGCTGGAAAATGGGGTGACCATCCATAACCATTATGTTCCCGCAGGCGGCGATGTTGCGGATCGCGAGGTGAACGAGAAGTTCGGCCAGAAGCTCGATTACCTCACGGACATGCGCGCTGCCTATCATGCGGCAAAGCCGGAAAAGGCCATCCTTGTGGGCGACCTGAACATCGCCCCGCGCGAAGATGACGTCTGGAGCCACAAGCAACTGCTGAAAGTGGTCAGTCACACGCCGATCGAGGTGGATCATTTCGGGCAGGTGATGGAGGCGGGAAACTGGTCCGATGTCACCCGCAACGACATCCCCGAAGGCCAGCTTTATAGCTGGTGGTCCTACCGCGCGAAGGATTGGGATGCCGCTGATAAGGGCCGCCGCCTTGATCACATCTGGGCCACACCCGATATCAAGAATGCGGCGCATGGGTCGCGGGTGCTGCGTGACGCGCGGGGCTGGGAAAAGCCCAGCGACCATGCACCCGTTTTTGCAACCTTTGATCTGTAGGACCGCACCATGAACCTGCCCGATACAATGAAGGCGCTGATCCAGTTGCATGAAGGCTACGCGGGCACCCAGACCGGACCGAACCTTGCGGATATGACCCCGTTTGTGGCTTTGCAGGATGTGCCGGTGCCAGTGCCCGGGCCGGGACAGGTCGTGATCAAGGTGCATCTGGCCGCCGTGAACCCATCCGATATCCACTTCATCAAGGGCGAATATGGGCAACCCCGGATCAAAGGCGCCCCTGCCGGTTTCGAAGCCGTGGGCGAGGTGGTCGCCGGTGATACTCCGTTGATCGGGCAGCGGGTCAGTTTCTTTGCCAGCGCATCCGGCACATGGGCGGAATACGCGATGACGGATGCAACGGGTCTGGTGCCTTGCCGGGCTGATCTGGCCGAGCCGGATGCCGCCGGCCTCTTGGTCAATCCGCTGACGGCAATCGCCATGTTCGATCTGGTCAAGGAAAGCGGGGCAGACAGCTTTGTGCTGAACGCGGCGGGTTCGCAATTGGGCAAGCTCCTGATTGCATTGGGCCGGGATTACGGGATCAAACCCATCGCCGCGATACGGCGGGCTGAACAGGCGCAGTCGCTGCGCGATCTTGGGGCGGCAGAGGTGATCGTGACCGGTGAGGACGACCCGCTGAGACAGGCGCAGAGCATCTTCAAAACCCTCAAACCGCGCATCCTGCTTGACGCGGTGGGGGATCAGTTCACCGCTGATCTGTTCTTTGCGATGCCAAGCCACGCGCGCTGGGTGAACTATGGGAAGCTTTCCACGGATGCGCCCGCGCTCAGCCAGCTTGGCCAGATGATCTTTCAGAACAAGGTGATCGAGGGGTTCTGGCTGACCCGCTGGATGAAACAGGCCGATCCGGCGCGCATTCCCGAAGCCTTCAGCGAAATCCAGAAACGGTTTGTGACAGGCAAATGGACAACCGATGTCGCCGGGATCGTGCCGCTATCGGCGGCAATGGCCGAACTGCCGGTTGTGATGGCCAAGCCGGACGGGAAGGCGTTTATCGATCCGCGCCAATAGGTCAGACACCTTCCTCGGCAGGTACTGCCTCGAGCAAATCGCCGGGCTGGCAATCCAACACGGCACAAATACCGGCAAGGGTCTCGAACCGGATGCCTTTCACCTTACCGGATTTCAGCAGGCTGATATTCTGTTCGGTGATCCCGACCGCCTGGGCAAGATCACGGGATTTCATCTTGCGCCGCGCCAGCATCACGTCCAGCCGAACAATAATCTCCACGTCGCTCATACGATGGCCCGGTTTTCAGCTGCGGCGGCAGATGCCTCGCGCATGGCCCATCCGATAAGGATGATCAGACCGCCCGACAGAACGAAAAAGATCATCTCACTATCCAACCCCAGGGCCACACTGCGTTGTCCCGGTGGATTGGCCATGGTCAGTAACACCGATTGCACGGGCTGGACCAGAAATGGGACAACAGCCATCGCAACAAAGCCCTGGCCGATGCGCTGGATCAGACGGGCCGCGTGATCGGTCAACACGTCACCGGTGACATATGCACCAAAGAGCTTGCGCATTTCATTCAAGGTCCACAGCAGGATCAGCGGGCGCAGCAGGCCCAATCCTGCGGCAAGCATCAATTGCATGCGGGTGGCATCCGGAGACGGGGCGATATCCACGCTGAGTATATCGGGGGTCAGCGGGATCGCCACCAGTCCGCCGAGAATAGCCAAAGGCAGGACAACCATCGCGGCGATGGTGACGCCGCGCAACACGCCCGCCAATCTTTGCACATCATCTAATTTAGACATTTTTCACCTTTTTGTTTCTAAAAAATTAATGTAAAACAATAAAATTATATTGTCAAAGGAGATTCTATGCGCCCCGTCATCCTGTCTGCCCTGCTATTGTCGGCCTGTACCGGTCTTGTACCATCGACCCTGATGCGTCTTGAGGGCGTGTCGCCGACCACGGCGGACCCGGCCGGATTTGCTGTTGATCTGTCATTGCCTGTTGGGCTGGATGTCTTGCCGGGCAGTGCGATGCTGACATTCGCGGTCGGCCGCAGCGATACCGGTCAGGCGGCGTCGGGCCGCTTCGCGCTTGAACGGGCGGGCAATGTTTTTCGGGTGGCCACGGCTGATTTGCCGGAATTACGCGATTTGCAAGCTACTGCGCGTCAGTGGAAGCTGGAAAATGATGTGGCAGTGCAAGGATCGCTCAGCGTTCACCTTGTCCCATGCACGCGGGGCCGCGGGCCGGATGAGGATGCAAGGATCAATGTCAGTTTGCAGATGACCGAAGGGGGCAACTTCCTGCCGCTGATCCGCAATGGGCATTTGTCGGCTGTGGCGACGCCTGCGGAGATCGAAAATATGGGCGCGTGCCCCTGAAAAAGAACAAGGCAGCCACTCTGGGCTGCCTTGCATTGTTCTATTTGCGACGGCGGATCAGGCGTCAACAACTGAGAACTCGATCCGACGATTGCGCCGCTTGTTCTCCGCGGTGTCGTTGGGGGCAAGCGGTTCTGCTTCACCCAGCCCGACGGATTGAACCCGGTCCGCTTCGATGCCTGCCTGCACCAGATAGGACAGGACGGCGTTTGCACGCGCCTCTGACAGTGTCTGGTTGTAACGGGCGTCACCGTCAGAATCAGTGTGGCCAGCCACCTGAATGTTCAACTCAGGGCACCGGCTGATGATGTCAGCAATGCTGTTGAGGAAGTCGGCACTATCGCCGGCAAGCGCGGCACTGTTGGAACCAAAAGTGATGCGGTTGGTCAGAGACAGGACCTCAAGACGACCTTTGCAGGCCTCGAGAGAGAAATCACCGTCAGCTTCCAACGCTGCCTGCGCGCCCAGACCGGTCCCGTTGACCAACTCCGCCATCGCCGTCCGGAAACCTTGCGGTGTTTCGGCACGATCAAATGTGAAGTCGAATGTGACCGTCGCGGACGGAATGATGTCGACTTTTGCCGCCTCTTCCAGCTTGTACATACCTTCCATCAGGTTGAAATCGGTAAGTGGCAGGGAAATCGGCGTGTTGGATGTGACTGACACACGGTTGTCATCAAGCAAGGTGATGGCGATCTCGGCCTCGCGTTCGGATGTAACCCCGTGCAGGGCGATGGTATATGGCATCGTCACAACCTTGCGGCGTGCATTCGGCAAATCCGCAATAACGTCGGGATCGATTTGCATTGTCACGACAGCTTCGGGAAAGCGGAAGGTTTCAAACAATAGAAAGCGCATGCGCACATTGCGCAGGTCAACTTTGGTATCGACTGAATCAAGGAGAACCCGGACATTTGCCAATCCGGTCTCATCGATTGAACCGATATAGGTTGCAAATGTACTGAATTCGACTTTCGTTTCGTTTTTGACGGATTGGAACCGCAGGGCGGAGGCGTCGTTATTCATCACCCAACCTGGTGAAAACGCACTATCCTGCGCCGATGCGAATTGCGGGCTCATGCACATGACCCCGGCCAATGCCGCCCTTTTCAGATAATTGGAAAAAGCGTTTCGATTTTTTTGCACGTCCTAACTCCACAATCATAATGTTACACACAAAGCGGTTCAGCCGAAAAATGACCTATACTTCGGTTGGCCATATTTCGCAGCTTCCAAAAAGCATTGAAGCTGCACCAATCTTGGTCTGAGTCGCACCTAATTCTGGCGATTTTATGGTAGTCGCAACTGAAGTTAAGGTTGTTATGGACCGATGGTCAATGCAACTGTACAACAGCAAAGGGCTTGTTGCGCCCCATATGTGTTTTTGGAGTGTCCGATGTTTTTCAGACTATTAGCCGCGTTTTGCGCGCTATCATCTTTTCCCGCAGTGACTTTTGCGCAAGAGCGAATCGCTCTTGTGATCGGGAATGAGAGTTATCAAAATGTCTCGTCGGTTGCGCATGCAGGTGAAAGCGCGCTTGCAATGGAAGTGGGCCTTTCCGCAATTGGTTTCGATGTGCAGCGTTTGGAAGATGCCAGTGCCGCAGAAATGCAGGCAGGCATTTTTGATTATACACAGCGTTTGGAACAGGCCGAGCAGGGCAGTGTCGGATTCGTTTATTATGTTGGTCAGGGTATTGGCCTGGGAGGCGAGAATTTTCTGCTGCCAGCGGATATCGCACTTGATGACGTTGCAAATTTGCCGGTTTCCGCCGTTGCGATGTCAACACTGCTGAGCCCATTGGTTTGGGATCAGGATAAGAAATCGATCCTGGTGTTCGACAGCTACACTGGCGAGATCGAGGATGGGGGATTTGTCGAAACACGTGCCGAAGATGGCAATCTGGTGATCTTTGCCTCACCATTGCCTGGTGAGGCCGCACAGAATGCAACATTTGCGCGCCAATTGGCCGAAGTATTGGTGCAAGCTGACCCATTTCTGGACCTGGCGGCAATTGAGCTTGCGGCAAGCAAATCACTTTACGTCAGTTCGGCGTTGGACCCGGAGGATCCGCCGGTTGGTGACCCAGAAACAACTGCGTGGCAGGCGATCGAGAAGAGCGTTGTGTCGGCCGATTTCGTGAAGTTTCTGGAAACCTATCCGAATGGTGACTACAGCGATTTGGCCACAAGCAGGCTGGTCGCGCTGCTGGCGGATGAGCTTGCCGCATCAGCGGAAACCGCCGTTGAAGAACCTGCAACCGAGCTACCGGCAACAACCGTCCTCTTTGATGTGCCTCTTGCAACTGGTGACCCGGAAATTGTCGGCCAAACACTTGCAGAGCTGATCAAAGGCAACCCGTTGTTTCCACCGGTCGAGGGTCTGCCCGAGAGTTACTGGAAGGATCAGCAATGCTCCAACTGCCACGACTGGCAGCGCGTGAACCTGTGTGAGCAGGCCAACACCTACTTGTCTGACGCAGGTTCAGAGAACCTGACCAAGCAGCACCCCTATGGCGGCACGTTCAAGCAGAACCTGCGCAGTTGGGCACAGGGCGGGTGTGAATAGGCAATTGGGCAGGCATCTTGCATGACACTTGTGTCATTCATTGAAAATCGGGCCAGGTGTTGTTAATTTGGGCGTATGCAAGGCGGCGAGCAGCATTCGCCGCGTTTCCAGGAGGACAATGCACTGTCTCTTACCACTTCGGCTGAAGATGCAGCCAACCCCGGGGCGCACAGTATGAACGCCCCAAAAACCGCAACAAGCGAAAGCCTTTTGGCGGCCGTTCTCAAATCTCTCGAAGATGACAAAGGCGAAGACATCGTGCAGATCAATCTGCGCGGCAAATCCGAAATGGGCGACTACATGGTCATTGCCAGCGGTCGTTCAACCCGGCAGGTCACGGCGATGGCTGAAAAGCTGACGGATCGGCTGAAGCAGGAATTCGGCGTCATCTCCAAGGTTGAGGGCAAGGATACCGGCGATTGGGTTCTGATCGATACCGGTGATATCATCGTGCATATCTTCCGCCCGGAAGTGCGCGAGTTCTATCAGCTTGAAAAGATGTGGCAGGCCGGGACAGCCGCAGCGGGCTGATGCGCGTCCATATCTGCGCAGTGGGCCGTTTGCGCAAAGGGCCGGAGCGCGATCTTTATGACGACTACCTCACCCGGTTCGACCGGACCGGGCGGGGGTTGGCCCTTGGTCCGGCAAAACTTACCGAAGTTGAAGACAAAAAGGGCGGCGGCATGGCCGCCGAAGCGATGCTTTTGCGGCGCGCTATCCCCGATGGGTCGCTGATCTGCACGATGGATGAGCGTGGCCAGCTGATGTCGTCACCGGATTTTGCCGCCCAGCTTGGCACGTGGCGCGACCAGGGTCGGCAGGATCTGGCTTTCGTGATTGGCGGGGCAGACGGGATCGATCCCGGTCTGCGGGCTCAGGCTGATGCATCGCTGAGCTTTGGCAGGATGGTGTGGCCGCATATGCTGGTCCGTGTGATGCTGGCAGAGCAACTTTACCGCGCCGCGTCCATTCTTGCCGGTGGCCCTTATCATCGGGCCTAGGGACGCCTCCGGCGGGAGTATTTTGGGCAAAATGATGGTCCCGTTGGTTTTGTTTTTGTTGCCGTCGCGATAAGGGTCAGGCAAGGAACAAGAAGGAGGCAGCGATGCCAGTACCAAAACCGGTTATCCTGTGTATTCTGGACGGTTGGGGCATGCGCGATGACAGCACCGCCAATGCCCCCAAACTGGCGCATACCCCCAATTTCGACAGGGTCATGCAAGGCCCCCATGCGCAGCTGATCACCCATGGCAATGATGCCGGCCTGCCCAAGGGGCAGATGGGTAATTCCGAAGTCGGCCACACGAATATCGGGGCCGGCCGCGTCGTGGCCATGGATCTTGGCCAGATCGAGCTGTCCATCGAGGATGGATCGTTTTTTGAGGCAGAAGCGCTGCAGTTGTTTATTGCCCGGATGAAAGACAGTGGCGGCACGGCACATCTGATGGGGGTCGTGTCGGATGGGGGCGTGCATGGGCATATCAACCACATTGTCGCCGCTGCCAAAGCCGTGACCGATGCAGGCGTGCCGGTTGTTATCCACGCCATCACCGATGGGCGGGATGTGGCCCCCGCATCTGCGGCGGGTTTCATGCAGGAACTGGAAGCGAAGCTGCCTGACACGGCCCGCATTGCCACGGTAATCGGGCGCTATTACGCCATGGATCGTGACAACCGCTGGGAACGGGTTGAAACCGCTTATGACGCTATGATCAAGGGGCAGGGCGCAACCGCTGACCGCCCCGGTGCCGCGATCCAGACCGCTTATGACAACGGCAAGACGGATGAGTTCATCCCCGCCACAGTGATTGGCGACCATGCGGGGTTTTTGCAGGGTGACGGGGTTTTCTGCCTCAATTTCCGCTCTGACAGGGCGCGCGAAATCCTTGCCGCGATTGCCGATCCCGATTTCGATGGGTTCGAGAGAACCCAACCTGACCTTGCTGCCCGCCTTGGCATGGTCAGCTATTCCGACAAACATGATATGTGGTTTGATACCGTCTTTCCCAAACGCGACATTCAGAACACGTTGGGGGCCTGGGTGGCAAAACACGGTTTGCGTCAGTTTCGGCTGGCGGAGACGGAAAAATATCCGCATGTGACATTCTTCCTTAATGGTGGGATCGAGACGCCGGAAGAGGGTGAAGACCGCTATATGGCCCCATCTCCCAAGGTTGCGACATACGATCTGCAACCGGAAATGTCGGCGGATGAGGTCACCACGCAATTCGTCAAGGCCATCGGAGACGGCTATGACCTGATCGTCAGCAATTATGCAAATCCTGATATGGTTGGGCATACCGGCGACCTGGACGCGGCCATCAAGGCCTGTGAGGCAGTTGACCGGGGGTTGGGCGAGGTGCTGAACGCCCTCAATGCCGCCGGTGGTGCGATGATTGTCACCGCCGATCACGGTAATTGCGAAACCATGGTGGACCCCGAAAGCGGCGGACCACATACCGCCCACACAACCAACCCGGTGCCGGTTGCATTGGTCGGTGGACCAGCGGGCGCCGTGCTTCATGACGGACGGCTGGCTGATCTTGCCCCAACGATCCTTGATCTGATGGGTCTTGATCTGCCGCCCGAGATGACCGGGAAAACGCTGATTTCATGAGGTTTGCAGCCCTCCTTCTGTGCCTTGCCCTTCCCGCGCAGGCGCAAAGCCCGGAAGCGGCTGCTGGGGCCGCGATGGAGCGGCTCGTTGCGGCCCAAACCCAGTTGGCCGCTGCTGGCGGACGGCGCGACCGTGTGCAGGCATTGACGGAAACCGTGCAGGCCTATGAGGATGGGTTGGCCGCAATGCGCGAGGGGCTGCGTCAGGTTGCCGCCCGCGAAGCGGCACTGACAACAACACTCGCGGCCAACCGGGCAGAGCTTGAGGCGATCCTTGGCATCCTGCAACGGATCGGGCGCACGCCAATCCCCGTTGTGCAGGACCATCCCGATGGGGCGCTGTCAGCCGCGCGGGCTGGCGGTATTGTGGCCGATCTGATGCCCGCCCTTGACGCGCAGGTCACAGATCTGCGTGGCCAGTTATCCGAACTGGCGCAATTGCGGGACTTACGGGCCAATGCCGCCCAAACGCTGACCGATGGGCTGCAAGAGGCACAGGCCGCGCGCGCCGCACTGGGTCAGGCGATATCAGAACGCACGGACTTGCCGCAGCGGTTTGAACAGGATCCGTTGCAGGTGGCCTTGCTGCAGGCCAGTACCGAAACACTTGATGCCTTTGCGTCCGGATTGGCCGGCACCCTTCCCAGGAGCGAGGTGATCCTGACACCCACCGGCAATCTGGTCTTGCCTGTGAATGGGTATGTCTTGCCGGACGATGGGCGGGGGCGACCCGGGGTGCGGATCGCGGCGACACCCGGCGCCCTTGTCAAAGCACCGATTGCAGGGACATTGTTGTTTCAAGGGCCGTTGCTGGATGCCGGGCAGGTGGTGATCCTTGAGCCCGCAGCGGATGTTCTGTTCATCATTGCGGGGATGGAACAGACATTCGGCAAGGCAGGTCAGATATTGCCCGCGGGGGCGCCGATTGGGTTGATGGGCGGTGATCTGGCGGGAAATGACAGCAATTTGAGCGAAAATTCGGCCTCAGAGGGCGGTCAGGCGCAGCAAAGCCTTTATCTTGAGGTGCGAGAAGGGCAAAGTCCGATCAACCCGGACGCTTGGTTTGCGCTGGAATAGAAACAGGATACGTGATGAAAAAGTTGATAATGGCCGCCACTGGCGGCGCGCTTCTTGGACTTGTCGCAACCAGCCAGGTCGCTGGCCCGCTGCTGGCGCAAGAGGCAGAAAACAACGCGAGCGTTTACGAGCAGCTTGATCTGTTTGGTGACATCTTTGAGCGGATCCGCACTGGCTACGTCGAAGACGTCAATGACAAGGAGCTGATCGAGGCCGCGATCAACGGCATGCTGACATCGCTTGACCCGCATTCCAGCTATCTGTCCGCCGAAGATGCGGCCCGGATGCGGGTGCAGACATCCGGTGAATTCGGGGGGTTGGGAATAGAGGTCACGCAGGAAGAAGGCTGGGTCAAGGTCGTGTCCCCCATGGATGGCACCCCCGCTGACGCTGCCGGGATTCTGGCTGGCGATTTCATCACCGCCGTCGATGGCGAAAGCGTGCTTGGCCTGACACTTGATGATGCGGTCAACATGATGCGCGGCCCAGTTGGGTCCGAGATCATCATCACAATCGTGCGCGAGGGCGAAACAGAGCCGTTTGATGTGTCGATCATCCGCGACACGATCAAACTGACGGCTGTGCGCAGCCGAAGCGAAGGCAATGCTGTTGTCTTGCGGATCACGACCTTTAACAGCCAGACCTTCCCCAACCTGCGCGATGGCATGAAGAAACAGGTGGACGAGGCTGGCGGCATCGAGAATATCGATGGGATCGTTCTGGACCTGCGTAACAACCCCGGCGGACTGCTGAATCAGGCGATTGTTGTCTCTGATGCATTCCTGGATGCGGGCGAGATCGTTTCGACACGCGGCCGTGCCGCCGGTGATGGTGAACGCTGGAACGCTGAACCCGGTGATCTGGCCGAGGGCAAACCAATCGTTGTCCTGATCAACGGTGGCTCTGCCTCCGCCTCCGAGATTGTCGCAGGTGCGCTGCAGGATCATCGTCGTGCGATTGTTGTGGGCACCAATTCCTTTGGCAAAGGGTCCGTGCAAACGGTTGTTCCCCTGCGCGGCGACGGGGCGATGCGTCTGACGACGGCGCGCTACTACACGCCTTCGGGCCGGTCGATCCAGGCACTTGGCATTTCACCGGATATCATCGTTGAACAACCCCGCCCCCGTCCAAACACTGACGAGGAAGAGGATCAGCCCCGGCAGCGGACTGAGGCGGACCTGCGCGGCTCACTTGATAATGATAGCCTGACCGAGGATGAGATCAGCCAGATCGAAGCAGACCGGGCACGCGCAGAGGCTGCGGCGCAGCTGCGCGAGGATGATTATCAGCTCGCCTATGCAATCGACATCCTGAAAGGATTGAATGCACTTGGCCCAACGGCAATGGTCCAGGAATAAGGCGTTTCGCGATGGTTAAGACGTTTCGTCTTTTGTTGAAGGTCAGATGACTTTGACCTTTCCATCACAGGCTGTCCTATAGCGTTCGACGAAATACCTGAGACATCCCGTATCACCTAACGCTCAAAAAGGGGAAATGAGGTAAGGCCACGGTTCGTGGCAGGCGCGGCGAAGGCTTGGAAAGAGCCCAATTTGCCTTCGCCGAATGATTGCTGCCGGGGCAAGGTGTTTTGCAAGGATTGGCGCGCTTGGGTTGAAAATTGCACGCCACGGACGAAAGTGAGTGGGGGCCGAGGCAGATTGCTCGGCCCGATGGCACGATTGATCTTGCGCGAGTGGCGGCCCACCATCTGGGTTATCAATGATCATTTTCCGGCTGCAGAGCCTTGTCAGCGGCCCTAGGGCAGATCGTAAAGCCCCAGCGGGTTTCCATCCGGATCGGAAAACTCCGTGAATGTCACGACATCCGGAACGTGAACCGGTTCACCCGTTTTTATACCGACCTCAGCCCATTCCGCTTGTGAGACCCCGATATCATCAACAAGGAATCTCACAGTGGCGGCGGATGGTTGTGGGTCATTCGTCTCAAAGATCTGAAACCAAAAACCTGGCGCGATGTTGAATTCGACCACACCGGGAACGGGCCTTAGCACCTCTGTGTCGTGACCGAAAAAATCGAGATACCACGCCTCCGCGTTGGCGACGGACGAAACAGGGACGCCAACGGTAACTTCCTCAAAACGCTCAGCCGAGGCAAATTTCGTCATCATCAAAAAGGCGGCTGAGGCAAAGCACAATCCACGCATTACGATTCTCCCCCAGTCAGGTCTTGGGCGATCATCATCGCATTGCCGTCAGGATCGTAGAAAGTTGCGGTCTTGACCATGCCTTCGACCTCAATCGTGTCGCCGTCAAATTTCACGTCTGCTTGCTCCAGCTTCTTTCGTGCCGCATCCAGATCAGCAGTTCCGAAAACCGGAACGCAGTTGCCGGGTTGCGGCTCAGTATGTTCACCAAGTCCAATGGTCACTCCGGCGGTTTTTGTTTGCAGCTCTGACCAACCCGCTTCGTCAGAGTGATAAATAACTTCAAATCCCAACATGCCTTCATACCACTCCGCGCTCGCATGACGGTCTTTGACCGACAGCGCGATTGTGATTGTTTCGTCCAGCGTTATAAGCGACATGGTCTTTCCTTTTGTGTGATAATATACTAACTATACTTTATGGACATAAAACTGTTTGTCAATATCACGTCGAGAGCCTGGGCGATTCCCATCCTGTCAAACCTGCATACAGGGGTTGCCGGGCGGCAAGCCGCGCTGCTGACAGCGACAGGAGCGAGCAGAACTGCCTTCGCCCAAAGCATGGAGCATCTGATTTCGATTGGATTGCTTGAACGCAATCCCGGCCATGGACACCCATTGCGACCTGAATTCCGCCTCACATCGCTCGGGGTTGAGGCAGCAGCAATTGCTCACAAGATTCAAAGCGCCACCACTGCTGAAGACCAGGATCTTCTACGCCGGTCCTGGACGTTACCAGTCTTGACCTCGCTTCACAGGCCGCGCCACTTCAATGAAATAAAACGAAACCTCGAAACGATCACGGATCGCGCCCTGTCGCAATCGCTGAAATCAATGGAGGTCAGAAACTGGGTGCACCGCAGTGTAGATGAGACCGCTCGCCCGCCGCGATCACTCTATAGTGCCGTAAACACAGGTGGCGTATTGAGCCAGGTGACCGCACCAGAAATTCGTTTTGCCTGACGGCTCGGGTACATCATCTCAGGCCCGGATTTTCTCGCGCGATTGCTGACATCATTCGGTCGGCAAAGGCATGGCTTGCAGCCTCAGAAATCTGGGCATGTCCCGTTAGCCCTTTTGGAAGCAATATCTTGCCGTCCTGAACCCGGAAGAAACGATATCCCCGCAACCCAATTGGGTCTTGCTATTCCCAAATGGCTCAATCCCCTGATATTTTGCGGTTTTGACGCCAACAGTGTCAGATTAACAGGGCCTGACCTTAGCGCATCACAAACGGATCCGGGATCGGATCGTCGCTGGTGCGCAGCCAGACCGCTTTGACTTTGGTGTAATCAAGCGCGGCTTGCAGGCCGCCCTCGCGCCCATGTCCGGATAACCCATGCCCGCCAAAAGGGGCAATCGGGCTGACAGCGCGGTAGGTGTTTACCCAGACAATACCTGCGCGAATGCCACGGATCATCCGATGCGCGCGGGTCAGGTCCTTGGTGAACAGGCCGGAAGCCAGGCCAAATTTTGTGTCATTGGCGATTTTCAGTGCCTCGGCCTCGGTCTCAAAACTCTGAACCGACAGAACGGGGCCAAAAAACTCGTTGCTCAGGCACGGTGCGTCGGGGGCATCGGAGCAATCAATGATGGTCGGTGGGAAGTATTGCCCATCACGCTCAAGTGGCTTGCCCCCGGTGATGAGTTTTGCCCCCGCCGCCACGGATAATGCGACCAGATCCGTGGCGGTCCTGACCTGCCCCTGGGTGCAAAGCGGGCCAACCTCGGTCGCGACATCCGCTGGCGCGCCGATCACAACGGCCTCGGCCTTTTCCTTCAGGCGGGCAAGAAAAGCATCCTTGATCTTGGCAGAGATCACCAATCGCGACCCGGCCACGCAGCTTTGACCGGTGGCTGCAAATATGCCCGATACCTGCGCATTCACCGCGCTTTCGATATCGGCATCCTCGAATACGATAAACGGCGACTTGCCCCCCAGTTCAAGCGATGTTGACGCCAGATTATCGGCCGAGTTGCGCACAATATGCCGCGCTGTCTCCGGCCCTCCGGTAAAGGCCACGTGGTCCACTTTCGGGTGCCGTGTTAGCACCGCGCCACATTCCGCCCCAAAGCCCGTGATGATGTTGAGGACCCCGGGCGGAAACCCCGCCTGGTCAAAGACGCGGGCAAATTCCAGCATCGGTGCGGGCCCTTCCTCGGACGCCTTCAGCACAACCGTGCAGCCTGCTGCCAAAGCCGGTCCGATTTTGACCGCTGACAGGAATAGCTGGGCGTTCCATGGGACGACAGCGGCGACAACGCCAACCGGTTCGCGGCGCAACCACACCTCCATGTCCGGTTTGTCGATGGGCAGATGCGCGCCTTCGATCTTATCCGCAAGCCCCGCATAGTAGCGATAATATTCGGCCACATAGGCAATCTGGGCTGACGTTTCGCGAATGATCTTGCCAGTGTCCCGGGTCTCCAACTGGGCCAGCGTTTGGGCATTTTCCGCGACCAGATCAGCAAGGCGATACAAAAGCTTGCCCCGGCCAGACGCAGTCATCCCCGCCCATACAGGTGCAAGGAACGCAGCCTCTGCCGCGTCAACAGCCGCATTCACATCTGCCGCCCGCGCCTCTGGCATCATCGCCCATGGTTTGCCGGTTGCAGGATCGCGGCTTTCGAAACGGGCGGAGCCGTCGGAGAATACCCCGCCGATATATTGTTGAAACTGCTGCACAGTAATCCCCCTCAAGCAAATGCTGGCATGACGTCCTTGATGAACCGCTCAAGCGACGCCTTCTTGCGCTCAAAACTCATCCCGCTGTCGATCCAGAACGAATATTCGTCATAACCAAGCGCTTCATACCCTTTGATCCGGGCAATCGCATCTTCCGGCGTGGCGATTACATTGTCACGCAGCATCGCTTCGGGAGAGTAGAACGGATGGGCGGCGATTTCATCATCCGACAGCGCCTCGATCAGGCCTTGCGATACCGGTCGTTCGTTTTTGAACCATGCTCCGAAATAGCAGTAGAAGCGGTTGATTTCCTCTGCTGCACGCCGGGCGTCCTCCGCATCCGCGGCGATATATGTATGGTTCAGCAGCATGATCTCTGGCCGTGGTACATCGGGGAATTTCGCACAGGCGGCGTTGAACGTCTCCATCAGCTTGGTGATCTCGGCGTCACCCTGCCAAAGTGGGGTGACCTGCACCTGACAGCCGTTGGCGACCGCGAATTCATGGCTGTTGGGGTCGCGGGCGGCAACCCAGATCGGTGGCCCACCCTCTTGAATGGGCTTGGGCGATGATGTGGTCGGTGGAAAGCTGTGATAGGTGCCGTCTTGCCCATAATCGCCTTTCCACAGGCCCCGCACCGCAGGGATCAATTCACGCATCCGCTGGCCTGCATCCCACGCATCCATGCCCGGCACCATGCGTTCATATTCATAACTGTAAGCACCGCGCGCGATCCCCAGTTCCAGCCGCCCATCCAGGATCATGTCGGTCATCGCCGCTTCTCCGGCAAGGCGGATCGGATGCCAGAAGGGGGCAATGATTGTACCTGTGCCAAGACGCACGTTTTTTGTTTGGCGGGCCAGATCGACCAGATTCAGAAACGGATTGGGCGCGATGGTAAAGTCCATCCCGTGATGTTCGCCCGTCCAAACCGCGTGCATTCCGCCCGCATCCGCCATTTTGGCAAGGGCGATGAAATTAGCATAAAGGTCGCGCTGATCCTGTTCGGGGGATGTGCGTTCCATATGGACAAAAAGTGAAAAGCGCATGTGATTACCTCGCTTATGCGATCGGGCGGACTTCGCCGCTGTTTTGATCGCCTGTGTAGATGCCGAAATTGCCCAAAAGGCTCTCTGCACTCAGACGTTCCAGCATTGTCAGGATGGCCGGGTCCGACACGTCATCAAGCGCACGACTGTTCAGCGGAACAAACTTACCGACTTTCGGCTCGCCTTCCGCTGCCTGACATAAAAACGCGATATGCTGGCGCTTGCGGTGCACATCCTCAAACATCGAATAGATAAAACCCGGTTGTGCGCTTAGCCCGGTTTCTGCGATCAGCCTTTTCAGGGTGGCGGACGCGCCGTCGTCCGACACGACGGCCTCTGGCAGGGCGGATCTGCCATGCCCGTCATCAATCAACAGCACCTCACCATTGCGTTCGATCAGAGCCGAAACGATCAGATCCGTGCCTGCCAACGCGGCCTCTGTCGCGGCGGTTGGCGTGATATAAGTGCCGCGCACATAGCCCAAACCAGGGTTTGCCGTGCTGTGAAACGCCTTCACCCTACCGATAAGGATCACATGATCCCCCGCATCAACTGTTTTATGCATCGCGCAGTCAAACCAGGCTGAAACATCGTCCAGTATCGGCGACCCTTCTGGCCCATTTTGCCATTTGACGGTGGCAAAACGATCCTCAACGGGGCGCGCGAAGGTGTTAGAGATGTCAATTTGCGTTTCGGCCAGCACGTTCACCGCAAAGCCATCAGCATGCACCAATGCGTCATAATTCTGCGATGTATTGGCCAGGCAAACCAAAACCATCGGCGGATCAAGCGAGACCGAGGTGAAGGAATTTGCCGTAAATCCAAGCGGTTGGCCATCCGCGTCACGGGCCGTCACCACGGTCACACCGGTCATGAAGGTACCAAACGCATTGCGCAGGGCGCGGGGGTCAAGCGATGTCATTGCAGCTCCTCTCGCGAAACAGGCAGATTTAGCCATGCGCGCAGATGCGCATTGACCTCATCCGGTGCCGTCAGATTGACCATATGGCGATGCCCCGGAATTATTGCGGCGCGGCCATATTGTGCCTCAGCTGCCATCGCCCGCGCCATGGCGGGTGTCGAATTGGGGTCGCCGTCGCCGGTGATAGCAAGAAAGGGGCGAGCGATCCGCGTCAGGTCGTCCGCATAGGTCGCATCACCTCGCGCAAAGGCGGCGTAGGCTGTGGCATAGCCACCGGGATCAACGGCCCCGAGCCATTTTGCGACCAACATTCGGGCGGCCTTGTCGGCGGGGCCATCACCAAACCAGCGCGACAGCGGCGTTTCCAGATCAACCCTGCCGGCCCGGATTTCGGCCGCGCGCGCGATCACCGCAGCCCGGCCCGCATCACTGCGCCGAAAGACACCGTTCAACAGGGCAACGCGCGCGGTCAGCCCCGGATAGGTAACGGCAAAGCCCGCTGCGATCAGCGCGCCCATCGAATGCCCCACAATACTGACCGGTCCGACATTCAACGCGCACACAACATCATACAGCCAATGGACAAAATCCGGCAACTGACTGTCAGTTCGCAAAGGCGAACTGCCCCCATGCCCGGGCATATCCACGGCAATGACCCGGTGCGTTTTGCCAAGAGCCGCGATCTGGGGGTTCCACGCGGCCGACTGCATGCCGACGCCGTGGACCAGCAGCACAGGGGCGCCAGTGCCAGTGTCGCGCAGGGCGACGTATTGCTCTGGATCAGACAGCGGCAGGGTTATCGAGGTCATGGCCAAGCTCTTTGAGATCCTGATAACGATCACCAATCCGGTGATGCGGGCGCCCCCCGATAGAGGCACCAAGAGCGATCAGGATTTCATCAGGGGCAGGTGCATCCGCCACGGAAGTCTGGATCGTCAGGTAGTGTGACCGACGCCCGCCATCGTTCTTGTCCATCAGCGGGATCATCAACGGGGCATTGGCGGGGCCGCGTGTGTTGCAGAATGACAGATAGGATTTTGCGCCCACTGCGTTGCGGTAATGATTGCCGAATTGCAGCGTGTGGATCAGGGCCGATGCATGCTCGACCTCGCCATTCAGGCCAACAATGGCGGATTTACCGTAGGCTTCGACCATGTCACCGCCCCCTGCAGCATCAAGGATCATCTCGGTCAGCAAGGCGCCAAGGCCGGGCGCGCAGTCGCGGATCGAAGGGCCGAGGTCATCAACAAATCCCAGCCCCGCCCATGGGTTCTGGATGACAGCCATTGCTGCAATCATCGTCAACGGTTTTTCTGCCGCCTTACCACCTTCGATCAGCGTGTTTTCGACGTGCAACAGGGTTTTGCGGATCTCGGCAGGCATCTGGTGGTTGTCCTTCGTGATTGAGTCATATTGACTTATGGTATACCATCATACCATAAGTCAATCATGCTTGCTGAAAGGGCGCCCGCGCTGTTATGGAAATCCGGATGGAAACGCCCAAAATTGCATTGCAAAAAATCGACAAAGCCCCGCAAACGCTGCGCGATATCGTGCAGGCGCGGATGCGCGAGGCGATCATCGACGGGCATTTCGCCCCCGGCGAACGGCTGGTAGAGCGCCCCCTATGTGAACAGCTTGGGGTCAGCCGGACCGTCATCCGCGAAACCATCCGGTTTCTCGAGGCGGAGGGGCTGGTCGAGATCATCCCGAACCGTGGCCCCATCGTGGCCCGACTGAACTGGGATCAGGCCAAACAAATCTATGACGTGCGCCTGCAACTCGAAGGCGCTGCCGCTGCGGCCTGTGCAGGGGCCCAAGATAGTGCCTTTGGCCGCAAATTGACCAATGCGCTCAAGGCCCTCGAAACCTCCATGCAGGATACCAGATGGGCCGATCTGCTGCAGGCAACCACCCGGTTTTACGAACTGATCTTCCTTCAGGCCGGGCACACGATCGCATGGGAAATTGTGCAGCGCCTCAATGGGCGGATCAGCCGTCTGCGCGCATTGACCCTCGCCGCGCGTGACCGGGAAACGCCGGGCCTATCCCATATGACGGCGATCCATGATGCCATCCTCAGCGGCGATGCCGATGCCGCACGGCAAGCGGTCGCGGCGCATATTTCAGACGCGGCCAACACCGCATATCGGTTCCTCAACGCCCCTGATGCAAAGGTGACGAATGCCTAAAGGCTACTGGATTGCATTTGTGACCGTCACCGACCCCAGCCGATATGCAGGCTATCAGGAACATGCACCCGCTGCCTTTGCAAAATATGGCGCGTCATTCCTCGCAAGGGGTGGAACCGCGCAGACATTAGAAGGCGAGCCGTTCCAGCGTCATGTCGTCATTGAGTTCGAGAGCAGGGAAAAGGCATTGGCCTGCTACCACTCTGCCGAATATCAGTCGGCCAGGGCCCATCGCGACGCGGCATGTATCGCAAATATCGCCATTGTCGAAGGCATCGACCCTTAAAAGGACCAGGAAGATGAGCACATTTGACGAAGACCTTTTTCGCAAAGGGTTGGAGCAGCGCAAAGCGACGCTGGGCGCTGAATATGTAGAAAAGAACCTCGCCGCCGCCGATGATTTCACACGCCCTTTTCAGGAAGCAATGACCGCTTGGTGTTGGGGGTTCGGTTGGGGTGATGACACGATCGACGCCAGGACACGCTCGATGATGAATCTGGCAATGCTCGGGGCTTTGGGCAAGATGCATGAGTGGGAGCTGCATTGCCGCGGGGCGATCAACAACGGGGTCAGCAAGGAAGAAATCCGCGCGATCATCCACGCCATAGCGATCTACTGCGGTGTGCCGCAGGGGGTTGAGTGTTTTCGTTCCGCAAAAAAAGTGCTTGTTGAAGAGGGGCTGCTCTAACTCAAACAGGTCTGCGCAATCCTGCAACGGCGGTGAGTTTTCACCGTCCAAGCCTCCCGGGCATGCTCTGGCGACCCGGTATGCCCCGTCGAAAGTGGCCGGGATTAACTGAAAATTTCAGTTTGCTGCAGATAAGTCACCCTGTGATTTGGCAAGCAGGGCGACGCATATGAAAAGCACATTCCTTGATAGGTTGGGCTTCAGACATCGGCTTGGCATCGGTCTGGCATGTTTGCTGATCACCATTTGCTGCGCGCTGACCTACGCGTCGATCCGGCAATCCAACCAGATCGTTCAGGACAACGCCTTGTCCCGGCAAAAGACATCGTTGCGGGTCTTGGCGGCCATAATGGCGCAGGGCGTCGACGGGTTTGAAACCGTAATCGCATCAGATGGCACGATCCGGTCGGCCCGTTGGGACAGTGTGCCACGCTTTGACAGCCACGATATTGCGGATCAGGCTGGCGCCGTGTTCGGCGACGCACTGGTCATCTTTGGCTGGGTAGAGGGCGAAAGCGACTTTATCCAACTCAGCAGCAATATCATCAGACCGGATGGTAGCCGTGCTGTGGGCCAGTTTCTGGGGCGCGAGAATCCGGCTTATGCCGCGATCCTGCGTGGCGAAACGCATCTTGCCGAAGCGGAGATATCAGGCCGACCCTATCTGACCACTTACCTACCGATCATGGGGCCAGACAATCAGGTCACCGGGGCTCTTTCCGTAGGTATCGATCAATCAGTGCTGGCAATTGCGATCTGGCCGGAACACAAATCGCTGCTGATCGCGTCGGCATTGGCAATGATTATTGGGGGTATTGCCCTGATTGCATTGATCGCCTGGTCCCTTGGGCCGTTTTCAAAACTGATAGGTTCATTGACCCGCGTCGCGGAAGGAACCGAGCAGGTTGATATCCCTTACACAGATCTCAGGGATGAGGTCGGAGCGATCGCGAGGGGAATAGCCGGGCTTCGCGACGAACAGCAGCGCGGCCGTCAGCGTGAGGCAATGCGCGTGGCAAAGCAGAAAGATCAGGCAATTGTTGTTGGCGTGTTGCGTCAATCGATGTCCGAACTGGCGAACCAGAACCTTGCGCACCGCATTGAGGATTCTGAGGGATTGTCTTTCCCGGATGATTACGAACCTTTGCGACAGGGGTTCAATGAAGCGGTGATGAAATTGGCCGATACCATCTGCGAAATCGGGGAGGTTGCGGAATCTGTCCGTGGTTCTGCGGGGGAAATCGGCGGGCTCGCGGATTCCCTTGCCTGCCGGGTTGAACAGCAGGCAGCCACATTGGCGCAATCGGCGTCGGCGATAACAACGCTCAGCCAATCGGCGGTTGAAATAGCGCAGAAGGCAGAGCAGGCCAACGCGATTGCAGCCAATAGCAGACAATCATCGACCGCGAGCCGCAAGGCCCTGGACAAGGCGATCTCGGCAATTCGCGATATTGAAGGGTCGTCGGGAAAAATCAGTCAGATTTCCAGCGTGCTTGAGGATATCGCGTTCCAGACCAATCTGCTGGCGTTGAATGCCGGGGTCGAAGCCGCGAGGGCCGGCGACGCGGGCAAGGGGTTTGCCGTTGTGGCATCAGAGGTGCGCAGCCTTGCGGGTCGCGCAGCCGAGTCCGCCAAGGAGATCAACGAATTGATCCAAACCAGCCGAAAGCAGGTGAGCGAAGGTACCGTTCAGGTCGAAACGACAGCGGACTCCCTGTCAGAACTGCTTTCGCAGGTGGAAGAACTTGGCGGGCTTGTGGGCGAAATAGCCGGCTCAATCAAACATCAGGCGAAAGGCCAGGCGGAAATTTCGACGGGGGTCGAACAACTCGATACAATGACCCAACAGAATGCCGCAATCGGAGAAGAGGCAAACGCCGCCGGTCATACGCTGCAGGCCGAAGCAAAGAGATTAATGATCGCCTTGCAGGGTTTCAAAGGTATAGGCACCCGCCCAAGTGACGGGCGCGCGCGCGATGCAGCGTAAAAAGGCTTGATGGCGGGGCCCGATGAAATGGGCAACTGCGTCGATAAGCTGAGCCCCGGACCGATCTCGGGTCAGGCCTTTGCACGCTCCCCCTTGGGGTCATAAAATGGCTTGAGTTGGGCCTCCGCCCTTATCCGTGCACCCATCACATCAATTTCGTAAGTGCTGGCCAGCATATCGGCGACAGGTTCGCCGGGTTGGGCGCAGGGCACATAGCCCATCCCAATTGCAGCACCCAGATGGTGACCGTAACCACCTGATGACAAATAGCCAACGACCTTCCCGTCGCGCAAGACGGGCTCATTATGATAAAGCAGCGGTTCGGGATCGGTCAGCTTGAACTGCATCAATCGACGGGCCAAACCGGCCTCGCGCTTGCGCAACACAGCATCGCGACCAATGAAATCCGGCTTGTCGGTCTTGACTGCAAAACCCAAACCCGCCTCCAGAACATGATCTTCTGCGGTAATGTCATGGCCGAGATGACGGAACCCTTTTTCCATCCGGGCGGCGTCCATCATATGCATCCCGCACAACTTCAAATCCATATCCTGCCCCGCGGCGTGCAGCACTTCGAAGACATGCGCCGCCATGTCGGCGGAAACATAAACCTCCCAGCCAAGCTCGCCCACATAGGTGACCCGGTGCACACGGGCCAACCCCATGCCAATCTCGATCTCTTGTGCTGTGCCAAACGGGTTCACGCTGTTTGAAAAATCAGCAGGCGACACCTTTTCCAGCAACTTGCGGCTGTTCGGCCCCATCACGGCCAAAACGCCTTCGCCTGCCGTGACGTCCGTAATCACCACGTTAAAGTCACCCCGATGACGCTGCATCCGGGTCTGATCAGCCAGCCTGGTGGCGGCGGGGGTGACCACCAGATAACAGGTTTCCGACAGGCGGGTGACAGTCACATCGGCCTCGATCCCGGCCCGGCTGTTGAGGAACTGGGTATAGATAATCTTGCCCGGCGGCACGTCATAGTCGCCGCCACCGATATGGTTCATGAACGCCGTCGCGTCGCGGCCCTCGACCCGGATTTTTCCGAAGGATGACATGTCATACATGCCCACATTCGTGCGGATTGCGTTCACCTCGGCAGCGACATTTCCAAAGAAGTTCTGGCGTTTCCACGAATACGCATATTCCGGGGTCTGACCGGCATTCGCGAACCAGTTTGCACGCTCCCAACCAGCCAATTCACCCATGACCGCACCCTGATCCAGCAGATGCTGGTGGAACGGTGTGCGTCGGATACCCCGCGCTGTGGCCTTTTGACGGAACGGGAAGTGATCGGCATAAAGCAGGCCGAGCGTTTCCTTGGACCGTTCAAACAGATAGGTCTTGTTGCCCTGGAATGGCTGCATCCGGGAGATATCCACATCGCCCAGATCAAACGGTTTTTCACCCGCATCCATCCATTGCGACAGGGCCATGCCAGCCCCGCCCGCCGATTGAATACCAATGGAATTGAATCCGGCGGCAACCCAGACATTGTCCATCTCGGGCGCCAGCCCAAGGTGATAGGCGTCATCGGGGGTAAAGCTTTCGGGGCCATTAAAGAACGTATGAATGCCCGCCTCCGCCAGCATCGGCAGACGCTTCACCGCTGCTTCAAGGATCGGCTCAAAATGGTCGAAATCCTCGGGCAACTGATCAAACTCGAAATCCTCGGGAATGCCATTCATCGCCCAGGGTTTTGCATTGGGCTCAAACGCCCCCAGTAACATTTTGCCGGCATCTTCCTTGTAATAGGCGCATTCATCCGGCACCCGCAGCACCGGCATCTGGGTCAGGCCCGCGATTGCTTCGGTCACGATGTAGAAATGCTCACACGCATGCAAGGGCACATTCACGCCCGCCATACGGCCGACCTCGTGGCCCCACATGCCTGCGCAATTGACAATCATGTCGCAGGCAATCGTGCCGGTCTCATCACCGCTTTGCCAATCCACGGATGTCACCCGGCGACCATCGCGGTTGATACCCGTGACCTTGGTGCGCTCTGCCACGACAGCGCCGTTTTGACGGGCCCCCTTGGCCAGCGCCAGCGCGATATTGGCCGGGTCACCCTGACCATCCAGCGGCAGGTAAACCCCGGCGGTCACCCCGTCGATATTCAAATGCTCATAGCGGGCTTTTACCTCCTGCGGTGAAATCTCCTCCACCTCGACACCAAATGCGCGCGCCATACCCGCCTGCCTGTAAATCTCTTCCTTGCGTTCTTCGGTCAGGGCCACGGTGATCGACCCGCAGCGTTTGAACCCGGTGGCCACACCTGTCTCGGCTTCCAGATTGCCGTAAAGTTCCTGGGAATACTTGGCGAGTTTCGTCATATTCGCGGTTGCCCGCAATTGCGCGATCAACCCGGCAGCATGCCATGTGGTGCCCGATGTCAGCTGTTTCCGCTCCAGCAGAACCACATCTTTCCAACCCAGTTTGGCCAGATGATAGGCGACTGAACAACCGATGACGCCGCCGCCGATGATGACCACGCGGGCAGCAGAGGGAAGTGTGGGCATGATCAGGTATCCTTGTATTGAACTGTGAAAACAGATTTGCAGCGAAGCTGCCAAACCATCTGCATGAAAAACGCCAAAAGTGACGCAAACCTACGATCTCGGGCGGGATTTCTTGCGCGCGGCGTTCGGCGCCATACCGAACGCATCACGATAGATGGCGGTAAAGCCGCTGGGAAAGCCGCAGGCCAACCCGATCTCGCTGATCCGCATATCCGTATTCAAAAGAAGGTTATTGGCCCTGCCCAACCGCATTGACCGATAGTAGCCATTTGGCGTCGTCCCCAACAGCCGGGCGAACCGACGTTCAAGCGATCGTTTTGACAGGCGTGTTTCGGTGGCGATTTGGCTGATTGGCAATGGAAATTCCACATTGTCCTGCATCAGCGCAATGGCGGCATCAATGGCGGCATCACCTGTCGCAGAAACCTCGCGACCTGAAAAAGGCTGGAGCGTGTTGTGATGGCGGATGCGTTCGTGCAGCAGGATATCGGCAACCGTCATCATGATTGCAGAGGGCATGTGCTGGCTCGCGATCGACAGGGTCAGGTCAAATGTCGCACCCATGCCCGCGCCTGTGATGATCGCCCCGCTATCAACCGCCAAGGCTGCCTGGGTTTCGAAAAGCCCGTGTTTCTCCATAAGAACGGCCCGGTTTTCCCAATGGGTTGTGTGACGGCCGGTCGTGGTGCCGGTTTCGGCGATGTAGCGGCTTGCGGCCTCGGCCAGCAGGATGATCCGGGACTGCCGGGCCGTGTAACGGCGAAGTGTCGGTCCGAGCGACAGATCAGGATGCGCGGGATCGACATTCCCAAGCACCACCAGATAGTCCGCATCAGGGCGATCTGGCACTGTTTCAGTCATGACGCTGGCAGCGCTGCTGCTTTCCACTGGCCCGCCTCGCGCCGACAGGAAACGCCATTGAAAAGCCTGCTTGGTGCTGACCCTGTTGGTCAGGCGCAGAACGTCCACGACGCCTGCAAACTCGGTGATGACAAAGCCCGGTGCGACAAAAATATCGAAGGACCAGCTTTGCGTCATTGGTCAGACAATCCTGTGACCGGCGACCCGAATAGCCTCGGCCAGATATGCGATATGTTTTGGACCAACTTCGCAACAGCCACCCACGATTGTCGCTCCCTTGGCGATCCAGCCAAGCGCGGTTTGGGCGTAGGCCGCCGGGCTCAGATCGCGCCGCGCGGTCAATGCATCAACTGTGGGCTTGTCTTTCAGGAAATCACTGGTGATTTGGGTAAATCCGTTTGCGTAGGCACCAAATGGCAGGCTGCAACCTGCGAGCACATCCATTGAGCGCGTGATCGCCTCAGGGGCGGAGCAGTTGATCAGGATCGCCGCCGCGCGCCCTTCCGCAAGCGGAATGGCTTCGGTCAACGGCTCACCGGAACGCAACTTCGTGCCATCCTCATCATCCAAGGTCAGGGCAAGCCAGACCGGCTTTCCCGCCGTCGCCGCACCATCCAGTATGGCATCCGCATGGGCCAGTGACGCGACCGTTTCGCAGATGATCAGGTCGCAAGCGGGGGCAAGTAGTCCGGCGATTTCGGCATATAGCGGCACAGCCACATCATGATCAGGATGCAAATCGGGCCGGTAGGATGCGACCAGCGGCCCAATCGCGCCTGCCACCCGCTTAAACCCAGACGCTTCCTGCAGCGCGCGCGCATACAGGGCCGCAAACTGGCCTTCCAACGGGGTGCCGGCAAGGCGGTCATGGTGAATGGCATAGGTATTTGTGGTATGCACCGTCGCCCCCGCATCGCGGTAATCGGCATGCACGGCGGCGACCATCCCCGGATGATCGACCATGATCTGTGTTGACCAAAGCGGCGTTGGCTTGTCGCCCGCACGATGCACCAGTTCCTGCCCCATGCCGCCATCCAGCAAGGTGATATCGGTCATGGGTAAATCTCTGCGAATTTAGCTTTGTAGGTGGCGATCATTTCACCTTCTGTCACGCCGTCATCATATGGCGGCGTGTGGATCATCCCGGCACTGCGCAGCTTGATTTCAACCAGGAAACCGATGCGCCGGGCAAGATCGCCAAAGCTGTTCAACCACTCAGGATGGCGGGCGATAAACCAATCCGACCCTTTAGGATGCAAAACCGCAGATCCGGCCACGCGCACCGCCATACGGCGAAACGGATCGACGAAATTCACCTCAACCGCCGGGTTGGCCGTCAGGTTCCGGCGGGTGCCGGGCGACCGGATGTCGCTATAGGCAATGGTTTGATCATCCAGCACCAGAAACGTGCCCTTGGGCGATACCGCAGGCGCGCCGTCCGGCGTGACCGTCGCCACGAACCCCAAGGGGAACGTGGCGATCAGGTCTTTCATCTCGGCGCTCAGCATCAGGCGCGGATCCGGGCATTCTCCGGATCCCATAGGGGCTGATCTTCCTGCACTGTGGCCGCATAACGGGTGCCGTAGATATCAATGGCAAGCTGGGTGCCGGGTCGCGCCAGATCGGCGCGTACCATGCCAAGGGCAATCGACTTGTTCACCCGATACCCCCAACCGCCAGAGGTGGTTTCGCCGACAACAGCGTCACCGGCCCAGATCGGAGACATGTAGGGCGCGTCCGCATCACCCGGCGCATCCAGCGTCAGCGTGACAAAGCGTTTGGTCACACCCTGCTGTTTTTCGGACATCATGGCCGATTTGCCCGGGAAATCCTGCGGCTTATCCAGCTTGATGAATCGGTCCAGCCCACCTTGCAGCATGGAATAATCGGTGGACAGATCACCTTTCCACGCCCGATAGCCTTTTTCCAGCCGCAGCGAGTTCAGCGCATACATGCCAAATGGCTTCAGCCCATGCGGCGCGCCTGCTTTCAGCACAGCTTCAAACACCTTGGCCGTATCGGCGACCTTGGAATGAATTTCCCAGCCCAGTTCACCGGCAAAGGACACGCGGACCAATTGCACCCATGTGCCATCGATCTGGGCGGATTGATGGGTCAGCCAGCCTTTTGTCAGATCGGCATCGGAACAAGCGGCCAGAATATCGCGGGATTTCGGGCCAGTCAGAATCTGACAAGAGAACCCGGTTGTGACATCTTCCATTTCAAACGCCGCATCTGCGGGCATATGATCACGCAACCATTCAAAATCATGCCATTGGGCGGTGGCGGCGGTGATCAGGAAAAAGAAATCCTCCTCCAACCGCATCGCGGACATTTCCGTCTGAATACGGCCGCGATCATCGGCAAAATAAAGCAGTCCGATGCGACCCACCTTGGGAATCCCGCCGGTACACAGGCCGCGCAGGAACTCCGCCGCCCCGTCGCCCTTTAGCCGGTAGCGTGAAAATCCGGGCAGATCGAGGATGCCAGCCGCATCGCGCACCGCCTCGCATTCTTCCCGCACACGCGGCTCCCAGGGGCCGGAGCGGTTCCATGTCTCGGTCGCCTCAAGCGATGTGTCATCACCGTCCTGCGCATACCAGTTCGCCCGCTCCCAACCGTTATAGGCACCCATCTGGCCGCCCATCTCGCGGACTTTGGCATCGACCGGGGACAGTTTTTTGTCGCGTCCCGCAGGCCATTCGTGATGCGGGAAATGCATGGCATATTCGTGGCCGTAAACCTCCATCGCCTTGGCATGGCAATAATCGAAATCGGTGTAATCGGTGTAACGGCGGGGATCGACGGCCCACATATCCCATTCGGTTTTGCCATCGACGATCCATTCAGCAGCAACCTTACCGGCACCACCGCCCTGTGTGATGCCAAAGGTAAAGACGCAAGCCTCATAGGCGTTCTTGACGCCGGGCATTGGGCCAACCAGCGGCAGGCCGTCCGGGGCATAGGGGATCGGCCCATTGATCACACGACCCACACCAGCCGTCCCGAGAATCGGGACACGGGCCATCGCGTCTTCGATATACCATTCCAGACGTTCCAGATCATCGGGGTATAGCTGGAAGGAGAAATCGTCAGGCTGGGGGTCGTCCGGGGTCACCCAATGGGCCTTGCAGTTACGTTCATAGGGGCCAAGGTTCAGCCCGTTTTTGTCCTGCCGGAGGTAATAGGAGCTATCAACATCACGCAGCAGGGGGACTTTGTGACCGTTCGCCTCGGTCCAGGTTTTCAGTTCCGGGATTTCGTCGGTCAGGAAATATTGGTGCGACATGGTGACCATGGGCACCGTGCGGCCACCGTAGGGCTTGAACCATTCACCCACGCGCTGGGCGTAATAGCCGGCAGAATTGACCACCTTTTCGCAGGCGATATCGCCTTTTTCAGTGTGCACGATCCACGTGCCGTTTGGCTGTTGGGTGACGCCCGTGGCGGAACAGAAACGCTCGATCTTCGCACCCATCTGGCGGGCGCCCTTGGCCAGCGCCTGGGTCAGCTGCGCCGGGTCGATATCACCATCATCGGGATCGTAAAGCGTGCCTTCCAGATCATGGGTTTCCAGAAACGGATACATCTCCTGCGCTTCATCAGGCGTCATCAGTTTCAGGTTCAGACCCTGATAATTCGCCATACCCATGGCGCGGGCAAATTCCTGCATCCGCTCCTTTGAATGGGCAAGACGGATTGAACCGGTGACATGGTAGTTCATCGGATAATCAACCTCTTCGGCAAGGCCCTTATAGAGGCCCAGCGAATAACGCTGCATGTTCATCACCGCCCAGGAGGTGCTGAACGACGGGCAGTTGCCAGCGGCATGCCATGTGGATCCGGCGGTCAACTCGTTCTTTTCCAGCAGAACACAATCGGTCCAGCCCTTCTTGGCAAGGTGGTACAGGGTGGATACGCCGACAACGCCGCCGCCAATAATGACGACGCGGGCAGAGCTTGGGAAATCAGCCATGGGTTTTGCTTTCTTTAATCGGGGATATGCGGGGCATCATCCGGGATGGTGTAGTAATCGCCTGCATCGGCAGTGAAGATATGTTTGCCGGGGGTCATCCCCGTTGGAAGGTCCAGGCAACCGGCCGCAATCCCAATATGGCCAGCGCCATCAGGTTGGAAAAACAGGCTGGCGCCGCAGAATTTGCAAAACCCGCGTCGGTGTTCTGCAGAAGATTGATACCAGGTCAGCCCCGCATTCTTGCTGAAGGTCAGGTCCTTCGTTTCAGCGCGCGAGGACGCCCAGTAATGCCCGCTGGTGCGGCGACACTGGCTGCAATGACAAAAGGTCACCGTGTCACGCAATCCCGTGACGTCAAAGGCGACTTCGCCGCATTCACATCGGCCGGTTGGCATGGCGATCTCCCTCAGTAAACCGGCGGCGCGATCACCCAGATCGCCTCGCAGGGGGTGGAATAGGGGTTGGCCCAGCGATAGGGTTCCCCCCTGATGCGGAAACTGTCGCCGGGGCGCAGGTGATAACGGGTGCCGCCAATCCACAGGTCCAACTGGCCTGACAGGATGTAACCAACCTCTTGCGTGGGGCGGGTGATGGTGTCTGGCATCGCAGCCCCTGCCTCAAACGTGGAATGGACCATCTCAAAATCGTCGGTCAGATCAGGGGAAAGTAACGCCTCGACCAGTCCGGTCTTGCGCGACCCTAGCGGGCGGCGGGCATCACTGCGCACGATGCGGCCTTCTTCGCCCGCAGCAGCGGCCACGCGAAACAGGCTGGAGACCGAAACATTCAAAACCCCCGCCAGATCGCGCAGATCATCAATGCTGGGAGAGGAGATATCACGCTCAATCTGGCTCAACCAACCAACCGACCGGCCCAGTGATGCGGACAGGTCGGCCAGCGTCAGACCACGCGCCTTGCGCAGGGCCCGCACATCCGCGCCCAGCGTTCGCAACTCCTTTGGCATATCGTGCTGCATGGCCACCTGATGAAAAAATCACTCCCTTTTTCACAGAAAGCATGATTCCGTGAAAATACAAAGCACTTTTTCACCGGCAGGTGTCTCAGGCGCAATAGCTAGCTGGCAAAGACCTTGTGCAGGATGCCGGACAGCCGTGCCGCGTCGGTTTCATCAAAAGCATCTGGCTGGTTGCTGTCGATATCCAGCACGCCAATCAACGCACCGGTCTTGTCCCAAACGGGCAAGACTACCTCTGACCGGGTTGAGGATGCACAGGCAATATGTCCTTCAAAAGCATCGACATCAGTAACCAGCTGCACCTCACCGGTCCGGGCCGCCGCCCCGCAAACACCGCGCGAAAACGGGATCACAAGGCAGCCATGGCCACCTTGATAGGGGCCGATTTTCAGCAATTCCGGGCCAACCACCCGGTAAAACCCGGTCCAGTCAAACCGGTCGTCGGCATGGTGCAATTCACAGGCCACCGTCGCCATCAGCGCGATAGCATCATCCTCGCCAGCGGTCAGCGATGCGATTGTCTTTTCGATCTCGTCATAATCTATGCGCATGGCAGCAGGCACCTACTGGTTGGCAAAGTAATCTTCACAGACACCTTCGCGATAGACATCCGCCGTGCAGCAATGCAGGCCACCGCCAAAGGCATAGGCATCGCGCAGCTCCACTTCGACAACCTCCATCCCCAACTTATCCATCTGCTCGGCCTGATAAACCTCGGATTTTTCAACGCAGACGGTTTTGGGGTCAAGAACCAGCACATTCATCGACAGCCAAACGCTTGAATAACAAAGCGGGGGCGGGCCGTTATGCGCCGGTTGTGCGGCATCGACAATTTCCCAGCCATTCTTCTCGAACAGAACCCGCTGTTCATCCGGCAAACGACGCTGTGGGTTGTTCAGGATCAGACCGGGGCGCAGCGGTGTGAACGTCGCATCGATATGGATCGGGTAAGGGTCACCGGGAAAGTTCACCGTATGCACGCGGTGATCGGGGAAGTGACGGCGCAGCCACTCAATGCCTTTCAGGTTTGTTGTGAACCCGTGCTGCACAACCAGATCCTTGCCAAAGCGCAGGACGTCAGCCGCATCAAACAATGGTTCCTCTTCAGTGGTGACAAAGAACTTGTCTGCGGTCCACTGAAGGCGCTTCGCCTCGCCGATCTTATCCGACAGGTAGTCAGGGTGATAATCGGCATCCGTCAAACGGGGTTTGGGCGCGGATTCGTGGCGGAAGTTGGGATCCTCCTCCCAATATTGCTGCAAAAGCGGGCGGTAGTTCAGATATTCAAACCAGCGGCAGCGATAGGACATCGTCGCTTCAAGGATCTCGGAACCGACGGTCAGCAGAACATCGCGCGGTGGCATACAGCCGAACTGGCTGTCCGTATGAAAATCCGGTGTCGTCACGGGCAGCGAATGGTCGATGGGTTGCGGGCGATCCACCCGCACACCACGGGCCGTCAACTGGGCCGCAAAAGCATCAAGCAACTCATTGGCGCGATCAATGGTGTCCTGTGGACGGCGGCCCCACTGGCCGCGCATGTCACTGTCCTCAGGCACCTTGGCTTCCAGCGCCGGCTCTTCCGGGGGAATATGGCAGTCATCGGCCCGACCAACAATAACATGCTTCAGCGGATCCCATTCGTTCCAGCTGTTCACAACCGTTTTCTGCATATGTCCCTCCCAAGAAATCCGGGCTGGCATACGCAGATTGTCAGATTCAGGCAAGGGGCAGATCAAAACCCGTCAGGATCGGGGCCGGCAGCTACCGTTCAATCGCAATGGCCGTGCCCTCTCCACCTCCGATGCATATCGCGGCAACACCACGTTTCAGCCCTCGGGTTTCAAGCGCGTTCAGCAGGGTGACGATAATCCGTGTGCCGGACGCGCCAATCGGATGCCCCAACGCGCAGGCGCCGCCATTCACATTCACCTTGTCGCGGGCGATGCCCATTTCACGCATGAAGGCCATGGGCACCACGGCAAAGGCTTCATTCACCTCCCACAGATCCACGTCATCGACCGACCAGCCGATCTTGGCCAGCAGCTTTTGTGCGGCGGGGACCGGGGCAGTGGTGAACCAACCGGGCGCCTGGGCATGGCTGGCATGGCCCAGAATACGGGCGCGGGCGGGGCCGCTGCTGGCCAATACCAGTGCCGCTGCGCCGTCGGAAATGCTTGACGCATTCGCCGCTGTCACCGTCCCGCCATCACGAAATGCGGGCTTCAGTTGCGGGATCTTTTCCGGGCGGGCCTTCCCGGGCTGCTCATCCTCGGTCACAACAACCTCACCTTTGCGGGTTTTCATCGTGACGGGGGAAATCTCTGCCCCGAATGCGCCGCTTTCCTGCGCGGCCAGGGCATTTGACAATGAGGCCAGCGCATATTCATCCTGCGCCTCACGGGTAAACTGGAATGTCTCGGCGCAATCTTCTGCAAACGTGCCCATCAGGCGACCCTTGTCATAGGCATCTTCCAGACCATCCAGAAACATCGAATCCTGCACAACCTGATGACCAATCCGGGCACCGGCGCGCATCTTTGGCATCAGATAGGGGGCGTTGGTCATGCTTTCCATCCCGCCTGCGATCATCACCTCCGCCCCGCCAAGGGCAATCTGGTCAAAAGCCATCATCGTGGTTTTCATGCCCGAACCGCACATCTTGTTCAGGGTCGTAGCGGGGACATCTTCACCGAGCCCGGCCAGAAACCCGGCCTGCCGGGCCGGAGCCTGGCCCTGGCCTGCGGGCAGAACACAGCCCATCAACAGCTCATCCGCCGTGGTAACATCGGCACCTGCCATTGCCGCCCGGATGGCCGTTGCGCCCAGCGTCGGGGCATCCACATCGGCAAAGACACCCTGAAACCCGCCCATCGGCGTGCGCGCGGCACCGGTGATCAAAACGTCTCGCATATCGGCTCTCCCATTCATTCAAAAGCAAAACTATGGCCACAATCACCGAAGGGAAAGCCCTCAAACCGCCCAAATCCGATCACGCTTGCGCCCTGATCCACCGGCATACCTGACCCATAGCCAAACGGCTTGCCCCGATGTCGTCTGATTACAGCCCCCACCCATGATGGCGGCATCGGGGCACCTTTTCCCGGATCGCAGCCCTGATCTCACAGCGCGAAATGGGTCTCTCAGAAATTGTAGTACTGCAAGCCTGGGATGTAGTTTTCCAGCGGATTGTTGGCATCGTCAAAGTGATTGCTGCCAAACAGGATGATACTCCCCTCAGGACCATCGTTTTGTGTTTCACGCTGAAACGTGGCCTGCACCGTTTGATGACGGGTCGCAAACCTTGCCGCACCGCCACCGATCCAGTGATCGGCACACCAGACGTCGACACCTTTTGACAATGCATATGCAAACAATACTGGTAAGGGATAAGTTTGGCAAAAGAACTGCTGGCTATAGACAAAGTTTTGCACGATTTGCGTCGCCACAGTGTTATTTGGTGGGGTCGCTGTGATCGCAGTCTTTAGATTATTCATCCGCGGTTGCCATCCGGTTGGGTACTCGACGAACAGTCGCTTAACAATTCCAAGGTCAATCAAATCTTCGATAAATTCTCTCGCATCAGGCTGGGTGTGGGCCTCTCCAATCCCGATCGGACCTACACTCAAAAGATAGCGCATTTGTACTTTGTGATGAACCTGGGTCATCAATCATCTCCTTAATACATTTAAAAAATTGACGGCTCACTTTGGTTCGCCATCGCAATGCTTACGCGCAGACGATCCAATTCATTCTGGGGGTCCGCAAAAAATCACTGCTAAATCATCATTGCACCGGCGGCTGCATCCCGTAGGCTCCCCCCAGATACGGGAGGACCTTATGCGCGATTTTCACAAACCCGGACGCTCGGCGGTTTATGCAACCAACGGCATCTGCGCGACGTCCCATCCGCTGGCGGCCAAGGTCGGCGTGCAAATGCTGGAGGCCGGTGGCAACGCCATGGATGCGGCTATCGCCGGGGCGGTCCTGCTGGGGATATGTGAGCCACAAATGACCGGGATTGGCGGCGATTGCTTTGTGCTGCTGACACCGCCGGGCGAAGACAGGGTGGTTGCGCTGAACGGGTCGGGCCGGGCGCCTGTGGGGATCGACGGGGGCGCATTGCGGGCCAAGGGGGACGTTATCGCACCCTATAGCGCGGATGCGGTCACCATCCCCGGCGCGGTCGATGCGTTCTGCCGCCTGTCGAAAGATTGGGGCAAACTAGGGCTGAAAGCGGCACTCGCCCCTGCAATCCACTATGCCGAAGCGGGCGTGCCGGTGCATGAACGGGTCGCCGCCGACTGGGCGCAGGCCACCGGCAATCTGTCTGGCGTGGCGCGGGATCTGTTCCTGCTGAATGGCAAGGCGCCACAACCGGGCCAGATATTCCGCGCACCAAAACAGGCGGGGGTCTTGCGCCGCATTGCCATGGACGGGCGCGCCGGGTTCTACGAAGGTGAGGTCGCCGAAGATATGGTCGCCAGCCTGCAAGCGCTGGGCGGTAGCCACAGGCTGGATGATTTCGCCAATACCGCCTGCGACTATACCGACCCGATCACAGGCGGCTATGGCGGGCTCGACCTGTTTGAACATCCACCAAACGGGCAGGGGGCAACGGCCGTCCTCATCCTCAACATGCTCAAACATTTCGACATTGCAGGGATGGACCCATGGGGGGCGGAACGGGCACATATCGAGGCCGAGGCGACAAAGCTTGCCTATGACGCGCGTAACCGGTTCCTGGCCGATCCGGACCACATGACGCGGCTGGACCACATGACATCACCCGAAACGGCAGAGAAACTCGCGGCGCTGATCGACCCGGGCAAAGCCATGCCTGGCAACCTGCCGGGGGCAGAGGCGGTGCACAAAGACACGATTTACATCACCGTGGTCGACAAGGACCGGATGTGCGTCTCGCTGATCTACTCTGTCTTCCATTCCTTCGGGTCGGGGATCGCTTCCGACAAATTCGGGATCCTGTTCCAGAACCGCGGCGCGGGCTTCACGCTGGAACAGGGGCACGCCAACGAAGTCGGCCCCGGCAAACGCCCGATGCACACGATCATCCCGGCGATGCTGCAAAAGAATGGCAAGGCGCTGATGCCCTTCGGCGTGATGGGCGGGCAATACCAATCCACGGGGCACGCACGGTTTGTGACCAACATCACCGATTTCGGGCTGAGCCCACAGGCGGCCATCGACGGGCCACGCTGTTTCGCCGAAGGGGAGGTGCTGAACGTGGAAAGCAGCTATAGGGACGACGTGCGGGCCAAGCTCAGCGATCTGGGGCACAACGTGCAACCCCCGCAAACCGCGATTGGCGGGGCGCAAGCCATCATGATCCACGACGATGGGGTGCTCGAAGCGGGCAGCGACCCGCGCAAGGATGGGTGCGCTGTTGGGTACTAAGGCGTTTCGACTTTACGTCAGGGTCCTGACCCTTCTGTATCAGCGTCTTGCTAAACTGGGCCGGTCACCGGCCCCGGCCAGGGCCGATGGCGGGGTGGTGCAAAAGCCGTTTTCTGACAGGAAAGAAACCCCATCATGGAAGTTACGGCGGTAGGGTAGAATCTCGGGAAGGACGTTCTCAGGTTTACCGGATCTCCGCAGCAGGACAGCGGATCATCTGGGCCATGCTCATGAAATGAGATGAATACCGATGGCCGGTCGTCTGACCCTACCACGAGATGCTAGACGATTGATGTGATAACGCGAAACGAAGTCAACCAAATGTAAGGACACTCCGGCGAGTGGTAAATCGGCGGCATCGGCCCGCATGACATCAAATGGCTACCCGGCCCAGAAACACTGACCGTTGCCAATTGTGGGATTGACACAGGGGCCGCACGAAGCTGCGCTTCGCGACCATGCGTTCAAATCTTGTCCATATGACCGGTGGTGATGTCCTTGAAGTGGCTGAATTGCCCAGCCGCCTGCAAAAGAACGCTATGCGTCAACTGGCGGTGGGGCTCGGCATCCGCTTCGCGGCCATGACTGTATCGGCACAGATATCCAAAAGTTGTCGGAACGCGGATAAATCCTCCAGTCGTCTGATGCCCGTTTCCCTCCATCGAGGTATTAGCCATCGCGCGGATGCGGGCTGGTGAGGTCGAAGCGTGGATTGTCAGCGATCCCACGGCGCCGCGTGCGGGGGGCCAAGCAATCTGGGTGACAGCGCCGGGGACGGCATGAGGGATACCGGAATTCATCGAAACGCAGTCTATTTACTGCAGCGTGGTAAGGTTTGTCGCGCTTAAATGGGAGACTGGTAATCAGACCAAACCAAGGCACCGCATCCAAAAAAAGACAAATTTGCCTAAAGTTTTCTTTTTATTGTCTAAATTCCGCCTCTGTTTTGCACTGACGCAACGTCAGCTTGCGGCTGCGGTAGCAGGTTCTTTGGAGAACAAAATGAACAAATTTTTACTGGCTGCCGCCGTTCTTTCCGGGCTTGCGGCTTGTGATAAATCAAGCAGCTCTGACGTGGTTGAACAGACCACTCAGGAAGCTGCGGAAGACGTGATCGAAGTCACACAATTCGCAACTTTTGAACGCCAGGAGAACGGTGACGTTGTTCTGACTGCGGGTGACAACGAGGTGACAATACCAGCGGCAAGTTTCGCCGCTAGCGATTTTGGACCCAACGCAAAATTTGGCTCTATGTCCATACCCTCTGGATACGTTTATGTTGTCTCACAATCATCCGATAATGTTGATGTGGCCGGGGCCTTGGGATGGACAACTGATGCAGTTGTTGTTTTTAGCAGCTACAGTGGCGTTGACGGTGACACAGTTGAAGCCCCAACGTCCGGTTCAACCAATTATGCCGGGACCTGGACCGCTGCATATCAAACCAACCATGACGATATTCAGACCTATTACGGCGATTTGACACTCACGCATGATTTTGATGATAACTCTGTCATTGGCAGCGGAACCTATACCGGTGGCGTAGACGAAATTCTCTCTATTGATGCAATGGCCGGCGCTGGCGGTGATATTACCGGGACTGTGACGCTCAGCATCTACGCGGATGCTGTGCGAACCGGAGATTTGGAAGCTGGTTTCTTTGGCGAGGGTGCAGCGGAAATCGCCGGTGCATTTAACGGCGACGGTGTCGGGGGAACGATCCTGGCCGAACGTCAGCCCCTCATTGTAGAAGCCGAATAAGAACTTCTCTTGATTTGACCATGAACGCTGTGCGGTACGAATATCCGCATCCTTACCACAAAAAAGTCTCGCCAGTTCATGGCACACAAAACAATGACCTCGCCCCGGAAACGGGGCGAGGTTTTTCCATGTAACATCAGGCGTCGGTTCATTGATATGGCGGTTTGCGGGTGTTGCACCCAACGCCCCATCAGAACAACAGCTAAGTTGAAAAAGATGGTGGAGATGAAGTTCGGATCGATGTTGATTTTGGTGACAGCACCGCCAGTGGCCTGATTTCCAATCGGCAGAGATACCTGACGGCCAATGGCAATGATGCGACATCCGATTTTGCGGATGTTTCGCTTGGTCAGTCGACATCATTGCCGGCAGATCGGATGGCAATGGGACGACCAGTGGTGGTGGTCTGGATCAGTCGAATGCTGTTCCCGAAGATGCCTCCGGCGTGTTGGCAGGGGAATGGTCAATGCTGGTTGCGGGTGAGGATGTCGCGGAGGTGGTTGGTACGGTCTTAATTCGGCATGACTATCTGCAATCCGGCGGCGGGATCTCCAACGATTTCCTAGAGACCGGTGTGTTTCAGGCAGAACGTTAGAGCGGGGTGCCGTCAACCTGAATCGGTTTGGGAATCGCGGCCGAGAGTTTTGTTGAATCTCTTCATTGAAGGACGAAGCCATGATCTCAGTATGTTTCCAGACACCTGTCGCAAACGAACTGTGCCCTGTTCAGGACACCTGACTGGTGAGTTCGTCTCGGCCCATTTCTTAAGTCGTCATTAACACTTTCACCGTGCGCTGCATTAATCCGGCGATGCCGCGCAAAAGGGTCCGACGTTTTGCCGACGCGTCGCCGACCGGCGAATTTACCTGTTTTACGGGTCTTAACTTATGATTCGGTGGAAAAGACAGCCAACCACCGTACGCACCCCGAGCGAACGTTGCATCACCCCAGCGGCATATGCCGGTTCACATCCTTATACAGCAGATAGCGAAACGGCCCCGGACCACCGGCATAACAGGCTTGCGGGCAGAACGCGCGCAGCCACATGAAATCGCCCGCCTCAACCTCGACCCAGTCCTGATTGAGCCGATAAACCGCTTTGCCTTCAAGCACATAAAGCCCGTGCTCCATCACATGGGTCTCGGCAAAGGGGATGACGGCACCGGGTTGGAATGTGACGATATTCACATGCATATCGTGGCGCATGTCACCCGGATCCACGAACCGGGTGGTCTGCCATTTGTCATCCGTGCCGGGCATCGAAATGGTGGTCGCGGCACTTGCGTCAGTAACAAAGGCCTCGGGCGTCTCGATCCCGCTAACTGTCTGATATCGCTTGCGAACCCAATGGAACCGCGCTGCAGCATCACTCTTGTTCTGCATCCGCCAATCACATCCGGGGGGCAAGTAGGCATAGCCGCCCGGCGTCAGCTCATGCGCCACCCCTGCAATGGTCAGCGTGAGGGTGCCATCCACCGCAAAAATCACCCCTTGCGCATCAGGATCGGTTTCGGGTTTTGTGCTGCCGCCGCCGGGGCTGACCTCCATGATGTACTGGCTGAAAGTCTCTGCAAATCCTGACAGGGGACGGGCCAGCACCCATGCGCGTGTGGCCTCCCAAAAGGGCAGGTTGCTGGTGACAATATCGGACATCGTCCCTTTGGGAATGACCGCATAAGCCGTTGTAAACATGGCGCGATCAGTCAGAAGCTGGGTCTGGGGCGGCAGGCCGCCCGTGGGGGCATAATATGGGGATTTGGGCATCACATGCTCCGTTTCATATACGGTCATTAGAGCCCACGAGGCACCCATTTGAAAGCACCAACCGACACCCTGCAAGAGCCTTCGTAAAAATTTGAAGATGTCGAAATTGCCCTACCGAAGCGGCGGTACGGGTCGTAATGATCAGCAATTATTAACGGTTTGCGAGCAGCATCTACAGTGGCGCAAGCGCGACCCCGGCCTCGGTCAGATGCGCACGGACCGCCTGCGCCATCGCCACAGCGGCGGGGGTATCACCATGCAGGCAGATCGTGTCGATCCGGCAGGCAATGTGCTTGCCGCTTTCGGCAATGATCGCTCCCGCTTCCAGCATCCGCAGGATACGCGCGGCGGCCTCTTTCGGATCGTGCAAAACCGCGCCGGGTTTACTGCGATCTACCAGTGTTGCGTCGTCTTCATAGGCGCGGTCGGCAAAGATTTCGCCGGCATAGCTGCAGCCCAACTCATGCACTGCGTGTTCCTGCGCGGTTGCCGCCAGAACCATGATGACGATGTCTGGATCCACGTCCAGCGCCGCCCGGTAACAGGCCATCGCCAGTGCCTGATTTTCGGAGGCCATATTTGCCAGTGCCCCGTGCAGTTTCAGGTGGCGCACATGCCCGCCAGCGCGACGGGCCATCGCCTGCGCCGCGCCCAGCTGATAGGCCACCGCATTGGCCAGTTCATCATGCGGGATTGGCAGGCGCCTGCGCCCGAACCCCTTGAGGTCGGCAAAGCCCGGATGCGCCCCGATCCCAACCCCTTTTTCGACCGCGATGCGCATTGTCTGGTCCATCACATCGGGATCGCCCGCGTGAAATCCACAGGCAATATTTGCCGATGTGACGACATCCAGAAGGGCCGCATCATCGCCCATCTTCCAGGGGCCAAAACCTTCGCCCATATCCGAATTCAGATCGACTTTCCGTTTCATATCAAGGCCTTTCAAGATCGTCGCCGGGTGTAACACCGCTGATCAATTGGTAGCCGAGAAGATCGGCAATGTCATGTGGGTCGCGCGTAAGCGCGCTGCGCGAATTGCGCAAGGCCTGCAGGATTGCGGCGTCTGATTGAAATGTCGCATCCGCTGCGGCCACATCCAGCCATTCGAAGCGCAACGGCGCACCGGGCATCGCCTGCGCGATCTTTGGTAAATCAGCAGGGATCACTGTTCCAATCCGTGGATATCCCCCAATCGTCTGGCATTCGGCCAGCAGCACATAGGGAACGCCATCGCCTGTCATTTGCAGATCCCCCGGCAGCACCAGATCAGAGGCGATATTGACCGGCGTCGCCATCTCAAATCCAGGCCCTTCACAATCAAGCCGCACGCCTTGCCGGTTGCCGCGTGGGCTGCGTTGAAAGGGGGTTTCGGCGAAACGCGTGACAGTCCCGGCTGCGAAGTATTCCGTCTGCGGGCCAGGCATGATGCGGATCGTACCGCCGCTGAGCCTGTCTTCAACGGATAAGGTCTGTGGCCCTGCCAGCGGGTCGGGATCTGGCTGAGCGGGAAGAACATCGCCGGGTTGCAAAGGCCGACCAATACCAGCGGTCAGATGTGTCGCCCGGCTGTCCATGACCTGTTTGGTCGTGATACCACCGGGAAAGGCAAGATATCCATAAACGCCCTGTCGCGCGCCGCCTATCGTCAGACGTTGACCAGCGCCCAGCAGTTGGGTGGTATTGGGCGTCACAGGAACCCCATCGATATCAGCCTGCATCACTGCACCGGTCAGGGCGATGCGGGTATCCTGATCTGTGCTGAAACGGCCGCCAAAGCCCATCATTTCGATGACCGCATTGGCGGGTGCGGTGCCCAGCAAAGCCGTCGCCTCAAGCAAAGCCAGCCGGTCGACGGCACCGCCTTGCGACAGGCCGCGCGCGGTCCAGCCGAGGCGCCCAAGATCCTGAACCGTGACGCCGGGGCCAACTGTGTGCACCGTCAGCATCATTGCGGAACCTCGCATCGGGCGCCGCCATTGGCGCCCGCATTTGCCCTGAGATCAACCATTTCCGCGTCGGATACCTGCACAAAACGAACCGCATCCCCCGGTGCAAATGCAAAGGGTTCTGTGGCGTCTGGGCGGTAGACATCAAAAGCGGTTTGTCCAATATGGCGCCACCCGGTCGGGGCGTCCGCTGCCCAAATAATCAATTGGCGCACGGCCGTAATCAGCGCCCCGCGCGGCAATCGTTCGGTCAGGCTGGCCTGTCGGGCAATGTCCCAATGGGGCGGCAGCATACCCAGATAAGGTTGTCCTGGGGCAAAACCAATGGCGATCACCCGCAGGGTCTGGCCTGTGATGTCGGCGATGGCCTGATCCCTGGTCACACCAGCCAGTGATGCCGCTTCGGCCAATTGCGGGGCATGATCGGGGCCAAAACCGGTTGGGATTTGCCAGATGCGCGCAGGTGCGGGCATTTCATCGCCCGGCTTGTGGCCAAGTTGTTGCAACTGCGTCAACAGCGCCGCCCGGTTCGTCAACGCCGGGTCAAAGGCGACGCGCACGGAGGTCAACGATGATGCAACCTCGGTCACGCCGATAAACGCTTTTTCCAGAACCGCATCGCGAAAGGCGAGGGCAGCAGCATTTGCCTGTTCGGTCAAAACTTTGGAGAAGCGGACAAGGATGCCGTCAACGCCAAGGGGCCAAAATTCGGGATCTGCGGGTCGCTGCGTCATGCGTATGGCTTACTGCGCCAACGCGCCCGGCTCAACCGACTTACAGCGTTTCGCCAATAACCCCTGATTCAGGTTTTTGCGAAATGCTTTAGTTCAGACCGTTGCGTTGATTCAATCGTTCCAGATTGACGATGGTCGACAGCATTAGCCGATCCTGTGACCAATCGCCGGAACGCTGGATCGAAACAGTTCCCAAGACCAGCATCATCGCGAGCGGCAAAAGCAATGCCGGGATCATCCAGCCGGGGTTCGTGGCCCGGCGTGCATGGGCCATTTCGGTCACGCGCTGACGCAGGAATTCCGTGGCAGTGCCGCCAGCCCTGATTTGCAGCAAAGCGACAGTGGGCAGGGCAATTTGCTGCGATTGATCCTTGTGTAACGCGCTGCGACAAACCCGCAGCAGGCAATTGCCATAATCGCGTGGGCTGAACCCTGATCGCCTGAGCACCTGCTGATCGCACGCCAGTTCGCGCAGGCGTTCCACATCGCGCTTGAAAAGATACATCGCAGGATTGAACACAAAAACCGGGCGCAGTATCTCAAGCAGCAATTCCCAGTTCAGGTCACCCTGCCGGATATGTTGCAACTCATGGGCCAATGCGATCTTGAGATCTTCCGGCTGCGACAGCATCGCCGATGGCAGGATGATGTATTTGCGGCGCAGGCCGGCCGTTGAAAATGGCACGAGGGTGGCGTCTGTCAGTCGGATATGCAGATTGCCAATCCGCCTCCACGCAAAGCTATTGGTGATCAAGCGGCGCAATCTGACAACATTTGTGGTCAGGCGCAAAAGGGCCAGGCCGATACCGGTCACCAATATGGCGGCAATAACCTGACCCTTTAAGGTGCTGAGTGTTACAACCTCGTTCACAATCAAATCGCGGCTCATCAGCAGGTGTTCAAACTGGGATGGTGCCATGGCAAAACGGCCATCAAGATATTGCGCGACAGCGATATCTGACAGGTTTATTGCAACGGGGGTGCCGATGGTTGCCATGCCAACCACCGCTAGCGGCATACAGGCAATGACAATGAGCAAGCCGTAAACAAGCCGAAGCTGGCCGGTAAAGGCTGTGCGCAACGATGTGCGGGCCAGAACCGCCCGGGTCACGAACCAAAGCAATGCCGCAAAAGCCAGCATGATATTTGCGTCGATATAGGCATTCAAAAAGGCATCAAGGGGTATCATCGGTCAACCTCCGCTCCAATAATGCCTGTATTTCTTTGAGGGCCTCTTCGGACATGCCGTCGTCATCGACAAGACGCGCCACAAGGGACGCGGGCGTGCCATCGAATAGCTTTTCGGACAAATCGCGCAAGGTGCGCGATTGATAGGCGTCCTTTGCCAAAACCGGTGAATAAATAAAGGTCTTGCCCTGCTTTTCACTGCTGACAAAACCTTTCTGTTCCATGATCCGCAGGATGGTCGCGGCGGATGTATAAGCCAGATTGCGATCAGGGTTCAGCTGCGCAAGCACGTCACGCACACTGCCTTTCCCAAGCGCCCAAAGTTCGGTCATGAACTCCAGCTCTACTTCCGTCAAAAACTCGTTACGCTTCTTCTGCCGCATCTTTGGTCCTGTCGTGGTTTGGCCTGCTCGCCCCCCCGTGTCAGGACTAAATACGAAAGTCTTCGTATTTCCAAGAGTTTTGGACATCAGACTTTCCAAAAGCAAAAGACCAACCACGCAATCGCCAATCCAAGCGGCACCCAAAGTGGCGTACCAAACAGCCCCAGCCAGCCAAGCATGATATAGGCCGCCCCCAGCAGCCCAAGGAACAAGCGGTCACCGCGCGTCGTGGTCAGGCCCAACACACCCTTGCGTTCACTTGTTCCGGGCCAGCGAATTTCGACGAAAGTGATGATCCCCATTGCAGTGAAAAGGGCGATAAAGAAAAGGCCAGTCGGCCATGTCCAGGCCATCCAAGACAACATCAGACCCTCCCCAGGGCAAAGCCCTTGGCAATATAGTTACGCACGAAATAGACGACGATTGCGCCCGGGATGATGGTAAGCGTTCCCGCTGCCGCCAGCAGCCCCAATTCATATCCCGCACTTGATGCGGTCTTTGTCATGGCCGCGGCAATCGGCTTGGCCGCGACTGCCGTCAGGTTCTTGGCGAGCAACAATTCGACCCATGAAAACATGAAGCAGAAGAACGCCGCGACGCCCACGCCAGCCTTGATTGAGGGCAGGAAAATTGTGACGAAGAAGCGGGGAAATGAGTAACCGTCGACATAGGCCGTTTCATCCAGCTCCTTTGGGACGCCGCTCATGAATCCTTCCAGGATCCAGACCGCGAGGGGGATGTTGAACAGACAATGGGCCAGTGCGACGGCGATATGAGTATCGAACAGACCAACGGCTGAATAAAGCTGAAAGAATGGCAGGACAAACACGGCCGCTGGGGCCATCCGGTTGGTCAGCAGCCAGAAAAACAACGTCTTGTCGCCCAGGAACCGGTAGCGCGAAAATGCGTAAGCCGCTGGCAGGGCCACACAGATCGAGATCACTGTGTTGATCGACACATATAAGATCGAATTGACGTAAGTCAGATACCACGAAGGATCCGTGAAAATCGTGACGTAATTGTCCCATGTGAACGTTTGCGGGAATAGCGAGAAGCCCGACAGGATTTCGTTGGTGGTCTTGAAGCTCATCGCGACAAGCCAGTAGATCGGCAGCATCAAAAAGATGATGTAGACGATTGGGACCAGGCTGCGTTTTCTCATTTCGCGTCATCCTTCGTCATCAATGTGTAGAACAGCCACGACACCAACAGCGTGATCGCGAAATAGATCAACGACATGGCCGCCGCTGGTCCGAGGTCGAACTGGCCAAGCGCAATTTTGACAAGGTCGATGGACAGGAACGTGGTTGAATTGCCCGGCCCCCCGCCGGTCATCACGAACACCTCGGTGTAAATATTGAAACTGTCCATGAACCGCAGAAGGATCGCGATCGTCAGCACCTGTTTCATCTTGGGCAACTGGATATAGCGGAAAACCGACCAGTTGGACGCGCCATCAATCTTGGCAGCCTGATAATAGGCGTCGGGGATCGAGACCAGACCCGCGTAAGACAGCAACACCACCAGCGACGTCCAGTGCCACACATCCATGGTGATGATCGTGGCCCATGCTGCAAAGGGGTTCTGGGTCATGTCATAGTCAATGCCCAGCGTCGTGTTCATGAAATAGCCGAGCAATCCAATATCCGGCAGGGCAAAGATGTTCCACATCGCCCCCACAACATTCCAGGGGATCAGCATGGGCAACGCCATCAGAACAAGACATACAGGCACCCAGGGCCCGCTGCGTGGCATGGCCAGGGCGATCGCGATGCCCAGCGGAACTTCGATCGCAAGAATGATCCCGGTGAACAGGAACTGACGCCCCAATGCAGCGTGAAAACGCTCGGAATTCAGCAACTCTTCGAACCAGCGGACGCCTTCCCAGAAGAAGACATTGTTGCCGAAGGTTTCCTGCACCGAATAGTTGACTACGGTCATCATCGGGATCAGCGCGTTGAAGGCAACCAGCAACAGAACCGGCAGCACAAAGAACCATGCGCGTTGATTTTGGGTTTTCATCTGCGGCTCCTTCGCCCGTCCCGGGCTTGACCCGGGACCTCATGGTTGATGGGGTTGAGGCCCCGGATCAGGTCCGGGGCGGGTATCCTGCTCATGTTCCGGCCCTCGTTGCGATCCAGCCGTCGCGGTAAAGCCGGGTTTTCGTGGGGTCGAATGAAAGATGGGTGGCCGAACCTTGCATCGGCACTTCGCCTTCGATGACGGCCTTGACGGATGTGTCGCCCACCTTGGCCTCAACCACGGCATGGCGGCCAACATCGGACACTTTGTGAACAATTGCGGGCAAACCCGCATCGCCAAGTTTGACAAATTCGGGTCGCACGCCAATTTCAGCCGCACCACTGCCTTGTTCAATGGCGCCTTCCAGCGTGATCAGGTTATCTTCGAAGAACGCCGCACCTTCGCGCAATTCGCAAGGCAGCACGTTCATACCGGGTGAGCCGATGAAATGGCCAACAAAGGTATGCGCCGGACGTTCAAACAGCTCGACTGGCGTGCCGATCTGCACAATCTCACCTTCCTGCATCACCACGACCTGATCGGCAAAAGTCAGCGCCTCGGTTTGGTCATGGGTCACATAAATCATGGTGGCCCGCACCTTCTGGTGCAGTTCTTTCAATTTGGATCGCAGCTTCCATTTCAGATGGGGGTCGATGACAGTCAGCGGTTCGTCAAACATCACGACATTGACATCGTCACGGACCAAACCGCGACCCATTGAAATCTTTTGCTTGTTGTCAGGCGAAAGGCCTGCGGCCTTTTTCCCCATCATGTCAGTCACTTCCAGCATTTCGGCTATCGCCATGACGCGGGTGTTGACCGTCGCTTCATCCACACCGCGATTGCGCAGGGGGAAGGCCAGATTGTCGTAAACACTCATCGTGTCGTAGATGACCGGAAACTGGAAAACCTGCGCAATGTTACGCTGGTTGGGGGGCAGAGCGGTCACATCCTTGTCGTCGAACAGGATACGCCCGTTTGATGGCGTCAGCAGGCCAGAGATGATATTCAGCAAAGTGGATTTGCCGCAACCGGACGGGCCGAGCAGGGCATAGGCCCCACCGTCGGACCATTCCAGATCAATCTCTTTCAAGGCGTAATCCGCTGGCCCTTTTGGGTTCGGATCGTAGCTGTGTTTGAGGTCTGAAAGCGTGATTTTGGCCATTATGCGCCACCTCCGGCGACAATTTGCCCGTCTTCGGAAAACAGCAGACAAGCAGAAGGATCAAGATAGAATGGGTGATCTTCACCGACCTGGTAGGGATGTACCCCGTGGGCGAGCGACACCCAGTTGGCGTCGGGCATGGCGAAATGCGCGCTGCTTTCTGATCCGCTCAGTTCGGTGACCAGGATCTTGCCTTCCAACGCGACGGTATTCGCCGGGCTGGGCGTTGGGGTGACGTGATGCGGGCGGACCGCGATGTGATAGGTGCCGTCGGGGGTATCGTTCAAACTGGCCGCGTCCCATTTTGCGCTTTGTCCCATGGTCAGGGTGTTGCCCCGCTTGCTCACCTTGGCCACGTTGATTGGGGGGTCGGAAAACACCTTGGCCGCCATCAGTGTCTTGGGATTGCGATAAATCTCAGCCGTTGGACCAAACTGGACCACATTGCCGTCATCCATCAGCGCGGTGGAACCGCCGAGCAACAGGGCCTCCTCTGGTTCGGAGGTGGCATAGACCACAACGGCACCGCGCCCTGCAAAAAGTTCGGGAAGCTGTTCGCGCAACTCCTCGCGCAGCTTGTAATCGAGGTTCGCCAGCGGTTCATCCAGAAACACCGCCTGGCTTTCCTTGGCGATGGCGCGGGCGAGGGCGGTGCGTTGTTGTTGCCCCCCCGATAACTCATGGGGTCTGCGGTGCAGCATTGGCCGCAATTGCAGGATATCGGCTGCGTCTTCCACGCGGCCCTGGATTTCGGATTTCGCCATGCCTGCAACCCGGAGCGGGGAGGCGATATTGTCGAAAACCGTCATATGCGGATAGTTGACGAAGAACTGGTGGACGAGGCTGATGTTCCGCTTTTGCGTGGTCAGCTTTGTGACGTCCTGTCCGTCCATTTCGATCGTGCCGGATGCAATCGGGTCCAGCCCCGCCATCAGCTTGATCAGCGATGTCTTGCCCGCGCCGGTTTCACCCAAGAGCACATTGAAATGCCCGGTCTGAAACGAAAGCGATGTGGGTTTGATATGGGTCTGCCCGGCGACCACTTTGGTGATATTATTGAGTGTGATGGTCATGACATGCCCTTTGGTAATGGCCGGGGCGCGGACGCCCCGACCGGTGTCGGCGCCACCAAATGGTGGCACCCGACAGGGAGCTTATTCAGAGGCCCAGCGGGCGACGAGGTCGTCATAGTTGACGGTCTCGCCCTGCGGCTTCTCATTCTCCAGCGGTGGCTTGGCACCGCCATTGGCGTACCAGTATTCCGCGTCCTTTTCCTCGTTCAGACGTGGGCCACAGCCGCCATAGACATTCGCCGCCTCATCAGCCTGCTGCATCCGACCCATGGTGATGTCCATTTCTTCGGCCAGACGATCCATGGCTTCCTGCGGTGTAAACGCGCCGGAGTTCACGTCACCGATCTGCTGCCACCAGATCTGGGCGAGCTTCGGATAATCAGGCACGTTGATGCCCGTTGGTGACCATGCCACCCGATCAGGCGAGCGGTAGAATTCCACCAGACCGCCCAGTTGCGGCGCACGTTCGGTGAAGCTTTCATGATTGACGGAACTGTCGCGGATGAAAGTCAGCCCAACATGTGATTTTTTGACATCTACGGTCTTGGAAACCACAAATTGCGCGTAAAGCCATGCGGCCTGTGCCCGATCCAGCGGTGTGGATTTCAGGATCGTCCATGATCCCACATCCTGATAGCCGACCTTCTGGCCTTCTTCCCAATAGGGGCCATGCGGGCTGGGTGCCATCCGCCACAATGGGTTGCCATCGGCGTCCACTGTGTTGTTGCCGGCGGATTGTGGCGCAACCATGTCAGCGGTGAAAGCCGTATACCAGAAGATCTGCTGGGCCACGTTGCCTTGCGCCAAAGCTGGCAATGACTGGTAGAAGTCATAACTGGCCGCGCCCGGAGGGGCGTAGTTGCGCAGCCATTCGTCCCATTTGCGGATCGCGTAGACGGCAGCAGGGCCGTTGGCCGCACCACCGCGCGAGACCGATGCACCTGATGGGTTACATGATCCGGCTTCCATCCGGATGCCCCATTCGTCGATTGGAATTCCGTTTGGTTCGCCCTTCGATCCGGTGCCGGCCATTGACAGCCAGGCATCGGTCATCCGCCAGCCAAGATCTGGCGCGCGCTTGCCGTAGTCCATGTGACCGTAGATGCGGACGCCGTCGATTTCCTGCACGTCGTTGCTGAAAAATTCGGCGATGTCTTCGTAGGCCGACCAGTTGACCGGTACACCCAACTCATAACCGTATTTTTCCGCAAAGGCGGCTTTGTTGGCTTCATCATCGAACCAATCCTTGCGGAACCAGTAGAGGTTCGCAAACTGCTGGTCTGGCATCTGATAAAGATCGCCATCTGGTCCAGTGGTGAACTGAATGCCCATGAAGTCCTGCAAATCAAGGCCGGGGTTGGTGACGGCTGCACCGTCGCCCGCCATGAAGTCTGTCAGGTTGACCGCCAGTTGCAGCCGCGAATGGGTGCCGATCAGGTCACTGTCGTTGACATAGGCGTCATAAAGGTTCCGCCCGGTTTGCATTTGGGTTTGCACCGCTTGCACAACTTCGCCTTCGCCAAGGATCTGGTGATTGACCTTGATGCCGGTGATTTCCTCGAACGCCTTTGTCAGCACTTCGCTTTCGTAGGAATGGGTTGGAATGCCTTCGGACAGCACGTTGATTTCCATGCCGGAATAGGGCTCGGCAGCGCTGATGAACCATTGCATTTCGGCCAGCTGTTCGTCTTTCGACAATGTGGATGGCTGGAATTCCTGATCAATCCAACGCTGCGCCGCAGCTTCATCGGCCAAAGCGGTATTGGACCCCGCAAGCAGCGCTGTCATGGCTGCCGCGGAGAGCAGATACTTACGCATCTTGTCTCCTCCCTTGAGATTATGTGAGCCGGTTTTCGCCGACGGCCCCAATTTGTGTTCAGACTCACGAAATTGTCAAACTAAAAACTTAGTATTAAGCAATTAGTTTTCATGGTGCTGAATTTGTTGGGAAAATTTCGCCCGGAATTGGCTGTCGGCAAAGCGTCGGCGATGCGTCGGCAAAACGTCGGACCCTTTCGCACGCTCTGTTCCCACCCTGTTAACCCGGAATTGGCAAGGTGCCGCCAAAGGAGACGCATATGCCCCGGATGACCAAGGCTGAACGTATTGCCCGCGAGGGCATGATCAGATTTCTGAACGAGGAGATGCTGCGCGACACCGATGTTTCACTGCAAATGCGCGACAAGGTGCCAGAGGCCTGGCACACCCTGGAACATGATCTGGATGTGGTAGAACCGAAATCGAAGGTCACGTTGCGGCTGGATGAAAGCGTGGCGAAGTTTTATCGCGCCATGGGGCCGGGGTATCAGGCCCGGATCAGCCGTATTCTGGCGCTATGGGCCAACATGAAAATCGGCGATGCCTTACGCACGGAAGAAATGCTGTATGCGCAGATGAAACGGCTGAACGATGAGGATGATCAACGCATGGCCCGGGGGGAAACACCGGTTGGTTTCGGGTCAGGCGTTAGCTGACATCTGAAGATGGCGCGTTGGGTTGGGTAAGGTCAGCCGTGCCACCTTCAGAAAGTCAGCGACGACTTACTTCCAGAGCAAGACCGTGTTTGCGGGTCGAAATGAGACGCGAGACCAGGCAAAGGCCAGCAGGAAGACTGATCCGCCGACGGCAAAGTACATCAATGCGGCCTGCCCGAAGGTCATTCCCAAGAATACATAGGAGATCGCGCCCGCGATCAGCGCGGAGATACTTCCCAGTAATATTAGAATTGCGGCCATTTTTCTGTCTCTCGTTCTATCCTGATTTCAAGTTAGCCAGCAGAACTTGTCAGAAATGTGGGCAGCTTGCGCATTTTTTGCGCGGTTTTGATTAACAGTCGTTCATCAAACGTGGAGTAACGGGAGAATAGAAGGATTGTCACAAAATGGGAGACAATTGGATCCAATACACGAATAACGCGAATCAAAAACTGTAGGATGCGCGCAGAGAGATGCTTTTGATCGTTCCTTCGATCTCAGGAAGGCGTGCGATGAACGGTGCTTCAAATTCGAACTTGCGGGAGGACAGCTCCGCGCCAAGCCGAAATTGGTCGTTTACGGCGAAGTCAAACCCCAAACCGGTCAGGAAGCCACTTTGTAGCTGTTCGAATTCCCTAAAGAAGTTGTCGCCTTCCTCCACGCTCAGGTTGGTGTAGGATCTGCCGATGAGACCGTAAGGCATGAACCTGCCGGCGTCATATCCCAGGCGTAACTTCAGATCGAGCAGCGCGTCATATTCGTACTGGTTCTCGAAATCCTCTTCGAAGACATCACCAGCAGATAATGCGACTTCGCCGCCCAGAACAAATTTGTTGAAAGCCCAACTATGCCCAAAGAAGACACCGGTCATTTTACCTGAAAGATCGAATTCCTGAACAGGGTCGTAATCGTAGGCGTTTTCGCCCGAGAATTTTGAGAACGACAGTCCGGCATACGGCCCATCCCAGGCAGATTGTGCGGATGCCGTACCGGCGCAGAGAATAACAAGTGTGGCCAGCAGGGATTTTCTTGTCATGTCACAACCTCTCGAACTACTCGTATTAACGAATTCGGGAAGCGATGCATTTTTGGGATGCTGCCCCCCAGCAGCATCTTATGTGTAGCGGACGCTGGCGATGCTGCAAGCCATGCTATCGGGGGCTTTGCAAACAATGGTGGATGTTGCCAATTTGCCCCTTATGAACCGTTACCATGCGACGCGGATGCATCGCATGGTTGAAGTCATCTGTATCAGCGCACGAATTTCTTGTGCTTCATCCGCTTGGGTTCCAATGCATCGGCACCGAGTCGCCGCTTTTTGTCTTCTTCGTAATCGGTAAAGGCGCCCTGGAACCATTCCACATGCGCGTCCCCTTCGAAGGCGAGGATATGGGTGCAGATCCGATCAAGGAAGAAACGGTCGTGGCTGATCACCACGGCGCAGCCTGCAAAGCTGACAAGCGCGTCTTCCAACGCGCGCAGCGTTTCGACGTCAAGGTCGTTGGTCGGTTCGTCGAGCAGCAACACGTTGCCGCCGGATTTCAGCAGTTTGGCCATGTGGACCCGGTTGCGTTCACCACCTGATAGCAGCCCGACTTTCTTTTGCTGGTCGCCGCCCTTGAAATTGAAGGCAGAGCAATAGGCGCGGGAGTTCATCGAGGCATCGCCAAGTTCGATAATCTCGGCCCCGCCGCTGATTTCTTCCCAAACCGTGGTGTCGGGGTTCAGTGCATCACGTGATTGATCCACATAGGACAGTTTAACCGTGTCGCCATATTCCACCGTGCCTTCGTCCGGCTCTGCCTGTCCAGTGAGCATCGAAAAGAGCGTGGATTTACCGGCACCGTTTGGTCCGATCACCCCGACAATGCCGCCGGGCGGCAGGTCAAATGACAGCCCTTCGATCAGGAGCTTGTCGCCCATGTGTTTCTTGAGGTTTTCAACCTCGATCACCTTGGACCCAAGCCGTGGCCCGTTGGGAATGATGATCTGTGCGCGCCCGACCTTTTCCTTTTCCGACTGGTTTGCCAATTCGTTGTAGGAGGCGATCCGGGCCTTGGATTTGGCTTGCCGTGCTTTCGCACCCTGCTGCATCCATTCCAATTCGCGGGCCAGAGTCCGCTGCTTGGACTTGTCTTCCTTGGCTTCCTTTTCCAGGCGCTTGGCCTTGGCTTCCAGCCAGCTGGAATAGTTGCCTTCATGCGGGATGCCTGACCCGCGATCGAGTTCCAGAATCCAGCCGGTGATCGCATCAAGGAAATACCGGTCGTGGGTGACGATCAGGATCGTCCCTTTGTAGTCGATCAGGTGCTGTTGCAGCCATGCGATGGTTTCGGCGTCAAGGTGGTTGGTCGGTTCATCGAGCAGCAGCATGTCGGGCGCGTCGAGCAGCAGTTGGCAAAGCGCGACGCGACGTTTTTCACCCCCTGAAAGCGTGGTGACATCGGCGTCATCGGGGGGGCAGCGCAGCGCCTCCATGCTGATGTCGATTTGTGCGTCGAGGTCCCAGAGGTTCGCCGCGTCGATCTGGTCTTGCAATTGCGCCATCTCATCGGCGGTTTCTTCGGAATAGTTCATGGCGACTTCGTTATAGCGGTCAAGGATCGCCTTTTTGTCGGCCACGCCCAGCATGACGTTTTCGCGCACTGTCAGGTTTGGGTCCAGTTCCGGTTCCTGCGGCAGATAGCCCACACGCGCGCCTTCGGCCGCCCAGGCCTCGCCCTGGAATTCCTTGTCTTGCCCGGCCATGATCCGCATGAGCGTGGATTTACCGGTGCCGTTGACCCCGACGACGCCGATCTTCACCCCCGGCAGGAAGTTCAGGCGGATGTTTTCGAACACCTTTTTGCCGCCGGGATAGGTTTTGGACACGCCGTCCATGAAATAGACGAATTGATTGCTGGCCATGGGCGCTGCTCCGCTATGCTAAGAATTCGCCCTTCGTTAGCGGAACGTGGCAGCGGGGGCAATCGCTGTGGTGATCCCGATGCCCTAGCCTTGTGCGGATTCGATCCAGATTTCGACCCGTCGGTTGATCGCCCGCCCGTTTTCGGTTGTGTTGCAAGCCGATGGTGCCACTTCGCCGTATCCCGTTGCCTCCAGGCTGATCCCGGCCAGCCGGTCGCCTGCGAAGTCCTGAAGTGTCTCCAGCACCTGCTGCGCACGTCCGACGGATAGCTGCCGGTTGCTTTCGAAGGCCCCCACGTCATCGGTGAACCCGACAAGCAGCACCTTGGTGCCGTCGGGCTGATCCTGCAGGTAATTGGCCAGACGTTCGAGGTTCAGCAACCCGCGTGTGTCCAGCCGTGATGAGCCGGTACGGAAACGGAACGTCGCGGAAAGCCTGTCATATGCGGCCATTTGCGTCAGCATTTCGCCCATCACGCCATCTTCGAAAGCGTCGACGTTCTGGTTGACCAGTTGCCTGGCGCGGGCGCTGTCAGCCGTTTGTTTTTGCCGTGCGATGCTGAGATCGATGAAACCCGCCTTGGTGATCACCTCATCCGCTGCGTCAGAGGTTACGTAGTTGACGAAATCCGCCGATTTCTGATCAAGCGTATCCTCGCGGTTATAAAGATAGAGGAAGCGCTGGAGCGCATATTCTTCGGCCCGTGCCGAGAACGTATCGGGGGTCATGCTGATCCCGCATTCGTTGATCAGCGTCAGCGGTTTGGCGCCGCGTTGGAATGCATAGCCGACAAAGCCGATCCCGTTGGGGTCTGCATTGACGGATGCCGCCATTTCGATGCTGCTTCCAATAATTTTGGCGTTTCCGGGGGCCGCGGGGATATCACCACCAAAAAGCCGCTCTTCGAACACTTCGCGGGTACCTGTGCCTTCAAGCCGGTTATGCACCGCAATTGATGCATCATTGCCGCCGACGGCAGACCAGTTGGTGATCTTGCCGCTATAGATGTCGCGCAGCTGATCCACTGTCAGCGTGTCAACCGGGTTGTCCGGATGGGTGATCACAACCAGAGAATCGACTGCAATGATATGCTCATTGGCCGGATCGACCATGTTGCCGGCGCCGTCGTCGCGCAGCGCCCGCGCTTCGTTCGGCCGGATGCGGCGTGACGACATGCCGATCTGCGCGGACCGGTCCAGAAGCTTGCGGAATGCGTCGATGGAACCTGCTGAGTCCACCAGATAGGATCCGATCGGGTCGCCGAAACCTTCGTCGGCGATCAGCTCTGCAAAGAACTGCTTCTGGCCACTCGCCTCTGTTACGGTCGCCTCTGCCCCGAGGAACCCGGCGTAGCCGGAAATAAGCAGGGGCATCATGCCCTGACCAAGAGCCTCAGAACCGGCAATGGTGACATCGGCCTCGACTGCCTTGTTGCTGGGGCAGCCCTCGCCCTCGCAGCTGACCCGGTTGGCCGAGATGCGCAGATCCCCAAGATCCGTTCGGATGACGTAATTGTTGTCGATGAACTCAATGAATTCGCCCACGAGGTTTACAGTGCCATCTGCGGATTTCAGGACGACCTCTTCGCCCCAGACAGATGTGGGCATGATCATCATTGTGCCGAGTGCAGCGACGGACACTAAACCCCGTGTACGTCCAAAGACACTTAAAGCCATAGTAATACTCCATTTACTCACGCGTCCGGCCTGTCAAAACATCCTAAACATATGTTTGTGCATGCAAAGTGATGTTTCGAATTCTCAAATCAGCTGACGGCGTTAATCGTTAATCTACCCATTATTTGTGCACAAAAACCCGGTTCGCGGGAACACCTAATTCATACCTAATGTATATCAGCGCGCCGATGGAATGTTTCTTTGACGAACTGTGCCCGACGGTCGCAACATCTTACGATCAGTCGCGGTTAAGTTGTTCGATTGTTTCCAATCTGCCATCATTGATATTTCAGGGGTTATCGGTAAAATTCTGATAATAAAGGAAAAGTTGTTTTCGTAGCTTGATCGGGTTAATCTGCGGGATCGTCTTATGCGATACCTCAAGATCGGCCTGTGCAACGTTTGCGTGCTGCGCTGGCGGCAGTTGGTGTGCCAAAATTGCACCGAATCGGCGGCGTGAGGCGCGCATGCTGCCCTGTTTAACCGGCGCCGTTCGAATCGGAGGTTGGTCGTAAGGCGCCGAGGAGATGGGATTTCGGACCGTGGCTGCAAACAGGAAAGGCCCCGCATCTCTGCGAGGCCTTTGCCGTTCTTCGTGGTCGGGCGTTACTGCGGGATATCGCCGCTGAGACCTTCAACGTAGAAGTTCATGCCTGCGAGCGTGCCGTCATCGGCGACCTCGCCATCAGCAAGCCATGCTGAACCGTCCTGCTTGTTGATCGGTCCGGTGAAGGGGTGGTATTCGCCTGCTTCCATGGACGCGATCAGCGCTTCGGCGCTTGCTTTGACCTCGGCTGGAACCGCCTCTGTGATCTCTCCGATTTCAACCATGCCGGGGGCAATGCCGTCCCATGTGTTTGTGCTTTCCCATGTGCCATCGATCACGGCTTGGGTCCGCGCGATGTAGTAGGGCGACCAGTTATCGATGATCGAGGACACCCGTGGGAATGGCCCGAACTCAGCCATGTCGGAGGCCTGTCCGAATGTCACCACGTTACCGGCTGCTTGAGCGGCCGCCTGTGGTGCGGTCGAATCCGTGTGCTGCAGGATCACGTCGGCGCCCTGTTCGATCAACACGCTTGCGGCTTCCGCTTCTTTCGCAGGGTCGAACCAGGTGTAGGCCCAGACCACCTTGAATTCGACGTCAGGGTTTACTTCCTTGGCGTGCAGATAGGCCGAGTTGATGCCCCGGATCACTTCCGGGATCGGGAATGACGCGATGTAGCCGATCACGTTGCTTTCGGTCATATGCCCGGCGATGTGCCCTTGCACGGCGCGCCCTTCGTAGAAACGGGCCGAGTAGACGGACACGTTGTCGGCCTGTTTGTAGCCTGTCGCATGTTCGAATTTCACATCAGGGAATTTTCCGGCGACGTTGATCGTCTGGTCCATATATCCAAACGACGTTGTGAAGATCAGGTCTGCCCCTTGCAGCGCCATTTGGGTCATCACCCGCTCTGCGTCAGGTCCTTCCGGTACGCTTTCCACGAACACAGTTTCGACGGCGTCACCGAAATGCTCTTCGACAGCCAGCCGTCCCTGGTTATGTTCATAGGTCCAGCCGCCATCGCCAACCGGCCCCACATAGACAAAGCCGACCTTTGTCTTTTCATGCCCATCGGCAAACGCGCCTGTCGCCAGCCCAAGGGCGATTGTTGCCCCGGTAAGTAGTTTGTTGATTTTCATTTTCGTCCCCTTGTTGGTCGTAGATGTGCCCCTAGCGTGAGGCGTGGAATGATTGGCCCAGCGATCCGGGCGCCCGTCCAGCGCGCATAATAACCAGAACGGCGATGGTGGCCAGATATGGCGCCATGGAAAGATATTCGACGGCGATTGCCGCCCCGGCAGCCTGCAGGTTGAGCTGTAGGACGGTGACCCCGCCGAACAGATAGGCACCCAGCAAAAGCCGCCCGGGTCGCCAACTGGCGAATACGACGATGGCAAGGGCGATCCAGCCTGCGCCTGCGGTCATCCCTTCGGTCCATTGCGGCACCCTGACCAGCGACAGATATGCCCCGCCGAGCCCTGCGCAGGCCCCGCCGAACATGATCGCCAGCATTCGCACCCGCATGACATGGTAGCCAAGCGCATGTGCCGCTTCGTGGTTTTCGCCGACTGCCCGTAGGATCAGCCCCGCCCGGGAGTATTTCAGGAAGGCCCAGGTTGCCGCCACAATGGCCAGCCCCAGATAGACCATCGGGTCATGTTGAAAGATGATCGGCCCGATAACCGGAATGTCCCCCAGCAGCGGGATGTGCCAATCGGGGAAGCTGGGCGCCTTTATCCCGATATAGCCTTGCCCCATCAGTGCCGACAACCCCAGCCCAAAGAGGGTCAGTGCAAGCCCTGTGGCCACCTGATTAGACAGCAGGAACTGGGTTAAGATCCCGAAGATGACTGATAAGAGCGCCCCGCCGATGGCCGCCCCGATGAACCCAAGCCATGGTGACCCGGTATTGACCGCCACGATGAACCCGCAGACCGCCCCGGTGATCATCATCCCCTCGACCCCGAGGTTCAGCACACCGGCCCGTTCGACCACCAACTCGCCGATAGCGGCCAGTAGGATAGGCGTTGCTGCCACCATAAGCGAGGCGAGCAGGAGGATGGGATTGATTGCTGAGAGGTCCATTATACAACCTGCCTCCGTCCAAACCGCATGCGGTAGTTTGTTAGTACGTCGACCGCCAGCAGGAAGAACAAGAGCATCCCTTGCATTAGTTGGATCGCTGCCAAGGGCAGCCCGAGGTTGGACTGTGCGATTTCGCCGCCGATATAGGTCAGTGCCATCAGCCCGCCTGCCAGCAGGATCCCCACAGGGTGCAGCCGTCCGAGGAAGGCCACGATGATTGCGGTGAACCCGTAGCCCACGTTGAAATCAATGCTAACCTGTCCTGCGGGGCCTGCGACCTCGAACAGCCCTGCGGCCCCGGCCAGCCCGCCGGATAGCCCCATGCAGATCAGGATCATTGCTGCCGGGTTGACCCCTGCGAATTTGGCTGCACGTGGGCTTTGCCCTGCCAGCCGCACGTTGAACCCGAAGATATGTCGCGACAGGGCGATATAGGCGAAGATGACGGCGATCAGCGCTGTCACGACACCCCAATGCATTCCGGAGCCTGAGATGATTTCAAGGTTTGCCGCAGACGGGTATTGGGACAGGTTCCGGCTGCCCGGAAAGCCCATGCCATCGGGGTTGCGCAGCGCCCCCAGCGCCATGGATGCCATCAATTGTTCGGCCACATAGACCAGCATGAGCGATACAAGAATTTCATTGGTGCCGAATTTGACCCTGAGGATGCCGGGGATCATCGCCCAAAGCGTGCCCCCCAATATCCCCGCGATGATCATCAGGGGGAAGATGATAAAGGATTCAGTGGGGTAAAAGGCCAGCCCGACGGCGGCCCCGCAGATCGCCCCGACGATATATTGCCCCTCGGCCCCGATATTCCAGATCCCCGCCCGGAACCCGAAGGAAAGCCCGATCGCGATCAGCACCAGTGGCGCCCCTTTGATCAGCAGTTGTGGCCGGTAGAACCATGCGAATTCGGAAAACAGCGGGTCGAGGAAGATCGTGCGGATCGTCTCGAACGGGTTTTTGCCCAAGGCGGCAAAAAGCAATCCGCCGCAGATCATGGTCAGCAGGACGGCGAGAAGCGGGGTTGCGAGGCTCCAGGCGCGGGAGGGTTGGGGGCGTTTTTCGAGCGTGATCATGCGCCGTACCGCCCGGTGCTGCCCTGTGTTCCTTTAAGCATCAACATGCGCCACCTCCATATCGTGGGCGCCGCCCAGCATCAGTCCGATTTCCTCGACCGTTAGCCCCTGCGCGGGGCGGGGGGCTGAAAGCCGACCTTCGTTCAGGGCGGCAAAGCGGTCAGAGATTTCCATGAGTTCATCCAGATCCTGACTGATACAGATCACGGCAGCCCCTTTTGCGGCAAGATCCAGCAGCGCCTGTCGGATCGCGGCGGCGGCTGAGGCATCGACCCCCCATGTCGGCTGGTTCACGACCAGCACATCCGGGGCTTGCAGGATCTCGCGCCCGATGACGAATTTTTGCAGGTTGCCGCCCGAGAGCGACCGGGCCGCGTTGGCGGGGCCGGGGGTGCGCACGTCGAAATCCTTGATCACCCCTTCGGCAAAGCGCCGTGCCTTGGCCCAATGCAGGAAGCCTTTGGTTGTCAGGTTTTCGCGGGTCATGGCCGTCATAATCGCGTTTTCTGTCAATGACATATCGGGTGCTGCGGCGTGGCCCATCCGTTCTTCGGGTGCGGCCAGCAGGCCGATCTTGCGCCGCGCATTGGGGGGCAGTTGCCCGATGGGCTGGCCTTGAAACTGCACCATGTCGGGTGCAACCCGCATTTCGCCTGACAGGGCAGCGACCAGTTCATCCTGCCCGTTGCCTGCGACGCCGCCGATGCCCAGCACCTCGCCCTTGCTGATGTCAATCGTGATATCCCTGAGCGCTGTGCCAAATTGATGTGGCGCGGGCGCGCTGAGGGCTTGCAGCGCCAACACGGTTTCACCGGCCGGTTTTGCGGCCTTTTCTGGGACGTGAAGTTTGGTCCCGACCATCAGTTCGGCCATTTCGCGGGCCGAGGTGGCCTTGGGGTCGCATTCGCCCACAACTTCGCCCAGGCGCAGCACGGTGGCGTTGTCGCACAGCGTCCGAATTTCTTCGAGCTTGTGCGAGATATAGAGGATCGCCGTGCCTTCGGCGCTGAGTTGTTTGAGCGTTTCAAACAGGATCGCGACCTCTTGCGGGGTCAGGACGGAGGTTGGCTCGTCCATGATCAGAAGCTTGGGGTCTTGTAGCAGGCAGCGGATAATCTCGACCCGCTGCCGTTCGCCTGCCGAGAGTTCACCCACCACCCGGTCGGGGTCCAGCGGCAGCCCGTATTGGTCGGAGACTTTGCGCACCTGTGCGGCGATTTCGCGCTGCGGTGGCGGGTTTTCCATGCCAAGGGCGATATTTTCGGCCACGTTCATTGCGTCAAATAGCGAGAAATGCTGGAACACCATGGCCACTCCGGCAGCGCGGGCTGCACGTGGTTCGGCGGGGGTGAAGGCGGTGCCTTCCAATGTCATTGTCCCGCTGTCAGGCTTCACCAGACCGTAGATTGTTTTTACCAGCGTTGATTTGCCCGCGCCGTTTTCGCCGAGCAGCGCGTGAACCTCGCCCGGTTGGATCTCAAAGGAGACATCCTTGTTGGCGACGACACCGGGATAGGCTTTGGTCAGCCCTGTAAGGCGCAGTAATGGTTCTGTCATCCGGCGTGGTCCTTGATGGCGCGATTTTGCGGGCTGATCATGGCGGTCGCGACGCCCAATGCAATGGCCGCCGGGTGCTTTCCAAGGCCCGGATCCCCGATTGGACACGCGATGCGCGATATGCTGGCGGGGCTATGCCCCAATGCGGCGAGCCGCGACTTGAACCGCGCCCATTTGGTGGCCGATCCGATCAATCCCGCGCTTGCGAAGCGCCGCGACAGGATGGCGTGGCAGAGGGCCAGGTCGATCTCGTGGCTATAGGTCAGGATCAGGTGTTCGGCGGTGTTGGGTGCGTGTTTGACGGCTGTTGTCGGGTCCTTGGCCACCAGCGTTGTGATGTCGGTTTCGGGGAACCGGCTTGCGTCCGTGTCGACCCAGGTAATATCGAAATCCGGCAGCGGGGCCATGGCATGCACGATGGCCCGGCCCACATGGCCCGCGCCGTAGATCCAAAGCGGACGCTTGTTTGGTTCGGTCAGGCTGTCCGCCTTTTCCCATGTCAAGGTCACCGACCCGCCGCAGCATTGGCCCAGCGCAGGGCCAAGCGGGATTGTGCGGCTGAACCGGTCGCGGCCCTCGGTGAGCATCCTACGCGCTTCGGTCATGGCGTCCCATTCCAGCGTGCCGCCGCCGATTGTTCCCTCGGTCCGGTCGGCCCAGACGAGCATTTGCGTGCCCGCCTCTCGCGGGACGGAGCCAGCGGTTTTGCTGACGGTGATGCGGATCGGGGTCGTCATGCCCGCGCCCTTTGTACGGCGTTCAGCACTTCCTCTGCCGTCGCCGGAGCCTGCAGGTCGGGGTAGTTGGGGCCGGCGGCGCTGACTGCGTCGGACAGGGCCAGGAAGGCCGAGATGCCCAGCATGAAAGGCGGTTCGCCCACGGCTTTGGATCGGTAGATCGTCTGTGCCGGGTTGGGTTCGTCCCAGAGTGCGACATTGAAAATGTCAGGCCGGTCCGAGCAGGCCGGGATTTTATAGGTGGCGGGGGCGTGTGTGCGCAGCCGTCCTTTGCCGTCCCAGACAAGTTCTTCGGTGGTGAGCCAGCCAGCCCCTTGCACATAGCCGCCTTCGATTTGTCCGATATCAAGGGCCGGGTTCAGCGAGGCCCCGGCATCATGCAGGATATCGGTGCGCAGGATTCGGTTTTCGCCGGTCAGCGTGTCGATCACAACTTCGGTGATGGCGGCCCCTTGGGCGAAATAGAAAAACGGCGTGCCCTCCCCCTTGATCCGGTCCCAGTTCAGCCCGGGTGTCTTGTAGAACCCTGTGGCGGAGAGGCTGACCCGGTTGAGATAGGCGGTTTGGGCCGCTTTGGCGAAGCTGATCCGTTCATCGCCGATTTGCACCATCCCGTCCTTGAACTGGATGTTTTCCGTTGCGGTCTGGTGCAGTTCCGCCAGACAGGCCGCGATCCGGTCGCGGATGATGTCGCAGGCATTGGCCACCGCCATTCCGTTCAGGTCGGAGCCCGAGGAGGCGGCCGTTGCGGAGGTGTTGGGCACCTTGCCGGTATCGGTGGCGGTGATCTTCACGTGGCTGACGTCGATCCCGAACCGATGCGCTGCGACCTGAGCGACCTTCTGGAACAGCCCTTGCCCCATTTCGGTCCCGCCATGGTTCATATGCACCGACCCGTCCTGATAAACATGTACCAGCGCGCCCGCCTGATTGAGGTGGGATAGGGTGAAGGAGATGCCGAATTTCACCGGGCTGAAGGCGATCCCTTTCTTCAGGATCGGCTGATTGGTGTTCCAATCCGCGATGGCGGCACGCCGGTTGTGGTAATCGGCAGTTTCCAGCAGTTTTTCCGTCATCCCGTGCAGGATGAAATCGCTGACGGGCATGTGGTAGGGCGTTGTTTGTAGGGGGGATGGGTCAAGACCCATCTTACGTTGTGGCATCGCCCGGTAGTAGTTTTGCTGCCGGACCTCTGCCGGGTCGAGATTCAGTTCTGCGGCGATGTGATCCATCACCCGTTCGATCCCGAGCACTCCTTGCGGCCCGCCGAACCCCCGATAGGCGGTGGCCGATTGTGTGTTGGTTTTAAGCCGATGCGAGGTGATCCGCGCATTGGGCAGATGATAGGCGTTATCGGCATGCAGCATCGCCCGATCCGCCACCGGCAGCGACAGATCCAGCGCCCAGCCGCAGCGGGTGGTCTGGGTGAAATCGACCGCCAGAAGTTGCCCATCGTCGTTGAAACCGGCCACGTAATCGATCCGGAAATCATGCCGTTTGCCGGTGATCATCATGTCATCATCGCGGTCATAGCGCATTTTGCAGGGCGTGCCGGTTTGGCGCGCTGCAACTGCACAGGCGACCGCCAATGCGTTGCCCTGGCTTTCCTTGCCGCCGAAACCGCCGCCCATCCGCCGCACTTCGCAGCGCACCGCATGCATCGGCACGCCCAATGCATCGGCCACCTTGTGCTGGATCTCGGTCGGGTGCTGGGTGGAGCTATGCACCAGCATGTCGCCGGCTTCCTGCGGCAGGGCCAGCGCGGCTTGCCCTTCGAGGTAGAAATGCTCCTGCCCACCCATGTTGATCGTCCCCCGCACCTGATGCGGGGCCTCTGACAGGGCCTGATCCACGTCGCCCTTGGTCCAGATACGCGGCCCGTCTTCGAACCGGCTACCCGCGGCAAGCGCCTCTTCTATCGTCAGGATCGGGGTTTCTTCTGCATAGCTGACCTGCCCCATGCGGGCGGCTTTGCGTGCATTCAGATGCGTGTCGGCGACCACCAGAAACAGCGGCTGGCCGATGTAATGCACGGTTCCGTCCGACAAAAGCGGTTCATCATGGATCGAAGGGGACACGTCATTGGCGAAGGGCAGGTCACTGGTCGTCAAGACCGCCACGACGCCCGGAGCCTGCCGGACCTGCGACAAATCCATTTTGGTGATCCGCCCCTTGGCGATGTCGGACAGGCCAAAGGCCAGATGCAATGTGCCTGCAGGCGTCGGGATATCGTCAATATAACGTGCAGTCCCGCTGACATGCAGGGCGGCGGCATCATGGGGGAGGGGTTTGGCGACGCTCATGCCTGCACCTCCAACACAGATGTGGATTGGCCGTTGAGGTCGGCAAAATAGCGGTGCAGCAGGTTTTCCGCGATTTGCAGCCGGTAGCTGGCGGAGGCGCGCATATCACTCATGGGCGTGTAGTCGTCACCGAATTTCAGCGCGGCAGCCGCAATGGTTTCGGTGTTCCAGGGTTGGCCGATCAGCGCCTGTTCAACTGTGCTGGCCCGGTGCGGGGTGCCGGCCATACCGCCAAAGGCGATCCGGGCCTCGGCGATCATCCCGTCTGTGACGGTCAGGTTGAAACAGCCGCAAATGGCCGAGATATCCTGATCAAACCGTTTGGAGATTTTGTAGCAGCGCAAGGCGGGCGCGGATTTGGGCAAGGTGACCCCGGTGACCAATTCGCCGGGCGCGCGGTCCTGTTTGCCGTATTCCACAAAGAAATCCTCAACCGGCATGTCACGGGTCTTTTCGCCATGGCGCAGGTGCAATGTGGCCCCAAGCGCGATCAGGGCAGGGGGGTTGTCGCCGATGGGCGACCCGTTGGCGATATTGCCGCCGATGGTGGCCGCATTACGCACCTGCTCGGAGCCATAGCGCCGGATCATTTCCGCATAGGACGGGTGATGTTCGGCTATCGTGCGCAGAACCTCTGTCATGGTGACCGCCGCGCCGAATGTAATTGCCGCGCCATTTTCTGTGGTTTCGCGCAGTTCTGCGCACCGGTTCAGGAAGGCAACGTCAGGTAGGTCACGCAATTGCTTGGTGACCCAAAGCCCCACATCGGTCGCACCTGCAATCAGTGTGGCATCTGGGTTTGCCGCGTACCAACTGGCCAGTTCATCCAGCGTTTCGGGGGCGTAGGGTTGTGCTGGCGCATCTGGGGCGTCATCGTTCATCCAGACCGGGATGGGCGCATTTTCCGCAGCCTTTGCCGCACGGATGATAGGTGCGTAGCCCGTGCAACGGCAGAGATTTCCGGCGAGCATGTTGTCATGATCCGTGCGGCCCGCCTTGTGGCCTGCCGCCATCGAGGCGATGAAGCCCGGCGTACAGAAACCGCATTGCGATCCGTGATGATCCACCATGGCCTGTTGCACCGGATGCAGATCACCTTGCGGACCGGTGATCCCTTCGACGGTGCGCACCGTCTTGCCATGCAGTTGCGGCAAAAACAGGATACAGGCGTTCAGCGCTCTTGTGCCATCATCATCGCTGACCACCACGGAGCATGCACCGCAGTCACCTTCGTTACAGCCTTCCTTTGTGCCGCAAAGCCCGCGATCTTCGCGCAGCCAGTCAAGCAATGTGCGCGTCGGCGCCGCATCGACCTCTACGATTTCCCCGTTTAGAAGAAACGTGACATTCATGTGTTAACCAGCCGCGGTACCATTTGTTTCGGCGTCAGTTGCCCAATGTCGATGCGGCGTAGACATCGGGTTTCGCTCTGCCCGTCAGCAAACCCAGACTGACTTTGAAAAGCAAGGGATTTTTGCTATCAGCGAAGGTCCTTCAAAAAAAGGACAATAATCCAACGGGTGTTTTGGCCTGACAATGCGGCGATGTCAGCGACTGACGTCCTGTGCGACAACCTCGCCCTTGTGCAAGAGCGCATCAACCCAACGGGCGTTGTCGGAAAAACTATCGTAAATGGTCACAAAACTGGTGGTTTTAGAGAGCCGATCAATCCGTCGCCCGCAGGGTTCTGTCCGTCCGACCCGGCAATAGGATGCCTTGATCACCTCATAGGCCTCATCCGTGATGGTATAAGGCTGGTCGATCCCAACATCGGCATAGCGCACAAGCTCATGCGTGCCCACATCGCCAAAAATGATCAGCGCGCCCGACAGTTGGCGGGCGCATCCGTCGCGGAAGCCGTCGATGAAGAATGTGTGCAGGCGCGTTGTCCCCGGCGCGCTGTCATAGATGTCGTAGCCTGAAACGCTGTCGACCTTCTTGCCCATGTCGCGTCTGCGGATTGTGCAATTGCGCGCCAGTTGTCCAAACGGAACGGTGTCTTCTGCGGTGACATCCGTCGCCCCGTCGCGTTCGGTTGTCCCGATGAAGCCGACACCTTGCGGGGATTGGGCATCAACATCACTGAGCAAATCCATGCGCGACAGCGGATCGGAACAGCCCGTCAGGACCGTTGCCATGACTGCAAACAAAGTGATGCGCAAGGATGTCAAATCTTGTCCCGTCCCGATGGAGATCGGTGCGGTTTAACGAAATCTTCACTATTCGTCCAGTGAACGCGTGTCTGACGTTACGCGTCCTCGACCTCGATCACGCCGCCAAGGCTGCGCAGCGCCCCTTTGATCTGCGGGTTCACAGGGAAATCATCGCCGAGATCGAGTTCGACCTCGCCCGGCAGGTCATCGCCCATCAGGCAGAAATAGACTGGTCCCTTGCCTGCGCGCACCCCGTCGCGTTTCGCGTTTTCGAGGATCGACGCGACCGAGCTGATTGCATCCGGCCCATCGATAAACACCCGCAGCCCGGCCCCGCCCGCATCCGCCACCACATTGTCGATCGGCGCCACGGAGCGCCCGAGCAGTTTGAGTTGATCAGCCTCCATCGTCGCTTCGCAGGTCAGGACGATCTGTGCCCCGGTATCGAGGTGGTCGCGGGCGTTTTCCAACGTGTCAGAGAACATGGTGACTTCGTATTGGCCGGTCGGATCGGAGAGCTGGACAAAGGCGAAGCGGTTGCCCCGCGCCGATTTCCGTTCCTGCCGGCCGGAGACAGTGCCCGCCATCTTGACGATGGCTGCCCCTTTTTCTGCGCGGGCGGTCACCTCATCGAGCGTCATGATCTGCTTGCGTTTCAGTGGCCCCATATAATCATCCAGCGGGTGGCCGGAGAGGTAGAAACCGATCGCCTTGAATTCCTCGGCAAGCCGCTCGGCAGGCAGCCAGTCGTCGCCGCCCATCAGGCGCGGTTCGGGCAGATCCTCGCCCGCATCCCCGAAAAGCGAGACTTGATCGGATGATTTCTGATCATGGATCGCTGCTGAATAGGCGGTCAGCGCGTCGAGGCTGCCCATAACCCGGCGCCGGTTGGGGTCAAGCATGTCGAACGCCCCGGCGCGAGCCAGCATTTCCAGGGGCCGTTTGCCAATCCGTTTCAGATCGCAGCGCCGGGCGAAATCGAAGAGATTGACGAAAGGTTTGGCCGTTTCGCTGTCGCGTGCTTCGACGATCAGTTTCATTGCCTCCACACCGACGTTTTTCAGCGCGCCAAGCCCGTAGACCAGTTTGCCCTCGTGCACGTCGAAGGTCGCCATTGATCGATTCACGCAAGGCGGGATGTAGTCGAGCCCCAGACCTTTCTTGACCTCCTGGAAATAGACGCCCAGCTTGTCGGTCAGGTGGATATCGCAATTCATAACCCCGGCCATGAATTCCACCGGGTGGTTCGCCTTGAGCCATGCGGTTTGATAGCTGACCACCGCATAGGCGGCGGCGTGGGATTTGTTGAATCCGTAATTGGCGAATTTTTCCAGCAGGTCAAAAACCTCGGTCGCCTTTTTCTTGTCGACCCCGTTTTCCATCGCCCCTTTTTCGAATTTGGGGCGTTCCTTGGCCATTTCCTCGGCGATTTTTTTCCCCATGGCGCGGCGCAAGAGGTCGGCGCCGCCAAGCGAGTAGCCCGCCATGACCTGCGCGATCTGCATCACCTGCTCCTGATAGACGATGATGCCCTGGGTTTCTTCGAGGATGTAGTCGATGGACGGGTGGATCGACTCAAGGTCCTTTTGCCCGTTCTTCACCTCGCAATAGGTCGGGATGTTTTCCATCGGGCCGGGACGGTAGAGCGCCACCAGCGCCACGATATCCTCGATACAGGTAGGCTTCATGCGCTTGAGCGCATCCATCATGCCCGAGCTTTCCACCTGGAACACGGCGATGGTTTTGGCGGAGGAATAAAGCGCGTAGGATTTTTCGTCATCGAGCGGGATTGCCCCGATGTCGTATTCGAACCCTTCCGGGGCCTCGTAGAGTTGCGTGCCATCAGCTGCGATGTTGAGCGGTCGCCCGGCCTTCCTGATCAGTTTGACCGCGTTTTCGATCACCGTCAGGGTCTTGAGGCCCAGGAAGTCGAATTTTACCAGCCCCGCCTGTTCCACCCACTTCATGTTGAACTGCGTGGCGGGCATGTCGGAACGCGGATCCTGATAGAGCGGGACAAGTTCGTCGAGCGGCCTGTCCCCGATCACAACACCGGCGGCATGGGTGGAGGCGTTGCGCAGCAATCCTTCGACCTGCTGGGCGTAGGTCAGCAGACGGTCCACGACTTCTTCGGCGTTTGCCTCTTCGCGCAGGCGCGGTTCATCGGCGAGCGCCTTTTCGATGCTGACGGGTTTGACCCCTTCGACGGGGATCATCTTGGAGAGCCGGTCCACCTGCCCGTATGGCATTTGCAACACCCGGCCCACGTCGCGCACGGCGGCCTTGGAGAGCAGCGCGCCGAAGGTGATGATCTGCCCCACTTTGTCGCGCCCGTATTTTTCCTGCACGTAACGGATCACCTCTTCGCGTCGGTCCATGCAGAAGTCGATATCGAAATCCGGCATGGAAACCCGTTCTGGGTTCAGGAACCGTTCAAACAGCAGCGAATAGCGCAGAGGGTCAAGGTCGGTGATCAGGAGCGCATAGGCCACCAGCGATCCGGCCCCGGACCCGCGCCCCGGACCTACCGGAATTCCGTTTTCCTTGGCCCATTTGATGAAATCGGCCACGATCAGGAAGTAGCCGGGGAATCCCATGCCTTCGATAATGCCAAGTTCGAATTCCAGTCGGTCTTCGTATTCCTTGACCTCAGCCGCGTGGGGGATGACGGCGAGCCGTGCTTTCAGACCTTCCTCTGCCTGACGGCGCAGTTCCGCCACCTCATCATCGGCGAATTTTGGCAGGATCGGGTCGCGTTTATACGCCTTGAAGGCGCAGCGTTTGGCGATTTCGACCGTGTTTTCAATTGCTTCGGGCAAGTCGGCAAAGAGCGTCGCCATTTCCTGCGGGGATTTGAGGTAATGTTGTGGTGTCAGCCTGCGCCGCGTCTCTTGTTGGTCGACATAGGCGCCCTCGGCGATGCAGATCAGGGCGTCATGCGCCTCATAAAGTTCCGTTTTGGGGAAGTAGACATCGTTGGTGGCGACCAGTGGTAGCCCCTTGGCGTAAGCCATTTCGATATGGCCGCGCTCGGACAACCGCTCTGCCTCTGGCAGCCCATCGCCGGGATGGCGTTGCAGTTCGACATAGAGCCGGTCGGGATAGATTTCGGCCAGCCTGTCCATCTGCGCCTCGGCCCTAGGGCGTTGCCCGTGGCGCAGCAACCTGCCGATCGGGCCATCGGGACCACCGGAGAGGCAAATCAGCCCCTCATGATGCTGGGCCAGTTCATCGACAGTCACCTGTGGCAACTGACCGGCGGCGTCGAGATAGGCGCAGGAATTCAGCTTCATCAGGTTCATGTAGCCTGCTTCGTTTTGCGCCAGCAAAACGATGGGGGCGGGATCCTCGGGCCGTTTGCCGGGTTCTGACGCAACGTAACCGACATCTATCTGACAGCCGATAATCGGCTGCACGCCAGCCTTGGCCGCCCCTTCCGAAAACTCAAGCGCGCAGAACATGTTGTTGGTATCGGTCACCGCAACTGCGGGCATATCCATACCAGCCGCAAGATTAGGCAGTTTTTTCACCGGTATGGCGCCTTCAAGAAGGGAATATTCGGTATGGAGGCGCAGGTGGATGAATCGGGGGTGACTGGTCATGAGCGCAAGGTAGCTGATCGGTATGGTTGCACAAGAACCCGATTGCGATTGCTGAAAATTTCCGCCCACTTAGGCGTATGACGCAGCAACTCGATTCTTTTTTTGGTGCCATGTCCGACGCAACACGGCGCGCCGTGATCGAACAACTTGTGCGGGGCCCGGCAACCGTTAGTGCGTTACATCAGCCGCATAAAATGGCTTTGCCGACCTTCATACGCCATCTTGGTGTGCTTGAAAAAGTGGGTATCATCCGGTCGATCAAGCGCGGCCGCGTCCGCACCTGTTATCTGGAGCCATCCCCCTTGGTCGAGGTCCAGGGCTGGCTGGCGTGGCAGCGCGAAATTTGGGAACACCGGGAAGCGGAAAACTCGCCCGAAAGTTGAAGTCCGCGTGGCGTTCCTGCGATGTGCAGATATCGGCTTGGGAATTGCGATTTCGGTTGATAGGGTCGCCCCTGCCGCGCTGCAAATCGGAAGGGCCCCACCATGACTGACGCTTATGATCCTGCTGATGAAGGGGCGCAGATGTCCTTTGCCAAGGACATGAGTTACGGCGATTACCTGTCGCTTGATCCGATCTTAGGTGCCCAGAACTGCCAGTCTGATGCCCATGATGAGATGCTGTTTATCATTCAGCACCAAACGTCGGAATTGTGGATGCGCCTGGCGTTGCACGAGTTATCGACGGCGCGCGATCATCTGGTCGCGGGTGATTTTCAGCCTGCCTTCAAGATGCTGGCCCGCGTGTCCCGGATTTTTGAACAGTTGAATAATGCGTGGGATGTCCTGCGCACGATGACCCCCAGCGAATACACCGCCTTTCGAGAAGATCTGGGTGCGTCATCGGGGTTTCAATCGCATCAGTACAGGCTGATCGAGTTCATTCTGGGAAACCGCAATAATGCAATGCTGAAGGTGCATGAACATCGCCCGGAATTGCATCGGATGCTGTCTCAGGAATTGCGTTCGAAATCCCTGTATCATGTGGCTCTGGATCAGTTGGCCGTCACGCTTGGCCTGCAATTTGGGGGCGACATTTACCGGATGGACCAGCCGCATGCCCACAGCGACACCGTCATGCAGGCCTGGACCACGGTTTATCAGGATCCCCGCCAATATTGGACCCTTTACGAACTGGCCGAGAAACTGGTTGATCTGGAAGATTATTTTCGCCGCTGGCGCTTTAACCATGTGACAACGGTTGAGCGTATCATCGGGTTCAAGCGGGGTACCGGTGGTACGTCGGGCGTCAAATATCTGCGCCGCATGCTGGAGGTGGAATTGTTCCCCGAGCTTTGGAATATGAGAGGTCAGTTGTGATGAAGGATGTGCCGATGCAGTTGCCCATGAAAGACCGGTTTCATTTGCCCGAAGGGATGATTTATCTGGATGGTAATTCGCTGGGCCCTTTGCCCCGCGATGTCCCGGACCATCTGTCACGCATGGTTACTGATGAATGGGGTGCCCATCTGATCAAGGCCTGGAATGTCGATGACTGGATGGGCCAGCCGATGCGCGTGGGCAATCAGGTGGGTCGTTTGGTCGGCGCCCCCGAAGGGTCCATCACCATGGGCGATACCTTGTCGATCAAGGTCTATCAGGCCCTGTCTGCCGCTTTGCAGTTGCGCCCGGATCGCAGGGTGATCCTGTCCGATAGCGGTAATTTTCCGTCTGATCTGTATATGGCCCAAGGTCTGATCGCCCATTTGAATGCCGGTCATGAATTGCGCGTTGTCGCACCCGAGGAGGTTGCGGGTGCGATGACGGATGACGTTGCTGTTGCGATGATCACCCAAGTTGATTACCGCAGTGGTCGGATGCATGACATGGAAGGTATCACCAAGGCGGCCCATGCGGCCGGCGCTGTCATGTTGTGGGACCTGGCGCATTCTGCCGGGGCGGTCCCTGTCGATCTGGCCGCCTCTGCCTGCGAATTTGCGGTTGGCTGCACCTATAAATACCTCAATGGCGGTCCGGGTGCCCCGGCGTTCATCTATGTCCGTCCTGACCTGATCGGGGGGATTGATCCGGCCTTGTCCGGCTGGCTCGGCCATGATGCCCCGTTTGCGTTTGAGCCATCCTATCGCCCCGCCCCGGATATTGAGCGGATGCGTGTCGGCACCCCGCCTGTCTTGCAACTGAGCGCGTTGGAGGCTGCTTTGCGTGTCTGGGATAGCGTCGATATGCAACATTTGCGTGATCGGAGCATTGCCTTGTCCGAGTTGTTCATTGCAGAGGTTGAGGCGCGGTGTCCCGCCCTGACGCTGGCCAGCCCGCGTGACCCGGCATTGCGCGGGTCGCAAGTGTCATTCGCCTTTGAGTATGGTTATGCGGCGATGCAGGCCCTGATCGCTCGCGATGTGATCGGGGATTTTCGTGCGCCTGATATCATGCGCTTTGGCTTTACCCCGCTTTATCTGGATGAAAGCGACGTCCGGCGCGCGGTGGATGTGCTGGCGGATGTGCTGGATAACCGGCTGTGGGATAATCCGGACTACAAACAGGCGGGCAGGGTGACCTGATCCGGCTTGACCCTGCCGCGCCAGCGCCTAGTTTGCCGATCTCTCACATCAGGAAAACAGGTGCCCCATGTCAGATCACATCGACCCCGTAAAGCTGGACCGTTTGGCCGAGGTGGCCGTGCGTATTGGTGTAAACCTGCAACCGGGGCAGGATTTGGTGATTACCGCCCCAACAGACGCGATGGAACTGGTCCGTCGGATCACGGTGCATGCCTATAAGGCGGGCGCGGGTGCGGTTGTTCCGTTTTTCTCTGATGATGCAATGATACTGGCCCGGTTCGAACATGGCCGGGATGAAAGTTTTGATCATGCCCCGGCATGGCTTTACGGCGCGATGGCAGAGGCGTTCAAAGGTGGGGCGGCCCGGATGGCGATCAAGGGTGACGATCCGATGTTGCTGGCAGATCAGGACCCCGAAAAGGTTGCCCGCGTCAGCAAAGCCACGTCGATTGCCGCAAAACCGGCGATGGATCCGATTGTGGGTTTTGAGGTGAACTGGAACATCGTGGCCTATCCCGGTGCGGGCTGGGCGAAGGCCGTTTTCCCCGATCTGCCGGTTGAAGAGGCGCAGGGCAGGCTGATGGATGCGATCTATGATGCCTCGCGGCTGGACGGCGATGATCCTGTGGCCAATTGGGAGGCCCATACCAAGACCCTGAAAGAGCGGGTGAACTGGCTGAACGACCAGAATTTTGCCGCCCTGCACTATACCGGACCAGGCACCGACCTGCATCTGGGCCTTGCGGATGGGCATATCTGGAAGGGCGGTGCATCGCCCGCGCTGAACGGCGTGGTCTGCCAGCCGAACATCCCGACCGAAGAGGTCTTTACCTGCCCGCATGCCTATAAGGTGGAAGGGACGGTTGCCGCCACCAAACCGCTGGCCCATCAGGGTAGCGTGATCGAGGATATCGCCGTGCGTTTTGAGGCAGGACGCATAGTGGAGGCGACAGCCAGCAAGGGCGAGGATGTGCTGAAGGCGCTGCTGAAAACCGATGATGGTGCCAGTCGGATCGGTGAGGTGGCACTTGTCCCCCATTCGAGCCCGATCAGCCAGTCGGGGACGCTGTTCTATAACACATTGTTTGATGAAAACGCGTCTTGCCATATCGCGCTTGGCCAATGCTATGCCGACACGATTGAAGGCGGGTCCGAACTGTCGCCGGAAGAGCTGAAGCAAAAGGGCGGCAACCAAAGTATTATCCATGTGGATTGGATGATGGGGTCGGACGCGGTGGATATTGACGGGATCACCAAAACCGGTGAGCGGGTGCCTGTCATGCGCGGCGGTGAATGGGCTTGAACGCCCATCTGCATGCTTGCGAAATTGTAACCTTTGCACATATAGAAAGGCATGTAGTCGGAGATCATGATGCGCGCACGAATCTATAAGCCAGCGAAAACTGCCATGTCGTCGGGCACTGCCAAGACGAGGCATTGGGTTCTGGAACATGTGGCTGAAACGGCGCGCGAGGTTGATCCGCTGATGGGCTGGACCTCTTCTGTTGACACGCAGGCGCAGGTCAAGCTGACATTCGACAGCAAGGAAAAGGCTGTTGAATACGCACGTGAAAATGACATCGACTTCGTGATCCAAGAGCCGAAAACCCGCAAGGCGAATATTCGGCCCGGCGGTTATGGCGAGAACTTTGCCACAAACCGGCGTGGGGCATGGACCCACTAGGCCCTGTCCTAACCTATATTCTGTGAGTTTACCCTGACCATGCGCGCTCGCATAGCTGCATTCATTGAAAGCCGCCCCGTGGGTGGGCTGATCATTGGCGTGATCATCTTCAATGCGATTATCCTTGGGCTTGAGACGTCACCCGCAGTGATGGAGCAGGCTGGTGCTTTGATCCATGCGTTGGACAAGGCCTGCCTTGTCTTTTTTGTTGTGGAACTCTTGCTAAAGCTTTTCGCCTACGGCTTTCGCTTCTTTCGCAGTGGCTGGAACCTGTTTGATCTGGCGATTGTGGGTATCGCGCTGGTTCCCGCATCGTCGGGGATGTCCGTATTGCGCGCCTTGCGCATCTTGCGCGTGCTGCGCCTCGTCTCAGTCGCGCCGCGCCTGCGCCGTGTGGTTGAGGGGTTTGTGACCGCGCTTCCCGGCATGGGATCGGTTTTTGTCCTGATGGCGATCATCTTTTATATCGGTGCTGTGATGGCCACGAAACTTTTCGGGACCTCCTTTCCGACCTGGTTCGGCAGCCTGGGCCAATCGGCCTATACCCTGTTCCAGATCATGACGCTGGAAAGCTGGTCGATGGGGATCGTCCGCCCGGTGATGGAAACCTACCCCTATGCCTGGGCCTTTTTCGTCCCGTTTATCATGGTCACAACCTTCGCGGTGGTGAACCTGCTGGTAGGTCTGATCGTGAATTCCATGCAGGACGCCCATGCCGAGGAAAGCAACGCCGCCACAGACGAGTATCGCAATGAGATCATCGCCCGGCTGGAAGCGATCGAACGGGCGGTGCAAAAGAAATAATCGGACTTGCCAAAGACAGGCAGACCGCGCCATACCTGCGCCTGCGCGGTCCGGTAGCTCAACTGGATAGAGCAGCTGACTTCTAATCAGCAGGTTGAGGGTTCGAGTCCTTCCCGGATCGCCAGTTATTATGCGTGCCAGATGGTATTTGCCTTTCTTTCAACGAAGAGGCGTAAGTCGGCTTTGAGCCCATGTTGACCAATGCCGCGCTACGCACCAATGTCTTCTAAGATCATCATGGTCGACTAGATTAGGACCCTTTTTTGCTAAGTTGGAGTTCTGGAGATAGATGGCAGTTCAGTTTCTTAGGTGCTGTGCTCGTCGCAATTGTCATTGCCTTTACATTTTATCGGAATCGTGTGCGCCGTAAATCGCTGCGCAAACGTGAGGATGGTATTTATGTTTGGGGTTGAATAGCATGGAGGCGAACGCACGTCGTTAACAGATCCTTCCGAACCTGGCGGCGATTGGGACAGCGATGGTGGTGGCGACGGTGGCGATTAGGTTTGTTATCTCAAAGTGCCTGCATAGCAGTCGTTAAAGCTCGGACAGCGAACAGCAGCAAAGTCCGCTTCCCACTTTGACTCAGGCGTTAGTTCTGAAGCAAAGCTGCAAAAATGTCAGCATAAATTGGAAAGGTCAGTTTCGGCAATTCATGAGCGACGCCTAGGTTCACCCATCGAAGCTCGCTATGTTCATCTCCAAGGTTGGCCAATTGGCCTTGCCAATGATCGACGGCGAAGAAATGAAAGTTTGCTTCTCCGCTGTTGTAGATGAAGCTGTCTAGCTGCCGCCAAGATGTAGGCTGAACCCCAACCTCTTCATTAAGTTCACGCACGAGGGCTTCTTCTAAAGTCTCACCACCTTCGACGTGTCCGCCGGGAAAACTCCACGTGCCTGGATAATTCGAACGGGTCTGCGAGCGGTGCGCAAGGAGGATGCTATCTCGCTGTAAGAGCAGTCCGTTTACTATGTCACGCATATCTTTGGCACCTGCTTCTTTCCCAGCGATACTGACGTGAAAAAACCAGAATGCAACATTGGCCCCTGATGCTGAAGCTGACCTTCAGGTTTCAACCTTGAACGGCAACAAAGTCCGCAGACAAGCGTTTCGCAAAAACCTGAATCATGGTTTTTCGAAAGGCTTTGCAATGCGTCCATGTTGCGGGCGTTTCACCTTTATCTGATGCCTCCGGTGGAAGGCGAGACGCCTGAAGGGGCACCTCACACCGCGTTGGTTTCAGAAATCAGATCGTCTGGAACTGATGCAGCACGGATCCCCGCAAGACGTAATGCTGCGTTGCCGCGTTCTGTCATGTCAGTGATGAACGCGAACTGGTTGCGCGGCTCAAACGGATAGGCCTTGAGTGTGTAGACCGTGCAAAATGCGGTGTTTTGTGCCACCACAATCACATCGCGATCCAGGTTCAGATAGGGGCTTGTCTTACCGACAGTCCTTAAGAGGGCAGCAACATCACCCGTATCCTGATTATGTGCGATATGGAACGTGGCCACGCACATCAATGTTCCAAAACCGTCATTGGCGTTCAGGACATTCTCTGTCCAAATACGATCGTGGGAAATCGTCACCACATTGTCGTCGGGCGTCCGAAGCTGAACCGCGCGCATTCCGATTGTCACGACTTCACCGTAGTCCTTTCCGATCTTGATCCAGTCCCCGAGCCGATAGGGTTTTTCGAATAAGGCGACGAAACCCGCAATGACGCTGCTGGCAAGGTCTTTGACAGCAAATCCCACCGCGACACTCAAAGCGCCGGCGATGAAGACAAAGTTCTGCAGCGTGATGTTGAAGATCAGCGGGACGATCCAAACCACCAAGAACAGCAGCGCGAGGATTCGTAGAATTGGGACAGAATTCAACGTCAGATGCCGCAGTTTGGCCGGCAGGAATTCACTTACCCACGGCAAGAGCTTTTGCGTTGCTTTGATGAACGCCCAGACCAACACTATGCTTAGGGCAATCTCGGCAATCACCCAGCCATTGATGTCATTGAATAAATTTGAAACTCTTTGTGCGCGCTCTTCCATCGGATCTGCTACAATTGGTCCAAATTGAAACCGGCAGCGCCAAGTTCGCTTCGGATGTCTGGATAACTCCTTATGGCACAGGTGACGCGCCCATCGTTAAGATCGACGAACCCGTTTCGCTGCAAGGCCACCCAAACACCGTTCACTGGAGGGTCAGGAAGAAGCTGATTGAGTTCCTCGACCTTTCGGGGTCCATGGATCAACAGCGTATGCAGTGCAAATAGATGGGCGTCGTTGGCCGTCGCCGGCAGTGAGCAAGCTGCAGGCAATTGGACCCATAACTGACTTTCGGCCGTCTCTTTATCTGTGTCTGCGGCCTCAGCAATGCCCCGCAGAAACATTTCGACGGCGACCCATGGGTGACCAAGACTGGCCTCTGCGAGTTTCGCCAAAAATGGATCAACCAGAGTGTCATCGCCATCGCGTTTGAGGATCGCGTCTCCTGTTGCAACTGATTTGACGACCGCGTTGTTACCGAGCGCCTTCTCGAAAATGATCGCCAGCGCATCGGCATCGAATGCCGGAAACGTCTCCCCCTCTCCCAGCATGAGTTGCATCGCGTCGAATTGCGCAAGGAACCGTCGCGCCCAACTGTTACACCCCACAAGAACCCGGCCCTCATAGGTGGCCAGTGCATCGAAGAAGTCGAAAAGTGGTGTCAGTTGTTCAATATGGCGCCCAAAAAATACCTCAAGGCTTGGCACAACAAAACATGGCAGGTCGGATTTCTCTCCAAGTTGCTTCAGTTCCGACAGGATGGGAAAGTCATGCCGTTTGGCCCATTCCGAGAGAATGTCAGTTCCCATTGGCGGGTGGATAAGGAGCCGCCTTGTCTGGCCGGTGGTGCCACTTGTGGCCCATTCCAGATAGGTGCTGCTGAGTGCATCAAGCAAGACTTCCTGCAAGGCATCCTTGAGTGCGCTTTGCAGTGCGTCATCTGATCTTTTTTTCAACTCGCCTGTGTCAATTGCGGCGGTATTTCTTGTAGCACCGAACCCCGTTTTGAGTTTTGCGAACAGGTGCCCGATGGTTTGCTCTGCTTCACTGCGCGGCCACTGATAGTCTCCAATCGGGATAAGGGACCTGATATGCTCAGGCAATTCAATTGGGTGCGATGACGTCATGGAGTTGAGATATCCGCCGATTGCTTTTCCATACTGTGACAGTGCACGAGAACCCGCCGACATGCTAGCGTGATGGATACCAGTGGCCGGGCGACCTTGCCTCCGCCAACTCAAGTGTTCTGTTTGGGGGAAAATCGCAGCAGAAGTAACAAGCAAATAAGGAATTCCCATATGCCAGATACAAACCTGTCAAAGGACCCGGACTCGAATGAATTGGCAGACACGCGGACGGCTTGGGCCGAAGATCGCACCATGCTTGCAAATGAGCGGACGTTTGCAGGCTGGATGCGAACGGGCATGGCCTGCATCGCTCTTGCCCTGGGTCTGAAGGCCGTCTTCAAGGATACGGATTACCCGCTTGTCGCCAAGGCTGTGGCCGAACTGTTCATCGTTGTTGCCATCCTGATCTTTTGGGCAGCTGTCACAAAATGCAGGGAAACCCAAAAACGTATGAAAGACCATGACGTCGAGGCACAGTCGCATCAGCGCATGACGACGCTGGCGAGTATCCTGACACTCGGCGCACTCGCAACCGGGGTTATCCTTTGGTTGCTGTAATACCTATGTGGTCCCGTTATCTGCCAATGCGTACCTGACTTTGCCCCAGGCCATGCGGCAGCAATCACTGTGCCGCCCAGGGCAAAATAGGTTGGTTGCGTAGCTCCACCCAACGTTTTGGATGCTTCCCGCAGCTTGCGCATATTTTGCCGTTCAGGAACAAGGCCCGAGATGTTTTGTGCCATCGTCACGAAGCGCGCAAAGCGGTTATTTGCGCCCCGTTTATCAACGGCCCCTGGTCCGCGACCCTGCCGATGACTCGAATTTCTGGAGACGATCCATAACGTTTACGTGGAATTAATGCTGGTGCTGTTGACTGCGCGCATTGGCGGCTTTTCCGGGACAGTGATAATATGCGTAGTTACGTGACCACAACTTTCTTGATGCTCTCGGGATTGCCGTTATCGGCCCAAGGTGCACCTGATCTGGTTGCCCTAGCCGAAGCACAAGGCGCTTGCGTGCCATTTGGTGTGGCGACGGCAGCGCTTGATTCTGACGGCGCGCTGCGCGTCACCTGCAATGAAGATGCGACCGCGTTTGTGCCGTTGCTTGGCGGGCTTGGGCCGTTGCTCGGGCTTGGTGCTGCAGCGACTGTGGCCTCTGCCATTGCAGGCGGTAATGCGACGCCGGACACCCGATAACGATTAACAGGCCGGATAGCCCATCGTGATCAGTTGTGCCCCGGTGATCCGGCGGTAGCCTGATATCGTGTGGCGTGCATCCTGCAAGAACCATTCCTTGAGTGCAGTATTGTAATGTTGCGCCATGACATGTGACCAATGATCAAATTCTGAAGCAGGAAGTGCGCTTCCATGCCGGCTGGGTCCATGAAAACCGAAGGATGTGTCGGGGCTGACGCACATGTCATCCACCCCCAGATACATGGTGCAGGACGAATAGCAGACATTTCCGCGCAGCTCGATCCGCGTGCTTTGCGCGTTGATGGCCGCAATTTCGATTGCGCGCGCGCCGATATAGCCGCCGCGATCATTTTGAATGACCCGAATTGTCGCTGTGTCTCCTACGGCCTGCTGACCGCTGACGATCAAAAGAATGGCCGCAAACAGCATGTGTCCGCCGGACACCATCCCCGATATGGCATGTCGCACTTTGTTTCTCACTCTACCCAATCACATTGCATATGCGATTCCCATGGCCAGAGAAGCATCAGCCCCGTTAAGGATTTCTTGCCGCTAGGATTATCGGCATATTTATCTAAAAGTGTATGATTTCTTGAGATACACGCATGGCGTGTTTTCGTTAATTCGATTTTCAGAAAATTGTCATAAAATGCAGAATTCCCGGTTTTTCGGGCGGCGCGATTAAGAACTCTTTAACCCCGCTCATTACAGCTTTGTTAACCATGCAGGGTCGTAAGTCACTGTAATTCGTTAACTTTTTGGGAAGGTTGTGACGATGCTGGATCATCATGCTGGTGCATGGGAGGTGAGCGATTGCCCGCCTGTCGAAAGTGAAAATCTGCGGGAGCGGTCAGCCCGACATATCGTGAAGACATGTTCGGACCGGTTTGCTGCATTGCTGCTGCTTTGCTTTCTGGTCCCGATAGCGATTGTCCTGATCGTGCTGAACCCGTTTTTAAATCCTGGCTCTTTATGGTTCGTGCAGCGCCGTATGGGGTATCGATGTCAGCCATTTTGGGCCATCAAGTTTCGCACTATGACCACAGAACAGGAGGTGAAACGGGGCGCCTTTGATGCGTTGGAGCATGATCGGATCACCGCGCTTGGCCGGTTCTTGCGCAAGACGCGCATTGACGAGTTGCCGCAGATCATCAACATCCTGCGCGGCGAGATGAGCCTGATCGGCCCGCGCCCCGATGCCTATGATCATGCCCGTGTCTATTTGCAGGCTGTCCCCGGCTATCGCGCCCGACATGAGGTGATGCCCGGCATTAGCGGGCTGGCGCAAACCGAGGTGGGGTATGTTGATGGTCTGGATGGCGTGCGCCGCAAGGTCGCTGCGGACCTGCACTATGTTGCGCATGCGACGGCGCGTATGGATCTTTGGATTGTCTGGCGAACACTTGTTGTCGTTCTGAGCGGCAGGGGGACCTAGGCGGCCGGGCCTGTTGCGCCATCGCTGCGCCCCCGCGCGCAGGTCCAAGCAATCAGTAAGCAGAGCGCAATAAGCATTGGTTTCAACTTACTCCCTGGAGAAACCAATGCCTGACTCGTTTGATACCGATTACGTAAACCTGACCTCGCCCGGTGTTGCCCATTATGTTGTTGTCCCGTCGGACAGTGAAGATCTGCCGACCCGTCCGCGTGCGATCTATGTGAACACATCCGGCACAGCGGTTTTGCAGGACAATGACGGCGTGAATGCCAGCTATGATGTGTCCGCTGGTACTATTCTGGCGTTTCGCCCTGTCAGAGTTCTTTCAACTGGCACCACGGCCCAGCTGATCGCGTGGTATTGATCCATGATCGGTTTGGATCTTTCCCCGCATCGGGGGCAGAGGGCGGGTGCGCCGCTTCCTCTGGCTGCCTTCTTTGCCTCTGGCGGGGGCCAGTCAGTGGCGCTGGCCGAAGGTGCGGGCGATAGCCTGTCCGTGTGGACTGAAATTGGTCCCAATCATGCGGCATGGATGAGATTTGACGGCGCGAACACTGCCACCCGTTATTCGTGGCGCGAAACCCTGGTGATGGAGCTGCGCAATATTTATCCTGTTGCTGAACTGGCGTTGTCTGGATCATGGTCCAGACTGCAGTCATCTGGTTCCGGCATGTCAGGGAGCTATACCGGCAATCGCGCTGTCAGTACCTCTTCGTTAACGGCGTCGGCGTCGGTAACCGTTGATCGGGTCGCCCCCTATGACGTGTGGATCCATTTCACCGGGCGCACGAATGGTGGGTATTGCCGGGTTGATATCGATGGTGCCCAGTCGCTGGTGAATGAGATTGATGACCCGGCTGGCTTGGGGTTCAAGGCATTTTCAACCTATTCCGACGTGGATTTGCAGCGCCGCCAATCAGTCAAAGTTGCCAGCGGTCTGACCGGCGCACATGATATCACTTGTGCCTGCGGCGGTACTGCCACCCCTGGTGGCAATACGATCTTGATTGAGGCCGTCGCGATTTCCGGTGCGCTGACCGACCCGCGGATTCTGCCGCCGCTTTGGCAACCGGGAACATCGTATGAGATGGGCGACGAAGTGCAGTTTGGCGGCATCTTCTATTCCGCGCGGGCCGACGGTCAAAGCGGCAACGATGGCCCCACGCACTCTGGCGGTATTGCATCCGACGGGGCCTTGGACTGGCGTGCGGATGATCGGTCAACCTATCCAATTTTCGTGGCTGTCGATTACCCGTCAGAGCGGGAATATGCCGCCCGAATTGATGTCGGCGGAAGTGCGACGGAGATCGGCGGTCAAACCCATGGCAATGAGGTTTTGCAGAGCCGCGTTATCACATTGGATGGTCAGACATGGGTGCCTGCGACGAGTGGGAATGGGTTGAGTGTTGGCAGTCAGATTGCGTTTGTCGAAACCATGCAGTGGCAAACCGGCGGCGGTACGCCTGTTGCGGATTGTCAGCTTACCCGGAGCATAACGCCAGGCATACTTGCCCATGCGACAACCCTAACCGGTCTTGGCCCGGTCGCCACATTCGAATGGTTTTACGCTGGCATGGTGCCAATGGTGGGTTGGGATGGCGAAAGCCGCAGCAATGTGGTCACGACGCTTGAGCTGCCCGGCGCTGCACCAGTGGTTCTGGCTGATTACGAGGGTATCAATCCGCCAAACCTGAACTTTGCGGGTGCCCAACGCCTTGGAATTACCGCCCCGCTTGATGCTGGGACGTTGGTATACGGGCATGAGGCAGGTGCTTTGTCCGTTTCTGGCAACGTGGTTAACCAATTCGATACCTTTCTGCGGCCAAATCTGAATGCCACGGTAGCTGGTGGCAGTCTTGATTGGCAGGCAAAGGCCTATGTCACAGGCAGTGCAGATGGTGGTTTGACGCTTGGCGATGGTGATACGCTGGGCTTTTTTAGCCGCCATGCGTTGCGTTTGACACCACCTTCGCCCTAGTCGCCCGCGCGCCTGTTGCCGCCCGGGCCCCGGAATGGGATCGGGCGGAACGCGGGGGCGGTTATGCGTGGTTATGCGGTGTTTGCAGTCTTGCTGGGTCAGCTTTGGCCCGGTTTTGCTGCCGCCCAAGAACCCCGGTTTCACTACAACAATTTTGGCGCGCCGGGTCTGATCGAAATGCCTGATGCGAGGTCCGCTGCCGATGCTGACCTTGCATTTTCGCTTAGTCATTTTGCCGGTCAGACGCGCAATACGCTGACATTTCAAGTCACGCCGCGACTATCGGCCAGCTTTCGTTATGCCGCGCTGGATGATGTGTTTAGCCCCGATGGCACAGTTTATGACCGCGTTTTGGACCGCAGTTTTTCGCTGCGATACCGTCTGTCCGACGAGACGGATTATCTCCCGTCCCTTGCAATTGGCGCTGATGATTTTGCCGGGACGGGAATTTACAGCGCTGAATACCTGGTCGCGACAAAGGCGCTTGTTCCCGCCCTGTCCATGACCGCCGGGATTGGCTGGGGCAGATTGGCGGGTGTGGGTGGTTTTGAGAACCCGCTTGGTGCGCCGTTTGCTGACAGACCGGCGCAGGAGATCGGGCAGGGCGGCACCGTCAGAGGGAATAACCTGTTTCGCGGGGATGCTGCCCTTTTTGGTGGTCTTACGTGGCAGATGAATGATGACTGGCATCTGGCGGTTGAATATTCGTCTGACGCTTTACGGTATCAGGATGCGGGCGTCTTTGATCGCCGGTCGCCGATCAATCTGGGCGTTGGCTATGGCCCCAGTCCGAACCTGCAAATCTCGGCCCAATATTTGTATGGCAGCACATTTGGCGCGGCTTTGACTTACGTCATAAACCCGGCGGATCCCCCTTTTGGAGGCGGATTTGATCAGGGTCCGGTGCCTGTGGTCCCGATACGGCCCCTTTCGTCATCGCGTGCTGCGATCACGCGCAACCTGGCGGATGAGGGGCTGCTGCTGCATGCACTTGACCGGCATCCAGATCGGATCGCGGTTGAGGTTGTGAACCTGACCTACAACGCGCCTGCGCAAGCCATTGGCAGGGCGGCCCGTGTTTTGGCGGCCCATGCGCCGCCGCATATTCGCCGTTTTGATATAGCATTGGTCGAGAGGGGGGTGGCGGGTCCTGCCATCCGCTTGGACAGGGCTGATCTGGTGGCGCGGGAGTTCGCCTTGGATGGCGCAGCGCAACTATTGAAGGCTGCCCAGATTGCTCCGGCTGAAGGGCGGCCCTCACCGTTGATGCAATCGAATTTCCAATGGGGCATCACCCCTTACATCACACCCAATATTTTTGATCCTGATGATCCGCTACGTGCGGATTTTGGGCTTGCGCTGGATGGGTCCTGGTCGCCGGTTGCTGGGGTGCTGTTGTCAGGGACGGTGCGCCACCGGGTCTTGGGCAATCTTGATCAGGCCAGCCGCATGTCGGTTTCAGTATTGCCACGGGTTCGGAGCGAATTTGCGCTGTATGATCGGGAAGGTGACCTGGATCTGATTGACCTGACGGCGGCATGGTACGCCCAACCGGCCCATAACATCACCACCCGGCTGACTGTTGGTCTGCTGGAAGAGATGTTCGGTGGCGCCTCTGCAGAGTTGCTTTGGCGACCTGAGAACAGTCCGCTGGCCTTCGGGATTGAGGTGAATAGCGTGCGCCAACGCGGCTTTGAAAGCGACTTCAGTTTCCTCGACTACGACGTCACCACCGGACATGGTTCGGTCTATTGGGACATGGGTGAAGGCTATCATGCGCGGCTTGATGCAGGTCGTTATCTTGCGGGTGACTGGGGGGCGACGCTTGCCTTGTCACGCGAATTTCGCAACGGATGGTCGGTCGGTGCGTTTGCCACAATCACGGATGTGCCTTTTGATGATTTTGGCGAGGGCTCATTCGACAAGGGTATCACCATCAGCATGCCGATTGCGTGGCTATCTGGCCGGTCAACACGCAATACGGTTGACCGGACGATCAGGCCGGTCACCCGCGACGGTGGCGCGCGCCTGCATGTGGAAGGGCGGCTTTATGATCTGACAAATGACCTGAGCGCCGATGCGATTTCGGCAAGTTGGGGGCGGGTGTTGCGATGAGGCGCTGGATGATTTGTATGGCGGCGCTGATCGGATGCGCGCCCGGACCTGATCAGGACGTGGCCCGGATACGCGCGGCACTGACCCCCGAAAGGATAGCGGCAATAGAAGTGCCGATGATCATGGCTGTCGCACCCGATGTCGGCGTCGCAGCGACCCTTTTGCAGGTGGGGCGCAATGGTGATGTGGTGACGTGGCAAACCGCGGATGGTGTGCAGCTATCCTTGCTAAATGGGGTCGTCGTTGCGACGCGGGGATTGGGCCATGATGTGATGTCGGTAAATATCGGCAGCCCGGTGGGCGAAGCTGGCCATTATCAGCGGGTTTGGTCGTCATTGGACGGGGATTTCGGGTTGAATTTCTACCGGCTGAACTGTCAGCGCTGGTCTTTGGGGATACATCCGAACGACGGCCCTGCCGGGCCGGCCATGCTCACCCGCGTGATAGAAACTTGCGAAGGGCCGCACCGGGATTTCCGAAACAGATTTGATATCGCTGCGGACGGTTTCATTTGGCTATCGGAGCAGTGGATATCCCCCGAAGTTGGATCGCTGCAGATAACGGTTATCAAGCGCTAGCTCTGATAATAGGCTTTGCCATAATGCCCGATATGGACGCCGCCGAATTGATGCAGGCGCCGCATATCGACGCGTGTCAGCACGGTTCCGGTGATGTTTGCGTTCACGTCGGCCAAGGCGCGTTTCCCCTCGATCACGTGCCGCTGATCCGTCTTGTTCCAACGCACGGCATAGATGATGGCATCGCTGTATTGTGCAAGGATCCGGGCGTCTGGGACCGGCAGGACTGGTGGCGCGTCCAGTATGATAAAGTCATAGGTGTTACGCAGCTTCGCGATGAACGATGCAAAATTGGCCGACGCAAATTGGTCCGCGGGATTTTGCGCCGTGGGCAAGCCCGGCAGGATGTCAGCCGCAAGCCGCGCGTCGCGGGAGATGGCTTGATCAAGTGCCATATCGCCACGGATCACAGGCCCCAGATCGCGGCTTGTACAATCAAGGTATCGCGCAAAGGACGGCTGCCTGACATCCGCCCCGACCAGCAGAACAGATTTGCCCAAACCTGCAAGATTATGCGCCAAAGCGATAGACTGGGTGGTCTTGCCTTCGCTGGCGGCGCTGGAGGTTGAAAGGATCACTTGCGGCACTTTGCCCGGATCGGCGAGGAGCAGGGAGGTGCGCAAATTGCGGATCGCCTCGGCCGTTGCGGAGGCCGGTTTGGCATTCAGATAATCAAGCAGCCGCCCCGGTTTTCGCAAGGGGAGCCGCGGGATTTGCGCCATGACCGGTACACCGATCTTATCGGCGAGCATGTTGGCGGTGGCGAACCCCTTGCGCATGCCCCCGCGTATCAGAACCAGCAAAATCCCCAATGTCAGCCCCAGCGCACCGGCGATCAGGATGATCAACACCTTACGCGGCGCAACATATTTGCCGGTCGTGGCGCGCGCCAAAACACGGCTATCGGCATGAAGCAGGTCCCGCTGCACGCTGGTTTCGCGCAACCGGGCGAGGAATGTTTCGTAAAGCACCCGCGTTGCGTTTGCCTCCCGCTGCAATTGCTGAAGCTGGATCAGGCCGGCCGATTGGGCGGCAAGTTGGGCTTCCAGATCATTCTGGAAGACCTTCAGGGCGGTTTCCTGATTGGCGAAGCGCTGTATTTCAGCTTGCAAGCGCTGCCGGTCTGGCAGGGCGGCGTTGGTGACCGTCGCGGCCATAGTGCTTAGCTTGGTTTCCGCATCACCACGTGCGCGCTGGACATCACGCAAGCGTTGCCGGGTTTCCATGGATTGACGGCTCAGCGCATCAAGCGCTTCGGCATCATTGGCCCGGTTGGCAACCACGAGATCGTTGATTGTTCTTTCCTTGTCTTCCAGTTCAAGTTGCAGATCATAAACACGGGCAGCCAGCCAATCGAATGTGCGGGCGGTGACCGCCTGTTTGGCGCTGACCTGATCGTCAAGATATGCGTCGGCCAGTGCGTTTGCGATACTCGAGGATTTGTCGGGGTTGCCGGTTGTTGCAGTGATTTCAAAGATATAGGTGTCGCGGACCGATCTTACCGTAAGCGTTGAGGCCAGGTTGTCGATGGTCTTTTCATGCATGGCATGCGCGTCAGGTGGGGTTGTTTCCTGCCCGCTTAACAAATCGCGCAACCGGTTGCGGATACCCGTTACCGACCATTTTGGTATTGCGGTCAGATAGCGATTGAACGCGGGATCAGCCCGAAGGCCGAGCGTTTCCGTGACCTGCTCAAGCAGGTGGCGCGACTGTAGCATGGCGACTTCGGTATTCAGGTTGCCTTTGTCTGTCGTGAACCCCACCGTAGGGAGGGCGGGATCAGCGAGTGGATTGCCATCCGTTTCGATTTTCAGCGTGGCCGTTGCCGCGTATTGCGGGGTGGCAACGGCAAAGGCGTAGTAACCGGCGATCGCGATGAACAAGGTGGCGATGATAAGAACTGTGAGCTTGCCATGCCAGATCGTGCGCAACACCCCTTGGATATCCAGGGGTTCGATCCTTTCGACCTCAATCGCGGAAAGATTTTGAACCTTTAGCGCGGGGGCGTCGATCAGCTTTACCATGTTGAAGATACCTCTGGTTACATGATGCTGAACTCAACACAGAGGAGTTAACCTTAAATTAATCACAATGAATGACCACTAAATCGGCGCGGCACATGGTTAACTGCGCAGTTTTCGCGTTTGAGGGTCATGTTCACATCAATCATCAAAAACCTTGCCACCGGCAAAACCGCGCCAGCGATGGTTGTTCGGATCGGGATAGTTGGCTTGAATTTTACGGTTATGGCTGGACTGGCCGCCTGGCTCGGTTTGGAGGTTCTGGGCCAGTTGATCGTGATCTGGGGGCTTTCGATGATCGGATCCAGCATCGTGTCATGCGGGGCACCGTTGATGTTGCTGCGGGCCTTGTCGGATGGCGGGCGGATCACCGGCTTTACGATGATGCTATATGTGTTGATTGCCCCCTTGCTCGTGGGTCTTGTTGGTTTCGCTCTCCTGCCAGCAGTTCTGCCAGCGCTGCCTTGGCCTGCAATCATTGCGGCTGCGCTGGCGATACATCTGGCCACCTGTTTGGCCAGCATTATGCGGGTGCTGGGCAGTTTGCATTGGTCGATGATCCTGCGCGACGCGGCGCCGCAATTCGCGCTTGGATTTGCCGCCATTCTGGCCGCTGGCGACAGCATCGCGATCCTTGCGCAATCCGCGCTGCTCTTGTTCACCATCTGCCTGATCGTGACCGTTTGGTGTGTTTTGCAAACCGGGATCGGCGCATTGCTGCGCAAGGGCGCGACTGAGCCTGTGCCCCTGTCACTTTGGGGTACGTCGGTTTTGGGCACTGCCCTCGCGCAGGTTGATATCGTGATCGGCGGGGCATTCCTGTCCGACAGCCAAATCGGGCTTTACGGGCTCTTGCGACGGTTGGCAAATCTGGTTGTGATGCCTGTGAGCGTGGCGACCTGGGTGTCGTCAGTGCCGATAGCCCAGGCATATGGAACGGGTGATCGCGCGGCGCTTGGACGCGCCAGTCGGCAAGCCAGCCAAGTCGCCATTGTTCCGGGCGCCGTTCTATTGGGCGCCGGATTGGTCGCGCTGGCAGTCATGCAGATGCCAGTATTTCAGATGTGGGAAGCAGAAGGGAATTGGGTCTGCCTGATCCTGCTGGGTGGCGCGGGCCTGCAACTGGTGTTTGCAGCAACCTTTACAGTGGCGACACTTTGCAAGCTGGCCCATTTCGCCGTGTTGGCGCGGCTATGCAGCATGGTGGTCTATTTGGTCGGTGTCGGGCTGATCCCGATGATGACGCCGGTTTCGAATGCCATCGTCTATTCGGTGGCTTTGACGGCCGGAAACCTGCTGCTTTGGGTCGTCGTTCAAAGGCGGTTGGGTGTCGATACATCAGCGTGGGTCTTGCGGCGGCGTCGGGAAGAGGTGCGATGGAATCCTTCCTGATCATAATGATGGCGTCGCTATGTACGGCGCTGCCCTTTGCATTGGGTCAGAAATACGGGTTGGTCCGGTTTATTTCGCCCATGCATCTGGTCGCCTATTTCTGCCTTTTCGGCTTTTTGCTGAAGGTCGTGACCTATGCTTTTGTCCCTGAACTGGCATTCTACAAACGGTTCGTGGACAACCCATGGGGCGACCAACTGGGGGTCTTGTACCTTTCGTTATTTGTTCTGTTGCTTTGTGCCGGTTACCGGTTCGGGTGCAGGTCCATGGTGCGTGCGGATGGTGCAACGGCGGCCCGGATGGTTGCGGGCGGGCTGTCACGGCGAGGGGCGTTGACCACCTTTGCCTTTGCGATCGCTGCCGTCACGATGGCACTGATCCTACGGGCGCGCGGTGTCGGAGGATTTGATCCGGGGACGCTGAACGCGCTGAATACAGCCAAGCAAATCAACGTAAATGCTGACGGCGTCGGCGCAACATTGGCGGGGATCAAGACGCTGTTTGTTGTGCCAAAATTTGCCTTCGTGATGCTGTTGGCAAACGGGCTGGCCACAGGGGCAAGACGGGTGTTGGTGCAGGCGGGATTGCTGGCACTGCTGCTGATCCTGATCGCGTTGATGTCGGGTGACCGCTTTGAACTGGTTGAGTTGTTCATTTTTGGGTTGGCTGTGCACATGATCCTGGGTGGTGGCCTCAGCCGGCGGGTTGTGGGCGTTGGTGCTGCGCTTCTTTTGCTGTTGGCTGCGATGTCGGTCTACATGACGCAGTTGCGGCTGGGTGGCGGTGCGACAACCTTCGCGGTGCTGCATCAGATTGTCGGCTCCACCTATTTTCTGGATATCAATGCCGCCGTTATGGTCACTGACCGGGTCCGCCCGGACCAGATGCTGTTGGGGCAAAGTTATGTCTGGTGGAGTTTCGGTTGGGTGCCGCGGGCCTTCTGGCTTGAAAAGCCTGCCATTGATCTGGGCGTCTTTTTCAAACGCGATGTGATGGGTGTCTATACAGGCGGCGCATTCAATGTGACTGGCCCGGGCGAAGCGTTCATGAATTTTGGATGGGCCGGGATCGGCGTCGGGTTTGTTCTGGGCTGGATCTACCGCAAGGGCGAAGTGCTGTTGCTGTCGTCTGTCGCGGCAATCAGGTATGGCGCATTTCTGCTTTATCCGATGTTGTTCTACCCATTTGTGCAGGCGACCCTGCAGTCATCCTTTAGCGCCTTCATCGTTGGGGCCGTGGCGCAGTTCATGCTGCTGGCACTGATGATTTGCCTGTTTTTGCCGCGCTACACCCTATGGATTTCCTCACGCAACAAAGAGCGGAGCCAGCTTTATGTTACTTAAGCACATTCTCAAAACGGTCTATTGGACCAGCAGGATCGCTGGCGCGTTGGCGCGACGCGCAGGCATGCTGATGGCCACGCGGATGCATCGCGCCACATTGGGGTCCGTCGGGGCAGGAACCCGGTTTCAGTCTGGGGTGCGCTTTGCCCAGCCGAGCGTCGTCAGCGTTGGGAGTGACTGCTATTTCTGGCGCGGTTGCAATGCGTCCTCAGAAGGGACGGCTGGGCCACTGATCATTGATGACGGGGTTCAAATAAATCAGGACGTGCATCTGGATACCACCGGCGGATTGACGTTGGGGGCCGGGGTTCTGATTTCCGAGGGGGTGGTGATCTATACCCATGATCACGGGTTGGATCCCCGTGCCGTCCCGCAACTTTTGCCCAAAACTATCGCTCCCAATGTCTGGATCGGGATGCGCGCGGTGATCATGCCGCAATGTCGCAAGATCGGACCGGGGGCAGTGATCGGGGCGGGGGCCGTGGTGGTCAGCGATGTGCCCGCCGGTGCGATTGTTGCGGGGAACCCCGCACGCATATTGAAGCAAAAGGAACATTTGGCAGAGGTCGCGGCATGAAGATATTGCATGTTGCCCCGTCGTTTTACCCGGCAACCTTGTGGGGCGGGCCGATCTGGTCGACCAAGGCGATTTGCGACGGCATTCATGCCGCAGCGGGGATGGAGCTGCGTGTACTGACAACCGACGCCGCCAGTTCAAATTGGGACGACAGGATCGAACCCGCCGATCTGCCTTACCCCGTCCATTATGCCCACCGCATCGCCGGGCACAGCGTTGCGCCGGGACTGCTGGCCCGGTTAGCCGGGGCGATGCGCTGGGCTGATATGGTGCATTTGACGGCGACCTATAACTTTCCGACGTTGCCGGTTTTGATGATTGCCCGCTTGCTGGGTCGCCCGGTGGTCTGGTCGCCGCGTGGCGCGCTGCAAGCAACCGAGGAGTGGGATGCCGCTCCACGGAAGCGGGCCAAGATGTTCTTTGCGCAAGCGGCGCAGGCGCTGCGTCCGGAGAGGACGGTTTTGCACACAACCTCGCCCGCAGAAGCGGCCAGCAGTGTCCGGCATTTGCCCGGCATCGAAACCGCCGTGATCCCGAACTGCGTGAGCATTCCCGATATATCGTCCCGTCCTGAGCGCGGTGAGGGGTTGCGCTTGATGTATCTGGGACGGCTTCACCCGAAAAAGGGCCTTGATCTGTTGTTTGATGCGATGGCGGATTTGCCGCATCATGTCACGCTGGATGTCTATGGCACCGGTGATGCGGATTACGTTGCAGGGCTGCAACGTCGCGCGACCAAGCGCATTCAGTTGCACGGTCACGCCGACGGGGCAACCAAAGCCCGTGCCTTCGCAAAGGCAGATATTTTCATTTTGCCCAGCTTCTCGGAAAACTTTGGTATCGCCGTGGCCGAGGCATTGGCCCATGCCGTCCCGGTCATCACTACGCAACATACGCCATGGCAAGGGCTTGACCATCACGGTTGTGGCAGGTGCATTGATCTCGGGCGCAGCGATTTGGCTGCGACAATTACCGCATTGGCAAATGCGGACCTGCGGCAATTGGGGATGAACGGGCGCGCATGGATGCAGCGCGATTTCACTCCTACGGCCATGGCGGCCGCTTTTGTGCGGCTTTATCAGGGCTTGCTTTTGCCCGCCGAGCGTCAGGTGCTGGCATGACCACGCAGGTTGATGTCTTGGCCAATCGGCGGCACCGGGAATGGGGTCGTCGCGCCCTTTTGGGGCGGGTTCTTTGGGCATTTTGTCAGCCGCTTTTTCGCTTCAGTCCGCGACAATGCTGGGCGTGGCGCGTGTGGCTACTCCGCCTTTTTGGCGCGGAGATTGGCAAGGGTGCGCATATATACCCAACGGTGCGCATCGCGATTCCCTGGCACTTGCGTATTGGCGACCACGTGGCGATAGGCGACAGGGCGATCCTTTATGCGCTGGGCCGGATCGAGATTGGCGACCGTGCCACGGTCTCGCAATATGCCCATCTTTGCGCCGGCAGTCATGACCTGACAGACAGCGCGCGACCCTTGCTACGCCAACCGATCATTGTGGGGCAGGATGCTTGGGTCTGTGCCGACGCCTTTATCGGGCCCGACGTGCATATCGGTAAGGCGGCGGTCCTGGGTGCACGGGCCGTCGCGATGAAGGATTTGCCAGCCCGATCCATCGGTGTCGGTAATCCGATGCAGATCAGGGCGCGTCCATGACCGACATAACAGTCATTATCCTGACCAAGGACGAGGCTTTGCACATCGCGCGGGCCATCGCCTCGGCGCGGGGGTTTGCCAGCCGCATCCTGGTGGTGGATAGCGGCTCAACCGATGACACGGTACAATTGGCGCGCATGGCCGGGGCAGAGGTGCTGTATCATCCCTGGACCACCCATGCGGGTCAGTTCAACTGGGCGCTTGATCAGATCAGTGGGCAATCGGGATGGATTTTGCGGCTTGACGCGGATGAGGTCGTGACACCGGCCTTGGCTGACGAGATTGCCGGTGGTCTGCCGGATGTTGCCGGGTTGCGGTTGCGCCGGCATATCCATTTTCTGGGTCAGCCTGTCCGTTATGGCGGCGTTTCTGCGCTGCCGGTGCTGCGCCTGTTTCGCAATGGCGCGGGCCGTTGTGAAGATCGTTGGATGGATGAACATATCGTTGTCGAGGGGGATGTGGCTGACCTGAACGGTGCGATTATTGATGATAATCGCAAGCCGCTGGACTGGTGGGTGGCCAAGCATAACCGCTATGCCAGCCGCGAGGTGATCGACATTCTGAACCAGCGCTATCAGATGGGACTAGCAGCGTCCGGCCCACAGAATACAGGCGCGAAACGGTGGATAAAGGTGAACGGATATAACCGATTGCCATCCGGACTTCGGGCTGGGGTCTATTTCTTTTATCGTTACGTGCTGCGGCTGGGCTGTTTGGACGGGCGGCGGGCGCGGCAATTCCATGTCTTGCAAGGGTTTTGGTATCGCTATCTGGTGGATGCCAAACTGGCGGAGGTTGAACGCCAAATGGTTACCCGAAATTTCAGCCCTATCGCCGCAATCCGAGAGGTTCTGGAAATTGATTTGGAGGCGCAAACCGCGGAGCCCCAAAGGGGTGCGGCATGAAGGTTTCGGTTGTAACAGCGGTGATGAATGGCGGCGATACCTTACCCCAAGCGATAGCGAGCCTGCGGGCGCAGACACACCCAGATATTGAGCATGTCGTGCAGGATGGCGGTTCGACCGATGGAACGCTGGAATACCTTGGCCGCCATGGGCACCCCAACATGGCATTGGTTTCTTCCCCCGATAGCGGGATTTACCATGCGATCAATACAGGTATTTCGCGGACCACGGGTGATGTGGTCGGGCTCTTACATGCTGATGATTATCTGGCCAGCCCGGACATCATCGCGCAGGTTGCCGAGGCAATGCAGGATCCGCAAATCGACGGGGTGTATGGCGATCTTGAATATGTGGCGCGTGCGGATGCAAATCGCGTGATCCGCTACTGGAAAGCTGGTGACTATGCCCCGGCGCGGCTGCGTCGCGGCTGGATGCCGCCGCACCCGACGCTTTATCTGCGCCGCCAGGTTTTTGAACGGGCCGGGCTTTATGATCCCAGCTATCGCATTTCCGGTGACTATGACGGGATGTTGCGCTGGCTGACCACGGGGCAGGTGCGTCTTGGGTATATTCCGCAGGTCATGGTGCGAATGCGGATTGGCGGGGTTAGCAACCGATCTTTCGCCCATATGCTGCGTAAAAGCCGCGAGGATTACCGGGCCATCAGGCGTCATAATGTTGGCGGGTTTGGCACCTTGCTGGGCAAGAACCTTTCGAAATTGCCGCAGTTCGGGCGCAGACCCTAGCCGTAAAAATACTTGGTGAAGTGGTAGAAGATCGGGGCGGCGAAAATGACGCTGTCCAACTGATCAACAAATCCGCCCTGACCCGGGATCAGATGCGACCAGTCCTTCACCCCGCGATCCCGCTTGATTGCGGCAAACACAAGACTGCCCAATAGCCCAACGAGCGAAGCAGCCCCCGCCATGGCCATCGCCCCCCAGATGCCAAACGGTGTGATCCATGCCAGAAGCCCACCGATCAACATCGCGCAGACGACCCCGCAAAGCACACCTTCCCATGTCTTGGGTGACAGCCCGGGCGCGATCCGGGTCTTGCCGATCCGGCGGCCAAAGAAATATTCCAACAGATCACCGAATTGCACGACCATCACGAGAAAGGCGATCAACAGAACCGACCGGTCGGCATAGCCGTCGATTTCGATTGTCATCAGTGCGGGCACATGGCTGACGCAAAAAACCGCAATCATCAGCCCCCATTGTGTTTCGGCAACGCGGATCAGATATTTATCCGCATTGCCGCGCAAGGCAGATACGATGGGTAGCAGCAGGAACGCGTAGACCGGGATGAAAACCGTATAGAGCCCGTCAAACCCCATTCCGACAAATGTGTACTGCAGTGGCAGCACCACAAAAAAAGCCAGCGCCAGCGACATATGATCGGCCTGCGCCTTGGTCGTCAGGGTCAGAAATTCGCGCAACGCGGCGAAGGATGTGAAGGCAAACAGCACCATCACGCCGATCTTGCCCATCAACAAAGCCACGCCGACAAAGGCGACCATGCCCCACCAGCTTTGGACGCGGGTCATATAGGTATCAAGTACCGGGTTCACAAAGCCGGGGGCTTCGCGGGCGCGCAATACTTCGCCCACAAAGGTCAGGGCGATCAGGATGCCAAAGCTGCCCAGGGCAAGAAGGAGGATATCGCTCGTGGTTTCGGTCATGAGCGAACCTCTGGCGCGAGGGCCACGAGCGCGTCGGATGCGCGGGCCAGAAAATCATCCTTGCTTTCGCCTTCCTGCACGCGGATTGGGCTGCCGAACGTAACCGTGCAGATCAGGGGCAGGGGGATCACCTCGCCCTTGGGCATAATGGTGTTGAGGTTGGCAACCCATGTCGGCACCAGTTCGACCTCGGGACGTGCCACACCCATGTTGTAAAGCCCCGCTTTGAACGGCAACAACGGGTCCTCGGTCATGTTGCGGTTGCCTTCGGGAAAGATGATCAGCGAAGCGCCTTCGTCCAAGGCTGCGATGATCTTGTCCATCGGCTTGTCTTTGACTTCGGGTCGCCGATCCACAAGGACGCAGTTGAACACTTCGGGGCCGACAAAGGCGCGCAGCCTGTTCTTCAGCCAATAATCAGCGGCCGCAACAGGGCGCACGGTGCGGCGGATCGCCGGGGGTAGGCAGGACCAGATCATCGGCATGTCGCCATTGCTTGTGTGATTGGCGAAATAGACCCGCTGTTTCGGGACCGGTTCAATCCCTTGCCAATCGGCACGCACTGCGGTGATGGCACGGGCAAAGATGCGGATGGATTGACCCACGATCCTGGCAGCAAACTGACGTAAGAACTTCATGGGACTGACTTTGGCGAAGCGAACCGGATTTGGAAAGGGTGAACCCCACCTGTCCGCAGACTGGCAGGGTTCGGGCGAGGGTCGCGGTTAGATCTTATCGTCGCCGATATAGTCCGACAGCAGCTTCTCATTTTTAGCGTCCTCGATCCGCTGAATGCGGTCTTCGGACATTTTGTCGTCGAAGCGGTATTTAACAAAATTCACCAAGGCCAGTGTCAACATCAGGACCGCCATGCCCCAGAAGCCCTTGGTCGCCAGTGGCACCTCGGTCGACAGCCAGAGCGAGATACCAAGCATCCCGTAGGCCACGGCGACGCCGGCGCCATTTACGAACATAATGAGCGAGTTATCAGATTTTGTTACAGCCATTTTTCTATTCCTTTGAATGCGTGTTGTTTTGATTTCAGTTACTTCTTGCTGGCCTTCAGGCGGGCCAGAACATCATCAGCGGTTGATCGTGTGGCGCTACCGAAGCCAGCATCAGCCATGCGATCAGTCAGCGTGTCGTTGTTCAGATCGCGATTGATATCAGCCAGAATCTCGCTGCGTTCGAACGGGTCATCCTTGCCCAGCACCCGCGAAATCAGCTCTTCGGCCTCTTCCACGCTGCCGGATGTGACGCCGGTGCGTGACATCTGCATCTGGATATTCTGTTCACGACGCACCGCGCGTGCCTGAATGGCGCCCTGTTTAAGGTCGATGATCCGGCGATGGCCACTTTCGATGGAGGTGCGCAGCCGCATGACCTTCTGATCAAGCCGATCCAGCGTTTCTGTCCTGACGCCAAGTTCATTTTCCATGGATGCAATGGCGCGGGCGGCTTCGGTCGCCATGTCCTCGCAGTCATTGTCCAAGGCTTCCTTGGCGCGTTTGGTCAAGTCATTGATGCGGGCCTTGAGGGCGCTGTGCTGCTTTTCTTCGGATCTTTGGCGCTGGATCAGGCTGGCGAGTGTAGCTTTCGCTGCACGCAGGCTGCCTTCGCTTTCACGAATTTTCTGATCGATCAACTCGATGGCGAAAGCATCGCGAACCCGGTCTTCGGCTCGTGCATTCTGACCGTTGATCAGGGTGGCAAGTGTCTTGAACATCATGGGCTCTCCAATTTCATTTCAGTCATGAACAGCGTTCATATATTGGAGGTAGCAACGGAACCCTGCGAGGTCAATGGAAAATATGAACAATGTTCAATTTATTGCGGTGACGCCGTTATTTGCCGTAGAACAAGGGCAATCATCCTGTCGATATCGTCGGTTGGCACGCCAGAGCTCGCCTGATCCAACCCCAAAAGCACGATTCCATGCACGGATGAAAACAATGCGCGGGTCAAAAGTGCGTGCTCGTCAGCCGCGCGGCCGGGAAAGATGACGGCCAGTGGATCAGCGATATAGGTCAGCAGGTGGCCCATCTCTTCGAGATACCAATCCGGGGCAGCTTGCCCGGCGGGTCGCTCCACATCAAACAAGGCCCGCCAACTAAGGTGATTTTCCGCGGCAAATCGATGATAGGCTTGCGCCATGACCACCAATTGTTCCACCGGATCCTGCGGGGCATCCGCCAATGCGGCAGCCACGTCGGCCCCCAACCGGTGAAAGGTCCGCGCGTTCACCGTCAAAACAAGATCGGTCAGGTCACCAAAAACATTATAGATCGCGCCCACAGCGCATCCTGCCTCTGCTGCCAGATCACGTGCACGCAACGCGCCGAGACCTTGTTCGGCGATTATTCGTTCCGCGATCAAGACCAGATTTTCGCGCAGTGCCGCCCGCCGTTCTGAAACTTTGCCCGCCATGTGAACCTCATTTGAACGCGGTTCAGTGATAGTGCAGGAATTGCACAAAGGAAAGAGGCGCGCGCAACACGTTCTTTAGACCAGAATTGCCTCAGTCAAGGTGAGGATCGCGAGTGGTAGGAACATCATCCAGGACTTGTGTTTCCCCCGTGACAGGATCAGCGCCAATGCGCCAGCGAGCGCCGAACAGGCTGACAATGTCAGGAGCATTGCAGAAACCGCCAGGTTGGGCGCAACTTCAACAACAATAAGAACAACAGCCTGACCCCACCAAAACAGTGACAGCAGGTGCCAGCCCACCCATAATGTCAGGCGGGTATTTTCAACACTGCCGAGAATGATCGGCAGATCTGTCCGCCGGAGGATGGGATTGATCAGGCGTTTCCCACCGATAACACTGTGCATGAGGCCAACAGCGAACAACAGGGCGGCAGCTAAGATAAGCATGGCGGACGCTCCTTGATAATGACCCTAGGTGCCAAAACCGACTGTGAACTTGTTCAGATACGCGATCCATTCGGCCGGTAGCGTAATGTCAAAAAATGTGCCCCCGAGCATGAGAGCGACAAAAATCGCGATGAGGCTGCTGCCCGATGCGCAGAACCAGAATCCATATGCTGCGGCAGTTGGGGATCTTCGTCTTAGAAACCACAGGCGCAAGGCGCATCCAAGGTGAACGCCCATTGCTGTCACACCGACAAAGTAATAGGGGCCGAAATACCAGTAGAATGGCGGTGCGTTCATGACGGAAGCGGGCCAGTAGAAATTTGTGTCAAGCCCGTCCACCCAGCGGGCCAATGACATTGCAATCAGATGTTGAGAGATGAAAAGCAAAAAAAGGAGACCCGAAAGTGCTTGTCTGCGGGGCCACTTCATCGACAGTTTTCGCCGAAAATTCCTTGAGATCAGCACAATCCCCAAAACAATCTGCGTCGCAAAGGCAATGAGCAGGATCGGTTCAACCAATGGGTTGCGATATATCTGCCGCGTGAATGTCTGGGCGGTGTTGTAGGCATCAATTCCCCATAGTCCGGCAAGATGCGTCCCCATATGCAGAACGATGAAGAAGACGAGGGCCAGCCCAGTTATCCGATGGATGTTGTCTGCATTCATTTGCTTGTACCCGTCGTTTGTGAAGTCGTAAGGGCGGCGCGGCCTGTCATTTCGATAGAAGGCCAAACGCACAAAGAGTTGCAATCACTGCAAACAAGCTTGTTGAAGGGAAACGCCAGGGCGCTATTCCGGCTTTCCACGCGATCGATGCGCTTAGCGCTGACAACACTGCGCAGAGCAGCATCACAAAGACCAGAAAGGGTATGTCGGGATGCATCGCGAGCCAGCCAAGCGCGCCGGTCAGAAAGATCAAAAGCACCGTTGTAACATGCCAGCAATAGTAGTTCAGCCATTTCGAGGCGGGAGGCAACGTGCGTTCCGCAAGCAACGGTCCGGCAACCCGCGGCCCGCCGATGAAAGTATGCACATAGAACGTGGCTGCGGAGGCTGCGGCAGCGAACCAAATCCAGATGGCCATGTTGATCACCTTTACTAGAATCAATTTTCTAATATATTCACCTTCATGGGAAGAGCGTCAACATTTTCGGACGAGGAGATCTTTGCGGCAGTTAGCGCACAGGTTGCGGCTGGTCGTGAGTTCAGGATTCAAGGGCTTGTCGATGACACAGGCGTGTCCATCGGATCGCTGTATCATCGATATGAATCGCGAGAGGGGATCATGGCTGCGGCTTGGCTGCATGCGCTGCGCGAGTTTCAGCAAGTGTTTCTGACGGCACTGAATTCCGCGCATGATGACGCGGGAGAGCGCGCCGCCCTTGCGACCCCACAGTTTTCCCGCACCCAATGCGCCCAGGCGGTTATCCTTTGCGTCGGGCGCCATGAGACGTTGATGAATGAAAATGCACCGCAGGCGGTTCGGCAGGAAGTCGATCAACTGAACGATGAGATGCGGCAGGCGCTGGCAGCTCATGCTAAACGCGAAAGGCTTGATCTTCAGGCCTGCCTGCATGGCATAGTCGCCTTTCCACTCGCCTCGGTCAGGCTTTATCTGCCGCGAAAGAGAGTCCCCAAATCGGTCGATGACTTTGTTCGCGCCGCCTACCGTTCTGTTATTCGACTTTGATGATCCTTCTGGCAAGAACGGCCTGGCTGGAGAGATCCAGCAGGCGGATTTCATAGATCCCCTGGTCATCAGGCAGCGTAATCTGCATGGGTGGTGCGCCGGTGATCTTCGTGGCTGAAATCCATGTGAAGATCGCCTGCTCGCTCCGCGCCACCGTAATACGTTGGTCAGAGCCAGCGCCATCCGTGCTCCAGCTGACCTCGATTGTTGATCCAGGCGCGGCGGTATCCGGTGCATCCAGGTTTGCGCCTGACGCAAGCGGCGCGTCGCTGGCCAATATCTCAACCGTTTGGCGCGCCAGAACGCGGCTTCCTTCACGCAACAGATAGCGTATCTCGTAAAGGCCGGTATCTTCCGGCGCTGTCAGGTCATGCGCAGCATTGTCGCGCACTTGCGAATAGACGCCAAATGCGTCGTCCGCGCTGCCGACAGGGACCAGATTGATATAGTCATTGCTGTTCACGGTGCCGGTCCACGACACGCGCAGCTTATCACCTGCGCGCACTTCCGCGGGTGCGCTGATCGTTACTTCGGGTTCTGTTATCTCAACCATTGCGGTTGCCATGGTTTTGGTTCCGGCCCGCAGGACGTAGCGCAATTCGTAGATCCCGGTTTCAGATGGGGCCTGCAGCATATCTTTGGAATTTTCACGCACGGACAGGTAATTGCCGAACGTGCCTTCATCGGTGCCCATCGGGACAATGTTGATGTAATCCTGAGCGTTTACCGTACCAGTCCAGGAGACCTCGAATTTGCTGCCCGCAAGTACGGTCGCAGGTGCAGTGATCGTGATTTCCGGCTGCGTGACTTCGATTGAAGACGTGGCCAGCGTTTTTGATCCTTCGCGCAGTATATAGCGCAGTTCGTAAAGGCCGGGATCTGCAGGTGCGGTCAATTCACCGGTCTGTGCATCCCGAACCGCAAGGTAGTTGCCGAATTCCCCTTCATTCGACCCGGCAGGAACGATTGCCACATAATCATGCATATTGACTGTTCCGGTCCAGCTGACGTCGAATGTCGCACCGGTGATAACGGTGGACGGCCCGGAGATTGTGACCTCCGGCGCGATGATTTCAATCGGTTCGCTGGCCATCGTCTTATTACCCTCACGAAGAAGGTAACGCACTTCATAAAGCCCGGTTTCTGCCGGGGCATTAAGTGCCGCCTTTGACGCGTCCCGCACGGTGACATAGTTGCCGAATTCACCTTCGTCAGCGCCCATCGGCACGATTGTGATGTAATCTTGGGGGTTCACCGTTCCGCCCCAGCTTACTTCGAACGCTTCGCCGGTCTTCGCGGTGTCCGGCACTTGCAGGACAACCTGCGGGTTCGTCACCTCGATCTGCTTGGATGCAACCGTGCGTTTGTCGATATTCAGGATATAGCGCAGTTCATAAAGGCCCGGATCGGCAGGGGCCCGTATATCGGCTTCGGTCTTATTGCCGATACTCTGGTAGTTGCCAAACTCGCCCGCATCCGCCCCGGCTGGTACAATTGCGACATAGTCACGACGGTTGATGGTTGGCGTCCATGAGATGTTAAGCATGGCCCCGGTTTCAACCGTGTCAGCCGCCGTTAGTTCAACTTCGGGCTTGGTGACCTCTATTATTGCGTGGCCGAGTACCTGCCTGTCAGGGTTGGTCAGGTAGCGGATTTCATACAGCCCTTCATCGCCGGGTACAGGCAGGGACAGTTCGGTCTTGTTGCCGATCCGCACGTAGCTTCCAAAGACATCCGCATCGGTGCCCACGGGGACGACATTGATATAATCGCTGTCCGACAATTGCGGTGTCCATGTCACCTCAATGGCTGATCCGCCGACGGCGGTCGCGGGCCCCTGGACGGCAACATCCGGTGTTTCCGGTTCCGGCTCCGGTTCAGGTTCCGGCGTTGGTTCGGGGACAACTTCTGCCACGGCGGTACTGACCGCACTTAACGCGGCCCCCAGTTCATCAGCGTTGCCTGCGGTAATGTACTTCCCGCCGGTTTCTTCGGCGATGCAGGACAGGGAGGCCGCATCTTCATCGTTCGTTAGGCCGAACCCCACCACATGTGCGGTAAAGGCAACGCCGCCCTTTTCAAGGGCTTGCGCCAACGCGCACGGGTCGCGTTCACAGCTTTCCAGCCCGTCAGAGATCAAAACAACCGTCGCTGGTTGATCGGTATAAGACAAAGCCTGTGCCGCCTGTTCAACGGCGTCTGTCAATGGGGTCTTGCCGGTTGGTGTAATGTCGTTGATGCGCTCAAGTATGCTTTCACGCGCCTCCTGGCCGGGTGTGACAAGTACTTCGATATCGGTGCAGTCGCCGCGGCGGCGATGTCCGTAAGCCATCAGCCCAACACTGCGCCCTTCCACCCAATCGCCGAGCAGATTATCCATGACGCCGCGCGCAATCTCAATCTTGGCGGTGCCATCGATCTGGCCCCACATTGAGTTGGAACCATCAAAAACGACCATGACATTGTCATTTGCAAAACTCTGGGATGCGGAAAAGATTGCCGCAGAGACAGAAGCGATGAGGCCGAAGTTGCGCATATTCGTATATTCCTGTTTTCAAATGTTGTGGTCTTTCGCGAATTCAAACATAGTTCGATCGATTGCGCCAAACGGTTTCGCTTGGTCACAAATGTGCCGACACCCCCTGAACCGCCTCCGCGCCGAATTATCTTCTCTTCTTTGGGTTGAATTCAACAGCGTTTGATTCTTTGCAAAGCCATGTTTTGCAATACAGACGAAGGCCCTTTTTTGCATAGGAATAGTGCCCGCTTGCGAGAGACTCAGGCAAGCAGGCAGAATTTGGCCGACCAACTTAACTAGTCAATTAAACCATTGAATTTGAACGGTAATTAATGCGCATGTATTTCCCTCGAACCGTGGACATGCCCTGTCGAGCATACCATGATTAAGGAAGGTGACAAGTTTGGCAGGCGATACCAAAGGCGCCTGTTGGTAGTTGGCAGCACAAAAACCGTCCAGCCTGAATAATCTAAGGTTGTATCACAAGAGGTTCTCAAGATGCCGTCCCCAATCCAAATGAACGAACAATGGTGGGTCAACGACCCGACACCGGACAACCCATTTGACAAGAGCGAAGATTACGAAGCGTTCCTCGATTACGTTGGTGCGCTCAATCGCAGTTTGACGCCAGAGATCGCGGCAGAGCCGCTGGTGATCAATGTCACTGAATTGAACGATCATCCCGAATATCAAGCTGCCGCGATCGGTGCCTTGCGGATGTGGGCCTCTGTCACGCCTTTCGAGTTCGAAATTGTTGACGACGCGCCATACGATCCTGATGCGCACTGGATGCAGGTTGTCAGCCCCGAGCTGGGCGAGCAAAGCGATGGCAGCGCCTTCTCCAGCAATCGCTATGTCAGCATCGGCCAACGGTTCCACGACACCGAACCGAACCTGACCGATATCGGCGGCTATGTATTCGACGCCTTCATCCATGAATTTGGCCACGAATTTGGCCTGAACCACCCCGGCCTTTATAACTACAGCGGTCCGGGTGGCGTGCAGATCAACTATCTGAATAATGCCACATGGATATATGACCGCCAGCAATTCAGCGTGATGTCCTATTTCGATGGGATCGATGTGGGTGAGGGCAGCCGCTGGTCTGCGGCAACACCACTGATGGCGGATATCGAGGCCGTGATCCGGCGCTTCTTCTCGACCGTCGATGCAGATGGGGTGCGGACATATCAGACCATCGACCTGAACACGGGCGATAACGTCTATGGGTTCAACAGCACCGAATATGGTTATGAACTGACATCATCCGGCATGCAGCACGATATCGGTTTTGTCATCCATGACACCGGCGGCACCGACACGGTGGATTTCTCCGGTTCGACTGCTGGCACGATCCTTGATTTGCGTGCTGGTCACTTTTCCAGCGTGAATGGCCACAATAACAACGTGTCGATTTTTGCCGGACATAACGCCGACGAAACCCAATACTATATCGAAAACGGCATCGGCAGCGCACATGACGATGTGTTGCTGGGCAATGATGGTGCCAATGTTCTGGATGGTCGCGGCGGCGGTGACCGGATGGCGGGATTTGGTGGCGATGATGTCTATTTCGTCGACTCCATTGATGACATCGTGCGGGAAGAAGAGGATGGCGGCAATGACACGGTCATTCTGCTGTCGCGCGACCTCGACATGGGCGAAATCGCCAATGTGGAGACTATCATCTATGCCGATGGATCGCCCTACGCGCCGGACGAAGGCGGTGGTGAGCCAGCACCAAGTGCAGGTGATGGAACGCTGACCAGCATCATCTTTGGTGATGACACGGATGAAACGCTTGATGGTGGGTCCGGCGACGACACGATCTTTGGGATGGGCGGCGATGACCTGATCATCGGTGGCCGCGATTCCCTTGCCAGCCGCGATATCAACAACACAATCGACGTTGCCGACCTTGAGGACCAGACCGAGAGCGATGATGGCAATGACACGCTTTATGGCGGCGCAGGCAACGACACCATCCTTGGCGGCCAGGGCAACGATATCCTTGATGGCGGCGATGGGGACGACACGCTTAGCGGTCAGGCTGGGGCCGATGTGTTCCGGGGTGGCGATGGCGTGGACACGGTGGACTACAGCCGTGAAAGCCCATTCCAACTGCTGGTCAATCTTGAAACCAACGTGGCCAGTGGGGGTACAGCCTCGGGCGATACGTTCTACAGCATCGAAAACCTGATCGGTTCGGATGACCGGATTGACCGTTTCGTCGGCACATCGGCTGACAACCATTTCTGGGGGCGCGGCGGTGGTGACTATTTCACCGGCGGCGGCGGCAATGACATATTGGACGGCGGTCGGGATGGCGACATTCTTTACGGTGAGGAAGGCGACGACACGCTCATCGGCGGCGCCGGTCAGGACTATATGAACGGTGGCGAAGGCACGGACACGGTTGTCTACCAAGGCAGTTCCAGCGGGGTGACCGTTGATCTTACCAATGGAACAGCCACCGGAGGCGACGCCGATGGTCCGGCGCAAATTGTGGGGCGGGGTACTGTCATCCGTCATGATATCATCGTTGATGTGGAGAATGTCATCGGGTCGTTCTTTGATGACCGGCTGATCGGCGATGAGCAGGTGAACGTATTGTCCGGCGGGTCTGGCGACGATACGCTGACAGGTGGCGGCGGTGCCGACATCCTGAACGGCGGCGCCGGTAGTGACACGGCAGATTACTCCGACGCGGAAGCTGGTGTCAGGCTTAACCTGAGACAAGACGGGTCTGAGGGCGATACATACGACTCAATCGAAAACCTTGCCGGGTCAGGCTTCGACGACCGGATACGGGGTGATCGCGGGGCAAATGTGCTGACTGGCCAGGGTGGCGATGATGTGCTGCGCGGCGGGCGGGGCGATGATACGCTGCTTGGTGATTTCGCCTATCAGGGCGATGCCCCGCCAGCGCCCGGCATGGGCACCGGCTACGCAACGCTTGGGCCAGATGCGACGAATAACTCGATTGCGACGGCATTTGACATATCCGATAACTTCTCGCTCACCGAAGATCCCGATATCTTTGATTCAACAACCGTCCTTCACACAACCGTCAATGCAACCGGCAACGGCCAAGGTGGATATTACGGTATCAATCTGGCGGCTGGCACGGTGATCACGATTGATATTGACGGCATTGCTGACCCCAATGTCCATGACAGCTGGGTCAGGCTTCTGGACAGCAGCGGCAATATCGTCGCCGAAAACGATGACGGGGGTGGTGATCCGGGTTCTGTCACGAATCGCGATTCAAGCACCGTCTTTGTCGTTGAGGAAACCGGCACCTACTACATTCTGGAAGGCAGCTGGTCGCCCGATGCCCCGGGCAATGGCTGGGCCGAGACGGTTCCCGAAGGGTCAACCTACAAGCTGAATGTCTCGGTCGAGTTTCCACCGGCACCGGCCCAACCCGGCGAAGCGGGCGAGGACAAGCTGTTTGGTGGTCGTGGGGCCGACCTGCTGGATGGTGGGCTGGCAGCTGATCTTCTGGTCGGTGGCATGGGTGAGGATTCGTTCCGGTTCTCGACCGAACTGGGTGATGACAATGTCGATACAATCAGGGATTTCGATGTGGATGACGACCTGATCCTTCTCGACAATCTGATCTTCACCGAACTGGGCGGTGATGGCGCGCTTTCATTTGGTGCCTTCTACAGGAGCACATCAGGCACGAGTCGCGATGCGGAAAATCGGATCATCTACGACACGGATGATGGCACATTGTCTTATGATGCCGACGGTTCCGGAGAAGGCGAAGCGATCCAGTTTGCCCAGCTCAGTACAAATCTGGACCTGACCGCGGATGACTTTGTCATCGTCTGACAAATGCGAATGGGGCGCCGGTTGGGCGCCCCATCCATCCCGACACGCTGGTGTCGGCGCCACAAGACGAGGAGTGCGAGATGAGAAACCTGTTTGATCGCCTGTCGGTATTGATGGCCACAGGGGCCGTAACCCTTGCCACGTCCACCGGTGCAGTGATGGCGCAACCCGATGGCATGCGTGGGATCGTGCAATTTGAGAGCGGTCTGGTGATCCCGAAAGGACAAATCGAGATTTATCTGGAAAACACTGCTAGCCAGAACGCCGCGCGAGAGGCTCCCACGAAAATGCAGCTGGAAAGTCAGGGTAAGGAGAAGACCATAGTCTTTTCGCTCCCGTCATCTGCATCGGAGAATGCAAGTTCAGAAACAGTTCAGGTTGTGGCCCGTTTGGAACGCGACGATGGCTGGTTACTTGCACGGGGTAGCGCGCAGCTTGAAGCGGGGCAGCCTGTCGAAATCACACTTAATACGGTGATGTATTAGCAGATACAGTTGCTAATTCTGGCGAGAAGCCGAGGTTGACAAGTTTCTCTTTATTGGTCGATGAGCTTTTGCGCCGTCAATTCATCGACAACCAGATGCGAGACGTAGCCGCCTTTCAGAAGTGCACGGATTGCGTCCGCCTTTTCGATGCCAGATGCCACCAGCATACGGGTCGGAATGCTGCGCAGAGTTTCGGGGCTGGCACCGATAATGCGGTCGCTAAGCGGTCCGTCCATAGCGTCGCCGTTATGGTCGATAAAGCGACAGGCAAGGACCGCCGCCGCCCCGCGATCACGATACCATGCGACGTCCTCCGCCGTGGCGACACCTGCAGAGATAATCGTTGTTTCATCGCTTACACCGCCAACGGAAAACAACGCCTTGGATAGCGATGCAATCTCGCGCAATTGTGCTGCAATGACAGGCTCGTGGCGAAGGCGCTCGGCCAAGTCGGGTGATGACAGCATGACGGGTGCGTGCAGCGTCCGGCATCTGGCGCCAATATGTCGGGCAATCTCGATGGCGCATGTTTCGGATGCGAAGAAATGTCTGGAATAAACTGACCCAACCAATTGCTGCACAAGGATGCTGGGCATCTGGCACCTTGGGAAACTCTTGGCCACATCCAGCACTGTTTCACCCCAGTCGACGCCAAGACTGTCATCATCCGTCAACAGGTCAAGCATGGCTTGCGCCGCCAGAGTGGCCGTTCTGTTGCGCAGTTCTTCGCGGCCCAACGGATTGATGTCATCCCGAGAGATATAGGTATCAGCGAGGCCAAAGCGTTTCGTCACCTGCTTGGCGAGCGATGAGGCGACAAAACTCTCACCCCGCACGCGGATTTCCACGATGCCCTTTTCCCGAGCATGTTTCAGCCAATTCACGATTGTCGCGCGTGACACCCCAACCCGTTGGGCGATGTCACCCTGATTAAGTCCCTCGCGATAGTACAGCATGGCCACATGCGCGATGGCCGCATCCGAGGCGCCCAGATCCTTGGGGCTGTTTCGCGTGTCAGGCATCACCGCAAGGCTGCTGCGATGTTACCGCCGTCCACGGTCACGACATGACCGGTGGTGCGTTCAAGCCGTGCAAGTGCCAGAAACGCATCCGCGACGTGATGCGCCTCAACCTCCGCGCCAAGAAGATTACCTGACATATATGTTTCCACATCTGATCCACGCGCCTGCGCTCTCCGATGGATCATGTCCTGTGTCAAGAGACCCGATCGTATTCTGTCGGCGTTCACACCGTTCACCCGGATCCCATCCGCGCCATGTTCAAGGGCCAGCTGCCTGAGCAGGAAAAACGTTGTGGCCTTTGGCAGGCCGTATGCGCCGAAATCCTTGCCGGGGTTCACGGCCTGTTTGGACACATTGAACAATATTTGCCCCCCGTTCCCTTGTGACCGAAACAGGCTGATCGCCGCTTTGGCAAAGCGATGATGGGCAAAAAAGTTGAGCTCAAAAGCAGCAGAGAGGGTTTCGTCATCCAGATCGGCAAGCGCGCCCTGCGTTGCTGAACCTGCATTTGACACAAGAATATCCAGCCCCCCGAACGCTGAAACCGCGTAGTCCATGCTGGCCTTGGCCGCCTTCGTGTCGGTTACATCAAGGGCGAGCACCTCTGCGCCGGGCACGGCTCCGGCTGCACTGGCAAGTGCATCCGCGTCGCGATCCACAAGAATGACTTCCGCCCCTGCGGCCCGAAACGCCTGCGCCGTTGCAACGCCGATTGCCCCAGCACCACCGGTAATCATCGCGACCTTGCCACGCATTGCGGGGGCTTTTGATTTTCCCAGCTTGGCCTGCTCCAGCGACCAATATTCCATTTCAAACGTATCATTTTCGCCAATGGGCCTGAAGCCGCCGTGATCTTCACCAACGCGGCGCACGCGGATATTCTGTTCCCCCAGATCCGCAGCGATTGCCGCCGACTTGGCGTCAGCCCCGATACCCACCAGCCCAAGCCCCTTCACCCAGGCGATACCGGGCAAGGGGGAAAGCATGACCTTGCCCCCGACTCTGGCGTTTTGCGCGTCGAAATACGCCTGATAGGTCTCCGCATAAGCGGTGATCTCTGCAGTGATCGTGGCTATGTCATCGCTAACGCCCAGAATGAGGGGGCGGGCCTTGATCCGTATAACGTGATCAGGCGAAGCCGTGCCGCGTGCTGCCAGATCATCCAGGTCATCACGCGCCAGAAATGAATCAATCTCGGCGCTGAAACGTACATCAAGGACCGGCATTGCGTCACCAGTTTGCAATGCGCCGCGGAACCGCGCCAAGAACCCCGTATTCATGGTACTGTCGGCCTGTCGTCCGGCACGCCCGATGCCCCGTGGAAATGTCGGGTCGTTCAGTCCCAGCGCTGCCGCGGCCTCGTTCGAATGTGCAACGATACGATCATAGCTTTCGCGCGCGGTGTCCCCCCAGGCGAAATGCCCATGCTTGAGCAAAAGTAGACCCTCGACATCGGGGTTTTGTTCATAAACCTCTGCCGCAGCCTTGGCGAGTGCGAAGCCCGGCATGATGTAGGGCACGATGCCGAGCCGATTGCCAAAGATTTGCCGCGCGACCTCTTCCGCGTTGGGCAGGTTGGCAAGAACAAGGAAAGGCGTGGCATGTGTGTGATCGACAAACCGATGCGGCAGGAAAGCGTGCAGCAGGGTTTCGACCGATGGGTTGGGAGATGAGGAATTCAACAGGTTCTGGCGTTGGGCATTCACCATGTCCTCATCGCTGAGCCGATCAAGAGCACGTAGCCTGAGAAGCGGATCAAGCCGCACGGCGGGAAGACCCGGCGCCAATATCGTGTCGAGGTCCCAACCGGACCCTTTGATGTGCAGGATGTGCTCATCATCGCCAAACAATGTCTTGCGTGTTGTCTTCATCGACGTGTTGCCGCCGCCATGCATGACAAGATCCGGATCGGAACCGATCAGGCGGGACGAATAGACCCGCTGCGCCAGTAGTTTGTCAGCCTCCAGATCACCCGCTTGGGCAATCCATTCGGCGGCGTCGGCGTCTGACCAGTTGTTGTTTATCATTCCGCAGCCTTGCCGGGGAACATGCGGGCCAGACTTTCGGCCGACGCCTCTGCCACGCCGTTTTCGGTAATCAGCCCGGTGACCAGACGGGCGGGTGTGACGTCAAATGCCGGATTGCCGCCGGGTGATCCAACGGGCGTAACACCGACCTCTGCGATAGACCCATCCTGGGCGGTGCCCTGAATATGGGTGACTTCGCGCTCTGGCCGGTCCTCAATCGGAATGCCCGCGACCCCATCACCAACGGTCCAGTCAATGGTCGGCGACGGAAGGGCCACGTAGAAGGGCACGTTATTGTCCTTCGCGGCAAGTGCCTTGAGATATGTGCCGATCTTGTTGCAAACATCGCCAGTGGCGGTGGTTCTGTCGGTCCCGGTGATCACCATGTCAACCTGCCCGTGTTGCATCAGATGCCCGCCCGCATTGTCGGTGATGTATGTGTGGTCAATCCCGTGCGACCCTAACTCCCATGCGGTCATTGCGCCCTGGTTGCGGGGCCGGGTTTCATCGACCCAGACATGGATTGGTATTCCGGCCTCTGCGGCGTGGTACATCGGGCTGGTGGCCGTGCCCCAGTCAACGGTCGCAAGCCAGCCAGCGTTGCAATGCGTCAAAAGGTTGACCGGTTCACCGGCGGGCTTTCTTGCGGCAATGTCCCTGATGATCTGCAACCCGTTGACGCCGATCCGCCGGTTGATTTCAACGTCTTCATCCGCAATGTCATGGGCCAGTTGCATGGCGGCGGCGGCCCGCAGGTCAGGGGCAAGCGGCGCCAGATGTGCCCTGCAACGGTCAAGCGCCCAACGCAGGTTAATCGCGGTGGGCCGGGTTGCGTGCAGCACGTCCCACGTGTCGTTCAGGTTGGCGTCCGACGGGTCGCGGGCCATATCCTCGGCCACGCCATAGGCCGCCGTCGCGCCGATTAACGGTGCGCCGCGCACCCACATGTCGCGGATCGCCGTGGCAAAATCCTCCCGTGTTTTCAGCGAGACGACCCGGAAGTCATGCGGTAACCAGCGCTGGTCGATGATCCGCACGTTACCGGCTTCGTACCAGATCGAGCGATAGGGTTTTCCATTCACTTTCATGACGCATCCTTTCGGTTGAAGTCGCGCGCGGCATCAAGAAGCGCTGCAGGGCCCGCGATAGTTGCCCGGTTAAGCAGGATATGCGCGCCAAGGCGCAGATTACGTGCCTCGAATTTGGCGCGGGATTCCGCATTCTCGATGGTCTCGAAATCCGCATTATGGGCGAGGCTCAACGTGCGGCGATGTTGTTCAATGCCGCAAAAGCCCAGGGCGTCCGACCAGATAGCGGCGAGACGGGTTGCGAGGGCTTCAGAGGCGGAATGTCCCTGATCTTCGAACAACGATGCGGGGAACAGAATGCCGGTTCGTTCATTCTCCCACAGCTTTGAAAACTCATCAGAAAAGCTGCGCCAGATGTCGTCGACGACTGACAGAATCCACTCTTGATATGCGCTGGGGTCGCCATTGCGGTGGGCCGGTTGGCTAAGATAGGCCATCAGGAAGTTTGAGATAAGCATGCCGATATCAAAACCCATCGGTCCGTAAAAACCAAACTCCGGATCAATCACGCGCGTGTCGTCATCGGTACACATGACCGAACCGGTATGCAGATCGCCGTGGCAAAGCGTTTCGGCATTATTCGCAAATTTCGCCAACATCTGCTGCGCGGCGGTTTTGAGCGCCACATCCCCACGAAGCGCAGCCACGATGGGGTCAAGATGCGGGTTATGGTTGTTCATCTCGGCGTCGAAATAGGGGTCCGTGAAGACAAGGCTTTCGGTGATATCGCATAGCGCAACGTTATCCAGAAAAAGGGCAGTGTCGGCCTTTTTCGCGGCCGTTTTCATGCACAGGTCTGAACCTCGGAATGCCGTTCGTGCGCAGAAGCGGCCCAAAGCGTCGCCCAAGCCGCTGGTCTGTTTACCCGCAATCAAACGTCCCCGCAGAATCTCATGAGGCGTCAGGAACTCCATCACGATCAGCGCCTGACCCTCGTCGAAATGAAACACTTCCGGCACGCGCCCCGGATCTCGCGCGGCCTGACGCGTAAGCGCGTTATATTCAAAGAAGGCCCGTTTCAGCGGCAGCGGCCAACTGTCACCGACGAGTCTGACATAGGGCAGGGCCTGTTTCACGATGACCGTACCCTGCGGGCCGGTCACGATGAAGACGAGGTTGAGATTTCCATCACCGACTTCCCTGACTTTCCATTCATCAGGATTTGCACCCAGACGGGTGGTAACGGCAGCGACCCCGGCAAGCCGCTGGGGAAGTGTTTGGTTGTCAAGCGCTTGGTAATCCAACTTGTCCCTCCCGTCGCTCCCTGAATTGTTCATCAACGACCTGTCAATTGTCAAGTCTATTGACATTTACCAATCAATTGTTAGCGTTCACGCAGGGAGGAGCGCATGTCTACGCCTGCGTGTCAGCTGATCGGTATCGAAAAGGCCTTTGGGCAGAACCGTGTTTTGCGCGGTATCGATTTGTCGCTTTCTTCAGGTGAGGTTACCGTGTTGATGGGGGCAAATGGTGCGGGGAAATCCACGCTGGTAAAGATCCTTTGCGGTGTGCATGCCGCTGATGGCGGTGAGATTCGTCTGTTCGATGAGGCCTACGCACCGATGACACCGTCCGAGGCGATCGATCGTGGGGTCGTTACGGTTCATCAATCCATCGACGATGGTGTGATCCCCGATCTTGATGTGGCCACCAATCTTATGCTCGACCGTCTGACGGCGAAATCGTCAGGGTTCTTTGTGCGCAAGCGTGCCATCCGCGCCGAGGCTGCCAGGATCGAGGCGATGATGGGCCTTGACCTGGACCCAAGAACGATTGTCGCGGACCTGGGCGTGGCAGAGCGGCAGCTGATCGGGATCGCCCGGGCAATGGCGCGTAACCCGAAAGTGCTCATCCTGGACGAACCCACATCATCCCTGTCCGCCGCCGAGGCGGAGAGGTTGTTTTTGTTAATCGAACGGCTGCGCGAAACCGGCGTTGCCATTCTCTATATTTCGCACCGCATGTCGGACATCCGGCGGGTCGCAGATCGGATCGTGTCCATGCGCGATGGTCGGGTCGCAGGTGTCTTTGAAGGCCATAATCTGGATTATGAAGGTGCCGTGACCGCAATGCTGGGTCACGCGATGACGGCCGTTGATGTGCAGGTGACCTCTGGCGGTGAACCGGTCCTGCAACTTGAGAACCTGCGTATCTTGCCCGGATCGGAACCGGTAAACATGACGGTGCATAAGGGCGAAGTCGTTGCCGTGACCGGATTGTTGGGGTCCGGCAAAAGCAAACTGGCCGCAATCCTGTTTGGCTTGGCGCAGCCTGACGGGGGCACCATGAAATTGGCGGGGCGTTCCTTCGCCCCCCGGTCGGTACGCGAAGCTATCGTCGCGGGCGTCTTTCTTTGCCCCAAAGACCGGGCCAGCAACGGTGTTGTCCGGGATTTTGACATAACCGGTAATCTGACGCTGCCGTTTCTGGAACGTCATTCCAATCTGTCTTTCCTCAGCCGACGTCGCGAGAGGCGGCGCACGAATGAGATGATCAGTGAACTTGGCATTGTCTGTCAGGGGCCCGGTGATGGAATCACCACACTCTCTGGCGGCAATCAGCAGAAAGTCATGGTCGGTCGCTGGATGGCCGAGGCATCGCAATTTCTGGTGCTTGATGAGCCATTCCAGGGCGTGGACATCAAGGCACGCCGCGATATCGGGCGCAATATTCGCGAGACAGCAGGTAACCGGGCCACGCTGGTTTTCGTTGCCGAACTTGATGAGGCGCTTGAGATCGCTGACCGGATCATCGTGCTGCATGAGGGGCACGTGGTTGGGGAACATCAGAACGCGGATGTCGATGTGACCCGCATTCTGGCCGAGGTTTCGGGTCAGGTTGCGATAACGGCATGACAGAGATTGACGCAACAAAGGGATGGCGATGACAGACGCAAACGCAGAGCAGGCAAGCAAGCCAAGCGCCGCCGCCGGGCGGGCATGGAGCTACTACGCCATCCGTTACGGGTTTCTGTGCCTGCTGATCGGACTTCTTATCTACTTCAGCGTCTTTGCGCCCGGCTTTGCGGGGCCCCGCTCTGCTGTGTTCATCTTTCAATCCGTGGCAATTACCGGGATTCTGGCGCTTGGCGTAACCTGTACGCTGGTCGTAGGCGGGTTTGATCTGTCGATTGGGTCAGTTGCCACTTCGGCCCTTATGCTGTCGGCCTATGTCATGGTGGTGATGGAACAATCCGCCTTTATCGCGGTCATGGCCTGTCTGGTGATGGGGGCAGTTGTTGGGGCCATCAACGGGTTTCTGATCGTGAAAATGCGCGTGCCGGATCTTTTGGCGACGCTTGGCATGATGTTCCTGCTGATCGGTTTGCAGCGCATTCCGACCGAGGGGCGGTCAATCTCAACCGGCATGACCTTACCGTCGGGGGCGACGGCAGAGGGCACCTTTTCGCCGGCATTCCTGTGGATCGGGCGGCACCGGTTCGATCTTGTTCTGGATAATCTTATCCCTGTCCCCGTCATACTGTTTCTGGTGATCGGTGTTTTCGTCTGGGTGTTTCTGGAACTGACGCGGCATGGGCGATTGATGTATGCGATTGGCTCGAACGAGCGCGCAGCGAGCCTCGCCGGTACACCGGTGGAGCGCTACAAGGTACTGGCCTACATGATATCGGGCGTGCTTGCCTCGGTGGGTGGCATCCTGCTGGCGGCGCGGTTGGGCAGGGGCGACATCGCCAGCGGTAATAACCTGCTTCTCGATAGCGTTGCTGCCGCATTGATCGGGTTTGCTGTTCTGGGCGCGGCCAAGCCGAATGCCTTTGGCACGGCAATCGGAGCACTTTTTGTCGGTGTTCTGTTGCAGGGGCTGACGATGATGAACGCCCCCTACTACACGCAAGATTTCGTGAAAGGCGCGGTACTGGTTGTTGCGCTGATGTTTACCTTCGCCCTGTCATCGCGACGGGGCGGCGGAGGTCACTAAAGGGCATCAAGCCCAAATGGATTTGCAAGGAGGAAAGATCATGAAGTTCACAAGACGTGTCACATTCGGACTGGTGGCCTCGGCACTGATGTCGACGGCTGCAATCGCGCAGGATATGCCCGCACCTCTGGATAACCCCGAAGAGGTGACAATCGCGCTGGTGCGTTATCTGTCCACGGGTGATTTCTTTCAGGCCTATCTGGCCGGTGTTGAATCGCAGGCCGATGCATTGGGCGTTGATTTGCGCGTTTTTGACAGCAGGCAGGATGCCGCGTTGCAGGCTGACATGGTCGACCAGGCCATTGCGCTGGGCGTGGATGGCATTGTGATCCAGCACGGCCTGACGGAGTCCATGAAAGAAGCGGCACAGCGGGCGGTGGATGCGGGGATCAAGGTTGTTGCCTTCGACGTTAATGTTGAGAACGCAGCAATCCCTCAGATCGAACAGTCCGATTACCTGCTGGGCAAGCTGGCGCTTGAACAGGCGATTGCGGACAATGGTGACAGTTGGGACGCCGGTTATGTCTATGTGCCCGGTATCGCACCGCTTGATCGGCGCCACGTTGCCTGGGAGGAGGTCAAAGAGGCAAATCCCGGGATCAAGGAAGTCGCCCAGATGGGGACGCTGGACAACCCGATCGCCAATGCCAATGCCAATCAGGCCCGATCCGTTTTACAGGCTAACCAAAGCATCAGCGTGTTCTTTGCGCCCTATGATGAATTCGCCAAGGGCGTCAAGATCGCGGTCGACGAGGCCGGGTTGTCGCAGGATGTCTCCATCTACTCGGCCGACGTATCGACAGCCGATATCAGCGCGATGCGCGAACCGGATTCCGCATGGAAGGCGACAGTCGCCACAAACCCGGCTGTTGTGGGTGAGGTTTCAGTAAGGGCATTGGCCATCATGTTGACCGGCGGCGACCCGGGGGCGTCTGTCATCGTGCCGCCAACCCTCATCACGCAGGCATTTCTGAATGAAAAAGACATCAAGAACATGGATGACCTGTCGGCCAACATGCCGCAATTCGCCCATGCCGATGTTGCCATGACAGATTGGATGCCGCTCCCGTCGCGTTAGACGGATAAACCAGCATGCGTTTGTCGCGCTGCACTTGTCCTCGCGCCATGGCGCGGGGATTTTCAAGAAACGCAACCATTTGAGGCCCGCCATGCTACTCGGCATTGATGCCCGTATGCCCCCGGAATTGTTATATTGCTTGGCCCGGATGGGGCATGGCGATGAAATCGCCCTGGTGGATGCCAACTATCCCGCCGCATCGACGGCGGCGCATTGCGTGATGCCCGATCCCCTGCCGCTTGCCGGTCTGGATGCCGCAGAAGCGGCGGATCTGATCACGGGTCTGATGCCGCTGGACCCATTCGTGGCATACTGCGCATTGCGGATGGAAGTCGACGACCATCCTGACGAGGTCACGGCGGTGCATCGCGCGGTATTGGATGTGATCGAAGCGCGGATGCCAGAAGGTGCGGGCACCGGATCACTTGAACGGCAAGCCTATTATGCGCATGCGCGGAACTGTTTTGCTGTTGTGCAGTGCAACGAGGCGCGTGCCTTTGGTTGTTTCATCCTGCGCAAAGGGGTCGTATTTTGATGGCAGAGGCTGCGCGCAGAAACCTGAAATCAACCGAAGAGATCGCCCACGGGATACGTTGCAGCGTCTTCAAACATGCAATGCAGAACAATGGCGGGTATCTCAGCCAGGCCTGTTCCGCCGCAGAGCAGCTAGCGTGGCTTTATAATGAAGAACTGCATCTGGGGCCGCCGACCTTACCCATGATACCCAAACCCTTTGGCGGGGTGCCATCGGCGGGCAATCCTGATTATCATACAGGCGCAGGTTATAATGGTCCCGCCACGCCAGAGTTCGACCGGCTATTCATCGCCCCCGCCCATTATGCGCTTGTGGCATATGCTGCCCTGATTGAGGTGGGGCGAATGGCCCCGGAAGGGCTGGAGATGTTCAACAAGGACGGTTCTTCGGTCGAGATGATCGGCGCGGAACACTCCCCCGGGATGGAGGTCCATAACGGCACGCTTGGGATCGGGCTTTCGACTGCTGCCGGTCTCGCATGGGGGCGCAAACGGCGCGGAGAACCAGGGCGCACCTGGGTCTACATGTCGGATGGCGAGGTGCAGGAGGGCCAGACATGGGAGGCCATAGCCGCCGCCGCCCATCACGGGATCGATAACCTTTACGCCATCATGGATGTGAACCGGCAGCAATGCGACGGGGCGATGTCCTCTGTCATGCAGGTCGGCGATATTGCCGAGAAAATCGAAGCATTTGGTGGCAAGGCGGTCTGGATTGATGGCCATAAACTGGACCAGATGCGCGAAGCCGTCAAAACACCCCATCGGGGTAAACCATTGATCATTCTCGCCAATTCCTCGCCGTATCGCGGGATGCCGTCGCTTTTGCTGCGGTTTCCCCGCTTGCATTATGTGCGGTTCAAATCCAACGAGGAGCGTGCGCGCATGAATGTCGAAATCGCAAAATCGCTGGGCGTATCGCCGGTCGATCTGGGTGAGGGGCACTGACATGATAGAAATGGTGAACCGACCCTATGAGACGGCATTCGAGGCGCATGCCATCGCAAATCCCGACGTGCTCTGCCTTTCTGCGGATCTGACGTCATCATGCGAAATTGATAAGTTTCGGGATAACCATCCCGATCAGTTCCTGAGCCTTGGCATGGCCGAGCAGAATATGCTGTCATTCGCCGGCGGGCTTGGGCTGGCGGGGTTTCGGCCCTTTGTGCATACTTTTGGGGTCTTTCTGTATCGGCGCCCTTATGACCAACTGATGGCGTCCATTGCATATCCCAGACGTAAGGTGCGCCTGATGGGGTTCCTTCCCGGGATTACGACGCCCGGCGGAATGACGCATCAGGCGATCGAGGATATATCGGTCATGCGGTCAATCCCGAACATGACAATCCTTGAAACCGGTGATGCGACCGAAGTGGAATCCATTTGCGAGGCAGCAGATTCAATTGATGGTCCGGTCTATTGCCGGGTTCTGCGCGGCACTGTACCGCGCCTTTTTGATACGCCCATCAAGGTCGGTCAGATGCGGGAACTGTCGGCAGGAAACGATGTTCTGATCGTGACCTCCGGCATCACCACAGAAGAGGCGCTGCGCGCCAAGTCTGCGCTGGAAGGGGCAGGCGTGTCGATCAGACACATCCACCTGAACACAATCAAACCTTTCTACAGCGCGGCAATGCTTGATCATATCACATCGGTCAAACATGGCGTGGTGACTTTGGAAAATCACGTGACCGAAGGTGGCGTCGGCTCACTTCTGGCCGAGATTATGGCAGATCATGGTGTGGGGAAGCGGTTGATCCGGCTTGGGCTGAACGACACCTACGCCCATGGTGGATCACGGCCCTATCTGATGAAGTATTATGGGTTAGATGCCACTGCCTTGGTTGGCGGGGTTGGGCAACTCCTGCAACAGGATCTGGGGATAAGCGAAGATCAACTGGCCACCGCGCGGGTTGAGGCAGTGCATTCCACACAGAAAGCCGAAGGGCTGTGAGCCGGTTTTCGGTCACCTATCGGATTTTTGCGTCCACGGCGAAAATGGCGCGTTCGCGCGCTGAAGGCATAGCGCTGGAACAAACTGTCGAAATACCGGCAGATGTTGTACCCGCAGGTTATGTTAGCGATGAAATCCTTGGCCGGATCGAGGATTTGGGGCCGGACGGCGATAGTCGCTGGCAGGCGCGTATCAGCTATTCACCCGAGAGTACCGGAACGGTTTTGCCGCAGGTCATGAACGTGATGTTTGGCAACAGTTCGATCCAGAAGGGGATCAAGGTCATCGGGTTTGATCCCGGCCCTCTTGGGGCCGCGTTTCCCGGTGCGCGGTTCGGTGTCTCCGGCGTGCGACGTCTGGCAGGTTGTGCCACCGGGCCGATGCTGGCACCGGTCCTGAAACCGATGGGCCAACCGTCCGAGCAATTGGCGAAAATCGCATGGCAGTGCGCGCGGGCCGGGGCCCATATCATCAAAGAGGATCATGGTCTCGCAGACCAGCCCACCGCGCCCTTTGAAGAACGGGTCGAGCAGGTGGCAGCCGCAGTGGCGCGCGCAAACCAAGAAACCGGCAGAACTTCATTGTATTTCGCAACGCTTTCCGGACCTGCCGAAAACCTCATGGCGCGGGCCAGATTTGCCAAGGCCGCCGGGGCAACGGGTCTTCTGGTTATGCCGGGACTATATGGGTTTGATCTGGTGCGCAGGCTGTCCGCTGACAGGGAACTCGACCTTCCGATTATGACACATCCCAGTTTTCTGGGCCCATATGTTTTGTCAGAGGATACCGGCTTTAGTCACGGCATGATGTTCGGCACCCTGCAGCGATTGGCAGGGGCCGATATATCTGTCTTTCCCAATGAGGGGGGCCGATTTGCATTCAGCACAGCAGAATGTCGCGAGATCGCAGACGCTTGCCAGGGCATTGACGGGATCGGCGCGCCGATCCTTCCGTCACCCGGCGGTGGCATGGGCATTGATCGTGCCAGCGAAATGCGCGCCGCCTATGGCGATGATACGGTGTTCCTGATTGGCGGATCACTGCTGCGGCATGTGGACCAGATCGGAGAGACAGTTGGCGATCTGCTCATGCGGCTGAACGGATGATCATAGGCTGACGTCCATTACAGAATATCCAGTGACACCTTCACCCGGTCCATGACAACCGATGACGTGAAGCGGCTTACGTTGGATTCGTCAAAGAAGTATTCCTGTGTAAACGCTTCGTATTCCTTGATGTCCTTTACCGCGACAACAAGAAGGAAATCGGCGTCACCGGTGGCGTAGTAGCATTGCTGGACTTGACGCGCCTGACGCATACGCCGTTTGAACAGGTCCAAGTGCATCCGGCTTTCGCGTTCCAGTGAAACGCCAACAATGACTGTCATTTCGCGGCCCAGTTTGGCGGGCGAAAGCACGGCGATTTCCTTTTCGATCACACCGGTTTCGCGCAGCTTCTTCAGCCGCTTTTGGACAGCCGGTGCGGAAAGGCCGATCTCATAGCCAAGCGCCTCTGCCGTCAATTGGGCATTTGACTGCACGAGCTTGAGAATCTCTAAATCTTTGTCATCCATGGGCGAATTCTCTCAAGATCGCGCCGGTATGCAACTTATTTCGTCAACTTTCTTATATTTTTTGACGCGTGGCGTCGGGTGTCTCAACTAAGCTTAGGCCGCGACACGACGTGGGACAGCAACATTTGGGGGATTATGGGGCGGTGGCCCCTTGCGTGCCCCCGGTTTGATGCTGGCCAACCTCATGTCCCGAAAAGAATTACAGGGAGACTGAAATGCCATTTAGACTATCATCTACCATCCTCGCGACCGGGGTTGCCTTTTTTGCCGGCGCCGCGGCCTTTGCTGGCCCGTTGCAAGATCGCATCGATGCCGGAGAGCCGATCCGTATTGGGTTTTCAAACGTGCCGATCTGGGGCTTTCCCGATGACAACGGCGAGGCCAAGGGATTTGTGAACGAAATCGCGCTCGGCATCCTGAATGAAATGGGTCACGAGGGTGTCGAAACCATTGTGACCGATTGGGGTGGGCTTATCCCCGGCCTGCAGGCAAACCGCTACGACCTCATCACCGGCGGTCTGTATATTCTGGGAAGCCGCTGCGAAAATATTGCGTTCTCGGAACCGATCGCGCAGACCGGTGATGCGTTTATCGTGCCAGCGGGCAATCCCAAGAACCTGAACACGTTCAAGGATATCCTGAATTCCGGCGCGGTCATGGTGACCGGCGCAGGCTACAACACCGTAGAAGCCGCCAAGAAAGAAGGGTTGGGCGACGACCAGATCATGCAGGTTCCCGGCCCATCGGAAATGCTTGCTGCGGTTAAGGCCGGTCGCGCCGATGCCGGTGGCATGACGTATTTTGAGGCGAACCATTTTGCCGAAACAAACGACGATATTGATGTGACAGATCCGGCAGCCCTGCCAGATTGGACATTGAACTATGTTGGCATCGGGTTCCGGGATGCGGATGCCGAATTCATGGCAAAGTTCAACGAGGCACTTGCATCTTATGTCGGCACTGATGCGATGCTCGCCTCGGTCGCGGAATATGGTTACGTCGAAGGCAACCTGCCGGGTGATGTGACAGCCGAATGGACCTGCGCCAATCGTTAAACGCTTGTCTGATGTTGCAGGCCGGTTGATCCGGCCTGCCATTACCATCTGCCCCATCGCGGGCTCGGGGATGTCATGAGCTTCTTTGAATTTCTAGGCCAGTACTGGCCACGCCTGCTGGGTGGTGCCGGCGTCACCGTTGCGCAGTTCTTGCTGGCTGCCGCATTGGGGATCGCCATATCGCTTTGCATGGGGCTGATGAAACTTGCGCCTAATCGCGCGCTGCGCTGGGGCGCCATTACCTATATTGAGATCTTCCGCGGGACCTCTCTGGTCGTCCAATTATATTGGATATTCTTTGTTCTGCCGCTCCTTGGCCTTTCGATTGAGAAATTTACAGCGGGTTACTTGGCCGTGGGCATGAATATCGGCGCCTATGGGGCCGAATTGGTGCGTGGTGGCATTCTCTCCGTGCCCAAGGGCCAATGGGAGGCGGCACTTGCCATCAATATGAGCCCGGCACAGCGGATGCGCCGGATTATTCTGCCGCAGGCCCTGGTCAATATGCTGCCGCCTTGGGGCAACCTGATGATTGAGCTGTTGAAAGGCACTGCGCTTGTTTCGCTCATCTCTGTCGCTGATCTGATGTTCGAAAGCCGCCAGATCAATGCCACGACCTACCTGTCTGCACAGGTTTTTGGGGCTGCACTGATCATCTATTACATCATGGCCCGCTTTTTCGTGACTCCCTTCATGCGTTGGCTGGAACGTTTCATGGCCCGCAAACTGGGGAGGGCATGATCGATGTTTGACTGGAAATGGGACTTTGTCTGGGAAATCGCACCGCGCCTGATCGGCGCGACAGGTAATACGCTGGTCGCCGCGGGTGCAGGTTACGCCATTGCGGTTGTGCTTGGGCTGATCCTGGCGCTGGCGCAACGCACACCGTACCGTGTGCTGACATTCGTGGTGCGCGAGTTGGTTGAATTTGTCCGTTCAACGCCATTGATCCTGCAAATCTTCTTCATCTTCTATGTCGGCCCGCAATTCGGCATCCGGTTAAGTCCCTGGATGTCCGGCATGATCGCGATCGGCCTTCATTACGCCTGCTACCTCTCCGAGGTGTACCGGGGCGGCATCGAAGCCGTGCCAACGGGGCAATGGGAGGCGGCAACCGCTCTGAACATGACCACAGCGCAGAGATACCGCCGTGTGATCATTCCGCAAGCGATCCCTCCGGCGCTGGCCGGGATGGGCAACTATCTGGTCGGCATCTTCAAGGACACTCCGATGTTGTCGGTGATCGGTGTTGCCGAACTTATCCATACTGCCAATGCCATCGGGTCCGAAAACTATCGCTTCCTCGAACCCTACACGATGGTCGGCATCATTTTCCTGGCAATCTCGCTTCCGGCGGCTGGTTTGATCCGGCTGTTCGAAGGCTATGTGCGCCGCAAGTTGGGTCTATAGGAAACCATGACGCATACAGAAAACTTTCCAACCGAACTGACCGGCGACGACATTCCGATGGTGCGCTTCCAGAAAGTGCGCAAATCTTACGGGGCGTTGACCGTTCTGGATGATCTGGATCTGGACGTGGCAGCGGGCGAGATGGTGTCAATTATCGGCCCGTCCGGGTCTGGCAAAACCACCGTGTTGCGTATGTTGATGACGCTTGAGACAATCAACGATGGTGTCATCTATATTGACGGCAAGCCGCTGACGCATATGCCCAGAGCGGGCAAGCTTGTGCCTGCCAATCAACGCCATCTGCGCATGAGGCGGGCCGATATTGGTATGTGTTTTCAGCACTTTAACCTGTTTCCACATATGACGGCGTTAGAGAATTGCATGGAAGGTCCGGTGCAGGTTCTGGAGATCCCCAAAGCCGAAGCGCGTGACAGATCCGAAGAATTGCTGGAGCTGGTCGGCATGATCGAAAAGAAGGACCAGCATCCTTCGCGCCTGTCGGGCGGTCAGCAGCAGCGCGTTGCCATTGCCCGCGCCTTGGCGATGCGTCCCAAGGTTATGCTGTTTGATGAGGTCACATCGGCCTTGGATCCGGAAGTCATCGGTGAGGTGACCAACGTGATCCGCAAACTGGTGTCGGAGCATAAGCTGACAATGCTGATGGTGACCCATCAGATGGGCTTTGCCCGGGATATCTCGGACAGGGTGTGCTTCTTCTATGGTGGAAAGATCGAAGAACAAGGGCGACCGGCGGAACTGTTCGGCAACCCGCAAAAAGAAAGGACACAGCAATTCCTGAGTGCTGTACGTGAGGCCGTTTGACGGCCATACCGCGGCGCCGACCTTGGCAAGAGGGTCGCGCATCCGGTCGCTCGGCGTGCAGTGTCGCTTTTGGCCGCGCGCCTGCGCTGGCAGCGAGATAGATTTATAGCAGACGGTCAAAGGGAGGAACGGAATGGCGGTCGTTCTACATCATCATGGCTTACCGAGCAGTGAAGCTATTTATCGCTTTGGCACTGCCGGCGTTTGGCCTGTTGTCTCTTCTGGGTGGCGCAGAGCCGACTGGCTGTTGTCCACGAAAGGGTGTGCCGTTGTTTGCTGATCGATTGTCCCGATTCCAAGACCGCCTGGCCGAGGCCGGGATTGACGTTGCTCTGATCACCGATGATGACAATGTCTATTATCTGACGGGTTATTACGACTATCTGCATATGGAATTTGGGCGTCCCACCATCCTTGTCGTGCCCAAGGATGATGACGCGTTACTGATCACCCCAACCATCGATCTGAATGCCGCCAAACAGACGGCGCGGGTGGGGCGGATTGCGCCGTGGAATGACGGGATGGGGGACGAATGGCGTGCGGAACTGCCAGATGCCGTCAAAAGTGCCGGGAAAGTGGCGATTGAACCGGGGCAGATGCCGCCTCCGGTGCGTGCTTATGTGGACCAGCTTGTCGATGCTGAAAGAATCATCAGCGCGACGCCGATCCTGAACGACATGCGGATGATCAAATCCCCCGAAGAACTGCAGCTGGCCCGGCATGCCGGGCAGGTGGCGACCGCCATGATGAATGCGGGACGTGCGGCGATTGGCGATGGCGTGGCCGAGTTTGAGGTGGCAATTGCGACATCGCAGGCAGGGACCCGGAAGGCAGCCGAATTGCTGGCCGCCCATTATGACGACACGGACATGTCACCGATGACGCATTTCCTGCAGATCATGGCCTCTGGCGACGAGGTTGTGAAAACGCATCACCGCGCCTCTACCCGGATCATGAAACGGGGCGAACCGGTTTTCCTGTGTTTTTGCGGCATGACGAACTTCCATCGGTTCAAGCTGGGTTTTGACCGGTCCTTCTGGATCGGAGAGGCACCCGATGATCAGGTGGCTGTTTACGAGGTTGCTGTGGCCAGTCAGAAAGCCGCGCTTAATGCATTGCGGCCCGGTGTGACAGCCGAAAGCGTGCACGCAGCCTATGCGGAGGTTATTCAGGGGGCGGGTTACGAATACCCTTTCCGCTGTGGCCGCGCGACTGGTTTCAGCTTTCTTGAGGCGCCGCAGCTTGTCACCGGTGAAAGGACCATCATTCAGCCTGGCATGGTACTGGCGGTTGACGGGTCGGTTTCGGTTGAAACCTATCGTGCGCAGGTCGGCGACAGCTTCATCATTACCGAAAACGGGTGGGAGCCGCTCTCGCATCATCCAAAATCAGTAGAGGAGGTCATTCTCTGATGTTTCAATCTGGTCAAACAGTACAGTCCGCCCCGCGCAAGCCTGTCATGGGCAAGGGCATCGCCCATCGCGGTAGCCTTGGCTTCATCCTGATGTCCACTGATCTGGCATGCGAGGCGGATTTATTTGCCATGGCGCCAGCGGGTGTCGGTATCCACATTACCCGTCTCAAGACCGATGACTACACGACCAATGAAACGCTTGCCCGCCATATCGACCATATGGCTGACGCGGCCAGTCGGCTGCAGCCCGATGTGAAGCCGTCGGTGATCAGCTATTGCTGCACGTCCGGGTCTATCGTCTGCCGCGAAGAAAACGTGTTTCGCGAAATCCGCAAGGGCGCGCCCTATGCGCAGCCAATGTGCATCGTGACGGGGGTGATGGACGCGCTGCGCGAGGTTGGCGCGAAAAAGATCGTGGTCGGCACCCCCTATCTGGATGATGTGAACACGGCGGAGGCGGAATACCTGCACGCCGCCGGGTTTGACGTGCTCGATATTCAGGGGCTGCGTCTGGAAACCGGTGTGGAATTCGGCATGGTCGAACCGTCCTACTGGAAAGAGTTCGCGCTTGAGATTGACCGGCCAGAGGCCGATGCGATCTTTCTGTCCTGTGGCGGCATCCGATCACTGGAAGTCGTGGCAGAGATTGAACAGGCGGCTGGCAAACCGGTGATCACATCCAACCAGGCGCAGATGTGGTCCTGCATGCGCCGTGCCGGTTTGATGGATGAGCTGGAGGGCTTCGGGCAAATATTCAAACACCCCGGCAACGCATTAGCGCCCACGATCTGAGATTTGCGCCACGATAGCATTATGCGAAAAACCTGAATCACCTAACGCTATAGCTGCTCAGATAGCAAAGGCAGGCCGGGCCACCATCAGCCACAACAGAACGATGATCGCGGCAAATGCCGGGATGCCGCAGGCGAACCATATACGATAAAGCCGCTGATACCGCGCGGTCAGGCCCGTTCCCGACCGGACGGATAAACGGGCCTCGTTGCGCATGCCGATCTGGATGAATATCACCGGCAGCCAGAACAGCCCGATCACGACATAAAGCACCAGCGACAATGCAAGCCATCCGTCGGTTATTGGCCAGCCGAGCGTCCGGGCAAGCACGAAGCCGGTCAGGGGTTGTGCAACCACCGCGGTGGCGGTGAAGAGCATATCGGCGATGACAACGGTTGCTGCCGTGCGCGCAATGAAATGTGGATCCGCGCTGCGATGTGCCATGACCATGAAAAATGCGATGCCCGATCCGGTGCCGATCAGCACACATGCCCCAAGAACATGCAGCACCCGTATGACTTCAAGCCAATCCACTAACGCGTTTCCAATGCAATGCGGGCGACCAGTGCCAGAACGATCCCGGGAACAACTTTCACCAATGGGCCAAGAGGATCGATCCAAAGCTGCGGTACAAAAAGCGTTGATGCGACCAGATAGAATAGGCTGACGGTCACGGCCAGCCAACATGCAAGCTTTGCGTATCGCCGAAGCGTGAAGGCGATGGCGATTGCAATATCGACAAATGCCCAGAACAAGACGCTGGAAACAGCCAGAATATGCGGCCACCCGACGCTTTCCAGAACAAGCGCTGCCTGCTGCGCTCTTAGGATCCCGATGATGCCGGATGCGCCCCAAAACAGGATCAGCGTGGCGATGATGAGAGGGGTAATAAGGGCCATGCGCGCGAATAGGCGATCCTCGGTCCTCGCGGGCATATCTGTCAGAGTTTGAGAGAGCGATTTGAGCGGCGTCAGCCCAAACCGCGTCACGTCCGTTGGGTGCCCTGTTACGCCATCTGATAACACCTGCATCGCGGTTGTGCGCAGCGGCGAACGCCACCCCAAATGGGCCAGCCCATCCGCAATCCGGCCAATGGCGCGGACGCCGATGTATGGAACCGTGATCACACGCAGGGCGTCTTTGAAACCAAGCCAATGGCGCATTTCAGCGGTAACCGCCTCTAATGAATGGCACATCGTCTCAACAAGATCGGCCTCGAAACCGTCAGGTATCCTGCCGTCAATGGCGGCGCTGACGATCGCCGCCAGATCGTCAAGCGATATGGTCTGCACCTGCGCCTGCGGTGCCGCAATAGGCTGCAGGATCGGAACCGCCGCCAGCATGCGCAGCATTGTGGTGCCGCCGTAACTGCTGGGGGCCAATACCAGACCGGGGCGCAGAATATGATAAGGAACGCCTGCTGATTTGATCGCGGCGTCGCCCCGCGCCTTCGATGCAAGAAATGCGGTCGGGGCGTCCGATGATGCACCGACCGCGGAAATCTGGATAATCTTTACCTGCGCTGCGATGCACGCATTAGCCAGGGCAGCAATGGCGTGGTGATGGACCGCCTCCAGATCATCCTCCGGCCCGTCTTGCAACGCGCCCGAACAATTCACGACGGCATCAATATTCTTCAATAGCGGTCGCCATGCATCGATCTCGGTCAGGGCGCGCATGTCGCCTGCAACCCAGCGAATGTCCGGCAGAACGCGTGTGCCGGTGGCGATGTCGCGGCCAAGACCGGTGATGGTATGACCGTCGCGCGCCAGCCTTTGTGCGACGCCGCAGCCGATCAGCCCATATGCCCCGATGATCAGGATATTCATCGGTGACCCGGATGCGTGGTCGTGGTGCGTCATGCCTTGCCTTTGGCGGGACGGGTCATGCGACGGCTTGGTCTTCCATGATCTGCTGATAGATCTCGGGGTCCGTGATACCCTCTGATCCGATCAAGAGAACCCGCGATGTCCCGTCCAACCCGAGCGCCTTGGACAAATCCGCATTGGCGCGGGCGGCGATCAACGCCGCGAGACCTGCCACCGCGCTCTCTCCGGCTTCGATCACCGGATCGCCGGGCAGGGGGCGTGCCAGCAGGCGAACGGCGGGTGGGACAAGCGTGTCGGGGATTGTCAGGTAATCGGTTGCCTCCTGCTCCAGAATTTCCCAGGCAAGCGCGGATGGTTCGCCGCAGGACAGACCCGCCATGATGGTTTCTTCTGCGATGGTCACGCTTGTTGCCTTGCCCTGGCCTGCGCTTTCAAACAGGCACGCCGCCAGATCCGGCTCAACGATAACCACCCGTGGGGATGCATCGCCGTAATGCTGGACAAGCGCTGCGATCACGCCGGCGGCCAGACCGCCAACGCCCCCTTGCAGGAATACATGGGTCGGGGCCTCGTCCAACGTGCGGCAAACCTCGCGCGTCATCACACAATAGCCCGACATCACGTCACGGGGCGGCTCGGTATAGCCTTCCCAGGAAGTGTCGGAGACGACAAACCACCCATTTGCCTCGGCCTCCGACTTTGCCAGCGCGACAGAGGCATCATAGTCGCCGCTGATACGGATCACCTCGGCGCCGTAGTCGCGCATCACCTTGGCGCGACCCTCGCTGACCTCGGCGTGGATATAGATGCGGCAGGGGGCGCCGAACATCTGACACCCCCATGCCAGCGAGCGGCCGTGATTGCCATCAGTGGCGGAAACCAGCGTGATCCCGGCACATTCATTGCGGTATTTCCCGGTACGAATATCGGCCAGACTAACCTCCTGACCCCTGCGTCGTGACAGCTCGCGTTGCAGCATGCGCAGCGCAGCATAGGACCCGCCCAATGCCTTGAAACTTGCAAGGCCGAAACGTGGCCCTTCGTCCTTGTAATACACTTTGCCCACGCCGATATGGCTGGCCAGCGCATCCAATGCGTGCAGCGGTGTTGGCGCGTAGCCGTCCCATGCGGTGATTTCAGCCTCCGCCGTGTCAAACCCGTCCTTGGTCAGAACACGATGGGCGGCATCGCCTTTGATCCGCTGGGTCGCGATGTGGCCAAGTGTGGCGGCTGGCAAAAGATCGGTCATCAGTTATCCTGTCGTTGTGGAAGGCGATCCCGCACAAGTGCCGCCCAAAAGGCAGCACCAATCGGCAGAAGCGCGTCGTTAAAGTCGTAATCGTTCGAATGCAACGGCTGTGCATTCGCCCCCTCGGTCCCGTTTCCCATCAACAGGAAACAGCCGGGGACCGCATCCGAAAAATGCGCGAAATCTTCCGAAAAGCTCATCGGGGGGCGGTCACCATCCGCCTCAAGCCCGCGCGCCTTAGCCGCGCGTATCACGGCCTCGGCCGGTTCCGCAGCGTTGATTGCTTCGATGAACACTGTGTCAAAAGACATTTCTGCGGTGACCCCATGGGTCGCCGCAACCCCATCCACGATCTGGCGCATGAAACGTTCAATCGCCAGCCGATCTTCCGGCTGACGGGCGCGCGCATCGCCCTTGAGCGTGGCTGTCCCGGGCAAGACATTGCGCTGCCCATCGGTCAGAAATTCCGTGACGGATACGACGGCCCCGGCGCTGGGTGGCAATTTGCGGGCGATGATGGTTTGCAAGGCCATCACCATTTCGGCCCCCACCGTGATGGCATCAACACCAACATGCGGCATCGACGCATGACCCCCTTGGCCGGTGATTGTGATCTCGAACAGGCTTTCAGAGGCACAGATTTGTCCGACCCGCGTCGAAACATGGCCGGTCGGTGCGCCGGGCAAGTTGTGGATGGCATAGACCTCATCCACCGGAAACCGTTCCAGTACCCCTTCGTCGATCATGGCCCGTGCGCCATACCCATGTTCCTCGTTGGGCTGAAAAATAAAGATGACCGTACCGTCGAAATCCCGGGATCCGGCCAGTTTCGCCGCTGCGCCCAGCAGCATGGTGGTGTGCCCATCATGGCCACAGGCATGCATCACGCCGGGCGTTTGCGAAACGTAATCATGCTGGCTTTGCTCATCGATTGGCAGGGCATCCATATCGGCGCGCAGGCCGATGGCGCGATTACCCGAACCGGCGCGCAGAACGCCGACAACACCAACGCCTTCGTGCACCTCCAGCCCCAGATCACGCAGGATTTCCGCGACCTTGGCCTTAGTGCGCACTTCCTCAAAGCCAAGCTCTGGGTGGCGGTGAAAATCGTGCCGAAGCGCTTTCAAGTCCATAAACTGCGATCCAATCCGGGGGGTGTTGCAAAGTCAAGATATGGATTTGAGTTGATGTCAATAATCAATTATTGCGGGATTGGGAACAAAATAGTTCCGGTTTCCCGCATATGGCGAATAAATTGTGACGTGCGCGGGCCTACCCGCGCATGCGAATTGCCGACGGATCATAGAGCGGCTTCAAGCTCAGATCGGCAGTGACCTTTTCGCCCTCGACCAGAACGAACCAGTCACCCTGCAATAACGCTTCTTTGTCGGCAGTTACGATGCACAACCCCACTGCCGTGCCGATTGTGTACGAGTATGCACCAGAAGTGACGTATCCAACAATCCTGTCACCCTGCAGCACGGGTTCGTTGTGATGCAGCAACGGGGCAGGATCGCGCAGCTTGATTGAAGCCAGAAACGGGCCTTTCCCTTCTTGCCTGCGGGCAAGATAGGCATCGCGACCGATGAAGGGCACCGGCTTGTCTGGCTTGCAGATAAACTCCAAACCCATCTGGTGTGGCGCATCCGCATAGGCCATGTCATGCCCCCAATGCAGAAACCCCTTCTCGATGCGCAGCGCATTCAGGGCTTCGCCACCGACGAGTTGCAGACCCAATGGTGCGCCTGCCTCTGCCAGCACATCAAAGACATGTTCGGCGAAATCGGGGCTGATGAAAATCTCCCAGCCCAATTCGCCGGTATATGACAGACGTTGTGCAAAAACCGGTGCGTGACCAATGTGAAAATGTTGCAGGGAATTGAACGGGAATGCCGCGTTCGACAGATCAATATCGCTGACCTTCGCCAGCAACGCGCGCGACTTTGGCCCGGCCAGTGACAAAACACCAAAAGACGCGGTGACATCGCGCAGGCGCACATCCTCGTCAGGTTGGATAAGGCAGCGCAGGTGGTCACGGTCACGCCGCGTGTGCGAGATTGATGACATCGTCATAAACGCCTGCGGCCCATGCCGCGCCACAGTGATATCACTTTCGATCCCGCCGCGGTCATTCAACATCAGCGTGTAGGCGACATGCCCGACGGGCAGGGCCATATCGTTGGTGCAGACCCGCTGCAGAAATGCTTCGGCATGGCGCCCCTCGATCATCAGCTTGCCCAGCATGGTATAGTCAATCATGCCGACACCCTCGCGCACGGCCTTTTGTTCGGCCTGGGCTGCGCCAAACCAGTTCTGCCGCCCAAAGCTGTAGTCTATCGCAGGTTTGATACCCTCTTTGGCAAAGAATAGCGGGCGCTCCCAACCCTGCACCTCGCCAAAACAGGCACCCATCGCTTTCATCGGGTGATAGAAGGGCGACCGTCGCAGGTGCCGCGCGGTTTCGCGCTGCCGGTTGGGCCAATGCATCGCGTAGGTCAGGACAAGCGTTTCGGGGCAGCGCTCACGCAGATAGGGGTCGCGTGCCTGAAATGCCTCAAGCCGGGCGGGGTCCATCTCGGACAGGTCCATCGTCGGGTGACCCGCCATGATCCAGTCCGCCAGCGCCTTGCCCGCGCCGGGACCAGACTGGATGCCCGTCGAATTCACACCGGCCAGCACAAAATAGTTCTGCAGATCAGGTGCTTCGCCCAATGTGAAACGCCCGTCATATGAATAGCTTTCCGGCCCGTTAAAAAACGTCCGGATGCCAGTTTCCTGCAGCAGGGGGACACGCGCCATCGCCAGTTCCAGCACCTCCATCACGTCATCTTCGACAAAGGGCAGACTGTCGAATTCGAAACTTTCGGGGATGCCATTTGCCGCCCACGGTTTCGCGCGGAAATGGGCGAACCCGAATAGCAGCTTACCTGCGTCCTCCTTCCAATATGTACCGTCACAATAGGATCGGAGCACTGGAAGATCAGCGGGCAAACCTGCAATCGGTTCGGTGACAAGATAGTAATGCTCGCAGGCATGAAGCGGGATGCCGACACCATTCTGCCGACCCAGTTCGCGCGCCCACATCCCTGCGCAATTCACAACAATATCGGCGATGATCGTACCCTGATCGGTGCGCACACCCGTGGCCTTGCCGCCGTGGGTCAGAACCTCATCAACCCTGATATTCTCGCGGATGCTGGCGCCATGCATCCGCGCGCCCTTGGCGAGCGCCTGGGTCAGATCGACCGGATTTGCCGCGCCATCAGACGGCATATATATGCCTCCCAACACCCCATCTGCATTTATCAGTGGCCAGCGTTCGGCAATTTCAGGCGTTTCAAGGTAATGCGCTTCGACCCCGTGTAGGGCGGCAAAATCCGCCTTTCGTTTCAATTCAGCCAGCCGCGCATCATTCACAGCAATCGAAATGGATCCTGACTGGCGAAAGCCGGGATTCTGACCAGTCTCGGCTTCAATCTCCTGCAACAGTTCCACGCCATATGACGCAAAGGCCGTGGTCGCGTGACTGCCCTGCAATTGGCCGACAAGACCTGCCGCATGCCACGTGGTACCGGATGTCAGTTGTTTGCGCTCCAGTAACACCACATCCGACCACCCGGCCTTGGCCAGATGATAGGCGACCGAACAGCCATGGATGCCGCCGCCGATAATCACAACTTGGGTTTTCAAGGGGAGTGGTTTGGTCATCTGGTTTCCCGCCGAGTAAATTTACTTTGGTATATACCAATAAATATCACTTGGTCTATACCAGATTGAGTGCTAGGCAGTGCGAAAATCCAATGACGCAACAGACATGACGCAGCCCACCAACAATGCCAAAGAACCAGAGACGCATTTCGCGCGGATCGCGGATGCGTTGCGCCAGCGGATCAAGTCCGGTGGGCTTCGGGCCGGTGCGGCATTGCCATCTGAACGGGCGGTGGCCGAAACCCACAATGTCAGCCGCATGACGGCGCGGCGGGCGCTTGAGGCGCTCGAGGCCGAAGGTCTCGCTTATAGCGAAGGGCGGCGCGGGCGCTTTGTTTCGCCTGCGCGGGTCTCATATGACGTCAGCCAGATGGTCAGTTTTGTGGCGGACGCGCAGACGAAAGGGCTTGATCTGGATATCGCCGTGATAGATGCGGAAACCCAGCCTGCCGATCCGCGCGTGGCCCGGGCCCTGGGACTTGGTGACGATGCGCCAGTCCACAAATATACGCGGCTCTTCCGGGTTGATGGGCATCCGATCTTTCTGGAAACCGAATATGTCAGTGCCGCGCGTTACCCCGATCTGTTGGAGCATGATCTGCGGCAATCAACCACTGCCCTTCTGGATCAGCACTTTGGCGCAACCGCGCGCGCGGGCGAAATCACGATCCGGATGCGGGCGATGTCGCATTCAGAGGCGGCGCATTTGGGACAGTCGGCAAACCGTGCCGGGCTGGAACTGGAACAGATCATCCAGAACGCCGATGGGCAGCCGTTTTGTTTCGGTCGTCAGATCTGGCGCGGCGAACTTGCCGAATTTTCCGCGCGTGCCATCGTTGAAACCCGTCCGTCGGGCACAAGTCCTATCACTTCAAAAACCGTGAGGCACCCATGACCACCCCATCCATCACACGTGGATTTCCTGATGCCGAATTCGCCACCCGCACGAAGCTGGCCCAAAGCCGCATGGCCGAGGACGGATTGGACGGGCTGTTGCTGATGACCGAACCAGAGGTCCAGTATTTCACCGGCTTTCAATCGCTATTCTGGCAAAGCCCCACGCGGCCATGGTTCGTGTTTGTACCGGCAAGCGGCAAACCCATCGCCATCATCCCCGAGATTGGCGCCAGCCTCATGCGGCGCGGCTGGCTGGACGACATCCGCACCTGGAGCGCGCCCGCCCCAGAAGATGACGGGATCAGCCTGTTGACGGATCTGCTTGCACCACTTGCTAGGGTCGGCGTGATGAAAGGGCACGAAACGCAACTGCGCATGCCGCTCGGCGATTGGGAAAGGCTTGTCGCTGCCTTGCCGCACCTCACCATCGCGGATGCGACCGGGCTGGTGCAGGGGCTGCGCATGATCAAATCTCCGGCGGAGATTGAAAAGATCGCTCATATCTGCGCCATCGGGTCCGCCACATTTGCGCAGGTCCCGCATTTGGCAAGCGAAGGGATGCCACTCGACGAGGTGTTTCGCGCCTTCCGCCGCGAGGCGCTGGCGCAGGGGGCCGATGGTGCGCCCTACGTCGTTGGCGCGGCCGCGCAAGGTGGTTATGCCGACGTGATTTCGCCCCCGGACGGCACGCCGCTTATGCGCGGTGATATCCTGATGCTGGACACCGGATTGGTCTGCGACGGATATCACTGTGACTTTGATCGCAACTGGGCCATCGGTCATGCGGATGACAAGGCGCGGCAGGCCTATGACGTGCTTTGGCGCGCGACCGAGGCGGGCTTGCAAGCGGCCCGTCCCGGCAACACCTGCCGCGATCTTTTCGCCGCCATGTCCGGTGTGATTGCCGAAATGGATGACAGTGGCGGCGATATCGGGCGGTTGGGCCATGGGCTTGGCCTGCAACTGACCGAACAACCGTCGCATGCGGCATTTGACACAACGGAATTGCAGGAAAACATGGTTCTGACGCTGGAGCCATCGCTGTCATATGGCGACGGGCTGATGATGGTTCACGAGGAAAACATCGTGGTCACGGCAAATGGCGGGCATCTGCTAAGTACACGCGCCGCGCCGGAGCTTCCGGTGATCTAGCAACCCGGATAATCACGTAAACCTCGCCCGGTCACCAGGCTGGCGCGGTTCGAAAATGCACCCTCGAACCTTTGTCACAGAACGCAATGTTCAATGCCCGATAAGTGCGGCGTAAAGCCCAAACGCGCCCACACAAACGAGGCTGAGTGCCCAGATGGTATCCAGATTGAACCAGGTTTTTGACAGAAATCTGAGGCCAAGCCATATGTAGATTGCCACCGCGATGACCCCACCCGCCATCGTCATTGAAACCGTATGAACCGCCGCAACCAGGAAGGCGGTTGTGACGTTGTTCCCCATGAGCACCTGTGCCGCCGCATGGCCTGTTTCATCAGCCCCGATTGCGCAAATCCCCAGGAATATCGGAAGCAGCATGAGCCCGGCGCCGTGGGCCATCGCCGCCAGAAATGACCAAAGCGCGAGACGGGCAGGGTGCACGCGTGCCAGAAACCTTGGATGTCGGCGATTGATCAACAGGTAAATGCCCATCGCGATGACCAAAAGGCCCGCGACCACACGGATCTCGACTTCCCACTGGATCAGGACAGTCATGAGCGAGAACGGAAGCAGGATGCCGATCATCGCCAGAAAATGCCCGACAGCCAGCATGGCCAGGGCTTTGGGCATGGCACTGTGCTTGCGCTCCATCAATGCCGCCGACACGGCAAGTGGCCAGCCCATACCGGGATTGATGCCGTGGTACAGGCCAGAAAAAATGACAGCCCACCAAAGGGCTGTCACTGTTGTCATGTCGCCCATGATTTAGACGGACGGGTAGCAGAAGCTGTCTGTGGAACAGTCCCCGCCTTCCAGCCTGATCTGGTGTGAACGCAGGCCTTTCGGGAAATCGACATAGAAATCCTTGTTCAGGGTCAGCCCGCCGTTTTCGCCCACATCAGCCATGACCATCTGTCCGCCCTCATCATCCGGATAGAACTGATCATCCCATGTGGAATAAAGCGAATTGGTCCAGTAAACGCGTTTGCCATCACGGCTGATTTCCACCATTTGCGGGCCAAAGGCGAAATCCTTGCCGTTGGGGTGCTTGGTACCACGGGCGATGCCACCCAGTTCGACCTTGCCCGCCAGAACGGGGTTCATCGGGTCAGAAACATCATATTGATGCATTTCGCCCAATCCCCAGCAGGCCACATAAAGGTATTTGTCATCAAGGCTCAGGTCGATATCCGTGACAAGCGGCGGAACGGCCTCGAACCCTTGCAGCAATGGTGGCAGGTTCTCTGGCTTTTCAGGGCGCGGGTCAATCGTGATGGTTTTCTTGGACTGCCAGACGCCATCATCATCGCGCCACCAGGTAAAGATCGCGCCTTGCAGATTGGTCGTATCCACAACAACACCGCAGAAACCATAGGATTTGGTGGGGTCATGGGCGGGGCGAATTTCCAGCGCCATCTGGTAATTCTCACCAAAATCCATCGTCTGGATGTTCTTGCGGGCGCGTAGGTTCCAGAAATGGATCGAATGGCCGTATTTGTTGCTTAACAGATCTTCGGGGACGATGCCGTTTTCGAACTGCGGCGGCAGACCCCATTCGGAACTGACCATGTAATCCTGCGGCAGGTTCCACCAGAAATCATAATGCTTGTCCTGCTTGCCGCGGTCCATCTCGTATTGGCCGATAATCTCGAAGGTCTCGCAATCCATGATGAAAATGCCGGGAGGGCCGTCTGTGCCATCCTCACCGCCGCCACCAAGGCAGGACACATAGATGCCTTCGGGGCCGCAATGGATCGTGTGCGGGCGCGAATATCCTGTCTTTGCAAACAGTTCTTCCGGCTCAATTGTCTTGTGGATTTTTGCCTTCAGGGGTTCCTTCACATCGATCACATAGATGCGCGAAGACCGGATGCCCGGCACGATCAGATAGCGGCGTTCCAGAAACGCGTGACCGGTCAGCGGTGACAATGAGGACGAACAGGCGTTCCAGCCAAAGTGATGGAATTCGTCACCTTTGTTGGGGACGATAACCTGATGGACGATCTGACCATAGGTCTCTGATCCGGGTTTGACGTCGACAACTGCGATGCCATCCGATTGCGACCCATCGGGGCTGAGCATGACGGTAAATGCATAGTTTTCGACCGGCGCCTGCATCGCCAGTTTTGGCGACGCATGGAATGTTGGGTCAGGTCTGAGATTCATGTTGTTCCTCCTTGTTGTGAAATGCGCCCCGTTTCGGGATCATAATTTTTTGGCCGCTAGACGTTCGGATTTTCAGATATCTGCGACATTGCATAGCTGGATGGCGCCGCTGACTTTCTCCGACAGCACCTTTAGCTTTTCGCCGATTTCCATCCGGTATTCCGTGCCAAACCGGCGGATGGGTCCAACCGCACCGATGCTGAATGTGGCACCGATATTGGCCACCGAAACAGGTGCCGCGACACTGGCGATACCGATGTCGATCTCCTGATCACAATCGGCAAACCCCCGTTTGACGATCTCTTCAAACTCGCGTCGCAAATCGGCTTCGGTGGTTTTTGTATGCTCAGTATACTCCTTGAGACTGCCCGACAGAATTTCATTCTGGAAAGCAGGCTCTGCGAATGCCGCAATCGCCTTGGAGCAAGAACACGCATGCATGGGCCGCACCCCAAGGCCCGGGTGAATAAAGGCCCGGGCGGGGTCATCCGGCGTTTCAATGTGGATTATTTCGACCTTGCTGTTCCGGAACCGGGCGAGAAAGACAGTTTCGTTGAAATTCGTCGCCGCTGTACGCATCAAAGGTGCTGCACATCGCCGCACATCGACATCCGACTTGCCAAGCAATGCGATCCGGATCATCCGCTCACCGATGACATATTTGCCGTCCCCGGACGGTTCATCAATCAGCTTTTGTTCAACAAGACCCTGCACAAGCCGGTAGCATGTGGGTTTGGGCAATCCGGCCGCCCGCTGTATTTCGGCCACGGAAACGGGTCGCCCCGCAACGGCGATTATTTCCAGCAGGTTGATCATTCGTGCAAGATGCATGTTGACGGGAATCTCTCGATTTGTGAGACATGTTATCAAATAATGAGAATCTTTTGCGTTAAGGCAAGCAATTTTTGTGGAGGAATG
>CANMQO010000006.1 GCA_947500055.1 uncultured Paracoccaceae bacterium
GGAAAAGCCCGGTCGCCTTCGAAAGGAAAGTGGCCTAAACGAGCACTTGGAGCGGCATCAAAACGTGACAGGTCCAGTTTCGGTCTGCACCTATCTGATCCGGGGCGCAGGCTATGACGTTTCCGGCATCACCCGCGAGATCGAGCTGGGGCCGGTCCTCGCAGGTGGCATCGGAACGTGTTTTGACCGCGATCTGATGGCGGGCACGCTCACAGCGACTTCGCCATTCGGCGTGGACAGGACCGGCCGGGCTTCGGCCGGATATCACCTTGGCTTGGATTTGGTCAGCTCGAACGGCAATGGAACGCACGTGTATGCAGGCGTGCCGGGAACCGTGGTCTTCTCGGCCGCGAACAGGACGAATTCCGTCTTCGTTGAAACGCCGGACGGCCGACAGCGCGTCGGCTACCTGCACGGACAGGCGAGGCGGGTCGCGCAGGATGATGCGGTGCTTCCCGACACCGTGGTCATCACGCAGGGCGATACAGGGTCGCCGGGTGCCGTTCACCTGCATCTCGAAGTCCACGTCAACGGCGAGATCATGGCGTCTCTGGGCGAGGCTGCGGGCCGCGTGTGGCCGCTGGCTGATCGCGAAACCTTCTTCGGTTCAAAGAACAGCAGCGGTCTGGCCGGTGCCAGCCTTGAGGGCGCAGCTCCCGCGCCGTTCTATGTCGTGAACCCGGAGACCTATTTGCACAGCCGTCTGCCGTTCACATCGTCCGTCCTCTCGGCCGAACACTACGCACGGCAGGGCTTCTCCCGACCGGACGGGCTGACGCTGCAACCGACATGTGCGCCAAGTGGCGACTATCTCAACGGGGGAATGGTCTCATCAAATGGCGGGCACAACGCCATGCAAGGCGTCACCGGGTTCGGCGTGGCCCTTGCTGGCAATCCACAGACCAATGTGAACATGGCGTCTTCTGATGGCCGCGATGCGGCCATCCAGTACGGCCTTGCCGCCATCGGATCGGCGCGTAGCGGATCGAACATGGCGACAGCGTTGAGATCGCATGCCAGTGTCCTGTCCGGGCTAATCCTGACAAGCCGATGAGTTCGATAGAGAAAGATAGCGCGTTGGCCCGCTCCAGCGCAGGGCAGTTCCAGCTCATTTCCGCTGCATACGAAAGCGGGGATGAAGAGAAAATCGAAATGGCACTCTACCGGGTGGTCGCTGTTCGCAGAATGCTTCGATCAGGATTCCTCGACTTAATCGAGAATGAATCCGACGACTAGACCACCCAATCAACCCAGATCATCAAGAGTTGCCTTGCGATCCCCATCTACTTGCCGCTGCCATTCGGCCATATCTTTTTCAAACTGATCTTGGTCTTCGTAGTCTTCCCAGAATGGAGGCGCAGCGATATCTTCAGGGTGGAAACGGTAGCCAGTGGTCATTTTGACCGCATCACGTATCACCGCCGGATGAACGCGCGGCATGCCTTGCCAATCATGCATCAAGGCAAAACGGGCGACCTCAGACCGGGTATTCATGTCCATCTTCGGATATTCGACATCAAGAAACAGAAGAATGGTGCGAAAATCGTTGATGGCGCTTTCAATCGTCTGAGGTCGTGGCTCGGCGCTCCGCCCAAGCAAAATCTGGTTGAGGTCACCGCCGGTCAACACAGCAAGCCGCACAAGCGCGTCTGAAGGAATCGGTCGATTCCCCTCTTCGTAGTCGTAGTAGGTACGCGTCGTTACCTCCATAAGCGATGCCACATCCCGCTTTTTTAGACCGCGCTGATTTCGAAAACTCCGAAGGTTTTCGTGCACAGCATTACTCGGTGCGTAGCGGCGCTCCATATCTTCGAGATGATACCCATAGCCCATCTCGGCTTCAGCGCGCTCGCGCTCATCCTTCGAAGAAAGAAACTTGAACCCTTGTCCCATAAGCGCTCCATAGGAAACATATTTCTCGTTTTTATAGTATTTTAAGAAGGATGTAGCTTGCAACTGAAACTTGTAGTTAGTTGAGGCAAAGAACCGATTGCCGAGGAAAATATGTCAGAGCTTTTAGCGCAAGGCCAAACACCCGAAGCTTGGAGTGAAGAACTTCGTGCACACGGCGTTCATGTCTCACCGCGCCTGATCCGCACCAAAGCGCGCGAAACGGGCCATTTTCACAAACTGGGGCGGTTGATGTTGCTGACGCCCGCTCAGATGGAGCGTCTGATCGAAAGCGCCTCGGACGAAGATGAAGCACCCGCGCGGAGCCTGAGATGATAAAAGGTTCACGTCTTCCAGCAGATTGGGGCGGAGCCCTGCGCCGAGCGGACGCAGCACGGTATTGCGGCCATTCGCCGGGGCATTTCGACAAGCTGGTGAGAAGCGGAATCTACCCGCCCGGACGGAACGCTGATGGAGTTGCAGTGTGGCTACGGTGGGAGTTGGATTCCGCGCTTGCCGACCTGCCTACCATTGGGGGACAAATGTGGAGCGAAGGAAACAGTTGTGACGAGGCGTTCGGTTGCTGACGAGGATGAAACATCTCAACCCATCTGGGCGGTTCCCCAGTGGCAATGTGCGCTATTACTACCGCCCAAAGGGGCAAAAGGGCATTCGTATGCCCGACCTTCCCTCGGATCACCCCGATTTCCTTGCGGCCTATGCAGAGGCTGCGGGTAGCACCAAACCGGTGCGGGCAAGAGCGGGCTCCGGCAGTCTTGCTTTGGCGGTTGAGGGATATCTGAAATCAGACGTATTTCTCGTGGGTCTTGCGGAAGGCACGCGAGCTGTCAGACGGCGCATGTTGGACGAAATCCGCGAACGATACGGGCATGGCCGGGTGACTGACCTTCGGACCAAGCATGTCGAAGCTGACCTGAGCCGGTTCACGGGACACGCACGGAACAACCACCTGAAAGCATGGCGGGGCTTCGGAAAATGGCTCGCCGAGACATACAAGATCCCTGATCCGACCACAGACGCCAGGAAAGCGCCCGTCGCGCAGTCAGATGGGCATCCCCCGTGGTCAGAAGAGGAGATCGAGGCTTTTCGCGCGCACTGGTCGATTGACACGCCGGAACGTCTGGCGTTCGAAGTGATCTTCTGGACCGGCGCGCGTATCTCGGATGCAGTTCGGTTGGGACACGGCAACGTGGACCGGGATGGCTGGATCGTGTTCCGCCAGCAGAAGACCGGAGGTGAAGTCGCAATCCCCTTTGATCGCGCGCTACCGGACTTCGCAGAAGGCATGGAAGGGGATCTCGCCGTCTTCATGCAGCACTGGCCGCCCGTGAAGACAAGCACATGACGTGGATGACGACCGCGCATGGGAAATCCCGGAGCGTGAAGGCCGCAAGCCAATGGTTTGCGGCTAAAGCCAGATCTGCGGGCGTCTATGGCCGCTCGGCTCATGGTTTGCGGAAAAGCCGGGCGCGAGCGCTTGCCGAAGCCGAAGGAACCTCGGCTCAAATCGGGGCCTGGACGGGGCATGAAAGCCTGTCCGAGATCGAACGATACATCCGCAATTTCAACAAGCGGAAGGTGCTCAGCAGCACGAAAACGGAACAAAAAGTTCCAACTCAACCGACCAAAGTTCCAAACCTTCAATAAAAATGAGGAAAAACCGATGCTTAAAAAGGTGTTGGCGACCCCGGCAGGATTCGAACCTGCAACCTGCCCCTTAGGAGGGGGCTGCTCTATCCAGTTGAGCCACGGGGCCTTTATGTTCTCTGAATGCCTGTCCGCGGCCATCTGGTCAACGGGAGAAAGGCCCGTTATCAATGCCCTAAGGCAATGCAGGACTGTAACGGTGACGAACCAAACAAAACGACCTCTTACGCTTCGTGATGTGTCTGAGGCCTCAGGGGTCAGTGAAATGACCGTCAGCCGCGTTCTGCGAAACAAGGGGGACGTCAGCGAGGCAACCCGCAAGAAGGTGCAAGAAGCCGCAAAGAGGCTGGGTTACGTTCCCAACAAGATCGCTGGCGCCCTTGCCTCGCAACGGGTGAACCTTGTGGCCGTGATCATCCCGTCATTGGGTAATATGGTTTTTCCCGAGGTGCTTTCCGGCATTTCAGAGACCCTTGAGGACACCGATTTGCAGCCGGTGGTTGGTGTCACCGACTATTTGCCCGAGAAAGAGGAAAAGGTCCTTTTTGAGATGCTGTCCTGGCGCCCCTCCGGGGTTATCATTGCGGGGCTGGAACATTCGGAGGCGTCTCAGGCGATGCTGCGTCAGGCTGGTATCCCTGTTGTCGAGATCATGGATATTGATGGTGAGCCGATCGATGCCTGTGTCGGCATTTCACATCGGCGCGCGGGTCGGAAGATGGCCGAGGAGATCATTGCCGCCGGGTATCGCCGCATCGGCTTTATGGGCACCAAGATGCCGCTGGACCACCGGGCTCGCAAACGCTTCGAAGGTTTCACCCGCACCTTGGCAAAGAGCGGCATCGAAATCGCAGATCAGGAATTCTATTCCGGTGGGTCGGCATTGGCGAAGGGTCGCGAAATGACGGCCAAGATGACAGAGCGCACGCCGGATCTTGATTTCCTGTATTACTCCAATGACATGATTGGCGCGGGTGGCCTGCTTTACCTTCTGGAAAAGGGCATCGATGTTCCCGGGCAGATCGGATTGGCGGCTTTCAATGGCGTCGAGTTACTGGACGGATTGCCGCGCCAGTTGGCCACGATGGATGCTTGCCGACGCGAGATTGGGGTAAAGGCAGCGCAGATCATTGCCGCGCGAAATGCTGGTGCTGATGTCGTAGAAGGGCCGGTTGTCAAACTCAGCCCAAAGCTGGCCCTGGGCGAAACACTGCGTCGAAATTAGTCGCTAAAAATACCACTTGAGCCCAGGCCGCCGCGATATATCCGCCTTGCATTGACACACATACTTCAAGAGAAATCGGTGTTGTGGAAACGCCTTACCCCACGTGGAAAAGCGACGCGAACAGCCGCGGATCGAGGCTTTCTGCGGCAAAGGTCTTACCTTCGGTCAACACCGATACCGCATCATGGCTGTGAAGGCTTTCCTGATGGCTGGCGATCACCCGAAAATCTGAAATCCGCTGATCCTTATGCAGTTGCTCGGTAAACAGCCGGGCGGCATCTTCGACAAAGATCGGATTGGCAGCATTCAGTTCGGCAAATGCCTGTTCGTCTTCGCGCTTGACCATGACCTGGGTTTCGGTTGGCACCGCCGTCCGCGCCAAATCGATCAGATCTTCAAACCAGAGCACATCGCCACCATCCTCCAGCAACACCGACATCCGTGCCACTGATCGCTGGGAATGTGGTGTCGCCAATTGCCCACGGAACTGGCGGGCATGTTCGCTTAGCTCCAGCGAGCATGGGCAGGTCGAGGAATAGACGTAATCCAAATGCACGATCTTCTTGCGCACGCCCGCCGTCTCGACAAGCTCCAGCGCAATATCGTAATATTGATAGCCCGATAGCCCAGAGCGCAGGCTTCCCATTTGCATCGGAAAACTGAAACGCATCTGAATACGCGCGTCAAAGCTCTCCAGATCGGTCTTATAGGCGTCAAGGGCACGTTCAATCACCTCGAAACTGAATGTCTCTTCTGCATGTTTGTAAAACGTGCGCATGATCCGGGACATATTTATGCCCTTCTTTTCCGCCTCCAACGACACGGAGCCCGTCACGGATGTCTCAAGCGTCAGGTCGCCCCCGTCGCGGGTGTGAAATTTGATCGGCAGCCGGAAATTCGAAATGCCCACATGCTGGATCTGCTGTTTCGCGCCTTTGATCAGGCTGGATGGCCCGTTCTGCAAATCAGGCATCGACGCCTTGTAAGCCTCATCCACCTCAAACGCGTCAGGGTAGGCCCGCGCAAGGGCGGGGTAGTTTGACACTTCCTGTCCGGGAATCAGCCGCGATACCAGCGGATCAAGTGTCGCGACTTCCTCGGCGCTGACATCGCCCGCCCAACGCCGCAGCAGAGCCAACGCTGCCTCGGCATCTTCTCGGGTCGGATCGCGGTCGACTTCGCGCGCGTGGATGTTCATCTCGGTGCCCCCTCTCGGTGCATTAGACTTTCCAAGATGGGTCGCATCATCGGAATTTCCAACGATATCTTCATAGATACGCAACAATTTGGGGCGCGGATCAGCCATCAGAGCCACCTTTCCAGGGGTTAAGTCAGTACATCTTAAGCACTTTTTTCGCGCCAGTCACAATCCCGCTATTGCCGCGCGCAAATCCGCCAAAAGGTCATCGGGATCTTCCAGACCGATGCTGAGCCGCACCAGCCCGGGGGTGATTCCAAGTGCTGCGCGCGTTTCCTCGGACAGCCGTTGATGCGTCGTCGTTGCCGGATGCGTTGCGATGGATTTCGCATCACCCAGGTTGTTGGAAATCGTAATAATCTCCAACGCGTTCAGTAGTTTGAACGCCGCTGCTTGCGATCCCGCATCAATTGACAACACTGTGCCGCCCGCCCCCATCTGCGCCTTGGTCAGCGCATGCTGTGGATGGGTTTCCAACCCGGGGTAGATTACCTGCGTCAATTGGCCATCCGACTCAAGCGCTGTAGCAATCATTGAGGCTGTCTCAGCCTGTGCCCGCACCCGCAATTCGATCGTTTCCAACCCTTTCAGCATCATCCACGCGGTAAAAGGCGACATCGAACCGCCGGTATGTTTCATATATGGCTCGACCGTGCCCCGTATAAACTCCTTTGTGCCAAGGATGATGCCGCCAAGGGCACGCCCCTGTCCGTCAATATGCTTGGTCGCCGAATACACAACGACATTCGCACCCTGCGCAATCGCATCCGAAAAGACCGGCGTGGCAAAGACGTTATCAAGGATCACAACCGCCCCAACCGCATGGGCCAGCTTGGACACGGCAGCGATATCAATCACCTCCAGCGTCGGGTTCGAAACGCTTTCGAAAAACACCGCCTTGGTATCGGGCCGGATCGCCGCCTCCCACGCGGCAAGATCAGTACCGTCGACAAACGTCACCTCAACACCAAATCGGGTCAGCACCTCTTCGAGAATATAAAGGCATGATCCAAACAACGCACGGGCGGATACAACATGATCCCCTGCCCGTAACATGGATGTCAGCGCGCCGCTAACTGCAGCCATGCCGGACGCAGTGGCAAAACCATCCTCGGCCCCTTCCATTGCCGCAATCCGGTCTTCAAACATGGCGATGGTCGGGTTGCCATAGCGGGCATAGATGAACTCATCATCGCCGCTTTGGATAAACCGCGCCTCCGCAGCCTCGGCCGTGTCATAGACAAAACCTTGCGTCAGATAGATCGCCTCGCTGACCTCGTTATACTGGCTGCGCCGGATACCTGCATGGACCGCCTTGGTCCGTTTCTTCCAAGTCTTCATTGTTGTTCCCTCGCGCCATTTGCGCATCAAAAAACCCCGACACCGGGAAAAGGTATCGGGGCGTAAACCCGTAGCCTTTTAGCAGATTGTTTAACGTGGCCTGCAATCCGGTAACAAATCACCACGCTGCAAGGGATACGCCCCGGCTGTGCTGGCGTCAATCCTCCAATGCGGCAATGCCCCCTTGCGCCATCGCCCGCGCGACCGCCCCCCAACCTGCGAAATTGGCAGCCATAAAGACGGCCCGGTCGGTATCGGGAACAAATCCGACGGTCGCGTACCACATGGTGTTAGAACCATCATGGGCCAACCAGCCCTGCGGGGTGATCGCCCAACCCATGGCATAATCGCCGCCAGAGGGTGCAGTGTGTAACCGCGTCCAACTGTCAAGCGATAGAAAACCGGTATCCCACGACGCGTGTGCCTGCAGATAGGTCAGCATGTCGACTACCCCGATGTGTGCGGTCCCCGCCGGGCCGAGCGCGGGAATATTGTCAGCCGAAGGCCCCGGCGGGATCGCGCGCAGAATAAGCCCGCGATGTCCACGAGGCTGATCTACGCTATCGGTGGTACCCGGTGGCCCGAAACCGGCAGAGCGCAACCCAAGCGGATCAAACACATGCGCCTGCATCAGCGCCTCCCAAGTCTGGCCAGTGGATTGTTGTAGCATCGCACCGGCAACGACATAGCCCGCATTGGAATAGGAGAACGTCCCGCGGGCCTCACCCGGCTCTGACAGAACCGCCTGCGCATAAGCGACCCGGTCAGCCATCATGTCGCGGTCGGCAAGCGACCCCGACAGGCTGCGCGATGCCAGCATCGACATATTTGCCGGCAGACCGGCACGATGGGTCAACAGTTCGTCATAGGTGACGTCGGCAAAGGCCGGATCGACCGTGACGACCTCACCAAGTGTCTCGCCCACCGTGTCGTCCCAACTGATCGCGCCCGCCTCGACAAGGCGCGCAATCAACGTCGCCGTCATGGATTTCGTGATCGATCCGATATGCCAAAGGTCGTTTTCGGTGACAGTAGCGGCATCGTCTATCGCGCGCAAACCGCCTGCGGCAATGCGGCTACGGCCACCGTTGCTGACCCCCATCGCCACGCCGGGTGCACGCGTGCGTTCCAGCGCATCGGCCACCCATTTGGCAGGCGCAATATCCGCCCAGCTGGGCGGGGCCGTCGCAAATGCAAGGCAATAAAGAAGACGAGGCCATCTCATTACCCTCATATGGGGCCGGGTTGAGGCAAATAAAACTGCGCAATCTATCTTGTCCTTTTCCCACCACATGCCATGGTCGCAACAGATTAAGGGAGTCTGCGAATGACCCAGCCCATCGATCTCTATTTCTGGCCAACGCCCAACGGATGGAAAGCCTCCATCGCGCTGGAAGAGATGGAATTGCCCTATACGTTGCATCTGGTGGATATCGGGGCGGGTGATCAGTTCAAATCGGAGTTCCTGAAAATCGCTCCCAACAACCGGATGCCCGCGATCATTGATCACGACGGGCCGGATGGCGCGCCGATCTCGGTTTTTGAATCCGGGGCAATCCTGCAATATCTGGCACGCAAGACCGGGTGGTTTTACGGCGAAACCGAACGGGACCGGATTGCAGTTGATCAATGGTTGATGTGGCAAATGGGTGGGTTGGGGCCGATGGCCGGTCAGGCACATCACTTTCTGAAATACGCGCCCGCGATGGATCCCCCAAATGATCTGCCTTATGCAAAGGACAGATATCGGGCGGAAACCGCGCGGCTTTACGGGGTCTTGGACCGGCAGCTTGCAGAGCATGAATTTGTTGCCGGAGATTTCTATTCCATCGCGGATATGTCGATCTGGGGCTGGGCTTCGCTTTGGGAAGGACAGCAGCAAACACTGGATGACAAACCCCATATGGCGCGCTGGTTGGCTATGATGGGGGAACGTCCAGGGGTGCAGCGGGGGCGTGCATTAGCGGCTGAGAAGCGCGGCGATTTTCGAAAAGACAAAGCGGCACAAAGCACGCTTTTCAAAAAATAGCGGTAACCAATTATTAGCCGGAATTGCCTAAGAATCACTCAAATTGAAAGAGTGAGGCTAGTCAAATGCAATACCGTCCACATCGCTACAACACACAATATCCCATCGAAATGCAAACCCCGGCCGGAAACCAAAAGTGCAAGGTCATCGACGTTCACAATGCGGGCGCCCGGATCGAAGGACTGCGCGATGTTAAGCGGGGTGACAAGGTGAAGCTGGTCATCCTCAGCCATAAGGTTGACGCGCTGATACAATGGGCATCGGGTGATCGGGCCGGGCTAACCTTCCGCCCCCAGATATCCGATGATCAGGTTGACACCTTGCGTTATCGACGCGACCCACGACAGGTGCACCGACAAGGCACAGTCGGCTTTGGCTTTGCGGAGATGCGGTAGGATTGACTTAATCCTGTTCAGGCTCAGGTTCTTCGATCAGATATTTCTGAAGCCCGATAATCTGCATCCAAAGAAACACGAACAAAACAGCGGGAAATGCGAATGTCTCCAGCTTGACCCAAAGGTCGGTACTTTGGGTCCGCCAAATCACCTCGTTCGCGACGGCAAGGGTGGCAAACATGATCGTCAAGCGGCGGGTGAAAATCATCCACCCCTCTTCGCGCATGGGCAGGAATTCTTCCATCACATATTGCAGATAGCTGCGGCCTTGCAGCAATCCGATCAGAAGAATGCCTGCCATACAGCCATAGACGATACTGGTCTTCATCTTGAAGAACCGTTCGTCGTTGAAATAGGCCGTCAATCCACCAAAGAAGATGACCATGAAAGCTGTAAAAACCTGCATGCGGCTTAGCTTTCCCGTCAGCATCCACAAGATCGCCATCGCGACCAGCAGGATCGGGACAAAGATCAGCGCCGCGATGATGAAGCCTGTATAGTCGGTCCCGGCAATTGTGAACGTGTCATCCTTGATCCGCAAATAAATCAGGAAAAACGCCAGTGTCGGCCCTAGTTCAAGAACCTGCTTCAATACCGGATTGATCGGTTTCGCACTCATGAAATTCTCCCTCAGCCCCCGGTTTCCACGATCACGGCGCCCAGCGCAACCAGCGTCATCAAAAACAAACGCCGCGGACCAACTTTTTCGCCCAAGATGAACCAACCGATCAATGCCGCGAACACGGTCGAGGTCTCGCGCAGCACCGCTGCCTCCCCCACCTTGTCCAACCGTGTCGCCATCATCACACCACCAAAGCTGACCCAGGCAATCAACGCCCCCGCGATGCCGCGCCACATTAATGGTCCAAGAACCGGAGGGGCAGCCATGCGCCGGTAACGCCACGCTGCCAGCAACGGAAAGTCCAACGACGTCAGAAAGAAGAACCAGGCCAGAAAGGTGAACGGATCAGGCGATTGGCGAATGCCATAAGCGTCGTAGGTGGTATAAAGCGCCACCATGAAACCGCCCGCCAACGCCCAGATCAACCCGATTTTCAGGGCGCGCGGATCTATCACCTCCTCCGACAGATTGCGCAGCGCCAAAAGCAGGATGCCGCCCGAAAGGCACGCCACGCCCATCCATTGGATCGGGGTAAAATGTTCGCCGAAAATCAATGATGCGGCGATGACAGTCACTAAGGGCCCGGTGCCGCGCACCACTGGATAGACAACCGTATAAGCCGCCCGTTCATAGGCCCGCGCCATGGTCAGTTTATAGACAAAATGGATGACGATCGCGCCCAGCAAAATAAGCACCGCTGCTGCATTGGGCCAAGGCACAACAAACAACGCAACTGGCGCTGAAATGACGGCCAGCCAACCGTCGATCGCACCCCTTGCCAGCCAGGGATCATGACGACCCTTTTGCAACGCCCCAAAAACCGCATGTGCCGCCGCCGACATCAGCGCCAGAAGCGTCGCAAGTCGCGCACCCTCGGGCGTGCCCGCGATGGACACGAGCCACTCACTCAATTGGGTTGCCAGTCAACCGACAATTGCGCCCCGTCAAGCAGAAATCCCGGCATGTCCGCGTCATCCTGGCTTGCCGCAACGCCAATTTGCATCCAGCCCAACCCGCGATCAGAGGCGAATTTCAAATCAAGCACCCCGTTGGGCGCCGGCAGGGCACGTCCAAAATCCAACGCCTCGGAGCGGCTACGCCGGTCCATCTGCGAAAAACTCAGGCCGCTGACAAATTCAGCGACGTCATCGCGGTTGAGGTCTTTCAGTAGCGGTGCATGCGTTGTTTCCAGCATCGCGGTCAATGCGAGCTGGTCCAGATGCAGCCCGAGCAAGCTCATCTGTGCCGCTCTTGGATCATCAAAATACGCGCCCCCGATAACCGCAGTCGCGTTCAGCACTGTGTCGCCATCAATCTGCGACGTCAGGCTATCAATGATCAGCAACCCATCTTCGGGAGAATGTGACAGCTGCAACGACAGCTCTGTCATCGCGCTCTGACCGTTCCGCTGCATGCTACCGCTTACACGAAAGGCCAAAGCCGACGGCAAGCCATCCCGATCATCAGCAAAATCGGCAGGTGCCGCGCGCCACGCGAATTGCTCAACCTCCGACAACGGACCGTTCCCCGGGCTCACCGCCTGACACCAGCCCTCTGCCAGCGGTTTTTGTGCGGTATCGCGCAGCGCCAACAATTCGTCCGGCATGGTAAAGTCAAACAGGCCGCTGCCCTGATATCCAACGATGATACCCACCAGATGCTGCCATCCCGTATTGCACCGTTCGGTATCGGATGCGCGCTGCGCCATCGCGGGATTGGCCAAAATGATCAGTAAACATGCTGCGCGTATCATTCGAGTCCTACCAATGCTGCGGCGAATTCTTCGGGATCGAAGGGCGCCAAGTCGTCAATCTGTTCCCCGACACCAATCGCATGGATCGGAAGGCCGAATTTATCAGCCAGTGCCACCAGTACGCCGCCTTTGGCCGTGCCGTCGAGCTTGGTCATCACCAGGCCCGACACATCCGCCAATTCCTGAAACACCTTAACCTGTTGCACAGCATTCTGTCCCGTTGTCGCATCCAATACCAGCAGCGTATTATGCGGCGCGTCGGGGTCTTTCTTGCGAATGACGCGGACGATTTTGGCCAGTTCCTCCATCAGGTCTGCCCGATTTTGCAGACGCCCTGCGGTATCGATCATCAGCAAATCCGCCCCATCTTCCTGCGCCTGCGTCATTGCATCAAAGGCGAGGCTGGCCGGGTCGGACCCTTCTGGTGCGGTCAGCACCGGTACGCCTGCGCGGTCCCCCCAAACCTGCAACTGTTCAACGGCAGCGGCGCGGAAAGTGTCACCCGCAGCGATCACAACCTTCTTGCCTGCGGCGCGAAACTGGCTGGCCAATTTACCAATCGTGGTGGTCTTGCCTGATCCATTCACCCCCACAACCAACACCACCTGCGGCGTTTTGGCATAAAGTGGCATGGGCCGCGCAACCCCATCCATGATCCGGGCAACTTCGGTTGCCATCAACTGCTTAATCTCGGGGACTGACAATTTCTTACCCAACCGCCCTTCGGCCATGTTGGCGGTCACTCTCAGCGCGGTATCGACGCCCATATCAGCGGTGATCAACAGCTCTTCAAGCTGTTCGAGCATGTCGTCGTCGAGCGTGCGGCGTACAATCGTTTTCGCCTCACCCCGGCCGAACATCCTGCCCAGAATGCCGGTTCTTTCGGCCGTTGGTTCCGGCTCCTGCGAAAGCGGAGCGGAGATATCGACATTCAACTTCACCGGTTTAGCCGACACCTCCGGGACTTGATCCGGAACCTCTGCCTCAACCGGCGGCAGAAGCTCCGGCGCGATGACCGGAACAGCGTCAGCCAATTGTTCAGCGGGATCGCCGACTAAACGGGTGGCTGGCTCTGGCTCTGGATCTGGCTCTGGCTCTGGCTCTGGCTCTGGCTCTGGCTCTGGCTCTGGCTCTGGAATTGTTTCGGTGACCGGAACCTCGACAAGCGGATCTTCGACAACAGCCTCTTCCTCGCCCCCATCACTTACAATCGCGTCCAGCCCCTCGTCGATCTTGGACGAGGACTTGAACATCCGGTCTTTGAGTTTTTTGAAAAACGACATGGGCGCGCCCTGAAGAAAATTACTCTTCTTCACCTAATGGTTGGCGGGCGCGGATGCAAAGGGTCAGGTGCCCCAACCCAGCGCGAAGCTCGCCAAAAACAAGAATTGTGCACCCCAGTAGAAGATCCAGACCACAAATGGCATGATCCGCCGCAACCGGCTGTCAGCGGGCAATACAAAAAGCTCCATACCCAGCACCGCGTCGGACAGGATGAACAACAGCGCGGCAATCAAGCCCAGGCGCGCAGTGGGCGGTAGACCGATAGCGACGAGCCCCATCGTCAGGATGATCGCAACATAGCCCAGAACAGGCCAGCGCAACGCACCTGCATGTGCAAACAGCACCGCCGCCATGCCAAGGCCAAAACAGATCAACACAAGGCTGCCGGCACCAATCGCCACCCCACCACCAGCGGCCATCAGCAATGCCACATAAGCCAGATGCGCCGCAGCAAAGGCGGAAAGCCCGGCCAGGAATGCCGCCGGCCCTGTTCGGGACAAAAAGAAATCACCCACCGATCCGAGGGCCAAGGCCAAGGCCAGCAGCATCGGGCCACCCGACAGGAACGCCGCTAGTGCAAGCCCGGCAACTGAAACCGTTTTCACAACTGATTTCAAAGTGCTGGGCGGCTTCCAGCAAAAGGCCACGGTGAACCAGACCGCCGCGATCAGTGATGCGCCAACCAGCGCATGCATCATCATAGGCACAATCAGATTTCGTCAGAAAAATGTTTCATGACCAGTTTGATCGGGTTTGGGGCGGCCTGCCCCAGCCCGCAGATCGATGCATCCGCCATAGTGGTGCAAAGTTCCTCCAGCAACGGCTGGTCCCAGCGATCCGCCTGCATCAGCTTGACCGCCTTTTCACAACCAGCCCGGCAAGGTGTGCATTGTCCGCAGCTTTCATCTTCGAAGAAGCGCAGCATATTCAACGCAGCATCGCGAGCGCTGTCCTGATCCGACAGCACGACAACGGCAGCCGATCCGATAAAGGTGCCCAATGGCTGCAAGGTGTCAAAATCCAATGGCACATCATTGATCGACGCAGGCAGCAGCCCGGACGATGGGCCGCCCGGCTGATAGGCTTGAAAAACATGGCCTGCGGCCATGCCGCCGGCCGCCGCGATGATATCGGTGATCGTCGAACCTGCGGGTAACAGATATACACCCGGCTTTTCGACCCGGCCCGAAACCGAGTAAGATCGCAGCCCCGTGCGCCCGTTCTTCTCGGTACTGTTCAGCACTTCTGGGCCTTCCCGGCATACCCGCGCAACCCAAAGCAGGGTTTCGACATTATGCACCAGCGTAGGTCGGTCAAAAATCCCGACCTGAGCAACAAATGGCGGACGGTGGCGTGGAATTCCGCGCTTGCCTTCGATGCTTTCGATCATCGCGCTTTCTTCACCGCAGATATAGGCACCGGCACCCCGGCGCAGGTCAATATACCCCGGCTCGACGACACCTGCATCCTCCAACACCTTGATCTCGCGACGTAAAATCTCAAGCACTGCCGGATATTCATCACGCATGTAGATAAAGCAGGTTTCGGCCTCGACCGCCCAGGCCGCGATCAGCATGCCTTCAAGAAATTGATGCGGGGTGCGTTCAAGATAGTACCGGTCCTTAAACGTGCCCGGCTCACCCTCATCGCCATTGATGGCCAGATAACGGGGGCCGGGATTGGCCCGTACAAATCCCCATTTCTTGCCCGACGGGAATCCAGCGCCACCCAATCCGCGCAGGCCAGATGACAGCACCTTGTCTTGGACCTCCTCCCAATCGCCATTGTCGCGCAAGGCAGCCAGCGTGGCATAACCCCCGTTTTCGGCATAGGCCGCATAGGCCTCGTAATCGGGCAAATGCGCATGTGTGTCATCAGCGGTTATCGCGGCTTCGACCTTTGCAACGGTGGCATGGTCGATATGGTTGTGGCCCAGTTCCAGAACGGGGGCTGTGTCGCAACGGCCCATACAGGGCGCACGCAACACACGAACTTGCGACGCGTCCAGACCATCCTCCAGCGCGGATTTCAGTGCCTGCGCCCCGGCAAGTTCACATGACAAAGAATCGCAAACCCGTATTGTCAGGGCCGGTGGCGGGGTTTCACCTTCTTTGACCACATCAAAATGGGCGTAAAAGCTGGCAACTTCGTAAACTTCGGCCTGCGACATCCGCATCTCTTCGGCCAAAGCGCGTAAATGCGCCGCTGACAGGCAACCATGAGCATCCTGAACTAAATGCAGAAATTCGATCAGCAAATCACGGCGCCGGGGCCGATCACCCATAAGCGCCTTGACCTCCTCCCAAGCCGCATCATCCAGTTGACGGCCTTTTGTCGTGTGCCGACCTTTGCCTTTGCCGGATTTCCAAACGCCTTCGCGGTTATCAAGTGCCATTGCGCCATTCCCATGTCAGATTTGCCGCCACCATATCGCCCAAACTTGGGGTAGACCATGCAAATGCGACACCCCAGCGACCAATATGCGCGCCGGTACAATTTCCCCTGTTACGGACGGGAACCCATGGTAATTATCCCAAATATGAACCACCCAATGCGCCTTTTTGCAGTTGCGACCCTGATCCCTGTCGGGCTGCTGGCGTTTGCGGCTTTGTTCGGGGGGTTCTGGGTGTTGATCGCGGTGCTGTATCTCACGGTCTTTACCACCGCGCTTGACCGGATCATCAACATTGTCAGCCCAGCCAGTGAATTCCCCAGCGGTGATGGCCTGTCGGTCATTTTGGCCTGCGCGCATCTGGCACTGATGCCTCTGGTCGTGATGGCCCTTGCGGGCGGCACGCTGACAATCATGGGAAAGGTCGGGCTTTTCTTTGCTGCCGGCCTTTTCTTTGGCCAGGTCAGCAACGCAAATGCGCATGAATTGATCCATCGCAGCAGGCGCGGCCTGCACCGGCTGGGCATGTGGGTCTATATCTCCATGCTTTTTGGCCATCACACATCTGCCCATGTGCTGGTCCATCATCGCCATGTGGCAACCGCCGCTGATCCCAACACATCGCGCAAAGGCGAAGGTTTCTACCGCTATGCTATACGCGCCTGGCTGGGATCCTTTGTGCAAGGCTACAAGGCCGAGGCATCGCGCCTCCTCCGCATAGATCGCGCCGCCTTGCACAACCCCTATTTGATCTACGTGAGTGGGGCTATCGTGTTGATCGCGCTTGCATTCTGGGCTGGCGGGGTGAAAGCCGCAATTCTCTATGTCCTGCTGGCAGGCCACGCACAGACCCAGCTCTTGATGTCGGATTATGTACAGCACTACGGGCTGGAACGCACTAGCAGGGATGGGCGCCCCGAACCGGTCAGCGCACGGCACAGTTGGAATAGCCCGCATTATTTCTCAAGCGCGCTGATGCTGAACGCGACCCGCCACTCCGATCATCATGCCCATCCGGCACGGCCCTACCCGGCCCTGACGCTACCTGATGGTGCGCCGATGTTGCCAAGACCATTGCCGTTGATGGCCAGCATCGCGCTTTTCCCGCCATTATGGCGGCGGATCATGGACCCGCGTACTGAAAGGTGGCGCAATGCGTAGCTTCTTACTTCTCCTCTGTCTGGCCAGCCCTGCTGTGGCGCAGGACACCATGAGCGCAGAGGAATTTGATGCCCATGTCACCGGACGAACGATCACCTATCGGTCGGCCGCCAACCCTGAATACGGGGTCGAGCGATATTTGACCGGCAGACGGGTGATGTGGTCGCGTTTTGACGGAATTTGCCAATACGGTGTCTGGTATGAAAGCAAAGGCAATATCTGCTTTCGTTATGATCACGATCCAGAGCCCAAATGCTGGGCGGTATTCCATGAGCCCGGCGGCATGCGCAGTGTCTTTGTCAATCGCCCCGGCGGAACCGAGATTTGGGAATACCCGGATCGCAATGACGCACTGATTTGCAACGACCTGTCTTCATGAAACCACCCGCAACGGTCCTGCGCCGGTATGGATTGTCCAGCCCGGCCCATGTGGCCGAAACCGCAATCGCAAACGTGTGGAAAGTTATCCGCAAGGACAGCACACCCGCAGCGCTAAAAATCTATAAGAACAATGACCCGATGGGCGAAGAAACCGGTTTTGCGCTCATGCAGGCGCTCAACGGTCAGGGTGGCGCAACGATTTACCATTTTGACCAAAGCGTTGCCGTGATGGAATGGCTGGATGGCCCGTCTCTGGGAGCGTTAAGTCGCAATGGCAAAGATGATCTGGCAAGCGCGGAGTTGATCCGTGTGGCCGATCAGATGCACGCAGCGCAGCCGGTTGTGACCCTGCCGACGCTTCGGGCCAATTTTGACGCGCTTATGACCGTCAAAATCGAAGTCACATGGCCCGCCGGGACCAAGCGGGACATCATCATGGCCAGACAGATTGCAGGCCAATTGCTTAACAGCCAAACGGACCTGTATGCGCTCCACGGGGACTTGCACCATGACAACATCAAGGGAAGTCCGCGCGGATATCTGGCATTTGACGCCAAGGGTGTGATTGGTGAAAGGGCCTATGAACTGGCCAACGCGTTCCAGAACCCGGTCGATGCAACCGATCTCGTGACCGATCCAACCCGGGCGCTGCGGCTGGCGGATATGTGGGGGCAACATTGGCAAATTCCGCCGAAACGCCTGCTGTCATGGGCCGCAGCACATTGTGCATTATCAATCACTTGGGCAGGAAACTTTGGTCAAAGGGCCCGGACCGATCTGCTTACGATGTTTCTCGGCTTGATTGCCGAACGCTGATCAGAACAGGCTGCCCTGCGGGTCCTTGCTGACATCAACGCGACCATCAGCAAACTCGATCTCCAGCACCCTGGCTTTTTCGGCGGCCGCTTTTCCCGTGACAACGGCGCCATCCCCCCTCACCACGGCGTAACCACGCCTAAGGGTCTCAACATAACCAAGTGTTTCGCGTAACCGGTCCAACGCTTCCAGCCGGGCGGTGCGTTCGGCCTGCTGGCGTGACGCACGGTCCGACAGACGGCGCAGAACCGTATCCAACCGCTCGCCCTGCCGATCCAGACGGTCGCGCAAGACCTCTCCGCGCAAACCGCGGCCAGCCCGTTCAAGCGTGACCGCGCCATCCCGTGTCCTGCGTTTCAACGCAGGCACCAGACGTGCGCCTAAACCATCCAAACGGCGGCGATCCTCGGCCAGCCGACGGGACAGCACCCCGGGGCGAAGCGCAGCCTCCGACATTTGCAGGCGTTTCCTGGCAGCAGCGCCGCGCAATGCCGCTGGCAGACGTTCGCTCAGATAGTCCAGGCGCTGCCGCGGCCCTTCAACCAGCATATCCACCTGTGGCAATGCACGGCCAAGATCACGGACGCGCTGTTGGCGTTGCTGGACGCCTGTTGATATTGCCCGGCTTAGACGTGCGGCCTGTCCATCCACCCATGCCAGCAATTCCATCCGCACGGGCACCGCCAACTCAGCCGCAGCAGTCGGTGTTGGCGCACGTTGGTCCGATACAAAATCGATCAGTGTTGTGTCGGTTTCATGCCCCACTGCGGAAATCAGCGGGATCGCAGACGCCGCCGCAGCGCGCGCAACAACCTCTTCATTGAAGCCCCAAAGATCCTCCAGCGACCCGCCTCCACGGGCGACAATCAACAGATCAGGACGCGGCAGCGCACCACCCGGGGTCATCCGGTTGAACCCTTCAATCGCGGCGGCCACTTCTGGTGCACATTTCTGGCCCTGCACGGCAACCGGCCAGACCAAAACCTTGCGTGGGAACCGATCCCGCAGCCGGTGCAGAATATCGCGGATCACGGCACCCGACGGCGATGTGACAACACCGATCACCTCTGGCAGATACGGCAGCGGGCGCTTGCGTTCCGGGGCAAACAGCCCTTCCGCCGCAAGCTGCGCCTTGCGCTTTTCCAGCATCGCCATCAAGGCGCCCGCCCCGGCAGGCGCGATATCCTCGATCACCATCTGATACTTGGATTGGCCCGGAAATGTTGTCAGCTTGCCAGTGGCAACAACCTCCATCCCCTCTTCGGGTTGATGGGCAAGGCCCTGCGCGCGGCCTTTCCAGATGACCCCGGCCAGAACAGCGCGATCATCCTTGAGGTCCATGTAAATATGTCCAGACCGGGGTCGAGACACGCGACCAACCTCACCACGCACGCGGACATGGGAAAACCCGCCCTCTATGGATTTTTTAACAGCACCCGAGATTTCCGTGACCGAGAATTCGGGGGTGTTATCACCCGGTTCATCCTCAAACAGGTCGCTCAATCTAACTCTCCGGGTTCAGATTTTCCAATGGCAGCGATGAAAACTTCCACTTCAGAAAGAGGCTGCCACTGATCACAAATGCCCCAAATGCCGCAAACAGGAAAGAGCCGAATATCACCGCAAGCGCAAATGCCGCCACGCCGACGATCCACATCAACGCGGTTGACATGGTCACCGCCCCCACATCCGGATCAGGCCAATATTGCACCTGCGCGCGGCCAAATTCCTGCGCGTAATAATCCAGAGTGCGCTCATAGGCCGGATCTTCGTCGATCGGCACGTCACTGGGCACGTGATGAATGGTGCGGCCAATCACACGGGGGCAGAAATCCTCGAAATAGGCGCATTCATCGCTGATATGCAGACGCCAGACCACATCCACAATCGGCGACGGGGACAAAGTCTCACCTGTGCTGCCAATCAGATACATGAAACGGCGATATTCCTCGACCAGCGTATAGCAGACATCCAGTGAATGGCCGGTTTCCTCGTGCAGGCGGTCAATCAGGGACCGGGACAAGGGGCGTTCGTGAAAACTGTAGCCCTCAAGCCTATGCCAAAGTCGACGATCGCCCTTCTCTCGTATCATCCTGTGATTCCGCTGCGCAAAGCGCCCCCGCTAGGCAGCCTATCCTGTCAATTGCAAATTACCAATGGTTTGAACATGAATTGGAAAATATCCAATGAATGGTTTCCCACTTGCATCATGCTCTCGGGCGGTTGTTCCGCCCGTCTTCATCGTCTATCCGAAGGGCGTGAACCGGTCAGGTGGCCGGCGGGCAACGAAGGGGCAAAGCCATGAACATCCTGATCCTTGGCGGCGGCGGGCGTGAACATAGCCTGGCCTGGGCGATTAAACAGAACCCCAAATGTGACCGACTGATCGTCGCCCCCGGAAATGCCGGTATCGCCATGTTGGCCGAATGCGCTGATATCGACATTCTCGATGGCGATGCGGTCGCGACCTTTGCCGAAGAAAATGCAGTCGATTTTGTGGTGATCGGGCCAGAGGCGCCATTGGCCGCCGGGGTCGCAGACCGGCTGCAATCCGCAGGATTTTTGGTGTTCGGTCCCAGTCAGGAGGCTGCCCAGCTTGAAGCCTCAAAATCCTTTACCAAGGCAATCTGCGACGCGGCAAATGCGCCGACTGCAGCTTACGCGCATTTTGCTGACGCTGACAGCGCCCGCGCCTATATCCGGGAGAAAGGTGCGCCCATCGTGGTAAAGGCAGACGGGCTGGCAGCCGGCAAAGGCGTAATCGTCGCCATGACCGAGGCCGAGGCGCTTGCCGCCATCGACGATATGTTCGACGGCAGCTTTGGCGATGCCGGGGCCGAGGTTGTGATCGAGGAGTTCATGGAAGGCGAAGAGGCGTCATTCTTTGTTCTATGCGATGGCAATACCATTCTGCCCGTGGGCACCGCCCAGGATCATAAGCGCGCTCATGACGGCGATACGGGTCCGAATACGGGCGGTATGGGGGCCTATTCCCCTGCCCCCGTCATGACCGATGCGGTCACCCAAAAAGCGCTGGATGAAATCATCCGCCCCACAGTGGATGAAATGGCTAAAAGAGGAACACCATTTCAGGGCGTCCTTTTTTGTGGGCTGATGATACAGAACGGACAGCCACGTCTGGTGGAATACAACGTGCGCTTTGGCGACCCGGAATGCCAGACGCTGATGATGCGGCTTGGCGGTCAGGTGCTGGACCTTTTGCAAGCCTGCGCCGAGGGACGGCTGGATCAAATACAGGTAAATTGGGCCGAAGATCACGCATTGACCATTGTCATGGCCGCAAATGGCTATCCCGGCGCATACCAGAAAGGGTCCGTGATCAAGGGGTTGGAGACCCAACCCGAAGATAGCTTTCACATGGTCTTTCACGCAGGCACGGCGGAACGGGATGGGCAGATCACGGCCGCAGGTGGTCGGGTCCTCAACATCACCGCGCGCGGGCGTGATCTGGCCGAAGCCCACGAGAAAGCCTATGCAATGGCCCAGGGCGTCGATTGGGCCGACGGTTTTTACCGATCTGATATCGGCTGGCGCGCGCTATAGCATCAAGTTGCCAATCGCCGGAAACCGCTCTGGACAGTTGGTAGGAATGCGTTAAGCTTTCTTCCATATATATTAAGATAATGAGCCATTAATTGTTTCTAAATGAAGCACGCGATTTCGTAGCTGCCAAAAACAGGCTGCCGCATCCGGACAAGAAAAACCCACTTCAGGGTCAATGCCACGAACACCCTTCGACAAGGACGCAGAATTGACGAGCTGGTCACGTATTCTAGACGGAGAGTTGGGTAGAAGCGCCAAAGCAGCCTATGAGGCGGAACCGGCACGCTGCTATCACAACTGGGCACATATTCTGCGCATTTATTGGCACGCGGAACACACATTCGCAGTGCCTTATGACCCCGATCTGGATCTTGCTATCCTGACGCATGACGTCGTCTATGACGCACAACCAGACAAAGAGGAACGCTCGGCCCAGTGGCTCAGCGCACATACGGATGCTGATGTGACCGCAGCAAACGCCCATATTCGCAAGACGATCACGCATGCACCTTCTTCCGATAACCGGATGGTGTTGCTTGACCTTGCGGATTTCCGATGTCCCGAACGTACTGCGCCCAATCTGGATAAGATCGCAGCAGAATCCATCGCCCTTTATGATGTGACGATGCCAGAATTTCTTGCCGCAAACATAAAGGTCATGGCCGGTTTGGGCGACAGGATCAAAGCTGGCTTATGCAGCGTATCCGTCGCTGATCAATCCGCTTTCCAGATGGTTCTTGACGGGATCGACCGCAGCATTGCCCTGGCCGAGAACCGACTACAGGCATTGGATTAGGCAGGTAGCAAACTGCCAATATTCACGGAACGCCCCCAAAAGCGCCACAGCAAAAGCAGGGCCGCCACCGCCAGCCCGATCACCAGTCCCAGCCATAGCCCAAACGCGCCATAACCCAGCGTGAATGCCAGAACATAGCTGGCTGGCAATCCGATCACCCAGTAACTGATGGTCGCCATGACCATCGGCACTGTCGTATCCTGCACCCCGCGTAACAGACCCAGCGCCATGACCTGCAAGGCATCCACCACCTGAAACAGGGCCGCGACCATGACCAACCCCGCCCCGACGCGCAACAAAGTGGCACGTTCCGGCTCAGCAGGATCGATGAACAAGGACACCAGCGTTTCGGGGATCAGCAAAAACACGGCAGAGGTTACCACCGCAAACAATGCCGACAGACCGATGGCCGTCATTCCACCACGGCGCAACGACGCCTCATCGCGGCGGCCCAGCGCGCGGCCGGCGCGGACAGTTGCCGCCTGACTGAAACCGATATGCACCATGAACGTGAGGCTCGCCAATTGGATGGCGATGCCATGGGCCGCCAATTCGATTGCACCAATCCAGCCCATCATGACCGCTGACGCGCTGAACAGGCCGCCCTCGGCCAATGAGGTCAGGCCAATCGGCCACCCCAGCTTGAACACCCGTGTCATGATCTCTGCATCGCTACGCCAAAAATTGCGGAACAACTGGAACTGCGGCAGGACCCGCACGGTGTATATGACAAGGATCAAGACAGTGATCAACGTTACCGACAACGAAGCAATCGCCGCACCACGAATGCCCAATTCGGGGGCACCCCAATTGCCAAATATCAGGGCATAGTTGACAAACGCGTTCATGATCGCTGTGCCAATTGTCGCCCACAAAATGATCGCCGTATGTTCAAGCGCGGCCAGGAAAGATTTCAAGGTCATCACCATCAGCGCCGGAATCATCTGCCAAATAACGATTTGCAAATAGATATGCGCCATCGCCGCAACTTCCGGATCCTGGCCAATTGCCAGCAAGATCTCTTCTGCCCAGAAAAACGGCAGCGTCACCACAAGCCCATAGAAAATCGACAACCATAACCCCATGCGTGTCACACGGCGCACCTGCACGTCGTCGTCTTCCTCTGCGGCGGCGGCCACCATCGGCGTCACTGCTTGGGCGAAGCCGGCACCAACGATGAAGATCACAAAGAACATCGTCCCGGCAAGCGTCGATGCCGCAAGCGCCGTCACGTCATACCAGCCCAACATCACCGTATCGGTGATATGGATGGCAAACTGCGCCAGGTTGCTCAGAATCAATGGCATTCCCAGCTTCAGGATCGCCCGGCCATGTGCGCTATATGTATGAGCGGGTTGTTGCATGTCACCAGCCTTATGCCTGTTGCGCCACCTCGTCCATAGACTTGGTGCCGTCCTCCATGGCAAGCTTGCGGCAAAGGAGGTGCCGATGACCGATTTCCACAATCTCATTGCGGACGCGCAGGCATTTTACGGCAAGTTGAATGCCAACAATGCCAAGCCATGGTGGCAGGAAAACCGTTCCATTTATGACGATAATCTAAAGCCCAAAGCCCTTGCCTTGCTTGAAACACTGACGCCCGCGCTTGAAAAGATCACAGACGCTCCGATCAAGTCCAAGTTGTTCCGCCCACACCGGGATGTGCGGTTTTCCAAGGACAAAACCCCATACAATACCCATTTGCATATGATGTGGCAGATCGCATCAGATGCGCCGCAGAACCCCGTATTCTTCTTTGGTATCGGCATTGACTACGTGTCCGCAGGCGCAGGGATGATGGGGTTCGACAAAGCGGTGTTGAACAACTGGCGCAAAATGCTGGACCTTGATACGGACCGGATCACCCGGATCGTCAGCGGGGTCGAGGCAAAAGGCTTCAACCTGCGTGAACCCACGCTGAAACGCGTCCCACCGCCCTACCCACAGGATCATCCAGCGGGGCATCTGCTGCGGATGAAAGGGGTGGTCGCGCGTAAGGATCTGGGCCAAGACGCCAGCCTCCCTGATGCGTTGACGTCCAGCTTCAGCGAGGTTTGGCCGCTCAACGACCTGTTGATCTCCATCGCGGCAGCTTAGCCGCATTCGCGGGTCAAACGACCCTTGTAATGCACGATCAACGCACCGGTCAGCGGCGCCTTCAATGCCACATCGAAATGAAACCGCCCATCTGCCTCATATTCATGGGCAATACTTTGCGGCAAAAGCCATTTTGGCAAGCGAACTGGCCCCAATCGGCCGGACCGCACCGGGTAGTGCAACTGTCCCCCGCGCACATGCAAACCCAGCGCAAAGGTGAACGGTCCGAAACGCTCAGTCATATACGTATCACTCTGACGCAATTCTGACCGAAATATCTGCTCGCCAAACCGGCGCTCCCAAACCTCGCCCTCATTCACCGGTGTCATGGTCACCTGGACAGCGATATCATTCGTAGCCTGCGGAAACCGAAACAGGGCACCAATCAGCCGTGACAACACAGACCCACCACGGGTCACACTGGCCCGCCCGACCCAGCGCCGAGGGCCATAAACCAGATGCGCAGCGCGCAGCGAGGGCGGCAGCGCATCAAATTCCGCGCCAAGGAACCGCTGGAAAAGCGGCGTAACCTGCACACTCTCCCGATGGGTGGTCACCGCCAGATCAGTTACCGCGGCTTCCGCCGCCTGCAATGGGAACGCGGCAATTGCAGGACGCGCACCCGGTGCAATTGCCGCTGGGTTGCGCAGTATCACACGTGCCGCGACGGCGGGGATAAATGGCCCCTCACCCGCCTTCACAACCATCCGCCAACGACAACGCCGCCAACCATCGGGAAAGCGGGCAACAACCTCAACAATCATGCCGCCCTGATCGGTCCCAAACGGCGCAAGCAACCGGGCCAACCACAATATCAGGCGGATAAAATGGCGGCCGATGCCAAAGCCGATCCGCCCCCGCAGCCACGACAGTGCCGCCAACGACCAGTTCATGACACCCAATTCCATTCCAGCCCGGAACAGCACCGTCCGTGCAACAAAAGCCGTGCCAAACAGGCGTTGATCGGGCACCGCAATCATCCAACCGCTGCGGGTCATCCCCTCGTCCAGTTCAAAGCGTTGCGGGCGGGACCAGCTGCGCACCGGCACCATTGCGCCATCAACCGGTAGATCAAAATCCAACCCGCATTGATGCAGGATGCTACGCACCACTGCCTCTCCACGCGGGGCGCGATTGCCCGGCAGTATGGCGCTGCTGATCAGATCAATCTCCGCTGCCCCATCGGCCAGGGCAGCGACGGCCGCAGATGACAGGGCCGGCACGCTCGACACGCCTGACAATGCAAAAACGCCGGCGCTTCGCGCGCCGTCATCCAAACCCGCGATCCCCGCACAGAATGCAGGATCATCGGCCAGATCAAGATAATGGATCCCCCTGGAGATGCAGGCCCGCGCCAATGCATAAGGGTCACCACCATAAGCATGAAACGGTCCGACGGCATCAACAACGGCCTCGGGGTGTTGCGCCCAAAGATCGGTCAGATCACCTTTGCGATCAACCTCCAGGCTTTGCGCGTCCAACCCATCCGCCAGCAAACGGGCTTTCTGCAGGTTCCGCCCGGCAACGATCACCTCGTGCCCATCGCGGGCCAGCAAACGAACCAGCCGGGCGCCAAAGACACCGTAGCCGCCCAGCACAACAACTTTCATTGCAGCAGCCGGGCGCGAAACGCCGGATCAGGCAAGGCACACATATCGCTGCGGCCAAACATGGCATAGCGGTTTCGGGCAATACGTGCATAAAGCCAGTCGCGGACAGGGCGTGGGATCAATTTCAGCCCAGTACAAAGCAACCCCCACCCGCCTGATCTTTGGCCAACCCGGATCAGCGCATCAAAATCGCGCCAGACAATGCCATCCTCGATAAAAAGCCAGCTTTCAGGATCCAACGCATCCAGCCCGTTTTCACGCATCAGGGCGGCCCCCGGCGGCGATTGGATCGGGGCAATCCGGATCTCGCCGGATTTGTCGATCCGGTGAATGAAACGGGCACCCCAACTGCACAAAGCACAGGTGGCATCCATCACGGCGACTGGCAGGGTATCCGACATATCAGTGACTTAGGTGTAAAAGGCCGGGCGCGCAATTCAAACGCCTGTCGCCTGAAACTTCTGCATCAGGTAGGGGCCGGATCTGACCGGTGGATAGGCATCCGAACCATCCAGCGGCACGATCTGCGCATCCCAGTCCGGTTGATGAAAAAATGCCAGCGACTGGCGATCCATCTGACCGGGGCGCGCCACGACGCGGTGCAACGTACTGACCCAGCGATCTGCGGTCCAACGGGCCATCAAATCACCAATATTGATCACAAAGGCGCCCTCGGGAGCGGGCACATCGACCCATTCATCGTCTTGCATCACTTGCAAACCCTGACTGCCCGATTGGGGCAGCAGGATCGTCAATGAACCATAATCCGTATGCGCGCCCGCCCGCTGTTGCTTGTTCAGTGGCGCGGCTGTCGTTGCGGGATAATGCAACGCCCGCAACGCTGAAATCGGATGCGCGATGAACGGATCAAAATGATTTTCCGGCAATTGCAAAGCCGCCGCAAATGCGCGCATGATCCGGGCGGCAAGCTGCTCCATTGCGGCGTAATACGCCTCCCATGCTGCCCGGAAGTCTGGCAACTCCGGCCACAAGGTCGGCTGATAACAAAAGGCAAGCGCATCCGAACCGGCATCAGCGGGAACCGACAAAGGCCCGCCATTGAAGCTTTCCTTCAAATCCGGCGGCGTCTCCTTCCCCTTTGAGCGCGCCAGCGCTTCAGCATCCGGCCCCAAATACCCGTAAGGATAGCCCTGATAGGGCGGGGCCAGCCGGCGCTTCTCCTCTGGTGGCAAGGCAAAGAAAGCAGCCGCCGCATGCCACGCGTCATCGATCACCTGCGGGTCCACCCCATGCCCCTGCAACACCAGGAACCCGGTGTCACGACAATGCTGATCCAGAACAGATGCCATGGCGTGGCGTGCGTCTTGACGCGCGGCCTCAAACGCCGCCAGATCAAAGGCGGGAAAGCTCATGCCAACACATCCCGCCAGGAATGTCGCGGGGCAAAGCCCACCATCCGCTTCGCCTTGTCATTTGCATAAAATGTCTCATCGGCGCGCATCTCGCGGCGCATTTCAATCCCCTTATAAAACTGATCGGCCACCTCGGCCGACGTCATTCCAACCGACATATCGTCATTGGACACATTGAAAACCTGATAGCCCAACCCATCCGCTTTCAGACAGCAATCCACCATATGACCCAGATCACGGGCATCGATATAGGCAAAGATATTGCGCCGACGCAGCCCCGGATCATTCATAAATGCGGGGAAAAGGGTGGCGTATTCATGCGGCTCAATCACATTATTGATCCGCAGCCCGTAAATATCGGCACCGGTGCGGGCCTGAAATGACTGCGCGGTGACCTCATTACAAAGCTTCGACATCGCATAGCTGTCATGGGGTACCGTCGGGTGATCCTCATCAACTGGCACATAGTCAGGCTTCCTTTCACCATCGGCAAAACAGATGCCATATGTGGTCTCGGAACTGGCAAAAATAATCTTGGGAATACCGAGCTTCACCGCCGCCTCAATCACGTTATAGGTGCTTTGCGTATTCTGATGAAAACACGCGCCATCCGTTCCGATCATCACACGGGGGACGGCGGCAAAATGAACAACTGCATCATAGCGCGGCACGCCGGTGGCCTCGTCCAATTCGTGAAAATCGGTGAACTGGGACATTGCACCGATGACCTGCCCCGCATCGCACAGATCAATCAGCAATTCTGAACAATCAAGGCCGGAGGGGACGCAGTCCAGGTTCACCACGCGATGACCTTGTTGCCGCAAATGGCGGATCGCCCATTTGCCGGCCTTGCCGCTGCCCCCCGTAAACAGAACCCGCATCACCCACTCCTTTTTGGAAACACTAGTCCGTTTTCCAAAGGGCAGGCAACGTTATGTCAGGATTCGCCCGAAACAAACTCAAAAAAGCGTAATATCCGGAGTAACCGATCCCTTTGGTTTTGCTGGGTCCATCATGGGGGCAACTCCAGAAATCTGAAGCTGCTTTGCCGCACCGGTTGTCGGGTAAAATCTGACACGCCGCGCCTTGTTCCCGCCAAGGCTTTGCGACACACAAGGGATGCGTTCACGCTCCAAAAACTCCAGCGCAAATCTTGCATTTGCCCCCCCAATATCCTGGGCATGCTCTGTCATCCGCGCGCCACCGAAAAGCTTTGCCTGCAATTCCTGCCGCCTCCCTCCAGCCGCAAGAAGCTTGTTTATCAGCAGCTCCATCGCGTTCACACCGTATTTCAGGTCGTTGCTCTTAATGTCACCCTGATCGGCAAGAAGGAAATGGTTCATACCACCAACGCCCATCTGGGCATCAAACAGGCACACCGACACGCAGGAGCCCAAAACCGTCGCAAGAACCACGTCGGGATCGTCGGTCACAAAAAAATCTCCCTGAACAACGGTCACAATCCTTTCCGCACGACCATTTTTTGCGTGCAAATTCATGCGCGCGCCTTCTGTTCCACGGATCGGAGCAATGCCGATCCAATTTGATTGATTGGCAAAATCTCGTCGATCCCCCCAAGCTGGACCGCGACGCGCGGCATGCCATGAACGATGCAAGTCTGCGCATCCTGGGCGATTGTATATGCGCCTGCTTTGCGCAGGGCCGTGATCCCTTTTGCGCCGTCACGTCCCATTCCGGTCAATAATGCCGCCGTCACTTTGGGCGCCAGATGCAGGGCGGACTCAAAAAGCGTATCAACCGATGGACGATGCCCGCAAACCGGATCCGCAGGTGACAGCGCGATCCGTGGCTTCTTCGACGCATGCAATTGCAGATGCGCACCATCATCCGGCGCAAGATAGACATGCCCTTGTTGAACATATGCGCCATCAACCGCACCACGAACAGTCGCAGCCGTTCCGTTATCAAGAAGCCTGATCAGGCTTTGGGCGAACCGCCCCCCGGTATGTTGCACGACCAATGTTGGCGGGCAATCTTTGGGAAAGCACTTCAGAACGTTGAGCAACGCATCAACCCCGCCCGTTGACGCGCCAATAAGAAGTAACTTTTGGCGGTCGTATTCCGCCAAAACGGGTTTCTGTAGACCTGTGGAAAAATCGCGGTTGCGCAGCGCGGTTTTTTGGCTCCGTGCCCCGGCAATAGTACCTTCATCCAGTGCCTCCTCTGAAACAAAAACAATGTCCTGCTTTTCCCAAAGCGACCGCAAGGCGCGGGCGCGGGCGGGTGATCCGCCGACAATAATGCAGCAAATACCCAGAATACGGAGCAGCGAAGCAAGCAATTCAAATTCCGCGCAATCCGCCAAATCCAAGGAAAGAATGATGCAATCAGGCTTGTGATGTTCCGCAAAATCGTAGGTTTGAGACAGGTTGTGGGTGACTTGATCGACCTGCATACCATGCATGGCCCTCAACCGTTTCACCATTCGGCTCGCCTCAACGAATGAACTATTTGCGACAAGTAAGCGCATCGTTATCTTTCTCTTTGACAGGCGCCCATCGGAGTACCGATCATTATCTTGGGCGTTTTCAGCCCTATTCCCTAACGGTCAGTGAGGCGCCTTACCGGCGTCAGGCAATGGAAACCGAAAACCACTTGCCCGATTGATTGAAAGGCAAGATCACATTCCAGGGCCATTCCCTGATAACTCCCGCAGATTGAGCGGCCCTGATCCCCATGCCTGCGACTGACTGCCACCATCTGCAGTTTCGCAACACAGGGCATCATTTTGGATCCGGAACCGTTGGACACTCATAGCCGACCAACGACGCTTTCAATGCATTGTTTCATGCTTTCCGTTGAAAACGGCTTCTTGATAAGGTTGTTCAGCCCAAGGGCCTTGCCTTTTGAGATGAGGTCAGGTGTTGGGCTTCCCGTCACCAGAATAAAGCCAATCCGCGCGGTCGACCGGTTCTGGCGCAGTGCCTTGAGCAACTCCAGACCATCCATGCCCGGCATGTTGTAATCCGACAAAACCAGGTGAACCGGGTCCGCGATCAGCTTCGAATAGGCCAAGCGACCATCGTTCTCCGCTTGATTTTTCCAAATACCCATTTCCTCAATCGCCTGAATGAGCAGGCCGCGACTGACGCCCATGTCATCGACGACCATCACGCGCAAAGAATCCTTAAGGCTCATCTACAACTTCCTTTTCATCTGCAATGCCCCGGCTCGCTCAACTTGTTCTTTGGTAGGCCGTCACGCCAATACTGCGAAAACGGCTTGCTGCTTCCCCGGACAGCCGTTCGGAGTGGCCAATCATGAGAAACCCATCGGAGGTAAGCGCTCCGGCAAAGCGTGACCACAAGCGGGCCTGGGTCGCCTTGTCAAAATAGATTGCGGCGTTTCGGCACATGATCACATCAAAGGGGCGACGCATCGGCCAGGCGTCCACCAGATTCAGCGTCGCGAATGTGACCAGGGCGCGGGTTTTCCCACGAATTGAAAACATGTTTTCATCAGTCTCGTTCGCATCAATCATGTTCCCGCGTGAGGTCAACTCAATCGCGCCCAACTGGTCCATGGGGTAACGACCGGCTTTTGCCGTTTCCAGAACAACCGGATCGATATCTGTCGCCAGAATCTTTACATCCAACCGATGGGCATCGGGGCAAACATCAAGAACCGTTGCAGCCATGCAGTAGGCTTCTTGACCGGCAGAACAGGCGGCCGACCAGATCCGTATACTGGCACCCTCTTTCGCCCTTGCCATTATCGGTGGCAATATCTCTTCCCTGAGCTGGTCAAAGTGATGTTTCTCGCGAAAAAAATGGGTGACGTTGGTTGTCAGGGCCGACAGAAGATGCGGAAGTTCCTCCCGCCCCGCAGGCGCTTGCAGCAGGTCACAATACTGACGAAAACTCTCCAGGTGCAAAGCACGCAGCCGTCGCGCCAACCTCGAATAGACCAATGACTTCTTTGATGCCTGCAGAAACAGGCCGAACTCCCGATTTGCCAGGGTGGCAATCACCTGAAAATCCGTATCCGTGAAAGTATACTCACCTGCACGAAAGCCGGACTCTGCATGGTTCAGAACGACATTCATGCGGCGACCTGATCCTTCTTGGGAGACAAAGTGGACAGGTTGATGATCTTTGTCATCTCCTCGCCCAATGTGATGATACCCAATATCGAGCGTGTGGTTTCATCCTCCGGACCGCGTGGTGTTTCGCGCACCATGTCCTGACTGACACCAATGATTTCGGAAACCGACTCCACCAGCAGTCCGACAATCGCATCATGAATTGCAACAATAATAATGACATGCCGTTCGGTCGGCTCAATCTTCTCGAACCCCAGCTTGGCGGCAAGATCGATGATCGGAATAACAGCACCGCGCAAATTGATGACCCCCAAAACATAGGGTGGCGAATGCGGTAGCATGGTGATGGGCGACCAGCGGCGGATTTCCCGGATCTGCGTGATCTCAATGCAGAAATTCTGTCCACCAGTCACGAGTGTGACAAATTCCAGGTTTTTCGCCAACTTGGCATCAGCTTGCTCCGACATGTGCAACCTCTCGATCTGGTGTTGTGAATTGAGGGGTAATTGCCGGTGTGGACGTCACCGCATCAGGATCAATGATCAGCGCGATTTTTCCGTCGCCCAGAATTGTCGCGCCCGAAACCCCAACAATCTCGCCGTAATTCCCGGACATGCTCTTCACCACAACCTGGCGCTGGTCAAAGATTTCGTCCACGGCCAACGCGCATTGTGGGATCGCCTCGGTTTGGATCAACAGCAATACGCGATCCGTCATTTCCTTAACGCTCGGGTGATGTCCAAGCCGTTCTGCCAGATCAATGATCGGGATGTGTTCGCCGCGGATGCGAATAACTTCGCTGTTCAACCCCAGCTTCGAAATATCCCCCGCGACCGGACGTATCGTTTCCAGAATGCTGGAAATGGGGACAACCATGGTTTGGCCACCGACGGTAATAATCATGCCATCCATGACGGCCAATGTGAGCGGTAATGTGATCGAGAATGTCGTTCCATGACCGGGATTGGTTGTAATTGCGATACGACCGCCAAGGGCCGTTATTGCAGTTTTGACAACATCCATGCCAACGCCGCGCCCGGAAAGATTCGTAATTTCGGTGGCCGTCGAAAACCCGGGCGCAAAAAGCAGGTGGTCAATTTCCTGATCGCTTAACACCGCGTCGGGCGCGATCAACCCCTTCTCAATCGCGATAGTCCGAATGTCTGACCTGTTCAGCCCGGCACCATCATCTGCAATTTCAATGACGATACTGCCGGACCTTTGACTTGCGGACAGGCGCAATTTCCCCTGTTTTTCCTTTTTGGCCGCGACCCGGTCCGCTGGTTTTTCGATCCCATGATCAATTGCATTTCGGATCATATGTGTCAGCGGATCTGCCAGTCGTTCGACAACCGTCTTGTCAACCTCGGTCGCCTCGCCCGTCATGATGAGATCAACATCCTTGCCTGTCGCGTCCGCAGCCTCTCGCGCGATGCGCATCATCCGCTGAAACAAGGGCTTCACCGGTTGCGCGCGGATGGCCATGACACCTTCCTGAATTTCGCGGGCCAGAAACTTGTAGTCGTCAAGATCCGCAAACAGTTCTGCCGTGTTGGGCAGTTCGGCCTCTTGCAGCCTTTGCGAGATAACCGATTGGTTAATGATTAACTCACCCACAGCATTGATCAGGCGATCGACCCGCTCGGGGTCCACCCGAAGTGTTGTTGCTGGTTTCTTGGCAGGCCGCTTGATGCCTTCAGCGGGCGCCAGCGCCATCGCGGGCAACGCTTGCGAAGTGGCCACGCCAACATCCGGCGGCACCATTGCATCTTGTTCACTAGCGTCCAAGGCGGTGATCTTGAGCGCGCAAATATCATCCATGAACTGGAAGACATCCCGAATTGGCAAATCCGTCGTCAGTCCAACGATGTCGATCTGCCAGGTCAGGTACCCCCGAGACCATTCAAAATCTGCGAACGCAACAGGCAGGTATTGCGCGTCGACCTCCACCGTTGCTTCGCCAAGTTCCATCAGTGCTGCAATGATCAAAGTGGGATCATGGCCCAACGCATAGAATTCCGAACTGGGTTGAAATGAAACGCGGTATCCGGCGGCTTCGCTTTCCTGCATGCCGATATCAAGTGCAACGGCCTCAAACGAAAACGCTTCCTCAACAGCCTGTTGACCTTCCCCATAGGGGCCAAGAAAACTTTGCAATTCGGCAAGGATAGGATCAACCACTGCACGATTGGCTGGCGTTTCATCACGGGCATCGTCCACCAGATCGGCAAGGATATCCCCGGCCCGCTGCAAAACCCGCAGCAGTTTTTCGTCGACTTCCAGCCTGTCCGACCGAACCGCATCCAGAACCGTCTCGAATTTATGGGCAAAACCAACCAATTCATCCAACGCAAAGGCACCCGCCGCACCTTTGATAGAGTGCACTGCACGGAAAACGGCATTCATCGTTTCGTCGTCTGCGCTGCCTTCCCGCATCTCGGCAAGACCTTCCGTCAGCGCGACGATCAGGTCTTCACACTCTTCGAAGAAGGCTTCGAGAATGGATAGGTCATGCGCCATGACTACGCCCCGGTCAGTCGGCGAATGACCGAAATCAACGATTCATCTTCGAAGGGCTTGACGATCCACCCGGTTGCACCGGCATTCCGGGCCCGTTCTTTTAACGCCGGTCCGCTTTCTGTTGTCAGCACCAGTACCGGAACGCCCCGGTTGGTGTCGCTGGCGCGGATGTCCGCAATTACGCCAAAACCATCTTTGTTCGGCATATTTACATCTGTAATCACCAGATCTGCGTGCTGTTCCCGGAACTTGTTCACACCATCGATGCCATCAATGGCCGTTGTCACCTCAAATCCGGCGCCCTCAAGCGTTGCGGTCAGCAGGCTGCGGATTGTGCGGGAATCGTCAATTGCAAGAATATGGGTCATGCGCGAGCCCCTTCCTGGAAAAGAAATACATCCAAACCCAAGGTTCTCAGGCTTTGCATACATCCTTCACTGGCGTCGCTAAGTGCAAATTTCACGCCGTCTGCCGACCATCTCCTGACGGCAAAGAACACCAACTGAGCCGACAGACCCGTCATTCGCGTGACCGAGGCACAATTCAACGTCACCGCCTGCCCCCGCGACTCCTGAAAAAAATTGTGCAGCGCCTCACAATCCTCGAGCTTCATCACCGGCGGCAATTCAAAAATCGCACAATCTGCAGTCATTTCTGGGCGTTCCGTCCGTTAGCCCGGCCCCAACGACCGGAGTGTGTGCGGTGGCTTATGCCGGACGGCACATTAATTTCACGTAAACTTAGGGCGCAAAACACGACCGCGACGCGCGTTTTGCACACCAGATCTCAAGAACCCATGTTTGATCAGAACAATTGGCGCGCTGGCGCGCCGCATGCTGCGCCGTCCAGCAAATTCATGCGATAAATCACTGAAAGTAAACAGATATCAGCCGATGTCCTGCAGGCGTCTTAGCAGCGATGAAGTATCCCACCGCCCACCACCCAATTTCTGGACGTCCTTGTAGAACTGATCGACCAAGGCCGTGACTGGTAGGCTTGCCCCGTTTTCATCAGCCGTCCGCAGGCAAATACCAAGATCCTTGCGCATCCAGTCAACAGCGAAACCATGATCAAAATGATCGTCCAGCATGGTCTCATAACGGTTGGACATCTGCCAGCTTCCAGCCGCACCTTGGCTGATCACCTCAACCACGGCCCGGCCATCCAGACCGGCTTTCTGGGCAAAGTGCAGCGCCTCTGAAAGGCCCTGAACCAGACCCGCAATTGCGATCTGATTGCACATCTTGGTCATTTGGCCCGCGCCGCTGTCACCGATGCGACGACAGATCCGGGCATAAGCCGCAATAACCGGCTCTGCCGCGTCGTAGCTGTCTTGCGTGCCACCGCACATGACGGATAGCACACCGTTTTCGGCACCGGCCTGACCACCCGACACCGGGGCATCAACAAAGGAAATGCCCGCATCCGCCGCGACCTGGAACAGTTCGCGCGTGACAGCTGCCGAAACGGTCGTGTGATCGACAAAGATCGTATCAGCACCCATCCCGGCAAAAGCGCCATCATCACCAAGACAGACCGAACGCAAATCATCGTCATTGCCAACACAGGCAAAAACGATTGCTGCGTCTGCGGCGGCCTCTGCCGGTGTTGGGGCAGCCTGACCGCCATATTGGGCGACCCACTTTTCTGCTTTACCCTTTGAACGGTTATAGACGGTCACATCGTGACCTGCCGCCTGCAGGTGCCCGGCCATGGGATAGCCCATAACGCCAAGTCCCAGAAACGCCATTTTTGCCATGCTGCTATCCCTTATCGATGGTTCAGGCTTCGTCTTCCGCTTTTGCCATTTCCCACGGGATAGTGAAAGCACCAAGGGCTGCTGTTATCTCATCCTTGCCCGTGGCCTCCTTGGTTGCAATCTGGGCAACAAGGCCACGCTTTTTATCTTCAACGACCGATTGAACTTCGGCGCCAATATCCGACAAGGCTCCGTTATACACCCTGCTGATTGCGCGTTTCCGCAGATCGGGTTTGAAGATTTTTCCAACAGCCGTCTTTGGCAATTCGTCAAGAATTTCCAGATGCTTGGGATGTGCGGCACGTTCGTGAATGTGATCTTTTGCAAAACTCAGCAACTCTTCGACAGACACGCTGGCACCGTCCACAAGTTCGACAAATGCACAAGGCACCTCGCCGGCGTGTTTGTCGGGCTGTCCGATCGCCCCGGCAAAGGCAACCGCCTCGTGACCGGCAAGCGCCTCTTCAATCTCGGCGGGGTCGATGTTGTGGCCACCGCGAATGATCAGATCCTTGGCGCGACCGGTAATCCAAAGGTACCCATCCGTGTCCTTGCGTCCCAGATCGCCGGTGCGCAGATATTGCGCATCCGAAATCGTACCGGGGTAAAACAGCCCATCGTTCTTTTCAGCCTCGGTATAGGTCTTGCCGCCATAAACGCCGGGGTTGGAAATGCAAATCTCACCAATCTCATCAACGCCGACCTCTTCGCCGGTTGCCACAGACATGATCCGAACGTCGGTGTAAGGGAATGGCAGACCGATTGAGCCAACACGCTTTTCACCTTCAGGCGGGTTAATTGACACAAGGCAGGTGGCCTCTGTCAGGCCATAACCTTCGCAAATCGTTACACCCGCCGCCGCTTCGAACCGCTTGTATAGCTCAAGCGGCAATGGGGCGGAGCCGCAAAATGCCAGTTGCAGGGTCGAAATATCGGCATCGACCTTGCGCTGCATCAAGGCCGACATGGCAGTCGGCACTGTGATCATGAAGGTCACTTTGTGTTTTTCGACCAACTTCCAGAAATTGTCGAATACACCCTCTCCGCGGTAGCCTTGTGGGGTCGGGAAAACCACTTCAGCCCCGGACCCAAGCGAAGCACCAAGGCTGACGATGGTGGCAAAGACGTGGAACAGCGGCAGCGGGCAAATCTGCACATCGGTTTCGGTAAACAACAAGCGACTGCCCAGCCAGGCGTTGTACACGATACCGGAATAGCGATGTTGCACCACTTTGGGCATGCCGGTTGTACCACCAGTATGGAAGTAGGTGGCAACACGGTCGTTTTTGCTGTCTGCGAAACTCAGTTCGGTTGGTTGCTTGGCCATCTCCACGTTGAAATCCAGAACCTTGGCATCATGATTGGTCGGGTTCTTGGGTCGGATCAACGGGACAATCAGACGCTTGAGGCCGGTCAGATACCGGTGCAGATCAACCTCAAGAATCGTTTTCACATTCGGGGCAAAGCGGACAGCCTCCGCAGCCTTCTGGGCCAGATCCGATTTCGGGAAAGCCCGCATCGTGACCAGCACCTTGGCATTTGTTTCCCGCAGGATAGAGGCGATCTGTTCGGCTTCCAACAAGGGGTTAATCGGATTGACAATCCCCGCCACCTGACCGCCAAGATAGGTCAGGACAGTTTCCGTCGCATTGGGCAGCAGAAACGCCACAACATCGTTTTCACCAACACCAAGTGACCGAAACAGGTTCGCTGCCTGACCGGTCTTATCGCGCAACTCTGACCAACTCAGGGTCTCGCAGGGGGAATTGGGGTCTGACAACAGCCGAAAGGATACCGCATTGCGCGCACCATGCTTTTTGGCGGTTTCGCTCAATAATGCGTAAGTGGTCTTGGGCAGATCGCGCGCATCCCAAGGCATTTCATTTTCAATCGCATTACGATCATCGATGTTCGCATAGACCATATTGGCCTCCTCCCCTGTTGTTTCCTCCGCCGATGTTATCACCGGCAGTTGGCCCCCAGGTCTCAGCGTGGGCAAAACAGTGCGAATGCGCAAGTATGACGCAGCGAAAATCTTTATTATTCTGCGGCAACGCCCGCGGTAAACTGCAGGCGGGCAAGGCGGGCATAAAGCCCGTCCTGGGCAACAAGGCTATCATGCGTGCCCTGGGCCACGATCTTGCCTGCATCAAAGACAATTATGCGATCAGCCTTTTTGACGGTGGCCAATCGATGCGCCACGATCAATGTGGTCCGATTCCTGGCCAACGCCTCTACCGCCTTTTGAACGGCACTTTCGCTTTCGGCGTCCAGCGCACTTGTCGCCTCGTCCAGCAGCAGGATCGGGGCATCACGCAAGATCGCTCGGGCAATGGCGATGCGCTGTTTCTGACCGCCGGACAACATCACACCGCGTTCGCCAACATAGCTTTCGTAACCATCCGGCAATGCCATCAGGAAATCATGGGCTGCGGCGGCCTTTGCCGCCTCCTCCACTTCGGCATCGGTCGCGTTGGGCCGTCCAAACCGGATATTCTCGCACGCGGTATCCGCAAAAATGACCGGATCCTGCGGGACCAACGCGATTTGCTGACGGAAATCCGTTCTGTCAAAGTGGCGAATATCGGTGCCATCAAGTCTGATCACGCCGCTTTGCGGATCATAGAACCGCAAAACCGTCTGAATGATCGTCGTCTTGCCCGCCCCGGATGGGCCAACCAGGGCAACCGTCTCACCTGGTGCAATCTCAAGACTGACATCATCCAGCGCCGAAATACTGGGTCGTGAAGGGTAGCTGAAACTGACGTGATCAAACGTGATCCGACCGCTAAGTGTCGGAACATCGTCAGGCTTCGCAGGATCGGCAACCGTGTCCTCGGCCGTCAGCAACTCAACCAGCCGCTCCGTTGCACCGGCGGCGCGCTGCAATTCGCCCCAAATCTCGGTCAGTGCGGCCAACGCACCCGCCACCATGATCGTATAAATCATGAACTGGACTAATTCGCCCTCGGTAATCGTGCCGGACTGCACGTCATTGGCACCCATCCACAGGAAGCCGACAATTGCCGAAAAGGCCATGAAAATCACGATCGCGGTCAGAACCGCGCGGGTCACGATCCGCTTATGCGCGGCCACGAAGCTCTTTTCAGTCACAGCGCCAAATTTCATACGGCTGAGGCTTTCATGCGAAAACGCCTGCACGGTCTGGGCCGACAGCAACTGCTCGGAGGCATCACCGCTCGATTCTGCTATAAGGTCCTGATTTTCCTTCGAAAGACTACGCACGCGGCGGCCCAGCAGGATGATCGGCAAAACAATCACCGGGATCGGCCACAGAACAAGCAAGGACATCTTGATCGACGTGAACAGCATCAGTGAAATGCCCCCCACAAAGATCAACACATTGCGCAGGGCCACAGAGACAGAACTCCCGATGACCGACAGGATCAACGTGGTATCCGTGGTAATTCGGCTAAGCACTTCTCCGGTCATGATCTTTTCAAAGAACGCCGGGCTCATCGCGATCATGCGCCCAAACACAGCCTTGCGAATATCAGCGACCACCCGTTCCCCCAAACGGGTGACAAGGTAATAACGCATCGCTGTGCCCACGGCCAAAAGAGCGGCGATACCGATGGCCGCAAGAAAATAGCTTTGCAGGATCTGGCCTTCGTCAACGTCGAAATTGTCGATGACACGACGTACTGCCAAAGGCAGTACAAGCGAAACACAGGCCGTCAGGATCAACGCACCAAGGGCCGCAAACATGATCAGCTTGTAGGGATAGACAAAAGGCCACAACGCCTTCAATGCACCAATCTGTTTTGACGATGCGCGTTCTTCCTGCGCGGATTTTGGGGATGCGGCCATGTGTGTCTCACTCTTCTTCTGAGACGACATAGAACCGGGCATCAGGATTCACAAGGCGACCAAATGGTCCTGCGCCGCGCGATTTCAGCAAATCAGGGATGGAGCGGGCGACGGGAATCGAACCCGTATCATCAGCTTGGAAGGCTGAGGTCTTACCATTACACAACGCCCGCGTCGATGAACCGGTAGGTATTTGACCTTTCTGGCAAGGTCAAGACGCACAAGCCCAAGATGCGGTCATTGCGCAGAAGATTGAATGCCCGCTTGGGCGAGGCGGCATGATCCCCTGACAATGTACACAAGAATTCTTGTGTACTGCCCCCGCCACGGGTAACGAGCCTGCATGAAACCGTTTTTGATCCTGCAACTGCGCCCGGAAACAGACGCATCAGATGATGAATACCGATCCATTCTGGGCAAATGCGACCTGAGCGCTGACCGGACCCACCGTATCCGCGTGGATCAAGAGGACATTCCGACAACATTGGATGTCACCGACTACAGCGGTGTGATCGTGGGTGGTGGCCCGGGCTGTGTCAGCGATCCTGCAGACCAGAAAGACCCGCAAGAGGCACGGATCGAGAAACAGATACTGGCATTGATGCCGCAAATCACCGAACGGGATCACCCGTTCATGGGATGTTGTTACGGCCTTGGCATTCTGGCGAAGCACCTTGGTGGTGAGGTCAGCAAGGCACGCTATGGCGAACCCGTCGGACCATCGGTTTGTCAGATGACCGCGGATGGGGCCGATGATCCGTTGCTGGCCGGGTTGGACACAGAATTCGAAGTCTTCGTCGGCCATAAGGAAGCGGTGCAAGGCCTCCCGCCGGGCACAGTACATCTGCTACATTCCGCCCCCTGCCCGGTTCAGATGATCCGCCATGGGAAAAATGTCTACGCCACGCAGTTTCACCCTGAAGCGGATGCCAGCGATTTCGAACGCCGCATCCGCGTCTATCGCAATCACGGCTATTTTCCACCCGATGATGCGGAACGCTTGATCGGCATCTGCCACAATGCCAACGTCACCGTCCCGGGCGAGATTATGCGGCGTTTTGCAGCGCGCTATGGATAATGGAAGGTGGCAATCATTCCTTTAACAAAAGCAACAGCGCCACAACCGTCAGCCCAAGTCCTGCCAGCACCAGCAATGGCGGGGCAGTCCCGCCCAACGCGATCCCCCAGACCATGACCCATGATGGTGTCAGATAAGTATATGCCATGACCTTGGAACTTGGCAGGCGGAGCGTTGCAAACAGCAAAAGGATGAAGGTTGCCGCTGTTGCGAAGATCGCTGTGTAAAAGATCGTGATCCAGACAATGGCGGGCAATGTCGTCCAATCCGTCGCCCGCAGGTCACCCCACCCGAACGCTGTCAGCATCATGGCGCCTGCCAGCAATGTGCCGAATGCGAACACAAGCGCAGGCTCACCGCGGTTCAGCTTGCGCACCATCGGTGTATAGACCGCGTGGGCAACGCACCCCCAGAAATAGATGAACTCACCCCGCCCAACCTCGAACCGCAGAACCGCCTGAAGGTCAGCCCGAAAGATCACCCAAAGCGCACCCGCCGCGCCGATCGCCAGCGCCACAGCAATGCGCCGGGTCAGCAATTGACCCAAAAGCAACCAGCCAAAGGCGGCCGAAATAACCGGCGTAAGCGTAAATACTGCGGCGGCGCTGACCGGCGGGGCGGTTTTCAAACCTTCGAACATCAGGACAAAATAAGTGGTGAACAACCCGGCCAGCACGATGTAGCGCCATGGCGCCCTTGTCGCATCGCGCGCGATGCCCGATGTAAACAGCACCGCAACGCCAATTACGATAACAGCAACCCAGAACCGCACGGCATTCAGCGCCGTTGGGGTAATTTCGTTGGCTGCCAATCCGCCCAGCGCGAAAGAACCAGCAACCAGCAAAGAGAAAAAGAGCATCGCAAGATGCCCGGCCTGCGCAGGCGTCACGAAGAGGCCACGGTCTTGAAATGCGCCTTGATGAACTTCAGAAAGGCCTGCACCTTTGTTGTCCGGTGCAAATCGACATGGGTCACCAGCCATAGCGGCGCTGTCCAGCTATCCTCGCTTGGTATGACTTCGATCAGGTCAGGATGGTGATCCAGCAACTGACTGCTGACAAAACCCAGACCTGCCCCAGCCAGAATTGCATCCAGCATGTTGCGATTATCAGTTGCGCGATAGGTAAACCGCTCCTCCGGGACGCGTTCGCGCAGCCAGATACCAAAAGGCGCACGCGACTTTTCATTGTCAAACACAACGAAATTGTGGTTCGGCAGGTCATCAACATCCTTTGGCAATCCGCGCCGCGCGACATAGGCCTCGGATGCGACAAGTGACAAACGCTGCGACATGAATGGCTGCACAACATTGTCCGGTTCTTCGGGCATCGACCCGGCCCGGATCGCAACATGCGCCTCGCCATATTCAAGCCGGAACACCCGATCACCTGTGCGATAGCGAATGCGCACCTCTGGATGCTCGGCCTGAAAGGCAACCATGGCCGGTGTCAGCATGGCCGACAGCATATCCAGCGAGGTGATCACCAGATCGCCCGAAACACCCTCTCCCTGTCCTTTGATCCGGCCTGCCAGTTGGGTAAACTGATCATCGGTTGCCTGCGCCACCTGCAGCAGATCCTGGCCAGCTTCGGTCGCCGTATATCCCCGCGCATGGCGTTGGAACAGCTTGACCCCCAGCCGGCCTTCCAGCGCGTCGATATGCCGGATCACAGTGGCATGATGCACCCCAAGCGCATCCGCTGCCCCGCTGACGGTGCCCTTGCGCGCAACCTGAAAGGCCGTTCGAATTTCGTCCCAGTTATCCAATTTCCCGACCCTGTGCATTGATGAACGTTGCGTGCAAATTTCCAGCTTATTGTTCAGGAATGCAAGGATGGATGTCGTCCTATATGCTATCGTCGGCGAACAACGGCGCGCGGTTGATCCGCACCCGCCTTCTCCGCTGCGCCACAAAACTCATGTTGGGTTGATCCATCAAACGTCTGCCCCTACTTCTGAAGCCATGAAAATTGTCCGCAATACACCTGAACAACTGATCCTGCGCTCTGTTCCATGGATCATGGCATTGGTGTTTTCCTTTTTTATTCTGGTGATGATCGGGTTCGGGCTGAAGGCCCTGATGGCGGGCAACGGTATGGACGCTTTCTGGGGCCTCCTGGGCGTTCCCGCCTTTCTGGGTATCTTTCTTGTCGCCTTCATCCGGCGGGATGAGGTCATTCTGGACCGGAGCCGCAATCTGGTTGAGCTGCGCCATTCGACCTTTCTGGGCCGGACACGTGTGCAACACGCGTTCAACCATCTTGAACGCGCAATCGTACAGTCCCATTCCGGCAGCAAAGGCGGCACGACCTATCGGGTTGCATTGGTGCTGGGTGGCGGGATGGATGCCGGGACACATCCCGTGACACCGGTTTATTCCAGTGGAAATGGCGCAAAGCGGGCGGTCGAGACGATCAATGACTGGCTTTCAGCGGATATTGACTCGTCACGCGCACAGGCGTAAACGCTCCCCAAACCCGGATAGCATCGGCTTTCCGGTCCCCGACAATCAGGGGATCGCCCTCCGTCAGCGCGTCGCGCCCACGGGGGCGCTACTGCTTTTCGCAGGGCGTTCTTATATACGTCCTGCAACCGAAACGTTCGAAGGGGCCTTGGCCGATGTTTGAAAATCTATCCGAACGCCTGTCTGGTGTATTCGACAAGCTGACCAAACAAGGTGCGCTGTCGGAGGATGATGTTAAAACCGCCCTGCGCGAAGTGCGTGTGGCCCTGCTGGAGGCGGATGTCTCTCTGCCTGTCGCCCGCGATTTCGTGAAGGCCGTGCAGGACAAGGCGACCGGGCAAGCAGTCACCAAATCAATCACCCCCGGCCAGCAGGTTGTGAAAATCGTCCATGACGAGTTGCAACATGTGCTGACCGGCGATGATGACCCCGGCGCGCTGAAAATTGACAACCCACCCGCCCCGATCCTGATGGTCGGCCTGCAAGGGTCGGGTAAGACAACCACGACCGCAAAGCTGGCCAAGCGGCTGAAAGATCGCGAAGGCAAGCGGGTATTGATGGCCTCACTCGACACCAACCGGCCAGCCGCGATGGAACAATTGGCGATTTTGGGCGGTCAGATTGGGGTGGATACGCTGCCGATTGTGCCCGGTGAAACGCCGGTGCAGATCGCCAAGCGGGCCAAGACGCAGGCCTCCCTTGGTGGCTATGATGTTTACATGCTCGATACCGCCGGGCGTCTGCATATTGATCAGGAGTTGATCGCACAGGCCGCCGAAGTCCGCGACGTCGCCAACCCGCGGGAAACCCTGCTGGTGGTTGACGGGCTGACCGGTCAGGACGCGGTGAATGTCGCGCAGGAATTCGACGACAAGATCGGGGTAACCGGCGTTGTGCTGACCCGAATGGATGGCGACGGGCGCGGCGGTGCGGCGCTGTCGATGCGGGCCATCACCGGCAAGCCGATCCGGTTTGTGGGCTTGGGCGAAAAGATGGATGCGATTGAAACCTTCGAGCCGGACCGGATCGCGGGCCGTATCCTTGGCATGGGCGATATCGTGGCCCTTGTCGAAAAAGCGCAGCAAACGATCGAGGCCGAACAGGCCGAGCGCATGATGAAACGGTTCCAGAAGGGCCGGTTCAATATGAACGATCTGAAAATGCAGCTTGAACAGATGATGAAGATGGGTGGCATGGAAGGGATGATGGGCATGATGCCCGGGGCCGCGAAGATGGCCAAGCAGATGGATCAGGCGGGGTTTGACGACTCGATCCTGAAACGCCAGATCGCTCTGATCAATTCGATGACCAAGAAAGAGCGGGCAAATCCCGATCTGCTGGCGGCCAGCCGCAAGAAGCGGATCGCAAAGGGCGCTGGCCTCGAAGTCTCCGAACTCAACCGCCTTGTGAAACAACACAAGCAGATGGCCGGGATGATGAAGAAAATGGGCAAGGGCGGCATGCTCAAGCAAGCCATGAAAGGCATGTTCGGCAAAGGCGGTGGTATGCCCGACATGAACGACCCCGCTGCCATGGAAGAGGCCGCAAAAGCATTGCAAGGCAAAATGCCCGCGGGCATGCCCGGCCTTGGCGGCGGGGGCATGCAACTGCCCCCCGGCCTCTCTGGCTTCGGAAAGAAGAAATAGCACCATGTCATCATTTTGCCAAAAATACTCCCGCCGGAGGCATTCCCACCCCACCGCAACCACAGCGGCAGAAACGGTGCGCCAATCCAATAATGTCATCGCGCGTCAGTGCGTCCGCTGGATCAGATAATGACCCCGGCGCCCACCCTCACCACCACGCATCTGGAATTGCGCGGCCCGCAGAAACGGGACCTGGCGGCCTTTACCGCATGGGTCACACGATCTGAACGGATGGAGGCTGTCGGCGGCAAAGGCACCGAGCGTGATGCATGGCGCGGGTTCATCGCGGGGATCGGCCATTGGAACTGGCATGGGTACGGGTTCTTTACCGTGACCGAGCGTGAAACAGGTGTGGCGGCGGGCCGGGTTGGCATCATCAACCATATCGAATGGCCACAGCCGGAACTGGCATGGCATATGTTTGACGGATACGAGGGTAAATCCTACGCATTCGAAGCCGCTTGCGCGGTGCGCGACTGGGCGGGGCGCACGCTGAACCTGGAGCCGCTGATTTCGATGATTGCGCCGGACAATTTCCGTTCCTTGCGGCTGGCCTCGCGTCTTGGGGCGCTGGAGGATCGGCGCGGCGTCGTTGATGGCGAAAAAGTGATCTTTTTCAGGCACTTGCCCTATGACGATCCAAGGGCCGCCAGGCAGGCGGCAGAGGTGATCAGATGATCCCGACCCTGACGACGGAACGACTGACGCTTCGCGCACCGCGATGGGATGATTTTGAGGCCTATGCAGCCTTCCGCGGCTCTGATCGCGCCCGGATGCTGGGCGGTCCCTATAGCCGCGAACAGGCGTTTGACCAATTGGCCGAGATCGTCGGCCATTGGACGCTGCGGGGTTACGGTCGTTGGATGGTCGCAGACCAGGAAACGGATGAACCGCTGGGCATTGTCGGTCTCTACTACCCCGAAGGCTGGCCAGAGCCGGAAATCGCTTGGTCCGTCTTTCAGTCCGGCGAAGGGCGCGGCATCGCTTACGAGGCGGCAAAAGCGGCACGTGCCCACGCCTATGAAACACTTGGTTGGAACACCGTGATCAGCCTCATTGATCCGGCCAACACACGATCAATTGCACTGGCCAAACGGATGGGCTGTGTTCCGGATCAAAACTATGAACACCCCACCCACGGTACCATGCATATCTGGCGGCACCCGGCACCGGAGGCCTGCGCATGACCGAATGGACCAAAGCACCCGAGAATGGGGCGAACCAGATTGCGGCATTGCATGCGGCGGTTCCGGTCATTGAAACGGAACGGCTGGTGCTGCGCCTGCCGCGGATCAGCGATTGGGCAGTGCTGGAACCGATCTGGACGTCCGACCGGTCGGTGCATTTTGGCGGCCCATTTACGCCCGAAGATGCCTGGCTCGATTTCAATCAGCTGGTTGCAGGTTGGGTGTTGCGCGGCCACGGCGCGCTGACAATCACCACCCGCGACGAAATTGTGCAGGGTATGGTGTTGCTTGGACATGAATTTGGTGATCCGGATCCCGAGCTTGGCTGGCTCCTGACGCAAGAGGCCGAGGGCAACGGCTATGCCAGCGAGGCCGCGCGCGCGCTTCTGCCCCTTTGCCGACGCATCTACGGCGCGGATTTTGTCAGCTATATCGCCGAGGCCAATACCGCCTCGATCCGCATCGCCGATCGGCTGGGCGCCGTCAAAGACACGCCCCATCCGCGCCACACGGCTGATATCGTCGCATTCCGTTATCCCGAAAAAGGAGACAGCAATGAGTGATGCTGTAACCCGTGCCGCTGCGTTGCTCAAAGGGCATCGCGAAAGCATCGACCGGCTTGACGCCATCCTTGTCTACACATTGGGCGAGCGGTTCAAACACACGCAGGCCGTGGGCGTGCTCAAGGCTGAACACGAGTTGCCCCCATCTGACCCGGCGCGTGAAGAGCAACAGATCGCGCGGCTTACCGACCTTGCAAAACGGGCCGATCTTGACCCGGAATTTGCCAAGAAATTCCTGAACTTCATCATTCAGGAAGTCATCCAACACCACAAACAACATCAATCGTAGATGGGTTGAAACCCATCTTACGGAACCCATCTGTAAGGAGAAAATCTGATGGCTATGAAAATCCGTTTGGCCCGTGGCGGCTCAAAGAAACGTCCATTTTACGCAATTGTGGCCGCTGACAGCCGCATGCCCCGTGATGGCCGCTTCATCGAGAAGCTCGGCACATATAACCCGATGCTGCCTAAAGACAGCGAAGAGCGCGTGAAAATGGACATTGAGCGCGTCAAGCATTGGCTGAGCGAAGGCGCGCAGCCAACCGACCGCGTATCGCGTATGCTGGAAGCTGCAGGCGAGCTGCCCAAGAAGGACCGTAGCAACCCCAAGAAAGGCACACCCGGCAAGGCCGCGCAGGCGCGCGCCGAAGAAAAGGCCGAAAAGGCAAAAGCCGCTGAAGAAGCCGCAAACGCCCCGGCTGAAGAGGCCCCTGCAGAAGAAGCTGCGGCAGAAGAGTAAACCAACTTTGCATATCGCCCGGGTATGTTGCCCCGGGCGATATGTGCCTTGTCCTGTGAGGTCTCATGTTCCGCTTGCTGCGCTTGATTATCTTCACAGGCTGCGCCTTTATTGCCGGGGTTCTTTATGAACGCAGCAATGCGCAAACGACCTGCAATGAGGGTGGCGGATTATGGATCGACAATATCTGCGTGGGAACGGAGCTGACTAATGACTGAACGTGTCATCGTTGGATCCATCGGGGGATCATTTGGCGTTCACGGTGAACTGCGCCTGAAATCGTTTTGCGCCGACCCATCCGCGATTGCCGATTACACCCCGCTTTTTACCGAAGGCGGCCGCCGCTTTGCCCAGGTTGTGCTGACTGGCCAGATCAAGAACGGGTTCACCGCGCGGCTTGATGGCGTCATCACCAAGGAAGACGCCGATGCATTGCGCAATGTCAGCCTCTATGCGGATCGGTCGCTGATGCCATCGCTTCCCGATGATGAGTATTATTATGCCGACCTGATCGGGCTGACCGTGCTTGACACAGGTGGCGCACCCCTTGGCACCGTCAAACAGGTGATGGACCATGGCGCTGGCGATCTGCTTGAGATCAACGTGACCGGACAATCCGAAACCGTTCTGCTGCCCTTCACACGGGCCGCTGTGCCCACGGTGGATTTGGAACAGGGTCGGATTATCGCCGATCCCCCTGACGGGCTGTTCTCCGCAGATAAGTAGCGTCACAACCGGTTTCCTCGTCGGCCCAATTGGCCTAAACCCAACGGCATGACAGATAAAACCCCCAAAGCCGCAGGGCGCAAATCGATCAGCGCAACGTTGAAACCACGCGAACTGATGACAGATCGGCCAGCGCTGGCCAATGCCTGGACCGCGCAGATCATAACCCTGTTTCCACAGGCGTTTCCCGGGGTGCTGGGCGAAAGCCTGACCGGCAAGGCCCTGCAGGACGGGTTGTGGCAGCTGCAAACCTATGACCTGCGCCAATATGGCATTGGCAAACACCGCAATGTCGACGACACGCCAACTGGTGGGGGGGCTGGCATGGTGCTGCGCGCCGACGTGCTGGAACAGGCGATCATCGCGGCCCGCGCCAGCGCGCGCGGTGCTGTGCCGCTGATCTATCTGTCACCACGCGGACGGCGGTTTGATCAGGCCATGGCGCGGGATTGGGCAAGGGCCGACGGGGTCACCCTGCTTTGCGGGCGGTTCGAAGGGGTCGACGAACGTGTCCTGCAGCATTTCGACATTGCCGAGGTTAGCCTGGGGGATTTTGTCATGACCGGCGGCGAAATCGCGGCACAGGCCATGATCGATGCAACCATTCGCCTGTTGCCCGGCGTGCTCGGAAATGCCGAAAGCGCGGTGGAGGAGAGCTTTGGCGCGGGCTTGCTGGAGCACCCACAATATACGAAACCGGCGGAATGGCAGGGGCATCCCGTTCCCGAGGTGCTGCTGTCCGGCAATCATGCCAAGATCGCGGATTGGCGGCGCGCCCAGGCCGAACGGATCACAAAGGACCGTCGGCCCGACCTTTGGGCCGCCTATGAAGCAGCTGCATCAAAAGACTAGCAACTGTATCTCATTTTCCGTTCTGAGGCGTCCATTTTGGGCAAGTAAGGATTGATGCGAAGACGACGCCCTTTGACATGACATCGGTGCAAACCAACATGGACATGGGTGAAATGGCGAACCTTGGTGTGGACGACACTCTTGTCATCGAAATTGATGGCGTCTGGCATTTCCTGATCAGGAAATCCCGGTTGATCTGGGTGTGCCTGTCATGCGCATGAACCAAGATCTGGTGCAGGGGACAAACATGAGCATGTCCCTGTCAGTACAGAGGAAGCCAGGATCGACGCGGATCCCGACAGGTTGATGCAACTGGCCGATTTGCCGGGCATCACCGGCATATTCCCCGTCATATTCCGTTTGATGCCTGACGCTGATAAACAGGGCGGCGCAGCTCGGGTCAGGGGCACGCGTTTGTTGCCAAACGCTGCCCCCGAAAACTACTTGATCCACAACACACATCGCCTTACATAGGCGCATCGCCGGGCCGGGAAACCGATTCCGGCGAGCTGGTCTATGGAACCGCTGGGCGCATGGGACCCCCTTCGTTGGGGACGACCTGCCAGACAGGGCCGGACGATCACAAAAAACGAATGATGACGGCACCCTGCGGCGGGCGGCACGACCGGACCCGATAACGACATGCAGCTCTGACGCCACGCACACGTCGCGGGATAACCCGTGCTATTTTATAGGAGCGTATCAATGGACTTGATCGCACAACTCGAAGCGGAGCAGGTTGCTGCGCTGGGGAAAGACATCCCCGATTTCAAGGCGGGTGACACCATCCGCGTCGGTTACAAAGTGACCGAAGGCACACGGACCCGTGTGCAGAACTACGAAGGCGTCTGCATCGCCCGCAAGAACGGCAAAGGCATCGCCGGTTCGTTCACCGTTCGCAAGATTTCCTTTGGTGAAGGCGTGGAACGTGTGTTCCCCCTGCATTCCACCAATATCGACAGCATCACCGTGGTCCGCCGTGGTCGCGTGCGTCGTGCCAAGCTCTATTATCTGCGCAGCCGTCGTGGTAAATCCGCACGGATCGCAGAAGTCACCAACTACAAGGCCCCCAAGGGCGCTGAAGCATAAGGACGTCAGAGATGAAAAAAGATATCCATCCCGATTATCATATGATCGACGTCAAAATGACCGACGGCACGATCGTGCAGATGAAATCCACTTGGGGCAAAGAAGGAGACCAGATGTCACTGGATATCGATCCTTCTGTGCATCCTGCATGGAATGGCGGCTCCACCCGTCTGATGGATGCCGGTGGTCGTGTGTCCAAGTTCAAGAACAAATATGCCGGTCTGGGATTCTAAGACCGGGATGGGTCAAGACCCATCTTACGCTGTTGCAAACGCCGCACCCGAAAGGGGCGGCGTTTTTCTTTGGGGAATAGTATCGTAAGATGGGTTTCAACCCATCATCCCTTGATCACAGAGCCCGCGACCATGCATCACCCGCTCAGTTCACTTATCGACCAGATCGTTCAGAGCGCCGAAAGACGTGGTGACTTTGATGACCTGCCCGGCGCGGGTAAACCTCTGCCGCATCTGGATAACCCACAAAATGCTGTATTGAGCCGGATGATGAAAGAGGCGGACGCCAAATCGCCGGTTGTCATCCTGCGTCAGCAGATACTGGCCTCGCAGGCGCGTCTGCGCGCACTCAAAGACGCGGATGCGCGCAAGGACGAAATGCACCACCTGTCAGAACTGCAAATGAAACTCGCCATTGAGATGGAGGCATTTCGCAAATACGGTTAACCCGCCCCGGATTTGATCCGGGGCCTCAGGGTAACTTTGGCGTAAAGGTCCCGGGGCAAGCCCGGGACGGTGTCACGCTGCCGATTTGCCGCGCGACCGGTTCCCGCCACGCCTGCGTTGTCCGCCGGGCTTGCCACCAGCGGGCTTGCCCTGCCGGTTATCACCACCACCGCGACGCCCACCGCCCCCATTGGGCCGTTTCTTCTGGCCCGGCTGGACCTCCCAGCGACGGCCAGAGGCGACAGGGATCGTCTCTTTCATCGCCTTTTCGATATCCTGCAATTCGATCATTTCATCGGGGGCAACCAATGCCACGGCGCAACCATCCGCCCCTGCACGGGCGGTACGTCCGATCCGGTGCACATAATTGTCGGCCACATTCGGCAGATCATAGTTATAGACGTGGCGCACATCGGGAATATCGATCCCCCGCGCGGCCACATCCGTCGCCACGAGCACACGGACCTTGCCCGCCTTAAAGGCCGCAAGCGCCCGGTCCCTTTGTCCCTGACTCTTGTTGCCGTGGATCGAGGCCGCGGCAAAACCCTTTTTCTCCAACACCTTATAGAGCTTCTCACAGCCATGCTTTGTGCGCCCAAAAACCAGCGCCAGCTCGTCGCGATGCGCATCAAGCAACTCGATCAACAGATCCAGCTTCGCCGCCTGGGCCACAAAATGCACAGACTGGTTGATCTTCTTGACCGCCTGACCGGGCGGGTTCACCTGCACACGCACGGCATCCGTCAGATAGGTATTGGCCAGCTCGCTCATCAGTTTCGGCATGGTTGCCGAAAACATCATGGTCTGGCGATCCTTCGCCAAAAGCGGTGCAATCTGACGCAGCGCATGAATGAACCCCATGTCGAGCATCTGATCGGCCTCATCCAGCACCAGATAGATCGTCTGATCCAACCGGACCGCACGGCGGTCCAAAAGATCGATCAACCGGCCGGGGGTGGCCACCAACAGGTCAACACCGCCTGCCAGGCGCTTGGTCTGGGCCACAATCCCGGCCCCACCAACCACAAGGGCAACTTTCAGATGGGTCCCCTTGGTATAGGCGGTCAGATTGTCGGCAATCTGCTTGGCCAGTTCACGGGTCGGGGCAAGGATCAGACCACGCACCGTCTTGGGGCCGGGCTTCGTGCCGGCCTTCAGCAAAGCGTTGATCATCGGCAGACCAAAGGCCGCGGTTTTCCCCGTGCCCGTCTGCGCCAGACCCATCACATCGCGGCCATTCATGGCATGCGGAATGGCCTGGGTCTGGATCGGGGTGGGATCGGTGATCCCCTGTTCTTTCAGTACTTCTACAAGTCGGGGCGCAAGCCCCAGCATATCAAAATCCATAAACGGATATCCTATTCTCGCGGGGGCAGCCCCCGCACATATCGATTCGGCCCCGACCCAATGTCGTGACCCGTTGCAAGGTTGCGCCAATATGCTGACAGCCCGCACCACATGCCCGGGCGCCGATCTGGCGCGGGACCCCTCGCGTGATGATGGGAACCAAAATCAATCGATGCCGTGCGGATGGCAAAGCGCCCCGCGCTGCTCACGCGGCAGCCTGCATCGGTTAGGTGGCACATGCGCTTTGCAGATGCATCTGTCAAGCGGTGCGGGCGATTTGGCGCGCATAACGTGACCGGCAAAGCGCAGCCGCAGGAACACTTCGGATTATTTTTGGGCCCATGCAGCGGCCTGCTTCCATCGCATCAATCCACACCATATAGAGTGCGGAATTCGACATGATGGGAACAATCGCGTGGCGCATATTATTGTTGTTGGCAATGAAAAAGGGGGCGCCGGGAAGTCGACCGTGTCAATGCATGTGGCGACGGCGCTGGCCCGCATGGGGCACAAGATCGGCGCACTTGACCTCGATCTGCGGCAACAAACACTGGGGCGGTACATCGCCAATCGGCAAAGCTTCCTGACCAAGGAGTCGCTGTCACTGCCCACCCCTGACTTTGCCGAACTGCCACAGCTTGATCCGGCGACCCTTGCGCCAGGGCAGAACGCGCAGGATCAGGCACTGTCAAAGGCGGTTGAGGCAATGCATGATGCCTGCGAGTTCATCCTGATCGACTGCCCCGGTTCGCACACACGGCTCAGCCAGCTGGCGCATGCCATGTCCGACACGCTGATCACACCGCTGAATGACAGTTTCGTCGATTTTGATCTGCTGGCGCATGTGGATGATGACGCGGCCGAGATTGTCAGCCCCTCCGTCTATGCCGAGATGGTCTGGAGCGCGCGACAGATGCGCGCACAGGCCGGTATGAACCCAATCGACTGGATCGTGCTGCGCAACCGGCTCGGCACACAAGCCATGATCAACAAACAAAAAATGGAAGCCGCCATCAACAAACTGGCCAAGCGCATCGGCTTCCGGCCTGCCCCTGGGTTCTCGGAACGGGTCGTGTTCCGCGAACTCTTTACACGCGGGCTGACCCTGCTGGATCTGCGCGATATCGGTGTGACAAGCCTGAGCATGTCAAACGTCGCGGCCCGTCAGGAATTGCGCGAATTGATCCGCGCCCTCAACCTGCCGGGGGTGACACCCGACTTCTGAGACCAAGGGGCGAAACCTGCTTTCCTCCCCCGGCGCAGCAGCCTAACCTGCCCCGAAAGCGGAGGATCTGGTTTGCGCCATTGGTTGGATTTGGAACGGTTCATAACGTTTATTCTGGTCGCGACCCTCTCGGTGATCTGTTTTGTCACAGGCTTCTGGTTTCCGTGGGTCTTTGTTCTCTTTGCCTTCTTTGCCGCGCTCACTGTTTTGGGTATCAGGGACCTGCAACAGCCGCGCCATGCGATCCTGCGGAATTACCCTGTACTGGGACATATGCGGTTTCTGTTTGAAGGGATCCGGCCCGAGATCCGACAATACCTGATTGAAAGTGATCAGGATGAACAACCGTTTAGCCGCGAGCAGCGGTCGTTGGTCTATCAGAGAGCCAAAGGGGTCGAAGACAAACGGCCATTTGGAACGCAAGAAGCCGTCTATGAGGCCGGTTATGCATGGCTTACCCATTCCGTGCAGCCAACCGAATTCAAGGATACCGATTTCCGGGTGACAATCGGCGGCCCCGACTGCAAGCAGCCCTACGCAGCCTCGCTCTACAACATTTCCGCCATGAGCTTTGGCTCGCTCTCGGCCAATGCCATTTTGGCACTGAACAAAGGGGCAAAAATGGGCGGATTCGCCCATGATACCGGCGAAGGTGGGATCAGCCGTTATCACCGCGAAGGGGGCGGCGACCTGATCTATGAAATCGGGTCCGGCTATTTTGGCTGCCGCAATGAGGATGGCACATTCAGCGCGGAAAAATTCGCCGCACAGGCCGCCAGCGATCAGGTCAAGATGATTGAGCTGAAACTTAGCCAGGGCGCTAAGCCAGGACAGGGCGGCATGCTGCCCGCCTCAAAAATCAGCGCAGAAATCGCAGAGGCGCGCGGCATCCCAATGGGGGTCGATTGCGTCTCTCCCGCCGCGCATAGCGCCTTTTCCAACCCGGTTGAGCTGACCGAATTTCTGGGCCTTTTACGCGACAAATCAGGTGGTAAGCCTGTGGGGTTCAAGCTTTGCATCGGGCATCGGCGCGAATTCATGTGCATGGTCAAGGCAATGCTGCACACGGGCATCTATCCCGATTTCATCGTTGTCGACGGGACCGAAGGAGGCACCGGGGCGGCACCTTTGGAGTTCGCCAACCATGTCGGCATGCCGATGGTCGAAGGGCTGACCTTCGTGCATAACACCCTGCGCGGGGCGGGCATTCGCGACCGGATCAAAATCGGGGCGGCGGGCAAACTGGTCAGCGCCTTCGATATTGCAAGGGCGCTGTCACTGGGGGCAGATTGGTGCAATTCGGCACGCGGCTACATGTTTGCAATCGGCTGTATTCAGGCGCAGGCATGCCATACCAATCACTGCCCCGTGGGCGTCGCGACCCAAGACCCGCTGCGCCAGCGGGCGCTGGATGTCGGGAACAAAAGCCAGCGCGTTGCACGATTCCACAACAATACCATGAAGGCATTGGGCAAGATGGCCGGGGCCGCAGGTCTGCAAAATCCCTGCGACTTCCTGCCCTACCACTTCATGGCGCGCAAAGCAGATGGGCAAATGGCGGAAGCAGCGGATGTCTATGCTTACATGCCCGAAGGGTTCCTGCTGGACGGAACAGAGGATGGTCACGGGTTCAAGGAACGCTGGGACCGCGCCAACGCCCATAGCTTCGCGCCACCCGAAACACGTTGATCAGCGTGCGGCGATCCCAACGCCGCCGCGCAAGGTTGCCCTGTCATCGAAATAGAGGCCTAGCAACTCTGCATTGTCGCCGGAAAACCCGCCATCCACGGTCATATCCAGCACAACGCCGTCGATCGTACCAGCAGCCTCTGCGGTCACACCGGCGCTCAGTGATGCGGTGTTGTTGCCCGTCAAGACACCGTTTGTGATGTCAATCCGGCCATCAACGGGCTGCTCTGCATAATCAATGAATTCCCGGACAGACCCTTCAAAGCTGTCATCGCTAAAGTTCACTTCGACGCGCATGCCGCCAAGCACGCCGCGCAATGTAGATCCGTCAGAAAGATTGAAGTTGGCAACCCCCAGATATGTGACGGAACCGGTCGGAAAATCAGCTTCCGGCGTCAGCGTCAGCGCGCTTTGGTCATTTTGCAGATCTGCGAAACGGGCAGTGTATTCGGCCAGTGTCGCCGTACTACCACCACCGCCTCCGCCGCCGCCCAGGCATCCTGCCAACGCCACCATTGCCAGAATGGATGCCGCGCCTCTTGTTTTGGTAACTTTCATCGTAATCTCCAGACTGATCTTGGTTTCAAAACGGATCGCTTAATCATTTTGCCCGCGTGGCGGCTCATGTCCCGTCAAACGCATGAACAGGCTGACACGGGGGGTCGTGGCTGTCTCTGAACGCGACCGGGTCCGTAACACAGGTGTATTCTCCGACGCATTGCTGCGGCTTTCGCGCAGGACAATATACAAGCCACTGGCAATAATGATGCCCGCGCCGATCATCGTATTCTGATCGATGGTCTCATCAAAAAACAGGAACCCATAGATCGCGGCCCAGAGGATCTGGCTGTATTGCATCGGGGCAATGATGGCCGCTTCGCCTTCTTGATAGGCCATGATCACCAACCGGCTTGCCGCCCAGGCAAAGCAGGCAATGACCGCCAGCATACCCAAATGCTCAATCGGCAACGGCTTGTAAACGAATGGCAAGGCGCAGGCCATCACCACAAAATTCACCACCATCGGATAAAGCAGGATCACAACAGGCCGTTCATCAGCCCCGATCTTGCGAACAACAACCGACGCGACCGAACCACCTATGGCTGCGACAATGGCCGCCAGATGCCCGATCGACAGGGTTGTTTGCCCCGGTTGCAACACCACCAGCACACCGGCCAACCCCACGAGGACAGCCATCCAGCGACGAAAGCGCACCCGCTCGCCCAGGACAGGGATCGCCAGAATAGTGATCAACAATGGGGCAGCAAACAGGATGGCATAGGTCTGGGCCAGCGGCAGAACCGAGAACGCATAGAATGCGCAGAACCCCGTGGCCACAGCGGCAACTGTCCGCAACGCCATCCACCAGGGATGGACCGGTACCAATGTGCCCGGTTTGGCATCCCGCATCAGCGTGACCGTCGCCAGTGGAAAGCTCAGCAAAACGCTGAAAAACACGATCTGAAAGGGTGAATAGATGCCGCCCAGCACCTTCACGAACACATCATGGGTGGAGAAAATTCCGAAAGCGATCAGCGCAAAAAGGGCACCCTTTGCATTTGGAGACATGTCGCTTCCCTTTTTCACCCAATTCGCGGAACCTGCCAAAGCAAAGCCGACGCGTCAACGAAAAGAGGCGGCCCAATGGACCGCCTCTCTTGGAATACTTGATGTTCAGGACTGTCAGGCTGCCGCTTGGCGGCGGCGCATCAGGCCAAAACCAAAGAGGCCTGTCAGCAGCAGCAACGCACCCGCCGGCAGCGGTACCGCCGATATCTCGATTGCACCGACACGGAAGTTGTCAAACCGACCATCCGCGCCAAAACTGATTGATTGCCCGGAACTGATCGCTAGCGAGGCGAGGCTGAACGGGTTGTTGCCCGCAATCAAAATCTCTTCCTGCACCAGCGCGCCATCGATGAACACGTCAAAGCGGTCGTTCCTGTCGACACCGGTGAATACGACGCGCGAGAAATCGATCACGCGATCAAATGCGAATGTAATTAGGTCATTGCCATAGTTACCGTCGATACTGCTGCCGTCGAAGCGGCCGGAAATACCAATCCCGGCATTCACCTGACGCACATAACGATCACCAAAATAGCCGCAACCACCGTCAGAACAATCTGAATCGATGATTGTATCATTTGGCTCGCCCGCTGGCGCTCTGTAACGGCCCGCTGTGACGCTTACGGTCAGATCATCAACTGTCGCGGAATAGTTTCCGTCATAGGTTCCATTGCCAAGCAGGCCACCATTTCGGAAATCAAAGGATATCGTCGCAGCCGCAGCTGGCATCGCGATCAGGGTTGCAACGGCAATCGTTGCCAGTTTCTTGATAAACCTATGCACTTTCAAAAAACCTTCACAAAGTTCACTTGGAAAGAATATTAACCTGACGTTAATTTAGAGGACGCGCCATCAAAAAGCCAGCTTTTACTGCGGAAAATAGCGATATCGGCCCGTTTCTTGCACCAGAAAAGCCCTCAACGGAAACAGTTATCGCTATCATTCGACATTGTTTAGAGGTCAATCAGAGGCTGGCGTCCAGCGCCTCCAGAATCACATCACCCATCTGCGTCGTGCTCAGCGGCGTGCCACCTTCCGGCCCCATCAGGTCGCCGGTACGGGCACCATCGGCGAGCACCTTTTCGATAGCTGCTTCCAGACGGTCAGCCTCTGCCCCTTCGTCAAAAGAATAGCGCAGCGCCATCGCAAAGCTCAGGATGCAGGCAATCGGATTGGCCTTGCCCTGCCCGGCGATATCTGGGGCAGAACCATGGACCGGCTCGTACATCGCCTTGGGGCGACCATTTGCCATCGGTAAACCAAGCGAGGCAGAAGGCAGCATGCCAAGGCTCCCGGTCAGCATCGCCGCACAGTCCGACAGTATATCGCCAAACAGGTTATCCGTCAGGATTACATCAAACTGCTTGGGCGCGCGGACAAGCTGCATCGCGCCATTATCCGCATACATGTGGGACAGTTCGACATCCGCATAGTCGGCCTGATGCACCTCATTCACCACGTCACGCCACAGAATGCCACTTTCCATGACATTGGCCTTCTCCATGGAGCAGACTTTATTGTTCCGCTTGCGGGCCAGATCAAATGCGGCACGGGCAGCACGTTCAATCTCGGCCTCGGTATAGCGCTGGGTATTGATGCCCACGCGCATGTTATCTTCGATGTGAATGCCGCGCGGCTCGCCAAAATAGACGCCAGAGGTCAGTTCGCGGACAATCATGATATCCAGACCGGCCACAATATCCCGCTTCAGCGACGAAAAGTCAGCCAGCGCATCAAAACACTGCGCCGGGCGCAGGTTGGCAAACAGGTCCATCTCCTTGCGCAAACGCAACAGGCCGCGCTCTGGCTTCACGCTGAAATCCAGATCATCGTATTTCGGACCACCCACAGCACCCAGCAGAACGGCATCCACCTCTTGCGCCTTGGCCATCGTGTCATCATGCAAAGGAACGCCATGCGCGTCATAGGCAGCACCACCAACCAGATCCTCGGACACATCAAATGTCAGATCCCGCTTGTCACCAAACCAGTTAATGACGCGTTTCACCTCATCCATAACTTCGGGGCCAATGCCGTCACCGGCGAGGATCAATAGGGATGGGTTTGCCATGGGTCGTGTCCTTGCTTGCATCTGTCCGAAAGGCCCTAACGCGCCATGGCGGCAGGTTCAAGATATCAAGGCAGTTCGCCGCGGTTGCAAATCCGCCATTAATTAACCACTTGATTAATTAATGAGTTGGTTTATTAATGGATCATGACCAACCCTGACCCCCTTGATGCAGCCTTTGCTGCACTGGCGAACCCAACGCGCCGGGCCATCCTCGCGCGCCTTGCGGAAGGTCAGGCAACAGTCAACACGCTCGCAGAACCGTTCGACATGAGCTTGCCTGCGATTTCAAAACACATTCGGGTCCTTGAAGATGCCGGGTTGATCACACGCGGGCGGGATGCCCAGTTCCGACCCTGCACGCTGAATGCAGAACCGCTCCGGGCGGTTGCGCATTGGACGGATCAATACCGGCATATCTGGGACGCCCGGTTCGACATGATGGAAAAAATTCTAGCTGAAATGAAGGATAACAATGATGACTGACCAAACAGGCTGGGTAAAAATCACCCGCGAATTCGACGCACCAATCGATGTCATCTGGAACATGTGGACCGATCCGGAGATGTTCAAACGCTGGTACGGACCAAGAGGTATGACCGTTCCAACCGCTGAAATGGATGTGGTCGTCGGCGGCACCCGCAAGGTCAGCATGCAGATGTCATCGCCGGAACGGACAATGACCATGTGGTTCACCGGCGTCTACAAGGAGGTGAACAAACCGGGCCGCCTCGTCTACACCGAAAGCATGTGCCAGGAAGACGGGACGCTGATTTCACCGCAATCCATGGGCATGCCAGAGGGACATCCCGACATTACCGAAGTCATCGTTGAACTGTCGGAAAAGGACGGCCGGACAAGCATGACCATGGTCCATGTCGGCGTCCCCGAAGGATCACCTGGCGAAGGCGGCTGGAATCAGGCGTTTGATAAACTGTCGGAGGCGGTGGCCTAAAGAACCAACGGGCGCAGACCTTCTGCGAGCAAGTCCCAGACCCGCCTTATGCGCGGGGTCTGGCGCATCGCCTCATGCGCGGTGAGCCATATAGGCAAGGTCGGCAAATCGATCCCCAACTTGATCTCCGCCATCAGGGGGTCCTTGCGCCCTATATCGGCCTGTGCAAACCCGATGCCACAGCCGGCGCGTACCAGTTCCCAATAGGCGATGTTGTCATCGACACGCGTCTTGAACATATCGCGGGTCACTTCGATCCCCAGTTCCGCAAACCCGTCGATAATATCCGTGTTCGTGTCATAGCCCACAAAATCATGCTGGATCAGATCCGCCAGCGATGTCGGCATGCCGCGCTCGGCAATATAGGTTCTTGCCGCAAACACCCCCAGTTCCACCTCGCCCAGATGTTGGGTGACCAAGGCCAATTGCGTCGGACGATACATGCGCACGGCAATGTCGGCTTCCCGGTATAAAAGGTTGTGGGTGGCATCGCTTGGCACAAGTTCGATCGCTATTTCAGGCTCCAGTTTTCGGATACCTGCGATAATCTGCGGCAGATGCATGACCGAGGTTGCCATGCTGGCGGTGATCCGCACCGTGCCGTCCAGCCGGGCCTGCCTGCCAGCGGCGGTCAGCGCGATCTTTTGCACGGCCTCGCGCATCGCGCGTGCTGGGGCAACAAGTTCCGCACCGGTCTGGGTCAGGGCAAAGCCACGGGCCTGACGGTGGAACAACTCCGCATTCAACTGCGCTTCAATCGCCTTGATCTGGCGACCCAATGTGGGCTGACTGGTACCCAATATCCGCGCAGCCGCCGAAAGGCTGCCGGTATCGGCTACAGCAAGAAAGGCCTGCACCAAAGACCAATCGAGGGAAGTTATCGGCTTATCCATTCACAAATGAATACACGATCTACATTTTTCGGCAATTTCTTTCGCTTCGTGAATAGGCAATCTTGCCACCAACGCAGCGAAAGGAACATTGCGATGCAGAACACAGTCCTCATCCTTGGCGCCTCCGGCAAAATCGGCAGTCACGCAGCAGAGGTGTTTTGGAACGCCGGATGGACGGTCCGCCGTTACAGGCGCGGCACCGACATGAACGAAGCCGCCGCCGGGGCAGACGTCATCATCAACGGGCTGAACCCGCCCGCCTATCGCAACTGGGCAAAGAACATTCCGGCGATCACGGCACAGGTGATTGAGGCCGCGAAATCCAGCGGGGCGACAGTAATCATCCCCGGCAACATCTACAATTTCGGCAATCAGCCCGGCACACTGGATGAAAACACCGCCCAGACCGCCAACACCCGCAAGGGGCAGATCAGGGTCGATATGGAGCAGGCTTACCGCCAATCCGGGGTGCAAACCATCATTCTGCGCGCCGGGAACTTCATCGATCCGAACGGAAATGGCGACTTCATGAGCATGCTAGCCATGCGTGAAATCAACAAAGGTAAACTGACCTCCGCCGGTGATCCCGATGCGATGCAGGCCTATGCCTATGTCCCCGATTGGGCACGGGCAGCCCTGGCGCTTGCGGAAAAGCGGGAAACACTGACCCGGTTCGAGGATATCCCCTTTCCGGGCCACAGTTTCACGACACATCAACTGCGCGACACAGTTGCCGCCGCCACCGGGCGGACGATCAAACTCAGCCAGTTTCCATGGTGGTTGATGACCATGCTGGCACCGTTCTGGATGCTCGCCCGCGAAATGCGCGAGATGCGCTATCTTTTCAGCATGCCTCACCGGATCGATGGCACCAAGTTCAGCCGCCTATTGCCGAATTTTCAGCCCACCGACCAGCGCGAGGTGATGCTCAGCGGGCTACCGGCTGACATCGACCCAGACAAGGTGATGCGGCCCCGCAGCCAGGCCATCGCTACCCAGTAGCGCCGCCTCCGGCAGATCTGATGCGGGCCAGAAAACGCCCGCATCAGCAACCAACCATTCGGCCGCGGGCAGCACATAGCTCACACGCAAATCCCCTGCCCCGTCGTCAGGCCAATCCGCCGTGTCCTTACCCGGCAAAGGATCCTGCAGTCGCCGATCAGCCAGAAATGCCGCCATCGCCCCGGAGAATCCATCGCCGTCAACCGGGTCCAGATTGGCATTTCCGGCAATGACGAAATCGGTTGGCGGGGGGCCGAACCCGCCATCCAGTAGCACTTGCCACATGCGCAGCTCATCCCGGTTGCGCAACCCGTTGCGATCCTCGGGGCCGTCAAAAACAGGCGGGGTCGCGGAAAACGCCAACAGGGTCATTGGGCCGTCAGGCAAATCCAGCGGCACAATCCAATGTCCCGTCGATGACAGGCGTTGCACAGCCAATACGGCGTCTGAATAGAAGTCCTTTGGCAATGTGGCCCCCGGCAAATCCCGCCAAAGGATATCGGACAGATCCGTCACCTCACCCACAGGATAACGCGACAGGATCGCCATCCCGCCATCACCGGCAAACCGGCCATAGCCCTGGGCATCACGCGGCTCTCCGGTGCGGCCGTTGCGATCCAGGTCCAACCCTGTCGGCATCCCCGCATTTGGGCGCAACGCAAAACGATGCGGGTACTGGTCCCCGAACATGTCCGCAAAGGCAGCAAGTGCAGCGCCATCCAGATCATAGTCAAAATCAGTGAGAAGCAGCACATCCGGCGCATGACGGGTGACGACGGACTGCACCGCTGCAATCTGGGCATCCTCACCTTTAAGAATATCGCGCAACAGCAATCCGGGGCCGTCGCGGCTTAGCGGGGCTGCATATGTGGCAATGCGGTAAGTCTCGGCAGCAGCAAGGTCCGGCAGCAAACTGGCGATCAGGCTGGCAGCAATCCATTTGCCGCAGCCTTGTCGTAGGCACGTTTGCGTTGCTGCTGGATCATCTTTGCGATCCGGGTCAAAGCGACGCCGCGCATCAGAATACCTGCCGGCAAGAACGTCCATGCGGTCACTGTCCAGATCAGGGTCTGTGAATCATCCAGACGCAAATTCGCGCCCATGAATGCGGCCATCTTGATGATCACCGGGATCAAGAAAGGCATCAGAAGTCCTAAGAAAATGTTAATGCGGCCATCACGGCGCAAACGTTTGACAACATCGCCACCCGCGGTCGGGTCAAATGTAGGCAGGTTGATCCAGACATTAAACGCGCCCCCCCGGCGCGGCCAGGTCTGAACCCGCAACAGAACAATGAACCAGAAAATCGAGAACAGCGACATCACATAAGCAAGCCCAGCGGCATTCCTGACCCGGTCGACAACGCGCAGGCTGGTATCATCCGGCAGAATGGCGACCATGAGCCGGACGGGCGAGAAGGTAAAGTCGATCATACGGCCAAGTGCCGCACTGCTGTTTTCAAAAAACATCGTCGTCGCTGAAGGTTCCGCAAAGCCACGGCAAATCACCGATAGCGAAAAGACGGTGGCAAATAATGCGGAAAAGCGGACCCGATTAAACGGCGGTGCGTCACGGAACTCAACCAGACTGGGGCTGGCGGCGCTATATTCAACAACAGTAAACAGCGCCGCAAAGATCGCAACAATCGCGACGATCTGCGCGCCGTCAGAACTGGCCTCCGGCAGCATGAGAGAGGGCAAGGTAATAAGTAGTATCACTAGCGCTGCGCGCGCTAACGCTCCAGGCAGGCGGTATAGCAACTTCTCTCGTCCCTTTTACGACCGGATCAGCAGTTTCCCGATCAATGTCCCGACAAAAAACACGTTACCAACAAGCAAGAGCCGTCCGATGCTCGACGACAGTCCAAACTCATCGCCCCCTCGAATACATTAGCCCCCAAATCGGATTTGTCCAATAATTTGAGGGCCAACCAATGCACATTTACAGCGATTTCAACATCTCTGTGGGGTCATTGCACACACATCCAGCATGCAATGGATGCCTTAAATACACGTAAAAATGGGCATTTGTGAAGAGGGGGTTGCGCCACGTCAACCGGACATCCACAATCTGGACGCTCAAAATACACTTAAAAGTTGCGCCAAACCATTGCCAGCCCGGCGCAACACGCATTGGCAGGAATCATCAAACCTGCCATCAAATCTGGTCAGACCCAGGGTCGCTCCGCGCCGGCCTTTGCCTCAAAACTGTCAATCGCAGTCGCTTTTTCCATGGTCAGACCGATATCGTCCAACCCGTTCAACAGACAGTGTTTTTTGAACGCATCCAACTCAAACCGGAACACTTCACCATCTGATGAGGTAATGGTTTGCGCCTCAAGGTCGACCTCGATCCGCGCGTTAGAGCCTTTCTCCGCGTCCTTCATCAACACATCAACCTGCTCTTGCGGCAGGGCAATGGGCAGGATGCCGTTCTTGAAGCAGTTATTGTAAAAGATATCGGCATAGCTGGGCGCAATCACACAAGTGATCCCGAAATCGGCAATCGCCCATGGCGCATGTTCGCGCGACGAACCACAACCAAAGTTGTCGCCCGCCACAAGTATCTGTGCATCGCGATATTGCGGCTTGTTCAGCACGAAATCCGCGATTTCCTTGCCGTCATCGTCGTAACGCATCTCGTCAAACAGGTTCACACCAAGGCCGGAGCGTTTGATGGTTTTCAGGAACTGCTTTGGGATGATCATATCAGTATCGATATTGACCAGTGGCAGTGGCGCGGCGATACCGCTGAGTTTAGTGAATTTCTGCATCTTATGACCCCGTCACTTCGACAACGAAGTTGCCATTCGGCATTCGCTCAATTTCCATAAATGCCCGTTTGAAGGCGGTTCCGCTCGCGCAGCTCGCGGAAAACGCCACAAGGCCGGTCCCGCTGAGTTTTTCAGCGTACCCAGCTAAAGCTTTATCAACGCAAAGGGTACGTATCTGGTTCTGGATCAAGCCAGAGTCATAACCAGCTGGATTATAGGTTCCCGACAAAACACCATCCTTGAGCGAGACGCCAACATAGTTCGCATTTCTCGCCGAGATATCTGATGCGCTGCCACACGCGCTTACTCCCGCAACAATGATTGCTGCAGCGACCGTATGCAGTGCCGTTCCGAGTTTGGTTTTCCGCCGCATTACATCATCTCCCGCACATCGGTCAGTTTACCCGTGATAGCCGCCGCCGCCGCCATTTGTGGTGACATCAGATGGGTGCGTCCGCCCCGGCCCTGACGGCCCTCAAAATTGCGGTTCGACGTGGCGGCACAGCGTTCGCCGGGCGCCAGCTGGTCTGGGTTCATCGCCAGACACATGGAACACCCCGCAAGGCGCCACTCAAAACCGGCTTCCTTGAAAATATCCGCCAGACCTTCTTCCTCGGCCTGCGCGCGGACAAGACCGGAACCGGGGACAACCATCGCCCGCACACCGTCTTTCTTTTTCTTGCCCTTCAGAATCTCAGCCGCTGCGCGCAGATCCTCGATCCGGCCATTGGTGCAGGAACCGATAAACACCGTGTCGATCTCGATCTCTGACAGCGGCGTGCCGGGTTTCAGGTCCATATAGTCAAGCGACCGTTGGGCCGCACCAACCTTACCGCCTTCGAAATCCTCAGCCGCCGGCACGGTCGCGGTGATCGGCAACACATCCTCGGGCGATGTGCCCCAGGTCACCACGGGGGCAATATCTTCGCCCTTGATCGTGACGACCTTGTCCCAATGCGCGTCATCATCGGAATAAAGCGTCTTCCACCAGGTAACGGCAGCTTCCCATGCTGCACCTTTGGGCGCGTGGGGGCGGCCCATGCAGTATTCATACGTCTTCTCGTCCGGCGCGATGATCCCGGCCCGCGCACCTCCTTCGATGGCCATATTGCAAACGGTCATGCGGCCTTCCATGGACAGATCGCGGATCGCTTCTCCCATATATTCAATCACATAGCCGGTACCGCCAGCAGTGCCGGTTTTGCCGATCACGGACAGGGTGATGTCCTTGGCAGTCACACCGGGGCGCAGCTTTCCGGTGATCTCGACCTTCATATTCTTGGATTTCTTCTGGATCAGCGTTTGCGTTGCCAGAACATGCTCAACCTCGGACGTCCCGATGCCATGGGCCAATGCACCAAATGCACCATGGGTGGCAGTATGGCTATCGCCGCAAACCACTGTCATGCCGGGCAGGGTCCAGCCCTGCTCCGGACCGACGATATGCACGATGCCCTGACGAATGTCAGAGACAGGATAGTAATGAATGCCAAAATCCTTGGCGTTCTTGTCCAGGGCAGCGACCTGAATGGCGCTATCCTCCGTCATATTCTTGGGATCATCACGACCGGGCGTCGTCGGCACGTTGTGGTCCGGCACGGCAATCGTCTTTTCAGGCGCGCGCACCTTGCGGCCAGCCATGCGCAACCCTTCAAAGGCTTGCGGGCTTGTTACCTCGTGGACCAGATGGCGGTCGATATACAGCAGGCAGGTGCCGTCATCGGCTTCATGGGCCACATGGGCGTCCCAGATTTTATCATAGAGCGTTTTGGGGGACATTGTCCTCTCCCGTATCAAATATCAGTAAAAGTCAGGCGTGCGGAAACGGGGGCAATCAGCCCCGTGCTAGGATCGTGCAGGTCGCGCCATAAAACCGCCATGGCAGGCGGGCGCGGTCATCCATGTCAAAAACCTGTTTCATGCTTGTGCAGATACACGCGCAGCCCCCGCCCCGCAAGAGCCGGGGCAGGCTGTCACGTCAAAAGGCGGGGCCGACATACATAGATCAGGTTGGCAGATTTGGGGGAATCTGCGTCTTGATGAATTCGACGGTCGCTTCGGGATCAAAATAGTCATTGTCATCAGCATCCGTGACAACAACTTCAATATTGAAGTAATCAGCCGGCACCGGGTCCGGCGGCAAGATCGCACCCCGAAAGAACGCGGATGAGGTCTCGTAGCTGCCATCATCAAAGTCGCCCGCATTGACCAGTTCCGCCTCGACCAGCACGCCGTTGACACCATCAATACGCATTTGGGTCATCGTAAAATCGACATCAGGAATTTCGGTCTGACCCGGATCAATGTCAATCGTCAGGATCATCCGGTGGTCATCACGATCAAATTCGGTGATGACGGCACGTGTATCCTGGTCATCTTCCAGATTTGCCAGTGCATAAAAATCAGTAGTCCCTTCGGAATCTTCAAGCCTGCCAAGACCGGTCACAAGAACCAACTCGTCCTTCTCATCCCCGGTGCCGGGATCGCCGGAATCCTGACCACCCACTGCCAGACCATTATTGCCCCAAAGATAAAGCGTATCCTCTCCGCCTTCGCCGCGCAGCGTATCGCCCGAATCGTTATCGCGGACCAGATCACCACCAACCATCTCGGCATGTGGGCCGCCAAGGATCACATCGTCACCACGACCGCCGCGCAGGATATCGGTGCCATCACCGCCATCGATCCTGTCGTCGCCAGCACCGCCTTCGATTGTGTCGCTGCCGCCTTCGCCAAACAGCATGTCGTCACCGGCGCGACCTTCAATAATATCCCGGCCATCGCCACCATAAACCGTGTCATTCCCCAGCCCGGCATTGACCTGATCCTCGCCAGGGCCCGCATTGATCGTATCATCGCCGTCAAAGCCAAGAATGATGTTGTCCCTGGCATTGCCATTCAGCGGATCATCGTCCCCGGGGGTGCCGCGCACTTCGACCGGTTCTTCATTTTCGTCATCATCGTCACCGCCCCCGATCAAGGGCACAACCGCAGCAAGACCAAGGCCCAGCAACAAGAGCAAAGTTAAATCCATAAAGACAAATCCGTCTGAAATTGGCGTTAATCCTTAGTAAACCTAAAAGAGAAAGCGCGGCAAGAGGACGGGGCGACCTCGGTTAACGATGCATCTCGATGGTGCGTTCATCACCGTCCCAATGATCGTTTATGGCAACAAATCCCAACTTTTGGTAGAACTGTTGCGCTGTGATGGACGACCGCACCCTGAAACGGGACACACCAAACACTGCCGCCTTTTCGGCCAATGCCCCAAACAGCCGGGATCCAATCCCAACGCCTTGCAAAGTTGCATCAACAAAGAACGTCTTGACCACAGCCGTCTGACCATCCTCCGACAGATCAAGGCTCGCCGTGCCCACAATGCGGCCATCCTGCATTGCCACCCATGTCGCCAACCTGTCGCGCAGCATTACACCCACAGCTTCGGGGCTGAAATGCCCGGCGACACGGGCAGTATTTGCGGGGCCATAATCCGCAAGATTACTGGCATAAAGGACATCACAGACAAGCCGGGATAACGCATCGGCATCCGCGGGCACGGCCGGTCTGATGACAATCGAAGACGACATGGGGAATACTCCTTGATGCGGGCAACTTGCCTCGCCCGACCGGGCCGTGCAACAGTCGGAGAAAGGCAAAACCAGAATAAGGATTTCCATGTCGCGGCACGTCACCACAAACGATCCTGATGACGTGTTCACCGACTTCGCGACGCAGGAGCTTGAGCAGGCGATCAGTATCGGCTCGGACCTCTATTCACAGGGCGAAGCGTTCTTTTTCAGCCTGTTCCGGCCGTGGAATTTCTACCAGATCCTGATCGCTGTTGGGCTTTTTGTGGCGGCACATCTGCTGCGGACGACCTTGGGACCACGGATCCGGGCGTGGATGGGGTCGCGCGAAAACTGGCCGAAATGGCGGATGCGCATTCTGGCGGTTATCCATATGCGGCTCAGGGCGATCTTCTTTGTGATCCTGATCTGGATCGTGATTTACCTGATGCGGGCATACACATGGCCCAGCCGCAGCTATATCCTTGCCGGGATCGGAACACTGGCTTTCGCCTGGCTACTGATCGCCTTCGTCACACGGCTGATCAAAAGCCCGTTCCTGCGCAAAGTCGTGCGCTACGGGGCGTGGACCTATGCAACGCTGGTCATTCTGGGCCTGCTTGATCAGGCAACAACATTGCTGGACACGGCCGGTTTCCAGATCGGCGAAATCCGCTTCTCCCTGCTTTTGGTAACGCAGGCACTGGTCGTTCTGGGGGTCACCATTACCCTGGCACGGTTCTTTACCACCACCACCGCCGGGCGGGTGCGGCGGAACGAAGATATCAGCCCGTCAATGCAGGTGCTGATTATCAAGGGCGTGCAAATCGCCTTTTACGGGTTGGCCTTCTATATCGGGGTGCGGTCGCTCGGGATCGACCTGACAGGGCTTGCGGTACTGTCCGGTGCAATCGGTGTTGGCCTTGGTTTCGGTCTGCAAAAGGTCGTCTCAAACCTCGTCTCCGGGGTGATCATCCTTTTGGACAAATCGATCAAACCCGGGGACGTGATCAGCCTCGGGGAGACCTTTGGCTGGATCAATTCGCTTGGCGCACGCTATGTCTCCGTGGTGACACGGGACGGACGGGAATACCTGATCCCGAACGAAGACCTGATCACCGGTCAGGTGGTCAACTGGTCGCATTCAAATGATTTCGTGCGGCTGGATATCAGTTTTGGCACGTCCTACAGCGATAACCCGCACGAGGTCCGGCGTATCGCGATCGAGGCCGCGCAAAGCGTTGACCGGGTGCTCAAAAGCAGACCCACAGTCTGCCATATCATCGGCTTTGGCGACAGTTCGGTGGACTACCTGCTGAGGTTCTGGATCACCGATCCGACGGGCGGACTGACCAATATCCGGGGCAACGTCTATCTGGCGCTGTGGGATGCGTTTAATGACAACGGCATCTCCATCCCCTTCCCTCAACGCGAGGTCAAACTGCTGAATGACGACAAGGGCGCGGCTGCGGACACCTATGGCGTTTGACGAAATACCTGAGACATCCCGTATCACCTAACGCGTTGAAATCTTTGATTTCAGGCAGCGTTAGGTGATTCAGGCTTTTCGCATAACGCTTTAGCCGCGCTGTGTCACACCGCACAGACCAGCCGCCAGAAACCGCGCAAACTCCACCCCGTGGGACCATGTCGGAGCAACCGGGCACCATGGGCCACCAAACCGGAGGGCTTCAAATGGCGGATATGACGGCACAAGAGACGGCAATTCTGGACAAGCTGGATCGCGCAATGGCAGCGGACAGGCAGGATGCGGCCCAGGAATGGGACAAATCCAAAGATGCGTTCGATGACATGCGCCAGGCCATGATCGAAGGCGATGCGTTGCTCAAGGCAATGATCCCCTATTTCACACCGCCCCATCCGCGCCCCGACATCGGGATAGACGGCAACATCGAATTGGGGATCGTACCCTTCTGGGCCAAACACCCCGACGAAATCCCCTATCACAAGGATATCCCGCACCTGATCACGGGCTTCCTGAAACTGCTGCAAAAATACGATGTGATCCCCGAACCAACAATCACAGAGGCCGATTACAAACAACTTCATAATGCCGCCGTCAAAGGAACCGCCATCGGTCCCGACGGCACGTCATGGGGGATCAACCCTTTCGAACAGCTTGACTACCGCTGGCTTGAGGCGCCGATCAACGCGCTTCTGGTCAAACTCGACTACGGCAAATACCCGTTCCCGACAACGCCCGCACATCTGCATTTCAGCACAGACAAAACATGCTTTGCCGTCACGGGGGACTGGGGCACCGGGGCGCAAGACGCCAAATCAGTACGCAAGGCGGCGATGGATCAGCACCCGGATTACCTGATGCATCTTGGCGATGTCTATTACACCGGCACGCCGAAACATGATGAAAAACGGCTCTTTGCCGGGCCGGGCACGGAAATCGCCCATCTGATCGATTTTTGGCCAAAAACCGACATGAAGCCCGGGCGATCCTTCACCATGAACTCCAACCACGAAATGTATCCCGGCGGTTGGGGGCTGTTCGCGGACGCGCTCAGTGACACGCTTTTCGCGCATCAAAACGGGTGCAGCTACGGATTGCTGGAAAACGATGACTGGCAGATCTTCTATCTGGATAGCGCCTATGACAGCCCCGATTTCCTTTATATGTATGGCGCGCTGACAAACGATCAGATCACGTTCGTACAGGACAAAGCCAAACCCAAGAAACGCAAAATCCTGATGACGCATCACACGCCCTTTGACGTGACCGGGAAAGTGGAACAGGTCAAGGATGGCAAATCGCTGCTGCGCGATGTCGGGGCGGCCTTTGGTTGCCTGCCCGATTACTGGTATTTCGGGCATATCCATGACGGGATCGTCTACGCGCCCAAAACCGTGCCCAAATCCAAAGAGGGGCCAGCTATCCCGGGCACCTGCCACATGCGCTGCGCGGGTCATGCCTCCATGCCTTACGGCGCACCATGGGGTCTGGCCAAACCGGGCACCCACCCCCCGTTCAAACCCGCCGACTATATCGGCGGGATCGATTTCATTGCCGGCACGCCCAAGGGCAGCGACCCCGCCGGGCTGGTCAAAAACGGGTTCATGACCTTCACCCTGACGGGCGACCAGATATCAGAGGCCTTCTTTGACGACGACGGGAAGCTCACCTGGTCCAGCGAACTGGAACTCGTCTGATCGCAAACCCGTCCCGGGCCTGACCCGGGACCTCCACGTCAGGGGATCAGAATGCCGCCGCGTTCAAACGTGGCGACATCCGTCGTGCCATCGTCATAGTCAATCTCGACCGTCACGCTTTGCACGCTGTCCGGCGCAAATGTCAGATAAATCGGGAAACCAACGGGGTCGGTCACGGCGCCGGGTTGGGTCGTTTCCAAATGACAGGGCTCCATCTCCAACACCTGATCCGCCGGCGCGCCGTTGATGCCATAGCGGATTTCCCACAAGCCACAGCGCCATGACAGCAGGTTCGTAAAGTAAAGCAGGTCCTGCCCCTCATACAGACGCACCGCCACCCAGCTTGCCTTTGTCGCATCAAGGATGGGGCGAACCTCGGTGGCGTTCAGAAACTTGCCGGTTGCGTCCTGCGCTTCCGGCATGCGGGTCTCTGCGGCGGGCAGATTCGGCTCGATCTTTGCTTCCGGCACCGCTGCTGCATCGGTTCCGGAAGAATGCGGAACACCAATGACATAGATGAAGAAGACAACGATCAGTTCCAGCATGATGCGATTTCCCGGTTACTGCTGACAGATGGCGTCGAAACATGCCTGCACATCTCAAACCTTAACACTGCCTTCATACATCCACCGCACGCTGCCTTAAACCCGCAATTCCGGCATCGGGGGTCCGACGTTTTGCCGACGTCCCGCCGACGCTTTGCCGACCGGCAATTTTGGCCCAAACCCCAGTATTAACGGATGATTCGCAAAAAAGGCCGCGCAATACTGTTGCGCGGCCCAATCCATAGCACCGACCGTTGCGTATGGCGTTTGACGAAATACCTGAAACGTCGCTTATCCCCTTACGCGTTGAAATCTCCGATTTCAGGCAGCGTTAGGGGATTCAGATTTTCGCATAACGTCTTAGCCCCGGTTCATTCGGTTCTCAATCAGCTCATCAACAACCGACGGGTCAGCAAGGGTCGATGTGTCACCCAGCGCGCCAAAATCATCCTCGGCGATCTTGCGCAGAATGCGGCGCATGATCTTGCCAGACCGGGTTTTGGGCAGGCCAGGTGCCCATTGGATCAGGTCAGGCTTGGCGATCGGCCCGATCTCGGCGCGGACCCATTTTTCCAATTCTTTGCGCAGTTCTTCGGATGGCTCCTGCCCGGTCATCAACGTGACATAGGCATAGATGCCCTGCCCCTTGATATCATGGGGGAAACCCACCACCGCGGCCTCTGCCACCTTCTCATGGGCGACCAGGGCGCTTTCCACCTCTGCCGTGCCCATCCGGTGGCCAGAGACGTTGATCACATCGTCCACGCGCCCAGTGATCCAGTAATAGCCATCCGCGTCGCGGCGGCAGCCATCGCCGGTGAAATAGTAGTTCTTGTAATCGGCGAAATAGGTCTTTTCGAACCGCTCATGATCGCCCCAGACGGTACGCATCTGCGACGGCCAGCTATCCTTGATACACAACACGCCCTCTGCGGTCGTGTCGTTAATCTCTTCGCCAGATGTTGGCTCCAGAATGACAGGCTGAATGCCAAAGAACGGCAGGGTCGCCGAACCCGGTTTTGTGGCCGTCGCTCCGGGCAGCGGGGTCAAAAGATGGCCACCGGTTTCGGTCTGCCACCAGGTATCCACAATCGGCACGTTCCCCTTGCCGACGATGTTGTGATACCAGTTCCAGGCCTCAGGGTTGATCGGCTCACCCACCGTGCCCAGCACTTTCAGATCGGAAAGGTCATATTTCTCAACAAAATCATTGCCTTGACCCATCAGGGCGCGAATGGCCGTTGGGGCGGTATAGAACTGGTTCACCTTGTGCTTTTCACACACCTGCCAGAACCGGCCCGCATCAGGATAGGTCGGCACGCCTTCGAACATCAGCGTCGTGGCCCCGTTCGCAAGTGGTCCGTAAACAATGTATGAATGACCCGTCACCCAACCGACATCCGCCGTACACCAGAAAACATCGCCATCGTGGTAATCAAACGTGTATTGATGGGTCATCGAGGCATAGACGATGTAACCGCCTGTCGTATGCACCACGCCCTTGGGCATCCCGGTGGAGCCTGAGGTATAAAGGATAAACAGCGGATCCTCCGCACCCATCTCCTCCGGCGGGCAATCTGCGCTGACCTTCTCTTCCATCTCATGCAGCCAGTAATCGCCCTCGGGACGCCAGGCAATCTGCTGGCCGGTGCGACGCACGCAAAGGCATTTGACGTCGTGCATGACATTGATCAGCGCCTGATTGACGCTGTCTTTGAGGTTCGTCACCCGGCCGCCACGCGGCGCACCGTCGGCGGTGATCACCACTTTCGCCTGGCTGCCGCTGATACGGGCGGCAAGCGCATCCGCAGAAAATCCAGCAAAAACAATGGAATGTATAGCACCAATCCGGGCGCAAGCCAGCATGGCATAAGCGGCTTCCGGGATCATCGGCATGTATAGGACGACGCGATCACCCTTTTTGACGCCCATGTCCTTCAGGCTATTGGCCATCAGGCAGGTCTTTTCGTGCAGCATCTCATAAGTGATATGCAACGCGTCATCATCAGGGCTGTCGGGCTCCCAAATGATCGCGATCTTATCACCACGGGTTTCCAGATGCCGGTCAATGCAATTGGCACTGACGTTCAGTGTGCCATCCTCGAACCACTTGATATCAATATTGCCGGGGGCAAAGCTGGTATTCTTAACCTTCGTAAACGGCTTGATCCAGTCAACACGCTTGCCATGCTCGGCCCAGAACGCCTCCGGGTCAGTGATCGACGCTTGGTACATCGCATCATATGTCGCCTTGTCAGCATGCGCATTTGCGGCCATTTCAGCCGATGGCAAATAAGTTCCGGCTGGTTGATCGGTCATGGCGTCTCCCCCCACTTGTTTCAGTCTCGCCTGACGTGCGGTAAACCACATCGGCATCCGGTTCGCATCATCTGCAAATCCCAGCAGATTCCAAGGTGGCTATTGGTCGGGTATGGGGATTTGTCAAACTTTAACACCTTTCGCACAAATCGGTAGTCAATGAATTTACAAAGTGATTTTCAACCGGTCACCGGACATCGTAGGTCAAACCATGGACGCAATCCTGATCCTCGGGGCCGCCGTTTGGCCCAATGGCCCGTCGCCCACATTAATGCGGCGCACGACCCATGCGGCACGCCTTTGGCGGGAAGGCCGCGCACCATTGATCATCCCATGCGGCGGGCTGGGCCAACACGCCCCGACGGAAGCAGCAGCAATGCAAACGATATTGGAGAGTGAGGGCGTATCAACAGATGCCATTATTTGCGAAGATCAATCCACCACGACACTGGAGAACATCCGCAACGCCAAGCGCCTGTTGCCCGGTCGCCGCGTGATCATCGTAACAGATCGCTATCACGGGGGCCGCGCGCTCATGGTCGCCCGACATTTGCGACTGGAGGCTGAAATCGACGCCCCCGAGATGCCGAAACTCCCGATCAAACAATATCTGCGCGAGGTTCTGGCCCGGCCCGCCTATGCGCTCAAACTACGGCAAGTGCCGCGCGACGATTAACAAGTCTTAACCCGCAATTAACCAAAACCACCCCAAGCTGGCCGCGGGAAATAGAGGGCGGTGATGCGGGTTTTACTTCTGGCTTTGACGATCATTGCAATGGGCGGTACCGCCCATGGCGGGGCATGGGCACGTGAAAAAGGGCAGGTCTTCATCGCATCGGCAGCAAACCTCTGGGTGAGCGACATGACCGATACCGGGCTCTACTACGATCCCACGCTCTATGTTGAGTACGGGTTGACCGACCGGATCACGATTGGGGCCGATTACTACAGCACCGCACGCGACACGTTGCATACCGGCCTGATCTTTGCGCAATTTCCGCTGGGCGACACGACCGGGTCAGATCGGTTTGCAGCCCATATTGCTCTTGGCGCACGCACCGATTTTGTACTTGAGTTGGATTACCTGCAACGCGGCGGGCTGTCTTGGGGGCGCGGATTGGAAAAGGGCTGGCTGGCACTTGATCTCAGCGCGACTTACAGCCGCAACGATGAAGTTTACCGGCCCAAGGCGGATTTCACATGGGGGCACAATCTGACAGACAACTGGACAGCAATGTTTCAGCTACAATCAGGTGAAACCATGGAGGATGAGCGATTTGTCAAAATCAGCCCGGCGATCATCTACGGGGTCAATGATAATTTGCGCATCAGCGTCGCGGCAATCAAACCCGTGAAAGGTGATGCCCAAAGTAGCATCCGCTTGAGCCTCTGGCAGAGCTTTTAGGAACCCATCTTAACAATGACGAACGCAAAGCCGATCGCAAGGCAGAGCGGGCCGTAATAGCGGCGGTCATTTCGCGCAAACGGTTGTTCAGGCGTCATACGCCGCCAGAAAGGCACGTAAGCCAAGAGACCCCGGCCAAGAAAAACAAACGCCGCAATCAACATAATCAGACTGCGCAAGCCACCTGCGGGCAACCACGGGCTGATCGCCAGTACCAAAAGCGCCACAACCACCAGAAAGCAAGGGATCGGTCCCGGCATCCGTGTCACCTGACGCGCCCCAACGACGGTATGCGCCAAGGCTTCCTCATCGCGGATCGGCCACCAGACCCCCATGCCCCACAACGCATGTAAACCAGCGATGAGGACTAGCACCGCAGAAAGAAGACCAGCCAGGATCATCAGCGAAACGCCAATATGGATTCGTTGCTCATCTGCGCAGTATCAACCGCAAAAGGCCCGCTGCCAATAACAACCAATGAAACCTGCCCATTTTGGCCGTGCCATGGACAAATGAAGCGATCAGGCGTCGTGGCGAAATGTCTGACTGATCAATTCGGCACGGGTCATACCCAAAGCAGCCAGTTCGGCCTGCGAAAGGTTGGCAATCGCCTGCAGCGCCTTTGTGCGGGAGTTGCTTTCGGCGATACTTGTCAGCCACGTGCCAATTTTGCGGAATGGAAGTTTCGCCAGTTCGACCAGCATTTCGCGGTCAGAGATCAGAGTATTGTCGGCTCGGATTGCCATGATAGGCCTCATCGTTAGGAATTTCATTCCTCCCGGGTGCAGATGTAGATGTGAGGCCGGGCCTGAACAACGCGACTATTTGCATTGCCATTATGCACTAAACGCAATGGTCCGCATTTCTTCGCATATGCAGCGAAGCGCAAAAAAGGGCGCCCCAAGGCGCCCCTTCCGCAGATGTCACGCGTGTCAGTCGTCGGATTTGTCCATGCGCACCTGATAGCGCACCGTTCCCTTCACAGGTTGCGACCAGTTCACCTGCACACTGCGCAAATCCGATCCGCGTTCACCAACCGCCCAGGGGAAATCGTACACCCGGGAGCCGCCGCTATTGGTGATCGCACCCTCGGGCACCACGGATTCCACATGCAATGCACGACCCCCGAACGGCAGATAAGTATCGGTGTCCATTGTCCAGGTCGTTGCTTCGCTTGCCTGCGTATGTGTCAAATACATCGGATTATGCGCCGGTTCGTTCACATTGTGATAAATATTGCCGGTGAACTCCAACTTGCGCGTCCTGTTGAAATCCAGATTTGCGAATGTCGTATCAACCCCGTCAACCCGGTCAATCCGGCCATTCAGCGATCTGAACACATTGCTGACAACAGAAAACCCGTTGATGTAATGCCCGGGGCCATATGGCTTGATCACGATAAAGTTGAACCAGCTTGCCACATCATTTGTGGTGAAGATATTCCCGGTAATGGCCAGACCACCAAAGGAAAACTGGTTGCCCAGGGCCGGTGAACTGGAATGCTCATTTGTCCATTCGATAAAGTTGTTATCGCAGTAATTGCCCGTGAAAACGCTCTTTGGATTCAACTCGGTCAGGATAATGCCACCCATCCGTGGGCCGTTCACCTCATCATCGCCATGAAACCAGTGGTTGGATGTGATCAGACTGCCCGTGCCCGCCAGCACGCAAAAATGCTTGAACTTGCTGGTCCGGTTATCGCGGATTTTGACGTCATTCGCATTGGCATTGAAACCTATGCTGGTCCTGCTCAAAACAGGCACGCCCTGCTCATCCGAAATGAACTGGCACCGGTCAATCATCATCCCCTGACAACCACGCCCCGGCGATGTGAGGCCGCGATCCCGGGGGCGGTTCACGAAACAGTCACGCAGATGAAAGGTGAATCCCGCCGGTGAAAGGATGATCCCACTTGCAATGCCACTGCACTGGAACTCGATATCGTCAAAGACAAACTGGCTGATTTTGTCGAAGCCCGAGAAATCCAGCATGTATTTAAAGCGGGTAAAGGTGAAATTCTGCGTGCCTTCCGCATCATAAAGCGGCTGGCTCAACTCAACCGTCTGCCCGCTGACATTCACTGACGTCACATAGATCTCGCGACCGACACCATTGCCTTCGACCAGCGATCCCACGGCGATATTCGCCGCCGCCGACACATTGGTCAGCCGCTTGTCATCAGAGGCCGAGTAGGTGGCCTGGGACGTCACAACCGTCGGATCCCATGCCGGACCATCAACCGGTTGGATCTGGCCATTGCGGATCACCCGGCGCGTTTCAAACCGGGTTCGGGTCGGGTCAGCGGCCTGCATGTCAACGGGTTCGTTCAGCGAAACACGCCGCCCGTTCAGATCCAGCGACTCGTGATCAGAAAAATTTATGAGGGCCTGAAATGCCTTTTTAAAGGCAACCTCTTCGTCCTCGAAAGCTTCAACATAGGTTTGGTAATTATAGTCGCGGCGCAGGATGAAACGATGCTCCGGCGCCTGGACAACGGTCCCCTCAAACCGCACCTTGTTTTCCAATGTGACACTGTCATTCAACAGATAAGTACCCGCAGGGATCACAACTGTCCGGCCATTGGCGGCGGCGTCAGCGGCATCAAACGCAGCGGAATCATCAGTGACCCCATCACCCTTCGCACCAAAATCACGCACATCCACCAAGGCAACCAAATCGCGGGTGAATAGGGATGAGACATCTTCGATCTGGATATCATCGACACGTACCAAACCGCCATTCGGGCCGGTCAACTCGATCCCCAGATGGCCATAATTTGCACCCGTCCAAACCAGATCAATCCCCGTCCGATCCGCCGATCCGATGATCGCGCTCACCTCGACCACACTGCCATAGGTGGTCAGTTGCACTGATGGTCCGGCCTCGGGCAGGCCCACCGCCGGGGCACCCCCGGCCAGCCCGGCCCAACCGGATACGCGCACTGCGGGCAGCGGCCCGGCGACGGCTTTCACCTTGGCAGAAACGCGCAAATAGCATCCCGGCAGGATTGGCGTTTCACCCATGTAGCGAACACGGGTCACGCTTTCCGTTTTCAGAACTTCAAGGCAACCGGCAAAATCCTGATCCGCAGCCACAAAAACACCGGACCCGCTGATCGCATAGGTATCCGATCCGGGTGTGCCATCTCCGCTGGACCAAACCCCAAGCCCTGCCGCAAAGGGCAGTGGGTTAAACACGATCCCGTCTGTAATTGCCTTGTTCATCGATGCACCCTTTTTGCAGCCAAATAAGATAGGCCCGGGCAAAACCGGACCGCTGCGCAAAGGGGTAAATCGAAAGGTTGAATCGGGGCTGACAGCACCGTGACGGTGCATCAGGCAACACCGGCGCGCTGTCAGCTATTAGGCACCTACATCCGGCGAAGGCAGCAACTGAACGCCGTTGATCTGCCAGCCATCTGACGTCTCAAGCATCTGATAATCAAGCACATGCAATCCGCCATTCGCGTCGCGGATCATGACCTTCTGCCACTGGGTGCCCCGAATCTCGCGCAGTTCCAGAAAACGGACCTCCGCATTGTTCCACACCATGGGATAGCCGCGCTGGACCATCATGCCAAAATTATCCGGGTTCCCAAACAATCCCTGGATATTTGGGCTGGCATATTGCCAGGCCGCATTCACATCGCGATCCGTGAATGCCTGCAACTGGCTGCCGATCACGTCCTCAATTGCGTCGGAATCCTGCGCCATCAACGATGTCGCCGCACACCAAAGCCCAATAACAAGTGTAAATAGCCGTTTCATCCCAGCCTCCCTTTTCAGTCCTTCTATAAAGGAATACGGGTCAGCCCCCCGATCAGTTCTTTTTCATTGTCGGTTTTGGTTTCAGCGTTTTGGCAAAGGCAACTGACTTGGCGAACCAATCGGCAAGTGCCGCCTCATCGTTCAGCAATGCATCCGCAACAGCGACATACCCATTCATGACACTGCCATGCCGCCGCACCGGCGCGTTCGAATAGTGATCGCCAAAGGCGACGATATCGTCCTTTGCCAACCGGATACACATTTCGGCATCCGGGCCGACAAAGCTGAACATATTGCCATTCACCGCCGTATAGGCCGTGGCCTTTCCCTTGCGGGTCAGGTCAGGATGTCCGGCAATCAGGCGATCGTAAATCGAAATAACGGTATCGCGGTCCATGACCCACGATACCGCAAATCCGTCACTCAGCCAAACGCCCTTCGATCAGGGCGATGGTTTCCGCGACACCGTAAAGGGCGATAAACCCGCCAAAGCGCGGGCCCTGCGAAGCACCCAGCAACACCTCGTAAAGGGCGGTGAACCAGTCGCGCAGCGGATCAAATTCATGTGCCTTGCCCACCGCAAAGACCATGGATTGCAGCTCTTCGGCATCCAAACCGCCATCCCATGTTTTCAAACGGGCCACCAGATCTTCCATCGCGGCACGTTCCTGATCGGTCGGGGCGCGGTAAACCTTGGTTGGCTTCACAAAGTCATTGTAATAGCGCACGGCAAAACCCGCCGCCTGATCCATCTGCGGGTTCTTTTCGGCGGATGCATCAGGGGCATACCGCCGGATAAAACCCCAAAGGGTGTCCTTATCCTCAGCCCCCGAAACCGACGCCAGATTGAGCAGCATTGCAAAAGGCACAACCATATCCGAGGCAGGCACATTGTGACCATGGATGTGAAAAACCGGGTTATTCATGCGGGCGGTCGCATCCTGATCCGCATAGGCACGCAGCTGCTGGTGATATTCATCAACCGCCTTGGGAATCACGTCGAAATGCATCCGCTTGGCCGTTTTGGGCTTGAGATACATGAAATAGGACAGGCTTTCGGTCGATGCATAGGACAGCCATTCGTCAATCGAAATCCCATTGCCCGATGATTTCGAAATCTTCTGGCCATTCTCATCCAGAAACAACTCGTAAGAAAAATGGTTCGGCTTGCGCCCACCCAAAATCTCGCAAATCCGGTCATAGATCGCCGTGTTGGTGGCATGTTCCTTGCCATACATCTCGAAATCGACATCCAGCGCGGCCCAGCGGGCACCAAAATCGGGCTTCCACTGCAACTTCACATTGCCGCCGGTGACAGGCAGCGTCCATTCCCGGCCATCCTCATCATCAAAGGTGATCTCACCCTTCACACCATCGACATTCTTCATCGGCACGTACAAAACGCGGCCAGTTTCAGGGTGAATAGGCAGGAAGATGGAGTAGGTCCCCTGACGCTCTTCGCGCAGCGATTTCAGCATTACCGCCATGATATCGTCATAACGGGCCGCAGCACGTAGCAGCACCTCGTCAAACTGGCCAGAGCCATAGAATTCGCGCGCGGAATAGAAATCATATTCAAACCCGAACGTATCCAGAAACCGGCGCAACATGGCGTTGTTGTGATCACCAAAACTGTCATGGGTGCCGAACGGATCGGGCACCGATGTCAGCGGCTTATGCATATGTTCGGCCAATGCATCGGGGTTCGGCACGTTCCCCGGCACCTTGCGCATCCCGTCCAGATCATCGGAAAAGCAAATCAGCTTGGTCGGGATATCCGAAATCACCTCAAACGCGCGGCGGATCATCGTCGTGCGCAACACTTCGCCAAATGTGCCAATATGCGGCAGGCCTGACGGACCATAACCCGTCTCAAACAAGACATAGCCCTTCTCGGGAGCCTTCTTTTCATAACGTTTGAGCAATGCGCGCGCCTCAACAAAGGGCCAGGCCTTGGATGTCATCGCTGCTTCGCGCAAATCGGTCATGATCTCTCTCACGTCATTATGTCGCGACCCCAATGGCCACCACAACGGGCACTCCCTATTGCGAGAGTTGCACAGCGTCAATAAATGTGGTGCAGAACAAAGGAAAAGACATGCTGCAAGAAGCACCAATGACAGCGCAGGACGCGCTTGTTGCCATGATGATCGCCGTTTCAGCCTCTGATGAGAACATCAGAACGTCCGAACTGGTCAAGATGAGCAACGCAATCAACAACCTGCCCGTCTTCGCAGGCTACGACGCCGAACGGCTGCCGCGCATGTCCAAGATGGTGTTTGATCTGCTGGAACAGGAGGACGGGCTGGAGGCGCTTTTTGGTCTGATCCGCGATGCGCTCCCCGAAAAGCTCTTTGAAACGGCTTATGCATTGTCCTGTGACGTGGCTGCCGCCGACGGCATGATCGTCGGGCCAGAGGCCCGCATGCTCGAAGAAATCCGCGATGAGTTGAACCTCGACAGGTTGCACGCCGCTGCCATCGAACGCGGCGCACGGGCGCGACACATGACGGTTTAGGCCTAGGCGGTGCGGATCAGGTTCTGCAACAGACGCTGTTGCAGCGCCTTGGCATCGCGGTTCCACCGGGACGCCCCGCGCGGCGCTTCATCACCTGCCCGCTTGCCTTCTTCTCGCGCTTCCAGATTGGCACCAAAAAAAGCAAAGGCCAGATCACGACCATTTGCCGTCCGCAGATATCCTGCAAGGCAGGACACAAAGTTCAACGTTCCCGTCTTGGCCAGAACCTGCCCTGGGTGATCCCGGATCACCTTGCGGTCACGATTAACCATGTCGATCCGCTTCATCAGTGGGCGCAAGGTTGGCATAACACCACTTGCAGTCAGAAACTGCACCATGTCCCCTGCCGACACTCGCGACGCATCGCCCAGGCCTGAATGATCCACGAAAAATGGGGCAATCCCTGCCCGGACCTCTGCCCAACGCGCCATCCCCAATGCCGATGTGCGCAAACCGCGTTTCTGCCCGGTACGGGCAGATGTTGCACAAAGGCCTGCCGCTTCTGCAGTGATATTGGTTGAAAACCGCAACATGCCGCGCATCATCTGGCCCAGCGGCTGACTTGCAAAGCGGGCCAGTTCCTGCGCCGTGGGCAGCACAGGGACTTCTTTGGGGCGTTTAAGGACTATGCCATGCGATCGGGCAAAGGTCGCAAACACCTCGCCTGCATAAAGTGCCGGAAAACGCACCGGCAACCAGCGCGATCCCGCATTGTTCAGGGCACGACGGGCGACGGTCCATTCGTCGACGCCTTCGCTGGCCCGATAGGTGAACACCGGCGATGTGCGATCAACAATGCGCATCCGGGCTGTTGTCACCACCGGGCGATGGTTTTCGCTGCGGGCATCCATCGCGGTCGTATAGGCATTACCGGCCCGCTGCCACTCAAAATGAACGCGGTTGTAATTGAGGTTCAGTCCCGTGACCGTTGGATTATAGCCAAGGTAATCCAGCTGCGACGGATCGATCTCATCAAGGTTGACCAGGGCGTTGTCCCAAACCAGGAAATCGCCCTCGACAGCGCGTAGCCCGGCAGCTTTCAACCCCTCCGCCAGCGTCGCCAGTTGATCGGTGACCAGATTGGGGTCACCCCCACCGGCAAGGATCAGATTGCCGCGCAATACTCCATCCACCACCGGGGCATCCGCCAGCACGCGGGTGACGAACTGATGACCCGCGCCCAGCGCCTCAATAGCGTAGAGCGCCGTCACGGCCTTCGTCACACTGGCCGGGGGCAGGGGCAAATCGGGGGCAACGGCCGCCAACACCTCACCGCTGGTGGCATCGGACACGACAAATCCCACCTGCCCGGACAGGCCCGATTGCGTGATCAGGCTTTCTGCGCTGCCAGTGGCCAAACGCGCCCGGGGCCGCATGGAGGTCAAAGGCGCGTCTGCCACTGCCGCCGTTGCAAGGCTCGACACCGCGCCGCCCAATATTGCGCGTCGGGACAGCAGCATCACCACTCACCCCGCGCGCGAATCGCTGACGACGACTGATCCGACATCGGCAAATTGACAAAGGCCCAGGCGGGCGGCTGGGCGTGCCCCAACATATGGGCGGCCTGTTTGGGCAGTTTGGCGCCGCGATAAACGCGGGCGGCCTTCGACAGGCGTGCAGAGATACGATCGCCGGGGCGGGCAAGAACCCCGACAGGAACATGCTCCATGATCCAGCGCCAATCCTGCCAGCGATCAAACTGCGCCAGATTGTCAGCCCCCATCAACCAGACAAAGCGCACGCCCGAATAGCGGCGGGACAAAGCGGCGATCGTCTGGGCCGTATAACGGGTGCCAAGATGGCGCTCGATATCCGTCACTGTCACACGCGGATGGCGCATCATGGCGCGGGCGGCCTGCATCCTTTGGGGCAATGGGGCCGGACCAGACGCCTTCAACGGATTGCCCGGACTGACCAGCCACCAAAGATGATCCAGACCAAACCGTTTCAACGCGGCCTTGGTAATATGCACATGACCGGCATGCGGCGGATCAAATGAACCACCCAAAAGGCCTATAACCTGACCTGCCTTGGCTACCGGAAATCGGCGCACGATACCTCCTTCGCCCCCGAGGGCAAAAAGCCGTGATCATCGGCAAAAGTAAACCCCCGTCAACCGCCCCTAATCAAACCGCATGAAGGCAAAGTGACGACCGCAGGGCGACCAGCAGGGCACATTGATCGTCCCCTGCCCGCCCTTCAGCTGCAGCAACTCACGGGTGGAGCCGCCAGTTGCGGGCATTAACCGCAACGAAACCGGGCAATCAGCCGGGTGGCCTTTTGTCCCCGCTGGATAGGCGAGGTACAGCACATGCGCCCCATCAGGTGACGGATGTGGAAACCAGTTGACCAGGTCATCATCCGTCATCTGCTCCAGATCCGTACCATCGGGCCGGATCCGCCACAGATCAACAGCGCCATCGCATTCGCCATTGAACCATATCCATGCGCCGTCAGGCGTATAGTCCGGGCCATCAACATGATCGAACGCATCCGTCACGCATGTCTCTGTCCCGCCTGCGGCAGGACAAGTCAAAAGGGCGAAGGGGCCACCCCTGCGGCCAACATAGGCCAAGGTCTGCCCATCCGGCGACCAGCCATGCCAATATGATGGCAAGACATCCGTCACCCGCGAAGGGGTCCCGCCAGAAACCGCCAATGTGTAGATGCAACTATCATCGGTCCGGCTGGAATCGCTGATGACCAGCTGCGTGCCATCGGGCGAAATCCCGTGGTCATTGTTGCAGGCATCGGCAAACCCGGTATCGATCCGTTGCAATTCCGGCCTATCCAAAGGCACCCGAAACAGCGCACCTCCGCCATTCACAATCAGATAGCCATCAGGATGCCAGTTTGGCGCTTCGATATGGGCGGCCACGTCCAGGATGACGCTGGCAGCAGATGTGTCCAGATCAAAAACACACAGAACGCTACGCATGGATCATTTCTTACGCTCTGCCGCACCGTCCTGCTGTTCGGCGGATTGCGCCCAGAGATTGATCTGCTCTTCATCAGCATACTGATCAATCAGGGCAAGTTCGTCAGCGGTAAAGTCCAGGTTTTCAACGGCACCAACACAATCAACAACCTGCGATGCGCGGGAGGCGCCGATTAACGCGGTGGTGATGCCGCCATCACGCAAAACCCAGGCAATCGCCATCTGGGCGAGGGTCTGGCCCCGGTTCTCTGCGATCTCATTCAACTTTCGGATATTCCCGATCGCCTGTTCGGTCAGCATTGACGGAAACAGCGATTTGCCTTGGGCGGCGCGGCTATCATCGGGAATGCCGCCCAGATATTTGCGGGTCAGCATCCCTTGCGCCAGCGGCGTAAACGCGATGGAGCCGACACCAAGTTCCGTCAATGCATCCTTCAACCCGTCACGCTCCACCCAACGGTTCAGCATGTTGTAGGCGGGTTGATGAATAAGGCAGGGCGTGCCCAGTTCCTTCAGGATGGCCACCGCTTCCCGCGTCCGCGCGGTATTATACGACGAAATCCCCGCATAAAGCGCGCGACCGGACCGGACGATATAATCCAGCGCGCCCATTGTCTCCTCCAACGGGGTGTCCGGGTCAAACCGGTGGGAATAAAAGATATCAACATAATCAAGGCCCATCCGACGCAAAGACTGATCGCACGAGGCAACCAGATATTTCCGGCTGCCCCATTCACCATAGGGGCCGGGCCACATGTCATAACCGGCCTTGGAACTGATGATCATCTCATCGCGGTAACCCGCAAAATCCTCTTTCAGTATCGACCCGAATGCATGTTCCGCAGAACCGGGGGGCGGGCCATAGTTATTGGCCAGATCAAAATGCGTAATGCCATGGTCAAAGGCCGCGCGACAGATATCGCGCTTCGTGTCATGCGGGGTGTCGTGGCCAAAATTATGCCAAAGGCCCAGCGAAACAGCAGGCAGTTGAACACCCGACTTGCCACATCGGCGATAAACCATCCGGTCATAACGATTTTCTGCGGGAACATAGGTCATTGCGGCGCTCCTATAACGATTTCGGGGGCAGGCGATCATGTGGCATTGACGATGTCAACCGGGGCGGCCCAAACAACGTCTGACGCAGAATTTACCATTTGTCCGACGCAGTGAGGGAATCCAGACCAATACAAATTGGAATTCTGTGTTATACTATCCAGGTCGCATCATATTTTCAGCGACAAACATGTTTAAGAAAGGAGTGCCCAGATGGCACAATTTCAACCCGATTCCGGTTCGGTCAAGCTGTCCAATGACAATGCCGCCGACACCAGTCACCAGACACGAACCCGGCCAATGCACAAATTCCTGCATGAATGGCGGGTGATTACCAGGCATCCGGAACTGGATAGCGTGCGCAACAATGAACTGCGCTGGACCGAAAGCCTCGACGGCAGACCGTCATGAACGAAGCACCACGGCAAGTTCCAAACAACCGGACCTGCCCAAACGCGAATTGCAGGCCTGGTGCCATTCTTTTGGGATTCAAAACGCCAGAAGGGCGGATATTGCATCTGCGCAAAGCCATGCCGGTAGATGCGGATTTTGTGTCATCTGCGCGGGAAATCGGACCGCCGGAACGGCGGATGCGGTTTGCGGGCTATTGTGCAGATCAATGTTGCAAGCAATGGCAAGACGGGCGTTGCGGCGTCATCGACGACCTGTTGCAAGCAGCAAAGGCCGAGAATACGCCCACTGCAGAACTCCTGCCCCATTGTCCGATCCGCGATACCTGCCAATGGTACGCGCAATGTGGGGCAAGCGCCTGCATGGCCTGCGAACTCTTTGTGCCTGAAAAACAGGAACTGGCTTTCAATCGCTGCACCGCACCGGGCCCTGCAATCAGAATGTGACGAGCCCTTTTCATTGTGACACCGCCATGTCAGGTTGCCGCCATGTTAATGATGGCCACACATGGCGGCAGCATCCGGCTGACTAAAGGTTTGCAATGATTGATTTTCTGATCATCGGCGGAGGGATCGCCGGCATTTCGGCGGCCGCCCGGCTCTCCGAATTGGGCAGCACAACGGTTCTGGAGGCAGAGGACCACCTCGCCTACCACGCCTCCGGCCGGTCAGCGGCCGTGTTTGAGGAAAGTTACGGCAAACCATCGACCGTCGCGCTCAATGCAGCCAGCCGACACTACCATGATGCAGCTGGCGTCCTGAAGCCGCGCGGGTTGCTGCTGGTTGGAAACGCCGCAAGCGCGGAGGCGTTTAATGCCGATCTGTCCAGCATGCGGCTCGATCCCATCACGATGGAGGAAGCACTGGATTTCATTCCGATCCTCAATCAGGGCAGGATCGACCGCGCCGCCTATCACGCTGACGCCTGGGATATCGACACGCATGAATTGCTGCAAAGTTTCGCCCGTCAGACGCGCCGGAATGGCGGACAGGTCAATACCAAATCGCAGGTTGTCAGTATCGAACGGATCAGCACCGGTTGGGAAGTGAACACAAAGCACACATGTTACTTCGCTCGCAACATCGTGAATGCAGCTGGCGCCTGGGTGGACGCGGTCGCCGAACTGGCCGGGATCGCCACATTAGGCTTCACACCGCTGCGGCGCTCCATGGCGCGGCTACCTGCGCCGGGTGACCTTGATATCGCGGCCTGGCCCCTGCTTTTTGGTCCCGGCGAAAGCTGGTATGCCAAACCTGATGCCGGGGCGCTGATCGTGTCGCCCGCCGATGAATGCCCCATGACACCGCACGACGCCTATGCCGACGACATGGTATTGGCCGAAGGGTTGATGCGTTACGAAGATCACGTGACCTTTCCCGTTGTGCGGCTTCTTTCCAGTTGGGCGGGCTTGCGGACTTTTGCGCCGGACCGCACGCTTGTGCTGGGGCCTGACCCGGCTGACGCGAACTTCATCTGGTGCGCCGGGCAAGGCGGATATGGGATGCAATCATCGCCAGCAGCCAGCCAGTATCTGGCAGATATCGTGGCGGGAAATGCGACAGGCTTTGATTCGCAAACAGTGGCAGCCCTATCGCCTGCCCGGTTCACCAAAGGGGCGGCCTGATGGCACGTCAAAATACACTGGGACAACCCATCGGGGCTCCCGTCCCCGGCTGGACAGGTGCCGCACCCATTCCGCATGAACCGATGGCCGGGCAATATTGCAATGTGGTCCCCTTGACCGCGGCCCACGCAAACGACCTGTTTGACGCCTATCAGCTGGACCAGACAGGCGCGCTCTGGACATATATGCCCAGCGGCCCATTTACTGATCGGGCGGTCTTTGACGACTGGCTCAGATCATGCTGCGCCAGCCGCGACCCGCTCTTCTTTTGCGTGACTGATAAGACGACCGGTCAGGCCATCGGCGTCGCGTCGTTCCTGCGCATTCAGCCTGACAATGGCGTGGCCGAGGTCGGCTACATCGCCTTTTCCCCCCTGCTGCAGCGAACGCGGATGGCGACCGAGGCGATGTATCTGATGATGAACCGGGTGCTGGGCGAACTGAACTATCGCCGCTATGAATGGAAATGCGACGCGCTCAACGCGCCATCGCGCAAGGCCGCGGAACGGCTTGGGTTCAGCTATGACGGGCTGTTCAAACAAGCGCTTGTCTACAAGGGGCGAAACCGGGACACGGCGTGGTTCTCCATCCTTGATCGCGACTGGCCCGGGATCAAATCGCGGTTCGAGGCCTGGCTTGACCCCCGAAATTTCGACGCCATGGGTCAACAAAAAAGACCCCTCAACACACTGGTGTAGGGTCGCGCACGCATTTTTCCAGCAGCCCAAGGCCGCGCCACCGGGTGATACGCCGGGCGCATTGATATTCGAATGTTGATTTTCCCGCCCATCAGCGCCTCGGGTAAGATGGGTTTAAACCCATCTTACGTTGTGGCGTCTGTCAGCCGTCAACCCGGATCGTGGCGTTTTTGGGATCGTAGGGGCTGTCCTCGACAATCTCGGCATTCCAAAGCTGGTCCAACATCTTGACCTGCAGTTTCGTGCCAACAACCGCCAATGCAGGTGGTACATACCCCATGCCAATCGACTTCTCAAAGGCGACCGAATAACCGCCAGAGGTCAAACGCCCAACCCGGTTGCCATCCATATCATACAGCGCCTCGCGCCCCCATGGATCCGCATCACCCGGCCCTTCGATCAGCAGTGTCACACATTTCGATCGGATGCCTTTGGCTTCCATTGCCGCCTTGCCATGGAAGTCTTTTGACAGATCGACAAAGCGTGGCAAATCCGCCTCCAACGGTGTCGCATCGCGGCCCAGTTCCGTACCAAATGCGCGATAGGATTTCTCCTGCCGCAGCCAGTTCTGCGCCCGCGCACCTACCAGCTTCATCCCGTGCTTTTCACCCGCCTTTTCCAGCAGGTCGAACAAGTAGTTCTGCATCTCGATCGGGTGATGCAGCTCCCAGCCCAGCTCGCCGGTATAGGCCACCCGGATCGCATTTACCGGGCACATGCCCAATTCAATCTGCTTGGCTGAAAGCCAAGGGAACCGCTTGTTCGACAGCGCCGTTTCGGGGTCCGCATCCTTGATCACTTCGGCCAGCACATCCCGCGATTTCGGCCCGGCAATCGCAAATACACCCCATTGGGTTGTCACATCCTGCTCATTGATCCGGCCGAACTCCGGCTCTTTCTCCATGATCGCCTTGTAAAGGTAATCTTGGTCATAGGCATGCCAGGCCCCAGCCGAAACCAGATAATAATCATCCTCCGCCAGACGCACGATCGTATATTCGGTGCGGGTCGTGCCATGCGACGTCAGCGCATAGGTCAGGTTGATCCGCCCCACTTTGGGCAGTTTGTTCGTTGTGAACCAATCCAGAAACGCTGTTGCGCCCGGCCCGCTGATCCGATGTTTGGTGAATGCCGTTGCATCAATCAGGCCCACCCCTTCGCGGATCGCCTTCGCCTCTTCCACCGCATATTGCCACCAGCCGCCCCGCCGGAACGACCGGCTCGCCTTGTCATCAAACCCTGCGGGGGCAAAGTAATTGGGGCGCTCCCAACCATTCACAAAACCGAACTGCGCACCCCGTGCGGCTTGCCGATCATAAGCCGGCGACGTGCGCAACGGACGACAGGCGGGGCGCTCCTCATCCGGGTGATGCAGAATATAGACGTGGTCGTAGCATTCCTCGTTCTTGCGGGCGGCAAATTCGGTTGTCATCCAATCGCCATAGCGCTTGGGGTCAAGCGAGGCCATGTCGATCTCGGCCTCACCATCGACCATCATCTGCGCCAGATAATAGCCCGTGCCACCGGCGGCGGTGATCCCGAATGAGAACCCTTCAGCGAGCCACATATTCTTCAACCCCGGCGCCGGACCCACCAGCGGGTTGCCGTCGGGCGTATAGCAAATCGGGCCGTTGAAATCATCCTTCAACCCGCTTTCCTCACAGGACGGAACGCGATGGATCATCGCCATATACTGTTCCTCGATCCGCTCCAGATCGAGGGGGAAAAGATCGGCGCGGAAACTATCCGGCACACCATATTCAAACACGGCCGGGGCGTTCTTCTCATAAACTCCCAGGATCCAGCCGCCACGCTCCTCACGCACATAAGATTGTGCATCGGCATCGCGGATCACCGGATGCTCAACATTGCCTTTGGCCCGGAAATCAACGAGTGCAGGGTCCTTGTCCATGACGATAAACTGGTGTTCCACCGGGATCGCAGGGATCTTGATGCCCAGTTTCTTCGCAGTGGTCTGGGCATGGTTGCCCGACGCCGTCACGACATGTTCGGCGGTAATCACAACCTGCTCGTCAGACGGAACAAGGTTACCGCCCTTCTCGACCATCTTGGTACAGGCGACCTCCCACGCTTCCCCATTCCAGTGAAACGCATCCGCCTGCCATTTCCGCTCAATCGCGACACCGCGCTGACGGGCACCTTTGGCCATGGCCTGCGTCACATCGGCGGGATTAATGTAACCGTCCGTATGATGATATAGCGCACCTTTCAGATCCTCGGTCCGGATCAGCGGCCACTTCGCCTTGATCTCATCCGGGGTCATCCAGACATAAGGCACATCGCAGGTTTCCGCAGTGGAGGCATAAAGCATATACTCATCCATCCGCTCTTGCGTCTGGGCCATGCGCAGATTGCCGACAACGGCGAAACCGGCGTTTAACCCGGTCTCTTCCTCCAGCGATTTGTAGAAATCGACGGAATATTTGTGGATATGGGTTGTGGCAAAGGACATGTTGAAAAGCGGCAGCAAACCGGCAGCATGCCAGGTGGAGCCCGATGTCAGCTCATCACGTTCCAAAAGCATCACATCATCCCAGCCCGCCTTGGCCAGATGATAGGCAATCGACGTGCCCACGGCACCACCGCCGACAACCAATGCTTTCACTTGCGTTTTCATCTCGGATGACTCCCTGAAAATTCTCTGCCGCCACCTTGCGCAAAAGCAAACAGGCGCGACTGAACCAGCCGACCTGTTGAAGCACGATTGCGACAGCAATGGCGATAAGGTGATTATTCCGATCCCATCGGGATGGTCCACTGACTGGCCAGTTGGCCACCGCCAGACATTGACCTGCTTGCATCCGCCCCGCCAATGGCAACAATCGCCTCATGCCGCACGGTCACGAAACCAAGCTGAACCTCTCCGCCGGATTTCTGTCCGTCGCAGTGGCCCTGATCCTTGTGGGCATCAAGATCTGGGCGCTTGGCCAGACCGGGTCACTCGCTGTTGCTGCCACCCTTGCGGATTCGGCGATGGATCTGATGATGTCGCTGGGCGGGCTGGTCGCCATCGCATATGCGGCAAAACCGGCAGATGATGACCATAATTTCGGGCATAGCTCTGCCGAAGATCTCGCCGCTCTTGGCCAATCCCTGTTCATCATCATCTCGGCGGGCGTCATCGCCACCGCCGCTATTTTCCGGCTGCTTGACGACACAGTCACCCTCCCCGAACGCGAGGGGTTCGGGATCACCATCATGATGGTCTCAATCCTGATCACGCTTGGCCTTGTGCTGTGGCAACGCCACGTGGCGCGCCAAACCGGTAACAAGGTGATCAAAGCCGATAGCCTGCATTATCTTGGCGACCTGATCCCGAATATTGGCGCGATCATCGCACTTTGGGCCTCTGCCGCATTTGGATTGCATCAGATCGACAGCGTCGTGGCGCTGGGGGCCGCGGCCCTGCTGGTCGTCGGGGCCTTGCGGATCGGGAAATCGGCATGGGATGCGCTCATGGACCGGCAGGCTGACCCCGAGATGATCAAGGGGATTTGCGCCATCGCCGACGGTTTCGCCGGTGTTCACGGATATCACGACCTGAAAACGCGGGTCGCGGGCAGCCGGGTATTCGTCAACCTGCATATCGAACTGGATGGCAGCCAGACGCTGGACGAGGCGCACGCCATTGGCGCTGCGCTGCGCCGAGCCATCATCAAGGCTTACCCGCGCGCCGATGTGCTGATCCACAAGGACCCGATGGGCGTGCAAAAGCACCCTGACGACACCCGCTAGCGGGCCCTTACACCACCGCGCGGAAGGGTCCGACGTTTTGCCGACGCATCGCCGACGCTTTGCCGACCGCCAAAATTCAGGCCGCCTTGTCCAACCCACGCCCCTTCAACAAGGCCTCAACCCCCGGCAGGCGACCCCGGAATGCCCTATATAAATCGGCCGCATCCACCGACCCGCCAGAGGACAGAACCGTCTCTTCCAGCCGCTTGGCGACACCTGCATCAAACGGATCACCCACCTCATCAAACGCGGCAAAAGCATCAGCATCCATCACCTCTGACCACATGTAGCTGTAATAGCCGCTGGAATAGCCATCACCGGCAAAAACATGCGCGAAATGCGGGGTGGCATGGCGCATGCGAATGGCATGGGGCATGCCAATTTCCTCAAGGATTTCAGCCTGTTTCTGCATCGGATCAGCCGGGGCAGGGCCATCGTGAAAGCCCAGATCCACAAGGGCAGAGGCGACATATTCCACCGTCTGGAACCCCATGTCATAGGTGGTCGCGGCCAGCATTCGATCCAGCAATTCCTGCGGCATCGGCTCTCCGGTTTCGGCATGGGTGGCAAACTCGGCCAGCACCGCTGGCACCTCCAGCCAATGTTCATAAAGCTGGCTTGGCAGCTCCACAAAATCGCGGGCGACGGACGTGCCGCTAATACTTTCGTAAGTCACATCTGACAGCATCTGGTGCAGGGCATGACCAAACTCGTGAAACAAGGTGCGGGCATCATCATAGGACAAAAGCGCGGGCTTGCCTTCCTCCGGCTTGGCGAAATTGCAGACATTGACCACCACCGGGCGGACATCCCCGCCCAACCGCTTTTGCGACCGCATCGCTGAGCACCACGCACCGGACCGTTTTGACCCACGGGCGAAATAATCACCCATGAAAACAGCGACATGCTCACCATCACGGGTCACCTCCCAATGGCGGACATCCGGGTGATAACCAGGTGTTTCAAACTCCTTAAATTCAAGCGAAAACAATCGGTTAGCGCATGAGAATGCGGCCTCGATCATCCGATCCAGTTGCAGATAAGGCTTCAGCTCCGCCTCATCGAGGTCATGCAATTCCTTGCGCCGCTTCTCGGAATAAAACCGCCAATCCCACGGCTCCAATGGACCATCCCAGCCATCCTGATGCAGCATGCGTTCCAACACCTTGGCGTCGGCCTCTGCCGCCGCTTTGGCCGGTTGCCAGACCTGCATCAACAAGTCGCGCACAGCTTGCGGCGTGCCTGCCATTTCAGTTTCCAGCTTGAAATCAGCGAACGTGTCGTAACCCAACAACCCGGCCCGTTTCTCGCGCAGTTGCAACGTCTCTGCAGCGATCGCCCGGTTATCCGTCTTGCCACCATTGGCACCTCGCGCGACCCAGGCTTCATAGGCTTTCTGGCGCAGATCACGACGTTCGGAAAATTGCAAAAACGGCACAATCAGGGACCGGGAAAGGGTCACAACCGGACCGCCCGCCTCCTTCTCCTGCCCAGCCGCCTTGGCCGTCGCAATCACAAAGTCAGGCAGCCCCGCCAGATCGTCCGCGCCAAGCGGCATGAACCAGTCCCGTTCATCCGCCAACAGGTTCTGGGTGAAATCCGTGCCCAGCACCGACAGCCGCGATTTGACGTCGCGCAACGCCTCCGCTTCATCCCCCTCCAGCTGCGCGCCGGAACGGACGAAACCGCGCCGCGTCAACATCAAGACCCGCTGTTGCTCATCCGTCAGGTCAAGCGTTTCGCGCGCCTGCCACAGTGCTTCAATCCGGGCGAACAACGCCTTGTTCTCGGAAATTTCCGACCCGTAAGCACTTAATTTCGGGGCAAATTCCCGCTGCAACGCCTCGCGGGCTTCGTTACTATCCGCACCCGCCACGTTGTAAAATACGCCCAACACACGGCTCAATTGATCCTCTGCCTGCTCCAGCGCCTCAACCGTATTGGTAAATGTCGGGGCCTCATCCTGGGCTGTGATCGCGGCAATATTGGCGCGGGCCTCCGCCAATGCGGCGTCAACCGCGGGGGCAAAATCCTCATCCGAAATCCGGTCAAAGGGGGGCAGTTCAAACCGGGTATCCCAATCCGTCAAAAGCGGGTTTGTCATGGCAAATCTCCTTTGGGATCAACCTAAGCATGCCATCGCCGGGTTGCCACCACCCCATTCATCATCTCGCCAAAAATACTCAAAATCCCGCCGTCACCGCTGGCGCATGCGTTTCTCAAACCGACGCAAGGCCAGCGACAAGGTGATGGTAATGGTCAGGTACACCAAAGCCACGACATTATAGGTCTCGAAATACCGGAAATTACCCGCCGCCGTGACCTTGCCCAATTGCGTCACATCCGTCACGCCCAGCACCGACACAAGCGACGAATCCTTCACCATCGCCACAAAATCATTGCCCAATGGCGGCAGAATCATGCGCAGAGCCTGTGGAAAGACAATCAGGCGAAACCGTTGCCAGCGGCTCAGGCCCAGCGCCTCCGCCGCCTCGATCTGCCCTTTATCAACGCCCTGCAGGCCGGCCCGAAACACCTCTGCCAGAAAGGATGAATAGGCGATGGTCAGCGCAATCACCGCGCGCCAGAGCAGCGAAAAATCGCGGGTGCGAATGGGGTCCAGCCCAACCGTTTCAGCAACCCAGTTCCAGGCTACGACGAGGCCCGGCGCCAGAACGAACGCCACATAAAGCAACAGCACGATAATCGGAATGCCACGCACAATCTCAATATAGAACCGCGAAATCTGGCGTAATATCAAAGATTTGGACATGCCAGCAAGGGCAAGCATGAGACCCAGCAAGCAGGCCATACTATAAGACACCAAGGTCACGTAGATCGTGACCCAAATGCCCTTTCGCAGGGTGCCTAAGACCTTCGTGTAAGTCTCGACCGCAAAGACCTGCCAGAACAGGTAGGCCCCAATCGCCACAACGGCGACCAGCCACCAGGGAAAGTCCTTGTCATCGGGGGATGTTGGGATCATCGGGGCGCGTCCCGGGCTTGACCCGGGACCTCCACATCAGGGCTTATTCACCCAGCTTATATTCAAGAAACCACTTGGTGTTCAGCGCATCAATCGTGCCGTCGGCGCTCATATCCGCAATCGCCGCATTGATCGGGCCGACCAGATCCGACCCTTTGGGAAAGATGAACCCAAAATCCTCTGTCCCCAGCTTTTCGCCGACAATCTTCAGTCCACCGTCTGATGCTTCGACATAACCGTTGCCAGCGGTGCCATCCGTCAACACCAGATCAACATCACCCGCGCGCAGCGCCTGTACAGTGGCACCAAAAGTTTCCATCAGCTTGATACGCGGGTTGGCCTCATCCCCGTCAAGCACATCATAAACGCCAACATAGAACGGTGTTGTGCCGGGCTGCGCCGCCATCAGCAGATCATCATTGGCGGCAAATCCGGCAGCATCGGCAAAGCGGTCCTCATCGCCCCGCACCAGCATGACCATTTCAGAGGTCATGTATTTATCAGAAAAATCAACAACCTCCGCCCGGTCTTCGCGGATCGTGATCCCGGTCATGCCCAGATCATACTGGCCTTCTGACACGGCCGGGATCATCGCATCCCAGCTGATATTTTCGTAAACAACCGTGGCATTCAGCCTTTCCGCAATCTCGGCCATCGCGTCATATTCCCAGCCGACCGCATCGCCATTGCCGTCGATGAATTGCAGCGGCGGATAAGCGTTTTCTGTCACAACCACAATTTCGCGACCTTCCAGATCGGGCAGATGCCCATCGGCGCTAGCGACCGTCGCCAGCATCATCGCCGCACATGTTGCAAGAATTTTCATTGATCTCTCCCCAGATAATAATCGCCCCGCAGTATGGGCGTCAGCCATCAGGGCGCAAGCCCTTGCCCTGACAAATCGCACAATCATCACGCGGGGCGATCTTGATCGTCCGGGTCTGGGCATATAGCGCATCATAGATCAGCAACCGCCCCCCCAGACCATCACCCGCCCCGGTGATCAGCTTCACCGCTTCAACCGCCATCATCGCCCCGATGACCCCGGGCAGCGGGCCGATCACACCAGCCTCCGCACAGCTTGGCACTAGTGCGGGGTCAGGGGCGTTTGGAAAAATGCACTCATAACAGGGCGTTCCACGGGCCGGGTCATAGATGCTGATCTGCCCTTCCCACTGTGTCAGCGCCGCCGCGATCAGTGGCTTGCCCTGCCCCACCGCGACCCGGTTCACCAGATACCGCGTCGCAAAATTGTCCGTCCCGTCAAGGATCAGGTCATAGTCGGCAAACAGATCCGCCGTGACATCCTCGGACAAACGCCGATGATACGGACGCACGCTGACAAAGGGGTTCTGGGCCACCATCGCGGCAGCCGCCGAATGCACCTTGGGCTTGCCAATTTGCGCATCGGTATGAATCACCTGCCGTTGCAGATTGGCATTCTCAACCACATCATCATCAATCACGCCGATCGTGCCGACACCCGCCGCTGCGAGATATTGCAGGGCAGGCGCGCCAAGCCCGCCTGCCCCGACAACCAGAACCTTTGCATCGCGCAACGCCTTTTGCCCCGGTCCCCCCACCTCGCGCAGGATGATGTGGCGGGCATAGCGGTCAAGCTCGGTCTCTGAAAATGTCTTGGATTGTGCCACCGGCGCCGCTTGCTCGGCCACCCGTGCATGTAAACGACCCAGGATGCTGCGATACCCCCAGACCATGAGCCCAAAGGCGATGATCACCCCCCATAGCCGGGCATCCCCACCCGTTGCCATGCGCAGCGGATGGCCCGTTGGCAGCACCACATGCGCCATCATCACCGCCAATAACAGGATTGCCAGCATCGTCCAACGGGCCGCATAGGGGGCCTTCATCGCAATGCCGATACCCCAAAGGGCGGCAGCCATGCTACCGACCATGATCATAGGCCGGTGGACCCAAACCCACCCGGACCTCGTGTTGTCGCATCAAGAAACGGCATTTGGGTGAATTGTGCCTGCGCCACAGGGGCAACCACCATCTGCGCGATGCGCATTCCATGGGTGACCGTAAAGTAATCCGCGCCTAGGTTGATCATGATCACCCCAACCGGCCCGCGATAGTCGCTGTCAATCGTGCCCGGCGTGTTCACCAGCGTCACACCATGTTTCAGCGCAAGGCCGGAACGTGGCCTGATCTGCACCTCGAACCCGTCCGGAATCGCCAGCCGCAGCCCTGTCGGGATCAGCTTGCGGGCACCGGGCGGCAGTTCCACATCGCGACGATCCGGCAGGTTCGCCCGGATATCGGCACCCGCCGCGCCGGGTGTTTCATAGGACGGCACGCCAAGGCCCATATCTGCCCCATCGTCCCACTGAAATGCGATCTGCGGGGTCACGTAATCGTCTCCGCAATCCGCTGGGCCAGTTGCCGGGCGACCTGATCCTTGGTCATGCGCGGCCAGCTATCGGCACCAGCATCACTGATCAGGGTCACCGCGTTCTCGCTCCCCCCCATGATCCCGGTTTCGGGCGACACGTCATTGGCGACGATCCAGTCGCAACCCTTGCGCACACGCTTGGCCGTCGCATGCGCGATCACATCATCGGTTTCTGCGGCAAAACCGACCACCAGCTTGGGGCGGCCCTCTTTCATCTGTGAAACGGTAGCCAGAATGTCGGGGTTTTCGGCAAACTCCAGTGTCGGCAGACCGCTGCCATCCTTCTTGATCTTGCTGTCGCCGGCATTTGCCACATGCCAATCGGCCACAGCCGCCGCAAAGACAGCCGCATCAGCGGCTGGGGCAGCTTGCACAGCCTCCAGCATCTGGCGGGCGGTCTGCACCTTGACCACATGCACACCGGCTGGTGGCGGAACATCGGCTGGTCCGGTGACAAAGGTTACATCGGCCCCCAATCCGGCCAGGGCCCCCGCAATTGCCGTTCCCTGCGCGCCGGATGATCGGTTCGCGATATACCGGACCGGGTCAATCGGTTCATGGGTCGGGCCGGAAGTGACAAGGATATGGCGTCCTTTCAACGGCCCATCAGCCAAGGCACTTGCAATACCGTCAATAATCTCTGGCACTTCCGCCATGCGACCCGGACCATATTCGCCGCAAGCCATGTCACCCTCGTTCGGACCAACGACCAGAACACCATCGCTTTGCAACGTGGCTAAGTTTCGTCCGGTCGCCGGATGATCCCACATGCGCACATTCATCGATGGGGCAATCAACACACGCTTGTCGGTGGCAAGTAACAAGGTGGATGCCAAATCATTGGCCAGCCCGCCTGCCATCTTGGCCATCAGATCGGCTGTAGCGGGGGCCACAACAATCAGATCAGCAGCGCGGGACAGCTCGATATGGCCCATCTCGGCCTCATCCGTCAGATCAAACAGATCCTGATAGACCTTTGTCGCACTCAGCGCCGACAGGCTAAGCGGGGTCACAAATTCCGACCCGGCATTCGTCAAAACAGGGGTCACGCGAGCGCCCCGTTCGCGCAGACGGCGGACAAGGTCCAACGCCTTAAAGGCGGCAATACCGCCACCCACGATCAATAGAATATGTTTGCCAGCCAGCATGTCAGGCTCCGGTGTTTTTCAGGCCGACACTAGGTCAGAAAACACCCGAGATACAATGGTGCGCAATCATGCAAAGAATGCATGAACCTCCGTGCTTTGGGCCTCAAGGGTCTTGCGCATCTTGCCAAAGGCGGCGGCCTCCAACTGGCGGACACGCTCCTTGGACAGGCCGAGCTCCGAGCCGAGGCTTTCCAATGTGCGGGGATCATCACGGAGCTTGCGTTCGCGCACGATGAACTGTTCGCGGTCATTCAAACCCGAAAGCGCAGTGACCAACCATTGGCGCAACGTGTCATTGTCATGGGAATTGGCAACTGTTTCGGCGGCCTGTGGGCCGGAATCCTCCAATGCGTCAATCCACTCACGTCCCTCATCCTCAGTCGATTGTGTGGCGTTCAGCGAAAAGTCAGAACCGGACAAACGGCCTTCCATCATCTCAACGTCATGCAGGGGCACACCGACCTCAATCGCAATCATCTCGCGCATATGCTGGCGGTCCAGTTCCCGGCCTTCGGCAGCGGCTTCGCGCTCCAACCTGGCCTGCACGCGGCGCATGTTGAAAAACAGTGATTTCTGCGAAGAGGTCGATCCGGTGCGCACCATCGACCAGTTGCGCATCACGTAGTCCTGAATCGATGCCTTGATCCACCAAACAGCATAGGTCGAAAAGCGGACGCCACGATCGGGATCGAATTTGTCCGCCGCTTTCATCAGACCAACCGACGCTTCCTGGATCAGATCATTCATCGGCGCGCCGTAGCGCTTGAATTTCGACGCCATGGAAATTGCCAAACGCATATAGGCGGTGATCAGGCGGTGCAGCGCCTGCTCATCCCGATCGTCACGCCAGGCATAGGCCAGCGCCAATTCCGTTTCCGCATCCAGCAACTCTGCCTTCATTGCCGTGCGGGCCAAACTCTGATCAGAAAAGCCGGCGGACCCCATGTTTCTTCTCCCTATTTGCATGCGATGCATTAACTTTGTCGGTTGAAATAGTTACGCAGGGGCAAACCCACTGGATCAAACAAAGTTGCACATATGGGACAACCACAACTCACGTTGGTGCTTGGCGGCGCTGCCTCTGGCAAATCGGCCTATGCCGAAAGCCTGATCCTGCAATCGCAAAGGGATCCGGTCTATATCGCCACCGCTCAGGTGTTTGACAATGAAATGGCAGCAAAAGTGTCCCGCCACCGGGAAACACGGGGCGCCGGCTGGACCACAATCGAAGAGCCGATCAATATTGCCGACGCGCTGGAAACGATCACCGCTGATCAAAGCGTGCTGATCGATTGCGCGACTTTGTGGCTGACAAATCTGCTGCTGGGCAAACACGACATCGCTGCCGCATCCGCCACGCTGCTGCCTGCGATGCGGCGGTGCCGGGGCGCTGTTGTCATCGTCTCGAACGAGGTCGGCTACGGCATTGTACCCGAGAACGCCTTGTCCCGCAGTTTCCGCAATGCGCAAGGCACATTGAACCAGGCCATTGCAGCAGAGGCCGACACGGTCATCGCCGTAATGGCCGGGTTACCGATGCCCCTGAAAGGCCGTTTATGACCCGGCTCTGGATGGTCAGACACGGACCAACCCATGCCAAGTCCATGGTTGGCTGGTCCGATCTGCCTGCCGATCTGTCAGACATCGCTGCAATCGCCCGGTTGCGGGATTATCTGCCCGATGCACCGGTGGTTTCATCCGACCTGATCCGGGCAAGCGCCACCGCAGATGCCCTGCTGCCGCGCATCCGGCTGCCACACGACCCGAACCTGCGCGAGATTAACTTCGGCACCTGGGAATTACGCAGCTTTCGCGAGGTTGAGGCCGAGGATCCCGACACGATCCGCGCCTATTGGGAACAGCCGGGAGCGGTGGCACCGCCACAAGGCGAAAGCTGGAACATGGTGCGTCATCGGGTCGATGATGCAATTGATGGGTTGCTGTCCCAACAACATGAAAACCTGATTGTCGTGGCCCATTTCGGGGTAATCCTGACGCAGATACAGCGTGCACTTGGGATCGATGCGCATAGCACCTTCGGCCACAAGATTGACAACTTGTCCGTGACCGACCTGTGGGTCATGGATGGCAATTGGTCCGTTGGGAACATCAATCACATCCCGTGATACTTGCTTTCAAATATCCTCACTGGATTTGGATCATGCTGCGCGCCTAGGGTTCTGCGCATGACATATCAACTCTATATCGGTGATCGCACCTTCAGCAGCTGGTCGCTACGCGGCTGGCTGATGCTGGAAAAATTCAACCTGCCCTATCAGCCACATCTGGTCGGGCTTTATGCCGGCACCTATCGGGAGGAGCTTGCACATCTGCAGCCGGCCCGCACGGTTCCCGCAATGCAAACACCCCAGGGCCATGTGCTCAGCGACAGTCTGGCAATGGCCGAAACGCTGGCAGAATATCATCCGGAGGCGGGAATTTATCCCGAGGACCCCGCCGCAAGGGCGCTTGCGCGATCGATTACCTGCGAAATGCATAGCGGTTTCAGCGCCTTGCGCGAGGCCTGCCCAATGCAGCTTGACCGGGTCTGGGAAGGGTTCGCCGTCAGCGACGCGGTACGCGGTGATCTTGACCGTATCGAATATCTGTGGGCCATGGCCCGCGAACGGCATGGGCAGACAGGTCCGTGGTTATTTGGTGCATACAGCATTGCAGATGTATTCTATGCGCCGATCGCCATGCGGATCACCGGTTATGAGCTGCCCGTCAGCGACGACGCACGCAGCTATGCCAATGCCCATCTGGCCGATCCGGCCTTTCTGACGTGGCGGGAGGCTGCGCTTCAGGAGCGCCATGATCCCTTCCCATATGACCTTGGGCTCGCATCTCACCCCTGGCCAAATCAAAGTTAACCATTCCTAAACCACCGGCAATTACCCGTTAACCAATAACGGGGAACGCCATGGTCGCCAAAGCCTACACAGTTGCATTCGAAGGGATCGAAGCGCGCATTGTCGAAGTGCAATGCGCGGTCACCCCGGGGATCCCGGCGTTTTCCGTCGTTGGACTGCCCGACAAGGCCGTGTCCGAGGCAAAGGAGCGGGTGCGGGCGGCCCTGACAGCCATGGCCATCGCCCTGCCGTCGAAACGGATAACCATCAACCTGTCACCGGCTGACCTGCCCAAGGAAGGATCGCATTTTGACCTGCCCATCGCGCTGGCCTTACTGGCCGCACTTGAAATCATCCCGCATGAGGATGCCGAGAGCACCGTGGCACTGGGCGAATTATCTCTCGACGGCACACTTGTTCCGGTTGTCGGCGCCTTGCCAGCAGCCATGGCCGCGGCCAGCGATGACCGCACATTGCTTTGCCCGCATGGCTGCGGGGCAGAGGCGGCATGGGTCGGGGCCGCCCATGTGATCGCACCGCGCACCCTGGCAGATGTTGTCAGACACTATACCGGACAATCCGTGATTGCCGCCTCAGAGCCGGGCGAGGTGCGTCGCGACACATCGACCCGTGACCTGTCAGAAGTGAAAGGTCAGGAGCGGGCCAAACGTGCCCTCGAAATCGCGGCAGCCGGGCGGCACCATCTGATCTTTGTCGGCGCACCGGGGTCCGGCAAATCAATGCTCGCGGCGCGTATTCCGGGGCTCTTGCCGCCGCTGACTCCAGCCGAGGCACTGGAGACATCGATGATTCATTCGCTTTCCGGCCTGCTTGACGAAGGCGGTATCAACCGGGAACGCCCATTCCGCGAGCCGCATCACACCGCCTCCATGGCGGCCATTGTCGGCGGCGGGCGCAGCGCCAAACCGGGCGAGATCAGTCTGGCCCATAACGGGGTACTATTCATGGATGAGTTTCCCGAATTTGCGCGCACGGTTCTGGAAACCCTGCGCCAACCGATTGAAACCGGTGAAGTTGTCGTAGCCCGGGCCAATGCGCATGTCCGCTATCCATGTCGGTTCATGCTGATCGCAGCGGCAAACCCCTGCAAATGCGGCCATCTGGCCGACCCTGCACGGGCCTGCACCCGTGCACCGATCTGCGGCGAAGATTATATGGGTCGCATCTCCGGTCCGCTGATGGACCGGTTTGATCTGCGGGTTGAGGTGCCGCCGGTGGCCTTCACAGACCTTGATTTGCCGGAAAGCGGCGAAAGCACGGCAAGTGTCGCCGCACGTGTTGCAGCCGCACGAACCATCCAGACGCAGCGCTTTGCTGGGCATGACAAGGCGCGTGTCAACGCAGATGCGGAGGGCCATTTACTGGAGGAGATTGCCACGCCGGATAGCGAAGGGCGGGCGTTGTTGGTCAAAGTCGCAGAACGGTTCGGCCTGTCGGCACGAGGGTATCATCGGGTCTTGCGTGTGGCGCGGACAATCGCAGATCTGGACGGTGCTGACACTGTCGGCAAGCCACATGTGGCCGAAGCAGTCAGCTACCGGCTTGCCATGGCAAAGGAAGTCTAGAGCAAGGAAAAATCTGCGGCGCAGATTTTTCAGGGCGTTACATTTACGGCACCGTCCAGACACCGAAAAATCTGTGTCACAGATTTTTCCTACCCGCGATGTCGCTCTTCGATGGCCTGCCAGATTTTTTCGGCCACGTTGAGCCCGTCAAACCGCTCCAACTCCTGAATGCCCGTTGGTGAGGTCACATTTATCTCGGTCAGCCAGTCGCCGATCACGTCAATCCCGACAAACACCTGGCCCTTTTCGCGCAACAACGGCCCGATCCGCGCGCAAATCTCCCGATCCCTTTCGGTCAGGGCAACTTTTTCAGGTCTGCCCCCCACATGCATATTCGACCGGGTTTCACCTGCCGCCGGCACCCGGTTGATCGCGCCAACCGGCGCCCCATCCACCAGTATCACGCGCTTGTCGCCACTGGACACGGCTGGCAGGAATTTCTGCATGATCAGCGGCTCGCGATTGATACCGCTGAACAGCTCATGCAGCGACGCCAGATTGCTGTCACCTTCACGCAACTTGAAAACTCCGGCCCCACCATTGCCGTAAAGCGGTTTCAGGATCACATCGCCATGGGCAGCGCGGAACCGTTTCAGGGTTTCCAGATCGCGGGCGATCATCGTCGGCGGCGTCAGGTCAGGAAACTCCAACACCAGCAGTTTCTCGGGATAGTTACGCACCCAAAACGGATCATTCACCACCAGCGTGTCGGGATGGACCATATCCAGAATATGGGTTGTGGTGATATAGCCCATGTCAAATGGCGGATCCTGACGCAGCCAGACAACATCCATATCCGCCAGATCAAACACCTGCGCATCGCCCAGACGGAAATGATCACCCTTCACCCGCTGGACGGTCAGCGGCCAACCGGCGGCCGTAACGCGCCCCTGATCATAGGCCAGCTTGTCGGGCGTGTAATAAAACAGGCTATGGCCACGTGCCTGGGCCTCCTCCGCCAGACGAAAGGTGCTGTCTGCATCAATATCAATTGGTCCAATCGGATCCATCTGAAAGGCTATCTTTAACGGCATCGGTGACCTCGCTTCTTGATAGCCGATACATGGCGCAGGTCCCCGCGACACGCAATGGCAAGGTCACAACTCCATAAACGCGTTTTCAATCACTTTCACGGCACCCTGACCGTCCACCATGGCCAGATCAAAGCGGACATGGGTCAGTTGGCCACCCGGCTCCCCGGCCAGAAACTCCTGCGCCGCCGCGCAAATGCGGTCCATCTGTCCACGGCCCAGTTTTTCGCCAGCCTTTGCAAAACACTTCGCTTTCTTGACCTCGACAAAAACAACCTCGTCACCGTCGCGCATGATCAGATCAATCTCGCCTGCCTGACCGCGCCAGCGGCGGGCGGCCAGATTGTAGTTGCGGCAAATATAGTCACCGGCGACAATATCCTCCGCGACCCGGCCCGCATGATATCCAACAGATCCCGTCATTCATCTTCCCCAAGGCGCAGCGCCGTCTGATAAACCTGCCTGCGTGGCAAACCCAGCGCCCCCGCAACCACGGTTGCCGCATCCTTTACACGCATGGTTTTCATCGCTTCCCGCAAGGCATCAGTAATATCCACCTCGGCCACCTGGGTGGCACCTACGCGGCCGATCAGAACAACCAACTCCCCCTTGACGCGACGTTCCTTGAACGCTGATGCAACATTGGCGAGCGTTCCGCGCGTCACCTCCTCAAACTTCTTCGTCAACTCCCGGCAAACCACTGCCTGCCGATCACCGCCTAGGATGTCGCGCAAACTTGCTAACATTTCCTCAACGCGTTTCGGGCTTTCATAAAAAACCAATGTGAAGGGCAGTGCACGTAGCTGTGCGATTTCAGCATCGCGGGCCTGTTTGGTGGCTGGCAGAAAGCCAACAAACGCAAAGCGATCAGTGGGCAGGCCCGATACGGTCAGCGCCGCCAGAACGGCCGAGGCGCCCGGCGCGCTGGTGACAGGCAGATCGCGCGCAATGGCGGCGCGCCCCAATTCATAGCCCGGATCTGCAATCAGGGGCGTGCCAGCCTCTGACACATATGCCACAGATTTTCCGCCAGCGATCAGGTCGACCAACCCGGCAACCGATCCATCGCCGCTATGGTCGTGAAACGCGACGACCTTGCGGCCATTCAACGGAACCCCGTGAATTTCCATCAGTTTCCTGGCTGTGCGGGTATCCTCCGCGGCGATCAGATCAGCCGAGGCAAGAATATCAAGGGCGCGCAAGGTGATGTCGCGCGCGGACCCGATTGGGGTAGCAACAAAGTACAACCCGGCAGAGAGTGGCTTGGTATTATGATTCATCGCTGGACCCGCGTGCCCCCTGCTTTATGATGTGCCCAAAATGGCAGCATGGGGCGGGATATGTCCGGCACCAGTTGCGCGATCAAGGGGGATATCCTTTTATGTTTGCTCGTTTCCGTCAGGCCCGCAACCCGGGTGCTCGTCTTTTTGCCCTCTTATCGCTCCTTTGGGTCGCGGCCTGCGACGTCCCATTGTCGCCAACAGCCAATGTGGGACCGCAGATCGACACAACCCAGGCCGTGAAAGTGGCGCTTCTGGTTCCCGGCGGCTCCGGTCAGGGAAGCGATGCATTTATCGCGCAGAACCTTGAAAATGCAGCCCGTCTGGCGATCGCGGATCTGCAAGGGGCGGATATCGAACTGAAAGTCTACAACACCGGCGGCGGCAACCCATCGCTGGCAGCCAATGCGGCAAGAACAGCCGTGGCCGAGGGCGCACAGATCATCCTTGGGCCGCTATTTGGCGAGGCCGCCAACGCCGCGGGCGTTGCCGTGGCCGACCGGAATATCAATGTGCTGGCCTTTTCGAACAACCCAACCATTGCCGGGGGAAACGTCTTTGTGCTTGGGCCAACCTTTGACAACACCGCCAACCGGCTTGTGCAATATGCCGGGCGGCAGGGCATAAGCCGTATCATGGTCACCCATGGTGACGACATCCAGGGCAATGTCGGACGTGACGCTATTACAAACGCAGCCCGGCGCAACGGGGCACAGGTAGTTGCAACCGAAGCCTATCCACTGTCGCAGCAAGGCGTGTCGTCGGCCGCGGGGCGGATTGCAGCAAGCGCGCGGTCAAGCGGGGCTGACGCAATCTTCATGACAGCCGGGGTGAACGCGGAACTGCCCATTCTGGCCACCGCTCTGCCCGAGGCGGGGATCGATCAGAATGCAACCCGCTTTGTCGGGCTGACCCGCTGGGATGCGGTGCCGCAGGCCGCGGCACTACCCGGATTGCAAGGCGGTATTTTTGCCATGCCCGATCAGGGCCGCGCCGCATTATTTGCCAATCGCTATGCCGCAACCTATGGCGAAAACCCGCACCCGTTGGCTGGCCTGGCCTATGACGGGATCGCGGCAATCGGGGCGCTTGTCGCATCGGGCAATGAAGGCGCCCTGACCAAAGGGGCTCTGACCACCTCACAAGGGTTCCAGGGAACGTCAGGCGTGTTCCGGCTATTGTCCAATGGGTTAAACGAACGGGCATTGGCAGTGGCCACAATTCAAAACAATCAGGTCGTGGTCATTGAACAAGCCCCTAGAAACTTTGGCGCAGGCTTCTGAGTCTGAGACTGCCGCATTGGATGACACGCCGGACAGGTTGATCTGTCCGGCGTCTGATATTTTCGACGCAGCATCCGTTTCCGCAGAAATCGCCGCCGCGATCGCGCCACTCAGCGTCGAAAAAGACATACGTGCAGCGGTCGCAGGCATCCTGTCAGCGGCGCGGAAACAGGGACGGCAGGCCATTGCGGACGCATTTCGCGCGCAACCTTTCGCCGCGCGGCCTACAACCCGGGCCTATAGCTGGCTGACCGATCAGATCGTCAACCAGATCTATGTTGTTGCGACGCAAAAACTGCACCCCTTGCCGAACCCGACCGAGGGCGAGCGTCTTTCGGTCATTGCGGTTGGCGGCTATGGGCGGGGCGAAATGGCTGGCTTCTCCGATGTCGACCTGCTGTTTCTGACGCCCTACAAGATGACGCCCTGGGCGGAAAGCGTGATCGAATCCATGCTCTATATGCTATGGGATCTCAAGCTGCAGATCGGTCAGGCCAGCCGCACCATCAAGGATTGCATCAGGCTGGCGCGTGACGATTACACCATTCGGACGACGCTGGTGGAATACCGGCATCTGGCTGGTGACGCCGCATTGGCCCGGAAACTGGGCGCCAAGCTCTGGACCGATCTTTTTCAATCCACTGCCGCAGAATTTGTCGAGGCAAAGCTCGACGAACGCGCCGAAAGACATCGAAAACAGGGTGGGCAACGCTATGTGGTGGAACCCAATGTGAAAGAAGGCAAAGGCGGGCTGCGCGACCTGCAATCGCTGTTCTGGATCAGCAAATATGTGAATGGGGTCAAGGACGCGGCCGATCTTGTCGAGCTTGGGGTCTTTACTCAGGATGAATTCGAAACCTTCGTCACCGCGGAAGATTTTTTATGGGCAGTGCGCTGTCACCTGCACCTGATCGGGGGGCGGGCGGTGGACCAACTGACCTTCGATATGCAGGTCGAAGTGGCCGCCGCCATGGGCTATCGCGACCATGGCGGGCGCCGGGGCGTCGAACATTTCATGCAGGCCTATTTCCGGCAGGCCACCAACGTTGGTGAATTGACCCGGATCGTCCTGACCGCGCTTGAGGCGAACCACACCAAACGCGAACCGGTGCTGGTGCGGCTTCTGTCGCGGCGTAAACGGGCAAAAGCGCCCTATGCGATCAAGCAAAACAGGATCACGGTGGCAGATGAAGCCGCATTCTTTGCCGATAAGCTGAACATGTTGCGGATCTTCGAAGAGGCGCTGCGCACAGGCACGTTGCTGCATCCCGATGCGATGCGGCTTGTGGCCGCAAATCTGCATCTGATCGATGACGAATTGCGCGAAGACAAAACCGCGAGACGGATATTTCTTGATCTGCTTTTGAAACACGGTAATCCCGAACGGGCGCTGCGGCGGATGAACGAACTTGGGGTGCTCGATGCCTTCATCCCCGAATTCAAACCCATCGTCGCGATGATGCAATTCAACATGTATCACCACTACACGGTGGACGAACACACAATCCAATGCATCAGCCACCTGGCGCAGATCGAACGGAAAGAGTTGATTGAAGAACTGCCCGTCGCCTCCGGCATTCTGGAACGTGGCGTAAACCGCAAGGTGCTTTATGTAGCACTCCTGCTGCATGATATCGGCAAGGGGCAGGATGAAGATCACTCGATTTTGGGCGCGCAGATCGCGCGGAAAGTGGCCCCGCGTCTGGGGCTGAAGAAAAAGGAATGCGAAACCGTCGAATGGCTGATCCGCTATCATCTGCTGATGTCCGACGTGGCCCAAAAACGCGATATTTCGGAGCCGCGCACCGTCCGTGGCTTTGCCAATGCGGTCAAATCGGTTGAACGGCTGGATTTGCTGACGGTGCTGACGGTCTGCGACATTCGCGGGGTGGGTCCGGATACGTGGAACAACTGGAAGGCGGTGCTGATCCGCAATCTTTACAAGGCGACCAAAGACGCGCTGCAAAACGGGATCGAGGATCTGAACCGCGAAAACCGCGAAGCAGAGGCGAAACGCGCCCTGCGCGAGGCGCTGAGCGACTGGACGCCCAAGGATATCAAGGCAGAGCTCGGGCGACATTACGGGCCCTATCTGCAAGGCATGCCGCTATCGGCGCAGATCGTCTTTGCTGGCATGCTGCGCGAAATCGCTGATGACCAAATCAGCGTCGACCTGATGCCCGACGAAGACCGGGACGCGACACGCGCCTGTTTCGCCATGGTTGATCATCCGGGGCTTTTCAGCCGGATGACCGGGGCGGTGACGCTTGTGGGTGCCAATATCGTCGACGCGCGGACCTACACAACGAAAGATGGCTATGCGACCGCCGTATTCTGGATTCAGGACAATGATGGCAACCCATACGAACAATCACGGCTGACACGGTTGCGGCAAATGATCATGAAAACATTGCGGGGCGAGGTCGTGCCGCGCGATGCGTTTATGGAAAAGGAAATCCGCAAACGGGAGCGGGCCTTCAAATTGCCGACCAATATCACTTTCGACAATGAAGGTTCAGAAATCTACACCATCATCGAAATCGACACCCGGGATCGTCCCGGACTTCTGTTCGATTTGACACGAACACTTGCGAATAATCATGTCTATATCGCCTCCGCAGTGATCGCCACATATGGAGAGCAGATCGTGGATACATTCTATGTCAAGGATATGGTCGGGCTGAAATACCACGCCCATGGCAAGCGCAAGGCGCTTGAACGCAAACTACGCGATGCAATCAGTCAAGTCGCCGAGAGGGCGGGCGCATGACCACATTTGCAACGGGGGCAATTTTTTTCAGAAAAAATTGGCACAAAGTTTTTCAAAAAACTTTGGGGTCGCGCGGATGAACCCGATCCGCCTGATGGCAGGCTTCTTCACTGTGGGCATATGGACCCTGCTGAGCCGTGTTCTCGGCTTTGTCCGCGACATCATGATCGCCGCCTTCCTTGGCACAGGTCCCGTGGCCGAGGCGTTCCTGATCGCTTTTTCACTCCCCAACCTCTTTCGCCGTTTCTTCGCAGAAGGCGCATTCAACATGGCCTTTGTGCCGATGTTCTCCAAGAAACTGGAAGGCGATGACGATGCGCACCGCTTTGCACAAGACGCATTCGTCGGGCTTGCGGGGATACTGACCCTTTTTACCATCATCGGCGTTATCCTGATGCCCGCATTGGTCACCATGATGGCCAGCGGCTACATCGGGTCGGCGCGTTTCGACCTCGCCGTCTATTATGGCCGCATCGCCTTTCCCTATATCCTGTTCATTTCCCTCTCGGCGCTGTTGTCAGGTGTGCTGAACGCCACAGGGCGTTTTGCGGCGGCGGCGGCAGCGCCGGTTTTGCTGAACATCATCTTCGTTGCGGCATTGGTCATCAGCTACCTGTCAGGGTGGCGCGCCGAATTGCAGATTGGTCGGACACTTGCCTATGCCGTACCGGTCGCCGGGATCGCCCAGATGATGCTGGTCTGGGTCGCGGCAAAACGGGCAGGCTTTGCCCTGATGCCCGGCTGGCCAAAGCTGACGCCCGATCTCAAAAGACTGGCCATCATCGCCGGCCCCGCCGCGCTGGCCGGGGGGGTTGTCCAGATCAACCTGCTGGTCGGAAGACAAGTCGCCAGTTTCTTTGACGGGGCCGTCGCATGGCTCAACTATGCCGACAGGCTTTATCAACTCCCCCTTGGCGTGGTCGGGATCGCCATCGGTGTTGTCCTGCTGCCCGACCTGTCCCGGCGGCTGCGCGGCGGCGATGTGGCAGGCGGCAAGGACGCCTTTAACCGCGCCTGCGAACTCAGCCTCGCCCTGACCATCCCGGCGGCTGTGGCGCTCATGGTCATCCCCCTGCCCCTTGTCAGCGTGCTTTATGAACGTGGGGCGTTCAGCGCCAGCGATTCAACAAACACCGCCCTTGCGGTCGCAATCTACGGACTGGGCCTGCCTGCATTTGTCATGCAAAAGGCGCTGCAACCGCTGTTCTTCGCCCGCGAAGACACCAAAAGGCCTTTCTACTATGCGCTTGTGGCACTTGCACTGAACGCCGCCCTCGCCATCGGGTTGTCGCCCTTCATCGGGTTTATCGCTGCCGCCGTCGGCACCTCGCTGACTGGCTGGGCAACGGTATTGCTGCTTTGGCGCGGGTCGCGCCAGATGGGGGATGCGGCGCAATTTGACCCGCGGTTCCGCCAACGGCTGGGCAGGATCATCCTTGCGGCTCTCGGCATGGGGGGCATCCTGTGGGGTGCCGGGGTCGTCATGACACCGCTCTTCACAATGGCCACCATCCGCTATGCGGCACTTGCCCTTCTGGTCGGGATCGGGATCGGCAGCTATTTTGCAATCGGCCAGTTGATCGGGGCCTTCAAAATCACCGAATTCCGGCGGGCGTTAAAACGCTAGGCCCGCTGCCGCATACGCGCCAGAAAGGACGACCACCCGCCGGGGGCAAGCAACACCGAGATCCCAAAACCGGCAACAAAGCCCGCCAGTTCCGCAATCCAGTTGGGCGGTGGCGCGACATCATGCAAAAGCCCTGACACCACCCCAAAGATCAGCTGGATCAGCAACAAAACACCAATCAGGCGAAAGGCGAGAAGCTGGTTCTCACCCGCCTCGGAAAGGCGCAGCCAAAGCGCATAGGTATAAGCGCCGATCAGCCCGTAAACCGGCGGAAAGCCACCAAACAATGGGTAGGTGCTATTGGCCAACAGCCCATAGGCAAACGCCCCGCCGATTGCCGATATCAGATAGATCACCAGCACCTTCAACCCGCCATAAAACTCACCGACAAATTTCCCCAAGGCGAGCGTCAGGGCAGCACTGAACGCCACCTGAATAAGCGCACCATTGACAAACGCGTAGGTCACAAACCGCTTGAGCATATCGACCGAATAATCGCCCCGCTCAAACACCTGCTCCAACACGCGGGTGGAAAAGCCATAGTCATTGACCGCATCAATCCGCCATCGCACGCCTTGCGGCCCACCGATCATTCCCTGATTGGCCAGCTGCAAAACCAGTTCGATCCCCACGATGACCAGAGTCAGCAGGATGACGATCGGCGGGATCACATTGACCGGGCTTTCGGGTTTCATCGGCGCACCTTTGCGGGCTGTTGAAGTTGACGGGCCTGTCTGGCATGGGTATGCGACGCCTGCCCCGAAATCCAGCCCCCAAGGCCAAACCGGACACCGATATGACCGATACGACATTCACCCCCCGCGTCTTTTCAGGGATCAAACCCTCCGGCGGATTGCAGCTTGGCAATTATCTGGGGGCGATCAAGCGTTTCGTCGGCATGCAGGGCCAGATGGAAACCGTCTATTGCGTCGTCGATCTGCATGCGATCACCGTCTGGCAGGACCCCAAGGAACTGGCCAATGGCACTCGTGAGGTCGCCGCCGGTTACCTCGCTGCGGGCCTCGATCCGACCAAATCGATCCTGTTCAACCAATCCCAGGTTTCTGCCCATGCAGAGCTTGGCTGGATATTCAACTGTGTCGCCCGCGTCGGCTGGATGAACCGGATGACGCAGTTCAAGGACAAGGCCGGATCAAACGCAGAGAAAGTCTCGCTTGGGCTTTATGCCTACCCATCCCTGATGGCCGCTGACATCCTGCTCTATCACGCCACACACGTCCCCGTGGGCGAAGATCAGAAACAACATGTGGAACTGACACGCGACATCGCCAACAAGTTCAACCATGATTTCGGCGTGAATTTCTTCCCCGTCACCGAACCGATCATCGATGGCCCCGCGACCCGGGTGATGAACCTGCGCGACGGGACCAAGAAGATGTCGAAATCCGGCGAAAGCGATATGGAACGGATCAACATGACCGACGATGCCGACGCCATCGTCAAGAAGTTCAAAAAGGCGAAAACAGACCCTGAACCGCTGCCCGAAACGTTGGAAGGTCTGAAAGACCGGCCAGAAGCACGCAATCTGGTCGATATCTACGCCGCCCTGAACGACACAACACCAGAAGCGGTCATCGCGGAATACCCAGGCGCAGGCTGGGGGACATTCAAACCCGCACTTGCCGACCTCGCCGTGGCCAAGCTGGCACCCATTTCAGAGGAAATGGCACGGCTGATGTCCGACCCGGCAGAGATTGACCGCATTCTCGCCGACGGGTCAGAGCGGGCGCGAGCCATTGCCGACCCGATCCTGCAAAAGACCTATGACATCGTGGGGCTGTTGCGGGGCAACTGAACTGCGCATGGCGCCGCCAACCGCTAATCCAGGCGCAGCCGGAACATCGCATAGACAAGCAGAAGCAAACAGGCCGCCCCGGCGGATAATAGCGTTGCGCGCAAAGCCATTTCGCGCCCAAACTCGCTCTCCAACACAGAAACAAGGATACCGCCGGTCATCGCGCCCAGCGGCATCGACCCCCAGCCAAAGAAACGATAGATACTGTTGACGCGCCCCAGCAGATCACGCGGGATACGCCTTTGCCGCCACGACACAGTGATCACATTCCACAACATTGCGGCCGCCATGACAAAGAACAGGGCAATCGCCATTGCGATAGCAGAATTGCTTAAGCCAACCGTGCCATAGCCGATGCCCCAGATGGCAATGGAAAGATAAAGACAGATCTGCGTGCCAAGCCGGGCGATAAACCACGGGGCGAGCAAGCTACCCGTGATCGCCCCGACGGCGGCAACCGACAGGATCAGCCCATAAGAATATGAGGATATCGCCAGCACATCCTGGGCAAACAGGATCTGGATCGTGACCACCGCCGTCGCGATGAAATTCGCAACCCCCAGAACAACAGCCAACCGCAACAACAGCGGATCACCCCGCATGAAGCTGATCCCCTCGACCAAAGCGGTGCGGAAATTTGTTGTGATTGGTGGTTTTGGCTTGAGCGAGATCATCCAGACCAACCCGGCGGCCAGAACCAGCAGCGCCGCATCAAAACCAAAGGGGATGCCAATACCCATCGCAATCAACACACCCGCCAGTGGCGGGCCAATGAACTGACCTGTCAGTTGCTCACTGCTCCAAAGCTGCCCATTGGCCACTTCCAGATCCTTGGATTCAACAATGGATGGCAGCATGGTCTGCGCCGCATTGTCCCGCAGCACCTCCGCAGAGCCGAGCAAGAACGCCAACCCGGCCAGCACCCAGACGGCACCCTGCACCTCCTTGCTCATCGCCAGCATCAGGATCGCCACAACAATCGCCGCGCGCAGCAAATCGGCACGTGCAATCAGCTTTCGCAAGTCCGCCTTGTCGATCACCACCCCTGCTGGTATCGCAAATAACAGCCATGGCAACCTGCCCGCTGCCGCGACGGCCCCAATCGCCACTGGGTTCTGCGACATCAGGGTTGCCAGCCACGGCAAGGCAAGCACCACCAACCCGTCACCCAGATTGGTCAACGTCCCCGCACCAAACAAAAGACGATAGTTCCGATTGCGAACAAGTAACGGCGCAGCCATCCTGATCCTTACCTCATCAATTAGCTGCAACGGTCGCATGGCGACCTGAGCATCACAAGCGCAATGAGATTCTCCTGACATCTCCTGTCAGCAGGCCGCCTTGAACCCTTTGCCAAACGCGCCAACTATAGGCGTAACAAAGGAATCGCCTATGGCCTACGCCCAGACCGACAAATCAGATCCCGACCATTACCTGTCCAACCCCGCCCCCGACGTCAAAACCCGCGACAAACTGGAAGGCGGCAAGCGGTTCGTCCTGAAGACGGAATTCGAACCTGCTGGCGACCAACCCACAGCGATCAAGGAACTCAGCGAAGGCATCCTGAGCGGTGAACGCGATCAGGTTCTGTTGGGGGCGACCGGGACCGGCAAAACCTTCACCATGGCCAAGATGATCGAGGAAACCCAGCGCCCCGCCATCATCCTCGCTCCGAACAAAACCCTCGCGGCCCAGCTATACGGCGAATTCAAAGGGTTCTTTCCCGATAACGCCGTCGAATATTTCGTCAGCTATTACGATTACTACCAGCCAGAGGCCTATGTGGCGCGGTCGGACACCTATATCGAAAAAGAGAGCCAGATCAACGAACAGATCGACCGGATGCGCCACTCCGCCACCCGGGCCCTCTTGGAACGGGACGACGTGATCATCGTCGCCTCCGTCTCCTGCATCTATGGCATCGGCTCGGTCGAAACCTACGGGGCCATGACGCAGGACCTGCATGTGGGTCGCGACTATGACCAGCGCAAGATCATGGCCGACTTGATCGCCCAGCAATACCGGCGCAACGATCAGGCTTTCCAGCGGGGCAGTTTCCGGGTGCGCGGGGACTCTCTCGAAATCTGGCCCGCCCACCTTGATGACCGGGCGTGGAAGCTGTCATTCTTTGGCGAAGAGCTGGAAAATATCACCGAATTCGACCCGCTGACAGGGGAAAAGACGGACACGTTCGAAAAGGTCCGGGTCTACGCCAACTCCCACTACGTGACGCCAAAGCCTACCATGCAGCAGGCGATCATCGGCATCAAAAAGGAACTGCGCGCCAGGCTCGACCAACTGGTTGGCGAGGGTAAGCTGCTCGAAGCGCAACGCCTGGAACAGCGCTGCAATTTCGACCTCGAAATGCTGGAAGCAACGGGCGTCTGCAACGGTATCGAAAACTACTCACGCTATCTGACAGGCCGCGCCCCCGGCGAACCGCCCCCCACACTGTTCGAATTCATCCCCGACCATGCCATTGTTTTCGCCGATGAATCCCACGTCTCCGTCCCGCAGATCGGCGGCATGTATAAAGGCGATTACCGGCGCAAATTCACGCTGGCCGAACACGGGTTCCGCCTGCCCTCCTGCATGGATAATCGCCCCCTGAAATTCGAGGAATGGGACGCAATGCGCCCGCAATCCGTCTTCGTTTCCGCCACACCAGCGGCGTGGGAACTGGAACAGGCTGGCGGTGTATTCACCGAACAGATCATCCGCCCCACCGGGCTGATCGACCCCGAGATTGAAATCCGCCCTGTTGAGATGCAAGTTGACGACCTGCTGGACGAGGTCCGCAAGGTCGCCGCCGATGGCTATCGCACGCTGGTCACGACGCTGACCAAACGCATGGCCGAAGACCTGACCGAATACATGCATGAACAGGGGATCAAGGTCCGCTATATGCACAGCGACATCGACACAATCGAACGGATCGAGATCCTGCGCGACCTGCGGCTTGGGGCTTTCGACGTGCTGATCGGGATCAACCTGCTGCGCGAGGGGCTCGACATTCCCGAATGCGGGCTGGTGGCGATTCTGGACGCGGATAAAGAGGGGTTCCTTCGCTCCGAAACATCGCTGGTGCAAACCGTCGGGCGGGCGGCGCGGAACGCCGATGGCCGGGTCATCATGTATGCCGACCGCATCACCGGCTCCATGGAACGCGCGATGAAGGAAACCGAACGCCGCCGGGTCAAACAATTGAAATACAATGAAGATCACGGGATCACACCGCAGACGGTGAAGAAAAACGTCGAGGATATTCTGGCGGGCCTCTACAAGGGCGACGTGGACATGAACCGGGTCACCGCCAAGGTCGACAAACCCATGGCCGGTGCCAACCTCGCCGCCGTACTCGACGGGTTGCGGGCCGACATGCACAAAGCAGCCGAGAACCTCGAATTCGAAGAGGCCGCGCGACTGCGGGACGAGGTCAAGCGGTTGGAGACGGTCGATCTGGTGATCAGCGACGACCCACTGGCGCGGCAACAGGCGGTGGAAAAAGCCGTCGGAGACGCGCAGAAGGCAGCGGGGCGGTCAACGGCGGGAAGGCCAGGGCAGCGGGGTGGCGTCAAGCGAAGGGGGAAGCGGTGACTTGGGGCACTAATGCGTAGACCAAGTGGGCGATCAACACCAAAGGTCAAAAACGGCATAGTTCAGAGAAAGAACCGACAAGGAGAGACGGCATCTTACTGGACCGCGATGCCACCCAGTGTCGTCATCGACAGGGAACGTCCCGGTCGTGGCTACATTCACATCGTCAGCAAGGCAGATGTGGAGAAGTTTGTACTCCTCTTGCCGGAATGGAGCGAGCTTTCCAACGGCTTGCGGGCTGTCTTACTTGCGCAAGGCGAGCTAGGATGCGATGGCTGGTACGACCATGACGGGGTGGTCGCAATTTGCGCATGGAGGCGCGATTTGTGGCGCTTATCTCACAAAGCTCACTTCTTAGAGCACAAAGAACTATACGAGCGGCTAGGTGTCCCCTGCGAAGAAAATGGTGAGGATGTTCTCTGCAAATTCACCAAATCAACAGCAAGAGCTTATCTTCTCTTGCATGTTTTCCTCCATGAACTAGGGCATCACCGAGATTTGATGACCACCAAGAAAAGGACCAGCCTCGGTCGAGGGGAACGTTACGCAGAAGATTGGGCAATTAAGCATGAAGCATTGGTCTGGAGCGCGTACATGGATGCTTTTGGCAACCCAGAGCATGGCAATTAGCAAACGTAGGGTGCGCGTTCATGCGCACCATTCCAGCGTATCTCGGTCGTCACCCACCTGAAAGCATAGTTCTCACCCGGATGCCTGCACCGTCGGAAGGATGATTTCCCCCATCGACGCATATCGAAATACACACTGCATTCCCTTCCACAAACCCCGCCCGGTCGATAGACCGGGCAGCGCCCGAACCGCCCCCACGGGGCGGGCGCTTCGCTTCCTGCCCCTCGGTTCGGGCACTGCCCTCTCCACAAGATTCTGACGTTCCGAAATCCCGCTTATCTCCCGATGCCCAGCCGGATACCGTCATTGAACCGCAACACATCTCTTTCAAGGTTCAGAAACTGGTTCTGCAATGGCTGCGAGGTTCCGGTATTGGCCACTTGCGCCTGCAACCGGTCAATCTGTACGGCCAATGAATTGCCGGTTTCCAGCGCCTGTTCCAGTGAAGCGGTTTGCTGAACGATTGTCTGGTTCGCCTCGCTCAACGCCGCTTCCTTTGCGGTGATCTGCAACTCCAGATTGGCCATCACGTCATGTGCATCCTCCAACTGCGCCGTGGCCGTTTCCGCCCGTTCATCGGTTTCGCGGAACGCGACCAGCCCCCGGTTCACATCAATCGTAAGGGCCGTGGTTCCGGCCACCTGCAAGGGTTGCGAATGGTCGATCACCTGCCCGTTGCGTTTAATCACAGGCGGGGGAAAGCCGCTGTTTTCCATGTCGTTGGGCAACACGATCAGGGTGACGGCATGTTCGGCCGAGTTGTCAAAATACAGCGCGGCACCAAAACAGCCAGCCCCGACGATCATGAAGAATGACAGCAATGCGGCTTTCAGCTTGGTCAGTTCTGATGTGACCAGTGCAAAGACCACCAGAACCAGCATTAATCCGGCAAGGCCAATCGGGCCCCATTGCAGGAATTTCTCAAAAGCACCAATCGCGTCAGTTGGCATGACGAACACTCCTCAAATGTATCAAATCAAAAACGAATCGAGATATGGGGAAATAATAGCACTAAATCGCGCCCTTTGTTCCCGTCTCAGCATTAATACCTGTTAACGCCACAACCAGCGCACGCATCATTAATCACCAAATTCCGCAAAATCTGCCCGACGCTTTGCCGACGCATCGCCGACGTTTTGCCGACAGCCGAAATCCCAGCAAATGCAGGCATTCATCTGTGATTCGGGAAATCGCCCTGTTGCGCTGTCCCCATTCCACCGCACGGGCCACTAAGATGTGCGGCGCGCGCAATCCACAATTGCATCCCTCGCCCACCCCCGGCATAATCAGGATCGTGGGGCACAACGACATGGACCACCTGAAACAATCAGGGGCCGAGCAGAGGCGAAGTTGATGCGCAGTTTGATGATATTGGGGGCCTTGGTCACCGTAGCCGCTTGTGGCGGTGGCCGTGTGAGCGGGGCAGTTGGCGAAGCCTGCATTGACGCGGACAGGCGCAAGGCCTCACCCGCCTTGTGTTCCTGCGTACAGCAGGTCGCGAACCAGACATTGTCGAACAGGGACCAGTCGCGCGCTGCGGCATTTTTTGCCGACCCGCAACTGGCACAGGACACGCGCCAGTCCGACCGCCGCAGTGACGAGGCGTTCTGGGGTCGCTACAAAATATTCAGCGAAGCGGCAAAGCGGCAATGTCGGCCAGTAAGCTAGCGCAGGACCGTTCGATCATATCTAATGCACCGTCGAAATCCTTTGTATAATAAGGGTCTGGCACGTCTTTTTCCGCCAGTAGCCGGGCGGGCGTGTCGTTACCGGCAGGTCGCATCGCCTCGATATCCGACAGGTTCTGCCGATCCATCGCAATGATCAGGTCAAAGGCGGAAAAATCGGCAGCGCCGAATTTGCGTGCCCGCAGATCACCCAGTTCAATGCCACGCGAACGGGCCGCCTCCTGCATTGGCCCGTATGGCGGATCACCCACATGCCATCCGCCCGTGCCCGCACTGTCCAGCGCCAAATGCGGGGCAAGTTGCCGCATCACACCCTCTGCCGCAGGCGACCGGCAGATATTGCCAAGACAGACAAACAGAACCCGCATCAGCGCAAAACACCCGCCCTGGTCATTGCACGGGCATAGATCAGCAAAGCAATCAGGATGACCGGAATCGCGATCGTAAAGATCAGCGCGGCGGTGCCCGACATGGCCAGCGCATTCCCGCCATCGGCCAGAACATAGGTATAGATCGACGCAACGATCAGCCCCAAAAGCGACAGGGCAAAGGCCGACCCAGCATATCTGGAGCGCAGCAGGAGCAGCAAAGACCCCACAATCGACAGCCAGACCCCGACGGCCCAGGCGGCCTCAAACCACAGCGGGGCACCCTCCAGAAAGCCAAGCTGCTCTGGCGTAAGCATCTCTAAATACGCCGGATTTCCCGTCTGTGTCATGACATAATCAAATCCGCCACCGGCATTCCAGAGCAAGCTCAGAATGCCCACAATCCACAGATGAAATGGTGTTTTTGTCATTGATATTCTCCCTCACAAAAGGAGGATACCAAAGAAGCAGGCTTAGGCCAATTCGCCCCGCGCCATGCGGTAATGGGCGCGGATTGATGGGATGAAAAACAGGATCCACCCCATACTCATCCAGGCCAGAACCGCTGCCGGAATCCAAAGGATTGATAGAACCAGCCCTATTAATCCTGTCAGGCGGTGGGCCGCGCCCGGGGCCAAGACCCGCAGGAAAAACAAGTGACACAGCTTGCCGCCATCCAATGGCTGCACCGGGATCATATTAAAGATAAAAAAGGCCAGATTGAGAAGGGCAAACAGGCCCAGATAGCCGTAGATCTGAAAGAAAATCGGCGCAGTCGTCGCTTGCAGCATGTCCTGCATCATCCATTGTGCAAGCGACGCAATCGCCCATAGTGCAAGATTCACTAGCGGTCCCATGGCGACGATCAGTTCTTCTTCGCGTGGCCCGGCGGATCGAGCATGTTCGCAAAACCCACCACCGCCATGCAGCATGATGCGCCGCACCGGAACACCCTGCACCTTGCAGCCCCACGCATGGCCAAGCTCATGCAGGAAAATCGTTGTCACAAGAAGGGCCGCAAAGATCAGGCTGCCAACAGAAATCCCTTGTGAAAGCAGGACGATAAGCGCAATCAACAAGCCAAGTGATTGCCCGATTTCAACAGGGACACCCATCGGGCCGACAAACCGGAAGATCACATTATCGTCGCGCAGCATATGCCTATCCCTGCTCAAACCTCGTCGGAGTGCTGAGACCACAGGGCTGCAACACGACACAAGTCTGACCGTTCACATTGGCAATACTGAGGCAAAGCTGTGGCCGATCTGCCCCGGTTGCCCAAGCCGGTAGACCGGGGCATGATCACGCCCATGAAGATCGCAATCCTTACCGGTGCCGGCATTTCGGCGGAAAGCGGGTTGGGCACGTTCCGCGACGAAGACGGGCTTTGGACCCGGTATGACCTCAATGATGTGGCGACGCCCGAGGGTTTTGCCCGCGATCCGGCGCTGGTGCATGAATTCTACAATGCACGACGGGAGAACTGTCTGGCGGCGGATCCCAACGCCGCGCATCTGGCATTGGTGCGGCTGGCGCGCAGTCCCGATCATGATGTGACCCTCATCACGCAGAATATCGACGATTTGCATGAACGGGCCGGATCGACGGACACCATCCATATGCATGGCGCGCTGATGCGCGCCCTATGCAATGCTTGCGGCACCCGTTGGGACGCGCCGCCAATCATGTCACCCCACGATCAATGTCCGAAATGCCTGCAAACCGCAACGCGGCCCGACGTGGTTTGGTTCGGCGAAATGCCTTATTTTATGGACAAAATCGCAACCGCTGTCACAAGGGCCGACCTGTTTGTGGCGATCGGCACAAGTGCAGAAGTCTACCCCGCCGCAGGTCTGATTGAACTGGCGCGGGGGAAAACGCTTGAGCTCAACCTCGTACCATCCGCGCAAACCAATGCGTTTGATGCAAGGCGCTTTGGCCCCGCGACGGATGTCGTGTCGCAATGGGTCAGTGAACTGACCGCATAGGGCTGGACAGCAAGAACTCTCGGGATATGAAGGGCTGCATGACACGTGCAATCGATATCACCGCATTGTCCAGGAACCTGCGTGCCGGTGACCGCCGGGCGTTGGCGCGGGCTATCACGCTTGTGGAAAGCGCGCGTGATGATCACCGAACCGACGCGTTGACCTTGCTTGAGGCTGTGGGGACAGACCGCCAAGCCATTCGGATCGGCCTGTCAGGTACGCCCGGCGTGGGCAAATCGACCTTCATCGAAAGCTTTGGCCTGATGCTGACAGCTCAGGGATTGCGCGTTGCGGTTCTTGCCGTTGATCCGTCATCCTCCCGGTCGGGCGGGTCAATCCTTGGTGATAAAACCCGGATGGATCAACTCGCCCGTGACCCCAACGCCTTTATCCGCCCGTCCCCCAGCCAGACGCAATTGGGTGGCGTCGCGCGACGGTCGCGCGAGGCTGTCGCGCTCTGTGAAGCTGCCGGATTTGATGTGGTGCTGATTGAAACGGTGGGCGTCGGGCAGTCCGAAACCGTAGTGGCGCAAATGGCCGATCTGTTTGTCCTGCTGCTGGCCCCTGCCGGCGGTGACGAATTGCAAGGGGTCAAGCGCGGCATCATGGAAATGGCGGACCTGATCCTTGTGAACAAGGCCGATGGGGCATTGAAACCGCAAGCGACACGCACCTGTGCGGACTATGCCGGTGCATTGCGCCTGTTGCGCAAACGGCCGCAGGACCCGGATGGGTTTCCCAAGGCTTTGACCGTCTCGGCATTGGAGTCCATTCAGATCGATGCAGCATGGGCCGAGATGCAGACACTGATCAACTGGCGACGCGACAACGGGGTCTGGGCCGCGACCCGGCAGGCACAGGCCGATTACTGGTTCACCGAAGAGGTGCGTCAGGGGGCGGTTGACCTGATCCTGCAGGACCCCGACACCGCCGCACGTATCAAGGCCGCACAGGCGGCGGTCAGCGCGGGGACACTCTCCCCCACGGCCGCAGCCGCGCAGGTTCTTGCGCCATATCAAGCCAAGGCCAATAGCTAACTGTTTTTCGTCGGTCTGCGTCATCACATAACGGGCGCGGGTCGGGCGGCTGACGGCGCCAAATGGTACGGCGACATGCTTGGCTTTGAGCTTCTATACCACGCTGACGAAGCCGGTTGGAGTGAACTGACCACAATGACAGAAGGCGTCACACTTGGGCTGGGTGAAGAGGCGGACCCAACGCCGGGCAATGCTGTGCCGGTCTTTGGGATTGCTGATATCGATGTCGGGCGCAACGCACTGGAAGCCGCTGGCGTGCGGTTTGACGGCGAAACGATGGTCGACGATGGCATGGCGGCGACGGCGATGTTCTATGATCCGGACGGAAACGCCATGATGCTTGCCCAGGACCTGACCAGTCAGGGCTAGAGGCTGACCTGCCGAAATATCATCAGCGCTTCGCGGCGAGATTGTTTTGGGCATGGGACTTCAAGTCGAGAATTCGGACACCACTCCTAGTACCCTCGGACGCAATAGGAAACGCGGTTCAGGTATCGCTCCCAGTATGCGAGCTATCATGCAATACATATCTTCATCGGCACGAGCGTTGGTGGGTTCTGCAGTTGCGGAAAGCCGGCGTTCATTGATACGGTATCGACCTGATGATCTACAGAGATGTTCAATTTAATCTGATCTTCATCGAAGGTGAAGGCAACGTTGCGCGCATGCCGACTCACGGCGGTATTTACGCCGAGATTCATTGGCCGACCCGATCCATCCGGATCGGCGAAACGGGAAACTCGATGCGAGGACGCAACCGCTCTCATATGAGGTGGGCCGACAAACACCGCAATGGTACACACAATGAGAAAGAGGCCAATCGGCAAGGCATCATTGTTGAGCTTGCGAAGAAATGGGGCTCCGAAGGTCTCGAATATTATGTTATCACAGAAGATCCGAGAGTGCGCGAAGACCGCGAGTTGCGGGTGGATTGCGAAAAGCAACTCCACCAATGGGCGCGAGTGCAAACAGAGTTCCGAAACTTCAATACCCAACGAGGCTACAGAACCAGAAATTAGAGTGTCGTCGAGAAGAACCACAACGCCTCACAACGAGTCTCGTTGGTATGGTAAGCTTGTTGACCAATGATGCCAACTTGCTGACCATCGCCACCAGAAATAGGTAGAACCCAACCCCTGCTTCGTAGTGATCGCGTGACTGACGTCACGTGTTGATTGCAGCTTTGCAAAGATTGCCCCGGTCGGGCAGGCAAAGCGGGTTGACTGGACCGCGGAATCCTCCTATCTCGCGCTGATCTTATTCATGACCCGGTCTGACCGGATCGAAACTCTATGCAGGATGTCCCGCCATACGGGCCGGTGATATCCCTCAAGACAAGGAAAACGCCCATGTCGCGCCGTTGCGAACTGACTGGAAAAGGCCCGATGTCTGGCAACAATGTCAGCCACGCCAACAACAAGACCAAGCGCCGCTTTCTGCCCAACCTGCAGGATGTGACCTTGCAGTCCGACGTTCTGGGCCGGTCTTTCAAATTCCGCATCTCGAATGCTGCCCTGCGCACCGTTGATCACCGCGGTGGTCTGGACGCATTCATGTCCAAGGCAAAAGACGCTGAGCTGTCAGCCGGGGCGCTGAAAGTGAAGAAGGAAATCGCCAAGGCATCTGCTGCCTAAGCGCATCTTTCCGTTGTAAATTCAAAGCCCGGTTGCGCCCGACGCAACCGGGCTTTTGGTTATGGTCAGGTATTGCTGACTTTGTGCATTTCTAAAATTCTGTTAACATTCGCATATTCGTTACTGCGATGTGTTTTGAAAAATCAATTTGCGTTCATAGATATGACGCACGGTCATCAATCCTGATGATCCCTATTATTCGTACCTGGGGGTTCGATTATGAAAATTTCAATCAAGCGCCTGACAGGTGCAACGATACTCATTCTGGGGCTGCTATTCCCCGCGTTTTCATCTGCCAATGAAACCGACACTGGTCGCTGGTCTGATGAAATCGACTATATCAGGTCGCATGGCGTGTCCGTTATCCAAAACGGGAATGGGTCTGCCCTGATTGTGCTGGAAACCAAGTTCGGCCCCGATGGCGCCCCCGCGATGCGCCTGCATCTGGGTAAGGATGGTGTCGCAAACCCATCGGCTGATTTGGGCGTTCTTTCCAAGATCAAAGGCCTGCAGGTTTTCGAAACCCCGGCAACCATCGATATATCTGACTTCAATGAACTGCATATCTGGAACGTGGATGACGGCACTTCATTGGGTGTGGCACCACTCGGGGGCTCATCCAACCCTTGACCCCCTACCGCAAGGTAGCAGACATAAGGGCGATGAACGCCCTTCCCATTGATCCGATCCTGCCTGACCTGATTGCTGCCCTTGGGACTCATGGGCGCGCCGTCTTGCAGGCCCCGCCCGGAGCAGGAAAAACCACCCGCGTACCACTTGCATTGCTTGATGCGCGTCTCACCTCCGGCAAGATCATCATGCTGGAACCGCGCAGGCTTGCCGCGCGTGCCGCCGCCGAACGGCTGGCCGAAACATTGGGCGAAGCGCCGGGCAGGACCATCGGTTACCGGATGCGCGGCGACAGCAAACCCGGCACCGGGATTGAGGTTGTTACCGAGGGCATCCTGACCCGCATGATCCAGTCGGACCCGGAATTGACCGGCATCGGCGCCGTGATCTTTGACGAATTTCACGAGCGCTCCCTGAATGCCGATCTGGGTCTGGCGCTGACATGGCAACTGCGCAGCGTCCTGCGCCCGGATCTATTGGTCTTGGTCATGTCAGCGACGCTGGACGCCGCGCCTGTTGCCGCGATGCTGGATGAGGCGCCAGTTCTGACCTCCGAAGGTCGATCTTTCCCGGTGACCACGCATCACCTTGACCGCGCCGTGCCCAAGGGCACCCGCCTTGAGACAGCAACTGCTGACCTGATCGTCAAAGCCGCGGAGCGGACCACAGGCGGCATGCTGGTGTTTCTGCCCGGTGAGGGCGAGATCAGGCGCACCGCCGCGGCACTTGACGGGCGCCTGCCGAAGGATTGCCAGATCAGGCCGCTTTACGGGGCCTTGCCGTTCAAGGATCAGCGTGCGGCCATCGCGCCGGCACAAAGCGGGCGCAAGATTGTGCTTTCGACCTCCATCGCCGAAACATCCCTGACCATTGCCGATATCCGTGTGGTGGTGGATGCGGGACGGTCGCGCCGGGCACGGTTTGACCCGGGTTCCGGCATGTCGCGGCTGGTGACAGAACGTGTCAGCCGGGCCGAAGCCACCCAGCGGGCAGGCCGTGCGGGTCGGGTCGCTCCCGGTGACGCATTTTGTCTGTGGACCAAGGGGGAAAACGGCGCCCTGCCCGGTTTTGCCCCCGCCGAGATTGAGGCGGCGGATCTGGCGGGCTTCGCGCTGGAACTGGCGGTCTGGGGCAGCGATGATCTCGCCTTTCTGACCCCACCGCCGCGGGGCGCACTGGCGGAGGCCCGCAGCCTGTTGCAATCGCTGGGCGCGCTGGATGCAGCACTCAGGATCACAGATCACGGGCGCGCGTTGGCGGCCCTGCCCCTGCACCCGCGCCTGGGGCATATGCTGCAAGTTGCGGGCGCGCAGGCGGCCCCATTGGCCGCGCTTCTGGCCGGGCGCGACCCATTGCGCGGCGCACCGGTCGATATCAGTCTGCGCATGACCGCATTAAAAGGGCGCTATGACGGACCGGGCACTGTGAACCACGCGGCACTTGCGCAAATCAAGGCCGAAATCCCCCGCTTGTCCAAAGGGTTACCCAAACGTCCCGCCATTGACCTTGCCCAACAAGTTGCCTTGGCCTATCCCGACCGGGTCGGGTTACGGCGCAAGGGCGATGCCCCCCGCTATATCCTGTCAGGCGGCAAAGGTGCCGTGATGGACGCCGATGACCCGCTGGCAGGGCAACGCCTGATCATTGCCAGCGATCTTGACGGCGACACCCGCGAAGCCCGGATCAGGCAGGCTGTGCATATCAGTGAACGGGCGCTGCGCGAGGTCTTTGGCGATCAGATCGGTTGGAAAGACATCTGTGCGTGGTCGCGGCGCGACAATCAGGTCCTGGCCCGCAAACAGGAGTGCTTTGGCGCAGTAATGCTGGATGACCGGGTCTGGCCGGATGCGCCTGATGATGCGCTCGCACTCGCCATGCTGGACGGGGTCCGACAGCTGGGCCTGCGCCCATCGCCCGCTGCAAACCGGTTTCGGGCGCGGGTCGCGCTGGTGGACGGCCTACCTGCAATGGATGACGAAAGCCTGCTGGCCGGGCTGGAGGATTGGCTGCTGCCACATCTGCGGGGGGTCCGCAGTGCCGCGGATTGGAAGAAGTTTGATATTCTGCCCGCCTTGCATGCGATGCTGGACTGGGACCAAATGCAAAAACTGGACAAAGCCGCCCCTGCACATTTTGAAACGCCACTGGGGCGCAAGATACCAATCGACTATGACGATGCCGTGCCGGGGATCACCCTGCGATTACAGGAAATGTTCGGGGTGACCCGGCATCCAAATGTCGGAAATGTACCGCTGCGGGTGACGCTATTGTCGCCGGGACAAAAGCCGGTGCAGGTGACGCAGGATATCGTGGGGTTCTGGGCCAGTTCATATGCAGACGTCCGGCGGGACATGCGCGGGCGTTATCCACGACATCCCTGGCCCGAAGACCCCACCCAGGCGGACCCTACGTTGCGCGCCAAACAGCGGGGCACATGAGTGTGATTTGCCAATCGATTCGGCTTATGTTAATGAAAAGGTAATAAAATAAACCTATTGGCAGGTATGATGACTTCCAAGATGCGATCCCTCTGGACCGGGGCAATCCGGCCAATGCTGAAACGCCCCCCCGCATTGCAGGTGGCAGCGCTTTGTCACCGCGATGGTGCCGACGGACCAGAGGTGATGCTTGTCACCAGTTCCAGCGGACGCTGGATTCTGCCGAAAGGCTGGCCGGTTGACGGGCTGACCACGGCGCAAGCCGCCAAACAGGAAGCCTGGGAAGAAGGCGGCGTCGAAAAAGGCAAGGTCGAGAAGACGGCGCTTGGCCGGTTCCTGTCCGAAAAGCGTTTTGACAATGGCGCGGTCATCCCCTGCGAAACACAGGTCTTCCCAATCGCCGTGAAATCCGTTGCCAATGATTACCCTGAATCCGGACAACGGGACCGTATCTGGGTTTCGCCAGCCAAGGCGGCAGAAATGGTGGATGATCCGGGTCTCAGCAACATGCTGGAAACTTTCGCGGCGGCCTGACTTTAAACCAGTTGCCAGCGCAGCACGCTGTCGCTAACCCTTCTGCAAATTCGGGAAGGGGCCAATCATGGGCGACGGGCAACCAACAAATCAGTGGAAAACGCTCGACCGCGATCTGGGACGGATCGGGGCGGTGGAATACGCAACGCAATATGTGGCCCAGCCTTTGGTTGGTCTCGGTATTGCAATGGCATTCATCATCGTTGCCGCGCTCGCCAGTACCTTGTTCTTTGGCGGTGAGACCCATTCCTATGTTGTGATCGCGGCTGCCGCATTTGGCGCCTATATGGCGGTCAATATCGGCGCCAATGATGTTGCCAATAACATGGGACCTGCGGTTGGGGCCAATGCGCTGACCATGGGTGGGGCCATCGTAATTGCGGCCCTGTGCGAAAGCGCAGGCGCGCTTTTGGCGGGTGGCGATGTGGTTTCAACCATCTCCAAAGGGATCATCGACCCTGAAAGTGTTGCCAGCAGTGAGGTTTTCATCTGGGCGATGATGGCCGCGCTTATTTCCTCTGCGCTTTGGGTAAACCTGGCGACCTGGGTTGGCGCGCCGGTCTCGACCACCCACTCCGTTGTCGGCGGGGTCATGGGGGCAGGCATCGCTGCGGCGGGGTTCGCCGCTGTCAGCTGGCCCACGATGAGCGCGATTGCCGCCAGCTGGGTCATTTCGCCAGTGCTGGGCGGTGTCATCGCCGCCGCTTTCCTTGCTTTCATCAAAACCGCAATCATCTATCAGGACGACAAAATCGCCGCCGCCCGCCGCTGGGTGCCTGTTCTGATCGGGATCATGGCGGGTGTCTTTGCGATGTATCTGGCCATGAAAGGGCTGAAGAAAATCGTCAAGATCGACCTGCTGAGCGCCTGCATGATCGGGCTGGTCATCGGCGCTGTCGTCTATGCAATCTCTGCCCCCCTGATCACACGGCAATCCGAAGGGCTGGAAAACCGCAACCGGTCGCTGAAGGTGTTGTTCAACATCCCGCTGATCCTGTCCGCCGCACTTTTGTCCTTTGCCCATGGGGCCAACGACGTGGCCAACGCTGTCGGCCCCCTTGCCGCCATTGTACATGCGGAGGAATTCGGCACATTCGCAGGCAAGGTCAATATTCCCAGTTGGGTCATGGTCATCGGGGCGTTTGGAATTTCCTTTGGTCTGATCCTGTTCGGGCCAAAGCTGATCCGCATGGTGGGCAGCCAGATCACAAAGCTGAACCCGATGCGGGCCTATTGCGTGGCCCTGTCTGCCGCGATCACTGTGATCGTCGCCAGTTGGCTTGGCCTGCCCGTCTCATCAACCCATATTGCCGTCGGTGGGGTTTTTGGTGTGGGTTTCTTCCGAGAATGGGATGCGGAACGTCGCGCACGCGCCTCATCAGCAAAACGACCAGAGGCCAAACGTATCGCGCCAGAGGAACGCCGCCGCCGCAAACTTGTGCGCCGGTCGCATTTCATGACGATCATCGCCGCATGGGTGATCACGGTGCCAGCGGCGGCCATCATGTCCAGCCTGATCTTTCTGGGGTTGCAGGTGGTGTTTGTCGGCTGAGAATTTTCGTCACGAAAATTCTCCTGTTCTGAAAAAATTTCTCCGGAAATTTTTTCCACCCTCAAACGCCCAGACAGTAGCGCATGATTGCCTTCTGGGCATGCAACCGGTTCTCGGCCTCGTCAAAGATAACTGAATTGGGCCCGTCCATGACGCTACTTGTCGCCTCGTCATCCCGGTGGGCAGGCAGGCAATGCATGAACAACGCCTCATTCTTGGCCCCGGCCATCAACGCATCATTGACCTGATAACCACGCAGCTGGTTATGCCGCCTTTCGCGGGCGGATTGCGGATCATGCATGCTGACCCAGGTATCCGTCACAACCAGATCAGCGCCTTGCACCGCCTCATGCGGGTCGCGCACCGTAGTATACAGCCCGTCAAGGGCAGGCTCCGGATCCAGCGGCGGCGGGCCTGTGAAAACCAGATCAAACTCAAACTGTTTGGCGGCATGGGCAAAGCTGGCAAAGACATTGTTACCATCGCCTGACCAGACAACCTTCTTACCTTTGATCGGGCCGTTATGTTCCTCAAACGTCATGACATCCGCCATGATCTGGCAGGGATGGGTCCGGTTGGTCAGCCCGTTAATCACCGGCACGCTGGCATTTTCGGCCATTTCCAAAAGGGTCTGCTCTTCAAATGTACGAATCATGATCAGGTCGACATAGCGCGACAGAACACGGGCCGTATCTGCAATGGTTTCGCCATGCCCCAACTGCATATCCGCCCCTGACAGAACCATGGTCTGTCCCCCCATCTGACGCACGCCCACGTCAAAGGACACGCGGGTCCGGGTAGATGGTTTTTCAAAGATCAGTGCAACCATATGTCCTGCAAGTGGCTGATCTGCATCCGGCATGCCTTTGGGCATGCCATGGCGGGCGTCTTTCATGCCGCGCGCATTTTCGATGATCTTGTGAAGGTCATCAGCTGGTGTGGCATCAATATCTAGAAAATGGGTCATTCAGTTCGCTTCTTGTTGGGCCGGCAAGCGGCCGGGAAATCAAAGGTGGGTCATCACCTGAACAAGTTTGCCCTGGCGGGTTTCAACCAGTCGTCGCTTACGAAATCCGGCCTGATTGTAGATTCCAATCGTCCGGGTATCCGTTGTATTCGCAGCAACCGCAACCATCGGATAATGCAGGCGCAAATCCCGCAAATGGGCATCGATATAACCAACCGCATGCCCCTGCCCAAGATATTCAGGAGAGCCGACAAAGGTGCCAATCACGCGCGTCCCCCGCGGCAAATCGGCATATTCGGGCATCGGAAATGCATGGGCATCATGATGGTGGATATATGCAAATGGCTGGCCGACCAGCTCCACCATTTGCATAACAATCTTGGGGTTATCCATATCCTGCTTGATCAGCGCGGCCTGCTTTTCCGCATCACCCCACCACACTTTGACATGCGGGGCGTCAAGCCAGGCGCGTAAACGCGGCAAGTCATCCTGGGTCACACGGCGGAAGCTGTAGTTACGCATTGTCCCCTTTGATCTGGCAAGCCGCAGCTTCGAGCATGTCAACAGCAATACCGATGTCGTCATCCGCGATGTTCAGCGCGGGCAATAGACGGACAACATTGTCGGCGGCAGGCACCGTCAGCACTCCTTGCTCATAACCCGCCTTCACAACATCCGTATTCGTCACCTTGCACTTCAGACCCAGCATCAGGCCGGATCCGCGCACGGCTTCAAACACGTCCGGATGCGCGGCGACCAGCCCCTCAAGTTTTTGACGTAACAGGCCCGCCTTGCGGTTCACTTCGGCCAGAAACGCCTCATCGGCGATAAGTTCGACCACTTTCGCCCCCACGGCACAGGCAAGCGGGTTGCCCCCATAGGTGGACCCATGTGTGCCAGCGGTCATGCCCGCAGCGGCGCCCTCGGTCGCCAGCACGGCGCCCAAGGGAAAGCCCCCGCCGATGCCCTTGGCGACCATCATGATATCGGGCGTCACACCGGCCCATTCATGCGCAAAAAGCTTGCCGGTCCGGCCCATGCCGCATTGCACCTCATCAAGGATCATCAGGATGCCATGCTGATCACATAAGTCGCGCAATCCTTTCAGGCAGGCGTCTGGCAAGGGCCGAATGCCCCCTTCGCCCTGCACGGGTTCGACCATAATTGCCGCGACCTGATCGCTTGCCGCGGCTTGCAGCGCATCATGATCACCAAACTCCAGATGGGTAAAACCGGGCAGCAACGGACCAAACCCCTTGGTCATCTTCTCTGACCCGGCTGCAGCAATCCCGGCACTGGACCGTCCATGGAATGACCCGTTGAACGTTATGATTTCAGTGCGATCCTCACCTTTATCAAACCAGTATTTGCGGGCCATCTTGACCGCCAGCTCACAAGCCTCTGTCCCCGAATTGGTGAAAAACACGGTGTCGGCAAAGGTTTGATCCACCAACGCATCGGCCAGTTTTTGCTGGGCTGGAATGTTGTAGAGGTTGGACACATGCCAAAGCGCACCGGCCTGTTCGGTCAGTGCCTGCACCAGCGCCGGATGGGCGTGGCCCAGCGCATTCACGGCAATCCCGGCCCCAAGATCAAGGAAACGTCGGCCATCTGCCTCTGTCAGCCAGGACCCTTCGCCAGACGTGAATGTCAGGGGGGCACGGGAATAGGTCGGCAGAATAGATGCGATCATAGCGATCATCCTTCGAAGATTGGCCCGATTGGTGCAGAACCGCACGGGGGTGTCAATGTTTTTAGGGGGTTAGATGAGGTCGTGACAAAGGGCGGCGCTATGAGCGTCGGCGTCGGTTTTCAGCTGTCATCTTCATCATCATGCTGGCGGGATAACTGGAAATGAGGGCATAAGAAAGGGCAAATCTTCGATGAGTCCGATGTCATGCCCCGCAAACCATACCAGACAAAGCTGGATGCGCCGTTTCTGAAGCGGATCACGTTGCGTCCCGAGGAGATGGAGAAAGGTTACCCGTTTGATCTGCATTGGTTGCAGGAGCCTGATTTCGAACTGAATTTCACCCAGCCGGTGACTATCATCGTCGGCGAAAATGGCACCGGCAAATCAACCTTGATTGAAGCGATTGCAGGGCTTTCCGGGTATGATGAGGCTGGTGGCGGGAAAGGTTACCGCCCGGTCGATCATTCAAACGCGATTGATACCAGCGGTGCTGCGCTTGGCGAAGCATTTCGTGCTGGTTGGCTCCCGAAAATTACGAATGGGTGGTTTTTCAAGGCCGAGAGTTTTTTCGACGTAGCGCGCTATTTGGATGAGGTTAACAGTCCTAGCGCGGATTTCCTGTCCCATTCCCATGGCGAAGGCTTCATGCGCGTGTTCGAAGAACGTATGGCCCGGCAAGGCATATACTTCATGGATGAACCGGAAAGTGCGCTGTCACCCAAGCGCCAGCTTGGCCTCCTGCGTATTCTCAACCGTATCCAATTGAGCGCAAAGGCACAGGTGATCATGGCCACCCATTCGCCGATCCTGATGGCGTTGCCCGGTGCCGATGTCTGGCAGATCACCAAAGGCGGAATCACCCCTGTCGATTATCGCGAAACATCGCATTTCCGGCTTTATCAGGATTTTACAATCGATCCCGAGGCCTTCATCGCCGAAGCCATCGCGGATGAGACGGAAAGCCAGTTCTAGCAACTGTATCTCTCAGGCAGTTTAATAGGCCCCGGCGATCGGGCCGCCGGGGCATACATCAAAGCGTGTATTCCTGATAAATTGCACCGCTGTCATACACTTTATGCTCAGTCAACCGCATCTGCCGGGCCGGGCCTTCCCCGGCAAAAAGCGGAACGCCCCGTCCAAGAAGGATCGGGGCGCGTTTCAACCGCAAATGGGTTATTTGTCCAGCCCGCAGCAACATTCCGGCAAGAATGCCGCCACCGCAAAGATAGATGGGCCCGGATGCATCGGACGCAATCTTTTGACACGTGGCAAGGGATCGGTGACGTGTTCGACCTGCGCATCAGCAGGCAAATCAATCGTCCTGGAAATCTCCAGCGATTGCGCCCAGGGATAGGGGTTCTGGCCCGGCGTTAGGCCAAAAGCGTAGCCAAACTCATAGGTCGCCCGGCCCATGAGGACCGCCGCATAGGTTTGCAGCCGGGCAGTGTAATCGTCGACCACCTCCCCCGTATGAGGGAAAAGGGACACGTCGCCAGACGCGCCCGCGATAAAACCGTCAGCCGACACGGCGACGTCATAAATGATGGGTTGCATGTTTGTGCTCCCGCTTGGGTTGGATCAAATGGATGGATGGCGGTCCGTTACTTGATCACTGGCAGGGCACTCCTTTTCTGTTCCGCTACTTGCTAGCACGCGATGGGTCATTTCGGCAATTGCCACCGGTAGACTGGCAAGTCAGAAAGCACACATGACCCTACGCGCACCCAACCCGCCACTTGCCGTTGCACTGATGCTGACCGCCACTGCGTTCATCGCGGGAACGATGCTGCTGGCCAAGACGCTTGGCACCGATTTCCTCGGCGATCCGCTGCACCCTTTGCAGATTAGCCATGGCCGGTTCTTGTTCGCATTTTTGGCAATTGCCACGGCCACCGCAATCTATCGGCCAACGCTCAGCAAACCGGATTGGGGGCTGCATATCGGGCGAACCTTGTTTGGCTGGGGCGGGGTGACGTTGATGTTTGCCGCCGTCAGTTACATCCCCTTGTCTGACGCGACGGCGATCAGCTTCCTCAATCCGGTCTTTGGCATGCTGCTGGCGATCCCGCTGCTGGGTGAGCGGGTGGGGCCGTGGCGCTGGACTGCCGCCGCCATGGCACTTGGCGGGGCAATGATCCTGCTGCGCCCCGGTCCTGACAGTTTCCAGCTTGCCGGGCTGCTTGCACTTGGTGCGGCGGTGATTATGGGAATGGAGCTGATTTTCATCAAAAAGCTGGCGAACAAGGAGCCCGCATTTCAGATCCTGCTGACCAATAACGCCCTTGGGCTTGTCATCGCGACGGTGGCCGTTTGGCCCTTTTGGGCGGCGCCGACCGCTGCGCAATGGGTTGCGCTGATCGGGATAGGGGTCATGATGGCCGCCGCGCAGACCTGTTTCGTCAACGCCGTCGCGCGCGCTGACGCAAGCTTCGTTACCCCGTTCAGCTACGTCACGCTCATTTTTGCGGCACTCTATGATTTGCTGATTTTTGACGTTGTGCCGGATATCGTCAGCATTTGTGGTGCCGGGATCATTCTGACAGGCGCAACTTTGCTTGCCTGGCGGGAAAACCAAAGAATCGCTTGATCAGATTGAGGCAACAAACATACCTCTTAGGTCAAAATGCAGCCACGATTTTGGGCTAGATGCGCGATCATGAACGATGTTTACGAGTATCGCAGAGCACCGAACCAATGGGTGATCCGATTGTTTGCGATTGCCATTGTCCTGTTGACGACGATCGTGACCTTGACGGACGCGCAACACCTGATGACGCTGGTATGGGCGCTCGGGGCGATCACCTTTACCTGGATGCTGCTGCCCAAACCGATTTCCGGCATACGGGTGGATCAGGACCACCTGACCCTTGGGGCATGGCGCAAGCCGCGCTCCATTCCGCTGGATGATATATCCTATCTGCGGGTCACCGAACTCAGCGCTGAATGCAATGTGACCATCGTCTACAAGGACGGTCGCGAGGAAGGAACATTTGCCGGTGACCTGCCCGATATCGATGAATTGTCCGAAGTGATGGCGGAACGGGGCATCCCGTTACGCGACGTCTTTTAGGACGACTCTGCGCGGATCGGTGCAACAGGTTTTACAGCGACGTCGTCAGGCCTTTAATCGATACCCGGTCTGCATCCAGCGCCAGCAGACACCAGTCACAACCGCGCAGGCAAACCCAACAACACCAAGACCAACCCACGGGTTGCTGTCGCTCACCCCGATCATGCCAAAGCGGACCCCGTCGATGACATAGAAAAACGGATTGATATGGCTCAGCGTTTGCAGGAACGGTGGCAAGGCATCAATCGAATAAAACGTCCCTGACAAGAATGCCAACGGGGTCACCAGAAAGTTCGAAATCGCCGATAATTGATCGAACTTATTGGCGAAGATCCCAGCGATCATGCCAAGCCCACCCATCAGGATCGAGCCGAACAAAACAAAACCGATGACCCAAAGCGGTTGCTGTACCCACACACCCAAAAAGACCGCAGCGCCAATCGTGATCACAACCGCCACCAGAAATCCACGCACCACGGCACCGCTTAGATAGCCGATCACCAGTTCCGCTGCGGAAAGGGGCGGCATCAACGTGTCGACGATATTGCCCTGCATCTTTGCAGAGGTGAGGCTGGATGAGGTGTTTGCAAATGCGTTCTGGATCACGGTCATCGTCAGAATACCCGGGGTCAGGAACGTCATGAAAGGCACGCCCATCACATCACCACGTCCGGGCCCAATCGCGATTGTGAAGATCATCAGAAACAGACCCGCGTTGATCAATGGCGCCATCACAGTCTGCGACCAGACATTCATAAACCGGCGGGTCTCTCGGCGCATCAATGTCCAGGTGCCAAGCCAATTGACCCGCCCAAACCGACGAACACCCATCATCGCTTGTTCTTTCATGGCAAACCCTTTCGAAAATACACGCGCCGGTCCTTCACATCCGCCCCTACCATGCTTAGAATAGGGGATCGTTGGATGAGACAGGCTGATACACAGATCAGCCGGATGGAACCAGAGGAACATATATGTCCTGGACAGACGAGCGCGTCGAGACGCTCAAAAAGATGTGGGGCGAAGGTCAGTCGGCCAGCCAGATCGCCAAGGAATTGGGCGGGGTCACGCGCAATGCCGTTATCGGCAAGGTGCACCGGCTTGGCTTGTCCAATCGGGCGGGCTCCGGCGGGTCAACAGCTACCAAAGCGGCCCCAAAGGAAAAACCAGCAGCGGCGACAAAACCGGCCCCCAAACCGGCGACCAAGGCCAAACCGGCCTCAACCCCGCCCAAGGAAGAGCCGGAGCTGGACGAGAACGGCATTCCGATCTCTGCCGCGCGGCGGGCAATCATCCCTGCCGGGCAACCCTTGCCGCCACAACCATCGGCAAATGAAATCAGCCCGGAGGCGCTGGCAAAAGTCAGTGAGGTCGAAAAGACCGCCAAGAAAATCACCTTGATGGAACTGACCGAAAAGACCTGCAAATGGCCCGTCGGCGATCCTGCGACAGAGGATTTCTGGTTCTGCGGTCTGGCTGTGCAACAGGGCAAACCCTATTGCGAGGCCCATGTAGGCGTCGCGTTCCAGCCAATGTCGTCACGGCGGGATCGGCGGCGCTAAACGCAGCTGGGTGGGTTTATCAGGTGGCTCTCGCCAAAAAGGCGCGGGCCACTTTTTTATGCCCGGCACGTTGATCAAATGGGCCGGCTACCGCATATCGGTGCCACACCCTTCAAACACCGCAAGGATGACTATGCCAAATACAGCTCTCATCACCGGCGCCTCAGCCGGTATCGGACGTGAATTCGCCCTCTATCACGCGGCACAAGGCGGCGATCTGATCATTACCGCCCGAAGGGAAGCGGCCCTGGCAACGCTGAAGTCGGAGATTGAGGCGATGCATGACGTCTCTGTCACAATCATTCCGCTTGATCTGGGCACGGCCGACGGGGCCAAACAGCTTTACGCTGCAACCCAAGGACAGCGGATTGACATCCTGATCAACAATGCCGGGTTTGGCGGACATGGTAAATTCATCGACCGCAACCTGCAGGACGATCTGGATATGATCGACCTCAACATCAAATCGCTGGTCTGTCTGACCCATATGGTCGCCAGGGACATGGCGACACATGGCGGCGGCAAGATCCTCAATGTCAGTTCCACGGCCAGCTATATGCCCGGACCTCTGCAGGCGACCTACTTTGCCACCAAGGCCTTTGTCAGCAGCTTCTCGCTGGCGCTGTCAGAAGAATTGCGGGACAGGAACATCACCGTCACGACGTTGGAACCGGGCTACGTGGAAACCGAATTCGCCGCGCGCGCTGATTTGACCGGCACCGCCCTCACGAAATCCGGGTCCACCCCACGCCATGTAGCCAAGTTTGGTTATGACGCCATGCTGCGCGGCAAGTTGCGTGTGATCAATGACCACAAATTGGGCTTCCTGGTCAATTGGATCATGCCCTACGTGCCCCGCCGCGCCGTGCTGAAGATGGTGCGCAAGATGCAAGAAAAGAAAGACTAACGTCGGACCGATATCGGGCGGCTCACCCACGAGCCGCGCGTTGCCCCTCCTCACGCTTGACGACAGCCATTCCCAACACCTCGCCCGCGCGCTATACGCCGCCACATGACCCAGAACCCACTGAACCTTCGCCCCGATCTGGCGCCCAAGCCACAGATCATCGACGCCAAACGCAGCGGCCAGCCGACAATTGGCATGGTATCGCTTGGCTGCCCCAAGGCGCTGGTTGATAGCGAACGCATCCTGACACGGCTCCGGGCCGAGGGTTACGCGATCTCCGCCGATTACGCAGGGGCCGAGGCGGTGATCGTCAATACTTGCGGGTTTCTGGATTCCGCCAAGGCCGAAAGCCTTGATGCCATTGGCGAGGCATTGCAGGAAAATGGCAAGGTCATCGTGACCGGATGCCTGGGGGCGGAACCCGACTACATCCGCGACCACCATCCGCAAATCCTTGCCGTCACAGGCCCGCATCAATATGAACAGGTGCTCGATGCGGTCCATGCCAATGTGCCCCCCTCCCCCGACCCGTTCATCGACCTGCTGCCTGGATCCAGCGTCAGCCTGACACCGCGCCATTACAGCTATCTGAAAATCTCTGAGGGCTGTAACCACAAGTGCAAGTTCTGCATCATCCCCGACATGCGCGGGAAACTGGCGTCACGCCCCGCCCATGCGGTGCTGCGCGAAGCGGAAAAGCTGGTTCAGGCCGGGGTCAAGGAATTGCTGGTCATCAGCCAGGACACCTCTGCCTATGGGCTGGACCGGAAATACGATGTGAACCCGTGGAAGGATGGTGAGATTCGCAGCCACATCACCGACCTGACCCGCGAACTTGGACAACTCGGGGCCTGGGCGCGCCTGCACTATGTCTACCCCTACCCCCATGTGCGCGACCTGATCCCGATCATGGCCGATCCGTCAAACGGCGTCCTGCCCTATCTCGACATCCCGTTCCAGCACAGCCACCCCGACGTGCTGCGGCGCATGGCCCGGCCCGCCGCAGGGGCGCGGACGCTCGACGAAATCGCCCGTTGGCGGGCCGATTGCCCCGATATCACCCTGCGGTCAACCTTTATCGTGGGCTATCCGGGCGAGACAGAGGCCGAATTCCAGCACCTGCTCGACTGGCTGGACGAGGCGCAATTGGATCGGGTGGGCTGCTTTCAATACGAAAACGTGGACGGGGCACGCAGCAACGCCCTGCCCGACCATGTGGCGGCAGAGGCCAAACAGGACCGGTGGGAACGTTTCATGGCCAAAGCGCAAGCAATCTCAGAGGCGAAGCTGGCGGCGAAGGTCGGAAAGACGCTCGAAGTGATCGTAGACGACATCGACGAAGACGGCATCGCCACCTGCCGGACATGGGCAGACGCGCCCGAGATCGACGGGAACCTGTTTATTGATGAGGGGGCTGAGGGGTTGGCCGTGGGGGATGTGGTTCGCGTTGAAGTTGAAGAGGCGGGGGAGTATGATTTATGGGGTAGTATGGTCTAAAGTGGTGAATTGTCTTGGAGGATTGGGAGTATATTGCTGGATATAAAGACAGTCGGCTCATCGTGAATCCAGCGACCCAAAATAGAGGTGCTTACGCAGCTATTGCTCAAGATGGCGAAGTTGTGGTTGATGAGTTTGACGTAGGTACCCGCTTTAGAGTGGCGGTGACCGCTTTCTATGTTGCAGACAAACAGGACTACTCCACCTATAAGATTCACAAGCTTCAATTTCGTGAGCGGACCGGTTGGTTCCTGGTCGAAAGTATCAAGCTGAACGGCTTTCAGCTGGCGCAAATACGGAAGCTAAACTCGATCATTGCATCCCTTGATCTGAAGGATACGACTAAAGCTCGGATTGATCTCGGTCAGGTGTCTCTTGACAATTTAGTTGATTTTCTTGCGGCTGAAAACTTCGGCGAAATAGCATCCAAAATGTCTGATTCTGAGGGCCTTCACTCAGACATATTTGCATTGGCGACAAAACGGAAATCCTTAGCGGAATTTGCAGCGCTTCTTGAAAGCGATGCCTCCGAAACTGTTTGGCAAGGATTTCTTGAAAGGAACCCATGGATATTCGGGTTTGGATTAAACTATGTCTTCTTAGATCGCGTTTCCGATAAGTTTGAAGCAACCACAACGGGCTCCGACGTTTTTACTCCGGGCAAAAGAGCCGATGGACTCGCGATGATAAGGGCTCAAGTTAGCCAAACAGTCCTAATTGAGATAAAGTCAGGCAAATCGCGATTGTTGCAGGACAAGCCTTATCGCAAAGGTGTTTGGCCAGTGGACAACGAAGTTTCCGCTGCCGTCTCGCAAAGCCAGAAGACCTGTTTTGAATTTTCGCGCAGAAACGCCGTAAGACTTAATTTGACCGACGACTTAGGCAACGAAACTGGGAACTCTCTCTACACGGTCGAGCCACGTGCGTATCTCATAGTTGGCAACCTCTCGGAACTGATGGGAAACAATGACAAGATCGCTTCATTCGAGCTGTTTCGTCGGAAACTGACCTCGCCCGAAATTCTGACCTTCGACGAGTTGTATTATCGAGCCGTCGCCTTGGTCGATGGTATCTCAAACCGAGACGGATAACCTTCCACCCGGCAGCGCTGGGCCGCGCCCGGGCCGGGTCTCCGACCGTTTTCGGCTGAAAAGGTCCACTGGACCTTTTCAAAAACGCCTCAAACCCTCCCCCATGGGGAGGGCGCTTCGCACCCACCCCGAGGTCCAGACGCTCCCCTGATGCTGTGCGAAACACTGACTTTAGCGGTTACTCTGGTTTCAGCAAAACTCAAGCCCGCCCCAGCCCCAGCAGGATCACGCTGCCTTCTTTCCACATACCTTTGATCAGGAAATCCTTTTCACCCACTTTCGGGAACCGGCTTTTCCAGTCCCTAAACCGATCATTTGTCACAACCCGCAGCCCATCGGCGGTCGCCTTTTCCAGCAGGACCTGATCCGCCGGGATACGACTGGGGGCGAAGGTCACCTGTGCGGGCGGCAGGTCCAGTTCCCGTGCCAGCTCTGCTGGTTTCATATGCCGGTCAAACAGTTTGTAGCCCACATTCGCATCGAAATAGACCAGCGGTTGCAGGCCACGCCGCTGCAATTCCTGCAACACCCGCATCAGCACTTTCAGCGAAGGCTCCCCAGACCAATGCATCACGTTGGACCCGTCAACCACAACCTGACGGCCGGTTGGCACCAGCGCGACAGTTTTGGGGCCACGCCGCAGCCAGCGCCGCATGCGCAGCAGATAGCCCAGCAGCAGCAGACCAAAACTGCCGAAAATCATCTTGCCAATGCCGTCAATGATCCGGGCTTTTTCCGCATCCTCGGGTAAAACAATGGCGCAGGTCACCATCGCCAGCAGCAGCCCGACAATCAGCCATTTCAACAATCGCATGCATCGTATCCGTCTGAATGATAGCTGCGTCTTCACACCACAAAGTTGCAGGCTCAAGGCAAGATCGGGACGATTCTATGGCCCTTCCAGCCCTTTCAGGATCGGGCAATCGGGACGGTCGTCGCCAGCGCATTTCTGCACCAGTTCGGCCAGCGTATCGCGCATGGCGGCAAGGGCGCTGATCTTTTTGTCGATGTCATCCAGATGTCCCAGCGCCACAGCGCGCACATCGGCACTGGCGCGGCTGCGATCCTCCCACAGGGCCAGAAGCTCGCGACATTGTTCGATCGAGAACCCAAGCGCCCGCGCGCGTCCCAGAAAGGTGAGCTTGTGGGCGTCAGTTTCCCGGAACACACGGTATCCGTTTGCGCCCCGTTGCGGGGTAACCAATCCGATATCTTCATAGTAACGGATTGTCTTGGCCGGCAATCCGGTCTGTTCCGCGATCTCTCCGATATTCATGCGGCCCCCTTGATCTTGCGCAGGCGCAGGGCGTTGCTGACCACCAACACGCTGGATAACGCCATGGCCCCGGCGGCCAATGCGGGTGACAGCATTCCTGCCGCGGCAACCGGGATCAGGGCGATGTTATACCCGAACGCCCAGCCAAGGTTCTGTTTGATGTTGCGCATCGTCGCCCGGCTCATGGTGATTGCATTCACCACGCAATGGGGATCGCCGGACATCAGCACCACATCGGCGCTTTCAACGGCAACATCGGTGCCGGTTCCTATCGCCACCCCCACATCTGCCGTTGCCAGCGCAGGGGCGTCATTGATCCCATCGCCGACAAAAGCCACCTTTGCACCGCTTGCCTGCAAGTTGCGGACCGCATCAACCTTGCCTTCCGGCACAACGCCGGCAATCACTTCCGTGATCCCAAGTGCCGCCCCGACGGTCTCACCTGCTGCGGCTGTGTCACCTGTGATCATCACCACCCGGAGCCCCTGTTCTTGCAAGGATTTAACCACTGGCCCGGCGTCTGGCCTGACTTCATCGGCAAGGCCAATCACACCCGCAGCCACCCCATCAATCGCAACCAGGACCGGGGTCTGGCCCTTCTCTGCCAAGCCTTGCACCGGCGCATCAAACGCGGCGGTGTCGATCCCTTCTCGTGTCATAAGCCGCACGGCCCCGACCAGCACGTCCTGTCCCCCGACATGACCGCGCAGGCCATGGCCGGGAATTGCCTCAAAATCCGTGACTGTGGGCAATGTGCCATCCACGGCAGACACGATCGCTTGCGCGAGCGGGTGTTCTGACTGCGCTTCAACAGCCGCCGCAGCACGCAGCATCGCTTCCGGGTCGCCGTGCAAGCCGGTCACTTCTGTCACCACCGGCTTGCCCAATGTCAGTGTCCCGGTTTTATCAAAGGCAACGACCTGTACGCCCTGCAACGCCTGCAGGGCATCGCCACGCCGGAACAGCACACCCAGCGTTGCCGCACGGCCCGTTCCCACCATGATCGCCGTTGGGGTCGCCAAACCCATCGCGCAGGGACAGGCCACGATCAGGACAGAGACCCCGGCCACCAAAGCGTATGACAAGGCGGGCGCCGGCCCAAAGAGCAGCCAGCCAAGCACAGTCATCGTCGCAACGCCCATCACAGCGGGCACAAACCAACGCGTCACCGTGTTGACCAGATCCTGCACCGGTAAACGCGCGCCTTGCGCGTCTTGCACCAAGGCAACGATCCGCGCCAATACTGTGTCCGCGCCAACGGCTGTTGCTTCAATCGTCAAGGCCCCATTCCCGTTGATCGTTCCACCAACAAGCATATCGCCAGCACCTTTTTCCACTGCGACCGGCTCGCCGGTGACCATGCTTTCGTCAATGAATGAGCTGCCCGATTTCACCACCCCATCGGTTGGGATACGTTCGCCGGGGCGGATGACCAACGTGTCACCTGCAACCACCTGCGCAATTGGCAAGTCCTGCTGCTCGCCACCGCGGATCACCCGGGCCGATTGGGGTTGCAGGCCGATAAGGGCCTTGATCGCCGCGCCGGTCCGGTTTTTGGCGCGCGCCTCTAGCCAACGACCCAAGAGAATTAAGGTGATGATGACAGCCGCGGCTTCAAAATATACTGCGCGGGTGCCCGCAGGCAGCAAGGTAGGCGCAAAAAGCGCCACAGTTGAAAACCCCCACGCCGCCCCCGTGCCAAGAACAACAAGGGCATTCATATCAGGGGCCATGCGCCAAAGGGCAGGCAGGCCCTTGGCAAAAAACCCCCGGCCCGGCCAGATCAGGACCAGCGTGGCCAGCACAAACTGGATCATCCAACTGGTGGGCTGGCCAATTGTCTGCATGACCCAATGGTGGAATGCGGGGATCATGTGACCGCCCATTTCCATAATGAAGACCGGCAGGGTCAGAACTGCCGCAATCAGGAAGTTGTGGAACTGTTCCTTTGCTTCAACGGCATGGCGTTCTGGCTGTGGTGCCTCGTCACCGGCGGCAGCAACAAATCCCACCGCAGCAATCGCCGCTTGCAAGTCCGGGGCGCGGCCAAGTGTTTCGACACTCGCCCGCCCCTCCAACAGGTTGACATTCGCGGACAGGACACCGGGTACTGCATGTAATGCATCTTCCACCCGTGCCACGCAGGAGGCGCAGTGCATGCCCTCAATTGTGAGGGTGATATTCTTTGGCACTGCGGGATAGCCCGTGCTCTCCAATGCGGCGGCAACAGCCGGACCGGCACGGTCATCTGTCAATGCAACGGTGGCAGATGAATCCGCCAGATTAACGGCTGCATGCTGGACGCCTGCTACCTGCGCAAGGGCATGTTCTGCCCTGCCAACGCAGGCGCCGCAATTCAGCCCATCAAGGGCAAATCTGATCTCTGTCATGGTGCACCTTTCAGCTTGTGCACCATGACATAAGGGTTCCAGTCACAGGAAGGTCAAGGGCCTTGTGAAAGAAAGCCTCGCGACGATCAGCCTTTGCCTTTCCACGGCACCAGCCATTTTTCGGCAAGGCGCATCAGCATGTCGATGGAGAAGCCGATAATACCAATCAGGATGATCCCCATCAGCACGATATCCGTGCTCTGGAACTTGGACGCGACCATGATCATCATACCTGCGCCTTTTTCAGCAGCGACCAGTTCAGCCGCCACAACCGTACCCCAGCAAACCCCCATGGCCACACGGGCACCGGTGAAAATCTCGGGGAGGGAGTTGGGGATAATGACGTGGCGCATGATCTGCCATTTCGATGCGCCCAACGAATAGGCCGCATGCACTTTGGAAATACGCACCCCCGACACGCCGGAACGCGCGGCAATCGCCATGATCCAAAGGGCTGCGAGGAACAGCAGGATGATTTTGCCTACCTCGCCGATACCGGCCCAGATGATCACCAGTGGGATCAAGGCAAGCGGTGGCACCGGACGCATGAATTCCACAATCGGGTCAAACCAACCACGGAACCAATCGGACAGACCCATTGCATAGCCCAATGGAATGCCAACCAAAGCCCCAAGAATAAAGCCCACAATCACCCGGAATAGCGAAAAGCCAAGATGCTCGGCCAAGGTGGAATTGCGGAAACCAACGGTTGCGATCTCTCCCAGTCGGGAAACCACTGCTTCGGGTGCTGGCAGCCAAATCGGCTCCATCTGAATCCCTGTCGATGGTTTGATATTCAGCGTCCCCTTGGCGGTCATCGCAACTTCACCAAAAGCAACATTAACGCTGCCGCCCGGCTCAATGGGTTGTCCATCCACGGCTGTGATCAAGGCGCCATCGGCGCGGCCAATCTCATCATTGCGATCAACACGGAACAGCTCTGTACGGTAGACAGGCAATGCGATTGAGTCATTCTTGGCAAAACCATCACCGCCATCGACCTCAGGTGCTTCCACGGGTTCACTTGACGAGAACACCAGCACCGAAACCGTCGCATCGTCGCTTTGACCATCAGCGGTCGCGGTGTAGATAAAGCTGCTTTCGCCCGCAAATGCGCCGGGCATATGCATGAAAGACGGCAGGTATTTTGAGCCGGTGAAGGCCCCCCACATCAAAAAGATCAAAACAACCGACACGACAGAGGCAACGGTGTTCGATGTCACCGCGCTTTCGTCGCCAAATGTAACCGTCTTCAACGAGCCATAATCATGTTTCGGCGTCAGCAGTTTCTTGATGAAGGTCCAGATAAAGGCACAAAGCAGGATCAGGATCACATAACCAATGATGTATGGGACTGCGCCAATCAGCGCGGCAAGAACGGCCAGTAATTCAGACCAAAGCTGGGAAACTACTCTCATGATCCTGCTCCTCCCATGATCTCTTCTTCCATATCCCAGATCATGCCCAGGATTTCCTCGCGGGTCTGGGCGAACTGCGGGTGTTTCTTGACCTCACGCAGGTCCTGCCCCACGCCCAATTCGGCAAAGGGTAAACGGTATTCCTTGTGAATGCGGCCGGGACGCGGTGCCATGACGATCAGACGCTCGCCCAGCAGCAATGCCTCTTCGACGGAGTGGGTGATCAGGATGATCGTCTTCCCCGTCTCTTTCCACAGCTTCAACACCAGACCCTGCATCTTTTCGCGGGTCAGCGCGTCAAGTGCGCCCAGCGGTTCGTCCATCAGGATCACGTCGGGTTCATTGGCCAGACAGCGGGCAAGCGCCACACGTTGCTGCATGCCGCCAGACAATTCGTAAACCGCCTTTTCCTTGAAGTCCTGCAGACCAACCACATCCAGCAGGTGGTCCACGATCCCGGCCTTTTCCGCCTTTGGCATCCCCTTCATGGATGGACCAAAGCCCACATTTTCCCGCACACTCATCCATTCAAACAAGGCACCTTGCTGAAACACCATGCCCCGTTCGGCGGCAGGTCCAGTTACCGTATGCCCATTCAAGATGATCTGCCCTTCGGTTGGGGCCAGAAAGCCCGCAACAATGTTCAGCAGCGTTGTCTTGCCGCAGCCGGACGGCCCCAGCACCGACAAAAGTTCACCCGCCTTAAGATCAAGCGAGACGTCCTTGAGCGCCTGCACCGATGAACCATTCGGCAAATCAAACCGCATGGACAATTTGTCTATTTGAAGTCCCGACATACCTACCCCGTTGTCTTTCCAGAGAATTCTTGCTGTCACACCCTGGTGCAAGCAAAAATTGTCAGGAAAACAGCGAAAGGACCGGCGCGGGATTTGCGCCGCGCCGGTCCTGCAATAAGGTCTTAGTTCGCGATCGCTTCGAGTGGACCGGTATTCACCGCACCCTCATAGCTGTCGAGTGCTGCGTCGATTGAACCTGACTCGACGAACACGTCAGCAACACCTTTCATAAAGGCAGGTGCAGCGCCGCCAAGCCATGCCTCGGACAACTGTGTTTCGACCCCGGGGAACACGAATGTGTCCATAGTTTCCTTGGTCGCAGCTTCGTCCATACCAGCGTCTTTCGCGATCACCGGCAGCATTTCGGCCACGCCGGAACCGTCATTCCATGCGGCATTAGCCTCGGCAGTCACCTGAAGGAATTTGGCAACCATATCAGCGTTTTCAGCCACAAAGGACGCAGGCGCAGATGTGACGTCAAACACCAGAATGCCAAGCTCTTCTTTCTCGGCACCGGTCAACAGCACATTGCCGTGCTCTTTCATGCGGCGCAGCGCACCGCCCCAGCCACAGGCCATATCGACAGCACCTTGGGCAATCGCTGCGGCACCATCCGGCGGCGCCATGTCAACAACCTCAAGCGCGGCCAGATCAATACCGAAGTGGTCCATCTGACGCAGGAAGCCGTAATGTGCGGCAGTTCCCAGTGGAACAGCCACTTTCTTGCCGGCCAGCTCGCCGGCGCTGTCTTTGTCGATCTCAAGCGCGGATGACACGACGCAGTTGTCGTTTTCGGCATAAGAGACGGCAACATCAAGAATTTGCAGATCCTGACCGGCAGAAGCCGCAACCACGAAAGGTGGAACACCCTGGCTGACGGAAATCTGCACATCGCCGGATGCCATGGCAGCCGACATTGCCGTACCAGCGTCGAAGCTGACCCAGTTGACCTTGACGCCCAGCGCCTCGTCATAGGTGCCGTTCACTTTGGCGAATTGGAATGGCATTGGCCACTCAAGGAAGTAACCGACCGTAATCTCGCCATGGCCGTCTGCAGAAGCCTGCATTCCGGTCATCATGGCAACACCCGCTACAGCACTCATCAGCGTTGTCTTAAATTTCATTTTTTCCTCCCGTTTACCGACCCCTTTGATTGGGGCCTTTACACAACAGGCGTTTGGCCTGCTGCTTACTTGTAGCTGAACATGGATCGGTGCCATTGCATAGCCCCCTCCGGCGCAGCCGTCTCCTTACCAGCCTGTCGACCGGCCTGCCCCGACACGCCAGATGCTCCGATCTGCTTTTGTCAGGTCGACTTGCAGCGAAATCAATTCACGCCTTCAGGTCAACGAAAACTCTCAGCGCCATTCAGGGGATTCCGATCAGAGAAACTCTGCGATTGCTGCCGTTTTTTCAAAAATATCATATTGTTAGGTGATTACGCTAACCAATTTGACCTGCATCGCCGTCAATTTTGGACATATTCTTGCACCCAAACTGGACCTAACAGCGAAACTGGCTCTACAGTCAAACTGCCAAAGAAGCGCGCAACCATCGAATAGGATTCGACCTGCGCAATCCCTTAGATAGACGGAGCAACGGACATGGAAACCCATTCTTTTTCAAATGATCCTGAACATGTGGTCGAAGCTGACCGCGCGCATGTCTGGCATCATCTGTCGCAGCACAAGCCTTATGAAACAATTGATCCGCGCATTATTGTCGAGGGCAAGGGCCTGCGGGTCTGGGATATCAAGGGCAAGGAACATATTGATTCCGTTTCCGGCGGTGTCTGGACGGTCAACGTTGGTTATGGCCGTGAGCGGATCGGTCAGGCAATTTCTGACGCCGTAACCAAGATGTGCTTTTTTGGCGGGACTGCTGGCACCATCCCCGGCGCCCAGTTCTCGGAGATGCTGACCGACAAGATGCCCGGATTGGACCGGGTATATTATGCCAACTCCGGCTCTGAAGCCAATGAGAAGGCGTTCAAGATGGTACGCCAGATCAGCCACAAGCATTATGGCGGCAAAAAGCATAAGATTCTGTATCGCGAGCGTGACTATCACGGCACCACAATCGCCGCTTTGTCAGCCGGTGGTCAGGACGAACGTAACGCGCAATACGGGCCCTACACCCCCGGCTTTATCCGCGTGCCCCATTGCCTGGAGTACCGCAGCCAGGACGGTAGCACCGGTGAAGAATATGGCGCAAAGGCCGCGCAGGCAATTGAGGATGTGATCATTGCCGAAGGGCCCGACACCATTGGCGCACTTTGCCTTGAGCCGATCACGGCAGGCGGCGGCATCATTCTTCCACCCACGGGCTATTGGGAGCGGGTGCAGGAAATATGCAAGAAATACAACATCTTGCTGCATATTGACGAAGTTGTCTGCGGCGTCGGCCGGACTGGCACATGGTTCGGATATCAGCAGTTCGGCGTTCAGCCCGACATCGTGACAATGGCCAAAGGTGTGGCGTCTGGCTACGCCGCGATTTCGTGCTGTGTCACCACAAACGCTGTCTTTGAGATGTTCAAGGATGACACGGACAAGATGTCCTACTTCCGCGATATCTCGACTTTTGGTGGCTGCACCGGTGGTCCGGCAGCGGCGATTGAGAACATGAAGATCATTCAGGAAGAAGACCTGTTGGGCAACTCCACCATCATGGGAGAGCACCTGATGGGCAATCTGGCAGGCCTGATGGACAAGCATAAGTGGATTGGCGATATCCGCGGCAAGGGCTTGTTTGCAGGGGCAGAATTGGTCACGGATCGCGACACGAAGGAACCTGTGGACGAGGCGAAAGTCGGCGCGATTGTCGCGGATTGCATGGCGCAGGGCGTGATTGTCGGAGCGACCAACCGGTCGTTGCCGGGCTTTAACAACACGCTGCTTTTTGCCCCGGCTTTGATCGCAACCAAGGATGATCTGGACCAGATCACGGATGCGGTGGATCAGGCCATTACCCGGGTTTTGGGATAAACACCCTTTCACCGGTGAACAAAAGTTAACGGGCCATTCTGGCCCGTTTCTTGTTGTCGGCAAAGCGTCGGCCATGCGTCGGCAAAACGTCGGACCCCACCGCACGGTGCCCCGCGTTTAAGGACGCGCACGTCCCGGTTAAAGCTGGGTAACCTTTATATGGCTGACACTGCCTTGATCGCCATTGAGCGTATCGGAGGAGAGGACGGTCGCGGCACATGCCAGCGCCATCAAGATCACAAGAAAGAAGTGGAGCCGTTTCATTGGCTTTTCGGGCTTTGTCATGTGACTGATACGGGGCAGCCCGGGTTTTCCGTCGCAATATGTGCGAAGCGCAGAACCAAACCCCATCCGGCCCTTGCCTTGGGATTGTGATAGGTCCAGTCTGCGCCCACACTAAGGCCAATCCATGTCCATATCAGTCGAAACCTTTTTCCTTGATCCTGCCACGGAAGGCACCTTGCAGTCGCGCATCCAACAGATGGTTGCACAGGGTATTCTGGAGGGTCGTTTTCGTCCGGGCGAACGCCTGCCTTCATCCCGCAAGATGGCCCAGCATCTGGGTGTCAGCCGGATCACGGTGACATTGGCCTATACCGAGTTGGTGGCCGATGATTATCTGACGTCGCGTGGCCGATCAGGGTACTACGTGTCTGAAAACGCGCCAGAGCCGCCTGCCTTTCCCGCCCAGCGCTTTGGCACGGGGACGGTCGATTGGAACCGCACGATCGGGCAGCGTTTTTCACCCGGGCTGAGCATGGATAAGCCGGCCGATTGGGCCAGCTACCGCTATCCGTTTATCTATGGTCAGGCTGACAGAACGCTGTTTGATACAGCCAATTGGCGCCTTTGTGCATTGCAGGCGCTGGGGATGCGCGATTTTGCGGCGCTGACATCGGATTACTATGATGGGGACGACCCCAATCTGGTTGAATTCATCGCCCGCCAGACCTTGCCCCGCCGGGGTATTCTGGCGAATACGGATGAAATTCTGGTGACTATGGGGGCGCAGAATGCGCTATGGCTTTCCGCGCAGGTCTTGCTGAACGGTCGCCGTCGGGCTGCGATCGAAGATCCCTGCTACCCCGCCCTGCGTAACATCCTGATGCAATCGCGCTGTCAACTGACGACCGTGCCGGTTGATGCCGACGGGCTGCCCCCCGCAGCCCTGCCACCGCAGACCGATGTCGTCTTTACCACCCCCAGCCATCAATGTCCGACAGCCGCCACCATGCCCCTCCGCCGACGCAAGGCGTTGCTGCAAAAGGCCGAGGGCGAGGATTTTGTGATCGTCGAAGATGATTACGAATTCGAAATGTCATTTCTGGCAGCCCCGTCCCCCTCGCTCAAGTCGCTGGATCAGAATGGGCGTGTCATTTATGTCGGATCGTTTTCCAAATCGCTATTCCCGGGGCTGCGTCTGGGCTATCTGGTTGGCCCCGCCCCGTTTATCCGTGAAGCCCGCGCCCTGCGCGCCACGGTGCTGCGCCATCCGCCGGGTCATATCCAGCGCACGGTCAGCTATTATCTTTCCCTTGGTCACTACGATGCGCTGGTCCGCCGGATGAGCCGGGCCTATCACGAGCGCCGCATCGTGCTGGATGCCGCGCTTGAGGAACACAAACTGGTCGTCGCAGGAGAAGGGACCTTTGGCGGCTCGTCGGTCTGGTTGCGGGCACCGACCGGAATTGACACTACGAAATTGGCCGAACAATTGCGCGCAGAGGGCGTGTTGATTGAGCCGGGCGCGCCATTTTTCGCAGGTGAGGATCCGCCAAAGGAGTATTTCCGGCTGGCTTATTCATCGATCCCCACAGCCCGCATCCCTGAAGGTGTCAGGCTGATCGGGCGGGCGGCGGGAACGTCGCACGGGTAGGAAAGCGCGCCACAAGAAAGAGGCAATCCCTTGTGACGCAGGCGCATTAACCCAGGACGGAGTATCCGCGCCCTTGCATGCAGCGCATGAGAACCACGCGCCGATCATCAAGGTTTTCGATCTTCGCACCGGCAGCACCGGTTGCTGCACCAACTGCCGCACCGGCGATCAGACCCTCACCCACATCGCCGCTATCGGAATCGAGCGCACCAGCAAGCCCGCCGATGATTGCGCCTGATCCTGCCTCCCAACGGGTATTTCCGTTGTCATAGTTCCTTGCGATGTTGCGGCACTCGGTCTCGTCTTGCACCAGTTGTGGTGTCCGGGGGGCATCGATTGTCAGTGCCCGCTCAACCGGTGGCGGGCCGCAGGCCACAAGCGTCGTTCCGGCAAGCATCATCATGATCAGTCGCATTTCGCGCATCCTTTTGTTGTTTTCGGAGCGTTGTCTAAAAAAGTGAACTTTGCGCGTCAAGTAAAAAGTTTTATGTTTTACGTAAAATTATCAAACCATATCGACATATTGACGCATCATCGCGCTACGCTTACACCGGGTACCTAGAGCCAAGATGGAGTAGAGCATGTCAACAATTGTACGCATCATCATGGTGTTAAGTCTTTTCATGCTTGCCTTGTTCCTCGCGGCCGCGATTGTGCTGGCGTTTTTCGGCGATATGGAACTGCTTTTCGACATCATGGATATACCGGAGGAGCCAGTGACACCGCCAAGCTGGTCCTTGTTTCTTTTTGGTGTTGCAATTTCGATCGGATTATATGGGCTTGGCCGGGCCTTCTGGGGTGTCCACCAGTTGCTACGGCGGGTGGTGCTGAGCAATTTTGAGCTGATCGCCGTCAATGTTGGCCGTATCGCAACCGGCCTTCTGATTTACTGGTTTGCGATTTGCATCGCCGTTTATGTGATGCCCCCATTGGTGATGTGGAACGTTGCCGATTTCAGTTGGGAGGTCGTCGACTACATTCCGTTTGGCGATGAAATCATCCTTTTCATTCTGGGTATTGCCCTTTGGGCCGTAACCGGCCCATTACGTCACGCACATGAGGTGCAAACTGAAAACGACCATTTTCTATAAGGGTTAAGACATGGCCATCGTCATCAATCTTGACCTGATGCTCGTCAAGAAAAAGGTATCGTCGCGGGAACTGGCCGCAGCGATTGGTCTGACCGAGACCAATTTATCCCTGATCAAATCGGGCAAGGTGAAGGGGGTTCGCTTTAACACGTTGAATGCGATCTGCGCCTATCTGGAGTGCCAGCCGGGTGACATACTTGAGTTTGTGCCGGATGATCCGGATAGCGAGGCTGGCTGAGGCGCGCGCCGTTACACATGAATGCGCATTATTGAGACTAGAAGTCTCATGTAGAATCGCACTGGACCTAATAGCCCTTCCAAATTGGACCTAACGCAACATTGTTCCAGAACATAATGTCGCGCCTGAGAGACGGGGCTTCTGGCCACGTGATCAAGTGATCCAATAAAGGGAAGGACCCATTGTCATGAAGATGACTACCGAAGAAGCTTTCGTCAAAACGCTGCAGGCCCACGGCATCCGCCACGCATTCGGGATCATCGGGTCCGCCATGATGCCAATCTCCGACATCTTCCCTGCTGCCGGGATCACATTCTGGGACTGCGCCCATGAAGGCAGCGCGGGCATGATGGCCGATGGCTACACCCGTGCCACTGGTGAAATGTCGATGATGATCGCCCAGAACGGCCCCGGCATCACAAACTTTGTCACCGCTGTCAAAACCGCCTATTGGAACCACACCCCATGTCTGCTGGTCACCCCGCAGGCCGCCAACAAGACCATCGGTCAGGGCGGCTTCCAGGAAATGGAGCAGATGAACGCGTTCAAGGATTGTGTGGCCTATCAGGAAGAAGTTCGCGACCCGACCCGGATCTGTGAAGTTCTCGCTCGGGTGATCGCCAAGGCGCACCGTATGTCCGGCCCCGCCCAGATCAACATCCCGCGCGATTTCTGGACCCAAGTGGTTGATATCGAGATCCCCCAGCCGGTCGAGTTTGAATCAAGCCCAGGCGGAGGAACATCCATCGCCAAGGCTGCTGAACTGCTATCGTCTGCGAAGTTCCCTGTCATCCTGAACGGCGCCGGTGTTGTGCTGGCCGAAGGTGGCATTGAAGCCTCCAAGGTGCTGGCCGAGAAGTTGGACGCCCCGGTTTGCGTCGGCTACCAGCATAATGACGCCTTCCCAGGCAATCACCCGCTTTTTGCAGGTCCTTTGGGATATAACGGTTCGAAGGCCGGGATGGAGCTGATCAGCAAGGCCGATGTCGTGCTGGCATTGGGCACACGTCTGAACCCGTTCTCGACCCTGCCCGGTTACGGCATCGACTACTGGCCGACAGATGCAAAGGTTATTCAGGTTGACCTGAACCCCGACCGCATCGGCCTGACCAAGAAGGTCACAGTTGGTATCGTCGGCGACGCAACCAAGGTTGCCCAAGGGATCACCGCAGCGCTTTCCGACGATGCGGGTGACGCTGGCCGTGAAGAACGCAAGGCGCTGATCGCACAGACGAAATCCGCATGGGCGCAGGAATTGTCATCGCTTGACCACGAGCAGGACGATCCCGGCACCACCTGGAACGAACGTGCCCGCGCCGCCCGCCCCGACTGGATGTCACCCCGTCAGGCATGGCGCGCCATCCAGGCCGCAATGCCGGAAAACGCGATCATCTCGTCCGATATCGGCAATAACTGCGCGATTGGTAATGCCTATCCGTCCTTCCCATCCGGTCGTAAGTACCTGGCCCCCGGCCTGTTTGGCCCATGTGGTTATGGCCTGCCTTCCATCGTTGGCGCAAAAATCGGCCAGCCTGATGTTCCCGTGATCGGTTTTTCCGGTGACGGTGCCTTTGGCATCGCGGTGAACGAACTGACGGCTATCGGTCGCGACGAATGGCCCGCCATCACGCAGATCGTTTTCCGCAACTACCAGTGGGGTGCGGAAAAGCGGAACTCGACCCTGTGGTTTGATGACAACTTTGTCGGCACAGAGCTGGACATGAAAGTGTCTTATGCCGGTATCGCGCAGGCTTGCGGTCTGAAAGGTGTCCAGGCCAAGACCATGGAAGAGCTGACGGCGGCCCTGAACCAGGCGATCAAGGATCAGATGGAAAACAACACAACCACACTGATCGAGGTCATCCTGAACCAGGAACTGGGTGAGCCTTTCCGCCGCGACGCGATGAAGAAACCTGTCCGTGTGGCTGGTATCAACAAAGCCGACATGGCAGCCGAGTAATCGGTGCCATTCGATCTTGGCCCCGGAACGCTGGCGGCCCTTGCAATTGCATTGCTGGGGGCCGCCTTTGTCCGGGGCTATTCGGGCTTCGGGTTTTCGGCGATTTTCATCGCCTTTGCCGCCCTGCTGACAAATCCGCTCCCTCTGATCCCGGTGGTATTTTCATGCGAGATGCTCATGACCGTCTTTCAGGCCCGCGGCATTCGCGGCCATGTGGACTGGCGGCGCGTTTTTGCATTGCTGGCGGGGGCCGCCGTGGTGCTGCCTGTCTCTGTCTGGTTCATCCTGTCATTGGGCGAAGGGACCGTGCGATTGGCCGTATCGGGCATCGTGTTGGTGATGTCGCTGGTCCTGTTGTCAGGCTGGACCTTGCAACGCACCATCCGCGCCCCCGGTCATTTCGGCGTCGGCATGGTGTCAGGCCTGTGCAACAGCGCGGGGATCGGTGGTTTACCGGTTGCCGCCTTCATGGCCGCCCAACCGATGCAGGCCGCCCGGTTTCGCGCCACGATGATTGTGTATCTGACCGGACTCGACCTGATTACCATGCCGCTTTTATGGGCCGGTGGCCTGGTCACATGGGAAACCGCGCTTGGCGTTGGTCTGGCCTTTCCCCTGCTCGGGCTGGGCGTCTGGCTGGGCGGGCGTCAGTTTCTTGCGGCTTCCCCTTCGACATTCCGCCAGTTTGCGGTGATGTTGCTGTTGACGCTGTCCCTGCTTGGACTGCTACGCGCCGTTTTAAGGATTTGACATGACATCACCGTTTCTTTCCACCCGCGAGGCCGTCGCCCCGCAAGACCTGATCGACCGGGCCAAGCGGTTTGGCGCACCAAGGGTCGCCATCGCCCGTGCCGGGGCGCCGCTGCCGATGGAAGCCGCGGAAGATGCCACCAAGGCAAGCATCATGGTACCTGTGTTTGTGGGTGAGGCCGATATGATCCGAGCTGAGGCCGCGAAGCTGGATTGGGATATCTCTGCCTATGCCCTGCATGACACGACAGGCGAGGAAGAGGCGGGCCGTACCGCTGCCGCCTTGTGCGGTGCGGGCGAGGCGGATGTGCTGATGAAGGGCCAACTCCACACGGATGTGTTCATGAAATCCGCCGTGTCGCGCGATGCGGGGCTGCGCACCGGCGCGCGCTTTGTCCACATCTTTCACATCACCCATCCTGACGGTGGCAAGCCGATCCTGATTTCTGATGCCGCCGTCAACGTGGCACCCAACATCGAAACCCGCCAATCATCGATTGTCGAGGTAAAGGATCTGCTGAACCGCTTGGGCAATGACCGGCCCAGGATTGCGATATTATCCGCCACAGAGAGCGCTATTCCGTCGGTGCCGTCTTCCATGGACGGGCATGAATTGGCGGAATGGGCACGTGCAAATGTTGACGGCGTTGATGTATCCGGCCCTCTGGCGCTTGACCTGATCATGTCGCCCAAGGCTGTGGCCACCAAAAAGCTGACTGACGATCCGGTGGCGGGGCAAGCCGATGCAATCATCGTGCCGGATATCGTGTCGGGCAATGCCCTGTTCAAAGCGTTTGTCTATCTGACGGGCGGTTGTGCGGCGGGTGTTGTGACCGGGGCCAAAGTGCCGATCTTGCTGACATCACGTGCAGACCCGCCTGCGGCGCGGATCGCCTCGGCAGCGTTGGCTGCGATTAAATGTGGATTGCCGAAATGACCTCGCGGATTGATCATGAGGTCCCGGGTCAAGCCCGGGACGGGGTTATCTTGGTGTCACCCGTCCCGGGCTTGACCCGGGACCTCCGCCTTGGGCGGGTCACCGCATGATCCTTGTACTCAACGCCGGTTCATCCTCGCTCAAGATCGAGGTGTTTGATGAAAGCCTTGGTTCCATCATTTCAGGTCGTGTCACAAACCTTGGGACTGTGGGAGAATTAAAGCTCGGCGACAGCACAACCGAGGTCGAAACCCGCGACCATGCCGATGCGCTGGCCCGGATGCTGGCGACACTGGATGACGCAGGTTATCCGCTGACCGCGTTTCGTGCCGCCGCCCACCGTGTTGTGCATGGTGGCACGATCCTGACACAACCCGCCCGCCTGACCCCGCCGGTGATCAAGGCCATCGAAAGCGTCATTCCGCTTGCCCCGCTGCATAACCCCAACAACCTTGCTGGCATCTATGCCTTGCAGGAAACCGCCCCCGACATGCCGCAATATTGCAGCTTTGGGACCGCATTCCACGCCACGAACTCCGACATCGCCGTGCGCTATGCGATCCCGCAGACCCATCATGATGCTGGCATCCGCCGCTATGGGTTTCACGGGCTGTCTTACGCCAATATGGTGGCTGATTTCGGACCTGACCTGCCCGCCCGCCTGCTTGCGTTCCATCTGGGCAACGGCACCAGCCTTTGCGCCATTCATGACGGTCAGTCGATTGCGACTTCAATGGGGTATTCGCCCCTGTCCGGCCTGACCATGGGCACACGCTCTGGCGATATCGACGGGGCTGCCGTGCTGCGCATGTCCAAATCGCTGGGCGAGGATGAGACGGACCGGATGCTCAACAAGAACTCCGGCCTGCAAGCGCTGGCGGGCGACAACAATATGAAAACCCTGCTGGAACGCGATGACGCCGCCGCCAAGTTCGCGGTAGAGCATTTCTGTTACTGGGCGGCGCGCCATGCCGGATCTGCCATTGTGGCGATGGGCGGGGTAGATGCGGTCGCCTTTACCGGGGGGATCGGTGAAAACGCCGCCTCGATCCGCGACCGGATCATGGAACTGCTGACCTGTTTTGGTGATCTGCCGGTGCATGTGATCGTGGCGGACGAGGAAAAACAAATCGCCCGCGACGCACTTGCCCTGATGGCGGAGGGACGCTGAGCATGGAAAGCCTGCTGCGCATCACCGATCTGACCGGACAGGAATTTGCAATTCTGACCGTCATCGTTGTGCTGGCCGGTTTGGTGCGTGGATTTTCGGGTTTTGCTCTCTCGGCGATGATCATGGCGACCGCTATCCTGATCCTGCCACCGATCGAGCTGTTGCCGATGCTGTGGTGGCTTGAGATGAGCGCATCGCTTTTGATGCTGAAAGGCGGCTGGGCAGATGCAGATCGGGGGACGGCAATCGGCCTTGTCATCGGCTCGACGGCCGGATGGCCATTGGGATTGTGGTTGACCGTTACCCTGCCGGTTGAAACCTCCAAGCTGATCGCGCTCAGCGTTATCATTGTGCTGGCCGCATCACAGCTGAGCAAATTGAAATTGCCATTTCTGGCGACCAAGCCAGGGCTCTACGGCACCGGGATTGTCGCGGGGATTGTCAGCGGGCTTGCCCATGTGGGCGGGATGGTTGTCGCCCTTTATGTGCTGGCAAGCGACGCACCCGCGCGGCAGATGCGCGGCTCGCTTGTCCTGTTTCTGTTTCTTGGCTCCCTTACCTCCATGATCACATTGCTTGCTTTTGGGGTCATGGATTTCTCCGGCATCACACGCGGGCTTGTCTTTGCGCTGCCCACGCTGCTCGGCGTATATCTGGGGCAAAAGATGTTTATACCGACGCTTGCTCAATACTATCGGCCATTCTGCCTCGCGCTGCTATGCGTTCTGGCAGGCGCGGGCCTGATCCGTACCACGCTTTTTTGAAAGGTTTGCCTCATGTCACTTGATCAGCCACAGCTTGATACCTCGCCCAAAGTTTCGGACGAGGTCCGCAAGACGACCTGTTACATGTGCGCCTGCCGCTGCGGGATCAACGTGCATATGAAGGGCGGCAAGGTTGCCTATATCGAAGGCAACAAGGACCACCCGGTCAATCAGGGGGTGCTTTGCGCGAAAGGGTCGGCGGGGATCATGCAGCATAATGCACCCTCCCGTCTGCGGTCACCGCTGAAGCGGGTGGGCCAGCGTGGATCGGGTGAGTTTGAGGAAATCAGTTGGGAAGAGGCGTTGACCCTTGCCACAGACTGGTTGGCCCCGATCCGCGAGAAGCATCCCGAGAAGCTGGCGTTTTTTACTGGGCGTGATCAATCGCAATCCTTCACCAGTTTCTGGGCGCAGGGTTTCGGCACCCCGAACTATGCCGCGCATGGTGGGTTTTGTTCCGTAAACATGGCCGCCGCCGGCATTTACACAATGGGCGGTGCGTTCTGGGAGTTTGGCCAGCCCGACTGGGACCGCACAAAGCTTTTCATGCTGTTCGGCGTGGCCGAGGATCATGACAGTAACCCGATCAAGATCGGCATTGGCAAGATCAAGAAACGCGGCGCGCGGATGATCGGGGTGAACCCGATCCGCACCGGTTACAATGCCGTCGCCGATGATTGGGTCGGCATCACCCCCGGCACGGATGGTCAGTTCATTCTGGCGATGGTCCATTGCCTGATGAAGGCAGGCAAGGTTGATCTGGACTATCTGGGACGTTTCACCAATGCCTCTGTTCTGGTGAACGAAGACCCCAACTCTGATCAGTTCGGGTTGTTCCTGCGCGATGCGGATGGCCAGCCGCAGGTGATTGACCGCAACACTGGTCAATTGGCCCCGTGGAATGGCAAAGGCGTCGAACCTGATCTATCCGCCACCTATCGCGATGCCGGTGTCACCCACCGCCCAGTATTTCACCTGATGGCCGACAAATATCTGTCCGATGAATACGCCCCCGAAGCTGTCGCCGAAAGCTGCGGTATCCCTGCGACACGCATCCGCGCGATTGCGGCTGATCTGGCGCGCGTCGCCTTTGACGAGGCGATTGAGCTGGACCGCCCCTGGACCGATTTCCGGGGCAAGAAACACGACAAGATGGTCGGACGGCCCGTCAGTTTCCATTCGATGCGCGGAATTTCGGCCCATTCCAATGGGTTTCAGACTTGCAGGGCCTTGCATGTGTTACAGATCATCCTCGGGTCGGTCGAGGTGCCGGGCGGCATGCGCTTCAAACCACCCTACCCCAAGCCTGCGACGGCGCATCCGAAACCGCATGGCAAGGTGACACCAGGCGCCGCATTGGATGGCCCGCATCTGGGCTATACCCATGGTCCAGAGGACCTGCTGATCGATGATGACGGCAACCCAACGCGCATCGACAAGGCTTACTCATGGGAAAACCCCATGTCCGCCCATGGGCTGATGCATATGGTGATCTCCAACGCCCATGCGGGTGTGCCCTACAAGATCGACACGCTGTTCATGTATATGGCCAACATGTCGTGGAATTCGTCGATGAATGTGGGCGGCGTCCATAAGATGCTGACGGATAAGGATGAAAACGGCGATTACGTGATCCCGCATATCATCTATTCGGATGCCTATTCGTCCGAAATGGTCGCCTATGCCGACCTGATCCTGCCTGATACGACCTATCTGGAGCGGCATGACTGTATTTCGCTGCTCGACCGACCGATTTGCGAGGCGGATGGTGTTGCCGATGCGATCCGCTGGCCGGTGGTTGAGCCGGACCGCGATGTGCGCGGCTTCCAGTCGGTGCTGTGCGAGTTGGGCGGCATGCTGAACCTGCCGGGGTTTGTGAATGAGGATGGCAGCCAGAAATACGCCGATTATGCCGACTACATCACCAACCATATCCGCCGCCCCGGTGTTGGCCCGCTGGCGGGTTTCCGTGGTGCGGATGGGGATGGCAAAGGCCGGGGTGATGTGAACCCTGACCAGTTGCAGAATTATATCGATAATGGCGGGTTTTGGCTGGAACACGTCCCCGAAAACGCGGCCTTCTACAAACCGTTCAGCCATGAATATCAGGATTGGGCGGTGAAGATGGGGTTCTACGACGTCGAACAGCCTTATATCTTCCAGCTGTACGTCGAACCCCTGCGCAAGTTTCAGGCCGCCGCCGAAGGCATTGGCACCCGTCAACCGCCCGACCATCTGCGCGACCAGATCAAACGCACCATGGACCCGCTGCCGATCTGGTATGCCCCGTTCGAAGACAGCCATGTTGATACGAATGAATACCCGGTTCATGCGCTGACCCAGCGCCCGATGGCGATGTATCATTCATGGGGCACGCAAAACGCCTGGCTGCGCCAGATCCATGGGCATAACCCGCTTTATGTCCCCACCAAGATCTGGGAGGCGAATGGGTTCAAGGAAGGTGACTGGGCCAAGGTCACATCGGCCCATGGATCAATCGTCGTGCCGGTCGCCCATCAGGCCAGTCTGAATGAAAACACGATCTGGACCTGGAACGCGATTGGCAAGCGCAAGGGCGCCTGGGCCCTTGATGACGACGCCAGCGAAGCAACCAAAGGGTTCCTGCTGAACCACCTGATCCACGAATTGCTGCCACCCAAAGGGGATGGGCTCCGCTGGGCGAACTCGGATCCGATCACCGGACAGGCCGCGTGGTTCGATCTGCGCGTGAAGATCGAGAAATCCGCCGAGCCAAACGAGGCACAACCGGCAATGCCAGCGATCAAATCACCTGTGGGAAAAGGGCCGAATGAGCTGGACTGGAAGGTGGGATCATGAGCAACGGCCAAGTTCTTTTGCTCATTGCCGGTTTCCTTGTCCTGACAGTGGGCAGCTTCGTCTGGTATGTCGCCACGTGGGACACGCGCAATACATCCGCCCAGCCGTCATCAATCATTTTGCCAAAAATACTCTCGCCGAAGGCGATCCCAACATCGGAAAGGGCCACAACATGACCCAATTGCCACCGCCATCGGCCAAGAAACTGGGGCTTGTGATTGATCTGGATACCTGTGTGGGCTGTCATGCCTGTGTGGTGTCCTGCAAAGGCTGGAACACCGAAAACTACGGTGCACCCCTGTCGGATCAGAACGCCTATTCCGGAGCTGCCTCTGGCACCTTCCTGAACCGGGTCCATTCATACGAGGTGCAGCCGGAGCAAGGGGCCGCGCAGCTGATCCATTTCCCAAAATCCTGCCTGCATTGCGAAGATGCCCCTTGCGTGACGGTCTGCCCCACCGGGGCCAGCTACAAGCGGGCCGAAGATGGCATCGTGCTGGTCAATGAAAGTGACTGTATCGGTTGCGGGCTTTGCGCCTGGGCCTGCCCTTACGGCGCGCGGGAACTGGATGCCAAGGAAGGTGTGATGAAAAAATGCACCCTTTGTGTGGACCGGATCTATAACGAGAACCTGCCCGAAGAAGACCGCCAGCCCGCCTGTGTGCGCACATGCCCCGCCGGTGCCCGGCATTTTGGTGATCTGGGCGATGCAGAAAGTGACGTCTCGAAACTGGTCGCCGAACGTGGTGGCTTTGATCTGATGCCGGAACAAGGCACCCGGCCTGTCAACAAATACCTGCCACCGCGCCCCAAGGATGTGGAACCGGAGTTTGACATTCTGGCCCCTTATCTGGAACCGGTCGCTCAGGATGGGGCCGGTTTTGCCCATTGGCTTGATAAAGCACTGTCTGCCCTGCCTGGAGGAGCGAAGTAAATGCATCCCGCACCATCAGTTATCATTTTCAATACGTTTTCCGGTCTTGGCTTTGGCCTGTTGTTCTGGCTTGGCATGGGGGCACTTGTGCCCACCGGTTGGGGGGCGTTCATCTGGTTTGTCATCGCCTATCTTTTTGCCGTTGGCGGGCTGATCGCTTCGACCTTTCACCTTGGCCATCCGGAACGGACAATCAAGGCGTTCAGCCAATGGAAGACAAGCTGGCTCAGCCGCGAAGGGGTCTGTGCCGTTTTCGCCCTGACCGTCATGGCGATTTACGGGGCGGGGCTGGTTTTTGCAGGGACCCGTTTGGGGTTCTTTGGGGTGATCGGCGCGCTGGCCTCACTCGGCGTGGTTTTCACAACCTCGATGATTTACGCGCAGATGAAAACGGTGCCGCGCTGGCGGCATTGGACGACACCTGCGATGTATCTGCTCTTGTCACTTGGTGGTGGTGCGCTGCTGGCGGGCCAGATCAAGATTGCAGCGGTTCTGCTGATCGCGGGCGGCATCGTGCAGATCTTCGCCTGGGGGACCGGCGACCGGCGCTTTATCGAGGCGGGAACCACCATGGCCAGCGCCACCGGGCTGGGCCATATCGGCAAGGTCCGGGCGTTTGAACCACCACATACGGGCACCAACTACCTGATGCGCGAATTCATCCATCAGGTGGGCCGCAAACATGCCGATCAGTTGCGCGTCATCATCATTGGGCTTGCCTTCCTGCTGCCCGTTGTGCTGCTGGTTCTGCCGTTCAGCCACATCTTCGCGGCGCTGGCGGTGATCAGCCATATCGCCGGCGTGCTGACATTGCGCTGGTTATTCTTTGCGCAGGCGGAACATGTCGTGGGGCTCTATTACGGGAAACGGTGAGGTCCCGGGTCAAGCCCGGGACGGGAACACCATGTCCAACGCGCCCCGGGCCTGACCCGGGGCCTCAACCCGTCACCTACATGTCCTGCGGCACTCTGACCTTCAACCCGGCATCCCGCAAACGCCCCACAATATCGTCAACATGCGCCTGATCGCGGGCTTCGATCACGACTTCCAGTTCCGCCTGTTTGAGCGAGACGCTTTGCATCATGCGCTGGTGGATGACCTCGATGACATTGGCCCCCGCATCACCAATGATCTGCGCGATTTTCGATAACTGACCAGGCGTGTCGTCAATTTCAAAGGTCAGGCGGGTGATCCGCCCGTCGCGCATCAGCCCGCGCACAATCAGGGTCGAGAGCAGGCGGGAATCAATATTCCCGCCGCAGATCACCAGCCCGACCTTTTTGCCAGCATATTGGTCCAGATGCTTTTCGATCACGGCCAGCCCGGCACCCGCCGCCCCTTCGGCCACCAGCTTTTCATAGGATAACAGATCAAAGATCGCATTTTCGATCTCCGGCTCCGTTGCGCTGTCAACGCGGTCCACATGGGTCCTGATGATGTCGAGATTGGATTTCGCGGGCTGTCGCACCGCGATCCCTTCGGCAAGGGTTGCCCCCGCAAAAACCGGATCAAACCCTTCCAGATGGGCCTTGGCCGCATCAAACAGCTTGGCCTGCGCGCCAACCACCTCAATCCCCGGCTTGATGTCCTTGGCAGCCACCGCCATGCCCGCGATCAGACCGCCGCCACCAATCGGCACCACAATCGTATCCAGATCAGGCTGATCCTCCAGCATCTCAATCGCAACGGTGCCTTGTCCGGCCACCACCACCGGATCATCAAAAGGATGGATAAAGGTCATCCCCCGCGCGCGCGCCAGATCAAGCGTATATTGCACACTGTCGTCAAAACCCGTCCCGTGAATGATCACCTCTGCACCAAGATCACTGGTGCGTTTGACCTTGTTGAATGGTGTGCCGGCGGGCATCACGATGACGGCGGGCATCCCCAGCCGGGTTGCGTGATAGGCGACCCCTTGGGCATGATTGCCAGCACTACAGGCGATCACCCCGGCCTGACGCGCCGTTTCATCCAGGGTCAGCAATTTGGCAAGCGCGCCACGGGCCTTGAACGCATTGGTGTGCTGCAGGTTTTCCAGCTTCAGGTATAGATCGATGCCAAGATGGAGCGACAACCGGGTGGCCGGGACAAGCGGTGTGCGGATCGTGGCCGCGCGGATCGCATCATGGGCGGCCCGTATATCGTCAGCATGCAATGTCACCCACATCTCTCCTTCATGCGGACCGATGCGGCAGGGGCTAAAATTCTTCCAAGAATTTTATTCAGAATTTCTGCGAAATTCTGGCGCCCTAATTGCGAATACGCGCTTCGGTCTCTGGGTCGAACAGATAGATGCGCGAGGCGTCAATGTGAATACCGACCTTTGCGCCCTCATGCGAACGTTCGTCACCACGTTCTTCGACAATCACCCTCTCGCCCGTTTCGCTGGCCAGATAGACGAATGACACGCCGCCGAGGCTTTCGGTCAGCTCAACAGTATGCGTGTTGCCGGCCGGATCAATGGTAATGTGCTCTGGCCGCGCGCCCACGCTGACGGCTTTACCATTATATGCCGTACTGATCAGCCCGTCGAAGCTGGCCCCCAGCCCCGGTGCACTGACATTGCCCCCATTGGCGACACCTTCGACAAAATTCATTGCGGGCGATCCGATGAAACCGGCCACGAATTTATTGTCGGGATCACGATAAAGATCCATCGGCGCGCCGACCTGTTCGATATTGCCCAGCCGCAGCACGACAATCTTGTCCGCCAGCGTCATCGCCTCGACCTGATCATGGGTGACATAGATCATTGTCGCCCCGATTTCCTTGTGCAGCCGGGCGATTTCGACCCGCATTTCGACCCGCAACTCAGCATCGAGATTCGACAACGGCTCATCAAACAGGAAAACCTCTGGCCCCCGGACAATGGCCCGGCCGATTGAAACCCGCTGACGCTGTCCGCCCGACAGCGCCGAAGGCTTGCGATCCAGGAACGGTTCCAGTTTCAGGATGCGCGTGGCCTCGGCCACTTTTTTCTCAATCTCCGACTTGGGGTGGCCGTTCATCTTCAGACCGAACCCCATGTTATCCTTGACGGTCATATGCGGATAAAGCGCGTAGGTCTGGAATACCATGGCGACGCCCCGTTCAGACGGGTCCATCCGGGTGACGTCCCGGGTGCCAATATTGATCTGGCCTTCGGTGGTTTCCTCCAACCCTGCCACCATGCGCAAAAGCGTGGATTTGCCGCAACCGGAGGGGCCGACAAAAACGCAGAATTCACCATCCTGGATACCCAGATCAATCCCGTGGATGACCTGGACGTCACCATAGCGCTTGATCACTTTGTTGAGCGTAACACCTGACATGTCTCTCAAATCCCCGTTGCTTGGTTTGTGTTGTAATCAGGGAAGCTCCAGTTCCGGGCATCCCTCGCGACCTTGACCGCCGTCTCATGCAGGATGGGCACATAGGCCTCCAATCCCGCAAGCGTGGTCCGGTTGGTTGTACTTGTGACCGAAAGCGCCCCCAGCACCCGCCCGCCTTCGGACAGGATTGGCATGGCGATGCAGATAATGCCGGGTTCGTGTTCCTCGCGGTCAAACCCGTAGCCGTTGGTGCGAATATCGTCGAGCTCGCTGCGCAGGGCGGCGGCGTCTGCCAATGTGTGTTCGGTGAAGATGTGAAAGGATTGCTGGGCGATCACCTTGTTGATGGTGTCTTCATCCAGAAACGCCAACATGACCTTGCCAACCCCGGTGCAATAGGCCGGCCCAACCTTGCCTGCCTGACTGTACATCTGCACCGGATTGGCCGCGTTCCGCTTATCGATATAGAGCACATGGGCGTTATCGAGCTGCGCCAGATGCACCGTTTCACCCACAACCTTGCTGAGCGCATCGAGATGCGGCCTTGCGATGGGGGCCAGTGTTGATTGTTCCCACGCCGCATGGGCCAGCCGCACCAGTCTGATGCCGGGGGCGTAGGTTTGCCTGTCAGGATCAAAGGCAAGCATCTGCTGGTTGGTCAGCGATTGAACGAATCGATAAAGCGTCGGCTTGGGAAATTCAGACTGGGCCAGAAGCTCACTGAAACGCACCGGTCGCCCGAATGCAGCTACCTGATCCAGCACGGCGAGTGCTTTGCCGACTGTGCCGTCACCGGTCACATGTCCCATATTTCCTCCCTGTCCTTCGCGCAATTTGGCACCGATCTCCGTATCGGTGCGGCGCTGGACTGTTGACAAGGCTAGCCTGTTTGCGGTTTAGTATCAATATCCAAAACTAAGTTTCAAATAATGAGACTAAGTTTTCATGAAGGAAGCATACTGGGAGGACACCATGCATTCCATTCTCAAGACGTCGCTTGCGGCGTTCGTTGCTGCTGGCGTGACAGCATCAACCGCAGTCGCAGACGGCCACGCGCTCTCTGGCGAATTCAAGATCATCTCTGACATGTCGAACCCTGCACCGCGGGCCGTGATGGAAGGCCTGGTGGAGGATTTTGGTGCGCTGCACCCCGGGCTGGACATCGAACTGACCATCGTTGACCGCGAGGCCTGGAAAACACAGATCCGCAACGCATTGGGTGCCAACCCGCCGGATGTTGTGAACTGGTATGCCGCCAACCGGATGCGCCCCTATGTCGATGCAGGCCTGTTTGCCGATATCTCCGACCTGTGGGCAGAGCCTGAATTCGAAGCACTGGCATCGACCAAAGGTGCGATGACGCTGGATGATAAACAGTGGGGCGTGCCCTATACCTATTACCAATGGGGTGTTTATTACCGCAAAGACATCTTCGACCAATATGGCCTGTCAGAGCCCACCACATGGGAAGAAGAAGTCGCCAACTGCCAGACACTGCTGGACAATGGCGTCAAGTGCTACACCATCGGCACCAAGTTCCTGTGGACCGCCGGTGGCTGGTTTGACTACATCAACTCGCGCACCAATGGCTATGATTTCCACATCGCCCTGGCCCGTGGCGAGATTGAGTGGACCGATGACCGTGTCCGCCAGACATTTGCCAATTGGCGTCAGCTGATCGATATGGGTGCCTTTATCGATGACCACCAGACCTATAGCTGGCAGGAGGCCCTGCCCTTCATGCTGAATGGCGAAGCTGCATCATACCTGATGGGCAACTTTGCGGTTGCTGCCATGCGTGATGGTGGTCTGACCGACGAGCAGCTGGATTTCTATCAGTTCCCCGTCATCAACCCGGATGTGGATTATGCGGAGGATGCGCCAACGGACACGTTCCACATCGCATCGGGCGCGCAGAATGTTGATGCCGCCAAGGAATTCCTGCGCTTTGTCACCTCGGCTGATGTCCAGACCGAAATCAATGGCGGCGACGCACTGGGTCAGTTGCCCGTGAACGCCAACGCGTCCATCGACGCCGACAAGTTCCTTGAGCAGGGTTTTGAGATGCTGTCAGGCAACGCTGGCGGCGGTATCATGCAGTTCTTTGACCGCGATTTTGACGCCGAGATGGCATCGGTCGGTATGGAAGGCCTGCAGGAGTTCATGGTGTTCCCGGACAATCTGGATGACATCCTGGCCCGCCTGGAAGAGACCCGTCAGCGGATCTACAACTAATCAGGTAAGATGGGTTTAAACCCATCTTACGTCGTTGCATCCGTCTTGCCAGAAGGCGGATGCAACCCTCAACCCATCCGCAAGGCCTGACGGCTTTTCGCATGTGTTGACCCATCAGGAGAGACGCCATGTCGGTTTCCCCGACCGTTCCCAGCACGACCCCGCAACGCGGCTGGTATAAGCGCAACGAGATTGCGATCACGCCATGGCTGTTCCTGCTGCCAGCAATGCTGTTTTTCGCCGTTTACGTGATCATCCCCATTGGCCAGTCATTCTGGATTTCGTTCCACCAATGGGACGGTTTGGGCGACAAGACTTGGGTTGGTACGGCCAATTACGAACGCCTGCTTGGTATTGGCGAGCAGAATATCGACCGTAAATTCGAAGTGTCATTCTGGAACAACCTGCGCTGGCTGATCCTGTATCTTCTGGCCATTCCGGCCGGTCTCTTTATCGCGTTGTTCCTGAACCAGACAGTGTTTGGCATCCGTCTTTACAAATCGCTGTTCTTCTTCCCCTTCGTGATATCGCAGGTTGTGGTCGGTCTGGTGTTTTCGTGGTTCTATCTTCCCAATGTCGGGCTTTTTGACGTGATCACCGGCTGGTTCGGCATTGATGTACGCGGCGGTATTCTGGGCAACCCCAGCACGGCAACCTATGGCATCATCGCCGCCGGCCTGTGGCCACAGACCGCCTATTGCATGATCCTCTATCTGACCGGTCTGAATGCGGTGGATCCCGAGCAGGTGGAAGCGGCCCGCCTTGACGGTGCCAAAGGCCGCAAGATGCTGTGGTATGTGATCCTGCCCCAATTGAAGCCTGCCACGTTCATTGCCTTCGTGGTGACAATCATCGGTGCCCTTCGCTCCTTTGACCTGATCAGCGTGATGACCAATGGTGGCCCGTTCGGCTCTACCCGGGTTCTTTCCTTCTACATGTTCGAGGAATCATTGTCTGAATTCGGCTTCCGCATGGGATATGGGGCGGCTATCGCCGTTGTCCTGTTCTTCATCATGCTGGGTTTTATCGTCTACTTCCTGTGGTCCATGTACCAAGATGAAAAGGGAGCGCACTGATGTTTCCGACACCAATTGAAAAACGCCCCCGCTCCGCGCAGATCACCTATCAGGCGTTCCTGCCTGTTGCGCTGATCCTCTGGCTCTTGCCATTGCTGGCGGTCGCCCTCTTCTCGATCAAGCCCGACGCCGATTTCACCAACGGCAATTATTGGGGGGTTCCCAGCAGTTTCGAGGCCTTCACCAATTACGGCAAGGTGTTCTTTGAATCGAATATGCCCCGCTATCTGCTGAATTCGCTTTTCATCACGATCCCGACGGTGATCGGCGCAGTGGCCCTGTCCTGCATGGCGGGGTTTGCGCTCGGTGTTTACAAGTTCAAGGGCAACCTTCTGATCTTTTTCATCTTCATTGCCGGAAACTTTGTCCCATTCCAGATCCTGATGGTACCGGTCCGCGACCTGACCGTCAGCATGAACCTTTATGACACCAAACTGGGGTTGGTCCTGTTCCATGTTGCCTTCCAAACGGGCTTCTGCACCCTCTTCATGCGCAACTTCATCCGCGCCCTGCCCTTCCCTTTGATCGAGGCCGCCCGCGTCGAAGGCGTTGCCGAATGGCGTATCTTTCTCTACGTGGTTCTGCCGCTGATGAAGCCCGCGCTGGCCGCATTGGCTGTCCTGATCTTTACCTTCATCTGGAACGATTATTTCTGGGCCGTTGTCCTGACCCAGGGCCCCGATGCCCAGCCGGTCACCGCCGGGATTACCGAGTTCAATTCACAGTTCCGCGCCGCCTATCATTTGATGAGCGCGGGTTCCATTGTTGCCGCCCTTCCCCCTGTCGCGATGTTCTTTCTGATGCAGAAACACTTTATCGCGGGTCTCACACTCGGGGCCGTAAAGTAAGAACACCATGAACCGTACTTATCGTATTGATGATGGCCGCCAGACACTTGTCTTGGCGGCCAGAAACGACCGCCTGCCCGAGGTCGTCTATTGGGGTGCCGTGCTGCCGCATGGCGAGGATTTGAACACGCTGCACGCCGCCCACGCGATCGATGTCACCGGCGGCATGCTGGACGAAAACCCGGATCTGTCGATCTGTCCGGAGGCGACCCGCAGCTTCCCCGGCCAGCCGGGCCTGATTGTGCGTGATACCGATGGCACGCCGCTGCTGCCGAAGTTCTGTTTCGAAAGCGTCGAACAGAACGGCACGCTGGAGCTGACCTATGCCGACAAGGCCAATGGTCTGACCTTGACGGTCAGTTTTGTCAGCGACACCGAAACCCGTATCATCACCTGCCAGACCACGCTGGATGCAACCCGCCCTGTCCATCTGCACTGGCTCGCAGCACCGGTCCTGCCCGGACCACAGCAGTCGGACGAGATGATTGATGTCTCTGGCCGCTGGTGTGGGGAATTCCAACTCTCGCGCACCGCCTGGGCGCCGGGCATGCGTTACCGCGAAAACCGGACCGGCCGCACGGGCCATGAGCATTTCCCGGGCCTGATCGTGCCTTGTCGCGGTGCGACCAATACCGAAGGGGAGGCTTACGCTTTCCACTACGGCTGGTCCGGCGGGCACAAGATGATTGCCGAGGAACTACAAGATGGCCGCCGCCAGATCCAATGGGGTCACGCCGCGCGGATGGAAACGGAGGCCGCAACGCAGTTCAAGACCGCGCCGCTTTACATCGCCTATTCCGACCGGGGTTTGAACGGCTGCGCCGTGGCGTTCCAACGCCACCTGCGCGACCGGATCGTCACCTGGCCCAAACCCAGCGCGCCGCGCCCGGTACATTACAATTGCTGGGAAGCGGTCTATTTCGACCACAAACTGCCCGTGTTGCAGGATATCGCGGACCGCGCGGCGACCTTGGGCGCGGAGCGTTTCGTGCTGGATGATGGCTGGTTCGGCAATCGCGATGACGACACAAGGTCCCTGTCCGATTGGGAGGTTGATCCGCGCAAATATCCTGACGGGCTGCACCCGCTGATTGATCATGTGCATGCCCTTGGCATGACCTTCGGCATCTGGTTCGAGCCTGAGATGATCAACGAAGACAGCGACATTCACCGCGCCCATCCCGACTGGGTTTTCGGGGCGGAGGACCAGACGCTGGGCCGTCAGCAAAAAGCGCTGAACATGGCCAGCCCGGAGGTCCGTGATTTCCTTTATGATCGGATGTCAGCGATCCTGCGCGATCACAAGATCGACTATATCAAGTGGGACCATAACCGGGTGCTGCCCATGCCTGATGCGGCGCAGACCCGCGGCTCTTACGCCCTGATCGACCGGCTGCGCGCTGATTTTCCGCATGTGGAGATTGAAAGCTGCGCTTCGGGGGGCGGTCGCATTGATTTTGGCATTCTGGAACGGACACAGCGGGTCTGGTTGTCCGACAGCAACGACGCGCTGGAGCGGCTGCGCATTCAACATGATGCGGCGCTGTTTCTGCCGCTCGCGGTCACCGGCAGCCATGTTGGCCCGCGCGTTTGCCATACATCGGGCCGCACGCTCGATATCAGCTTCCGCGCATGGGTGGCCGCCCAGCGCCATATGGGGTTCGAGATGGACCCGCGCGAGCTGGATGAACATGAAACAGTGATCCTGAAAGAGGTCACAAGCTGGTGGAAACACCACCGCCACTGGATGCAGACAGCCGACATCCTGCGGCTGGACAGTGCCGATCCGGCGGTGATGGCTGAACAGCAACTGGCCCGCGACAAGACCCGCTTTGTCGTCTTTGCCGGCAAGGCCGCGACAAGCGCACAGATCGCACCGCGGCCGTTGCGGCTCACCGCGCTCGACCCCGATGCCACATATCGCATCAGCCTGATCAACCGCGACAGCGCACCGCGCCTGTCACGCGGCAATCCGATCCTGAAAGCAAAGGCAATGGACGTCTCTGGTACCTACCTGATGCGCCATGGGATAACACTGCCCTGGTCCTTCCCCGAGCGGATGTGGGTGCTGGAAGGAGAGCGGCTATGAACACCACGTTTCACGACCTTAGGGACGCATCCATCTTCATCACCGGCGGCGGGAACGGAATCGGGGCGGCCTTGACAGAAGGGTTCCTTGCACAAGGGGCCAGGGTCGCCTTTGTGGGTCGATCCGATGCCAGCGCATTTGTCGAGGCGATGGACAAGGCCTATGGCAACCGCCCGCTGTTCATTCAATGCGACATCACCGACACTGCCGCCTTACAGGCTGCGATGGAACGGGCGGCAGAGATACATGGCCCATTCGCAGCCCTGATCAACAATGCCGCCAATGACATGCGCTTTGACGCGATGGATATCACGCCGGAAATCTGGGACGACAGCCAGGCGGTGAACTTCAAGGCCTATTTCTTTGCCTGCCAGAAAGCGGCGGAGCTGATGGCCGATAAAGGATCGATCATCAACTTTTCATCCATCACCTACATGATGGGTGCGGCAGGCATGGTCCCCTATGTCAGTGCCAATGCAGGGATCACCGGCATGACCCGCGCGCTCGCCCGGGAATGGGGATCAAAGGGGATACGGGTCAACGCCATTGCTCCCGGCTGGGTCTTTACCGAAAAACAGGAGACCATGTGGGCCACGCCCGCGGCGAAAGCCGCCTTTCTGGACAAACAATGCCTGAAAGAGTTTATCCAGCCACGGGATATGGTCGGCGGCACGCTCTTTCTTGCGTCCTCTGCTTCGGCCATGATGACAGGGCAGGTGATGGTGATCGACGCAGGGGTGGTACACGCAGGATGAGCGATGTGAAGGCAGATTGGATTGCGGTAGATTGGGGCACGTCGCAGCTGCGCGCATGGGCAATGTCAGCATCCGGCACAGTGCTGGCCGAGGCGCAATCAGACAACGGCATGAGCACACTGGCCGGCGATGGGTTTGAGCCCGCATTGCTTGACCTTGTTGCCCGCTGGATCGATGGGCCCACCACTGTCATTGCCTGCGGCATGGTTGGCTCTCGTCAGGGTTGGGTCGAGGCCCCATATTCCACCGTGCCCTGTCCCGCCTTGCCAGATGGGTTCGCCAGGGCCGCTGTCCAACATCCCGACCTGCAGGTCCATGTGATCCCCGGTATCAAGCAACCCAATCCCGCGGACGTGATGCGCGGCGAGGAAACCCAGATCGCGGGGTTTCTGGCCCGAAACAAGAACTGGGATGGGGTGATCTGCCTGCCCGGCACCCATACCAAATGGGTACATGTCAGTGCCGATGAGGTGGTCAGTTTTCAGACGTTCATGACCGGCGAACTTTTTGCGACGATCAGCGAACAAACGGTGCTGCGCCATTCGATCGCTGCCGAAGGTTGGGATGATGATGCTTTCACAGCCGCTGTTGACGAAGCAATGGCGCGCCCCGAACGGCTGGCCGCGCGCCTTTTTGCGCTACGTGCCGAAGGTCTGTTGAACGCTCTGCCCGGCAGTGCCGCGCGCGCGCGCCTGTCCGGCCTTTTGATCGGCGCCGAACTTGCTGCGGCCAAACCTTATTGGCTGGGCCAGCAGATTGCCGTGATCGGGGCCGGTGGCCTGTCGAAACTTTATGTCGGTGCGCTCGCCGCTCAACACGCCCCCGCCGCGCAGGTGCAAGGTGACGCCATCACCATTGCGGGTCTGACCGCCGCCTATGCCCGCCTGAAAGGATAGTACATGTCACGCCCCCTGATCGCCATTTTACGCGGCATCACCCCGCCCGAGGCCGTGCCCATGGCCGCTGCCCTGATCGACGCAGGCATCACCAGGATCGAGGTGCCGCTCAACTCTCCCGATCCGTTCGACAGCATCAAGGCGATGGTCGATGCGTATGGGGACGATGCCCTGATAGGTGCAGGCACGGTCCTGTCCACCGATGATGTGGGCCGGGTCGCGCAAGCGGGGGGCAGGCTGATCGTGTCGCCCAACTGTGACCAGCGGGTGATTGTCGCCACCAAAACCGCTGGCATGCAAAGCTGGCCAGGGGTCATGACCCCAACGGAGTGTTTCGCCGCACTCAAGGCCGGTGCCGATGGGCTCAAAATTTTCCCCGCCAGCCTGCTTGGCCCCGATGGGATCAGGGCGATCCGCGCGATCCTGCCGAAAGGCACGCAGGTTTACGCCGTGGGCGGCGCGGGGGCGGACAATTTCGCCCAATGGATGGCAGCCAGTGCGGATGGCTTTGGCATCGGCTCCGCCCTTTACAAACCGGGCCTTTCAGTGGCCGAGGTGGCCAACCGCGCCAAGAACATGGTTGCCGCCTATGACGAGGCCGCATCATGATTTTTGACAACATCCAATGTCAGTTGGGCGAAGGACCATTGTGGCACCCTGAGCGCAAACAGCTCTTCTGGTTTGATATCCTCGGTCATCGGCTGCACACCAAGGGCCAGCATTGGCAATTCGACACCTATGTCAGCGCGGCAGGCTGGGTGGACCCGGACACGTTGCTTGTCGCCTCCGCTCGCGCGCTGCATCGGTTCGACATCACTTCAGGCGATCAGACGGAACTTTGCCCGCTGGAGGCCGACAACCCGACTACGCGCTCCAACGACGGGCGCGCCGACCCGCAAGGCGGTTTTTGGATCGGCACGATGGGGATCGAGGCCGAAAAACACGCGGGCGCGATCTATCGCTATTACAAGGACGAGTTGCGCCAGCTTTTCGCACCGATCACGATCAGCAATGCGATCTGTTTCGCCCCGGATGGCAAGACCGCCTATTTCACCGATACCCCGACACAGCGGATCATGCGGGTTACCTTGGACACCGACGGCTGGCCAATCGGCGAGCCGGTTTTGCATATCGACCTGACCGGCACGGATTTCCGGCCCGACGGTGCGGTTGTCGATGCCGCAGGCAACCTTTGGAATGCGCAATGGGGCACGTCGCGCATCGCAGGCTACACGCCCGATGGCCGCTTCATCAAAGCGCATTCTTTCCCGGCAAGACAAACCTCCTGCCCGGCATTTGGCGGGCCTGATTTGCAAACGCTCTATTGCACCTCTGCCGCCGTTGGGTTGACCGGTGACGACGAAGGCAGGACCTTCGCCATCGAAACGGATATCATCGGTCAGGCGGAGCATCAGGTGCTCCTCTGAACTCACCTCGTCTATCATTTTGCCAAAAATACTCAAAAAGGCCCCGAACCATGAAACGCACGCTCGGCGTCTGTTACTACCCAGAACATTGGCCACAGGATCAGTGGGCCGCCGATGCCGCACGCATGGTGGAAACCGGCCTGACTTGGGTGCGCATTGGTGAGTTCGGCTGGAGCCGGATGGAACCCAGCCCGGGCACTTTTACATGGGATTGGCTGGATCAGGCAATTGCGGTGTTGGGCGATGCCGGGCTGAAAATCATCCTTGGCACGCCCACGGCCACCCCGCCCCGCTGGATGCTAGATAAACACCCCGACATGCTTGCCGTGGATGCCGCAGGCCATCCGCGCAAATTCGGCTCGCGGCGCCATTATGATTTCAGTCATATGGGCTATCGCGAAGAATGCCGCCAAATCGCCCGCGCGATGGGCGAACGTTATGGCAAGCACCCGCATATCGCCGCGTGGCAGATCGACAATGAATATGATTGTCACGAAACCACGCTCAGCTATTCAGATGCGGCGCGCAAAGGGTTTCAGAACTGGCTCGCCCAGACATACCAATCCACCGACGCGCTGAACCGGGCATGGGGAAATGTGTTCTGGTCAATGGAATATGACACATTCGACCAGATCGACCTGCCCAATCTGACCGTCACCGAACCCAATCACCCGCACCAGCTGGCCTTTCGCCGCTACAGTTCGGATCAGGTGGTAGCCTTCAACAAGGTGCAGGCGGATGAACTCCGCCGCCACACGAATGCCCCCCTGATCCACAACTATATGGGCCGGATCACGACGTTTGATCATTGGAAAGTCGGGGCGGATCTCGATATTGCATCCTGGGATAGTTACCCAATTGGCTTCCTTTCAGATCGACTCGAAGGTACCTCAAAAGAAAAGAAAAAATTCCTGCGGCAGGGACATCCCGATTTTCAGGCATTCCATCACGACCTGTACCGCGCCGTGGGCAAGGGCCGGTTATGGGTGATGGAACAGCAACCCGGCCCGGTAAACTGGGCCCCTTACAATCCCGCCCCGCTGCCCGGCATGGCGCGGCTTTGGGCGTGGGAGGCGTTTGCCCATGGTGCCGAAACCGTCTGCTATTTCCGCTGGCGGCAGGCGCCCTTTGCGCAGGAGCAGATGCATGCGGGGCTGCTCCGTCCCGATAGTGCGGCCGCCCCGGCCTTGGCTGAGGCGCGGCAGGTCGCTGATGAGATTGCGGACCTGCCTGATGTCGGCACGGCACATGCGCAGGCCGCCCTGATCTTTGACTACGAAAGCGCCTGGGCCTGGGATGCCCAGCCGCAAGGTGCGGATTTCGAGACGTTCCGGCTGGCATTTGCGACCTACCGCGCATTGCGCCGGGCCGGGCTGAATGTGGATATCCTGCCGCCTGATGCCGCCGATCTGTCGGCCTACAAACTGCTCTTGGCTCCGGGGGTCATGAGATTGTCAGACCGGATGCGCACCGCGTTGACAACGTTTCAGGGCATCGCCCTGCTCGGCCCGCGCACGGACACAAAGACACCAGAACTCAGCATCCCAGCGCCGATGGGTCCGCAGCTGCCGGGCGTCGATGTCACCGCCACCCTGACCGAAAGCCTGCCACCGGATGACAGGATCAAGCTGGAAAACGGCGGATGTTTCCGCCACTGGTTTGAGCATCTCGAAGGGACGGCCCCGGTGCATCTGAACACCAAGTCAGGCCAACCCGCCATCATGGGCGGCGATCACCTGCGTTACCTTGCGGGCTGGCCAGATGATAAAACCTTCGATGCCATCATCGGCGGGCTTTGTGATACGCTTGACCTGAGGAGTTTTGCCCTGCCCCAGGGGCTGCGCATCCGCGATACGGCGACCCATCGGTTCGTCTTTAACTACGCCCCCAAGGCGCAGACCTGGAATGATATCATTATCCCCCCCGCCGGGGTACATTGGGAGGCCCTGTGACCCCATTTGGCACCACCGCGAAGGGCCGCCGAGAGGTTCACAAGATCACCCTGTCCGCAGGTGACCTGTCGGTCAGCCTGCTGACTTGGGGGGCGGTGTTGCAGGATGTGCGCCTGCGTGGCGTTGATCATCCGCTGACGCTTGGGTCAGACCTGTTGTCCGACTACGAAGGTGACATGCGCCATCACGGAAGCCTGATCGGCCCCATCGCCAACCGGATCAGCAATGCCCGCATCCGCATTGACGGGATGATGTATGAATTGGAGCGTAATCAGGACGGGCGCATTCATTTGCATTCCGGGGCGCAAGCCAGCCATTTGCAGGTGTGGGACGTGGTGCAGGCCACCACGGATAGTGCGACCCTGCGGCTGTCATTGCCCGATGGGATGTGCGGGTTGCCGGGCAATCGGTTGATCACGGCCCATTTTGCGGTCAGCGCACCTGGGACATTGACGCTGACCGTCACCGGCGAAACCGATGCCCGGACGCCGATGAATTTCGCCAATCACAGTTACTGGAACCTTAATGGCAGCACGACATTTGATGGCCACATGCTCCAAATCGCCGCAGATCGGTTCTTGCCCGGCAATGCTGACAATTACCCAACCGGCGAGGTTGCAGATGTCGCAGGCACACAGATGGATTTTCGCACTCTGCGCAAGGTGGCCGTGAATACGCCACCTTTTGATAACAACTTCTGCGTTGCAGATAAGCGTGGGCCGTTGCGCGCGGTGCTGCAATTGCGGGGAACGGGTGGCATCACCATGCACATGGCAACGACCGAACCGGGTGTGCAAATCTATGATGCACGCGATGCATATCGCCCCGGTCGCGGCCCTTATGAAGGTTTGGCGATCGAGGCGCAGGGCTGGCCGGATGCGCCCAACAATTCCGGCTTTCCGTCGATCATGGTAGATGCGGGCGCGGTTTACCGCCAGATCACCCGCTGGTCATTTTCCAGAACCTGAGGGTCAACTGCCCCGATAGGTCGAAAAGCTGAATGGCGAGACGAGCAATGGAACGTGATAATGTGACGTCGGATCATTGATGCCAAAGCGGATCGGGATATCGTCGAGGAAATGCGGCGCATCGTCGCGCCCGAAATAAGCCCCGGCCTGAAACACCAACTCATACCGGCCAATTGTAAAATCCCCCTGCGGCAGGATCGGGCTGTCGGTGCGGCCATCGTCATTTGTCACCATCGTAACCAGATGGGTCCGCGTGTCACCGTCAAGCTGATATAGATCGACGGTCATACCTGCTGCCGGCAGGCCGCTGGCGGTGTCAAGCACATGGGTTGTCAAAAATCCTGTCAAAGCATCCTCCTTGGTTGATGCAATCGTTTCGGAAATTGCACCGGATGTCACGCCGCTTCGGCCCGTTTTCGCAATTTAGAACCATTCCAAAGGGCGCGTTGTGCTGTCGCACCCCCCTGACCATATCCCGGCAGATACTATATCAGGAGCAACGGGCGATATCGCCCGAAAAAGGAGTTGAGGTCACCATGGAAACTCTGCTGCTATCGCGCATTCAGTTTGCGGCGAATATCTCTTTTCACATTCTGTTCCCGACGATCACCATCGCGCTTGGCTGGGTGCTCTTGTTTTTCAAGTTGCGCTATACACAGACAGGGCAAGAACGCTGGATGGAAGCCTACCGGTTCTGGGTGAAAATCTTTGCGCTGTCCTTCGCGCTTGGGGTGGTTTCGGGCATCACCATGTCGTTCCAGTTCGGTACGAACTGGCCGGGTTTCATGGAAAAGGTTGGTAATATCGCGGGGCCGCTTCTGGCCTATGAAATCATGACCGCCTTCTTTCTGGAGGCCGTTTTTCTGGGCATCATGCTGTTCGGGTTCTCGCGGGTTCCCAATTGGCTGCACACCACGGCGACCTTCCTTGTCGCCTTCGGGACGATGATGTCGGCCTTCTGGATCATCGTGCTGAACTCATGGATGCACACGCCGCAAGGGTTTGAGATGATCAATGGCGTGGCGCATGCAACCGATTGGTGGGCGATCATCTTCAATCCATCAATGCCTTACCGCTTTGCCCATATGGTTTTGGCAAGCTTCCTGACCGTCAGTTTCCTGATTGCCGGGATCAGCGCCTTCCGCTGGTTGATCGGAGGGCGGACGGAAGGGGTGCGGGTGGCCTTGAAAACAGCTGTTTATACCGCCGCCTTGCTGATCCCGCTGCAAATCCTGATGGGCGATTTCCACGGGCTGAACACCAAGGAATATCAGCCCGCCAAAGTGGCCGCGATGGAAGCAAACTGGGAAACACATAGCGGCGTGCCGCTTGTTCTCTTTGCTTTGCCGGACGAGGAAAACCGGGAAAACCGCTTTGAAATCGGCATCCCCAAACTGGCGTCTTTCATCCTGACCCATGACTGGAACGGTGAGGTGAAAGGGCTGAACGATTTTATCGGCGAGGACGGCGAGGTGCTGCACCCGCCGGTCAGCCCGGTTTTCTGGTCGTTCCGGGTGATGGTTGGCACTGGCGTTTTGATGTTGCTGGTCAGTTGGGCCGCATCCGCAATGATGCTGCGCAAGTCGCGCGGGGTGGCGGGGCTGCCAAAGCCGATGCTTTATGCCCTTGTGGGGATGAGCTTCAGCGGCTGGGTCGCAACCCTCGCTGGGTGGTACACAACCGAGATTGGCCGGCAACCCTGGCTCGTCAACGGTGTGATGAGCACAAAGGAGGCGGTGGCCGATGTGCCCGCCCCGATGGTCCTGTCAACGCTGGTCGCCTATCTGGCGGTCTATGCGGTGCTGCTGACGGCCTATATCTCGGTCATTTTCTATCTGGCGCGCCGCATGTCGCGGGGTGAACGGATCGATCCTGAATATCCAAAATCAGAAGCGGCCGTCGCACGTGCCGTACCGGGGGAGTAGGGCTTATGCATATTTTTGGGGATCCAACCGTCTGGCTGCCCTTCGCGTTTGCGGCACTCATGGGCGTATCAATCCTGATCTATGTTGTTCTGGATGGGTTCGATCTGGGTGTCGGTCTGCTGTTTCCGTTTGCTGATGATAGTGAAAAAGATCGCATGATCGCATCGATCGGGCCATTTTGGGATGCCAATGAAACATGGCTGGTGCTTGCGGTGGGGCTGCTGTTGGTCGCTTTCCCGGCGGCCCATGGCGACATCCTGACAGCGCTTTACCTGCCGGTCACAATCATGCTGATCGGCCTGATCCTGCGCGGGGTTGCGTTTGAATTCCGGGCCAAGGCCCCTGCCCCGCACAAGGCCGCGTGGAACAAGGCGTTCTTTGCAGGCTCCCTGATGACCGCGCTGTCGCAAGGCTTCATGCTGGGCATGTATATCATGGGGCTGGAATGGAGCTGGGCACATGCCGGATTTGGCGCATTGACGGCGGTGTTTCTGACCGTGGGTTACAGCTTTATCGGGGCGACCTGGGTTATTCACAAAACCGACGAACATTTGCAGCGCAAAGCCGTTGATTGGGCAAGTGGCGGCATCTGGGGCTTGGTTCTGGGAATCGGCGCCATCTCGCTTGCGACGCCTTATGTCAGTGAACGGATCTTTGACAAATGGTTCAGCTGGCCGTCATTTGCATATCTGTCGCCATTGCCGATTTTCTCGGGGTTTTTGGTGGCTTGGCTTTGGTGGATGCTGCGGCGAATGCCGTTTCACAATGACCGCTGGTCATGGTTACCCTTCGCTGCAGCCACATCGCTGTGGATCATGGCGTTCGGCGGGATGGCCTATAGCTTCTACCCATATGTCGTGCCCGAGAAGCTCACCATCTATGACGCGGCCAGCGCCCCGGAAAGCCTGTTCATCATTCTGATGGGCACCTGCATCGTGTTGCCGACGATCATCGCCTACACGGTGCTGGCCTATACGATCTTTCGCGGCAAGGCGACGGAACTGCGGTATGACTGACAGATGCGGCACCGTAAGATGGGTTTAAACCCATCTTACGTCGTTGGAACGTCACGATCTGCACAGAATCGGTTTGACAGCGCTCGCCCCTTTGCGTAATCGGCGTGCGTGGTGCGGCGCGGTAGCTCAGCTGGTTAGAGCGCGCGACTCATAATCGCGAGGTCGGGAGTTCAAGTCTCCCCCGCGCCACCATCCGTTCCCCTTGGCACCGATTGAAACCCAGCGCCTCGCGGCGCGCCCGACTTGTGGGCGTTTGCTGCGCAAGCCACCCCGGGTCGGGAGTTCAAGTCTCCCCCGCGCCACCATCCGTTCCCCTTGGCACAGATTGAAACCCAGCGCCTCGCGGCGCGCCCGACTTGTGGGCGTTTGCTGCGCAAGCCACCCTGAGTCGGGAGTTCAAGTCTCCCCCGCGCCACCATCCGTTCCCCTTGGCACCGATTGAAACCCAGCGCCTCGCGGCGCGCCCGACTTGTGGGCGTTTGCTGCGCAAGCCACCCTGAGTCGGGAGTTCAAGTCTCCCCCGCGCCACCATCCGTTCCCCTTGGCACCGATTGAAACCCAGCGCCTCGCGGCGCGCCCGACTTGTGGGCGTTTGCTGCGCAAGCCACCCCTGCGTCGGGAGCACAAGTTTCCACCGCGCGAGCATCCAATCCCTGTCCGTTGCGAAAGACACCTTTCGCCATTGCCGCATTCTGTTAGCTTTACCAAAATGCGCAAAACCGGAGGGGCCATGTCAGAACTGGACGCAATCGCAAATGTCATTGGGCGCGACCGTGTCCTGACTGGCGACGCCGCAACCCCCTATGGCACTGACTGGACAGGGGCCTATTCCTGCACCCCCCGCGCCGTTCTGCGCCCTGGCAACACGCAAGAGGTCGCCGAGATCCTCAAGATCGCAAATGCAACCGGCATCCCGGTTGTGCCGGTTTCCGGGCAGACAGGGTTGACCGGGGCCACCTTGGCCGAAAATGCATTGCTGCTCTCCGTCGACCGCCTGAACACGATAGAAGAAATCAATGTCGCTGGCCGCACCGCAACCGTTGGCGCGGGCGTCATCCTGTCCAACTTGCATGACGCGGCAGAGGCGCAGGGTCTGATCTTTCCCCTGACCCTTGGCGCGCGGGGGTCTGCCATGATCGGCGGGCTTTTGTCCACCAATGCGGGTGGGTCGAACGTTGTCCGTTATGGCAGCACACGGGGCCTGTGCCTGGGGCTGGAGGTCGTACTGGCTGATGGCCGTATCATGGACCTGATGTCGGCCTTGCATAAGGATAATTCCGGCTTTGATCTGCGCAATCTGATGATCGGCGCCGAAGGCACATTGGGGATTATCACCGCTGCTGTGTTGAAACTGCGCCCCAAACCGCAGGCCTATGCCACAGCCATGGTGGCCCTGCCCAGCCTGGATGATGCGCTGGACCTGCTGCATAGGCTACAGGATGAAACCGGCGGCGGGGTCGAGGCATTTGAATACATGCCACGCAGCTATATCGACACGCATCTGCGCCTGTTCCCCGATGCCCGGCCACCGTTTGAGGATGGGCATGATGTCAATATCCTGATCGAGGTTGCCGCCGTCATGAACCGCGACGCGGTGCCCGATGACAGCGGCAAGACGCCCGTCGTGGGTCATCTGGAAGCGACCCTTGCCGCCTATCTCGACGACGGCCGCCTGCTGGACGCAATGATCGCCCAGAACGAGGCGCAGCGCAGCGCGATGTGGAAACGCCGCGAAGATGCCGGCCATGTCGCGTTTTTTGGCGGCACCTATGTGAACACGGATGTCGCCCTGCCGCTCGACCGGGTCGCCGCATTCGAGGCGATGCTGACCCCGCGCCTGAAAGCCATTGACCCTGATGCGACAGAGGTGATTGTCGCGCATCTGGGCGACGGTAACATCCACCACACCAGCTATGTCAGCCGCAATGATCCCGCCGTAAAGGATGCCATGGTCGAAGCGGTTGAGGACGTGGTGCAGGAACTGGGCGGATCATTCAGCGCCGAACACGGGATCGGCGTATCCAAGCTGGAGACGATGAAACGACGCAAGGATCCCGTGGCGCTTGATGCGATGCGGGCGATCAAGGCCGCGCTTGATCCCAAGGGCATCCTGAACCCTGGCAAGGTCATCCCGGAGGCCTGAACCCGGACCCGCCGACCAGTTCCAGTGGGAATTCGGCGCGATGGCCGAGAGGGCAGCCGCCTCTACGGGAGAGGGCTGCACGGTCTAACACGGACCGGGTCTCGCGTTATTGATGCATCTCTAATCGAAAAACCCCGGCCCCGCCTGCCCCAGCAGCTTGGCGGCCATCTCCTGCCCCATGGCTGGCCCGTCTTCAATGGCGCCTTGCATGTCATCGGTCAGGACTGCGCCCCCATCTTGCCGGAGGATTTCACCGCGCAGGCGCAGCCTGCCATCCACAATCTCTGCCAGCCCGCCAATCGGCGTTTCGCATGATCCGTCGAGCCCCGCCAAAAGGGCGCGTTCGGCGGCCAGTCTTTGCCCGGTTGCGTGATCATGAATTGCTGCCAGCATCTCTGCGGCACGGCTGTCTCCATCCCGCCGCTCGATCCCGATCGCGCCCTGTGCAATGGCGGGCAGCATCGCGTCGGGGTCAATCGGGTGATAGGGGACGTCATCCATCCCCAGACGCCGCAAACCGGCTGCGGCCAGGAACGTGGCATCGGCCACACCATCATGCAGCTTTTTCAGGCGGGTCTGCACGTTACCCCGAAACTCAACCACTTTCAGATGCGCAAAACGGGCGGCCACCTGCGCCCGTCGCCGGGTCGATGATGTGCCGATAACCGCCCCGTTTGGCAGGTCGGCAAGGCTTTTGTACTTCAACGACACAAATGCATCGCGGACATCTTCGCGGGGCAGATAGGTGTCCATGACCAGCCCGCCGGGTTGTTGCACCGGCATGTCCTTGGTGGAATGCACGGCGATATCGATCGACCCGTCCAACAACGCCTCTTCGATTTCGCGGGTAAACAGACCCTTACCATCGATTTCGCGCAAAGGCTTGTCGAGGATCTGATCACCTGTCACCTTGATCACGCAAATCCGAAAGGCATCCTGCGGCAGATCATGCGCCACCATCAGGCGATCACGGGTTTCATGCGCCTGGGCGAGCGCCAAAGGCGACCCCCGGGTTCCGATATTGAAAGGCGCGGCTTGGGTGGGTTTGGGCATTGTCATGCTGGCAGTGTTAGACTTGGCAACCTGGCTTGACAACACCAAGTGCAATTGGGACTAGGGCCAGAGCGAGAGGACAGATAATGACCCAGAACAAACCCATCCTGCGGGCCCTCAAAGGCGAGACATTGCCCACCCCACCGATCTGGATGATGCGTCAGGCGGGCCGTTATCTGCCGGAGTACAAGGCCACAAGGGCGCAGGCCGGGGATTTCCTGTCACTGTGCTACAATCCCGATCTGGCAGCCGAGGTCACGCTGCAACCGATCCGGCGCTATGGCTTTGATGCGGCGATCCTTTTTGCCGATATTCTGCTTGTCCCGCAAGCGCTTGGGGCGGATTTATGGTTCGTCACCGGCGAAGGGCCGCGCCTGTCCACGATCACCACCGCCGATGATTTCGCCAAGCTGAAAATCGTCGACGACATCCATGAAACCCTGCGCCCGGTTTACGAAACCGTGCAGATTCTGTCGCGTGAACTGCCCAAAGAAACCACCCTGATCGGTTTCGCCGGGGCACCGTGGACGGTTGCCACCTATATGATCGCGGGACAAGGCACGCCTGATCAGGGTCCGGCCCATGCATTGAAGGCCGAAAACCGGCCAGTATTCGAAGGCATCATTCACCGGCTGACCGAGGCGACGATTGAATATCTGTCGATGCAAATTCAGGCCGGCGCCGAAGTGGTCAAGCTTTTCGACAGTTGGGCCGGATCGCTGGTGGGGGATGACTTCACCGAGTTTTCGATCCATCCCATGCAGCGGATTACCCAGGCGATCAAGGACAGACATCCCGGCACGCCGGTCATCGTCTTTCCGCGCGGCGCCGATCATCGCTTTGCTGGTGTCCACAAGGCAACGGGTGCAAATTGCGTCGCCCTTGATGATGGGATTGACCCGGATTGGGCCGCCGAACATGTCCAGATTGATGGCTGCGTGCAGGGCAATCTTGCCTCATCCCATATGGTGACAGGCGGTCAAGCGCTGGTGGATGACACATTGCGCATCCGCGAGAGCTTTTCCAAGGGCCCGCATATCTTCAATCTGGGCCATGGAATCACGCCTGATGCCGACCCAGACAACGTGCAACTGATGATCGACACTGTCCGCAGCTGACCGTGACGCCATAAGTTTTCCACATTGCCGTGGTTCTTTTGCGTCATGAGAATGGATATCCCGACATGCGCCTGCCGCTGACGCTCCGCCTTGCCTATCACGGCTTTCGGTCCGCGATGACAGGGCTGTTGATTGCGCTTTTTGGCTGGTTGGCCTTTGTTCCAGCGACCCCACAGGAACGCGCGGCACTGGGGGCCGGGATCGGGGTAGAGCGCCCCATTGGCCTGCCACAAATGCGCATGGCGCGCGCATTGGTTCATTTCGCGCCAGACCGCGCCGCCCGCATGCTCAGCGACGCATCCAACGGTCAGATCTCACCGCAATTGGCAGGGATGCTGCTGCGCGATCTGGCCGCTGGCCCGGTGCAGCAAAGGGAGGCGTTTGAACGTGTCGTGACAGCGCCGGAAGGGGGGCAGGCCCCCGCGCGTGAAGCCGGGGGTGCCAAATTCGTGCGTGCTGGCGACTAAACCCATTTGGCCAGCGGTGGCAGGCTCATCAGTACGGCGTTGGCATCATGCCCCGTTGTCAGGCCAAACTTCGTACCCCGGTCATAGACAAGGTTATATTCCGCATAAAGGCCGCGATGCACCAGTTGCGTATCCCTATCCGCATCAGTCCAATCCATGCCGCGTCGCTTTTCCACCAACGGCAGATAGGCCGGCAGGAAGGCCCGACCAATATCCTGTGTCAGGGCAAAATCCGCCGCCCAGTCGCCGGTGCAGTAATCATCCATGAAGATACCGCCGACACCGCGCGCCCGGTTGCGGTGCGGGATGTAGAAATATTCATCCGCCCAGGCCTTCAGCTTGGGGTAATGTTCGGCGCCATGCGGGTCCAGATAAGCTTTTTGGGTCGCATGGAAATGGGCAGTGTCCTCATCATATTCGATGCAAGGGTTCAAATCCGACCCGCCTCCGAACCACCAGGCATGGGGCGTCCAGAACATGCGGGTATTCATGTGGACCGCCGGTGCATGCGGGTTCTGCATATGGGCGACAAGCGATATGCCAGAGGCCCAGAACCGCGGATCATCGGCCATGCCGGGGACCCCACGCGCGGCCATCGCCTTTTGCGCGGCATCCCCAAGTTGGCCATAGACCGTCGAGACGTTGACCCCGACCTTTTCAAAAACCCGGCCGCCGCGCATCACCGACATTAATCCGCCACCCGCATCCGATCCATCATCGGCATTGCGTTTGGTTTCGGTTACGTCAAACCGGCCAGCGGGGCCTTGACCATCATCGCTATCCTCAAGCCCTTCGAAAGCCGCCACGATTTCATCACGCAAGGTCCGAAACCATGCTGATGCCCTGGCCTTCTCAGCCGCAAACCCGTTCGACATCTGTGTCCTTGCACCCCTGATATTGAATAGCATTCTGTGTTAGTTTCTACGCAACATAGCAATGATGATACGATGATCCAGATCAATCCCCTGCGATCAGACAATCCGGAGAACACGATGCGTACCGCCCTATTTATCCTGCCTCTCGCAGCCCTTGCCGCCTGTGCCACCCCGCGCGAACAATGTATCGGCGATGTGACGCGCGACCTGCGAATCTTGAATTCGCTTATTGCCGAAACACAAGGCAACCTGTCGCGCGGATATGCGATCGAGGAAAACAAGGAAGTCCGCACATTGCGCCGTACCTGTCGCGGCAAGAACGAGGATGGATCAACATTCCGGTTTCCCTGCGACGAGACCGAGACTTTTACCACAACGCGACCCGTCGCGATTGATCTGAAGGCTGAGCAGGCAAAGCTGAATTCGCTGCTGGAACGGCAGGCGCAGGCCAAGGCCGCGTCGGATCAGGCGGTGCTGCAGTGCATCCGATCAAACCCTGAGTAACGGGGTTTAATGCGCTGAGACATCGGCCGGATCAATCAGGGTCCGGCCCCCATCGACGGTAATAATCTGCCCCGTCACAAAGCCAGCGGCGTCGGAGGCAAGATATTGCACGGCATCCGACACTTCGCCCGGGTTGGCAATCCGCTGAAGCGGCGTGTTCCCGACGATCGCTTCGCGCATGCCGTCATTTTCCTTCAATGACCCTTTCAGGCTGGCGCTCATGACGCTGCCAAAGGCCACGGCGTTGACCCGGATACGGTGCGCGGCCAGCGCCACAGCCATGGATCGCGTCATCTGGTCAAGGGCGGCGCTGCTCACCGAATAGGCGAGCAAATCAGGATGGGTGCGGCGGGCCGCGATAGAGCTGACATTGACAATTGCCCCAATTGGCCGGTCGCCCTCGTCATCGGCGGCCTGCTTGATCATACGCCGCGCCACGGCCTGGCTCATGCGCATGGCTGTCAGGGTGTTTTGCTGCAAAAGCTCTTCGACAGAGTTGTCATCGGGATCGAGGGGGTCCGTGGTCATGACCTGGCGGGTCCCGTTAACAAGAATGTCGATCCGCTCAAACCCGTCAATTGTTGCCGAAAGCAGGTTGGCGATGGTCAGCTTCTTGCGCAGGTCACCGGCGAAGATACGGACATTTTCTTCTTTCTTCGCAGCATCGCCCATTTCATGGCACAGCGCCTTTTCATCCATATCGGCGAAAACCACATTGGCGCCCATTTCGACGAAATGCCGCCCGATGGCCAGACCAACCCCATTGGCGGCCCCGGTCACGATGGCGGTTTTGCCCGCGATTGAAAATGACATCGATGTTCTCCCTGGCCCGGGTCTAGCGAATGGGCCGATTTGCGTGGAACAGTTTGAACGCACCGTTACCGGCAATCATGTCCACATTGCGGAAACACTCAGACAATGTTGTTTCATAAGGCAAGTGCCTGTTCGCCACCATCCAAAGCTTGCCATGGTTACCCAACAGGCGTGCTGCCGCCTGAATGAAACTGCGGCCCAACCCCGGATCAGCCGCCCGGCTGGCATGGAAAGGCGGGTTCATGACGATCCCGTCATAGCCCGTTTGTGGCTTGAACTGTGTCGCGTCGGCCCAATGAAACTGCACCCGCGCATCGGTGATATTCAGCCGGGCACAATCAAGCGATAACGCCTCGGCCTCGATCAGATCAAGCGATTGCACACCGTCGCGGGCCAGAACCGCCGCCGCCAGATATCCCCATCCCGCGCCAAGATCGGCCATCCGGGCGGGCAGCTTTGCAGGCAACGCATCAGCCAGAAAGGCCGAGCCTTTATCGATCGCGCCGTCCGAGTACACCCCGGCCTGCGTATAAAACCCATGCGCGCCCTTGGCTGGGCCTGCCGCGGCCCAGTCGGCAAATGCCTCCGTGGCAGAAAACCAGAACACGCGCCCATGGCCCTTGGTGATGGACGGCAAATCACCCAACTGCTTGCGGCAGGCCTTGAACAGGCTGTCGACCCCATCGGTCTTTTGCCCGTCGACAATCACAAGATCAGCCTTTGCACAGGCGGCGGCAACCATCGCACGTGCCAGTGTTTTGGACCGGGGCACCACAACAATCGCCGTGCGGCATGCGGGCATATCCTGCGTAACGGCATAGCCGGCACTCTCAAAAGCGCTGTAATCCGGATAGAAGCTGTGCATGACCCTGATATCCGCGCGCGGCAGTGATGACAGATCATAGCTGGCTGTTGGACGCATCACCGCAATGTTGCCGTCAGGCAACGCGATCAGGCCGTCATCAAGGGCCGTGGATAAGCGGGATCTGGACATGTTGGACGAATAACGGCCGCGCGTTATTCTTTCTCCATCGTGCATTGAAGGGGGTGCTGGTGCCGCTGGGCAAAATCCATGACCTGCGCCACCTTGGTTTCCGCGATTTCGTGGCTGAACACGCCGACAACGGCGACACCTTTCTTGTGAACGGTCAGCATCAGCTCAAACGCCTGCGCGTGCGACAGGCCAAAGAACCGTTCCAGAACATGCACCACGAATTCCATCGGCGTGAAATCATCGTTCAGGATCAATACCTTGTAAAGTGGTGGGCGCTTTGTCTTTGGCTTCGTCTCAAGCGCGACGCCGACGTCACCGTCGTCATCGTCCTTCTTGTCCGCCATCATTGTCAGCTCTGCCAGCATCAATTGGTCCCACATTCGTAGGCGTTATATATAAGGCACAGATCGCCCATGAAAAGGGCAAGAATATCGCGCCCGAATCCGAGGCCAGATCACCTGCATTTGGTTTATCTAGCGGAACACCCGATTTCGCCCACAACATGTTGCTGTGGGAACTTTATCAACGGTCGAAAAGTCTTTGAATTTAGGGTATTTTATGAAATTCGAAGCTATGTTAGCGTGACGTTATAACAATAAGACCACCGGAAAAATCCGGGGTCAGAGGCAGATAAAAAGAGGCAAGCGACGTGGCAAGTCGTCCGGGACAAGTGGCCCTATCTGGGCTTTTTCTATTCGTATTTTTGATTGCAATCCTGTTCGCGCCTCTGCGCGGATCAGCGGCACCTTACGCCGCAATGGTGATGGACGCCCGAACCGGCGAGGTGCTGCATTCCCGCAATGCCGACACCCGGTTGCACCCTGCATCCCTGACCAAGATGATGACGCTCTACATCGCGTTTCAGGCGATTGAGCGGGGCGAGATTACGCTGGATACGCCTGTCACCATTTCGCGCAACGCGGCGAGCGAACCGCCCTCCAAACTGGGGCTGCGAGCCGGTCAGCAAATCCGGCTGCGTTTCCTGCTGCGAGCGGCGGCCGTCAAATCTGCCAATGACGCCGCCACCGCCATTGGGGAGGCCATTTCCGGATCCGAGGAAGCTTTTGCGACACGAATGAACCGCACCGCCACGGCGATGGGCATGCGCAACACCACATTCCGCAATGCGCATGGGCTGACCCAGTCGGGCCATATGTCGACCGCGCGGGACATGTCGATCCTGGGTCGCCACGTAATTTATGATTTCCCCCAGTATTATAACCTGTTCTCGCGCCGCACTGCCGATGCAGGCATTGCCACGGTGCGCCATACCAATCGCCGTTGGTTGGATAGCTATCGTGGCGGTGACGGGATCAAAACCGGATATACACGGGCTGCCGGGTTCAACCTTGTGGCCTCTGCCCAGCGCGGTCAGGAACGCGTGATTGCGACGGTATTTGGCGGCTCCTCAACCGCTGCGCGCAATGCCCGGATCACCGAGTTGATGGATATGGGCTTTAACCGCGCGCCGTCACGGGCCCGCATTCGCCAGCCAAACCCACCTGCGGCGATGTTGAGCGCGGCACCGAATCCGCAAAACAGCCAGCGCGGCAATGCAGGCAAAACAATCCGTGTCAGCGGGCTGGTGACCACCAGCATCCGGCCAGTCGCACGGCCCTTGCCGCAAGCAACGCCAGAGGCGCTCCTGGCCGCCGTCGATCCCGATATCATCAACTCGGTTGTCGCAAACGCTGTTGATGCGGCTGTCGCCGAGGCTCTGGCGGACGTGCTGGAAGAACCAAGCGCACCGGTTTCAGTGGCTGCAACAACGCCAGCTGTGTCACCACAACCGCGCCCTGCCGCCGCTGCTGCAGAACAGGTTGTCATGGCCGCCGCAAATCCGGCGCCGGCAGTCCAGACCGCACCCGAAGTTGTGACCCGGATATCAACCTCCGGCGGGCGCCACTGGGGCGTCAATGTGGGCCGGTACAATTCACGCTATGACGCCGAACGGGTGTTGTTGCGGGTCGCATTGAACGAGATGAGCACGCTTGACGGATCATTGCGCCGTGTTGTGCAGCGATCTGGCGGGTTTGACGCCAACTTCATGGGACTGACCCGCGAAGGGGCTGACCTTGCGTGCCGCCGGTTGCAAGCGCGCGGAACCACCTGCTTCATGATCGGGTCCGACGGTTAGGGCACAAATTCCTGACACAGGAATTTGGCCAGAAAATTTTAAATTTTCTGGCGCCTCAGGCAACCTTGCCTTCAAACGCCGCAGCCATGAGCGCGCGGGTATAGTCGGTTTGTGGTGCATCGAAAATCGTGTCGGCATCTGCAGCTTCGACCACATCGCCCTGTTTCATCACCATCACCTTATGCGACAAGGCGCGCACGACCTTCAGATCGTGGCTGATAAACAGATAGGCCAGCCCGTAACGTTGCTGCAATTCGCGCAATAGCGCCACAATCTGCACCTGCACCGTCATATCGAGGGCCGAGGTCGGTTCGTCCAAAATCAAAAGTTTCGGACGCAGGATCATGGCCCGCGCAATGGCAATCCGTTGCCTCTGCCCGCCGGAAAACTCATGCGGGTAACGATCCATCAGCACGGGATCAAGGCCAACCTCGCCCATGATCTCACCCACCATATCGCGGCGATTCCGGCCCGGCTCAACGCCATGCACGCCCAGCCCTTCGGCAATGATCTCAGCCACCGTCATGCGAGGCGAGAGCGAGCCATAGGGGTCCTGAAACACGATCTGCATCTCGTGGCGCAGCGGGCGCATCTGGCGCTGGTTCAGACCATGAATGTCGCTGCCCTGAAAGGCGATCCGCCCTTCGGACTGGATCAGGCGCATCACGGCCAGAGCCAGTGTTGTTTTGCCTGATCCGCTTTCACCAACCACGCCCAATGTCTCACCTGCGCGCACGGTCAATGTCGCCTGATTGACCGCCTTGATGTGTCCAACCGTGCGCTTCAGAAGGCCCCTGCGGATCGGGAACCATATCCTGGCTTGTTCGGTCTCCAATATGACAGGCGCGCCCGCAGGCACCGGGGCGGGCACGCCGGTTGATTCCGCGGCCAGCAGCATTTGGGTATATGGATGCTGCGGATTTGCAAAAATCTCGGCCGTTGGTCCGGTCTCAACGATTTTCCCGTCCTTCATCACGCAGACCCGGTCGGCAATCTTGCGCACGATTGTCAGGTCATGGGTGATGAACAGCATCGACATGCCTTCATCGCGTTTCAGATCGGCGAGCAGATCAAGAATCTGCGCCTGAATAGTCACATCCAGCGCGGTTGTCGGTTCATCCGCGATCAGCAATTCTGGCCCGTTGGCCAGTGCCATGGCGATCATGACGCGTTGCCGTTGCCCGCCTGACAATTGATGAGGATAGGCGCCAAGCCGGGTTTCGGCGTCCCTGATCCCGACCCGTTCCAGCAATTGCACAATCCGGTCACGTACTGCAGGTCCGCGCAGCCCCTGATGCAATTCTATGCTTTCGGCCAGCTGCTTTTCCAACGTGTGCAGCGGGTTCAGCGATGTCATCGGTTCCTGAAAGATGAAGCTGATATCGTTGCCCCGCACCCTGCGCAATTCAGCTTCATCCGCGCCAACCATCTCTGCACCTTCGTAGCGGATCGAACCGGCCATGGCGGCGCTATCGCCCAATAGCTGGACTGTCGACAGGGCCGTCACGGATTTGCCGGACCCGCTTTCGCCAACAAGCGCCACGGTCTCGCCCCTGCCTACCTCAAAGGACACCCCACGCACCGCATGGGTCGTTTCACCATCCTGCCGGAAGGCAACGCGCAGGTCGCGTACTTTCAAAAGGGCACTCATTCTGCAGCGGCCTCCTGGCTTTTCAACAGGTCTGCGTCGGCGACGGTCACATCGCCATCCGCCACGAATGTCTTGCGCGGATCAAAGGCATCGCGCACCCCTTCGAAGATGAACACCAACAGCGACAGCATGATCGCAAAGGTAAAAAACGCGGTGAACCCCAGCCAGGGGGCTTGCAGATTCTGTTTGGCCTGCAAGGTCATTTCACCAAGGCTGGGGGCCGAAGATGGCAAGCCAAAACCCAGAAAATCGAGCGAGGCCAAACCGCCAATCGCCCCGGTAATCAGGAAGGGCAGCATCGTCAGCGTCGCCACCATGGCATTGGGCAGCATATGGCGGAACATGATGGTCCGGTCGGGCACGCCCAGCGCCTTGGCCGCGCGCACATATTCCAGATTGCGGGCGCGCAGGAATTCAGCGCGCACCACACCCACAAGGGCGGGCCAGCCGAACAGCACTGTCAGGAACACAAGCAGCCAGTAACTGCGCCCCAATATCGCAAAGACGATAATGATCACGTAGAGCGACGGCATGCCGGTCCAGATCTCGATAAAGCGCTGGAACAGCAGGTCAGTCCAGCCCCCGAAATAGCCTTGCACAGCACCTGCCATGATCCCGATGATCGACGCGGCCACTGTCACGGTCAGCGCGAATGTCACCGATAATCGGAACCCATAGATCACCCGGGCCAACACGTCGCGTTTGGTGTCATCGGTGCCCAGCCAGTTATCAGCGGATGGGGGCGACGGGGCGACACCGCGTACATCGACAATCGTGTTGTAGGAATAGGGGATGACCGGCCAAAGCATCCAGCCCTTCTGGAAATCGCCGTCCAGCACGTCGCCCGCCTCAGCAGAGGCGATCATCTCTTCCGGGGCATCAAAACAGCTTTCCAACCCGCCGGTGATGATCAGGCAATCCACCTCAACCTCGCCATACCCGGCCTCCGTCGGGAAATCTCCCCCAAAATCCCGCTCGGAATAGAAACTGAATATCGGCATCCGGATTTCGCCGCGATAGCTGACCATGATCGGTTTGTCATTGGCGATGAACTCCGCAAAAAGCGACAGACCAAACAGCACGCTAAAGAGGATCAGTGACCACCACGCCCGCCTGTTGCGGCGGAAATTACGCCAACGGCGCTGGTTCAGGGGGGATAACCGCATCAGCCGCGCGCCTCAAAATCAATCCGCGGATCGATGAACACATATGTCAGATCGGTCAGGATCCCGACGACCAGCCCGATCAGCGAAAAGGCAAAAAGCGTGCCAAAGACCACGGGGTAGTCACGGGCGACGGCGGCCTCGAACCCCAACCGGCCCAGCCCATCCAGCGAAAACAGCGTTTCGATGATCAGTGATCCGCCGAAAAACACACCGATAAACAATGCCGGAAACCCGGAAATGACGATCAGCATCGCGTTGCGGAAGACGTGACCATACAGGACGCGGCTCTCCGACAGGCCCTTGGCCTTGGCGGTGATCACATATTGCTTCTTGATCTCATCAAGAAAACTGTTCTTGGTCAAAAGCGTCAGCGTGGCAAAGGCCGATATGGTCGAGGCCAGCACCGGCAATGTGATGTGCCAGAAATAATCCAGCACTTTGCCGATCATGGTCAGATCCTCAAAATTGGTCGAGGTCAGCCCACGCAACGGGAAAATGCGCCAATACGACCCACCCGCAAACAGGACAATCAGCAGAATGGCGAACAGGAAGCCGGGGATGGCGTAGCCAATGATGATCGCGCCAGATGTCCAAGTATCAAAGGGCGAGCCATCCCTGACGGCCTTTTTGATCCCAAGGGGGATCGACACCAGGTAGGCAATCAACGTGGACCACAAACCCAGCGTGATCGACACCGGCATCTTTTCCAGCACCAGATCAAAGACACTGATCTTGCGGAACCAGCTTTCGCCAAAGTCAAAGCGGGCGTAGTTCCACATCATATTCAGAAAACGCTCTAGCGGGGGTTTGTCAAAACCGAACTCGCGCTCCAGTTCCTCAATGAAGGCCGACGGCAGGCCCTGCCCGCCGATATACCCGGTATCGTCAGACGCGCCTGCTATCTCCCCCCCGCCACCGGCAAAGTTCTCAAATACGTCGCCGCTGCCCTCCAGCTGGGCGATGATCTGCTCGATCGGCCCGCCGGGGACAAACTGAATCAGCGTGAAGTTGATGATCATGATCCCCAGCAGGGTCGGGATCACCAGCAACAGCCGTCGAAGGATATAGGCGCCCATAAAGCCGGAACCCTACTGAAACGCACCTGCAGCGCGCAGGGTCTCCGCAGACTCTGCGTCGTACCACCAGTTATCAAGTGGCGACAACGCCAGCGGTGGGATTTCCTTGAAACGATACATGTCGAAATAGGCCACAGTATGCACGCCCTTTTGCCATTGTGGGATCCAGAACTGCTCAGCCCGCAATACGCGATCAAGAGCGCGTGTGCCGGTGGTCAGTTCTTCCAGTGTCTTTGCCTCGACAATGATTTCGATAATACGGTCGACAGCAGGCAGCTTCAGTCGCATCGGGTTGCGAGAGCTGTCTTCTGCCGCTTCCGATCCAAAGAACTGCGAAAGCTGCTGACCCGGCTCAAACCCCTGCCCAAGCGATGCATTCGTGATATCAAAACGACCCGACCGGCGGCGTTCGATATATTGCGACGTATCCACGCGTTCGAGTTTTGCATCAACGCCAAGACGTTCGAGGTTTTCGACAATCGGGTTGATGATGCGGTCAAACTGCGGCGAGCGTTCAAGAAACTCCACACTAAGAACCTCGCCATCCTTGCGACGCATGCCATCGTCACCAGCAATCCATCCGGCATCGTCAAGCAGGGCAGATGCCGCGCGCAGCTGACGACGATCCAGTGGACGCTCTGCCGTGGCCGATACGGGCGGCACAAACGCCGCATTCGTCAGAATTGACCCGTCCAGCAACCCTTCATCAACAAGCGGCTGAAGAATAGCCAACTCGCCTTCAGTTGGAACGCCAGATGCTTTTAGATCGGAATTATCCCAAAAGGACTGCGGTCGCTCGTAAAGACCATAAAACAGCGCCTCGTTCATCCATTCGAAATTCACCATCAGTGACAGCGCTTCGCGGACGCGGCGGTCCTGAAATTTTTCCTGATTCAGGTTAAAGACAAAACCTTGACCGGTGCCGATATTGCCATCTGGCAATTCTTCGACCCTCACCCAGCCTTTTTGCCGGGCGGGAAAGTCGTAACCGGTGGCCCATTGAAGTGAACTGTTTTCGCTGCGGTACGCGTATGCACCGGATTTGAAACCTTCGAATGCCGCACCACTGTCCGCAAAATACTCCACCCGAATCGTTTCAAAATTGTTGCGGCCCTGATTGATTGGCAGGTCCGCCCCCCACCATTCGGGATCATAGCGATAGATGATCTGACGCCCGACATCGGATTCTGCCAGCCTATACGGCCCGGTGGCCATGAATGGCGCCTGTGACGGTTCATCAAGGCGGGTGCCGGTTTCCTCGAACCATGCCTTCGAAAAGGCCGATGTGCCGCCAACCCAGGATACGACATCGCGGCGCGGGGCGTTTTCGGTAAATGTAAACTTAATGCGGTGCTCGTCCAGAACCTCCACGCTGTCGATGAACTGGGAGTAGACGCTGCGATACTCGGTAATACCTTGCTCAAGATACAGCTCGAACGTGAATTTCAGGTCCTCTGCCGTCATCAGGGTGCCATCCCAGAACTTGACGTCATCGCGGAGATTGAAAATCACCCAGTTACGACTATCGGGATACTCCAACGTTTCACACAAGTAGCAATAGACCCCGTAAGGATCATCTGCCGTTGATGTAAGGATGCTTTCGTAGCCAATTGTCGACAATGCGGCCGGGACACCCTTACGCGTTGATAGGTTGAAGCTGTCAAATGTGCCCTGCGCCCATTGTGAGAACTCACCGCCCTTGGGCGCGTCAGGGTTAACGTAATCCAGAACCGCATTCGGCCCGTATTTGAGCTCACCAAAATTTACATAGCCATGGCTTACCGTTATTGCCTCATGGCTGTCTGCCAACACATCACCCGCAACCAGCAGCGCGCCAAACCCCACGACCGAACCCAAAAACCATTGTTTCAACCGCGCGAAATCAGAAACATCTTGCACAGTAACGGCTTTGGACGGGCGGCGATTTTGCATTAGTCTCTCCGGTTTGGACGTAACGATATTACTCATACTTGAGGCTACGGGACAGGATAGCAAACATTCAAGTTGAGAATGCGTGATCCGTCGGTGATGAAACTGTAACAATCATGAAAAAAGGCCACCCAATTCGGGCGGCCCGTTTACGTTTCGGTAACAGTTGCGGTTATCCGCCAACGCTTTCGAGATATGCAATCAGGTTGGCCCGGTCCTCGACCTTGCGCATCCCGTTATAACCCATGGCAGTTCCGGGCGCATAACCCTTGGGATCTTCCAGGAACAGGTTCAGGTTATCAGGGGTCCAGGTTTCGGCCACTGCCACAAGGGCACCCGAATAGCCGAACCCATCAACCGATCCGACGGCCCGGTTCACGATGCCATGCAAGGTGGGGCCGGTGCCGTTCTTGCCCGGCTCAAGCGCGTGGCAGGACCGGCAGTTGCGCCACAGCGCCTCACCCTCTTCGGCACTGGCGGATGCCATGATGACACTGAAATCGACAGCTTCTTCTTCCGCGGCGGCTTCGCCCCCCGCATCCGCCACTTCAATAACATAGGCCTGGGCATGATCGTCACCGTGGCCGCCACCACTGTGATAGATCGATTCTGCTGCCCACGCACCGAGCAGGTAAACAAGCCATGTGCCACACAGGCCACCCAGCACCTTGGTCATCGTCATTGTGTCGAACATGTCGCGTTCCATTCCGTTCTTCGGTTTTGCGGGTATCTATCCGCTTCCCACCCCCGGTTGCAAGGTGTAGAGCCGCGACGAAACGCCCAAAGTTGCCATATGAAGGGGGGAGGCCACGATCATGTCGCAAAAAATCGCCTTTCAGGGGGAAATGGGGGCATATGGTCATCAGGCCTGTGCCGAGACACGCCCTGACTACACGCCCCTGCCCTGCCCCACATTCACCGCCGCAATTGAGGCCGTACGCAAGGGTGACGCCGACCTTGGCATGATCGCCGTTGAAAATTCGACCTATGGGCGGGTTGCCGATGTGCATTCCCTTTTACCGGAAAGCGGGCTGCATATCGTTGATGAGGCCTTTGTGCGGGTCCATATCAATCTGCTGGCCAAAAAGGGCGCGCAGCTTGAAAACATGACAGAGGCTTACGGCCATGTTGTGATTCTGCCGCAATGCGCGGGCTTTCTGCGTGAACACGGGCTGACCGGGCGGGTCAGTTCCGACAATGCCAAGGCAGCGCGCGACGTGGCCGAAGGGCAAGACCTGACCGTCGGGGCGCTGGCGTCAGAACTGGCGGCCGAGATTTACGGCCTTGATATCGTGGCGCGCAATATTGAAGACGCCAGCAACAACACCACCCGTTTTCTTGTAATGGCACGCGAACCTGATTACCGCAAACGCGGTGGACATGGCATGATGACCAGCTTTGTCTTTCGGGTGCGCAATATTCCTGCGGCGCTTTATAAGGCGATGGGCGGTTTTGCGACCAATGGCGTCAACATGACAAAGCTGGAAAGCTACATGATCGGCGGCTCATTCAACGCCACGCAATTCTATGCTGAAATCGAGGGCCACCCTGACGACCACAATGTGCAGCTCGCGCTGGAGGAGCTGCGTTACTTCACGGATCTCCTGCACATCATGGGTGTTTATCCGGAATCGCCAAACAGACGGGAACGTCAGCCGGGTTAGACGTTCTTGCGGTAGGCGTCTTCGATATCCTCGGTATGTTCTAGAACGCGCGCCTTGAAACGCTTGGTCAACTTGCCCTTGGCCAGTTTCATCGATTGCAAAAGCAGGCGTGCGGTCAGTGATTTCGCCCGCAAATCCATCCCCATGGCGATCCGCGTGCGGCCCCGCGACAGCGCAACCAGTTCCACTTCGGTGGTCACCGTCATCCCGTCAGAGGTTGAAATGACGACGTAATGATGCGGTGCCTCAAATTCGGTCAATTCGGCATGCAGGCGGCGTTCACGCCCCCGATATTTAAACACGATATCCCAATTGGACCCCACCTTGGCCGGCCCGCTATCCCGTCGGACAATGCTTGCCCCATGACGCAGCGCGCGCCTTTGAAATCCGTCAAAATCGCTCATCTCGGCAAAGGCGTGATCAATCGGAACTTCAATATCTTCGCGTGTGCTGAACTTCATACGGTTTGCCTCAGGTTAGCGCCCATCATGCGTCATCAAGCCTATCTGCAAGCCAATTTTCCAGCAAGAAATGGGCGATTGCACCCTTACGGGCGGGCAGGATTTCAGGGTGATCACCAGCGAACGCGCATGCGATGTCCTCGCGGCTGACCCAACGGGCATCTTCGATCTCGGTCGGATCGATTGTCAGTTTGGTATCAAGAGCGTCGCCCTGACAGCCAAACATCAGCGATGATGGGAAGGGCCAGGGCTGACTGGAAAGATAGCGGACGGTACCGACCCGCACCCCTGCCTCTTCAAACACCTCGCGGCGCACTGCGGCCTCGATCGTTTCGCCCGGCTCCACAAACCCCGCAAGGCAGGAATACATCCCTTCCGGCCAGCCGGGGGACCGTCCCAAAAGAACGGAATTTCCATGCGTGATCAGCATGATCACAACCGGATCGGTACGTGGAAAATGATGCCCGCCACAAGACGGGCAATCACGTTGCCAGCCCGCCATGGCCATATCGCTTTCATGTCCGCAAAGCGCACAGAACCGGTGCGACCGGTGCCAGCCGAAAATGGCCTTCGCTGTTGCCGCCAGTTCCGCATCGCGCGGTGAAAGGCGCGTCATGACGGCCCGCAATTCGTGAAACGCCACGTCCTCGGGTATCGCCGGGTGATGCTGTGTCGATTGATCCAGAAAACTGTCCAACTGTTCCACGTCGATATCGGCTGGGGTCCAACCTGACAGATCGGCTGCGAAGATCGGTTTGCCACCGTCACGGCCCAGCAGGATGTAGCCATCACTTGCATCGGTCAGGATGGGATGATCCAGCGGAACCTGTATGACAGCGTCGCCCACCAGCATCGGCTTGCCACGCCACATCACGATCGCGCGGGCTTGGGGATCGGCCTGCAAGGCCCCCGCATTGCCACGGCATTCTGCAGCACGATCAAGCCCCGAGCCGCCAAAGGTAACTGTTTCTGCGATTTTCATCAGGACGCAATGCCACGACACTTGCCCAAGTTCAATTTTTTCCGCATGCCGCGCCTGTCAATTGCAAACATTCACCCTATAGTTGCGACATGGAAAAAAAGACACCTGAAATCGACCCTATCGAAGAAAGCGGGGAGACCCCAACCGCGCGCCTTCGGATAATGGAGACGACTGATTTGCATATGCAAATTCTGGGTTATGACTATTTTTCCGATCAGTTGGACGACAGTACCGGCCTGGTCAATCTTGTGGGGATTATCGAAGGTCTGCGCAGCGAGGCCGGGGTCACTTCGCTGTTGTGCGACAATGGTGACTTCATCCAGGGCAACCCGCTGGCCGATTATGTTGCCAGTAATGGCGCAAACGGCACAACACACCCGATGATCGCAGCTTTCAACACGCTTGCCTATGACGCGGTGACACTGGGCAACCATGAATTCAATTACGGGCTCGATTTCCTGCGAAGCGCCGTGAAGGAGGCCGGTTTCCCGATCACCTGCGCCAACATCACCGATATTACGGGCACGCCCTTGGCCACGCCTTTTCTGATTCTTGAAAGGGAAATGGCTTGTGATGACGGTATCCGCCGCAAGTTGAATGTTGGTGTAACCGGTTTTGTCCCACCGCAGATCACCGATTGGGACAAGGCGAATTTGCAGGGTCAGATCGAAACCACCGATATCGTGACCTCTGCCAATGACATTATCCCACAGATGAAATCCGCAGGCGCCGATATTATCGTCGCACTCTGCCATTCCGGGATCGGGGCCAGCACACATAGTCCCAGGATGGAAAATGCGGCCGTCCCGCTTGCCGCCGTACCAGGTATCGATGTTGTCCTGACCGGGCACACGCATGAGTTTTTTCCCGGCGAAAGCGTCATGGCATCTGACGCGGTTGACCCGCTGGCGGGAACGCTCCATGGCAAACCCGCGGTCATGGCGGGGTTCTATGGCAATCTGCTGGGGGTCGTTGATCTGCAGCTTGGGTGGCGCGACACAGGATGGCACATCTGCGGTGCCAGGTCCCGGTTACAAAGCGGGGTCCGAGAAACGACACCCTCTCCAACCGTACAAAAGCTGACGGCACAGGTGAGCGACGCCCATGCGGCGACCCTGCGCCATATCCGGCAACCCATCGCCCAGACCAAAGTGCCGATCCACAGCTATTTCGCGACAATCGGACCGGACATGGCCCAGCATATCCTGGCGTGCGCGCAGCGGGATTTCATCGACGAAGCGTTGACCGGCCTCGGCTATGACACCCTGCCGGTACTGGCCGCAACGGCCCCGTTCCGTGTTGGCGGACGGGCTGGTCCGGGCCACTATATCGATATCCCTCCGGGACCGCTGACCTTGCGGGACGCCGCCGCGATCTACCCCTTTGCCAACACATTATGCGCTGTGCGACGCAGCGGTCGCCAGTTGCGGCAATGGCTGGAACGCGCCGCGTCGCATTTTGCAACCATCACACCGGGCAAACATGATCAGCCGCTGCTGAACCCGCATAGCGCAGCTTACAACAGCGACACGCTCTTTGGGCTGCGCTACAGCTTTGATCTGACGCAACCGCCGCGGTTCACTGCAACCGGCGCTCTATCAGATCCAGGTGCACGCCGCGTGACCGATCTATCCTACCAGGGGGTACCGGTTTCCGATGATGATCACTTTGTCGTTGCCACCAACAGCTACCGGACAAACGGTGGCGGCAGTTTTGTCGGGGCCGATCCCATGGACATCCTGGTCACCTCCGTCGAAACCACCCGTGACATTTTGATAGATGCGTTGCGCCGCAACGGGCCAGTGACCGGACTTTGCGCACATCCTGCAGAATTCACCCGCCACAGGGACACCAGCGCTATATTTCAATCCGCGCCCGCCGCCGCGCGGCATCTGACGGGCAATATCAGCCATATCGGGCCGGGGATGGGCGGGTTTGACAGGTATCGCTACAGCTTTTGAATCACTTGCACAGGGGACATGCCCACACTATATGACAACCCGAGAGGTTGGCGCGGGCAGGCGCCTCGCCAACCTGGTCAGGTCCGGAAGGAAGCAGCCATAACGAGCCCCGCTTGGGTCGTTGTCAGCCTCTCACCAAAGTGATTTGCCAACGGCAAAACACTTTGGCCGATAGAGCGAAATCTTGAAAAGATTTAGCAGAATCGGCAGCATATAGAAGCCACAGAGTGACATCGTTTGACCAGCACGCGTAGGGTGCGCATTCATGCGCACGCACTATGGGTTATCACGGCAGCATGACGAACACGGCCAACCCGCCCCGGTTGCATCCCGGCATGTCCTGACCGATAGATAGGCCGGTACCCAAACCAAGAGCCGGAGCAAGAATGACCGCACCCTTGATGGCGATGGTCCTGCTGGAGAAACCGCTATCCTTTGACCAGAACATGGCCGCGGCGGTCATCGCCTCGTTTCCCGCATCGGCAAAGGCAAAGCTGCACGCCGTCAAGAACGACGGTACATCGCTGCAAATCACCTTCGATGACATGAAATTCACTGTAGTGTCCGTGCCCGAACCGATGGCGCTGCAGGGTTTTGCCAAGGCGTTCTCAAACCCCGGCGGCGAAGCGTTCGAGCCGATGATCGCGGCGCACCGGGCCAAGCTGATCATCACCTGCGCCCATCCCGGCAACGGGTTTGGGGAGGTGGTGATGGCGGCCACGACCGTTCATCTTCTGGCGCGCAAGTTCGGCGATCTGGGTGTGCCGCTGGGCGGCTATTGGGTGTCAAGCGAGCGGCTCTGCAACTGGGCGGAGTTCACAGACTACGCCGACGCCGTGCTGCCCGCCTTCGACAACGATCCCGACACGGTCTTCCCCACCCGCTACTGGGTGTCGGTACAGATGACGCTGGATGGCGAGCGGTTCGGGGGCGAGACGCAGGGGCTGAGGCCCTTCATGGGATATGAGCTGAATTTGGAACCCCTGGCATGGCCACTCGCAGACGTGGCTGAACGGCTGGTGGGCACGGTGACCTACCTGTTCTGGCACGGACCGGTGCTGAAGGACGGCGACACGCTGGGGGTGAGTGAGGCGGAGCGGTTTCGTCTCACCCTTGACGGGAACCGGATGAAAATGGCGCTCGAAATGACAAAGCGACAGGAACACAGTAAATGACCGAACCCAAACTGTCAGATGTTGAAATTGATGGCTATCTGTCCCGTATTCGGAAACAGGCTGCATTTATGCTGCGGGCGGATAAACAGTCCGACGATGGAATGCCCGGTTGTTACTTTGGGGGTGAACCAACGCTGCCAGCAGATATCGAATGGCCGATCTATCACTGCCCGGAACCGAAGCTTGACATACCTTTGCATTTCATCTTTCAGGTCAACCTCAAATACCTACCCAGGTCACTCGATTTTCCCGAGTTCCCGAAAAAAGGCACCGTTTTTGCGTTTGTCGAACCGATGTTTGCTTGGGCCGATCCGAGTGCACCGGAACCATTGTTGAATGGTCAGGGCGCGAAGCTGATCTACGTCGCCGATGACGTGAGTGATTGCCCACCGCGCAAGGCGCCAGCGCTGCCAGATCTGGACAAACGAGATATTAATGGTTGGGCACTCTCTGACGAGCCGGATCTCGATAACTACTTAAGAATGCGTGACGAATATGGCGTAAGCGGGGCCTCGGGGTTGAACAAGTGGCCTATGTATTTCTTGATTGGTGATACGTTTACACAACTTGAGATCCTTAAAGAGCAAAACTACAGCTTTGACCATTCGCGTCTATTTTGCATGGACTTTGCCAAGGCATTTGACGAGGTTCAAGAATCGAATTTCAACCGCTCCACGACCTATGCGGCAAAGGCACTCAGCTTGGGATCGGAATACAGCTTCATACATTGGGCTTTCGGGGCTGATGGAATGTATAATTTTCCTTCAAAGGAATTTGTTGAGCAACTCTATCCTGGAAGGAAATTATCAGCACTTACCGCTGAGCACGTAATCTTGTTCAGTCTATGCGGAAAGGATCCAGAAATCGGCTACTGTAGATTCAATCAATATAGAATGTCGTTTTGGATTCATCGTGATGACCTTGCGAAGGGTGACTTTTCAAACGTACAAGTTTGGGAGGTCGTATAAGGGTTCTAAATTTTTATAGGGATTGATCGGGTAGTTTCTCTAAATCGACAAAAGCAAGCGTAGGGTGCGCATTCATGCGCACGCTCTATGGGTTATCGCGGTGGTATGACGAATATGGCCGAACCGCACCCGTTTGCATTCTGGCATTTCCCACCCGCTACTGGGTATCGGTGCAGATGACGCAGGATGGCGAGCGGTTCGGGGGCGAGACGCAGGGGCTGAGGCCGTTCATGGGATATGAGCTGGATCTGGAGCCGGTCGCATGGCCACTCGCGGCCGTGGCTGAACGGCTGGTGGGCACGGTGACTTATCTGTTCTGGCACGGACCGGTGCTGAAGGACGGTGACACGCTGGGGGTGAGTGAGGCGGAGCGGTTTCGACTGGTGCTTGATGAACAGAAAGCGACCATGAATATCACATTGGAATCCTCCGGAATGTAAGGAGTGCAGACATGAATTTGCCAAAACTGACAGACGATGAGATTGAGGCATGGATGGCGCGACGCAGACAGCCAGCCATTGCCATGCTGCACACTGCCGAGCCAGATGATGAAGGCACACCGGGCTGCTGTTTTGGGGGTGATCCAACCTTGCCCCCAAACATAGAATGGCCAATCTACAGGCACCGACAATCTGGTCTGGAACTCCCCCATCATTTCTTGGCTCAGATCAACCTCGCGTATGTGCCACAGATATTGGGTTTGCCGCCCCTACCAAAAAAGGGAACGCTGTTTGTCTTCTATGAGCAGCGACTGGCGCCAATTGGAATTTTTGACGAGGAGGCGACGCCGCCGCTGCAATCTGGAGAAGGCGCGCGGGTGATATTCGTTGACCACGACACGTCAACTTACCCAACACGACGCCCGCCACCAATGCCCGACCTCTCCGTTCTGCCTGAAGATCAGCAATGGCCCGACCAATTCGAGACCACATCCTATCAGAAATGGAATTTCCAATTTGTTGTCGTGGATACTTATCCAAACCCGATGTGCGATAATCCGTTTCCGGGCAGTGATTTGCCGCACCATTGTCTTTATCGTGCGGCTGACTTGATACAAGAGCAGATAGACCATCTCATACTCTATCGCTTTGGTTGCACGCGCCTTGAAGACTGTGGTGTGGTCGAAACAGCGCGTCATTTCATATTCGGAGCGCCAAACACACGAAGGATTCCAACCAAGGAGGCCATTGATGCATATCCTTTTCAGAAACACTTCCGTCCGATATCGGAAGACCACATTCAACTATTCAAATTTGAAAGTGACGATATTGGAAAACACTCATTAGGAGCAAATCCAGAGACATTCTGGATCACCCGTCGTGACTTAGAAGCACAAAATTTTGACGATATTGTCGTTTGGGAAGAGCACTGATCGCCAATTTGCCATCCAGCAAGCGTAGGGTGCGCATTCATGCGCACGCTCTATGGGTTATCGCGGTGGTATGACGAATATGGCCAATCACCTGCCTTATCGACCAATCCGTGCTTGACCGGGTTGTTCCAGCAATAATTCACATGCGCCGCAAAATCACCGTCATCCCGGATGTGATGCTCCCAGAACCTGCGCTGCCATATGCCTTTCTCACGCCGTTTGATATGGCTTTGCCGTCTCTCACCGCCGTTCATTTGCATTGAAAACCGGGCTTTGATCACGCTCCACCGTTTGGAATACGCCGCATCGCCCGGGGGTAAGGTCCAGATGCAATGCATGTGGTCAGGCAAGACCACCCATGCATCTATCTGGAACGGGCACTCTCGCCGTGTTGTTCTGACCGCTGCGCGCAGCGTCTCTATCTCACGCACCAACAAATCTGATCCGCGTTGCGCCAGGTTAACCGTAAAGAATATTGTGGCACCCGGTCGGTGCAGGCGGCGATAACGCGACATCAGACAGACATTGCCGGCCAATCATTAATGAATGGTGACGTGCAGCGGCGATGACCTGTAGTGTGTGCATTCATGCGCACCTGATCCGTGCCGATCACGGCCCTCCAATCCTTAACACTGCATTCACACATTCACCGCGCGCCGTGTTAACCCGGCCAAACGTCCCCAAAGGGGTCCGACGCAAGGCCGACGTTTTGCCGACGCATCGCCGACTGCCGAAATCGCCGCAAAACCTTGCGTTAAGGGATCTTGCAACGATTCGTGAAAGGCAGGTGTTGCCCGCCCCTGCGCCCGCCACCGAACGTTGCGCGACCCGTGTTGCACCCTGTCCCCAAAGATGCCAAACTAGCAACAGCAACTTTGGAAAAAAGGAGGACAAATATGATTGTGCGATCCATCCTCCCGGTCCGGGTGCGCTGAAGCTATTTCCGTTCCCTCGTCCGGTCCCTGCTGGTAGGTTTGTGCCACCAGCCAACGCATTTCCTTTGACGAGGACACCCCATTGACTGAACTGACACGCGACGCCCTAGGCTGGTCGCCCTTCTATATGTCCCAGCTTGAAATCGAAGAACTGGAAACCCTAACCGCCGCCCGCATCAGCACGGTCCATCGTGACCGGGTGAACGCATTATCCGAAATCGGGCCGCTTGAGCTTACACTTGATCCCGGCATTACCACCGCTGCCGTTGGCGTTGGTGACTGGGTGTTGTGCAATCCTTTCCAGCACCGGCTGGTCCGCGTGCTTGACCGCAAAACCGAGCTTAGCCGTGGCACCGAATATCATAGCGGTGACAAGCAGTTGATCGCGGCCAATATCGACACGCTGTTCATCACCACATCCTGCAACAACGATTTCAACTCGGCGCGATTGGAGCGCTATCTGGCCTTGGCGCATGATGCTTTGATCACGCCGGTCATCCTGATCACCAAGGCAGATGAGGCCGAAGATCCCGACGCCTATATCGACAAGGCGCGCAAGCTTGGCCGGGCGCTCGACGTGCTGGCAATCAATGCCAAATCGGACGATGTGGCGGGGCTGCTGGCGCCATGGTGCGGCAAGGGGCAGACCGTTGCGCTGACCGGCTCCTCTGGTGTGGGTAAAACCACGGTGGCGAACGCGCTCACCGGTGGAAACGCCGCAACGCAGGACATCCGCGAAGATGATGCACGTGGGCGGCATACGACAACGGGGCGGTCATTGCACCAGATCCCGGCAGGCGGTTGGCTGATCGACACGCCGGGCATGCGCGGGCTTGGGGTGGCAGAGGTCGCATATGGTATTGATGCGACATTTCCGGAAATTTCGGAACTCGCCGATCAATGTAAGTTCCGCGATTGCGAACACGAAACCGAGCCAGGCTGCGCCGTGCAGACCGCCATTCAATCGGGCGACATTGATCCTGACAGGCTGCGACGGTTCAAAAAGCTGAAGCGCGAAAACCAATATGCGACCGAAACCATCGCGCAGGCGCGTGATCGGTACAAAAAATTCGGCAAAATGGTGAAAACCGCCCAAAACAAGAAGAAGCGCTGAGAAAAACCGCAAGCGCGCATTCAGTAAGATGGGTTTAAACCCATCTTACGTTTGATCACCCTTGCCATGCCCAACGCATCTGGGCATCAGTCTCCACCGCGCAAGGCCTGACCGCACGCAACCGTGCCAAGGCTGCCTCGGGCTCTTCGCCAGCCGCGATCATCAGCCGCAGACACATCATCCCTGACCGTCCACACCCACCGAAACAATGGACCAGCACCCTGTCGCCCCGCGACAGGACGGTGCGTACCCGATCGCGGACCAGAGGCCAGTCCAGATCCTCTGGCACACCGAAATCCGGCACAGGCAAATGCAGCCAACCGATACCGGCATTCGCCAGATCGTTGCCAAGGCTACCCGCACCTTTGCGTGCCAATTCCGCTTGTGTGGTCATTGAAAGCACCAACCGCGGATGCCAGTCCGACAACCGCAGCCAGTCCGTGTGATAATGCCGCGTGCGGCCGGGAATCGGGCTGATCCCCAACACCCCGCCGCCCACGGACAAGCTATGGATCACAAACTCAGGCAATGCCGTGCACCACCACCTGGCCCGGATGCCTGGCCGCCCATTCGCTCAGAAACTCACCGACTTCAGGCTCCCCAGCCAGTTCGACTGCCCGTTTTGGCAAGGCCACACCATGTTCCAGCGCCAGTTGCAAACAGCCAATGTGATCACGTTCCGCCCGATTTGGGCAATTCTCGGACCCGTGGATGATCGTGCTCAACAATGTCCCGCCAAAACCGTTGACGTGACTCAAATCCGGGCCGAGGCGCAGGAAGTAAGCGACCAGATCAGGAAGCCCCTCCCATCCGGCAACCTGCACCGGGGTCAACCCTTCGGTATCGGGCGTGTCCCAAGGGACACCGACGGCGACAAGCGCCTCAATATGCGTTTGCCTGTCGGGCAGCGCCAGCAACTCGCGCAGCACATTTTTGAACGCCTGCGGCACCTTATGCATGTCGATCCAACGATCCTTCACGATCTTGCCCTGGGCGCAATCGGCCAAAATCTGTTCTTCGGGCGAGAGTGCGGGAACCGGTCCAACGGTCTGCAATCGGTCGCGCAGCGCGTCATTGCCAAAGATGCAGGCCGCCGCATATGCGCTGGCCCCTTGCCACTGCACCGTCGGATCAGCGCCGGCCCCAAGCAGCAGATCAATCATTGGCAAACCGGCATGACGGCGGGCGGCCTGAAACAAGGCGGGGATTACCCATGGTGCCTCTCCCCCTGTCTCGCCGGCGGCAAACTCATTTGGATCAGCGCCAGCGTCCAGCAGCATCTGCACCGCCGCCAGATCATGAAAATCCATCGCTCGCAGCAAGGCATTTGTCCCTTTCGGATTGGCCCCGTGATCCAACAACAGCTTCAGCCCATCGCGATGGCCCAGTTCGGTGGCGTGATAAAGGCTTTCATTGTCATTGGGATCAGCACCGTTTTCCAGCAGCCAACGTCCCAGCGGCAGGTTTCCGGCATGGCCGATCGCGCCATATAGGGCAGACAAAAGGTGATCACTGCCCGGATGCGGCGGAAATCCATCATTCACGTCGGCCCCGTGGGCAACAAGCAATTCGGCAATCGCGATCATGTCGGCCTCTTTCTCGGGCCAGATTGTCAGCATCTTCGAAAAAGCCAAGTGCAGGATCGGGCGCCGGGGTCCGCGCCTGCGCGTCGCGGCACCTGGGTCATCGGCAATGACGCGGCGCACGGCGGCCAGATCATAAAGGGCAACCTGCAAGCCAAAAGCACCGTCGGCCAGATCGGGCATATCCCACATCAGTTGCTGTACAACCTGTACCTGACCATGGAAAATCGCCATCTTGAACCGTTGTTGCCGCGCCGCACGGTCCATGCCCTGCGTTTCGACTGCAAGTTTCAGCTGAGGCCAGCTTGCAAAGCTGTTTTCGCGCGCAATCACATGCAGGAAATCCGCGCGTTTGAGCGGTCCTGCATCACGCGGTTTGACGACATCCACGCGCATGATCGCATCGCGCTCGCCACTCTGGTACTGTTTTTGAAGGGTTTTCGCCTGTCTGCGCAGGCCATCAAGCGTATCTGTCATTGGCTTCCTCATGACAAAAGCCCGCCGGTTCGCTAATCCGGGCAAATGAGAAAGACCACGTAAAGGTCAGTCTGGGACCGTCATTGGGTGCTTGCGCTTTCCGCGAACCTGGGTGCCGCCCAACGCGACACCCGATCCACTACCGTAATATGGTTTCCGGTTCAACCGCAGCATGCCGAAAATGGGTATCGGCAGAAGCAAAGTTGGATGCCTAAAGCGTTATGCGAAAAACCTGAATCACCTAACGCTTCCTGAAATCGACGATTTCAACGCGTTAGGCGATACGGGATGTCTCAGGTATTTCCTCAAAGGCTGTTAAGCGGCATCATTCCCGATAGCCATGACCTCACTAAAAAGCGGCCACTGCGATCTTTTGGGCCACAAGTCAACAGGTCGGCAAAATACCAGCCAGCCTGAAGCAACATGATATGGAAGCAACGCCAAGCCGCAGCGTCACGGCCCTGACCGGTGTCACCACCTTTGCCGCCGTCGCAACGCGCAACCAGACTTTTTGAAAAAGTCTGGATCAAATCCTTTAAAAGGATTTGCCCGCTCTGCCGGTAACCACGGTGGACCATTCAATCCACCGCGCTTAGGCTCTGCCGGTATCCGATTCCAAGGCGCAACATGAACGATCAACCTCAATACCAAGTGCTTGCTCGCAAGTATCGCCCTGAAACCTTTGCTGATCTGGTCGGGCAGGACGCCATGGTGCGCACATTGCGCAACGCGTTTGAGGCCGACCGCATCGCCCAGGCCTTTATGATGACGGGCATCCGCGGCACAGGCAAAACCACCACCGCCCGGATCATCGCAAAGGGGATGAACTGTATCGGCCCCGATGGCACCGGCAAGCCCACAACCGACCCGTGCGGCGAATGCGAGCATTGTGTTGCGATCATGGAGGGCCGCCATGTCGACGTGATGGAAATGGATGCGGCCTCGCGCACCGGGGTCGGCGATATCCGCGAGATCATCGACAGCGTCCATTATCGCGCCGCCTCGGCCCGCTACAAGATCTACATTATCGACGAGGTGCATATGCTGTCCAAGAACGCGTTCAACGCGCTCTTGAAGACACTCGAGGAACCGCCAGCACATGTGAAGTTCATCTTCGCCACCACGGAAATCAGGCAGGTGCCGGTCACTGTCCTCTCCCGCTGCCAGCGATTTGACCTCCGCCGGATCGAGCCGGAAGCGCAGATTGGCCTGTTACGCAAGATCGCCACCGCCGAAGGCGCCGAAATCACCGATGAAGCGCTCGCCCTGATCACCCGCGCGGCCGAAGGATCCGCCCGCGATGCGCAGTCATTGCTCGATCAGGCGATCAGTCACGGTGCCGGGGAAACAACGGCGGAGCAGGTCCGTGCCATGCTGGGGCTGGCGGACCGGGGTCGTGTGCTGGACCTGTTTGATATGATCCTGAAGGGCGAGGCGGCAGCCGCCCTTACCGAACTTTCGGCCCAATATGCCGACGGGGCCGACCCGATGGCAGTGCTGCGCGATCTGGCGGAGGTCTGCCACTGGGTCAGCGTTGTCAAAATCACGCCGGAAGCCGCCGAAGACCCCACCATCAGCCCTGATGAGCGGTCGCGCGGGCAGGCCATGGCGGAAACCCTGCCAATGCGGGTCCTGTCACGGATGTGGCAGATGCTGCTGAAAGCGCTGGACGAAGTTGCCATGGCCCCTAACGCCATGATGGCTGCCGAAATGGCGGTTATTCGATTGACTCATGTTGCCGACCTGCCCAGCCCCGAGGAACTGGTCAAGAAGCTGCAGGATGCCACGCCACCAACGGGTGGATCCCCGGGCGGCAGATCAGCGCCGCAGGGTGGCAGCACAATGGCGATGTCCAGCACCCCTGCCCCGACACGTGGCGGATCGGCGGGGCCCTCTGCCACCGGGGCACAGGCTGCTATTGCCCTCGACAGTGACGCGCTGCAGCACTACGCCCAGTTTGACGATGTGATCGAACTGATCCGCGCCCATCGTGACGTAAAGCTGTTGGTGGAGGTCGAAACCGGTCTGCGGCTGGTCAGCTACAAACCCGGCCGGATCGAGGTGAACCCGACATCAAACGCCGCCCCTGATCTGACCCAAAGACTGGGCGCGCGGCTGCAAGCCTGGACCGGCAATCGCTGGGCGATCAGCATTGCCGAAGGGGGCGCGCCAACGATTGCAGAGGTCAGGGACGCCGATGCCAATGCATTGCGGGCAGAAGCTGAAGAACACCCGCTTGTCCAAGCCGTGATCGCGGCCTTTCCCAGGGCCCGCATCACCGAGATCCGTACAGAAGAAGAAAAAACGCAAGATGCATTCGAAGACGCCCTGCCCGAGGTTGACGAGGAGTGGGATCCATTCGACGACGATTGATCTGGATATGCCTGATCGGTGCACCCAACCTTGCCTGGGCCGGGATATGTGACAAGCAGCGTCCGAATTGGGATGGCGCCCCTGTTTCGCCGTGGGCAGAAATGCTGGCGCTTTTCCAGACACCGCTGGCCATTTTCCTGATCCTGACAACAGCATTGGCCGTCAGGCTGCGCAATCAATGGCTTGGACTGGCCGTGGTTGTTGGGTGGAGCAGCTACACAATGCTGATGACAACAACGGATATCCGGGCCGCCGCGATCGCAGAAGGATGCGCGGGACAGCCAACCCTCTTTATCGGCGCGATTGCGGCACTCTGTATCACGGTGGTGCTTTATACTGCACCTCTGCCGAAACGGCAGCGCTGAGCCAGGCGCCGCGTCAATCGCCGTGCAAGCGCTTGCGGGCAGACGGCCAAACGCCTATCTCTGATCCAACTTCAGTGAGGAGAAATCGAATGCTCAAAGGACTTGGTGGGCTTGGCGACATGGCCAAGATGATGAAACAGGCACAGGAAATGCAGGGCAAGATGGCCCAGATGCAGGACCATCTGGACAACGTCATTGTCACCGGCGAAAGCGGCGCCGGTTTGGTCAAAGCCACGGCAACAGCCAAGGGCGAGCTCAAGGGGCTCGACATCGACCCGTCGATCTTCAATGGCGACGACAAGGAAGTGGTCGAAGATCTGATCCTTGCGGCGATCAAGGATGCGCAAGGGAAGGCCAATGACCGCGCACAGGAAGAAATGGCAAAGATGACCGAGGGGCTTGGCCTTCCTCCCGGCATGAAGCTGCCATTCTAGTCGCAACAGCACACGAATTTTGTACAAAATTCGTGACGTCAGGAAAAAAATTCGTCCGAATTTTTTTCACCCCCCGAGCGGTAACCTCATGAGCAATAGCAATGAAGACCTTGATCACCTGATCGCGCTGATGGCCAAGTTGCCGGGCCTTGGCCCCAGATCGGCGCGGCGGGCCGTTTTGCATCTGATCAAGAAACGTAGCCTGCAGCTGATCCCTCTGGCCGAGGCGATGCATCGGGTCGGGTCGACCGTGCGCGAATGCCTAAACTGCGGCAATGTCTGCACCACCGATATCTGCGATATCTGCCAGTCCGAAAAACGCGCCATCGGACAGATTTGCGTGGTCGAGGATGTGGCGGACCTTTGGGCAATGGAGCGCAGCGCCGTCTTCAAAGGCCGCTACCATGTGCTGGGTGGAACACTCTCGGCACTGGATGCCGTCGGACCGGAGGAACTGCGCATTCCCAAGCTGCTTGACCGGATTGTCACAGAGCAGGTGACCGAGGTTATTCTTGCCCTTGGCGCCACGATCGATGGTCAGACGACTGCGCATTACATCGCCGACCAGTTGCCCGGCGTGACCGTAACATCGTTGGCACAGGGTGTACCGGTTGGCGGCGAGTTGGATTATCTGGATGACGGCACGATCACCGCCGCACTCAATGCGCGCAAAGCGCTTTAGCGGCAATATGTGCCGCTGCGATAACGTGCCGTGTCAAAGTGAAAATGATCCCTGTGAAACCGGTTCGACTCTGGCCCCAGCACGGTACCAAACGGGCCACAGGCAGCACGCCACATCTGGCGCAGCTGCGCCCCATCGTCCGGGGAGTTCCAATCGGTCAGCAGCGTCATTTCCGATCCATCGCGCAATCTGATCCCCGCGATATCAATCGCCCGGCCAAATGAGTGTTCCGAGAGCCGCGCGCCGGGCTGATTGTTGCGGGTTCGGCAGGCGTAATGTGACACCACACGCAAGGAAGACACACCGCCGCCCTCGCCGCCCACCGCAGGCAGAACCCCCCGCTCCACCCATGTTTTCAGCGCCGAAGCGGTACGACAATCAATGGTCGCACGCGGGCTCAGCGCCACACCGGCAACGGAGCGCACTTTGACGGCCCCTTCGATGCCGCAGGCACCGCGCCCATTGACCCGGCCAAGGGTGGTGCCCTGAATTTCGGGGTCGCCGCAGACCTGCCCACGCAGCCTGGCGAGGCGTCGTTCCTCGGCCGCGGCCTCAATTGATGCGGGTCGGATGGTTGGGCGTTGTGATTGGGCGACGGCGTTGGGACTGAAAGCAAAAAGCCCCTGTTCCGCCCGAAAAACAGGGCGGGTTTGCGCGCCAAACGCCAGATCGGGGCGCGTATACGGCCGGGCTTGAGGACGGATAATGTCGTCTGCCAATTTCGCAGCGACCGAGCCGCGTGCAATCGGTCTGATCGCTGGCTCCGCAATCTCTTGTCCCGCCCCGCCCCTAAGCACTGGACGCACATCCTGCGCCTGCACCGCGCCCGCCAGAAAGCAGGCCAGCAGACCCGCCCAGCGCATCACCCTTTACGCGCTTTCACGCGGCCAAAGTCCGGCGCGTCCGTATCCTGCCCCGCCTCGATAATGCCGCGACGGATCGCCCGTGTCCGTGTGAAATATCCGTGCAGATGATCACCATCGCCCTGCCGGATCGCCCTTTGCAGGGCGAACAACTCTTCGGTGAAGCGGCCCAGAATTTCCAGTGTCGCCTCTTTATTATTGAGGAAAACGTCACGCCACATCACCGGATCAGAGGCCGCGATCCGGGTGAAGTCCCGAAAACCGGCAGCCGAATATTTGATCACTTCGCTGTCGGTTACCCGCCGCAGGTCGTCGGCCACGCCAACCATCGTGTAGGCAATCAGGTGCGGCGTGTGGCTGGTGACGGCCAGCACAAGGTCATGATGATCCGGGTCCATTTCCTCGACCAGCGCACCCATGGCGCGCCACAGATCGCCAAGCCTGTCAACTGCAGCCCGGTCGCTATCAGGAACCGGTACAAGGATGGTGTAACGGTCCTCAAAAAGTTCGGCAAATCCTGACCGTGGCCCGGAATGTTCTGTCCCTGCCAAAGGGTGGGCTGGGATAAAGTGTGCGCCATCAGGAATATAAGGGCCGACCGCATCAACGACCGTGCGTTTGACGGATCCGACATCACTTACGGTGACACCGGGTCTTAGTGCTGGTCCGATCTCTTTTGCAACGGCCTCCATCGCGCCGACGGGAACACAGAGTACCACCAGATCAGCGTTTTCGACGGCGGCGGCGGCGCTTTCGGTTACACGGTCACAAAAACCAAGCTCGCGCACGGTCGCGCGGGTTTCTGCGGATTTCGCATAGCCCACGATCTCGCCCGCCAGGCCGTCGCGACGCATTGCATGGGCCATTGACCCCGCAATCAGCCCGAGCCCGATCAACGCGACGCGTTCGTAGATCTGCGTCATCAATCCGCCCCTTTGAACTGCGCAACCGCATGGGCAACCCGGCGGCACGCACTTTCGTCGCCCACGGTGATCCGCAGACAATGCGGCAAGCCGTAACCGGCCACCTTGCGCACGATGATCCCTTCGCTGCGCAGATGTGCATCGCAGGCATTGGCCTCTGCCTCATCAGCGAACCGCGCCAGGATGAAATTCGCGGTTGACGTATCGGATGGCACCCCAAGCTCGGCCAGCGCGTTGGCCAGCCAGTCGCGCCATTTTGCGTTTTCGATCCGGCATTTTTCAGTGTGATCAGTGTCGCGCACAGCCGCTTCTGCCGCAGCCAGTGCGGGGGCGGAGAGGTTGAACGGTCCCCTGATCCGGTTGAGCACATCGATTATCGCCTGCGGCCCATAGCCCCAGCCAACGCGCATACCCCCCAACCCGTAAACCTTGGAGAATGTGCGCGACATGAAGACGTTTTCGCGTGCTTCGACCAAGGCCTTGCCCGCATCAAACCCATCGACAAATTCGGCATAGGCCCCGTCCAGCACCAGTAAGGCCTGTGGTGGCAGCCCTTCGGCCAATCGCGCCACTTCGGCGCTGCCGATCATCGTGCCAGTCGGGTTGGCCGGATTGGCGATAAAGACCAGCCGTGTCTTGTCTCCGCAGGCCTGCAGAATGGCATCGACATCCACAACCCGCTCATTTTCGGGGACCACAACAGGAGTGGCACCGCAGGCATGTGCGTAGATGGGATACATCGCAAACCCGTGTTCGGTGAAAACCACCTCATCACCGGGGCCTGCATAAGCCTCTGCCAGCAGTTTCAAAACATCGCCAGAACCTACGCCGCAAAATACCCGGCCTGCATCGACATCCCACACCTCGGCAATCGCCTGACGCAATGCTGCATGATCGGTGGATGGATACCGGTGCAGATCATGGCTGGCACGGGTCATCGCCTCTTTCGCGGCGTCGCTTGGCCCCAACGGGTTTTCGTTGGAGGATAGTTTGAGCACATTGCTCATCCCGTCCAAATGCGACGCACCGCCTTGATAAAGCGCGATATCCAGAATGCCTGGTTGTGGTTGAATGGCCTTGCCCATGTCGTCCGATCCCTGTCGTTTCGCCCGTTCTATCGCCCTGCCCCGGCAGTGACCAGTACCAAGGTGGTCGCGCCGCATTTGTCTGATCCGCGCGGATTTTTGGCAATCCCGCGAAAGCCTGCCACGGCCAGCAACGCTATGAATGGGCCATGACCACACAAAGCACTCTCACACATTCATATGATATCGCGGCAAGCCATTGGCGCAGCAAGATTGAAGGGTTGGGCTATGCCGCCGCCTATCGTTGGCTGATTGATCAGACGGGCCTGCGGGCGCAGGATGCCAATGTGCTGGACGCCGGATGCGGCACCGGCGATTTCACCCGCGCCCTGATCGAGGTGGCTGGTATCCCGAAATCTGTCACCCTTCTTGATCCGTCGCCCCGGATGGTTGCGGCTGCGACCCGTTCTCTGACTCATGTCACCCAAGGCTTGCTGCCGAGGCCTGTGGGTCTGGAAGAGGCCGGGACCGCGCCGCATGATATTGTCCTCTGCGCCCATGTGATCGAACATTTTTCCGACCCGTTAGAAGCCCTGCGACTACTAAAGGCCCAACTGGCCGCTGACGGGCGTCTTTTACTGGTCGTAAGCAAACCCCATTGGTGCAACTGGATCATCTGGGTGCGCTGGCGGCACCGGATGATCAAGCCCGCACATATGTTGCGCCACATGAACAAAGCTGGACTGACTTGTCTGTGGGATGCAGGATTTCCCGCAGGACCGCCCAGCCGATCAAGTCATGCCTATCTGATTGAACATAATAAGGAAATACCGTCATGATCATGGTTGAAGTCACCTTCACCGTCGCGCCGGAGGATTGCGAGGAAGCCATCGCCTGCCTGACCAGAGAGGCACCCGAGATGCGCGCCTTGTCAGGCAACCAGAATTGTCGGGTTCTGGTTGATCCAAATGCACAGGGCGCCGTCACGCTTTTGCATCAATGGAATGATCTGGACAGCCTTGATGCCTATCGTAACGGCCCGCTTTTCGCCGCTGTCGGCAGTGTGCTCAGGCCGATGATGACAGGCGCGCCAAGCACGATGGTTTATGAAGCCCGGACCTTGGGATAAGCTGCAGCAATGTCAGACCTGCCCGCATTCTGCGTCTATCGCGACTTCCCGCCCGAGGCGGACAAAACGGTACGGTTTGACCGGCATTATCTGCTTTATGCCGCAAAGGGCACGATGCGGCTACAGGCGGCGGGTCGGTCCTGGACCTTGCCGCCTGCCCGCGCTGCACTGATCGCCGCAAATGCCCCGATTACATTGACCATCGCCACCACGATAACCTGTTGTTCGGCCCTCTTCTCAGCTGCTGACTACGACGCGCCAACCGCCCCGTTATGCGTGCTGGACATGTCACCGCTGGCGCGCGAATTGATCCTTGCCTGTCGTGACCACGGACCCGACGCCGCGTCGCTTTCCACCGACGGGAAATTGATGTTCGACACATTGTTCATGCTGGCCAAAAAGGCCGCCGCAGCCCCGAATGATATGTGGATGCCCGTCGGCCAATCCGACGCGGTGGACAAGGCGCTTCACCTGACGGAGGCTGGTATTGCGGAACCACTCAGCATGGCGAAAATCGCGGATCAGGTCGGGATGACAGAAAGGACGTTGGCGCGGCGATTTCAGGAGGAACTTGGCATGCCGTGGCGGGATTGCCTGCGGCGGTTACGGATGATCAAGGCCGTTGAAGGGCTTGCCGATCCGAACCGGCAAGTGACTGAAATCGCGATGGATGTCGGCTATAGCTCGACCAGTGCCTTCAACAACGCGTTCCTTGATTTTACCGGACAGACGCCCTCCGCGTTTCGGGCAGGGCTTTAAGCGCGAAGGTCGCGACGAGCCCGCCCAACCAGCAATTTTTCCTATGTTGCCAATACGTTGCGGAATTGCCAGGGGTCGCTGTGATCCAGATCTTCGGGGAAATGCTCCCACCGGTTATCCAGTGGTGTCCAGTCTGTGTAATGCGCCTCTACCGGGCCAAGATAGGGTTTTTGCACTTCAAGGCAGCGCGCGTGATCCATTTCGTCTGTTTCGACGATACCCGCATCAGGGTTTTCCAACGCCCAGACCATGCCTGCCAGAACGGCGGAGGTGACCTGCAATCCCGTGGCGTTTTGATACGGGGCGAGCGTTTTGGTTTCGGCGTTCGACAGGCGCGAACCGAACCAAAGCGCGTTCTTTTCATGGCCATAAAGCAGAACGCCCAATTCATCGATTCCTTCAATGATTTCATCGACATCAAGGATTTCATGGACTTGTTGCTGCTGCCCGGAACCGAACATCTCCTTCAGGCTGAGAACGGCATCATCGCAAGGGTGATAGGCATAGTGGCAGGTTGGCCGAAAGGTCGGGTTCGCCGCATCACCGACAGTGAAATAATCCGCGATTGAGACCGATTCATTATGGGTCACGAGGAACCCGAATTGTGGCCCCGGCGTGGGGCACCAGGTGTGCACCCGGGTGATCGCGCCGGGCCGTTCGAACCAGATCGCGGATTGGCAGCCGACGTCATATTTATGGGCGGTTTCCGGCATCCATTTTTCATGCGTGCCCCAACCCAGCTCTGCCGGTTGAAACCCTTCGGCGATGAAACCTTCGACTGACCATGTGTTCACGAACACGTCGCGTGGGCGCGGCTTTGCGCGGGCCTGGGTGTCGCGCTCGGCGATGTGGACACCCTTAACCCCCAGATTTTGCATGAGTTTTCCCCACCCCGCCCGATCTGTCGGCATCGCATCATCGCGTCCCAGATCACGGGATAGGGTCATCAGACCTTCCTTGACGAACCAGCTGACCATGCCGGGATTTGCGCCGCAGCAACTGACCGCCGTGGTACCGCCAGGGTTGGCGGCCTTTTCGTCGCGCACGGTCTGGCGCAGGGCATAATTGGTGCGTTCTGCATTATCGGTGGTGTCAAAGTAGAAACCGGCCCAGGGTTCAACCACGGTGTCGATGTATAACACCCCGATTTCACGGCAGAATTTCATCAAATCAAGCGAGGAGGTATCGACCGAGAGGTTCACGCAGAACCCTTTGCCATCGGGGAAGCGCTCTGCCAGGATATCACGGTAATTATCGGGTGTCAGCGCCACTTGATGATGGGTAATCCCTTGTTCCGCAAGGAATTCTGCACTGGCCGGATTTGGGTCAATCACGCTGAGTTTATCGGGATCATAGTCAAAATGACGCTGGATCAGGGGCAATGTTCCTTTCCCTATTGATCCAAAACCGATCATCACGATGTGCCCGTCGATCCGGCCATAATTTGGGTGATTGGTCATAAGCGACACCTTTCATGCAATACTGACGTTGGACAGGTTTAGGACATCCGGCGCGGGATGCAAATGGTAACCACCGCGCACGGCGCGCGGGGCCGGTCGCCGCATCGGCGTTACACGAATCATGTGTTAACGCGTGTTTTGCGGGCAAAACCGCCTGTCGGCAAAGCGTCGGCGATGCGTCGGCAAAACGTCGGACCCCATCGTCCCAAACAGGCGGGTTAACGCCCCGCACGCAGGCATTTGTTAAGGATTAGAGCCCGGCGGAAAATTCCTGCACCAACCCGCGCACAACATCCCGCAACGCATCATCAGCACTGGCCCCGCCTGCGATGGCGTCATGATAGGCTTTGGTCTGACGTTCAGCGCTGGTGCCATTGTTCACGATGGTCCTGATGTGCATCACCTCGTCAAGACAGCCCAAAACCTCTGCATGTGGGCCGACAGTGTCGAGCAGTTCATCAATCAGCACTTCGCATGATTTGATCTGGCCGGCGCCGAAATCGATCAGCCCCTTCGACGCGCCATAGCGCTGCGCCCGCCAGCGGTTCTCGGCAATCAGGAACCGGTCATAGATCCGCCAGCGCTGGTTGTTCATGCCAAGATCAAACAGCATCCGAAAAATGCTTTGGATCAGGGCCGCTATGGCGATGGTATCGTCCAGCAAGGGCGACACGTCGCAAATCCGCGATTCCACGGTCGGGAACCGCCCGGATGGCCGCATATCCCACCAGATTTTTGTGCTGTCTTCGATCACCCCGGTCTGGATCAGGGTCTGAACGGTGCGCTCATATTCAACATAACTGTTGAAGGTCGGTGGCAACCCGGTGCGCGGCAGATTGTCGAACACAGTCAGCCGATAGGATCGCAGGCCTGTTTCCTCGCCCTCCCAAAAAGGGGAGGACGTTGACAGCGCGAGCAGATGCGGCAGGAAATAGGTAAATTGACGCATCAGATCGACGCGCAGGTCATCATCATCGATCCCCACATGCACATGCATCCCACAGATCAGCATGCGCCTTGCGACCCCGGCGAGGTCTTTTTCCAGCGTCCGGTAGCGTTCCTTGTCGGTGAATTCCTGTTGCTGCCATTTCGCAAAGGGGTGGGTCGAGGCGGCGATTGGCGCAAGCCCGTAGCGCCCGGCGAGTTCAGCCACGGTTTTGCGCAGATGTCCCAGATCCGCGCGCGCCTCGGCGATATTATTGCACACGCCGGTTCCCACCTCGATCTGACATTGCAGGAATTCCGGACTGACCTTTGAGCCCAGCGCATCAGCCGCATCGTTCATCAGCGCCTCGGGTGCCGCGGTGAGATCAAGCGTGTCGCGATCGACCAGCAAGTATTCTTCTTCAATGCCAAGCGTGAAGGGCGGAGCTTTGGTATACATCGGTCACCTCGGGCCTTATTTCGCGGCGTTCGATCTGTTTAGCACAAGAGAAGCGGACTGTCTGCCACATCAGGACATGTCGGGAACCTCCGGTGTCGTTGTGTGCAGGTTTCGCCTTGCGGAATTGATGGTGACTGCTTTGCGGGCATTTGCTGACATCAAGAAATATGCACGTTATCTTCGCTTCATTGTCGGTTTTGCGGAGGCTGCCTTGGAAATCAGGAAAGCGACAACGTCAGATGAAATCGCTCGTGCCGTCGCAATGGATGAAGCTCACCTTGGTTCGAATAAAAGAGCCGACTACATCAAAGCAAGGGCTGAAAACGGAGGCTTGCGTGTGGCCGTGTTGCGTGATGAGGTCCTGGCCTTCTGCTGTCTTGATAACGGCTACTTTTTTGAAAAACCGTTCATTTCCCTGCTCATCGTTTCTGTCGATGCCAGAAGACGTGGCTTAGGGGCGGGCTTACTCTCGCATGTCTCAAGCGCTTCCACCGAGGTCTGGACCTCGACCAACCGATCAAACGCAGCAATGCGTAAGTTGCTCGATAAGGCGGGTTGGCGATACTGTGGCGAATTGCGCGGCCTTGACGAAGGCGACCCTGAGCGGTTCTACAAAACGGCTTGACTGGCGTTTCCGGACTCAAAGCGGACTTGCGGGATGCGGATCGCCGCGATTGTGCCAGCGCTTCGTCCAGGGTCACGACCGATTCATCTCAAACGGAGCCAAGTTAGCCGAGCATTCGAGCGTTATGTGTTCGGTGACGTTTCAGGCATTTCGTCACAACGCTGTCGAGATCAAATATGATTGTCGACCCCGCGTCTGTCGATTGAACCAATCCAACAGATTGCGTCCAGACGTGGCTAGCTCACACGTGCGCCTTGACTCCACGCTCCGCGCAGTATGGGCGTTTTATCTGCAAGACTGACGCGCAGCACGTCACCTCTCAGCATGACAGCCAATCGTCCGCGATCTTTCAGGCCTGCGGCCTCGGCCGGTTTTCTTGTCACTGTCGAAATCGCGCGGGGCAGATCTTTCCAGGTTTCCGCCAATCGAAACGCGGCCAGCAGAAGCGCAGACGGTACGTAGTCGGAGGAAACGATGTCCAGAAGATCTGCTTTGGCCAATTCCTGCGCCGCGACGTTCCCGGAATGCGACCCACCACGGATCAGGTTTGGTGCCCCCATCATTACAGCGATGCCGTGGTCCCGGCACGCCTGCGCCGCCTCAAATGTGGTTGGAAATTCCGCGAAACCGACACCGTTTTTCGCAGAGGTCGCAACATGTTCGGCAGTGGTGTCGTCATGGCTCGCCAGAACAGCGCCAAGCCGGTTGGCTTCCGCGACAGCGCCCGCCTCGTGTTTGGTGCCAAAGCGCTGCTGTAGATTCAGCAGGTTTTGTACGTGCTCCGCGAACTCGGCATCATTCATGCCCCGTTTCTTGGCAACGTATGTCTTCAATGCAGTCAAGTCCCGGAACTGACGCTGTCCGGGCGTGTGGTCCATCAAGCTAACGATGCCAACCCTGTCGTCTGCCCCAAACGCACCAAGTTCACCGAGAAGTGTCTCAGAGCAAATCTCGGCGCGCAAATGAAGAAAGTGGCTGATCTTGAACATGCCCCCGGCACGCGCTGCAAGCAATTCGTCGGCGAGTTTCCGGGCATGATTGATATAGCTGCCCTTCCCGCTGTGGATGGAACCGATCCGGATCGCGTCGAACACGGTAGTGATCCCGGTCGAGGCCAACTCGGCATCATGGGCCATGAGGGCCGGCAGATAGGGCCAGTCTACCTCTGGCCGGGGTTCGATATGGCGTTCGACGTTGTCGGTGTGTAACTCCACCAGACCCGGCAGCACAAAATCCTGCATACAGTCGATGGCACCGCCTGGTATCTGATCCCCTTCGGTGATGTTGGAAATCACACCGTCTTCAATTGTAAGCGCTCCTCGCAGGACCTGATCAGCCAGAACCAAACGGGCATTTGCCAAGCACAAGTGATTTGACACGCTAATGTCATACGAGCGCGTCAGAGAGGACGCGGGGAAAGGAGAATTCATGTCATACTCTCGATTTGCGATCTATTACGTTCCGGCCGAAGGCTCGCTTGCGACATTCGGCGCGAGCTGGCTCGGTTGGGATATTCTTCGCGCTGCAGAGGCGTCTCGGATCGATATGCCCGGTTTGGATGACGTTACGATGACACCCCGGAAATACGGGTTTCACGGGACGCTGAAGCCGCCGTTCCGTTTGAAGCCGGGACAGACCGCTGCAGCGCTCGAAGCTGCGGTTGCGGCGATGGCCGGTCGCGTAGCGCCCGCGACATGCGATGGATTGCGGCTGACACCATTGGGCCGATTTCTGGCCCTGGCACCCTATGGTCCGTTGGGACAGCTGCAGCGGGTCGCAGAGACCTGTGTGCGGGATCTTGATTGCTTTCGTGCCCCAGCCAGCGCGGCCGAGCTGACCAAGCGGCGTGCAGCGGGACTCACCGAAAGGCAGGACGCCTTGCTGACGCAATGGGGCTATCCTTATGTGATGGAAGAGTTCAGATTTCACCTGACTTTGACCGGGAAACTGCCGGCGGGTGCCAGTGCACATTGGACCGAAGTTGTTAATCGCCTTATGCCCGAGTTGCCCCAACCGTTTGTAGTGGACCAGATTGCGCTGTGCGGAGAGAGGCCCGACGGGCGCTTTGAACTGATTCATCGCTACACACTTGCCGGTTGAAGCACCGACACCGCCCGCGCGACCGTTTGAGACAGATCCCCATCATTCGATAGGGTGATGAACTTCAGGCCTTTTGGCAGTGGCGTTGCAGCCTGAGCGAGCCGTCTTTCAATCTCCTCGGGTGTTTCGCGATCGCGCGCGGCCAGTCGAGATGCAAGCGTTTCTGGTTTGGCCGTGATGTTGAGCACCAGAAAATCTGCGAATGCGTCAGCGCCTGCTGTCAATGCCTTGCGCGAAAAGTTCGCGAGGCAATCTATGCCCCTGTTCAGCTGATACCGCACAGATACCGGGATGCCGTAATACAGACCATGTGCGCCCCAATGGACCACAAACGCTCCATTTTCCGCCATTGCATGAAACTGCGGGGCGGTGACTGGATCATAGACTTCACCACCCAGCCCGGGCGCGCGGGTGATCACGCGCCGGACAAGGTGGGTCTGCGGCAATACATCATTGATCCCACGCATCACGCTATCTTTGCCGACACCTGACGGGCCAACGACGGCGATGAGGCGCCCGGGTTTCATGCGGCGGCCTTTGGCGTGAAACGGCTGACGTCGATTTCTCGGTCACAGACACGGGCGCGGGCGGCTTCATCATGGAAAATTCCAATGATGGCCGCACCTCGCGCCTTCGCGGCCTCAATCAGCGACAACACTACCTCGCGATTGGTTGCATCCAGACTGGCGGTCGGTTCGTCCAGCAACATCGCAGGATAGCTGTGGGCAAAGCCGCGCGCGATATTTACGCGTTGTTGTTCACCACCTGAAAACGTCGTGGGCGACAGCGACCAAAGACGCTGCGGGATGTTTAGTTGCGCGAGAAGGGATTGCGCCCTTTCCTCGGCCTCTTCAGCGCCGATCCCAATGGCACGCAGCGGTTCGGCGACCACTTCGAGCGTCGGCACCCGTGGCACAACCCTCAGGAACTGACTGACATATCCCAAAATCTCCCTGCGTAAGGCAATCACTTCGCGCGGTTCTGCCCGGACCAGATCAACATCCCCAATCCGGATTTCACCGGCTTGGGACAGGTAGTTGCCGTAGATCATCCGCATCAGCGTTGATTTTCCGGCGCCAGAGGCCCCGGTGAGGGCGACGCATTCGCCTGCGGATACTTTCAGCGACACGTCATTGGTGACTTCAATGATCGCGCTGCCTTGGTTGTGCAGCGTGAAGGTTTTGGAGACATTTTTGAGTTCAATCATCGGCTCAGACCTGCAAGACGGAGGAGACAAGAAGCTGGGAATAGGCGTGTTGCGGATCATCGAGGACCTGATCGGTCAAACCCGCCTCAACCACCCGGCCCGATTTCATGACCATCAGCCGATCTGCCAGCAAGCGCACGACCGCGAGGTCGTGTGTCACGATGATCGCAGACAGGCCCATATCGCGCACCAGCCCGCGCAACAGGTCAAGAAGACGCGCTTGCACTGACACATCGAGGCCGCCTGTTGGCTCATCCATGAAGACCAGGCGCGGACCAGTCACAAGATTGCGTGCGATCTGCAAGCGCTGCTGCATCCCGCCAGAGAACGTCGTCGGTCGGTCATCGACGCGGCCCGCGTCAATCTCAACCCGATCAAGCCAGTCGGTGGCCCGATTCCGTATATCGCCGTAATGCCGTTCACCGACGGCCATCAGCCGCTCACCGACATTGCCTCCGGCAGAGACACCCATGCGCAGGCCATCGCGGGCGTGTTGATGGACGAAGGCCCAATCGGTGCGACCCAGCATGCGGCGTTCGGGTTCAGACATGGTCACGGTGTCTTTCGGGCCATCGGTGCGGGTATCAAAGACCACCGCGCCGGCATCCGGGGCAAGGTGCCCTGCCATACAGTTCAAAAGCGTGGATTTGCCGGAGCCGCTTTCGCCGACAATGCCCATTACCTCGCCGGGATAAAGATCGAACGACACATCTGCGCAGCCGATATGGGTACCGTAGTGCTTTGTGATCCCGTGGACGGACAGAAGGGGTGTCATGCTGCGACCTCATTTCCAGGAAGGGACGAGCCCTGATGGCCTGCATTGCGGCGGCCGAGGCAATAATCTGTGTCCGAACAACAAAAGAGCCGCCCGCCCGCGTCATCGATGATCACCTCGTCCAGATAGCTGTCTTCCGCCCCGCAGAGGCCGCAAACCTGATCGGCTTTGGAGGCTTCGAACGGGTGGTCCTCAAAATCGAGGCTGACCACCTGTGTATAAGGCGGCAGGGCATAGATCCGCTGTTCCCGACCTGCCCCGAACAGTTGAATGGCAGCCATATCCCCGAGTTTCGGGTTATCGAATTTGGGGATCGGAGACGGATCCATCACATAGCGCCCTTCCACCTTCACCGGATAGGCATAGGAGGTGGCGATATGGCCGTGGCGGCTGATGTCTTCATAGAGCTTCACATGCATCAACCCATACTCTTCAAGACTATGCATTTTGCGTGTCTCGCTTTCGCGCGGTTCGAGAAAGCGCAGTGGTTCCGGGATCGGCACCTGATAGACGAGGATCTGATCCTCTTTCAGCGGCTCTTCGGGGATGCGATGGCGCGTTTGGATCACGCTTGCCGCGCTGGTGTCCGTCGTCGTCTCGACCCCGGCAGTGCGCTCAAAGAAGCTGCGGATCGAGACCGCATTTGTCGTGTCGTCCGCGCCTTGGTCGATGACCTTGAATGTGTCTTCGGGCGTGAGCACGGCAGCTGACACCTGCACACCCCCTGTCCCCCAACCGTAGGGCATCGGCATCTCGCGGCTCGCAAACGGTACTTGGTAGCCGGGGATAGCGAGCCCTTTCAGAATCGCGCGGCGGATCATGCGCTTCGTCTGTTCGTCAAGGTAAGCAAAGTTGTAATCGGTCATTCGGCGGCCTCCCTGACCTGATCTGCGCCAGCCTCACGGCGCAGTTTGCGCACCAGCTCCAGCTCCGACTGAAAATCGACGTAGTGCGGCAGTTTGATATGTTCGAGGAACCCGGTCGCCTGGATGTTGTCAGCGTGATAGAGGACAAATTCCGTATCCTGCGCGGGGGCACCGACGTTATCCTCGCCCAGTTCTTCCCAACGCAACGCCCGATCCACGAGGGCCATCGAAATCGCCTTGCGCTCTGATTGGCCAAACACCAAGCCATAGCCGCGGGTGAACTGTGGCGGCTCGGTTTTTGACCCCTTGAACTGATTCACCGTTTCGCATTCGGTCAGGGTGACCTCACCAATGTCGATAGAGAAGCCCAGTTCGGGGATATCCATTTCCACGGCGACCGCCCCAATTCGCAACTCGCCGACAAAGGCGTGGTTGCGGGCGTAGCCACGTTGCGTGGAATAGGCGAGACCCAGCGTGAACCCTTCATCCGACCGGGTTAGTGCCTGCAACCGCAGCGCACGATTTGCCGGCATCTCCAACGGCTCGCGCGTCAGGTCTGGTGGCTCTGTGTCGTCATGCGGGGCCTCTTCAATGAGCCCCTCGCGGTTCAGGAAATCGGTCACATGTGGCACCGGGGTTGCGCTGGTCGCGCGTGTTGGCGCTTCGGTTACCTCGCCATCCGCAGCCAGTTTAAAGTCCAGCAAACGATGGGTGTAGTCGAATGTCGGCCCAAGGATCTGGCCACCCGGGAGGTCCTTGAACGTTGCGGAGATCCGACGATCACATTCCATCGACCCCGTATCAACAGGTTCCGATGACCCAAACCGGGGCAGCGTCGTGCGGTAGGCCCGGATCAGGAAGATCGCCTCGATCAGGTCGCCACGGGCCTGTTTGATCGCCAATGCCGCCAGGTCTGGATCGTATAGCGAGCCTTCAGCCATGACCCGGTTCACAGCAAGCGACAGTTGCTCGCGGATTTGCACAACGCTCAGCTCTGTAACGGTGGCATCCCCGCGCCGTTCTTCCGCAAGCCATGCATGCGCGTTTTCAATTGCGCGTTCGCCACCTTTCACCGCCACATACATCAGCACACCTCGGTTGAGCGGGGCAGCGCAGCAAGCCGTTCACCGCTGGTGAAAATAAAGTCGAGACCCAGCGGAAACATTCTGCGGTTCGTTTGAAAAGCAACCAGATCGGGCAGGTTCAGGCCGCTGGTGTCCTTGATTCCCGGGCCCGAAAGAGTTGCACCGCCAGCCAGTTTATCGCTTTCGACGATCAAAGTGGCTGACCGGTCGGGATATTCCGACGTTCCGATCTGATAGGCCGAAAGCGGCAGCAGCGCCTGCCATGTTCCAACGGCGAACATCGCATGTGATGGCCCCGTGACGGGGGCGCCCGTATGAAAAGCCAACCACGCACGGACGTCCGCCGTATCCGTATCCGATGCCAGATAAACAGGGGTGTCGGCATCGCAGAGCGTCAGCAGAACAGACCCGGCGGCGCGTGACAATGGCGCGGGCGGCTCCGCGCCAGCGATGTTGCAGATGGTGCCGGGCCGGGCCATCGCTTCCATCACACTGCGAAAGGCACGAGCGGATTGAATGGCAGGATCCGTGAAACCGCCGCCAAGCGTTTGCGCATCCATCAGTCGTCCCCCCGGGCCATGGTGAAAAAGTCGACCTTGGTGGCCGCTGCCTTCTTGGCACGTGTGCTCTTGCGTGCGAACGCCTCTGCGGCGAGCGGCGCGAGTACCGCGCTCTCAATTTCGGGGGCAGCCTCGGTCTGCATCAGAGCGTCGACAAGAGCGGCAGCCTCGGCATCCGGTTTACGACGTCCCTGAATATAGGCATGCCCAACCATTCCACAGCGCAGCGTGAGTGCACAGCGCGTCACCGTCATCTCGCCCATGTTGAATGGAGCGCCGGTTCCGCCTGTGCGGGCCTGCACCATCGTGCTGCCGATCTCCGGCGCACGCAGCCATGTGAAGTCGGGGCGGGGCGTATGCCCATCCAGGAGAGCAGCCACCCTTCCCTCGGGTGCCTTCGCAAGAAGGCTCATCCACGCTTTGCGGGGATTTCTTTCATCAAAGGTGTCTTTCATCTCGACAACTTTTCCATTTCCTATACAACTATACATATCCTACCATAGCTGACCGTCTTTGACAGAAAAGTTTTGTGAAATTTGCGTGACAAACCTCAACGAACACCGGTCTGGCAAGCCATCGCCGGCGCCCTGAGAACCGACCTCGCGGAAGGGCGATACGCCCCGGGCGACAAGCTGCCGACCGAAGCTGCCCTTGCCGAACGGTTCGGTGTGAATCGCCACACGGTACGGCACGGGATCGCCGCACTTGTCGACGAAGGGTTGATCCGGACCCGACGCGGCGCAGGTGCTTTTGTGGCAGCAACGCCAACTGACTATCCGATCGGGCGCCGCGTCCGCTTTCACGCAAATCTCATCGCGGCAGGTCGCAGGCCCGAGAAACGCGTTTTGCACCTGGACGATCGTGCTGCATCAGCCGGCGAAGCCCAAGCGTTGCAGATTGCAGCCGGTGACCGGGTTTGCGCCTATTTTGGCTTGTCGCTCGCCGACGGTCAGCCAATCGCCGTCTTTGAAAGCCTCTTCCCGCTGGAACGCCTTGCCGGCATCGGAGTGGCCTTGCAAGAAACATCGCGCGTGACGGAAGCCCTGAACGCTGTTGGTATTGCAGATTACACGCGGGCTTCGACCCGCCTCACGGCGGTACGGGCTTCTGCCACGCAGGCTTTGCATTTGCAGCTGTCCGAGGGTGATCCGCTATTGCGGTCATCTGGCGTGAATGTAGATCTCAACGGGCAGCCGGTCGAATACGGGCGCACTTGGTTTGCCGGGGACCGGGTGACGCTGACACTCGAAAATGAAGCGCCCCCTGGGAGCGATTGATGATGTTCCCTGTTGCTCTTGAGCGTGACCGGGCCATGAGAGGTGCAAATGATCGCTCCATGACAGCGGCACGCAGGTTTTGTTACGGCGCGGCCTGGTCGTCGTATTTCCCCAGGAAGGCTTCTGCCTTGAGGGTCCGAAAGTCCTCCAAAGCGGCGCGCAAACGGTCATGCGACCAATCCCACCATGCCAAGGCGATCAACCTGTCGGCAATTTCGCGGGGCTGACGCAGACGCAACGTTTTGGCAGGTGTCCCTGCGACAATGGTGTATGGATCAACGTCTTTGGTCACAACGGCCCCTGCCGCGACAACCGCGCCGTGGCCGATCGTCACATCTGGTTTCACCATCGCCCCTGCCCCGATCCAAGTGTCATGGCCAATCGTCGCGATGCGGGATTTGCGGTGAGCAAAAAAGTCCGTATCGGGGTCGACGTCATCCCAATAACTGTCAGACCGATAAAGAAAGTGATGCAGCGACGCCGTGTGGAGCGGATGGTCCGTCGCGCCGATCCGGCTGAATGCCGCAATATTGGCGAACTTTCCGATCTGCGCATTGGCAATATCCGCATATCGGTCGCAATAGCTGTAGTCGCCGAAATGAGAATGCGCGATGCGGCTGCCTTTTCCAATCTCGGCAAAAGCCCCGAAAGTGCTGTCGCTGATCTCGCATTCAGGATGGAAGAATGGGTTTTCCGCTGTCAGCCGCGCCATGCTCAAAACTCTCTTTCTTCGCCGGTGAACCTAAAAAACTTACCAGTGTCTTTCGGGGTCAACGATTTGGCGATGCACAGAACACCAGCGGGGTCTTCGTTCGCGCCCGCCCTGCTGTTATCTGCCCGCAGCCAGTCGGGATCGATCAGGACGGCCGGGATGCCCTCTGGCGCAAGCGCTGTCGCACGCCCCTGCATGGCCTTGTTAACCGCAGCCTTCGAGACCCGATAGGCGATCCCCCCGTTGCTGCCTGTTATGAGAATCCGGGCCACTAGCCCTTGCGTCCAATTAGCTTCCCACGAAGCCAGCCAGAGAACCAATCCATGAACATGACCATTACGATGATCAGCACGATATAATAAGCGACTTCTTCCCAGTCTTTTTGAGTCTGGATGGCTTGGGTCAGCATCAGGCCGATACCACCGCCGGTGATTGCCCCAATGATCGTCGCAGACCGGGTGTTGGACTCGAGGAAGTAGAGAATTTGCGCCAACAGGACCGGAACTACCTGTGGGATCACCCCAAAGCGGTAGCGCTGCAGCGGCTTTGCCCCGGTTGAGGAAACGCCTTCGATCTGTTTCTGGTCTACATTTTCAAGCGCCTCGGAGAAGGTTTTGCCGAAGGTGCCGGTGTCCGTAATCAGAATGGCCAGTGCCCCCGTCAGCGGGCCGGGACCAAAGGCGCGGGCCAGAACGACGGTCCAGATCAGCGCGTCCACCCCGCGCACAAAATCAAAGATGCGACGGGTCGCGGCGCGGATGATCATGATGGGGGAGAACCGCCTTGCCGCGAGGAAGGCGAGCGGAAGTGCTGCAATCGCCGCCCCCATGGTACCAAGGAAAGCCATCAGGATCGTCTCCCCAATGGCCCAGGCCACATCCTTATGCCGCCACATTGCGTTGTTCCACCAGTCAGACACAGCGCCTTTGATGTTCGCGCGCTCCGGATCGATCCGGTCGCCAAGCAGAATGTTTACGAAGCCCTGCCCATGGTATGGGCTGTCGAGGGTGAACCAGAACAACTCCCATCCCGAGAAATAGTTGAAGACCTCGGTCCGGGCTCCGGTCAAGGTGATGCGACCTTCGGGGGTTGTGATGCCAATACGACGGTTGGAGGCTGAGATCCAGTCAGGCAGTTCTGCTGGCAGATTGCTGGTCAATTGCCGACCCTCGGCCCGGACTTCGATCAATTGAAAACCCGGCAGTTCTATTTCTGTCCGGTTTCCGGGCAGGTAGCGCACGACGTGATCGCCGCCGAGGTCGATGGTGATCACCTCATCGCCGCTCACCCAATCCGGGCGCTGGCCTTCGGGATAGGTCCCTTTGCGTTCACCCTCTACAGCGTAGGTAATTTCTCCGGATCGGTTGTCGCGTGTCACATGCACCTTGTGGGACCAGCTGTCAGATGCGAGCGTGACCGCATTGTCCCAGTTCGCGCGACCTGCAATGCCTGAAATATCGAAGGCAAAGAAGATGTAAACGAGGTATGCAAAGACGACCGTCGGCAAAGCAAAGCCAATCAGCTTTTTACGCAGGAATAGCTGGTCTGCCTCGGTCTTTACAGCATTGATATCAACGGCGGTCATTGGCCTTTACCCTCGGTCAGTCGGTTGCGGTAGCGGCTTGAAACCTGATCGAATAAGACAATCGTGCCGAACAGCAGGGCGAAAATTGCAGCCGCTTCGTCAAACCGGCCGGGTCCCCAGGCCATGGCGTTGCGGAGCTCATAACCGAGGCCGCCTGCGCCAACGAAACCCAGGATAGCCGAGGCGCGGATGTTGATCTCAAACCGCAGCAATGTGTAGCTGATGTAGTTCGGGGCCACCTGCGGCAGGACACCGATCAGCATGCGTTGCGACCACCGGGCGCCGGTGGAGGCGAGACCTTCGACGGGTTTCAGGTCCGCGTTTTCGGTCACTTCCGAAAACATCTTGCCAAGCGCACCGGCTGTGTGGATGGCGATGGCGATCATCGCGGGCACTGGGCCACCGCCCAACACAAAGATCAGCACCAGTGCAATGACGATTTCGGGGACCGCCCGCATGATATCGCAAAGGCGGCGGAAGACCGGGATCAGACGAGGCCATTTTGCAAGCCCGCGTGTGCCGAGAAGCGACAGGAACAGCCCCCCGACAGCACCAATCAGTGTCGATACCGCTGCGATGTTGATCGTTTCAATGAGAGCCGGGAAGTATTTAACAATAAGCCCGGGGAGATCGGCGCGTTTCTCCCAAGCTTCTGTCAGAACATCTGCGGGGTAATCACCGATCTGATGGAGACCTTCCCAAAAGCCGCCCGCGTTCCGGTCGTCGGCGATGTTGAAGCCAGAGACCATCAGTACGACAAAGATCAGTAGTGTCAGCCCGCCATACAGCCTGCGACGCTGGACTTGTGCCATGTAACTAGACTGAATGCCGTCCACGCTTGTTCTCGTGCTGTTGAGTGAGATAACCGTCATATCGCCCCGCGACAAAAGAATACCGGCAGCCCGTCGGGCTACCGGACACTTCATGAAAATGATTTAGCCGCCGATCTTCGATTTACGGGCTTCGACGATGGAAATGTAGGTTTCATGGGTCACAGGCTGGAAGCCAAGCGTGTCACCTGCGGCAACGCCATAGGCGCAGTCAGGATCAGCTTCAAACAGACCGTCCACGAGCGCGGTCATTGTCTCCTTCACATCTGCTGGCAACGCCCGGCGCAAGACAATCGGGCCTTCCGGGATCACAGCAGATTGCCAAATCTGGACCATATCGTTCATGTCAACGAGTCCCGCATCTACGGCCTTGCGAAGCGCACCGGAATTGTAGCCGTCCTCCCAGTTGCCCTGTCCGTCAGCCCAGGTAACACCGCCGTCGATATCGCCGTTCGACACTGCAACGATGGTCTGCTCGTGACCGCCGGTAAAGGTCACCTCAGCAAAATATTCACCGGAATCCATTGTGATGCCGTCTTTGTACTGCGGGATCTCTATGGATGGGATCAGATAGCCAGAGGTAGAGTTCGGATCACCAAAGCCGAAAACTTTGCCTTCCATATCGTCCAGCGAGGTGATGCCACTGTCCACCCGGGCGAAACCAATGGAATGGTAGCCGATGGACCCATCGACGTTCACTTTGATCAGCACAGGCTCGACCGCTTCGGGATCTTGCAGGTAGGTGGCTGCATATGCAGATGCACCCAGCCAAGCCATGTCGATGGTGCCGCCCAGCAGGCCTTGGATCACACCGTTATAGTCTGCAGGTGCAAAGAGTTTTGTTTCAACGCCAAGTGCCTCTGTCGTGTAGTCGGCGAGGCACTGATAGGAGTTCATGCGATCTTGCGCATTCTCCCCGCCAAGAATGCCGATGCGGAATTCAGTGATGTCCTGGGCGATCGCGCCCGTGCTGAGAATTGTTGTGGCGGCAAGCGCCAGTGCGAGGGTCTTTTTCATCTTTGTCTCCGTTCAGTCATGATGAAGGTCGCCCGCGTCTGGCGCGGGGGATAACTGGTTCAGGCGTAGACTTTCTCCGCAGCCGACCTGTCCAGTGTTTCGATCTCGGTTGATGTTGCGGCTTCGGAAAAATCGGCCCCGGCGCCGTAAATGTCGCGCGCAACCCCGGTGGTCAGTTGCGCTGGCGTTCCGTCAAAAACGATCCGGCCGTCCCGCATACCAATCACCCGGTCACAATAGCGCCGTGCGGTGTCGAGCGTATGAAGGTTCGCAATGACCATGCGCCCGTCTTCCTCGTGAATCCGGCGCAACGATTGCATCACGACCTGCGCGTTCATCGGATCAAGCGAGGCAATCGGTTCATCCGCGAGGATGATCTTCGGATCCTGCATCAAAGCACGCGCAATCGCGACCCGCTGTTGTTGGCCACCTGAGAGCGCTTCAGCACGCTTGGGGGCCTGTTCGGCAATGCCCAGACGGTCGAGAATTTCGATCGCTTTGTGGATGTCAGATTGCGGATAAAGGTTGAACAGGGTCGCAAATGTCGATCGCTTGTTCAGCGTGCCATGCAACACGTTCGATACCACGTCCATACGTGGCACAAGATTGAACTGCTGAAAGATCATCGCACAGCGCGATTGCCAATTGCGTTTGCCTGCGCCGCTTAGTCCGGTGATGTCCTCACCCTCAAAGGTAATGGAACCCTCTGACACGGAACTGAGCCGGTTGAGCATGCGGAGCAGGGTTGATTTCCCGGCCCCCGACCGTCCAATGATCCCGATCATCGTTGGCTTCGGGACATGAATGTTGGCTGCATCAACCGCCGTCTTGTCCCCGAACCGCTTTGTCAGTGCTTTGATCTCAAGCATATCGCCCCCTATTTGCGTGCGATATTGAAAGCCTTGAGCAACAAACAGGTGACGCTTTGGAGTCAGTTTTGTTTGTTTTTCGAAACGATTTTGTAACAAGCGTGCCGCAGCCCGGGCTCAGCGGGGCGGTTCCTGGCGCATTCTCGGTTGGCAGCGCATCATCCATTCCCGCCGTGCCGGCGTGGCTCAGGCCGACCGCGTTCAACCGCGATCAGTCCTTTCTAACATGAAAGCCCGGTGCGGAGATGAGAGCCGGACCAGTCAAAAAAAAAAGCCGCGCTGTCGCGCGGCTTTGATAAGTGAACCAAGAACACCCGAAAGGCGGATCAGTTCTTGGCGTAGAATTCGACGACCAGGTTAGGTTCCATCGCAACCGGATATGGCACATCGCCGAGGCCGGGTGTGCGCACGAACGTGGCGCTCATCTTGGAGTGATCGACTTCCATGTAGTCGGGCACGTCACGCTCTGGCAGTTGTGCGGCGACCAGCACCATTTCCAACTGCTTGGACTTCTGGCGCACTTCGATCACGTCGCCTTCTTTCACGCGGTAAGAAGGGATGTTCACCTTCTTGCCGTTCACTGTCACGTGGCCGTGGTTTACGAACTGGCGTGCGGCAAAAACGGTTGGGACGAATTTCGCGCGGTATACGACCGCATCAAGGCGACGCTCCAGCAGACCGATGAGGTTTTCACCGGTGTCGCCCTTGACCCGCTCGGCCTCTGCATAGATGCGGCGGAACTGCTTTTCCGTCAGGTCGCCATAGTAACCCTTCAGCTTTTGCTTGGCGCGCAGCTGGATGCCGAAATCGCTGAGTTTGCCCTTGCGGCGTTGACCGTGCTGGCCGGGGCCATATTCACGACGGTTGACGGGTGATTTTGGGCGACCCCAGATGTTTTCGCCCATCCGGCGGTCAATTTTGTACTTGGCAGCGGTACGTTTAGTCATACGCTGATCTCCTTCTGTTTGTCACGAAGGGCGTTGTCCTTTTTCGTGGATTTTGCCACGACGACAGGGTTCCCCTTGCGGGGTCCACCAACACCAATGAATGCGCGGCTTATAGACAGGATTCGGCCCATGTCAACGAAGATGACGAGCCGCACATGAAGTTGACGAAATAAGGTGCCGATTGCGTCAAATTGTAACCATAGCACCCCGCTAATAAGGCCACGGGGCAGCAAGATGGATCGATAAAGCTTTGTTCGTTGGTATTTCATTAATAAGTGTGGCAGCAGTATGGTTGTTCATTCACCTGGTTGTGTGGCGCAAGCTGCGCGGCCTGCACACCTTGTTACCAGCTGCATATCATTCAGCACTTGCTGTCCCAACCGACACAACCGGTGCGCCGCGCCTTATTCCGCTTGCCATTGATCTGATGCGCAAGCGCCATTGCACGGTTGCCTACGACACCCTGAGCCCGTCAGAACAACGTGTGGCATTGCATGCTTTTGCGGTTGAGCAGTGCCGCCCCTGGGTGATCAAAATTGCGCTGCAACGGCTGCGCGGCCCCGAAAAGACGGTCATCCAACAGTTGCAGTTCATCAAAACCTCGCGGCCAGAGCACAAACCGGTTCATTTCGGGGCAATTCGCCGCCAGCAACAGTTGCGGTCAGCCACGAAAATCTGAGGGCGGCCATTCTCGTGACCCGCGCCGCTGCCGGTGTGGACTTTCCCGGTCCGACCGCTGTAAAGCCGCGCTTATGTCAGACATGAGCCATCCACCGCGTGTTTATCATTTTGCCGCCGCATTTGGGGCGGGCGGGTTGTTGAGCCTGATGGTTTTGTTCAATGGCACGCTGGCAACCTACGGATCACTGTTCTTTTCGTCCTGGGTGCCGCATCTGACGGGCAGTGTTACCGCCTTGATTTTGCTTGCTTTCCTGCGCCCGAAGCGCGCAACGGCAACGCGCCCGCCACTATGGGCCTATTTGGGCGGTATCTCTGGCGGGCTGACAGTTATGCTGACATCGGCCACGTTAAACAGTGCGTTGGCATTGTCGGGAACCATTGCGCTCGGGCTGGCGGGACAGGTGGTGTTCAGCCTGTATGCAGATATCCGCGGGCTGTTTGGTATGCCCCGCAAGATGCCCGGTGCCAGGGATTATCTGTCACTCTCCCTGATTGTCGCGGGCAGTCTGGTTATCATCTTTTTCGGTGGCGCATCATGATCGGGTTTGCCGCCCTGGCCGTGCTTGCCGGCGTGCTGGTGGTTGTGTCCCGCCAGATCAATGGTCGTCTGGCGCTTTCGACATCGGCGATGGAATCCTCGTTCTGGAATCATCTGGTCGGGTTGGTTTTCATCACGCTCGCGGCGCTGGCCGTTGGTGGTTTGTTCGCTGGCGAACCGGCCGCGTCGCCATGGTGGGCCTTTCTTGGTGGGCCCGTTGGTGTGATCTTTATCGCGGCGGGCAGTTGGCTGATCGCCCGGATCGGTGCGGCGCAAACGGCGATGCTGATCATCGCCGGCCAGATGATTTCGGGCGTTGTGCTGGACATCGTTTTGGGCGCGCCGGGCAACCCGCTTGCCCGTAGTATTGGCGTTGCCCTGATCCTTGCTGGCATGTGGATCACCCGACCCGGCCGAACCAGGACATGAGGGGCTGGCAGATGTTCAATCGCGGCCTAATTTGTCGTGAAGTGACCGGTTTTGCTTGAGGCTGGTCGCATTTTGACCCAGAAAGTATAAAACTGTCAGGCCCTTAAAGCGTTGCGCGATACATGATGTTTCAGGTATTTCGGCAAACGCTGTAGATCAGGAGTTCGCGTGTCCCTCTTCCTTATCGTTGCCTTGCCCTTTTTGGGTGCGTTGCTACCCGGGCTGATGAGTTCCGCCGGTCGAACCGCCTGTGCCGGGGTCACGTTTACCTTTAGTCTTGCTGCATTCATCGGCTTGCTGAGCCACGTCCCGGCCGTTTTCGCCGGTGACGTCGTGCAGACCGGGGTGGACTGGTTGCCCCTGCTTGGCCTGAACTTTAACCTGATGCTGGACGGGCTTGGATTTTTCTTTGCCTTGCTGATCCTTGGCATTGGCCTGCTGATCATCACCTATGCCCGCTATTACCTGTCGCGCGACGATAATATGGGCGAGTTTTTCACATATCTGCTGCTGTTTCAGGGCGCCATGGTGGGTATTGTCCTATCAGATAACATCCTGCTTTTGCTTGTTTTCTGGGAGTTGACGTCACTGTCGTCGTTCCTGTTGATTGGCTATTGGAAACATCTGCCCGAAGGTCGTCAGGGCGCAAGGATGGCGCTGGCTGTCACCGGCATGGGCGGTCTGGCGATGATTGGTGGCATGCTGATCCTTGGCCAGATTGTCGGCAGCTATGATCTGAGTGTCATTCTGCAAAACCGCGAGATGATTCAGGACAGCCCGCTTTACCTGCCTGCCCTGATCCTGATCCTGCTGGGTTGTTTCACGAAATCCGCCCAGTTTCCGTTCCATTTCTGGTTGCCCCACGCGATGGCAGCACCCACCCCTGTTTCTGCCTACCTGCATTCGGCCACGATGGTGAAGGCTGGGATTTTCCTGATGGCCCGCATGTGGCCTGTCCTGTCCGGTTCAACCGAGTGGTTCGTGATCGTGACAGGTGCCGGTCTGATCACCATGGTGCTGGGGGCCGTGATCGGGTTGTTCAAGCATGATCTGAAGGCCCTGCTGGCCTTTTCCACGGTCAGCCATCTGGGTCTGATCACCATGTTGCTGGGAACAAGCACCGCCTTTGGTGCCATGGCTGCGGTGTTTCACATCCTGAACCATGCGACGTTCAAGGCCGCCTTGTTCATGTCGGCGGGCATCATTGATCATGAGGCCCATACCCGCGATATCCGCCGTCTTGGCGGGTTACGCAAGCTGATGCCAGTGACCTTTGTGATTGCCACGCTTGCATCCCTTTCCATGGCGGGCATCCCGTTTCTGAACGGGTTCCTGTCCAAGGAAATGATGCTGGAAGAGGCCTATCACACCGTTCTGTTCGGCTCGCATTGGTTGGTTCCCGCCCTGGCCACACTGGGCGCGTTGTTTTCCGCTGCCTATTGTTTCCGCCTGATTTCCCATGTGTTTCTTGGCCCCGTTCGCGATGATTACCCGGCCAAGCCGCATGACCCGGGCTTTGGCATGTGGGGCCCGCCTGCGTTGTTGGTGGTTCTTGTTGTTGTCATTGGCTGTGCGCCATTCCTGGCAGAGCCGTTTGTGAAAGTGGTCACCTATGCCGTTCTTGGAAAGACCGCCGCCTTGCCCGATGCCCATCTGAAAATCTGGCATGGGCTGGTGCCCGCCCTTTACATGTCAGCTGCCGCTGTTGTGGGTGGCTTGATTGTCCTTGGGTTGTTCAAGCCATTGCTGCGTGCATGGGATGCAGCCCCCCGCCCAGAGGCGAAAGTTATTTTCGATGGGATCATCGCAGGTGCCGTTGCTGCAGCGCGCGGGCTGATCCATAGCCTGCATAACGGCGCCTTCTCGCGCTATGCCGCGATTTTCGCTGTGACCGTTGTTGCAGCCGGGTATCACGCCTGGACGACCGGTACGATCGCTGCACCAACGCGGTTGGTGCAGCCGGTGGACCCGGTATCGGTGGGCGGTTGGCTGATGCTGGTGGTGGCCACGTGTGGTCTGGTCTTCCTGCACCGCAACCGCCTGTTGTCGCTGATCCTGATCGGCATCGTCGGGCTGATGGTATCGGTTGCCTTTGTCTATTTCAGCGCGCCCGACCTCGCGATGACTCAGATCACGGTTGAGGTGGTGACGATCATCCTGCTGCTTTTGGCACTGAACTTTCTGCCCAACCAGACGCCCATCGAAAGTACCGTTTTGCGCCGGGTGCGCGATGGCGGTGTTGCGATTGCGGGCGGTCTGGCGACGACGGCAATCGCCTATTACTATCTGGTCCGTGATACGGTTGCCCCGTCGATTTCGGAATTCCATCTGGCCAATTCCTATAAGGGCGGTGGCGGCACCAATGTGGTGAACGTGATCCTTGTCGATTTCCGGGGCTTTGACACCTATGGCGAGATCATCGTGCTGGGCATTGCCGCATTGCTGATCTACGCCCTGACTGAGACTTTGCTGAATGGTCCTGTGCGTGCGCGCCTGTTGAACCGGCTGCCCGATCAACCGCGCGCCGGTGACATGCATCCGATGATGATGGTGGTCCTGACCCGCGTGATCATGCCGGTTGTTCTGATGGTCGGTTTCTACATCTTCCTGCGCGGCCATAACGAACCGGGTGGCGGGTTTATTGCCGGTCTGATCGTGTCGATTGCGGTGGTCATGCAATATATGGCCAGCGGGTTCAGCTGGGCCTCTGCCCGGTTACGCTATCCTTATCATGGGGTGATCGGGGCGGGCGTTCTGATTGCCGGTTTGACGGGCATCGGATCCTGGTTTGTGGGCAAGCCCTTCCTGACATCCGATTTCACCTATGTCCGCATCCCCCCGTTTGAAAAGTTCGAACTGGCCACAGCCGCCCTGTTTGACCTTGGTGTTTTCCTTGCTGTTGTGGGTGCTGTGATGTTGTCGCTTGAAAGTTTCTCACGACTGGCCCGCCGCGCCCATGTGGAGGACAACGACCACCCGATGGATATTGATCCGTCCCGAGAGATCAGCCGGGAGGGCGTGTGACATGGAACTGCTCGTCGCCTCTGCCATTGGCATCCTGACGGCCGCAGGCCTTTATCTGGTGCTGCGCCTGCGCACATTTCCGGTGATCATGGGGATGTCGCTGCTGACTTATGCGGTAAACGTGTTCCTGTTTGCCTCGGGCCGGTTGACGATTGGTGCGCCGCCGATCCTGACCGATGCAACCACCTATACAGACCCATTGCCGCAGGCGCTGGTTCTGACGGCGATCGTGATCTCGTTCGGGATGACGGCGGTTGTGGTGATGATTGCGCTTGGCGCCTATCTGGGCGCAGATGATGATCATGTGAACGACCCCGCCGATGCGCAAGACGACCTGGAGGACCTGACATGAGCCATTGGGTCATCCTGCCTGTCGTGCTGCCAGCGATTCTGGCGCCGTTTATCGTACTGGCTGCCCGTTATCATATTGGCATCCAGCGGGTGCTGTCGGTTGCCGGTGTTGCGACCCTGATTGCAATAACGGCCGGTCTGGCATGGCAGGCCGCTGACGGGACGGTCACGCTTTATCAGTTGGGCGATTGGGCCGCCCCGTTTGGCATTGTCGTTGTGGCCGATCGGCTATCAACAATGATGGTGCTGCTGACCGCGGTGCTGGCCTTGTTTGTACTGCTTTACGCTATTGGATCAGGCTGGGATGCGCGGGGGCGGCATTTCCATGCGCTTTATCAGTTCCAGTTGATGGGGATCATGGGCGCATTCCTGACTGGTGATCTATTCAACCTGTTCGTCTTCTTTGAGGTGCTGCTGATCGCGTCCTACGGGCTGATGATCCATGCTGGCGGCAATGCCCGCCTGCGGGCGGGTGTGCAATATGTGTTGTTCAACCTGCTGGGATCCACCTTGTTTTTGTTCGCACTCGGGTCGCTTTATGCCGAGACCGGGACGCTGAACATGGCTGATCTGTCGCAGCGGGTCGCCCTGATCGCCCCCGAGGCGACGGTGGGCATTCGCATTGCTGCCGTGTTGCTGTTGCTGGTCTTTGGCATCAAGGCGGCGGTTGTGCCGCTGCATTTCTGGCTGCCGTCCAGCTATGCCGAGGCCCCTGCCCCGGTCGCGGCCCTGTTCGCCATCATGACCAAGGTTGGTGCCTATGCGATTATCCGGGTCTATACGCTGGTCTTCCCGCCTGATCTGTCAGTAACCGAAGGACTGCACGGGCTGTGGTTGTTGCCTGCGGCGCTGGTCTCGCTCGCGATTGGGATGGTCGGCGTGCTGGCCGCGAAAAAACTGGATCGGTTGGTGGCTTTTTCGGTGATTGGATCCATGGGCATGGTGATGGTCGCGATTGCGCTGTTTTCGCCCCTGGGGATTGCAGCGGCGCTTTACTACATCATCCATTCCACACTGGCCGCAGCGACCCTATTCCTGATCACGGATCTGGTGCGCGCCAGCCGGGGCAATTTGCAATTGACCGTCACGCCGCCAATCGCCGGCGCGGCCCTGACTGCGGGCCTGTTCTTTGTGGCGGCGATTGCCATGACAGGCCTGCCCCCACTATCGGGTTTTGTGGGGAAATTGCTGATCCTGGATGCCGCATTCGACACGCCGCTGGCCGTATGGACCTGGGCGATTATCCTGTCGGCAAGCCTGATCAGCGTGATCGGCTTTGCCCGCGCGGGCAGCATCGTATTTTGGAAAGCACAAAGCGTTGAGATCGACCCGGAAGCCGAACCTGCCCCTGCCCCGTCACCCCTGTCTTATGCGGCCGTGGGGGGATTAGTGTTGATGCTGATCTTGCTGACGGTGTTTGCGGGCCAAGTGCATCGTTACACAACCACAATGGCCGCGCAGCTTTTTGCGCCGGATGTCTATATCTCGACGGTGCTGGACACGCCGGGCAAACTGAGCGACGCCACCGACAAGGAGGACCATTGATATGACAGCAGCGCTCCGCTGGGTCCTGCCCCACCCGTTTCTGACGCTGATCCTGACGATTGTTTGGCTTGTGCTGCAAAACGACATTTCGGCCGGGATGATCGTATTCGGGCTTATTCTGGGGATTATCATCCCCTGGGGCACGTCTGTCTGGTGGCCCGACCAACCCCGTTCGTTCAAACTGGGCAAGATGTTCAGCTATGGCCTGATCGTGGTCTGGGACATTATGGTCGCCAATGTACAGGTGGCCTGGATCGTGCTGACGCGGTCCAATGCCTCATTACGTCCGGCATGGGTTATTGTGCCGCTTGACCTGCGCCAGCCCGAGGCGATCACGATCCTTGCGGGCACAATCACACTGACCCCCGGCACCGTCTCTGCCGATTTATCCGACGAGGGCCACAGCCTTTTGGTTCATGCGTTGGATACGGATGATCCGGATGCCGTAAGGGATGAGATCAAGCAGCGTTACGAGCGCCGCCTGAAGGAGATTTTCGCATGAGTTTTGCCGAAAACCTGATGAATTTCGCGCTGGTCATCGCCTTTACGGTGGTGATCCTTGGGCAGGTCCTGTCGATGATCCGATTGGTGATCGGCCCCAACACAGGGGACCGCATTCTGGCGCTGGATACCATGGTCATCAATGCGATCGGTCTGATTGTCCTATTGGGTATCGCGCAGGGCACGCAGATTTACTTTGAGGCCTCGCTGATCATAGCGATGCTTGGGTTTGTCTCAACCGTGGCCTATGCCCGGTTTGTGCTGCGGGGGGACATCATCGAATGAGCCTTGAGATACTCGCCACCCTTGCCACTGCCATCGCCCTGTTGATCGGCGCGATCTTTACGCTGGTCGGTGCAATTGGCCTGCTGAAGTTCAACGACAGTATGACCCGGCTGCATGCGCCAACAAAGGTTGGCACTGTTGGGGTCGGCTCACTTTTGCTGGCGTCGGTCTTTCATTCCTTCGCCAACGGCAGCCAGTCCTTTCACGAACTGCTGATCATGGCCTTTTTGTTTGTGACCGCCCCGATCTCGGCCAATTTCATTGCCAAGGTGAATATACACAAGCAGTCCTGCCCGGAACCACCAGCACCGCCACAAGATGACAACTGGTCCACGTTGAATGTGCCCGAGGCCGACCGGATCATCTTTGAAGACAAGCTGTCCTAAAGCATCTCAACTTTATATCGAGCCATCCAGCATCGCTTTTTGTGTTGAGCCAAAGGGGAGGCGGCGCATAAGTGATTCAAGTTTGCGTCAAAACGCTTTAATGAAAGTCCCGTGATTTGGGGATGACCCGCACATCACGCGGATGACGACCACGCGGATCGTGGGGGACGGTCTTGCGGACTTCATCCGCGTGGGCCAACGGGACCTCCATCCGGCCATTTGACAATCGTTCCAGCACGTCGCTTCGATCTGTCAGATGGTGCGCCACCACGTGAATGACATCATCGCTGCGCTGGATCACGCCCTGCACATCGATAATGCGGGACCGCATGATGACCTTTCGATAAGCCGCCATCACCTTGGGCCAGACCACCAGATTGGCCACCCCTGTTTCATCTTCCAGCGTGATGAAACACACCCCCTTGGCACTGCCGGGCCGTTGCCGGATCAGGACAATCCCGGCCAGTTTGACATGTTGCCCATTGCCGATGTCATTCAGCGATGCAGTTCTGACATAGCCCTGTTTGACCATGCTTTTGCGCAGGAAGGACATTGGATGCGCCTTCAATGACAAACGCGTGGTCTGGTAATCGGCCACCACATGTTCACAGATCGGCATCTGTGGCAGCTCAAAACGGGTTTCTTCGCCTTCGTCCTTCTCGGCAAATAGTGGCAGGTCTGGCGCGTCCCGCAACGCCCGCGCATCCCAGAGCGCCTGTCGCCGGTCCAGCGTCATTGAGCGCATCGCATCGGCCGCGGCCAGTTTGCGCATTGTTCCCGCATCCAGCCTTGCGCGCTTCTTCAGATCGGCAAGGTCGGTATAGGGCTGCTGACGGGCCTGCATGATCCGCTCTGCCATTTCCTGGCGCACCCCATCCACCTGCCGCAGGCCAAGCCGCACCGCAAAGACACCCGGGCTGACCGGTTCCAGCGTGCTGTCCCAATCGGAGTAATTCACATCCGGTCCACGTATGATTTCGCCATGCTCTCGCGCATCCCGCACGATCTGCGCAGGTGCGTAAAACCCCATGGGCTGTGAATTCAGCAAGGCCGCGCAGAACACATCCGGGTAGTGGCATTTGATCCAGCTGGACACATAGACCAGATGCGCAAAGCTGGCGGCGTGGCTCTCGGGGAACCCATAATCGCCGAAACCCTTGATCTGGTTAAAGCAGCGATGCGCAAATTCAGGTTCGTAGCCGCGCCTGATCATCCGCCCGACCATCTTGTCTTCGAGTTCCCCAATGGTACCTTTGGACCGGAATGTCGCCATGGCCTTGCGCAATTGGTTTGCCTCATCGGGGCTGAATTCGGCAGCGACCATCGCCAGTTTCATTGCCTGTTCCTGAAAAATCGGTACGCCCTTGGTGCGCGAAAGAACCTTGCGCAGCTCATCAGGGTCATGCGGGGGCGCGGGGCTTGGATATTCCTCGCGCTCTTTCCCTGCCCGTCTGCGCAGGTAAGGATGCACCATATCGCCCTGAATAGGGCCGGGGCGAACGATGGCGACCTGAATGACCAGATCGTAGAATGTTACGGGTTTCAGCCTTGGCAGCATGTTCATTTGCGCCCGGCTTTCGACCTGAAACACCCCAAGGCTATCGCCCCTGCACAGCATGTCATAGGTCGCTTTGTCTTCCTCCGGGATGCTGGCGAGCGTGTATCTTTCCCCGTAATGCGCATCAATCAGGTCAAACGCCTTGCGGATACAGGTCAGCATTCCCAGCGCCAGCACATCAACTTTCAGAATGCGCAATTCATCAATATCATCCTTGTCCCATTCGATGAAACTGCGCTCGGGCATCGCCCCGTTGCCGATGGGCACGGTTTCGGTCAGTTTCTTCTCGGTCAGGATAAATCCACCTACATGCTGGCCCAGATGGCGCGGCATCCCGATCATCTGATCGGCCAGCTTGATCGTGCGGGCCATCAGCGGATCGTTCAGATCAATCCCCGCCTCCTCTGCCTCCCTGGCCCCCACTTCGCGGCCCCATGACCCCCAGATCGTCTTGGACAGGGCAGTGGTGATGTCTTCGGACAGCCCCATGACCTTGCCCACCTCGCGCACGGCCATGCGGGGGCGGTAATGGATCACAGTGGCGCAAAGGGCTGCCCGGTCACGCCCATATTCGCTGTAGATATGCTGGATCACCTCCTCGCGCCGTTCATGTTCAAAATCGACGTCGATATCGGGCGGTTCACGGCGCTCCTCACTGATGAAGCGCTCAAACAGGAGATCATTCTTGTCTGGATCCACGGCGGTGATCCCAAGCACATAACAGACGGCGGAATTGGCCGCCGACCCGCGGCCCTGACACAGGATGGGCGGCTTGCATTCATAGCGCGCGTAATTCACGACCCTTTGAATTGTCAGGAAATATTGCGCAATCTCCAGCTTGCCAATCAGCGCGAGTTCCTTGCGCAAGGTTGTTTTCAGCGTCTCCGGCACCCCATCTGGATAGCGCCATGCAGCTCCTTTCCAGGTCAATTCCTCCAGATAAGCCTGTGGCGTGCGCCCTTCAGGCACGGTTTCCTTGGGATATTCATAGGCCAGTTCGCGCAGGTCGAAATCGCAGGCATCCGCGACCTGCCGCGTCGCCCGGATTGCATGTGGCCATTCGGCAAACAGCCGGACCATTTGGACGGGTGATTTCAGATGCCGTTCGGCATTGGCATCCAGCAGGAACCCGGCCTTCTGGATTGTCGTCTTGTGCAGGATGCAGGTCATGACATCCTGCAAGGGGCGCTGTTCGGGCGCGTGATAATGCACATCATTTGTGGCCAGAATGGACATGCCATGCGCCTTGGCCAGCTGATCCAGCCGGTTGATCCGCGCGCGGTCATCACCCTGATAAAGATAGCTGGCCGCGATATGTTTCAGCGTTGGCAGCGCCCGTTTCAGCCGGCGCAACCCGGCGCCAAAATGATCAAGATCGGCGCCGGGCATGGCGATCAACTGAACGTCTGTACTCTGCCTGGCCAGATCATCAAGGGTGATGTCACAGACCCCCTTGGCCTGCCAGGCGCCATTTGTGTCATGCATCTTGCCCTTGGAGAGCAACATGCAGAGCTGCCCATACGCTGCGCGGTCGCGTGGATAGGCGAGGAATTCTTCGCCCGTGATCAGTTGTAAACGGCAGCCAATGACCGGGGTGATTTGCGCCTTCAACGCCTCCGCATGCAGCCGGACGACGCCAGCCATGGTGTTCAGGTCAGCACAGCCCAGCCTGTCATAGCCCAGCGCGTTAGCGGTGGTGGCCAAATCCACCGCATCCGACGCCCCTCGCAGAAAAGAAAAACAGGTGGTCAGGCCAAGCTCGACATAAGCCGCCTTTGGGTTTGGCTTGAAACCGTCATCCTCAATCGTGCGGCGCGGGCGCTGATTATCCATTTCAGGCATGAGGCGACCCCCGAACCTGCTTTATCATTTTGCCAAAAATACTCCCGCCGGAGGCATCCCAAACCCGCCTTGCGCACCGCCGCCAGATCATCACGCAAAACACCCATGCACAAACCAGCGCGGGTCACCGCCGCGCCCATCCTCGTGCAGCCCTTCGCGGTACAGCCAGATGCGCCGCCCCGCCTGATCCTCAACCTTGAAGTAATCCCGCAACCGTGTGCCGGGGCGGTCTTTCCACCATTCAGGTGCAATCCGTTCCGGCCCGGCATAGCGGGCCACACGGTGCGTTTGCCTGCGCCAGATAAACTGCGCGGGCGGCCCTTCGGGCACGGCATAAAGCACACGCACTTCCTCTGGGTGATCAAACAGGCGCAGGGGGCGTTCTTTCGTTACCGCCCTGCCGGTTTCGGCCATAGCGGCCAATGCCGCCACCTGCCCTTCGGCCCGTTCGGGAATATGGCTTTCGCGCAGCACGGGCCGGGTCACGGCACGGGGGCCGAATTTCGCGCTCAACCGGTCCACCAGCCGGGTCAGATGCAGGTCATCATCTGCCCCGCCATCCAGCCGGTTTTGCAAAACCTGCATCTCTTCCACGCCACCCGCTTCCAGCGTGATCAGATCGAATCCAAAGCCGGGATTGATCCGCTCGACCTTGTCCCGGAACAGCCCGTGCAAATGCCCCGGATCACGGGTCGGGGCAGAGGTCGCCACATCCACATGGCTCACATCCCCATCGGTTTTGAACACGGTCAGATGCAGGCGGCGGCAGCCCATTCCGGCTTTTGCGAGCGCCGCGCACAAGTCTTCGCACAGTTCCGGCAGGTAGGGGGCGGGGTCAAAGATCGGCTCTGCCAGGCGGCTTTGCACGACAAAGCGGGGTTTGGCATCCACGCTGGCCACGGGTTCGGCCAGTTTGCCCAAGGCCTGATCAAGTCGCATCAGTGGATTTGCCGCAAGTGCGGCTTTCACAAATCGCCGGGTCAGTGACAGGCGGGGCACATCCATCACGGCACCAATCGTTTTCAACCCCAACCGGCGCAGCAACAGGACAGTCGCGTCATCCAGCCGCAAGCCGGTGACGGGTAAGGCACCCAGCTTGAAATGAACCTCATCCGCCCCGCAGATCGACCTGACCGGCCCAAATCGCGCCAGTGCCCAGGCAGCCCCCCATGTAGGGGCCACGGCGAGGCGGGCCGTCAGGCCCAGCAGGGAAAGCTGGGTTTCCATTTCAACCAGCATCGCCGCCTCACCCCCCAGCAGGTGATCGGACCCGGTGGTATCCAGGATCAGCCCATCCGCGCCATCGCGCACCGTCCAGGGGCACCAGCGCCGCGCCCAAAGCACCAGCCGGTCGAGCGCGGCGTGATCCCCCGCCTCATCGGCGAATTCCACCTGTAATTCCGGGCAGATCGCGCGCATATCCACGACCCGCGATCCCGGCAATATCCCGTTGACCCGTGCCGTGCGGTTGGCGGCATGGATTACTGGCCCATGATGCCCTTCACGCGCCAGCACGATGGGAATATCATCCGGCGGCGCGTTCCCCTGCCGTTCCATCACCCGTTGCCAGCGTTCGATCGCGAACTGGGGCAACGAGATTGAGACGATCCTGCGCCCGGTCATATGTCGCCACCCATTGGCCCGGTTTGCTGCGCCGTGACCGAAACAGGTCGAGCGCCCAGCGCGGCGCGCCGGGGGCCTGCACATCGTGCGGATGCGGGGCAGATGGCACCGCCCCGATCCGCCAGCGATCCCGCGCAGCACTGAGATCCGGGGAGGCCGCACGCCGGATCAGCCAGCAAGGCACATCCGCCGCCTCTGCCCGCAGGGCAAGCCGTTTGGTTGCGGTAAAATCTAAGCTGGGCGGATCGCCCCATATTTCCCCGATCACGGCGCCCAGACTGCGGCAGCGTAACCCGTCTTCCATCGCCCAAAGCACATCCACCGCACGGGACAGATCGACCATGATCACAGGACGCCGCGTGCCGATCCCAGCCAGATAAGGCCGCCCTGCCTCTTTGCGCGACAGCCTGTCCTGCACCCACAGGATCGGCGCATCGGTACGTGGCAAACGAGCCAGCACAAAACCGATAGCGGCCGCATCTGTTGCGGTTTCGGGAAACGCTTCGGACAGGGTATGCGTCAACGGGTCGGGCTGGCGCACCTGACCTGCAAGACGTTTCTGCACCCGAAGCGAACCCATACACGACACACCGAATCCTGATTAATGTTCACTATTTGTTCTATCACATCGTTTTTTATGGGTCAAACCCGCCAGCCACAGGCGCTGGCAATTTCTGACACAGAAATTGGTCACAGATTTTCGCAGAAAATCTGGCGGCGCTACAGATCGATCTCGATCACGCCATCTTTGACGGCCGCGCGCGATTGGCACAGGATGATCCCGCTTTCCCGCTGCGCCTTGGACAGCACAAAATCGCGATGCTCAACCTCTCCGGCAACCAGCCCGCATTTGCAAACCCCGCAAATCCCGTCACTGCATTTCACATCCACATGCACCCCGTTTTCCGCCAGCACATCGGTGGCGGATTTGTCTGTGGGCACATCAAGTAGCTTGCCTGACCGGGTCAGTTTCAGCTTGAATGGGTGGTTCACGTAATCGGGCTGTTCGGGAACCGCAAAATATTCCAGATGCCGGGCATCTTCGGGGAAACCGGCCTTTGTCGCGGCTTCCAAGATCGCGGTCATGTAGCGTTCTGCCCCGCAAGTATAGACATGCCAGCCCGGCTGGTAGCCGCCCAGCACCTGGCCCAGATCGGCTCGGCTGCCTTCATCCGTCACATGCAATTGCACCCGGTCCGCCCAGGCAAAGCCTGCGATATCGTCAAGCAACCCCATCGTGTCCCGGCTGCGCCCGGAATAATGCATCTCAAACGATCGCCCCTGTGCATGCAATTCATGCGCCATCGCCACAAGCGGCGTGATCCCGATGCCGCCGCCCATCAGCACGCTATGGGTCGCATCGGGATCAAGCGGGAAATGGTTGATCGGTTTGGAGATGAAGATACGCCGCCCTTCATTGAAGATCCGGTGCATCAATTTTGACCCGCCCCGCCCGGCATCCTCGCGCAGCACCGCAATCTGATAGCGGCTACGGTCCGCCGGATCGCCCGACATGGAATATTGCCGCAGGAATTCCGGGGCGACCACGATATCCAGATGCGCCCCGGCCTGCCATGCGGGCAAATCGCCCCCATCCAAAGGCGTGAATTCGTATTTCATCACGCTCTGGGCGGTTTCCTCGGCCCTCGTGATTTGAACCTGAATGACCGGGCTTTCGCCTTCGGCCGTATAGGCATGAATGACCTGTTTGTCCCCCTGCGCCAGCCGCGCCTTATATTCATCCGCGGTGATCATCGCCTGATAGGCCTCAATCCCTGCTTCGCGATCCATGGGGAACGGGTAAGGATGCGGATGCGGTGCCAGTGGGGCGGGATAAACCGCCAGTGTCTGATCCGCATATTTCAGGTTCAGATCCCTTTGCAGGGATCGCTGATTGACAGGCTGGGGCGTCGGACGATAGCCGCCATCCTCTGCAATCTCCAGATCCCACCACCATTTCTTGACCGGGTTCAGCCCGCCATTGCCCACCCTGTCATCCAACCGCGCCAGCGCCGGGGCCAGTTGCGGGACATTCATCGCAGCCCAGCGGAACGGCTTCTCCTTGAAGATCCCTTCAAGGTTCCACGGGCAGGTTTTCATGCACCGCCCGCACATCGCCCCACCCGGTGTCGTCACCCGGTAGGTTGCGCATTTCTGGCTGTCGGATTTCCAGATCTCATAGCCATTGAACATCAGCTTGGGGCCAGCCGTGATCGCCCCTGACGGGCATTCACGGGCGCATTTGTTGCAGGCCTCGCAGAATTTTTGCAGGCCAAAATCGATGGGCTTGTCATGCGCCATTGGCAGATCGGTTGTCACTGTACCCGATTTCAGGCGTGGCCCCAGATAGGGATTCAGGATCACCTCACCAATACGGCTGACTTCCCCCAGCCCGCTGAGCAGCAAAAGCGGCGGTTGCAGCACCTCGCCATCCATGACGGTATGGGCCTTTGCTGAATACCCCAGATTGCGGATTTGTCGGGCGATGATCCCACCCAGCAGGGAAAACCGCAGATAGGCCCGCATGGATTGCGCCACGGCGATCCAGTCATCCCCCGATGACCCTTCCATGGTTTCATAGCCCTGATCGATGATCATGTTGATGGACTGATTATGGGGCGGGTCAATCGCCTCTCCCCGCGCATCATGGCTGTACCATGCCCAATCCGGGCAGCGCGCAATGCCCACCGCGTCCGCACCCAGCCAATAGCTGGTCGCCTTGATCAGGTCCGCCGCTTCATTGGGGTCGAGCCTGACTTTTTCATTCGCGGCCTCCCCATCCTGCAACAGCACAAAGGCCCCAAGCGCCCGCCGTTGCGCCATGGAGGGGGCCGCCTTGCGCACGTAATGCCCGCCCTTGGCCGCATCCTGCATCTTCTTGCCCATATCGCCGAATTGCGCGCGCGCGAACATATCCGCCCGTTTCGGCACCCGGGCGACATTGGGTTCATCGATATAGGTGGTGGGTGTTTCCACCCGTTTGAGCCGCTCAAACGGGTGCGCCCCATCAACAAAGCGGCGTTTGGCGTAAGGCACAGCGTTCAGTGCGTTTTTAGCCGAGGCCGTGCCCAGCTTCCATCCTGTCCCAAAAGCTGATTTGGGTTGCTCAGCCATAGGGGCAAGCGGCTGATCGGCCGCAATTTCAAAATTTGTGGTCACGGCAGCAAGCCCAAAGCGGCTGCCGATATAGGGATGGCTCAACTGGCCATTTTCAACCGTCGCCAGTCCGGCGGCCACGGCGAGCCTGTTCAAATCCACATCTGCGCTGGACATCGTATGCCCGCGCGCCGCGTAGCCTAGCAGCCGCAGGTAATTGGCCAGGACCACCGCAGTTTCAGAGGCCAGCAACCCGGCCCGATGGGCCTGCGCATTGGCAATCCAATCCGCCCCCGGCTCATCCGCATGCGGATCACGCGGGTTTTCGTAAAGGAACACCAGCGCGTGGGTGTGATCAGCGATATCGGTGGCGGGTGCTTCCATCGATTCCTTCAGATCAGCCATGATCATGTCGATGCCGGAGGCCAGAGATTTGGTCTGCCGGGTCTTCAGGTCATGGGCCAGCCTGCCAATATCGGGGTTGAGATATGGTTGATCCAACCGGGCTGCATCCGGCAGAAGGCAGGTTCCGACCAGTGCAGCATCAGAAAAATAGCCAAATGCTTTCAGGTGGTTGGCCCGTTCCCGCGGATCTGTTGGCGCCTCTGCCACAGCCCCGTTGATCAGCCCGTCACGGATCGCGTCCAGCATCGCCTGATGTTCCCGCATCGCATTGATGATGGAACGCGGATCATCGGGCCTGTCGAAACTGAGCGGTTCCGTCGCGGGTATATTTGCCAGATCAGGCGGGCCTGCCAGCCGCCCCAACCGTTCGCATGGATAGGGCCCCAGATGGACAGGACGGTTTTTGTCGGAAAAGAAACGGATAGTCATTGCGACATACCTAATGCAACCAAGGTCCGGGCGGCAAGGGCACCTGTCGGCGGAGCCTTCAAATAAACATCCGCCCCCCTGCCAACCTGATGACCATCCCAGAAGGAAGCCGTGTTTGAACCCGCTGGCAGAAGCGTATCAGCCAAACGCGATGTCAACCCGACCAAAGCTGCCGAAATCGGCGCTGATCTCCGCGCCCGGAAGGCATTCAATGGGGCGAATGAAGCTGCCCGACAGGATGATTTGCCCGCGCTCTATGCTTTGACCATAGGCAGCCATGCGGCGGGCGAGCCAGACAACGCTCTCAACCGGGTCATTCAGAACCCCTGCCCCGAGCCCGGTTTCCTCTACCTCGCCGTTGCGAGAGGTGATTGCACCAACCCAACGCAGATCGAAGGCATCAACACGGTGTTTTTGTGACCCCAAGACGATGCCTGCATTGGCTGCGTTATCGCTGATGGTATCAAATACATTGCGCGTCCTGCCGGAGCCGGCATCCCGCCGCACGATCCGGGTGTCGAGAATTTCGATGGAGGGCGCCACATAGTCGGTGGCTAATATCACATCTTCGCGGGTTACATTTGCCCCGCCCAAACGCGCCTTCATCACAAAAGCGATCTCCGCCTCGATCCGGGGCTGAATAAACCGTCCGGCGGGCACGACCGCACCATGATCAAACATCATGTCATCGAAGAGAATTCCACTGTCGGGGATGTCGATGTTCAGCGCGTATTGCATGGCTTTTGACGTCAGCCCGATCTTCCAGCCGATAACCGAGCGCCCCGCCTTGATCTTGGCCTTATGGATTGCATTCTGGATCGCGTAGGCGTCATCCATGTCCATTTCGGGGTGGCGTTGTGTCAACAATCCGATTTGTTTTCCGGCGGCCTCTGCAGCGAGCAAATCGGCGGCGGCCTGCGCATGCTCTTGTGGGGTCATTGTGCTTCGTCCGCGACGGTGTTGCGCAGGGTGCCGATGCCATTCACCTCGACCTCCACCACGTCACCGGGGGCGAGGTATCGGGGTGGGTCGAACCGCGCCCCTGCCCCGGTGGGCGTGCCCGTGATGATGATGTCGCCCGGCAGAAGCTTCATGAAGGTCGAAATATACTCAATCTCGCGCCGGATCGGGAACATCATCCGGCTCAGCGTGTCGTCCTGCCTGACCGCGCCGTTTACCCGGGTGATGATCCGCGCATCGTCAAGCTGGCTGGCATCAGTAAAGGGCACCAACCACGGGCCAAGCGCGCCGGACCTATCCCAGTTCTTTCCTTGGGTGACGTTGAATTTGGCATGCCGCACCCAGTCACGGATCGTACCTTCATTACAGATTGTCACCGCCGCAATGTGGTCATAGGCATCATCCTGAGAAATGCGCCGACCGGCTTTGCCGATAACGATTGCGACCTCACCTTCATAATCCAGTGCGTCGCTTTCCGGCGGTCTGATCAGTGGTTGGTTGTGACCGGTAAACCCGCTTGAGAAGCGCGGAAACAGTGACATGTATTTCGGTAAATCGCTGCCATCTTTATATTCCGCATTCCGGTCAGGAAAATTCACGCCCACGCATAAGATGCGCCGCGCATTTGGTAAGACCATGTCGTATTCGAATTCGGTATGGGTGACAGATTTCCCTTGGGCCGCCTGCCCCAATTTGCCCAACCCATCGGCACGAACGGCGTCAAATAGCGTCGGCCAATGGGGAAAATCGCCATCAAGGGCAATCATGCCCGCGTCGGTGACGACGCCATAGTGCGGTCTGCCAGCGCTGGTATATGTCGCGAGTTTCATGTCTGGGTCCCCTGAAGGCCAAGACCAATGCACATCACGGTGCGATGATCGGGCTGGCTTGAATGTCAGAATCCTTGGTATCTACGCCCACAAATGCCGTGCCATGCCTGAACCAGCTTTCCGGCGCTTTCGCCCCCCAAAGGGTCTGGCGCTGCGGGTCTTGCAAGTCCCATTTGATCGGCTCCAGGTCCGGATCAACGGTTTGATAGTCTGAACAATAAATCTCAATCCGATGACCGTCCGGGTCAAGAATATAGAGAAAGAATGCGTTTGAAATTCCGTGGCGCCCGGGGCCGCGTTCGATGTTGTCGACATATCCGGTCGTGGCCATCAGATCGAGAAGGTCGATGATGTTGAGTGGCGTTGGCACCCAGAAGGCAACATGATGCATCCGCGGGCCGGTTCCATTGGTGAAGGCCATATCATGCACCCCGCCCTTGCGATGCATCCATGCCGCCCAGAGTTTCTTGCTCTCTTCGTCCTCGGTATATTCGGTCACGCGGAAGCCAAAGTCGCTGTAAAAGGCCACCGATGCATCAACATCGTGCGAGAAGCAGTTGAAGTGATCAATCCGCAGCGGTTTGACACCCCGATAAAGCGCGTATTTCTGGTGAATGGGCGCGAGCCGGTCCATTTTATGATAGAATTCCAGCGGAATACCCATGTTATCAGAGGTCAGCAGCGTTTTGCCCTGATAGGGGCGATCGACCCAGGAAGTGGGACGACCTTTGCCTTTGAAATAGGCCTCAGCGCGATCGACGTCATCTTCGTCAAATGTCTTGAACCCCATGACCTCAACCGTGCCAGGTTGGTCGGATTTCTGCAGGATGATGCAGTGATGGCCGCGTTCCTCCATGGCGCGCAGATAGACGTGGCTGTCGCTTTCGTCCGTGATTTGCAGGCCCAGCGTGTCGGCATAGAACCTTTTTGATGCCGCCAGATCCGTCACGTTCAGGCAAACATGGCTCAGGCGGATTGTATTGAAATCAGGATAGAGGTTTGGTGCTGGTACGGGCATTCAGAGGGCCCCCAATTTTGTAATTTTGTGTTGGCCGGTCGCAAAGCCGATGTGTTTTTGTTCCATATAGAACTCAAACGACCAATCGCCGCCGTCGCGGCCGATGCCGCTTGCTTTGACCCCGCCAAACGGTGTTGGGAGGTGGCGGACATTCTCGGAATTCACCCAGATCATCCCGGCATCCAACCTATCGGTAAACCGCAGCGCGCGGGTCAGATCGTTCGTCCAGACATAACCGGTCAGCCCATAGTCAGTGTCATTCGCGATTTGCAGTGCCTCTTCTTCCGTGCTGAACGAAATTGATGTCAGAACGGGGCCAAAAATTTCCTCTTGTGCGATACGCATTTGGTTATTGGCACCGGTAAACAAGGTGGGCCGAACGAAGTAACCATCATTGCCAACGGTTTCGCCACCCGCGGCCACGGTTGCGCCGTCTTGCCTGGCGATCTCGAAATAGCTGGTGACCTTGTCAAAATGCTCTTGGGAGACAAGCGGCCCAATCTCTGTCGCCGGATCCAATGGGTGCCCGACCTTGATCCTGTTAACCCGTGCGATCAGCTTTGCCTCGAATTCTTCGCGGATCGTGTCCTGGATCAATAGCCGGGACGACGACGTGCAGCGTTCGCCGTTAATCGAGTAGATCATGAAGATCACCGCATCCAGTGCGCGTTCAAGATCGGCATCATCAAACACGATGACGGGGTTCTTGCCACCCAGTTCAAGGTGATTGCGTTTGAGCGTATCCGCCCCCTGCTTGGTAATCAGGCTGCCGGTGCGGCTTTCGCCGACAAAGGCAATCGCCTTGATCGCCGGGTGTTCGCATAAGGCTTTGCCAGCATCGTCGCCAAACCCGTTTACGGTATTGAGCACACCGGGCGGCAGGCCTGCCTCCTCAGAAATCTCAACCAACAGGCGCGCGGTCAGCGGCGAGGCCTCGGCCGGCTTGTGAACGACTGTGCATCCGGCGGCCAGCGCCGGGGCAATCTTCCATGTGGACAGCATGAACGGGGTATTCCACGGGGTAATGACACCCACGGGACCAATTGGCTTACGGGTTGTGACATTCATCAAGGTGGGCGATTGCAGATGCTGCCCATCGCGGGCCTGCACAACCTGATCGGCGAAGTAACGAAAATTCTCTGCACCACGCAGGGCAGCCTTGGACATGAATTTATAGGCTTGTCCTGTGTCCCAACATTCGCAAAGCGCAATTTCCTCGGCGCGGGCTTCGATGCCATCTGCGATCCTGACAAGGATTTTCTTACGGGTCATCGCGGGCATATCGCGCCAACTGGCAAAGGCATCATGGGCCGCATTTGCCGCCCTATCGATATCGGCGGCCGTCCCAAGGGCCACATCACAGATCACGGACTTGTCGACAGGTGATATGCTCGGGAACATACCGCCAGTGCCGGGCATATCCTGGCCTGCGACCCGGTTCATGATGCCGCCTGCGCGGAACCGTTCAAGGTGGTTGTTCAGCTTGTTGATATTGTCATTGAGAACATTCATGTCTGATCCACCATATGATCGCGGACATTCCCGAACTTCGCGGAGAATGTGGCGTCGATTTCGCGCAGTTCCACGGATAGGGCGATGGACCGGCTTTCCATTGCGGGGGCTACGAAATCTTTGAGTGCGTCGAAGATGCGGGTCATCGCGTCGTGTTTCACCTGCTCTGAACGACCTTCGCGCAATCGCAGGGACAGGTCGATAAAGCCGTGCTCTGCATCGCCATCGGCCATTGCGACATGATCAACCCGGGTGGCGCGGACCCGAATGCCAGCAGTTGGGAATGTCTCTATCTCGGCTGCGGTCGCACGGATCGCTTCGCATAGCGCACCCATATCCACACCCGCCTCAAGGTTGGCAGAATAGTCGATATGAACATGTGGCATCACATTTCCTTAACATGTTAATTGTTGCGAAGTTAATTAATGCTAAGGTGACTTGTCAAGTCATACTTGACCGCGCAATTTGACGCCAAACCATTGAGGCCCACATGTCCAAAAACCTGCCATCGACCGCGCGATCACTGCCCATCGCCCTGATCAGGGCGCGCGAGGGTGTCATGGCACCGATCCGCGATATGCTGTCAGAGACCGGGATCACAGAACAGCAATGGCGCGTCCTGCGGGTTTTGGCCGAGTACGGGGTGATGGATACGAAGACGTTGGCGGACCGGTCCAGCCTGCTGTTTCCCAGCCTTACCCGGATCGCCGCCACATTGCGCGACAAAGGCTTTGTCACCCAGACGCGTGACGACAAGGATCGGCGCAGGCAGATCATCGAAATCACCGCCGACGGCCAAAGATTAATCGACGACCGCACCGCCCATGCGGCCCAGATCGTTGAGGGGTTCAAATCGACATTGGGCGAAGAAAATTATGAGACCCTTCTTGATCTTTTGACCCTGCTTGACCCTGGCGCGCAGAAATAGGTGTCGTCAGTGGCTCATCTGACTGGGCATGCTGGCGCGCTAGAGCTTGATCCAGGCAGTCTTGAGATTGATATATTTCTCAATCGCATGCAGCGATTTGTCGGACCCGTTGCCCGATTGGCCAACGCCGCCCAGCGGTACCGTCCCATCAGCCCCACCATAAGTGTTAATGTGCATCACGCCCGTTCGCACATCCCGAACCATGCGATGCGCGCGGCTAAGGTTTGCGGTCCACGCTGCCCCTGCCAGCCCGTAGACAGTGGAATTCGCCAATTGCACAGCCTCATCATCGGTTGAAAACGGCATAACGCCAAGGACCGGCCCAAAGATTTCTTTTTGGGCGATCGTGACGTCCCGCGTCACGCCGGTGACAATCGTGGGTGCCATGTAGTAGCCACCCGTATCTTCGAGGATGCGCCTGCCACCAGTGACAACGGTTCCGCCTTCGGCACATGCGGTGTCCACAAAACCCAAATTCGCCTTCAGCTGCACTTCAGAATTTATGGCCCCGATCTGTGTGCCAACGTTCAGGGGATCGCCGACCTGCATCGCCTCGGCCGCCCTTGTGACGGCGGATACAAATTCGTCGTGGATTGATGCCTCGACCAGCAGCCGCGAGCCTGCGACGCAGACCTGACCGGAATTGCGGAAGATACCGGCCGCTGTCACCTTGGCGGCCTGATCGAGGTCGGGTGCGTCGGCAAAAACGATGTTGGGGGATTTGCCGCCCAATTCCAGATAAACCCGCTTCATGTTTGAGCGTGCGGCGTATTCCATCAACCGTCGGCCCGTGCCCCCTGATCCCGTGAACACCAATACATCGACATCCATCGAAAGGCCGAGCGTTTCGCCCACGACGGCGCCCTCCCCCGTCACGACATTAAGGACGCCGGGCGGCAGCCCTGCGTCAAGCGCCAGATCAGCCATTCGCAACAGCGAAAGGGACGCCGTTTCGGACGGTTTCAACACCACTGAGTTGCCCATTGCCAATGCGGGTCCCAATTTCCACGCGCCGATCATCATCGGAAAATTCCAGGGGATGATTGCCCCAACCACGCCAACCGGTTCCTTGTGGATCAAGCCCAGAATATCCGATGGGGTTGCAGCAATCTCTCCATAAATCTTGTCCAGCGCTTCGGCGTAGTAACGGATCGTGGCGGCTGCTGATCCCGGTTCTGCCTTTAGCGCCATGCCGATTTCGGTGCCGTTATCGCGCACCCCCAACACCGCCAGTTCCAGCGCGTTTTCTTCGATCAGATCCGCCCATCTCATCATGACTTTCTTGCGGGCGGCGGGCGGCTGTCCGGCCCAGCGACGATCATCAAACGCGGCGCGGGCGGATGCGATTGCGGCTTCCATATCCGCAACGGTCCCTTTGGCCGTTGTTGTCAGCACCTTGCCATTGATCGGCGACAGAACATCCATTGTACCGCCATCAGAGGCAGCAACATGCGCCCCATCAATCAGATGTTTGAACGCCGGTACCGGCTGCGCGCGGAGCGCATCAATCTTGCTTTGATCCATCGGGCTACCTCAGTTGACTGTCATGCATGTCGTGATCTTCTGCGGGTTGGTGGGCGCGCCACTCTTTGATCAATGTGCGGACATGCAGGGCCAGAACGATCAGGATGATTGCAAAAAGGATAAAAGAGATCGGGCGGTCAATCATGTCGAGCGGCGTTTTCAAGCGCGGCAGGGCCGAGCGGAGCTTTACCTCCATTATGCCGCCCAGGACCATGCCCAGGATGATCGGCACAATTGGCAGATTAAGCCGTTTCAGGATCAGGCCCAGCACACCAAAACCTGCCGAAATCATGCAATCGGTCAGCGAGTTTCGCAGAGAATAGACACCGACAAACGACAAAAGCAGGATCATGACCCCAAGAAACCGTGTCGGCACCCGGATGATTTTCGTCAGCAGGTTTGTTGAGAAGAGCAGGAAGATCATCACGATGATATTGAGCGCGATCAGCGCGAAATACAGACCATAGACGAGGTCGATATTGTTCTGGAACAACTGCGGGCCCGGGATGACGTTGTGAACGTAAAAGACCGAAAGCATCATGGCTGTCAGCGCCTCGCCCGGGATGCCAAGCGCCAGAAGCGGGATCATCGCCGCTGCGGGTACTGCGTTATTTGCCGCCTCAGATGCGATCAGCCCTTCGGGAGAACCTTTGCCAAATCTTTCGGGATGTTTTGAGGTTTTCTGGGCGTAAGTGTAGCTCATGAACTGCGCCGTGAACTCACCTGTGCCGGGGATCATGCCAAGGATCACGCCAAAGCCTGCAGCAACAGTTGCCACGCGTTTATGGCCCAGCAGCTCTTTGAGGCCAGCGCTCATCCGGCCGCTGACGGGCTTGGCGTCAGGGCTGCTATCAGGGCCCGTGAGGAGAAAGAATGCCTGGCTTAACGCAAAAAGGCCAAGCACCACGACAATCAGGTTGATGCCCGAGCTCAGGAAAGAAAATTCAAAGGTGTAACGCTGCGTATAGGTGACGGCATCCAGTCCGACGGTCTGTAAGAAGATGCCGAACATGGCCAAGAAGCCTGCGGCAAAGATTTGGCCACGGTGAGCCAGGATCACGAGGATGATGCCGAGCGTTGCCGCAAGAAAGATCTCTCGCGAACCGAACATGGGCGCGATCAGGGCGAGCACAGGGGACAAAAGGATCAGGCAAAGAATGCCAAATATGCCGCCCCAGAAAGAGGCTGAATAAGCCAGCGACACTGCTCTATGCGCCTCACCCTTCTGGGTCATCGGGTAGCCGTCATATGACGTCAGCGCATTGACGGCAGTACCGGGCGTGTTGATGAGAACGGCGGGGATTGCGCCCCCATACATGGATGATCCATAGATGCCCAGCAGCATCGTCAGGCCCACAATCGGGTCCAATCCAAATGTCGCGGGCAACAGGATGGCAATGGCGACGGCTGGTCCGACGCCCGGGATCGCACCGATGATGACACCGCCGATAGAGCCGATGATCAGCGCGACCAAAACATCCCAACGCGCTAGCATTTCCAATCCGGCCAGAAGGTTTTCCATCAGCAATCCGATCAGAAATAGACAAGCATGAACTGGCGTATCCCATCCGGCAGGATGTCATAGATCAGACCGGATGGCAGATTCACCTTCAGCAAGCTTTTGAACAACACCACAATCACAACGGCAGCAAACGCAGCCGCCAGGAGCGTCCAGACGCGCCGGTAGCCCGCCCGGAGCCCAAGTGCCACGGCAAAGAAAACCGTGGCGGGCAGGTAGCCGGAATAAGGTACTGCGAGCGCATAGACGATGAACCAACCTGCGTATTCCAGTGAGCCGATCCAGAGCCAGACCTCTTGCCAGCGCCCCTCGATCCGCTCCGAAAGGGCAGAGCCCAGCAAATGCAGCGCCGCGAACAGGGTCATCCCGGTGAGCGCCACAGCAGGCCAGAACCGTGGCTGGGCGAACAGCTTGCCACCGTTGCGCCATGTGGTCTGGTCCGCAATCTGGAGTAGCAGGAATACCGAAACCGCCAGCATCAACCAGGCAAAAACAATATCGCCCGGTCGTCTGTAGCGCTTGAACAATGCCTGAAGCGTCTTGACCCGTGACATGACTTCCTTGTCTTGGGGCCAGCGCCCCAAAATGAAAAGGGTTGGGCAACAGCGGCGCTGCCCAACCGTTTGAACAGGTCTTATTCTGCCAGCATGCCCTCAATCCGGGCCATTGTCGCGATATCCTGCGTGATCTGGGCAACAACCTCTGCGGCGGGTTGCCAGTAGACGGCGGCGCCAGTGTCTGCGGCCAATTGCTGCGCCTGTTCAGACATCATGGTTTTTTCAGCCACCGCGATGATTTTGTCCTGCACATCTTGCGGTGTGTCCGCATGAACAAACAGGCCATTCCACAAAGCGACATTCAGATCCGGCGCAAGTTCAGCCACGGTCGGCGTGTCCGGTGTGAGCGGGATACGCTCGGACCCGATGGAGGCCAGAACAGTGACATCGTCGAGGCAGGGCAGGATCAACTGAAGCGTCGTGTTGATGACGTCCACATCGCCAGAGGCCAGTGTATTGCAATCCAGCGCGTCAAAGGCAGCGTCCGATGCAAATGAGAACCCCATATCCTTGGCCAGGCCGAAAGTGACCTGCGTCGGTACAAGCGGTGCTCCGAAATGCCCCAACACCACATCGTTATCCTGTGCATGTGCGGCCAAACCGGCCATGTCGTCATAGGGCGCATCGCCGGATGCCGCGATGACAAATGGATAGGTCAGGAAGTTGCCAAGCGGGGTGAAAGGATCGGGGTTCAATTCGGGAATGCCGATCTGCGGGCCGACCACCGGAATGGCGATGATGAATGAGCCGACAGTATAGCCGTCAGCAGGTGCATTCGCGACTTCGATGGCGCCGGGGAATGGCCCGCCGCCACCGCCGGGTTTGTTCACCACAGCGGTCGGCACGCCATAGGTTTCGGAGAAATCCTCAGCGATCATCCGCGTCAGTACATCCTCAAGATCGCCGGGAGGCCACGGCACAACAAACTCAACCGGCTTTTCCGGGTACTCTGCCTGCGCCGTTCCGGCGACGGCGGACATGGCGAGCGCTAGTGCGGCCACTGATCGCGTAACTTTTAACATCGTTGTCTCCCTTTATCGGTTCGTATTTTGAACCGTTGTTTCATAAAAAGGTTGCCTTGTTAAATATCATCTGTCAAACTTTTTTTAAAATGCAAAAAGTGAAGGCCCGCATGTCCTCCGTCACCAAGACCCTTGCGCTATTGGCATATTTTTCGCCCAGCAGACCCGAAATCGGGTTGTCCCAGCTGTGCAGATTGGCCAAGCGCGACAAGGCAACAACCTATCGCCACCTCCAAGCGCTTGAAGACGCAGGGTTTATTGAGCAGAACGCAACGACAAAACTGTACCGGCTGGGGCCTGCATTGTTGCAGCTGGCGCAGGTACGCGAATTGACAGTCCCGCAAAAGGTGGGCGCTGAGGCGGCGCTGGCAGCGCTTAGTGATGCGACCGGTGAAACGGCACATGTAACAGTCTTGTCCGGCTCCACGGTCTATCCGCTGGCCTCACACGAATCGCAGCTTCATGGTACGCGCGCCATTATGGATGTGCAGACTTTCCCGCTTCATGCGACCGCATCAGGCCTTTGTGCCCTGGCATTTGGGCCAGATACCCTGTTCGACATCGCCGTTTCAAAGATGGAATCCTACACCGCAAACACCGTCACGACACCTGTAGAGCTTCGCAAGATCGTGGCCCGCATTGCTGACACCGGGTTCGGCTATGCAAACCGCAGTTACGAGGATGAAATCCAAGGTGTCTCAGCGCCGATCTTTGATCAGTCCGGACAATATGCAGGCGCCGTTTCCGTTGCCTGTGTCGCCACAAGGTTCACGCCTGAACTGGAGCAAATAATCAAGCAAAAACTGGTTGCTGCCAGCCGCGATATCACCCGCAGTTGGGGCGGTGTTCTGCCCTCCTCAATCGAGGCCAGCTGGACCAGATCCCTGTCCCACCCGCACACATTGGAAAACGCATCATGAAAGACTCGAATTTTCTGAAGGAACATAATGGCCGCCTGATGTGGCATCCGATGACATCGCCACAAGACAGCGTTGAACAGCCGCCCAAGATCATCACCGGATCAAGCGGCGTATCAGTTACCGATATCGATGGGCATTCCGTGGTGGACGCGGTGGGCGGTCTTTGGAACGTGAACCTTGGATATTCATGCCAACCGGTCAAAGATGCGATCACATCGCAACTTGACCGGCTTCCCTACTATTCGACATTCCGCGGCACGTCGAATGACGCTGCGATCGAGTTGTCTTATGAGTTGAATGCGTTTTTCGCCCCAGACGGCATGTCCCGTGCCTTTTTCACATCAGGTGGTTCTGATTCCGTTGAGACCGGACTGCGCCTTGCCCGCCAGTATCACAAGCTGCGTGGTGAGGCAGGCAGAACCAAGTTTCTGAGCCTCAAGAAAGGTTATCACGGCACGCATATGGGTGGCGCGTCTGTGAATGGCAACGCCAACTTTCGCACTGCTTATGAGCCGCTGTTGCCGGGCTGTTATCATATTCCTGCCCCCTACACTTATCGCAATCCGTTCAATGAAACGGACCCGGCGAAGCTAGCGCAGCTTTGCGTGCAGGCGCTGGAGGATGAAATCGCCTTTCAGGGTGCAGGCACCATTGCCGCCATGATCATGGAGCCGATCCTGGGCGCAGGTGGGGTGATCCCACCCCATGAGAGCTTTGCACCGATGGTGCAGGAGGTTTGTAACCGGAACGGCATTCTGTTGATCTCCGACGAGGTAATAACCGGTTACGGCCGCACAGGTGCGTGGTCCGGTGCCCGTCTGTGGGGCATTCAGCCCGACATGATGTGCACGGCCAAAGCGATCACCAACGGGTATTTCCCGTTTGGCGCACTGATGCTGGGCCATCGCATGGTTGAAGTGTTTGAGGATAATCCGTCGGCGAGGATTGGTCATGGCTACACCTATTCCGGTCACCCGGTCGGCGCAGCTGCCGCATTGGCCTGCCTTGCAGAAACCAAACGCCTGAATGTGGTGGACAACGCTGCGGCACGTGGCACGCAACTTTATGAAGGCTGTCTTGCCCTGCAGAAAAAACACGACATCATTGGCGATGTGCGCGGTGGCCATGGGCTGATGACCGCGATGGAAATGGTCGCGGACCGCGCAACCAAGACGCCCATCGATGCTGCCATTGCGTCAGCCGTGCAGGACGTCGCCTATCAGAATGGTGCGATGGTTCGTGTCTCTGGTCCAAACCTGCTCCTGTCGCCGCCCCTGGTGCTGACTGAAGACGACGCAAATACAATCCTGACCGCCATCGATGCCGGGTTGGCAGCGATTTAGGCGTGGTATGTGGCCGCGCGCGCCATCAGTCGGCATAGGCATGAACGTTGAGTTCCTTTCGGGGGCCCTTGCCAGTCTGGATTGCGACGTCATAGGTCGCGGCAATGAGCGGGTCAGACAGAACAACATCAGGGGCGCCCTGTGCCAGAATTTGACCTGATCCGATCAATAGCAGGTGATCTGCGTATCGCGCCGCGAGATTGAGATCGTGCAACGCCACGATGCCAATCGCCCCGCGTTCTTGCATCGCGCTTTTTATCCGGTCCATCACGTCAAGCTGATGCCTGAGATCAAGGGCGCTTGTCGGTTCATCAAAAAGATAGACCTCGGCCCGACGGATAAGCGCCTGACAGACAGAGACCATCTGGGCCTGCCCGCCGGATAATTCGCCGATATTCGCCTCGGCCAGATGGCCGATTCTTGCGGCCTTCAACGCGGTTGCAACGGCGATCATATCGTCCCCCGACACCCGCCAACCGGCAAGTTGCTTTTGCGCCATAAGGACAACATCAAAGACCGACAACGCCGCATTGGCCGTGAAGAACTGCGGCATAAAGCAAATGCGCTGCAAACGGTGTTGCGTGGAGAGTTCAGACAGGTCTGAACCGTCGAGCATTATTGTCCCTTCTTGCGGCTTGACCAATCCGGCAATAGTGCGGAACAGCGTTGATTTCCCCGCCGCATTTGGCCCGATAAGCGCAGTTAGTTGCCCCGGTTGAAGGGCTGCAAACCCTGTATCGGACAAAACCGTGCTGGTCCCGAATGAGACTGTGATGCCGTGGGCGGAAAGTGTCATTGCCAATGCCTTTGCCGTTGTGACAGGATCAAACTGATGAAGAATGGGATCCCGATGAGTGAGGTGATCATGCCAATGGGATAGATTACGCCCGGTGTGATCGCCTTTGATACGATGGAGGTTCCTGACATGATCAACGCGCCCGCCAATGCCGAAAAGGGCAGGAAACCCCTTTGATCTTCACCGACGATGATCCGGGCGATATGCGGCCCCACCAAACCGACAAAGGCGACAGCACCCACAAATGACACCGCCACGGCCGCGAGCAGAGAGACGCCGGCCAGCACCGACAGGCGGAGAAACGACACGTTGACGCCCAGGCTTGCCGCCTTTTCCTCGCCCATGCGCAGTGCGGTCAGGGACCAGGAGCGTGACATGAAATATGGCAGTACGATTGCAAGCACGATGACGCAGGTCACCACCTTGCCCCAGCTGGCCCGTGCCAATGATCCCAATTGCCAAAAGATGATCTGGGCAAGCTGCAGTTCTGATGCGCCGTATTGCAGCAGCGCCAACAACGCATTGAACGTGAATAACATGGCGATCCCCACGAGGATCATGGCCTCTGGTGTTACCCCGCGAAGCTTTGTGAACCCGTAAAGGGCCAGTGACGTCACCATTGCCATGGCAAAGGCATTTCCGGTGACAAAGAAAACGCCCGCGCCTGGAATCAGCGACCATTGCAGGACAATCGCCAAGGCGGCGCCGAAACTGGCGGCAGATGACAGGCCAAGGGTGAACGGGTCCGCCAGTGGATTGTTCAGGATCGTCTGCATCTCTGCCCCGGCCACGCCCAGCATGGCACCGACGCAGACGGCCATTATGGCGATGGGCAAACGCAGATCCCAGACGATCACCCGATGCTGGGCAGGAGCACCTGCGGGATCAAGGATGATGCTTATGACATCCGGAAACGACAGACTTGCAGGACCGGTCATCACATCAACCAGAACCGTCACGGTCAGAAGTGCCACTGCGGAGAGAAGAAGAAGCAGTCTGCGGAAACTGCGTTTGCGGTAGTTGCCGACAAGCACATCGACGCCGCCTAAAAGCTGCATGGAAGTAAAGGACATCATTTCGACCAATTCATGGAGGATGCGGGCCGGGATGAACCGGCCCACCGGGCAATTTACTGCGACAGGCTGACCCAGAACTGACCTTCGGTTTCAAATGGCATGAATTCTTCATGCAGTTTGGCAAACGTGGCGTCGGGATCAAGATCCGCAAAGGCGTCAGGGTGCAGCCATTTCGCCAGTTGCTGGATGGCGATGAAATGGTAGGGGCTGTTGTAGAACTGGTGGTAGATTGAGTGCATCCGCCCCTGCTGTACGGCGCGCAGATCCTTGAAGCCGTTACGCTCTGACAAAGCCAGCAATCGTGCTTTATTATCGATCGGGTCAGCGTTGTAGCCAAGCAATGTCGCCGCAACCTCTGGCCTTGCTTCGGCCCAATTTGCTCCCGTGCCAAGCAGCACATCGGGATCTGCCGCGATTACCCCTTCTAGACTAACCTCCGAACTGAAGCCCGAGAACTTTTCGGACCCGTAATTGCGGCCCCCGGCCAGTTCAATGAAGCGGCCGTAATTGTAGCTGCCGAAGGTGTTGCAACAAAATTCGGGGTTCCAGCCCGCCGCATTTTCCATGAAGACGAGCGGTTTTTCATCCACCGGGAGGGCTTGGACAACATTGGTGACTTTCCGCATCTCAGCGACATAAAAATCGATGAACGCAGCGGCGCGGGCCTCTTCCTCCAAAAGTCGGCCCAGCAACAGCATCGAAGGGATTGCATTCGCCGTGGGGTCGCGGCGGAAGTCGATGAAAACAACCGGGACGCCTGCCGCGTCCAGTTTTTCGATCAACCCGGTTTCTTCGGCTTTGAACAGGTTGCCAAGGTCAAGGATGAGCAGGTCTGCGTTGTTTTCGATCACCGCTTCGATACTGAAGTCGCCTGCGTATGGGCTTCCAAAATTCACCAACCGGGCGGTGTCTTCGGGAAACGCGGTTTCGAATTTTCTGAAGGCATCGGGATCATAAAGGATCAGATCATCTTTCCACCCGATGATATGTTCAAATGGATCGTCCGTCGCCAGTGGGGCGACTGCATACATCATCCTGCCTTCGCCAAGAATGATCCGGGTTGGTGCGTCGGGCAACGTGACTTCGCGACCCGCAATATCCGTTACGGTCATCGGATCGGCCATGGCCGGGTTAGCCAATGCTAAAACCGCCAATGTGGCGTAAGTTGCTGTTTTAATGAAATTATGGCGCATGTCAGGGTCACTTTCCTAAGACGTTTCGCGGGGGAATCGCTGGGAAATCCTGGCTGCTGACCGTTGCATCTTATATCTGATAAAAAGAGTCAACAAAACAATTTTATATCTGACTAAAAAAGTCAGATTGACTTATCTGATTAAATTACTCAGATTTATGCCAATATCCAGCCACCCCACCAAACACTGGGCAAGCCCGAAAATCGTCAGATGAAAGGACTTCCAAGATGAGAGACCCAGTGGACCATTTGAAAGACCGAACCCGTGAACGTCGCATCCCGCGCCCTGACCGATCCGAAGTGGCAGACATCTGCCTTCAGTCAGGACCGACAGAAGGCCTCAGCATGGAATGGGTGTTTGACCGCTTTGATCAAAGCAACCGCCAAGTCGAGGGGCGCACATGATGTCATATCATTCCGCCAGAGAAACGCTGAAGCCCGCGCCGGCACCCCTGCCAACCTATTCGGCCGAGGATCTGACAAAGGGCGCGGATCAGGCACATATCGTGCTTCGCGATCAGATTTATACCCTGCGGATTACCCGTGCAGGCAAGTTGATCCTGACAAAATGACAAATGCGCACGAAAACCGCGGCGGCGCGCCTGTTGGATTCATCACCGAACTCGACGGCGTAGAAGCCGCCGCTGTCATTTATCTGCGCCTTTGGTGCAATGGCCCGGAAGATCAGGCCAACGTGTGGCAGGATTTCGCATCCGGTCTGGGTGCGGTTGACGGTCGCAAGGCGCTCAAGACATTCGAAGAGCTGTGCCGCACGTGTTCGCAATATGGGCGCCGCCCATTGATGCGGCATGCTGTCGATTGCAAATGCATCGGTGCGGATGAAGCCTGCTTTGCCAATTTCATCTCAAATGCCGCTTTTGGTGACCGCGACGACGCGATGCTGATCGCCACCCTGATTGTACGCCCGGATGTGGCCCCGATGATCACATCACTGGCCGCCGACTTTGGTCTGGCGCTCAAACGCATGAACCTTTGTGCCCCCAGAAACATGCCGGGCGCACCGATTTATCAATCCCAACCAACGACCATCCACTAACAGGACACTTCATGAAAAACACTCTCCTCTCCTCTTCGGCGCTGCTTGTCGCGTTCGCGACGCCCGCGCTTGCTGTTGAAAAATCGGAGGTGCTGGATACCTACGCCGACATCGCCGCCGCAAAATACGAAGACAGTCTTGTGACGGCGCAAACATTGCAATCGGCTGTGAATGCGCTGGTGGCCAATCCATCCGCAGAAGCGCTCCAGGCCGCGAAAGATGCATGGCTTGCCGCCCGCGTGCCATACCAGCAGACCGAAGTATATCGCTTTGGGAACGCAATCGTTGATGACTGGGAAGGCAAGGTAAACGCCTGGCCCCTTGATGAAGGTCTTATCGATTATGTGGATGCATCCTATGGCGGCCCATCGGATGAAAACGAATTTGCGGCACTGAACGTTGTCGCCAACCCAACATTCACCCTTTCGGGTAATGCGGTTGATGCGACTGACATCACCCCCACCCTTCTGGCTGAAACCCTACATGAGGCCGACGGTATTGAGGCCAATGTCGCCACCGGTTACCACGCCATTGAATTCCTGCTGTGGGGTCAGGATCTGAACGGCCATGAAAGCGGTGCTGGCAACCGCCCCTGGACCGACTACGCGGCCGGTGACGCATGCACCAATGACAATTGCGGCCGCAGGGCAGATTATCTGGTCGCCGCGACGGACCTGCTTGTGTCCGATCTTGAATGGATGTCCGCCCAATGGGTTGATGGCGGCGCGGCCCGCACTGCGTTGACCGCGAACACGGATGCAGGTCTTGCTGCAATTCTGACCGGTATGGGATCGCTTTCCTATGGTGAGCAGGCTGGCGAGCGGATGCGCCTTGGCCTGATGCTGAACGACCCCGAGGAAGAGCATTCCTGCTTTGCCGATAATACACATAACGACCACTACTTTGACGGGCTTGGCGTCCAGAATGTTTATCTTGGCGAATATGTTCGCGCTGATGGCACACTTGTGTCCGGTCCGTCCTTGTCGGATCTGGTATCGGCCGCCGACGCGTCGCTTGACGCCGAAATGCAAGGCAAGCTGAGTACGACAATGATGTCCCTGGCCCGCATCAAGACTGCGGCAGAGGCAGGGTTTGCATATGACCAGATGCTGGAACGCGGCAATGCTTCGGGTGAAGCGCTGGTCATGGGCGGCGTCAATGGCCTGATTGATCAAACCCGTTCGATCGAACGCGTCGTTTCGACCCTTGGTCTGGACCAGATCGCATTTGAAGGGTCGGACAGCCTCGACGATCCGGAAGCCGTTTTTCAGTAAACCGTTCCGTCTCCGGTCTTGTCATCCTGCCAAAACACCAGGTCTGTATAAAATGATTGTATGTCATTGCCAGAACATCACTGACCACGACATCAACACGGCCGTCAACTGGATGCGGGCGTCGGATGACAAGACCATTATCACCCCAGGCAAGGTCTATCGCGCATTGGGCAAGGCAGCGGATTGCGGTGGCTGTATGCCGCTATTCCTGTCCACCATGCGTGGTAACGAAAATCTGGAAGTCCCCATGCACCTGCGGAATTTGAAACCCGCAGCAACACAGGAAACCCACCATGAACGGCGACAAGAAAGTCATTGAATACCTAAACGATGCTTTGCGCAGCGAACTGACAGCCGTCAGCCAGTACTGGCTGCACTACCGTATGCAGGAGGATTGGGGCCTTGGTCACATGGCCAGGAAATCCCGTGAAGAAAGCATCGAAGAGATGAACCATGCCGATAAGATCATTGGCCGCATCCTTTTTCTCGGCGGCCATCCCAACCTGCAAAAACTGGACCCGCTGCGTATTGGACAGACGCCGAAAGAGACGCTGGAATGCGATTTGGCCGCAGAACACGGCGCACGGGATCTGTATATGGAGGCCCGCAAGCATTGCGAAGCTGTTGGCGATTTTGTCACCAAGAACATCTTTGAAGAACTGCTGACCGACGAAGAAGGCCATATCGACTTTCTTGAAACGCAACTCGACCTCGTGGCCAAACTCGGTGAAGAAAAATATGCGCAGCTTAATGCATCAAAAATGGACGAAGCCGAGTAATTTTGCGTGGGTCATCCTTGCGGCGGGCACCGTTGCTTGGGCTGATCAGGCAGTCGAGGCCCCGGTTTGGGACCTCGGTGACCCGCATCTGAACGTCGTGCCACGCACGGCTGAAGAGGCCGCCCGCATTGCAGCGGTCACCGCAATTACAACCGATTTCACTGCCCCGCATCGTTTTGAGGAAAAATCTGCGGGTGCGGCAACTGTGCGGGTGATTGCATCGGCTGACGCCTTTTCCAAACCATCGGGAAACATCACGTTTGAGGATGAGCTGGACTTCAAGGTCGGTAACGGTCTGTTTCGCAAGCTTTGGGTGTCATCGCCTTCATCAACGCTCGCCTCCGACGGGCTGGGGCCGATTTATAACGCCAGATCCTGCCAACGGTGTCACATCAAGGACGGGCGCGGCCATCCACCGGAAAACGACGGTGATAACGCGATCTCCATGTTCCTGCGGGTCTCAATCCCGGGCCCGAAAGATGCAGCAATTGCCGAGATCAACGATTACATCGCGACGCTGCCGGACCCGACTTACGGCACCCAGTTGCAGGATTTTGCGGTGCAGGGACACACATCCGAATACCGGCTTGGCATCACCTATGTCGAAGACGTCGTGCGCCTGCCCGACGGCACCGAGGTTGCGCTGCGCCACCCGACATATGACGCGGCCGATCTGGGCTATGGGCCACTGCACCCTGACGCGATGCTGAGCCCGCGTGTCGCACCCCAGATGATCGGTCTTGGTTTGCTGGAGGCGATACCGGCCGCAGATATTCTCACCAATGCAGACCCGGATGATCATGATGGTGACGGCATTTCAGGGCGCCCGAATGTCGTCTGGTCAGTGGAATTCGATCAACCCATGCTGGGCCGCTTTGGCCTCAAAGCGGGTAACCCCACCATTCGTCAGCAATCGGCAGGAGCGTTTGCTGGCGACATCGGCATTTCGAACCCATTGTTTCCCGCGGGTGCTGGCGAATGCACCACGACACAGACTGTCTGCCAGGATGCAATTCACGGTGACGGCGATGATCGGGGCACAGAAATTGACGCCGAAGGGCTGGACCTCGTCACCTTCTATAGCCGCAATCTTGGTGTTCCGGCGCGCCGCGATGTTGATGATCCGCAGGTGCTTCGCGGGAAAGAGATCTTTTACACAACCGGTTGTACCTCTTGCCATACCCCGAGCTTTGTGACCCACAGGCTCGAGGGCCAGCCGGAGCAGAGTTTTCAGCTGATCTGGCCTTACTCCGATCTGCTTTTGCACGATATGGGGCCCGGGCTTGCGGACAACCGGCCCGAAGCGCGGGCCACGGGTCGGGAATGGCGTACCCCACCGCTTTGGGGTATTGGTCTGACGGAGCAAGTCAGCGGGCATACCTATTTTCTGCATGACGGGCGCGCGAGATCGCTCTTGGAGGCGGTCTTGTGGCATGGAGGAGAGGCACAACCCCAGCGCGATGCCGTTGCCGGGATGTCCACGGCAGACCGTGACGCCCTTATCGCTTTTTTGGAGAGCCTATGAAACCGATCAGAATGGCCATTGCATTGCTGGCTCTGCCGGGAATTGCGGCGGCCGACCCAATGGACCGCGTGATCGATGATACGATCGATATGCATATCCTTCCAAGGTTCGCCGCCTTGAATGACCTTACGCAAACCCTTGCCGATGTCGCCGCCGAGGATTGCGATCCAGATGCGGTCGCACTGCGATCAGCCTATGGGGACGCTTTTGACGCGTGGATATCGGCAAGCCACCTGAGGTTCGGACCGACCGAGGCGAACGACCGCGCCTTCGCATTAGCGTTTTGGCCCGATAGCCGCGGCGCAACCCCGCGGGCCCTGAAAAGCCTGATCGCGGAGCAGGATCCCGTCGTGGCGTCCGCCGATGCGTTCCGTCAGGTATCGATTGCGGCCCGTGGTTTCTATGCAATGGAATTCCTGCTGTTTGACGACACGCTGAAACAGGCCGGTGACCCGCAATATCACTGCAACCTTATCCAGACGATGAGCACCGATATCGCGCTGACGTCACACAATATTTTCGAGGAATGGCAATCTGAGTTTGCCATCACATTGCGGGAACCATTGCCTGCGGGTGTTTACCGCAGCAATGACGAAGTTCTGCAAGAACTGTTCAAGGCTCTTGCAACGGGGCTTCAGTTCACCGCCGACACCCGCCTTGGTCGTCCCCTGGGCACATTTGACCGACCGCGCCCGACGCGATCGGAAGCACGTCGCTCGGAGCGTTCGGCACGGCACGTAATGCTCAGCCTTACCGCGCTTCGCGACCTCTCCGAGATCCTTGCGCGCGGGGATACGAAGTTGATGACCTCACTTGATGCCAGCTTTCAGCGGGCCTTGTCACAACTGTCCGAATTGGATGACCCAACATTCGCCAGCGTGTCCAACCCGCAGGCCCGCTTTAAGGTTGAGGTCATTCAGAATTCAATCGAAGCAATCCGCACCATCGTCCGGGATGAACTGGGGCCCAAACTTGGCGTAGCCGCTGGGTTTAACGCGCTGGATGGTGACTGAATGAGCGGACCAATCACAGGACGACGCCGGTTTCTTGGTGGATTGCTTGCCGCTGGTCTTCTTCCCAACCCCACTTGGGCAGATGCAGGATCACCGGCATTCCTGTCTGCGGCAGCAAATCAGGACGGAACATTTATCCTATGCGGGATCAGTGCCGATCTGCAGATCCGTTTTGCGCTTCCATTGCCAGCGCGTGGTCATGCGGCAGCAGCCCATCCATCACGACCCGAGGCCGTGGCCTTTGCAAGGCGGCCCGGCACTTTCGCGGTTGTCATCGACTGTGTGACAGGCGCGCAGAAAGCTGTTTTGACTTGCCCGGAAAGCCGACACTTTTACGGTCATGGCGCATTTTCCGGGGATGGCAGTCTTCTTTTCACCACGGAAAATGACTTTGAGGCCGGCGTTGGGCGTATCGGCGTTTGGGATACCCAACAGGGTTACAAGCGTGTCGACGAGTGGCAAAGCGGCGGTATCGGCCCACATGATATCAAACGGCTGCCCGGCACAGAAACGCTTGTCGTTGCCAATGGTGGGATTGATACCCATCCTGATACGGGCCGCACGAAGCTGAACATCGCAACAATGCGGTCAAATCTAGCCTACGTGACTGGCGGTGATGTCCTTGAAGTGGTGGAATCGCCCAGCCATTTGCAAAAGAATTCCATACGTCATTTGGCGGTGGGTCCGGATGGTAGCGTCGCCCTGGGGATGCAATGGCAGGGCACTGGCGCGGTTCCAGCGCTTGTCGGCACACACAGTCGCGGGCGGGCGCTTACGTTGTTAGAGGCGCCTGCCAACAACTTGCGTGAGATGGAAGGGTACGTGGGAAGCATCGCTATGTCGCAAAATGGCAGCACGATTGCCGTAACCTCCCCCAGAGGCGGCATCTTGCAACGATACGACACGCAATCATCGCGCCTGTGTGATACACAGCGATTGACTGACATATCAGGTGTGGTGGCCACGAACACTGGGTTTGTCTTCACCACCGGCACCGGGCTGCTTGTTCGCCTGGCAGATGGGGAGTTCACCCAAGAGAAACAGTCAACAGTGAGCTGGGACAATCATTTGGTCTTGGTTTGACCCCGGGGCGATAAACCTCGCCAGGCGCATTCGCCAGCGGGCGAGCCGAAGGCGGAACACCACTTACAGATAAATCAACAAAAACAGCCCCATAAGGGGCCCAACAGCGGCGAATACAATTGAGTGAAAAGGTGGGTGGCGGAGACGAAGGGATTCGAACCCTCGAGACAGTTTCCCGCCTACTCCCTTAGCAGGGGAGCGCCTTCGACCACTCGGCCACGTCTCCGTCGACCCGTTTAGCGGGGCAAAGAGTGAGGGGCAAGCGCGAAATCACCCATAATCCCTCAATCAACTTCAGTTTTGCAAACGCGCTGCGGCACAGGCGTGTTCCAGGGCAATGCACCCGCCCCGGGAACAAACGAGCCCGCACGATGACGTGCGGGCTCGAGTGTTGCGGCCATTGCTCTTTTGCGCAAACTGCGCTGCCAATGCGGATGATTTTCCGCTATGGGCGACCGCCACTATTCTCCGTTCAGCGATCCTTGGCCGCGACCGGACATGCCACCGGCGACCTCTTCTGTTGCCTCGCCGGATAACTCCTCTGGCAGCAACAGGTTAAGGATGATCGCGAGGAACGCCGCAGGCAGCAGACCGGATGTCATCAGGATGCGCGCCGTGTCAGGCAACCCGGCAACAGCGCCCGGCTCCAACTGAAGTCCAAGACCGATAGAAAGGGAGATGGCAAAGATCACCATGTTGCGCCGGTTCCAGTTCACGTCTGACAGCATCGAGATACCAGCAGCCACAACCATGCCGAACATGACAATCACACCGCCGCCAAGCACTTCGATCGGCACTGTACGGATAACACCGCCAACCTTGGGCACCAGCCCGCAGATGATCAGGAAGATCGCGCCGCAAGTCACGACGTGTCTGCTCATCACGCCAGTCATGGCGATCAGCCCCACATTTTGGCTGAAAGATGTATTTGGGAAGCCGCCGAAGATACCGGCGACTGCGGTGCCTAAACCATCAGCATAGGTCGCGCCTTCGATTTCTTTATCGGTCGCCTCACGCCCGGCCCCGCCTTTGGTGATCCCCGATACGTCCCCGACCGTTTCAATGGCCGAAATGAACGCCATCAGGCAGAAGCCGATGATCGCTGCTGCGCTGAATTCGAACCCGTATTTGAAGGGTTGCGGCAAAGCGAAAGCGGCAGAGCGTTCCCAAGAACCGGTGACCGATGACCATTCCAGAATGCCCACGCCCAGCGCATAGAAGTAGCCGACAATCAGGCCAATCAGCACGGCAGAGACCGACAGCATGCCGGAGGTAAAGAACTTCAGCCCCAGCGTGACGATGATCACCACCAGTGCCGCCGACCAGTTCAAAAGCGAGCCGTATTCCGGTGTTCCGATGGCAGGCACACCACCTGCCGCATATTGAATACCGACTTTGACCAGGGCCAGACCAATCATTGTCACAACCAAACCGGTGACCAGCGGTGGGAGGGCAAACCGGATCCGTCCAATGAACAGCCCCAGGAGGGCGTGGAACAAACCACCGATGATGACACCACCGAAGAGGGCCGCCAGACCATCAACCCCTTTTCCTGCAACAAGCGGGATCATGATCGGGATAAAGGCAAAGGATGTCCCTTGCACGATCGGCAGCTTGGCCCCGACAGGCCCGAAGGCGATCGTCTGCAGCAGCGTTGCTACGCCGGCAAAGAGCATCGACATCTGGATCAGATACAGAAGCTCCGGAAAGTCAGGCGAGTTTGATCCGAAACCGAAACCAGCCGCGCCTGCCACGATGATGGCAGGGGTCACGTTTGATACGAACATGGCCAGCACATGCTGTATGCCCAGCGGAATGGCCCTTTGCAGGGCTGGTGTATAATTGGGATCACGCAGTTGCTCTGGCGTCCCGATAGATGAAGTAGTCATTATTGTCGTCCCCTGTTGGTTGCCGGTCTTACGCGCCGGTCACTCGTCGTAGATCACCCTATAAGGCGTGGTGAATTGATGTTCCTCTAGGTTTTTGCCGTCACCGACCCGGTCAATCACAGCGAAAAGACCCGAACCTGTGAGCGGGGTAAGCACCCCATGCCAGATCCCCCGATGGAAATTGATGCCCTCTCCGGGCGCGGTGATGAAGGCTTGCGGCACGAGGTTCGCGTCAGCAACGATGACCAGGAATGGATCCATGCTCATCGGGATGAATGCCTGCGATCCCAGTGGATGCCGCTCAACCATATCGAGCGTATAGGGCAGTTGCCGCAATTCGGACCGGAATAGACTGATCCCAACCCGGCCATCACAATCGACCTGCGCCCTGTCATCAAAACGCCCGCATAGCCCAGCATTGATGATCTTGTCCGGATCACCGTCGGAGTTCAGCACATCCCCGAACGGGGCAAACGCCGCAGCGGTCAGAGGCGATATGCTGATATCCCGGGTCATTGTGGCAGCATATCCCTGAGGCGATGCAACGCGATCCGTTCGACCTGATAACAGGCCTGCGCAAACTCGGTTTCCCTGTCATTATCCAGTCTGCTCTGGAACGCGGCCTTGATTGAGGCCTTGTCGTGATCCCGCACCGCAATGATGAAAGGGAAGCCGAATTTTTCGGTGTAAGCCGCATTCTGCGCCGTGAATGCGGTGCGCTCCGTATCGGTCAGGGCATCAAGGCCCGCTGACGCCTGTTCTGCCGTGCTTTCCGCTGTCAGCTTCCTCGCCGCTGCCAGCTTGCCCGCCAGATCGGGGTGGGCGGTCAATACGCCCAGCCTTTCATCCTCTGTCGCAGATCGAAAGGCCCGGCACATTGCATTATGCAATCCCGTTGCCGTATCGTGGGCTGGTCCAAGTTCCAGATCAAAGGCCCGCTCTTCGACCCATGGCGAGTGTTCGAATACATGGTCGAAATTGGCCATGAATGTCGCCTTATCCATTTGTGACGGCCGCGCCCAGCGCTGATGCGGATGGGTCCTGGCCCAGTGGTCGGCGATTTGTTCCCGGGTGGCGAACCAGACATTGTCATGCCCTTGGGCGTATTCGATGAATTCCCGCAATGCCTCTGCCCGACCGGGGCGCCCAATCAGGCGGCAATGCAGGCCGATGGACATCATGCGCCCGCCTTCCCGATAAAGTGTGTCAAAACTGGCCTTGAGGTAGTCGAGGAACTGCCCGCCCGCATTGAAGCCTTGTGGGGTGGCAAAACGCATATCATTTGCATCCAGCGTGTATGGCACGATCAGTTGGTCACGCTTTCCGATCTCTTCCCAAAAGGGCAGATCGTCGGCATAGCTGTCTGCCACATAAGCAAACTGCCCGGTTTCAGCCGCCAATTTCACCGTGTTCGTCGAACAGCGGCCAGTGTACCAACCGCGTGGCGGGGCGCCCACCACTTCGGTATGAAGGCGGATCGCCTCTGCCATATGGGCGCGCTCCAGGTCTTCGGGGGCATCCTTGTATTCCACCCATTTCAGGCCGTGACTGGCAATTTCCCAACCCGCGTCCTTCATTGCCGCGACTTGTTCCGGGGCGCGGGCCAGGGCCGTCGCCACGCCGTAAACCGTGACGGGCAAGTCAGCCATCATTCGGTGGAGCCGCCAGAAACCGGCGCGCGCGCCATATTCATAGATGGTTTCCATATTCCAGTGACGCTGGCCCGGCCATGCTGCCGCGCCCACAATCTCGGACAAGAACGCCTCTGACGCGGCATCACCATGCAGGACGTTATTTTCGCCACCTTCTTCGTAATTCAGCACGATCTGCACAGCGATCCGCGCGCCGCCGGGCCATTGCGGGTCGGGCGGATTCGCCCCATAACCGATCATGTTACGTGGATATCGTTGCAAATTCGCGCTCCCATTCATTGGCACGATAATCCGAACTAATCCGCGTGTTTTTCAAATAATTCATGAAGGAGTTTCCGCTGCCCGGATGGCACTTGCGATCCGTTCTACCATGAATTCCATAAAGAGCCGGGTTTTGGGATCCTGATGCCGCCGATGTGTATAAAGGCAAGCCATCTGCACCGGCACTGGCGGCGTCGCTTCGGCCACCGGGACCAATGCCCCGCTGGTCAAATGATCCGCCACTTCAAAGCGCGGTTTCATCGCGACACCCTGCCCTGCCAGCGCCCAATCGGTCAGCACATCGCCATCATCGCTTTCCAGACGGCCCGCCACGCGATACCGCTGTGGACCTTCGTCCGTCTGTAACTGCCATTGAAACTCTGAAGCACCCGGAAAACGCAGGTTCAAACACTCGTGTTTGTCCCGAACCAGCGCCGCCCCGTCAACCGGATTTCCCCGTGACGCAACATAAGCAGGTGAGGCGACCAACACCCGCGCCACATCGGTAATCTTCCGGATCCGCAGGTTGCTATCGGCTGGTTGACCAAGGAAAAAGGCAAGGTCGAGCCCCTCTGCCGTCATATCAACATTGCGATCCGTCATTCGCAACCTGACGTCAATCAGCGGGTATTCTCCCGTAAATTCAGGTACATGCGGCGCAATCAACCGACGCCCCACGCCTAATGGAGCGGCCACATGCAGCAACCCTTTGGGGTTTTCAGTAAGCTCGGTGACCTGCGCTTCGGCGTAATCAACCGCGTCCAATACAGCGCACGCCCCGCCGTAAAACGCCTTGCCCTGTGCGGTGGGTGTCAGACTGCGCGTCGTCCGCTGGAACAGCCTGACCGACAAATGATCCTCTAGCTGCGATATCCGGGCAGAGGTGACCGCAGGCGATATCCGCAAATCCCGCCCCGCTGCCGACATTGACCCAAGCTCGTAAACACGAACAAAGGTACGGATATTCTCAAGATAGGACATTATTCGCCATTTTTTGATAGAGCCTTGCAATATCAGGGAATACAAGAAAACTGATGCATTGACTACACTGGTCGCAAAAAGGGAACGCATCATGTATGACATTGCAATTCTTTGGGACTGGTTGGCCTTCGCTGTGCGTTGGCTGCATGTGATCACCGCAATTGCGTGGATCGGGTCATCCTTTTACTTCATTGCGCTTGATCTGTCGTTGAACCGCGATATCGACGGCCCCGCAGATGGCGAAGAATGGCAGGTCCACGGCGGGGGGTTTTATCATATCCAGAAATATCTGGTGGCCCCCGAAGCGATGCCCGAGCATCTGACCTGGTTCAAATGGGAAAGCTACATGACATGGTTGTCGGGCTTTGCGATGCTCGCCGTTGTCTACTGGGTCGGGGCGGAATTGTATCTGATCGATCCCAACAAGGCCGATATCAGTATTTTCATGGGGATTCTGATCTCTGCCGCGTCACTTGCAGTCGGTTGGGTCATTTATGACCTGTTGTGCAAATCTCAGCTGGGCGAGCAACCCACGGTTCTGATGGTTTTGCTTTTCATCCTGCTGGTGGCGATGTCCTGGGGCTACAATCAGGTATTCACGGGACGGGCGGCATTACTGCATCTGGGGGCATTCACGGCCACAATCATGACGGCCAACGTGTTCTTTATCATCATGCCTAATCAACGAATTGTTGTTGCCGATCTGAAGGCCGGGCGCACCCCTGATCCGAAATACGGCAAGATCGCGAAGCTACGCTCAACCCATAACAATTACCTGACACTGCCGGTAATTTTTCTGATGCTGTCGAACCACTATCCGCTGGCCTTTGGAACGCAATATGCATGGATCATCGCCGCACTCGTGTTCCTGATGGGTGTCACAATCCGGCATTACTTCAACTCCATGCACGCGCGCAAAGGCGCCCCGAACTGGACATGGGCCGTCACCGTCATCCTGTTTATCCTGATCGCCTGGTTATCTACCCAGCCGGGGCATGACAGCTATGAAGAGGCAGAGGCGCGGGTACTCACCCCTTATGAGCAGCGCTTTGCCACCGCCGATGGATTTGAAGAGGCGCATGACATCGTCATCGGTCGCTGTTCGATGTGCCATGCGCGCGAACCTGTTTGGGGAAACATGCGATGGGCACCCAAGGGCGTTTTTCTTGAGACGGAAAGCGATATTGCCAGATACGCACGGCAAATCTACCTGCAAGCAGGCGTCAGCCACGCCATGCCGCCGGCCAATATCACCAATATCGAACCTGCGGACCGGCAAAAGCTGATTGCATGGTATCGGGCCGGGTCCTAAGGCGGCACCTTTACCGGTTCATGTCGGTCCAATTGTGACCAGGGACCTGATTGAAGCGGGTCAAATCCGCAGTATCATCACCGATCCACCCGCAATGGGTGCTACCACCGCAATCAGCGATTCCATAAAAGTGCCCCCTTGTGATTAGGGACGGCTTGGACCTAAGGGTGACGTGATTGATCAGTTGCCTGATGACCAACAGGTCCCAACCCGAGGAATAATGTGATGCGCGAATGGTGGCGCGATGCCGTAATCTATCAGATTTATCCACGCTCTTTTCAGGATGATGATGGCGATGGTATTGGCGACCTGCGGGGGATCACGCGGCGCCTGCCACATATTGCGGCATTGGGTGTTGATTGCATCTGGCTTTCGCCGATCTTTACGTCGCCGCAAAAGGACATGGGTTATGACGTGTCGGATTACAAAGATATCGACCCGTTATTTGGCACGCTAGCCGATTTTGATGCACTGATTGGACGCGCGCACGAACTTGGCCTGAAAGTCATTACAGACCAGGTGCTGTCGCATACATCTGACCAGCATCCATGGTTCAGGCAATCCCGTGCCAGCCGCGACAACGAAAGGGCCGATTGGTATGTCTGGGCCGACCCACTGCCCGACGGGTCGCCCCCGACCAATTGGCATAGCCACTTTGGCGGCCCGGCATGGGAATATGATCCGCAGCGAGGGCAATATTATCTGCACAACTTCCTCGCCGCGCAGCCGGATCTGAATTTCCACAATGCCGAGGTGGTTGATGCGGTTCTGGATGTCTGCAGGTTTTGGCTCGATCGTGGCCTCGATGGGTTCCGGCTCGATACTGTGAACTACTACTTTCATGACGCGCAACTGCGGTCGAACCCACCCGCCCAGAAGCGGCCACAGGTCATGGCGCTCGACCTTTATGGCATGCAGGACAATATCTATAACAAGACGCGTCCAGAAAACCTTGGCTTCATTCAACGGCTGCGCAGCCTGACAGACCAGTATGACAACGTGATGATGGTTGGCGAAGTCGGCGAACTAGGGCGCCGCTCCATCCAGATCATGGGGGAATACACAGATGGAAACTCCCGGCTGCATATGGCCTATAGCTTTGCCATGCTGGGCAACGATTTCACTGCCGGTCATTTTCGTCAATGTATCGAAGGGTTCCATCGGGACGCACCGGACGGGCATCCCAAATGGTCATTCAGCAACCATGATGTGCAGCGCCACGTCACCCGCTGGGCAGATCATGCCGTCAGTGATAGCCATATTGCGCGGCTCGCCTGCGCAATGTTGATGTCATTCGAAGGCACAATCGGCATTTATCAGGGTGAGGAGCTTGGCCTGACAGAGACCGTACTTACCTTCGACGAACTGACCGATCCGCCCGCCCTGCGGTATTGGCCCGCGGTCAAAGGGCGGGATGGGTGCAGGACACCGATGGTCTGGGAAGGGGACAAACGGAATGCGGGGTTCAGCGACGGACAACCATGGTTGCCGGTTAAGGAACCGCAGGCAAGACTATCCGTTGACCGGCAGGAGGCTGACAGCGGCAGCATCCTGCATTTCTACAAACGGGCCATTGCATTTCGCAAAGCACAGCCCGCACTTACGGCCGGTGACACAACGTTTATTGATTTGCCGGAACCGATTTTAGCGTTTCGGCGCAAATCGGACGGCCAGCAAATCACATGTGTGTTCAATCTGTCCAAAGAACCCCATGTCATCAAACTTATGGGCTCTGCTGATCTTTGCGGGCCCTATCACGCCGAATTTGACGGATCAGAACTGATGCTGCCGGGCAATGGCTTTGCCTATTTGCAGCATGACAAAGATCTTTCATTTTCCGTCTGAACACCAAACATGGGACGGCGGGAGGGGCGTCGTCGTCAGACGCGCGTCTCCCAGGCGGCCCATCAAAACCCAATCTCGAACACAGCCCCCGGTCCATCGCGCAGGGCAATTGTCGCGCCATGCGCGCCAAGCAACTGATGCACGATAGCCAACCCCATCCCGGTGCCGCCTGCATCGCGGCGAGTAGTAAAAAAAGGATCAAAAATTCGGTCCCGATTGCCCTCTGATATGCCCGGCCCGTTATCTGACACGCGCAACACGCCTTCGCACATGCCAACCCTTACCTGAGTCGCCCCATGTGCAAAGGCGTTGTCAAACAAATGGCCCAGCACGATCTGCATCACTTCGGCGCTCAACGGCAATGCACCATCCCGGTCGACGATAACCCCCGAACGCTCCGCCACCTGTGACAAAAAGCAGGATCCTGCGGGCATCGGCTCATGCGCCCTTGCAAAGGCCCGCTGATCATCCAGCAATCCGGCCATACGGGCGGATGCCGCCTCGATATTGGCAACAAGCTTTGTGCGATCCACTGGTGACAGCCCATTATCGGCCAGCAGTTCCGCCGCACCACGGATCGCGCTCAGCGGAGATTTCAACTCATGCGTCACGTGATCCGCATAAGACCGCAAGACAGCTTCGCGACCGCGCAGGGTTGCGGTCATCGCCAGAACAGATTGGCCCAGCTGGGAAAACTCCGGCGTGCCAAAATGGGTTGGCGTCTCGGCCTGCCCTTCGCTTTGCGCATAGGCGGTCAGGGCCTTGACCGGGCGCAAGACAAGGCGCCATAGCAGGAAGCCCAGCGCCACCGTCGCGGCAAAAGCCATCCAGCCGATCATCCACGAGGTTTCCGCCCAGCCCAGCACACCACCAGCGAGCCGAAAATACCCAATCCCGATTAATGGCAGGAAAAACACCGCCGCCAGTGTTCCGCCTAAGACCAGCGCCAGGGGCGGGCGCCATTTGCGGATCACCCGCCGCGACATGCGCCCATCCGAATACCGACGCCATGCACGGTTTCAATCGCATCGGCACAGCCTGCCTTGGCCAGTTTTCCACGCAGGTTCCGCAAGTGGCTGTCCATCGTCCGGTCGCTCACATGAATATTGGTCCCATAAATCGCATCAACCAGTTGCGGGCGCGACATCACATTGTCCGGACGCGCCATCAGCCGCTCCAGCAAGTCCATCTCGCGCGCTGTCAGTGTCACCGCAACGTCCTGCACGTGGCACAAGTGCCTTTCCGGATCGACGCTGACCAATCCACGCCGCAACACGGCTTGTGCCGGGGCAGCCACCTGTGACCGCTTCAGGATTGCCTTTACCCGCGCTACCAACTCGCGCGGCGAGAACGGTTTTGGCACATAATCATCGGCGCCAAGCTCAAGGCCCACGATCCGGTCAACCTCATCTGCCTGCGCCGTCAGGAACAACACCGGCACGTCGGATTTCTTGCGCAATTCGCGACACACCGCCAACCCGTCCATTTCCGGCATCCCGATATCAAGGACAATCAAATCAGGGGCCAGGCTTTGCGCCATCTCAAGCGCCTGCTGGCCGTCGGCGGCTTCGGCCACGGCAAACCCGGCCTGACCAAGTGCGATCCGCACCACATCGCGGATCTGGGTATCATCATCAGCAACCAGGATCATTGGGCAACCTCCATCGCCGCCAAACTACGGCGCAGACGGGCATTGCGGTAGCCCCATTCGCGCCAATCTTTGGGCGTGCTGACAATTGGTTGACTGCTGTAACACACATGACCCCAAGCCGCCAATGCAGGTGCCGCGCCTTCGCTCAACTCGCACAGATACCACATGTCCGGATCCGGTCGGGCCAGGTTTGTCCGGGCGATCAAACCATCCACGTTCACCAATGCGCAAACGTAGACCGCAAGAAAACCCAACCCCGCCGCGCGCAACATGAACCATTGCACCGGCGCGCGCAGCACCAGTTGCATCACCATCAAAACAAGCCCCAGGGCGACAAGGGTCATCCAGACAAAAGCGGCAAAGCGCAGCCGCGTCAGGTCGTAGACCTCGACATAAAGATCGAGACGCAGGATCGATGAAACCACCAGCAACACATTCTGGGCAATCCACAGGTAAAGCAGACCGCGCAATGCAGGGTGGGTTTCCAGATATGGCTGGCTAAGCAGGGCAAACAAACCCGCGAGACATGCGGTAACCAGCAGCGGATACGCACCGCGATGGGCGTATTCTGCGTAGCTCATCCCCTCGGGCAGCGTCACACCGCCCCATAGGAAGCCAATATCCATTCCGGTCTGTACAACAAAGATCAGGTTAAACACGACCAGAGCGCGCAGAACGCTTCGATCATTCAACAAACCGGACCGCCAGCGCAGGCCACGCTCTGCCCGTGTCCTTTGCAGGCGGGTCGTCATGTCTCGCAGCCGCAGGAACGGCCAGGTGAGCGCACCGATCACCGCCCAAAAGACGATCCGTTCCCAATCAAACGAAATGTCACTGTCCCATTGTGCCAATTCAACCAGCCAGCGGTCCAATACCGGGTTCGCCGTTGCGATCAACGCGATGAACACGACCCCCACACATAATGGGAAAGCCCAATCAAAAAGGGCGCTCTTTGCTGCCCCTGTTGAAGGCGCGGCAACGCGCAAGCCCAGAATGTCATTTACCAACAAGGCAATCCCAACCAATGGCATCCTGCGCATCGCCCGCAATAGGCAGGGCCAATCCCAGCGCCCCAAAACCATCATTGTCGAAAAGAACAGAAGCCCCAATGTGGCAATAAGAGATGAACTTAACTGAAAAAGCTCAACTGCCGGAACAAGCGCGACCAGCAAGGTGCCCCAGGCACGCAAGCCCCGGCTCCGATCAACATCGGCCCAAAGGGTCACATGGATGGCAATCGCCAGTCCCAGCACCCAAACAACAAACCCGATGCCGGGGCTGCTGGACCAAAACATCAGATCTGCCAAGCCAACCCCAGCGATTAACAGCCCGCCCAGCAACCAGCGGGGCGGCACTGTCTCATCATCCAGCCACCAAGCGTCCTTCGCCAGCCTGCCCGGCACGCCATGTACAACCATCTCTGTCCCTTTCAGTTCTTTTGAAAGGACAGCTACGGGGAACCCGTGCAGGGTGATCCGGACAAGTTGTGCAGTTTTTGCTTAGCTGTTGATCGAGTCGCGGATGGCCCGGATATTTGCGCCATAAGGCGCAGGGTCGCTGACCGACCCGCCCCGGAACACGGCCGAACCCGCGACCAGCACATCCGCCCCGGCCTCCGCCACCAGCGGGGCCGTCGTCGGGTCAACGCCGCCGTCAATCTCGATATGAATCGGGCGATCACCAATCATCGCCCGCAATTCGCGTACCTTTTCGACCTGGCTGTGAATGAACTTCTGACCGCCAAAGCCCGGGTTCACTGTCATAACACAGATCAGGTCGAGCATATCCAACAGATACGCCACCGATGATGCAGGTGTACCGGGGTTCAGCGCAACACCGGCTTTTGCACCTGCCCCTCGAATAGCCTGCACTGTGCGGTGAATATGCGGACCTGCCTCTACATGGGCGGTGATTACATCGGCACCAGCATCGGCAAAGGCCTGAATGTAGGGATCAACGGGTGCAATCATCAGATGCACATCCATGACGCCCTTGATATGCGGGCGGATGGCAGCGCAAGTTGCTGGCCCAAACGTGATGTTTGGCACAAAATGCCCGTCCATTACATCGACATGGACCCAATCGGCCCCTTGCGCCTCAATCGCTTCACACTCCGCACCGAAATTGGCGAAGTCGGCGGACAGGATTGATGGGGCGATTTTGATGGAACGGTCAAAGGACATCTGCAGGGCCTCAGTTAGCGAAATTCCCCCGCGCCATACCGCGTGTGCAGGCGCTTGTCACCTGTATTGGCCTTTCATGCTGTGATGCTGAAAAACATGTGTTAGTTTGAGATCATGACAGTCACACTCCGCCACAAGGACGTCCTGCGGGGCGATGCCCAAATTCACCTGACCAGGGCGACATTAACCTCAGCGCGGCCCAAGTCACTGCACGATCACGATTTTTTTGAACTTTTCTGGGTGCAGAACGGCAAAGTCCGACACCATCTGCCAACGGGTGGCGAAACCCTGGCCGAAGGCGACATCGTTTTTCTTCAACCCGGTCAGTCGCATGGGCTTCAGGGGCGTGGTGAACATGCATTGATTGTGACACTTTGCATCCACCCCAAAACAATCAAGGCGCTGGCCGAACGGCACCCAAGCCTTTCGGGGCACCTATTCTGGTCGAAGGCCGGTCCGATACGCACCCACCGCGACATCAGACAACTGGCCGCGCTCAACCATGCTGCTGTCCAGTTGGAGCGTAGCACCAGTAATGCGCTGGCGGCAGAGGCGTTTTTGCTGCCCCTTTGTGCTGATCTGACAGCGGAGGCGCATCCCGACACGACCCCACAATGGCTTGCCGATGCGTGCGTCGCAGCCAAAGATCCGGACGTTTTTCGCGATGGGGCTGCGGGGCTTGTGAAACTAACCGGTAAGGCCCATCCGCATGTCAGCCGGATGATGCGCAAACATCTGGGCGAAACGCCATCTGACTACATCAATCGCATGCGCATGACCCATGCGGCCCGCGCCCTGACCACGGATGGCGAAGCAGTCAGCCAGATCGCAAGTGATTGTGGCATTCCCAATATGTCGCATTTCCACAAGCTCTTCCGTCAGGCACATGGGTTGACGCCGCTGCAATACCGACAAAAATACCAAAGACATGTCGTCCAGCCCACTTAACATTTGACCAAACGGTCAAAACTTGCCAATACGCTACCAAAGTGCCACCCTATCCGGGCACCGCAGGAGGCCGCCTTGCAGACAACCGCATCCCCCACGATGACCACAACGCAACTGCCGCAAGTGCACGAACCGCGTAATGAAGGCATGCCATTGGACCTTGATTGGGTCATGGCTGTTCAGGCCAATACCTCTGCCATTGAGCGCCGCGCAAAGACGTTGCCCGGGCGCCGCAGCGTCAAGAAAGACTATCAGGCGGCGTGGCTTTGCAAGGCGATCAGCCTGATGGACCTTACCACTTTGTCAGGCGATGACAGCGAAGGCCGCGTGCGCCGCCTATGCGCAAAGGCGCGCCAACCCGTGGCCCAACCGACCCTTGAAAAACTGGGGATGGAGGGTCTGACCACCGGTGCTGTCTGCGTCTATCACGATATGGTCCCGACCGCCGTTGACGCGCTGCGAGGCTCGGGTATCCCCGTCGCCGCTGTTTCTACCGGCTTTCCGGCGGGCCTCTCCCCTTTTCATCTGCGTATTGCTGAAATCAAGGAAAGTGTTGCAGCCGGTGCCGAAGAAATCGATATCGTCATCAGCCGCCGCCATGCGCTGACCGGCAATTGGCAAGCGCTTTATGATGAGATGAAGGAAATGCGCGAGGCCTGCGGCGATGCCCATGTCAAAGCAATTCTGGCCACTGGCGAGCTTGGCACATTGCGCAACGTTGCCCGCGCCTCACTCGTTTGCATGATGGCCGGGGCCGATTTCATCAAGACATCAACCGGCAAGGAACCTGTCAACGCCACCCTGCCCGTGACATTGACCATGATCCGGGCGATCCGCGACTATCAGGACAGGACGGGCATCAAGGTCGGCTACAAGCCAGCAGGCGGGATCAGCAAGGCGAAAGATGCGCTGGTCTATCTCGCCATGATCAAGGACGAGTTGGGCGACCGCTGGCTGCAACCTGATCTTTTCCGCTTCGGCGCGTCCAGCCTGCTGGGCGATATCGAACGGCAACTCGAACACCACGTCACTGGGGCCTATTCGGCATCGTGGCGGCATGCGATTGGGTGAGGCGCGCCCGGAAAACACTCTGGTGGAGCGTTTTCAGGGCCGAACGGGCACAGCCCCGGACGAGCAAGGAACAAGATGATGAGCATCAAAGAAATCTTCGACACCATGGATTACGGCCCCGCCCCCGAAAGCGCTTCTGAAGCATTGCAATGGATCGCCGACCGCGGCGGCGTCGCTGGCCATTATATCAATGGCAAATGGGGTCCGATCCGGGACGATTTCCCGTCCAACAACCCAGCCACCGATAAAAAGCTTGCAGGCGTCACAAAAGGCACCGCAGAGGAAGTTGCCACCGCCGTCGCGGCCGCCCGCAAAGCCCAACCCGCCTGGGCCAAGTCCGGGCACAAACGTGCCCGTGTTCTATACGCTGTCGCGCGCGGCATGCAGAAACATTCCCGCCTGCTCGCCGTCATGGAAACCCTCGACAACGGCAAACCGATCCGCGAAAGCCGCGACATCGACGTCCCCCTCGCCATCCGGCATTTCTACCACCACGCTGGTTTCGCCCAGCTGATGCGCACCGAACTGCCGGACCGCGAACCGCTGGGCGTCTGCGGGCAAATCATTCCGTGGAACTTCCCGCTCCTGATGCTTGCCTGGAAAATCGCACCCGCCCTGGCAATGGGTAACACGGTCGTCCTGAAACCCGCCGAATATACATCGCTAAGTGCAATGGTTTTCGCTGAAATCTGTACGGAGGCGGGCGTTCCGCCGGGGGTCGTGAACATCGTCACGGGCGACGGCGAAACTGGTGCGGCACTGGTCAACGCCGATGTCGACAAGGTCGCCTTCACCGGCTCCACTGAGGTGGGGCGCAAGATCCGCGAAGCGACCGCCGGTTCGGGCAAGGCACTTTCCCTCGAACTCGGCGGCAAATCCCCTTACATCGTCTTTGACGACGCGGATATCGACTCTGCCGTTGAAGGCCTTGTCGATGCCATCTGGTTCAATCAGGGCCAAGTTTGCTGTGCCGGGTCGCGCCTTCTGGTGCAAGAGGGCATCAGCGATCGGTTTTATGCGAAACTCAGAGCGCGCATGGATGGTCTGCGCATCGGTGATCCGCTTGATAAATGCATCGATGTAGGCGCTATCGTCGACCCGGTCCAATTGGACCAGATCACAAAAATGGTCAGCGCCAACACCGAGGGCGAAACCTACCAGACAAAAGCCCCTGAAGGCTGTTTTTACCCACCCACACTCATCACCGGCCTGTCGCCAGCATCGACCCTGATGCAAGAAGAAATCTTTGGCCCGGTCCTTGCCGCGACAACCTTCCGCACACCTGTCGAGGCGGTCGAGATTGCCAATAACACCCGCTATGGGCTGGCGGCGTCGGTCTGGTCGGAAAACATCAACCTCGCGCTCGACATTGCCCCAAAACTCGCCGCCGGGATCGTCTGGGTAAACGGCACAAACATGATGGACGCCGCTGCCGGATTTGGTGGGGTGCGCGAAAGCGGGTTTGGACGTGAAGGCGGATGGGAAGGGCTGGCAGGCTACACCAAAGCCAAGAGCACGGCCAAACCGCTCAAGAAGATCGACGCCTTTACGACCGAAGATGGCCATCCCGCGGACCCGCTTGACCGAACAGCCAAGCTTTATATCGGCGGCAAGCAGGCGCGCCCTGACGGCGGCTATTCCACCCCGGTCTACAGCCCCAAGGGCAAGCTGCTTGGCCATGCTTCCACCGCAAATCGCAAGGATATCCGCAATGCGGTTGAGGCCTGCAATGCCGCCAAAGGCTGGTCCAAGACCACTGGGCATCTGCGCGCACAGATCCTCTACTACATCGCCGAAAACCTTTCGGCTAGGGCGGATGAATTCGCCACGCGGATCAACAACATGACCGGCAGTCGGTCAGGCGCCGATGAGGTCGAAACCTGCATCCGCACCCTCTTTACCTATGCTGCCTGGGCCGACAAATATGACGGGCAGGCACACGGTGTCCCCATACGGGGCGTGGCGCTGGCTATGAAAGAACCTGTGGGCAATATCGGCATCCTTTGCGACGATGCCAGACCGCTGGCTGGCCTCATTGACACAATGGCCCCCGCCATCGCCATGGGCAACCGCACGGTCATGGTGGCGAGCGAGCCCTTCCCGCTTGCCGCAACAGACTTCTACCAAGTGCTCGAAACCTCGGACGTGCCTGCAGGGGTCGTTAACATCCTCACCGGCAGCCACGCAGAACTGGCCCCGACCCTGGCCAGGCATCTGGATGTGGACGCTGTCTGGTCCTTTTCGTCAAGCGATGTCAGCGCGACTATCGAAAAAGCCAGTGCAGGCAACCTCAAACGGACATTGGTGAATAATGGCATGGCGCTGTCACTCGACACGCAAAGCTATCTGCAGGCAGCGACTGAGGTCAAAAACATCTGGATTCCCTACGGCGAATAAGGTCCACAAGACCCGGCATCACTATCATTTTGCCAGAAATACTCCGGGGGAGTCCCGCAGGGACGGGGGTGAAACCCCCATCCAGTCACGGCACCGGCGTCGCCGTCATTCCGATGGCGTGCGCGTGTTATCCTTCTTGCGCCATGTGCCCAGCCAGCGCGAAATCCGCCCCTTACGCTCTGCCATTCCGGCCTGCACCTCATCGACATGGTGCCCCGCTGTATCAAGCAGCGGATCAATGGAGCGTTCCCGGAACTGGCGCCACATGGCGCGAATAAACAGGATCGCCACCATCAGGAACACAAAGAAGACGATGTTGAACCACGGAATAATGGACACATCCGGGCCGGGTACAGTGCGTACCGCAATCGCATTCGGATAAATGCTCGCCCAGCGGATCCGCCAGCCGTAATGCGTGATGACAACCCATTCGTCACCCTTTGCCAGATTGGCCGCTTCCGCCTGCAGGTCAGAACTGTCAAACTTGAAATAGGGTGGCCAAATCCAGCCGGTGTCCTCGTTGCGATAGACCATCACAGTAGAGACATCGCGCGGGATGAAACCAAGCAGGAAGGTTTTTTGCTTTTGGGTGTTGATCAAGCGCAAATCACGGGTCGGCTGTTCGGTCGCACCACTATCGGCCTGAGCGTAAAAAATCCGGTTCAAGGCGCTGAAATCCGTCCGGATAATCTCCGTCGATGTGATCTTGACGACGTCGTGCTGCGGCAGGACGTAGTGGAACAGCAAACCAAAAATGAGCAGGGCCAATACCCGCAGGGTGATCTTGATCTTACGCATCGGACATCCTCAGTTGGTATTGATCACATAAACGATGACGGACACCGCAACGATAGGTACCACATAGACCAATCCGATCAATTTCGGGCGGATCGAGTTGTTATATTCTGTCATACCTTTAGCGATATAGGCATCACGCATCGCATCGTCAGCCCCTTCGGGTGGATCTGCGTCAAATTCCTTTTCCAACCATTCCCGGCGGACGGATCTGGAGTAGAGCGAGATTGACAGATAGATCACGCTGAGGGCGATAAAACCAAAAACGACTAGTCTCACAAACTGCATCAGCTCCTCCTGCCGACAGAACCCCACGGACCGACCCGGGATATCAGATCGGGTTGTGGCGCCCTCTGCGGTTCTTGCATCGGGGCTTCATGCCCGAACAATGCTTCGCGTGTGCCGGCCTTATCGACCTGGTATTCCCGATCCAAAAAATCAACGACATAGGCCTTCTTTTCGTCCGGCCAGCCAGCATAGGCCCGGTAAAAGACCTCCTTGTGGCAGATGAATAACTGCCTGATATCCAACGGTGTCATCTCCGCCAACAACATGTTGACCAGATCGGCATCCGCGTGGGGCTTGGCACGTAGAGTATAGAAATAGGCCGGATGTTCGGAGGTGATCTTGGGCCACGGCCCGTCTTCCTCCGCCCAGCGTAAAAGGGCCGCCAGCCCTTGCCAGGCCTCCGGCAGTAACCCCGCATATTGGCGCCCAAGACGGCGCAAATCGCGGCGTGTTGCACCAGTCAGATCCTCTTTCATCTCGGCGGCGACAGCCATGACGATGAAGTCCATCTTCTGTTGCAGGATGGCGGCTGCATCAATGCCGCGTGCTTCGGTAATCGGCTCAACCATATCGTTCAGGTTCAGGAACTTGGCAATTGCAGAGCGCGCGCCGAAATCGAACTGAAACGGTATCGGTAGTTTATCGACATCGCCTTTGCCGCTCGCCACAATGGCTGCGGGATGTTCAACGCCGCGAAACACATAAATACCACCAAAATGAGCCGTCCAGAAATTGTCCTGCTCAAATGTCATATGGCGCAGGCGCACCGGATTGCGCATCACGTCGCCGGTTTTCTTGGCCATGCCAATCATCTCGGCAATCAGGACGTCATCGAACCAGGCATCCGTTTCGGTTTTGAAGCGGTCAATCATCTGGCCTAGTTTTTCAGCATTTGCGACAGTGCCGCTGGTCGTATCCGCCTCGATCCGCACTTTGCGGATATCGAACAGACGGGCCGGGCTGTCCGCCACATAGACGGAATTGACCATTTCACCTGCCACGGCGTCGCGGGCGGTCAGGGCAAAAAGTTGCGCCCGGTTATCTTCGATGAATTGCTTGAGGATCCCGCGTGAGGTCGAAAATTTTGCGTTCAGCAGCGGGGCACCAGCCTGCTCTGTCGTCAGAAGGATAAACTGACGATTGACCCCCTGGTGGTTGAGGTAGAGGTCATCGCCCAGTTCATCCCCGATTTCCGGTGAATAGCCGGAGATATCGACATGAAAATCCGTCAACGCGGTCTGCCGGCCAGTCAGATGTTGCAACGCCCGGTTATAGCGTTCAACCAGAACCGGGCTATCCACCCGGATCAGATTGCCGAACATCAGGCCCTTTTCAATCAAACGGTGCATCGCACGCTCCACTGGATGGACAATTTCGCCCACCCTATTTGCAACAATCCTACCACGTTTCCTTCACCCATTTCCGTGGCAGACCTGCCACTGACAGCACCATGATTGGCGCCCAGATCATCGCGGCAATCATGCCAAGCCTGCCAAAAAAGACGATATTTGCCGCCCATCCCGGCTCCATGATCTGCGCCACGCTCAAACCCTGCCACAAGTAGAGGCAGAAAAAGAAACCTGCCGAGATCAGGAACAAGAGAATCGTGGACAGAAAGGCATTTAGCATCAGTGGTTTGACCCCTTCGGGCAACAGACGGCCTAGCAGACGCGGTACGCCAAAGGCGAGGATTGCCAGCACGATTGCGGGAAAAAGTAAGCTGTCGGACAAAACCGCCACGCTAATCCGCCCCGTCCCGGGCTCGACCCGGGACCTCTGACTGAACCCGGGGTTGAGGTCCCGGGTCGAGCCCGGGACGGGACCACGCGATCATCACCCTTTCGCCTCCAGATAACGTTTCTTCGCTTCCTCCTGTCGGCCGAAGTCACGGACCATATTTTCGATTGCAACTTCATCGGACTTATCCGCATAGCGGAACTCGCTATCTGCGTAGCGGTTGATCTCCTGCACCACCATCTCGACGGTGATTGGTTGGCGCAGCTCTGAAATCATACCTTTCTTTGTCTCGTAGTCCTTGAACAGGAACAAATCCGGCTCTTCCATCCATTCATCCGGCAGTTCAAAATCCATCGCGCGCACCTTGACCGCGTCGGTGATGTTCTTGATCGCACGACCGGTAAAGCGTTCGTCAGCCTCCTGAATGCCTTTCAGATAAGTGCCGAGTTTGGCAATCGTATCCAACTCTCCAATTTGGGAATGGACCCGGTCAAACACACGCATCAGCCCTTCCTCATGCGGCTTGGCGTGGCTTTCGAAGGACGCAGCAACGGCGGTTTTGATTTCCTGCGCTGAAAACACGTCATGCGCGCCAACGGGAATATCGTGGTTCTTGCCCATCAGCAGATACAGGATATCAATATAGTCTTCCCGCGTTTGCGGCCCATCGACGAGGAACCGTGCCCCCGCCCGCTGGCGCAGCGCGTCGTCCACGTTTTCGGGATAGTTCGAAAACATCCCGAAGGTGCAATTGCCGCGAACAACCGTGTTGGCCCCGGCAAAGCTTTCCATGAGTACGGCCGTAATTTCCAACTGTCCGGCAGAGGATTGGCGATCTCCCCGTTTCCCCGCCAACTGATCGATATCATCAATCGTGCCAAAGCCGATCACATGCGGATCAAGCACATTATTGATAAAGGCCTTGGCGTTCTGGCCGGACTTGCCCTGATAGCTGTCGATATTGTCAGTCGACAGGTTCTGATACCGAAACGGATAACCAGCGATCTGGCAGTAATCGTTGACCAAACCCGCCATCATCTGGATCAGGGTGGTTTTCCCCGTCCCCGGCGCGCCATCACCCATAAAGGTAAAGATGAACCCGCCCAGTTCCGCAAACGGATTCAAACGCCGGTCAAAATCGTATGCCATCAGCATTTTCGACAGCTTCATCGCCTGATACTTGGCGATATGGTTCCCCACGACCTCATTGGGTTTCTTGAAACTCATCGTCAGGGTAGACCCCTTGGCCTTGCGCGCGGGGGAAAACCCCTGCACCACAAAGTCATCTGCATCAACCCGCCAGCTTGCGGCGTTAAACGGCTCTAACCGGCCCGCAGTCGCCGCACGCGCCGCCACCTTTTCCATCAGGTTTTCGGCAAAGGCCAGGATTGTCGCCACCAGTTTCGGTTCCGACACCCCATGGGCCGCAATGTCCTGATCCAGCTCCCACAAGGCGCCGTGCAGGGCCAATTGTCCGTTATCGACCAACACCTCGTCAACTTCGCCCACTTCAACGACTTCTTCGGTAGCATGGCTTGCCAGAAAATAGGCCGTTGCGGAGCCGAACACGTAAAGCGTGATCAACGCCTCTGCGGTCAGAAGTTCGGAAAATTCGGCGCGTTGTCCATCGGCCAGAGACCCTTCCAGGTTGGCGCGCTTCAGGTCCTTGAGAGGCGTGCGTTCGGCATAGTTCTCGGCAATTGCCAAGGCGACAGCGACGGCGCGGCGCAGGCCCTGCAGCACCGTTGCCTGCAAGGGCGAGGTCAGGCCATCACCGCCTTCAACGGCCTCAATCCGCGTGGTCAGCTGCACACCTTCCTGCCGCTCCACCCGGCGGGTCACAAGACCCGGCGTGGTCGAACGGAACCTGCGGCGCGTCCCGATCCCCGGTGAGCGCTCTTGCGCGGCCACCGGCGCGGTGCCGGCCGTCGCAATGCGCGGCGCGTGGTCAAACCCGTCAATGAGATCAAGGGCCGCAGCATAATGTTTGCGAATATCTTCCTCGCGCAGCTCCATCTGATCGCTTGATTGGCTCATGTCTTCTCCTTCGTGTGGGGTTTCCCCAGCTAGTTCATCTGTAACTCAAAACGCGTCCGCTATCGCTGACCACAAATTTGCGGACCTCGCGAAACCCCGGTGGGTTGCGCTCAGCCAGCGCCTGATAGGGGCGTTCCGGCATGATCAATGATCGCTCCATGCGTGACGCACCGCTCTCCGCGCCGCCGCCTTCAAACGGATCGAGCGCGAAAATCTGCCGTTCTACCGACCCGAACCAGCCGGATTTTACATGCTCCACCCGTTCCGAGATCAGTTCCTCCTCCGTCCAGACAAGCGCCCAGTCCTCACCTGTGGGGGCATTTGCCGCCTTCAAAACATCACGCAAGGGGCCGGATTGGCGAGTGAACGCGCTGGAATACATCGGTCCGATGTGAAACCGACGCAGCCTTATTGGGTGCAAATCGTCAAAATCTTCGTCAAAGCCCTTGGCGATGGTCAAAAGTTTCAGATGCGCCACCGATTGCGCCATAAGATGGGCCTGCGCCTCTGGCCAGCGGCGTTCATCCTTGGGCAAACCGATGCGTCCGGTATCCTCAAGGTCCATCAAATAGATCGTGGGCAGGTTCACCTGACTGTCATAGACCGCCCAATGGACCTGAAACAGGCGCCTGTCATCCTTGTTCTCGACCCAGACCGCCTGCGGGTCGTTGCGCGCCCAAAACTGATCCCCGCGCAGCAATTCTTCGTAATAAAGCCGCTGGGACAGGGCATATTGCAGCTTGGTCGGAATTTCCTGCTCCGACAGGATAACCCGGACCATTTGATCCTTCAGATCACCGATGGATGGCTGTGAGGCCAGATGTCGTTCTGCCTGCAGGGCGTCATTGGCCATCTCCAGCAGCTCTTGGTAGACCGGGAAACCGCTTTCATGCCGGTCGAATGTCAATGCGCCAGCATGTTCAAAGCGCCCCGCGAAATGGTATTTGTGCGACAGGGCGGTGAACGTCCAGTTCAACCCAATCAGATAGCGGGCCAAGGCCTCAATATCACGGCGCGAAAAACGGCCCTCAGCCTCCATCGTCGCCGCGACCTTGGTCAGGTAGCCTGTGATCTTTGAAAACTTGCCAAAATACCTGCGGGTCACGCGGGTATCTTCCAGCTTCATATGATCGGCTTGGAGGTCAGTTTGGGTCATGTTGCCAACGTAGGGTGGGTGCAACCCACCAATCCGACAAGGTGGGTTGCACCCACCCTACACGTCATTGCGCCCCATATTGATTGCTGTCATGTTTTTCCACGATCTTCTGGAACCGGCGGATAAAGCGTTCATCGGCTTTCGCCTTCTGCTCCAGCACTTCGCGGGCAAAGACCATGTGATCCTCATGCGCTTCCAGCATATCGGCCATCCGGGCATTGGTTGCTGATCCGATGGCGGCCATGGCTGTCTGCGCTTCCTGATCGGTCTGCACGCCAATCTCGTTGATCTGGTGGGCAACGTCCTGCTGTTGCGCAGTCTTCAACGATTTTGACAGGGCATCATACAGAACAACCCGCTGTTTGGTGTCTGTCTGCAGCTTGTTGATCAGCACCATTTGCGTCGCCGCCTGATTCTGCAGGGAATCGATCCAGGTCTTGCCCTTCTCGATATAACGTTCCAGCGTCTGGGATTTCGCCAGCTGGACCTGTTCGTCCTGCACCATTTCGTTGTACTGGCCGTTCAAGGCCTGCAATTCGGTTTCCAGCTTGGTGCGGGCAGCGGCATCCTGTTCGACAGAAATCTTGCCCTCAAGCTCAATAATCTTGGGATCCATCCCAAGAATTTCGGCCCGCAAACCTTCAAGGGTTGCAACGGTCTCTTCCCGTTCGGTCAAAGTGCCGGCAAGGTTGGTCTCGACACTGACTTTCTGCTCATTCAAAACTGCCAACTGGCCTTCGAGCAGCTTCAGGATCACGTCAGATTTGCTGATCAAATCCTGCAGCTTGTCATCGACAGAGGCCGTGCGCATCCGTTCCTGACGCATGCTGTCGGCCTTGGCCTTGCTGAAAAACCCGATAAAGCTCTCCATCCCGGTTTTTGACCGCATCTCGTCGAAGTCTTTGGAAAAGGCGGATGTGACATCATCCAAGCCCATGATCAATTCGGCAATATTGGCGTTCATCAGCTCTGTATGCTGATGCACCTCGTCCAAAGTGGCATTTTCAATATCAACAGAAACATCCGTGCCTTCCGACATTTTTTGCCGGGCGGTTTCAATGCGACTGGTCAATTCTGAAATCTTGCTTTGCGCCTCGGCCACCTGGCTTTGCGATTCCTTGATTTGGGTTTCAAAATCCGCCATTCAGTATCCCTCTTTTATTCTGTCTTTACAGTTAGCTATGCACGCCGCACCCGTTTTTCAATCGGAACAGATAGATTAACCAACGCCGTTCGGCGTCAGTCTGACCCGATAAAACGGCAATTAAAAGACTTCAGGTTCGTCAAATTGCGGCGGGCGATCAAGCGCTTCGGCCTCGGGACCCAACAGTTCATCCGGGTCGATAATCTTGGGCGGCAATTCAATCCCACGTTCAAAATTCTCGGGGTCCACACGCAAGGATTCTTCGCGGCTTCTGATATGCACACGCATGGGAATATCGATCTGGTCAAAAAGATGTATGACGTCCTGATTGAACATGCGGATACATCCCGCGGAGCCGGAATTGCCAATGGATTCCAGATCATTGGTGCCATGAATACGATAGAACGTGTCCCGGCTGCCGCGATAAAGATAAAGTGCGCGCGCACCCAATGGACTGCGCAAACCGCCCGGGATTCCCTGACGAAACGGGCCATAGACTTCAGGCTCAGTGCGCAACATGTTCCGCGTGGGTGTCCAGCCAGGCCATTTGCGTTTTAGCTTGATCGTGGCACCACCCCTGATCGACCGCCCTGCCCGTCCAACCCCAACGGGATAGCGCGTCGTCCGCCCATCAGCGCGGACATGATACAAAAACTTGGCAAACGGATCGACATCCAGTGAATTCGGGCCCTGTTCACCGTTGTAAATGCCGGACATCCGTCGATTGACCCCCGACAGGTATTTGTCCGGAATTCCGGGCAGATTGTAACCGGCATCCTCGATCGGGCCGTAGCCTTCGACAAATTCGGGTAATGGCGGGGTCACAACAGGGTCCGGCCCACGGGCACATGCCGCCGTCGTGGCCAGCATCATCGCCCCAAAGGACCGGCGGGTCAAAACTGTTGTTGTGGTCATCATAACACCCTTTTTGTGCGAATCCCTTCCTAACACCTTGGCAGGTATGGGCAAAATACCGCTCGCCGAGAATCTGACGCATATGTTTCAAAACGTCACAGTTCGGTCGCAGGCTGCTCAATGTAACATGATTACCGAGATGTCACGGCGAATTCAGCGTCATCCCCGAATTGTTTCAGTCTCTGTTTCAATCTGGTTGCCTCGCGTCACCCCTGCGTGAGGCATCTGCACAGAACCCGCAATTCCGGCGATAAAGCGTGCAGCAAAGCACAAAACAGCCCACATCAAGGATCTCGCAAATGAAAAACACGATCTTCACAGTCGCCGCGGCCGGCGCGTTCGCCACAATCGCATTTGACGCCTTCGGGCAGGGCCTGAGCCCATTATTTGGTTACGCCAAACTGGCGCCGGTTGGTCTTGCCAATCAAACGATCAAGACGGTCTTTGGCTCCAGCCCCTCCGGGCTTGCCCACCTGCTGCATGTGTTCACTGGCATGGTGGCTTACACCTTGGGCTATCTGCTGATCGCGCGGCCCTTGCAGCAAAAGATCATGCCGTCCCTGCCTTGGATCGCGACGGCCACCGCATATGGTGTCGTTCTATGGGTCTTTGCGCTATACGTCATGGCCCATCTGGTGGCAGGCAACAAACCATTCCTTGGGTTCACCGGCATCACATGGGTGGCACTTTGGGGGCACATCGTCTTTGCAATTGTCGCCGCCTGGGTGATGGAGGCCCGTGGGATCGTGAAGACACCAGCACGTAAATCACCAGTGATTGCCTGAATATTCAAACCGCTGAAGATTAAGACAACCGGGATCTCGCCCGGTTGTTTGCTTCAGGGTCAGGACCCATTCATGCCAGACGCGGTTCAATCCAGCCTGTTACCCAACGCTAACCCTTTGAGCAAATCATCCGTGGTCATCGGTTTCTTGCCAGAGCGTTGCGCGCGGGTAATCTCAACCGCGCCGTCACCGCAAGCGATCACGAAGTCTCGTAAAACGGTGCCGGGCGCGCCGCTCCCAGCAACCAAGCGGGACGCCAGCAGCTTCACCCGCTCGCCCGCAACCTCGCACCATGCACCGGGAAAAGGCGACAGACCACGGATCAGGCGATCGACCTCTGCGGCAGGGCGGCTCCAATCGACACGTGCCTCTGCCTTGTCGATCTTGGCGGCATAGGTCACACCATGTTCAGGCTGGGGTTCGGGCGTCAGCTGCGGCAGTTGCACCAATGCCTGAGCCACCAATCGCGCGCCCATCGCCGACAGGCGGTCATGCAGCAGCCCGGTCGTTTCCTCGACCTCAATATCCGTCCTCTCGCACAGCAGGACCGGACCGGTATCCAATCCGGCCTCCATCTGCATGATGCAGACGCCTGTTGCCGGATCGCCAGCCATAATGGCGCGATGGATTGGCGCGGCTCCGCGCCAGCGCGGCAATAGCGATGCATGGATGTTCAAACAACCATAACGAGGGGCATCGAGAACCGCTTGTGGCAGGATCAACCCATAGGCCACGACAACAGCGATATCGGCCTGCAACTTGGCAAATTCATCCTGTGCGACCGGGTCTTTCAACGAAGTGGGATAGCGCACCGGCAAACCCAGATCCTCTGCCCGGCGCTGGACCGGGGATGGGCGGCCCTTCTGGCCCCGGCCGGCAGGCCGCGGCGGCTGGCAATAGACGGCCGCAATCTCATGCTCCTCGTGCAACGTTTCGAGCACAGGAACCGAGAACTCAGGCGTGCCCATAAAGATGACTTTCACGATGCTATCCCCGAACCAAGATGCGTTTTCTGACCCCCAGTTAGGTCACTGAGGCAGATAGCGCAACGCGGCATCAGATCGACTGATTGACCAGATTTCCTTTAACACGCCGCAAAATAAACACGTTTCGTTGACCATTATTGATCATCTCATGTTTAGAGGAGCGATAAGGAAATAGATGCTGTTTAAAATTCTAGGAAGTATTGTGGTGCTTTGGGGCATCGCAGACCTGATCATCGGCCTTCAGGGCGGCGACCTTTGGGCGCAAGTTGGTATCACCCTTCCAGCCATCGTCTGGAGCTATTCGCATTATATCGCCATCATAGGCGGTGTGTTCATTTTCTCCTTGGGAGGAGGCGGTAAGGAAGACGTGCCGCAGGAGTAATCCCATGATCGCCCACGGTGTTTTGACGAAATGTCTGATACCTCGCATATCACCGACGGCGTTTCGCCTTTCACCTGAGAGATCAGATAAAGGTGAAACGCCCGCGACCTATAAGCGTGGCATAGCACTTCATAAAAAGTTGTGATTGCGGGTTTTTTGCGTAGCGCTTTAAGTTGCTTATCTTGCGAGACCGCTGAAAGGGCCTTGATCCTGGTTCAGCCCTGTCTGATCTTCTGGGATTTCTTGATCAGCATATCGCGCCTGGTGCGGCTGAGGTGATCAAAAAACATCTTGCCCTTCAGGTGGTCAATCTGATGTTGAACAGACGTGGCCCAAAGACCAACAAGATCACGCCGATCCCACGACCCTTGATCATTCAAGAATCGGACCGTGACGGCCCGGGGGCGCTCAACTTTGGCCCAAACGCCGGGTAGATTTGGCGATCCTTCCTCATGGGTGCGCATTTCGACGCTGGCATGCAGGATTTCAGGATTAGCCATGCGAATGGCCTGCCCCCGCTGTTCCGAAGCATCAACCACGGCCACCGCCAACCCAACGCCCAATTGTGGTGCGGCCAGTCCAACACCCGGCATCGTATCCATGGCATTGATCATTTCATCCCATAAGGCACGGATGTCATCTGTGATTTCGGGTACTGTTGTGGCAGGTCGGCGCAACGCAGGGTGCGGCCACATCACATATGGGCGGTGGGTCATATCTCGGTCCCGGTTTGCGTGATCAGGATACCATTCAGATGGTCCAGTTCATGGCAGACACAGACAGCCCCCACCCCATGAAACCGCGACTTTTGGGCAATGCCAGAGGGGCTGGTCCAGGCCAGATCGACCCAAACCGGGCGGGCGACGTCAAAGCTGCGATCAGGGATCGAGAGGCAAGCCTCCGGGCCCTGCTGCTTGAACGGAGCCTGATCGGTGATTTCAGGGTTCACGAATGCGATTGGCCGCCTCTCGCCTTCTTTCCACGTGGTATCGATGACAAACACACGTTCCAAAACACCGACCTGCGGCGCGGCCAGCCCCCTGCCCTTTGCGTCATACATCGTCTCAAACAGATCGGCGATCAGTGTTGGAAGGGGGTCGCCAAAGTGAGTTACAGGCTTGGCTACCTGCTGCAACACCGGATCGCCGTCAAAGCGCAGATCCAGCACAGCCATCAGCTGCGGGCCATTTCGCGCTTTAGCTTTTGCATTTTGCGGGTGATCATCTGCCGCTTGAGCGGTTTGAGGTAATCAATGAACAGCTTGCCATCCAGATGATCAATCTCATGCTGGACGCATGTGGCCCACAAGCCGTCAAACCTCTCACGCATGGTTTTGCCGTCCAGTGCCAGCCACTGCACCTCAACCTCCGCCGGACGCTCAACCTCGGCATATTGCTCCGGGATTGACAGGCAGCCTTCTTCATAGACGTTGCGTTCTTCCGAGGTCCAGACGACCTCTGGATTGATCAACACCATGGGGTTGGGATTGGCGTCTTCTTCCTTTTCGCAATCCAGCACGATCATCCGGCGCATCACGGCCACCTGCGGGGCGGCAAGGCCGATGCCCGGCGCATCGTACATGGTTTCAAGCATGTCGTCGGCCAAACGGCGCAAGTTATCGTCGACCGAAACAATCGGATCGGTGGTTTTCTTCAGACGCGGGTCCGGGTGGATCAATATCTTACGCAGTGCCATGCGGCTGATTTAGGCCGCACGCCAGCAGATTGCAACTGGCCCGACAGCACCGTCGTGAGGCGCAGATCGCAGACAAATCAAACGGATTTCAAACCTGTTGGATCGGCCCGCGAACTGTTCCAAAACACACCTGCCTTTTCCGCCTTGCACTTTGCTGCGCCATCCGTAGCCTGCGCGCACCATAAACAGGAGAACGCCCATGTCTTTCGACAACGCCCCAGATCGCCGCAACACCCATTGCGTCAAATGGGATGCGATGGAAAGTATTTATGGGGTCAGTCCTGATGACGGGATCTCGATGTGGGTGGCGGATATGGAATTCAAGGCAGCGCCGCCGATCCAGAAAGCCGTACAACATATGGTCGACCATGGGGTCTATGGCTATTTCGGTGACGAAAGCAAATATAAGGGTGCGATCCAGTGGTGGATGGACACGCGGCATGGTTGGAAAATTGACCCATCATGGATCTTTACCACCCACGGGCTGGTCAACGGCACGGCGATGTGTGTCGACGCATATACCAACCCAGGTGATGGGGTCGTCCTTTTCACCCCAGTCTACCATGCCTTCGCGCGGGTGATTGCGGCCGCCGAACGGCAAGTGGTTGAATGCGAGCTGGTCAATAACGACGGGCGGTACGAAATGGACTTCACCGCCTATGATGCCCAGATGACGGGGAATGAGCGGATGGTCATTCTCTGCTCGCCGCATAATCCCGGCGGGCGGGTCTGGAACAAGGCGGAACTGCAAGCGGTGGCCGCTTTTGCCAAACGACACGAATTGATCCTGGTGTCCGATGAAATTCATCACGACCTGACCATGCCGGGTCAGACCCATACGCCAATGGCTCATATCGACGGCATCACCGACCGGCTGGTGATGATGACGGCCACAACCAAGACTTTCAACATCGCAGGTAGCCATTCCGGCAATGTCATCATCGAAGATCCCGACCTGCGGGCAAGGTTTGCGGCGCGCATGGCCGCACTTGGTATGTCTCCCAACAGTTTCGGGCTGTTCATGGCAACCGCCGCCTACAGCCCCGAAGGGGCCGCCTGGGTCGACGATGCCCGTGCCTATATTAACGAAAACCGCATACTTTTCGACGCCGGAATCAATGCAATACCCGGGCTATCTTCGATGGAGCTGGAGGCAACATATCTGGCCTGGGTTGATTTCACCAACACCGGGATGAGCCGGGAGGAGTTCACAACGCGGGTCGAAAAAACCGCCAAAATCGCCGCGAATCACGGGCCCAGCTTCGGCAAGGGCGGCGACAGTTTCCTGCGGTTCAATCTAGGTGCCCCGCGCGCGCATGTCGAAGAGGCCATCTCGCGGCTGCGTTCGGCGTTCAGCGATCTTCAGTAATGGCCAGCCGTGGTTGCGTTGGCGATTTCCAAAAAAGTTGGAAATCGCTCGCAATCGGCCTCAAAACCGCCTAAATCCCCGTTTACCCGATAACAAGAAAGTTGATGTATCGTGCGCCTGCATGGGCCCGCACGATGTTTGCGAGTGAGTTAAGGTGTTGATGTTATGGCGATGTATGCGCCCAAATGCGATGATGCTGGCAAAGCCTTCACCGGCTTACGCATCTCATGTCCCGCAAGGCCCTCAAATACTGATGGCGTTACGAATTTCCTAACTTTCAGACAGCTATTGACAGGCCTGGCTTTCGGGTATGTTCGCCGTCGGCCAACGGCCAACGGTATAAAATCGCGATATATTCCGGTGCACGAAGGAGTTGACACATGGCAACCATGAATTCAGGTCTTGGCGGCGCCGCAGGCTACGGCGAAGGCGTCTTTTCAACAGCAACCAAAGTTGCCGGGAACAACGATGACGGCGCGGTTCAGGTCGATATCAGCTCTGTCTTTGGGGCCGGCGGAATCGACTTTTTTGGCACCAGCTATACCGATCTATACATCAACTCCAATGGAATGATCTCATTTGGCGCAGCTGTGACAAGCTTCAGCACGTCAGATTACGCCGCCACGACCAACCCATCCATTGCCGCATTCTGGACCGATATCAATATTGGCAATGGCGGAGAGATCTATTGGGATCTCGACCCGGTCGCAGGCACGGTCACAATCACATGGCTGGACGTCCAGCCATTTTCTGGCGCAGGCGGCGCAGGCACGGGAAATGATTTCCAGATCGTCCTCACCTCCACAGGCGATGGCGGTTTCACGCTTGAGTATATTTACGAAGACATCAATTGGGTCGACGGCAGCGGCGGAGGCAATCCGGCTGTCGCGGGTTACACGGATGGAAATGGCGCGACCAACACGGTGGAGCTTGAAGGGTCTGGTGATCCCAGTTTCCTCGCCGGCTACGAAGGAAACGACTTTGATGGTGGCGACCCAAATGGCGCATTATCAATCGATTTTGCAAATGGGTTCCCGCCCGGTGATGGTCTCCTTACCGGTACCGGTGGCGCGGATGTCATAGATAGCGACTTCGTTGACGAGGACTTCGAGCTTGTTGACGGTGGTGACGGGACCGGGCCAAGCGGAAACGCTGATGTGATTCATGCGGGTTTCGGAAACGACATAGTCGCAGCCGGGGATGGTGACGACACGGTTTACGGCGGTGGCGGCCAAGATACGATTGATGGCGGTGACGGCAACGACACGCTCTATGGTGACACCGATGCCGAAGCCACCGCCACCCCGGTATCGATCAATTCGACAAATTTTAGCGACACAACCAACGGCTATACGGTCACAGCGCAAAATGTGGTTGGCGGCACGCTGACCTCGGCCAGCGCTTCAAATATCGGAACCTATCTCAACTCATTTGGTGCTGATGGCGCAATCTCCGACAGCGATAGCGGCCAAAACGCGCAAACCGGCTACGATCTGGCTTCCGGGCTGAGCGAAACGCTGATCGTCGATTTTGACGATCCTATTGATGCGCTGGATTTTTCGTATCTGAGCCTGAGAACAAGCGATTTTGGCGAGGTCGGCCACTATGCTCTCTATAATGGGGGCACGCTCGTTTTTGAAACGGATTTCACCGACACGACCGGCACCGGAAACGGAACCATCAATGTCTCCGGGCATGGCGATTTTGACCGCATTGTCTATTCAGCAAACATTCAGACCGATGGAACGGACGGTTCAGATTACGGGATTACCGATATCTCGTACATTCCGGGCAGCCCCGAGATTCAGCCCGGCGATGACGTTATTTCCGGAGGCGCCGGCGACGACACCATCTTTGGCGAAGAAGGTAACGATACACTGTTGGGTGGCGATGGTGACGACACCATTCAAGGCGGCAGTGGCAACGACACGATTCATGGCGATCAAGCTGTGGCTGCCCCGGTCTTCACTGTTCAATACATTGACGTCAACGGTCTGACGACCAACACGGAGGCAACAACACTCGACACGTATTTCGATCTGACAGACGGCACGATCGACGTCAGCACCGGCGATACGACCGCCGCGGGTGCGGCTATTCAAGTGAACCCATTTGGTACATCCACTACGGATGATCTCGACCCAGAGGTTCAAAGCGACAATATCGGCTATGGCGATACCGCCGGCCATGCCTTTGTCTACTCCACCCAGATCGAAGTCGATGGCGGCACTTACACATTTGACGCCGATTTTTATAATTCGGCGGCACTCTATATCGACGGGCAACAGGTATTTCTGTCGGAATCACTTGGTGCAAATTCGGCAACTGGCTCAATCACGCTGACACCCGGCACGCATGATGTCGTCATTCTGTATGCAAAAGATACGACAACAACACCGCAGGATTTGGACATCTCCATCAGCGGGGGCGAGTTTGGTCCGAACCCAATTGCATTTCAGGACAGCGGCGCCTTTGGGACCACAACAGGTACCGGCAATGATACGATCGAAGGGGGCGTAGGCGACGATACCATCACCGGTGGCGATGGTGATGACATTTTCATCTACAACGCTGGTGATGGTGCCGATACGATCACCGATTTCAACGCGGGCAATAGCGGGGCCATCGACGACGGCGACCAGACAAATAACGATTTCGTCGATCTGACCGGATTCTACAATGAGACGACTGTCGCCGCCGTGAACGCTGCGGATGCTGACCCAAGCAATGACTTTGGCAATGCCCTTGGCATGCTGCGTGCTGACGCTGCCGATGGCACCATTGATGGCGTCATCGACGGCATCGATTACTCTGCTCAGATCGGCGATATTGACCTGACACTGCAAAATGGCGGAAGTGCAGTCACCGGAAACAACCTGACTACCGACAATACCGGCGTTGTCTGCTTCACTTCCGGCACGGCGATCCGGACCCCAACGGGGGAAGTGCTGATCGAAGAACTGCGTGTCGGCGATCTGGTTTGCACGCTCGATAATGGTCCGCAAGCAATTCGTTGGATCGGGCGGCGCGAAATCGGTCCGCAACTGCTGGCGTCAGAGCCAAAACTGCGCCCTGTCCTGATCCCCAAAGATGTGATCGGGGCCGAACGAAATCTGCTGGTTTCGCGGCAACATGCGCTGTTGGTCGAGCGTGATCAACTGGTCCGAGCCGTTCATTTGACAGATATCAAGGGCCTGCCAGCCCGTATCGCAAACGGGCGCAAGCGCGTCACCTACATCCATTTGATGTTCGACGCCCATGAGATCATCTTTGCTGAGAACGTGCCGGCCGAAAGTTTTTACCCGGGCCCAATGGCCATGGAAATGCTGGACCCGGCCGCGCGCGAAGAGATGTTGCTGATCTTCCCTGAATTCGCAGCTGCATTGGACGCGACGGCTGTCGCCCGGTCCTATGGGCAAACGGCGCGCACGATCGCCAAACGCCGGGAAATCACGCTGCAAGGTGCTATCGTCAGATCGGCCCTCGACGGCGGGATGGTCGCGCGCATCTAAGACCCGTGCGCCCTGTCGCGTTCCCTGGGTTACGGCCCGAACGAAATTCATGCGCGTCAACGAATGCCGTTGACCCATGAAATCAAGATCGGGGCGCGACGCGCACTTTTGGAACGAACAACAGATTTGTCTTTACAGGTGAAGTTGGATCGCGGACATCTGTGAAAGGGGCGGATCAGGCCGCCTCGCCCCCGCTTGGACAACCTCTTGATGCTCTTTGTCGCGCAACTGCACTGACCCATACGGCATCTCCTATGACGAAACGGAAACCACAATGAACCTCACCGGAAGTCGAACCATCAACGCCGACATCAGCACCGTCTGGGCCGGTTTGCTTGATCCGGACGTACTCAAAGCCTGCGTGCCAGGTTGCACAGAAATGTCTGGATCAGCGGATGATGGCTTTGAGGCGACCGTGGTCCAGAAGGTTGGACCAGTCAAAGCCACGTTCAAGGGCGCGGTCAGCATCAGCGACCGGATCGAATATGAAAGCCTGACTATCAGTGGTGAAGGTAAGGGCGGACCCGCGGGCTTTGCCAAAGGCGGCGCTGATGTCCGGCTTGAGATCGAGGGGGATGCAACCATCCTGCACTATGATGTTGAAGCAAAGGTCGGTGGTAAACTGGCGCAGCTTGGCTCACGGATCATTGACGGGTTTGCAAAGAAGATGGCCGATCAGTTCTTTGCAAACTTCCAGGATGCCGTTGAGCCGCCTGATGAAAATGACGCGGCTGCCGATGACGCAGAGGACACCCAAAAGAAGGGATGGTTCAGCAAGCTTCGCGGCGGGTGAGTAAAGCCGGAAAGTTTGAAACAGGGGCACCGTCGCTGAGTTTTCACTGATCTCGAGAAACCATGAAGGTTTCTAACTGAAATCTTACGGTCAGGAAATTTCACACACGTGGCCCTGACCGGCGATTGACCCACCTGCCCACATCAGGCAATCCAGAATCTACAAATTGGGGGCGGAACCATGATCATCGGACATATCGGGGCACGTGCAGGCAGCAAGGGTGTGCCAAATAAGAATTTTCGCATGCTGCATGGCAAGCACCTGATTGACTGGTCGCTGGATCAGCTATTTGCCAATGATCGTGTAGATCATGTCGTTGTTTCCACAGATTCCGTGCCCATCTATGAACACGCGCTCAACAGGGGATGTATTGATATCGGATTGCGTCCTGCAGAACTCGCCACGGATACAGCCGCGAAATGGCATGTCTGGCAACACGCCCTGACCGAGGTTGAGAAAAAAACCGGACCTGCCTCCGCATTTCTTGACCTCGATTGCACATCCCCGTTGCGACTGCCCGAGGATATCGATGCTGGCCTTGACCTGTTTGCAAAAGAAGCGCCTGACATGGTCATGTCTTGCTGTGAAAGCCGCAAAAATCCGTATTTCAACATGCTTGAAACAGATGCGGCAGGCGGTTTGCAGGTTTCAAAACCGCTGCCCCATGGGGTTGTCGCACGTCAGCAAGCGCCCAAGGTTTACGACCATGTTGGCCTGGTTTACGTGGTGAAGCCTGAATACCTGCACTGCGCGCAAAGTCTTTTTGAAGGGCATGTGATCCCGCTGATCGTGCCTAATGAACGCGGGTTGGACGTGGACAGCCCGTTTGATTGGGATGTGATCGAATACCTGCTGGGCAAGCAGATTTCAGACGGGGTCAGAGACCCGGTCTAACGCCAACCCTGCCAGAAACGCTCCGCTTTTTTCTTGGCAACATAGCCGTCTTTCAGCGCGGCCTCATCATATTCAGTTCTGATCCACGTATCGATTGCGATTGGCGACTGCGCATGCCGTTCCGCATAGACATCCAGAAAATAGTCAAGGATGCCGGTTTCGGTCTTTCGGATGTGGAGATAGCGAAAGCTCAATTGCTTGCGTGCCTGTTCAAGTGATGCGCCCTCGTAAAGCATCAGATAAATCGCGGCGGCAAGGCCGGTCCGGTCGGCGCCTGACTTGCAGTGCATCACGAAAGGCCGTTCCATCGTGGCAAACGCATCCAGCACCGCCAGCAGCCGTTCAACCTTGGGTGCCCGGCGCGCAGACATTTTGGCGGGGATCAGGGTCAAACCATGGGCTTCGCAACTTTCCACCTCAAACAGGTAATGCGGTTGCAAGGCCTCACCCCGCAGGTTCAGGACAGTCTTGATCCCCATGGCGGCATAGGCTTCAAAGCGTTTGTCATCGGGCTGATTTGATCGATAGGCGCCGGGTGCGATTTTCTCAAAATTATGCCAGAAGGTGCGGAAAATACCGTGATCCAGCCAACGTAAATGCCATTGTGATTTGCGCCGTTCCACCGGGTCAACGATATCGTGCCCGAATGACTTGCGCCAATCATGTTCTTTCTTTTCAAGAAATTCTGACAGTTTACGGATCATCTGCGCCTGCAATTGCGATTACATGCAATCACTTGGCCCATCATGCGCCCCATTGCAATGCCCGGTTTGCCCCTGCCGTACAAACCACATAGACAAGCAGCACACAGGATTTGCAGGAGCCACCCCATGAAGATCGCAGGCCGCGAGATTGGACCAACCCACCCCCCCCTCGTCATCGCCGATATCGGGATCAATCACGGCGGCGACTTATCAATCGCCAAGGAAATGGTGCGCCTGGCAGCGGGCGCGGGCTGTGAAATGATCAAGCATCAGACCCACATCATCGAAGACGAGATGACAGAAGAGGCCAAGCAGATATTCCCCCCGAATGCGGATGTGTCGATCTGGGATGTCATGGCCACCTGCGCCCTCTCGCTTGAAGATGAGGCAGAGTTGAAGCGTTACACCGAAAGCCTTGGCATGATCTGGATTTCAACGCCATTCAGCCGGGCCGCTGCCGATTTCCTGAACGATCTGGATGTGCCTGCCTTCAAGATTGGCTCAGGCGAGGCCGATAACCTGCCCCTGATCCGCCATATCGCGCGCATGGGCAAACCGGTGATCATGTCGACGGGGATGCAAAGCATCGAAACGATCCGCGCCTCCGTCGATATCCTTGATCAGGCGGGGATCGACTATGCCTTGCTGGAATGCACCAACCTCTACCCTTCCCCGCCCGAGATTGTGTCACTGCAGGGCGTCACTGATCTGAAGGCAGCCTTCCCCAACGCGGTTGTGGGCTTTTCCGACCATTCCATTGGCCCTGACATGGCACTTGCCTCGGTAGCCCTTGGTGCCTGCATTCTGGAGCGGCACTATACCGATACACGCTACCGCAAAGGCCCCGATATCATCAATTCCATGGATCCGGCCGAACTGCGCCATATCATCGACCGGTCCCGCGAAATCCATACCGCGCTGATGAACCCAAAACAGCGAACCAGTGCCGAAGAAGACGTGTATCGCTTTGCCCGCGCCTCTGTCGTGGCCGACCGCGACCTGCTGGCCGGGCATGTGATCACCGAGACCGATATCTGGGCGCGCCGCCCCGGGTCGGGAGAGATTGCAGGCTATGATTTCGACAAGGTTGTCGGCAAGACCCTGACGCGAGACGTGACGCGTAACACGCAACTGAAATGGGATGATCTGGACGGTTAGGCACCCATCCTTGGAGCATCAGATGGCTTTGGCAGAAGCCGAACAGTCGCCTGACCCACGTGCTGATTTAACCGGCGTTACTCTCGCCTAATCGTTTCTCGAATCGCCAGATCTCCAATGGAAAGGCACCTTCGGAAGTATCTAGATCTACAACGTCCTGACCGGTGTTGATCCACCCCGATTTTTCATAAAATCGGCCGGCCCGCTCGTTGCCGATAGCGCAAGCCAGCCAGGCCAGATTGTGCCCCGCAGCACCGATACGGTTTTCTGCATCCGCAATCAGCGCTTGAGCGACACCAGAACCACGCGCCCGACGGGACACATACATCTGATAGAGTTCGTTTTCTCTGACGATGCAAAACCCGAGCACATTCGGACCCTCACGCGCTATCCGGGTCAAAGCGAGGTTCTCGTGGGCACGGTCAATGAAACTGCTTGTGGTCCGGAGTTCGCAAAGGCTGGAAGGAACAATTTCGGCGTGAGCCTCATGCCAACCTGCTTCCCAAATCGTAGAAATCTGCCCAACGTGCCCTTCTGTTGGAAACTCCAATGCGTAGCCCATAGCAAAAATCTACATCTGTGCTGTCGCTGCTGCAATCATCTGCGGCAAGACCTCTTGAAATGCCTCAGCGACCGAGGGTGGTTTGAAAAACAAGGCATCGCGCAAGGTCTCGTTGACTTGCGGACCATCCTGCAACGCCTGCTGGACGGCACCGGGTAAACCATCACGCTGGCGCACGCGCTGCCCCAATTCATCCCGGCGCGCCATTTCAAGGCTTTGGGCATCCAGTTTTTTGCCAAAACGCGCCTCTATATCCGGCAGATCAAGCAGGACGACCGGCCGTTCACACATAATGGCGTCAAAAATTGCTCCGCTGTAATCCGACAGCAATACATCCGCCACGGCCAGTGCCTGCATCAGATCAACATGGCCAACGTCGTGAATGTGCGGGTGATTGCACACATCCCCCAATTGGCCGTCTTTTGCCGCGTTGTGATGCGCCTTGATCAAGACCGTGAACTTATCCGCCAGTTTGGCCACCTCAGCCATCCAGTAGGGCAGGCTGCTGAGATCTCCCCAGGTCGGCGCGTAAAGCAACACCGGCCGATCACTTACCATCGCAGGCAGTTTTGCACGCGCTTCAACGGTAAAATCCGGTCGGTTCCAGTCATCCCAACGGGGATTGCCGATGGTAAAGCTCGGCGCATGGGCTGCAAAGCGCGCGGCGGCATAGTCTCCATAAGCGCAAATCGCCTGCGCCTGTTTGCGCCAATCACCGAAGTTATAAGGCTCCTTGGCGTAGCCGTATTGGACCATCACAAAGGCGGTCCGATTCAATGGACGGCCCCGCGGTGGACCGGCATGAGACACGATCACGTCGAATTTCTGCATTAACCGCCGCATAAAAAATCGGCTTTTGGCATGCGGTTCATCGCTCACGCCAAAAGCAACCGCATCAGCACCTGAACGCAACAGCCATGTGGCACCGGGGGTGCCCCGAAATAGCGGCGCAAGATGTGCTGCCTGAAACGCGTTACGAACGAAAAAGCCAACTTTGGGATCGTTACTCATATTTCTTGATCTTGTGGATCGTTTCCGTGGTGGAAATACCTTCGGTACGCGGCAGATAAACGACCTCGCAGATATCGCGCAAATGGTCGAATTTGCCTTCCCAATCATTGCCCATCACCAACACATCCGCATTGTGGTCACGCAGATATTTGGCCTTCAGCTCCAGGCTATCTTCGACAAAAACATCCGTCACGGGCTTAATATGCTGGACGATAGCCAACCTTTCAGGTTCTGAATAAATCGGGGCGCGACCCTTCTTTTCGATGTTCAGCCGATCCGACGAAACACCAACAAATAACTGGTCGCCATATTCAGCCGCTCGTTTGAGGATATTCAGGTGGCCAATATGAAACACATCGAATGTTCCGAATGTCACAACAATTTTGCTGGCTTTGTTCATCTTGGCTCTGGCATCTGTTTTTGGATATGCATCCCGGTAGCTACTCTGCCGCGTGCATGAACGCAACGGTGATGCCAAAGCCTGAGGATTAACGACAAGATGACCATGACCCGGCACGAGATCGAATTGTCGTCGAACACGCTTTTGTCGGAAGGCGGGGGGCGACACATATATGCCCATCCCAGTGACCCCGGTATTGTCATCAAGCTGCACAAACCGCTTCGTGAAAAACCGCTGCAAACATTGCGGACTGTGTTTCGCCCCAAAAGACGGCGGTTCGGGCAATTGCTGAACTCCATTGTCGAAATCGATGCGTTTTCAGAGATGGTCGCCCGGACTGGTCAGGTACCTGGATTTGCCACGCAATTTCTGGGCTTCATCGCCACAAACCGTGGCCCCGGCGCAATGTTCGAAGCCATCAGAGGGACAAATGGCGCCCTTGCACCAACTTTGGAAAATCATGCGCGCAACAATCCGGTTGAAGCCGGGATCGAGGCCGCTATTGATTGCCTCTGGGATCAAATCGTTGAGTTTCGTGCCGTCGTCTCTGACCCAACCCTGCGCAATGTGGTAGTGACGGGCGATTCTGCGGATGGCTATCGGTTGACACTAGTGGACGGGCTGGGCGAACGCACGCTTATCCCAATCCAGTCATGGTCGAAACGCGCCCATGCCGCGCAGTGCAAAATGGCGCGCAATGCCATGAAACGCGAATACCGCGCGCAGGCGCAACGACCGTAAGGCCCCTTGCGGCCTGATATCAGCGGCTTTATCCCGGTGGGCATGAAACAATCCATCCTTTTCGTGACAGGCACCCGTGCCGATTTTGGCAAGCTTGAACCGCTCGCCCTTGCCGCGGCCAAAGCAGGGTTTGATGTGTCATTCTTTGTCACCGGGATGCATATGCTCGCCCGCTACGGGCTAACCAAGCTTGAGGTGCAGCGCGTACCTGATGTACAGGTGCATGAATTCCTCAACCAGCGCCCAGGCGACCCACAGGACATGATCCTGGCCAAAACCGTGATGGGATTCTCTGATTTCGTCCGCGAACACACGCCCGATCTGGTGGTGATCCATGGCGACCGGGTGGAGGCGCTGGCCTGCGCGTTGGTCTGTGCCACAAATTACATCCGCTGCGCCCATATTGAAGGTGGCGAGGTTTCCGGCACGATTGATGAAATTTACCGCCACTGTAACAGCAAACTGGCCAGCCATCATTTTGTGTCATCCGATGATGCCGCCCGCCGGGTGCAGTCATTGGGCGAAGCGGCAAGCCATATCCACGCCATCGGCTCGCCCGAGCTTGATTTTCACGCCAACCCCACCGGTGTCAGCATTGATGAGGTGAAGACGCGTTATGACATTCCCTTTGATGATTACGGGATCTGTGTGTTTCACCCCGTCACGTCAGAAGCCGATACAATCGGCGCCCAGGCAAAAGCCCTGTTTGACACGTTGATCGGATCAGGTCGGCATTTTGTGCTGATCGCCCCAAATAATGACCCCGGCTCCACCGATATCTTTGACCAGATCGACCAACTGCCAGGTGATCGGTTTCGCGTGCTGCCATCGATGCGCTTTGCCCATTTCTCCGAACTGATGAAAAACGCCGCAATCATGGTAGGCAATTCCTCTGCCGGGGTGCGCGAAGCACCGTTTATCGGGTTGGCATCGCTGGATATCGGCACCCGCCAGACGAACCGGGCCAAATCGCCGTCGGTGTTTTTTGCCGATGCGCAGGAGGCGGAGAAGATCAAAGATTTCCTGACCACCCAATGGGGAAAATCCTATCCGCGACACAGCGCCTTTGGCGGCGGTAGTGCTGCAAAGCGGTTTGTCGATGTGCTGCGATCTGACACCTTCTGGGATGCCAGCCTGCAAAAAACGTTCCATGACTAGGATGCGACGCGGGTTGCTTTTGCGTCTTTATCTGCTGCTGGCCCATGGCTTTCCTCTTATCGCCCCTATCCTCCTTCGCAAACGGTTGAAGCGCGGCAAGGAACACCCCGACCGTTGGCCCGAGAAGCTGGGGCAGTCGCTGGCCCCGCGCCCAACCGGCCCGCTGATCTGGATCAATGCTGTTGGGCTGGGCGAAGTGATGTCGCTGCGCGGGTTGATCGCGCGGATCGCAGCGCTTGATCCGCAGGTGAACTTCCTGGTCACCTCAACCACTGCCGCCTCTGCCAAAGTATTCGCAGACAACCTGCCACCCCGCACGATCCACCAGTTCCTGCCCATCGACGCCCCCGGCTATCGCCGCCGGTTCCTGCAGCATTTTCGGCCCAACCTGTGTATCTGGGCAGAGCAGGATATCTGGCCCGGATTTGTAAGCGACTTGGCTAAGTTAAACATCCCACAAGCCGTCATTGCCGCAAGGATGGACGCCAAGGCCCTGCAAAACCGCACAAAACTCAGTGCCCTTTATCGTGATATCTATCGTCCAATGCGGCTCATCACCGCGCAGGACGCCATCACCGCAAAGCATCTGAACGCATTGAGCGGCCGCGACGTCCTTGTGACCGGATCGTTGAAACCAGCGGCCCCGGCCCTGTCCCATGAACCGGCGACCCTTGCCACACTGGAAACCGGACTGGCGGGCCGCACGGTCTGGGCCGTGGCTCCATCCCATGCTGCGGATGAGGCCATGGCCTGCGCGGCCCACGCGCAACTGCGGAAAGCAGACCCAAGCGCGCTGTTGATCATCGCGCCGCGATTTCCTGACCGGCGCGATGAGATCGCAAAAGTCATCACCCATCCGCTGAAATTTCGCAGCAAGGCAGAGCTACCGACCGCCGAAGACCCGATCTGGATTTGCGACACATTCGGTGAACTCGGACTGATCTACCGGCTGGCCAAACTGGTGCTGGTCGGCGGCACATTCAGTGATATCGAAGGCCACAATCCGTGGGAGGCGGCTATTCTGGGGGCAGCTATCGTCCATGGGCCCCGCATCGCAAATTTTGCCGATGACTTTGCCGCGCTCGACACCGCCGGTGCGGCAAAGCAGGTCGCAACACCCGCCGCGCTCGCCAACCTGTTGCAGTCTGAAAAGCCGGCGACACTGGCCCAAAACGCCCAGTCGGCCATCACGACCGCCGCAGGCCGCACCGACGATCTGGCGCAGCAGCTCATCAACCTGCTAGAGGGCGCAGATGGCCGATAATTTCCCATCCCCCAAATTACGGATCGCATTGATCGGCTACGCGATCCTGTGGTGGATCATGCTGCCGGCGATCCTGATCTATCTGTGGCGGCGGGGGCGCAAGGACCCGGATTATATCCAACATCTGGGGGAACGGTTCGGGCGTTACACGGATGCGCGCAAAGGTGCTGTCTGGGTGCACGCGGTCTCGCTTGGTGAAATGCGGTCCGCCACCCCACTGATCCACGAATTGCTGGCACGCGGCGAACATGTGGTCACTACCCACTTCACCCCAGCTGGCCGACGCGAAGCCACCCGTGAATTCGGAGCCGAGATTGCGGCGGGCACGGTCCGCAGCATCTGGGTGCCTTTTGAGTATGGCTTTGCCTATCGGCGCTTTCTGAATGCCTTTACCCCCAAATACGGGCTGGTGATGGAGATTGAGATCTGGCCACGTATGATCATGGCCTGCCGCAAACGGGGCACCCCGCTATTCATGTGTAATGCCCAGTACCCCCAAAAAAGCTATGAAAAGGACAAGGGCGGGTTACGTGCCGCCCTGCTGCCCGGCTTTGCCGGTGGTTTTGTCAAATCCCGGACGCAGCAGGACCGGTTTGCCGCCGCCAGCATGCGCAATATCGCGATCACCGGCGAATTGCGTTTTGACCAGCCGATCCCGCAGCATCATCTTGACGCCGCCGCAACCTTGCGCCCGACCCTGACCAAAGGGCGGCCAAGCTTCACCCTGACCAGCGTGGTTGAGGGCGAAGATGCCATCTATATCGACATGATCCGTAATTGCCCGGGCACCTGTTTCATCTATGTCCCCCGCGCGCCCGAACGGTTTGACGAAGTGGCCGAAATGCTGCGCGATGCCGGAATTCGCTTTGCGCGGCGGTCGGAGGTGCTTGATGAGTCGCTCACTGCGACCGACCCCTTGCACGATATCGACGTGCTGCTGGGTGACAGTATGGGCGAGATGTATTTCTATCTTGGCCTTTGTGATCGTGCGATTGTCGGCGGGGGCTTTGTGCCCAAGGGGGCGCATAACGTGATTGAACCGCTTGCCCTGCGCAAACCAGTGATCGTTGGGCCGCATATCTGGACCATCGAATACCCGGCGACAGAGGCGATAGCGGCGGGCGTTTGCACCCTTGTTGAGACACCCGAAGCGTTGCAACAGATCGTCCAGTCGCCACCGGAAGTGACCGACGCCCAGATCACCGGCTTTTACGACGCCCATGCGGGCGGGGTACAGCGCACCCTTGCAGCGATTGAAAAGGCGCTTTAGCCCACATCCTCCGGCCCCACGGCCGTTGCCTTGATAATCGCAAAGACCTGCTGACCCACGGCCAGTTCCATCCGTGACGCGCTGCGCCGCGTCACCCGCGCCAATAACGCATCATCACCCGCCTTCAGCCCCACCGCCACGCCCGGGCCGCGCCCCTGTTCCAGCACGGTGATTGTCACCGGCAGCACGTTCAAGGCGCTGATGCCCTTGGGCGCTGTGCGCGACAGGATCACATCCTGTGCCGGGATACGCAGGCGCACGGTCTGGCCCAGCGTGCCCAGAATACCGGGCAGCATGATGCGCCCTCCGGAAAACACCAGCTCTGTCAGCCCGTCATCCAGCAGGCGTCCTGCAACCTTGGTCACGATCACCGCACCCGCATCGCGCACGCCCAGCAAAGGCACCGCCGCAGGGCGCGATAACACCTCGCCCACCGGTCCGGAGGCAACAACTGATCCGGCATCCAGAATGACCAGTGTCGTGGCGAGCCGCGCCACTTCTGACACGTCGTGGCTGACATAGAGCATTGGCACCTGCACGGTGTCGCGCAGCCGCTCGATATAGGGCAGGATCTCTGCCTTGCGCGGCGCATCAAGGGCGGCAAGCGGTTCATCCAGCAGCAATATCTGCGGATCGGACATCAGCGCACGGCCCAACGCGACACGTTGCTTTTCACCACCCGACAGGCCCGCAGGACGGCGCGCCAACAGATCACCCAGTCCCAGTACTTCGATCACCCGTTCGGCATCATGATCGCCGCCATAGCGCAGGTTACGTTCCACGCTCATATGCGGAAACAGGCGCGCGTCCTGAAACACATAGCCGATGCGCCGCTGTTGCGGTGCGCGCCTTGTCCCTGATCCGGCATCAAACAGCACCTGATCGCCGAGAACGATACGGCCAGCATCCGGGTTCAACAGCCCTGCCACCGCGTTCACCAGCGAGGTTTTTCCACTGCCGGACCGCCCGAAAATCGCCGTAACCCCGGCGGGCGCATCAAAGCTGACGTCAAGTTCGAAATCACCCAAACGTTTCTGGATTGCGACCTGTAACATCAGCGCCCCACCCGCCGGGCCATAACCCGGCCCAGCCATTCCGACAACAGCAACGCCCCCATGGCCAGAATGATCGACACGGTGACAAGGCCGAGGACGGCGGGCTCCTCACCCGGGACTTGCAGCAGACCGTAGATGGCAGAGGGGATCGTCTGCGTCTGCCCCGGGATCGCGGCAACAAAGGTGATCGTCGCCCCAAACTCGCCCAGCGCCTTGGCAAAGCCGAGAACCGCGCCCGCCAACAGGCCGGGGGCTATCAACGGCAATGTCAACGTGGCGAATATCCGCATGCGGGATGCGCCCAGCGTGGCGGCGGCGTCTTCCAACCCGGGGTCAACCGCTTCAATCGCCAATCGGATTGCGCGCACCATCAGCGGAAAGGCCATGACGGCGGCGGCCAGTGCGGCCCCCGTCCAGCGAAACGCCAATGTGATGCCAAAGACATCGTATAGAAATGCGCCAACCGCCCCTTGCCGTCCAAAAATCACCAGCAGCAGATAACCGGTCACGACCGGAGGCATGACCAACGGCAGATGCACCAGACCGTTCAACAATTGCCGTCCCGGAAAATCCTTGCGCGCCAAGAGGTAAGCAATCGCTATCGCAACCGGCAAAGCGCAGATCGTGGCCACAACAGCAACCCGCAATGACAGCCAGATCGCCGCCCATTCTGCCGGGCCGAGTGTATCCATCATTTGATGGCCTGCTGTAGTGGCAAGAACCCGGCATCCTGCAAAACGGCTTGCCCGTCAGGACCCTTGACGAAGTCCCAGAATGCAGCGGCCTGCGCGTCAGCCTGCACCGTCAATGCCCCGACATAGCGGATCGGCGGGTGCGCCTCTGCGGGGAAACGGGCCACCACGCGCACATCATTGCTGACCCGCGCATCGGTTGCATAAACAATGCCCAGCGGCGCCTGCCTGCGCGCCACAAGCGCCATGGCGGACCGGACATTGTCGACCTCGGCCAACCGCGATGACATAGGCTCCCACAGGTTCAGGTGGATAAGGGCGGCCTTGCCGTAAATCCCTGCCGGTACCGCCTCTGTCAGCCCGATGGCCAGCCGTCCGTCGCCCAGCGCGGAGGCCATGCCATCGCCATGCAACGGGACATCACCCGCGTCTGCCGGACCGATCACGACCAGTGCATTGCTGGCGAAATCCGCCACACTGTCGGCGGCGACAAATCCGTCATCCTGCAGAACTGCCATCCAGTCTGCATTGGCCAAAAGAACCAGATCGGCAGGCGCTCCAAAGCTGACCTGCCGGGCCAACGTGCTGCTGCCCCCGTAAGAAACGGCCACGTCACCATAGGCCTCTGCCAGTTCATCAAGCGGTTCTTTCAGGCTGGCGGCCGCGAAAACAAGCGTTTCAGCCCGCAAAACGGGCGCCGCCAACATAGCCAGCATCATACAGAAAACACGCGTCATCATGGCGCGACTATCCGGCGGTTCGGCAGGCATGGCAAGGGTCAGACCTTGGGGCCTGTTGAGTTTCACCACCACGCACCGGTGCGAGACAGATTTTGCCGCTGACAAGCCGATTTGACCGCAGCGATGTGGTTCATCGGCAGGGCAAATCGGCGCAGGCTGAGGCAAAATCTGCCGCGTCCCGTAGGGATTTCCCCAAAATTGCCCATTTCTGCGTCAAAAGAGCTTGAATGAACCCGTTCGTCCTGCGCTCTGTTTCCTGGAACTGAGCAATTTTGACTGAAACCGGTGCGTGGTGGTGGAACTCAACAGGCCCAAACCTTTGCCCGGGCTGTCAGCGCATCGGCGCGTTGCCGCACATCATCCTTGATCGGTCCATGACGAGGCGCATCCCGCAGGGTGCTGACCCAATGCGGTTCGGCATGGCGGGTCCGCATCGGCAGTTTCCACTCCAATGCCTGCAAGACTTCCTGGGCCTCTGCCGGCAAAACATCCGGCACCTCAGCCCCGCACAGGGTCGCCCAGACCCCGGCCCAAAGCCGCCCGACAGACCACGGGTTATACCCACCCCCGCCCAGCACCAGATAGCGCGGGCAAAGCGGTGCAAGCGCCGCGACGATGGCCCAATGGGCGTTGTTGGAGAGGGTCAGGCGCGATTGCGGGTCCTCTGCCACCGCATCCGCCCCGCATTGCAGGACAATCGCATCGGGTCGAAAGCCCGTAACCAGGGGCAGGATCACCTGATCCCGGATCAGCGCCATATCATCATCATGCAACCCCGCTGGCACCGGCAGGTTAAACACCTGCCCTCGCCCCCGATCTGTCAGCGCCCCTGTTCGCGGCCAGCGGTTTTCCTCATGCACGGAAATAATCAACGTGTTGGGATCATTGGAAAACGCGACCTCCACCCCGTCAGGATGGTGGGCATCGATATCGACATAAGCGATCCGCGCGGCCCCGTTGCGCCGCAGTGACTGTATCCCCAGGACCGGGTCATTGAGGTAACAAAACCCGTTCGCTCGATCCGGCATGCCATGATGGGTGCCACCTGCGGGTGAATAGATCACGCCGCCGTTGCGCAACAACTCACCCGCCAAAAGCGACGCCCCGGCAGACGTCGCGGGACGGCGATACATCTCGGCGAAAACCGGGTTGGACGGGGTGCCGATGCCATGCCGGTCGCGGATCGCCTCGGATACGGATTGTGCGGCCTCTGCGGTTTGCAGGGCGCGCAGATATGCCCGCGTGTGAAACCCGGCGAGGGCGGCTGGTTTCGCCCTTGGTGAGTTGATGAATTGCGCCGTTGGCAGCCATCCCATTGCACGGGTCAGGTCCATGACGGTGGATACCCGCGGAATGCGCAACGGATGCCATGCGCCATAGCTGGAATGGCGATAAATCTCGGACCCGATAAATCGTGGCCGGGGGGTTGTCGCTGCGGGCGCGTCATGAATAATGTCCATCATGTCAGGGATGTAACCCAATTTCGGATCAGAGCCATGGTGAATTCATCTGCTGACCAGCTACCACTGAAATTCAAGACCGGGCGCAAGACGGATGTGCGCGCGCAGTTCGCCGCCCTCTGCTGGCGGATCAAGGATGGCAAGGTGCAGATCTGTCTGGTCACCAGCCGGACCCGCAAACGCTGGATCATCCCCAAGGGCTGGCCGATGCACAAGCAAACCCCGGCGGATGCAGCAGCCCAGGAAGCTTATGAAGAGGCGGGGGTCAGTGGGGTGGTCAGCGACCAGTCCCTGGGCATCTATACCTATGTCAAACCGCTGAAAGAGGGGGCGACCCCGGCGGTTGCCATTGTCTACCCGGTGCATGTGCAAAAGGTGCATGCCAAATGGCCGGAGAAGAAGCAGCGGCGGCGCAAATGGTTCAGCCCCAAGAAGGCGGCCAAGCGTTTGCGGGAACCGGAATTGAAACGTATCGTGGCCCACTTCACGCCGCCGGATCCGCCATCTGTGCAACGTTCGGTGGGGGGGTGAGGGCGATGCAACGGACGGCGGGCACGAATCGCCGCCATGCGGGTAAATGCAGTGGTTTTGGACAAAAGTGGCTGTCGGCAAAGCGTCGGCGAAACGTCGGACTTCTGTCGGACCCCTGATGCGCGATGACCGGGTTTAACGCATCGCGCGGTGAAATTGTGAATGCTGTGTTAAGATCTATGCATTGCCAATCCGATCAGACAGCCAGGCGGGTTGCGCAATGTGTCAAAATACCTATTTATCCGCTGAACCCTTTACCTCAGAGCGCCATGATCAAGTTCCACCTCAAATGTGACCAGGACCACCAGTTTGAAAGCTGGTTTCAGTCCGGTGCAGCCTTTGACAAGCTTGTGGCGGCCAAGATGGTGAATTGCACGGCCTGCGGATCAACGGGTGTGTCCAAAATGATCATGGCCCCGGCGATCAGTACATCCAATAGCATCGCGGCCCCCAAACAGGCAGACCCGGATCTTTCGGCGTTGAAACGAAAGGTCGAGGCGCATTCAGAATATGTCGGAGGCAATTTTGCAGCCGAGGCCCGCGAAATCCATGAAGGCACCAAGCCGGAGCGCTCAATCTACGGTGAGGCAAACCTGCACGAGGCAAAGAAGCTGGTCGATGATGGCATTCCAGTGATGCCACTGCCCTTCATACCCCGCAAAAAGGTGAACTGAACAAACGGCAGGTTTCGGTTCCTTCTTTTTTGAAGGTGTGCTGGGCGCATCTGTTCCAACAGTGGCGTTTGACGAAAAATCTGCGGCGCAGATTTTTGGGCGTTCGCCTTGGGCAGAACAGGCGCAGGGCCGAAATAATCTGTGTCACAGATTATTTCTCGACGCCGTGCCTATCCGTCGAAGTGGTCGCGTATTTTTCCTGCCGCATTTGCCAGCAACGACAGATCAACCGCTACGGCGACGAAGGATGCGCCCTTGTCCATGTAACGTTGCGCAGTATCAGGAACCAGGGCCATGATACCGACGGGTACGCCGATATCAACCAGCCGCCTGATCGCATCGCAGATTGCGGCATCCACTTGCGGGTGCGTCATTTGTCCGGGAAACCCCATGCTGGCGCTCAGGTCTGCAGGCCCGATAAAGACGGCGTCAACACCATCGGTTTGGGCAATCGCCTCAAGGTTTTCCAATCCCTCGATGGTTTCGATCTGCACGACAAGGCATAGCTCGTCGGATGCAGTTGCGAAGTAGTTGTCAACCTTGCCATACCGTGTGGCTCGCGTCATGCCTGCCATGCCGCGCATGCCTTGTGGGCCATATCGCATGGCACTTACGGCGGCGGCCGCCTCATGCGCAGTCTGCACATAAGGAACCAGCAAGGTTTGTGCGCCCATATCAAGGATACGCTTGAAGAGCGTCGGATCATTTGCGGCAGGCCGCACGAGTGCCGCGGTTTCCGGGTGCTGCCCGATGGCTTGCAACGCGGGCAGGACATCAATTGTCTCAACAGCAGAATGTTCGCAATCAACCAGCACCCAGTCAAAACCCGCCCCGCCCAATAGTTCGGGCACCGCGTGCCCGCCGATGGTGTTCCAGATCCCCAACTGCCGCTTACCTGCGTGCAAGGCTTCCTTGAAACGGTTCTTGGGGTTCTGCATGACTGTTACTTTCCAGATTGTGGTTTGATTGGGATCCGTATCAGGCGGACCCTTCTCTTGATCATGTTCACACCCAACACTGTTGGTTGCCTGCTTGCAAGACGGGGCATCATGCAGCGCCAACGGCACCCCAACACGACCGTCTATTCTGGCGTCTACTGAATTGCCTTGATCACCGGATAGGCCGCCCTGAAACTCTGGTAGGCCTCTTTGAATGCGGCGGCATGTTCCCGCACTGGGTGCAGTTCTTCTTGAATGTCGGGCGACGTCATGACGTTTTCTGGCGCGGTGCCAGATGACGCGATGATGCCCAGTCGCGCGGCGCCAAGAGCCGCACCAAACTCCCCCGACCCGGGCAGTTGAAGGGGGATATCGAGGACTGTCGCAATCAACTGCAACCAGTATCGCGAGGCGCTTCCCCCACCGATGGCAATGATTTTGTCCATCCTTGCATCGGTTGCGGCAAGCGCTTCGAAACTGTCACGCAACCCGAATGCGACACCTTCCAGAACCGCGCGTGTCAAATCCTCGCGGGTGGTTGCTGCCGATAACCCGGTAAAGCCGCCGCGTATATCTGCATCATTATGTGGGGTCCGTTCGCCGGAAAGATAAGGCAGGAAACGCAGGGCACCGGGGGGCTGCAGCGTGTCGCCAAGCGCTGCTGTCAATTCCGCTGGCGACTGGCCGACAATGCGCGAAAGCCAGTTCAGGCTGTCGGTTGCGGATAGCATGACCCCCATCTGATACCAGCGCCCCGGCATGGCGTGGCAAAATGTGTGAACAGCGGTTTCCGGTGCCGGGCGGTAGCCATCGCGGGCCGCCAAAAGCACGCCGGACGTGCCCAGAGAAACAAAACCCTGCCCTTCATCCAATGCCCCGATCCCGCATGCGGCTGCCGCATTGTCACCAGCCCCGCCTGCGACGGTCACGCTGTTGCTGATACCCCATTTCCCGGCCAGTTCGCGGCGCAATTCGCCAGCGGCCTCGGCCCCTTCGACAAGCCGGGGCATTTGATCGCGCCGCATGTGACTGACATCAAGCAGATGATCCGACCATGCCCGCTGCCCCACGTCCAGCCAGGACGTTCCCGCACTGTCGGACATGTCGGCCACGTAATCCCCGGTCAGGTAGTAATTCAGATAGGCCGCAGGCAACAGAACCTTTGCCGTCTTCTTGAAAATTTCCGGCTCATTCTTTCTGACCCAGGCCAGCTTTGGGGCTGTGAAGCCCGGAAAGACGATATTGCCGGACAGTTCGCGCACCCCATTCGTCTGATCAAGCTCAGCCGCCTCGGCATATGAGCGCTGGTCGTTCCATAATATGCAGGGCCGCAACACGATCCCCCTTGCGTCCAGAAGCGTGGCGCCATGCATGTGGCCTGCGACACCAATTCCACGCAATCCGGCAAATGCGGGGCAGGTTTCGCGCATCTCACTGATGGCGTCTTCCAGGGTTGCGATCCAATCGGCAGGATCCTGTTCGGACCAACCCGGATGCGGATGACTGACGTCATATTGACGCTCTGTCGCGCAAATGGGACCGCCATCTGCGTCCACCAGCAGGACCCGCAGACCAGAAGTGCCAAGATCAATCCCGAGATAGGTCATTCAGGTGCCTTTCGCGGCTTGCTGCAATGCAGGTCGGGTATCGCACAAGAGGTTGCCGGTTGTTACTTTGACCATGCCCCTGATCCTTTATTGTGGCAGTTCGATCTGCATCTTCACATCCGACGGAGGCGCGGATGCGGCAATCTCGAAGGCCTGCACGCTATCTGAAAAGTCGAACCTGCGTGTGATAAGCGGTTTGACGTCGATTGCACCGCAACGCAGCATGTCCACGCAACGCGGGAAAACATGGGCATAGCGAAAGATGTTCTCGACCCGCGCTTCGCGGATCATCGCAGCACCTGCATCATATTGAATCGGGTCGGGCTGGCCGCCGATCATCACGACACAGCCACCCGGACAAAGCGGTTCGAACACCGTTCTGGCTGCATGTGGGCTGCCTGTCGCCTCGAACACAATATCGACGCCCCAGCCATCGGTGTCGCGTTTGACAACGTCCGCGATACTTTGCGAGGTCACATCAATGGGGATGATTGCGGGGTTCAGAGATCCGGCAATCTCCAGCTTTTTCGCGGCCAGATCGGTGACATAGACCTGGGCGCAGCCCGCGGCGAGTGCTGACAGCGCTGTCACCAGACCGATGGGCCCTGCCCCCATGACGACGGCGATGTCGCCGGGTTTGACCCGTGCCTTGGTGGCCGCGTGCACGCCGACGGCCAAAGGTTCCACCATCGCCGCTTCGGCGAAACTGACATTGTTCGGCAGCTTGAAGGTGAACGCTTCGGGATGCACGCAGGTCGGTCGCAGAATGCCATGCACGGGCGGTGTCGCCCAAAAGCGGACCGCCGGGTCGATATTATACAGGCCCAACCGCGTGGCTTTGCTGTTCGGATCGGGAATGCCGGGTTCCATGCAGACCCTGTCGCCTTCCGTCAGGGTGGTGACTTCTGGCCCGACCTCGACCACGGTGCCCGATGCCTCGTGACCCAGGATCATCGGCTCATTCACCACAAATGGCCCGATGCGCCCGTGCGTATAGTAATGCACATCGGATCCGCAGATGCCGACCGTGTGCAGCTTGATGCGCACATCATGGGGACCGAGCACCGCCTCGGCATGGTCAATCGCGGGGAAGTCACGCAGGCTGAGTTCGTCTTTCTTCTCAAGGACAAGCGATTTCATATCTCAGCCTTTTTGGTCATGAACGTTCGCGTGGCGGCAAGCGGTGTTTCGTTTATTATCCGTCACGACACATCTTTTCACCGCGCAGCCAGTTAGACCAGACACTTTGATGCCGCCCCGATTTGCCTGACTGGCTGTGTTTAGAACTCGACGACGGCGCGGATTGATTTGCCTTCATGCATCAGATCGAAGCCGT
>CANMQO010000007.1 GCA_947500055.1 uncultured Paracoccaceae bacterium
AACCCCCCAAGCTCAGGCTCCAATGACGCATCCTTCAAAAATAAACCAACAATCCCACACATCAGCTATCTCCTTTCGCGACGCGAACTCCATTGATTCGAAAGCTAGCAGCAAAGAGTGACGCCCTCAACCATGAGGAAACAAATTTTCCTGTTAGTAATGGGTGAGATATGTAGAAATACCTAACTGTCCTGTGGGTAGCTGATCACTGAAAGGTAGCGGGCAGGTAATTTGACGAGATTTTTGGGCCCGTGCGGCGCATCTGCGTCAAAGAACAGCGTGTCGCCGGGTTTGAGGTTGTAGACGTCATTGCCGTGCCGATAATCGACTTCACCTTCGAGCATATAGATGGTTTCGATCCCGGCATGCTGGAAGGTGGGGAAGACATCCGCCTTGTCGGACAGGGTGATCAGGTAGGGTTCGACAATGACCCCGCTGGAATTCGCTCCGATATGCCCCAACAGGTTATATTGGTGATTGGCCCGTGTGCCTTCGCGTTCCAATTCGACGCCTTCGCCCGCCTTGGTGTGTACCGCCATGCGTGTTTCCTCAAATCCGCGGAAGAAGGCGGTCAGCGGGACCGAGAGCGCATTTGCGAGCGTCTGTAGGGTTGTCAGGGAAGGCGAGGTGTTACCGTTTTCAATCTTGGAGAGCATGCCGATGGAAAGCCCGGTTGAGGCGGAAAGCTCTGCCACGGTGATTTCCTGCTTGCGGCGGAAGGCCCGGACCTCACGGCCGATGGCGACCTCCAGCACGTTTTCGCGATTTTCGCGGACCCGGTGTGGGTCTTGTGTCAAAATGGTTGCAGTCATTGTGGCGTCCTGTTTTTCCAATACGCTTGCTCTACCGCGTTGATGTGAACTAGCAAAGTGTCGGCGCGTGTTTTTCCATCTTCTAAGCTGGCATAGCATGAAAGTTTCCTGTTAGGATAAAAATATGACCCGCAATGAAAAGACCCAAATTGGTTTTCTGATTTTCCCCGGTTTTCCGATGGCCTGTCTGACCTCGATGATAGAGCCGTTGCGCGCGGCGAATGAAATTGCGGGCCGCGACATGTTTGGCTGGTCACTGGTGTCGGAAGATGGCGCCCGGGTTGAGGCCAGTGCAAAAGTGTGGTTCGAGCCGGATATCGCCTTGGATCGCTGCGATGACCTGGATCAGCTATTCGTTTTGAGCGGACCATCGTCAAAATTCGCCAATGCGTCCTCATCGGAAGGCAAGTTGCGCAAGCTTGCCCGTCATGGCGTGACCATGGGGGCCGTCAGCGGCGGCATCTTCCCGCTGGCAAGGGCCGGGTTGCTGGACGGTTTCACAACCTCGGTTCATTGGTGTTATGAGGCTGCGTTCACCGCTGAGTTCCCCCGGCTTGCCGCGACAGAGGATGTGATTTCGATTGATAAGCGCAGGGTGACTGCGTCTGGTGCGGCGGCGGCGTTTGATCTGTCATTGCATCTGATTGAGGAGGAACTGGGTGCTGATGTGGCCACGGAAGTCGCCTGCTGGTTCCAGCACCCGTTGGTGCGCGGGCAGGGGGTCACCCAGCGCAAACCCACATTTGCCGCCGAAAGCACCCATGACATGCTGCCACCAACCGTGCGCAAGGCGGTGGATATCTTTGCCGATCATATCGAGGATCCGGTCAACATCGCTGATGTGGCCCGCGAGGTTGACGTGTCTGTCCGCCAGTTGGAACGCATGTTTCAGAAGACGACGGGCACCACGCCACTTGGCTATTACAAGTCGCTACGGATGCATAAGGCCCGCCAGCTTCTGCTTTATACCAAGGACACGATGATGCAGATTTCGGTCGCGGTCGGCTACACGAATTCATCCGCGATGAGTAAGAATTATATCGACGTTTTCGGCATCCACCCCAAAGAAGACCGCAAGAAGGTCAATATGTTCCGGGTGCGCAAGAACACCATTGTTCCATCAGCCTAGGCCACCGAATGCGCCGTGGTGATCAGCGCGTGATGCAGTGACCCTGCAGAGGCGCGCGGCCCAAGGATACGGATATGGTCCGCATCCTGCCGCCTGATCACGAAGCAGCCCAATTGATGGATCATGGTCCGCTGCGCATCCCCCGCCACCATCCTGCGGATCGGCACGGCGCAAAGCCGCTCGCACAGGTCTTGCATGGCGGGGCCGGTGACGTCGAAACAGACCCAGGCGCCACTTTGTTCGGTGATGGATGCCGTTTCGCCGAACTGATCGCTTAGCTGGTCGGCCAGCAATTCATGGGTGTCGCGCGGTGCCCCGATCATCCATTGATCCGGTCCCATCCAGAACCCGGCTTCTGGATCATGAAGAACAGCCTTACCCGGCTTGGGCACAGCGCCAAGCAGTTTTTCAAGCACCGTATGGCAGCCCTTTTCGTGCCCAATGCGGGCCGCGACGGAGGCCAGCGCAAGCCCGTCATTTTCCGCAATGGTCACGTGATCAAACGCGTCGATGCGCGCCTCTGTCCCGCCGAGGGCGGTGATGGGCCTCAAATCATGCACGGAGCCGTTCCCCCTCTGGATCGATGAAATGGGCGCTGGTGATTTCCACATCGACCTGCACCTTTGTCAGCGGGCTGACCAGCCGCATCCGCTCACCCATCCGGTCCGATCCGTTCTTGAGGAACCCGATCGCAATCGCGTGCCCCAGATTGGGTGAATAACAGGCCGATGTGGCATAGCCCTGATCATGTGCTGCATCAATTGGCCCGTCAGCATTCATCAGATGCGCACCGGCGGGCACCGGATCATTGGGATCAACCGGTCGGATCCCGACCTGCCGCAGATCCCCATCCGCGTTCAGGCCCTCGCGCTGCGACAATGTCTTTCCGATGCAGTCTTTCAACGAGCTGATCATCCGACCCATGCCAAGGTTTTGTGCAGTGGTTGTGCCGTTCAATTCATTACCGGCCGCATGCCCTTTTTCGATCCGCATGACACCGAGCGCTTCGGTCCCGTATGGGGTTACGTCGAACTCCGCACCGACTTCCATGATCTTGCGCATCAGCGCGTCGCCATAGGCCGTCGGCACGGCGATTTCATAAGCCAGTTCACCACTGAAAGAGATGCGGAACAGCCGCGCCCGCAGCCCGCCGCAGATCGTGATATTGGCGCAGGCCATAAACGGAAACGCATCATTGCTGATGTCCTGATCCACGATCTTTTCCAGCAGCTTGCGGCTATTGGGGCCAGCAACCGCGTATTGCGCCCAGGCTTCAGTGGTTGAGATCAGCTGCACATCCATATCCGGGCACAGGCATTGCCGTACAAATTCCATATGGCGGTAAACGGGCAGGGCGTTGGCGGTGGTCGTCGTGACCACAAAATGATCCTCTGCCAGCCGCGCCGCCGTGCCGTCATCCATGGCAATCCCGTCTTCGCGGAGCATCAGCCCATAGCGGGTCTTGCTCACGGCCAGTTTGGCAAAGCCGTTGCAATAGATCTTGTTGAGGAAGGCCGCTGCATCGGTGCCCTGCACATCCACCTTGCCCAGCGTCGTCACATCGCAGACGCCAACAGATTTGCGGGTCGCCAAGACCTCCCGATCCACGCTTTCGCGCCAATGCGTCTCTCCCGGCTTTGGGAACCATTGCGCGCGCAGCCAATTGCCAACCTCGACAAAGACAGCGCCCTGTTCTTCGGCCCATTTATGCGACGGGGTCAGCCGCTTTGGGTGGAACTCCTGCCCCCGATGCCGCCCGGCCAACACCCCGATGGCGGTCGGCGTATAAGGTGGGCGGAAAATCGTTGTTCCCACCTCTGGTATTGCCTTGCCCGCCAGTTCGGCCATGATTGCCAGCCCCCCCATATTGGAAGTCTTGCCCTGATCGGTGGCCATGCCAAGCGTGGTGTAGCGTTTGAGGTGTTCGACCGAACGGAACCCTTCCTGATGGCTCAGTTTCACATCCTTGACGGTGACGTCGTTCTGCTGGTCCAGCCATGCCCGTGAACAGCCTTTGACATACCAGAAAGGCGTAATGTTAACGGGGGCATCCTCCGCCTCTGGCAAGGCTGGCATCCGGCCTTTCAGCCCCAGCGCTGCGCGCGCGGCCTTCGCCCCGCCCGCTAGCGCGTCAGCGGTGGAAAGATCGCCCTGTGCGGCCCCCGCAACGACCATCCCCGGCGGCAGATCATCACCGGGGACAAAGGCGGCAAGATCGGCGTTCCAGGTGGGACGCCCCCGCTGATGGCAGGTCAGATGCACATTCGGGTTCCAGCCGCCCGACAGGCCCAGCGCGCCGCAATCCAGCGTGCGCATGCTGCCATCGGCCAGCTTCACCTCGGCAAATGTCAGGCCAAGACGGCCTTTGGTATCAACGACCTGGCCTTGCAGCACCTCGTAATCCATGCTGCGGGGCGCCTCGGTACGGGTATCAACAACCGCCACAACCTTGACCCCACGCGCATGCAGGTCGGATGCCGTGCGGTGGCCGTCGTCATTGTTGGTAAAGATCGCCACGCGACGGTCCGCCGCAACCGCAAAGCGGTTGGCATATGTGCGCAGGGCAGAGGCCAGCATGATGCCGGGCCGGTCATTGTTTTCAAAGGCGATGGGTCGCTCAATGGCCCCAGCCGCCAGCACGGTGTGTTTGGTATAGATGCGCCACAGCACCTGACGCGGCTTGCCTGCATCGGGCGTATGCATATGGTCGCTGACCCGCTCCACCGCGCCGTAAATCCCGTGATCAAACGCCCCAATGACCGTTGTGCGCGGCATCAGGCGGACATTGGGCAGGCTGGCAAGTTCGGCAACCGTCGCCGTCGCCCAATCCGCCCCGGACGCATCACCAATGGCAAAGGTTTCGCTGTTCAGGCGACCGCCCATGCGGAAATCTTCATCGGCGAGGATGACATCGGCACCGGCACGGCCCGCAGTCAGCGCTGCCGACAACCCAGCAGGGCCAGCCCCGATGATCAGCAGATCACAATGCAGGAACCCTTTGTCATAGACATCCGGGTCATCCTGCAACGAAAGCGACCCCAGGCCCGCCGCGTTGCGGATAATGGGTTCGTAAAGCTTTTCCCAGAACGCCGCAGGCCACATGAAGGTCTTGTAATAGAAGCCTGCCGTCAGAAAGTTTGAAAAGCGGTCATTGATCGACAGAAGGTCAAATTTCAGCGACCCCAAGCGGTTCTGGCTTTTGGCCAGCAACCCGTCGAACAGTTCCACCGTGGTGGCGCGGGTGTTGGGTTCCTGACGCGCGCCGCCGCGCAGTTCGACCAGCGCGTTGGGTTCCTCGGACCCCGCCGAAAGCGGCCCGCGTGGCCGGTGATATTTGAACGACCGACCCATCAGCCGCACGCCATTCGCCAAAAGCGCGGAGGCGAGCGTATCGCCGGGATGCCCGGTATATGATTTGCCATCAAAACTGAATTTCAGCGTCTTGGTGAAATCGACCTGCGCGCGGCCAATACGGTTCACTTGGGTCATTTGCTGCGCCCCCGGTTGCGGGCCACATCGCGGGCCAGTTGCACCTTGGAAATCTCATGGGTCAGGGTGTTGCGGGTCACCACAAGCCATGACCGGTCGCCGGCCTCGTGAAACCATAGCTCATCATGCCAGCCCGCCGGGTTGTCGCGCAGATAGCCGTATTCATAGAAATCCCGCGCCGCAGTGTCGGCATCCGGATCGGGACGGTCGATCAGTTTGGCGTCACCCATATAGGTGAATTCAGAACTGTCGCGCGGGCCAAGAAGAGGGTGATCAATAATCATAGATTTTCATCCAGACGCGTTGTTTTGACAAAAACGCTCAATGTAAGTTGGGCTGATTGCCCATCCCTTTTTCGTCAATCATCAGGCCCTTTTCGAACCGGTCAAACCGGTAGGCCGTGGCGGTCGGGTGGGGAGCATCAGTGGCCAGCAAATGGGCAAAGCAGAACCCAGATGCGGGCGTCGCCTTGAACCCGCCGTAACACCAGCCACCATTGAAATAGAGCCCGTCGATATGGGTGCGGTCGATGATCGGGGAGCCGTCCATCGACATATCCATGATCCCGCCCCACATGCGCAGCAGGCGCGCGCGGCCAAAGGAGGGGAAGATTGCCATGCCGCCTTCGCAGACGTCTTCGACGACCGGCAGGTTGCCGCGTTGGGCGTAGGAGTTGTACCCGTCAAGATCGCCACCAAAGACCAGCCCGCCCTTATCGGATTGGCTGCAATAGAAATGGCCCGCGCCAAAGGTGATGACACCCGGCAGGACGGGCTTCAGCCCCTCTGACACAAAAGCCTGCAACACATGGCTTTCCATTGGCAGTCGCATATCCGCCCTGGCCATCAACCGGCTGGATGAACCTGCAACGGCGCAGCCGACTTTGCCCGCGCCGATGAACCCTTTGGAGGTCTCTACCCCGAGGCATTTGCCATTCTCGATCCGGAAGCCCGTCACCTCGCAATTCTGTATGATATCGACCCCGTGGCTATCAGCGCCCCGGGCATAGCCCCAGGCCACGGCATCATGCCGCACGGTGCCGCCACGATGCTGGGCCAAACCGCCCTTGATCGGAAAACGGGCATCTTCGGTATTCAGGAACGGGTAGCGCGCCTTGATCTGTTCGGTGCTCAAGAGTTCCGCATCAGCCCCGTTCAGGATCATCGCATTGCCCCGGCGGATAAATGCATCACGCTGCGCGTCGGTATGGATCAGGTTCAGGATGCCGCGCTGTGAGACCATGGCGTTATAGTTGAAATCCTGCTCCAACCCTTCCCACAGCTTCAGCGAAAACTCATAGAATGGCTCATTGCCATCCAGCAGGTAATTGGAGCGGATGATTGTGGTGTTCCGGCCCACATTGCCGCCGCCGATCCAGCCCTTTTCAAGCACAGCGATCCGCTTTTGCTTGTATTCCTTGGCGAGGTAATAGGCTGTTGCCAGCCCGTGCCCACCGCCGCCGATAATGATGATGTCGTAATGCGCCTGGGGCGCAGGATCACGCCATGCCGGCGTCCAGCCCTTATGGCCGGTCAATGCTTCCTTGATGACTTTGAAACCCGAATAGCGCATTTTCGACACCTCTTTGCGGCAATCTACTGTTATCGGTGCGAAATACGGTTTGAGATTGGACCCGAAGATTCTCATTTGCGACAACCGTTGAAAATTTTCGGGTGACGGACCTATTGTACCGCCGTTCGCCGACCGGGGGCATGCGATATCAAATACTGGACCTCGGGCAAAGGCGCTGCTATGGAAGCGGTATGAAGAGCATCTGCATCATTACCTGCTGCATTATTATCTGCTGACATCTGTCGCGGGTTACTCTTTGTCGTTTCACATCAGAACTGATCTTGGTAAGCCCGCGGCGCAACCCGACTGCGCGAGGCATTATGACCAAAATCAGGTTCCACAACACCAAGACCCGCAGGCGCGAGGATTTTGCGCCGATTGATCCCGCCAATGTGCGCATGTATCTGTGTGGGCCGACGGTTTATGACCGGGCCCATTTGGGCAATTCGCGTAATGTGCTGGTGTTTGACGTGCTGTTCCGCCTGCTGCGCCATGTCTATGGGCCGGATCATGTGACATATGCACGCAATTTCACGGATGTGGATGATAAGATTAACGCCCGTGCTGCTGAAACGGGCCGCGCGATTGGCGATATCACCGCCGAGACGATCGGCTGGTATCATGCGGATATGGATGCGTTGGGGGCGTTGCGCCCGACGCATGAGCCGCGTGCGACGGAATATATTGCTCAAATGGTGTCGATGATTGCCGATTTGGTGGCGAAGGATCACGCCTATGGGGCCGAGGGCCATGTGCTGTTCGCCGTCGAAAGCTATGCTGATTATGGCAAGCTGTCGGGCAGGTCGCTGGATGATATGATTGCCGGTGCAAGGGTCGAGGTGGCACCCTATAAGCGCAACCCGATGGATTTTGTGTTGTGGAAGCCCTCTGCCGATGGGCAACCGGGCTGGGACAGCCCCTGGGGTTATGGCCGCCCGGGCTGGCATATCGAATGTTCCGCCATGGCCCATGACCTGCTGGGCGAGAGTTTCGATATTCATGGCGGCGGCAATGATTTGCAGTTTCCGCATCATGAGAACGAGATTGCCCAATCCGCCTGCGCCCACCCGCAGGGCGAATTCGCCCGGGTCTGGCTGCATAATGAGATGTTGCAGGTTGAGGGCAAGAAGATGTCCAAATCGCTGGGCAATTTCTTCACCATTCGCGATCTGTTGGATCAGGGCATTCCCGGAGAGGTGATCCGGCTTGTCATGCTGGGCACCCATTATGGCAAGACCATGGACTGGACCGAGAAAAGGCGTGACGAGGCGGATCAGACCTTGCGTAAGTGGTATGGTATCCTGCATGGGCACGGGTTTGGTCCCGATCTGGTTTCGGCCTTGCAGGCGGAGGGCAAGTGGCAGGCGGATGATGAATTCATCGGTGTGCTGGCCAATGACCTGAATACACCGGGCGCTTTGGCCCGGTTGCATGTCTTGTCGAAGGGCAAGACGCCAGCTGCATTGGCGGGGTTTGCCCATGGTATGGAAATGCTGGGGCTGGTGCGTGACTGGTCCGCCATCCCGATGTTCGATGGTGGCGAAGCAGGCCCCGATGTGGCCCCGGCGGTGGCTGCACGGGTGGATGCTTTGCTGGTCGAACGCGCGGCGGCACGCGCCGCCAAGGATTGGGCCGGGGCCGATGCCGTGCGCGATATCCTGACGGCCGCCGGTGTGCAGGTGACGGATGTCGGCGGGCAAGCGACATGGGTGCCCGGACCGGATTTTGATGCTGCAAAGCTGGGGGATGTGTGATGAAGAATTTTCGTTACGAAAATTCTTGCCTGTGCAAAATTTTGGCTAAAATTTTGTGGGGTAGGGGGCGATGAAAGAGCGTCTTTATCTTTTTGACACAACCCTGCGCGATGGTGCCCAGACGCAAGGCGTGCAGTTTTCCGCAGATGAAAAGCAGCAAATCACCGCTGTGCTGGATGGTTTGGGATTGGACTATATCGAGGGTGGTTGGCCGGGTGCCAATCCAACCGACACCGCCTTCTTTGCCAGCCCGCCCAAGACCCGGGCGACATTCACTGCCTTTGGCATGACCAAACGCAGTGGACGGTCTGCTGAAAATGATGATGTGCTCGCCGCCGTGATGAATGCGGGCACATCGGCGATCTGTCTGGTGGGCAAGGCGCATGATTTTCACGTCACCACGGCGCTGGGTATCACGCTGGAAGAGAATACCGAGAACCTGCGCGCCAGTTTTGCCCATATCAAGGCGGAGGGGCGTGAGGGCCTGTTTGATGCCGAACATTTCTTTGACGGCTTCAAGGCCAATCCGGGTTACGCTTTGGAGGCGGTGCATGCCGCATTTGATGCCGGCGCCCGATGGATTGTGCTGTGCGACACCAATGGTGGTACGCTGCCCGATGAGATTTCCACGATCGTAAAGGCCGTGATTGCCAGCGGCATTCCCGGTGATCATCTGGCGATCCATACCCATAATGACACCGAAAATGCCGTGGCTGGGACGCTGGCCGCTGTCATGGCGGGCGCGCGCCAGATCCAGGGCACGCTGAACGGCCTTGGCGAGCGTTGTGGTAATGCCAATCTGACGACGCTGATCCCCACTTTGCTGCTTAAAGAGCCTTATGCCAGCATGTTTGAAACCGGGGTCAGTTTGGAGGCGTTGAGGGGATTGCGCCGTGCCTCCCGCCTGTTGGATGATATCCTGAACCGTGTCCCTGCCAAACAGGCGCCTTATGTCGGTGCCTCGGCTTTCGCCCATAAATCGGGTCTGCATGCCAGTGCGATTGCCAAGGATCCCAGCACTTATGAGCATGTTGATCCCGCAGCCATTGGTAATTCCCGTATTGTGCCGATGTCCAATCAGGCGGGGCAATCGAACCTGCGCGCCCGTCTGGCAGAGGCGGGTTTGCAAGTGGAGGCTGGCAACCCCGCGCTCGCCCGGATTGTCGAACGGATCAAAGAGAAAGAAGCCCAAGGCTATTCCTATGACACGGCGCAGGCGAGTTTCGAGCTGCTGGCGCGCGAGGAATTGGGCGAGATGCCGCAGTTTTTCGAGGTCAAGCGTTACCGCGTGACGGTGGAGCGCCGCCGCAACAAGCGCAATCAGATGGTGTCACTGTCAGAGGCGGTTGTCGTCACCAAGGTTGGCGGCAAGAAGTTTCTGAATGTCAGCGAAAGCCTTGGCCCTGATGGGTCTGATCAGGGACCGGTCAACGCGCTGGCCCGTGCGCTGGCCAAGGATCTGGGACCCTATCAGCAGATCATCGATGACATGCAACTGGTCGATTTCAAGGTCCGCATCACCAATGGCGGGACCGAGGCCGTGACCCGCGTTATCATCGATAGCGAAGATGGGCAGGGCCGCCGCTGGTCCACCGTGGGGGTGAGTGCCAACATCGTCGATGCATCCTTTGACGCGCTGGTGGACGCGATCAATTGGAAGCTGATCAGGGATGGGGCGACTCTATGAAACGGTTTTTGACATGTGCTGTTTTGCTGGCGGGCTGTGCGACCGAGCCGCTTGCCCCTGAGGGGACGGATTACATCGCTGTCACCTCTGGTAGTGGTTTCATCGGCCGGTCCGCTGATCGTATCTATGCCAATGACACATTGCGCCGGGAGGATCAGGATCCTGGTGTGGCAGCGCCCGCTGTGCAGTGGCAGAAATTGCCAGAGGGAACCTATGAGCGGGCCCGCGTCATTCTGACGAAGGGCGTCCCGGGCATTACAGAACCGGAATTTGACCTTTGCCCAACGGATATGGGGGTCAACAGCATGACATTCACCAAACCGATTGCCGGTGAAACCAGCGTTTCGGCAGGCTGCATGGACAATGGCTATTTTGCTGTTCGGTCGCAGATTATGGCGCTGCTTCCCACCAGATGAGCCTTAATGCCTGTGCCCAGATTGTTGAGAAGGCTGATCCCGAGCGTTTTCGCGCCGCCATGGCCGCACCGGTGCCAGCGCGAGCGGTGCTGTTTCCGCTTTATGCCTTTAACGTGGAGGTCAGCCGCGCGCCCTGGGTGACCGAGGAGCCAATGATCGCGGAGATGCGCCTGCAATGGTGGCGCGATGCGTTGGAAGAGATCGGGCAGGGTGGCCCCGTGCGCAAGCATGAGGTGGTTGATGCGCTGGTGGAGGTGCTTGATGCCGATGCTGCCCGCTGTCTGGATGGGCTGGTCGCTGCGCGCCGCTGGGATATCTACAAGGAACCTTTCGAGGATCAGGCGCATTTTGATGAATATATCAACGCCACATCGGGTCATCTGATATGGACCGCTGTCCGTCTGTTGGGGGAGGCGTCCGAAAGCGTGTGTCGTGACTTTGCCTATGGTGCCGGGGTGGCGAATCTGTTTCGTGCTATCCCGGAGCTGGAGGCGCGGGGGCGCAAGCCGTTGCTGGATGGCACGCCGGGAGGCGTGAAGAAATTGGCTCAATCCGCGCTGCGTCGGTTGGAGGCAGCGCGCGCTGTTCGCCGTGATGTCTCAAAACCAGCCGCTGCTGCGTTGTTGTCAGGCTTTGCCGCGCGCCGGGTCTTGCAGCGTGCGGTCACCAGACCGACCGATGTTGCCGCCGGAGCGCTGGAACTGACCCCTTTTGCCCAAAGCCGCAGGCTGCTGTCGGTCAGTTTGCGGGGCTGGTGGGTTTGACCAGCGTTTCGGTCTTGCGTTAACCGTCCCGGGCTTGACCCGGGACCTCAACCAAGTGTTCCCGTCGAGGTCCCGGGTCAAGCCCGGGAGGGGTCCGGTGGTTTTTGTACCAGTCAGATCAACGCGGGGAGCAGCGCCAGACAGAACTGCCCCGTGAAATTGTATTTCAGGCCGCCGCTTAGCGCATGTCTGCGCTGTGTTCCGCGATGGCTTTGCGCAGCGCCTTGGCCGGGCGCGGGCTGAGCCGGGAGAGTGCCATGTCCGCCGCGATTTTGTGGCGGGCGAGGAACATGGCCGTGGCATAGGCCCGCGATTCTTGCGTCATGTAGCCGGACCAACCCATCTGGTAGGGGCCTTCGAGCGCAAAAAGCCCGAACCCATGTGTGATGCAATGCAGGTCCGTGGAAAGCTCGTGCGCTTCTTCACCGCCTGGCGTGTCGTGGATGAAGGGTGCCAGACGTGCATGCATCAGTTCATGCGTCATGGTGTTGATGAAGGCCATGGGCATGCGCATTTGCGTTTCGTTGTAGTTAATCAACGGGGCCTCATCATCATGCAGGTAGGTGCCGCCGACCTCAGACAGCGATTGATAGCTGTGCCGGTATTCTTCGGGCAGGTTCGGCACTGGCGTAACCTCAATCCGTGCCACGGGCAGCAGGCGCGCAATGTCATCGGCGATCTGTTGGGCCACCTGCGGCGTGTGGCCTGATCCTGCGGTAAAGAAATCCCGCGACGGGGTGATCAGCTGCCGCCCCTTTGTCCAATCTGCCCCGAATGTGTCATCCGCCCAGTCGAAACTGTCGGTGATCCAGCCTTTCAGCGTGTCGCTGACCGTCGGTTTCTTTGCCCAGAACATGCCGGGTCAGGCCGTTTGTCTAGGCTGTCTGACCAGCCAGATCAGTGATCCGCCAGCCAACACGAGGAAAGGGATCATGGCGAGGTTGACCGCGTTCCAGCCTTCGACCGCTGTTCCGCCAGAGCAGTTCATCAACCCGCCAGAGGCCAGTGATGCCACCGTCACCATGCCAAAGACGACCATGTCGTTCATGCCTTGCACAACGCCCCGTTCTTCGGGCCGGTGTGCGCCCGCAAGCATGGTAGTTGCCCCGATGAAGCCGAAATTCCAGCCAAGCCCAAGCAGGATCAGGGCGAGGTAGAAATTGGTCAGTTCCACCCCCGACAGACCAACAATCCCTGCGGCCCCGAGGATAACCAGCCCGGTCGCCATGATTTTTTCCACCCCGAACCGGGCGATCAGGTGCCCGGTAAAGAAGGACGGTGCAAACATCGCAAGGACGTGAGCCGACACGATGTCATTGGCGTTGTTGGTGGTGAAACCACAGCCTACTACCGCCAGCGGTGTTGAGGTCATCACGAGATTCATCAGTGAATAAGAAACCATGCCCACGATGATCGCGACCACAATGCGCGGGTCGCGGATCAGTTCGGTCCGGCTGCGTGTGATAACGGTACTGGTCCGTTGCGGTTCTTTCCTGCTGCCTTTGGGCAGGTCCAGCCCGAAGAAAAGCAGCATGCCGAAGAGGTTGAGCCCGGCGACGGCCAGATAGCTGCCCAGGAACGGCACGACATAGGCGTCCTGCACCAGCTTGTTCAATTGCGGTCCAACGACGGCTGAGAGCAGCCCGCCTGCCATGACGTAGGAGACGGCTTTCGGGCGGAAAGTGTCGGATGCCGTGTCGGTTGCTGCAAACCGGTAGAATCCTTGCGCCGACATATAGATGCCCGTCAGATAGGACCCTGCCAGAAGGATGGCGAAAGACCCGACATAGAGCCCGTATGCCGCCACCAGCGCCCCGGTTGCACCCGCAAAGGCCCCGAGAAAAAATCCGAACTGTCGTCCGTTCCTTTGCATCAGCGGGCTGAGCCAGGGAGCTGTGGTCATTGATCCAAAGACGATGAAGGAAATCGGCAAGGTTGCAAGGCACGGATTGCTGGCCAACATCCCCCCGGCCAGTCCGCCGATCACGAAGATCATTGGCATTTGCGCCCCCAGCACAGCCTGCGCCAGCACCAATACGGCCACGTTACGTTTGGCCCGTCTGTCATCCACATAAGTCATGGCGTATCGGTACGCCTGTGCCGCGTCCCTTGCAATCGTGATTTAGGCCGGATCGATAATATGGGCGAAGGAGCCGCTGGCATTGTCGCGGATCAGCCCCATTGCGGGCAGCGTGCTGCCGGTTGCATCCCTGGCAGCGAAAAGCGGCGTCCCTTCGGCCCGGATCGTGGTGGCATAGTGGAATTCATGCCCTGTCCAGCGGCCCTGCATTGGGCCCTGATCGGCATGCAGATGGCGGTAACCTAGATGCAGCTTACGCTTGGCGAATGATGTCTCCAGCCCCAGCAGACCGGCCATTTTATGGGTATTTCCGTCGGCGTCGGTGAGGGTTTCGCCCAAGGTCATATAGCCGCCGCATTCGCCGTAGACCTGCGCCCGGCTGGTGCGCAGGCTGTTCATGAAGACAGCGTTTGCCGCTAGTCGCCCGGCATGGAGTTCGGGGTAGCCGCCGGGCAGGTAGATCAGATCGGCCAGCGGTACCGGGTCGTTGTTGAGCGGGGAAAAAGTGCTGATTGTTGCCCCGGCGTCCTGCCAGTCATGCAGCAGATGTGGATAGGCAAAGGCAAAGGCTGCGTCCTGGGCCACGGCGATCGTTTGCGCGGGGGGGTGTCTTTTTGCCGGGCTCCCGATGGATGGCAGACCGGTTAACGGGGGCAAGGCGTTGAGATCGACAGCGCTGTTGATCAGGTCCGCCGCATGGTCGAGGAATGCTGTCAGGTCGGGCCGTTCCTGCGCCTGCACGAGCCCCAAATGCCGGGATGGTTGGGTCAGGGTGCTGGTGCGACTGATCGCGCCGATGACCGGGATGTCACCCAGCGCATGGCGCAGCATCGCTTCGTGGCGTGGCGAGCCGACATTGTTCAGGATTACACCGGCGATTTTCACCGCCGGGTCGTGGTTGATGAACCCTTTGGCCAGCGGGGCCACAGATCCCGCCATACGCGCGGCGTCTATCACCAGCACCACGGGCAAGTTGAGGATGCGTGCAAGATCCGCCGTGGCCCCTTTGCCATCTGGTGGTGCCCCGTCGAATAGCCCCATGGCCCCTTCGATGATCAGGGGTGTTTGCCCGGCGGCCAGTGATCTGATCCGCGCAGGCGCCATCGCCCATGCGTCGAGGTTCAGGCAAGGCTGCCCGCAAGCGGCTTCGTGAAAGCGGGGGTCGATATAGTCGGGGCCGGATTTGGCACCCCGGATCGCCATTCCTCGGCTGAGGGCGCGCAACAGGCCGAGGGTGATGGTGGTCTTGCCGCTGCCGGAGGACGGCGCGCTGATTATGAAACTCATCGCTTGTGGCCGGTTTGGGATGCCTCCGGCGGGAGTATTTTTGGCAAAATGATAGACATCAGGCGGATTCGGCAGGTCGTCCACGGCCCAACGGGTCGAGGTTGCGTGGCGCGTGCCCTGCCGCCATACCTTGCCAGTCGAGCACTTGCCGCATCAGCACGGATTTTCCCACGCAGATGATGGCGGGTGGTTCAAGCCCGGCATTGGTGATGTCATCAACAATGGTGCCGAGCGTGGTTTCCAAAACCTGTTGATCGTCGGTGGTTGCGGTTGTGACCACGGCGACCGGTTCGTTCAGGCTGCGCCCCGCCTTGATCAGGTGGTCCGCGATCTGGGCGATATGTTTCATGCCCATATAGATCACGATGACCTGGCTGCCTTTTGAAATGCTTGTCCAGTCGAGCGATCCGGGGGTGTTTCCGGATTGGTCATGCCCGGTGACGAAGGTGACCGATTGGTTCACGTCCCGGTGGGTGACCGGGATGCCTGCATAGGCCAGCCCGCCGATCCCCGCGCTGATCCCCGGAATGATCCGCACGGGGATGTTGTGCTGCACCAGCGTCTGCGCCTCTTCCCCGCCGCGCCCGAAGACGAAAGGATCGCCGCCCTTGAGCCGCAGCACTTTTTTACCTGCCCGCGCCAGATCGACCAGCCGCAGCGAGATGTCCCGCTGTTTGGCTGAGGGTTTGCCGCCTCGTTTGCCGGCATAGATATGTTCCGCTTGTGGCGCCCAATCGAGGATCTGTTCCTGTACCAGCGCATCATAAATCACAACATCTGCCTGCCGCAGCCCGTTGACCGCATGCAGGGTCAGAAGCCCGGGATCGCCGGGCCCTGCGCCGCAAAGCCAGACCCAGCCGGGCATCAGTTCGGGCCATGCGTGGCCGGGCAGGGTGGGTGTGTCGTTCATGACCTTGGTTATGCAGCCGATTGACGGGTTTGGAAAGTCGCCAAACGACGCTGGATTGCGGATTGGCGGCATGGCCCTATAGTCGCGCCGATGAGTAGGAAACCGACAGGTGATTTGCGCCGTGGCTGGACCACGGGCGCATGTGCCACCGCTGCCACCAAGGCCGCGCTGATCCGCCTGTGGGGTGGTGCCTTTCCCAGGGAGGTGGGCATCACGCTGCCGAAGGGCGAGACGCCGGTTTTTCCCCTTGCTTTTGCAGAGGCGGGTGACGGATGGGCACAAGTCGGGATCACCAAGGATGCGGGCGATGATCCCGATGTCACCCATGGTGCCCTGATCGTTGCGCGCGTTGTCCAGTCGTCGGGTGGAGTGGCTTTTGTGGCGGGCGATGGTGTGGGCACAGTTACAAAGCCGGGATTGCCCATCGCAGTGGGTGAGGCGGCGGTGAACCCGGTTCCCCGCCAGATGATGCGCGATGTTGTGCTGGAAATGGCGGCCAGTTTCGGCCAAGCCCCCGATGTGACCATTGAACTGTCGGTGCCGGGTGGTCAGGATCTGGCGCAGCAGACCTGGAACCCCCGTTTGGGGATCAAAGGTGGTCTGTCCATACTGGGCACAACGGGCATTGTGCGTCCTTTCAGTTGTGCGGCCTGGATCGCATCGATCCATCGCGGGATTGATGTGGCCCGGGCGGACGGCTTGACCCATGTGGCAGGTTGCACGGGCTCCACATCCGAGGCAACCGTGCAGGCCCTGTATCAGTTACCGGATCATGCAATGCTGGATATGGGTGATTTTGCTGGTGGGATGCTGAAATACCTGCGCCGCCATCCGGTTGCCCGCCTGACCATTGGTGGTGGCATTGGCAAGATGGCCAAGCTGGCGCAGGGCGCGGTTGATTTGCATTCCGGCCGGTCGCAGGTCGATTTTGCGCAACTGGCCGATTGGGCCGCTCGACCGGAATTGCGGGGGGCCAACACCGCGCTTGAAGCCTATCAGATCGCGGGCCCTGTTCTGGCCAATGCCGTGGCCAGTCGCGCCCGGCATGCGGTATGTGCCCAACTGGGTGATGCGACGACGGCTATTGATATTGTAGTGATCGACCGGGCTGGTGAGGTCATTGCGCAGGCGGGCCCATGACGCTTTTGTTGCTCGCCGGATCGGGGGAGGCCCGTCAGATTGCCGCCGGACTGGCGGGCAGGGACGTGATTGCGTCGCTCGCCGGGGCCACCCGTGCGCCTGCGGATTTGCCGGTCCCGATGCGGGTTGGCGGGTTTGGTGGCGAGGCTGGGTTTCGCGCGTTTCTGGCTGAGGCAGGGATCACTGCGGTTCTGGATGCCACCCATCCATATGCCAATCGGATCTCGGCCCGCACGGCTGCTGTCTGCGCGGCGTTGGGTGTGCCTTATCTGCAATATCTGCGCCCGGGGTGGCACCCGGAGCAAGGCGATCAATGGACCGAGATCGCCCGCGAAGATGACGCCGCCGCCCATATTCCGCCCGATGCGACTGTTTTTCTGGGGACCGGACGCCAGACGCTTGATCGCTTTGCCAATCTGGTTGGCCGCCATGTAATCTGCCGTCAGATTGATCCGCCTGACGGTCCGTTTCCTTTTGCGGGGGGCGAATTTCTTGTGGGGCGACCGCCATTCTCGGTGGAGGATGAGGTGGCGCTGTTTTCCCGGCTGGGTGTGGATTGGCTGGTGGTTAAGAATGCTGGCGGTGTGGCCAGCCGCACCAAGCTGACGGCAGCCCGTCAATTGGGGATCCCGGTATTGATGATCGCCCGTCCGCCGCTGGGTGACTGGCGCCGTGTGGAGAGTGTTGCGGCAGCGTTGGATTGGGCGCGGTCCCTGTGAAAGAGCGCATTATCAAAGGGGATGCCTGTGTGGCAGAGGGGGTGGCATGGCTCTGCGCACGCAATCCGCGTTTTGCCGATGTCATGAAACACGTGTCGCCCTTGCCCTTGCGGCTGCGCCCTGATGGATTTGCCCCATTGTTGAATGCCATTGTCAGCCAGCAGGTCAGCGTGGCATCGGCCGCGGCGATCTGGGGGAGGTTGGAAGCGGCGGGGATGGATGATCGGGATGTTGTTGCAGCTGCCAGCGTAGATGACTTGCGTGCCCTGGGGCTAAGCCGGCCAAAAGTGCGCTATGCCCATGCCCTGGCGCGTGCGGATTTGGACTATGATGGTTTGCGCCAACAGCCGTCCGACGAGGTGATCAAGACCCTTGTCGCGGTCCCCGGGATCGGCCCATGGACCGCCGAGATTTACGCGATGTTTTCGCTGGGTCGTGCGGACGTGTTTGCCCATGGTGATCTGGCCTTGCAGGAGGCGGCAAGGGTCATGTTTGATCTGCCGGATCGCCCTACAGAGAAAGACATGCGCAAGATGGCGCTGGATTGGTCGCCTTGGCGATCGGTTGCAGCCCGGATCATGTGGGCCTACTACAAGCAGATCAAGCAACGGGAAGGCATTCGATGACACGGGCATTAGACGCAGAAAGACGGGAACCGGTATCGGGTGAGACGCGATCTTGCGTTGTTTTCCTGCATGGCTACGGGGCGAATGCCGCCGATCTGATTGGTTTGGCGGATCCGTTGGGTGAACATTTGCCGGATACGTTGTTCATTGCCCCTGATGCGCCGGAGGCCTGCGCGGATGCGCCGATGGGGTTTCAGTGGTTTCCGATCCCCTGGATTGACGGATCAAGCGAAGAGGAAAGCCGCGCCGGGCTGGACCGGGCGGCAGATGATCTGGATGCGTTTCTGACGGGTGTCATGGTGGATGAGGACCTGTTGCCCGAACAGATGATCGTGTTGGGGTTTTCACAGGGCACGATGATGGCCTTGCATGTGGTGCCCCGCCGCGAAGATCCCGTGGCAGGCATCGTTGCCTTTTCCGGGCGCCTGCTGGAGCCTGAATTGCTGAGCGACGAGGTTGTCAGCCGTCCGCCTGTTTTGTTGATCCATGGTGATCAGGATGATGTGGTGCCGCCGCAATCCCTGCCACAGGCGGCGGAGGCGTTGCAAGGGGCGGGATGGAAGGAAGTTTATGCCCATATCATGAAGGGGACGGGTCATGGCATCGCCCCTGAAGGGCTTTCCGTGGCGCTGGCTTTCATGCGTGACAGGCTCGGCCTGTCCTGACCCTCCCGATCGCGGAAAATTCGAATAATTAACGCAGTAGCGTTAACGGATTGGTGACCGCTCACCATGCATACTTTCCCCATCAATCGATATTGGGGAGGTAGGTCATTGGCGATTTTTGCACCGGTCATGCTGGGTCTTGTACTGATTGCCGGGTTTGGCGTGTCGATGACCGCCTATCCGACCGTTTTAGCGGCCGTCCTGCCGGAACTGGTTGGGGCTGATCTGCGCATGTTGAGCAACGCCGCAATTGCTGCTGCTTCCGCGACTGGTCTGGCATGGATCATCGCCGTCCGGGTACGGGAAAAACGCCGGTTGCGACGGGTCACGGATATGGACCCGGTGACGGCCCTGTTCAACCGGCAGGCATTTGTCAGGAAGGCCGCGCATGCGGTGCCGCAAAACGGCGTGCTATTGCTGTTGGATGTGGACCGATTTGGCGAGATTAATGATCAGGGTGGGCGTGAGGTCGGTGATCTATGCCTGATGGCGCTGGCGCAGCGATTTCGCGAACTGACCCGCAGTACCGATATCGTGGGCCGCCTGGATAGCGCGACTTTTGCAGTTTATCTGCCGGGGGCTTCAGTTGATCAGGCGCATACAATTGCAGATCGGTTGTCGCGCGGTGTGGTCATCGCAAATGACGAGATTGCGGCGTTGGCCACCACCTCTGTCGGGATGGTTGCGGCCAACGGTGCCACAGCGTTTGAACAGCTGTTGAAAAACGCTGGTGGGGCGCTGGCGCGTGCCAAGCTGCAAGGGCGTGCCAGCGTGGTTTCGGACGCCCGGCCGCTCGCAGCCTGAGTGATCGGCGCTGGCGACGTACGTGCCGCACATTGTGGGGGTTGTCACATTTCTGACGCGATATATAGTCCACATTAAGAGGATAGCGGGAACGCCGCTTTTGCACAGTTCTCGCACCTTGGCCGTGTGGGAAGTGAGATATGACGCAGACAGAATTCAGGACAGATTTCGTACGCGAACCCGGCGTATTGAGACATTACCCGGCATTGGTGCTGAATGCCGATTATCGGCCCTTGTCCTATTACCCGTTATCATTGTGGCCGTGGCAGGAGGCGGTCAAGGCGGCCTGGCTTGATCGCGTTGATATCGTGAGCGAATATGAGGAGGTTGTGCGCAGCCCCTCGACCGTGATCCGGATCCCATCGGTGGTGGTGTTGAAGGATTACGTGAAACCGCAAAAACAGGTGGCGTTTACCCGGTTCAACCTTTTCCTGCGCGACGAATTCTGTTGCCAGTATTGCGGGGCCAAGGGAGACTTGACCTTTGACCACGTGATCCCCCGCGCCAGTGGTGGCGTCACAAGCTGGGAGAATGTCGTCGCGGCCTGCAGTCCCTGCAACCTGCGAAAAGGGTCACGATCCTTGCGGCAATCAGGACTGAGCTTGCGCAAACCACCGCGCAGGCCAGCACCTGGGCAGTTGCATAATGTCGGGCGCAAGTTCCCACCCAATCACCTGCATGATAGCTGGGTTGATTTCCTGTATTGGGACGCCGAGCTGGAGGCGTAGCGCGACTTGTTTGGTCAACGGGCAGCGATGCCCTAGACTTGACGGGGTACTCGCGCTACGAAGGCCGCGTTAGCGCTAACGAAAATCAGCAGCAAGCGGAGTAAGCCATGGCCTCTCGTGTCATTCCGGTCGATACTTTTGATTTGGTCATCTTTGGAGGCACTGGTGATCTGGCCCGCCGCAAGATCTTGCCGGGGCTGTTTCGCCGGTTTCTTGCCGGTCAGATGCAGGAAGGATCCCGGATCATTGGGGCCGCCCGTTCTGATCTGGACGCGGCTGGTTACCGCAAGATGATTGCCGAGGCTGTGGCGGAATTTGGCGGTGAGGAAGCGAAGAATAAGAAGGGTTTATCGGCTTTTCTTAATCTTCTCGACTACGTGGCGATAGACGCAAAAGGTGATGGCGGCTGGGCGTCGCTGGCGACGATGGTCCGCCAGGACGTCATCCAGGCATTCTATTTCTCGGTTGCGCCGTCGCTGTTCGGTGATTTGGCCATGCGGCTGCATTCCAACAAGATCGCCAACGCCGAAAGTCGAATCGTTGTCGAAAAGCCATTTGGTCGCGACCTTGAGAGTGCGCGCGCCTTGAACCAGACACTGGCGGCCCATTTCGACGAGAACCAGATTTACCGGATTGACCACTACCTTGGCAAAGAAACCGTGCAGAACCTCATGGCGGTGCGGTTTGGCAATGTTCTGTTCGAGCCGCTTTGGAACAATCACTATGTCGACCATATCCAGATCACGGTGGCAGAAACGGTGAGTGTCGGGGGGCGCGGGGCCTATTACGATAAATCGGGTGCCATGCGTGACATGGTGCAAAACCACCTGATGCAGTTGTTGTGTCTTATCGCGATGGAGCCACCCGGCCAGTTTGGCGCGGATGCTGTTCGCGATGAAAAACTGAAGGTTATCAGGGCATTGCAGGCTATTGATCATCATCATATCGTGCGGGGCCAGTATGATGCCGGCCCGGATGGCCCGAGTTATCGCGAGGATGCTGAAAACCCCCGTAGTTTCACCGAAAGCTTTATCGCGATGCGTTGCCATATCGCCAATTGGCGTTGGGCGGGCGTGCCGTTTTATCTGCGCACCGGCAAACGAATGAAAGCCCGTTCATCGGAAATCGCCGTTGTGTTCAAGGATCTGGGCCATACGATTTTTGAAGGGGATGAGGCCCGTCACCGCAATATTCTGTCCATTCGTCTGCAACCGAATGAAGGCATGGATTTGCAGGTGACGATCAAGGAGCCGGGACCGGGCGGTATGCGCCTGATTGATGTTCCGCTTGATATGACCTTTGCGGAGGCTTTGGGCGAGGATGAACATGAGGTCACCGATGCCTATGAACGCCTGATCATGGATGTGATCCGGGGTAATCAGACCCTGTTCATGCGTGGTGACGAGGTTGAAGCCGCCTGGGCCTGGACCGATCCGCTGATCGAAGGCTGGGAGGCGCGCAATGATGTGCCGAAACTCTATGATCCCGGATCAGCGGGACCGGAGGATGCGATGATGCTGATGCATCGCGATGGCCGCCGCTGGCGCGAGATCAAGGGCTGAATGATCGCACTGGACCTGCCTGCACAGGGGTGGTCAAAGTGATGATGGCGTTGCCACGCGAAACTGAAGGGGGTGGGCTATGCAGTTGATTGAGTATCCCGATGCCGAGATGATGATGATTGATCTGGCCGACAAGCTGGCCAGCGAATTGAAAAACAGTTTGCTTGTTCATGATCATGCATCCTTTGCAGTGCCGGGGGGGACGACGCCCGGCCCGATTTTTGACAGCCTTTGCGCCGTCGATCTTGATTGGGCGCGTGTTCGTGTGATGCTGACCGATGAACGCTGGGTACCGGAAGATTCTGAGCGCTCTAACACCAGGCTGTTGCGTGAGCGGTTGCTGATTGATTGTGCCGCTGACGCACAATACCTCCCGCTTTATGCACCGGCAGAAACACCAGAAGAGAAACTGCCCGAATTGGCCCGCGCGTTGGAGCCTGAGTTGCCGATTTCGGTGATGTTGCTGGGTATGGGAGCGGATATGCACACAGCCTCCATCTTTCCGGGCGCTGATCAGCTTGATCTGGCGTTGCATGGTGATGAAAATCTGGTTGCCATGCGCGCCCCGGGTGCCCCGGAGCCGCGTATCACCCTTTCCGCCAAAGTGCTGAAATCCGCGATGAGCCGTCACATCGTCATTGTGGGTGGTGAAAAGCGGGCGGCGTTGGAAAAGGCCCGTCATCTGCCGCCCGAAGAGGCGCCGGTGTCGGCAATCCTGAGTGGCACAAAAGTACATTGGGCGGAGCGTTAGACCATGTGGGATGAATTGCGTGCGCATCATGCGCAGGTGGCGGATCGTCGTTTTGAGGCGCTTGTGGACGCTGATCGTGCTGCGGCGTTTTCAGCGCAGGCCGGTGATATGCTGCTGGATTATGCCAAGACCAATATTGATGCGACGGGGCGCGCCTTGTTGATTGATCTGCTGGAGCAGACTGGTGTGGCTGCCAAACGTGATGCGATGTTTTCGGGCCTCCCGATTAATGAAACGGAGGGCCGCGCTGTCCTGCACACAGCATTGCGTAATATCGATGGTGGCCCCATTGAGGTCGGTGGCAGGGACATCATGCCTGAAGTGCTGGATACGCTGGCACGGATGGAAAACTTTGCCAATGATGTCCGCAATGGTCGGTTCGCCGGTCAGGGCGGCAAAATCACCGATGTGGTGAATATCGGGATTGGTGGTTCTGATCTGGGCCCGGCGATGGCGGTGAAGGCACTGGCGCCCTATCACGACGGACCCCGCTGCCATTTCGTCAGCAATGTCGATCCGGCGGATATCGCCGGGGTTTTGCGCGGGTGCGATCCAGCGACGACGTTGGTGATTGTCGCATCCAAGACCTTTACCACGATTGAAACCATGACCAATGCCCGCACGGCGCAGGCATGGATGGGGCAGGTGGTTGCTGACCCCGGCGCCCAGTTCGCGGCGCTTTCGACGGCAGAGGACAAGACAGCGGCCTTTGGCATTGATCCATCGCGCGTCTTTGGTTTTGAAGACTGGGTTGGCGGACGTTATTCCATGTGGGGGCCGATTGGTCTTTCGCTGATGATCGCAATCGGGGTGGATGGGTTCCGGTCGTTCCTGCGTGGGGCACAGGCGATGGACACTCATTTCAAAGTCGCCAAATGGTCCGAAAACCTGCCTGCCTTGCTGGCTTTGGTGGGGATATGGCACAATCAGATTTGTGGCCACGCCACCCGCGCCGTTTTGCCTTATGATAACCTTCTCAGCCGGTTACCGGCCTACCTTCAACAATTGGAGATGGAGAGTAACGGTAAAGGTGTCAGCATGGATGGCGCTGATTTGGAGGTGCCGTCGGGCCCGGTTGTCTGGGGCGAACCGGGGACAAATGGCCAGCATGCGTTTTATCAGTTGATTCATCAGGGGACACGTGTGATTCCATGCGAGTTTCTGGTGGCTGCCCGTGGTCATGAGGATGATCTGCACCACCAGCACCAATTGCTGGTCGCCAATTGCCTGGCCCAGTCGGAGGCGCTGATGCGTGGTCGTGATCTGGATGCGGCACGTGCAAAGATCGCAGACCGGTTTGCAGGGGACGAACTGGAACGGCAGGCGCGGCATCGGGTTTTTGCGGGCAACCGTCCTTCGGTGACAATCGCCTACCCCAAATTGACCCCATTTGTTCTGGGCCAGATCATTGCCCTTTATGAGCATCGCGTCTTTGTCGAGGGCGTCGTGCTGGGCATCAATTCCTTTGACCAATGGGGTGTGGAGCTGGGCAAGGAACTGGCCACCAATTTGCAGCCAGTGGTCGAGGGGACGCAATCGGCGGATGGCAAGGATGGCTCAACCGCAGCACTTGTCGGGTTTTTGCAGAAAAACGGGGTGTAAGCGGCCGTTGGGTTTGTCATAAGCGATCAGGGGCCTGATCGAGGACGTAAAAATGATTGCCACATATGCACCTTATCTTGTCATTGCGGTGGTGGCCGTGGCGATGGTCATTGAGCTTCGCACCGGTAAGATCCCCAATTGGTTAACCCTTTTGCCTTTCCTGTTGTTTATTGTCGTCGCGGCCAGTGTCCCCGACAGGTCGGTGCTGATTTGGCAATTGGTCCTGGCTGTGGCGGTTTTTGCGGCGGGTCTGCTGCTGTTTGCCTTTGCTGGATTTGGGGCTGGCGCTGTCAAACTGATGAGTGGTTTGGCCCTTTTCATTCCATTGGCAAAGGGGTGGATCGCATTGGCGGTGTTTATTGGCGGCCTGTTTTTGGCCGGTCTGATCATTGCCCGCGCGCGCAGGATGGTCGGTAGTGAAGACAGCACATGGAAGGTCATGAACAGCAATGTGTTGCCCATGACCGTTCCGATGATGTTGACCTGTATCGCGGTCTTTTTTGTCTGGTGATCAGATTGCGGCCGTGACAATAATTTCGACGTGAAAATCGGGCGTTGCCAGTTTGGCTTCGCCTGTCCAGCGAGCCGGTGCGCTGCCTTCGGGAACCCATGCTTCCCAAGCTGCGTTCATTTCCGCGAATTGCGTTGCGATATCTGACAACCAGATTTGCGCAGTGAGCAGGTTGCTTTTGCTTGTTCCGGCTTCAGCCAGGAGCGTGTCAATCTGACCCAGGATATCGTTTGTCTGTTGCGTGACTGATGCGCCCGGCGTGCCGACCTGTCCTGCTAGGTAGGCGATGCTGTTGTGAATGACCAGTTGGCTCATTCTTGGGCCGACATGTTTGCGGGTGATAGCGGGCATTGGTGTTCCTTTCGTTGATGCGCTTGCCACAGCCTACACTGCGTCCTGGGTGACTGAAACCTGATCGCGATCGCTTCCTATCGGATCCTGCCAATTGGCGGATACATGTTTGCGATGGATGATCACGATGCGGGATTGGCTGCTGGAGCGGGTAACGGGAATTGAACCCGTAACTTAAGCTTGGGAAGCTCGCGTGATACCTTTTCACCATACCCGCCGCGCGGATGGGGATACGCCGCAGTGGCGGCGCCGTCAATGTGTGATTTGGGCTACTTTGGTTCTTTGAACCACGCGTCGATCCGCGCTTTCAGCGCATCCCAGATTGCAGGCGCGCCGCGCTTCACCTTCACCCCGACCCGACTGTCCAGTTGGTCGGCGGTGACCTTGTATTCCGGCCATGTGCCCCCATCTGTTTCCAGGTTCGAGACCACAGGCTGCACCCGATCAATGGATTTGGCAAAGATCGCATCGTCGGTTTCTGCAGCTTCAAACTCATCCCAGAGCGCACGGAACCCCCTGGCCTGATCCGCGGGTAGCAGTCCAAAAATCCGCGTCGCCGCAGCCTGTTCGATCACGTCCATTTCGGCGGGATCATGGTTCCCGTGAATGGGGTTATCGCCCGCGTCGATTTCCACGATGTCATGGATCAGCAACATCTTGATGACTCGGTCGATGTTGACCGGGCGGATGGCATGTTCGGCCAATACCATCGCGTAAAGCGCAATATGCCAGCTATGTTCGCCGGAATTCTCGCGCCGCGACTTATCACAAAGCGTGGTGCCGCGCAGGACTGACTTGAGCCTGTCGGCCTCAATGAGAAATGCAAGCTGGTCGGTGATGCGGTCGGTCATCTACCGTTTTACACGTCGCGGCATGGCCGGCGCCGTTGGTTCTTTTGCGGGTTGGGGTTTGGCGGCTGGTGGGGCTGCCCCTTCTTCGAGATCCCATGGGCCAGAGATCGGCGCATCGGTGCCTCCATCACTGGCAGGCTGCGACATTGCTGCTGCTTCCTTTTCGGCCTTTGCCTTCGCAGCGGCCTCTGCCTTCGCTTCTGCTTCAGCCTTTGCTTTGGCTGCGGCTTCCTTGGCAGCCTTTTCCTTTGCGGCAGCGTCGTTTGCTGCTTTCAATGCGGCGGCGTCCTGTGCCTTTCTTGCGGCATCGTCGTCGGCATTGGCGGCGACTTCAGCCTCTGCAGCGGCCTTGTCTTCGTCAGAGAGGCCTTGCAGCGGTGCTGCTTTTGGTTTTGGCGCGGCCTTGAACCCATTTGCCTTGCGTGATGACAGCATGTCGCGCGCCCGCGCTTCTGCGCGCCGGATGCGGACGGCAGTCATGAATGCTTCTTGCAGAATTTGCGAGGACGCTCCGAGGATTTCCCCGACCTGATCGACGATGGCGATGTCACCCGACGCGGCCTGATCTGCCAGTGCGAGGTCCGCAAGTTCATCCGCCACCTTGTCCAGGTATGATTCGGCCATGTTTATCTCGTGTTTTCTGTTAACCTGCGCCGGACGTAAGTCTTAACTGTGTCAATCATTGGGTCCATATGCGGATCTTCGAAGAAATGGCCGGCCCCTTCCATTTCGTCATGGGTGACGGTGATCCCCTTCTGTTCGTGCAGCTTGTTCACCAGGCTGACCGTATCGCGTGGCGGTGCGACCCGGTCGTTTGACCCATTGATGATCAGGCCGGAAGACGGGCAGGGGGCAAGGAAGCTGAAATCATACATGTTCGCGGGTGGGCTAACCGAAATAAAGCCGGTAATTTCGGGCCGCCGCATGAGCAGCTGCATCCCGATCCAGGCCCCGAATGAAAACCCCGCCACCCAGCAATGCTTGGCGTTGTTGTTCATCGATTGCAGGTAATCAAGCGCGGATGCTGCATCTGAGAGCTCGCCCACGCCTTGATCATATTCGCCCTGGCTGCGGCCCACACCACGGAAGTTGAACCGTAACACGGTGAAGCCCATGTTATAGAAGGCGTAATGCAGGTTGTAGACGACCCGGTTATTCATCGTCCCGCCAAACTGAGGATGCGGGTGCAACACGATGGCGATGGGTGCGTCGCGGTCCTTTTGCGGGTGATAGCGCCCTTCAAGGCGTCCTTCGGGTCCGGGGAAGATGACTTCGGGCATTCCAGTTCCGTCGCTGCTGCGGTGACAGGCAATTCTTGACTGAAATGCTCGGGCACCTTAGAAAGATTCTAAACTTGGGAATTTCCCAAGCTTTGTGTTCACGGTGAAGTAATGATGCAGGCCTGCGCCGTCAATGGAATAGCGCAGCCAGCAGGAGGGATGTGGCATGAAATTAAGCACGAAGGGCCGTTATGCGATGGTCGCGCTGGCCGATCTTGCGTTGCAGCCCGCTGATGCGCTTGTGAACCTGACCGAGATATCGAAGCGTCAGGATATTTCCTTGCCCTATCTGGAACAGCTTTTTGTGAAGCTACGGCGTGCCGGGCTGGTCGATTCTGTGCGTGGTCCGGGCGGCGGCTACCGGTTGGCCCGTCCCCCATCCGATATCCGGGTGGCGGAGGTTCTGGGCGCCGTGGATGAGACCGTTTCGGCGATGCATAAGGGCGCTGGTGCATCTGGTGCTGCGTCTGGCAGTCGTGCCCAATCGATGACCAACCGGCTATGGGAAGGGCTGAGCGCCCATGTTTACGTGTTCCTGCATCAGGCCCGGCTTTCTGATGTTGTGGGCAATGAACTGGCGCCATGTCCCGCGGTGCCAGCCCTGTTTGAGGTTGTGGATGAGGGGTAATCCGAATGAGCGGCTGCGCCGCACGGCAGACATAACCGGGGCCAGCCCCGGACCCCGGAGTATTTTTGGCAAAATGATGTGATGAGAACCTATCTGGATCATAACGCGACGACGCCGCTTCGGGCGGAAGCTCGAGATGCGATGATGGCCGCGATGGATGTCGTGGGTAATCCGTCATCCGTGCATGCAGAAGGCCGTGCCGCCAAGACCATTGTCGAAACCGCCCGTGCGCAGGTGGCCGACGCTGTTGGTGCATCTGGGGCGGATGTTGTGTTCACATCCGGCGCGACGGAGGCTGCCGCGCTGGCGCTGACTAGGCGTGCGTTGAAGGCGGCACCGATCGAACATGATGCGGTGCATGCATGGATTGATCCCTGTTTGCCGGTTGTGGATGGTGCGGTGCAGGTGGATGACCCGGCGAATTCTGCAGTGCAACTGGCCAACTCGGAAACCGGCATTGTGCAGGCGTTGCCTGCTGGTCTGGCCGTATCGGACATTACCCAAGGGTTTGGCCGGGTACCGTTCGCGTTTTCCTGGGCGGGTGTCCAGATGGTGTTCCTATCGGCCCACAAGTTTGGTGGACCGAAAGGCGTGGGCGCGCTGATCTTTCCGCAAGGCACGGATATTGCTGCACAAATCAAGGGTGGTGGGCAGGAGATGGGCCGTCGGTCTGGCACAGAGAACGTTATTGGTATTGCCGGTTTGGGGGCTGCAGCCGCTGCTGCGCAGGCTGATTTGGCTGCAGGCAGATGGGATCGGGTTGCCAAACTTAGAAATATTCTAGAAAACGCCATTGAGGCTGTCGAAAAGAATACTATTTTTGTCGGGAAAGGGTTAAAGCGTCTCCCGAATACCAGCTGTTTCATCACACCGGGATGGAAGGGTGAGACGCAGGTGATGGCGATGGATTTGGCGGGGTTCGCGGTGTCAGCCGGATCTGCCTGTTCCAGCGGCAAGGTCAAGGTCAGCCGCGTATTGGGGGCCCTTGGTTTGAATGATGATCAGGCTGCGAGCGCTGTGCGCGTATCGCTTGGCCTTGAGACAACAGAAGATGAGGTCATGCGCTTTGTGCAGACCTGGAGCGAAAAACGCGCCCGAAGGCGGGCTGCTTGAGAGAGGGCGAGATGAACGCGATGGATACAGTTGAAGTCAAGGAAGGCGTTGATCAGGATACGGTTGATGCGGTCAAGGAACTCTCTGGCAATTATAAATACGGCTGGGAGACCGAGATTGAGATGGATTACGCCCCCAAGGGCGTGAACACAGATATCGTGCGTCTGATTTCGTCCAAGAACAACGAGCCGGAATGGATGACAGATTGGCGGCTGGAGGCTTTCGCCCGCTGGGAGAACATTGAAGAGCCCACATGGGCGATGGTGAGTTATCCTGACATCGATTTTCAGGACATCTACTACTATGCCCGCCCCAAGAGCATGGAGGAGAAGCCCAAATCGCTGGATGAGGTCGATCCGAAACTGCTGGCCACTTACGAGAAACTGGGTATCCCCCTGAAAGAACAGATGATCCTTGCTGGTGTGGAGGGTGCCGAAGCCGCACCAGCCGAAGGCCGCAAGGTGGCGGTGGATGCGGTATTTGACTCCGTCTCTGTTGGCACGACTTTCCAGAAAGAACTGGAGAAGGCAGGGGTGATCTTTTGCTCGATCTCGGAAGCGATCGAGAAGCATCCAGAGCTGGTCAAGAAATATCTGGGTACCGTGGTGCCACCTTCGGATAATTTCTATGCCACGTTGAATTCTGCCGTGTTTTCGGATGGGTCTTTTGTGTACGTGCCCCCTGGCGTGCGCTGCCCGATGGAACTGTCCACATATTTCCGGATCAATGCTGAGAATACCGGCCAGTTTGAGCGGACACTGATTGTCGCCGACAAGGGCTCTTACGTCTCGTATCTGGAAGGTTGCACCGCGCCCAAACGTGACGTGGCCCAGCTCCATGCCGCGGTTGTCGAGATCATCGTCGAGGAAGATGCGGAGGTGAAATATTCCACCGTGCAGAACTGGTATCCGGGCGACGAGAACGGTGTGGGCGGGATCTATAACTTCGTGACCAAACGTGCCGACTGCCGAGGCGACCGGTCCAAGGTGATGTGGACCCAGGTTGAAACCGGATCGGCGGTCACGTGGAAATATCCAAGCTGCATCCTGCGGGGGAATGACAGCCAGGGCGAGTTCTATTCCATCGCGATTGCAAACAACATGCAGCAGGCCGATACCGGCACGAAAATGGTGCATTTGGGCAAAAACACCAAGTCGCGGATTGTGTCCAAAGGGATCAGCGCGGGCAAGGCGCAGAACACCTATCGTGGGTTGGTGTCGATGCATCCAAAGGCGAAGGATTCGCGGAACTACACGCAGTGCGACTCTCTGCTGATCGGCGACAAATGCGGCGCCCATACGGTGCCCTACATTGAGGTCAAGAATAACTCGTCCCGGGTAGAGCATGAGGCGACGACTTCGAAGGTTGATGATGACCAGCTGTTCTATTGCCGTCAGCGCGGCATGGATGAGGAAGAGGCCGTTGCCCTTGTCGTGAATGGTTTCTGCAAGGACGTCTTGCAAGCGCTGCCGATGGAGTTTGCCATGGAAGCGCAGGCGCTTGTAGCCATTTCTCTGGAAGGGTCGGTTGGCTAAGCGGCCTTCCGTTTTCGGGGTTTAGAGGTGCAGGAGGCGATGAACGTGGAAGCCTACTCTGATTTTAGCGAGCCTGGCGCGTTGTTTATGCGCAGTTTTCGCGATTCTCGTGACTATGCCTGGTTCGCTCGTGTTTTTTCTTTCGGGGGGGCTCATTGCCTTCCGATCAGTGTTTTCGGATCTGTTCTTGCCGCACTTGTGTTTGATCGATCACGAGGCAGAAAGTGAGCATGCTGCAATGTTGAACATGCCAAACCCTTCGCGAAAGGGTCACCCTGACGTCACTACGTGGCCCCGTTCTTGCCCTAGTTCGATGCGACCTTGCGCGTCATACGAGCAAGACGGAGCGTGGCGTGATGGCCAATCTAGGGCAAAAGGATTTCAATGCGCGGATCAAACGCATCGAAAGCCCGCGCAACACGTCGTATTACGATCCCGATCTGAAAATGCACGTGCCCAAACGCACGTCACAGGATGCCATTCGCAAGAGCGCGAAGGCGCGCAAATTCTCGGTTATGAAGCTGCTGATCAGCCTGTTGATCGGCGTCGTCGCCGTGATGATAGGGCAGGCTGTTCGATTGCGTTTTCTTGGGATGACCGAGCAGGGCAATGCCTTGTTGGCAACCGATCTGCTGCTGGCTGCGTTCTTTGTGCTGTTGATTTCGGCCCTGATGCGCCATCGCAAGTTATCGTTGCGCCTGTGTCAGATCGTGGGCGCGGTGGCGATGATCGTGGGCGGACACAACCTGATGTGGTTCTACCCCAACGAGCTGGCCATCATTTATACGTCGGACTATGTCGCACTGATACGCGCGCAGACCGAGCCGATGTCGCTGGTGTTCCGCGACATGGTGATCAGCCTTTAGATTCAAACACACAACTGCCCGGTACCTTCGGCGGCTTTGCCCGTCCGGAGGCTTTTGCCGTGCCAATACCCTACACGCTCTGAGGAGAGAAATATGCTCGAAATCAAAAACTTGCAGGTCGCACTTGAGGATGAAGACAAGCAGATCCTGAAAGGTGTCGATCTGAAGATTGAGCCGGGAAAGGTCCATGCGATCATGGGGCCGAACGGATCTGGCAAGTCAACGTTGTCCTATGTGCTGTCCGGCAAGGACGGATATGAAGTGACAGGCGGTGAAGCCGCGTTGGAAGGTGCTGATCTGCTGGATATGGAGCCCGAAGAACGTGCCGCGGCGGGCCTGTTTCTTGCCTTTCAGTACCCTGTTGAGATTCCCGGCGTCGGCAACATGACATTTCTGCGCACCGCGGTGAATGCCCAGCGAAAGTCACGCGGCGAAGAAGAGTTGAGTGCGGGTGATTTCCTGAAAGAAGTGCGGGCCAAGGCCAAGAGCCTGAAAATTGATGCAGAAATGCTCAAGCGTCCTGTCAATGTGGGCTTTTCTGGTGGTGAAAAGAAGCGTAACGAGATTTTGCAGATGGCCATGCTCGAGCCGAAGATGTGTATTCTGGACGAGACCGACTCTGGCCTTGATGTCGATGCGATGAAGCTCGTGGCCGAGGGCGTGAACGCATTGCGTTCAGAGGGGCGGTCATTCCTTGTGATCACCCATTATCAGCGGTTGCTGGACCATATTCAGCCCGATGTTGTGCATATCATGGCCGATGGGCGGATCGTCAAAACAGGCGGTCCGGAACTGGCGCTTGAAGTTGAAAACAACGGTTATGCCGACATTCTTGCAGAGGTGGCCTGATGGCATTGGCAAAGCTGAAATCGGATGCAACCGAGGCCCGGCTGGCGGGACTGACACTGCCGGATGGCGCTGCCTGGTCCAATGCCGCGCGCGCCGATGCGTGGGAACGCGTGCGTCGGATGGGGTTGCCTACAAAGCGCGACGAGTACTGGAAATATACTGATCCAACGACACTGACAGCGCCCGATGCAACCGAAGCTGCATTGTTTCATCATGACGAGGGGCCACTTTTTGATGCGGTCGATCGCCTGAAGATCGTTTTTGTCGATGGTTTGTTTGATGCGGATGCTTCAGACGATTTGTCGGCGGAAGGTGTTGAAATCGCCCGCCTGGCTGATGCCATGGCAACGGATATCCACTGGGCAAAGGATCTATACGGTGTCCTGGAAGCGCGCGCCCAGAAGCCGGTTGAGCGCACCCTGGCGGCGTTAAATACAGCCATGGCAACCGATGGTGTCGTGATCCGGGTTACGGGTAAAGCCAGCAGGCCGATCAACCTGATCTATCTGCACAAGGACGTCACGTCGGACGCGGTGCTGCATAATCTGGTGAAGGTAGAGCAGGGCGCAGAGGTGACTTTGCTGGAAACAGGCCCTGCCGCTGCCCGCTTCTCCAATTCGCTGGAGGTTGAGGTCGCTGATGGTGGCGCATTCCATCATGTCCGCGCCCAGGGGCGCGACCATGAGCGCCGGGCTGTAACCCATTGTTTTGCAAGCATTGGTGCAAAGTCGAGCTTCAAGTCCTTCACGCTGACCTTCAATGGTGTGCTGACACGCAATGAATGCGTGCTGGAAATCCTTGGGGATGAGGCGGTCGCCCATGTGGCGGGGGCCTGTGTTGGCGATGGCGGTGATTTTCATCATGACGACACGGTTTTCATTACCCATGACGCTGTGAACTGCGAAAGCCGACAGGTGTTCAAAAAGGTGCTGCGCAACGGGGCAACCGGCGTGTTTCAGGGCAAGATCCTTGTCAAGGAAGGCGCCCAGAAAACCGATGGCTATCAGATCAGTCAGTCGCTTTTGCTGGATGAAGACAGTCAGTTTCTTGCCAAGCCAGAGCTTGAAATCTACGCCGATGATGTGGCCTGTTCGCATGGCTCGACCTCGGGTGCGATTGATGAAACTGCCCTGTTTTATCTGCGGTCGCGCGGCGTGCATACTGATGATGCGCGCAATCTTCTGACCCTGGCCTTTCTGGCTGAGGCATTGGAAGAGATCGAGAATGAGGAATTGGCAGATGAATTGCGCGACCGGTTGGAAGGCTGGCTGGCGCGTCATAGCTGATGCCACTGACATCAGACATAGCGCAAACCTGGCGGACGCCGCGGCGTGTCATACGCAGGATTCTGGATCAGGGCAGGCGGGAAGACAGGGCGATTGCATTCGTGTTGATCGCCTGTTTCCTGATCTTTATCGCGCAATGGCCGCGCCTGTCACGGGTTGCGGCAGGTTTTGACCTGCCCCCCGGGGAGGAGGTGCCGGAATTGTCCCGCCTGATGGCTTACGAGTTCATGTCATGGGTCATGATCTGGCCATTGCTGTTTTATATGATTGCTGCCGTCAGCCATCTGATTGCCAAGGTATTCGGGGGTAAGGGCGACTGGTATGGCGCCCGCATTGCATTGTTTTGGAGCCTGCTGGCAACGGTGCCCGTGTTGCTGCTGCATGGGCTGACGGCCGGCTTTCTTGGGCCTGGCCCGCAAACTAATCTGGTGGGTGCTATCTGGGTGATCGCGTTTGGCGTGATCTGGGGCCAGTCCCTGCGTGAAGCGGAAAGCAAAACATGAGTTTTGATCTGGGCAATTGGATGCGCGCGGTCTGGCTGAGTCTGATCGAGCCGGCAGAGACCGCCCGGAAAGTCATTGCGATGCGGCTGGAACCAGCGCCCATGTGGATGGCAATGGTGTTGATCGCGGTGCTGAATGTGCTGTTTGTTGCAGTGATACAGTTCGTGTCGCCGGTACCAATCGCGATGCCTGATGACGCAATTTCCCTGTCACCTTTTGCATTTACCGCCGTTATCGGGCTGTCGCTCGTGGTGATGGTGCTGATGATATTCTATATTGGCCGGTTGCTGGGCGGGGAGGGTGACTTGCAGGCGACCCTGGCGCTGATGGTCTGGTTTAACAGCGTCAACCTGACGCTTACGGTGGGGCAGATACTCTTGATCCTGATCAATCCGTTTGTGTCTGCCATGTACAATCTTGTGAGCCTCGGTGCACTGATCTGGTGCATCGTCAACTTCGTCAATGTGTTGCACGGGTTTCAGAGCTTGCTGAAGTCATCCTTTGTGCTGGCCCTGTCTCTTATCGCGACGGGCGTTCCAGCGGGCGTGGCTTTGGTTTTGCTTGGTGTAACCCCAGGGGGACCAGCATGAGCTATGATATCGCGAAAATTCGCGCTGACTTTCCAATCCTGTCGCGCGAGGTGAACGGTAAGCCGCTGGTTTATCTGGATAATGGTGCATCGGCGCAGAAGCCGCAGGTGGTGATTGATGCCGTCACCAAGGGCTATGCCGAAGAATACGCCAATGTGCATCGTGGTTTGCATTATCTGAGCAACCTGGCGACAGATAAATATGAGGCGGTGCGCGGCAAGGTGGCGCGGTTCCTGAATGCCCCGTCAGAAGATCAGATCATCTTCAACTCGGGCACTACAGAGGGCATCAACATGGTGGCCTATGGTTGGGCGATGCCGCGGATGGAGCCCGGAGACGAGATTGTCCTGTCGATCATGGAGCATCACGCGAATATCGTGCCCTGGCATTTCTTGCGCGAACGTCAGGGTGTCGTGATCAAATGGGTGGATGTGGACGCCAATGGCGATCTGGATCCGCAAAAGGTCGTTGATGCGATCGGCCCCAGAACCAAACTGGTCGCCATCACCCATATGTCCAACGTGCTGGGGACTGTCGTTGATATCAAAACCATCACCGCAGCGGCCCATGCACAAGATGTGCCGGTATTGGTCGATGGTTCACAGGCGGCTGTGCATATGCCGGTTGATGTCGCCGATCTCGGATGTGATTTCTACGCGATTACAGGCCATAAGCTCTATGGCCCATCTGGTTCCGGTGCGATTTATGTCGCCCCAGATCGCATGGCTGAGATGCGTCCGTTTCTGGGCGGCGGCGATATGATCCGCGATGTGACCCGTGACACCGTGACATGGAATGATCCACCCATGAAGTTTGAGGCCGGAACCCCCGGCATTGTTCAGACCATAGGGATGGGGGCCGCGCTGGATTACATGATGGATGTTGGCATGACACAGATCGCAGCCCATGAGCGCGCATTGTGCACCTATGCCCGGCAGCGTCTTGACGGGTTGAACTGGCTGCAGGTGCAAGGCCATTCGGCGACAAAAGGTGCGATATTTTCATTCACCTTGGAAGGCGCTGCACATGCCCATGACATCTCTACAGTGTTGGACAAGAAGGGTGTGGCCGTCCGCGCAGGCACCCATTGCGCGATGCCGTTGATGGAACATATGGGTGTCGGGGCGACCTGCCGGGCATCATTCGGAATGTATAACACGACCGAAGAGGTTGACGCCCTGGTTGATGCGCTTGAGTTGTGTCACGATCTTTTCGGCTGATCTGACCGGGGTGCGACTTTGCCGTTGCGGGGGCGCGATGCCGCCGCTATAGACAGCGACAGGCACCCGTAGCTCAGCTGGATAGAGCGCTGCCCTCCGAAGGCAGAGGCCAGAGGTTCGAATCCTCTCGGGTGCGCCAATTCTTCAAGAAAATTTATAAAATGCAAAGCATTGGGCAATCTCTGGAGCTTTTGGGGCCTATTCCTGGGCCTAATATTTCCTGATCATTGCCAGAGATGGGGGATGTTTGTCTCTCATCATCCACCAAAACGACGTGTGTAGGACCGCTCACTGAGTAGCGTATTTCTTCATCTCATCGAGGTAGAAGGTTTCGCTCTCATCCTTAAGCCGGCTCTTTTCGTCGGCAAGTTGTGACAACTTATCAAAGATGCCACGATAAATGCTAGCCTGTGCCAGATTGCTGGCGCTCGGTTCATCTGGGGAATCCATCGCCACATCGTTTTCCAGATACAGGTCCGAGAGCTCAAGAAACGCGGTTTTGTCAATTGCGTCGATGGGCTGCCACTCTCTGTTATGCTGATGGCAATAGTAGCTTCAATCTTTAAGATTTTCATGGCTCTGCTTTCTTTCGTCATATGTTTTGAACCTGCTTCCAGGCTTCAGAGCACTATATCGAGAGTATCTACCTGCTTGCCGTTCGGAGATTTCGGCTTTCTGTTGGTAGGATAGTCGCGAGCAGCCGGACACAACTGCATTTCAAGACCATAACCGATCAGACGACGGCAAGGCCTTGAGCCTTATCCCGTTGGTCATGCATTGACAGGCGGGGATCGCCTATCTTTACTGTTCGTATATTCTGTAGCTGCGTTTTTTTGGAAAGTTCAATGATCAACATTTGTTGCTGCCGGGGGCAGATCTTTAAGCGATTTGGTTGGAGGCTATGAAAATCCTTTCGCTCAAACCAGGGCATGACGGGGCAATCGCGGGGGTTGATGCGAACACCAAACGGCTGATGTTCTCATACGAGGGCGAGAAAGGAAGCTTCCCACGCAACGCGGCATTGAACCCTGAAACCTTCATTCAGGCGGGCCTTTGGTTCAGCGCGCTTCCCGACGCCATTGCCCTTAGCGGATGGTCCACAACCGGAACAGATCATGTCACCTCGTCAGGTGCCGGATATCTTGGGATTGGGGAAGGGTCCGAACGCATCGCCAAAAGAACGTTCTTTGGAAAAACGCTGGATTACTACACCTCGACCCATGAACGCTCGCACATCTGGGCGACCTATGCGATGTCCCCCTATGAACAGGGTGAGCCTTGTTATGTTCTGGTTTGGGAAGGCGTATTGGGTGACTTCTACGAGATTGATAGCCAATTGAACATCCATCACCTTGGACAGGTATTGTCCCGTCCCGGTGAGAGGTTTTCGTTCTTCAGTGCGCTGGCCGATCCAGAGTTTACACGGCAAACCGGGGCTTTCAGAAAGGAGGATCCGGGCCGGTTGATGGCAGCGGGCGCGTTCGGTGACCCGGAAAAGGCGGATCTTGCCGCGCGGGAATTGATTGACGACGTATTGGGCGCCGATCTGTCCCAAACCGATTTGAAGAAGGAGGATTTCGCCGCCTCGCCTTACTGTAACATTGATATGGAGGCTGAGAGATTCAGGAACCTGGCAGCATTGCTGTCTGATGAGATTTTTCAGAGATTCCATGACTTTGCCAAGGTTCATCTAAGCAAAGGGTATCCCCTTCTGATCTCTGGCGGTTGTGGCCTGAACTGCGACTGGAACACGCGCTGGAAGAACAGTTCGCTGTTCCCTGATGTCTTCATCCCGCCGTGCACCGGCGATTCCGGTAGCGCAATCGGTACGGCCGTTGACGCGATGCGCCATTATACCGGGCATGCGAAGCTGGACTGGAGCGTCTATTCCGGGCAGGCATTTGTTGATGACCGGATTGATGTAGATGATGTGGAGATCAGTGAGTTAAATCTAAAGGATCTCGCCGCTGCCCTGCATAACGGAATGGTCATCGGATGGGCTTCAGGCGATTGCGAGATCGGGCCAAGGGCGCTTGGCAACCGATCAATTCTGGCGTCGCCGTTTCACGCCGAGACGCGGAGGCGGCTTAACCGCGCAAAAGGGCGCGCTGACGGTGTGCCGGTTGCACCGGTCGTGTTGGAGCAGGATGTTTCTGACCATTTCGACTGGACAGGGTCATCGCCCTATATGCTCCATTTTCAGAAGGTCACGGATCCACGCCTGGAGGCCATTACCCATTCGGATGGATCGGCCCGGGTGCAAACAGTGACGAAAAGCCAGAACGCCAAGCTGCATGGGCTTCTGGAAGAGTTCAAGGCGATTTCGGGTGTTGGGGTCTTGTGCAATACGTCCCTGAATTTCAGGGGTGCGGGCTTCATCAACAAAACCAGTGATCTGTACCACTATGCGCGCGGCGCGGGCCTTGATGGTTTCGTGGCAGGCATCTCATTCTATCGGTTCAAATAGCCACACCAGACACGCCCAGAGGTCTTATTGACCCCCACGACAGCGCCAAAGGGAAACAATTATGCTTCATTCATCGCATTGTTCCGGTTTTTGCGCCAAATGAAGTTGGGCGGCACGGTACGAGCGGTCCAAGACGGCAAAATTTTCGCCAGAGTTGACAAGCAAATCTCGTTTGGGCACGCTCATTTCACTTAGAGTGTTTATTTGTTTACTGTTTTAGGATGCGCGTATGACCGACACGTCATCACATAGCGATATCCGCATCGGATCAGAACGGTCCTTCGGATTTGTCTTTGCATTTGTCTTTGCCGTTATCGCGCTTTGGCCAATCATATTTGGAAGCGGCTCCATCAGGATATGGGCGCTGCTGATATCAGTCGTTTGCCTGATACTTGCACTTGTCGCGCCGAGCGCGCTAGCGGCGCCTAACCGACTCTGGTTCAAATTTGGACTTTTGCTGGGGCGGATTATTACGCCCATTGTGATGGGTCTGATCTTTGTGCTGACGGTTATCCCGATCGGGTATCTGAGACGCCTCAGGAACCCTGATCCGCTTAACCAGATGATCGACAGCGACGCAGAAACCTATTGGATTTCGCGCGGCCAAGATGATCCGCCAACATCCATGTTCAAACAATACTGATAGTTGATTAGCCCATGGAGGGTACGAAATGTCTTTTGTTCTTGAGTTGTGGGACTTTCTCAAAGTCAGACGCAAATTCTGGCTTATTCCGATCCTTTTCATGATGGTGTTGTTGGGGGGCCTGCTTGTGTTGACCCAAGGCTCGGCGATTGCGCCGTTCATCTATACGCTGTTCTAGGGTGCCAGTGCGCCCGTTAACGGGCGATTGCGTGCGAGTTTTGATATTTTTTTGAGGGACACCCAATGACAGCTGTTCTTGGAATCTCCGCATTTTACCATGACAGTGCTGCCGCGCTGCTTTTGGATGGCGAATTGATCGCCGCCGCGCAGGAAGAGCGGTTTACCCGAAAAAAGCATGATGCCGGCTTTCCATTGCATGCGATTGAATATGTACTTCAGGAAGGGGGATTGACGCTGGACGCGGTGGATCAAATCGCGTTTTACGACAAGCCATTTCTGAAATTCGAGCGTCTTCTTGAGACCTATGTGGGCAATGCGCCGCGTGGGTTTGGATCTTTCCGCGTCGCGATTCCGGTCTGGATCAAGGAGAAGCTGTTCCAGAAATCGCTGCTGGTGAAAGAGCTGAATCAGATCGTGAAATCTCCGGACTATCGTGACAAGCTCATGTTCGCGGAACACCACGTGAGCCACGCAGCGAGTGCGTTCTACTCTTCACCGTTTGAAGAGGCTGTGGTTCTGACGCTGGACGGCGTGGGCGAGTGGGCCACCACCACAGTTGCGATCGGACGGGGCAAAGAGTTGGAGATGATGCGGGAGATTCATTTCCCACACTCTCTGGGGCTGCTTTATTCTGCGGTGACTTACTATACCGGTTTCAGGGTCAATAGTGGCGAATACAAAGTCATGGGCCTTGCCCCCTATGGTGAGCCGCGTTTCAAAGATCTGTTTTTTGAGAAGATTGTTGATCTCAAGGCCGATGGTTCATTCCGGTTAAATCAGGAATATTTCAACTACATGACCGGCTTGACGATGACGAACCAGAAGTTTTCCGATCTCTTCGAACGTGACGTGCGCGAGCCGGAGAGCCAAATGCTCGACCAGTTCCACATGGATATGGCTGCATCGGTTCAGGCGGTGACGGAAGAAATCGTGCTGACGATGGTTCGGCATCTCGCAGAAGAATACGAGATTCCAAACCTGTGCATGGCTGGCGGTGTTGCGTTGAATTGCGTTGCCAACGGCAAGATCCTCCGGGACGGCGCGTTCAAGAACCTGTGGGTCCAGCCTGCTGCGGGTGACGCAGGCGGCGCCTTGGGGGCAGCGCAGGCTGCCTGGCATCTGGAACTGGGGCAAGAGCGGGTTGTGGATCCGAATGCGCGGGATGGCATGAAAGGGGCCTATCTTGGGCCAAGCTTCGAGCAGCCGGATATCGAAAGCCGCCTGACCGCAGCTGGTGCCCGATTTGAGACGCTTGAGGAGGCCGACATGATTGAACGCGCGGCCGGGTCATTGGCTGCGGGGGAGGCGGTGGGTTGGTTCAATGGCCGTATGGAATTCGGCCCGCGTGCGCTTGGCGGGCGCTCGATTCTGGGCGATCCGCGATCTCAGACCATGCAGAAAACGCTCAATCTGAAAGTGAAATTCCGCGAGAGTTTCCGACCCTTTGCACCATCCGTGTTACGCGAAGGCGTGAACGACTGGTTCGATCTGGATGCGGACAGCCCCTATATGCTTCTGGTGGATCATGTCCGGAAAGATCGTTGCAAGCCGATGACGGAGGAAGAGCAGAAGCTTTTCGGTATCGACAAGCTGAATATCAGCCGGTCGGAGATCCCCGCGATTACCCATGTCGATTACTCGGCCCGAATACAGACTGTGCATAAAGACACCAACCCGCTCTATCATCGTCTGATCACGGCCTTTGCGGAAAAGACGGGTTGCCCGATTGTGGTGAACACATCGTTCAATGTCCGGGGTGAGCCCATCGTCTGTACGCCGGAAGATGCGTTTCGCTGTTTCATGGGCACTGACCTTGATCTTCTGGTGGTTGGCAATTCGGTGATGCGCAAAACCGACCAGGATCCCGCGCTGCTGGAGGACTACAAGAACAAGTATGAGCTTGACTGATCAGACCGGGACAAACGAGGCAAAGGGGGCCGCAGATGTTGAGAGTTGTTGCAATTAACTGCCTGCTGATCGGGTTTGTGCTGGTCGTTGCTGAACTGGTGTTCGGGACATGGTTTTCAGATGAACATGCCCTGATGAAATTCACCCAGCTTCGGAACTATGAGAATGTACAGGAGAATCCGATTGGCGTTGGAAAGCCGACGATCACATATACCCGGGACGCCTATGGCTTTCGTGGCCTTGAAGGCAGCGTGTCAGACATCGACATACTGACCGTCGGCGGTTCGACAACCGATCAGAGATGGGTTGACGATAGCGAAACATATCAGGCGGTCATGCGGGATCTGTTCGCCGATAATGGGCAAAATGTATCCATCGTCAACGCGGGTATTGATGGTCAGTCCACATACGGGCACATGGCAAATTTTTCATCCTGGTTCAATGAGATACCCGATCTTCAGACCCGCTATATTCTGTTTTATGTCGGGATCAACGACCTTTTGATTTCGCAGCCCACCGACGTTTTTGATGTCGTCGCGCTGGAAGACAACCCGTATAATAACCTGAAGGCGACGATCAAAGACAAGTCGGTGTTCTATCAGCTGTACCACATCGCAAGAACGGCAATGTCCGGAGAACACGCGCTGAATGAGCTGAACCGTAACAATATTGCCGATCATGAACCGCTTGTGTCCGAGCCATTGATCACGGCCCCGCTGATGGACGTTTTTGGTCCGTCGCTTGATGGGTATGCCGGGCGCATTGCCGAGTTGGGCAGGATGACACGCGAATTTGGCGCGGAACCGATATTTGTTACCCAAAGAAGCGCCCGATGGACACGGCGCGACGGAGTGGTCCTCGGGATTGCGGAATATCAGCCGGACTTTTTCGAACTGATCCGCCAGCAATTGCCCGAAAAGTACCAGACATTAAATGGTGTCGATTTCTATCGGCTTGAACGCGCGTTGGCGGATGCCCAGATGTCAGCATGTCAGCAGGTGAATGCCATCTGTCTTGATCTGCTGGACGGGGTTGAGTTCGATCTTGCAGCGGATTTCTATGATCCGATCCATACGACAGCATCAGGTTCGCAAGCCATCGGAGAATACCTTTTTACCAATCTGCGTGATCTCGATTTCAAATAAATCGACGCTCGCACCGCTGATCAGTGAACTGGGCTCCATCCGTTCACCGCAGACCATCAGGGCAAATGGACACGCGGCCGCCTGTCGGGGAGCACATCAGCGCAATGATGGATGCTAACCCAAGATAGCAGCGGACGGCGCTACCTTGGAGCAAGTTCTTCGGAAATGGTGACGAGGGCTGGGCATGGACTGGCTGAGCGACAACGTCGTGGGATGATAAGTGACGGCGGATTGGCGCATTCCCTGCATGTCACGTTAGAATGCCGCCTTCTTTGACGGGGTTGTGCTATAAAGATGCGGGCGGTCAAGCTGGGGCATGGCGTTTCGCCGACGCCAGCAGGTCCTGGGCCAAGGCATCAAATTAGCTCAAGGAAGGTCGCAACTGGCCTCCTTTACGATCTCGCTCACCTTTGTCAGATGGTCCGCCAATGGGTTGCTTTTGCGCCAGATCATTCCGACCGTCCGCGTTGGGGCAGGTGCGTCAAACCGCGCAACGGAGACCTGTGCCGCGCTGGTTTCGACCCTGACAGCCATATCGGGGATCAATGTGACACCAATGCCCGCGCCGACCATCTGAACCAGCGTCGATAGGGCGCTGCCGTCCAGGCCATCGCGCGGCAGGCCGGATCGCAGGTTGCAAAATGCGAGGGCCTGGTCCCGAAAGCAGTGCCCTTCCTCTAGCAGCAGTAACCGCATCTCGCGCAGTGTTTCGGCGTTGGGAACCGGCTTTTCCGCGTCTTCGGCGGGTCGGATCAACACGAACTCTTCGTGAAACAGCGGGACTTCGGTAAATGCCGGTTCTGAAACGGGCAGGGCGACGATGGCGGTGTCAATCTTGCCTTCGGCCAGCTCAACAAGAAGGCGCGGCGTCAGCGTTTCACGAATTTGAAGATCGAGGTCTGGAAAGGCATAGGTAAGATGCCCAATGATCTTTGGAAGCAGGTAAGGCGCGATTGTGGGGATGATTCCCAGTCGCAGCCGCCCGGACATGACATCACCAGTGGCGCGGGCGAGCGTTCCAAGCTCCTCCACGGCGCGCAGAATATCGCGAACACGCCGTGAAAATTCCTCACCAAAGCCGGTAAGTTGAACGGTGCGGGCTTGCCGTTCAAACAGCTTGGTGCCCAGTATTTGTTCGAGTTCCTTGATCTGCATCGACAATGCCGGTTGAGAGATCGCGCAGACTTCAGCGGCCCGCCCGAAATGCTGTTGTCGTGCCACCGCTTCAAAATAACGCAGTTGTTTCAGGGTCAATCCGTTCATAAGGTGAACTTATCGGCACCATCAGGAAATTCAACTTAATCTAATGGTGAGAATTTGATATTTAGCGGCCATCACAACGGCGTTGTTACCTTTATGTGGCACACGCCTAAAAACCTACAGCAAATAGGAGAGAAAAATGGACGGAAATGATGTCGGCAAATGCCCGGTCATGCATGGTTCGGTGCCACATGTGACACATGGTGTCCGGTCGAATGCAGATTGGTGGCCGAACCAGCTGAATCTGAAAATCCTGCATCAGAACACACCCAAATCTGACCCGATGGGGCCAGCGTTCAACTATGCCGAGGAATTCAAGAAGTTGGACCTGAAGGCGATCAAGGCCGATTTGACCGCGCTGATGACCGACAGCCAGGATTGGTGGCCCGCCGACTATGGCCATTACGGGCCATTGTTTGTCCGCATGGCCTGGCATAGCGCTGGCACATACCGGACTGCCGATGGTCGCGGCGGCGGATCGTCAGGGTCGCAACGTTTTGCGCCGCTGAACAGCTGGCCCGATAACGGCAACCTCGACAAGGCGCGCCGCCTGCTTTGGCCGATCAAGCAGAAATACGGCAACCAAATATCCTGGGCTGACCTGTTTATCCTGACCGGCAATGTCGCATTGGAGTCCATGGGATTTGAAACCTTTGGCTTCGGCGGCGGGCGTGTTGATGTCTGGGAGCCGGAAGAGGATATTTATTGGGGCACTGAGGACACCTGGCTGGGTGACACACGCTATTCCGGTGATCGCGAACTGCAAAACCCGCTAGCGGCTGTGCAGATGGGCCTGATCTATGTGAATCCAGAGGGGCCCAACGGCAATCCTGATCCGGCGGCATCCGCCTTTGATATTCGCGATACATTTGCCCGGATGGCGATGAACGATGAAGAAACCGTGGCATTGGTCGCTGGTGGCCATACCTTTGGCAAGGCGCATGGTGCGGGCGATCCTGATCTTGTTGGGCGCGAACCGGAAGGTGCCCCATTGCAGGATATGGGTCTTGGTTGGAAAAACCGGTTCGGAACAGGCAAGGGCGTCCACAGCACCACAAGTGGGATTGAGGGTGCATGGACCGCGACGCCAACCACTTGGGATATGAGTTTTCTGAACACGCTGCTCGACAATGAGTGGGAACTGACAAAAAGCCCTGCAGGCGCACATCAGTGGACGGCCAAGGCTTTGGAAGGCACCGTACCGGATGCCCATGATCCAAGTCGCAGTCATGCCCCAATGATGACAACTGCTGACATGGCGCTGCGCACTGACCCGGCCTATCTGGAAATCTCAAAACGGTTCCGCGACAATCCTGACGCATTTGCAGATGCGTTTGCGCGGGCTTGGTTCAAACTGACACATCGGGACATGGGGCCAAAGTCGCTTTATCTGGGTGACGAGGTTCCAGCGGAGGATCTGATCTGGCAGGATCCAATCCCTGTCGTCGATCATGAAATGATCAACGATGCAGACGTCGCAGCGTTGAAGGCACAAATTCTCGATACGGATCTTTCTATCGGCGAATTGGTGTCGGTGGCCTGGGGTTCTGCATCGACATTCCGGGGATCTGATCGGCGGGGTGGGGCAAATGGTGCCCGCATCCGCCTTGCACCACAAAAGGATTGGGAGGTGAATGAACCTGCCAAGCTGGCAAAGGTGCTGGGTGCGCTGGAAGGTATCCAATCGGCATTCAATGCGGCGCAATCGGGGGGCAAATCCGTTTCGCTCGCTGATCTGATTGTTCTGGGTGGCTGTGCTGCGGTCGAGCAGGCCGCCAAGAATGCAGGGCAGTCAATCGAGGTGCCGTTTGCACCTGGACGGGCCGATGCCACAGCAGAACAAACGGACGTTGAATCCTTTGATGTGCTGGAACCTGTGGCCGATGGTTTCCGTAACTATCTGAAAGCCAACTACAGCGTCTCTGCCGAAGAAATGCTGGTGGACCGTGCCCAGCTATTGACCCTGACTGCACCGGAAATGACCGTGCTTGTTGGTGGATTGCGCATGCTTGGGGCAAATGTCGGACAGGCGGCGCATGGTGTGCTGACAGACAAGACCGATACGCTCAGCCAGGATTTCTTTACCAATCTTCTGGATATGAGCACTGAATGGGCACCCATGTCGGATGCGGAGGATTTGTTTGAGGGCCGCGATCTGGCAAGTGGGGACGTGAAATGGACAGCCAGTCGGGTTGATCTTGTCTTCGGGTCGAACTCACAATTGCGTGCCATTGCCGAAGTCTATGCGCAGGATGATGCAAAGCAGAAATTCGTGCAGGATTTTGTGGCTGCTTGGACGAAGGTGATGAACCTGGATCGTTTTGATCTGCGCTAATCAGCATAGATGCACAAGAAAATGCCCGGTCAGTTTTGACCGGGCATTTTTTTGTCTCACTACGATCTTAACCTTCGAGCGATGCAAGTCGCTTTTTCAGGTTCGTCTTTTCTTCGCGCAATGCTGCAAGGGCGGTGCGTTCATTGGCCAGCTCAATGCGGCTTTGTTCAAGGTTGCTCCGCCAAAAATCAACTTCCGAACTGAGCGAGTTCAGGGCTTTTTTCGACGATCCTTCAAACCGCCAAATGACCCAGCCGAGCAATAACCCTGCCGCGAATGTGCAGAGCATGAAGGCAAATAGTTGAAGCAAAAGTGGTGACATCATCATGATCCTACTCGGTTTGTTCCGCATTCACGGTATCGTCTTCAGTTCCAGCGGCTTCGTCTTCCTCAGATTGGGGAATCTTCCACTCGAAGGTGATCCGACGATTAAGCGCACGCCCTTGGTTGGTGTCGTTTGTCGCAATAGGGCGCGCCTCGCCATAACCAACGGCCACCATGGTCTCCGATGGGATACCATTTTCCGCCATAAAATCCAAAACAGCCTGCGCGCGCGTTTCACTTAGCGCCTGATTGCTGGATTCGCCTCCAAGGCTGTCGGTATGCCCGCCGATCTCAATCAGGAGATCGTCACTTTGGCAGCCGATCGCAAGATCGCGCAGACGCTCCAGCGTCACGGCGGATTCATCATCGATTGTCGCGGTCCCTGTGCTGAAGTTGATCTGGGCGTTTTCCAGAATATCGTTGGCACGTGCCAGACAGATTTCGGCCCGTTCGGCTGGAGCCGTCGGCAGTTCATCCAATCCAAGGCGCAGGGTGCTTATTGTGATGGATTGCTCCACCACGAGTTGCCTGAGTGCTGCGAGATCGGTTTCCAGTGCTGCGACCGCTTCATCGGCGACAGGGGCGGTTGCATTTTCGGCCTGCGACGCTTCAAGTTCTGCAATTGTTGCATCACGTGCCGACACAGCCTCTGTGAGCTCGGTAATTTGAGTTTGCAGGGCAGGGGCTTCGGCAAGCTGCTCCTCCAGGTTGGCAATTGTCTGGTCGCGCGTTGCGATACCCTCTTCAAGCGCGGCGACATCTGCGTTGTCCTGTGCTTGTGATGCAGCTGCTTCAGCTTGGGTTTCAAGGGCTGCAATTGATGCGTCACGATCAGCCAAGGTTGCCGTAAGCGTTGCAATTTGCGCCTCGAGCGCTGCTTGCGCATCCTGAGTCTCGGAGGTTTCCGCCAGGTCCGCAATTGTTGCATCCCGCTCGGCGATCGTGGCTGCCAGTGCCTCGATATCCTCAGCTTGCTTGGCGGACTGTCCGGCAAGATCGTCAAGGGTCTGATCGCGATCACTAAGTGCTGCTGTAAGCGTCGCGACATCGGCGGTCAGCTGCTCGATCGATGCGTCACGCGCGGCGATTTCGGCTTGCAACCCTTCGGATTGATCATCGGTCGTGTTGGCATTTGCCGCAGATGCGTTCAGCCCCGCTTCAAGCTCGGCGATGCGGGTGGTGGCGCTGTCCGCTTCGGCCCTCAGGCTCGCAAGCTGTTCCGTCATCATTGTCAGTTCAGCCGTTTTTGCCGAAAGATCTTCGTTAAGGGCCGCAATAGTGCTGTCACCCTCGGCGATACGGGTTTCACGCTCGGCCAATTGGGCGTTCAGTTCGCTGATCTCTGCCGAGGTCGCTTCGCCGTCTTGGGATTGCTCTGCCAATGACGTGTTCGCTGCTTCAAGCTCACTGCCCAGTTCTTCCAACTGTGTGATCAGCCCATCACGTTCCGTGGAAAGCGAAAGGATCGTGTCAGACAATGTGTCAATGTCGGATTGTCGCTGGCGATCAGTTTCTTCCAGCTGCGCAATCTGTGCGTTCAGATCCGTCTGGACCTCCAGCAACTGTGCATCATACGCCGCTTGTGCATCCGCGACCAGGGCGGTCGTTGCTGTGTCGTCATTTGATGTCACGACGCGCGACGCAACGAAGAATGTCAGCGCCGTAAATCCTAGTACTGCCGCAATGAGCAATGCTCTCATAAGTGTTTTCCTTGTAAACCTGCCTCTGTTGAGACAGAGCCATATGTCGTCGAATTTCGCAACCTTAGTTGCGAAATTGGTCCAATTTTGGGCGATCAGTGGCAAAATCCGAAACGCCTGCGACATGCGACCCTTTGCACTGCCTGTCACCGAAAGCATTGATTAAGCTCTTTCGCGAAACGCTTTAGAGGGACGGTTTTGTGTTCGCCGTGCGGAGTTGGGTCGTTTTGGGTTCAGAGGCGCTTAGCCAACGATTTGTCGTAGTCACCAGCGAGGTGCAGTGAGCGGTGCCTTCGGCCTACACTTTCGCAAGGGCGAGCTTGAACTTTGTAGTGATTGCTTTGCCAACGTCCAAGCCAAGCGGCGTCAGGATATGCTCTGCCTCCGCGACGATCCTGTTTTTGTGGCTGGGACGTTTTTCGATGAGACCAAGCCGTCGGAATGCCGTTTTTTTCCGGTTTCCAATCTCGACAGTGACGGCCTGTTCGCCAGTCCCGATGTGTCGGCAGTTATAGGCATGTGCAATAATGTGTTTGTCGCGCTTGCCGCTCAGTTGAGCAATGATCAGATTGATGTCGTGGTCGTTCATGATGTGACTAAAACCCTGGCCGTCTCATGCCAAGTTACAGCACAACGAGCGCCGCGGTTCAGGGGGAAGAATTCGGAGAAATGGTCAGATTTGATGCTTTGGCGCCATGAGGGTGTGTAAGCGGACGATAGGAAGTCGTTGTCGAGCCAATAAATCGATGTTCGGCGTATGCGATACCAATGTCGGCTACCACGATATGTCCGATTGCGCGGAATCCGGCAGGTTTGGGCGATCAAGTATCTGATTTATCGTGAAAAATGGTGCCCCCACACGGACTCGAACCGCGGACCTACTGATTACAAATCAGTTGCTCTACCAGCTGAGCTATAGGGGCACTGCGCCGCGATTTAGCACCGCCTAATTGGCTTGGCAACCTCGTGTGCAAGATTTTTTTGACTTTAAGAGACTTGCATCAAGACGAGCCGACGTCAGCGACTTACGCCTGAAGTTTGGCGGTACGAAGCGGCATGATAAAGGGGGGGGTTATCCCCGCCAACTGCGGACAGGACCGCAATCCATATGCACGAAATTGGAACCGGCATAGCGCCCGACACCGCCTGCCCGGCAGGCGAGGGCCGCATTGGCCATTTGTGTTGTATTTCGGCCGCTCAGGCGAAGATCGGCAGCCTGGCCCAGCATATGCAGTGAGTTGCGGGCGACACCACGGGAGCGGCTACGCAACATGGCGTTGGTCTGTGGCGATCTGTAACCGGACAAAAGCAGATAGGGTTCATCGGTATCCATCAGGTTAAGCGATGCAGACATGATGTCGATAGTGCGTCGATCCATCTGGATCGCTTCGCCAGAGCGCCAGTCTCGCATGAACAGATTAATTTCCCGAATGGCTTCCGGTATATACTCACCTTCGATCCAATAGACCGTTTCGATCCGTTCACCAGTCCGCCCCGAATACATTGCGATGCGGCGGATGTCGCCCGCGCGCCCGCGCAAAAAACCTGCTGCATTTGCGTAAGTCGGGGCTGCGGCAACTGCTGTTGCTGCAAAAGCTCCAAGAAGTCCGCGCCGGGTCATGCCCGGTGAAGTCATTTTCGTCATGTCAGTAGCGCCTGTCCCGTCGCCCATTATTCCGCTTTATAGCGGTTTTTCACCTCATGCCCCCAGATGATGGGCATTTTATTGCACAGATCGATTCGATCACCAAGTCCTGTTTACCGCAGTCTTGGTTAATACTGCCCAAATCGGCGAGATTTTGCGTAGATGACGATGAGCCCCGATTTGGATTTGACGCGCAACGGCGGCAGGAAAGCAACACAGCGCAACAGTCGCGGCCTGTCGCCGAATTGTGAATAGACTTGGTAAAGGTAAGGATATTGATACTCTGCTTACTGCCGTCGCTACGCTAAGCTAGCGCAAATTTTGTTGAGGGGATGAGAGTTTATGCACGTTCGCCGCATACATATATTCGGTTTGGTTCTACGTTTTATGGCGGTGCTGCTTGCTGCCTCCGCGTTTATCGCGACTGCGCCTCAGGCGCGAGCACAGGTCACTGCGTTCAGTCAGGCATTGGCACAGGCATCGGCCAGGGATGATGATCTGGTTGCGTTTTATCGCGCCCGGAACTTTGAAGGGATCTGGACCGGCAACGGCGACCGCGCCCGTCGCAATGCGTTGCTTGCCGCATTTACATCTGCCGGGGATCACGGTCTGCCGGCGGATCGCTACAATCCCGATGCATTGTTGGCCAAGTTGCAAGCGGCCAGCACGCCGACCGCCCAAGGGCAGTTGGAATATGAAATCAGCCGGCTGTTCCTGCAATATGCTCGCGATGTTCAAACTGGCGTTCTTGTCCCGTCCCGCATTGATAGTGGCATCCGTCGGCAGGTTCCTTACCGGTCCCGTCTGGCGACCATGCAGGCATTTGCGCAGTCCAATCCAGCTGGATTTCTGCGTTCATTGCCTCCTGCATCGCCAGAATATACGCGCCTGATGCGCGAAAAGCTGGCGATGGAGCGGGTGCTGGCCGATGGTGGCTGGGGCGCAACGGTGAACGCTCGCAAACTTGAGCCCGGCGATTCCGGGGCAGGGGTCGTCGCCTTGCGCAACCGGCTGATTGCGTTGGGATTCTTACGCCGTACCAATGTGCAGATCTACGATGAAACGATAACCAATGCGGTGCAGCGGTTCCAGCAAGCCCATGGGCTGGCCATTGATGGGACGGCCGGACCGGGGACGTTGAATGAACTCAACGTTTCACCCGAGCGGCGCCTGCAATCAATCATCGTGGCAATGGAGCGGGAGCGCTGGATCAACCGCCCACGCGGTGAGCGTCATATCTGGGTGAACCTGACGGATTTTACCGCGAAGATCATCGACAATGATGTCGTTACCTTTTCGACCCGGTCCGTCATTGGTGCCCGGCAAGAAGATCGCGAAAGCCCCGAGTTTTCGGATGTGATGGAATTCATGGTGATCAACCCAAGCTGGTATGTTCCACGCTCAATCATCACGAAAGAATATCTGCCGCAGCTTCAACGCAACCGAAATGCCGTTGGTGAACTGCTTTTGACAGATAGTCGTGGTCGTACCGTTAATCGTGGATCGGTCGATTTCTCGCAATATAATGCGTCGAATTTCCCCTTCTCCATGCGGCAACCGCCGAGCCGAGGTAACGCGCTGGGGCTGGTCAAGTTCATGTTTCCCAACCGCTACAATATCTATCTGCACGACACGCCATCAAAGAGCCTGTTTGGTCGCGAAACGCGCGCCTTCAGCCATGGATGTATTCGCTTGAACGATCCGTTTGACTTTGCTTATGCGCTTTTGGCCAAGCAGGTTGGCAATCCCGAAGAGTACTTTCAGTCGCGTTTGCGCACAGGTCGTGAGCAGCGTGTCGATCTGACGGATCCTGTGCCGGTGCACCTGGTGTATCGGACAGCCTTCACGCAGGCAGATGGCCGGATGCAATATCGCCGTGACGTCTATGGCCGTGACGGCAGGATTTGGAATGCCCTTGCGCGTGAAGGGGTGGCGGTTCGCGCGGTTCGCGGCTAAATCTACTCCCGGAACGCTTTCCCGGGGGCAGCATGGCACATTCCATTCAGGACATCGCAACGGTGCTGGGCGCGCAAGCGTTTGGCGCCGTTGATCTTTTGGTGAATGGCGCGGCTGAGCCGGGCTCTGCAAGACCTGATGAGCTTGCGTTGGCGATGACACCGTCTTATGGGCCTGCCTTGAAAGCCGGGCAGGCGCAGGCGGCTGTTGTCTGGCCCGATGCGGATTGGCAGGCATTGGGCTTGAAGGCTGCAATTATTGCCCCGCGCGCTCGGTTGGCGATGGCCGGGCTTACGCAGTTGCTGGACCGTCCTTTGGCAGGCAGCGGGATTGCCTCTCAGGCGCTGATCGATGCAACGGCGACCTTGGCAGAGAATGTCGCTATCGGTGCGTTTTCCGTAATTGCTGGCAACGTCACCATTGGGCCAAATACCTGGGTCGCTGATCACGTCAGTATAGCAGAGGGTGTTCAGATTGGCGCGGATTGCATTATTCATGCGGGCGTTCGGCTGCAACGGGGCACTGTTGTTGGGGATCGGGTGATTTTGCAACCAAACGTCGCCATTGGCGGTGATGGCTTTTCATTTGTCACGTCAGAACCATCGAATGTGGAACTGGCCCGTGAAAGCCTGGGTGATGCGCCGATGATCGCACCGGCTGATCCGAAATGGCATCGCATTCACTCGTTGGGCGGGGTCGAGATCGGCGATGATGTTGAGATCGGTGCCAACTCAACCGTCGATGCGGGAACCATCCGCCCAACGCGAGTGGGACAAGGAACCAAGATCGATAACCTGGTGCAAGTGGGGCATAACGTTGTGATCGGTGATCACTGCCTGCTTTGCGCGCAGGCTGGTGTGGCCGGGTCGACTATTGTCGGTGATCGGGTTGTGGTCGGTGGCAAGGCCGGGATCGCGGACAACCTGACTGTGGGGAACGATGTGGTGTTGGGCGGCGGATCCGTTGTGTTGTCAAACGTGCCCAATGGGCGTGTGATGATGGGCTATCCCGCGACCAAGATGCAGACCCATATCGAAAGCTACAAAGCCCTACGGCGCCTGCCCCGTCTTTTGCGCGGCCTCAACAAGCGTTAGGAGACTGTTTCAAACGGCGTACAGAGTGATTATGTCCCCTTGCAACAATATGGACGTTCAAAAAAGATGAGCACACAGGAACAGGTTATTTCCATCATTGCTGAACAGGCAATGCTGGACACAAGCGATGTTAAGCCAGAGGACACGCTGGAACATCTGGGGGTGGACAGTCTTGGCCTCGTCGAGGCGATTTTTGCGATCGAAGAGGCATTCGATATCACGGTTCCATTCAATGCCAATGATCCGAGCGAGACTGATTTTGACATCTCATCAGTCGCCGCCATTGTCGCGGCTGTCGAAAAGTTGAAAGCCGAGCAGAGTAAGTAAATGAACCGTGTTGTCATAACGGGCGCAGGTACGATCAATCCCCTCGGGACTGACGTCCCGTCGACATTTGCTGCAATGCAAGATGGGCGCTGCGGTATCGGGCCATTGGAAATTGCTGATTCCGACCGCCTTTCGATCCGGATCGGTGGGCAGATCAAGGGCTACGATGAAGCGCAGCATTTCAACCGCCAGCAGATTGCCCTTTATGACCGCTTTACCCAGTTTACGTTGCTTGCTGCCCGCGAGGCGATTGGCCAATCGGGTCTGTCATTCACGGGACCGCTTGCCGATCAATCCGGCGTCGTTCTGGGAACCTCGGGCGGTGGTCTGAATACGCAGGATGAGAACTACCGGGCTGTATATGAGGAGGGGAAGAACCGGGTTCATCCCTTTATTGTGCCCAAGCTGATGAATAATGCGGCTGCCAGCCATGTCTCTATTGAATGGAATTTGCGTGGGCCGTCCTTTACCGTTGCGACTGCCTGTGCATCGTCAAATCATGCAATGGGTCAGGCGTTCAACATGATCCGCTGTGGTATGGCCAAGGTCATGGTCACGGGCGGATCGGAAGCGATGTTGTGCTTTGGCGGCATCAAGGCTTGGGAGGGCCTGCGGGTGATGTCCAAGGACGCATGCCGCCCGTTTTCAGCCACCCGCAATGGCATGGTTCAGGGCGAGGGAGCGGGCGTTTTTGTGTTCGAAGATTATGAACATGCCAGGGCCCGTGGTGCGGATATCCTGTGCGAGGTCATTGGCTTTGCCATGTCCTCTGATGCGTCAGATATTGTGACCCCATCAAAACAGGGGGCGGCCCGCGCTATTGCGGGGGCCCTGAAGGATGCCCGGATAGCCAAGGAAGAGGTGTGCTACATCAATGCCCACGGCACTGGAACGGCCGCCAATGACAAGACGGAATGCGCCGCCGTCGCAGACGTGTTTGGTGCACATGCAGACAGTTTGATGATGTCATCGACCAAATCGATGCATGGTCACCTGATTGGGGGTACCGGCGCGGTTGAGCTGCTGGCCTGCATCATGGCGTTGCGTGACCGAATCGTCGCCCCGACGATCGGTTACGAGGAACCTGATCCGGAATGCGCAATTGATGTTGTGCCAAATGTTGCGCGCGACGCTCAGGTCGATGTCGCACTGTCCAACGCGTTTGCCTTTGGGGGGTTGAACGCCGTCTTGGCCCTGCGCAAACACTGAAATCCCCGCGAATTTCGCAGGGATCCGGTTATGCGTTATCTTATTGAGGGTTCACAACACCTGCAAAACCAGCTGTGAAACCAGAAAGTGACATGGTTAGCAGAACCTCTTCATCGGGCGCTGCTGCAGGTACAAGACGTATCTGGGCATTCACACCGCGCTTGAACTGGTCCACTTCAGCCTGCGTAAACCCGACACGGGCAACACATCCGGCCGAATTGCAGAAGGTGAACGGGTAGCGCCGCGCATTTGCATTATCGACGGACAGCGTCAATTGCTGGGTCAACAGGGTTTCGAGCGGTACAACAATGGTGGCACCTGCCGCCGCGCGTGATCCTTCGGGCAGGCGGAACAGGTTCACCTCTGCAACCTGATTGCCATCCTTGTCTTCAAGTAGCTGATAAAGATTGCATGGGTCATTCTGACCCTCCGGTGCCTTAACGCAACGCATTTGCCAATCGCCGAATTCCTGCAACACATATGGTTGACCCACGACCGGTCCGACAGGCTCACCAAGGTTCAGATCCTGAGGCGTGGAATCCTCCTGCGTTGTTTCTGCCTGATCGGTGTTCTCTGAGCCAGTATCCGTTTCCTGTGCCAAACTTTGCCCCGCCTGGGTCAAAAGGGCGGCAAGAAAAATGGACTTGATCGTTGTGCGCATGTTTTCGTTCCCTCACAATCTTTGGGTCGCGGCTTAGCATGGCGTTGCCCGGCTGTCAGTGCAAAAAACGGACGAGATGGCAGTCATCCGCCGAACGTCCATACATAGAAAAAGGGCCCTCGATCGGACCCTTTTCCATTTCTCCCTGCCGGACTTGGCCGACTAATTGCCGTGAAGCTACGCAATGCGTTTCTGCCCGTCAACCGGAAATCTGTGGCAGATTATCACATTGACGGGGGCCAGAAAAAAACCGTGCCCAAGGGCACGGCAAGTCCAACAGGGAGGAAATATATCAATCCGGCCCGAAGAGCCGAACCGACCCGATTAGACTGGCACGAAATAGTTAAGAATGTATTTTGATTTTAAATAGTGAATGAAGGGACGGGTATCATGTCAGATCACATCTTTATCGGGGGGGGCGGGCCTGACTATGCAGACCCGCAGGTTCTGCTTTTGAACAAGGCCAACCGCCACGGCCTGGTCGCCGGTGCGACGGGGACAGGCAAGACCGTGACGTTACAGATCATGGCCGAGGGTTTTTCGGCGGCTGGTGTTCCGGTTTTCCTATCAGATGTGAAGGGTGATCTTTCAGGTCTTGCGGTTTCGGGCCGTCCTGATTTCAAACTGCATGATGCCTTTACAAAACGTGCCGGAACGATCGGCCTGGACCTGCAATATGACAGTTTCCCGGTCACTTTCTGGGATTTGTTCGGCGAACAGGGACACCCGATCAGGGCGACGGTGGCGGAGATGGGGCCGCTATTGCTTGCCCGTTTGATGGAACTGACGGACGTCCAGGAGGGTGTCTTGAACGTGGCCTTCCGCGTCGCAGACGAAGAAGGATTGCCGTTGCTTGACCTCAAGGATTTGCAGGCATTGCTTGTCTGGGTTGGGCAGAACGCCAAAGACCTGTCATTGCGTTTTGGTAATGTTGCGGCGTCATCCGTCGGGGCTATCCAACGTCAATTGCTGGTGCTGGAAAATCAGGGTGGCACATCGCTTTTCGGTGAACCGGCACTTGAACTTGCCGACATGATGCGGATCCGTGACGGGCGCGGCGAGATCAATATCCTTGCCGCCGATCAGTTGATGGGCAGTCCGCGCCTTTATGCGACCTTTCTGCTGTGGTTACTGTCTGAATTGTTTGAAGAACTGCCGGAGGTGGGCAACCCCGATAAGCCCAAGCTGGTATTCTTTTTTGATGAAGCGCATCTGCTGTTCGAAGATGCCCCCAAAGCCCTGGTTGACAAGGTGGAACAGGTGGCGCGTCTGATCCGTTCCAAAGGTGTAGGCGTCTATTTCATCACGCAAAACCCCGGTGATGTGCCGGATGATGTGCTGGGCCAATTGGGGAACCGGGTACAGCATGCGTTGCGCGCCTTTACCGCCAAGGACCGCAAAGAACTGAAAGCTGCCGCTGAAACCTATCGCGACAATCCAGCATTTGAAACGGCCGCCGCAATTCAGGAAGTTGGGACGGGGGAGGCCGTGACATCGTTTCTGGATGCGAAGGGGATACCGATGATCGTGGAGCGGACATTGATCCGCCCGCCATCATCCCAACTGGGACCGATTTCGGCGCAGGAACGCAAGGCGATTATGCAAAGCTCTGACATGGCCGGAAAATATGACACGGCCGTGGATCGCAAAAGTGCGTATGAGGTTCTGACAAAACGAGCGGAGGATGCTGCTGCAGCGGCGGAAAAAGCCGAGGCAGAGGAGGAGGCACTTGAAGCCGAGGAGCGCGAATACAAGACCGCGCGCCGATATGATGGCAAGCAATCCGGCCGTTCGACATCCCGGCGCTCATCGGGATCATCATCAAGTGGGTTTGGTGGGAAACTGGCCACCGCAATTGCCAAGGAATTGACTGGTGCGAAAGGACGCCGCCTTGTCCGCGGCATCCTGGGTGGGCTGTTCAAGGGACAGTAGCGGATGATCGACGGCACGATGCACCGGGCTGCGCGTTTCCTCACGTTCGCGCTGGCGGTTTGTGGCGTAGCGGCTATGTGCGCGCTTCTCTTTGTCGTGCGGTCGCAACCGCAGTTGATAGAGGCGAAGTTGCAATCTTTTGCCATCAAACAGGTGGAGACACGGGCAATTTCTGCGCTGGATCAGGCGCAAATACCTGCAAAGCAAAGCGAAAACGGTTTACTGCAATCGCTCGCGAGCCGCTTTGCCGACGATGCGGAACTGCTGGTGCAACGCGATGTAATTATCCGGTCCATGGTGACCGCTATCGCGCGGGACCGGTGCGATTGTGGTGCAAACCGCCTTGCCAATGACGCGGCAATGGCAAGTGTTGGCATTCGCGATCGGGTCGCAGCATTACGGATTGGTCAACAGACAGTTGGGGATTTTGTCGCTGACCGCTACGAGGCGACGATCAACGGGCTGCGCGCCGATCTGACTCGGTTTGGTATCGCCAATCTGGTCGCGTTCATGACCCTGATCTTCTTGTCCGTTTTTAAAGGTAGATTTGCCGCGCGCATTTTGCCCATGACCCTGCTTTTGGCAGCGTATGTGCTCTATGGGATGTACTGGTACGTGTTCACGCAAGACTGGGCTGCCGCCATCTTGTTCAACAATTGGGCGGCAGGTGGCTATGTGGTGTCGATGGTGGTGGTCTACTTCCTGTTGATCGATTTCACATTCTTCAACGGAGCGATAACCGATGCGATCGTCCAAGCGATCATCAGCCTGCTATCCAACGCGCCGATTCCGGGCTGCTGACCCCCGCCCGTTTGGGTTGGGGCAGTTTTCATTCGCCCAATGCGATCCCTTCACGCCGGGGGTCTGCCCCGCCTTGCAGCCCGTCGCCAATGGCGATGGCGTGCAGGCCGGAATTCAGTCCGCGGATGTTGACCTCGTACCCCAGTTCGGTCAGGGGCGTTTCAAGGGATGTGATGTCGGTCCCTTCTTCCAGATCGTAGGTGCCGAACCGGTTGACCAGATGCGGCATGGAGACGGCTTGCTGCACGTCCATTCCCCAATCGAGATGTGCAATGATGGTCTTGGCCACATAGCCAATGATCCGGCTTCCACCGGGGCTGCCGATCACAAGAACCGGCGCGCCGTCCTGTGTCACGATGGTGGGTGCCATGGATGACCTTGGCCGCTTGCCCGGCTCAATTCGGTTTGCAATGGGAAAGCCATCATTATGTGTGGCGAAGGAAAAGTCGGTCAGTTCGTTGTTCAACAGGAACCCGCGCACGAAAAGCCGCGATCCAAACCCGTTTTCAATTGTTGTCGTCATCGAAAGCGCGTTTCCGTAGCTATCGACGATCGAAATATGCGATGTCGACGGAAACTCGATGCTGACATCATCACCCCAGCGCTGTGCGTGATCCCAGTTTGGATTGCCAGGGGCGACGTTTTCCAATGCGCCGAACCCATCTGTCCTGTCGCCAGCGATCAGTTCTGCCCGTTCCTCAAGATAAAGCGGGTCGACAAGGCCTTGCGTGGGCATTGGGACGAAATCGCTATCAGCCATGTACCGGCCCCGGTCCGCAAATGCCAATCGCGATGCGTCGCCGATCAATCGCCACGTATCGGGAGCGGTCGGGTCGGAGATGTCGAGGTTATTCACGATCCCAAGGATTTGCCCGACCGTCAGTGCCCCGGATGATGGTGGTCCCATGCCGCAGACTTCATAGCTGCGATACTCCACGCAGACCGGATCACGTTCCACCACGTCATAAAGTGCGAGATCAATTGTGGAGAGTTTCCCCGGATTTCCTTCGGCATTGCGGATTGTGCTGATGATATCCTCAGCGATTGCGCCGGTGTAGAACGCGTCGGTTCCACGTGCCGCGATCTGCCGCAGCGTATCGGCATAGTCGGGATTGGTCCGCAGATCACCGGCGACAAGCGCTGAGCCGCCGGGAAAGAAGTATTCAGCTGTCGCAGGAAAACGCTGTAGTCTTTCGCTGTCATTGGCAATTGATCCGGCCATGCGAGGCGAGACGACAAAGCCAGCTTCTGCCAGTTCAATGGCGGGTTCCAGTAGCTCTGCCCAATTGGATTTCCCCCACCGGCGATGCGCATCTTCCATCAATTTGGGTGTGCCCGGGGTGCCGACCGACAGCCCGCCCACGACGGCATCAAAGAAACCCAGCCGTTCCCCGTTTTCATCCTGAAACATCGTCGGCGTGGCCGTCAAAGGGGCCGTTTCCCGCCCGTCCAGTGTGGTCATTTCGCCCGTTGCGGCGTCATACCAGACCAGAAATGCACCACCGCCCAGACCAGAGGATTGGGGTTCGACCAAACCGAGCATGGCCTGTACGGCGACCATGGCGTCGGCGGCCGTTCCGCCAGAACGCAAGACATTTGCGCCTGCTTCGACCGCTAACGGATTTGCGGCGGCAACCATCCAATCCTCTGCAGTTGTCGGCGCCCCGGCCGTTTTTGTTGCTAGCGCGGCTTGTGCTGCGTCAGAAAGCCCCTCAAAAGCAGCGGCGATTTCGGTTTCCGCTTCCGGGGCAACCGCGTCTGCCGCTTGCTGTGCAAAAGCGGGCAGTCCAAGTGCGAGCGTGGCGAGACAAGAAAGTCGTAAGGTGCGAATAGTCATCTTAAACCCCATCAGTTAGCGATGCCCTATCGTGACGCAGGGGAAGCGAAAGGCAAGCCAAGGTTGTGCGTCAGTCCCGGATTTTTGCCATATTTCGGGTCATTATTGCCCAATTCTGCGCAATGATCGGCAGAAACTTACCTTAGGTCCGTCACAAATGTGCTCGAATCCCCCAGCATTGTTTACGCAATGGGGGCATTCCCGGTCCAAAGTATCCTGATAATCCGTTTGGGTATGCCCCCTAAGAATTTGAGCCGCACACAGAAATAGAGGAGTTCGGTGCCGATGACTGTCCAGACGCTGACAATGAAATCCACGATTTCTTATGCCACCCGACGTGCACGCCCATTGGCCACGCTTCCGCTTCTGGAAACGCAAAGACGTGTGCGCCGGGCTAAGCCACGGGTACGCACGTCACTGACGGTAGCTGCTAAGGGCTCTATGTTCCGTCTGACACTCGGTCCAGTCGGCACAAAGACTGCTTAGGCGCGACGACGGCGGCCTGTTCTGGCGCGACCTTCGCCAGCTTTCACCGGCGCGCGGTTGAATTTGATCCACTCACCACCGGCTGCGTCATTATCCGTCAGGAAGTTTGCCGCGCGGATCGCTTCCATTTCCTTGCCAGCGCGCGGTTTCGTGGACCCCAAGCCGAACAGAGTGACGAATGTTTCATCATCCATGCCATCCGGCAAGATGATGCCTGCCGCTTCAATCTCCGCTTTCTTCTCGGCGATCTTCTTGGGACCGATGGGCAGCGCAACGGGGTTCATGATGGCGGATGTCATGCCAGCGGTCATTGCCATTGGCAGGAACGCGTTGTTGATCCCATGCCGGTTTGGCAGGCCAAAGCTGATGTTGGATGCGCCGCAGGTGGTGTTGACGCCCAGTTCCTCGCGCAGGCGCCGGACGAGGGCGAAAACCTGCAAACCAGCCGTGCCCATGGCACCGATTGGCATGACCAGAGGGTCGACCACGATGTCATATGCGGGGATGCCAAAATCCGCAGCCCGTTCAACGATTTTCTTGGCAACGGCAAAACGTACATCGGGATCTTCTGAAATGCCGGTGTCGTCGTTTGAGATCGCCACAACCGGCACGTTGTATTTTTTGACCAGTGGCAGGACGAGCTCAAGCCGTTCTTCTTCACCAGTCACGGAATTCAGCAAAGGGCGGCCTTCTGCAGCGGCAAGACCGTTTTCCAGCGCGCCGGGAACTGAGCTGTCGATGCAAAGTGGGACATCGACAACAGCCTGCACCCGGTTGATCAGTTCGGTCATCAACGGTGGTTCGACAAAGTTGTTATCGGCGTAACGCGGGTCTTCTGCCATCTTGTTAGTAAAAACGGCACCGGAATTCACATCCAGCACGTTGGCACCTGCGGCGACCTGGGCGATGGCGTCGGCCTCAACCCGGCTGAAATCGCCTGCCTCAAGCTCTGCTGCGAGGATCTTGCGGCCGGTCGGGTTGATCCGTTCCCCGATAACGCAGAACGGTTCATCGAAGCCAATGACGGCGGTCTTCGTTTTGGATTCGACAATTGTGCGTGTCATAAAAGGTAGTCCTTAGGATTGGGATGCGGGGACGGCGGATTCGCCACCATTGGTGATGGCCCAGTTTGCATTGGCCTTGATGCCGCCAAGAGGGAAGAAATGCACCCGTTGAATGTTGAAGTCCGGGTTCGCGACCTTGTGTGCCGCAAGTTTTGCAAGCACTTCGGTTGGTTCATACGGCAAGAGCAGCTTGGTTACATCCATGGCCCGTTTTTGCAGCACTTTCAGTGATGGGCCAACGCCGCAGGCGATCGCGAATTTGATCAGTGTTTGCAGCTTGGCAGGGCCCGCAATGCCGATATGGATCGGGATTGTGATGCCTTCGTTGCGCAGCGCATCTGCCCAGGCGATGATCGGATCCGCATCAAATGCAAACTGCGTCGCCAGTGCCATCTGCGCGTCGGTTGTTTCACTGAATTTCTGTTTCCACCGTAACGCATCCATGACGTTCTTGTCGCTGCCATCTGCGTCGATATCGCGGTTGCCCTCGGGGTGACCGGCCACGTGCAAGCGTTTGAACCCCCCAAAAAGGCCGGTTTCCATCATCTGCATGGAGCTATGGAAATCACCGTGGGGTTTGGCAACGCCGCCTGCAAGCAGCAAAGCCTGCTCAACGCCAGCCTCACCTTGATACTGCGCGATCCAATCGGCCAATGTGGCCTTGTCCTTGATGATGCGCGCCGGGAAATGCGGCATGACCTGAAAACCGTCAGCAGCAAGGCGTTTGGCTGTGGCGACCATGTCTTCGATGGGCGTGCCTTCGATATGGGCGATGTACACCCGTGTGCCCTCGGGCAAAAGTGCACGGAAATCCTCGACCTTCTCTGCCGTGCGCGGCATGACTTCGATGGAATAGTCTTGCAGGAATGCTTCGACTTCGGGGTTGAACCCGTTTTCGTCGGCCTCTTTGCGCTTAAGAAAAGGTAGCAGGGACATGGCAAGCTCCGTCAGGCGGGTGGGAAAAAAGGGTGGTCTGGTCAAGCCCAACCATCATTTGCGATGAGGGTTTTGATACGATCCTGATCGTATTCGGCATCGATGCGGGCGGCTTCGGCGGCGGCGACGCTATCGGCATCGCCGTCAACACTATAGGGATCAGCCTTGCGGAAACCGGCCATGTAATCATCCGACTCGGCGGCGCCTGATTTCATCGCGGCCCTGTCAATGGCCTGTTCAAACCGCTCGGGTAAGGGCATTTTCGCGCCTTTGCGGCCACGGCCTACGATGACCTGCGCAGGCATGTCCCGCCAGTAGACGATTGTGACATCGGGCATTTGATTCCCTCCCTCGGAGCATTTCTGCCGTTCTAGCATCGGATTCGGTGTGGGAAGGCTGAATTTCGACATGAGATAAGCGTTCCGCGACGGCGCCAAAGCTAACTGGTTGTCGCAGAAGGGACCAGTTGCGGCGCGCCTCAATATCTTCATATCAGACATGTGTATCTTTCATTATGACCATGCGGAGGCTTGCGCGCGGGCTCTTTGATCCCTAGCTTGGTGTTAACTCGAAATGGAGGGCGTGTGATATGGCGCCCAAGCGTCCCAAAGGTGCGGGCGCGTTCCCAAAAGCGGTCGAAACCCCCGCGCCAACTCCGCCTGATCTGGCGCAGCTTTATGCGGCATTGGATCTGGGCACAAATAGCTGTCGGATGTTGATTGCCCAACCCAAGGGCAGTCAATTTCACGTCGTTGATAGCTTCTCCAAGTCCGTCCAATTAGGGCACGGGCTGGAAAGCAGTGGGCGATTGTCGCGTTCTTCAATGAATCGAACAATCTCGGCCATGCGTATTTGTCGTGAAAAGCTAAAACGCCATGGTGTGAAACGAATGCGGTTGGTTGCAACCGAAGCCTGCCGCCGCGCGCTGAATGGTGACAATTTCATTGCACAGGTCCGCCGCGAAACGGGCATGACGCTTGAGATCATCAAGCCGGAGGAAGAGGCGCGGCTGGCGGTGATTTCCTGCGCTCCGCTGGTCAGTGTGAACACCGAACAATTGCTGGTCGTTGATATCGGTGGCGGTTCAACTGAACTGGTATGGATTGATCTGACCAATGTGCCGAAGCGCGAACGCCCGCGGGCAATCATGCGGTTGCATGCCGGGTTCACATCCGACCCCGGCCCATTTGCCGCCGCAAAGGTCGTTGACTGGATTTCGGTTCCTTTGGGCGTCGCCACATTGCGGGATCAATTTTCCGATGTGGAGGACGATGCCGCCCGATTTGCGCTGATGAGCTGGTTTTTTGAAGAGAATCTGGAGGAATTCGCGCCCTATGCTGCGGCACAGGACCGCGAGGGTTTCCAGATCATCGGGACGAGCGGTACGGTGACAACTGTCGCGGCCAGTCATCTTGGCCTGAAACGGTATGATCGGACCAAGGTGGACGGTTTACGGATGACCACTGACCAGATCGACGCCGTGATCCGTGATTATCTGTCACTTGGTCCGGCCGGTCGCCGGGCAGACCCGCGCATTGGCAAGGACAGACAGGCACTGATCATGTCCGGCTCCGCTATTTTGCAAGCGCTGATGCGTCTTTGGCCCACTGACCGGCTTTCTGTTGCGGATCGCGGTTTGCGTGAGGGGCTGCTTTATGCGCAGATGTCCGCGGATGGGGTCTTGGAAGACGCGCCGTTTTAAGTGATAGGCAATGTATGGCCAAGAAAACGACAAAAAACACATCTGGACGCGGCTATCGTGATTTGACCGTAAAGGTCAAAACCGCGCGCGGTCGCAAGCTGAGCTCAACCCAATGGTTGCAGCGGCAGTTGAATGATCCTTATGTGAAACGCGCCAAGGCCGACGGGTATCGGGGCAGGGCGGCCTATAAGATATTGGAACTGGACGATAAGTATCGGTTTCTTGTGCCCGGTGCGCGCATTGTTGATCTGGGGTGTGCCCCAGGCGGCTGGTGTCAGGTTGCGGTCAAACGTGCCAACACATTGGGCGAGAAGAAAGGTAAGGCGCAGGGCTATGTGCTGGGCGTTGACCTGCAAGAGGTGGAGCCGATTGCAGGTGCGGAAATTCACCAGCTTGATTTCATGGAGGACGACGCCGATCTCAAGGTGAAAGAATGGCTGGGCGGGACAGCGGATGTGGTCATGTCAGATATGGCCGCGTCGGCCTCTGGCCATAAACAAACCGACCACCTGCGCATTATCGCATTATGCGAAGCTGCGGCCTATTTCGCCTTCGATGTTCTTAGTGAAGGGGGAACCTTTGTGGCGAAGGTTCTTGCCGGTGGCGCGGAAGGCGATTTGCAAAAGCTGCTTAAGCAACGGTTCACCAAGGTTGCCAACGTCAAACCACCTGCATCGCGATCAGACAGTTCAGAGAAATTTGTCGTCGCGACGGGGTTCAAGGCGCCGTAGGGGCGCGACTGCGAGCGCGTGATCGTCGTTGGACAACTTGCCATCCGGCAGTGGCGGCCCCATGTTGAAAGTCAATACGCCCAACAAGAGCCGAGACGTGATGACAGATGAAGCCCGCCGAAAGCAGAAGTTCACAAGAATAATAATCGCTTACCCTTTCGCTTTGATTCTTCTTGCCGTCTTGGGAAACCTTCTGCTTTTTGGTGTGACGCCAGCGGAGATCGCCTTGCCGTCATTCGCCATTGTGGCCTCTGCCACCTTGAGCGCAATTTTGCTGTTGGCAAACCATACGCTGTTGATGACCAGCACGGAACTGACCCGCCTCCGCTACAATATGCATGCCACCCCCGAAGAGAGAGAGGCCAGCGGCCACGCGCAGGATGATGTGTCACAAAAGGGGATTGAAGAACTCAAAAGACATCACAGCGCGCATACTAACGCGACCGAGAATATCGTGTATTTTTCGGTTCTTGCGTTGTTGATCAGTGTCGTTTCTCCGGTCAATCTGGCGGCGCAGTTTTGGATTATCGGCTTTGCAGCAGGTCGGTTGGGCCATTCCGCATCCTACCTCATCGGGCGGGATGGGTTGCGCGGCATTTTTATGAGCGTAAGCTTACTCTCGCTTTATGGTCTGGCCAGCTATCTCACGATTTGTCTGTTTATCTGATGGTCGCTGATATCACTAGACCAGCGAAACCTTTGTGTTCCAATCGGCGCATTGATTAAGCAGCGCCTCCGATGGGACACGGTCCGTCACAAAATGATCGACCTGTTCGAGTGACGCGATTTTCACAGGTGCCTTACGTGTGAACTTGCTGCTGTCGGCAACCAGAATTGTTGATCGGGCCGCTGCGATGATTTGTTGACTGACCCGCACCTCTTCCGGGTCAAAATCCAGCAGGTCGCCGGACAGATCGACCGCCGATGCACCGATGACCGCAAAATCCACCTTGAAGCGGCTTATTGCGATGGCCGCCAGATCGCCGACCAGCCCGCCATCCGATCGGCGCAGCGAACCACCGGCCACAACCACATCGCAGCCGCGATTGTCCGCCAGAATGTTGGCGACGTTCAGATTATTGGTAACGACCATGATCTGCTGATGATGGCGCAAGGCATGGGCGACCGCTTCTGTCGTCGTGCCGATATTCAGGAAGAGCGACGCCTGATCCGGGATCATCTGCGCAACATGGCGCGCCATGCGTATCTTGACGTCCCGGTTCAGCGCGCGCCTGTCTCCGTAACCGATATTGCTGACGCCAGAGGGGAGAACAGCACCGCCATGGACCCGTTCCAACACGCCAGCGGCACAAAGCTGGCGCAGATCGCGGCGGATGGTCTGGACTGCAACGCCCAGATTGATTGCAAGATCCGTCGCGGACACCTTGCCCTGCTGGCGCGCTTCCTTGCGGATAAGATCGTGGCGGGTCGCGGTTTCCATGTGTTCGTATTTTATCATGATCGAACATAAGGCAAGTCAAATTGCTCAGATTTAATGCGTTTTTGTGCATTCGCTTCGGGTTCTTTCATGTTGCCGCGAACAATTGGGCCTGCTGTCCTTGCGCCGGCGTGTCGCCGCTTCTAGCAGAGGACGACATAAGTGAGAGGCACCCATGCAGACGGATTTTGACATCTTCATCATTGGGGGCGGTGTGAACGGGTGCGGGATTGCCCGCGATGCCGCCGGGCGTGGCCTGCGCGTTGGGCTGGCCGAGATGAACGATCTTGCTTCTGCAACCTCATCCGCCTCGACGAAGCTTTTCCACGGTGGCCTGCGCTATCTGGAGTTTTTTGAGATTGGCCTTGTCCGAAAGGCATTGATCGAACGCGAGGTTCTTCTGAAAGCCATGCCACATATCAGTTGGCCGATGCGATTTGTGCTGCCCTACCACAAAGATATGCGTTTTGAAGGTGACACCCCAACCTCCAAACTGCTGTCATTTGTCATGCCGTGGATGAAGGGTCGCAGGCCTGCCTGGCTTATCCGGTTCGGCTTGTTTCTTTACGACAATCTTGGCGGGCGCGATATCCTTCCCGGTACAAGGACGGTCGACCTGTCAAACGGTCCCCTTGGCAAGCCGTTGAACAAGAAATTCACACGCGCCTACGAATATTCCGATTGCTGGATCGAGGATGCACGGCTTGTTGTCCTGAACGCGCGCGATGCTGAAGAACGCGGCGCGCGGATCATGGTTCGCACAAAAGTCGTGAGCGCTGAGCGCGTCGACGGGTATTGGAAGGTGGTGGTCGAAAATGATGGCAAGCAAACGGTCTATACCGCGCGCGGGTTGATCAATGCCGGTGGGCCATGGGTCGAAAATATCATTCGCAACACCGTCCGCTTGAACTCTAGCGAGGGCGTCCGATTGGTTCGTGGTAGTCATATCGTGACCAAACGCCTGTTTGAGCACAACAAGAGCTATTTCTTTCAGGGTGAGGATGGCCGGATCATCTTTGCCATCCCTTATGAGACCGATTTTACCCTGATCGGGACTACCGACGCCGAACATGATGACCTTTCAGAACGTCCCTACGCGACCGACGCAGAGCAGGATTACCTTTGCGCCTTCGCGTCGCAGTATTTCGAAAAGCCGGTAACCCGCGATGACGTGGTTTGGACCTATTCAGGTGTACGCCCGCTTTATGATGACGGGGCCAAATCGGCGACGGCTGCAACACGCGATTACGTGTTGTCATTGGATGAAAACGGACCGCCACTGCTGAATATATTTGGTGGGAAGATCACCACATATCGCAAGTTGGCTGAAAATGCGTTGAGGAAATTGAACCCGACACTGCCTGTTGGCGACCCATGGACCGCCGGTGTACCACTGCCGGGCGGTGATTTCGCCGTTGCCGACCGCGACCGGCTAGTGACCGATTTGCAGGCTGCTTATCCGTTTTTGTCGCCGTTTTGGGCAGAACGACTGATCAAGGGTTACGGGACCGAGGTGCGACAGATTCTTGGCGATGCCACATCAGCAGCTGATTTGGGGCAGGATTTCGGGGCGACCCTGACCGAGGCTGAGGTCAAATGGCTGATGTCAAAAGAATATGCGCAAACTGCCGAAGATGTGGTTTGGCGGCGCTCCAAATTGGGTTTGCGGTTGACGAAGGACCAGGTCGCAACTCTTGACGCATACATGGCGGCTTGAAACAAGACCAAGAAAGACGGGGGAACCATGACCTATATTCTTGCCATCGACCAAGGCACAACATCCAGCCGCGCCATCATCTTTGATGATCGGATGCGGATCAAGGCGACCGCGCAAGAGGAGTTCGCCCAGCATTTCCCGCAATCCGGTTGGGTTGAACATGTGCCGTCCGATATCTGGTCATCTGTTGCGTCCACCTGCCGGGGCGCGATCGAAAAGGCGGGACTTACCGCGACTGATATTGCTGCGATAGGTATCACAAACCAGCGCGAAACCACGCTGATCTGGGATAAGAACACCGGCGAGCCAATTCACAACGCCATCGTCTGGCAGGATAGACGGACAGCACCATTCTGCGATGTGTTGCGCAAGGAAGGGTTCGAGGCAACGATCACCCAAAAGACCGGTTTGCTTGCCGATCCCTATTTCTCGGGGACAAAGGTGCATCATATCCTGAAAACGGTTGAAGGGGCCAGAGAACGGGCCGCGGCTGGCGATCTGTTGTTTGGTACGGTCGATTGCTATCTGATATGGAAGTTGACCGGCGGTAAGAAACACGTCACCGATGCGACCAATGCCGCACGCACGATGCTCTATGATATCCGCGAGGGTAGGTGGAGCACGACAATCTGCAAACGCTTCGGCATTCCAATATCGATGTTACCTGAGGTGCGCGACTGCGCTGCCGATTTTGGGACCACGCGCGCCGACCTTTTCGGCAAAGAGCTTCCTATTCTTGGCGTGGCCGGGGATCAGCAGGCGGCAACCATCGGGCAGGCCTGTTTCGAAGCGGGAATGCTGAAATCCACCTACGGCACCGGTTGTTTCGCCCTTCTGAATACAGGCGATACGCTTGTGGAAAGCAAGAAGCGCCTGCTTGGCACGATTGCGTATCAATTTGATGGCAAGCCGACTTATGCTTTGGAGGGCTCCATCTTCATTGCCGGAGCCGTGGTGCAATGGCTGCGTGACGGGTTGAAAATCATTCGGGATGCGAAAGAAACCCAACCTTTGGCCGAAACGGCCGATCAAGGTCAGGAACTTTACATGGTGCCCGCCTTTACGGGCCTTGGCGCGCCTTATTGGGATGCGGATGCGCGAGGCGCGGTCTATGGGCTCACCCGCAATTCCGGCCCGGCTGAATTTGCTCGTGCGGCTCTGGAAAGTGTCGGGTTCCAGACCCGCGACCTGCTGGAAGCGATGAAAAGTGACTGGCAAGCCTCTGATACGGATGGGGTTTTGCGGGTTGATGGTGGCATGAGCGCATCGGATTGGTCGATGCAGTTCCTGTCAGACATTATCGGGGCTCCAGTGGATCGACCCAAGGTTCTGGAAACCACAGCTCTTGGTGTGGCTTGGTTGGCGGGTATGAAAGCTGGGGTCTATCCCGATCAGGCTGGGTTCGCGGCAGAATGGGCATTGGACCGGCGGTTCGAGCCGGGGATGAATGCGGAAAAGCGCGAGCAGCGTTACGCCGGGTGGCAGGATGCAGTGCAGCGGACGCTGACATATCGCGGTGACTGACAGTAATGGCAGACAGACTTTCAACGAAAGTCTGTCGTCAAATCCTCTGCAAGGATTTGCGCCAATTTCTGTGACAGAAATTGTCGGTTGCTCAGTGTTGGCCCTGTGCCCAAATGTCAAACTCCGCCGCGCGCTTATCTTTCAGCTTCGCCTCGACAGCGGAAGATAGCTGTAAGTCCATCTTTGGCGACACATTTTTCTGCTTAAGCGTGATCTTCGTTTCCAGCCGGTCTTCCAGATAACCGATCACCTTATCCCACGCCTCATATTGAAACAGATGCTGCGCGCCGATTTCGCCGTCGTTAATCCGCAGAAATTTGTTCTGCGATCCCACGTTCGCAAAGGAGGCGGGTGATCCTTTGCAGTACTCCAAACAAAACGCGTCAAAACTGACATCGCGGGTCGAATTCTCATGCCCGATCAGGTCGTCCCTTGTGCGGTAGCGGTACCAGCTGCCAAGCCAGTCTATCGGGTTGCGGACCACGGCCATTATCTCAGGCTTCTGGCCTCCGGCTTGCACGAAGAACGGCTTGAGGAATCGTTTGTATCGATAGCAGGGTGCGTGTTTCAGATGGGGCGGGTCGCGTAAAACCATGGAGGCGCGGGGCGCTAATGCCCCTTCGAGCGCCGTTGACCCTGTTTTGGGGACGGCCAGCAAAACAAGATTTTCCTTCCAGAAAACAAGCATTTGGTCTCCGTCCTTCGTTCTTTGCAGAACCTTTTCTAAGCCATAAACCAATCTTTAACCACTCAAACCCGATGGTGAGTGTGGAAAATTTTAGTTGCAATGTTCCTATTTTGGTCCCATTACGAATGAGAACACAAGAAGAACAAAGCAGTGATTGCCGCCGCTAGGGGCGCATGAAATAAGGACAGGAAATATGGCAACGGCAGATCTCCTCAAAATGACTGATAAGAAGACAGCGGATAAAGAAAAGGCTCTGGAAAGCGCGCTGGCGCAGATCGAGCGGCAGTTCGGCAAGGGCTCTATCATGAAGCTCGGCGGTCAGAATCAGATGCCCGACATTGAAGCGACGTCAACCGGATCGCTGGGCCTGGACATAGCATTGGGGATTGGCGGTTTGCCAAAGGGCCGCATCATTGAGATTTACGGCCCGGAATCTTCGGGCAAGACGACCTTGACCTTGCACACAATTGCCGAGGAACAGAAAAAAGGCGGTGTTTGTGCATTTGTTGATGCGGAACATGCGCTTGACCCGCAATATGCCAAGAAACTGGGCGTCAATCTGGATGAGTTGTTGATTTCGCAACCCGACACGGGCGAGCAGGCACTTGAGATCGTTGATACGCTGGTCCGTTCCGGGGCTGTGAGCATGGTCATTGTTGATTCCGTTGCCGCACTAACGCCCAAATCCGAGCTCGAGGGCGACATGGGCGACAGCAGCGTCGGCGTGCATGCGCGCTTGATGTCGCAGGCCATGCGTAAGCTTGCAGGTTCAATCAACCGATCCGGCTGTATGGTGATTTTCATCAACCAGATCCGTATGAAGATCGGCGTGATGTTCGGCTCGCCCGAAACGACGACCGGCGGCAATGCGTTGAAGTTCTATGCCTCTGTTCGCCTCGACATTCGCCGTATCGGCGCGTTGAAGGACAGGGATGAAGTTGTCGGCAACGCAACCCGGGTGAAGGTGGTCAAAAACAAGGTGGCACCGCCCTTCAAGCAGGTGGAGTTCGACATCATGTATGGCGAAGGCATCTCAAAAATGGGTGAACTTCTGGACCTTGGGGTCAAGGCGGGTGTGGTTGAAAAATCCGGTGCCTGGTTCTCTTACGGTGATGAACGGATCGGGCAGGGGCGTGAAAACTCCAAGCTGTTCCTGAAGGAGAACCCATCCGTCGCCTATGAGATTGAGGATAAAATCCGTGCTGCCCATGGGCTGGATTTCGATCAACCGGAAGGTGGCGGCGAAGACGGCGAAGACAATCTTGTTGAGCTTTAAGAGCGTGGTCGGCGGCAGCTGAAAGGCCCGCACTGCAAGATACAATGAAGAAAGGGTGTTGCGCGGGCAACGCCCTTTTTCGTTGACCGCTGTGGACAGTCCCCGGAGGCAGGGCTATTTCTCGCATCCAATGTAATGCACTTTTGAAAGCCAGCCATGACCAGCCTCGCTGATATCCGATCCACCTTTTTGTCCTACTTCGAAAAGCAGGGTCATGAGGTTGTGGCCTCCAGCCCGCTGGTGCCGCGCAATGATCCGACACTGATGTTCGCTAATTCCGGTATGGTCCAGTTCAAGAACCTGTTCACCGGTGTCGAAACACGTGACTATCAACGCGCCACCACAAGTCAGAAATGCGTCCGCGCGGGCGGTAAACACAATGATCTGGATAATGTCGGTTACACGGCGCGCCACCACACATTCTTTGAAATGCTGGGGAACTTCAGTTTTGGCGATTACTTCAAATCAGACGCGATCCCCTTCGCCTGGGAGTTATTGACCAAGGATTTTGCTATTGATGCGTCCCGCCTTCTGACAACCGTTTATCATACCGATGACGAAGCTTTTGATCTGTGGAGGAAAATCGGCGTTCCCGAGGATCGGATCATCCGCATTGATACTGATGATAACTTCTGGCGGATGGGCCCGACCGGTCCCTGTGGCCCCTGCACTGAAATCTTCTATGATCACGGGGATCATATCTGGGGTGGTCCTCCCGGTTCCGCCGAAGAGGACGGCGACAGGTTCATCGAGATATGGAACCTGGTTTTCATGCAGGATGAGCAGTTCGACGATGGCTCGACCAAGCCGTTGCCGATGCAATCCATCGATACCGGTATGGGATTGGAACGGATTGGCGCCTTGCTGCAAGGCAAGCACGATAACTACGACACCGACTTGATGCGCGCGCTGATCGAGGCATCAGCGGATGTCACATCCAGTGACCCTGACGGTCCCGGAAACACGCATCACCGGGTGATTGCAGATCACTTGCGTTCCACGTCGTTCCTGATTGCGGAAGGTGTGCTCCCGTCGAACGAGGGGCGGGGTTACGTGCTGCGCCGGATCATGCGACGCGCTATGCGCCATGCGCATCTTTTGGGCAGCAAGGACCCCGTGATGCATCGGCTTGTCCCCGCACTTGTTCAACAGATGGGCGCCGCCTATCCGGAGCTTGGGCTGGGGCAGCGGTTGATCGAAGACACACTGTTGAACGAGGAAATCCGGTTCAAGCAAACACTCGACCGTGGTCTGAAACTTTTGGATGATGAGCTTGCCGACCTTCCCGATGATGCGGCCCTTCCCGGTGAAGCGGCATTCAAACTTTATGACACATACGGTTTTCCGCTCGACCTGACACAGGATGCCTTGCGCGAAAAGGGGCGCGAGGTGGACACCGAAGGGTTCGATCAGGCGATGGCTGCGCAAAAGGCAAAGGCGCGCGCGGCATGGTCCGGCACCGGTGAGGCGGCAGATAGCGCAGTTTGGTTTGATATTGCGGATGAAAGCGGAAGCACTGACTTTCTGGGCTATGACACGCTGACAGCCGAAGGGCAGATTGCCGCGCTGGTGGTGGATGGGGGAACCGTCCAACAAGCCGACGGTACGGTACAGATCGTTCTGAACCAGACCCCATTTTATGCCGAGGCTGGCGGACAGGTCGGTGATACCGGCACACTGACAACTGACACAGGTACCGCTATAATCACGGACACCAAGAAAGTTGGCGGCGTTTACGTGCATTTCGGTAACGTCACTGACGGATCGATCAGCAAGGGGCAGGGCGCTGAACTGGCCGTTGATCCACTGCGCCGGGCGCAAATTCAGGCAAACCACTCCGCCACGCATCTGCTCAATGAAGCGCTGCGCGAGGTGTTGGGCGATCATATCGCGCAGCGCGGTTCGCTGAATGCGCCGGACCGGTTGCGGTTTGATTTCAGCCATAACAAGGCACTTGCCGTCGACGAGCTTGCGCAGATCGAGCGGGATGTGAATGCCATCATCCGGCAGAACAGTACGGTCGAGACGCGGATCATGACGCCGGATGACGCGCGTGCCATGGGTGCGCAGGCACTTTTTGGTGAGAAATACGGTGATGAAGTGCGGGTCGTCTCGATGGGACAGCAAGCCGGTTCCGGCAAGGGCACGGATGGGAATACATATTCCCTGGAGCTTTGCGGTGGCACACATGTGACGCAACTGGGCGAGATTGGAGCGTTTGTGACGCTTGGTGACAGCGCGTCAAGCGCGGGCGTGCGCCGGATTGAGGCGCTGACAGGGCAGGCGGCACTGGACTACCTGCGCGAACAGGACAAACGACTGACGCAAGTGGCTTTGGCATTGAAGGCGCCAACCTCAGAGGTGGCGGACCGTGTCAGGGCCCTTCTTGATGAACGCAAGTCACTCAGCAACGAAGTGGCGCAGCTTCGCCGTGAACGTGCAATGGGCGGTGGCGCGACAGAGGCTAACCCATCAGAGGTCATCAACGGCGTCGCATTTCAAGCGCAGGTCCTGACCGGTGTGACAGGCAAGGATCTGCCTGGATTGATCGATGACATGAAGGCAGGGTTGGGCAGCGGTGCCGTGCTACTGATTGCCGACACAGGCAGTAAGGCCGCGGTTGCTGTTGGCGTTACCGAAGATATGGTTAGCAGGGTTTCTGCTGTTGATATCCTGCGGGCCGCAACACCCCATTTGGGTGGCAAAGGCGGCGGTGGACGCCCTGATATGGCGCAGGGCGGCGGCGCCTCGGCGGAGAATGCCGAAGCGGCCATCGCGGCCGCGAAGAAGGTTTTGGAGGACTTGAAATGAGCGCACTTTGGATCGCCCACGTGACTGTGACAGATGAGGCTGCTTATGGCGAATACGCCAAGCGTGCCACGGATGCGATTGCCGATCACGGCGGGGTTTTCCTCGCACGCGGCGGTGCCTATGAGCAGCTTGAGGGACCCGACCGGCCGCGTAATGTTGTGGCCCGCTTCCCCAGTTTGCAGGCCGCCCATGATTGTTATTATTCGGATGCCTACCAAGAGGCGTTGAGTTTCGCCAAGGGCGCCAGTCAGCGCGAGTTAAGCATCGTCGAAGAGATCGCGTGAAGGGCGAGCTTGGCGCGATGATGGCGCGCCATGCGCTGCCGGGTCGTTTGACATGGATCGGATTACGGGCAGAGCGATATGCCCCAATTGATGTGGTTACCTCGGCTGACCTGAATGAGGCCGGGTTGATCGGGGATCACGGGCGCGCGGGAAAACGCGCCGTGACTTTGATCCAGGCAGAGCATCTGCCGGTGATTGCCGCGCTAACCGGGCACGATGTGATCGAGCCGGAGCAATTGCGCCGTAATCTGGTTGTGTCTGGTCTCAATTTGCTGGCGATCCGCAAAGGGGTGTTGCGGGTTGGTACAGCGGTGCTGGAGGTGCATGGTCCCTGTCCGCCCTGTTCGCGCATGGAGAAGGAGCTAGGGCCTGGCGGTTATAACGCGATGCGCGGGCACGGTGGCTGGTATGCCAGCGTCAAAATCCCGGGCCTGATCCATGTTGGCGATACGGTGCAGCCGGGCTGACAGACTTTCACGGAAAGTCTGCCGACAAAGTTTCTGCGAAACTTTGTGCCCTCAGCTGGCTCGTGCCTGCCGCTTTCGTTCATGCGGATCCAGAAAACGCTTGCGTAACCGCACCGCGTTGGGGGTCACTTCAACCAGTTCATCATCATCAATATAGGCAATCGCCTGCTCCAGTGACATGGTGACGGGGGTTGTCAAACGCACCGCTTCATCTGTTCCGGATGCGCGCACGTTGGTCAATTTCTTACCTTTGAGCGGGTTCACTTCCAGATCATTTTCCCGGCTGTGTTCGCCAATAATCATGCCCTGATACACTGCTTCCTGCGCGCCAATGAACATCTTGCCGCGATCTTCCAAATTCCAGAGGGCAAACGCGACAGAGGTCCCGTTTTCCATCGAAATCAACACGCCCTGCCGGCGCCCATCGATCTTGCCCTTGTAAGGTGTCTGGCCGTGAAACAGGCGGTTTAACACACCAGAACCGCGTGTGTCGGTCAGAAATTCGCCGTGATAGCCGATCAATCCGCGTGAAGGCACATGGGCGATAATGCGGGTCTTGCCGGCGCCTGCTGGCTTCATTTCGACCAGATCGCCCTTGCGTGGGCCAGTGAGCTTTTCAACGACAACGCCGGTATATTCATCATCGACATCGATTGTCACCTCTTCGACAGGCTCCATGCGTTGCCCGCCTTCTTCGGTGAAAATGACCTGCGGGCGGGAAATTGATAGTTCAAACCCTTCGCGGCGCATATTTTCAATCAAAACCCCCATCTGAAGCTCGCCGCGCCCCGAAACTTCAAATGCATCACCGCCTGGCGTGTCTTCGATCTTGATCGCGACATTCACTTCGGCCTCTTTCATCAGCCGTTCGCGGATCACACGTGATTGTACTTTCTTGCCATCACGGCCAGCAAGCGGGCTGTCATTGATCCCAAATGTGACGGTGATCGTTGGCGGATCAATCGGCTGCGCCGGGATCGCCGTATCAATAGCAACGTCACACAATGTATCGGCCACGGTTGCCTTGGTCATGCCCGCAATCGTCACGATGTCCCCGGCCTCGGCCAAATCAATTGGTTGCTGTGCCAAGCCGCGGAAAGCCAGAACCTTTGACACGCGGAATTGCTCGATCTTGTCGCCTGTCCGCGACAGCGCCTTGACCGTATCGCCCGCCTTCAGGGTGCCCGCTTCAACCCTTCCTGTCAGGATACGCCCAATAAATGGGTCGGCAGACAGGGTTGTCGCCAACATCTGAAACGGCTCATCCTTGCGCGTGATCTGCGCGGGGGTCGGGACATGGTCAACAATCAGGTCAAACAGGGCTGACAGGTCTTTGCGCGGGCCATCCAAAGCGGCATCGCACCAGCCCGCCCGACCAGAGGCATACATAGATGGAAAGTCCAACTGTTCGTCGGATGCATCAAGTGCCGCGAACAGATCAAACACTTCATCAACAGCGCGATCAGGCTCACCATCGGGTTTGTCGACCTTGTTGACCACCACAATCGGGCGCAATCCCAGCGCCAGGGCCTTTGATGTCACGAATTTTGTCTGTGGCATCGGACCTTCAGCGGCATCCACCAGCAGGACAACACCGTCCACCATCGACAGAATCCGCTCAACCTCGCCACCAAAGTCGGCGTGGCCGGGTGTATCAACAATGTTGATACGGGTGCCCTTCCATTCGACACTTGTACATTTGGCCAGAATGGTGATGCCGCGCTCGCGTTCAATGTCGTTGCTGTCCATTGCGCGTTCGGACACAGCCTCGTTCTCGCGAAACACGCCTGATTGCTTGAGAAGTTCATCAACCAGTGTCGTTTTGCCGTGGTCAACGTGCGCGATGATCGCGATATTGCGGATATCCATTGCGATTAGCCTTTTGGGTAAGTTGCCGCGCGGATAGCGCGCATCGTCAACAAAGGCCAGCCCCTAATGTGCAAACTGGCGCCACGTATCTTGCGGGCTGGTTGAACCTCGTCATGACGGGTCATCAGCGTTGGTTCTCGCTTAACGCAATCATTACGCCTCGCGTGATAGGCACTGGGTTCACGATCCAGGCAAATATGCGATGAACCATGTGATTAATGCCCTCTTTGCCTTTGCCCTTACGCTGTTTCTGTCAGCTTGTTCGGGCGGCGGGGGAAGCACGGCACCGGGCAGCGATGGGACGGGCATCACAGTCCTTCCCGCGCCCCCGGCACCAGCGCAGGAAAACGGATTGCCCTATGGGGCTGTAGGGCAATCACTTTCTGATGCAGAAGCTGTTGAAGTCGCGGCGTTCCGGGCATCGGTTAGTGAGGCGTCCGGCGCGCTGTCCGACAGTGCGACGATCAGGCTGGACAGTGGATTCTTTGCCGCTGTTCCAACTGCCAGGGATGCTTTGGCCGAATTTCTGAACGAGTCAATCGCGATCAATGGCGGGGAGGGGGCGTTGGCCAATGGCCAAACCGTTCGCCTGTTCTACGATCCTTCGACTGCGGGAGCTTATGCCGCCGCCGTGCAACTTGCCGCATATGCAGCGTTGGAGGGTGCCCCACCGCCAGATCCCGCAAATGCTGAGGCGCATTTTTTGTTCGGCTTCCTGTCGGACCCGGATGTCATTGATGCACGGATTTCTGGCACCGTACGATACGCGGGGGATATTGCGGCCAATGGTTTGGTTCGGATTGATGGGGTGGGTGCAGGTGATCCAACAGGGACGGAGCTGGACGGAAGCATCAACATCACCGTGAATTTCGCCGATGATTGGATAACAGGGGATATCTCTGCGACCTATACGGTTGATGCGCAAACCGTCGGGGTTGATCTGGCACTGCCGCACACGGCCTTTGGCGGCAACACCTTTGCCGGGACATTCATTTGCGCATCGGCGACGCAGTGTTCGTCAGACACGCAGATGGACGCCGGTTTCTTTGGTCCGTCCGCGGACGAGGTTGGCGGTATTCTTGAAATTGACACGACAAATGAAATCGAGGGAGAAGAGTATCAGTTCGTCGGGGCGGGTAGTTTTGTCATTGCGCCCGGTGGGAACTGAAACGCGCAAGGGCCAGCAGTGCTGGCCCTTGAAAACGTTGCCTTACATGGCGGCGTTCAGATTTTCATCAATCTTCTCAAGGAAGCCTTCTGTGGTCAGCCACTTCTGATCCGGACCAACAAGCAGGGCGAGGTCTTTGGTCATGTGACCGCTTTCAACAGTGTCGACGATGACCTTTTCCAGCGTGTTGGCGAAGTTCATCAGCTGTGTGTTTTCGTCCAGCTTGGCGCGGTGCTTCAGCCCGCCAGTCCAGGCAAAGATCGATGCGATGGAGTTTGTCGACGTTGCCTGACCGGCCTGATGCTGGCGATAGTGCCGGGTCACGGTGCCGTGGGCGGCTTCGGCTTCTACAATCTTGCCATCTGGAGTCATCAACTGTGATGTCATCAAGCCAAGTGAGCCAAAGCCCTGTGCGACCGTGTCAGACTGCACATCGCCATCATAGTTCTTACAGGCCCAGACAAAACCACCGGACCATTTCATAGCAGCAGCAACCATGTCGTCAATCAGGCGATGTTCGTAGGTAATGCCGGCCTCTTTGAACTTATCTGCAAACTCAGTGTCGAAAATCCGCTGGAAGATCAGCATAAACTGACCGTCATATTGCTTCAGGATCGTGTTCTTTGTGGACAGATAAACTGGCCAACCCAAGTTCAAACCATAGTTCAAGGAGGCGCGGGCGAAGTCTTCAATGGACTTATCCAGGTTATACATGCCCATGTAGACCCCCGAAGATGGCGCATCGAACACTTCATGTTCAATCACTTTGCCGTCTTCACCAACGAATTTCATCGACAGTTTGCCGGGGCCAGGGAACTTCATGTCGGTCGCGCGGTATTGGTCACCATATGCGTGGCGTCCGATGACGATAGGCTGTGTCCAGCCGGGGACAAGACGGGGCACGTTCTTGCAGATGATCGGGGCGCGAAACACAACGCCACCAAGGATGTTGCGGATCGTACCATTGGGGCTGCGCCACATCTTTTTAAGGCCAAATTCCTCAACCCGGCCTTCATCGGGGGTGATCGTGGCACATTTTACGCCAACGCCGATTTCCTTGATCTTTTCGGCCGCATCAATGGTGATCTGGTCATCGGTACGGTCACGTTCCTCGATACCAAGATCGTAATACAGCAGGTCAACATCCAGATAGGGCAGGATCAGTTTTTTCTTGATGAAATCCCAGATGATCCGGGTCATTTCGTCGCCGTCAAGCTCGACGATTGGGTTCTCTACCTTAATCTTGGACATCTCGTCCCTCCGCATTTGCATGGATTCTGCCGCCCCCATATCGTATAACTCTGGAAACGGAAAGGCAGTATGCATTCGTATACTGAAACTGCGAAGGGATGGTAGGCCCGGCAGGACTTGAACCCGCAACCAAAGCGTTATGAGCGCTCTGCTCTAACCAATTGAGCTACAGGCCCATCCGTGGCACTGGATTATCAGACCGGGCCGACGCGTCAAGCAAAGTGATGCAGATGATTGGTCCCAGTTGGTGTGGAGCTGCAGAAATCGTCGCAACCAAACACAATTTCGGCCTTTTGCACGATCTGAAGGAAGGATTTGGAGGCGGCGGCGCAGGTACGCGTACCCAAACGCCTGCCGCCCAAAACCAGCGAGACCCAAAACACGTGAGGAGGGCGCTTACATCTCTCCCTATTCATGGCACATGAAATCTAAACGCAGGTTTAACAGAATGACTTTTAATTGTGACTTCTTGCACCGATCCCGTTGCAGAACGTTGGGTCATCCGCTATCGCAAGCCAAGCTGACAGCTGGGGTGATGACATGACAAAAAACGGCCTGACATATGCGGATGCGGGGGTTGATATTGACGCCGGAAACTCGCTGGTCGAACGGATCAAACCCGCGGCCAAGCGGACGGCCCGCCCGGGCGTGATGGCTGGTTTGGGTGGATTTGGGGCGCTTTTTGACCTCAAGGATGCGGGCTTCGTGGACCCGATACTTGTTGCTGCGACCGATGGTGTTGGCACGAAACTGCGGATCGCAATTGATACAGGAAATGTTGATACGATCGGTGTCGACCTTGTTGCGATGTGTGTCAATGATCTGGTCTGTCAAGGGGCAGAGCCATTGTTTTTCCTTGACTATTTCGCCACCAGCAAGCTGGAGCTGGATCAGGCGACCCGGATCATCGAAGGGATCGCCGCCGGGTGCGCCGCATCAGGCTGCGCCCTGATCGGCGGTGAAACGGCTGAAATGCCGGGTATGTATCATGGTGGTGATTTTGACCTCGCCGGATTTGCTGTGGGCGCGATGGAGCGTGGCACCGATCTGCCAAAAGATGTGCAGGCCGGTGATGTGTTGCTTGGGCTGGCCTCTGACGGCGTGCATTCCAACGGATATTCGCTGGTGCGGCGCATTGTCGATCTATCCGGGCTGGGCTGGGCTGATGACGCACCATTCGCTGATGGTGCGCTGGGGGCGGAACTGCTTTCACCAACGCGCCTATATGTCAAACCGGCGCTGGCGGCAGTGCGGGCAGGGGGGGTGCATGGGCTGGCGCATATCACTGGCGGTGGTCTGACCGAAAACCTGCCACGTGTTCTGCCTGATGGGCTTGGCGCTGACATCGACCTGCGCAGTTGGGCGCTGCCGCCGGTCTTTCGCTGGTTGGCAGAAACCGGTGGCCTGGCTGAAGCGGAACTGCTCAAGACTTTCAACGCAGGCATCGGCATGGTGTTATGTGTTGCCGCAGATCAGGCGGCAAACCTGACTGATTTGCTGACCGAGGCAGGAGAGACAGTTCACAAATTGGGCACGGTCACCACCGGGTCCGGCGTTCGGTATGAGGGTTCGCTTTTGTGACCAAACGGGTTGCGATCCTGATTTCGGGCAGCGGCTCCAATATGGTGTCGCTGGTCAAGTCGATGACTGGCGATCACCCGGCGCGACCTGTGCTTGTCTTGTCCAACAACCCTGCAGCAGCAGGCTTGAAAAAGGCGCAGGATCTGCATGTGCCAACCGGCGCAATTGATCATCGTCCCTTTGCTGGGGATCGTGTCGGTTTTGAAAGCAAGCTGCAGGAAGCACTTCTCGCGGCCCATCCTGATATCGTTTGCCTGGCGGGGTTCATGCGTATCCTGACCCCGGAATTCACGCAGGGATGGCGGGGCAGGATGCTGAATATCCACCCATCACTTTTGCCCAAATACAAGGGCCTTAATACACATGCGCGCGCGCTGGCGGCTGGCGATCATGAACATGGATGCACGGTGCATGAGGTGACGGCCGAATTGGATGGCGGCCCGGTCCTGGGGCAATCGGTCATAAAAGTGACGGCGGAGGACACCGCTGACAGCCTTGCGGCGCGTCTTTTGCCGCTTGAACATGAACTTTACGCCGCCGTCTTGCGCCGCTTTGCGGCTGGGGACCGCACGCCGGTTACACTTCGCGCATAAATTGCGGTGCTTCTTCCCAAAGGGATGTTGATCGCCTATGAGTGACCGGCGTTTGAGGTGTGAGCCAGCACGAGTGACGGAATAAGAATGAAAACAATCACGACGACCGACGGCCTAGCCGCATTTTGTGAAGAGGCCGCGAAACGGCCCTATGTCACAGTCGATACAGAGTTCCTGCGCGAGCGAACCTATTATTCCAAATTGTGCCTTGTGCAATTGGCCTATCGCGATGCGTCGGGCGAAGATGCTGTGTTGGTTGATCCATTGGCGGATGGACTGTCGCTTGCTCCACTTTACGATCTGTTTCGCGACGTGGGCGTCGTAAAAGTTTTTCATGCCGCCCGGCAGGATCTTGAGATTTTTTATGTCGATGCGGGGGTCATTCCAGCACCACTTTTTGACACCCAAGTTGCCGCGATGGTGTGTGGGTTTGGTGAACAGGTGGGCTATGAGACGCTGGTGCGCAAAATCGCGAAATCTGATCTGGACAAATCGTCTCGGTTCACCGACTGGTCGCGTCGCCCGTTGACCGATGCACAATCCAAATACGCTTTGGCGGATGTGACACATCTGCGCGACATCTACGAATATCTGTCAGATCGGCTGGGCCGGTCTGGCCGGAAAAAATGGGTGGCCGAGGAAATGGACGTCCTGAATGACCCGAGCACCTACAGGGTTGATCCGGAGCAGGCATGGCGTCGCGTCAAGACCAGAACCCAATCGGGCAAGTTTCTGGCCATCGTCCGGGAATTGGCAAAATTCAGGGAGATTTACGCGCAGGATCGTAATATCCCCCGCAACCGGGTTTTCAAGGATGACGCTTTGGTTGAGCTTGCCTCCACCAAACCGCAATCCGAAAAGGATCTTGGCCGTTCACGCCTTCTGCTGCGTGAGGCGCGCAAGGGCGACATCGCGGCAGGCATTCTTGCAGGCATTCAGGCGGGGGTGGCTGTTGCGCCAGAGGATATGCCGCGTCCCGATCAGACGCGCAGCAAGTTGCAGGTCAATCCGGCATTGGCCGATATGTTGCGTGTGCTGTTGAAGGCCAAAACCGAAAACGAGGGGGTCGCACCGAAACTGATCGCCTCATCCGCAGATCTGGATGCGCTTGCAGCTGGCGAACGCGATGTCGCGGCGCTTAAAGGATGGCGGAAAGAGGTGTTCGGAAACGACGCGCTGAAACTTTGCGACGGGCAGGTCGGACTAGCGGTGAAGGGCCAGAAAGTTGTGATCGTCGCGCTTTGAACTGGACGCCGGGACAGGCAGTGCCTACATCCTTTGCAAGGCGAAAAATGGTGACATGATGGCTAATCCAGACTTTGAAGAACTGGTCGAAACCTTTGATTTCCTTGATGATTGGGAAGATCGGTATCGGCATGTCATTGACATGGGCAAGGCAATGGAGCCGCTGGAGGAAGCGCTGCGCGTGCCGGCGACGAAGGTCGATGGTTGCGCAAGCCAGGTTTGGCTAGTGCCACAGATCAAGGATGGTGTGTTCAGTTTCCGTGGCGACAGCGACGCAATGATTGTGCGTGGGCTGATTGCGGTCCTGCGGACGCTTTACAACGATCAGCCTGTTGATGAGGTGTTGCGCACAGACGCACGAGCAGAGCTGGGTCGTCTGGGCCTGAACGACCATCTGTCTGCACAGCGGTCAAACGGGTTACGTGCGATGGTGGAACGGATCAGGCAGACGGCGGCCGGGGCCTAGATTTCGACAAGCGCACTGTTCAAATCGCCATAGCCGGTAAACCTGCGTTCAAACGCGAGCCCCAATCGTTCGGCACAATGTTGTGCCTTTTCAGTCAGGGCAGGGTCATCTGTTTGCGCCTGATAAACCAGCTTTTCGTAGTTGCCAAAATACATGTCTCGCAACCCCGGATGACGCCCCAGCCCAAGTGGTTCCCAGACAAAGGCGTCGAACTGGCGCACCAGGAAATCCGTCAGGTAAAAGGCGGTGAATTCATCCCGGGCCGCAAATTCTTCATTGCCCTCAAAGAAGGAATAGCAATGCGGTCCGGCGATCATCTCGACCCCCAGTTCATCGCAGGCTGACTGTAGCTGACCGCCAGTGCCACAATCGGCATAAACCACAAAAATCTTGTCATAGGCATCGCGGTATCTGGCAACGGCATCCTGAACGCCGGGAACAATTCGATCAGGGTGGTTATGCAGAATGGCGGGCAGGCACTGCAGATCCATATGATCCAGGCCATTCGCGTCTTTTACGGCGATGATTTCGCGGGCCAGAGCACCGCAGGCGATCAGCAAAACCTGACCTTTTCCACTTGGGGTCACCCCCTTGGCGGTCAGTGTCGCGTCATCCATTGTGCCGGCGCAAGACAAGTGAGGCAGCAAGAGCCAGAACACCAAATCCCGCCAATCCGAAAACCGGACTCAACTGCAAATGAATGGCGATTTGCGATGCGATCAGGACCGTGATCGCCGAAGCGGCGATCACGCCAAGAATAATCGTTGCGAATATGCGAAAAGACATGCGCCAACCCTCCTGCCTTTTAGATGTGCATCGCAACCGGGCATTAAAAGGGGTCAGGCAGCGCCTGCCCCCTGATTATGTTTGCGCGCAACAAAGGTTTTCGCGGTTTCGACCGCAACCGCAGCATCACGGCAATAAGCATCAGCGCCGATGGCCTTGCCGAATTCTTCGTTCAATGGCGCGCCACCGACCAGCACGATGTAATCGTCACGAATACCTTTTTCGACCATCGTATCGATCACGACCTTCATATAGGGCATGGTTGTGGTCAGCAGGGCTGACATGCCAAGAATATCAGGCTCTTCGGCTTCAATCGCTTCAAGATAAGCCTCGACCGCGTTGTTGATCCCAAGATCGACCACTTCGAACCCGGCGCCTTCCATCATCATGGAGACAAGGTTCTTGCCGATGTCGTGAATGTCGCCTTTCACGGTTCCAATCACCATTTTGCCGACACGTGGTGCGCCTGTCGCGATCAGCAGCGGTTTCAGGATCGCCATGCCGCCCTTCATCGCGTTTGCGGCCAGCAAAACTTCGGGCACAAACAGGATACCATCGCGGAAGTCATGGCCGACAATCGTCATGCCGCCAACCAACGCTTCGGTCAGGATATTGTAGGGCTGCCATCCGCGCTCAAGCAGGATGTTCACGCCTTCCTCAATCTCTTCCTTCATGCCGTCATAAAGATCATCGAACATTTGCGCGACGAGTTCTTCGTCGTTGAGTTCAGACAGGATGATATCGTCTTCTTCGTCTGACATGATGTGCCTCTTGGTGTGTCGTAGTTGGCTATTTGTGCGCGCAATTGGATTTTTCTACCTGCTGAATAGCGACATTCCCAGAGATATCAACGACCTGAAATTGATAGTGTTCCTGAATTGTTCAAATAATGATTATGTCCGGTACGCAGGGGGGATTTGCCTTATGCAATTCCGGCATGCCGAAAACCGACCTGCGCCAATCCGGAGGTTGCAGACGGCGCTATCGCCAACGAGACGCATGATCGAATGCCGAGTCATATCCAAAGAGGGCTGCAGAACCGCCCGTATGCAAAAAGACAACCCGCTCGCCCTTCTTGAAATGGCCCTTGCGGATCAGGTCGATGAACCCGGCTGCCCCTTTTGCCGAATAGACCGGGTCAAGCAGGATGGATTCCAACTCCGCAAACATCTGAATGGCCTTGATCCCGCTTTCCGTCGGGATGCCGTACCCCTCGCCGACATAGTCTGTGTTGGCGATGACATCCTCTCGCTTCACGATGCCAGCACAGCCCAGCTTTTCAGCGGTCGCGCAGGCCAGGTTGAAAACGTTTTCTTCCTGCTTCGCCTTCGGCGCGCGCACACCGATACCCAGAAGAGGGATGTGAGCGTTCATTGCCTTGAGGCCGACAATCAGCCCTGCCTGCGTGCCCGCACTGCCAGTTGCATGCACTATGTGATCCAGTTTCAGCGCGCCATCATTGGCCTGTGCCAGCATCTCAAAAGCACAATTGACATATCCCAGTGCACCGGTCGGGTTCGACCCGCCGCCGGGGATCGTGTAAACTTTTCGACCATCCGCACGGAACCTGTCAGCGACGGTTTCCATCTCGGCATTCATATCAAGACCGCCCGGGCGTTTCTCGGTCGTCGCGCCGTGCAAGTGATCAAGAAGGACATTGCCGTTGTTGTTGTAATTCTCGTTGTTTGACCCGGTGCGGTCTTCCAGCAATATGTGACAGCCCATGCCAAGCTTCGCGGCAAAAGCGGCAGTCTGGCGGGCATGGTTCGACTGGGTGGCGCCTTGTGTCATGACCATCTCGGCGCCTTGCAATTCTGCCTCAGCCATCAGGAACTCAAGCTTGCGGGTCTTGTTGCCGCCGGTTGACAAACCAGTGCAGTCATCGCGCTTGATCCAAATCTCTGGCCCACCGAGTTCTGCTGACAATCGGTCAAGCCGCTCAAGCGGGGTTGGAAGGTGGGCGATGAAGCGGCGGGGGAAACGTGCGAGGTGCATTTTTGATCCTGAATTTGAGGTATCCGCATTTTATCCGGGGGAGGCGTGGAAAACTAATGTGAAATAGTACCTCTATGATGCATAAATTGCATATTAGGAGGTGGGGCAACATGCGACTTGAATGGATCGAAGACATCCTGGCCGTTCTGGACAGCGGCTCGCTGATCCGCGCATCGGAGCGACGATATCTGACACAATCGGCCTTTACCCGGCGGATGCGTCATATCGAAGAGGCGTTGGGCACCCCGCTGTTAGATCGCAGCCGCAAACCGGTAACGCTGTTGCCGGGAGTAAAGCGGTTGGAGCCCGAATTGCGCCGAACCGCCACGCAACTGCGCCGATTGAATGATGAATTGCGGGTTTCGGCGGGGTCAGGTGGTCGCCCGCTAAGCTTCGCCTGTTTACATGCGATTACGGCGGTCTTTTCGCCCGTGATCGTGCAGACACTGACCCAAAAAGAGGAGGGGGCGGTCAAAGTCAGGTCTGGAAACCGCGATGAATGCCTGCTGCAACTTATGGCGGGAGAAATTGATTTCGCTGTGATCTACGAAATACCGGAAGAACAATCCCCCACGACCCACAAGGCGTTTGAGACCGTGTCGCTTGGCGCGGATATTTTGGTGCCGGTCTGCGAGGAGCGGCTGAGTGATCAGATCACAGAAGGGGATATACCTGTTGTCCGCTATCCGTCAGATGTGTTTCTGGGGGGCGTTTTTGATCGCAATGTCGCCCCCCGAATGCCGACCGGATACAGGCTTGTCACCAAGGCGGAGACAGCGCTGACTCTGGCGACGCTGCAATTCGTGTTAAGCGGGATCGGTATGGCGTGGATTCCTTTGTCACTTGCCGCTGCTTATCTGGAGGCCGGACAGCTTGTTCGTATGGACCACCTGTTTCCCGCACAAGATTTGGGCATCGTCGCTGTACGATTGACCGAAGGGGCACAACGGCTTGATGATCGGATCTGGCAAAGCCTGATTGAACTGCGCAATCTGGTACATGTCTCACAGCCGCTGCCAAACGGACAAACGGCTTCAGTCTAGCGTATCAACCGCGACGTCGTCGTCCCCGGCGTTGGCTTGCTGCGGGACCCATGTCGTCAGTGCCGTCGGATACCGAGGAGAAGCCACCCAGCTTCTCGGCAATCAAGTCCAACTGCGGGGCCGTACCTTTGGGCCGCGTCTCCAGCGCATTGCGCATCGCTCGCAGATGTTCGGGCGTTGTCCCGCAGCAACCGCCGATAATTGTGCTGCCGCAATCACGGGCCAGCACGGCATATTCGGCCATCAGCTCGGGCGTGCCGTCATAGTGGATATGACCGTCGTGATATTTAGGGATGCCGGCGTTGCCCTTCGCGATTAGCGGCTTGCTGGGCCCGGATGATGCGAAGCCCAGGATCGTGCGCAACAAGTCAGAGGCGCCAACGCCACAATTTGCCCCAAAAGCAATCGGTTGATGATCAAGTTTGCCGACCAGCTTCACCATATCGGCAGAGGTGTGACCCATCATCGTCCGGCCGGCCGTGTCAAAGCTCATCGTGCCGCACCATGGCATATCGGCCATCGCAAAGGCTTCTGCGGCGGCTTTGAATTCTTCCGCGGCGCTGATCGTCTCAACCCAAAGAACATCCGCACCACCGGCTTTCAGCCCCTCGGCCTGTTCGTGAAACATCTCAACAGCGATTTCGTGGGTCAGGCTGCCCATAGGGGCCATAATCTCGCCGGTTGGCCCGACAGAGCCTGCGACAACAACGGGATGATCCGCAGCATCAGCAACAGCACGCCCGATTTCGGCTGCGGCCTTGTTAAGTTCGTGAACGCGACCTTCTGCGCCGTGAAGCTTCAGGCGAGAGCCGTTTGCGCCAAAACTGTTTGTCAGGAAAATGTCGCTGCCCGCATCTGCCGCACCTTTATACAGCGCTGTGATCTTTGCTGTTTCGGTGACGTTCCAAAGCTCTGGCGCGTCGCCCGACATCAGGCCCATATTAAACAGGTTCGTCCCTGTCGCCCCATCGGCCATCAGCCAGTCGCGGGTTTCTAGCAGTTTGGAAAGTGCGTTTGTCATGGGCCGGGTATCCTGTTGGCGTCGCGATGCACCCGCCTTTCATGGGTTGATCATCGATGCAATCGGGAACGTACAAAAGCAAGTTGATATTTTTGCATGATGAACTTGAGTGTAAACGCAAGTTTTCATGGTGCACTGGCCAAGGGGCCAGCGGCTGAAGAATGACGCAACATGATAAGAAGCGGCGCATCATTTCGTCAGATGCGCCGCCTAAATCATTCACATTTGAGGTAGATTAGTATTCGCTGACCAACTGCGCCTTGGCTTCCACCAGCAGGCTTGCCATCTTTTCGCGGATTGTGGCCTCGTCTGCCTTGTCGCCGAGATCACCAGCGACCTTGCGATAAACATCCTCATGGCCTGGTTCTTCCATATCGGATTTGATCACTTCAGCGGCATAGGCTGCCGCATCATCGCCGGATTTGCCAAGTAATTCAGCTGCCCAGAGGCCCAGCAGCTTGTTGCGGCGGGCCTCAGCTTTGAATTGCATCTCGGCGTCATGTGCGAATTTTGCCTCAAAAGCGTGTTCGCGATCTTCAAACGTGTTCATTATGGCCTCACGGATTGTATGCGTTCCTATCTGATATGCCCCCGCAGGTGCTTGCCCGCAAGGGGGGCTTGCACTATGACGCGCACATGACGCGGCCCAAGTCGGTGCCGCGCACGGGTAAGGGGTGAGCATGGCGCGCCGCAAGAAGATTTACGAAGGCAAAGCGAAGATTCTGTATGAAGGCCCAGAGCCGGGCACCTTGGTCCAGTATTTCAAAGACGACGCCACAGCCTATAACGCGGAAAAGAAGGCCGTTATCGAAGGCAAGGGTGTGCTGAACAACCGCCTGTCCGAGTTTTTCATGACTGGCCTGGCGCAGATCGGCATCCCGACTCATTTTATCAAGCGCCTGAATATGCGGGAACAGCTGATCCGACAGGCTGAGATCATTCCGCTTGAGGTGATCGTGCGAAATGTCGCGGCGGGATCAATGGCCAAGCGCCTGGGGCTTGAAGAGGGCACGGCTTTGCCACGCCCGATTGTCGAATTTTCTTATAAAGATGACAGCCTTGGTGACCCTTTGGTGCCTGAGGAATACATCATCGCTTTTGGCTGGGCGAGCCAGCAGGATCTTGACGATATCATCAGCCTTGCATTGCGGGTGAATGACTGGATGTCGGGTGTCATGTATGGGGTTGGCATCAAGCTGATCGATTTCAAGATTGAGATCGGCCGCGTCTGGGACAACGAATTTCCGCGCCTGATGCTTGCTGACGAAATCAGCCCGGACAGCTGCCGTCTTTGGGATATCGAAAGTGGTCAGAAACTGGACAAGGACGTGTTCCGCCGCGATCTGGGCAACCTGACCGATGCTTATACCGAAGTCGCGAAGCGGCTTGGCGTGATGCCGTCAAACGTGACGCACCGCCCCGCGAAACCGACACTAATCAACTGATCACACAGACAAAAACGGAAAGCTGACCGATGAAAGCAAGAGTACATGTGATGCTCAAGAACGGTGTTCTCGATCCACAGGGTGAGGCGGTGCGCCATGCCTTGGGTAACCTGGGCTTTGATGGCGTGTCAGGCGTGCGGCAGGGCAAGGTGATCGAGCTTGATCTGGCTGATGGCACATCCGAGGATACGATCACCGACATGTGCGAAAAGCTGCTCGCAAATACAGTGATCGAAAGCTACCGGGTGGAGTTGCTCTGATGCGTGCGGCCGTCATCGTCTTTCCTGGATCAAACTGTGATCGCGACATGGCTGTGGCTTTGCGCGCGGCGGGCGCCGATGTCAGCATGGTGTGGCATAAGGACTCTGATCTGCCCGAGGGCGTTGATCTGGTCGCTGTTCCCGGCGGATTCTCGTTTGGCGACTATCTGCGTTGTGGGGCAATCGCTGCGCAATCCCCGATTTGCAAGGCCGTTGTTGCCCATGCTGAGCGTGGTGGCTATGTGCTGGGCGTCTGCAACGGGTTTCAGGTATTGACGGAAAGCGGGCTGCTGCCCGGCGCGTTGATGCGCAATGCGGAACTGAAGTTCGTCTGCAAAACCCTTGATCTAAAAGTGGAAACATCCACATCCGGGTTTACGGAAGGCTACAATGCGGGCGATGTCGTCGCCTTTCCCGTGGCCCACCACGATGGTAACTACACCGCCGATCCGGAGACGTTGCAGCGGCTTGAGGCTGATGACCGCGTCGCATTCCGCTATGTACAAAACCCGAACGGTTCAGTGGCCGATATCGCCGGCATCCTGTCGGCCAATCGGCGTGTTCTTGGGATGATGCCGCACCCCGAACGTGCGGTTGATATGGGGCATGGCGGCACGGACGGACAGGCGCTTTTCCGCGGGTTGATCGGGCAGTTGGCAAACGCCTGATCTTGTCGCCTTGCTGCGGTCTTGGCTTGCGCCTAGAATGTCGCCATGGCGGCCATAACAAAACTCAAAGCGCGACGTGGTCATGGCAGATGGTACCTGCGTCTGTCGATTCTTGTGATCTGCCTGTTTGCTGTCATTGTGATCTATGTCAGCAACCAATATCTGACCCAACGTTTCACTGAAACGATCCGCAACAGGTCCGAAATCCGGCTGGCCACCCATGTGAGCGACCTGATGAGCGAGTTTCGCCACAGTTCGCGCGGTTTGCTGTTTCTGGCGCGTGATCCTGAGTTGATTGCGGCGTTGAAGGATGCAAACTACTCATTATCCACGGCGCGCCTGTTGTCATTTGTTGATGATTTCGGCGCGGCATCCCTTGTTTTGTTGGATCGCGATGGGCGGACGGTTGCGGCAACCGACCGAAACCGGCTGGGTGAGACGCATCGTGCCAAGCCCTATTTCGTTAATGCGCAACGTGCCAATCAGACAATCTATACCACCTACAAGGACGAGGAAGATCCGACCTACAATTTTGTTTTTTCGCGCAAAATAGATGCAGAAGGCGAGTTTCTCGGCGTGATCCTCGTCGAGGTCGATGTGCCATCGCTTGAACGGGGCTGGGGCGGTTTGTCCGACGCGGTCATCGTTGCGGATACTGATGGCACAATTCTGATATCAACAGAACCACGCTGGCGTGGCCTTGTGGAGGAGGAGGCCCTGGCCCGGCAATCCGCACCCTCAGCGATTGAGCGTGCGATACGCGTCACGCAAGGTTGGGCGGCGCTTCCGGCGGATGCTTATCTGCGGGGAGAGGCGGTCCTGCGGCGCGAGGCGAGGGTGCCGCATCAAGGCTGGAAGATGGTGAGTTTCACCACGTATGCCTCGGTGCGCGAACGGGTGAATGGCATTCTGGCACTTGAGGTGATGGGATTCGCGCTTTTGCTTGCGTTGGCGTTTTATTTCATGTCCCGCAAGACAGCGTCCCGGCTGGTGTTCTTTCAGCGCGAGTCAGCAGAGCTTCGCGCATTGAACCGCAGGCTACAGCGAGAAATCGCCGAGCGTGAGAAGGTCGAAAAGACCCTGCAAGTTGCAGAACAGACCATCGCGCAATCATCAAAACTGGCGGCTCTGGGCGAGATGTCGGCGGCGGTCAGTCACGAGCTGAACCAACCGCTGGCAGCGATGAAAACCTACCTTGCCGGTGCCCGGCTTTTGCTGCAGCGCAAACGGCAGGATGAGGCACTGTCATCCTTCCAGCGCATTGATGATCTGCTGGAGCGGATGGGCGCGATTACGCGCCAATTGAAATCCTATGCCCGGAAGGGGTCAGAGGCGTTTGAGCCTGTGGATACAAGGGCTGCGGTGTCATCGGCACTTGCCATGATGGAACCGCAACTCAAGACCCGGCAGGTCAATATCATCCGCACATTGCCGAATGAACCGGTGATGATACTGGGCGACCGCCTGCGTCTGGAACAGGTGATCATCAACCTGTTGCGCAATGCGTTTGACGCGACGAAATCCGCCAGTAATCCTACCATCGAAATCTTGTTGGCTGCAGGTGAAACCGTCAGCCTGCAGATCCGCGACAACGGTCCTGGAATTGACAACCTCAATGAGTTGTTCGAGCCGTTTTACACCACGAAAGAACCTGGCGATGGGGTGGGGCTTGGGCTTGCTATCTCCTCCGGCATCGTAAACGATTTGAGCGGACGCCTGACGGCAAGAAATGCAGTCGATGGTGGGGCAATTTTTGAAGTTCAGCTGCCTGCGTTAAATCAGGACGTGGCTGCGGCAGAGTAAGGAAAGAAGTAATGTCGAAGGCTATGAAAATCGCGATTGTCGATGACGAAAAGGATATGCGTCAATCGATCAGTCAGTGGCTGGCCCTGTCGGGGTTCGACACGGAGACCTTTGCATCCGCCGAGGATGCGCTCAAAGGGTTAGGAAATGATTACCCCGGCGTTGTTGTCAGTGACATCAAGATGCCGGGCATGGACGGGATGCAGTTTCTCAAGAAACTCAAAGGCGTGGATAGCTCGCTTCCTGTCATCATGATCACGGGTCACGGTGACGTTCCGATGGCCGTAGAGGCGATGCGGGTCGGGGCGTTTGATTTCCTTGAGAAACCTTTCAACCCTGACCGGATGACGGAACTGGCAAAGCGTGCTACGCAGGCCCGCCGTCTGACGTTGGATAACCGTGCGCTGCGCAAGGAATTGTCGGATGGCTCTGCGCTGATCAAGAAATTGATCGGTCAGTCAGTCCCGATGGAGCGCCTGAAAGAGGATATTCTGGATCTCGGTCAGGCCGATGGTCATGTGCTGGTCGAGGGTGAAACAGGCACTGGCAAAACCCTAGTCGCTCATGCCCTGCATGCCGTTGGTGCCCGCGCCAACAAGAAGTTCGTGCTGCTGAGCTGCTCTGCTTATGACGAAGAAACGCTGGGGCGTCGCATCTTTGGCCCGGCCCATGATGATGAACCGATCCCGGCGATGGAAGAGGCACGTGGCGGCACGTTGGTGCTTGAGGATATCGAGGCGTTGAGCCATGCCTTGCAGGCACGTTTGCTGACGGCGATCAATGATCAGGGCACCCCGGCAGAGACCCGGATTGTTGCCATTTGCAACCTGCAGGAACAGGATAAGACCTGTGAAAGTGTGTTGCGGCCTGATCTGTTTTACAGGCTTGCAGCGTTGCGGATTACGGTTCCTCCGTTGCGCCAGCGGGGCGAGGATATTCTGGCGCTTTTCACCCGGTTGGGTGAGCAGTTTGCTGATGAATATGGTTGCGAGGCCCCCGAGGTCAGCGCGCAGGAAGCGGCACAATTGTTGCAGGCGCCATGGCCGGGTAATGTGCGCCAGTTGATCAATGTTGCGGAACGCGCGGTGTTGCAAAACAGGCGTGGCACCGGGTCCATCGCGTCCTTGCTGATGGCAGATACTGAAGAGACAAAACCGGCGATGACCACAGAGGGCAAGCCGCTGAAGGAGTTTGTCGAAGCCTTTGAACGCATGCTGATCGACAACACTATGCGGCGGCACAAAGGGTCCATCGTTGCCGTGATGGAAGAACTTTGCCTGCCACGCCGGACCCTGAATGAGAAGATGGCAAAATACGGTTTGCAGCGCTCGGACTACTTGTAAATCCCTTGGTCGATTTTGGAGGCGCGTCGCAGCGTCTCCAATGCCAATGTGTTAACATCACAAAACAGCCGAAATTCGTGGTCGGCAAAGCGTCGGCCATGCGTCGGCAAAACGTCGGGCATGTCGGGACGGACTTCGCCGGTTAATGCAACGCCCCCCATTGGTCGCCAATGCACCCTTAGGTTGTGTTGGCAAAATGCGGCGCTGAAAGTCCCAGGATGGCGGGCATCGCCCCCCATTTTGGCAAAGTCGATACAATGACCGATGTAAATTGTCATTGTAATGCCTGACCTTCCTCCCTTATGTATGGGGCACGGATGCCCGCGCGATGTTGCGCGGAGCCATTCGGGAGAATTCTCTGTCTTGGTTGATTTGGACCGCAGGTCCGGCAGCAGCGAGACAGCTGATTTGGTCAGTTTGACCAGAAGAACGCTCTGGCTGCGTGTACTCAAATGCAGGCCGGGCCTTGAAAGGGTCGTCGATTTTGGGCGGCCGGAGAAGAAACGCGATGCAACGCGCAGGCTATGACAGGCAAGACAGTGCGGCCCCGAGGGGCCCCGGTTTTGCGCGCGCGCGGATCGCCTTAATCAGACATGTAACACGGACAACCGCCCCTCCTGGGGGGCCGCCGGGGTTACGTGCGAACGGACAATATGCCAAAGAAAATGCTAATCGATGCGACACACGCGGAAGAAACCCGTGTTGTCGTAGTAGACGGAAACAAAGTCGAGGAATTTGATTTCGAAAGCCAGTTCAAGCGTCAGCTTGCTGGGAACATCTATCTGGCCAAGGTGACACGGGTTGAACCGTCGTTGCAGGCTGCTTTTGTTGACTATGGCGGCAATCGCCACGGCTTCCTTGCCTTCTCGGAAATCCACCCAGATTACTACCAGATCCCGGTGGCGGATCGTGAGGCGCTGATCGCCGAGGAAAAGGCCTATGCCGAAAGCCAGAAGGCCGAAGCAGAGGCGGAAGCCGAGCAGGAAGAAAATCCGAAACCCAAGCGTCGTCGCCGCAAGGCGAAGGCGGCTGAGGTTGAGGGTGATGATCCTGTGATCACCGCAGAACTGGAAACTCCGGAAGAGGAAACCTCCGGCGATATCGCGGGTATGGAAACCTTTGACGTGGATGACGGCGAAGAGGGCAGTTCCCCCATGGAGCTGGTCGCCGAGACCCCGGTGGATACCCCTGCTGCAGGCGAAGATGATGACGATGAGGAGGAGGACCAGCCCAAGGCTGACCCCCGCTCCAAGGATGAAACCATCGAAAGTGTCGCCGAAGAGGATGACACTGACGAGGTGCGCCCGGTCCGCAAGCCGCGTCCGAAGCGTTACAAGATCCAGGAAGTCATCAAGGTTCGCCAGATTCTGCTGATCCAGGTTGTGAAGGAAGAACGCGGGAACAAGGGTGCAGCCCTGACGACATATCTGTCGCTGGCCGGTCGCTACTGCGTCCTGATGCCAAACACCGCCCGCGGTGGTGGCATCAGCCGCAAGATCACCAATGCCGCCGACCGCAAGAAACTGAAAGAGATCGCGGGGTCCATGACCGTACCGGACGGCGCGGGCCTGATCATTCGGACCGCCGGGTCGCAACGCACCAAGGCCGAGATCAAGCGCGATTATGAGTATCTGCAGCGGATGTGGGAACAGATCAGGGAATTGACCCTGAAATCCATTGCCCCTGCGAAGATCTACGAGGAAGGCGACCTGATCAAACGGTCCATCCGTGACCTTTATTCGAAAGAGATCGACGAGGTCATCGTCGCAGGTGAGCAGGGCTATCGGACGGCCAAGGACTTCATGAAGATGATCATGCCGTCCCATGCCAAGAACGTGAAATACTATGCCGAACAGTTGCCGCTTTATGCCCGCTATCAGGTTGAGGGTTATTTGGGTGGCATGTTCAATCCGACCGTGCAACTGCCTTCGGGGGGCTATATTGTCATCGGGATCACAGAGGCGCTGGTCGCGATCGACGTGAACTCTGGCCGGGCGACCAAGGAAGGGTCGATTGAGCAGACAGCGCTCAAGACGAACCTGGAGGCCGCCGATGAGGTGGCCCGCCAGTTGCGCCTGCGTGACCTGGCTGGTCTGATCGTGATCGATTTCATTGACATGGATGAACGTCGCAACAATGCGTCGGTGGAAAAGCGTTTCAAAGACAAGCTGAAGACGGATCGTGCGCGCATTCAGGTCGGTCGCATCTCGGGCTTTGGCCTGATGGAAATGTCGCGCCAGCGGCTGCGTCCCGGTATGCTGGAAGCGACGACGCAAATGTGTTCGCATTGCCATGGGACGGGTCTGTTGCGCTCGGACGACAATGTTGCCTTGTCGATCATTCGCGCCCTCGAAGAAGAAGGTGTGCGTGGCCGCAGCAAGGAGGTGCTGATCAAAGCGCCGATCACCATCGCCAACTTCCTCATGAATGGCAAACGCGAACATATTGCGGATATCGAAGCCCGTTACGGCATGTCGGTGCGGATCGAATGTGATCCGACCCTGGTATCGCCCGACTTTGCGATTGAGAAATTCAAGACGGCAACCCGCGTGGTGCCGGATGCGGCCCCTGTTGTCACATCAGTTGTGATCATGGATGACGACGATGAGGACACAACCACATTGGTCGACGTCGAGGCCGAAGCGGAAGATACCGCTGAGACCGAGGATCGGCCCAAGCGCAAGCGGCGTCGTCGTCGGCGGCGGCGTGGTGGCGGCGGCAATGGTCCTGATGGGCAGCAAGCTGATGGTGTGCAGGCTGAGGGTGACGCAGCCCCGGCAGAGCAGGGGGCGGATGCAGCACCTGCGGAGCAGTCTGAGGCAGATGCAGCACCCGTTGCAGAGGAGGCGCCAGCCCCCGAAGAAAAGCCCAAGCGCACACGCAGCCGCAAAAAGAAGGTAGAAGAAAAGCCCGAGGCCGACGCAGCGCCTGCCGATGAAACTGCCGAGAAGCCAGAGGCCGAAACGGCTGAAGAGGCACCCAAGCCCAAGCGGCGGACGCGAAAGAAGGCAGCGCCAAAGGTGGAAGATCCTGCTGCTGATCCGCAGACAGAAGAGACCGCGCCCGAAGCACCCGCAGCAGAGGAAAAGCCAAAGCCCAAACGCCGCAGCCGGGCCAAGCCCAAGGCGGAGGACGCACCTGCGCCCGGAGCGGATGCGGCAGCCGCGCCAAAGGCGGACACGGCCACACCGGCGCCGGAGCCAATTCCCGCCCCGGCAGCGGTCGCGGAACCGGTTGCAGTCGCGCCTACACCAGAGCCTGTTGCAGAAGAAGCGCCAGCCAAGCCCAAACGCAAAGGCTGGTGGTCGCTGGGGCGCGGTTAAGCTCAGGTTTTTCTGCCCTGAGGCGATAACAAGAGATCGAGGACGCTGCCCTTTTTTTGGGGTGGCGTCCTGTCAGATTAACGCTTCTTTCAACCGGGATCGGAGCAACGCTCCGGTGTCGGTTTTGCGGACAAGCCGGACTTTCCCTGGAGAGTTTCCAACGGCGGCATTCAGAAATCACGACCTATCTTAAATCTACTAACGATGTATCGAGAAACAGCTAACACTTCTGGCCTGCGCAGCTTAGAAATTGGCACAACCAATGAAACCGGAATGGGATCGATCTTCCAGCGTGGCAGTAGTTCAACGATGCTTCCATCATTCATATCTTTCTGTACAACAGCCTTGGCCAGCACTGCGGCCCCCAAACCAGAGCGAACAGCGGAAACGCACAATTCATAGCTGTTCACACGCAATGCAGGGTTGGCGATACGTTGCGTTGTTGTCTTACCGGTTTTTTGAAGCACCAATTCAGGGCTTTCCTGTGAGCGCAGAATAAGTGGAAAACCAGATAAGCCGCTCGGATCGGTGGGTACTTCTGCATCACGCAGAAGGTCTTTGTGCAAACATAAGACGCGTTCCAATGGCGCAAGCGGGTAAGCTTTTACACCATCGGTATCCACTGCTCCGACCCTGATACGAAGGTCGACGGCCTCGGCACGCTGATCAACGGGGTGATCGCATCCAACCAGATCGATACGAACCAATGGAAGGTTCTCACGCAAGCTTGGAAGCAAAGGCATGATGAATTCGGACAGGTATAGGTTGGAACCGGAAAGGCTCACCACGCCCTGTGGGATTGTACTTTGAAGTTCGTGCCCCACTTCTCCCCTGGCGAGTTGCAGTGCATCCACTGCCTTCACGCAGAGATCGAATACTCTTTGACCAGCAGGCGTCAACGCAATCGCTCGCGTATTGCGTTTCAGAAGCACGGCGTCGAGATCACTCTCAATTTCTGCAATTTTCTGACTGATATTTGACTTCGAAAGCCGGAGTGCGGCCGCTGCTGCTGTCATGGACCCTTGCCGGACGACTTCAACGAGAACTTCAGCTTGAGCGTAGAATCTACTGTTCATGTTTTGGGACAATGGTTCAGAAACTATCCCTAATCAAGAACACCTGGACAGGCTAAGAAGCGGTGACCTTGGGCAAACAAACATATGAAGGGACGCGATAATGGAGCGCGAACACGTTGTCGAACTTGTAAAATGGAAAGCAAAGCCAGCAGTCTCAAATGATGGGATGGTTTCTGCCGTAAACGGCATTTTGCCCGACCTTGAAACACTCCCGGGCTTCATCAGTCAGACATTGTACATTGATGATGAGGAGTATTGGGTTGATCTCTATCACTGGGAGACACATGAACAGGGTGTTGCATCCAATGACCTGATGGCCGCGCGCCCGTCTTTTCAGGCCCTGATGGGTCTGATTGATCCCGCCAGCGTGTCCATCGAGTTCCTGTCCTTGCCGGAGAGCGCGAAGTGACCGACGATACAATGAGCGCCTTAAATCGATGCAGCTGGGTCAGCACGGAACAGATTGAAATTGACTATCATGATACCGAGTGGGGCAAACCTATCAGAGACAGCCGCATCTTGTGGGAAATGCTCGTTCTTGAAGGATTTCAGGCGGGTCTCAGTTGGATTACGATTCTGAAGAAGCGTGAAAATTTTCGAGACGCGTTTTGCCAGTTTGATCCAGAGATCATCGCGTCGTGGGGCGATAATGACATAGAGCGTCTGCTAAAAAATGACGGGATTGTTCGGCACAAAGGAAAGATCACTGCCACGATTGGTAATGCTCGCGCCTATCTTGAGTTCGATGACTTTTCCCAATGGTGCTGGAAATATGTTGAGGGAGAAGCTTTGATCAACTCATGGCCTCGAGCTGAAGATATTCCAGCATCAACACCACTCTCCGCGCGCATTTCCAAAGACCTGAAATCCGCTGGTTTCCGGTTTTGCGGGCCGACAATTGTATATGCTTGGATGCAGGCGGTCGGCATTGTGAATGATCATTTGTGTACATGCGACTTTCGACATTGATCGGGCAAAGTCGAATTTCACGCAAACCGCAGCATTTGGGGCTGTAGACGCTTTCCGGCCATTTCACCAACAGGGCCCCTCAACGGGGAGCATTGAGGGCAAATGTCAGCGGAACCTAACCTTTTTGGATCAGATATACCTGTGCCCCATCACCCTCGCTGACCCCAAGCAATTCGTGCCCTGCCTCGGCGCAGAAATGTGGGACGTCGACGATGGCTGCGGGGTCGTCGGCCTCCATTCGCAGCACTTGCCCGACGCTCAGGGCTTGCAGCCGCTTGCGGGCCTTCAGCACGGGCAGGGGGCATAGCAGCCCTTTGGCATCAAGTTCGGCATCATGGGTCATGAGTGCCAGTTAGGCGCGATGTTTCAGTTTGTCCACTAAGTTGTGAGCCATTCCCCCGTGACGGATTGCGTTGCATCGCTTAGGCAGGGGCAAAGGAAAACCGATGCTTGATACAACCTTGTTTCTGGACGCCAGTTTGCTGCCCGCGATGGTCATCGCGATGGTGGCCGGGGTTCTGTCATTTTTGAGCCCTTGCGTGCTGCCTATCGTCCCGCCCTATCTGGCCTATATGGGCGGGGTTTCGGTGTCTGACATGGACGAGACCGCAAGCGCGCGGGGCAAGGTCTTGCTGGCCGCGGCGTTTTTTGTGCTAGGTCTCTCCACGATTTTCCTACTGCTTGGCTTTGCCGCTTCGGCCATGGGGCGGATGCTGTTGCAGGCGCAGGATTGGTTTGTGTTCGTTGCGGGCATCGTTGTGATGATCTTTGGCGCACATTTTATCGGTATTTTCCGCATCGGCTTTCTGGATCGCGAGGCGCGGGTCGAAACCGGTGATCGCGGCGGGTCGGCCTTTGGGGCCTATGTGCTGGGGCTGGCCTTTGCCTTTGGCTGGACCCCGTGCCTTGGGCCGATCCTGGGTGCTATTCTGGGCCTTGCCGCCACCGAGGGCGATGTCGCCCGAGGCACGGTACTGCTGGCGGTTTATGCGCTTGGCCTTGGCTTGCCGTTTCTGCTGGTGGCCGCGTTTTTCCCGCATATGAAAGGCGTGATGGGCTGGATGAAGCGGCATATGCAGCGGATCGAGCGGTGCTCTGGCCTGTTGCTCTGGACCGTTGGCCTGCTGATGATCACGGGCCAGTTCACCGCGTTCAGCTTTTGGTTGCTTGAGCATTTTCCTGCCCTCGCCGCCGTCGGCTAAAGGCTTATCTTTCGTTACGATCTGAGCTAGCGTTGCCCCGGGGATGAATGCCAAGGGGCACGGATGAGCGAGCAGAAGAAGCGGGTCAGGATGCGGCGGGTGTTTCATATCCCTGGCTATGATCCCATCCCACCGCGCCGCTATCGCGAGCTTTACCGTAAGGAAAGTGCCGCGCAGGCCGCGATCAGCGGTTATCAGATCACTGTTCAGGCAAATCCCGGTTCCGAGACATTTGGCTGGTCCGTGCATGCCCGGATTGACGACGCGGATGTGCAGGCCGGTATCGATATGCTTGTCTGGTCGGATATCGTGCGCGACAGCATGGCCCAATCCATCCCTGCCACCTATCTGCAATTGTTGCAAACCGCCTGGATCTATATCAGCAGCGGCGCGTTGCGCCGTCTGATGTGGATGCGCAAGGGGCCGGTGATTGCTGCGCTTTACCCGGTGGGCATGCTGTTGTTGCAGTTGCTGGTTGCTGTCCTGCTGGGTGGTTTGCTGGGGAACCTGGTGCAAACCGGGGTCCTGTGGCTGGCCGGCATGACCGGTGGTGTCATCGCTGTAATGTTGTCATGGCTTGGATTGTTGCTGAAATTTGCCCTGTGGCTTGCGGTGATTGTCATGGTTCTGCGCTGGTTCAAGGCGCGCGATGGCAAGCTGTTCGCCTATTACCTGATGCATGACTACGCGTTTTCGGCCCGGTTGCGCGGGCGAACACCGCCTGCTTTGAAAGAACGGATGGCCGCGTTTGCGGATCAGATCGCCGCAGCCTTTACAGATGACGTGGATGAGGTGCTGGTGGTCGGACATTCCTCTGGCGCGCATCTGGCGATTTCCATTCTGGCTGATCTGATCCGGCAGCGCCGGGTGCCGCAGGGAGCAAAGCTGGCATTGCTGACATTGGGACAGGTGGTGCCAATGGTATCCTTTCTGCCGAAGGCGGAGCAGCTGCGCACTGATCTGGCGTTTCTTGCGTCGCAGGATGCGCTGACATGGGTCGATGTGACGGCCCCCGGTGATGGCTGTTCCTTTGCCCTGTGCGACCCGGTTGCGGTGACAGGGGTGACCCCGCCGGGCAAGCGCTGGCCACTTGTTATTTCGGCGGCCTTTACCCAATCGCTGTCACCCGAGCGTTGGAAAGCCCTGCGCTGGCGGTTTTTTCGGCTGCATTTTCAGTATCTTTGCGCCTTTGATCGTCCGAAAGACTATGACTACTTTCAGATCACGGCAGGCCCGGTCACGCTGGCCGACCGTTTCGACGGGCGTCCCCCCTCGAAATCGCGGATTGATGTGCCGGTGTCGAAATACACGTCATTGGCGCCATGACAGACAATCTGCCGCCCAAGCCACAGGCTCGCGCCGACAGAGTTTCACTTTGGCAATACCTGCGCTTGTTTCGCCGCGACATTCTGTCGGCGCAGCCCGCGCGGCTCTACGGGGCGTGGATGGCGGAGTTTCGCACGCCGTTTTTCCGCAGCTACATGATCAATGACCCTGATCTGATCCGTTATGTTCTGAATGAGAACCCGGATGCGTTCCCGAAATCGGACCGGATCGGTGCGGGGCTGCGCCCGCTTTTGGGCGATAGCGTTTTCCTGACCAATGGCGCGGTCTGGAAACGCCAGCGCCGGATCATTGACCCGGCATTTGAAGGTGGCCGTTTGCGCGATGCTTTTCCGGGTATTCTTGCGGCGGGGCAGGCCGGGGCTGCTCGCCTGACCCCCGGCGCGGATTTTCAAGAAGTCGAAGCGATCACCAGCCATATCGCGGCTGACGTGATTTTCCGCACGTTGTTTTCGATTCCGATTGAGGATGAAACAGCCGCACAGGTCTTCACCGCCTTTCGTGATTATCAGCGCAGTCAGCCGATCCTGAATCTTGCGGCCTTTCTGCCTGGTCCGAGATGGATGCCCCGGTTTTTCCGACGCGGGACCAGGCAGACCGCGCGGGAGATCCGCCGTTTGATTACCGGCCTGACTGAGGATCGACTGGCATTGATTGCCGCAGGTGGGGCGCCGGATGATCTGGCGACCAAGATTCTGACCACCAAGGACCCGCAAACAGACCAGACATTCACCCTGCCGGAAATGGTCGATCAGGTTGCGATCTTTTTTCTGGCGGGGCATGAAACCAGCGCATCGGCCCTTGCGTGGTCGCTTTACCTTTTGGCGTCTTACCCTGAGTGGCAGGAAAAGGTCGCGGAGGAGGCCGCCACATTTGACGGCAGCTTTGCCGGGCTTTCCAAACTGAAACAGACTCGCGATGTTTTCAGAGAAGCGCTCCGCCTGTACCCGCCGGTGCCGATGATGGTGCGGGAGGCCACAAATGACGAGGTATTTCGCAAACGTGCGCTCAAACCCGGTGCGCAGGTGGTGCTGTCGCCCTGGCATCTGCAACGCCATAACCGGCATTGGACGAACCCCGATGGTTTTGATCCGGGTCGGTGGCGCGATGAGGAGAGCAAACAGGCGATCCGGGATGCCTATCTGCCGTTTTCGTCCGGCCCACGCGTCTGTATTGGCGCGGGGTTTGCGATGATGGAAGGCGTGCTTTTGCTGGCTGCGCTGCTTAAAACCTACCGGCTTGCCGCTGACCGGGAACGAATCCCCGTACCAGCTGCGCATCTGACAGTGCGGGCGGAGAACGGGATCTGGCTGCGAATCACGAAACGCTGACAGATTGAGTGTTTCCCAGGGCGGGATAAACGCGATTTCTGCCCCATATTTGTCCACAATTACCCGACGTAAATGGCTTCATTATGTCTCGAATTGGCGGATTAATGCCTGTTTAACTTAGGTTAATCCATATATTATAGATACTTAGGTGAAATACAGGCCATGATCGTTCAGCCAGCAGAAATTTGCGCTGCCATTTTTCCGCCGCATTGCTGGTCATATTAGGGGGTCTTATGGCAATCGAGTTTATCGGGGGATGACATGACTATTGCACTGCCAGGAAGTTCTAAGCTGAGCTTAGCAGGGTTGATCGGGCGGAAGCGCCGCGACGCAACCAAAAGCACGACGAAGACCGCGACCAAGCAGTTGCGGCCGGAGGAGGTCGCGAAACTGTTCACACAGGATCCTAATATGGTTGAAGAGCCAAAGGGACCGGCAAAGCTGAACGACAAGGAAAGACGTGATCGTGCGCGGCTGAACAGCTTGCGTGGCGCACTTTATTCCAAGGACTGATTGCGCGGTTTCGCGCCATCAAGACGTGTTGCGGGACACAGCACGTTCATAGACGAACACACGTAAGGCTGAGGCGAGACCAATGTCCCCTCGGCCTTCGTCTATTTCAGCGGCAAGCCCGTTGATTGTTTTGCCATCTTCTTCGGCAATCTGACGGAACGCATCCCAGAAGATATCCTCAAGCGAGACAGATGTGCGATGCCCGCGCAGGGTCAGCGAGTGTTTGATCGGGCGTCCGTGTTTAGTCATCGTCACGCTTCAATTGTGTGTGCCGGTCGCGTGTCAGTTTTTCGCGGGCGGCATCCAGCTCCCTTTCGGCCTTGCTGCGTCCAAAGCGAATGGCGTTTTCATCCGCTTTGGCCTTGGCCTGCGCCCGGGCGCGTGTTTTGCGCGCCTGGTTGAGGTTGATCGGCTTCACTTGGGTCCGATCATGTCTTCGGGGCGGACGACCTTTTCAAAGGTTTCCTCATCCACGAAGCCCAGCTTGATCGCCTCTTCCTTCAGCGTCGTGCCGTTCTTATGCGCGGTCTTGGCAACGGTTGTGGCGTTGTCATAGCCGATGGTGGGGGCGAGGGCGGTGACAAGCATCAGCGATTCCCGCATCAGCTTTTCGATCCGGGTTTCATCCGCTTGAATACCAACAACGCAGTTGTCAGTAAATGTGCCCGCCGCGTCGCCCAGCAACTGCATGGATTGCAGCACGTTATAGGCCATCATCGGCTTCATCACGTTCAGTTCAAAATGCCCCTGCGATCCGGCAAATCCAACGGCGGCGTCATTGCCCATGACATGGGCGCAGACCTGTGTCAGCGCCTCCACCTGCGTCGGGTTCACCTTGCCTGGCATGATAGATGATCCGGGTTCGTTTTCGGGCAGCATCAGTTCACCCAACCCGCAGCGGGGGCCGGAGCCGAGCATGCGAATATCGGCCGCGATCTTGTAGAGGCTGGCCGCCACGGTTTTCAGCGCGCCGGACATTTCAACCAGCGCGTCGTGGGCGGCGAGGGCTTCGAACTTGTTGGGCGCGGTCACGAAGGGCAGGCCGGTAATTTCCGCCATGTTCTTGGCCACGGTTTCGCCCCAGCCCTTGGGCGTGTTCAGCCCGGTGCCCACCGCGGTGCCGCCTTGGGCCAGTTCATAGATCGCGGGCAGGGCAGCCTTCACCCGGCGGATGCCCATGGCAACCTGATGCGTATAGCCGGAGAATTCCTGTCCCAGTGTGAGGGGGGTGGCGTCCATCGTATGGGTGCGCCCGATCTTGATGATCGCGGCGAATTCTTTCTGCTTCTGCTCTAATGCGGCGTGCAGTTTTGCCAGACCCGGCAGCAATACATCATGGGCCGTTGTGGCGACCGCGATATGCATGGCCGTTGGGAATGTATCGTTGGAGGATTGCCCCATATTGCAGTGATCATTGGGGTGCACGGGATCCTTGGACCCGATCACGCCACCAAGGATTTCGATAGCCCTGTTGCTGATCACCTCATTGGCATTCATATTCGATTGCGTGCCGGAGCCTGTCTGCCAGACCACAAGCGGAAAATGATCATCGAGCTTGCCCGCGACCACCTCAGACGCGGCGGTGATCATTGCATCGGCCTTTTCAGCGTCCAGCTTACCGCGTTCCTTGTTGGCCATGGCACAGGCCTGTTTGATCACACCCAAAGCGCGGACGATGGCGACGGGCTGCTTTTCCCAACCGATTGGGAAATTCATGATCGACCGCTGGGTCTGCGCGCCCCAGTAACGGTCGGCAGGGACTTCAAGGGGGCCAAAGCTGTCGGTTTCGGTACGGGTGTCGGTCATGATCTTGCCTCGCTCAAACAGTTGCGCAAGCTATAGGACGGGCGTGGACAGACCGCAATCATTTGAGGGTTTGGGGTGGGGTGCATTGTTGATCATCGGCAATGCTGCACCGTTCCTGTTGTGGAGTGGCCAAGCCTGCCTTGACCCTTAGCGGCCATCATAGTTTCGTCAAACTTTCCAAGTATCGTAGTTTCGGAAAGTCAGGATACGCGTATGAAGTACATACAAGCAGCAATCGTTCTGGGCTTATTTGGCTGGCTCAGTTACGCCGTTTTTACCGACACACTTCCGGGTGGCGACGGCGGCTCAAGCAAGACACGCGCGTTACGCGGTATGGTAACGTCTTTGACCGAGAAATTTGGCGTGCTCGAAACTTCAATTGGCCTCGCTGTCACTGGCATCCTTTTGGCCGCGTTCTTTCTGATGCGCAGAACCGAAGAACACGAATATTGATCAAAGATCGAACAATTGGACAAAAGACGGGGATTCGCCTTCGCAAGTAAGTTGATGATTGCGCGCTATGGCGTGGATTTCGTTGATGACTTGATCAGCGATGATCTGGACGTCGCAAAGCATGCGGCAAGCGAATTTTCGGACATATTGTACACCCAAGGCGACATTTATGCGGCAAGCTTTTCCGCTATTCCAAATCTCGTTTCGTCGTTGGGTTTGGCTTCGCCACCTGTCACTGCGGCATTCATCTTTCTGTTGGGAGGAATAGCAAAAGCAGATGATGTTGCAGATGGTGAAATATCACGGATCCCACAAGCCACAATTCAGGTGATTGAACACTGGGAACAGATTGAGAGCTTCCTTACAGTCCAGAGCTTTGAAGTCAGATTGGCTGCATTGATAACGCTGACTGAACTGGCGCGGATCAATCTGCCAAGCATGCAATACCTTGCGCCGCAACCTGCATATGTTGGTGCTTTGCCTGACGGTGTTGAAACACAAGATCTTGTTGAGCGATTACTTAAGGCGATTGAAATTTCCAAGCATGCGTTTGACCCAGACTGGCGCGACAATTGTGAGGTCGCTGTCGCTTTTCTTGCGCATGCAACACCGCCGCGGCCGCAAGAAGGATGGGTGCATCCTTACTGGGACATGCTCGAACGTGGTTAATGATTAGGTTCGGCTTTTGCCGAAACTCGCGACTGTAAGTTTTGTTCGCTTAGCAAAAGTTGCCGGATAGTTGATATACACCGATGCACGTTGATCAGTGGGGCGTTGCCAGACAGATTGGCGGCTCACGCAACCTGATCAAATTGTGCGCCTGTGCCGATAGGCTGTGCATCGGCGATGCTGCGCAGCGTTTTGTCGATATGGGCGGCGTCGGGCCCGTGGTAGTAGAAATAGGTGTAACGGTGGCCTGCATGGCTGCCGCCATAGCTATACCCGTCGCCCAAGGCGGACAGGATTTGATCGTTGAATATGTCGGGGTCGAAACCTTCATAGGCTTCATCCGGCAGGCCTGATCCGTCCAGACCAATCCCAACGACGCTGACCGTGCCGAATTTGCGCAGGCTGATCCCGTCATCGGTGATGAATTCAGTGCCCTTTGGCGCACCAAGTGCGTCAAGATGCGCCTGCAGTTCGTCCAGGCGTTTGTCGGTCAGGTCGGGCAGAGCGACTTCGAGATCGCAATAGGCGATGCCACCGTCTGCGGCCATCATCGTCCCGCCGCCTGTCACCTCGCCCATCGGGTCGCTATCCAGCCTTGCCATCAGCGGGTCTTCCCACATCTCGCCACGGTCCATCGGGCCGATCTTTAGTGGCAGGCGCACGGAGATGTAATGCGGCTCACTCATCGGGCTTACTTGCGGAACTGGTCAAGGCTGACAACTTCGGCCTCCTGGCGGTCTTCGCCACCTTCATCCTCTGGCTCGACCATCTCATCCATAGGCGCCTCTTCGACCTCGTTCTCATCTTCCTCGTCGTCTTCATCCTGGGTTTCGAACCGCAGGCCAAATTCGACGGATGGATCAACAAATGTCTTGATGGCGTCGTAAGGAATATAAAGCGTTTCGGGATTGTCCCCGAAATTGAGGGTGATGGTGAACCCTTCGTTGGTGACCTCCAGATCGTCGAACCAATGCTGGATGACCACTGTCATTTCACCGGGATACCGGTCGGATAACCAGTCCGCAATTTCGACATCCGGGTGCATCGTGTCAAAAGTGATGAAGAAATGATGCGCGCCGGGCAGTCCGTCTTTTGCGACCCGGTTCAGTACATCCTGAATCAGGCCACGCATGGCCCGATGCATCAGATTCCCATAGTCGATCGAGCGGCTCACAGCTTTGACATTCCCCGGTTGTCGTTGGCAACAACATAAGGGATTCGGACCCAGAGGGAAGGGGCGATCTTTGGATCACCCTCCGATCTGGAGGATCAGGCTAAGCCCCGCCGTTGCAACCAAAACCAGCGGCAGCGGCCATTTTCGCCAGAGCAGCAAAGCGGCTGCCGCCAAAGCCAGTGCAATTGGCAATGGTTGCGCGGTTTCGAAGGCGGGCCAGACCATCCTGATCGGCCCCCAGTTGATCATCTCAAGCTGGCCAAAGAAGACATGCAGCGCGAACCAGAGCGAAAGATTGCCGATCACCCCGACGACCGCTGCGGTAATCCCTGCCAATGCGCCGCGCAGCCGAGGTTGCCCATCTAGCCAATCGATCAACGGCGCACCGGCAAATATCCATATAAAACAAGGTACAAAGGTTACCCAGAGGGTCAGCATGCCGGCCAGGAGGGCCATGGTCACGCCGCCTTGCGACAGTCCCGCAATCATGCCCACAAATTGGGTGACAAGGATCAACGGCCCCGGTGTTGTTTCCGCCAGCCCCAGCGCATCCATCATCTGCGCCGTGCTGAGCCAAGCGTAAGACACCACAACCTCTTGCGTCATATAGGCCAAGACGGCGTAGGCCCCGCCAAATGTCACGACCGCCAGTTTTGAGAAAAAGACGCCAACCTCTATCAGGAACGCCTGATCCCACAGCCAAACCAGGATCAGCGGGCAGGCCCAGACTGCGGCGCCGATGGCAATGATGCGGACGCTTCCGCTCAGGTCGGGTCTGCCAGTGATTGTAGGCGGAATGTCCTTGTTCCGCGACATGGCCCCGGCAATCGCTGCGGCAAGGATAACAAGCGGGAAGGGCAGGCCAAGAAGAAACAGCGCGGCAAAACCACAAAATGCAATCAGCAGATGCGCGCGGGCCTGCAATGCCCGTTTGGCAATTTTGATCAGCGCCTGAAGCACGATGACGACAACCGTTGCCTTGACCCCCAGAAACAAGGCCTGCACCATGGGTAAATTGCCATAAGTCCCGTAGGCGAGCGCGAGACAGAGGATCAGCAACGCACCGGGTAGCACGAATAACCCACCCCCAATCAGCCCGCCAACAATGCCCGCCCGTTTCCACCCGGCGTAGGTGGCAAGCTGCATCGCCTCCGGTCCCGGCAGCAGCATGCAAAATGATAGAGCCCGCAGATACTGTTCTTCTGTCAACCAGTCCCGGTCTTCGACCAGTTCTTTATGCATCAAGGCGATCTGGGCGGCTGGCCCACCAAAGGATAGCAGGCCGATGCGGCCAAAGACCCGAACAAATGCGCCAATCACTGCGTGCGATCCGCGGGCCAGTCATGCCCTTCATCCTGCCCGTCGCGCGCCCAGCGATAAAGCGCGTCATAAAGGCCGATGCCAGCCTCAAGCTGCCGCACATCATCCCGGTACATGCGCGAAAGCCCCACGGAAACGGCGAGTAATCCGGCGGCCTGCGGCGCCAGATCATGCTGGTCTGTATCAGCGGCCCGCACGACAGTCGCAAGGGTTTCGAGGGCGGGGTGGCTGAGGCCAAATTCCGTGATGATCGTATCGAAGGTACATTTGTCTCCGTGATGGCTCCAGAATGTATCCTCGATATCAAATGGGGTCGCGTTGAAGCGTTCCGCCACGGCGGTCACTTCTGCAGGCGGGACAAACATGAACTCTGCCTGCGGGTCAACAAACCGCCGGATCAGCCATGGGCAGGCGATCCTGTCGATCTTGGGCCTATGGCGCGTCACCCAGAGTGGCCCCGGCAATTTTGCGGCGGGGATGCGCGGCAGATTGGCGTCGCGCCACGCGATATTTCCGCCCTGCAAAACCTGAGCGTTAATCCCCATTGTCCGAAGCCGTGCTGCGACCCCGTGCGACAGCTTCTTGCCCTTTTGGCAAATGATGACTGCGTCCTGGCCTGACAGCTGTGCCTGCAATCCTGCATTATCAGCAAAAGGATGCCTTTTCGCTGTCGGTATCAGGAAAGGATCATCCTTGAAATCGTCGTCAATACAGACATCGACAAGTACCGGGCAGGCGGGCGTGCCGATCAGGCGCATGAGGTTAGCGGGTGAGATTTCGTTGAAGGCCATTATGCATCCTTTCTGAAGTGGTCAGTGGATGCGATACTTTGGCCGGGGCCTTACGGGGCGTTCGCGGACCCCATACCGGGTTTGTGCGAAATTAGACCCTCCGCGTCAATACCGGGGTGGATGTCCACGGACCCTAACCGACGATCTTGCTGATCTCACGCAGGATCTTATTGCGGATTGCACGCGGATATTCGCGGTGGGTTCGCGCGGTGATGACAAAGCCGTTTCGCGTGATGACTGCCCCACGGTAGAAGTTTGTGATCGCCAACCCCATGGACTCAATGGCAATACCATTGATCGTCACGCCCGCCACTTCGGCGGCGTTCCTTGCGTCCCTGACCGAAGTGCCGCCATTGGGGGTACCATCGCCGGACACATCAATGACCTTGCGGTGACAATCCTGCACTTGATCGAATAGCCCCAGCGAAAAGTAGATCGCCTCTGCCGGGGCCGTGTCTGACAGAACAAAAGCGCGCCCCATCGTGCGGGCTTTTGCCGCAAGCAGATCAACATCAAGTGCTGTCCGGATGCGGGTCCAGGGGATAGAAAGTTCCTGTCTGTCCTCGCCAGACCACTGCACCACGGCGATTGCGGTCTCGGTCCGGATCAGGGTTTCGATAATCTCCGGGTCGCCCAATGCATCGGCCAGCCCGTCGGTCTGGAGCCGGTATTCGCCTGCATCAATTGAGTTTGAGACATCAATTGTCAGAACAAGTGCCGTGTCGCAGGCCCCGGCTGAATATGGCAACGCGCCGATGAGCAGTGTGATCGCAAGTTTACAAAACCTCATATCTGCATCCTGCGCAGCGATGCGGGTCAATACAAGTCACAAGGTTGACGTCAAGTTATGATCAATTCCGTCGAATGATCACCCTGCTTGCGCAGTTCTGCCGTTTTGCTGGCACAATTGGATCGGACAGTCGGCCCAGGATACATCACATGAAATATTTCCGCTGCTTTCGACGCCACTCACGCCATTGATCGCCACGCCGGATCGACAGAAAGGTTCTAAATGCCCAACGCGCCCCATATTCACCGCCTGATCGGCGCTATTGCCATGACTGCAGGTCTGTTTGCTGCTACCGCGTCCGTTTCCGACCCTGCGCAAGAAAAGGCGATGTTGGCGGGGGAACTGCCGGCATTGGTATATCAGGCGTCTGCATCTGCCTGTATGATCAATGCGGACGTTGATGTCGCGTCGGAAATTCAGGATCTGGCGCAGGTACATCAGCGGATCAATGCAACATTACGCACCCTTGCCGCTGATCGGGTGACCGATCAGACAGTCGCGGTGGAACGGGCCTGGCGTCCGCTGGATGAGGCGATCAGCATGATCCTCGCCGGGGATACCCCGTCAGGATATGTCGCAAAGATCGGAAATGCCCGCCCTGCAATGGAAAACGCCGCTTTGTTGCTGGCGGATCATGTCGGGCAGGCCCAGCAATACGGCATCCCGGCCACGGCCTCACAAACGCTGACTGTTGATCTGGCCGAGCGGCAGGAAGTCCTTGTTCATCAAATGAAATTGATGGCTTGCGAGATGAATGACACGGCTGCGTTTGACGCGTCCAAGGCCGCCTTGCTGGATACGATGTCATATTATGAATTGTCGTTGGAGGCTCTGACTGACGGGCGCGCCGACTTGTCCATTGCGGCCCCGACCGACTATGCCACGCAGCAGGTATTGGCGGCCGCGTGGTTCGACTGGCAGAACATGAAGCCGATTTTGGCCACCATCGCTGTGACCGGCAATGCATCGTCCGACGCCTTGCACCGCCTGAGCGTGCGCACTGATGGTCTGGGTGGGCGGATGGCCGAGTTGGTTGATACCTATCACGGCCCGGCTGGCGCGGATGCGACACCGCTGGTCGCGGTTCTGGACTAGGCAAAAACCCTATCTGATCAATGTCATAAGAGGGCCATTGCATCCGCGATGGTCCTTTTTTGTCGTCTGGTGGAAAGTGCAGGTTTCTGTTGCCAGGTACCTGCGAACCCCGCCCAAGGTCGCAAAACCTTAGGAGTTAGATTTCGATATTACGCACAGCTTACGCTGCGAGTGCCATCGGTGCTTTGTTGTCATTTGCAACTAGCTTTGTTGAACCGATAACGGTGGTATCTCACCGAGACAAAGCAAACCCCTTTAGACGTTCGTCGATCCTGTTTCGTCCCCATGGCTGCCAAATGAGCAGTGTTTGGTGGAGACGCCGGGTACCGCCCCCGGGTCCGATCCGCTTATTACGAGCGCGTTTATGTCCATAGTCCCGAAGGACATACCCTACATAGGCAACGTTCGGTGGGTCGGCAAGGGGCGCGCAACACATGCAATTTGCCGGAGCCCGCGAATCGGCTGTTAACGTCATGTTTTGCAGGCGAATTGAGCTGTCGGCAAAGCGTCGGCGATGCGTCGGCAAAACGTCGGACCCCAAACGGACCATTTTCCGGTTTAACGCGGCGCACGGTTCAATCGTGAAGATGGCGTTAAAGTTTGGGTTCTGACCCTAGTGATAGATTGCGAAGCCCTGTGTCACACCAAGCGGCCCGGCAATGAGAAAGAGCAGCGCCACAGCAAGAATTTCCCGCCGACGCAGATCGAAGATGTTGCGAATTTTGTCGGCAGATCGCTGTGATGAGAAAGCGCAAACCCACATCAGAATGTAGAGATTTGTGAAGATGATTGACCACCAGCGAAACTGATCGTGACCGAAGACGCTTAAGAGGATTGGCAAGAAAACAGCCATTAGAATGAATGTCAGTCCAAACCGATCCGCGAGCGGTGAACCAGAGATGACTGGTATGGTAACACGCATGAAAGGAATGAAGACGGCAAAGACGATCAGGTTGTCTGCAATTCGCTTGGCTGACAGGGTGCGTTCGGCGGCGTAAGCCATGTTGCCTTCCAGGTCGCGAAACAAGACCTGCAGAGAACTGGGGCTCAGATTCCCATTATACCGGTTTGTGTAAAGCGTCTTGAGCTCATCGAAGGTTGCGGTGTCGGAACCACCGAACGTAAAGACGAGCACGGCAATGACACCAAGCAAAGCCGCCGCGCCGATCATGCCCGAAAGCCGGGCGCTGTGCCCCTTAAGGACTGCCAGCGCCAACAGGCAAACCGGTACCGTGGCAACAATGGCGATTTCATGGGTCAGTATGGCCAATGACTGAAAGACCACGAGGGCGCACAAGGCCAGCCAGAACCCGGATATGGCAGAAATGAATATCGTGGCCAAACTGAGTCCAACCAGGAAGATATCATAACGCCCAAAATCAAGAACGAGATGTCCCAGCATCGCGGGGCACCCTAGGAAGAAAAGCACAGCGAGAGCTTGCGCTTCTGCATCCCAGGATTTGGTCATTCTGAAAAGCGACCAACATTGTACCAGCGCCAGCAAAGCGATGGCGGCCAGATAAACGGCGCGCACTGTCGCTTCGGTTACATTGGTGAAGATCCGGATGATTTCGCCGGGCAGGGCACGCTTCAGAAACTCGTCTTCATAGCTGAAATAGTAGTGGGTCAATCTCCAGTTTCCGGGTGAGAAATCCAAGTCTGAATGATATGAAATCGAAACCAGAATGAGGAGAAAAGCGGACACAAGCCTTATCTGTCGCATGTTCATCAACCCACCAAAATCACCCGGTTTTACCGAGTTTTCTTTGCTAACAAGGCCGCGTCAGAAGGACAAGCAACGTTGGGGTGGTCTGGCATTCCGGAACGGCCCTGACCCTTGTCCACCAGACTGCGGGTTGCATTAGATGTTGAACCAGATTGCGGGGCAGCCGACGCAAAGCTCTACCAGAAAATAGACCCATTTCTTTTGTGATCGCCCGTCGACGATCAGGGAGGTGAGCCGCCCGGCCGCAGCCCCCGCCCAGGAGAACCCCAGCATGGCATAGGCGGTGGGTGTGCCGAGGATCAGCGCGCCCAGTCCCATCCCAACAAAGAGGCACCCGACGGATGCCCTGATTTCCGAGGTCCCCATGCTGGAGGTGCCGGGGTCAAGATCAAGCGCTGACATCGTGAATTTTGGCGCGAGCCAGCCAAAACAACCCAAGCCAATGCTGAGCAATGCGAAGATGATATTGATGATATCCATGTCGGCGATCCCTTATCCAGTGCCGTAACCTGGCACGAAACGGGTTGGGATCAATGCGCATCTTGCATTTATTTTGTCTTGTACCGGTGGCATGTTTGGCGGTGGCGTGCGGATCATAAACATCAATGTGGTTTCAGCCCTTTACGCGGGGTTCTTTGTTCAACATATGAGGGGTTCAATGCAAATACGGCCCGGCGAATTTGCGGAGCTATCCAAAATTCGGTGGGTTGTGATAGGTTGGTGCGCAGCGGCGCGACATTTTGGGGGATTTCGAGATGCTTCGGTTCACAATTTTGGCCTTGGTGCTGTTCATCCAGTCATCGGTTGCGATCGCGCAGGATCAACCGCCGCTTGTGAAGCTGGTGCAGGTTGATACCGGCCCGTCGGACATAACCCGGCAGTTCTTTGGCCATGTCGTCGCCAAGGAAACCGTTGATCTGGCGTTTCAGGTCGGCGGTCAGATTGTAGAGATACCCATCGTGGAAGGTCAGCCGATCCCCAAAGGGGCAATGGTTGCGAGGCTTGATCTGGAACCTTTTGAGTTGTCATTGGATCAGGCCCGCATTCAGAAAGAGCAGGCCGACCGCACGTTGGTCCGGCTTCAATCATTGCAGGGAAATGCGGTGAGCCAGGTCAATGTTGACGATGCCGATACGCAGGCAAAGCTGGCCGCGATCACGGTGCGCAATGCCGAACGTTCGTTGCGGGATGCACAGTTGGTGGCGCCTTTTGACGCATTGGTCGCCTCTCGTAATGTTGCCAATTTTTCGACCATTGCGGCGGGCACCCCGGTGGCGCGTCTGCATGACATGTCAGAGCTTCGTGTGGAAATCGACGTGCCGGAGGTTCTTTTTCAGCAGGCGGGCGAAGATGCTGATGTCGCGCTTTTTGCGAAGTTTCCGTCAAGTGATGAGATGTTTGCCCTGCAGGCGCGTGAGTTCAATGCAGAAACCTCGCAGGTTGGGCAGACCTTTCAGATCACGCTGGGGATGGCCGCGCCGGAAAACATCGTGGTTTTACCCGGCTCATCCGTCACCGTTTTTGCAACGCTGCGCGGCATGGAGGGTGCGTTGCAAATCCCGCGTTCGGCGGTAACGACGGCGAATGACGGGACGACCCAGGTCATGGTCTTTATGCCCGAGACCGAGAACGAGGGGACGGTGTCCGCCGTTGAGATCGCAATTCAGCCCACGGCGAATGGCAAGGTTGCGGTGACTGAGGGCCTTGAGGCTGGCCAGGAAATCGTTGCAAGCGGGGCGCATATGCTAAGCGATGGTGAGCGCGTTACACGCTTCACCGGCTTTTCGAACTGAGCCTGACCAATGAATATTGCACGCAGTTCCATTGAACGTCCGATCATAACCTGGCTTGTCATTCTGGGCTGTCTGCTTGGTGGTATCTGGGGGTTTTCGACGCTTGGCCGTCTTGAGGACCCCGCATTTACGATCAAATCTGCGGTGGTTGTGACCCGATATCCCGGTTCAAGCGCCGAGCAGGTCGCGCGGGAGGTTTCCGAACCGATTGAATCCGAGATCCAGAAGATGGCGGAAGTGAAGCAGGTCCGCTCCATGAACCAGCCGGGGCTGTCCTGGATTACCGTGGACATGAAGGACCAGTTTGACGGCGCCGAACTGCCCGAAATCTGGACCAAGTTGCGCAATCGCGTCAATGCGGCCCGCCTGCCGGAAGGGGCGGAGCGACCGTTTGTCAATGACGGGTTCGGCGATGTCTTTGGTATTTACTACGCCGTCACCGCGCCGGGATATTCTGACGCGGAAATCAATGATTTGGCGACGTTCCTGCGGCGTGAGTTGTTGACAGTTTCGGGTGTTGCGGATGTCAGCCTGTCGGGCGTGCCGAATGAGGTCATTTATGTGCAACCCGATCTGGTTGTCAGCACCAATCAGAATGTGCCGCCAGCGGTCATTCAGGGGGCATTGTCGACCGCTGATTCCGTGGTTGATGGCGGGTCATTGCAGAGCCTGGATGGCCGCACCCTTATTCAGGGGCCGGAAGGTGATGATACCGTTCAGGAGATTGCCGGCCTGACAGTGGGTGTCGGCGGTGAAGTCCTGAACCTGTTTGATTTCGCGAATGTGCATCGTGCCCGCGAGCAGAACCCTGAATTACTGGTCCGGCATAACGGGGTCGATGCATTCACTATCGGCGTTGCCGGGCAGGCAACCGAGAACATCGTTGATGTCGGTAAGCGCGCCGACGCCAAACTGGCGCAATTGGCCCCGCAAATCCCCGTGGGCGTTGAACTGCATCCGATCTATCAGCAGCATATCGTTGTCGAGGAGGCCTCAAACGCGTTTCTGATCAACCTTGCGATGTCGGTGAGCATCGTTGTGGTCGTGCTCGCGCTGTTCATGGGGTGGCGTGCGGCTGTTGTGGTGGGTGCCACACTTTTGCTGACGGTTGCCGGAACGCTGCTTTTCATGGCGTTCTTCTCGATCGAGATGGAACGTATCTCACTTGGTGCATTGATTATTGCCATGGGGATGCTTGTCGATAATGCAATTGTTGTTGCCGAAGGTATGCAGATTGCGATGCAGCGCGGCAAAAATGCGCATGATGCGGCAGAAGATGCGGCCAGCAAAACCCAAATCCCGCTGCTGGGGGCGACGGTGATCGGGATCATGGCCTTTGCGGGTATTGGTCTGAGCCCCGATGCGACGGGCGAGTTTCTGTTTTCGCTTTTTGCCGTGATCGGGATTTCCCTATTATTGTCCTGGGTGCTGGCGCTGACAGTGACACCTTTGCTGGGCCATTACTTTTTCAAGCAAGGCACGGGGGAGCAGGACGACGCCTATGGTGGGCTGCTGTTCCGCGTTTACGGCCGGGTTTTGCGCGCCTGCCTGCGCCTTTGGTGGCTGGTTGCGGCGGGCTTGCTTGCTATCACAATCGTCTGTTTCATGCTGTTTGGACAAATCAAGCAGCAGTTCTTTCCTGACAGCAACACGCCGCTTTTCTTTATCCATTACAAGCTGGCGCAGGGTGCATCCATTCAGGAAACATCGCGTGACATTGATGTTCTGGAAGAATGGCTGCAGGCGCAGGAAGATGTTGTATCAGCCACGGCATTTGTCGGTCAGGGTGCTGCCCGCTTTATGCTGACCTATCAGGCCGAGGACCCCAATCCCAGCTACGGCCATATTATCGTTCGGACCCAGACAATTGACGAGATTGCCGGGTTGATCGACAAGGTCGAGGCGTTTGCGGCGCGTGCCCTGCCGCAAGGGGAATTCCGCGCGAAACGGCTGGCATTTGGCCCCGGTGGGGGCGACCCGATACAGGCCCGGTTCTCTGGCCCCGACCCACGCGTTCTGCGTGATCTGGCAGACGAGGCGATGGCACGTCTTGTTGCGGCATCCGACGATATCAACGCCCCACGGATTGACTGGCGCGAGATGGAGCAGGTGCTGCGACCCGTTTATGCGACCGAGCGGGCGCAAGAGGCCGGGATTACCCGCGACGATATCACCACGGTCATGCGGTTTGCGACGGTTGGCATTGATGCAGGCGTATACCGCGAAGGTGAGCGGCAGATTCCCATCGTGCTGCGTGCCGATCCCGCAGAAGACCTGCTGCTGACCGACCACGTTGTGTATTCCGAAAGCGCGCAAAGCTTTGTGCCCTTTGAACAGGTCACGGACGGTTTGCGGTTTGAATCCCAGAACACGCTTGTCATGCGCCGCGACCGTGTCTTCACAATTACCGTGGGGGCCGACATCACCAAAGGGCTGACCGCCGCACAGGTGCAGGCACAGGTGCAGGATGCGATTGACACGATGCCGCTACCGGCCGGTTACAAGATGGAATGGGGTGGTGAGTTCGAAAGCTCGCGTGATGCCCAGGCCAGCCTTGCCCGGCAATTGCCGATGAGCCTGATCATCATGGTCCTGATTTCAGTTTTGCTTTTCAACGCGCTACGGCAGCCATTGATCATCTGGCTGCTTGTGCCGATGTCCGTGAACGGCGTGAGCCTCGCGTTGCTGGGAAGCGGTCTGCCGTTCACGTTCACCGCCCTTCTTGGGTTGCTTTCGCTTTCGGGCATGTTGATCAAGAATGGCATCGTGCTGGTCGAGGAAATCGATATCGTGCGGTCAGAGCACAGATCAATGCGGCTGGATGATGCGATTGTCTTGGCGTCATCCTCAAGGTTGCGGCCTGTCATCCTCGCGGCGGCCACGACCATTCTCGGGATGACCCCGCTGATCTGGGACGCGTTCTTTCAATCCATGGCGGTGACGATCATGGGGGGGTTGGCCTTCGCCTCTGTCCTGACGCTTATTGCGGCACCGGTATTCTATTATGCGATGTTCCCAAAGGCTCGTGCGTCGTGAGCGTGTGATATTGCGCAAATGGTGCTGAACGCACGGGATGTTGATCCCGTGCTTCAAAAGGGCGGTGTCACTCCTCTTCCGGGGTGAATTCCAGCGCGACCCCGTTGATACAATACCGCAGCCCGGTTGGCTGCGGTCCGTCGGGGAAGACGTGACCAAGATGTGCATCGCAACGGGCGCAATGCACCTCTGTCCGTTTCATGAAGAAGCTGCGGTCGGTGGTTTCGCCGACCATGTCGGGATCGACGGGTCGATAGAAGCTGGGCCAGCCTGTACCGCTGTCGAATTTATGCGCCTGATCAAAGACCGGCGCCCCGCAGCAGACACACATATAGGTGCCCGGCTCTTTGGGGAAATCTTCGTGGCTTCCGGCGCGTTCGGTCCCGTGTTTGCGGGTGACCTTATAGGCCAGATCAGAAAGTTGCGCGCGCCAATCGGCGTCGGATTTAATTACTTTGTCCATGTCCTTTTGACATCCTTTCCTGTGGTTGCTGGGTAACGTAGGGTGCTTGCGTGACTTCGCCAAGGTGAGCAGTGATGACAATTCCGTTTCAGAAGGGTCGATATCGGGTGCGCCTTGCCGCCTGCGCTGATGATATTGCGGCCTGCCAGCGTCTGCGTCACTTCTGTTTCCATGGCATACCGGGGTTGGATGCGGATCGTTTTGACGCGGTTTGCAGGCATGTGATGGTTGAAGATCAGACCGGCCGTCTGGTCGCGACGATGCGTCTGTTGGAAGGGCCGGTGGAGGCCGGGTACGCCGCCCAGTATTATGATCTTTCGAAATTGGCTGCCCGCGATGTGCCGATGCTTGAGGTGGGCCGGTTTTGCGTGGCTTCCGATGTGCTGGATGCTGATGTGTTGCGGATCGTCTGGGGTGCGCTGACGGCCTATGTGGACGCGCTGGGGGTGGCGATGCTGTTTGGCTGTGCCAGTTTTGCCGGTACGGATCCCGGCGCCTATGGCCGCGCCCTGTCGCGCCTGTTGCGGCATCGCGGCCCTGATGGCCTGCGCCCGCTGGCCCGCGGTGACGCCGTTCCCTTGGCGGGATGTGCGCCGGATGGTCGCGCCCCGCTGCCTGCCCTGTTGCGCACCTATCTGGCGATGGGTGGCTGGGTGGGTGATGAGCTGGTCATTGATCCCGCCATGAAGACGATGCATGTCTTTACCTGTCTTGAAGTGGCCAAGGTTCCAGCCTCCCGTGCCCGCGCCCTGCGCGCCCTTGCACAGGCGCCCTTGCTGACGTAGCAGGCGGCATGGCAAAGGCACCTCTTTTACAGATTTCCGATATTGCGCTGACATTTGGCGGCGACCCCGTGTTTGAAGACCTGTCATTGGTCGTGCAGCCGGGGGATCGCGTGGCATTGGTTGGCCGCAACGGGTCTGGCAAATCGACCTTGATGAAGGTGATGGGCGGGCTTGTTGAAGCCGATAGCGGCACTCGTGTTCTGTCCCCCGGTGTGACCGCCGGATACATGGAGCAGGACCCGTCGATGGCTGGTTGTGCCACGCTTGGGGACTATGCAGCCAGCGGTTTGCTCCCAGAAGAAGCCTATAAGGTTGAGATGGTGGCCGAGGGTCTGAAATTTGACCCCGCAGGCGATGTCGCCACCGCATCTGGCGGTGAGCGCCGCCGCGCTGCCCTGGCCAAGCTGATGGCCGAGGCCCCGGAGCTGATGCTGCTGGACGAGCCGACCAACCATCTGGATATCGAGGCGATTGCCTGGCTGGAGCAGGAGTTGAAGCAGACCCGCGCCGCCTTTGTCCTGATTTCGCATGACAGGGCGTTTTTGCGGGCCCTGACCCGTGCGACCCTGTGGATTGACCGGGGCCAGGTCCGCCGGGCAGAGCAGGGGTTTGACCGGTTCGAGGAATGGCGCGACAAGATCTGGGAGGAAGAAGACCAGCAGCGTCACAAGCTGAACCGCAAGATCAAGGCAGAGGCCCGCTGGGCCGTCGAAGGCATCAGCGCCCGTCGCAAGCGGAATCAGGGCCGGGTCCGCGCCTTGCAGGAATTGCGTGCGGAGCGTGCCAGCCAGATCAAGCGGCAGGGCACCGCAGCGATGGCGTTTGAAGGCGGCGCTACATCCGGCAAGAAGGTGATGGAGGCCTTTGGCCTGACGAAATCCTTTGATGGCAAGCAGATCGCCAGGGATTTTGACCTGACGGTTCAGCGCGGTGACCGGATTGCGTTTGTAGGGCCAAACGGTGTTGGAAAAACAACACTTATCAATATGTTGCTGGGTAAAATTGAACTGGATGAGGGCAGCGTCAAGCTGGGCACAAATCTGGATATCGCGGTGTTTGATCAGACGCGCGCAGCGCTGAACCCGGATATGTCGTTGTGGGAAAACCTTGCCAATGACCCCGAACTGGGCGTGTCAGGTAAATCTGATCAGGTGATGGTGCGCGGTGCGCCGCGCCATGTTGTCGGTTATCTGAAGGATTTCCTGTTTGACGAGGCACAGGCGCGCGCGCCGGTTCGCTCCTTGTCGGGTGGTGAAAAGGCCCGGTTGCTGCTGGCCCGACTGATGGCGCGGGAAAGCAACCTGTTGGTGCTGGATGAACCAACCAATGATCTGGATATCGAAACGCTGGATCTGTTGCAGGATATTCTGGGCGACTACGACGGCACCGTCCTGTTGGTCAGCCACGACCGGGATTTTCTGGATCGCGTAGCCACGACCACGATTGCCATGGAAGGCAATGGGCAGGCGGTGGTCTATGCTGGCGGCTGGACCGATTATCGCCAGCAGCGGGGCGGCGATTTCGTAGAGGCCCCGGTCGCGCCGAAATCTGCGCCGAAGAAGGAAAAATCTGCCCCGAAGAAACAGGCAGCATCCGGCCTGTCCTTCACAGAAAAGCACCGGCTGGAGGAATTGCCCGGGGTGATCGACCGCCTCGGAGCAGAGATTGCCAAGCTGGAAGGATTGCTGGCTGATCCCGAGTTGTTCACGCGGGAACCGGTGAAATTCCAGAAGGCCACCGATGCGCTGGTGGCACGGCAAGACGCGCTATCGGCGGCGGAGGACGAGTGGCTGGAGTTGGAGGAGAAGGCGGGCTGATCTGCTGCGGGCAGTCAAATACTGACCTGCCAAAGGCAATTGCCATTGGAACAGCGAGGGAGGAAAGCGTGTTTGGTTTCTTTGGAAGAGATGTGACTAAAGAGTTCAATACGGTTGATCTGAGCGACGATCTTGACGACGTTGAGATGCTAAGGGAATTTGAGGACGTCTTCGGCATCGAAATGCCAGAAGGCGATACCAAAGCGATTGTTACGGTTGGACAGTTCTATGACCTTATTCAAGAAAAGCTTGCCCAGAGTCCGGATTTTGATGCTGTTTGGGCACTAACGCTTCAAATTATTCGAGCCCATACCGGGACACGGGATCCGATTGATCGGCAAACTACGTTCTTTCAGAAACATGCTAGCCGCCGGGAACCCATAAACACTGACTGAACGAACTTATCGAAGCCTTTAGTAATGCGCGCGCGCAGGACCATTCGTCTACCCACCAGGTCTTTCAAGGTTCGCCCATACATCACTTTGACAGCGTGAAGCGCCCGCTCTAACCTGCTGCCATGCCAAAGGATTATTCACTTTCAGGACCAGCGGGTCAGAGCGCGGTTGAGCGCGGTTTGGCCAATCCGTCGTGGTTTCGCCCCAAGGTGGACCCGCAGGAAGTACGCGCCCTGATGGTTAAATCGGACGCGATTGCCTTGCGTGATGCGGTGCTTTGGTTTGGCCTCATGGCGGTCTTTGCCGGCATTGCGATTGTCCTTTGGCCGTCATGGTGGTCGCTGCCGTTCTGGCTGGCTTATGGGGTTCTTTATGGCTCGGGTTCCGACGCGCGCTGGCATGAATGTGGCCATATGACCGCGTTCAAGACGCCCTGGATGAACAATGTTGTCTATCACATTGCCAGTTTCATGATCATGCGCAATCCGGTGGTTTGGCGGGCCAGCCATGTCCGCCATCATACCGACTCCATCGTGGTGGGCCGCGACCCTGAAATTGTTGCGATGCGACCGCCTGATCTGGTGAATATTGCCTTGAAATTCATTGGGTTGAACGAGGTTATCAGCTCAGTCGGGCGAATATTCCTGCATGCAAGCGGTCGGCTGAGCGCGGACGAAGCCACCTATGTCCGCGATGCTGATCGCGCCAAGGTTTATCTGATCGCGCGTATCTGGATTGCCATTTATGCCGCGACGATCGCTTGCGCGTTTTGGCTGGGGTCGATCCTGCCATTGATGCTGATTGGACTGCCCCGGCTTTACGGGGCCTGGCATCATGTGATGACTGGTCTTTTGCAACATCTGGGCCTTGCCGAGAATGTATCCGACCATCGTCTGAACACCCGCACGGTGCTGATGAACCCGCTGAGCCGCTTTATCTATCTGAACATGAATTACCATGTCGAGCATCACATGTTTACCATGGTGCCATATTACAGGCTGCCGCAGCTACACGCGCTGATCCGGCATGATCTGCCCGCGCCGGAGCCTTCCATTATGTCGGCCTATCGCCGTTTGGTCCCGGTTCTGTTCAAGCAGCTGCGCAACGAAAAGGCGGTGATCGTGCCGGAACTGCCGGAAGGTGCCGCGCCTTATCGGGACGAGGTGGAGAGTTTGCGCCCTTTTACCGTTTAGCTTTGAAAAAGGGCAGCGCGGTCGGCGAAGGCCTTGAATTCGATTGCATTGCCAGACGGGTCGCGCAGGAACATGGTAGCCTGTTCGCCCGGTTCGCCCCGCATGCGGTGTTTGGGACGCATGATCCAGTCGGTGGCTTCGTCAGCCGCTAGCCGTGCGGCGAGTGCGTCGAATGTGCCGGTGTCGAGCACCACGCCGAAATGCGGGATTGGCACAACATCGCCATCGACCGCACCGGAGGCTTTGCTGTGCGCATCATTTCCCTTATGAAGATGCGCTGACATCTGATGCCCGAAAAGGCTGAAATCGAGCCATTTGCCTGCGGATTCCCGCCCCGGTTCACATCCGAGTTTGTCGATATAGAAAGCCCGTGTCGCTTCGAGATCGCTGACGGGAAAGGCGAGGTGGAAAGGGTGCATGGTCTGACCTATTGGTTCGCTGGGCGCAGTTATGTCACGCAATGCCCTGTCTATCCAGCCTTTGGCCAATCTGTGACATCATTGATTGTGGTTTTGCCCGTTTGCGCCATGGCGTTGCTGAAATCCTCGGTCAGGATATCCCAAAGCTGGTTCAACCCGGCCTCGCCCCCCGCTGCGATGGCAAATTGCAGGATGCGCCCGAAAAAGGCGAAATTGGCACCTTGGCCCAGCGCCTTGAACGCATCCTCGCCCGAGCGCAGCCCACTGTCGTAAAAGAGCGGGTAGTCATTGCCCAAGGCCCTGCGGATCTTGGGGAGTTGATTGATCGGGCAGGGTGCGCTTTCCAGTTGCCGCGCCCCGTGGCTGGACACCTGGATCGCGTCGACCCCGGCTTTTTTCAATTGGATCGCGTCCGCCACATCCAGCACCCCTTTGACGATCAAATTGCCCGGCCAAAGGTCGCGCAATTGTGCAAGCGTATCCCAGTTGGCCCGCGCCCGGCTTTCGGTGCGGTCAAAATCGAACCCATCCATGTCGAAATTCGCCATTTGCGGTTTGCCTGCGACCAGCGATGACAGTGACCAGCGCGGATGCAGGGCGAAGTCGATGAATTGCCGTGGCCCGATCTTGAAAGGCATCTTGAAGCCGTGGCGCAGTTCGCGCGGCCTGCGCCCCACCTCGGGGACGTCCACTGTCAATACGAGCGTGTTGTAACCCGCCGTCCTGGCCCGCTCGACCAGTTTGAACGTGCCCGAACCGTCGCCGCTGAAATAAAGCTGGAACCAGGCATGCCCCTGGGCAATCTCAATGATCTTTTCCATCGGGGTTGAGGCCACGGTGGAAACCCCATGTGGCACTTTGTGGCGTGCGGCGAGCCGCGCCAGCATCAGGTCGGCGCCCGGTGCAGCAAGGTTGCACATCCCCATCGGTGCAATGCCGAAAGGCTGGTTGGTGGTTTGTCCAAAGATCTGCGTTGAAAGGTTGCGTTTGCTGACGTCGCGCAGGATTCGCGGTTGCAGGGTCAGCGTATCAAGGGCGGCCCGATTGCGCGCCGCCCCTGTTTCGGCACCGGCGGCACCGTCGATATAGTCAAACACCATCCATGGCAGACGTCGTTTTGCCAATCGGCGCGCGTCATCTGCGCTATGGATGGCAGGTGCTGACATCAGCTGGCGACAGCTTTCATGAACCGGTCCTTGATCACCACCGGATCCATTGTGATCACTGGTAGTTTGATATTCCCACTGTCACATTTGCATACGATGATCGTCATCTCGTCGCTGTCGATGGCGCTTTGCAGGACGGGACCAAGGTCTTTGTCCTGCACCTCGATCACATTGTCGCAGCCGCAGGCGCGCGCCACAGCCGTCAGCGAGGTTTTCTGCCCGGCATAGGTCGGCTGATCACCGGTGGAGCCGTAGGACCCGTTATCGATGATCAGCAGCGTGTAGTTGCCGGTCGCGTTGTTGGCGATGGTGGGCAAGGTGCCCAGATTGGTCAGCACCGACCCATCCCCGTCAATGGAGATCACGGGCTTGTCCTGCGCCAGCGCGAGCCCGAACCCGATGGAGGATGACAGCCCCATCGTTCCCAACATGTAGAAATTGGTCGGCTGGTCGTCGATCATATGCAGTTCCTGACTGGGCAGGCCGATGTTGCAGACAACCAGATGGTCGCGGATGATGGGGGCGATTTCCTTGAGAATTTCAGAACGGATCATTGGTCGCCATAGCCTCCCCAGAAGTTGGCGTCGGTCAGGATCGCGACCGGCTTGTTGCACATGAAGGTGTATTTGAGGATGTTGTCGAATTCCTCGACATCCTTTTGCCAGTGGAAGTGGTAGGTGGGGATGTTCAGCTGGGCCAGCAGCGCCTTGGTATGCACCGCCATTTCCACCTGACAGGCGACCGGTTCGCGCAATTCGCCCCGGTAGCTGATCAGCATAGGCAGTGGCATCCGGTAGTATTGGATCAGCGTGGCCAGCGTGTTGATTGTCACCCCGATTGCGGTGTTCTGCATGATGATGGCTGGCCGTTTGCCTGCCATATGCGCGCCTGCGCAGAGCCCCATGCCTTCGTCTTCCTTGTTGGAAGGGATGTGGAATATATCGTCGCGTTTTTCGACCTCTTCGATCACACCGGCCAGCTGTTTGCAGGGAACGGTGGTCACAAAGGAGATATCGTTGGCGACAAGATCATCCGCGATCTTCTTGTCGATGTTCATCAGGGTTTGCCTTTCATATGCAGCGCGCTGTGGCGCTTTTGGGAGGAATGTTGTTCAGGAACTGCGGTGCATATGCACAGCACAAGGCGCGTGGCGCACGACCCGCGCTGCCGTTGAGCCAAGCAGATAGTCGCTGAGCCCCGGTTTATGCGAGCCGATAACGACGCAATCAATTGCATGTTCGCCTGCATAATCAATGATCGTGCGTGCGGTATGGCCTGTCACGATCTTGGGGGTGATGCCAGGCAGGTCTTTGACCTTGTTCTCAAGGCTGGTTTTCGCGCGGTTGAACCCTTCCTTTATGACTTCGTCATCCAGATAGGCCCGCACAGAGCTTTGCGCCGCTTCATAGACATGCAGGGCGATGATTTCGCAATCGTCGCTGCCCAGCGCGTCGGCAATTTCCAGCGTTTGTGGTGACAGCCCGTGGTCAAGCGCCATGGGCACCAGAATTTTACGATACATTGTCATTCTCCGTCTGATTTGTGGCCTAGCCCCAGGGGTTCAGGATGATTTTGGGTGCTGCAACCTTGCCCGCCCGCAGGTCGGCAAAGGCGCTTGCCCCGTCGGAAAGCGGCCGCTGTTCTGTCCAGTCAAGTGACCTCAGCCTGCCGTCAAAGATCGCCGCAGCGGTATCCCGGAAATCCTGCATCGTATAGGTATAGGTGCCGATAAAGGTGATTTCCTGCAAGGTCATCCGCCGCACATCCAGCCCGCCTGTATCTTCGCCCAGCCCCACATGGGCGATCACCCCGCCGGGGCTGACCCGTTCTGAGGCCAGTTTGCGCGTTGCTGCATAACCAACGGCGTCGATGATCAGTGAGGAGTTATCCTGCGTTTCTGCCACGGCTGTTTGTCCGCAGCGGTCCTGCAGGAAAGCGCGTCTTGTGTCATTGGGTTCGACAATGGTGACATTGTCCATTCCCATCGCCCTAAGGGCAAGGGCCGCTGCCAATCCGATTGCCCCGCCACCGATCACCAGTGCGTCGCTTGCCATGCACGGATGCAATGCGGCCAGTGCCAGTCTTGCGGCATGCCAACTGACTGCGAGCGGTTCGGCGAGGGCTGCTTTTTCAAACGGAACGTCATCGGGCACCGTCACCAGATTGCTGTCCGGCATGGCCACGAATTGCGCGAACGCCCCCTGTCGCGGCGGCATCGAAATGATCTGTCGGTCACCGCAGAGATTTTCCCGCCCGGTTGCACAGGCAGTGCAGGTGCCACAGGACACAAGCGGGTTGATCGTGACCCGCCGCCCGTCCTGTGCCCCGCCGATGATTGTGCCCGCTGCCTCATGCCCCAGAATAAGCGGGGCAGGGCGCCGCGCATCATGCCCCAGATAGGCATGCATGTCAGAGCCGCAAATCCCCGAGGCTGCAATCTTGATCAGGTGTTCCCCGATGCCCGGCTGCGCATCTGGCATGTCCCGGAAACCCAGATTTTCCACCGCGTCATAAACCAGTGCTTTCATTTCGCTGTGAACCCCCCATCCACCATCAGTATCTGTCCAGTGACATAGGCTGACGCGTCGCTGCAAAGAAACAACAATGGTCCGTCAATGTCATCCAACTGCCCATTGCGTCCGATGCAAGTCTGTGTGGCATTACGTGCCGTCCGGTCCGGATCGTCGAAAACTGCCGCAGTCAATTCGGTGGGAAAGAAGCCCGGCCCGATGGCGTTGGCGTTGATCCCGTGGGGTGACCATGCCTCTGCCATCGCGCGGGTCATTTGCCCGATACCGCCTTTGGTTGCCCCATAGGCGATGCCGCCCGGAAAGGCGCGGGTTGTTTGCAGCGAGGCGAAATTGACGATCCGCCCCCAACCTTTTGCCTTCATCGCGGGCACCAGCGCCTGGCTGAGAAAGAAGGGCGCGGTGAGGTTGATGGCCAATGTCTGATCCCAGCCCGCATCGGTGACATCATCCGCCACTTCACGCGTGTTCAGCCCCGCCGCATGGATGATGATATCGGGCGCGCCAAAGGGTGAGGCGATATCAGCGGCCAGTTGGTTGATGCCGGACCGGTCTGTGATATCAGCGGCGACGGCGGCGGCCTGACCGCCGATTTCATCGCGCATCTGCTGCAAGGCATCCGCCCGCCGCGCGACCCCCACCACCTGCGCGCCGGCCGCAGCTAGGGCCACAGCGGCACGCCGCCCAAGACCGGAGCTTGCGCCAGTGACGCAGGCCACCTTGCCCGTCAGGTCAAAAAGGGCGCGCGGGACTGACATCAGCCTTCCGCAGACAGATCGAAATTTTCGCCGGGGAAGTATTTGGCAAGCCGCACATCAGCGGCGCGCGCATGCCCTTCCATCCCTTCCAGCCGCGAAATGCGCGCGGTGGCCTCGGCCACGCGTTTGGACGCATCGCGGGTCGTGCGCTGCCATGTGACGATCTTCATGTATTTATGCACCGAAAGGCCGCCGGTGTAGCTGGCCGCACCCGAGGTTGGCAGCACGTGGTTGGTGCCGGTCGCCTTGTCGCCATAGGATACAGTGGTTTCTTCGCCCAGGAAAAGTGAGCCATAGCACGTCAGACGGTTCAGCCACCAATCAAGGTCTGCCGCTTGCACCGTCAGGTGTTCGGGCGCGTATGCGTCGGAACAGGCGGCCATATCCTCGCGATCTTTACAGATGATCACCTCTGCATAGTCGCGCCACGCGGCGGCGGCGTTTTCGCGGTTCAGTTCCGGCAGATCGGCGATCAGGTCGGGCACCATGGTCATGACCTTTTCGGCCAAGGCCCGGTCATCTGTGACCAGCCAGACGGGGGAGTTGTAGCCATGTTCGGCTTGGCTGACCAAGTCCGTCGCCACGACATGCGCATCGGCGTCCTTATCTGCAAGGATCAGGCTGTCGGTGGGGCCTGCAATCATGTCGATGCCCACGCGACCAAAGAGGATGCGCTTGGCTTCGGCCACAAACTGGTTGCCGGGGCCGACAAGGATATTGGCCTTGGGCAGCCCGAACAGGCCGAATGTCATCGCGGCGACGCCTTGGACGCCACCCATCGCCATGATTTTGTCCGCGCCGCAGATATGGGCGGCATAGACAATGGCCGGGGCCACGCCGACGTCGGGGCGAGGGGGTGAACAGGCGGTGATGTGGCGGCAACCTGCCACCTTGGCCGTTGTCACCGTCATGATGGCAGAGGCGATATGGCTGTAGCGCCCGCCGGGGACATAGCAGCCGGCCGCATCCACAGGGATTGCCTTTTGGCCTGCGATGAAACCGGGTTCAATCTCCATCTCCACATCTGTCAGGGTGGATTTCTGGGTTTCGGCAAAGCGCCGCACGTTATCATGGGCGAAGCGGATATCAGCCTTCAGCTTTTCAGGGACCAGATCGCAGGCGGCTTTGATTTCGTCCTGGGTCATGATGACGTTACCGTCATATTGATCGAACTTCGCGGCGTATTCCAAGGCCTTTGCATCGCCGCCGGTTTCAATATCCGAAAGGATGCCTTGCACGATTTCATGCGTTTTGGAGGCGTCCGACTTTGCCGTCAGCGTCGCTTTTTTCAGGTATTCACGCGTCATTTTTGAACTTCCTACTTGTAGATATCTGGCAGCAGCGTTGTTGAGATGGCTGGCACATAGGCGATCAGCAACACCACAACGAACATGCACAGGACGAATGGAACGGCGCGGGCCGCGATTTTCAGAATGCTTTCGCCGGTGATCCCAGACACAACGAACAGGTTCAACCCCAGTGGCGGTGTGATGAAGCCAACCCCAAGGGCGGTGATCATCATGATGCAGAACTGGATTTCGTTCATGCCGATATTGTCGGCCAGTGGTTTCAGGATCGGGGCGAGGATCACGATATTGGGCGTGGTTTCCATCACGCAGCCAGCCGCGATCAGGATGCCGATCATCAACAGGATCAGGATCCAGGGTTCATCCGTCAGGCTGGTGATCGAGGTCACAAACCCTTGTGGCACACCCATGATTGCCAGGGCTTCGGCCAGCGGCACGGAAAAGGCGATGATGGGCAGGATAACACCATTCACCTTGGCTGAACTGACCAGCATGGCCGGAAAGTCGGCCAGCGATAGCGTGCGCAGGATGAACCCCATTATGATGGTCACGACAACGGCGGTGGCGCCCGCCTCTGTCGGGGTCAGACGTCCGGAGAAGATGCCGTAGAAAATGATGCCCGGCACGATAAATGCGTACCAGCCGGATTTCAGCGAGCGGCCCAGATTGCCGAACCATTCGCCCGCTGACATCATCCCGCCGTCTTCGTAGTTGTAGATGCGGTTGACGATCAGATTGGTGATCAGGATCGAAAACAGGATCGCCAGACCGGGGATCAATGCCGCCAGAAACAGGGTGGAGGCGGATATGCCCAGCACGAGGCCAATGATGATATAGGCAATTGAGGGCGGGATCAGGATGCCGGTACAGGCACCTGCAGCCACCAGTGCGCAGGCATAAGGGCGGGGGTAGCCGCTTTCGACCAGCCGAGCGATTGTCATGCGCCCCACCGCCGCAGCACCCGCCGCGTCAGAGCCTGAGATGGCCGCGAACATGCCGCAGACCAGCACCGTGGCGGACCCAAACCCGCCCTTGGCAAAACATGTCAGCGCCTCGGCCACATCCAGAAATTTTCGCGATAACCCAGTTCGGACAAGCACGTCACCGGTCAGAATAAAGAGCGGCACAGCCGTTAGTGCAAAGGCGTCAATCCCGGTGAAAAGCCGTTCGCCAACAAGGCTGAGCGGTAGATCCCCCGACATGACAAGCATCAGGATGGCTGATGTGCCGATGGCGGCCCAGACAGGCACGGCCAATGCGATTAGAAGGACGAAGAGGATCACAGGAACGTAAAAGTCCCACCCCAGTTCGACCGTTTGATTAAGCGTATTCCAAAGCATATCGGTCCCGCCCCTAGTCGAACAGTTTATCGCCTTCGTAGACGGGTGTGCCGTCCCGAAGCGATTTCACGTCACGGATGAATGATTGCACCAGTCGCAGGATCATCAGCGCAAAGCCAAGTGGAACGGCCATCAGGAACCAGACCTTGGACACCCGCAGCCCGTCAGTGACCGACCCGAACTTGGCCGAGACATGCACCGTTTCAATGGACCAGTAGAGCGCGATGATCGCGACGCCGAACATCACCAGATCGCCAAAGATATAGAGTACGGCCTTTGGGCGCGGCCCCATGTAATGCATCAGCACGTCAATGCGGATATGCGCCCGTTCTTTGACGGCAGCAGCAGCCCCAACCCATGCAAGGTAGATGAAGGAATAGCGCACGATCTCTTCACCCCAAATAGACGAGTAAGAGAAAATCTCGCGCCGCAGCACCTCGATCGCCATGGTGATCACCAGCATGACGTAGAAGACCAGAAGCAGCCAGCGCTCTGCGTCCCTGTCTATCCTTTGCAATAGTCCCATCTTTTCGCTCCGTGAAACGGCCGCAGGGGATTGTTTGGCCAAAGGCTGGCCAGTGAACCCCATGATGCATTGAGAGGAATGCCGGACGCCTGATAGGGCGTCCGGCGGATTGGTTTACGCGTCGTGGACGTAGTATTTGCCCTGCGTGCCAGCCGCTTCTTCCATCTTGGCGAAAGCGTCCATGGAACCGGCAAGTTCTGTCTTGAACTCGTCCCATTCGGACCGCTGGTAGCCGCCTGCCTCTTTCCATTCGCCCAGCTGATCATCGCTGAGGCTGTGGAATTCGACACCGGCCTTGGCCAGCTCAGCCATGGCGTAGGCGCGGGCGGATGGCACCTTGGCCAGGTTCTGATGCGCGGTCATCTCTGACCCCCACATGATCCCTTCCTGCACATCGGCGGGCATGGAGTTGAACCATTCCAGGTTACAGGAGTAAACCTGACTGTCCGGCACGGCCTGGGTAAAGGTCACATGGGACAGGATATCCTTGAAGCCAAAGACATAAAGCGCGCCCACGGATGGGTCGAGCGCATCAGCCACACCCTGTTTGATCGCAGATGGTGTTTCGCCCCAAGCAACTGGTGTCGGGTTTGCCCCGACCATGCGGTAATACTGCTGCAACATCTTTGAACCGGGGACCCGGAATTTCACGCCTGACAGGTCGGATGGTGACAGGACAGCGCCAGCACCGCCCTTGCGCACGGCAACCACGCGGGGGTCGATATTGACGTAGAACAGCGCCTTGAAGCCGTTCGCCTCGACCTTTGGATGCACCTCGGCATTCCAGAAATCAGAATTCACGAGGTTTGTGAAGCGCTGGTTGGAACCGCACAGATACGGCATGTTGATCAGGTCAACCGTGGACGCAAAGGGCGCAAAGTTGGACAGCGAATGCTGTGCCGCTTGAATTGTGCCGCCCTGAACCGCCTGCACCAGTGCGCCGCCGGCACCAAGCTGCCCGCCGGGGGCCAGTTTCACATAGACCTTGCCGTTGGTGGCGTTCTGGATGTTTTCCTTCAGGTCCAATTGCATGATCGGATAGCTGCGCGATGCGCCCAGAACATAGGCGGTGGCGACGGTCATCACGTGATCAGCCGCATTTTCGCGGTCACGTTCTTCGTTGGCGGTCTGGGCGACAGCGGCAGATGACCAGAGCATGCCGCCTGCACCGGCGACCATCGCAGCCGTAAAGCCGCCAGTTGCCGTCAGTTTCAGGAAATTCCGACGCTCGGCCGAGGCCAGTGCGCGTTTTTCGTTGTTCATTTGTTATTCCTCCCGGTGGATCTGTTCAGCGTCCGTTCTTTTGCTTTCGGTCCGCTTCCTTTTTTAGAATCGCAACAACGAAAAGGATCGTGGCCGCAAATAGAACCAGCATTTCACCCACATCCCCCAAATAGGCGCTGTTCCAGAGCGCGCCGCTGACGACATTTGCGAAGTAGATCGCAAAAATAACGGCAGAAGCTATGAGAAACATCGCTGGGTCCTCCAGATGCGAATCGGCTCTGAAAGTCACTGTAAGCGCTTACATTAATAATGAAAACCCTTACATTTGGGGAAACTGTGTTAAGGATGGTGACAGTAGAAGCGCATATGTTAAGGGGCGGGATGCCCCGTGAAACATGGAAACTCGAAATGACAGATACCCAAAGCCCACCGACACTTGACGACGTCGCCCGTGTGGCAAGGGTGTCAACGGCGACGGTATCGCGCTGCATCAATGATCCGCAAATGGTCACGGAACCAACCCGCGAGCGGGTCGATGCGGCGATCAAAGCACTGGGTTACACACCCAATTTTGCCGCCCGGTTCATGGCCGCAAAACGCACCTTCACGATTGGTGCGATAATTCCAACCATGGAAAACGCGATTTTTGCTCGCGGATTGCAGGCCTTTCAGGAAGGGTTGCATGACCGGGGATATACATTGCTTGTCTCAAGCTCGGCCTACAAAGCCGAAACCGAGGAAGAGCAGATCAGGACGTTGGTGGCCCGGGGGGCTGACGGGCTTTTGCTGATTGGCCATGACCGGTCGCAGGCAATCTATGATTATCTGGATCGGCAGCGCGTTCCGGTTCTTGTCGCCTGGACCTATGATGAGACCGCCCGCGCACCGTCAATCGGCTTCGACAATCGCGCTGCAATGCGTGCATTGGCCGAAAAGGTGATTGCGATGGGCCATCGGCGCATCGCGATGATTTCAGGCGCGAGCCGGCAGAACGACCGGGCGCGAATGCGGATTGCCGGTGTCCGGGATGCTATGGCGGCGCATGGTCTTGATCCTGCGTCGTTGATCCCGGTTGAGGTGCCTTATGGCGTAAAAGAAGGTGCGGCCGCGTTTGTTGATCTGATGGGTGCAGCAGAAAAGCCGAGCATTGTCTTTTGCGGCAACGATGTTCTGGCTGTGGGCGCGCTGCGCGGTGCGCGGCAGTTGGGCCTGCATGTGCCTGATGACGTGTCCATTACGGGGTTTGATGATCTAGAACTTGCGCAGGTGGTCAGCCCGGAATTGACGACGGTGCATGTCCCGCATCGCAAGATGGGCATGATGGCGGCGGAGGAACTTGTGGGCATGATCGAAGAAAAACGCCAGGGCGTGTCGCAAAACCTTGACGCCAATGTTGTCCAGCGCGCCTCGGTCGGTGTTGTGTCGTCTGACGGTTAGGGCATCCTGAGCGCGCCGTCCAGACGGATGGTTGTGCCGTTCAGATAATCGCATTCCACGATAAAGCGTGCCAGCGCTGCAAATTCTGACGGATCGCCCAGTCGGGCAGGGTGGATGACATCCTTGGCCAGCCCATCCATGACCTCTTGCCCCAGACTTTCCAGCATCGGCGTGCGAAAGATACCCGGGGCGATGGCCATGACCCGGATACCGTTGCGCGCCAGATCGCGTGCCATGGGCAGTGACAAACCCGCGATACCGGCCTTGGACGCGGCATAGGCGGTTTGTCCTTTCTGCCCGTCAAAGGCTGCGACGGAGGCGGTGTTGATGATCACGCTGCCATCCTTCATGCGCGCCGCAGCCAGCCGGGCCACGTTGAAGGTGCCGTTCAGATTGATGTTGATTGTCCGGTTGAAGCTGGCCTGGGTATGTGGCCCGTCGCGCCCCAGCGTCTTTTCCGCCGTGGCGATACCAGCGCAGTTGATTGCTGTGTTCAGCCCGCCCATTGCATCAACTGCGTTATCAAGGCCTTTGGTCACGCTGTCCTCGTCAGTGACATCGACCTGGGCGAAGAAGGCGCCGATCTGGTCGGCATAGGCGGCCCCTTGCGGGTTCAGGTCGAAGATCGTCACCAATGCGCCTGCGTCGATGAGAGCTTTGGCGGTGGCGGCGCCAAGGCCAGAGGCGCCGCCGGTAATGATTGCTTTGCTTTGTGTGATATCCATGACCGCTCCGATCCCATTTGCGCGCAGCCTGCATCAGACCGACGCAAATGGGAACAGCATTTAGTTCTCGCCGCCGCCGATGTCAGTTTCGCCGTTGCCAGCGACAAATCCACCGGAACCGATATAGTCGGTCGTATTGCCATCGGCATCTGTTGCTGACAGATCCAGACCGGTGATGCCCGCCAATTCTTCACCATTTGGACCATGGAAGACGCCGCCAATGTCGGAATTGGAGCTACAGGTCAGCCCGTCGGTGCAAGAGACAAGTTCAAGTTCGGTGCCAAAACCGTTTCCAATGATATCTGCATCCGCAATATTGAAGTCGAATGTATTCCCGGAATCGTCGACAGTGATGCTGGTTGTCCCGGAAATCTGTTCCGTGCCGAAATCCGCGACGAGTGCGATATTGCCGTCGAAGGACACTTCCTCGACGAAGGATTCGCCGTTGTTGATGCTCTCTGTCCCAAATCCGGAGATGTTTCCGGTGTAGGTCACCTGGCCGCTTAGGGCCTGCAGCACTTCGGGATTGGTTTCCAGCCCCACAACAAAGACCGCTTCTGTCTGTTCGCCTGCATCGGGATAAGAGAATAGCGACCTGACAGTGGAAAACGCGCCCTCCTGAAAGTTGTCGACGCTGATGTCTGATCCATCAAGCCGCACGGCTTCGCCGTTGACAAAAGCGACGGTTTCGCCGCCGATTGTTGCGGTTAGCGTGTCAGCGTCAATGTTTTCTATGGCGATTGTTTCGGTTGAGATTTCGAGCCGCGCCTCGCCGGTTTCTGCATCGGTGATGTGGCGCACCATACGCACGGTCACTGTCTGGCCGTTCGTATCCGTCAGGACAGCACCATCGGTCGCGAAGGCCAGCCCGTTGCCGCCCTGATCGGTGCTTTCTGTGCCGAAATTGAATGCGCTTCGGACGACCTCACCGGTGGCAGCGGCGGCATTTCCGGCGTTATCGCCGCCACTGTCAGCGCCACCGCCGCCATGGCTGCAGGCGCCAAGACCGATAATCAGACCGCTGAAAAGAATGTTTTTTGAATATGTGACCATTTCTATTTCCTCTGTTGTGACGGCCATCGTGCCTTCATGGCCGGGCCGTTCAGAGGAAGTACGCACCGCGAACGCGATCTATTCCCGGTATATCGGAATTTTTGAAAAGGTCGCTTTTGGGGGTGGTGTCAGGCCGCAGGGTCGCGCAGCCTGACACGGCTGTGTCAAAACCAGAGCGTAACGCCCAGATCGGCGCCATAGGCTTCGAAATTGTCGTCACCGAGCCCGTCGCCGAAGATCATACCGGATACCGACCAGGCGTCGTTCCGGAACAGCTCGATCCCGACATCGACACGACCGCGCAGATCATCGGGCACTTCTTCGCCAGCGGATTCGCCAAAGCCGATGATACCGCTGGCCCCAAGGATGATGTTCCCGTCGGAACTGCCCATGGTGATCGGGATCAACCATGTTCCGCCCAGATCGGCCTGTCCGTAGCGGATGGTCTTTTCTTCGACCGGAACCGCGTTCAGCGTATAGGCGTCCATCTTGTCTTCGAACCAGCCGACAGAGGCATGCGGCACCAGCAGGTGCCCGTTGTCGAGTTGGGTTTGGCTGGATACCTGCGCCGCAGCAAGCCAGCGTGTGCTATCGACCCCATCGACCCTATCGCCGCTGCCACTGACATCAGTTGACGAGCGCCCGCCCAGCAGCCGGGCGTCGAAGGCCAGGTCACCACTGATATAGATCGCGTAAACCCCGGCCATCACGCCGGTGGCGTCGAAGCTGGTGTCGCTTGGGCCATCCTGATAGGCAAAGTCGCTTTGCAGCATGACCCCGAAAATGCTGTTATCTGTAAAAAACAGATCACCACCAACCGTGGCAATGCCCTGGTTCAACTCTGCCCCGTCAAGTTCAGATTTCCGGGCGGAGAGGGACACCCAGAGCGGTCCGGAGAAACCTTCGGTTTCAGCAATACCGCCCGCCTGGCTGGCGTAGATGCCATAATTCTGGGCGCTGCGGCGGGTTTGCAAGTCCGGCTGGTTGCTGAGGATGGCCGCAGCCCGTCCGCCGACAAAACAATTATTGGCACCCTCTGCGGATTCTCCCGCATTGGTGACAATCGGTGGGTCCATCGGGCCCTCTGGTTCAACAGGATCATCAGGGTCGTCAGGATCTTGCGGATCGGTCGGTTCGGTCGGCGCCATGATCGGTGTGATGTTCTCGCAGGCGTCTTGCGCCAGCGTTGCCGAGGGCGTCCAGACCCCCAGAATGAGCGAGGTTGTAAGTATAGATTTAAGAAATGTTGACATGATTTCCCCCATAATTGTGGTAGGGGGATTGTTTCGCAAAATCCGACAAAGATCAAATTTTGCTTTTTGATGCGCGGCAGTAGAGACAATCCACTGCCGCGCGGGGTTTCTTATCCGTCGAAATTGACTTCTTCCATGATCCGAAGCGCGGCTGGCCGGTTGCCCGCCAACTCGCTGAGTCCGGTGTCATCTGCGGTGAAGCTGCCCCATTCCGCGACAAGATCGGATACTGCCGCACCTTCGAGCACGGGGTATTCATAGTTCAGTTCAGCATAGATGCTTTGCGCTGCGGGCGAGACGAGGAACTCCATCAGTTGCAGCGCTTCGTCGCGATTGGGTGCGGCTTTTGTCATCGCCACGCCTGAGACGTTCACATGTGTGCCGCCGTCCGCGAAGGTCGGAAAGACGATCCGCACGGAATTGGCCCATTCGGTCTGTTCTTCATCCTGCAGCATTTTACCCATGTAGTAGGTGTTGCCGAGGCTGATATCGCATTCGCCCGCCCAGATCGCCTTGACCTGCGCGCGGTCGTTGCCTTCGGGTTTGCGTGCAAGATTGCTGTGCACACCTGCCGCCCATTCCTTGGCCGCATCTTCGCCTACATGACTGATCACGGCGGACATCAGGGCGAGGTTGTAGTTATGCAGCCCGGAGCGGGTGCAGATCCGACCTTCCCATTTGTCGGATGCGAGGTCTTCGTAGGTCGTTACCTCACCTTCGGCGACCCGGTCCCTTGACGCATAGATAATCCGCGCGCGTGTGGTCAGCCCGAACCAGAGGTTTTCATCACTGCGCAGGGCGGCGGGGATGGCATTTGTCAGCGTTTCGCTTTCCACAGGCTGGATTACATCTGCATCCACAATCTGTTTGAGGTTGGCGATATCAACCGTCATCACAAGATCAGCAGGCGACCGTTCGCCTTCGGCTCGCAACCGTTCGACCAGACCATCATCGACAAAGGCGAGGTTCACGGCAATGCCGGTTTCGGCTGTGAATGCGTCCATGACCGGCTGGATCAGCTCGGGCTGGCGAGTGGTGTAGATGTTGACATCTGCGAGGGCAGGGGCGGCGATGGCGACGCAAGTAGTGGCCAGAAGAGTGGTGCGCAAATTCATGGGTTAGCTCCGTTTTTGAATTGCGCTTTGTAAACCTGACTAAATTGGTAGGGTCAATACCTGAATTTTTTAGTCAGAGATTATTTGCCCGCTTTTTCGCCCGCCTTGACGGCGTCCCAAAGCCGATCCATTTCGGCAAGATTGCTTTCAGCAGGTGTTTTGCCGGTGGTTGCCAATGCGTCCTCTACTGCGTTGAACCGTCTGGTGAATTTTGCGTTTGTGCTGCGCAGGGCGGCCTCTGGGTCGATGTTCAGGTGACGTGCAAGATTGGCCACGACAAACAGCAAGTCGCCAAATTCTTCCTCGACCTCGGTTTTTGTCATGGTGTCGCGCGCTTCGACCAGTTCGCCCGCTTCTTCGACGATCTTGTCGATCACATTGCTGGTGTCGGGCCAGTCGAACCCGACCCGTGCGGCCCGTTTTTGCAATTTGACGGCCCTTGTTAGGGCAGGAAGCCCGGCAGCCACTCCTTCCAGCGTCCTTGTCTGTGCCTTGCCCGCCCGTTCGGCAGCTTTGATCTTTTCCCAGTCGGCGGTCTGCTGCTCGGCGGACTTATCGCGCGATTCGTCACCAAACACATGCGGGTGACGGGCCACCATCTTGTCGGCGATGGCCTTGACCACGCTGTCGAAGGTGAAGTGCCCGGCCTCTGATCCCATCTGGGTGTGATAGACCGTTTGCAGCAAGAGATCGCCCAACTCCCCTTCCAATTCGCCCCAGTCGCTGCGGGCGATGGCGTCGGCGACCTCGTAAGCCTCCTCGATCGTATAGGGCGCGATTGAATTGAAATCCTGCTCGATATCCCACGGGCAGCCGGTTTCAGGGTCACGCAGCCGCCGCATGATTTCCAGCAGGCGCGGCATGCCGCCATTGGGGTCGTGGATCAGGGGATCGTTTGTCATGGGGCCTCGCTTTGGTTGGGCGCACGCTAGCGAAACGGACGAACCGCGCCAAGGGTGGGGATTGTGCCTGTCGGGGCTGTCTGCCCCATTGCGTAATTTCGCGTGTTGCGGTCAAGTGGCGATGTTGCCATTTGCCCAAGGAGTCCCCCGATGCCCGTCATCAACCGTATTGCAGATTTTGCCGAAGAGATGACAGCCTGGCGTCGCCATCTGCATGCCCATCCCGAGTTGCAATTTGAATGTCATCAGACCGCCGCTTTTGTGGCTGAACAATTGCGCGGCTTTGGCGTTGATGAAATCCACGAGGGGATCGCGACCACGGGTGTCATCGCCATCATTGAGGGCAGGGGGGCTGGCCCGACTATTGGTTTGCGCGCCGATATGGATGCACTGCCGATTGTGGAACAAACGGGTGCCCCACATGCGTCGACCATTCCGGGCCGGATGCATGCTTGCGGGCATGATGGTCATACGACGATGTTGCTCGGGGCGGCCAAATACCTGGCCGAGACCCGCAATTTTGCGGGCCGCGTTGCATTGATTTTTCAGCCCGCCGAAGAAGGTGGCGGTGGGGCCGAGGTGATGGTGAAGGAAGGTGTGCTGGACCGGTTCGAGATTGCCGAGGTTTACGCGCTGCATAACGCGCCTGGCGTACCGGTGGGATCGTTTTACACCACCCCCGGCCCGATCATGGCGGCGGTGGATACATTTCATATTGATATCACGGGCCGTGGTGGCCATGGCGCGATGCCGCATGAAACCGCAGATCCGATTGTCGCCGCCGTCGGCATGGTCAATGCGATCCAGACCATCGTGAGCCGTAACCACTATGCGCAGGATGATCTGGTTGTCTCCGTGACCCAGATCCATACCGGCACGGCTGACAATATCGTCCCGGACACCGCATATGTGAATGGCACGGTCCGCACGTTCAAGCGCGAGGTGCAGGGCATGGTGATGGCCCGCTTGGAACAGATCGTGGAGGGCCATGCGGCTGCTTATGGTGTGGAGGCGGAACTGCGTTACGAAGTAGGCTATCCTGCGACGATCAATGATCCTGATCGCACGGCCTTTGCCGCTGATGTGGCACGCGAGATTTCCGCCGATGTGACCGACGATGCAGGGCGCGAGATGGGCGCCGAAGATTTCGCTTATATGCTGGAAAAACGTCCCGGGTCTTATCTGTTTGTGGGCAATGGCAACACCGCAGGTTTGCATCACCCCGGTTTCGACTTTGATGATGAGGCGGCCCCAGCGGGCGCGTCTTTCTTTGCCCGTTTGGTTGAACGGGCTTTGCCATTAAACTGAACAGAGGGGATCGGCATGACTTTGGACAAGGCGCGCGAGGTTGTTGATACCGCGTTCACCAGGCAGGATCGGCGTGGCCTATCCTATGAGAACGCCTTTGGCGGGGCGACATCGTTTATGCGCCGGATCTATACCAAGGATCTGGCGGGGTTTGACCTGGCGGTCACGGGCGTACCGTTTGATCAGGCGGTGACCCATAGGCCCGGCACCCGGTTTGGACCCCGTGCGATCCGCGAAGCGTCAACATTGCAGACCTTTGACCCGCCTTATGGCTGGGATGGGTTTGATCCGCTGGGCGAATTTGCCATCGCCGATTATGGCGATATGCCGTTTGACTATGCCAATGTGGCTGCCGTGCCGGGGTTGTTGCAGGCGCATATTGCGGGGGTCCTGGCGCAGGGTTGCGGGACAATCACCCTTGGCGGAGATCATTTTATCACCTTGCCCATCTTGCGCGCTTATGCGGAGAAATACGGGCCGCTTTCTGTTGTGCAGTTCGATGCCCATTCGGACCTGTGGCCGGATCAGGATATGGACCGCATCGATCACGGCACGATGATGTACAAGGCCGTCAAGTTGGGCATCGTCGATGTCACCCGGTCGATCCAGATCGGTATTCGTACTGAATGTGAGGATTATCTGGGCATGCCTTACATTGACGCCCGGACCTGCCATGAAAAAGGGGCTGTTTGGGTGGCCGAACAGATCAAGGACCGGGTTGGCGCGCACCCGACTTACGTGACTTTTGATATTGATGCGCTGGACCCGGCCTTTGCCCCCGGGACCGGCACGCCTGTTTGGGGTGGTCTGGCAAGCTGGCAGGCCGCCGCAATGCTGCGTGATCTGGCGGGAATCAATATGGTTGGCGGAGATGTGGTGGAGGTATCGCCGCCCTATGACACGACCGGTGCAACGGCGATTGCCGGTGCGCATGTGGCGATGGAACTTTGTTGTCTCGCGCTGTGGAACAAAAGGGGCAAGTGATGCCGAACCAACCAATTTCAGGAAATGATCTGGCGCGGTTTTCCGGGCCGCAGACATTTATGCGGCTGCCCGAAGCGGGCTCGCCTGAGGGGCTGGATGTCGGCTTTATCGGCATTCCGATGGATATCGGGACCTCCTGGCGTTCTGGTACACGGATGGGTCCGAAACAGCTGCGCGAACAATCGGCGATGATCCGGCCTTACAACATCCAAACCGGCGCCGCCCCATTTGATGCGTTGCAATGTGCGGATCTGGGCGATGTCCCGATCAATACGTTTTCACTAAGCGACAGTATTCGCATTATTACAGATGCTTACGCGTCGCATTTGAAGCATGATTTTGTGCCGATGACACTGGGTGGGGATCATACGCTGACCTTGCCGGTGTTGCGCGCGGTGGCGGCGAAACATGGTCCTGTTGCGCTGGTGCATGTGGATGCCCATGCGGATGTGAATGATGAGATGTTTGGCGAGCGGGAAACCCATGGCACAGTGTTTCGCCGCGCCTATGAAGAGGGGATCATCACTGCCGATAAGGTGTTCCAGATTGGGTTGCGTGGGACCGGCTACACGGCGGATGATTTTACCGAGGCCGCAGATTGGGGGTTCAACCAATATCTGGCGCCCGATTTGTGGCATAAGTCGTTGACGCCTTTGGCCGCTGATATCAAGGCCAAGGTCGGCGATCAGCCCTGCTACATCACCTATGACATCGACAGCCTTGACCCGGCCTATGCCCCCGGCACGGGCACGCCGGAGATCGGCGGGCTGACCACGCCGCAGGCGATGGAGTTGATCCGCGGCTTGCGGGGCCTGAATATTGTGGGCTGCGATCTGGTTGAGGTATCGCCGCCTTATGATCCATCGGGGAACACGGCCCTGACAGGCGCAAACCTGATGTTCGAGATGCTATCGATTCTGCCGGGTGTGCCTTATCGGTAGTGCTGGAAGGCCCTGTCGCCCAAACCAGATGCTACTGCAATCATCCTGTTGCGATGTCGGTGATGCGGGACGAAATTTTTTTGCAATGACCGTGTCAATTGCCGATGTTGGGAATAACATTTTGTATTTATTTATTCTGGACCGGCTTGCTGGCGCAAGGCTTCTTACTCATGCGACATATTGCGTTCTTTCGCTTCCGTATCTGGACAGCTAATTATCAACGGGTTGCGCGTTGGCCAGCGAATAAAGAGGCGTTTGAGTGGAACTTCTTGGAGAAATTATTTGGGTCTGCCTATCAATCGTCGTGGGGCTCTGGCTTGCAGATTTTGCAACAGGTTGTTTTCACTGGCTCGTTGACAATTACGGTCACCCAGAATGGCCAATCATAGGTCCGCATTACATCGAACCAAGCCATCTTCACCATGACGAAGACATGTTTTCATTTGAGCTATCGAACGTTGTCACACACCTTTACATATGGACAGCAGTCATAATTGTTGGCCTTTTCTTCTGGGCTATCGGAGCAATGACACTGACAATTTTCCTTGCCTGTATTTTTGGTTTTTTAACAAACGTGATCCATCGCTGGTCTCATACACGGCCGGAAGAAAATATGGCGATCGTAAGAGCCTTGCAACGGATCGGCTTGTTTCAATCGACCCACCATCACACCTTCCATCACAATCCCGGTTCAGACAGCCACTACTGCTTACTTACAGATCACGTAAACCCATTGCTCGAAGCAATTGGGTTTTGGCGGCGTTTGGAAGCGGCGTTCTCGCTCCTGGGCGTCCGAAAGTACTGGTGGGAGACCGCTAAACCTCCAGCGGAATAGTCTAGAATATCGTTGACAGGGCGGAGCGAGAGCTGCCTTGCAAAACCTAACTTATTCTACGACGCTAGCATCCGTGTTTGTCGCAGCGTTGGTTACCCCGGCCGCTCTGCGGACATTTCTGTGTCACTTTGCTTTCAAGACGGCATGATCACTCAGCGGCCAGAGCTGTCGGACGGTCAACACTACCGCTCTGTCAGATAATCCGCTGAGACGTAGCCTGTCACCCGGGGGGTGTCGGCCAGTGAGACTTCGCACCAGAGTTGCCCGACTTCGGTGACACATGTGCGTCGGTGTAGCACGGTCCCGTCCGGCAGCCCCATGATGATGTTGAACCCAAGCCCGGGGCCAGACCGCAGCTTCAGCAATTCGTCCGGCCCTGTGCCCGTGACCGTCACCCGATCCCCGATCACGGCGGCGCAACCGGTGGCCAGTGTCAGGGCGAAGATGGTGGTGAAAACGTGGCTGCGCATGATCTGATCCTATTTGTTTTGTTTTCGATAGCCTGCCCATGGGCCAATGCCCAGTCTGTTTTTGTCCGGTTTCCATCGAATGAATTGCGCCGATTGGGCTGGCAGCGGCCGTGCAGAATGCATAGATCAACGATACGTTGAACCCACCTGACACACGGATTGTTGATTCATGCGCCTTCTCGCCTTGCTCCTTCTTTTGACGGTCGCGCTGATGGCCTATATCCGCCTTGTCCCGACGAGCCTGACCCGGTGGCATGTACTGCCGCATGTCACAGAACCTGGCGACAGATCAGCACCGGGTGGGTTTCTTGCCGCGCGCCGTATATCGGCGCCGGCGGCAGAGGTTTTGTCGGCAGTTGAGCAACGCGCCCTTGCGACCCCGCGCACGAAGCTGCTGAAAGGGAGCGTTTCGGAAGGCATGATGACCTTCCAGACCCGGTCATTGGTGATGGGCTTTCCTGATCATACAACGGTGGCCGTGCAGGGTGATTTACTGGTGATCCATGGTCGCCTGCGTTTTGGCAAATCCGATTTGGGGGTCAATCGTGGCCGCGTTGCCGACTGGCTGGAGACGCTTGGCCCCTTGACCGTGCCGCTTTGATCGGCCAAGCGGTGGCTTATGATTGCGTCCGAGAGAATAGAACAAATCATTGACCGTTTCCAGTTTCTGGAAGCGAAGATGGCTGACGGGGCCTCAGGCAGTGAAATTGCGCAACTGGGCCGTGAATATGCGGAGCTGCGCCCGGTGGTTGAAACCGTCACCGCCTATAAGGAACTTGTGTCACAGATTGCCGATGCGGAGGCGATGCTGACGGACCCGGAAATGAAGGAACTGGCCGAGGCCGAGTTACCTGAATTGAAGGCAGCACTGGCCGCGTCGGAGGATGATGTCCAGCTGGCCTTGCTGCCCAAGGATGCTGCCGATGCCCGCCCCGCCTTGCTGGAAATCCGTCCCGGTACGGGGGGTGACGAGGCGTCGTTATTTGCAGCGGATCTGTTGCGGATGTATCAGCGTTATGCCGAAGGGCAGGGTTGGAAGTTCGAGATTCTGGAGGAAAGTCATACCGAACTGGGTGGCATCAAGGAAGTTGTCGCCCGGATCGCCGGTGATGGTGTCTTTGCCAGGATGAAATTTGAAAGTGGCGTGCACCGCGTGCAACGTGTCCCCGAGACCGAAAGCGGTGGCCGTATCCATACCTCTGCCGCCACCGTCGCTGTGCTGCCCGAGGCCGAGGATGTCGATATCGAGATCAACCCCGGCGACCTGCGCATTGATACCATGCGCGCCTCTGGCTCCGGCGGTCAGCATGTGAACACGACCGATAGTGCCGTGCGTATCCTGCATGAGCCGACCGGCATTATCGTTGTCAGTTCCGAAAAGTCCCAGCACCGTAACCGCGAGATCGCGATGCAGGTTCTCAAGACCCGGCTGTTCGATCTTGAACGCCAGCGGGTGGATAGCGAACGGTCTGCGGATCGCAAATCGCAGGTCGGGTCTGGTGACCGGTCCGAACGCATCCGCACCTATAATTTTCCGCAAGGCCGGATGACGGATCACCGTATCAACCTGACTTTGTATTCGCTGGCACAGGTGATGCAGGGCGATCTGGATGAGATCATTTCCGCCCTACAAGCCGATGCGCAGGCCACCTTGCTGGCCGAGATGGGCGCATGAGTGATCCGCTGACAGGCAGCCAGGCGCTGCTTGCGGCGACAAGAGTGCTCAACGCGGCGGATGTGCCTGATGCGGCCCGTGATGCGCGCAGGTTGTTTGCCTTTGCGTCGGGCGTTGAAGCCTGGCGGTTAAGCCTGACATTGCCCGAGCCCGTCCCGACGGATGTGCAGGACCGGTTTGATGCCTTGATCAAACGCCGGGCCGCGCGTGAACCTGTATCACATCTGATCGGCACCCGCGAATTTTACGGACGTGTTTTTGAAGTATCGCCTGATGTCCTTGATCCGCGCCCTGAAACCGAAACCCTGATTGAAACGGCATTGCGCACCAATTTCAGTCGTGTGCTGGATCTGGGCACCGGATCGGGTTGCATTGTCATCACCCTGTTGGCCGAGATGCCTCATGCGGTTGGGGTTGGGGGCGACCTGTCGACCCAGGCGCTGAAGGTCGCGGCCCGCAATGCCAGGCGTCATGATGTCGATGACCGGGTCAGTTTTGTTCAAAGCGATTGGATGCAGGCCATTTCGCAACCCTTTGATCTGATCGTGTCGAACCCGCCTTATATTGCGGCGGCCGAAATGGACGACCTGTCGCCCGAAGTGCGCAAATGGGAGCCGCGCATGGCGCTGACTGATGAGGCCGATGGTCTGTCAGCCTATCGCGATATCATCACCCAGGCACTGCAGGGGCTGATGCCGGGCGGTACATTGATGGTTGAGATTGGTCCCACGCAGGGTGCTGCGGTGTCACAACTGATGCGTGCTGTGGATTTGCGCAATGTATCGGTGGTGCCTGATCTGGATGGTCGTGATCGCGTCGTATATGGGCAAATGGTTGGTTTTGCGACCTCAACACGCCGATAAGTGCCAAAAACCTGCATTTTCACGAATTTATGCTTGTCTTGCCCCCGTGCTCATGTTTATTCAAAGACATCAGCGGGATCGAGTCCGGTATTGGACCTCCTGCAGATCAGTCGCCAAACATCGCAAGGCCACAGATAACAGACGCGGACGTGCCGCGACGCGCGGCCAGCGTAATGACAGCCAAGGGCTTGAAAGCACATCAATGAGATCATCGAAGTCACGGTCGCGGAATAAGAACCGCAATAACCGGCCCACGGGCGGGAATATCATCAACCGGGTGTTTGACAGCCAGGGGCCTGATGGAAAGGTGCGCGGCACGCCGCAGCAAATCATTGAAAAGTACAATCAGTTGCACCGCGATGCTGTATTGTCTGGCGACCGTGTGGACGCCGAAAACTTTGCGCAGCATGCCGAACATTACACCCGTCTGCTGGCCGAGGCACAGCGCGAAGTCGATGCAAAGCGTGAAGAGCAGGAAGAACAGAACCGCCAACGTCAGGCAGAGCGCGACCGCGAGCGCACCGAACGACTGAAGGCGCAGGAGGCCGCAGCGAATGACGCAGCTCCTGTCCAACCCGATGCAGAGCAGCCTGATATCTTGATGGATGCGGACGAAGATAGCGGATTGGTCGAAACGCCTGAGGAAAAACCCAAGCGCCCGCGCAAGCCGCGTGCACCTCGCAAACCACGCCAGCAAGATCCTGATAGTGGTGGCGCCCCGGATGGGGGGAGCGCCCCAGAGGCGGCAGAGTGATGCAAAAGCCCTCCGAATTTCGGGGGGCTTTGTTTTCGGGTGATGTGCCGATCCGCCGGATGGTTGTTGTTGGGGCAAATGGTGCGGGCAAAACCTGGTTTGCAACCCGGCTGGCGGGCCGTATGTCAGCTGCACCGATCCACAAGGATGCGCTGGCGCTGACCACCGGGTGGCAGCGACGCCCCGGTTCCGATGTGCAGGCGGCCATTGTCGCGCGGATCAAGGCGGATGACTGGGTGCTGGAAGGCGGTCCGTCGATCCTCTCCGCTGAGGTTCTGGCGCGGGCTGATCTTGTCATCTGGCTTGATTTGCCCGCCCGATTGCGGTTCTGGCGTATCCTGCGCCGGAGTTTGCGTTATGCGGGGCGGACCCGGCCGGAATTGCCGGCGGGAAATCGCGATTGGCCGGGGTTGCGCCAATGGCGGTTCGCCTGGCACGCCTTACGGGCGGGTGATCAGTTTACTGCGATGATCACAAAGGCATTGCACGGATCATCCGTTCCCGTGGTCCGTTTGCGAAGCAGCGACGCTGTCGCGGCATGGCTTGCCCGTCCCGGACTTGATCCGGGGACTTTTGGTCAGAGCGCAGGTTGAGGTCCCGGATCAGGTCCGGGACTGCGTCACGCGAGGCTGCGGGCGAGGGCGCAGAAGGCTTCCAACCCAACCTGTTCAGCCCGCTCGGTGGGTTTGATACCTGCGGCGATCAGGTGGTCCTCGATCTCGGGGTTGACGGATTTGAGCGCGGAACGCAGCATCTTGCGCCGCTGGTTGAAGGCGGCTGCCACAACCTTGTTCAGTACGCCGGGATCCGCCGGGAAACGTGGTGCGGGCAGGGCGGTCAGGTGCACCACGGCTGAATTGACCTTTGGCGGTGGGCTGAATGCCTCTGGCGGCAGTTCCATGACGATCCGCGGGTCACTGCGCCATTGTGCAAGCAATGCAAGCCGTCCATAGGCTTTGCTGCCCGGCGTGGCGACGATCCGCTGTGCAACTTCGCGTTGGAACATCAAGGTCAGGCTTTCCCAGAAGGGTGGCCATTCTCGGGGCGTCAGCCAGCGCACCAGCAATTCGGTGCCCACATTATAGGGCAGATTGGCCGCGACCTTGATCGGGTGACGCAGGTGATCGAGAGGATTGACCTCAAGCGCGTCGCCATTGATCGTTTGCAGCCGACCGGGATAGGCCGCGCCAATCTCGGCCAAGGCCGCCATGCAGCGTGGGTCTTTTTCAATGGCCAGCACGCGCCGTGCCCCTTCAGCCAGAAGCCCGCGTGTCAGCCCGCCGGGACCGGGTCCGATTTCGAGGATGTCTGCCTGGGTCAGGTCACCACCAAGTCGCGCGATTTTCGCGGTCAGGTTCAGATCCAGCAGGAAGTTCTGGCCGAGCGATTTCTTGGCTGCCAGATCATGTTTGGCAATCACCTCGCGCAGCGGTGGCAGATTGTCGATACCGCTCATGTCCGGGCCTGCGCCATGTCAGCTGCCATGCGGATCGCCGCGATCATGGATGTGGGGTCCGCCTTGCCCTGGCCCGCGATATCAAATGCCGTCCCATGGTCGGGTGAGGTGCGGATGAAGGGCAGGCCCAATGTCACGTTCACCCCACCGGAAAAATCCAGCGTTTTGATCGGGATCAGCGCCTGATCGTGATACATGCATATCGCCACGTCATAATGTGCCCGTGCGCTTGCGTGAAACATCGTGTCGGCCGAGAGCGGTCCGGCAATGTCCATGCCTTGTGCCCGTAGCGCGTCGAGCACGGGGGTGATCAGCTCAATCTCTTCATTCCCCATTTTGCCATTTTCGCCTGCGTGCGGGTTCAGGCCAGCCACCGCGATGCGCGGTGCCCTGATCCCGAAATCGCGCCGCAGCCCGGCATGGGTGATCAGTATCGTGTCTGTCAGCAGGCTTGCCGTCAGTTTCCCGGACACCTCGGACACAGGAATATGGATTGTCGTCGGCACCACGCGCAGAGTATCGCAGGCCAGCATCATCACCACTTGATCGGTATCCGCCAAAGCCGCGAGGTATTCGGTATGTCCGGGATAGGGGAAGTTGGCCCCATCGATCAGGGCCGCCTTGTGAATGGGCGCGGTACAGAGCGCACTGGCGGTGCCGTTTCCGACCAGTTCGACTGCGGTGGCAATGGCATCAATCACGCCTTGGGCATGTGCCGGGTTAGGGTGCCCGGGCACTGCAGGGCCGCCAAAGTCACGGCTTATTACGTTGAACTTGTCCGCCCTGAGTGTGGTTCCGTCAGTTACATTGACAGGTGTATCCTTCGGCAGGTGGCTGGGGTCACCAATCCAGAGCAAAGGGATGCTGTCCTGAAGTGCCGCCCATGCGGCGACCGCGATTTCCGGCCCGATCCCGGCCGGTTCACCGCAGCTGATGGCAATGGGTTTCATCGGTTGATGATCACCGCCCCGGCCCGAAGATCAGACAGCAGCGCATCTGCCATGCCGGAAAGCCGTTGACCACGAATCTGATTACGTACCGCCTCCGGGTCGGTTTCACCCTGACCTGCAACGGTGCGGCCGCAAAGCATCAGGAGCACCAGCGTTTGCCCATTATCCCGCGTCAGATTGGTCGAAATCTCGCCGGGATCAAGCCGGGCCAACTCCAATGCCACATCACTGGGGATTTCGGATAGTGCCAGATCATTGCGGTCGAGCACCTCGGCTGGTTGATTGCGGGCGACGCCATAAAGATCATCACATGTATCCACTGAACTGGCCACGTTTGCGGCGGCGCGCAATCCGGCCTCGCTACGTCCACCGGGAATGTAGTAGGCGGCGTAGTCAACGCTGGTCGGGGCTGCGACGGCTTGCGCGACTTCGCGCACGCCACGCATCTGGAAAAGAGCCACCCCATTGGTGATGTTGAGAGGTGCGGTGACTTCGCCGGTGCGCAGCTCAAGCAGGAGCCCTTGAATTTGCGGCGGATAGTTGGTGATGGGCAGCCAAGGAAGCCGCCCGCCCTGTGTCCGTGTGGGCAGTGCGGAATGCTGGCGCGCGGCACTTTCAAAGGCGCCGAACGAGGTCACTTGCGAAATCCGTTCTGCCGTGGCTTGTGCCTGTCGCGCCCTGTTGGGCGGGGCGGGAATGATGATTTCCGACAACAGCACCTCGATCGCGGTGGCGCGGTTGCCCTGCTGGGCCATGGCCCGTTCGATATCGCTGTCGGTGATTGTCACCTGCCGCCCAAAGCGCGAGCGGATATAGTCGCGCCAGCTTACCCCGACCTGAACAAAATCACGCAGCGTTTCGGGGGCAATACCGTTTTGCTGCAGGACCTGGGTAAATTGCGCCAGTGAGAGATTGGCCCGGGCGGCAAATTCTTCCAATGCAGTATTCAGCGCTTCCTCTGAGAGGTTCAGATCAAAACGCGCCAGTTCCTGTTGTTTCAGGCGATCCTCAATCAGGCCATTGCGTGCCTGTTTGTCAATATCGCCGGGGGTCCGAAACAGGGTGAGCAGACGCTTGCGCTGATCCAGTTCATATTGGGTGATCACACTGTCATTGACGGTAATAGCAGGGGCGAACTGCCCTTGGGCCGTTGCCACGCCAGAAACGAAAAAGCAGAGCATCAGAGCCAGAGTTGTGGCAAGTGAAAGACGTGCGCGCATGCGATTCCTCATCATCGTTCAGTTGTTACAGCTTGCGGCGGGGCCGCCCCCGGATCGTCCTGCAGAAAACCCGTTTATCGATCCGCTGATGCCGTAACTTGTTATTGGATCAACCGTACCGGAAGACGTGTACCTGCGCGAGGCGGAAACGTCGATGGTCACGCATTCGTTCTGCCATTTCAAGCTCAGCCCGGTCCGTACAGGGCTGTCGGCAACAATGTCATAGCGGGCGTTCATCCCAAGTGTCCAAGCCTTGTTCAGTTGGAAATCGCCATCGAAGGTCCATTCTGACAAAGCGTTGGGCAGGTTCTCGTCCTGATCCTCGGACTGCCAGATATAGGCGGCGGAAAGTGCGACATCGCGATTTTTCCAACGGATCAGCCCGGCGGCACGGTTGATCTCGAACTGGTCATCAAGAAGTGCCCGTCCGTTCAGGACAAACCCGTCTGCGAACCGCATCTGACCCGCGATCAGCCAGTCGGATTCCGCCCCGTCCAGCCCGGATGATGGCGTGAAACGCGTATCCGCATCCTGTCTATAGACCCGTCCGAAGGTCAGTCTGGAGTCGTTTCCGGTGCTGCCCACCCGCGTCCATGTAACACCCAGACCCGTGCGCGTGCCTGTTTCAACAGCATCATCGCCCGAAAAGCGCGACAGGCTGAACAGATTGCCCTGATCGAACTCATTACGTGTGCTATCCTCAATCGGCGGGGTGCCGCCAAGAACCTCGGACGCCGCAAACTGTATCGTGGGTTCGATCAGATGGGATGTGCCGGTCGGTGTGGTCAGTGCCCATGGCCAGCGCAGTGTTATCGCTGCTTCGGGGACGACACGCAGGTCGTTTTGTTCAAAGGCATCATCGTCGCGCACATCATAGAGATCGGCCCGCAAGCCGCCTTGCGCTGTTGCGACGATGCCGTCGCCGAAGACCCAGCTATGTTGCCACATCCCAAAGGCTCCGCCACGTGTCACATCCCGCCCTGTGTCGCCATTTTGATTGCTGTAGCGATACGCGGTGTCCAGCTCCGCACCGTAGCTGAGCGTGCCACCGGCCCTTGGGTTGATCCGGCCTTCATAGGACAGCTCGCCGACAATTGGTGGCAGGGAGGCGTTATCCTCGTCATCCCGCAGCGTCTGGTAATAGGTCAGATTGGCACGCATCATGGTGCTATCTGTAACCCGCAGGATATCAATGGCGCTGTCCAGCCGGTCCTTGCTGGAGTAGCCGTAACTTTGCAGATAGGCTTGGTCGCTGGTTGCTTCGATATCGAAACGCAGCTGATAGCTGTCGGCAAATCTAAAGTTGCCATTGGCGAACAGATAAGAGCGGTTTTCGGTGATCAATGTGTCGTTGCTGAGCGCCCCTTTTACACGCACGTCCCCATTGGCAAAGGCCTGCCGGTAGATCAATTCCAGGGTCCGGGTTTCCGCCGAAAGATAGGGGGTCAATGTCACGTCTGCATGATCCCCCAATGGAATGAAGTAAGGCAGTTTTACACCCGTTCCCAAGCGCGATGTGATCTGTTGTCTGGGGATCAGCAGCCCTGCCGCCCGTTTCAGGGAAGGGTCTGGCAATCGCATGCGCGGAATCCAGAAGAGCGGGACATCCCAGATATGGAAGGTTGCATTTTCAAAGTACAGCTGCCTTTCCAATTGGTCGTGGACCACCCGTTCGGCCCGGATGCTCCAAAGCGGGGCTTGTCCGTTGCAGGCGTTACATGAAGATGCCGTTGTTCGGTAAAGCTGGGTGTATCGTCCGTCCTGTCGATTGATCTGGTTTGCGGCGACCTGCAGTTTTTGATCGAGGACCAGACGCGCGCCTCGCAGGATGGCATTTTGGAACTGCGGGTCCAGATTGCCACTGTCGGCGGTCATGATTGTGCCGTCCGTCGCCTCAATGACAATTGGTCCGGTGATGATCAGGCGGTCACTGGGCTGATCATAGATGATTTCTGCCGCGCGCAGGCTGTTGCCCTGATAGAAAACCTGAATGTCGCCGGTGGCGATGAGTTGTTTGTCCTCATTGACCGTCACGCTATCCGCCACAAGGGAAGCCGCCCCTTGTGACAGGGCCATTCCGGGTAACAACATCAACAGGATATAGGTCAAGAACCGCATCAGCCGTCCTCGTTATGCAGAAGAAACCCAAGAGACAGCCCGATGGCCGCGAAGGGTGGCGCCCATGCGGCCAGCAACGGCGGAAGCTGCCCGTTTTCGCCAAGGACAAGGGCGAAGTTTCGAATGAAATAGATGATGAAAGCCAGCAGAATTGCGGAAATTACCATCAGCCCGGTGCGCCCCCCCCGTTGGTGCCGCAGCGTAAAGCTGGCCGCTATCATCACCATGGACACCAGAAATATCGGCAAAGCCAGTTCCGTATGCAACCAGACCAAATGTCGTTGCGCCGAAAATCCTGCATTGCGCAGGCGGTTGATGAAGGCAGGCAGTTCCCAGATCGGGATGGATGAAGGTGTACCAAAGCTGTTCCTGATTTGGTCGGGCGTCAGGGTCGATGGGATGCGCATTTCTTCATGAAATGTGGCGGAGGCTTCTGGCGTGTTGTCGCCCTCGAAAATCCACTTCTTGCCCTTGCTGATATTCCATGCCCCTTCGACAAGCTGGGCGCTGGCGGCATCAACACGTTCCGTTGGTCCATCGCCTGGCGCGAATGTGATGAAGGTCACCTGTGACAGCCTCGTGCCATCGAGATTGGCAGTTTGGGCCCTGATGACTGTCTGCCCCTCGGGTGTGCCTTGCCGTAACCACAGCCCTGAATCCGCAATCGACAGGACGGAGCCTTCACCGCGCAGCGCATTGCTGCGCGTTTCGAATTGTTTGGACGTGGCAGCAACGATTGGGTTGAAAACGGCAATGGCAAGGATGCCAATCGTCAGCGCCACGGCGAGCGGGGCCAGCAATGCCCGCAGGGCAGAACGGCCCGCGGCCCGCGTGACCACCATTTCCGACGATCTTGCCAGCCCCAAGAAAAGTGCGATGGCGGCAAGGATCATGATCAAAGGCATGATCCGGTAAAGTGCCTCTGGCACGTTGAGCATTGTCAGGGTCAGAATATCGATGAAACTTGCATCAACCCGGGCAAAGCGCCGCAACTGCTCGACCAGATCAAGAAAGACCATGATCAACAGGAAGACCGCAAAGATTCCCATAAATATCATCAGGAAGCGTCGGGCGAAATAACGGTGCAGGATCATGTTGCTAACGGATCCCCGGTCCTGCGTTTGAACAGATAAGGCCGCCCGGCCGCGAAGAGCAGGCACCATATGATGAAAAAACCGGCGATGCTGGGCAGATAAGTTGCGAACCACCAATTCTCGTTCGATCGCGCCATATTCAGCCCTGCCGTTTCCATCGCTTTGACAAGGACGATCAGCAGGATTGCCGCCACGATTTGGCGCCAGACACCAAAACGGCTGTAACCGCCGACGAGCAAAGTTGCAAAGCCCAAAAGTGCTGCGACGGTACCAAGGATCGACTGGCTGAACCTGTCATGACCACGCGATTTCAACCGCGCCGCAGAATTGCGCGTCTCTGCGATCAGTGCGGGTGTCGGGTTCAACAATTCCCACGTAGAGATTTCGCGGGCATGCCGACCAGTGCGTTCGCTTTGGCCGACAAGGGTGCCAATATTATAGGCAAAATCCGTAAAGGATGTGGTGAACAGCCGTTGATCTTCGGTCCGTAAGGTCTGGGCCATACCGTCGATCATCACCAATTGGGTCTGTCCCGCATCGCGCACCAGAAATGCCTTGGCGGCTGTATAAGTTGCCTGTTCAGCGGGGTCGCGCGTATCTGCGACAAAGATATCCAGCAGCTCGCCTGATGTGCTGATCTCACGGATATAGACCGTCAGATTTGGCATGGGTTCGATGAACTGGCCCTCAACCAGCAGGCGGGCGGTGGCGTTTTGGGCTATGTCGTCTTCCCGTTCTGCCAGCCGTGCTGCGCTGAGCGGGATCAGAAAATGCATCAGGATCGACATTAACAGCGCCACGATCAGCCCAAAATACAGCACCGGGCGGGCCATCCGGAAGGCTGAGTATCCGGTGGCCTGAACGACAACCAGCTCTGATTCCGTCGTCATCCGGTTGGTGACGTAAACAGAGGCTGCAAAGGCAGAAAGGGGCAGGGCAAGCCGAATGACGGTGGGCAGGGTCAGTGCGGTGAATTCGAGGAATACCCCGGCTGATTGACCATCAGCAATCAGTTGATCAAACAGCACAACGGCCCGGTTGATCCAGTAGATCAGCACGAGTACCAAACTGAAAAAGCCAAACAGCATCATCAGTTGCGACAGCATATACCTGTCAAATCTTGCCAATGATGCGTCCTTTGCCGAAATGCGCGCCTGATTTGCTGCAAACTAGCCCATTGGTCCGGCGGATTGAACAGCTAACTGGTCAAGTTGGCGCGCGCGGGCTACCAATTGCGCCAGGCGGCATCTGCATTTGGATAACACCACCGGCGCGAGACAGATTTTGACGCTGACAAGTCGATTTGACCGCAGCGATGTGGTTCATCGGAAGGGCAAATTGGCGCCGGTCAGAGGTGAAATCTGCCGCGTCCCGGAGTGATTTCGCCAAAATTGCCCATTTCTGCGTCAAAAGAGCTTGAATTAGCCCGCTAGTCCTGCGCTCTGTTTCCTTGAACTGCGCAATTTTGACTGAAATCGGTGGCGTGATCCAAATGCAGACGCCGCCTCGCATGATTTACCTACAGGAGCTACCATGCCAATGCCCATCGAAATACACTTCAAAGACGTCGATCTTGATCTGGTCGCTGAGACCGGAGGCAAGGTTGTCGTCTTTGTGGGCGACAACGGCAGATTGGATGCGGGCGCCCGTCGGGTCAACCGACTGACACGCAAGGCGCTCGCCCGTTTTGTAGAGAGCGAGGCGTTCGCGAAATTGTCCCCCGGCGACGTCCGCCCAATGGCCTATCCCGCAGGAATGGCGGCGGTGGCCGTTCTGGTGGTCAAGCTGGACAAACGTCCCTCCGTTCAGGAGGCCCGAAAGGCAGGTGCCCAACTGGCAAAACAATTGGGTGAAGACGACCTTTTGGTCTTGGCTGGAACTTTGGGACGTCCCGATGAAATTGCCCTTGGTCTGGCCTTGCGCGCCTATGAATTCGATACACACAAGACCGGCAAGAAATCCCAAAGCGGCAGTGCCACCTTTATGGTGTCTGCGCCCGAGGAAGTGGCCAAATCCGCCAGGTCCAACGCGGCAATTGCCGAAGGCGTTTTCTTTACCCGTGATCTGACAAATGAACCTGCAAACGTTTTGACAACCGATGACTTTGCGGCCCGGCTGGCGGCGATGCAGGAGATCGGTCTGGATGTGGAAATTCTGGATGAGGACGCACTGACCAAGCTGTGTATGCGCACGCTGCTGAGCGTGGGGCAGGGCTCAGACAGCCCAACAAAAGTCGTTGTGATGTCGTGGAACGGCGGTAAGAAGGGCGATGCCCCGTTTGCGCTGGTTGGCAAAGGTGTCGTTTTTGATACTGGCGGCATCAGCCTCAAGCAGGCGGCCGGTATGGAAGAGATGACGATGGATATGGGCGGTGCCGGTGTCGTGGCGGGCGTTATGCGCACATTGGCCCTGCGCAAGGCCAAGGCCAATGTGGTCGGACTGGTTGGTCTGGTTGAAAACATGCCATCAGGCTCTGCCACGCGCCCCGGTGATGTTGTCAAATCGATGAAGGGCGACACGGTTGAGATTATCAATACTGATGCCGAAGGCCGTTTGGTGCTGGCTGATGTGATGTGGTACGCGCAAGAGCGTTTCAAGCCGTCGGGCATGATCAATCTGGCCACTTTGACCGGCGCAATTCTGGTTGCCCTGGGTCACGAGAATGCGGGCGTCTTTTCCAATTCGGACGACTTGAGCAAGGCCCTGATCAAATCCGCTGAAGCGGAGGGCGAGGGCGCCTGGCGCCTGCCATTGGCCCCGGCCTATGACGCCTTGCTGAAGTCAAAGGTTGCCGACATGAAAAATGTCGGTGGACGCCATGCCGGTTCCATCACGGCTGCGCAGTTTCTGCAGCGTTTTGTGAAAGATGATGTGCCCTGGTGTCACGTGGACATTGCGGGCGTGGCGAGTACAAAGACCGAGACCGCATATGCCCCCGCCGGAGCGACCGGCTGGGGTGTGATGGCGTTGAACCGGCTGATTGCAGATAAATACGAGGCTTAGGTGGGCGCTGCATTTTTCTATCACCTGACCGATAGCCCGCTTGAGGCAACCTTGCCGATGTTGATCGGCAAGGCGCGGGGGGCAGGCTGGCGCGTGTTGGTGCGGGGGCGTGACGCGGTTTTGTTGAAGCGGCTGGATGACGTGCTCTGGCAGGGGCCGGATGACGGGTTCACACCACATGGCATGGCGGGCGGGCCGCATGATGCCGACCAGCCTGTCCTGTTGGGCGAAGGGTCAAGCGATGGGTTTGCCTGCGTGATGAGTGTTGGCGGCGCAGATGTGACTGCCGATGAGGTCACATCGCTTGAGCGGGTTTGCATTCTGTTTGACGGCCATGACGGCGATGCATTGCAGCAGGCCCGTGGCCAGTGGAAAACGCTGACTGATGCGGACTGTTCAGCGCAATACTGGGCACAAGAGGGCGGCCGCTGGGTGATGAAAGCCGAGAAGTAGTTGCCTTAACCTGTTACATGAACGGCTACTTCCAAATCAGCGTACCACGCGTGAATTGCGTCGACTGACGGGCTGAGCTGCACGGCATCCGCACCAACAAACCCCTCCAGTGCAGCAAGGTTCAATGGGTTCACGCCGATCAGCACGGGGACATCCCGCGCAATTGCTTCGGCGATGACACTGCGAAAGCCCCGCCCATCAGCTTCGTGTTTGCCGAATTTATTGACGATCAGAAGGTCGGCACCTTTCGCCAATTGCCCCGAGACCAGCCCGACAGCGTTTTCCAGCGCAGACGGATCCAACCGGCACCCTTTTGACGCCGTTCCCAGGCTTTGCGATATGCGTATTGTCGGCCCGTCGGGAAGGACCTTCACGTCCATGTCGCAAGGGCCGTGGGCGCTTTCTGTATTGATTTGCACCGTGCCACAGCATCTCACGCCGCGTGCCGCAAGGATTTCGGCCAGACGAAACAAAAGAAGGTCGGTATCGCCGCGACCGGGTGCCATTGTGTATGCGATGTTCATGTGTATGGGCCTTTGCAATCAGAATGGAAGAAACTCGACCAGCGCGCCGCGCGGCAGGGTTTCGGCGGTCGAGGGAATGAAAAGAAGCCCGTCCATGTCGGGCAGTGAGGCAACACGCCCGGAATGCGTTGCATCTGAGCAATTTGCAACCTCGCGCCCGAGGTGATCAAAGCCTGACAAGCGGGCAAGCCGCAGTTCACAACGCCCCGGTTTGTGATGCAGCGCGGATGAGAGAACCACATGCCGCCGCGCCGCCCCAATCTGGGTTTGCCCTGTCAGCGCGTCGCATAGCGCCCGACCAAAGAGCTGCCAGGTCACGAAGGCGGATAAAGGGTTTCCCGGAAACCCCAGCCAGAAGGCTTTGCCGATCTTGCCAAATGAAACAGGCTTGCCTGGCTTCATCGCGACGCCGCTGAATATCATGGATGCGTTCAGATCGTTCAGGGCGGGTTTGACGTGGTGCTCTTCCCCGACAGAGATGCCACCGGTTGTGATCACGAGGTCGTTTCTGTCTGCGAGTTCGGCCAATTGCATGCGCAAACCCAAGCGTGTGTCAGCCGCGCAATGGCATTCCGCAACTGCAGCGGCAGGTGATGTGACGGCTGCGAACAACATCGCTGTGTTGGCGTCCCAGATCCCTGCGGTGCCGCGCGGCTGTCCGGGATCGCACAGCTCGTCACCCGTAATCAGAAGGGCGACCCGCAGGCGACGTTGAACGGATAATGTGGCATGCCCGGCGGCCGCGCATGCAGCAATATCGCGCCCGGTTAGCTGCCGGCCGGCGGGCACGATGATCTTTCCCTTGGTCATGTCCTCGCCAGCGGCGCGGATATGCGTGCGCGGTGCGACCTTTCGATCAATGATAATGCCGTATGCGCCGCGCCGCACGTCTTCTTGCATCACAACGGCATTGGCCCCTTCCGGGATCGGCGCCCCGGTAAAGATCTGAATGGCCGTTCCAGGTAATTGCGGGAGCTGTCGGGATTGCCCGGCTGCAACGCGATCTTCTATGGCCAGTTCCCATGGGCCATCGCCGCGCAAATCCCCAGTGTTGATCGCGTAGCCATCCATTGCAGCATTGGCGAATGGTGGCACCATGCCCAGCGCCCGGACCGGCTCGCACAAGACGCGGCCAGTGGCATCGCTTAAGGCGCATTCCTCTACCTCTTGGACAGGCAGCGCGTTTCGCTGGATACGCGCCAAGGCGTCATCGATACTGACAAGACCTTTGCCACTGCGTGCGTCGCAGCCACAGCTTTGGCTTTTGATTGGTTGGACGATGGTCATGGTCTTCTCTCCGGTTCCCGGTTCCGATGCCCCGTTTGGTTCCCTATTCGCTGCCTGTTGATCAGAGGTCTGCGCCCGTGATGTCAGCGCAGGCCACGAGCCTGTCAACGAATTGGCGGGCCTGACGAACCCAAGCGGCCTTTTCCATCGCATCTGCGATCTTGGGTTTGACCGTCTCAAAGGGCAGGACTGCGCCCAAGGCCACGGCATTCATGCGGATGATGTGCCAGCCGTGACGGGTGAGGACGGGTTTTGGGGTCAGTTCGCCCTCTTTCAGGTCGCGCAGGACAGCCTCAAATTCCGGTACGGTGTCACCCGGGCCAAGCTGGCCCAATGCCCCGCCCGATGCTTTGGACCCGCAATCGCTTTCCCGCATGGCATGGGACGCAAAGCTCCCCGGATTTGCCAGAATCTGTTTCGCCGAGTTCTCAGCCCGCTGCTGCGCCTTCTTCCGGGCTTCGCTATCCCTTGGGTCGCAGGCGCACAGGATGTGCGACACCTCCCACAGTGGTGGCGCGCGGAACCGTGTCGGATCCTTTGCCCATTCGGCATGGATCGCGTCATCATCTGGCCGTGGCACATCAACCGCCACTTCAAGAAGCGTCCTGATCTGGGCCTCGTCATCTGTTTCATGGCGGCCCGGCCCCAGCTCTTGCCGATCAGGTGTCAGGTTGCGGGCCTCGGCCTCCTGCACCAGCAATGTGCGGATCGCGACCGCGTTTGCAGCCTTGCGCCACGCGATGCCCGGTTTGCCGGCCGGTGCATCGTGGTTCTGGGTTTCGGCTGCGACCGCAGTATGGGGCACCGTTTGGCCGTTGACGATCAGGTCAGGAAAAAGCGCTGCATGCATCTGATCTACTCCGCCGGTGTTGACTTGGCGCTGCCCTGTTTTGGCAGCGGTTGCTGGCGGCGTGACCGGACGATCTGATAACCCGGACGCAGCAGGTATCGGAACGGTGCAGCAAAGCCCGAGGCGATATGCACCAGTCGCGAAAACGGAAAGAGCGCGGTGATCAGCAACCCAAGAAAGATGTGCAGCTTGTAAAGCCAATGCACGTCAACGACGGTGACCCAAGCGTTGATGTTCCATGTCACGATGCTTTGTGACCAGCTCATGAAACGCACCATTTCAGAGCCATCCATGTGTTGCAGTGTCTGCGTGATGGTCAGCAGGCCAATGGCCAGTTGCAGCCAGATCAGCGCCATGATGATGATATCCATCCAGCTGGATGTTGCGCGGATCCGTGGCTCTGACAGGCGTCGATGCATCAGCAGGGATGCCCCGATCAACGCGGCAATCCCTGCCGGGCCACCGATGATCACGGCCATCCATTGTTTCAGCGCATAGGGCACCCCAAGCGCATCCAGCACCCAGACGGGGGTGAACAGTCCCACCAGATGCCCGAAAAAGATCGTGATGATCCCTACATGAAACAGGATCGACCCCCAGATCAGTTGCTTGCGGCGCAAGAGCTGGCTGGAAGAGCTTTTCCATGTGTATTGGTCACGGTCATAGCGGGCGACAGAGCCGACGACCAGAATCGTCAGCGCCGCATATGGCATGATGCCGAAAATGATGAAGTTGATATCGAAGTTAGCAAACATGTCCCTGTCTCCTTATTCGGCAGCGGGCAGTGGTGCGGGGTTGATCGGCGTGTCCATGCGGGCCAGCATATTGCGGACCTGCGGACAGCCCGCATTCGGGTCGGGGCCGAACAACACTTCGCTTTCTTCCCAAACCTGGTCCAGGGCCTCCAGATCGGTAGGATCGTCATCTGGTTGCGCCAGCATTTCGTCCACTGCGGTTCTGTCCACCTTTGTTGCCGCAAGCTGCAAAAGAGCGGCGAACACGGCACCATAAGGGCTTTCGCGTCGTTCCAGGCGCATTTTCAAAGCCTCAAAGATATGGGCCGCGTCCGCCAAGGTGTTCTTCGCCTCGGCAGGGGAGCACGTGGCGAGGAATTCCAGCAAAACCGGCAGATGGTCGGGCAGTTCCGAGGTGACGGGGTCGAACCCGCCAGCCCGGTAGGTTTCAACCAGCGACACCATCGCACCGCCGCGGTCGCGGCTTTCGCCGTGCACATGTTCAAAGAGGTTCAATGACAATGTGCGCGACCGGTCGAAGAGCAATACGAATTGCTCTTCCAGGTCATAGATGTCGCGTCCGCCGAACGCTTCGATCAGCGGGCGCAACGCCCGACGTGCTGCGGCTGTCAATCGCGTGTCCGAGGCCAGAACGGCGCCGATCTCGGGCATGGCATGCTGCAGCTCGCGCGTCGGGTAACTGAGGATCAGTGAAAAGGCTTTGAGTGTCCGGTCCATGGTTCAGACCTCCGTTGGCATTTTGAGGGGTTTCTTGGAGCCACCGAACAGCGACCCTTTGGATGAGCCGCCACCGCATCCGTTGGTGTCGGTAAAGCCGCAGCCGCCGCGCAGATCATATGCGTCTTCGACCTGTTCGCGGTGTGTGGTCGGGATCACGAAACGGTCCTCGTAGTCGGCCAGCGCCATGATTTTATACATGTCCTCGATCACCCGGCCTGACAGGCCGACACGAGTGGCGATCCCTTCGTCGATCACCCCTTCCACGGTTTTGGACCGCATGTAGGACCGCATCGCCAGCATCCGTTCGAGTGCGGTGACAACTGGTGCCTCATCCCCAGCCGTCAGCATATTGGCCAGATACCGCACCGGGATGCGCAGGTTTTTGACATCCGGCATGCCTGCATCGGTGCCGATGGTCCCGGCCTCTGCCGCGTTCTGGATCGGGGAAAGCGGCGGGATGTACCACACCATGGGTAACGTCCGGTATTCGGGATGCAGCGGGAAGGCGACCTTCCATTCCATCGCCATGTTCCAGATCGGGCTTTCCTGAGCTGCCTTGATCCAATCCTCGGGGATGCCATCGGCGCGGGCGGTTTCCTGCACGACAGGGTCATGCGGGTCGAGGAACACGCCAAGCTGCGCATCATAGAGGTCCCGTTCGTCCTCCATATTCGCCGCCTCGTCGATCTTGTCGGCGTCGTAAAGCATGACGCCCAAATAACGGATGCGGCCCACGCAGGTTTCCGAGCAAACGGTTGGATTGCCGGATTCGATCCGGGGATAGCACAGCGTGCATTTTTCGGATTTGCCGGACTCCCAGTTGTAATAGATCTTTTTGTAAGGGCAGCCCGAGACACACATCCGCCAGCCCCGGCATTTGTCCTGATCGATCAGGACAATCCCGTCCTCCTCGCGCTTGTAGATCGCGCCAGAGGGACAGGAGGCCGCACAGGCCGGGTTCAGACAGTGTTCGCAGAGGCGCGGCAAATACATCATGAAGGTGTTTTCGTATTCGCCGTAAATCTCTTTCTGCACGCCTTCAAAGTTGTAATCGGCCGCGCGTTTGGAGAACTCACCACCCAGGATTTCCTCCCAATTGGGGCCTTTTTCGATCTTTTCGATCCGTTCGCCGGTGATCTTGGACCGGGGGCGGGCCGTGGGAAACGCCGCCATTTCGGGCGCGGATTTCAGGTGGTCATAGTCGAAATCGAAGGGTTCATAGTAATCATCGATCTCGGGCATGGAAGGGTTGGCAAAGATGTTGGACAGGATGCGCCATTTCGCCCCCTGTTTGGGTTGCAGCTTGCCTGATTTGGTCCGTTCCCAGCCACCTTTCCAGCGGTCCTGATTTTCCCAGTCTGTGGGATAGCCAAGGCCCGGTTTGGTTTCGACGTTGTTAAACCATGCATATTCAACGCCATCGCGGCTGGTCCAGACGTTTTTGCAGGTGACAGAGCAGGTGTGGCACCCGATACATTTATCGAGGTTCAGTACCATGCCGATTTGTGCGCGGATTCTCATTGTGCGGCCTCCTTTGTGGTCGCTTCCTGGTCGAGCCAGTCGATCTTTTTCATCTTGCGAACGACGACAAATTCGTCCCGGTTGCAGCCTACGGTGCCGTAATAGTTGAAGCCGTAGGATTGCTGGGCGTAGCCGCCGATCATGTGGGTGGGTTTAAGCACCGCGCGGGTGACAGAGTTGTGGATACCGCCCCGATACCCGGTCTTTTCCGATCCGGGCGTGTTCACGATCTTTTCCTGCGCGTGATACATGAAGGTCGTGCCTTCCTTGATCCGCTGGGAAACCACCGCCCGCGCTGTCAGCGCGCCGTTGGTGTTGTAAAGCTCCACCCAGTCGTTATCGACGATGCCCGCTGATTTCGCGTCCACTTCCGATATCCAGATCACCGGCCCGCCACGGTTGAGCGTCAGCATCAACAGGTTGTCGGAATAGGTGGAGTGGATGCCCCATTTCTGGTGGGGGGTGATGAAGTTCAACACAAGGTTGTCGCCATCATCCTGCACGTCCTCCGTGATCGTTTTCAGATCGACAGGGGGGCGGTAGGACATGAAGCCTTCACCAAAAGCCCGCATCCACAAATGGTCCTGATAAAGCTGTTGTCGCCCGGTCAGGGTGCGCCACGGGATCAACTCATGCACATTAGTGTAGCCCGCGTTATAGCTGACCTTCTCGCTTTCGATCCCCGACCATGTGGGGGAGGAGATGATCTTGCGCGGTTGTGCGGCGATATCATGGAACCGGATTTTCTGGTGATGTTCACCATCGGCCAAGTGGGCATGTTCGCGGCCTGTGGCCTTGCCCAATGCCTCCCACGCTTTCACGGCAACGTTGCCGTTGGTTTCCGGGGCCAGCATCAGGATGACCTCGCAAGCGTCAATCGCGCTATCGATCCTGGGTCGCCCTGTCGCGCTGCCGTCAAGCTGTACGCCGTTGAGGTCGGACAGGTTATCCACCTCTTCCTGCGTATCCCAGGCGATGCCCTTGCCGCCATTGCCCAGTTTGTCCATCAGCGGACCAAGGGCGGTGAAGCGGTCATAGATCGCTGTGTAATCCCGTTCGACTGCGACATAGGCGGGCGCAGTTTTCCCCGGGATCAGGTCACATTCGCCTTTCTTCCAGTCCTTGACCTGATCCTGCGCAATCTCTGCCGGGGTGTCGTGCAGGATGGGCAGGGCGACGATATCGGTTTCCTTTTCCAGATATCCCGGTGTGATCTCCTGAAATTTCTTCGCGATGGATTTGAAGATTTCCCAGTCTGACTTGCTCTCATAGGCCGGATCAACCGCCGCCTGAAGCGGGTGGATGAACGGGTGCATGTCCGACGTGTTCATGTCGTCCTTTTCGTACCAGGAGGCCGTTGGCAGAACGATGTCGGAATAGACAGCGGTGGTGGACATGCGGAAGTCGATGGTGACCAGCAGGTCCAGCTTGCCGCGCGGTGCCTCCTCATGCCATTTGGCTTCTTTCGGCAATTGCCCACCATCTTCGCCCAGATCCTTGCCCATCACGCCGTGGTCGGTACCCAGCAGGTGTTTCAGGAAGTATTCATGGCCCTTGCCCGATGAGCCCAACAGGTTTGACCGCCAGACAAACAGGTTGCGCGGCCAGTTGGCGGGATCGTCAGGGTCTTCGCAGGCCATTTCCAGATCGCCGGATTTGAGGTTCTCGACCACGTAAGCCGGGATTTCCTTACCTGCCGCTTTGGCGGCTTTCGCGACCTCAAGCGGGTTGGTTTTCAGCTGCGGTGCCGATGGCAGCCAGCCCATCCGTTCGGCCCGAATGTTATAGTCAATAAGGCTTGCGTCCCAATCGCCATCGGGCGCTGTGGGAGACAGGATTTCATCAGCGCTTAGCGTCTCATATCGCCACTGATCGGTATGCGCATACCATGCGCTGGTTGAGTTCATGTGGCGCGGCGGGCGGCCCCAATCCAGCGCAAAGGCAAGCGGTTGCCAGCCAGTTTGCGGCCGCAGTTTCTCCTGCCCCACGTAATGGGCCCAGCCGCCGCCGGTTTGACCGACGCAGCCGCACATCACCAGCATGTTGATGACACCGCGATAGTTCATATCCATATGGAACCAGTGGTTCATCGCCGCCCCGATGATGATCATCGACTTGCCTTTGGTTTTTTCTGCGTTGTCGGCAAATTCGCGGGCCACATGAATGATCTTGTCAGCAGACACGCCAGTGATCTTTTCTGCCCAGGCTGGCGTGCCGGGCATCTCATCAGCGTAATCGGACGTGACCCAATCACCGCCCAATCCACGGTCCAGCCCGTAATTGGCGCAGAAGAGGTCAAAGACCGTTGCGACAGCAATCTCGCCCTCTGTGGTCTTGATTTTCTTGACCGGAATGTTGCGGGTCAGAACGTCGGGGTGTTCGGCATCGGTGGCAAACTGGCCATAAGCCTCACCTCCGAAATAGGGGAAATCGACCCCAACGATATCGTCATGATCTTCTTCCAGAACAAACGACATCTTGAGGGTCGTATCGGTGGCGTTTGCCTTTTCCTCAAGGTTCCATTCGCCGTCTTCGCCCCAGCGATAACCGATGGACCCGTTAGGCGCGACGAGGCCCTTTGATGCCTCATCATAGGCGACGGTTTTCCATTCGGGGTTGTTATCCTCGCCCAATTTGCCGTCCAGATCATCGGCGCGCAGGAAACGACCGGGGATCATCTTTCCGTCTTTTTCATCCAACTTCACCAGCATGGGGAAGTCGGAATACTTGCGGGTATATTCCTCAAAATACTCGGTCTGACGATCCAGGTGGAATTCGCGCAGGATCACATGACCAAAGGCCATCGCCAGCGCGGCATCCGTCCCCTGTTTGGCGTTTAGCCAGACATCGCCAAATTTGGCCGCCTCTGAATAGTCAGGGCAGATGACGGCGGATTTGGTGCCTTTGTAGCGGGCTTCTGTGTAGAAATGCGCATCCGGCGTCCGCGTCTGCGGCACGTTGGAGCCCCAGAGCAGCAGGTAACCGGCATTGTACCAATCGGCACTTTCCGGCACATCGGTCTGTTCGCCCCATGTCATGGGGGAGGCCGGCGGCAGGTCGCAATACCAGTCATAGAAGGACATGCAGACGCCCCCCATCAACGACAGGTAACGTGAACCAGCGGCGTAAGAGACCATGGACATCGCCGGGATGGGCGAGAATCCAAAGACCCGGTCAGGGCCATAAGTTTTCGCGGTATAGGCGTTGGCGGCGGCGGTGATTTCGGTCGCCTCGTCCCATGTGGCGCGCACGAAACCGCCCTTGCCGCGTGTTTCCACATAAGATGCGCGCAGGATCGGGTCGTTTTGCAGCTTCGTCCACGCCGCGATCGGCTCCATCGTCTCGCGCATCTTGCGCCAGACCTTCATCAACTTGCCGCGGACCAGCGGGTTCTTCACCCGGTTGGCGGAATAGAGATACCAGCTATAGCTTGCCCCACGCGCGCAGCCGCGCGGTTCGTGGTTGGGCAGGTCGGGCCGGGTGCGGGGGTAGTCCGTCTGCTGGGTTTCCCAGGTGACGATCCCGGATTTGACGTAGATCTTCCAGCTGCAAGACCCGGTGCAGTTCACCCCATGGGTGGACCGTACAACTTTGTCATGCCGCCAGCGATTGCGATAAGTGTCTTCCCAATCGCGGTTTTCACGGGTCACTTGCCCATGTCCGTTTGAAAACTGTTCCAGTTCCTTGGACTGCAAGAAGTTCAATCTGTCGAGCAAGTGGCTCATATCATTCTCTCCTGTTTGGGTGTCCCGCCCCGGCCGACCGCCGGGACGGGCATGCCTGAGGCTTAGGGGTTCTGGACGTAGGCGCCGGGGCGCAGGTAGAACCACCAGTTGATTGCGATGCAGACCGCGTAGAAGACGGCGAAGCCGTAAAGCGCGTATTCCGGGTGTCCCGCGCCCAGCTGTTCACCGAACACTTTGGGGATAATGAACGCGCCGTAGGCGGCGACCGCAGCGGTCCAGCCCAGGGCAGGGCCTGCCTGTTCCTTGTCGAACACCACGGCGATTGTGCGGAAGGTTGACCCGTTGCCGATGCCGGTCGCCGCGAACAGGATCAGGAACAAACCCAGGAAGGGGTAGAAATACTGTTCCGGCGTGGCCGAGGCATAAGCCGCCTGAATGAAGTAAGCGACGCCAAGTGCAGAGCCGACCATGACAATGGAAATCCACTGCGTTACCCGTGCACCGCCCAGCTTGTCAGCCATCATACCGCCAATGGGGCGGATCAGGGCGCCGATGAATGGCCCCATCCAGGCGAACATCAGGGCGGATGGGCCGTTGGGGTTCACCGTGTCATGGGTCAGCACACCGCCCACATCGATATGGCTGAAGCCGAAAACAACCTTGATTGTCAGGGCAAGCGCGGCAGAGTAACCGATGAACGATCCGAAGGTCATCGTGTAGATGATGGTCATCGCCCAAGTGTGCTTGTTGCCGAAAATCTGGTACTGGCGGCTCAGGTTCTGGCCCACAGCGCCGGGGATCATCTTCAGCCCCAGAACGGTCAGCGCGATGACGATGGGCAACACAATCCATTTCGACAGGCCAATACCAGATGTCGGCAGACCAGCATCCGTCCCCGGCAGCAGCAACCACAGGCCAAAGGCAGCCGTCGCAAAGCCGATCAACAACATGCCGGTGATGGTGGCAAAGGCACCGATCGGATTGGGGATATTGGGCGAGACATGTTCGTCACGGATATTGTTCATGCCGAACCAGCCGATGATTGCCAGCGGGATCAGGAAGACCAGCCAGATCAGGCCCGCGTTCTGGATATAGGTTTCGGTCCCCGCAGGGATTTTGCCGATCAGCGTGCCGGAGGTGTTGACCAGTGTCCGGCTTTCACCGCCGAACAGGCCAAATGTCATCACCAGCGGGATCAGGATTTGCATGGTGGTCACACCAAAATTGCCCAGACCCGCGTTCATCCCCAGCGCGTAGCCCTGGATCTTTTTGGGGTAAAAGAAGCTGATGTTCGACATGGAGGAAGAGAAGTTCCCGCCACCGATCCCCGACAGGAATGCCAATATCTGGAAATACCAAAGCGGCGTGTCAGGGTCCTGCAAGGCGAAGCCTGCACCAGCGGCAGGGATCATTAGCAAGGCGGTTGTAAAGACGATCGTGTTCCGCCCGCCCGCGATCCGGATGAAAAAGGTCGAGGGGATGCGCAGGGTAGCCCCCGTCAGACCGGCAATGGCACCCAGCGTGAAAAGGTCGGATTTCGCAAACTCGAACCCGAGGTTGAGCATCTGTACGGTGATAATGCCCCAGTAAAGCCAGACGGCAAAACCGCATAGCAGCGAGGGGATGGATATCCACAGGTTGCGGGTGGCAATCGCCTTACCCGTGGAGGACCAGTAGCTTTCGTCCTCGATGTTCCAGTTTCTGAGATCTTGTCCCACTTGATTTCTCCAAGTTGAGGGGTGGGACGGGCCATCCGATGGCCCGCCTTATTCGGTGATTATTCTGCTGGCTGCGTGCCGTTTTCCTTGCGGGCGATGGCGCTCAGGCCTTCTTCCAATGCGGCGTTGGCCTTTTCCGCACGGGCGCGCAGGGTGTCGATATTGGCAGCTGCAAAGTTCGCCCGCTCTTCATCTTCCTGCCGGGTCGAGAACCGGACGAGGAAGGCCAGGAAAGAGGCGCAGGTGACCACGACGCCGAGGATGAAGAAGGCCTGGCTCCAGTCGATGACGTTCTTGAAGAGGAAGCCTGCGAGAACCGCACCCGCGTTCCCGCCAGCGCCGACAACGCCCGCCACAGCACCCAGCGCCTTTTTGTTGATGAACGGCACCACGGAATAGGTGGCGCCCTCTGCCATCTGCGTGAACAGTGAAAAGACGATCAAGGAGGGCAGGGCGAGGAAAAGCACATGCATCTGGCTGAACACCATCAGCGCGCAACCTTCGAAGAAAAGACAGATGAAGAGCCAGAATGCCCGGCCTTTCAGACCCCAGAGTGAGCCGAAATTATCCCCGAAAAGCCCGCCCAATGTTCGCGCAAACAGGTTCATCAGACCAAATGACGCAGCCACAAAACCGGCTGTCACAAGGCTCAGGTCGAAGTAGTCCATGAAGTAGAGCGCGGCGACGTTGTTGACCGTCAGCTCAATCCCGAAACAGGCCCCGTAGATGACAAAGAGCACCCAGACGCGGGGATCTTTGAGGGCTTGCATGTAGTTGCCGGTGACCTTCTGCTTTTCCTCCATCTTGCCCTGCGCACGCAGATCATCAAAGTTGCCGTCCGGCGCATCCTGGGTCAGGAAGTAATAGGCGATGCCGGTCAGAAAGATGATGATACCGACAACAACCATCGACAGCCGCCAACCGACCGCGTCGGAAAAGCCGAACCCGATGACCATGACCGAGAAAAGAAGCGGCATGACAAACTGCGTGACACCGCCACCAAGGTTGCCCCAACCGGCGGATGTGGCGTTCGCCTGACCCACCACGTTGGGCGCGAACATGACGGATGTGTGGTATTGAGTGATCACAAAGGCAGCCCCGATCCCGCCGATCAGGACGCGGAACAACAGGAAGGTTTCGAAGCTTTGCGCGAGGCCGATCCCCATCACGGGAAGCGATCCGATCAGCAGGAGCCATGTATACGATTTGCGCGGTCCGATGCGGTCACAGAGCCAGCCGATGAACAGCCGGGCAAAGATCGTCATTGAGACGGAGCCGATGATCGCCCAACCGATCTGGTTGGGTGTCAGCTGCAATTCGTCGCGCACGACGCTCATCAAAGGTGCGATGCCAAACCAAGCAAAGAAGCACGAAAAGAACGCAAACCACGTCATGTGGAAGGTTCTGATCTGCACCATCTTTACGTTAAAAAAGTTCGACCATAACGCGGTCGCCTTGTTTTGTAGCTCCATCGGCTGTCCCCTTGGCATTGCGTGCAGGAATGAGCATTCGTGCACTTTGCGAGGACAGTGATCCGTGGGCCGGCTGCTGGGCTTGATTCAGATCAAAAATGTAAAAATAACCATTAAAATAAATGGCTTACGGAAATTTGTCACCTGGTCCCGTTGGGCGGATCAAGAGCGGCCAGAGCAGAGGTCAATTGCAAGTTTGACTTTTATCAATTACCTAATTGATGAAAGTCAAAGGAGGCGACCCGGTGTTGATAGGCATGCCTGAGTCGGACTATCCGGATATCCGGGGTCTGCATCTATTTGCCGATATGGCGGATGACCAATTCGCCACACTTATGCGCGGATCCTATGTTCAGACGTTTCCGCCGCAGATAAACCTGATCGTTGAAGGCGATCCGAGCGACTTTCTGCATATCATTCTAACCGGATCAGTTGTGCTTTCGTCCAGTTGGAACGGGCGGGAAACGACGATGGCGACTGTCAGGCCCATATCGACATTTATCCTTGCGGCAACGATCAAGGACGCGCCCTATCTGATGTCCGCCAAAACACTGGAGAAAAGCCGTATCGCGCTGATCCCGAGCCAGGATGTCCGCAGCGTCTTTGACACGGACCATAATTTTGCACGCGCCATCGTGACCGAACTTGCCCAATGTTATCGGTCGGTCGTGAAATCGCAGAAGGATCTAAAGCTGCGGACTTCGCTGGAGCGGCTGGCGAATTACCTGTTACGTCAAAGGCAGAAACACGACGATGCCGTTGCCTTTGAACTGCAGCTTGAAAAACGCAGGCTCGCCTCATTCCTTGGGATGACGCCAGAGAACCTCAGTCGCGCTTTCAAGGGGCTGCAGCCCTATGGGGTGGAAGTGAATGGCAACCACATCAGGATCAGCGATTGTGATGATCTTGAGAAATTCGCGAAGCCGACGCCGTTGATTGACGACTTCAGGAGCTGAGTGTCGCCGTTATCAGAGACTCCTAGCAGACCAATGCAGGCAATTGCCGGATCACGTTTGAATCGCCACGCGCCCGGGCGAGGGTCCACGAACCTTCCAGCGATAGAAACAGACGTTTGGCGCTTTGTTCCGCATCGTCCGGTGATTGCCCCAATCGCACGGCGTGCGTGGCTATCCTGTCCATCCACTGGGCGAAGATCCGGCTGAGCGTGTCGCGGAAGGTCGCGTTGTCCGGACCGCCATGCAGGGTGGCCGAAACCGGGCAACCGATCTTGCCTTCGTGGATGTCAAAATACTTGGCCAACTTGTAGCAGAAGGTTGTGACGCCGTTGGTATAGTCCCCGGCCTGATCAAATGAGGCATCAATAATCCGCAAAACTTCCTCTGCGGCAATATCGGCCGCGGCCAGCGCGAGGTCGGCCTTCCCATTTGGAAAGTGGTGGTAGAGCGATCCTTTGGGCACGCCTGCCCGTTCCAGCACCTCTGAGATGCCGACCCCGTGGTACCCCCTTTGCTGAAACAGGTAGCCGGCCTCGATGGCCAGCCTGGTGCGTGTGGATTTCATGAAAGACAGTATTGCACCAATAGACCGAATGGTCTAGATGTGATGATTGGACCGACCGGTCTACTATGGGAGATACGCTATGAATATGCATGCCAGTATCGGTTTTGAAGACCATAAGTTCTATTCCGGGGGCCACACATTGCGTGGGCGATTGTACCGGACGGTAAGTGCACCGCGCGCAGTTGCGGTTCTGAACGGGGCAACAGGCGTCCCGCAGCGGTTTTACGAGGCATTTGCCCGGTGGCTGGCTGAGGCTCAGAACATAGCCTGCCTGACCTTTGACTATCGGGATTTTGGAGCGTCTGCCCGAAAGCCGATGAAACGCTCCACCGCAACGATGGCCGATTGGGGGATTCACGATCAACAGGTGGCCCGGGATCATCTAAGCGCGCGTTTTCCAGATGTACCGCTTTGGGTGATCGGCCATTCATTGGGGGGGTTGATGCTGCCGTTCCAGAAGGATCTTGATCAGATTGACCGCGTGATCACCATCGCGGCTGGCCCCGCGCATCTTTCTGCGCATCCTTACCCTTATCGCTTTGTCGCTGCGGCCTATTGGTATGCGCTTGGACCACCGGCCACGCTGTTGTCGGGGTATATGCCGGGCAAGCGTCTTCGCTTTGGAGAGGACATTCCGGCAGGCGTTTTTTGGCAATGGCGGCGGTGGTGCACATCGCGCGGCTTTTTTGCGGGTGAGATCGGGGATGTGCTGCCGATGCCGGACTGGAATGGGGTGAAGGCACCGGTGAAGATTGTGGCGATCAAGGATGACGCGCTGGTGCCGCCAGCCAGCGTATGGCGTTTGATGGAGTTCTTTCAGGGCGCGCCCAAGACCCAGCTGGTGGTTGATCCGGCATGCTATGCGTTGCCGGAGATTGGCCATATCGCGCCATTTTCGACCCGAAATCAGGCGATCTGGGCTGATCTGATTGCCTGATTATTCAGGTGGCAGAAAGAACTTGAATGTCGGGTCGAAACCGTCGGGCAGTTCTGCCGGTGGCGGCGCGCAGGCCGCCACAAAAAGGAGCAGGGGGAGCAAGCGGATCATCGTGTCAGCACCAGTTCTCCGCCCCCAATTTCGATCCGGTTATAGCGATCCAGATATGTCATGCCCAACAGTGAATCCTCCATCGCGCCTTCATTGACCACCGCAGGAAGGTCCCGGTCGCGCAGGTCAGCCAAACGCACCTCATCCAGTGTGACCGGGGCCGTTCGCACAACGCCATTGGCGGTGCTGGCTGTGCCAAAATAACGGAGTGTTTCGGGGTCGATGCCGATACGCCGCGCATCGGCCTGTGTCAGGACAACCTGACTTGCCCCTGTATCAATGACAAAGCGAACCGGCACGTCATTGATCTCCAGCGTGAGATAGTAATGCCCATCGCGGCTGCGTGGGACACTGATCCGTCCATCATCCAGAATGTCATGGCGTGCGGTGACATCGCGGTTGATGTCGTCCCACAATCCATATGCGCCGATGACGCCGACAAAGATCAGTGCCCATATGGCGGCTTGCTGCGCCATCTTACCCATATTGCTTCGCCCGGCCACAATGGCCGATCCGCCAATCGCCGCGCCCAAAAGGACGAGATAGGTAAGTTGCATGATTTGGTCATTGGTCATGAGAATGATATAGGCATCAACCGCCGATCCCGAAACCCCGCAACCCGTCCAGCACGAATTGCACTGCGAGGGCGGCCAACAACATACCAAGCACCCGGGTCACGATGTTCAGCCCGGTCTTGCCCAATGCGCGCTCTATGGCGGGTGCTGCGAGGAAGGACAAAAGAACAATCAACAGGATGGCCATCAGCACGCCTGCGATGGCGCCGAAATCGGCGGCTCCCTGGGCTTCACCGGCAAGCAGAATGATCGTCGTGATCGCGCCGGGTCCGACGATCAGCGGCAGCGCAAGGGGGAAGACAGAGGGATCATCATGATGCTCGGCCTGGCCTTCGGCCGCGCTATCCTCGCGTCTTGCCTGACGGCGCTGGAATAGCATGTCGAGCGCGGTCAGAAACAACAGGATACCACCCGCAATGCGAAATGCATTCATCGAAATGCCGATGAAACCAAGGACAGTTTCGCCCAAAAACAGAAACAGGACCATGAGGACGGCCGACACCACGCAGGCCCGGATCGCGATTGTCCGGCGTTGTGCCGCGCTCATTCCCTGGGTCAGGGCGATGAATACCGGCGTCAGGCCCGGAGGATCGATGATAATGAACATCGTTGTGAAAGCGGCGATGAGGGCGGGGAGCTCGGTCATGTGATGCACGTTCGCTGGTTTTGGTGAGAGGTTCAAGAGTTGCGCGGCAGCAAATCCTCCTAGAGGATTTGAATACAAACTTTCTTAGAAAGTTTGGGTGCGCGTGGCGTTACGGTTTTTCTGCTTTTTCCAGCTTTTCGAGTGATGCCATCCACATCGCTTCGGCCCGCTCCAACCCGTCCATCACTTCGGCATATTTCTTGTTCCAGGTTGCCAACTCACCCGCCTTGCCCTCCTCATAAAGCACCGGATCGGCGAGCTTTTTGGCAAGTTTGTCACGCATGTCATTGATTTTCTTAACCCGCTCTTCGTTTTTGCGCACGTCAGAGCGCAACGCCTGCATGGCCTCGCGTGTGGGCTTGGCCGCTTTGACGGGTTTAGGTTTGTCTTTGGTGCCGGGTTTTTCCGGCATCAGCAGCATTTTTCGATAGGCTTGCAAATCGTCAGCATAGGGCGTCACATGGCCATCCTTAACCAGCCAAAGCCGGTCTGCCACCATCGACAACAGGTGCATGTCGTGGCTGACAAGGATAACCGCACCGGAATAGGCGGTCAGCGCCTCGACAAGCGCTTCGCGGCTTTCGATATCAAGGTGGTTGGTCGGCTCATCGAGGATCAGCAGATGAGGGGCGGGCAGGGTGGCCAGCAACAGCGAAAGCCGTGCCTTTTGACCACCTGACAGCCTGCCGACTTCGGTATCAGCCTGATCTGCGCCAAGGCCAAAACCTGCAAGGCGTGCCCGCAGTTTGGCCTGACCTTCGGTCGGCCTTTCGCGGAAGAGGTGATCAAGCGGCGTTTCGTCAACGCGCAATTCATCCACCTGGTGCTGAGCAAAGAACCCGATGCGCAATTTGCTGGAACGCACCATTTTTCCCTGCGCCACGGCCAGCCGGTCAGAAAGCATCTTCGACAGGGTCGATTTCCCTTCGCCGTTGCGCCCCAGAAGCGCGATCCGGTCATCCTGATCAATCCGCAGGTTCAGGTCACGCAGGACGATATGTTCGCCATAACCCACCGCGGCCCCCTCGGTGGCGATGATCGGTGGCGAAAGTTCCTCGGGCTCCGGAAAGGTGAAAACAGTGCGCGCCGCGTCCTCGGGGGCACGGATTGTTTCCATCTTTTCCAGCATCTTGACCCGCGATTGCGCTTGTTTGGCCTTCGAGGCCTTGGCCTTGAAGCGATCAACAAAGGCCTGCAAATGGGCACGTTGGGCATCCTGCTTCTTGGCTGCCGCCGCTTGTACCGCCCTGTTTGCGGCACGTTGCCTGGCGAACGTGTCATATGGCCCAGTGTAGTAGATCAGCCCCTTGTTTTCGAGGTGAAGGATACCGCCGACTGAGCGGTTCAACAGCTCACGATCATGGCTGACAATCAGAACGGTGTGGGGGTATTTGACCAGATAGGCCTCAAGCCAGAGCGCGCCTTCAAGGTCGAGATAGTTGGTTGGTTCGTCCAGAAGCAACAGATCGGGCTCACTGAAAAGAACAGCGGCAAGTGCGACCCGCATCCGCCAGCCGCCCGAGAAGGCCGCGCAGGGCATTTGTTGCTCTTCATGGGTAAAGCCAAGGCCGCGCAGGATTGTCGCGGCGCGTGCCTCTGCCGACCAGGCGTCAATATCGGCAAGCCGCGTTTGAACATCCGCGATACGTGCTGGATCAGTTGCGGTCTCAGCTTCGGCCAGCAGCGACTCGCGCTCCGTGTCGGCGCGCAGAACGGTGTCGATCAATGACACTTCATTGCCGGGCACCTCTTGGCTGACACCGCCGATTTTCCAGCCCTTCGGGATGTTCACATGTCCAGTGTCCAACACCATTTCGCCACGGATCACCCGAAACAGTGTGGTCTTGCCAGAGCCATTGCGCCCGACCAGTCCGACCTTGTGTCCGGCAGGAATGGTGACGCTGGCGTTTTCGACCAATGTGCGGCCTTCAACGGAATAGGTGATGTCTGAAATCTTGAGCATAGCAGGCGCTATGCTTGATCTGGGCTGCGGGGTCAATCGCTGGCGCGGGGCAAAATCCTGCACAGGATTTTGTGCAAAGTTTTTTCAAAAAACTTTGTCACCCGTGGGTGGGCCAGTGATGGTGCTCATCATCAATGACTAGCGCGTGGGCATGGCTCTTTCCTCCGCCTTGCAAATGGGGGTGATCTCTTGGCAATTCAGGGTGACTGTGAGGGACAATAACCGGATCCCCCTGGGGCCATAGCTTTAATGCGCCGATGACGCCGACTGCTCCAAGTGTTCCCAGCACGGTGAAACTTGCCTTGGTGCCGTAAGCTGTCATGACGCCGCCTGCCAAAGGGTAGGTGACCAACCAACAGGCATGTGACAATGCGAATTGTGCGGTGAAAACGGCAGGTCGGTCGTCGCTATGTGCAGAACGCCGTATCAACCGCCCCTGCGGTGTCAGTGCTGCGGCGTAACCAAATCCCATGAGGGCCCAAATGAGAAGGAAGGCAGACCATGTGGGTATGACAAATACCTGCAAAATCATCAGAAGGGTCAGCAATGTTGCGCCACTGATCATGACGGGTCTGTCGCCGCGCCATTTCAGCAGGCCGGGCAGGGCAAATGCAGCGAGCATGGAACCACTGCCAAAGGCCGCCAGGGCGATGGCAACGTCCCGGTCGGTGCCGCCGAAACCATTTCGTACCACTACGACCGTGTTCACGATAACAAATGCGCTGGCAGCGGCGGCTGTAAGGGTGACGGCCAGTAGCCCGCGTAACCTCGGTGTTGCCAGGTAAATCCGTGTGCCCCGGGTGAGCCGTTCACGAAACGGGCGATCTTTGCCCGGTCTTCGGATTGGCAACAACGTCAGCCAGATCAGCAAGGCAGAGACCGCAAATCCAACAACCGTGCCGCCAAACAACCAATGGTAGCTGATAAACAGCAAGAGCACCCCCGCCAGTGCCGGGCTGAGCAGGTTTTCCAGATCATAGGCCAGTCGCGAAAGCGACAGCGCACGGGAATAATCGTCCTCGTCCTGCAGCACGTCGGGTATGGTTGCCTGGAAGGTTGGCGTGAACGTGGCAGAGGCGGTCTGCAACAGGAATATCGCCAGATAGATCTGCCAGACTTCGGTGATGAATGGCAAAAAGAGGGCCACGCCCGCCCGGATCAGGTCTGCCACGATCAGAACGGGCTTACGGGGCAGGTTCGCCACCAGTGCCCCCGCAATCGGTGCGAGTCCCACATAGGCCACCATCTTGATCGCGTAAGCCGTGCCAAGCACCGATCCGGCGGCGGCCCCTGCAAGATCATAGGCGAGCAGGCCAAGTGCAACGGTCAGCAGACCGGTCCCAAGAAGTGCAACAACCTGTGCGGCAAAAAGCCGACCAAATATGGGATGGATGATGAGACGCCACATACCGTCAGGCTATCCCTGCGCCAGCCGCCGTGCAATCAACCCCAGATATCGCCAATGGTAAAACCGGTCTGGAAGGGGTCGGACGGGTCGAGCATGTATTGCGAGACACCGGTGATCCAGCCGCGTCCCGACAGGTTGGGCACTATGGCGTCATATTGGCCGATCCTGGTCGTCCGCTCGATCCGGCCGGTGAAGGTCGTTCCAAGCGGCCCCGCGTTGACATAGTCTTCCCCCGGTTTCAGTTGTCCTCGTGCGTGCAGGACAGCCATTTTTGCGCAAGTGCCTGTGCCACATGGGGATCGGTCGAGGGCGCCGGAAATGGCATAGGGGTTATCTGGATCAAACCTGCCGGATGCCAATGTGACGGCACCACGCCCATCGGTTGCGGGGTCTGTTGCGGGGGCCGTCAGCTGGGTGATTGTCGGCCCGGTAATGTCCGGGTTGTCCGGGTGGGTGACTGGATACTGGGCGCGGGCGGCGACGCGCATCGCTTCAGATGCGCGCACGATGGCGGTGCCGTTCCTGGCGATCGGATCAATGTCAAATTGCCGGGCATCGGCAATCACGAAGAACATGCCCCCCCATGCGATATCAACCTGCACAGTGCCGTAACCGGGCATATCCAGAGGGACAACCAGATGCATGGCAAAGGCGGGTACGTTTTCAAATGCGACCCGTTCAACCTTGCCGTTCTTGCAGGTGGCGGTCACGTCGATCAGACCGGCAGGTGCTTCGAGCCGTAATTTGGTCACCGGTTCCCGCATCGGAATGATCCCGGTTTCCAACAAGACGGTCGTTACGCAAATGGCGTTGCTGCCGGACATGGGCGGATATTCTGTCTGCTCCATGATGATGAAGCCGGCATCGGCGGTGGGATCGCATGGTGGGACAAGCGCGTTGCAGCATAAGGCGGGATTTCCACGAGGTTCCTGCAACATCAGCGTGCGGATATCGTCGTGATGGGCCTGCATATATTGCATCTTCTCCATCACCGTCTTGCCGGGCAGGTGCGGCATGCCGCCGGTGATGACGCGCCCACCTTCGCCTTCAGCATGGGCTTCGACGGCGGTGATCATGCGGGTTGCGCGCATCATGGGGTCCTTTTGTGGCGTGGTGCGAGCATTGCGCGGGTTTACTGGCGGTGCAAAGCAAAATCTGCCCCCTTTTCATGGGGAATAGGCCGTGTTAGGGGGCTGCCAACGCATAACCTTAGCAATGAAAGACCCTGAAAATATGGCGATCCAGCGTACATTCAGCATCATCAAACCTGACGCAACAAAGCGTAACCTGACCGGTCAGATCGTGGCCAAATTCGAAGAGGCCGGCCTGCGCATCGTCGCCTCCAAGCGCATTCAGCTGACACTGGCACAGGCGCAGCAGTTCTACGGCGTCCATTCAGAGCGCCCATTCTTTGGCGAATTGTGCGAATTCATGATTTCCGAGCCGATTGTCGTGCAGGTTCTGGAAGGCGAAGATGCGATTGCCAAGAACCGCGAAGTCATGGGTGCGACGAACCCTGCCGACGCTGCACCCGGCACCATCCGCAAGGAATTTGCATTGTCGATCGGCGAAAACTCGGTTCACGGATCCGATGCCCCTGAAACCGCAGCAGAAGAGATTGCATTCTTCTTCTCCGGGCTTGAACTGGTCGGCTAAGTCTACGCCAGAAGGTTCGGGCTGTCCCAATCAATCGTTTTCAAAGTCGTCCGCACCGGTTTGGCGCGGGCGGCTTTTTTGTTTAGATCCCGCTCTAATGCTTTGTAATTGCGTATATTCGCGCAGTAGAACATGTCGAAAATATCCCCAACAAAAGGGATCATCCCAATGGCGGTATCAAAGGCAGTATTCAGCACCATATAGGCCAATGTCCCTGGCGAGGCGCCGAGTTTACGTGCCTGATTGATCATCCACAGCCCCGGCAACGCGGTCAGAAGGTCACCGACAACAGGGATAAGGCCAACAAAGTTATCAAGGCCAAGCATAATCCGGGTGCGGGGGATCCGAATAATTGCATCCATACGCCATGCCAGTTTCCGCAGGCGATCAAGTTCGTAGTCTATGTTTGTCTCTATGTTCATACCGTTAACATACGCGATTCTCGCATTGATGTGAAGGGTATTTACTTTGAATCGACCGCGATAACGCCAATCTGGTTCAGGAAAGCTTCGAGTTCGGAGCGATCCTGATCAAAGCTTTGCGTCTTGATCTTGTCGAACTGTTTGCGCAAGGCCTTCTTTTCCTCGCCCTTGCAGTCATTCCAGGGACGACCCTGCAATGCCATATGCAGCACATAGTAACCGATGAAATGCGGCTTTGATCCGTTTTCAAGAAGTTTGCTATAAGCCGCATCTGCGCCCAACGCGTGCAGTTGCTCTGCGCTGGTGATGCCGACCGCAATCAACGCCTTTTCAAAGGCCGGTCCGATATTGCGGATAGTTGTCAGTGCTGCCATGGCGACATGATAGCATCGGCCAAAAAAAGGGCCAGTGGGGCGAGGCAAGATCGGGGAGGGCGATCCGGCGGCAGCATACCCCGCTGACCAAATTCGTACGTTCTGTTGCGGGCTTAGATGCTCGCGTAGTCTGTGAAAACCGGGGCCGTCGGTTTGCCGTTTGACTGCAATGTTGCTGCTGTCGGTGCCTGTGGCTTTGCTTCGGGCTTTGGTGTTTCGCTTGGTGGTTTAGAAGAGGCCATTTTTCTGGTCCTTTTTCGATACTGATAAAAATAAACGACTAACTATACTTGATAGTGTAGCCAGCTTACCTTCATTCAGACCAGCCTGTCTGGTTCTTAGCGTGCTTGTGACGTGACAAAAATGTGACCCATCACGCAGCTTTTAATTGGATTTACGACGAGGTGTCGCATTACCGCCCTTTCCTAACCCTTTGCGAGGCTTAGATTTTACGCTCGGTGGCGTGAATCGTTTTGAGGTATCTTTTGCGTTACCTGCGGGTTTTCCCGCTGGTTTGCCCGCTCTCGGTTTGCCGGGTTTTGTTTCGGATTTGTAACCCGATTTCGGTATTTGTGAGGGCTTTTTGCCGCCCGGTTTGCCCTTTGGTCCCGGTTTCGCGCGCTTTTCGACCAAAGCATCGCCATGATCGCGCCGCGCGGGCTTGCTGCGGGGCTTGCGGCCTGATGCATCATCCGCAGCCCCCGGTATAGGCTGGATTGCTGCCACATCTTCTTGCCGTGAGGGGGGCGGGGCGGACCGATCACGCGGTGCGCGTTTTGGTTTGTCATAATCCCGCTTGGTCTTGCGCGGTCCACGTTCACCCAATTGCGGCGGTCCGTCCAGGGCACGCAGGCTTGCCTGGTTCTCGAGCCGCATATCTTTGCCGATGGATTTCAGGAACCCATTCACCGCAGGTTCGGAGATTTCGACGAATGTTTCGTTTGGCTGGATACGGATTGCACCAATTTCGTTTTTGGTGATACCGCCCGCCTTGCAGATCATCGGCAAAAGCCAGCGTGCTTCTGCCTTGCCTTCGCGCCCCACATCCACGCTGAACCATTTGGAGGGGCCAAAGCTTTTGGTTTCGCGCGGTGCGCGCTCCTTGGCGGCGGGGCCGTCCTTGTATTCGCTGATGAATTCGGGCGCGGATTGCTTGCCTGCATAAAGCCGCAGATAGGCGGCGGCGATTTTTTCCGGCGCATGCTCAGCCAGAAGGCGTTGTGCAAATGCCTGTTCGTCTTCGTTGAACTCCTCTGACCAGACAGGGTCGGTCAGAAGCCGCTCTTCGTCCTTTTTTGTCACGTCATCGGCGGTGGGGGGGGTGGCCCAAGTAGCGGATAGCTTGCCCCATTTCAGCAGGTTTTCACCGCGTCGCTTCATCTTGGCCGGGACAATCATGGCAGAGATGCCCTTGCGCCCTGCGCGGCCCGTCCGGCCGGAGCGGTGCAACAGGGTTTCGGCGTTCGTTGGCAGCTCCGCGTGGATTACAAGCTCCAGATTGGGCAGGTCGATGCCTCGCGCCGCGACGTCGGTGGCCACGCAAACCCGCGCGCGTCCGTCGCGCATCGCTTGCAGCGCGTTGGAGCGTTCGGATTGTGTCAGCTCGCCAGAGAGCGCCACGACAGAAAAGCCCCGGTTTGACAGCCGCGTTGTCAACCGCGTGACCATGGCGCGGGTATTGGCAAAGACGATGGCGTTTGGCGCATCATAATAGCGTAACGTGTTGATAATGGCGGCATCGATATCGTGATTGGCGACGCTCAGCGCGCGGTATTCGATATCGCTGTGCTGGGATTCTTTGGTGGTTGTTTTGATCCGAACCGCGTCGCGCTGATAGGACTTCGCCAGGGTCGCGATCATCGGCGGAACGGTGGCGGAAAAGAGCAGGGTGCGTCTGGTTTCGGGGGCTTGATCGAGGATGAATTCAAGATCCTCGCGAAAGCCGAGGTCGAGCATCTCGTCGGCTTCATCCAGCACGACCGCCTTGATTTCATTGAGGTTTATCGTGCCGCGCATGATGTGGTCGCGTAGCCGCCCCGGTGTGGCCACCACAATATGCGCGCCCCGCTCAAGGCTGCGCCGTTCGTCGCGGAAGTCCATGCCACCGACACAAGATGCCAGTGTGGCACCGGCGCCAGCGTAAAGCCACTGCAGTTCGCGTTTGACCTGCAAGGCCAGTTCGCGGGTTGGTGCAATGATCAAAGCCAGAGGGTGAGAAGCGGCGTCCAAGCTACCGTCTTCATTCAGGATTGTTGGCCCAATTGCGAGGCCGAAGCCGACCGTCTTGCCTGATCCGGTCTGGGCAGAGACCAACAGATCCTGCCCTTCCAATTCGGGTTCGGTCACGGCGGATTGGACCGGGGTCAGGTCGTTATAGCCTTGTTTGGCAAGGGCGTCGGCGAGTGTCTGGAGCATGGGGTGGCTTTCTGGGGCGTTGGCCCCGGCCACTACGCCTGTTGCGCCCGTTTGTATAGGGGTTTCCTGTGTCCCGTTACGTTTTGTCGGTCGGCATCACGTCTGCAAACGGTCGGCGTTGCGTCGGACCTAACGTCGGCGCCGCCGTCCTTGTCGTTCGCCGCCCGTGTTGTGGATCACATCCGGGATTGTCACGATGCTGTTGAGGATCGGGAAAGGCTCGACCGCGTTGGGCATGGCGGAGGCATTGACGAAATGTTCCTGAAAGCGCGGCTCGATGGCCGTTTCGACCTTGTGGATCTTGTGCACGACGTTTTCAATCTCGCGCCGGGCGTCTGTGTTCAGAAGCGCAATCCGCGCGCCGGTGCCTGCCGCGTTGCCCGCGCTGGTCACCTTATCAAGCGGTGCGTCGGGGATCATGCCCAGCACCATGGCGTGTTTCGGGCTGATATGGGCACCAAATGCACCGGCGAGCACGATGCGATCCACCTTGTCTACACCGAACTTGTCCATCAGCAACCGCGCGCCGGAATACAGCGCGGCCTTGGCCATCTGGATCTGTCGAATGTCTGTATTGGTGACGGTGATCTTTGGTCCGCCAATCGCCGTGCCATCGTAAAGCAGGTAGGAATTTGTGCGACCGTCCGCAAAACAATTCGGAGAGCCGGTTTGCTCGGCATTCCCGATCAGCCCCGGCCCATCAACGATACCGGTCATGCGCATTTCAGCGATCACTTCGATGATCCCTGATCCGCAGATGCCAGTGATCCCGGTTTGGGCAATGGCGGTGTCAAAGCCTTCCTCATCCGACCACAGGTCTGAGCCGATGACCTGAAAGCGCGGCAGCTTGGTGACCGGGTCGATCTGCACATGTTCGATCGCTCCGGGGGCGGCGCGCTGTCCGCTGCTGATCTGTGCCCCTTCAAATGCCGGTCCCGTCGGGGACGAGCAGGCGAGCACCTTTTCCTTGTTGCCAAGGATGATTTCCGCATTGGTGCCAACATCGACGACCAAGACGAGGTCTTCGGATTTATCGGGTGCTTCAGACAGCGCGACGGCCGCCGCGTCAGCCCCGACATGACCCGCGATGCAAGGCAGGATGTAGACCCGTGACGCTGGATGCAGGTTCAACTCCAACTCACTTGCGCGCAGCGAGATCGCCTCTGACGTGGCCAATGCGAAGGGTGCTTGCCCCAACTCGTATGCGTCAATGCCAAGGAACAGGTGGTGCATGACCGGGTTGCAGACGAAAACGGCGTCGACGATCAGGTTGCGGTCAATGGCGGCCTCGGTTGCGATCTGCACGAAAAGCGCGTTCATCCCTTCGCGCACGGCTTTGGTCATCTCGTCAGAGCCGGAGGGGTTCATCATGCCATAGCTGACCCGGCTCATCAGATCCTCGCCAAAGCGAATTTGCGGGTTCATGATGCCGGAAGAGGCCACGACCTCGCCCGAGCGCAGATCGCAAAGATGTGCGGCGATAGTGGTCGAGCCAAGATCGACGGCAAGGCCATAGATTGTGCCGTCGTAGAATCCCGGCCAGATTTCGATAATGCGCGGCGAAAAGACCGCGTCGCCCAGGTGCACCGCGACCGTGACCTTCCATTCGCCTTTACGCAGCGCCGGTTGCATTTTTTTCAGGACGCCCAGATCCGCCTCAAGATCGGGGAGATCCCAGTCGCGTTTGAGCGCGTTGACCAGCCGTTCCAGATCGCCTGAGGGGTCGTGCATATCGGGCTCTGCCACTTCGACATAGTAGAGCCGGGTAGAGGGGTTCATGATGATTTCGCGTGCTTCGGCGCGTTTGCGCACGACTTGCTTGTGCACCTGGCTTTCCGCAGGCACGTCAATCACGATGTCCGACTGGATGGTTGCCTGACAGCCCAGACGCCGCCCCTTTTTCAGGCCCCGCTTTTCGTCATAGCGCGCCTCGACACTGTTCCATTCGGACAGGGCCGTATCGGCCACGGTGACCCCGTGTTTCGGGAATTCGCCATAGGAAGGGGTAATCTGGCATTTGGAACAAATCCCGCGCCCGCCGCAGACGGAATCAAGGTCCACCCCCAACTGCCGCGCAGCGGTCAGAACGGGCGTTCCAACAGGAAAATTGCCCCGTTTGCCGGAAGGCGTGAAAATCACCAAAGGGTCGTTGCTCATGAACCATGCCTGTCTTGTTTCATTGCAGGATAAAGTGCCGTTTGCCAAAGGGAAGGTTCGTATCCGTCATAATGAATATGCAGAGCGGCACATTCGGTCGGAGGATGGCTGTGCCCCTGATCATATGCGCAAATTTCGGGGCAATCTACGGCAGCACATCTGTGCCCATGATCCAGACCGCCAGCGGGATTGGTAAGGTCGCCAACGCGATGGTGGCCATCATCCAGCCGGTTGTAAATAGCCGGCTTAACCCTGCGGCCAGCATGATGCCCCCACCACCACCTATGGCCACGCTACCGGGCGTGTTGATGGCAATGGCGACCATCACGTAGCGGTAGTTTACCACAAGGGGTGCGAGCCATCGCGGCAGACGTGCCCTGAGTGCGTTGAGCCTGTCGTTCATGGGGGTATCCTTGATCCGATGGATCAGCTTGCACAATCGCACCATGCGCAGGGTGTCGCATTGTGCCGTCATCCAATCAAGCGACAGGAACTGCCCGCTCAGGAACGCGATGGACATGCCCAGCATTGTCGCCAGATAGACCAGCGGTGCGGCCTGTGCCCCTTGTACCATCAGAATAGTCGCCCCGATCTCGACGCCCGGTACGAATGGAATTGCAATAAGCACTGCGTAACCGATCAGGATCACCACGATCAGCCCGGTCATAGCCTGTTGGGCCTGATCAGCCTCTAACTTGTTGATCAGTGATGACAGCCAGTCAAAGCCGAGCTTGGCTATAATCACGGCACCCAGAATGCACAAAAGATGAATTGCGATCCGCCCGAAGCTGGTTTTTGTCGCGGGGGGAGCCGTGCCGTGTTTGTCTGTCATGCCATACCTTGGGGGTCCGCGTGCATGCCTGCAAGTCACGTTTCCTTTAATTGGCCCTTTCGGACAGGTTGCATCCATGCAATAGGGACGTGCCAACGATGCCAGCATGGGAGACCGGTTTATGCAGATTCGTGAGGCGCTCACTTTTGATGATGTTCTACTGGTGCCGGGGGAGAGCTCTGTTCTGCCTTCGACCGCCGATACGCGCACATATGTCACCAAATCAATCGCGATGAATATTCCGCTATTGTCCAGCGCCATGGACACCGTGACCGAGGGCCGCATGGCCATTGCCATGGCGCAGGCCGGTGGCATTGGTGTGGTTCACAAGAATCTGAGCGTGGATGAGCAAGCCAAGGAAATTCGCCGGGTAAAACGCTTTGTCTCTGGCACGGTTTACAACCCTGTCACCTTGCGCCCAGATCAGACGCTGGCCGATGCCAAGGCGCTGATGGAACGCTACCGGATCACCGGCTTCCCGGTTGTGGGCGAAGGTGGCAAGGTTGTCGGTATCGTGACCAATCGCGATATGCGTTTTGCCACGGATGATAACACGCCTGTCAGTGTCATGATGACATCGGACAATCTGGCGGTGCTGAATGAACCTGCCGATCTGGATGAGGCCCGATCTTTGATGCAGGCCCGCCGGATCGAAAAACTGCTGATCACTGACGGGCAGGGCAAGCTGACCGGATTGCTGACCCTGAAGGACAGCGAACAAGCCGTATTGAACCCGATGGCCTGCAAGGATCATCTGGGCCGTTTGCGGGTCGCTGCCGCCTCTGGCGTGGGTGACGCCGGTTTTGAACGGTCGCAGGCCCTCGTGGATGCCGGGGTTGATATGATTGTGGTGGATACCGCGCACGGGCATTCCGAAGGGGTCGCCAAGGCGGTGGAGCGGGCCAAGGCCCTGTCCAATGAGGTGCAGATTGTCGCTGGCAATATCGCCACCGGCGAGGCCGCAAAGGCCTTGATCGGGGCCGGTGCGGATGCCGTGAAAGTCGGTATTGGTCCGGGGTCGATCTGCACCACCAGAATGGTGGCCGGTGTTGGTGTTCCGCAGCTGACCGCGATCATGGATTGCGCTGCCGGGGCAGGGGATATTCCCGTTATCGCCGATGGCGGCATCAAGTTTTCGGGCGATTTTGCGAAGGCGATTGCCGCCGGTGCGTCCTGCGCGATGGTCGGTTCGATGATCGCGGGGACAGATGAAAGCCCCGGCGAGGTGATCCTGTACCAAGGCCGGTCGTTCAAATCCTATCGCGGCATGGGGTCTTTGGGCGCGATGGCGCGCGGCTCTGCCGACCGGTATTTTCAGAAAGATGCCGCCAGCGACAAGCTGGTGCCGGAGGGGATCGAGGGGCAGGTGCCATATAAAGGGACGGCGAATGCGGTTGTGCATCAGTTGGTTGGCGGTTTGCGGGCGGCCATGGGCTATACCGGTTGTGCCACGATCGAAGAGATGCGCAGGAACTGTAACTTCGTGAAGATCACCGGGGCGGGTCTGAAGGAAAGCCATGTGCATGACGTGCAGATCACCCGTGAAAGCCCGAATTATCGGGTCGGTTGATTCCGTGAAACCGGGCACGTGTCGCGGTGACGATATGTGTCCGGGAGGACGTGCAGGGCCATATGTCTGCCAAATGCAGGTTACCCACATTGCCGTTTCGCTGGATCAAGCAGCTGGGACTGTATAGTTAGATAGTCTCTGGAAATCAGCCGACTTGAATGGGGAATTTCGTGACGCCTTCGGCACATATAAGCGCGGCGATTGAATTGGTGGATCGTATTCTGGCCGGGGAACTGGCCGATCGGGCCCTGGCAGGATGGGGACGAAAGAACAGATATGCTGGTTCCAAGGACCGTGCTGCGATCGCCGATTTGGTCTTTGATGTTCTCAGATGCAAACGGAGTTATTCGTCACTTGGCCGTGGTGATGATGGGCGGGCGCTTTTGCTCGGTCACCTCAGAGACGCGGGGTTGGCGCCTGAGGCCTTTTTTGGTGCTGGCCCATATGCACCGACTGCGTTGACAGATGAAGAGCGGTCCGCTGGTCGCCTGCCAGAACTGAAGGATGGTGAAAGCGCCGATTTTCCGGAGTGGCTCTGGCCAGATATTCAGGAATCGCTAGGCGAAAGCGCCCAGGACGTTGCTTTGCAAATGAGAAAAAGGGCGCCGATTCACCTCAGAGTCAATCTTGCGAAACGAAGTGTTGCCGATGCGATTGATGATCTGTCTGCTGCGGGGATCGTCGTGCGTCCGCATTCGCTCTCTCCATCGGCTGTCGAGGTCCTTGAGGGCGCAAGGAAGATCAAGAATGCGCAAGCGTATCTTGAGGGTAAGATCGAGTTGCAGGATGCTGCATCTCAGGCAGTTGCGGATATGGTGCCACTTGAGGCAGGCGAAACGGTTTTGGATTTTTGTGCGGGTGGGGGAGGTAAGATCCTGGCACTGGCGGGGCGCGTCGACGGCGTTTTTTTCGCCCATGACGTGAACCGGAAAAGGATGAAAGATTTACCTATTCGTGCCACGCGTGCGGGGGCAGCAGTGAGCCTGCTCACGCTATCCGAAGTAGAAAAGAAGGCTCCATTCGACACTGTTCTTGTCGATGCGCCATGTTCGGGCAGCGGTTCCTGGCGACGGGATCCGCAGGGAAAATGGTTGCTGACCCGCGAGAAATTGCAGGCGACCCTGGAGGTCCAGCGAGAGATTCTGGACAAGGCAGCCAAATTTGTCAAAAAGAACGGTCACCTCGTTTATGCGACCTGTTCCTTGCTGGATTGTGAAAATAGCCGTCAGGTTGCAGATTTCCTGCACCGCGACAGCCAGTTCTCTCTTGTCGTGCAAAGAAGTCTTACGCCGTTAGATGGGGGGGACGGTTTCTTCTGCGCCGTTCTTCGTCGAAGATGAAAGCATGCGTATGCGACCACCACCCGTAACATCGATGCGTTTCAGGGCGTTCTGCGCAGAACCTCAGTCACATAGCTCTTCCGGAAACCAGCGATTAAACGCGTTATCTGAGACGTGATATTTCAGGTATTTCGTCAAACGCTATAGGTGCCTGACAACCGGCGAGGGGACGACACAACAGCAGCGAAAATGTCACGCAACCTCGATCCACGTTTTCATGCCACCTGATTGGTGGCTGAGCATATGGCAGTGCAACATCCATTTACCCGGATTATCAAACACGCACAGAATCTCTTTGACCTCACCGGGGTTCACCAGCGACGTATCGCGGAAATCACCTGTCGCACCATTCGCATCAAGTTCAAAGAAGTGATGCCCGTGCAGGTGGATGCCATGTGGCCACCTGGTGTCGTTGACAAGGCTGATCTTCGCCGTTTCGCCGCGTGCGAACTGACCGAAAGGTTCGGGTTGCATGCCTGACAGGTTGTTGAACGCCCAGATGTCATCGCCACCATGCCGCACCCCCATCGCCCCGCCCATCATCGTGAGCGTCAGGTCCCGGGACGGTTTTCCCGGCACCGGCCGGTCGTTTGGCGGCAGGGCGGAAATCACTTCGTCCCTTGGTACCCTGCTTTGCGATACCGGCAGCGCAGCAAGCGGATATGCCCCATCGCGATGGCCCATCTCCAGCGTCAAGTCCCCCGTCACATCGGCGATGATATCCATACGCTGCGCGGGCGCCATCATCGGAACATCGAACCGCCTTGGCGCCGCAAGAGGCATGCCATCCAGCGCCACAACCTTGCCTTCCAACCCACCGATGATCACCGGAAAGATACGGTCCACTGCGGCGTTGATCAGACGCAGCCTGACGCGATCGCCGCGCTTTAATGCCGCCTCTGGCAAGAACGCCTTGGCAAAATTGCCCATGCGCCCCGCATGCGCAACATCATGGGTGTTGTCATAATCAGCGATAAGCTGGCCTTCGCGGTCCAGCTTCCAATCGGTCAGGACGACGCATAGGTCATGGTCCACATCGGGGGGTGTCATTTCGTCGATGATCAGCGGGCCAATCAGCCCCTGCGCCACCTGTTGGTGAGAAACATAGTGCGAGTGATACCAATAAGTCCCCGCATCGCGTGGCACAAAGTTGTAATCGAAACTGTCGCCCGGGTTCACCAGATCCTGCGTCAGCGCAGGAACGCCATCCATTGCATTGTTCAGCCGAACCCCATGCCAATGTACTGCCGTCCCTTCGTCAAGGTTGTTTTTCAGCCTGACAGACAGGCGTTCGCCCTGCGCTGCGCGAATTTCCGGCCCCGGGACTGATCCGTTGAAACCCAGAACACCGGTATGACCCGCATATTTCATAGGCACGACTTGCTGGGTCACTGCCGCAGCGGTGAGGGTCCATTGGGACCCTGCGGCAAAGCTCGACTGTGGCGCGGCCATCAGTGCTGCGCTGCCGATCAAAACGTCTCTTCGGTTCATGCTTCTCTCACATCGGTAAAGTCAGTGATGAGGTCAACAGCGCCGTCACAGCCAGAATGGCGAGGACGGCAACCCACTCCAGCCCGATGCTGCGCGCGAGTTTCCTGCCCGCTGTAACGTCGCCCCTTTCAAGGCGGGGTACATAGCGTAGCTTATTGATTGCGGCCAAGCCAAGCAATGCGGCAACCAAAATGATTTTCATCATCAAAGCCTGCCCATATGCCGTCCCGATCAAGGCGGCAGGTGTCCCAAGCAACACATAGATCATGACCCCACCAGCAATGATCAGCCCTGGTACAACAAAGGATGCGATCCGGCCAAAGCGGTCGCCAAGATGCGCGGCGGCGTGCAGATTGTCGCGATCCAGCGCCGCCGCCCGCAGCGGCGACAGGATCCCGATCCAGAACGCAACGCCGACAAGATGCGCAAACAGGATGAGCGTCAGGCCAAGGTTATCGCGATCCGGGATATGCCCAATCATAGCGAATGATCCAACCGCGACGAGGCCGCCGATGACCGCCGGTATCCGCCCGAACCGGCCCAATGCTGAACCAGCCAACACCAGCACCAAACCGATAACCTGCGCCAATAACGCGGTCCCGTTCTGCGTTTCCCACAGCAGCCCCAACATATCCGGATCAGTCATCCCGGACGCGTCGCCTGTCAGCGCCACGCCTTTCAGCATGAAAGAGAGGAGGGCCGCCAGAAGGCCAAGGATTGCAAACCCCGCTGCATAGCCCCGGACACGTTCCAGACCAAAGACGGCCATGCAAATCACTGTTCCAGCAGCACCAAGCACCCCGACATAGAGCGCCCATTTCGATGCAATTGCTGCGATCCCCCACAGGTCAAACATGTTATTCAACCACGAAGCTGAAGCTGCCTTTCAGCGGATGCCCATCATCCCCCAGACCGCGCCACTCGATCAGATACGGCCCCGCGCCCATCCCTTCGAACGGAAAAACAAACTCTGTCGCGAAGCTTGTCTGCCCGTCCAGATCAAGCTGATCTGATCGCGCATCGGCAAGGGCCCAGGTGACGCGGGTCAGCCGGATGTCGTTGTTAAACATCATGGTCAGTTCTGTCGGAACGGCGGTAAGCGCTGCGCCATCTGTCGGCGAGGTCGAGTCCAGTGCCGAATGTGCAAACGCTGACGTCGCCACAGCCGCAAATGCAGCCGCGATGGTTGTTCTTTTCATGCGGACCAATCGACAGTGGCGCGCGGCCTTATGTTTCACAACCTTTGGCATATCGTCGGCCTTCCAAACATTTGCAGATTGCGCCTGCAATTCTTCGCATAGCCCTTCCGGTAGCTGGAAGGTCAAGAGCATTGTTTAACCTATGGAGCCCGTGTCGCCCAACCCGATGCCCTTTCCTAACCCGTCCTGTCGATTGACTGGTGCCACGTGTCTGACAAAGGAAATCGGCAACAAAATACAAATCGGCCGGACACGTTTCGCGAACCTGCCAAATTGTGCATTGCATTCACAACCCCAGTTGCCCGGATATGTGGGCCAGTACATGACGCAGCACGGCAGGATCATCCTTTGCCACAACGACCGCATTGCGGAGTGTGGTTTTTTCACTATCTGGCAGGTCGGCCGTTTCAAGCAGCGTAGCGACCTTTTCCAAATCAAAACCATCGACGGTCAGCAGGTTCTCCGCCTCTGCCATCAGGTCGGCTTTGCTGTCCTGCTCTGCCTCCTCAGCAGCGGGTTCAATCACCTCAGTTGTGCTGTCTGCGGCGACCACCGTCTGACCGGTGCCTTCCTCTTCAAGACACGGTATATTGAGCGCCATACCGATCGCTAGGTTCGCGTGGTTCGGGCCTATCACGCCGATATTGGCTTCATGAATTTCTTCAACATATCGGGACGTGCCATAGGCCCATTCCGAAATTCTGGAAAGACTGTCGGCTTTCTCTACAATATATGTCGTACCGCAGACGATTTCGTCGGAATGCGCATACGACGCCGCAGGCAGAACTGCTGCGACAAATGCCACCCCGATTTTCCAGTTATTTAACATTTCACTCACCAGATTACGTTTCTTCGCCATTATGTTCAATTAACTTGTCTAAACTATGGCCAGTTTGGATCTTTGTTGTCTTTCTCGTCATCAATTTATCAGTGGTGACGATTGGACCTGTTGAACCAACACGTTATTCGTCCTTACCGTGGTGAGCGGGGCGGTTTGGATCGGCTTGTTACGCAATGCTGCACGGAACCTTGGGCGAAAAAGAGCGCCGGGCCGAGCAAGATCGATCAGGGCTGCTCAGGGGTGAAGCAGCCCTGATCTCTCGGCTCACTGGATTAGATCAAGATGTCAACGTCAGGGAGACCGATGCCCAGAACCGTGACGTCAATACTGGCGCTGCTACCGCCGTCGATCTGATACTCAAAGCTGGTATTGGCCGACTCAAAGTCGTTGAGACTATCAAAATCGCCGTTCGCGGAGAAATCGACACTACCATCCGCATAGACAATCAACTGCCCGCCATTGCTACCTTCCACGACCTGAGCAACAGCGTTGGTATCGCCATTCACCCCAGTGACATCACCGTCATAAGCAAAGCTGTCGGTGCCGTCCGTGCTGGTATCATTGGCGAGGATTGAAAATACCCCGTCTGTCAGCGCATCAGTTGTGCCGTCGGTTTCGAACGCTTCATTTTCCAGCACGACCATTGTGTCGGAATTTGCCGTGTTTGTAATCACTGGCTCTTCGGGCTCATCGGGTGTGTCCGGTGCTGTTCCACCGATTTTTAATGAATCGCTTCGATCACCATCCACATCACCAACGGAGGTTAGTCGGACAGCGAAATCCTGTGCCAGGATGTCATCGAGGGTCAAGTCCATGCTGTCATGGCTCAGAATGAATGTGGTTTCCTGAATATCGTCAGTGGCCATCCCGGAGGTGCCGAATTGCACGCCGCCATCAAATTTCCCGTATTCATTGACAACTTCGCCATTGATATTGGTGAATGAATCAATCTTGGTCACGCTGTCGGCTGAGAATTTGTCACCGGTGATATCGGTGCCACTGACCTGCAATCCGCCTGAGAGGCTGTCATCGGCGAGGTCGAAATACAGTGCATTCAGATCACCGATAGTGCCAGTGGTCTCGTCGACTTTCAGGGTAAACTGAAGCGTTCCGTCGTCAAGCTCGGTGACGGTGACAATAACATTTACGACATCGGTGAGTTCAAATGTCAGGCTGGCCATAATAAGGTTTCTCCTCTTTTGTATGTTTGCCACTTCTGGTGGCCAATGCCGCGCGCGAATCTGTGGTTGGATTGTGGCAATTCAGAGAAGAAGCATGAATGACGGATGAACCTTGGTCGCAAGCCGGCATTTAGTATTCACTCTTTGATTCAAACCGCGCGGAGTTGTTAGATTTCTAGACGCCTTGCCTCGTGATTTCGGGACCAGGGAGAGGCCGTTGTGAACAAGGAAGTTGGTTTATTGATGCGTTTGGGAGGGTCGCTGTGGCGCTGGTCGTCAAGAAGCGCCGGTCGTCGTATTTGTTCACCTGGCCGGATTGCACCGCCCCATTTTCAGCCTGCTGATAAAGGGACGGTGTCAGATCACATCAAGGCTTACTCAGCCCCAAGGGGATCAATTTACAGATTCAGCAGGCGCCACAATTCGGCCAAAGCTGAATCTGACAGTTCTCTTCCGCCGGTTAAGGTTGAAAGGCTGTCATCAGCGTAGGTTTGAGCGTCTACGGCATCTGCCCTTGCTGCTGCGTAGTCGTTCGCCGCGTTTGTAACTGCATCATCATAACCACCGTCAGGGAATTCGGCGAGAACTTCCGCTTCGGTCAGGCCTATTAGCCGTTGATATTCGTCATAGGCATCGTCCTGCACCGCGACGGCGGCAACAAAGTCCTCTTGTGCCTGTTTGTACACATTGAGCTTGCCGGGCATGCTGTTGGGAGCTGCGTTGGCAAGTGCATTGGGATTTGCGTGAGCCGCATTCAAACCGCGGAGTTCGCGGGCAAGATGTCCACGTCCGTTGTTGCCAGGGGATCCGCGCTCGGTGCTGCGGGCCTCGCTGTTGCCCCGATTGCCACTGTTCCCGCGACCATTTCCGTTCTTGTTTCCATTCCCACCGCGTTCGGCGAATGCTGGTGTCGCCGACGCAGTGAAGACCGTCGCCGTAGCTAGTGAGAGCGTGAGCGCGATACATGCGCTCTTAACAAAAGTTTGTGTGTGGGATGCCATGTCACTTCTTTCCTCGCGCTTTATGATTCGTCACCTTTGATAATCGAAGCAGCGTGAACCGCGTCTGAATGACTTGTTGGAGTTGGTTCATGTTCCCTCCCACATCCGAGACCGGCCTCAGAATCCAGCGGACAGGCGTCGATCTTGAAGTTTATCTGCCCGTTCGGTTGAAGGCGACAAGCTGGAGACTTGCCCCCCAAACTGCAGCCTCTCGAAATGTTAACAGAGCATTAATGCCTCATTCCGAACCGGTTCATTGCTGATGTGTCAGTTTGCGGTAAGCGGATATTCGATCTTGCTCGATCAAGGCGCCGCTTTGGACAAAGCAATGGTAGACGATGAAAGTAGACTCATGTCAGTAGAGAACACCGGTACCTTGAAAGAATGCGCCAGCAGAAAAGTGCGCCAGAATGAAAGTAATGCACGAACTGAGGCAAAAAATGCCGGCAGTCCAGGCCTGTCCCGTTTTCCCAGCGTTGAGAGTGTTCTGAGGGAAATTGATACTTATTATGAGCGACGCAGGCGTGTTGCCTGACGTCGCTGAAGAAGGCAACGAGTAAATGTTTAACGCTTTAAGAGTACTGATATTCAGCTCAATTCTGGCCACGACCTCGACCACGGCGATGGCGGAAACTCAAGAGTTGTCACAGAGCCAGTTGCGCCAATTGGTTGCGCAGCAACAAGTGCTCGGCGCGGAGATCATCGCATCAACTGCCGTCTCGGATTTTAGTGGTACCGTCGCGGATATCCGTGGTTTTCTGTCCGATGGTCGAATGACATATCGGTTACTGATGCAACGCGAAGATGGATCCGTTATAGAACTGCTTTACAATGGGCAGAATGGGCAGCGAGTTTCTCATAACAGTGACATTGGCAAAGCCGTCTCCTCCGAGGCGCGCTCGGGAAACGGGTCATCGAATCGTTCAGCCAACGCAAGCTCCGGCGGGAATCGAAATGCGAACGCAAATGCCGGTAATAGAGGAAACTCCGCAGGGCGGGGGAATTCAGGTGGCAGAGGCAACTCAGGTGGCAGGGGTAATTCCGGAGGCGGTCGCGGCAATGGTCGTGGAAATTGACGCCAAATTTGTCCCAGTTTCGCCACCTTCATGAGTTAGAGTGAGACACATGCGTATCTTGATTGCTGAAGACGATATTGAGTTGGCTGATCAAATAAAGCATGCCCTCACAAGCGAGGGACATGCTGTCGATCCGGTTCATGATGGAGAAGAAGCCAGGTTTCTTGGTGAAACGGAGCCCTATGATCTGATCATTCTGGACCTTGGACTGCCCAAATTAGACGGTATCAGCGTTCTCAAGTACTGGCGCAACGCTGGCAGCAACATTCCCGTTCTTATTCTGACAGCACGGGATGGATGGGCGGACCGGGTGGATGGCCTGGATGCTGGCGCCGACGACTATCTGACCAAACCGTTTCACATTCCGGAGCTGATTGCCCGTACCCGTGCGCTGTTGCGCCGAAATGCAACGCAGAGAAACCCGGTATTTCAAAAGAACGGCGTCAGCTTTGATAGCAGAAGTGGCCGCGTAAGCCTGAATGGTATTCCCGTGACGTTGACGGCACCGGAAACGGCTGTCCTGTCCTATCTGTTTCATAACGCAAACCGACCGATCACCAGTGCTGAGCTTTCCGAACATATTTATGAATATGGTGTTGATCGCGACTCAAACACAATTGCAGTTTTTGTGACGCGCCTCCGTAAGAAACTCGGCAACGATCTCATCGAAACAGAACGCGGTCGCGGGTATTCGATCCAGCTTGTCGCGTGAAGTCACTGCGTCAACGGGCTGTCGCGGGTGGTGCCGTTTGGGCAACCATTGTCGTATTGGCAGGCACGAACGCCGTTGGCAGCTACCTTGAGAGCCTCACTCTGTCCCGGTTCGATGAGCTTCTGGTAGCAAGGCATACCCAAGTTGTCGTCGCATTGGCAAACACTGGCGGCGATGGTGACGCAATGCCGCTTCAGCTCACTGACCCTGTTTATCAGCGCCCGTTTTCAGGGAACTACTGGCAAGCAACAAATGGTGATGGCGCTATCGTTGTATCTCGGTCGATGGCAGACGCGCTGCTGTCTGTGGCTGCAACAGCGGACGCCGACGCGGACATCCAGAGTATTGCGGGACCCGCAGGTCAAACGCTCAGAGCGCTCTCGCAAAAAGTAACTATTGATGACGGATCCACCTGGACGGTCACCGTCGCGTCTTCGACAGCATCAATCGAAGCAGATCAACTGGAACTCAGGCGCAGGCTGCGCATTTCATTTGCCTTTGTTGGTCTGCTTGCTACTGCGGGGGCGCTTCTGCTTGTCCTGTTCACTTTGCGACCGTTGTCACAGCTGCGCAAGGACGTCACGGCGCGCAAAGAACAGGAAGGTGAGCTTCCGGTTGACGACTACCCCCTGGAAGTGAAGCCCCTTGTCACTGACATCAACGATCTTCTGGAACGTAACAGGGACATTATTGACCGGTCGCGCAGGCAAACGGCGGATTTGGCCCATGCACTTAAGACGCCATCCGCGGTGCTGCGAAATGAGTTGTTCGAACTGCAGCAGCAGGGGACTGACGTGCAAGGCGGGATCAATGCTCTGGATCGTCTGGATGCGCAACTCAAGCATTCGTTTGCCCGTATCAAGAGCAATCAGGACAGCGCGTCCGAACGGGAAGTGACAAGTCTTGACGTCAGTTTGGGCAGATTGGGCCGGGCGTTCACAGCGCTCGCAAAAAACAATGATAGAGAGATCAGTTTGGATGTTACGCCCGATCTTCATGCAAAAATCAATCAGATCGACTTTGAAGAAATCGTCGGAAATCTGATGGATAATGCTTTGAAGTGGTCAAAGGCGTCGATCAGATTAAGTGCGGTGTCGTCCAATGACTGGATCCGATTGGTCGTTGAGGACGACGGTGACGGCATTGCGGAAAGTGGTGGGGACCGCGCCCTGATCAGTGGCCAACGCCTTGATGTTTCCAAGCCCGGTACCGGACTGGGTTTGGCAATCGTCTCGGACCTTGTGTCTGCCTATCGCGGGACGATCGAGCTTGGACGCTCTGAAGTCTTGGGCGGTGCGAAGGTTGTTGTTGCGCTTCGTGCGTCAACCTGATGGCACTAGGTAAAGAGGCAGATCCAACCTCTACGCCGTAGCTGCGCCCGGCTTGGAAGAGGTGTTCGATTGCTGCCACATGCTGGTGATGGTGGGCGATCTGGAACGCGAACTTTCGCATCCCATGTCGTTCATCGGGTTCAGCGGAGCCGGAGTGTATCGAGATTTGAAGAACCGCATCGACGAGCCGTACAATGACGCCGTCTGAGGGGATCAACGCCGCGGCAATGTTGCGGCAATAAAACAATCTATGATTGTTTCCTGGGATCATGTAATCTCGCTTAAGGTTTGGTTAACATTTGATGCGTTAAGCCGGTAGTGTAAGCGGGATAGAGGTTCTTTCGTGCCAACTGATCAATCGTTCGAGATGCCGTCTGGGGGCAGACCGGCGCATATGCAGTTTCCGCGCCTCCTCATTGCACTGGCGCTGGTGTTTTTTGTCATGGCTTTCCTGATTGGCTCGACCGGTCCGCGCATGGGCCTCTTGATCGCAGGCGGGATTGTTCTTGTGCTGGCGGTCGGTTTGCATGCAAAGCGATATCTGCACCTGCGCCGGGGCGTGGGCCTTGCTGTTGCGGCTGAGGCACTGATTGCGCAGGATGCAGATGCGGCGTTTCTGACAGATGAGCAACACCGGATCCGACATGTGAACAAGGTTGGTGCCAACCGCTTTGGTGAGGTTGCGGGGCGACCGATGGGCAGCGTGTTGGGGGCAATAATGGCCAGCCCGGATGCGTTGCTGATGCGGGTGCAAGCCGCGCTTGCGGTTGAGGGTGTCTGCAAAGAGGATATCGTGACACGGCAGGGCCATTTTCGACTGGCTGTGTCACGGATCAGCGATGACCAGTTTTTGTGGCGACTGGATGATCTGGGCGATGCAACGCGTGCCCGTAGATCCGATGAACATGGTAGCGCCTTGCCGCAAATAACGGTGCGACCGAACGGGTCGATTTCGGGCCTGAATGCGGCAGCGCGCGCTATGTTGGGCACAAGCCCGGCAATTTTATCGACGGTCATATCCGAGACGCCATTATGCAGCGGAGAGGTCCATACGGTCAACACGGCAACGGGAAAGGTCAAAGCGACTGTGCTTGCCCTCGACGGTCGCGATGGTGACCGCGAAATCTATCTCCTGCCCGAAAGTGCCGCCGCTGCACCGCGGCCGTTCAATGCCGGTTGGGACGCCATCGAAGATCTTCCGGTGCCGTTGCTGAAAATATCGCCCGATGGCGATGTGTTGGCCTCAAACCGGGAAGCACGGCAACTTTTGCGGGTGGAAGATACGACCGGTAAACGGGTTGCGGACTTATTGGATGGGTTGGGACGCCCGATCAATGACTGGTTGCGCGAGGCGGCAGAGGGCAGGGGTGGCAATGTCTCGCAATTCTTGCGCGGGCGCAGTGAGAATCAGGATACGTTTGTGCAGGTCACCTTGAATATTTCGGGCGATCACACGGAAAGACGGCTGATTGCAGTGTTGAATGACGTGACCGAGCTCAAGACCTTGGAAGCCCAGTTCGTGCAAAGCCAGAAAATGCAGGCCATCGGCCAACTGGCCGGTGGGGTGGCGCATGATTTCAACAACCTCCTGACGGCGATTTCGGGGCATTGTGACTTGCTATTGCTGCGCCATGATGAGGGCGATCAGAACTATAGCGACCTGATCCAGATCCATCAGAATGCCAATCGTGCAGCCAGCCTTGTGGGGCAGCTGTTGGCCTATTCGCGCAAGCAGAACCTGCAACCAGAGATTATTGATCTGCGCGACACTCTATCTGATCTGACACATCTGCTGAACCGGCTTGTGGGCGAAAAGGTCACCCTGTCGCTGAACCATGATCCGGCATTGGCGCAGATCAAAGCCGACAAGCGTCAGTTGGAGCAGGTTCTGATGAACCTTGTAGTTAATGCCCGCGACGCGATGCCAAAGGGCGGTGAAATCAAGGTGATGACTGAGAACCTTGTCCTGAAATCGAAGATGGTCAAGGACCGCGCGGTCGTGCCGCCGGGAGAATATGTTGTGGTCAAGGTCACTGATGAAGGCCACGGTATTCCGCCCGAAAAACTACCAAAGATTTTTGAACCGTTTTACACGACGAAACGCACGGGCGAGGGGACGGGCCTGGGATTGTCGACTGCATATGGGATCGTGAAGCAGACCGGTGGCTATATCTTTGCAGAAAGCGAAGTCGACCGGGGCACCCAGTTCTCGCTACTGTTTCCAAGCTATGATTTACCAGTGGCGGAGCCGCTTGTTGTGCCCCCAAAAGGGCCGGAACCGATCAGCAGTGAGGCCGATGGGGTTGTCCTGCTGGTTGAGGATGAGGCGCCTGTGCGCGCCTTTGCCTCGCGCGCCTTGCGCCTGCGCGGCTACACGGTTCTGGAAGCGGATTGCGCCGAGGCGGCGCTGGATATGCTGACGGATGATGAATTGGCGGTCGATATCTTCGTGACGGATGTGATCATGCCGGGCATGGATGGCCCGACCTGGGTGCGTGAGGCGTTGAAGGCGCGCCCCGACACCAAAGTTGTCTTTGTCTCGGGTTATGCGGAGGACGCATTTGGCGACGAACAATCACGCATTGCGAACTCGGTGTTCCTGCCAAAACCATTTTCGCTCAACGCCTTGACCCAGACCGTGCAACTGCAATTGCAGGAACGGCTGGTTTCGGCCTGACACCGGGTTCAGCCCATCAATCCGTGCAGATGCGCGGCCGAACCTGTCAGTGCGGCATAGTCATCTTCGATGACATGCACCGCGAAATTACCCATGAAACCTGCAAATCGGCCCTTGTCACGGAACGCCTGTTCAAAACCAAAATGGGTCAGGTGAGGGGCAAATGCGCGGGCAACCCCGCCCGCGAGATAAACCCCGCCAAAGGGCAGCTGGATCAATGAGAGATTGCCGCAGACCGTCCCCAGAATACGGGTGAACAGCCTTGCTGCATCCTCTGCGCGGGGATCGCTGCCATCCTCGCAAGCCGCCATGATGTCATGGGCGGCGCGCTCGCGCGGATCGTCGGATTCGTACCCCAAAAACGCATAAACCCGCTCCAGGCCGCGACCTGACAACACGTCTTCGACGGCTGGGAACCCATGTGCGGTTGATACAAACTGGCAAAGTTGCAATTCCCGCTCTGTCCGGATCGGCAGGTTGGCATGACCGCTTTCGGACGGGGTCACGACCCGCCCTTGTTCAAGGTCATAGACGGGGGCGGCGTTAAAGCCGGTGCCGATGCCAACCACAAGTTTCGCGGCATTTGGATGATCGGCGGGGCCATCGATGATGGTGCGGATATTTTCAGGTGCGATATGCCCCAAGGCATGACCCTGCGCCTGCAGATCGTTCAGAATGGCCGTGGTTTCGGCACGGGTGGCGCGGGTCAGCGTCGTCTTGTCGATCGTCCAGTCCAGATTGGTCAGGGTCGCGCGTGCGTCGCGCACGGGGCCTGCAACAGCAACGCAAGCGGCAATCGGATCAACGCCGTTTTCCTCGGCGATGTAACGCTCCAAAACGGCCTCAAGCCCGGGAAACGCGCTGTTGCGGTAACGCCGGATTGTGCCGTCCACGATGGACCGTCCGTGCGCCAGGGCGACCCGGGTGTTTGTTCCGCCGATATCTGCTACCAGCGCATAGGTATTCTTGGGGTGGCCCATATTGTTCCTTAGTCCGCGATAGCAGCTTTGAGGGCGTGATAAGACGCTTTTGGCGTGCGCTTCAAGGTCTCGAAATCGACATGGACAATGCCGAAACGTTTTTCATATCCGAAGGCCCATTCATAGTTGTCGAGCAGCGACCAGTAGAAGAAACCCTGCACGTTGGCGCCGTCGACAATCGCCTGTTTGGCGGCCAGAATATGGTCGGATACAAATGCGGTGCGTTCGGGGTCATAAACAGCACCGTTTTCCAATTTGTCATCCCATGCCATTCCGTTTTCAGTGACAAAAAGCGGCAAATCGCCCACATAATCCTGCGCCATGCGGGTCAGGAAGTGATGCAGACCCGCTGGGTAGATTTCCCAATCCATCTGCGTGGTAGCCAGATGTCCGGGCACTGTTTTCATGGCGGGCCAGGGCAGGTCGGGGGCGGCGGCCATTTGGTGGCGGGTGTAATAATTGACGCCTAACCAATCGATGGGCTGGCTGATCTGGGTCATGTCATCCTGCCAGCGTTCCGGCATGTGTTGCCCGAACCCATCCAGAACCTCTTGCGGGTAGGTGCCCTTTGCAATCGCCTGGATGAACCAGCGGTTGATGATCGCGTCCTGCAAATTTGCCGCGTCTGCGGCCTCGGGGGACGTGTCGGCGGGCGTCGTGTGGTCGAAATTCAGCACAATACCGCAGTTTTTCATGCCCTTCTCGCGCAGGCGCGACATGCCGATCCCATGGGCTAGGTTGATATGATGCATCGCCCGCGCTGTTGCCCGGATATCGCGCAGGCCTGGCGCGTGATGGCCCAGAAAATGCGAAAGAAAGCTGACGCACCAAGGTTCGTTAATTGTCGCAATAGCATGCACCCGGTCGCCGATCCGGTCGGTGATCACCTCCGTGAAGTCGCCAAAATGCTGGGCCGTGTCGCGATTCGTCCACCCACCGTTATCCGCCAGCGCCGATGGAAGTTCCCAGTGGTAAAGCGTTTGGAACGGCTTCAGACCACGTTCCAGCATTGCATCGACAAGCCGGTCGTAGAAATCGAGACCTTCAGGATTAACGGTTTGCCCATCGGGCATCACCCGCGCCCAGGAGGTCGAAAACCGATAGGCATCCATCCCGGCATCCTTGAGCAGATCAAGATCTTCGGCGTAACGATGATAGTGATCGCAGGCCAGCGCCCCGTCTTCGGCCCGGGTCACGTTGCCGGGAGTCGCGGCAAATGTATCCCAATGTGTTGGACCCGCGCCGCCAAACTTATGCCCTTCGATCTGATAGGCAGCGGTGGCAGCTCCAAACAGGAAACCGTTTGGAAAATCAGCGCGTTTGAAGTTCATCTTAATCCTTTCGCGGAGCAGGGCCCGTTGATCCACCGACCATCAGTTCGGCTTCGAGAAGTTCGTGCTGTGGCGCGTTCAGAGGGTTCGCGACCGCATCCAACAGCATCATGGCGAGCTTGCGCCCCGCATCGCGCACGGATGATCGCGTGGCGGTAAATATCGGGATGTCCGCGCCATTTTGCAGGTAGGACAGCGCGTCGTCATGGGTGATGATCGACACGTCTTTGCCCATGACCAACCCACGTTCTTCGATCGCGCGCCGCGCGCCAAGCGCGCAGATCAGGGAAGAGGCGATAATTGCGGTTGGGGCGTCGTCCTGCCCGAGCATGTCGCGGGTGGATTGATAACCGAACACCTCTGTCATTTCACCTGATCGCATCAGCGAGAGGTCAACAGGGATGTTCTGTGCTTTCAATGCAGCCTCATATCCATTTCTGCGCCGATAGGCGAAATCCATCACTTCGAGGCCGTTGATCAGTGCGATCCGTTGATGCCCGAGGTCGAGGAGGAAATTCGTGGCCCGTTCAAACGCGCTGCGATTGTTTACATCCAGCCATGTGTAGGGCGTGGTGCAGCCAGAGGCGCGACCATGGACCGCAAACGGCAATTGTAGCTCATGCAGCAGCGGGATGCGGGGATCATCCATGCGCGGTCCGTGGACGATCACCCCGTCGACTGCCCGTCGCGATTTGAGGCCGCGATAGATCTGATCTTCGTTGTCGTCATCAACGATCGACAGGATCATTTCATACCCTTGGCGGGCATAGGTTTCTCCGGCACCGGCAATGAAGTCGCCAAAAATGGGGTTTACCATTTCATGTTTGCTGGAAACGGGGATCACATGGCCGATGGCCAGCGCCTGACCTGTCGCCAGGCCCTTGGCGCGCGTGCTGGGGCGATAGTTGAAGGTTCGCGCTGCGTCTTCGACCCGTTTGCGGGTGGCCGCACTAACCTCTGGATAGCCGTTCAGGGCGCGGCTGACTGTTGTTTGGCTCAGGCCCAGTTGTTCGGAGAGTTCTTTGAGGTTCATAGGCTCTTTTGTCCACCAAAGCGCTTTCAATTACAGTGGGCCTTGCTCGAACTGCCTCACCACCAGTTTTATTACGTAATCGTTTCAGTAACGCGATGGATTGAAAATTCCAAGTGATTTTTGCAGATGAGCGCATTCTGTTGACAGTTGCGGCTACTTGCGAAAGGGTATGCGCATCCAAAGCGCTTTGGAGCGATTCTGTGGCGCAGGTGGTATAGTCGATTGCACGAAGTGTGGAATCATCACGGGACACGCCCCAGCGGCGTGATTGGGAGGAAGAAATGACAACGAAATTATATGCCAGTGTGGCAGCACTCGCCCTGACCGCCGGCGCGGCTTTGGCCGACGGTCACCTTGCTTTTACACCCGGCGAAGGGGACTTTAGCTGGGATAGCTATAGTGCTTGGGCGGAAAGCGCGCCTGATCTGAGCGGCCAGACGGTGACCGTTTTTGGCCCTTGGTTGGCACCGGAAGATGATATTTTCCGTTCTGCCATTGCCTATTTTACCGATGCGACCGGCGCGACTGTGACTTATACCGGCTCTGACGGCTTTGAGCAGCAGATCGTGATTGATGCCGAGGCAGGCTCACCCCCCAATATCGCCGTGTTCCCGCAGCCCGGTCTGGCTGCTGATCTGGCATCACGCGGGCTTCTGGACCCGCTGGGCGGTGACATGGCGAATTGGGTCGCCGAAAACTACGCCGCTGGCCCGTCATGGGTTGATCTTGGTACCTATGCGGATGCCGCGGGCGACGATCAGTTCTATGGCTTCTTCTATAACGTCAATGTGAAATCGCTGGTCTGGTACAGCCCCGAAAACTTCGAAGATGCCGGCTACGAAGTGCCTGAAACAATGGAAGAGCTGATTGCGCTATCCGAGCAGATCATCGCCGATGGTGAAACACCGTGGTGCATCGGTCTGGGGTCGGGACCTGCAACGGGTTGGCCAGCTACCGACTGGGTCGAAGACATCATGCTGCGCACGCAGTCGCCCGAAGTCTATGACCAGTGGGTATCCAACGAAATTCCGTTCAACGATCCAAAAGTGCTTGAAGCGATTGAAACCTTTGGGATGTTTGCCCGGAATGACGACATGGTCGCGGGCGGGTCCGCTGCCGTGGGTTCAACCGATTTCCGTGACAGCCCGACCGGCATGTTCTCCTCTCCGCCGCAGTGCTATATGCACCGTCAGGCGTCATTCGCCAGCGCGTTCTTCCCCGATGATGTTGTCGTGGGCGAAGATGCCGATTTCTTCTACTTCCCCGCATTTGAAGAAAAGGACCTCGGCAAGCCGGTTCTGGGCGGTGGCACTTTGATGGCTGTCACACAGGCATCGGATGCAACAACGGCGTTCATCGAGTTTCTTCAGCAGCCCATCGCACATGAGGTGATGATGGCGCAGACAGGGTTCCTGACACCGCATACTGGGGTGAACCTCGATGCATACAAGGATGGGGTTCTGCGCGGGCAGGGCGAGATCCTGTTGAATGCGACGACATTCCGCTTTGACGCATCTGATCTGATGCCGGGCGCTGTCGGTCAGGGATCGTTCTGGACAGGTATGGTTGACTATGTCGGTGGCACATCTGCCGAAGATGTGGCCGCTGCAATCCAGTCAAGTTGGGACGCTGCAAAGTAGGCGCGGCGTCGTTGCCAAAGCATAAGATCCGTTCGGGCGGGGCACTGCCCGAACCACCAGCGGCCAGTGGTGTGGCTATACGCGACACATAGCGACGGGGGAGCGCGCCATGCATCCAGCACTGCAAGGTTTATTGACAATCATCATCGGCGTCGGCGGCTGTGTCGGCTACTTCTATTTCGCGAATTTGTTGCTTGATAAGGTGTTGTTCAAGCCCGAAGGGCCCAATGCCGGTCGCAACATCAACCGCGCCAATATGATCCGGCCATGGCTATTTCTGTTGCCTGCCATCATCGCGCTGGGGCTGTATCTGGCATACCCGGTGGTCGCCACGTTGCGCCTGAGCTTTCTTGAGCGTCTTCCGGGTAACGAATTCGGCTTTGTCGGGTTCGAAAATTACAGCAAGATGTTCGGCGAACCCAAATTTATCGAGGCGATGAAGAACAATGTCCTGTGGCTGGTCATTGTGCCAGCCGCCGCTACCGGCTTCGGCCTTTTGGCGGCGCAGCTGACGGACCGGCTAAGCTGGGGCAATATCGCCAAATCCATCGTCTTTATGCCGATGGCGATTTCCTTCGTTGGCGCTGCCGTTATCTTTAAACTGGTTTATGAGGCCCGCCCTGAGGACGTGGCCCAGATCGGTATTCTGAACCATCTGTATCTGGTCTTTGGCGGGGCAGAGCCGCAGCAATGGTTGCAAATCCCGTTCTGGAACAATCTGTTCCTGATGGTGGTGCTGATCTGGATCCAGACCGGTTTTGCCATGGTGATCCTGTCTGCCGCCCTGCGCGGCATCCCCGAAGAAACGGTTGAGGCCGCGATCATCGATGGAGCGAACCCGTTCCAGATATTCTTCAAGATCAAGATCCCACAGATCATGTCCACCATCGTCGTGGTCTGGACCACGATCACGATTGCCACGCTTAAGGTGTTCGACATCGTGTTTGCGATGACCAACGGTCAGTGGGAAACCCAGGTGCTGGCCAATTACATGTATGACAAACTGTTCCGCGCCAATGACTGGGGCATGGGGTCGGCTGCGGCGATGATCATCATGCTGATGGTGACGCCGATCCTTGTCTGGAATGTCTACAACGCTCGTAAGGAGATGCGCTGATGGATGCGATTGCCGGAAGAAAGCCCATCGTTGTCTGGGCGCTGAATATCTCGGTCGTGCTGCTGGTGCTGCTGTGGCTGTTCCCGACACTGGGCCTGTTCGTTTCATCCTTCAGGACGGGCGATCAGATCACGGCCTCTGGCTGGTGGTCGTCGCTATTCGCCGCAGAGCAAACATTGCAAATTCGCGCCGATGATCCCGACGACAACCGGGTTGATCTGGGCAATGGCCGCTACATGGTCGAAGGTAATATCTTTGGCGACCAGGATTTCGGCGGCGAGATGAAGGCCTGGAGCACATCCAGCCGGCGGTTGGGAGAAAATGCGCCCGGTGACACGTTTGATCTGGGCGATGGTGAGACATTCACGCTGAATGCGGATGGTTCCTATGTCTGGGAAGGGGATGATGACCAGATCAGCGGCCGCGCCCAGCGGGTATTCATTGACGCTGTCACCCCACCGGATTTTACCCTTGAGAACTACAATTTCGTACTGTTTGACGAAAACAATTCCGAAGGCATGGCCAAGGCGTTTTTTAACACGCTGACCGTTGTGATCCCCGCAACAATCATACCGATCCTGATCGCGGCATTTGCGGCCTATGCGTTGGCGTGGATGGATTTTCCGGGGCGTGCGATCCTGATCGCGGTTGTGGTTGGTCTATTGGTGGTGCCGCTGCAACTGGCGCTGATCCCGCTCTTGTCGCTGCATAATGCGATTGGCATTGGCAAGGGGTATCTGGGGGTCTGGCTGGCGCATACCGGCTTTGGCCTGCCTCTGGCGATCTATCTTTTACGCAACTATATGGTTGGATTGCCGCGTGACATTATCGAAAATGCAAAGGTCGACGGGGCGACGGATTTCCAGATATTCACCAAGATCATTCTGCCGCTGTCATTTCCCGCCCTGGCATCATTCGCGATCTTCCAGTTCCTGTGGACATGGAATGACCTGCTGGTGGCGTTGGTATTCCTGATTGATGCATCCGGACAGACCACGGTGATGACGAAACAGATTGTGGAGCTTCTGGGAACGCGCGGCGGGGATTGGGAAATCCTTGCTACCTCGGCCTTTGTGTCGATTGCGGTGCCGCTGGCGGTTTTCTTTGCAATGCAGAAATACCTCGTGCGCGGATTGCTCGCCGGGTCGGTGAAATAAATACAACGCAGTCCCGGGAAACGACCCGGGACCTCAACGAAGCGGCCCGCTAGAGGTCCCGGATCACGTCCGGGACGGGCAGAGCGACAGGAAAGAACGGCGATGAATACGAACCTGGCCACAAAGACAGAGATGGCCATTGACCAGGACTGGTGGCGCGGTGCGGTGATCTATCAGATCTATCCGCGCAGCTTTCAGGATAGCAATGGTGACGGGGTGGGCGACTTGATGGGCATCGTCCAGCGCCTGCCATATATTGCCTCGCTTGGCGTTGATGCGATCTGGATTTCGCCCTTCTTCATGTCGCCGATGAAGGATTTCGGCTATGACGTCAGCGACTATTGTGATGTGGATCCGATGTTCGGATCGCTTGCCGACTTTGATGCGGTCGTGGAAACGGCGCATCGGTTTGGCATTCGTGTGATGATCGATCTGGTGCTGAGCCATACAAGCGATCAGCACCCGTGGTTTGCCGAAAGCCGCCGCGATCGAGACAATGATCGATCAAATTGGTATGTGTGGGCCGACCCGAAACCCGATGGTACGCCTCCGAATAACTGGCTTTCGATCTTTGGCGGGTCAGCCTGGCAATGGGATGCCAGGCGCGAGCAGTACTATCTGCATAACTTCCTGATCTCGCAGCCAGACCTGAATTTTCATGAACCCGCCGTGCAGGATGCCCTGTTGGATGTCGCCCGGTTCTGGCTGAACAGGGGCTGCGATGGCTTTCGTCTTGATACCATCAATTTCTATATGCATGACGCCCAGCTGCGCGATAATCCTGCCCTGCCACCGGAACGGCGCAATGCGACCATTGCCCCGTCGGTCAATCCCTATAATCATCAGGAACATCTGTACGACAAGAACCACCCCGACAACGTCAAGTTTCTGGCCCGCCTGCGTGCTGTCATGGAACCCTATGGTGCTGCCGCCGTGGGCGAGGTGGGCGATGCCCAATTGGGGTTGGAGATCATGGGCCAGTATACCGCTGGCGATGATCTGATGCAGATGTGTTATGCGTTTGAATTCCTTGCCAAGGATCAGCCAACGGCAGACCGGATTGTCACCGTGATGAACCGGGTGGATGAGGTGGCTGCCGATGGCTGGGCTTGCTGGGCGTTTTCGAACCATGATGTCATGCGCCATGCCAGCCGTTGGAATTTACCCCCCGCTGCACAGCGGATGTTTGCCACGCTGATCATGTGCCTGCGCGGGTCGGTTTGCATCTATCAGGGCGAGGAATTGGGGCTGCCAGAGGCGGATGTCGCTTTTGAAGACCTGCAGGACCCGTATGGAATCGAATTCTGGCCGGAATTCAAAGGCCGCGATGGTTGCCGCACGCCGATGGTATGGGAACCCAGCAACCAGAACGGCGGGTTTTCGGCGTCCAGACCCTGGCTTCCCGTTGCATCGGAGCATTTACACCTGTCGGTTGCCGCGCAGGAGGATGAACCCGGCGCGTTGTTGCACCACTACCGCAAGGCAATTGCCTTTCGTACCGCACATCCCGCGATCAGCGAAGGTGCGCATGACGAGGTGCGGGCGACGGGCGACGTGGTGTACTTCACCCGGACCGCCGATAACCAAACGATTTTCTGCGCGTTCAACGTCAGCGAAACGCCGTCCGATTTTGACCTGCCTGCCGGCAATTGGGCACCTATCGGGGCGGAGCTGGGCAGCGCCCATGTATCGGCGGATGGCAGATTACATCTTGGGCCTTGGCAGGTTTGCCTCGCGCTGAAGCAATAAGAGGGAGTGAGACATGGCTGATCTGAAACTGACGGATGTCGCCAAGACATATGGCGGCACGGTGGATGTGCTCAAGAACATCAATCTGGATATCAAACAGGGCGAGTTGATCGTCTTTGTTGGCCCCTCGGGCTGTGGTAAATCCACGCTTTTGCGGATGATCGCCGGGCTGGAAAAGATCACCGGCGGCACGCTGGAAATTGACGGGCAAGTCGTGAATGACGTCCCCCCGGCGCAACGTGGCATCGCGATGGTGTTTCAGTCCTACGCGCTTTATCCGCATATGACGGTGCGCGATAACATGTCTTTCGCGCTGAAACTGGCCAAAAAATCCCCGGCCGAGATTGATGAGGCGGTGAACCGCGCCGCGAATATTCTACAACTTGGTGAATATCTGGATCGCCTTCCCAAAGCGCTGTCGGGGGGGCAGCGTCAGCGGGTCGCGATTGGCCGGTCCATTGTGCGAGACCCGAAGGTTTATCTGTTTGATGAACCGCTTTCCAATCTTGATGCAGCCCTGCGTGTCGCCACAAGGATCGAGATTGCCCAGCTCAAGGAATCGATGCCTGAAAGTACGATGATCTATGTGACCCATGATCAGGTTGAGGCGATGACACTGGCCACCCGCATTGTGGTTCTGGCCAATAAGGGCATTGCGCAGGTTGGGTCTCCGTTGGAGCTTTATGAACGTCCCGAGAATGAATTCGTGGCCCAGTTCATCGGTTCACCGGCCATGAATTTGTTAAGCGGTGAAATTGTTGAGACCGGTGAACACACCACCATCAGGCTGGATGGGGGTGGCGTTGCAAAATCCGCCGTCCCCACCCAGGCTTCCGACCAGGGACTGAAGGTCAATATCGGTATCCGCCCGGAGGACATGATTGAAACGACCGGTGATGAATATGCTTTTGAAGGCAAGGTGAACATCACCGAGGCACTTGGCGAAGTCACGCTTCTTTATTTTGACAAGATCGCTGACAATGATGCGGTAATTGGTAAACTGCCCGGTATCCACGCCGACCTGCGCGGTAAATCCGTGCGGATGGCTGCTCATCCGTCCAAGGTGCAGGTTTTTCACAATGGGCAATCGCTTTACTATCGGTAGGGCTGGTGCCCATGACGCTGCGGGCCTTCAAACCGCTTTATCGGAGTTTTGAGGCGCGTCATGCATATGAAGGACTGCGCGGAAATCGTTGGGTCGCGCGTGTTTTTTGGCGAAATGGCGATGGTACGCCACGCCTGTCACCGTCAGCTTCAGCGGGAATTGTGCCCTGCTCCGAAGCCTGACCAACCAGCCGTTATCGCCTCACAATCTACGAATTTTCAGCGTCGCGATCCGGTTCTGGTCCTTGTCGACGACCTCGAACCGGAAGCCGTGGAATGAGAAAACCTGACCTTCGGTAGGGATCATCTGCGCCTCGTGGATAACCAGTCCGGCGACGGTGTTAGCCTCGTCATCGGGTAGGTTCCAGTCATGCGCGCGGTTCAGGTCGCGGATGGTCATGCCACCATCAACCACATAGGCCCCGTCACTGGTCAGCGATATCTGGTCCGATGCGTCATCATCAAACTCATCGGCAATTTCGCCGACGATTTCCTCGAGGATGTCCTCCAGCGTGATGAGACCCTGTAGCCCGCCATATTCGTCAACGACCAGCGCAAAATGTGTCTTTCGCTTAAGAAAGTTACGCATCTGGTCATCGAGCGTTGTGGTCTCCGGCACAAAATACGGTTCCATCGCGACTTTGGTCACGTCAAAGGCAGCCAGCCCCTTCGCATTGCCTCCAGCCAGCAATTTATGCATTGCGCGCAGCAGATCCTTGGCGTGGATCACGCCAATGATGTTTTCCTGATCGTCCCGAAACAGGGGCAGGCGGGTGTGCTGGCTGGTCAGGATCTGCGCCAGAATATCCTCCGGGGGCATCTTGGCGTCGATCATCTCTATCCCCGACCGGTGCAACATGACCTCTTCGACGGTTCGGTCGTTGAGGTCGAGCGCGCCAAGGATACGGTCGCGGTCTTCCTTTTCGACGATCCCTTCGGAATGGCCGAGCGACAGGGCGCCGGCGATTTCCTCGCGCACAGCAAGGATGTGGCTATCAGGATCGGTACGCACGCCAAACAGGAACAGAACGCCACGCACCAGATAGCGCACTGCGGTCACCATTGGGGCGAAGACCTTGACCACCAGCCCAATGGGACCAGCGACTGTTGACGCCACACTTTCCGGGTAGGTGATAGCAAAGGTTTTTGGCAGGACTTCGGCAAAGACCAACACCAGCAGCGTCATGATCAACGTGGCGGCCGCGACGCCGTTTTGTCCGAAAAGCTGTGTCAGAACTGCGGTGGCCAGTGATGTGGCCAGGATATTGACGACGTTGTTGCCAAGCAGGACAGACCCGATCAGCCGTTCATTATCTTCGGTGACTTTCAGCGCCCGTTCGGCACCCTTTGACCCCTTGTCGGCTGCCGCGCGTAGTTTCCCGCGTGACGCCGCAGTCAGCGCCGTTTCAGAGCCAGAGAAAAACCCTGACAGGACAAGCAAAACAAGAATTGCGCCAGCCGTGATCCAGAAGGCAGCGTCAGAGATCGTAGGTTCCATCAGAGGCTTTCAATTGAAGATGGTGCATTTATGGGGTTTGTGCGGTTGTGCTTCAAGGTTTTGCCAATGGGTGATGTTCCAAAACCAGTTCCTTGAGCCGGGCATCGAGCACATGCGTATAGATTTCGGTCGTGGCGACGTCGGCATGGCCAAGCATCGTCTGGATTGACCGCAGATCCGCACCGCCCGCCAGAAGATGTGTCGCAAAGGCGTGGCGCAATGTGTGCGGCGTCACCTTGTCGGGGGATACCCCGCCCGCCACCGCGAATTCCTTGATCAGCAGAAAGAAACGCTGTCGGGTCATGTGACCGGCGGCCCCATGCGATGGGAACAGGAATTTTGACGGTGGTTTTCCTTTCTGCCGTGCCGCTTCATCCGCGGTGTCACGCTCAACCAGATAAGTCGCCAGCGCCGCGCGGGCAGGGGGTGAGAGCGGCACCAGGCGTTCCTTGCCGCCCTTGCCCCGGACCAGCAACATACGCGGGTCGCCCCGTGCCGCGGAAACGGGCAGGCTGACCAGTTCGGTCACGCGCATGCCGGTGGCGTAAAGCAGTTCCATCAGGCAGGTGTTGCGCAGTGCATCGCGCTTGCTGTTGCGCGCAGCCTCAAGCAGCAGGTCCACTTCTGCGATCTCAAGCGTTTTTGGCAAACGTTTGGCCCGACCCGGCCCTTTGATCTGGATTGCCGGGTTGTCGTCGCGCCAGCCTTCTTCAAAGGCGAAGCGATACAACTGCTTGATCGCGGAAAGCCGTCTTGCCCGGGTCGATTTTGCCAGACCTTCGGCCTCGCATTCAATCAGATAGCTTTCGACATGATCGCGGCTGGCGGTGGCGTAGTGCAGCGATTTATCTGCCAACCACGTCCCGAAATTCTGCAAGTCCCGCGCATAGGCCAATTGGGTGTTTGTGGCCGCGTCAAGCTCTGCGGCTTGCGCTTCGAGAAAGACCTGCACCCAGCGCGCCATGGGATTGTGCCGCGCGGTCATGTCGCCCGCTCCAGGATCATCAATTGCAAGGCCGCACGGCGGGCCACATCCTCTAGCCCCACCGCACGCAACAGCGCCAAGGCATCGGTCAGTGATCCCGTATCGCCGCCATAGCCCTCGTGAAAGATGGTAATTGTGCGTAGCAACGCCTCACCCAGTTTTCCGTCATCAACAAGCATCTGCAGATCAGCAGGTGGTGGCGCACCGTTGAACGCGGCCTGAATGGCCAGTTCGCGTGGCTTTGTGACGCGGACCTCTTGCGGGACACCGCGCGCGAGGGCGACCAGAAACGGGTCCTGATCCTTCGCCTTGAGTGCGACGGTCTCATATGCCGGTGATAAAAGCCCGATCTGAAAGGCGAGGTCTGCTGCTTCGTCGCCGAGCGGTATGTCCTGAAGCGCGCCACCGTAGAGTTTGGCAAATGCTACTTCGGCGCGCGCCTGTTTCATAGCATCCCAAGCCTCCGGTAACGCCCTTGAAACTGCACGCGGGTCGCGGGCATGCATGGCCACGTCAAATCGCTGGAACGCGTCAGCGCGGTCCCAAACCCCGCCGGAGGCGGCTGGCGTGCGCGCTGTGTAAACCTGCTGCAATACGTTTTCAGAGACGGCCCCGTGCCGGGCCAGCCGTTCTGCAGCCTCCAGCTGGCTTTTCCATGCCGTCGTGCTCCGCAAATCTGCATGTGCGAAGGCCAGCGGCAGTTTTGCGGTGATCAACGGCTCGCCGATCGCCTCATGCATGCGGAAAATCAACGGGCTTATCCGGTCCGGCTGGTCCAGCGCGGGTTCGCCCTCAAAAAGTTCGGGGTCAAGGAAACGCGCGATCAGCGCTTCTTCGGCTTCGTTGATATCGCCAAGGACCCGATGGGTATTCAGCGTAAGGGCAGCCGTGTTCCAGTCACCATTGCGCGCCAGACAAAAGATGCGCGCCGAATAAGTTGGCGCAATGGAGGGGGTCGATTTGACCACCGTGCAGGCTTCGTCCTCTGTTCCGGTCAGAAGGGCGACGTCAAACCAGCGCCGAAACAGTGGCGCGGTGTCAGGTTCGGCGGCCTCAATCAGCGATTTGGCTTGCTCCAACGCGCCAAGGTCCAGAAGTTTGTCGACCCGGGCCACAAAAAGCGCACCATCGGGACCAGCACCCAGAGGCGCGTCGGCCTCGGCCAGCATCAGCACACGCAGGAATTCCTGAACCGCGGGAAGGGTTTCGACCCGCTCTGCCTGAACCAGCGACACAAGCGTTTCTTCGCTGCTGCCAGACCAGATTGTTGGAGGCAAGCCGGTCACATTGGCGGGCAACAGGCCGATCGGGTCGTTGGACTGCCCGTCAAGTGGGGTTACCGTCACATGGGGTATGCTGATCCCACCCGCAACAGGCGGTTCCGCCAGTTTCACGGGTTCGATGCTTTGCGACAGCCAGTCGATAGCCGACAATGGGGTCGCACCATCCTGTGCGATCACAGGTGTCGCCAATGCGCAAAGAAGGCCGCAAAGCGGCCCCGGCTTAATTCGTATCCAGCGTGACAGGTTGCGTTACCTCTTGGGTTGGGGCCGCAAAATCAGCCGGAAAGAAGATTGGGCCGATATAGGCATAGGCAATCAGCCCTGCGCCCGCCAGGATGATCAAAAACACCAACGCCTTAATCAATCGCCACATTGCCCGCACCTCGTTTCGTGTATCTGCCTCAAATATGTGGTCTAAGTGCCACTTGTTAATGTGTTTATATATGGTCTTTTCCGCAAGATCACGGCATTCATTCACTAATTTTTCGGGGGGTTGCAAAAGGTCTTGGTCAAATGGGGGCGCAGATGACAGATGGGCCGACATATAGGCTTCACCGCACGGTGGTTCTGGTTGGCATGATGGGGTCCGGAAAAACCGCAATTGGCCGTGCGCTTGCGGCCCGTTTGCGCGTCGATTTCGTTGATAGCGACAGCGCGATTGAAGAGGCCGCCACGCAAAGCATTGCCGAGATTTTCGAGCGCGATGGCGAGGCGTTTTTTCGCAAGCGCGAGGCGGAAGTGTTGCGTCGGTTGCTCTCCGGGCCGCCCAGCGTCGTATCGACAGGAGGGGGCGCATTTTTGTCTGAGGCCAACCGGGATGCGATAGCGGAGATGGGAATCGCCCTTTGGTTGGATGCCGATCTGGAAACGCTTTGGTCGCGGGTCCGCCACAAGGACACCCGCCCATTGCTACGCACGCCCGATCCAAAGGCCACGCTGAGCGAGATTTTTGATTTACGTCAACCGGTTTATGCCAAGGCGGGCCTGCGGTTGAAAATTCGCCACGAGGCCTCCATCGAGGACACAACATCAAGTGCGCTGGATGTCTTGCAATCCTACCCCAACATATTGGAGACCTGCTGATGACCACCGCCAAAGTCCATGTGGACCTGCCTGGCCGGGCCTATGACATTCAGATTGGCCCCGGTCTATTGGATCAGACGGGTGACTTTGTCGCTCCGATGGGCGGACGCAAACATATCTGCATTGTCACCGACAGACATGTCGCGGAACTGCATCTGGCACAATTGCAGGCCGGGTTGGCTGCCGCCGGTCTTACATCAGAGGCACTGGTCCTGCCCCCTGGTGAGGCCACGAAATGCTGGGCAGAACTGGAACGCACCGTGGAATGGTTGCTGGCCCAGAAGGTTGAGCGTGGCGATGTTGTCGTGGCTTTTGGGGGTGGCGTTATTGGTGACTTGGCTGGTTTTGCTGCGGCAATATTGCGACGCGGTGTCCGGTTTGTGCAAATCCCGACCAGTCTTCTGGCGCAGGTCGACAGCTCTGTCGGCGGCAAGACGGGGATCAACTCGCCGATCGGCAAAAACCTGATCGGGGCGTTTCACCAGCCATCGCTTGTGCTGGCCGATACCGCCTTGCTTGGTACGCTGAGAGAGCGGGACTTTCTTGCAGGCTATGGTGAGGTCGTCAAATACGGGATGTTGGGCGACGCGGAGTTCTTTGACTGGCTCGAACGGAATGGTCCGGCGCTGGCGGCAGGTGACATGGACGCGCGGGTGCGTGCTGTGACCCGTTCGTGCCGGATGAAAGCGGACATCGTTCAGCGGGACGAAACAGAGCAGGGTGACCGGGCGCTTTTGAATCTGGGCCATACGTTCTGCCACGCGTTGGAGGCCGCCACAGGCTATTCTGACCGTCTGTTGCACGGCGAAGGGGTGGCAATAGGATGCGCACTTGCGTTTGAACTTTCCGCCCGTCTGGAGCTTTGCAGTCAAGAAGATCCAAGCCGCGTGCGTGCGCATTTGCGCGCCATGGGGATGAAGGTTGATATTGCCGATATTCCCGGTGAATTACCGGATGCCGCTGCTTTGCTGGGGCTGATGGGGCAGGACAAGAAGGTGCTGGATGGCAAGCTGCGCTTTATTCTGGCGCGCGGCATTGGCGATGCCTTCATCACCTCTGACGTACCGCGCGATGCCGTCCTGGATGTGCTGACGGATGCGTTGAATCGCACCCCGTCCCGGGCCTGACCCGGGACCTCGACCAATCCCGAAGTAGAGGCCCCGGATCAGGCCCGGGGCGGGTGATGCATCGGCGCTGGCATGAACGCCCTAATCGGTATCATCGAACAGGTTGATCCCATGTTTCCGCGCAAAGTGCAGGAAAAGCGGGATTTCCATGATGAGCAGCGTGATAATGGTAAAGATCGCCCAGTTACTTTGGAAAAACAACATGTTGAACCGGATGCCGCTGCCCCAGAACAATGCACCGGCAACCCCGACTGCGATACATGTCAGGATCACGTCAATCGTCATGATCCTGTTTAGCGTCTTTTCGTTCAGGCTCGGGTAAATGCCCCAATAGGCAACGAACAAGATGCAGCCATTCAGGATCAGTATCTTTGCTTCCGGGGCCAGATCAAGCATTGCCTAGAACGGGATTTCGTCATCCATGTCGCTGCCGCCGCCACCTTGCGAGCCGCCACCGCCATAGCCGCCATCATTGCCGCCGCTGGAATATCCGCCACCGCCGCCGCCATAGCCGCCGGAACCTCCACCATAGTTTCCGCCACCGCCACCGCCTTCGCTACGGCTGTCGAGCATGGTCAACGTGCTGCCGATCCCTTGCAGGACAACTTCGGTTGAATAGCGGTCCTGACCGGACTGATCCTGCCATTTGCGGGTTTGCAATTTGCCTTCGATATAGACCTTGGAGCCTTTGCGCAGATATTGCTCGGCCACCCGCACCAGACCTTCGGAGAAAATCGCGACGCTGTGCCATTCGGTTTTTTCGCGCCGTTCGCCAGTATTGCGATCTTTCCATGTCTCAGACGTGGCGATGCGCAGGTTGCAGACTTTGCCGCCATTCTGAAAGCTCCGCACCTCTGGGTCGGCACCGAGATTGCCGATAAGAATTACTTTGTTCACTGATCCGGCCATACTGGCACCTCCCGCGATTCTGCTTTGCGCTTTTGTGACAGACAGGCAATGGCGCAACAAGGTTAACAGTGAATTACGTGAAGGGCTGGTTTTGTGGCCGAAAATGACTAGGTTGCTCGGGAAACAGGGAATTGGGTTGGGCCAGGTGCGCTATTTGGGATCAGTTTTTGCAGGTGTTCTGATCTGCGCGGGCGCGGCTGGCATGGCGCAGGAACAGGTGTCGACCATGTCACGGTCGGCCTTGTTTCAAAGCCAGTTATCGGTTCTGGATGGCCGTGCTTCGCAGCAATATAACAATTCGGTCCGCTTGCAGCCGCCGCGCGTGGAGGTTCCAGGAGCGCCCGGGTCGACGCCAACCTACACGGGCAATTATCGCGGCCAATACCTGAACATCGCCCGGGATGCGGCGCGCAAGAACCGCGTGCCTGAGGACTTGTTTTTGCGTTTGGTACAACAGGAAAGCGGCTGGAATCCCAATGCACGATCCGTCAAAGGGGCGATGGGGCTGGCGCAACTGATGCCGCCCACAGCGCGCCTGCTGGGCGTTGACGCCAGTAACCCGGCGCAGAACCTTGAAGGCGGCGCGCGATATCTGCGTCAGCAATACGAAAAATTCGGCACATGGCAGCTGGCGCTGGCGGCCTATAATGCGGGGCCGGGGGCGGTGGAACGCTATAAAGGCGTACCACCGTATCGTGAGACCCAGAACTATGTGCGGGTGATCTGGGGTGAATGAGTTTCGCCCCGTAAATCATTGTTTTTAAGTCACTCAGCGGCGATCTGAATAACTGGTTCCATCTCGGCCAGTTCGGCATCGCTGAGATGGCATTTGATCTGGTGACCTTCGGCCAGCATCCGCACGGGTGGTACCTCTTTTTCGCAAAGCCCGCCGGCAACCTTTGATTTCCAGCCGCAGCGCGTCTGAAATGGGCAACCGCTGGGCGGGTTCATTGCGGATGGGATGTCGCCCTCAAGCACGATATGTTTCTTTTTTACGCTTGTGTCAGCGATCGGGACGGCGGAAAGCAGGGCCTCCGTATAGGGGTGGTAGGGCGGCGAAAACACCTGATCGGTGGAGCCAAGTTCGACCACATGGCCCAGATACATCACCATCACCCGGTCAGACAGATAACGCACGATGGACAGATCGTGGCTGATGAACAAAAGCGTTGTCTTATGTTCGCGTTGAATTTCCATTAACAGATCGGTCACCGCTGCCTGTACGGACACATCAAGCGCCGAAACCGGTTCATCCGCGACAACGATCCGTGCGTCACCGGCAAATGCGCGGGCGATGCCAACCCTTTGTTTTTGCCCACCACTGAGCTGTCGCGGCATCCGGTCGGCAAAGGCGCGGGGGAGCTTCACAAGGTCCAGCAATTCCAGCATGCGGGCGCGCCGCTCGGCATCGTTTGCGCCGACGCCAAAGATTTCCAATGCCCGCATGATCTGGCGCCCGACTGTCATTGAGGGGTTGAGCGTGTCAAAGGGGTTCTGGAACACCATTTGAATATCAGCGACGGTTTTTGTGTCCCGGTCTTCAATCGCGGTACTGCCAATAGATTGATTATCCAGCAAAATCGCGCCATCGGTTGCGGTTTCCAATCCCATCAGGACCTTGGCAAAGGTGGACTTGCCACAGCCGGATTCGCCGACGATGGCCAGTGTTTCGCTTTCGCGCGCTTCGAATGACAGGGTTTCGTTGGCTTTGACGACCTTCTTGTCACCGCCGCCGAAAAGCGCGTTTGCTGCGACTTCGTAGTATTTCTTGAGATTGTCCATTTTCAGGACAACGGGTCCCGGTTCAGGTTTTTCTTTTGTATCAGAGACTTGGATAGGTGCGTTCCAGTCGATTTCCTGGAATTTCAGGCAACGTGACTGGTGACGGTCATTGCCGGGGACGGGTTCCATCGGGATGAAACCGGCGTCGCAGCGCCCAGCCTCGAAATAGTCGCAGCGCGGTCCGAAATTGCAACCATCTGGTCGTTCATGGGGCAGGGGGAAGTTGCCGGGAATGGCGACCAGTGGTCGCGCGTTTTTGTCGGCACCGGGCAGGGGGATCGACCGGAAGAGCGCCTGTGTATAGGGGTGCTGCATCTCGTCAAACACGTCTGCAATACTGCCCCGTTCGACGGCCTCGCCGGAATACATCACGCAAATCCGATCGCAGGTTTCCAGCACTAAGCCTAAGTTATGGCTGATAAAAAGCATCGACGTGCCGTATTTCTTGCCCAGATCCTTGACCAGTTCGACGACCGCGGCCTCAACCGTCACGTCAAGCGCTGTTGTTGGCTCATCAAGGATCAAAAGCGAGGGTTTCGACATCAGCGCCATGGCGATCACGATCCGCTGCTGCTGGCCGCCGGAAAGCTGATGCGGATAGCTTTTGAGCATCCGTTCCGGGTCTGGCAGCTTGACGTCGGTGACGACTTCGAGCGCTCTTGCGTAAGCCTCTTTTTCGCTGACCCCTTCGTGGATCATCGGCACTTCCATCAGCTGTTTGCCGATCTTCATCGCCGGATTCAGGGACGCCATAGGTTCTTGATATATCATGGCAATTTCGCTGCCACGGATATCGCGCAGGCGTTCGGGGCTCATCTCGCACAGGTCTTCGCCCTTGAACTTGATGGAGCCGCCGACGATGCGCCCGTTGACGCCCAGATCCTGCATCACGCCGAGCGCCACGGTGGATTTGCCACAGCCGGATTCCCCAACCAAACCAAGGGCTTCGCCGGGCATTACGGTGGCGGAAAAATCCATCACGGCGGGGATTTCGCGCAGCCGGGTGAAGAATGAAATGGACAGTTTGTCGATTTCGAGGATGGGTTGATCGGTCATGTTAATACTTCCGTTTCTCGCCAGAATTTGGCTGTCGGCATCACGTCGGCAAAGCGTCGGCAAAACGTCGGGCACCTTTGGACGGTGGTGGCGTTAACCTTTAACTCTTGCATCGGTGGCCTCTTTTTTGTGACCGCGTCCCGGGCTTGACCCGGGACCTCTTATGCGGCTGACGTTGAGGTCCCGGGTCAAGCCCGGGACGGGTGTTTGTTAATCCTTCAGGCTTTCTTCACGCAGCCCGTCGGCCAGCAGGTTCAGACCCAGCACAAGGCTGAGCAGGGCCACGGCGGGCGGCAGGGCAGGATGTGCGAAGATCAGGAGCAGTTTGCGCCCTTCATTGATCGTTGATCCCCAGTCCGGGCTTTCTGATGACAGCCCCAGCCCGAAGAACCCCAAGGTTCCCAGCAAGATAGTCGTGTAGCCAATCCGCAGGCAGAAATCGACGATCAGCGGTCCGCGTGCATTTGGCAGGATTTCCCATAGCATGATGTACCACGCCCCTTCGCCCCGTGTCTGGGCGGCGGCCACATAGTCGCGGGTGCGCAGATCCAGCGTCAGGCCGCGCACGATCCGGAAGACGGTTGGCGCGTTCACGAAAACGACCGAGACAAAGACAACGAGGATCGTGATGTCGAACAGGTCGAACCATGCGGGCAGGAAGTCGATGACCGTGCCTTTCTGGTTGATGACTGACAGGTATAACCACCCCAGAATGCCAAGCACGGGAACCAGGATTGCCGTCCGTTTTTGTGGTTGCGTGTAGTAGCGCGAGTTCAGCAGGACCCCGAAGAAGATCAGGGGGAAGACGAACAGGAAGGCCGCCATATAGCTGGGGATACCGGTTTGTACGATTTCCGGGGTCACCAGCAGATAGAATAGCAGGATCACCGGGAAGGCGAGGATCAGGTTGGCCACGAAGGAGAGGATCGTGTCAAGCAGGCCGCCATAATACCCCGCAGGCAGCCCCAAGGTGATCCCCACCATAAAGGCAAAGATTGTTGCCAACGGTGCGATGGCAATCACGAATGTTGAACCAGAGACCATCCGGCTGAAGATGTCGCGCGCCAGATTATCACCGCCCAAGAGGTAATGCGGGATGTCGCCTGCGGTGCCGTCTGGCACGGCGACGCCCGGCGCCTTGTTTTTGAGCCCCGAGACCTGCGTCAGGTAGTCATGCGTGGCGATGAGGTCGAAAACGCTGACGAAAAGGGCCGTGAAGACCCAAAACATCACCAGACCAAAGCCGATCATCCCGACCGTGCTGTCGAAAAGTTTACCGTAAAGTCCAAGTCTGCGTTTGTAGATGATCGAGATGGTGAAGGTTACAATCAGCGCGATCCAGACCGGCAGGAAGCGTTGCGACATCTCGCCAATGATCCCGACCATCCCGTAGGGCAGGACGAGCGGAGCAATCAGGTAGACGAGTATCAGCGCGATGACCGCCAGAAACAGATATTTCATAGCCGTTTCGATCTTGCCCAGGATACCGCCGCTTGCGGCGAGTGTGCCATCTGGGTTGGCTTGCAATGTCGTGGGAGACGCAAACAGTCCCAACACCAGCTGCGCAATAAGCGCCACGACAAGGAGTGTTACAGCGATTCCGAGAACAGGATTGAGGAACGCGCCGACGGCGCCTGTCCATGTGAGAGGTTCCATGTCCGCTTTTCCTTATGAAATTCTGATGCGCGGGTTGAGATACACGTAGCCGATGTCAGATATCAGCTGTGTCATCAGAACCACGAAAACCGAGATGACAGAAACGCCCAGCAACATTTCGATGTCGTTGTTGGAGGCCGCGCGCACCAGTTCCCACCCGAAACCTTGATAGGTGAATAGCGTTTCCACGATCACCACGCCGCTGAGCAGCCATGGGATTTGCAGCATGATCACGGTGAATGGGGCAATCAATGCATTTCGTAGCGCGTGTTTCAGCACGATTTTGGGAAAACTGACCCCTTTGAGCCGTGCGGTGCGGATATATTGCGCTGTCATGACCTCGGCCATGGACGCGCGGGTCATCCGTGCGATGTATCCCATCCCGTAAAGTGCAATTGTCATCACCGGCAAAAAGAAGTTTTCAAAGGTTGCATTCTCGACCGCGCTGCTGGCGGTTCCCTTGAACCATTGCATGCCGAACGTGCCTGTGGCGAAGAGCGAAATGAACAGCACACCGGAGACGTATTCCGGCGTCGCTGTTGTCACGATTGACGCGGTCGAAAGAGTTCTGTCAGTTCGCGACCCTTCGCGCATCCCCGCAAGGACACCGACGATCAATGCGCCCGGTACCATGACCAGCATGACCCACCCCATCAGCTTGCCGGTATTGGCCAGTCGGCCGGGAAGGACTGCACTAACGTTATCTTTTGCAACGGTCGAAAACCCCCAGTCGCCCTGCAGGATGCCGCAGAATGTGGATGCCTCTTCGACGGCTTCACCGGGGCCTGCGCAGCGGGCCCGGACCTCACCATCGGTTCCGTCAATCACGTATCCCGGCAAAACCCCTAGCCACTGCCCGTATTTGATCGGCAGTGGTTGTGAGTAACCGCGATTGGCGAGCCAGCTGACGACGGCATCATCGCTCATCCGCGCGTTGCCTTGTGTTTTGGCGAGTTTTTCGAGATTGGGCCCAAGATTGGTGAGCCAGAAGACAATAAATGTCAGGCAGAAGGCCGTGAGGATCATCACCCCAAAGCGTCGCAAAATAAACAGTCCCATAAAGGCCCCTGTTGGTCAGCATGCGCCGGGTCATTGCCCGGCTTGTTGTTTATGGCGGCCCCGGTTTACCGGCGGTTCGCAAGCATAGAAAAAGGCCGCCCCATCGCTGGAGCGGCCCAATTTTTAGGCGGCAAAGGCCATTTTGTAGATCTGCGGCAGATATGCGATATGCATATCCCAGCCAACCAGACCTGGCTTGGCGTGCCGGTAGAGAGAACGCCAGTAAGGCTGGATGGTCACACCTTCGTCGGTCATGATCGCCTGCAGCTTGGCCATCACCTCGCGCCGTGCGTCTGCATCGGCGAGGCTGTTGGCCTCGGCCAGAAGCGCGTCAAACTCTGCATTGGCAAAGCCTGCTTCGTTCCATGCCTCGCCGGAGCGGTAGGCCAGGCCAAGGATCTGGGTGTCGAGCGGACGGTGGTTCCAGTTCGTCGAGGAGAACGGGTACTTTGTCCAGTCGTTCCAGAAGGTCGAACCGGGGATGATTGTCCGTTTGACTTTGAAGCCCGCGTCACGCAACTGGGCTGCCACCGCATCGGTGGTGTTCTTGCGCCAGTCATCGTCAATGGAGGTGATTTCCATCTCGAAATCGGCCATGCCTGCTTCGGTCAGCAGGGCAAGCGCGCCTTCGGGATCATAGGGCAGGCCGGGCACGTCCGCCCAGGCGGGGTGCATCGGGCCGACATGCTGATTGCGCGCTGGCTCACCCCGGTTGGCATAGCCCAGTTCAAGGCAGACAGCGTTATCGACCGCCATGGCAATCGCCTGACGCACGCGTTTGTCAGCGTAGGGTTTCATCCCGTCCACTTCGGCCAGCTGGTTCGGCCGGATCACGATGGTCGCCGCAGATGCGATTTCAGACCGTTCCCAACCGATGCCTTCGACCACGTCAACAAAGTCACCGACGGTTTCGTAGAACATGTCAACTTCGTCTGCTGCCGCGGCGGCCACCCATGCGGATGGGTCAGTGCCGTAGTCGATGAACTCGACCCGGTCCAGATAGGCGCCCTTGCCAGCGGCGTAACCCCACCAGTCGTGGTCTTCGTTGCGCACCAGCACACCCTTGACCCCAACCTCAAGGCTTTCGGGTTTGTAGGGCCCGGTACCCACGGGATTACCCAGCATGTTTTCGGGATCGAAATCAGCAGGTGTAATCGCCGCAGGATAATCCGCCATGCCCGCGATCAGCGAGATGTCAGAGGCCGGCAGGTTCAGTTTGACAGTGGTTGCGTCAACCACTTCAATGCCGCCTTCGATGGCTTTGCCGGTGGCTTCGTCGATAAGCACCGCAAAGCGGCCCGCCATGGAGTTACCTTCAACGTTCTTGTCACACCAGCCTTCGATATTGCGCGCAACATCTTCGGCGGTGAAGTCGCTGCCATCGTTCCATTTGACGCCCGGACGGACGTTCAATGTGTAGATGGTCGCGTCATCGTTGACTTCCCAGCTTTCCAGCAGCATCGGCGCAAAAGAGCCGTCATTGTTGTACTCAACAAGATATTCCAGCCAGCCATTGGTGTAATAGGCGATCTGGGTCCAGTCGTAAGTGCGCGGATCCTTCAGCGCGCGGACTTCCATCTGCATCCGCAGCGTGCCGCCCTGCTGGGCGTGCCCGTCAGCCTTTGCCGGGGTGGTCATGCCCAGCAGGCCGTAGGCAGCCGTCGCTGTCAGGCCCAGTGATGTTGCGCGCGCCAGAAATTCACGGCGGCTCAGCTTGCCCGCCTTCTCTTCTGCCGCGTACATCACGGCGGCCGGATGCATTGGTTTGTTGGTTTGCGTCATTACTCTCTCCCTGTGACACATTTTAGTTTTTGTCAGAAACAGGGGCGCGCGATGTTCAGACGCGGAAATCACCCCATTCCGTCCCGCGCCATTGCGCATCATTTGAACCCACAGGTCAACAATAGGTTTCGGAAGTTGGATCACGTTTGCGACGTTTTGGGTGTCGTAAACGAACTACGACCCTTGAAAGATTCTAAAGCGCTTTGGTGGCCAGTCGAAATTTTGCTGCGCGTTTCAGGGTCGTCCGGCACCATTATTGCGCCGAAAACCCGACGGTGTCTGCCCGGAACGCGCCTGAAAACTGCGGGTGAAATAGGCCGCGGACTGGAATCCCAATGATCTGGCGATGTCCTGAATGGGGAGCCCCGTGTCACGCAGCATGACACAGGCTTCAAAATGGATTCTGTCATTGAGCAGGCCCAAAGCTGAGCGGTCGCAGGTTTGCTTGCAACTGCGTGTCAGATGGGTCGGGGTCACGTGCAAAGCGGCAGCGTAATCGGCCACGCTGCGGTCGTGCCGGAAGTCCTGCGCGATCAGCCTCGTATAACGGGCTACAAGCCGGGCCGCAGCGGATCGCCGCCTTTCATCATTTGCGTTGGCTTGCTGTGCCCGGCATTGTCGTTCGACAAATATGCTGAGCAAACCCATATAGCACAGCGCCGCCCGCTGGTCGCCGCTTGGTTTGAGTTCGCGTTCGATTGCCTCGAACAGGTTCTGCAACTCTTTCTGCACAACAACATCGAGCAGTCGCAGGTGGAACGGCGCGTCATATTCCTGCAATTGATCGCTGGGCAGGGTAAGAATTTGCCCAAAAACCGTTGGCCCCACCTCAATGCCGTACATGGTATGCGGTGGAATGAAGATCAGGTTATTGGGTCCATAACCCCCGGTCAGCCCCGCCACGGTGATCCGTCCCTGTCCCTTGGTGATGTGGATCAGTCGCCCGGTATCATGGCTGCGCATGGCTTCGGTGCGCCAGCGCGATGCCTGTCCGCCAAAAGTCAGTGCCGACAGCGCAAGCGCTGCCGGTTTTTCCAGCTCTGTCATGGTCATCAACTTTGCCTCAATGTTGATTTTTGGCAAGTCTTTGCGAAAATCCGTTTTGGATCAATCGCCTGCGTTATCGTCGAATCGCAGTGTTGCGGATATGTCGAGGCTGTCAGCGGGGATGTGATGCCAGTTCCTATGCCGTGACCGGAACCATGTCCGTTGCCGTTTGGCATATTGCCGCGATGCGATGATCGCCTTTTCGCGCGCCTCTTCAAGGGTGAGTTCGCCTTGCAAATGGCAGATCAGTTCCTGTGCGCCGATTGCTTTGGAGGACAGCAAATCAGGGTTCCAGCCCGGGAACATCGCGCGCGCCTCCGCCAGCGCCCCGTGATCAAGCATCTGATCAAAACGCCGGGTGATCCTGTCATTCAGCCAGTCTTTCGGGGCATCAAGGGTGATGCAGGTGGCGTTTTCAACGGGCAGGAGGGGGGGCGGCGTTTCATCCTGCCATTGGGAAAGCCCTTTGCCGGTGTTTTGCAGCACTTCCCAGGCGCGTTGCACCCGCACCCTGTTTTGGGTGTCGATCCTCGCCCTCGTTTCAGGATCAAGATGTTCCAACATATCCCGCAAATTCAATTTGTTGGCCTGCATTCGCAATGTGTCTGGCGTTGCCGGAACCTCGGCCAGACCTTGTGTCAATGCGTTGAAGTAGAGCCCCGTGCCCCCCACGATGATCGGTCGTTCACCGCCTTGCAGAAAGGGCGCGACATCAGACAACCAATGTCCCACAGAATAATCGCCGTCAAACGGGATGTGACCATAAAGCCGGTGAACGGCGCGGGCCAGATCTGCATCATCGGGTCGCGCGGTCAGGATGCGCCAGCCATCAAAGACTTGCAGCGCGTCCGCGTTGACGATCACCCCACCTTGCCTTTCCGCGATTGTGAGCGCCAGAGCGGATTTTCCAGAGGCAGTGGGCCCTGCAATCAGAACCGGTTTATCGGGGTGCATCGTGATCATTGCGCCATTACTGCCCCTTTGGTCGAAACGGGGCAAGCAACCATTGAACCTGCCTGCGATTTAAGACATTTTGCCCGGCAATAAATCTGCGCATCAGGGGGCCACAATGACCGACACCGAAACGACGACCTATAGCCGGGTCATGCTGAAGATTTCGGGTGAGGCGCTGATGGGCGACACGACCTTTGGTCTGCACCCCCCGACCGTTCAGCGGATCGCCCGCGAGGTGAAATCGGTGCATGATCTTGGGGTTGAGATTTGCATGGTCATCGGGGGTGGCAATATCTTCCGCGGCTTGCAGGGATCCGCCCAGGGGATGGAACGCACGACTGCCGATTACATGGGGATGCTGGCCACGGTGATGAACGCCCTTGCCATGCAATCAGCATTGGAAGAGCTGGGCATTCATACAAGGGTGATTTCGGCCATTACCATGAACGAGGTGGCTGAGCCCTATATTCGCCGCCGCGCTGTCCGCCACCTGGAAAAGAAGCGTGTTTGCATTTTTGCCGCTGGTACGGGCAACCCATATTTTACAACGGATACGGCAGCGACCCTGCGCGCCAATGAGATGGCATGCCAGGCGATTTTCAAAGGCACGAAGGTGGACGGCGTCTATGACAAGGATCCTGCCAAACACGATGACGCAGTCCGCTATGATCAGGTGACCTATGATGAGGTGCTGCAAAAGCATCTGGGCGTCATGGACGCCAGTGCCATCGCATTGGCCCGCGATAATGCATTGCCAATCATTGTCTTTTCGCTGGATGAGCCCGGCGGCTTTCAGGGTATCCTGGCCGGAGAGGGGACCTATACGATTGTGCGTGATTGATCTTGCGCGGGCCGCAAAATCTGCACAAATGGTCCGCATATCCTGACCTATACAAGCGTTGGCTATTCCCGTAATACGATGAAAACCCGGGCAAAGCCGGATGAGGAAGAGCAAAGATGGCAGACGATTTTGAACTTGATACCGACGACCTGACCCGCCGTATGGACGGCGCTATCGCAAATTTGCGTACTGAACTGGCGTCACTGCGCACGGGTCGCGCATCCGGGTCAATGCTGGAGCCGATTATGGTTGATGCCTATGGCTCCATGACCCCGATCAATCAGGTTGGTACCGTCAACGTGCCCGAGCCGCGCATGGTGACGGTGAATGTTTGGGACAAGGGCCTTGTCGGCAAGGTCGAAAAAGCGATCCGCGAAAGCGGGTTGGGCATTAACCCACAGCTGAACGGCACGATTATCATGCTGCCGATCCCGGAGTTGAACGAAGAACGCCGCCGCGAGTTGGGCAAGGTCGCTGGCCAATATGCAGAAAGCGCCCGGGTGTCTGTCCGCAATCTGCGCAGGGACGGTATGGATCAGATCAAAAAGGCCAAGGCCGATGGCCTGTCCGAGGATGATCAGAAATTCTGGGAAACGACTGTGCAGGAAATCACAGACGGATACATTAAGATCGTTGATGATACACTGGAGACCAAGCAGGCAGAGATCATGCAGGTCTGACGCCTGACCATTAATGAGCAAAAGGGGGCAATTATGCCCAAGGATATCGACCCGACGACCACCCCGCGCCATGTTGCCATCATTATGGATGGCAATGGCAGATGGGCGCAACAACGCGGACGCCCACGCTTGTTTGGCCACCATGCCGGTGCCCGTCGTGTCCGCGAGATTGTAGAGGCCTGTCCTGATCTGGGCGTCGAATATCTGACGATTTTCGCCTTTTCGACTGAAAACTGGAAACGCACACAGACGGAAGTTGCCGGTCTGATGACCCTTTTCCGCAAATATCTGGAGCGTGAGGCGAAGGATCTGTTCGAAGCCGGTGTTTGCGTCCGCTTTATCGGCGATCGTGTTCGTCTGGATGACAAGCTGGTCAGCCTGATGGACGAACTGGAGTTGCGGACGGCCGATAACGACCGCGTCCATCTGACGGTTGCCCTGAATTACGGTGGGCGTGATGAGGTGACCCGGGCTGCCAAACGGTTGGCCTATGAGATTGAGCAGGGGCGCCTGACCCATGAAGAGGTCGATGCCGAGACCCTTTCAAAGTTTCTCGACACCCATGTGCTGCCGGATCCTGATCTGGTCATTCGCACCAGTGGTGAGGCCCGGATCTCCAATTTCCTGCTGTGGCAGTCGGCTTATGCGGAATATGAGTTTGTCGACACGCTCTGGCCTGACTTTACCCGCGACGAGTTCGCGAAAGTTCTGGCGAATTTCGGCGAACGGACCCGGCGTTTTGGGGCTGTGCCCGCCTGATCATGGATACACCGCCACCCAACCCGACAAATTGGGATGATTTGACCGTCCGCATTGCATCAAGTGCCGCGATGACCGTGATTGGCGCGCTTGGAGTGATCATGGGCGGCGTCTGGTTCCAGATGCTTGTCGTTTTCGTAAGCGCGGTGATGATCTGGGAATTGTGGATGATGATCCGCAAGGACGAACCCACCAAGGGCATGTTGCTGGCCGCATTGGCCGCGTCGGTTATGTCGGGTCAGTTGGCCAATGACAGCCCGTGGGCAATGTTGCTGTTTCTGGTGGTCCCCCTGATCGGCATCACGCAGGTCAAAACCGAGATCAAGACATTCTTTATCTTTGCCCTTGGCATCCAGTTGGCGGGGTGGGGCCTGGTGCATTTTCGGATGGATTACGGATTCACCTGGCTTTTGTGGCTGATGTCAGTGGTCATCATCACGGATATCTTTGGCTATTTCGCGGGCAAGCAGTTCGGTGGTCCGAAATTCTGGCCCAAGATCAGCCCCAAGAAAACCTGGAGCGGGACGGTTGCCGGCTGGATTGGCGCCGGGTTGGTGGGTTTCGTATTTACGTTGTTCACCAATGCGGGCGTCGTGATCATCCTGATTTCAATGGTGCTGAGCTTTGCCGGGCAGATGGGTGACATCGCTGAAAGTGCCCTGAAACGCCGGATGGGCGTGAAGGATAGTTCGACCCTGATCCCAGGTCACGGCGGGTTGTTTGACCGGTTTGATGCGCTTTTGGGCGCAGCTTTGTTCATGCTGCTGATTGCAGATGTGTTCGACGTGCCGGGAGTAGCCTTTTGAGGCGGATCACGCTGTTTGGTGCAACCGGATCGGTAGGTCAGAGCGCGATTGATCTGATCGCGCGTGACATGCCTGCCTATGATGTTGTTGCCCTGACGGGCGGTCGCAACGTCGCGCAACTGGCTGCTGACGCCCGCAGGTTGAATGCTGATCTGGCGGTCACCTGTTACCCCGAATGCTATGATGAATTGAAAGCGCTGCTGTCGGGAAGCCCGGTTGAAGTCGCCGCTGGCCCCGAGGCGATCACGGAGGCAGCCTCCCGCCCCGTGGATTGGGCATTGTCGGCCATTGTCGGGGCTGCGGGCCTGGTTCCAGGGCTTGAGGCGCTTTCCCATGGCACCACATTGGCGCTGGCCAACAAGGAATCGCTTGTCACGGCCGGGCCGTTGCTATTGGGGCGGGCAAAAGCGCATGGCGCGACGGTGTTACCTGTCGATAGCGAACATTCCGCGGTGTTTCAGGCGTTGGTAGGCGAACATATGGCCGCGGTGGAGCGGATCATCATTACAGCCAGTGGCGGCGCATTTCGTGATTGGCCGTTGGAAAAACTGGCCACTGCGACACTGGCCGAAGCATCCAGCCATCCCAACTGGGATATGGGGCAACGCATCACGATTGATTCATCATCCATGTTTAATAAGGCCATGGAGTTAATTGAAACAAAAGAGTTTTTTGGTGTTTCACCTGACATGATCGAAGTGCTGATCCATCGTGAAAGCATGATCCACGCCATGGTGGGCTTCAACGATGGGGCACTGATGGCCCATGTTGGCCCGCCAGATATGCGCCATGCGATTGGCTACGCGCTGCATTGGCCGGAACGCAAGGCATTGCCGGTGGAGCGGCTTGATCTGGCCAAGATCGGGTCACTGAGTTTTGAAGCCCCTGATCAGGCCCGATACCCCGCACTGGCGCTTGCAACCCGCGTGATGCATGAAGGTGGCTTGTCCGGGGCCATTTTCAACGCGGCCAAAGAACGTGCGCTGGACGGGTTTATTGCAGGTGAAATCGGGTTTCTGGAGATGAGCAGGGTGGTGGCAGAGACATTGGACAAAATGTCATCATTGGATGGGCTGCAAAATGCCGAAATCACCCTAGATAATGTGTTAGAGACAGACAGGCTGGCCCGCATCCGCGCGGGTGAGGCCATCAGCCAGCTGGGATAAGAACTTGGACCTGATGCAAATTGTGCCGGTTTTCGGCAATCTTGCCTTTACGATTGTGGCCTTTGTGGTGGCTTTGTCCATCATTGTGGCGATCCATGAATACGGCCATTACATCGTGGGCCGCTGGTGCGGCATTCATGCGGATGTATTTTCGCTTGGCTTTGGGCCGGTGCTGTATAGCCGGACCGACAAGCGCGGCACGGAATGGCAGATCGCGGCATTGCCAATTGGCGGTTTCGTCAAATTCATGGGCGATGCGAATGAGGCCAGTGTAGGCTCTGACAGTGAAATCGATCCCGCCGATTTACGCAAAACCATGCTGGGTGCCCCTTTGTGGGCGCGGGCGGCCACGGTGCTTGCTGGGCCGGTTTTCAACTTCATTCTGGCGATTATCATATTTGGTGGCATCATCATGCATGATGGCCGCACGGCGGATCCGCTGACGTTTGGGCAGTCACATGCCCTGCCGGACAGCTTTGCCTCTGACCTGCGCGAGGGCGATGTGTTGCTGTCGGTAGCTGGCGTCCCATTTGATGCAGAACAACGTGACGGCAGCCTTGTCGACATGGTGCCGCAAGAACCACGCCTTGATTACCTGGTGCTGCGCGATGGGCAAGAGGTGGTGATTGATGGGCCATTTATCATGCCGCCCGCTGCTGCTGGATTGTCCCCACGCTCTGCCGCCGATGATGCGGGGATGCAGGTCGGTGATGTCATTACGGCGATTGATGGCAATCCGGTTTTCGCCTTTACGCAGGTTCAGGAGATTGTTGAAGCGGCTGACGGTGCGGAGTTGCAACTGACCCTTTGGCGCGATGGTGAGACGTTGGATGTGATCCTTGCCCCGCGCCGGGTTGACCTGCCGGTTGATGGCGGGTTTGAAACCCGGTGGCTGATGGGGATCAGTGGCCAGTTGTTCTTTGATGAGTTGCGGGAATCTGTTGGCCCCTGGGAGGCCGTCAAGATCGGCGCTGACCGCCTGATATTCACCATGTCCACATCAATTTCCGCCCTCAAGCACATCATTATTGGCGAGATTTCGACCTGCAATCTGTCCGGCCCCGTCGGCATTGCAGAGACAAGCGGGTCGATGGCCCGGCAGGGGACCGTCAGTTTCATCTGGTTCATTGGTGCGCTGTCCGCCGCTGTGGGCCTGATCAACCTGTTCCCGATTCCCGTTCTGGATGGCGGCCACCTGATGTTTTATGCCTATGAGGCCGTATTACGCCGCAAACCAAGTGATCGCGCAGTACAGGTTTTCATGTTTGTGGGGCTTGCGTTGATCCTGTCGTTGATGTCTTTCACCATCCTCAACGATACATTGCTTTGTCCTTAACTGACACAGTGTCCGCCACGGTTTTGCCTTAATTCAGGTTTACCATTAGATCAATTCAGCAAGCCCAGAGGTGGGAATATGGAAACCTTAACAGCAGGATATCGCGGCTTTCGCACATTGGTGCGGCTGAACATTGACTGGTTGCGTTTTGCCGTGATCATCATGATTGCGCTGCATATTGCCGCCTACGTGATATTGCCCTAAGCGCAATTTCCATCACCAGATATAGCATGAAACGCGCCCTTGGGCGCGTTTGTTCGTTTTGACAATGCGCCGCAGACGGGCTACTCCGTTACAAAATGGGTTGGCAGTACAGGCGGCAAAAAAATGAAACATGTGGTGGGGCGTGTATGGGCACGCAGCGTGACGATGATCCGGCGTGCGGGATTTGTTCTGCTGCTGATGGGAATGGGGGGCGCTGCTGTTGCCCAGAGTTTTGCCTTCAACGCGGTCAATATCGAAGGCAACCAGCGTGTCGCTGACGGCACGATCCTGACATTTGCGGGGATTGAACGGGGCCAGACCCTGACCACCGCCCAAGTGAATGACGCCGCACAGCGCATCCGCGCCTCTGGCCTGTTTGAAAGCGTTGAGGTGACACCCGTTGGCCGCACCTTGCGGATCAACGTTGTCGAATACCCAACGATCAACCGCATAAATATCGAAGGCAATGCCCGCCTGCGCGATGCGCAACTGATGCAGCTTGTTCAGTCGCAGCCGCGCCGGGTCTATAACCCGACGCAGGCCGAACAGGACACAAACGCAATCACCCAGGCCTATGCCCAGGAGGGCCGCATCAATGCGATTGTGACACCGCGTATCATTCGGCTGGCCGATAACCGCGTTGATCTGGTGTTTGAGGTGGTCGAGGCCGGTGTGACCGAGATTGAGCGTATCAGCTTTATCGGCAACCGCACCTATTCGGAGCGGCGTTTGCGCGGTGTGCTTGATACCAAGCAGGCGGGTTTGCTGCGCTCTATCATTTCACGCGATACATATTCGCCCGAACGTGTGGCCCGTGATCGCGAATTGCTGACGGATTTTTACCGCTCCCGAGGCTACCCGGACTTCGTTGTGCAGAATGTTGATGTGGGCCTGACCCGCGAGCGTGACGCTTATCTGGTGACATTCAACCTGCGCGAAGGTCAAAAATTCAGCTTTGGCAATGTGTCGATCCGCAGTGAGATTCCCGGCGTGAACGCCGCCGAGTTTGAACGCGCCTTGCGTGTGCGGACAGGTGCCACATATTCGCCGGTACCGATTGAGACGGACATTTCCCGGATCGAGCGTATGGCGACCCGCCGTGGCATCAACTTCCTGCAGGTGGAGCCACGTATCACCCGCAATGACCGCGCACTGCAGTTGAATGTGGAATATGTGCTGGTCCCCGGCCAGCGCATCTTTGTCGAGCGGATCGATATTGAAGGCAATGGTACGACCCTTGACCGGGTGATCCGCAACCAGTTCCGCGTGGTTGAAGGCGATCCGTTCAACCCACGTGAAATTCGCGAAAGTGCGCGCCGGATTCGCGGCCTCGGCTTTTTCCAGAATGCATCCGTCGATGCCCGAGAGGGATCATCGCCTAGTCAGGTGATCATTGATGTTGACGTGGAAGAAGGCCCAACCGGTACACTGTCATTTGGCGCCAACTACAACACCGATACCGGTGCCGGCCTGCTGGCGTCCTATCGGCAGAGCAATTTTCAGGGCCGGGGGCAACGCCTGAACTTTGAGCTGTCCACGGCCAAAAGTAACCGTCGCTTCGGATTTGGTTTCGCAGAACCCGCGTTCCTTGGCCGTGATTTGCGGTTTGGTTTTGATTTATCCTATCGCACAACGGATAATGAGAATGCGCTTTACGACACGGACACGCTGCGTATCAGCCCATCCCTGCGGTTCCCGGTGAGCGAGAATGGCCGCCTGACCGTTTTCTATGCCTATGAGTTCACTGACCTGACCGATGTGTCGGCCAGAGCCAGCCAGATCATCCAGAATGAGGCGGATGAAGGACGGGTGTCCAACAGCTCAATCGGGTATACCTACAGCTTTGACACACGTCGCACGGGGTTGAACCCCAATGCTGGTGTGCTTTTGCGCTTTGGTCAGGAATTCGGCTTTGGTGATTCACAATTCATCAAAACAACGGCCCTGGCGGGGGCTGAAACCAAGATCCTGAATGAGGAGGTGACGCTGCGCGCCACTGTTGAAGGTGGTTTGCTGAACTATCAGGAAGGCAATAGCCGGGTCACAGACCGTTTCTTCCTTGGCAGCCGCATCATGCGTGGTTTTCAGGCGGGTGGTATCGGGCCGCGGGATGATGCCTCTGACGATGCATTGGGCGGTGATGCCTTTGCTGTGGCAAGGCTTGAGGCTGAATTTCCCCTTGGTCTGCCGACCGAATTCGGGATTACCGGTGGTGCCTTCATCGATTACGGCTCGGTCTGGAATGTCGGCGAAACCTTTGGTGAGGCCGTCATCTATGATGAGTTCACGGCGCGTACTGTTGCCGGTCTTTCGCTTTTCTGGACCACTCCAATCGGTCCATTGCGGTTCAACTTTACCGAGGCGCTGGACGCCCAGGACCGCGATGAAACCAAAGCGTTTGACGTGACGATTTCGACCAGCTTCTGATGCGCTTACTGGCGGCGATCCTGTTCTGGTTGGCGCTGGCATTGCCCAGCGCCGCCCAGCAATCGTCGCCATCTGTTTTGATCATTGATAGCGATCGGCTCTATACCGAAACCCTCTATGGTCGTCGGATCGAAGCCGATCTGGCGGAACAGGTGTCTGCGGTACAGGCCGAGAATGACCGCATCGCAGAAACCCTGCGTGCAGAAGAGTTGGACCTGACCGAGCGCCGTCCCACGATGACCCCTGAGGCGTTTCGCGCGGAGGCCGAAGCCTTTGACGAAAAGGTACAGGAGGTGCGCAGCGCCCGTGACGCCAAGACCGTTGAACTGCAGGTCATGCGCGCCGATGCCCGTTCCCGGTTCGAAGATCAGGTGCAGGGCATCGTGGCAAATATCATGTTGGAGCGTGGTGCCTCAATCGTGCTGGAACAGCGCAACGTTGTGTTGTCAGTGCGTACCGCCAATATCACTGATGATGTGATTGTGCGGGTGGATGCCCAACTTGGCGATGGCAGCCGGTAGCCCGTGCTTGCCCGTCCGGCTTTGCCTTGCTACTCAGTTATGCAAGCGGCCTGAGAACCGCAGGAATAACAAGGAGCTGCCTTTACCATGACCGAGCCGGTAACCGAAGCTGACATCCAGCTGATCCAGAAAATCCTTCCGCATCGTTATCCGTTCCTGCTGGTCGATAAGGTCCACAGCATCAACGGCACGACCTCTGCCGTGGGCATCAAGAATGTCACCATGAACGAGCCGCATTTCCAGGGTCATTTCCCCGGTAACCCGATCATGCCCGGTGTCACCATCGTCGAGGCGATGGCCCAGACAACCGCAGTGATGGTTGGTGCCTCGCTTGGCCTGACAGAGGGTAACTTGCTGGTCTATTTCATGGCGATTGATGGCTGCAAGTTCCGCCGCAAGGTGGTTCCTGGTGATGTGCTTGAGATGCATGTTGAAACCACCCGTGGCAAACCCGGCGGCAAGGTCTGGAAATTCAAGGGCGTTGCCAAGGTCGAGGGCGAGATGGCCGCAGAGGCTGAATTTACCGCGATGATGGATTTGCAAGGCTGATGGCAGGTATTCATCCCTCGTCAATCATTGATGATGGTGCGGTCATCGGTCAGGGCTGCACCATTGGCCCCTTCTGTACCATTGGGCCAGAGGTTGTCCTTGGCGCGGGTGTTGTGTTGAAAAGCCATGTGGTTCTGACTGGCGACACCCATATTGGCGAAGGGACGGTGATCTTTCCGTTTTCGGTCATTGGTGAAATACCCCAAGACCTGAAATTTGATGGTGAAAAGACCCGTTTGCGCATTGGGGCCCGCAATACGATCCGCGAACATGTGACGATGAATACCGGCACAGGCAAAGGTGGCGGCGAAACCCGCATTGGTGATGATGGCCTGTTCATGGCCGGCTGTCACATCGCCCATGATGCCACAATAGGCGACCGCGTGATTATTGTGAATTCATCGGCCATTGCGGGCCATTGCGTGATTGAGGATGACGTGATTGTCGGTGGCCTTTGCGGCGTGCACCAATGGGTGCGGATCGGGCAGGGTGCGATTATCGGGGCTGTGACCATGGTCACAAAGGATGTTGTTCCGCATGGGTTGGTGCAAGGCCCGCGTGGGGTGCTTGATGGCCTTAATCTGGTCGGGCTGAAGCGCAAAGGCGTGCCGCGCGCGGATATCACTGCGTTACGCGCCGCGTTCCAGATGCTCAAGGATGGTGAGGGCACGTTTCAGGATCGCGCGCATCGTCTGGCGGATGAAAGCGACAGTGACTATGTCCAGCAGATGGTTGATTTCATTCTGGGCGACACAGATCGCAACTTTCTGACCCCCGGCTGATGCTGGCCCTGATCGCAGGCACGGGTGATCTGCCCCCGGCATTGGTCGCCCGTTTGCCGGAACGTCCTTTGGTTTGCGCAATGGATGGGTTTGTGCCCGCCCTGGATGTTGATGTCACCTTTCGACTGGAACAGTTGGGCAGTTTTCTGGCCGATTTGACGGCGCGCGGTGTGACCCGGATTTGCATGGCAGGCGCGGTGAAACGCCCGCAGATTGATCCGGGCTCGATTGATGCCGCCACGATCCCGCTGATCCCCAAGGTGCAGGCTGCGATGGCGAAGGGCGATGATGGGGCGCTGCGCGTCATCATTGCCTTGTTGGAAGACGCGGGTTTTACCGTTGTTGCCGCACATGAGATTGCACCGGATCTGCTGCCTGCAGCCGGTGTGCTGACCAGCGCTGTGCCTGAGGATTGGCACAGGGCAGATGCGGCTGAAGGGGAGGCATGTGTGGCTGCGTTGGGAACGACCGATAGCGGGCAAGCGTGTGTCGTCAGAGTGGGGCAAGTCCTTGCAAAAGAGGACGCGGACGGCACTGATGCAATGCTAAGCCGGTTCTTCGAGGCCTATGATCCACCCTTGCCGTCTGATCCACTGGAGTTTGTGGCGGCAATGGGCACCAACACCGTTCAAATGTTCAGGGATTGGTTGTCGGGTTTGGATGATGTACCGGCCACGGCTGATGATGGTATCCTGTTTAAGGCCCCCAAGCCCGGGCAGGATCGCCGTGCTGATCTGCCGCTGATCGGACCGGCGACTGCTATGCGGGCCGCTGAGGCGGGCCTTTCCGGTATCGTGATTGAGGCGCATGGCGTCATGGTTCTTGATCTTTCAGCCGTGCGCCAGATTTTGGATGCGCAGGACATGTTCCTTTGGGTGCGACCGAGGGGCGGCGTATGAAGGTGTTCGTGATCGCGGGCGAAGCCTCTGGCGATAAGCTGGGGTCGGCGCTGATGGCGGGTCTCAAGACCTTGCGCCCGGATGTCAGTTTTGATGGCGTTGGTGGTCCGTTGATGCAGGCGGAAGGGCTGATCAGCCGTTTTCCGATGGATGAGTTGAGCGTGATGGGTCTGGCCGAGATCCTGCCCAAGTACCGTGCGTTGAAGGCCCGTATCCGCCAGATGGCAGATGCAATCATCGAAACCAGACCGGATATGCTGATCACAATCGACAGCCCCGATTTCTGTCTGCGCGTCGCCCGTTTGGTGAAAGCTGCCAGTGACATTCGCACGGTGCATTATGTGGCCCCGACGGTTTGGGCATGGCGACCGGGGCGGGCAGCAAAGATGGCCCGCCATATTGATCATGTGCTGGCGCTGTTCCCGTTTGAACCGCCCTATATGCAAGCCGCAGGTATGGATTGCGATTTTGTCGGGCATCCGGTTGTGGCAGACCATGTGGCCAGTGATGATGAGGCAGCTGCGCTGGGGCTGGATGGCACGGTGGTCATGGTCCTGCCGGGGAGCCGCAAGGGCGAGGTGTCGCGGCTGTCGGCGTGTTTTGGTCAGGCGGTGGCACAGATTGCCGCGGCGGTGCCGGATGCGCAGTTTGTTATTCCAACAACGGCAGGGGTCTATGATTTGGTGCAGGCCCGTGTTGCGGATTGGTCTGTGCTTGTGACCGTGCTGGAACCCGGTGCACCGTCCAGATTGGCCCATTTCAAACGGGCGGATGTGGCTTTGGCGGCATCTGGCACGGTTTCGTTGGAACTGGCCGCCAATGGCACGCCGATGGTGATCGCTTACGATATGGCGTGGCTCAGCCGCATCATTATCGGGTGGATGCTGCGCGTCGACACCGTCACCTTGGTCAATCTGGTCAGTGAAACGCGTGTTGTGCCGGAGTTTATCGGCAAGGATTGCCAGCCCGGACCGATTGCCGATGCCGTTTTGCGGGTGTTGCAGGACCCCGACGCGCAACGCGATGCAATGGCCTTGACCATGGAACGGTTGGGGCAGGGTGGTGAGGCGCCGGGGCTACGGGCGGCGCGCGCGGTTCTGGATCGCCTTGATCAATCGTCCGTCGATGATGATCAGCCCAAGGGCCAATAACCAAAATCCGGTGAATGCCCGCAATGGTAGCGCCTCGCCCAGAACCGCAGCACCCAGGATGATGGCAACAGGCGCCACCAGCAATGTGCAAAGCATCAGATTGCCCGCACCGGCCATGCCCAGCACCCGGTAATAGAGCAGGTAGGCCAGTGCTGTCGCGATAACAGCGTAATATGCAATGGCCGCCCATGTCTGGGGTTGCAGGCTGAGGCTGATTGGTCCTTCGACCATCCATGCGAGCGGCAAGGTAACCACGCTGGCCCCGGTCAGCATGCCAGCTGCGGCGACCTGGGGTGACAGGCCGCCGAGCGTCTTGCGCGCCCAGACGCCCGCAAGTGCATAGCTGATCGTGCCACCAATCACGGCCAGTTGCCCTAGCGACTTGATGTCAAACTGAACAAGTGCAGACAGGCCAATGGCGGTCGCCACGCCGAAAAAACCGATCGTAACCCCGATCGCCTTGCGCGCAGTAAGCCGTTCATCAGCCAGGAAAAGTGCCGCTGCGATAACCCCGAAAATGGCGGTTGCGGCATTCAGGATCGAGGTCAGTCCTGTTTCGATATGGAGCTGTCCCCATGCCATCAGGCTGAACGGGATCACGTTGTTCAACAGTCCCATGATCAGGAATGCCCCCCAGATCCGTAGGTTGAAGGGAACAGGCAGGCGACGCACGGCGATGTAGATCCACAGGATCAACATGGCCCAGCTCGTCCGATGCGCGACCGCGGTCAAGGGTCCGATTTCGTCCAACGCAATGCGGATGGACAGAAAAGACGCCCCCCAGATCAAGGCCAGAAGAAAGAGTTCGCCCCATGCGCGGGTTGAGATGGTTTTTTGTGCAGGTGCCATCCAGCGAATTGATCCGGTCCGGTGGTTCGGCGCAACCCGGATCCTGCGCTTGCGCAAAGAAAAAGCCCCACCCGAACGGGCAGGGCTTTCACCTTGGGAAGGCGTCAGGATTTAGAAGCTGTAACCAACTGTCAGCCCGACAGCGATTGCTGTGTTGTCTGAAAATTCCACCCCTGATCCGTCAGTGGCATCTCCCAACATTGCGTATTCGATGCCGCCAGTGAATTCGACATCACCCATGGAATAGTTCCCACCAATACCAATGCTTGTTGAGCCATCGGTCGGAGCCAGACGTGATGCTTCATCACCGTTGCTGGCTTCGTAGGTGACGCGGCCGAAGACAGAAAATTCATCGTTGATACGGTGCCCCAAACCAACACGATATGTGAACACATCGTCGTCGATTCCAGTCACGCGATCGCCAGCGTTGTCTTGGAAAAGCGACGGGCGGACTTCCCATACGGACCATTCAGACCAGCGAACGGAACCAAACAACAGGGTGTCGGCCGCGATGCCGCTTTGAAAATCGAGCGCAACGGTTTGTGGGATCTCGATATCGGTCGTGCTGTCCCGATTAAGAACGCCGCCAAAAGTTTCGCTTGTGTCAAAATCGTGTGTGACGCCACTTTCGTAGGTCAATGAAACACGCAATGCGATCTCTGGCTTTTCATATGCGGCGCCCAGAACATAGCCAAACTGCGTGTTCGCTTCAGTCTCGGCGCTGTAGGGTAGTGACATGGTCAAGGCTGCTGGGATCTCAATCTCTGCCTTGGATTGTATTGCCCGAACACCACCATAAACTGACACTGCGTCGTTCGTCTGGTATTTTGCGAGAACGGCGATTTGCTTGCTTTCCCAGACTGCCGAAAGACCATCATATGGCCCAGCAGTATAATCAGCATCCGCACCGTATGGCTGATTGATGAACAGTGCCAAATCAAGCTGATCGTTCACCGCGTACTTCACCGCAGCGCCGAAAGACAGATAGCTTCCCGCCATGTTATCGGTTGATCCGCCGCCAAATGCGGCAGGGTAGTCGCCGGAAACTTCCGGTGTCACGGAAGAAAAAGAAAGCTGGGCGTAGTTGCCTTTTTCAAACAATACCGAATATGGATTGCCGGTACGATCAATGCCCCCCGCATGTGCCGCCGCCGTTGTCAGCAACAGCGCTGCGCCTGCCGTCAATGTGTGTTTCATGTCCTCATCCCTGTCATGAATATTGCTGTAAAGCCGACCTTAGAGACCGCTTGACCAAAGCGTCAATTCTTGACGCCACGTCACCAAATGCTCCAAGTCGCTACGTTACAAAAATGCACTAGGTGGCTGAGTCGCGCAACTTTCGCGAAAATTTAGTTGTGCTGTGCACGCTGTCCGCGTGTGATGTTGATGTAATTCGCCGCAAAGATCAGCCCGGCGCCGACAAAGACAAGCGCGTCAATCGGCTCCTGGTAAAGCAATGTGCCGACGATGGCGATAACCGGCAATCGCACGAAATCAATGGGCATCACGACGCTTGCAGGTGCGATGCTGAGCGCTTGGGTCAGACAAAGATGCGCCATCAACCCGGCCACCCCGATCAGAATGACCAAGGGCAAGCCCGCGAAAGAGGGTAGGGTGATCTGACCCCCGCCATAGATCAGCGCGCAGATGCCACCAAAGACGGCCTGCATGACCGTCAGATAGAAAAGGATCGAGGTGATGCTTTCCGTTCGTGTCAGTTTGCGGGTGAATATCGCCGTGAATGCAAAGCACACCGCACAGGCCGCCCCGGCCAATATTCCAAGATCAAGTGTCGCGGGGTCGGGGCGCGCGACGATCAGGATACCAAGGAAACCCAATGCTGCACATAGCAGCCCAATGGCCGTCAAACGTTCCTTCAATATCAGCGGTGACAACAAGACCACCCAGATAGGTGTGGTGAATTCCAGCGCAAACACCTGCGCCAGCGGGATTACAGTCAGGGCATAGAACCAAAGGTTTTGCCCGGCAAAATGGAAAATATTGCGGATGAAATGCAACCGCCGTCGATTGCCCCCAATCTGCCTAATGGTTCCGGCATATTTTGCAAAGCACAGGACAATCGCAATGCCTGTCAAGCTTCTGTAGAACATGATCTCGAACGTGTTCAGTTCCGCGCTAACCACCCGGCCTGCAATGGCCATGCTGGTGAATGCGGTGATTGCACCGATCATCCAAAGGGCAGCCCTTAGCGTATTGTTCATTCGGTGACCGCGCAGCAGCCCGTCAGCAGGATTGGGGTCTGGCCGCGTTGTGTCAGAACTTCCGCAGTATAGGGGGCGGTGCCGCATGTTCTTTTGTCGATGATTGCGATTGCGGTGTCATTCCGACTGATCAGGGTGAGCGCCTGTGGCCATTCCTGCCCCTCGGCACTGGTCTGATGCGGGATCGTCATTTCACTTTCGCGCTGGAACTGAAATTGGGCGGTCTCACTGCCGATCTGCAACGTCCAGTCAGGTGCGCTTCCGGCGCAGTTCAATGGGGGCAGCGCCTCAGCAAAGCTGGTTGAGGGCAGTATTGTCAGCGCAAAGAGGATATGTTTCATCATGGGCGGAGTAGGGGGCGTTACGGCTGCATTTGCAAGCCCATTTGCGTCGTATTCGGAGGTGGCAATGTTGATCATGCGCATCGGAATGATCTGGCTTGGTTGGGCAACCTGTGTTGCCGCAGATCCGGTTTCCGATATCGCAAAGGCGGCGGCAGATGCTTTTGATCAGATGCCGGATGTCGTGCAGGTCGCCCAAATTGCCGGGCAATGCGGTGCCGATGCAAAGACGAACGGCGACGTCGCATACTGTACAACCCGGAATGTGATTTTCATCACCGAGGACGCCGCCATGCGTCCCGAGGCGCCTTATCTTGTGGCGCATCTTTATGGGCATGCGGTGCAGGTCCGACATGGGGTGGCTGATTTTGCGCTGGCCCAGATCAGGGCGCGGCGCGGGGAAGAGCAGATGTTGCGTGGCCTTGTCGCCCGTCAGGTGGATTACATTGCCGGGTTTTTGATGGCGCGCAGTGGGCATGCACCGACCCGGCTGGCCGATTGGATGACGCAAGAACCATTTGCCGGCACCCATTGGGGGCGCGATCCATTGCGGATCGGACCACAGGTCAGCATCGGGTTGGCGGAGCGCGATATCTGGTTCCAACGCGGTCAGTCCGGCAGCTTGGCGGATTGCGCTGTGGGCGAGTTATCCGCAGATTTGCCCATTGCGGCCCTAAAAAGCCGATAAAACTACGGAAATTCTGACTATGCAGGCGCATCTATTCGGCATTTAATCAAACCTGCCGGAGCCGTTGTTTTAGGTTTTCCGTTGTTACGAGGGTATTTTATGACGACATTTACAGACGCGCAGGGCACCGAATGGCAAATTGACTATGACGGGTGTTTACAGATCCTGCGGCAATGGGCGCAGGCCAAGGCGCGCACGATATCATTACGTGTGACGACCGACAGCAATTCCATGCAGGAAATCCACTTTGATGCGGGGAAATTCCGCCGGTTCCGCGAACGGTATTATGATGAGCAGGGTGCTGCATTCAACACGCGCGTGGTTGCGAATGGCCGCGACGCTGTTGGTTTTCTTGCCGCGAAGTACGAGGAGATTTCGCAACTGGAGAATCAGGCACAAGCCCAATTTCGCAGGGTCAATTCCCACAACATGCATCAGGTCACCGAAAATGTGACCTTTGGCGAAAACATGGTCACCGGGTTGCGTTTGGTGCGCGATGTATCCGGTATTATCTTCATGTGCTGCATTCCAGTTGCTGCTGCCTCTGGCTCTCTCAGCCTGGGTGGCGCGATGACTGCCCGATTGGCTGGCAGTTTGTTTCAAGGTGCCGGGACATGGCAGGACACGGGCAGCGCGATTGCGGGTCTGGCCAGTGCCAATTTCGCCTTCACCTCTAGCCTGATGAGCCTGCCGCCCGGTGCCAGCCGGACCGCGCAGATCGTCTTTTCCCTGCATAACACCACCAACACGGTCGTGCGTAACGCCGCGCTCAGCTATATCACACCGGGGCAGAATACCCGTCCGTTCACCGACACGTTGCGCAGTCAGATGTTGCAGGAACTGGGTGGCCAGCAGGCGGAGCGTATTCTGGGTGACATCGGTGGAAAACTGGCCACCGCGGTACTTCCGGTTCTGATTGATGCCAGCGGTAGCGCGCAACCGGGGGGCGGCCGCGGCAGTGACCCATTTGCCGCGTTATCCGGCGTGCCCAGTTCGATGCGGGCGGATGCCGCCCGTGCATGGATGGAAGAACGCCGGGCCGCACAAAACCGCGCGGCGGCTGAACTGGCCTGGACCCAGACGCCGTTTTATCGGTTCATGGCCAGTGGTGATCAGCGGGACCTGCTGACCAATAGTCAGCAATTCATCAACGATAATCTGTTACGCCCGACTTAACCAATAGTCTTACCAGGGCAAAGAGGCAGCGGGCCGGTTTCGTCGCATCATCCCGACTGACACGACACCAACTGCGCGAGACGACGGCAAGATGCGCCCGTACTCATGTCATCAAACGGGGCGTTCTGGAAAGAGACCGGCTTTGTGCCGATATGGCAACGCGGGATCGGCTGAAACTGCGCATGTTTAAACACTCTATATTTTAGATGAGGTTTTATGCGTTGAACACTTGGTTTTCTGATGCTCAACGGTTAATCTATTGTTAATATTGTTCTGCTCTGGTCGTTTTATTAACCAAGGGCGCGGCCAAAAGCGGCTTTCGCTGCTTTGACGCCAATGAATGGTTTTGCACCGGATTTCTGGTGCGGCGGTCCTGCATGTTGTTGTGATCGTTTTGGTTTGAGTTAGTTTGGGTAGCGTTTGGCATGACGATTATGAAAAGAAATTTTGCGGCAAATCCGCATGAGACCGAATCCGATTTTGCGCGGATCGTGCCATGCTTCACCCCCGGCACGCGCATCGCGACCCCAAAGGGTGAACGTCTGGTTGAAACACTGACTGTTGGTGATCGTGTTCTGACCCGTGACCACGGCATACAAAGCATTGTTTGGGCCGGTCATCGGAACCTGCCTGCCAATGAGCTGAAAACATCGCCCGGACTGCGCCCGATTCTGATCCGCGCGGGCAGCCTGGGCAACAACCTGCCTGAACGCGATATGCTGGTGTCACCGCAACACCGGATGCTGGTTGTCTCGGAACTGGCGCGCAAGCATTTCGGCGAGGTTGAGGTGCTGGTTGCGGCCAAGGATATGACAAAAATGCCCGGCATCGACGCGGTCAATGTCCCGGGCACGACGTATCTGCATTTCATGTTCGACAAACACCAGATCGTGTTGGCCGACGGCACTTGGACAGAAAGTTTTCAGCCAAATGACTATGCGCTGAAAGGTGTTGTGCCTGAGCAGCGCCAGGAGTTGTTTCAGATTTGCCCATCACTGGCGACCCAGGAAGGCGCCAAACGCTTTGGCGCGGCACGCAAGGCCTTGCGCCGTGTCGAATCGATGCTGCTTTTCAAGTAGGGTTCTTTCGCCGCCACCGCGCCCAATCTTCCGGTGTATCCAGATCGTACCGCGCCCGGTCATCGGAAAAGCGCGTCAGATGGGTTTGTTGGACGAGCGGTCGGACAAGGGCCTCGCCACCGCCATCGCCACTGATATCGCCAAATGCGGGTCGCAAACTGCCATCAAAGATAATCGGGTGGCCGGGCTTACCTGTCGCTGTTGCCCCACGCCAGATCAGATGATCCGGGTGCGCGACATGTGCGGCAAAAATTGCCTGCATATCCGCCGCCCCGATATCGATCAGATCACCCAGAAGGATCATGAATGCCCCGGTGCCGGGCAGTTGCGTCACGGCACCGCGCATGGTGCCTGACATGCCTTCGGCGGATTCGGGGATAAACAGCTTTGTCACATCCAGGCCGTCGATGGCCGGAACCCGCGGATGGGATGGGTCGGGCAGGGCGACAAAAACCGGGTGCCCTGTTGCCGTCGCCCGCTGCACCTGTCTGCGCAACAGAGGCACGCCACCCACATCCTGCAGCAATTTATCCGCGCCGCGCATGCGTGTTGAGCCACCGGCGGCAAGGATCAGGATCGGGATCATCCGCGTAGCACGGTGCCATCCGGATCAAATAATGGTGTCATGATCCGTTTGGCAGGGCGTAGCTGGCCCATGATTTCAATCTCGACTTCCAGATCATCGCTTGCCGCATTGCGTGGGATCAACGCCATCGCAACTGATTTACCGGCATGGTGCGAGTAGCCGCCGGAGGTGCAGAAACCCTGCACCTTACCGTCAATAAACACAGGTTCGTAGGCCACGACATCGGCGTCATCTGCATCTACCTCGAACGTCACCAATGTGCGGGCCGGGGGATTGGCCCGCTCGGCCTCAGCCGCCGCGCGCCCGATGAAGTCAGTGTTTTTGCTGAAGCTGATAAATCGATCCATGCCGGTTTCGGCAGCTGTGTAATCAGGTGAGAATTCAGAGAGCCAGGAGCCGAAAAACCGATCCAGCCGCAGAGACATCATCGCCCGCATCCCAAAGGGGGCGATCCCCAGCGGTCGTCCGGCTTGCCAGAGCGTCCACCAAAGCTGCCGCTGATCCATCGGATCGCAGTAAATCTCATACCCCAGATCGCCGGTATAGCTGACCCGCTGTACGATGCAGGCGACCTGTCCGATCGTTACCCGGCGCACATCAAGAAAGCAGATGTCGTCGATATTGTCGCGCGTGCATGCCCGCAGCAGATCGCGCGATTTCGGTCCGGCAATCTGAAAGCCGGTGCGCTTGTCGGAGATATTGTCGACCAGGCAATCTCGCCCCGGGTTTTGCAGGAACCAACGGTGATGCACCTCTTGCGCGCCGTAGCTGGCGGTGAGTTGGAATTCGGTGTCAGAGAGGCAAGAAACGGTAAAATCGCCCATCAGCCGCCCCTTGGGTGATAGCATCGGTGTCAGTGACATGCGGCCCGGTGCCGGGATACGGCCTGCCATGATCCGGTCAAGCCAAGCACGCGCGCCGGTGCCGGTAACGCTGAACTTCCCGAAATTCTGTACCTCGTTGATACCAACGCCGCTACGCACGGCCTTGACCTCTCGCGCTGTGGCATCCCATGCGTCAGAGCGGCGGAAAGTCGGGGTTTCATAAGCCGGATCAGTGTCATGGGCGAAGTAGTTCACAACCTCCAACCCGAACTGGTGTCCCCAAACGGCGCCAAGGTCGCTGAAGATATCGTACATCGGCGTGGTCCGGTGCGGCCTTGCCGCTGGCAACTCTTCGTTCGGGTAGCTGACGGAAAAACGGTTCTGATAATTTTCGATCACCTTGGGGCGCGTGTAGCCCGGGGTGATCCATTTGCCGTAGCGGGCGACGTCGAGTGCTGTGACATCGCGTTCGCATTCACCTTCGATCATCCATTGCGCTAGCATCAGGCCAACCCCGCCGCCCTGGCTGAACCCGGCCATCACACCGCAGGCCGACCAGTAGTTCTGCACCCCAGGCACTGGCCCAACCAGCGGATTACCGTCGGGTGCAAAGGTGAAGGGGCCGTGGATCACCGATTTGACGCCTGCCGTGGCGAGGACGGGAAAGCGATTATAGGCAAACTCGATGGAGGCTTCGACCTTGTCCAGATCATCAGGCAGCAGTTCATGCCCGAAATCCCATGGCGTGCCGTCCACCGCCCATGGTTTACAGGGTTTTTCGTAGAACCCGATGCACAACCCGCGCCCTTCCTGCCGCAGATAGCTTTCGCCAGCCGGGTCCATCACATGGGGGTGTTCGCTGTCGCGGTTATAGATTTCCGGGATGTCGTCGGTGACAATGTATTGGTGTTCCATCGGGTGAAGCGGTGTATAGATGCCTGCCATGGCGCCCACCTCCCGCGCCCAAAGCCCGCCAGCATTGACGACGTGTTCGGCGTGGATCGTCCCCTTTTCGGTGACCACATCCCATGTGCCATCCGCGCGCTGATTGGTTTCAACCACCTTGCAATGGGTTTCAATCGTGGCGCCCCCCATCCGCGCGGCTTTCGCATAGGCATGTGTGGTGCCGGATGGGTCAAGATGCCCATCAAGCGGGTCATAAAGCGCACCAACGATGCCGTCGAGATTGGTGATGGGTGCGATTTTCGCGATTTCTTCAGGCCCAACGATTTCGGTTTCCAGCCCCATATACCGGTGCTTGGCCCGTTCAGCGACCAGCATATCGAACCGATCCTGATTGTCGGCGAGTGTCACGCCACCAACATGGTGCAGGCCACAAGACATGCCGGTGATTTCTTCTAACTCTTTATAAAGTTTGATTGTATAGCCCTGCAGCGCAGCCATGTTGGTGTCGCCGTTGAGCGTGTGAAATCCACCCGCCGCGTGCCACGTGGACCCTGATGTCAGCTCTGACCGTTCGATCAGCATCACATCGGACCAGCCGAGTTTGGTCAGATGATAAAGGACCGAACATCCAACAACGCCGCCGCCGATTACGGCGACACGAGTGGTGGTTTTCATGGGCGCACTCCATTCCTGCTTTGTCTATAACATGCAGTGCGCCGATGCGGTTGCCTTGGCTTGTCGCGACAGATCGTGTCGCAAAAAGCCAATGCGCTTAGGGAATGATCCGCGTGTATTTGATGCCCTCAAGGCTGGCCCCGATGCGCAGACCGGTCTGGGCAAAGTTCACCGCGATGACAGGTGCCAGCGATGTTGTCGTTTCCGCCCGCAGGCTGTCGCCCTGATCGCTGACGGCATATTCCAGATCCGCACCTGCGGCCCAGCCGGGGCCACGGCGGAATTCCAAAAGCGCCTCTTCAGTCATGAAGAACAGGACCGAGCTGAACTGCTGTGCCCCGATTTGCAGACCCGCGCTGCCTAATGTGGCGGAGTAATAATCAACGGTTGAGGGTCCAATCCGCAATGCGCCACGCCCAAAACCACCGCCAAAGCCAAGGCCTGCCTCGGTGATCAATGGCATGACCAACATACCCGCCGCCCGGTCGCTGAGACCACGCGTGCCAGGGTAGGTATTATACATAAAATTCAACGTGCTATCGACACGCGCATCAATCGTTGCGGCCCCAGCGCCGCCAATGCCGTTGCCGCAGGCTGCCAATGTCGTGGATGCCAATGCACCAAGCGCGAAGCTGCGCCGAGAGAAACTGCTCATGATTTTTCCGCCTTATCTGCCTGTGTAAGGGCGTTTGTCGCCCTCTTTGTATAAGACCAATATAGGCAAATGCTGCCGCAGTGTCACGCGGTTTGGGGGCGTGCGGCCCGACTGTTCGACCACGCCATTTTAACGACTGTTCAGTAATCTGGCCGCGGCAGGGGCGAAATAGGTCAGGATGCCGTCGCAGCCCGCCCGTTTGAAGCCAAGAAGGCTTTCCATCATTACCTTTTCCCCATCGAGCCAGCCATTTTGCGCGGCTGCCTGCAGCATCGCGTATTCGCCGCTTACCTGATAAGCGTAGGTTGGCACGCCGAATGTGTCTTTGACCCGCCGACAGATATCCAGATAAGGCATGCCGGGTTTGACCATGATCATGTCGGCCCCTTCGTTCAGATCGCGTTCGACCAGCCGCATCGCCTCGTCCGAATTTCCCGGGTCCATTTGATAGGTGTTCTTGTCGCCGATCAGCGCCGCTGACGCCCCGACCGCATCGCGGAATGGTCCGTAGAAGGCCGAGGCGTATTTGGCGGTGTAGCTGAGGATCGCCACATTCTGGTGCCCTTCGGATTCCAACGCGGCCCTGATCGCGCCGATCCGCCCGTCCATCATGTCGGAGGGCCCGAGGATATCTGCCCCTGCCTCTGCCTGCGCGAGGCCCATTTTCACCAATGCCGCGACCGTGCGGTCATTGACGATCTCGCCATTTTCGACAAAGCCGTCATGACCGTTGATGTTGTAGGGATCGAGGGCAATATCCGTCATCACGGCGATTTCCGGGGCCGCATCCTTGATCGCGCGGATCGCCTGATTGGTCAGGTTATCGGGATCCCAGGCCATGGCACAATCCTCGGTCCGGGATTCCATCCCTGTGTAGGGAAAGATGCAGATCGCCGGGATGCCAAGGCTTTCCGCCTCTTTCGCGGCCAATGCGATGCGGTCAACGGTTTTGCGCGTGACGCCGGGCATCGAGGCTACAGGCGTTTCGTCATCTTTCCCATCCATCACAAAAACCGGCCAGATCAGATCATCCACATGCAGCGTATGCTGTCGCGCCAAGGCGCGCATGGCCGGTGATTTACGCATCCGGCGCAGCCGTGCGGCAGGGAAGGGGGCAACGGTCGGTTTCATCGGTTCACCTTTTGCATTTACCAAATCTTGGTTGCATGGATTTTGACCTATCACAAGTCTGGGCATTCCCATTGCGGCCCGCTAGTGTCCCCCAAAACCAAGGCCACGGGTGGGACCGCAGTGAATTGGAATGACGCGATTTTTCAGGTGATAAGCCTGCATACGTTTTCAAACGTATGGTATTGGCTGGCCGTTGCTGTGACCTGGTCCATGGTGTGCCATTGGATCCTTGGTGTGCCGTTTGACATGATCTATCGCGCCCGACGTGAAAACGAGGATGCCGCCGCTGATCTTGAGGCGATGGTGGCCATTAATGTCCGCCGTTTGACCACGATCACGGATATTGCCGGATTATGGATCATGGGATTCATCGCATTTAGCCTGAGCGCCTTGATGATGGCCGGGTTCTATTATGGGTTTGAGTTGGCCCAGGGTCTTTTCTGTCTTGGTCTGCCGTTGACGGTGACAGGTCTCATCTCTCTGGCCCAAAGTCGGGCATTTGCGGCAAATCAGCCGACCGGTCCGGCATTGCTCGCGGCGCTGATGCGTTTGCGCCTGGTCTTTCAACTCATCGCGATGATTTCGATTTTCATGACGGCCATGTATGGCATGTATCGTAATCTTTCCCTGCCGCTTGGCTTTTGACTGGTTGACACACCGAAACTTCGCGGTAGGTCGTGATCCATGTCCCAATCTGCACATATCACTGTCAGCGGCGCCCCGGAGGGGTTTGATGCCCAGCTAATCCTTGCTGAGCTTGCTAAGGGTGTCCCGGTTTTGCATGTCGCCCGCGATGACAAGCGACTGGCCGCAATGCAGGCGGCACTGCGGTTTTTCGCCCCCCAGGTTCCGGTGTTTGTGTTTCCCGCCTGGGACTGTTTACCCTATGATCGCGTATCCCCAAATGCGGATGTTTCGGCGCAGCGCATGGCCACATTGGCCGCCCTTGTGCATGGCATGCCTGCACAGTTTATCCTGCTGACTACCTTATCCGCCGCGACGCAGCGGGTACCTGCCCGGACGCTGCTGCGCGAGGCGGCGTTCAAGGCAACCGTTGGTAACCGCATTGATGAAGATGCCTTGCGCGGGTTTCTGGTGCGCATGGGCTTTACCCAAAGCCCCACAGTGATGGAGCCGGGGGATTATGCTGTTCGCGGTGGCATCATTGATATCTATCCGCCGGGTCAATCGGGGCCGGTGCGTCTGGATCTGTTTGGCGACGTCCTTGATGGTGCGCGTCGGTTCGATCCGGCCACCCAACGGACCACCGAGAAGCTGACGGAAGTCGAGTTGGCACCTGTGTCCGAGGTTATTCTTGACGAGGTGGCGATCACCCGGTTTCGCCAAAACTACCGGATCGAGTTTGGCGCCGCAGGCACCGACGATCCGCTTTATGAAGCGGTTTCTGCTGGCCGGAAACATGCTGGCGTTGAGCATTGGTTGGGGTTCTTTCAGGACGATCTGGAAACTCTGTTCGACTATCTTCCCAAGGCTACGGTGACACTGGATGATCAGGTTGGCCCGTCCCGGCTGGCGCGATGGGAGGCGATTGCCGATCAACATGGCACCCGAATGCACGCCCTGGGCCAGAAAGGCCGGATGGATACGGTATATAAACCGGCACCGCCCGCTTTGTTGTATCTGGATGATGCGGCATGGGACGAGGCGGTTGCAAATCGCCGGGTGATGCAATTTTCACCGCTCAAACAGGCAACGGGGCCTGGTGTGATTGATGCAGGCGGCCGCATGGGGCGCGACTTTGCGCCGGAACGCCAACAGGAACAAATAAGCCTTTTCAAAAGCTTGGCCGATCATGTGAAAGTAAAACTGGCCGATGGTCCCGTGATTGTTGCATCCTACTCCGAAGGCGCTCGCGAACGGCTTGAGGGGCTGATCGAGGATGAAGGTATTGCCGAAACCGTGTTGGTTTCGGATTTTTCCCGTGTCGGCAAGCGCGGCGTCTATCTGACGGTATGGCCGTTGGATCACGGGTTTGAGGCCCCGGGCCTGACCGTGATTTCCGAACAGGATGTGCTGGGTGACAGGCTGATCCGTCAGACCAAACGAAAGCGCCGGGCGGAGAATTTCCTGAGCGAGGCCAACAGCCTCGCCCCCGGTGATCTGGTGGTCCATGTGGATCATGGTGTTGGCCGGTTCAAGGGGATGGAGGTTGTCACGGCGCTGGGGGCCGCGCATGAATGCCTGTTGCTGGAATATGCCGAGGATTCAAAGCTTTACTTGCCCGTCGAGAATATCGAGCTGTTGTCGAAATACGGCCATGATACCGGATTGCTGGATCGTTTGGGCGGCGGTGCATGGCAGGCCAAGAAGGCCAAGCTGAAGGAACGGATCCGCCAGATTGCAGAGCGGTTAATCAGAGTCGCAGCAGAGCGCGAGCTGCGAACGGCACCCGCGCTCGACCCGCCGGACGGTTTGTGGGACCAGTTCCTGGCGCGCTTCCCTTATGTGGAAACCGATGACCAACTTGCCGCGATTGAGGATGTGCTGGGGGATATTGCCGCCGGCAAGCCGATGGACCGTCTGATTTGCGGTGATGTTGGTTTTGGGAAGACCGAGGTGGCCATTCGTGCCGCCTTTGTTGCGGCCCTGTCGGGGGTGCAGGTTGCGATTATCGCGCCGACGACCCTGCTAGCCCGACAGCATTACCAGAACTTTGCGGAACGGTTCCGGGGCTTTCCGGTCAATGTGGCACCCTTGTCGCGCTTTGTCAGTGCCGGTGATGCGGCGAGAACGCGCGATGGGATCACCAAGGGCACGGTGGATATCGTCGTTGGCACCCACGCATTGCTGGCCAAGGGGATTCGTTTCAAGAACCTTGGCTTGCTTGTCATTGATGAAGAACAGAAATTTGGTGTGCAGCATAAGGAACGGTTGAAGCAATTGCGCACCGATGTGCATGTGCTGACCCTGACGGCGACGCCGATCCCACGCACGCTGCAACTGTCGCTCTCGGGTGTGCGTGATCTGTCGATAATTGGCACACCACCGATCGATCGGCTGGCAATCCGCACCTATGTCAGTGAATTCGATACAATCACCATCCGAGAGGCGCTGCTTCGTGAACATTATCGCGGTGGGCAATCTTTCCTTGTGGTCCCGCGGATCAGTGACATGGCCGAGATGGAGGCATTCCTGCGCGAACAGGTGCCCGAGGTGACCTATATTTCCGCTACCGGGCAGATGGCCGCCGGTGAGTTGGATGACCGGATGAACGCGTTTTACGATGGCAAATACGATGTGCTGCTGGCGACGACAATTGTGGAAAGCGGGTTGGATATCCCCACCGCAAATACGATGATCGTTTGGCGGGCTGACATGTTTGGGCTGAGCCAGCTTTATCAGATCCGGGGCAGGGTGGGCCGGTCAAAGACCCGCGCTTACGCCTATCTGACCACCAAACCACGCCAGAAACTGACGGATACCGCGCAAAAACGCCTGCGGGTGCTGGGGTCGATTGATACGCTGGGAGCCGGGTTCACGTTGGCGTCCCAGGATTTGGATATACGTGGGGCGGGCAACTTGCTCGGCGAAGAACAATCCGGCCAAATGCGCGAAGTGGGTTATGAGCTCTATCAGCAAATGCTGGAAGAACAGATTTCGGCGATCAAATCCGGTGCGGCAGAGGGGATTATAGATGACGGGCAGTGGGCGCCGCAGATCAATCTGGGTGTGCCGGTGTTGATCCCTGATGACTATGTGCCTGATCTGGATGTGCGTCTGGGCCTTTACCGCCGTTTGTCGGAACTGACGACAAAGGTGGAACTGGAAGGTTTCGCAGCGGAACTGATTGACCGTTTTGGCAAGTTGCCCAAAGAGGTGAACACTCTGCTGCTGGTGGTGCGTATCAAGGCAATGTGCAAACGCGCAGGCATCGCCAAGCTGGACGCAGGGCCCAAAGGTGCAACGATCCAGTTCCACAACGATAAATTCGCCTCACCTAGGGGCCTTGTCGAATTTATCGAGGCGCAGCGTGGAATGGCCAAAGTCAAGGATAACAAGATCGTCGTGCGCCGCGACTGGACCAAGGAACGCGACAAGATCCAGGGCGCATTCAACATTGCCCGTGATCTGGCGCAAAAGCTGGCGGAGGCCAAAAAGGCGGGGGCATCAACCGACATAAAATCGCCCTAAGGGCGCATTACATGCTGACATCATGCAAAGGAAAATCGATGTCAGCTTGTTTTACAGGTTGTAACGGTTTTCCGGTCAATTCGGTGATCCATCGCGAGGTAAATCAGTTTGAATAGCTTTGGCACTTTTTTGGGGGGAAAGCGCGGCGGGCGTCTAATCCTTCTTGCGGTTGTTCTGGTCGTTCTGGTGATCGCAGTGTGGCTCAATGGAACAGATTCACGCGCGGGGCAGATTATTCTTTGGTCCGGTTTGATCCTGGGCCTTTTGTCGGTCATTTTTCATTTTTTTATTAAGCTATTCGGTAGCCTGCGCATTATCACCGATGCATTGCCGGTGCGTGTTTGGGTGATGATAGGAATCCTGGTCCTCATCGCCGTTAGTCGCCCATATTTTGCTGGCGCCAGTCTCGATCTTACGGTTGAGCGTACCTTAACCTGGCTGTTTTGCCTGTTTTTGGGGCTCTTACTTTTTCGCTTGTTTCAATCTACCCCGCCACGCGAGGTAGGGACCATTGCCCTTGGTGTCATGATGGGTCTTAGCGTCGCCTATGTGGCCGTCACCGCAGGCACCTATCTGACCCATGGTGGGCCTGCGGGCGATTTTTGTGAAACTCAGGTGCCGTATTTTCAGAACGTGCGGTATACGGGTTATTTTGTTGGACCTACGCTCGGATTGGCCATTTTTGCCACAACGAGCCGTGAATTGAGCTGGCTGACGCGCGGTATCTGCGCGTTGGTTGCTGTCATTCTTTGGGCATATCTGGAATACACTGGATCGCGCGGCGCTGTTTTCGCCCTGCTCGCGGCCCTGCTTGGTGTTGCCCTGTTCTTTGCCGGGGCAACAACAATCCGGCTTGTGATCGCTGGTATTGTAACCGGCGTTGCTGCCTTGTTGATCATGCAACTGGTGCCACCGGCGGAGTGTCATGTCTTTGGATTGTTCATGCGCACGGTAGAGTCATTTGAAACCGGCCGGGTGACCACCGGACGCACGGATATCTGGGCGCTCGGTTGGGAGATGTTCTTGCAACGCCCCTTCTTTGGTCACGGCGAAATCCGTCTTTACCAGGTTTCAGATTTCCAGGTGACGCAGTTCCACAACGTCATTTTGCAGTCGCTTGTGACCTGGGGCGCTGTTGGCGGCGCAATTTTTCTGTCCTTGATTGCCGAGATCACTATTCGAATCATCGCGGCACAACCGCAGGGTGCTTGGCAGATGCGGGCGATCCTCTTTGGTCTTTTTGTGATACTTGGCTACAGCATGATCGATGCGACACTTTACTATGCCTTTCCACTGGTTCTTTCGGCCCTGCTCGTGTCGGCGGCTGCTGCCCTGATCAGGCCTCGCCCGGGCGCCTGATCATTGTTGTCAGCCAGAGCGCAAGGGATGCAGCGATCAACACACCGATCCCCATTGGGATGGGGGTGCCATCGAACATCAGCGCGGTGGGAGCAGCGATAAGCACAGCGCCAACGGTCGACACCGCAGAAAGGATGGAGGCGGCGAGGCCCGCGATATGCCCCATATCCTCAAGCCCAAGCGCGTTCAGGTTGCCCAGGGTCAATCCTGCCTGAAAGAAGTTCCCGATGACCCAAAGCAGATAGGCCCCGAAGCTGATCCAATACGGCGCATCCGTCGCAGTGACAGCGAGCATCAGCAAGGTCAGGATAATTTGCGCTGTATACATTCCCTTGATGATCGCCCGCATTCCCAACCGGATCACAATCCGCGCGTTGAGCACCCCGGATGACGCAGCCAATATCGCAATGGCCCCGAACCACAGGTGGAAGTGTCCCCCCTGTCCGTAGGTCAGGTCAAAGACCTGTTGGGTAGAGGAAATCACTGTGAAGAGCATGCCCAGCGTCAGCATCTGAACAAACATCGATAGCCGCGCCGTGCGGTGTCGAAAGACTTCGGCTGTCGCACTGGCCAGTGCACCGGGGCTAAGCGGCCGCCGGTTTTCCGGGGTCAGTGTTTCGGGTTGCCGCAGCAGTAGCCAGGCAGTTGTTGCGAGCGAGAAGAACATGAACGCCACAAAGATCGCGCGCCACCCAAAGGTGACGATGATGTAATGTCCCACGGTGGGCGCCATTGCTGGCACAAGCGAGAATACAACCATCACGATGGACAGGATGCGCGCCATTTGCGGACCACTGTGAAGGTCGCGGATCAATGCCATCGCAACAACCCTTGGTCCCGCTGCGCCAAGGCCCTGTACGACACGCGCTGCCAGCATCACCTCAAGCGAGGAAGCGGCCCAAGCGGCGCCACAGGCCAGAATATAGACCAACGCCCCGCCGATCATTACCGGCTTGCGCCCGAACGTGTCAGAGAGCGGCCCGGTGAACAGGGTCCCCAGCCCGAGCCCCAGTACAAAGCTGGTGATGATCAGTTGTGCATTGTTGAGGTCACCCGGTGAAAGCTCTGCCCCGATCGCGGGCAGGGCGGGCAGCATCGCGTCAATGGAGAAAGCGACAGTTGCTGCCACCATCGCTAACAGCGCCACAAACTCTGCCTGGCCCAGCTGCTTGCGGTGCCCGGTTGTTGGTGCCGCGGTCATTCAGCCGCTTCGATTTGATCCATGATGTCCTTGATCACACTGGTCCACACTTCTGGCGGCTGTGCGCCGGGCACAGCGTGTTGGTTGGCCACGATGAAGGTCGGTACTGAATTTACGCCCATCTCACGGCTGTGCTTGTCGCGGGTCCGGATGTCGTCGATATCGGCGTCAGACGCGAGCAGTTTGGTCACCATGGCAGCATCCATTTCAGCGGTGTCCGCGATGTCGGCCAGAACCTCATGATCGCCGATGTCCCGCCCCTCAACGAAATAGGCCTTGAACAGCAGATCAACGACAAAGGATTGGCGTCCTTCGATACCCGCCCAGTGGATCAGCCGATGGGCGTCAATCGTGTTGGGCGTTTTCTTGATTGCCTCGAAATTGATATGCGCCCCGGATTTTTCGGCATGTTCGACCACAGGTGCGTAGGCTTTGACCGCACCTTCCTTGCCACCGAATTTTCCTTCGAGATAGGCGCGCCGGTCCATTCCGCCGGCGGGCATGTCGGGGTTCAGTTGAAACGGATGCCATTCGATCGTGAACGGGTGGTCAGGGAAGTCCAGCAGCGCCTTGTCCAGATTGGTTTTCCCGATATAGCACCAGGGGCAGATCGGATCAGAGATGATGTCAAGCTTGACCATGTGCGGCCTCCCATTCCTGGCGCAGTTTGCGTCGGAGTAATTTGTTGTTTGTCCCGCGGGGCAGGCTGTCTTTGGCAATGTAAAGCCGTGGGCATTTGTAGCTTGCCAACCGAGTCTGCATGAATGCGCGCAACTCGTCTTCGTCTATCACGTCTGTGGCGACATAAAAGGCTGCAATCAGGCTGGTATCTGTGCGCAGTTGCACAGCGCAGGCTGCGGCCTCCGATATTGCGGGATGGGCGGTGATCGCGTCTTCAACCTCGACCGGGCTGACCCGGTAGCCACCCGCATTCATCATATCGTCCGCCCGCCCGGCATAGGTGATCGCGTTTTCGTCGTTGATGATTCCGATATCCCCCGTCAGGAACCAATCGCCCTGAAACCGGGCGGCGGTTTCTTCGGGAGCGTTGTGATAACCCAACATGAGCCCCGGATCATCCCGGTGGATACCAATGATACCAGGCGTGCCGGGTTCGACGGGCCCGTTTGGGCCGATGAGCGCCACGTTGCGCCCAGGCTGCGCAAAACCAATGGTGCCCTCCGGGGCTGGGTTGGCAGGGCTGCCTGATATAAAGGTGGAGCATTCGGACATGCCAAATGCCTCATGCACCAACGTGCCGGTGCTGTGCCGCCAGTGATCGCGCAGCGATGTTGCCATCTTTTCACCGGCTGACAGCCCGTGCCGCAGGTTCGGCAATGGTGGCAACGCTTCTCGCAAAAGCCGCCGGTAGACGCCCGGGGCGGCGGCAAAGATGCTGGCATTCGTGTCATGAAGCAGCGCACCAAGGCGTTCCGCCGGTGTTCCATCGGCGGGGATCAGGGCGGTTGCCCCAACTGACCACGGATCCATCAATCCGGTGCCCAGCGTGTACGTCCAGTTGAACGCGCCCGCATGCATCAGCCTGTCGGTCTCTGTCAGCCCGTACCAGCCATCCCACATGGTCTGGCGCGCCCACATGGCCCGGTGAGCATGGATTACAGCCCGCGGTTGGCCGGACGTGCCGGACGTAAAAACGATGTAGGCCGGTCTACCGGGATCGCCCATGACAAAATCAGCAGGCGACAGGGTCCAGAACGCGCGCAAGTCCTGCGTCCGGATCGCTGGGCCAAGGTCCTTCGCGTTTTCTTTCCTGTGCACGATCAGGGCAGGTTTGATCGTATCATACACCGTGGTCAGCTCAGGCGCGGTCAGTTGTGATGACACGGGCACAGGGATGATCCCGGCAGCAATGGCCCCCAGATAGGTGATGGGGAATTCGGGCACATTGCCCAGTTGCAGCAGAACACGATCACCCGCATCGAGGCCTTGACCGCGCAGCCCGGTCGCTGTGCCCAGCACCGCGGCCTTGATCTGGGCATAGGTGAATTGCTCTGGCGCATCACCAACAATCTGCAGCGCGATTTTTTGCCCCAGCCGGTCAGCATGGGCCAGAACATGGGCAGCCATGTTGAAATTTGCGGGAGGTGGGCCAGGCGTTCGCATGTCTTTCGGCTACGCCTTTGGGTGCTGAGTTGCAAGATCAGCACGGCCCCCTTATGACACCCTGCATGTCCGATATTGACCGCCACAACCTGATCCGTGTTGCCCATGACAATGGCGATAGCACGGTCGCTCAGCCGCTTGATCTGGGCGCGCGTGTGCGCGAATTACGCAAGGCCCGCGCCTGGACTTTGGAAACGGCGGCCCAGCAGGCCGGTCTGGCCCGTTCAACCCTTTCAAAGATCGAAAATGGGCAGATGTCGCCGACTTATGATGCCTTGAAAAAGCTGGCGGTGGGCCTGGAAATTTCTGTGCCGCAGCTGTTTACGCCATCGTCAAAAGGTCAGGTGAATGGTCGGATGGCTGTGACCAAATCCGCAGAGGCGGTGCAGCAGATGACGACCACCTATGAGCATGATTTGTTGGCCAATGCGCTGACGTCGAAAAAAATGCTGCCCTACCGTGCCCGGATCCGTGCCCGCCGAATGGAGGATTTTGACGGGTGGGTGCGCCATGATGGCGAAGAGTTCCTATACGTCTTGACCGGACAGGTATGCCTATATTCGGAATTCTACGAAGCCGTTGAACTCGGCCGGGGTGACAGTGCCTATTATGACGCGTCGATGGGTCATAACGTGGTATCCGTCAGCGCCGAGGATGCGACGATCCTGTGGGTAACGTCGCTTACTTGAATAGCTTTGGCAGGACAACCGCGGCAACGCCCACGCCGATGATCTGCATGAGAATAAACATCGGGATATGCGCCGGATTGATGCCTGCGAAGGTGTCGCTGAAACCGCGCGCAATGGTCACCGCCGGGTTGGCAAAGCTGGTCGATGAGGTGAACCAGTAGGCCCCGGTGATGTAGAGCGCGACAAGGGTTGGTACGGCGTCAGGTTTGTTTTTGATCCCGCCGAAGATCACGAAAAGCAGGCCGAATGTGGCCAGCACTTCAGAAAACCATTGGTCCAGACCGGTCCGGTTTGTGTTCGAGGCTTGCAGCAGATCAAGGTCGAACATGACGTGGCATGCCCAGACACCCAGGATGCCACCGATGACCTGAACAACAACGAAGGCTGCGGCGAGGCCGGGCGTGATCTCGCGCCGGATCAGAAAGGCGAGAGTGACCGCCGGGTTGAAATGCGCGCCGGAGATCGGCCCCAGTGTCGTGATGATGAAATAGAGCGTGCAGCCGGTGGCGATGGCATTGGCCAGAAGGGCGATAGCCGTGTTGCCCCCGGCAAGCGCTTCACCCATGATCCCGGAGCCGACAACGCCGATCAGCAGGAAGACGGTGCCGATGAACTCGGCCAGTAGTTTCTGACTGGTCATCCGCCGATCCTGTCGAGTTCTTTCTGTAAGTCGTTTTGTGACATCCCTTCAAACGGGATGGCCAGCAGTTGTTTTGCCCGTGCTTCCAAATGGTCATACGCCGTCGCGAATGCGGCGGGCTGATCTGCCGCGCTGGCGGCTGCCGGATCGTCCACCCCCCAATGGGCACGCAGCGGCGTGCCGGGCCAGTAGGGGCATTCTTCGCCTGCGGCTGAACCGCAAACGGTGATGACCGCATTCATCACCGGCGCGTCAGGTTTGGCGTAATCATCCCAGCTTTGCGATGTCAGCCCGCCCGTGGGAAAACCTTTCTCCGCCAGAAGGGCAATGGATTGTGGATGCACTTTGCCAGCGGGTTTGGACCCCGCCGACCACGCCTTGACCCGCCCGTCAGAGCGATGGGTGAGGATCTGTTCAAGGAGGATGGAACGGGCAGAGTTGCCGGTGCAGAGGACGAGGATATTCATGGTGGCTTTCAATGTTTCCGACCCCGCCGATATGACCCTTTTGTAACGAGATCATGACGGCGGAGCCGGTGTGCCTATTCCTCGTACCACCAGACATCCGGCTGCCAGCCCGGCCAGTCGCCAAAGATCGGCAGGTTTTCGGGGTATTTCAGCTCTTTCGCGTGGGCAATGCGGCTGATGTTCCACTGGTAGATCGGGATTACATACCGTCCAGAAGTCAGCACCCGATCAAGTGCTTTCACAGCCGCGACGAAGTCATCCTGACTTTCGGACGTCAGCAACCGCCCGATCATCGCATCCACCGCAGGGGATTTGACCCCCATCAGGTTGCGCCCGCCTGGCGCATCTGCATCTTCGGACCCGTAATAGTTATATTGCTCATTGCCGGGAGAGAGCGACACGCCGCGCCGGTAATAGGTCATATCGAACTGATAGGCGTCCGTGCGCTCTTTGAACTGCGCGCTGTCGGCAACCGTGACAGTGGGGGTGATCCCGATCCTCGACAGGGATTCGACAAACATGTCGATCATGGCCTGATCTTCCGACGATCCTTGCTTAAGCAAGATATCGAACGTGAAAGCATCACCATCTGCGTTCTTCATCACACCATCCTGAACCGTCCAGCCTGCGGCCTCCATCTGTTCGAGGGCAGCGGCGGTGCCAGCGCGGTTGCGCTCTGATCCATCGCTGACAGGCAGCGCGTAGCCATCCAATGCGCCGGGCAGAAGCTCATCGGCAAAAGGCTGAAGGAATTCGGCAACGCGGCCCTCTGCCGGCCCATCGGACATGGCAAGTGGTGAGTTGGACCAGTAGGAGGTGATACGCGGCTGTTGCGAGCCGGTCATCGTTTCGTTGACAAATTCAAAGTTGAACGCGTGCAGCATCGCATCGCGCACACGCCAATCGCTGAACTGGTCGCGGCGGGTATTCATGACGAATCCCGTCATGCCGGAGGGCCGTTCATGGGGCAGCACAGATTTCACAACATCGCCGTCCTGAATGGCCGGGAAATTATACTGGCTGTCCCAGCGGGCCACGTTGAATTCGCGGTTGGAATTCACTTCACCGACCTTGAACGCCTCAAATGCGGCGGTTTCATCGCCAAAGAATTCCAGCCGCACCTCATCAATATTGTTGGTGCCGACGCGGAAAGGCACATCCTTGCCCCAGTAATCCGGGTTACGGCGCAGCGAGACGTAACGCCCCGGCTCAAAATCGTCGATAACGTAGGGCGCGGATGTGATTGGTACGATTTCGGTCGTGCTTTCGGCAAAATCCACACCGTCCCATTGCGCCTTTTTCAGGATCGGGCGCATGCCCGCAAGCAGGGCCAGTTCGCGATCTTCGACATTGAAGGTAAAGCGCACGGTACGGTCGCCGACCTGTTCGAGACTTTCAACCTTGGACCAAAAGCCCAGATAGCGGGGGTGGCCAACGGTGCCCAGCGTTTCATAAGACCACATGACATCTTCGACGGTCACCGGGCTGCCATCGGAGAACGTCGCCCCCTCGCGCAGGGTAAATTCCACCCATTCACGATTCGGTCCGGTTTCAATCGATTCGGCCAGAACACCGTAGAGCGAGAATGGTTCATCAAGCGACCGCCCCATGAAGCTTTCGCCGAGGAAGAACCGCAACTGCCACGGCACAGAGCCTTTTCGGATGAAGGGGTTAAGGCTGTCATAGCTGCCGACCTCGGCCGTGACGATCCTGCCGCCAGTTGGCGCCTCGGCATTGGCATAGGGCAGGGACACAAAATCAGGTGGCAGAGCAGGGTCGCCATACATAGCTATGCCATGTTGCGGTTCTGCCTGCGCCATTGTCGTTGCGGCCAATACCGCAACAATGCCCGTCACAGCACGCAATTTTCTTGAAATACTTGTCTTCATTTCGATCAAAGCCCCCGGTTCATGTTTGTTGTTACAACTGACCGTAAAGATGCTTTTCAACCTTTTCAAACTTTTAGCTTGGAGCCGCGCAAGTCATTGCTTATAAAGGGGTCACTGCTCGATAGGTTTCTTGCCTGTATGAAACCTGCCTCAATAACTTTACGCCCGCCTTGTGCGGGCGTTTTTTTGTTGGGCCTCTGGAACCTCAGGTGCCTTTTGCAGTTGCAGCATATAGACTGAGTCGCAGCACAAAAGAATCGGAGCACGAGATGTCCCTGACAGGAAAAACCGCCGTTATCACCGGGTCAAATTCCGGTATTGGGTTGGGCGTGGCCCGCGAATTGGCCAAGGCAGGAGCGAATGTTGTTCTGAACTCCTTTACCGACCGCGAAGAGGATCACGCCTTGGCCGCCGAGATTGCCGATGTCACCGGGGTTGAGGCGAAATACGTCCAAGCCGACATGTCCAAGGCAGAGGATTGCCGCCGTTTAATCGTGGCTGCGGGTGGCTGTGACATTTTGGTGAACAATGCCGGTATTCAGCACGTGGCACCGGTGCAGGAGTTTCCAACCGAAAAGTGGGAAGCGATCATCGCCATTAACTTGTCATCGGCGTTTCACACCATTGCGGCGGCGGTGACAGGCATGCGTGAAGGCGGCTATGGCCGGATCATCAATATCGCGTCGGCCCATGGGCTGACAGCATCCCCTTACAAATCTGCTTATGTGGCCGCGAAGCACGGGATTGTTGGCTTGACCAAGACCATCGGGCTGGAAACCGCGCAGGATCCGATCACCTGCAATGCCATTTGCCCCGGCTACGTTTTGACCCCGCTGGTGGAGGCGCAGATTCCGGACACGATGAAGGAATATGGCATGTCCCGTGAAGATGTGATCAAGAACGTGATGCTGGAACGCCAGCCGTCCAAAGAGTTTGCCACGGTCGAACAGTTGGGCGGCACCGCTGTCTATCTGTGTTCTGATGCTGCCGCGCAGGTTACCGGCACCACCATCAGTGTTGATGGTGGCTGGACCGCGCTGTGAAGCGGATCAATCTTGCGTTGCAGGGCGGGGGTGCGCATGGTGCCTTTACCTGGGGTGTGCTGAACCGTTTGCTGCAAGAGAAAGATATTGAGATTGCGGCAATTTCGGGAACATCTGCCGGTGCATTGAATGCCGCGGCACTGAAATCCGGTTGGGTCGCAGATGGGCGGCAAGGGGCGATCGACAACCTGAATTGGCTGTGGGAGCAGGTTGGCGCGATCACTGACCCTCATTTTGGGGACTGGGTTTCATCGCTAGCGCCCACGGCGCATCTGTGGGCCAAGGCGCTTGAAAATTCGCCTGCTTACCGGGCCTTCGATCTGACGACACGCATGTTTTCGCCTTATATCTACGGCCCCAGCATGCAGAACCCGCTGGCCCAGATCGTTGCCCGCTTCCACTATGATGCGGTCTGCGCCTCCGAGGGACCGGAACTGCATATCTGCGCCACGAATGTCCGCTCGGGCAAGATACGTGTGTTTACCGGGGACGAGATCATGGCGGATGTCATCCTTGCCTCCGCCTGTCTGCCCAGCCTGTTTCAGGCAGTGGAGTTCACTGATCCCAAAACGGGTAAGATGGAGGCGTTTTGGGATGGCGGATACACGGGAAACCCGGCCCTGTTCCCTTTATTTGTCAATCACTTGCCGGATGATGTTCTGATCGTGAATATCAACCCGCTGCATCGTGAAGACTTGCCTGTTGATAGCCAAGCGATCCAGAACCGGATCAATGAGATCAGTTTTAATAGCTCTCTCCTGCGTGAATTGCGGGCGATTGAGTTTGTAAAGCGGCTGATCAGCAAGGGCGCCATTCAGAAAGGCACGATGAAAGATGTGCTGGTGCATATGATCGCCGATGATGGTTTGATGAACGAATTGAACGTTGCCACCAAGACGATCCCGACGCCGGTTGTATTGGCGCGGCTGAAAGAAGCGGGGGAAGCCTCCGCAGATGCGTTCCTGCAGTCCCATAAGCGGGACCTGAACAAGAAAAGCACGGTCAATCTGACGGAAATGTTCAGCTAAGCAATTTTGCCGCCAGCGCCCACATGACCAAGCCGATGATGACATCAAGGATGCGCCATGCCCGAGCCGATTGCATGATTGGCGCCAGCAGCCGCGCGCCGTAGCCCAGGCCAAAGAAGAACACGAAGGAGGATGTCACGGCCCCGATGCCAAAGGCGGTTTTCTGCGCCGTGCCCTCGTATTGTGTCGATACCGCACCGACAAGCCCGAGGGTATCAAGATAGACATGCGGATTGAGCCATGTGAACGCCGCCCCGGTTGCCAGTGTGGCCCATAATCCGGCTGACTGGCCTGCAAGCTGCATGGCATATTCGCCCTTCCACGCGGCCCATAGCCGCAGCGCGCCGTAGCACAACAGGAATGCCGCACCACCCCAGGCCATGATCTGCGGCAAAAGGGGGTAAAGCGTGACGATTGCCCCAAACCCCAGCACCCCCGCTGTGATCAGAATCGCGTCGGACGCAGCGCAAAGCAGGCACAGCCAGAAAACATGCGCCCGCGCCAGCCCCTGCCGGAGCACAAAGGCATTCTGCGCGCCTATCGCAAGGATCAGGGCAAAGGCGGTCGCGAAACCGGTTACTGCTGGTCCTGTCAGCACCTTTATTCGGCAGCGTGGGGGAGTGGCGTGACGTCCTTGTCACTGGGATAGACAAGGCCTGCTGAGATCACCAGTTTGGCCGCGTCTTCCACCGTCATATCCAGCACTTTGATGTCGCTGCGTGGCAGGAACAACAAAAAGCCCGATGTGGGGTTTGGCGTTGTTGGCAAGAACACCGTCACGATAGGTTCACCATCTGACAGCTTTTCCTCGACCTCGCCCTTGGCGTTGATCGAGATAAAGGCAATCGCCCATAACCCACGGCGTGGATATTCAACCAGACAGGCCTTGTCGAACGACGTGTCGCGCTGTGAAAACACGGTTTCAGCGATTTGCTTGGCCGCGTTATAGATAGAGCGGACAACCGGCATTCGGTCCACCAACCGTTCACCGATTGAAAGGAACGACCGCCCGATGAGACCTTTGCCGATCCAGCCCACCAGAACAGTGAACAACAGAAAGATGACAACACCGATGCCGCGCACATTCACGTCGATCCAGTTTTCGGCGGTGCGCCCCAGTATCCGGTTAACCAGTTGCTCGGGATGATACGCCTCTGGCACAAAGGGCCAGACCCAACCATCAACCCAGCCGACAACTGTCCAGATCAACCAGACCGTCAGCCCAATAGGTGCCACGATAATCAATCCGGCAAGGAAATTGCTGCGCAGCTTGGCGATCATGCCGGGGCCGCTACGGCGCTTGATTTCTTCGTTTTGCGGGTCGATCATTCGTGCAAATCCAAGTGGTCAGACCTTTAGATAGGCGCTGGCGGTGATGACGACAAGCGCCCGACGTTGTTTGACAGACCTAGTCGGCCATGGCGATCGCGATTTCGGCCGCCAGCTTTGCGTTGTTGCGCACCAGCGCGATATTCGCCTCCAGCGATCGCCCATCGGTCAGTTCAAAAATCCGGCCCAGCAGGAACGGTGTGACCGCTTTGGCGCTGATTTTCTGTGCCTCGGCCTCGGCCAGTGCCTTGGCGATAATTGGCGCCAGCGTGGCCGCAGGGATTTCGGCATCATGCGGGATCGGGTTTGTGATCAGTTGCCCCCCCCTGAGACCCATCGCACTGCGCATCTTTTGCGCAGATGCAATCTCTGCTGCCGTGTCCATCCGCAAAGGGGCTGCCATATCGGATGTTGCTGACCAAAAGGCGGGGATAACGTCTTGCCCGACAGCAATAACAGGCACGCCAAGTGTTTCGAGCACTTCAAAAGTCTTTGGCAGATCAAGGATTGCCTTGGCCCCGGCCGCGACAACAGTGACCGGCGTTTGTGCCAGTTCATGCAGGTCAGCCGAGATATCAAAAGACTGATCCGCCCCTTGATGTACCCCGCCAATGCCACCGGTGGCAAAGACATGTATGCCCGCAAGATGTGCCGCGATCATCGTGGCGGCAACCGTTGTGGCCCCGCTTTTGCCAGCTGCGATGCAGGCAGCGATATCCGCGCGGGACAGTTTGGCCACGTCTTCGGCCTGTCCCAATGCGTCAAGCTCGCCCGGTTCCAACCCGATATGCAGCCGTCCGTTCATGACGGCGATTGTTGCGGGGGTTGCCCCGTTGGCCTTGATGTCATCCTCGACCAGACGCGCGGTTTCCACGTTCTGCGGGAATGGCATGCCGTGCGTGATAATGGTGCTTTCCAGTGCCACGATGGCGGTGCCATCGGCGCGCGCCTTGGTCACTTCGCTGGAATAGGTGATCGGGATCATAAGGGGGTTTCTCCGGAAACATATGTGGCTGCGGCATTAAGCGCGCGTTCGAGGGCTGCGGCGCGTTCCATACCCTGCGCCTCGGACGCGATATGGGCGGCCATGAATGTATCGCCTGCACCGGTCACACGGGTGACCATCACGGCTGGCGGGGCTTGCGTGATGATGTCACCTGCCACCCCTTCGGAGGCAGAGTTGCCACCATCCGTGACCAGCACGCGATGTGCGCCGCGCGCAAGCAGGGCAGCAGCACCCGTCGCTGAATCGTCGAATTTTGACTGACAGATCAATCCGGCCTCTTCGAGGTTCACATAAAGCGTCGCTGATGGATGCCCGATGAGTGCCAAGAGCCGCTCTGCCTTGCCCGGCGAGGCGGGGGCGACGCGCAGGTCAGCATTGGTGAATAACGGCGAGCTTGCGATGCTTTGCAAAAGCGCCTCTGTCAGATTGCCATCAAGTGCCACGGGCCCGGCAAAAGGGGCCTCTGTTGATCCAAGCCGACCATCGGCCATGGCGTTCAGAATCTTGTCGCCCGCCGCCTCAAGCGAATGGGCGTCGGCGATGGCCGCGATGAGCCCATTCGCGCCCTCGATCGCCATATAGACATCGGTCGGCAGGTCATCGGAGCGGTAAATATGATCGCAGATCATCCCCATGCGCTGTGCTTCGGCCAGCAATTCCTCGCCTTCGGGATCGCGACCGATAGTGGTCAGCAAGGCAGGGGTCATACCAAAGCGGCGCAGGGTCATGGCGATATTCATCGCCACACCACCGGGCAATCGCGTAATGCGCCCCGGAACGTCAGAGCCCACACGCATATGGTTGGCGGCGCGCCCGATCACGTCCCAAAGGACAGAACCGATACACAGGATGTCGGGTGTTTTTGTCATAGCCGCCTTGTGACCCAGCAGGTGATCAAGGGCAAGTCAGTCCGGGACCGCAAATGTCAGGTTCGCCCAAAGTGTTTGCCACACCGCCCCGGTTTCTGCAGCCAATGCTTCACTTGGTTCGCGCAGAACAACAGCATCCACCATATAGCTATGGCCAGGTTTGACAGGGAATATTCCGATGCCATTTTCGTCCGTCCGGTAAAGTGTGATGGTGACGTTCTCATCGGGGGCCTTTTCAAACACCTCGATCTGTTCATTGCCGCGCAGTTCATTGCGGTAATGCAGTTGGACCCGCATTCCGTCCGAAAGATCATCCGTATAGGGGTTGGTCAACGCGACAAGCTCCGTCTCCAGCCCGATACGCCTGTCGCTTCCCACCGCGTCGCTGACGCCGATCAGTGACTTGGAATAGCGCCCGTAAACTTCGTCAAAGTCACCCTCTGGCAATCCACGCGCATCATGCAAAGGGCGAATATCGCCGAGATCCTTGTGATCGACGAATTTCTGGAATTTTTCCCAGTTTGCATAGTTCAGTGTGGCGACCCGCGCCTGATAGGCGATGATATTCAGACCCTCGGCGAGGGGTGCCTGATTGAGGGCCGGTTTGTCACCGGGGCGCCCATCGACCCGTTTTGCGGTCTCACCCGCAAAGACCACGAAGTTTTCGATGTTTCGCGGCAAGAAGGACAAAATGACCCCTTCAAATTCCTCCCCGTTGACAATATTCGCTTCGAGACGTTGGTCGGCCCCGATCTGGTAGGCCAGTGGCTCGATCCAAAGTTCGTGCGCCGCAACAGGTGTGGTGACGATAGCAAGAATGAGGGCAAGAATGCGCATTAATTTATCCCTTTTGACTTCTCCTAGGGTGTCTTTCCTTTGGGTATTGTCAAGCGCCGTCGTCGTGTGGTTCACGACATTGGCAAGTGCCTTTGCCCACGAAGTTCTGCCATCGATCACTGACATGATAGAGGTCGACGGTCGCCTGGTGTTCGAGATGGAAGCGAACCTTGAGAGCTTCGTCGCCGGCATCGATCTGACCGCCACCGAAGACACCAATGAAGCGCCAGAGGCTGAAACTTATGACGCCTTGCGCGCGTTGTCCTCAGATGCGATGGAAGAACGGTTTCGCGGTTTTTGGCCACAAATGGCGTCATCGATCACGCTGAATGCGGATGGTGTCGCGCTGTTGCCCGAATTGCAGGAGGTGACCGTTGGACCCATTGGCAACGTTGAACTGGTCCGCCCGTCAAAGATTGTCTTCTCGGCCGAATTGCCGGAAAACGCGCAGACCGTGCAGTTTGGCTGGAACGCCGCGTTTGGTGTTCTGGTGATCCGGCAGATGGGCGTTGATGCCCCTTATGATGGCTATCTGGAAGCAGGCGCGGTCAGCGACCCCATTCAGTTGGCAGGCGGCGATCAGGCGACAGGTTGGCAGAGTTTCCTGCGTTATATTCCTGTCGGGTTTGATCACATCGTGCCAAAGGGACTTGACCATATCCTGTTTGTACTTGGCCTTTTCTTTCTGGCCGCGCGGATGCGCCCGCTTTTGGTGCAGGTATCGTTGTTTACGCTGGCTCATACGATCACGCTGGCGCTCGCAGCACTGGGCTATGTCAGCATTCCGGGCAGCATCGTGGAACCGCTGATCGCGGCCTCCATTGTTTTTGTCGCGGTTGAAAATATCTGGGCCAGGGGGATCAGCCGCTGGCGACCATTTGTTATTTTTGGCTTTGGGTTGCTGCATGGATTGGGATTTGCATCGGTCTTGGGCGAATTCGGCTTGCCACAAGGCACGTTTGTCCCGGCATTGATCGGGTTCAACGTGGGTGTCGAAGTTGGGCAGCTTGCCGTGATTGCGGTGATGTTCCTTTGTGTCTGGCAGGCCTTGCGCGTCGATCGAGGAGCAAACGAAGCGGGGCAGGGGTTCGCCCTTTACGGTGTGTTGCTGGTGATTGCGCTTGCATTGGCAGCGTTGAACCCTGCAGGCCTTGCAACCGTGCTGGAAAACCCGGTCTGGCTGTTTGCGGCGCCCTTGGCTGCGGTGTTTGTCCTTTGCGCGGCATCCATCCAGTTCCGCGACCATTTGGACGCTTACCGGCGCATCGTCGCAATCCCCTGTTCCATCGCGATTGCCTTTGTCGGAGCCTATTGGTTCGTCGAACGGGTCTTTTTATAAACCAGCGCTGGTTTTGGTTGCAAAGCCTGCGAACCGACGCTAAGAGGCGCTCACTTAATCCCGCAGGCGGGGGCGGGTCGGTTGGGGAGACATCCCAGACGATCCACCGGTTGGCCAAATGGCTGATCCCCCGCTGAGGCTTGAAACCGGAAAAGGAAAACGACATGGCTCTTCCCGAGTTCTCCATGCGTCAGTTGCTTGAAGCAGGCGTACACTTTGGTCACCAGACAGCGCGCTGGAACCCAAAGATGCAATCTTACATCTACGGCAGCCGCAACGGCATCCACATCATGGACCTGACACAGACGGTTCCAATGCTGGACCAGGCCCTGCAGGTCATCCGTGACACTGTCGCCAAGGGCGGTCGCGTTCTGTTCGTTGGCACCAAGCGTCAGGCGCAAAAGCCGATTCTTGAAGCTGCCGAGAAATCTGCCCAATTCTACATGAACCACCGCTGGCTGGGCGGCACGCTGACCAACTGGCAGACTGTCTCGCAATCCATCAACCGCCTGAAAGCGATTGATGAGGCGGCCGCCAACGGTTTCGCCGGTCTGACCAAGAAAGAGCGTCTTGGCATGGAGCGTGAGCAGGGCAAACTGGAAGCGTCTTTGGGCGGTATCCGTGAAATGGGCGGCACGCCTGATCTGCTGTTCGTCATCGACGTGAACAAAGAAGATCTGGCCATCGCAGAAGCCAAGAAGCTGGGCATCCCGGTTGTGGCCGTGGTTGACACCAACTGCTCACCAGAGGGTGTTGATTATGTCATCCCCGGCAACGATGACGCGGCCCGCGCCATCGCGCTTTATACCGATCTGGCGGCCCGTGCGGCCCTTGACGGTATGACCGCGCAGCTGGGTGCCGCTGGCGTTGACATGGGTGCGATGGAAGAGCTGGCCGAGGAAGTTGTGGCAGAAGAAGCCGCCGCCGCCGCGCCTGCCGAAGAAGCACCCGCTTCCTAAGCTGTCACGAAATCAGTCGGGCAGGGGGCGTGTCCCCCGCCCGCAGACATTCCACTACCTCCAAGGAGAAGTAATATGGCAATCACCGCTGCAATGGTGAAAGAGCTGCGCGACAGCACAGGCGCCGGCATGATGGACGCCAAGAAGGCACTGACAGAAAGCGAAGGCGATATGGACGCCGCCGTTGACTGGCTGCGCACAAAGGGTCTTGCAAAGGCCGCCAAGAAATCCGGCCGCACGGCTGCCGAAGGTCTGGTCGCGGTTGCCGTCAAAGACGGCAAGGGTGTTGCGGTTGAAGTGAACTCTGAAACCGACTTCGTCGCCAAGAACGCTGATTTCCAGAAGATGGTTTCCGGTATCGCTGACGTTGCGCTGGGTGTGTCTGACGTTGACGCGCTGAAAGCGGCTGACATGGGTGGCAAGACGGTTGAGCAGACGGTGACTGACGCAGTTGCAGTTATCGGTGAAAACATGTCTGTGCGCCGTATGGCATCACTGGAAGGCGATAGTGTTGTAACTTACGTCCACAACGCGGCTACCGACGGCATGGGTGCCATTGGTGTTCTTGTTGCGCTGAAAGGTGACAATGCTGCATTCGGCCGTCAGGTTGCCATGCACGTCGCCGCCGCCAACCCTGCGTCCTTGTCAGAGGCGGATCTGGATCCGGCTGTTGTCGAAAAAGAAAAGCAGGTTCAGATGGAAATCGCCCGTGAGAGCGGCAAACCGGAAGCTGTGATCGAGAAGATGATCGTGGGCCGGATGAAGAAATATATGGCCGAGGTCACATTGCTGAACCAGCAATTCGTTGTGAACCCCGACTTGACAGTTGCCAAGGCCGCCGAAGAAGCTGGCGTTGAAGTTGCTGGTTTCGTGCGCTTGGCCGTTGGCGAAGGCATCGAAAAAGTCGAAGAAGATTTCGCCGCCGAGGTAGCAAAACTGAACGGTTAAGCAACCTTCAATACAATGTTTGAAAAGCCCACCGGTTCTGCCAGTGGGCTTTTTTTGTTAGTTGTTCGCAAGATATTCTGACATGGTGATGTGCCCGTCCAGATTGGCGTCCAGACCGGCAAAGACAATGCGTTGCTCGGCAGGGCCAAATGGCTCTTCCTCGATTGCTGCGCGCAGTTCGGCGTCTTGTGCTACCAGTTCTTCTGCACAGTCCGTCGGAACATCAAATTCCGCCAGCTCGGCGACTGTCAGTGGCTCGTCTGCCAATTCATCCATGCTGAGCAAACCGTCGCCATTAGCGTCCGTTTCGAGAAATTCCATGGTCAGTTGCGCTTCAGTGGCGACCCTCACTTCGGCGAAGGAAACTGTGCCATTGCCGTCCAGATCATACGCAGCAAAGAGGGCAGCATCAGTCGCCTCTTCATCGTCCTCATGCTCAAAAACACCTTCGCAGGCCGCAGGCAGTGCGAACATGTCAGGGTCTTGCATTTGCCCGCTGTCCCAACCTCCCATTACGTCGTTGAATTCCTGTGGAGTGACGGCCCCATCGCCGTTGGTGTCAAATTCGGCAAAGGTCATCCGCGCGGTCGCCCCGGCTGAAACGGGTGAGGTTTCCGCCAGAAGCGACAGGCTCGCGATGCCCAATACCACCACACTTGCGGCGGCAATGCGGGTGAATGTTGATTTCGTCATGATTGATCCTTCTCCAATGGTTATGGCCTGAGGATCGCCGCTGACTTCGCGTTCAACCAAGGATCTAACAATCTGGCTCATCGGTGCACCGCGGGACCTGCTGACATCGCTCAGCGCGTCCTTCAGCTCAGGTGACAGGCGCAGTTCGAGGGATTCTGTTTTCTTGGTCATCGTGCTTGTCCTTCGGGATCCTCTGGCATTGAAAAAGGGGGGTCATGCCCCCGCATTCAACCAAATCCGTGTCCGAACGCCAGAAGTTTCGTGTCCGGACACTGTGTTTTCAGGGAAAGAAACGACGCGACACCGCACTCGGGAGAGGCGCGGTGTCGCTGCGATGTGTAACATGCCCGTCGATTTGGGACGGTGACAGGCATACATCGAAGTGCTGATATCATTGGGCAAACCCAAGATACCAGCGTCCGGTTACCCGGCACGATCAGCAGAGCCCTGTAATCGCAAGGGGGTGCTTGTCGCTGTTCCCAGGCCTTAGGCCACCACTCACGGAACACGCTTAATTTGACAGTTTGCGCCGGGTCATGAAAGTCAGGGAAACCTTACTCATGACGCAAGTTGCGAACTTTTCACCCGGCGTCAAACGAAAGAAAGCTGCGTCAAATCTCAGCGTCGACGATAAACATCTGGTTGTAAAATGCGGCCTTCAGGACGGCCTGTGCCGTGGTTTCGACATCCAAAGCCTCGCGCGCAAGGCGCAGGTGTTTTTCCACAGTCGCCGCCGTCAAACCCAGTAGCAGGGCGATATCCTGCGTGGTTTTTCCATCACCGACCCATTGCAGCACCTCGCGCTGCCGCTTTGTCAGATGCCGTTCGCCGGAGTAGGGCAGGGTGAGCAGTTTCAAATGCATCACGTTATTCATCACGATAATCTCATCACCGTGCTTGGCCCATGTCTGCTCAACCGCGTCCTGGGTGATACCGGCCTTGGCCGTTAGCGCGATAGCCGCCTTCGTCCGTTCAGAGATCGACCGGAAGCTGACGGTGTAACCTGCAGTGACATCCATGGATTTGTTGAACTCCATCACCCGCATCTCGCTGGGTGTCAGGTTGTCAATCCGGCTCATGTTCATCATCCAGCGCCAGCTGCAGGCGCCGTCATTGGCCAGCGCCCATTTCAACATCGGTGCATGATAATAAAGACCTTCGTCGAAGAAGACCTTCATATATTCCGGGCTTTGCGTGGACAACAGAACCCAGTCCTGCGGATCACCAAGCGAGCTGGACGTGCGATACCGGGTAAACCCATACATCAGCCTGTCAAACCCGTAGGTCGCCATTTTCCTGGTATGCAAGTCCCACAATTCTTCAACCGTTTGTGCATTTGTCAGCTGATCGAGATGTTCGACAAAACTGCTCACTTGTCCTCTCCCAGATGAGCCATCAACGCGTCCATCGCCAACGGGTACCCATGGGCACCAAACCCGCATATCTGTCCGACGACGACGGCGGCAATATGGGAATGGTGCCGGAATTTTTCGCGAGCGTGGATATTTGACAGATGCAGTTCGATCACGGGCAGCATTGTTGCCGAAATGGCATCCCGGATGGCGATGGATGTATGCGTATAGGCGCCCGCATTCAGAATCACCCCGTCATGTGTGCCTTTTGCCGCATGCAGCGCGTCGATCAATGCTCCTTCATGATTGGATTGGGCAAACGACACCGATATCCCCAAAGCCTCTGCCTTGGCGGCGCAAGCTGCCTCAATATCTTGCAGTGTCGTCGTGCCATAAACCTCCGGCTGGCGCGTCCCCAGCAAGTTCAGGTTTGGACCGTTCAGGATCAGGATCGATTTCTTCATGCGTTGCGTCTAACACTTTTGTTTACTTGATCAAATGGCGAATTGTTGGACATCAGGTGCCTGTTTCGCATCCATGCCTTGACCGGCCGGTCGAAAAGAATTTGTCGGCGCACGCGTCCTGCGGTAACCACGGTACACGTTGAGTAACAAGGAATTTTGAGATGAAGATTGCGGTAGCGGGCCTGGGATATGTTGGGCTTTCGAATGCGGTGTTACTTGCGCAACACAATACGGTTGTGGCCATCGATATTGACCAGGGGCGCGTCGATGCCGTGAACGGCCGTCGCCCGACAATCGAAGACGACATGATGCGCGCGTTCCTTAACGAGCAAACGCTTGATCTGAAAGCAACCACCGACCCGCAAATTGCTTATGACGGGGCAGATTTCGTGATTGTTGCGACCCCGACCAATTATGATCCGAAAACAAACCTCTTTGATACGAGCAGTGTGCGGGCTGTGGTGGCGGATGTCCGTCGGATCGCGCCGGAAGCGGTGATCGTGATTAAGTCAACAATTCCAGTGGGTTTCACCGCTGAGCTCAGGCAGGAGATCGCATATCCGGGCATCATGTTTTCGCCGGAATTTCTGCGTGAGGGTAGGGCGCTTGAAGACAATTTGCATCCCTCCCGCATTGTCGTTGGTTCGCATACTGACGCAGCTAAACGGTTTGCCCAGCTGCTCGTTGATGGTGCGATTGACAAGGACATGCCTGTTCTGTTCACCAACTCCACAGAAGCTGAGGCTATCAAACTGTTTTCGAACACATTTTTGGCGATGCGCGTGGCCTATTTCAATGAATTGGACAGCTATGCCATGGCACATGACCTCGATGCACGTGAGGTGATCGAGGGCGTTTGCCTGGATCCACGCATTGGCAGCCATTACAATAATCCGTCCTTTGGCTATGGCGGATACTGCTTGCCGAAAGATACCAAACAATTGCTGTCGAACTATGAGCAGGTTCCACAAAACCTGATCGCGGCCATTGTCCAGTCCAACAGCACGCGAAAAGATTTTATCGCCGAACAGATCATCGCGAAGAATCCAAAAGTGGTTGGCATCTACAGATTGGTCATGAAGGCCGGTTCAGACAATTACCGAGACAGTTCCGTTCAGGGCATCATGAAACGGATCAAGGCCAAAGGAATTACCTGCATCGTCTATGAACCGGTTCTGGAGGACGAGCATTTCTTTACAAGCCGTGTCGAAACAGACCTAGCCAGGTTCAAAGCGGATGCGGATCTGATCTTGGCAAACCGATTGACTGATGAAATTCAAGACGTTGCCGGAAAAACTTATACCAGAGATTTGTTTGAAGTGAACTGACGGCCTAGTCGGGATATTACATAATACTGATTATGCGCTTTTCCTCATCCTTGGGAGCGCGCTACCCTGACGTGCGACAGCCCTTAGAAAACAGTATGCAGACCCGGACCGACCTGCAGCGAGCTATGAACCCCTTAAGCCACAGACGAAACAAAGAGATGTAATGTTTGGCACCGTTCGCTTGATTGCTGAGCCAAAATCTCTCAATTATCATTTGTCCGCTTTCCAGCGTGATTAGTGAAAGCCCTGTTATGCATCATCCAACCAGTCAATCCAATTTCAAGGACGCGCTTAGTTTCCTTGCGCCAGAATTGCGCGATGCGCTTGTGGATGCGCCAGATGGCGCGACATGCGCCACGCTGCCTGAGCGGCATGTTGCGTTATTGTGGTTGGATGTCTCGGGATTTTCGCAACATACAGGAACGTATCTGTCCGAGGACTCGGAAGGTGTTGACGCGCTGCATCGGAAGTTGAATGCACATTATGATCAGGTGATCGATGTCGTGCTGCGCAATGGCGGTGAACCTGTGACGTTTGTCGGCGACGGTCTGCTGTCGGTTTGGCCTGCCGAACCCGAGACATCTGAACAAGCTGTGCTGGCTGCATTGACCGCGGCGCGCGAATTGGTCGGCTATCAGGCTGAGGGCAAAGCGCATTTCGCATTGAATCACCACATTTCAATCGGAACATTTCGGACGATTGAGGTTGGCGGGCGGCATGGCAGGTTGCTGACCACAGCGATGGGAACCGCTTTGCAAGAACTTGGGCGGATTGCGGGGATCAAGGCCCCCAATGAGGTGGTGATCACTGCCGCAGCGGCTGAACTTTGCCCGACCGCCACGTTCTCAGACCCGATAGGAGATTTCGGCGCCCGAAAATTGATCAGCTGCCCGGAATACGATCAAAGCGAAAAAACCGGCCTCGCCTCACCGGCGGAAGATGCGTGGGAAGCGGTTATCGCACGCATGCCGCGGTTCGCAGTTGGCTGGCTTGAGAGCGTTGGTTTGGAGTTTCTTGTAGAATTGCGGCCAGTAACAGCAGTCAGTATCGCGCTGTCGGACTTTGATCAGAGCGCGGCAGATGCGGCCACCAAGCTCAACGAGATTGTTCAGGCCATTCAGGATGTTGTGCATGCGCGCGACGGTTACGTGGCCGAAGTGATCGTCGATGAAAAAGGTGTATCGGTTCTTGTGACATTTGGCACGCCGCCTGACGCCCATTCTGATGATCCCATGCGCAGCATGCAGTCAGCCCGCGAAATTCACACGGCGTTGGCATTGCGCAGGGTAAAAGCCGGTATTGGCGTGGCAACGGCCCGAATGTTGTGTTGCATCGTCGGCAACGATGACCGGCGCAGCAGTCTGGTGTTGGGTGACGCGGTGATCCGTTCCACCAGATTGGCCGCGGCTGCCGATGATCATATTCTCGCCGATGATAACACAATGCGGGCAACGAAAGATCAGCTCTCCTTTGATGCTGAACCTGCGATGTTGATGTTTAAGGGCGAAGAGGCCCCTGCCCCCGGTTGGTCCCCGGTGACGACGGAAAGTGACGCTCTGCGCGCAGGACGGATGGCCGGTCGCCAGCACGAAATTGATAAATTGCGGCAATGCTGGGGGCGTGTCGGATCGGGGATCTACGGCACCAATATTGTTGTGGAGGGCGAATCCGGCTTCGGAAAATCAAGCTTAGCACAGAATCTGCGCGCCCATGTAGAAGCCAGCGGCGGTCAGTTCCAATTGGTCGCCGCATCTGCGATCGAGCAGAATGCCCCTTATAGCGCGCTGCGCCAACTGGTGATGACGTCACTTGGTATTCAGCCGGTCATGTCTGCCGCTGTACGTCAGAAAACGATTGCTGAGCACCTGCCCTATCAATTGCGCGATCGCGCACCGTTCCTGAACGCGATTTTCCCGGCCGGCTTGCCCGAGACAGCGTTTACAGCAGATCTGTCCGGTCAGGCACGTGCGGTTCATATTCAGAATTTCGTGGTCGACCTGCTGGGTGACGTACTGTCCGATAACCCCAATTGCTTGTGCATTGATGATGCGCAATGGCTTGATGGTGCATCGCGCGAAGTGCTGGTCCGGTTAGCAGATGCAGTGCCGCATCTGATGATTGTCGTTCTCACGCAACCATCGGCAGACAATGAATGGGCCAAGCTGGCACAGGAGGCCGGGTTCGAATTTTTACAACTGGCACCGCTCGAACCGGATGGGCTACGCGAACTGATCTGTTGGCGCCTTGGTTGTGACGCCGTTGATGACCGGTTCTTTGATCAACTGGAACAACGGACCGAGGGTCACCCGTTCTATGCGTCCGAGGTTGTCCGAACTCTGGTCGAAGCCGATGCTGTCCTGATAGAGGATGGTGTCGCCACACTGAGCCGTTCTGATGCGCTGGATGCCGCCGCGCTGCCGGACACGCTTCATGGGATGGTGCTACAACGCTTTGACAAACTGTCGCCCGCGGACCAGCTGTTTTTGCGTGTCGCATCGGTGGCCGGTATGGATTTTCCGACCGACCTCCTTTGCGCCATTCACCCGATGGAGAACACGCCCAAGGACATCACCCGTCAGATCGACCGTCAGGTTGCAAACGGGTTCCTGATCCCACAACAGCAAGGCGAACAAGGCGGGTTTGCCTTTGCTAACGGCATCCTGCATGAGGTAGCGCATAGCCAGATGCCCCGCCAGCAAAGCCGCCAGTTGCACGCTGGCGTCGCGGAATGGATTGATGCGCATGCAGGTGAAGACCGTGCCAGCCGCCTGTTGGAACTGGCATATCATTGGACAGAATCCGGACGCCGCGAAAATGCAGTTGGGTGTTTTCTGGAAGAAGCGCTTCGCCTGTTCAGCCAGGGATTTGCCGTTGACGCGGTTCAGGTGGGTTTGCGCGCAATCCGGACGGCCGGGGTGAAAGTACCCGATGGTGCCGCCGCCCTACAGCCCGCCATTCAGCAAAATATCGCTGCGATTGAAAAACTGACTGCGGGTCGGCATCCCACCGAACTGTTGGCCGCAATGCAGCCACCGCCAGATGACCTCGCGCTCAGTTTTCAGGCGATCCTGTCAACGGCGCCCTTTGCCTTTCAATCCAATCAATTCGAAGTCTTTGCCTGGGCTTCGGTTACGGCAATGCGCCTTGTCATGGAAAATCAAGCGGGACCGCCGCATGCGTTTTCCATGTATTCGATTGTCCGGGCGCTTTTGACCGGCGACCCTGTTGCGGGTGCCGCATGGTCGCGCGCCGCACTGGATCTGGACGCAGCAACTGGTGGAAGTGCCTTACCAGCGGCAGGGTTCATCGACACCTGGTTTCACAGCCATTGGCGAACCTCACTGACCGAAAGCGTTGAGATCAACAAAGCCGCCGCCGCCCGCGCCCTGCAGGACAATGACGCGCAATATGCCAGCTACAACATCGCTGGCGGTGTCATCCTGAGTGCGGCAATGGGCCGTCCCCTGGATGATGTAATTGCCCAGGGGGGTCGCGCGCTTGCGCATCAGTTGCATCGCAATGCCCGCATGCATGTGCACCTAGAAATGCAATTCGCCCGCGCCTTGCAGGGCCAAACCAATGATGTCCTTTCCTTGTCCGGCGATGACGTTAATGAAGCAAAAGACATCGGCTGGGTGACGGAAACGGAATTTGTCAATCAAATTGGCTACTATCTGGCCACCCGTGCGCGGCTGCATCGTTATGCCGGTGACTGGGACGGCGCCGTCGCCTGGTATGATAAGATCGGCCCCTTACGCGGTGCGATTGCCGGGCAGATCGTCGAAGTGGACCTGATCCAACATGTTCTGCTTGCCCGTTTTGCCCGCATTCTGGCCGGGCAACCGCCAAGTGACGAAGAAACGGCAACGATTGAGGAAGAACTGAAAAGCCTCAATGGCTGGGCCAGAGTTCATGAAGGCAACTTCGGCACCAAGGCCGCCATGGCCAATCACGTCTGGGCGGGCATAAATGGTGGCAGGAACGCCGCAAAATTCCTGAATGCGATCGCGCAGGACTTCCGCCCGGATCACAGGTTGCAGGATCGTGCCTTAGCCTTTGAATATGCGGCGCGTCTTGATCCATCGGCCGATAACCTGCGCGATGCAATTACGGCCTATAACGATTGGGGTGCGGTCAGCGTTGCCGACCGCCTTTCCACGCAAGGGCTTTAAGCATTTCGCCGTAGCAGGATCGCGTTGGCGTGCATGTCTGGACCAAGGCAAAGGACAACAAGCCAATCCTGAGTAAATTCAGACACGTTTTGCGTGCCCCAGGACAGATTGAACAGAACGCTGCACTGCACGATATTGGCGTATTGCTTGATGGTCTGGATGTAGGCCCCCGGGTTGATCACTTCCTTCCAATGCTCCATCAGTTTTGTGCTGGCTTGGTGGGTCAGCAGGCAGATGTCCTTTGACGCAACGCGATTTCGTCGCAGAAGCTCGGCCACAGCCTCTGGCGACTTCTTCACGCCGAATTCTGTAAACCCCTCGATCCCCTTCTCGGTAATGTGGAAATAGGCATGCGAATAGTCGCCTGATGGCAAGCCGCTAAATGGCGCATGGGCGTCTGAAAACCCCTTCTTCTCAAGGTCGCCAGCCATATACATTGATCCGTAATACGACGTGTCGGCAATCGTGATCTGATCGACAAATGTCCATCTGGCCGCGTTATCCGATGGGCCAACGACACATGCAGCCGCCCCATCCGCGGCCGAGATGGATTGCGGTGTCTTGTAATCCACATAGCGGGTCCAGTTGTCAGCGAGCGCGATCAGTATGTAATTCGCCCGCCCTGCCCTGATCAGCGCGTCGGCAAACATCAGGCTGGCATTGAATTGCGAAAAATGGTTTTGCAACGGTAACGGCCAAGCCCGTGACGGAAGCCCCAACCGCTGATGCAATTCGCTGATCGTGTTGGGTGTCCGGTAGTCACCGATTGATCCTTCACCCAACAGGATATCGACCTGTTCGGCCTTGATCCCGGCATTATCCAGGGCCAGTTGAGCCGCAGGCAGCATGATGTCGATCATCTTTTCGCCATCTGATAGAATATGGCGTTTTTCATAGCCGGCAAAAAGCTCTGACCCATGTGGGTCATTTTCCTTCAGCCAGTCAAAAATAGGATCGTCATTCAGACGGATCTTACCGGGCACGGTATGCCCCATGCCCAGTATTCTTGGAACAAATGCACTCATCTTGCTTACCCTGTTTTCGTATTTACTCTTTAACCCATGATGGCTTTTCCATCCCTAACTTACCAAGCGCAATTTCAGAGGTTTGGAAAGCACCTTCAACCCATGTCTGTGTCGTCGAATAAGCTTCACCGACGATAAAGGCATTCACACCGTCGACGGCCTGCGGAATACGCTCCACCATTTCCCACGATTTGTAGCCCGGGTTCCAGAAATGGACGGCCCCGCCGTAAGGCGTGTTCATCCAGTCCATATAGGCGGCATCAACGGGGAACGGTGCGTCAGCCACCCCGTGCATCTCAATCAGTTGCCGGTGCATTTCGACAACCATTTCATGAGGGGCTTTGTGAGCATCCCAGTTTTTCCGACGACGCTCAGCCAGGTGGTCCTTGGGGGGCTTCCATTCATCATGGCGTCGCTGGAACAGCTTTGGTCCTTCCGCGCCTCGCACCGTTTCTTCGGCATCCTGAGGGCCCAATGGCCCGGTCTGGTAGCCGCCCCAGAAGCTGCTGCTTGCCTGATCATTGTACGCCATGATCGCCGAAAAATCGTTGTCGTTGCTGGCCCAATAATAGCATTGGCGCACCGGAATATCCGTCAATGACCGGCCATGGGTCAGGCCGCATTTTTCCTTCCACCACGGCTGTTTGTAGATCAGGAAGAGCTTGTAAAGCGGGATACCCTCAACCGATTTCAGCATCATCGGTACATGGGGTGCGCGGCGCGGGTCGAGCAACGGTCCGGTCTTGCGCAACCCTTGGATGGCGGCCTGTGGCATGGCTAAAACGATGGCCCGGGCGTCAACGGTCTCATCCGTTTCAAAGGACAGCCGCATCCCCTTATGCCCGTCATCAAGATCGAAATCGTCAAAGCTGTCGAGCACCATCTTCATTTCGATATGGCCGGATTTCTGGAACTGCTCAGCGAGTTCCCAAAGCATCGCCTCGAACCCATCGTCGAAAAGGTAGTAATTCGTGTCGGGCGTGAAGTCGAAATTTTCCGCAATGATATCAACAGCATTTGCATTGGCACCAAGCACATCGTAGCCGATGGTCGTGATGGCCAGTTGCCGCCCTTCATGGCTCAGATGCCGCGAAAGCAGGTTCCAGAACCCGACATCATAAAGGTCCCTGCCCCCGACCTTGGCGGTCTGCAGGAACTCCTCCAACTGATCGGGTTTCATCCCGTTAATTTCGGGGAACTCCTGATATACCGCCCAAAAGATCAATTCAGCCGGGGTGACGGAGGCTTTGACAACCGCCTCTTCAATATCCGTCAGGTTGTAGGGCAGTTTGGTATCGGGTTTGGTGAGTTCCGATTGGACAAAGTGTTTGCGCCGCAACCATGCGAAATTCTTTGGATCATCAACCACTTGCGGGTGGTGTTTGATGTCAAGCTTGGCCACAAGATCGCGCACGAGGGGTTGATTATCCAGAAACCGCATACCGCCGATTTCCATCGGCTCATCAGGCATGCTGGCAGGCGATGCGGATAACAGGCGCCCACCGATCCGGTCGGATCCTTCAAAGACTGTGATCTTCAACGGGCCTTCGCCACCGATCTTTTCCCTGATGCAGTGCACCTCATCGTCAGATGCATTGGCAAGGCGCCAGGCGGTGTAGATCCCTGACGCGCCGCCACCGACAATCGCAAAATCAATCAAATCGCTCATCTCAATTATCCTGTCTTATCAGTTCGCGTGCCTTTTCGCGGGTCGGCACATAAAGTGGGTTGTAATATGGCGGCTCTGCCTCGCGGTCGATCTGGGCAATGATGACCTGAGGCTTTTTGTCTGCATCGGCGCGTTTGACAGCCTTTTCCAGTGCCTTAGCGAATTTTTCAGGCGAGTCGACATTATAGGCGTCAGCCCCCAAGCCGATTGCAAATTTCTTGAGGTTGGGTCTGCCAAGATCAAACATTTCTTTCCAGGCGGTTGGCTTGCCCCCTTTGAAATGCTCCATCCCCTGACTAACCATGGACAGGTCATCGTCATGAAGCACAACCCAGATTGCACCGATCCCGTTATGTTGCGCGGTCGAGATTTCGGTGCCCTGCATCATGAAGGCCCCGTCACCCGTGAAGGCCACACAAGTGGCGTCAGGTCGCGCGACCTTTGCACCAATGACAGCACCGGAGGCAAAGCCCATCGGCCCCATATCCAATGATGAATGCACCTCGAACCCGGGTTTTGAGACAAGGTAGTGCGCGCCCCAGCCCACGCAGTTACCCGCGTCCAGCATAATCACGGTGTTATCCTTCGGCAGAACCTCTTGCATCACACGGCACAGAGCGGCGGGCTGCACTGGTGCAGCCTCTGAGTGATATTGTTCGTCAGAGAAGAACGGAGAGTGATCCGCCTTGATCTGTGCGACTTTCGCTTTGCGTTCGGACACCTCATCGGGTGGCGGCGGTGCCTCGCCTGACAGCCGGGCCAGCGCGTTGATAAAGGCCCCGGCTTCGCCCACGATCCCAAGATCAACCGGAAAGTCACGGGCGATGATCCGCTGGTAAGCGTCAAGCTGAATAAGTGGCCCATCGGGGATCAACATGGGGTTCCACTTATTCGTGGCAAGCTCTCCCATACCTGACCCAATGACCAACAACGCATCATATTTTGGTTCGTCCTGGTTCATCCAGTAATAAGGCCAGATGCAGTTTGCGATGCCAAACATGCGCAAGGACAATGGATGGTCTTCGTCAAACAGCCCCTTGCCATCGGCCGTCGTCACAACAGGAATGCCGCGCGCCTCAACAAACCGGGTGAAAGCTTGCATCGTGCTGGGATCGCGCAACGCCTCACGGCAGCCGTTTCCAAGCATGATCAATGGACGTTTGGCAGCGGCCAGCAATTCCAGGGTCTTTTCCACCTTGCGCAATGGCGCCTCTGACGGAACGGTCCGATAACGGGCCGTGCTGTCCGGAATGTCAACCGCGACCGGCAATTTGCCCGGCGTTTGCAGCTTGGTTGCCGGTTTTGCCGTCACATCCACAGGCAGCGACAAATGTGCCGCATGACGCGGCACGCTCATCGCGGTGCGCAAGGCAGCCTCGATCAGGCGTTGCGCGCTGACAGGATTGGACAGGATAGATGAACTGGCACAAGATGCCTGGTAGACCGAATTGACGTCCAGCTTCCCATCAATGCCTTCCTGCAAATATCCCATGCCTGCATAGGCCTCTGCGATTTCGCCGGTCAGGGCAAGAACGGCCGAGCCTCCGGCTTCTGCATTCATCACGCCGGTCAGGGCATTGGTGGCGCCGGGGCCGGTTGTGACCATGACAACACCCAGTTTGCCGGTCACCCTGTAATACCCATCGGCCATATAGGCCGCGCCGGTTTCCTGACGGCAAACAACATAGTCAATTTCACCGCGTAGTTCGTAGAATTCGTCAAGCATCTCCATCAGGCCACCGCCCGGGACACCAAAGACATGCGAGACGCCTTCAAGTTTGAGGTATTCAATCAGAACCTGTGCAACATTCGGAATTTTTCCCGCCATGATTTCCTATCCAAAAAGAGTGAGTGATAATCTGGGGTAGTATGGCGTTGTTCCGGTATCGTCTGTCAATCCATTGCACCGGGAATTCGATTGGAGCGTTGCAAATACTGTTAACGATCATGAACCGGTCGGTTTCATGGCTGTGAACCATATGGATCTTCGCGTTCAGGCACTTGATAACACGCTGATTTTCCTGTGAATGCGGCCGACTTACAAAACACAGATCAAATCCCCCGACCTTCTGATCGTCCGGTTCAAGACCTGACAACCATGCCCGATTTGTGGAACGTAACAAACGAACCCACGATCGTTGCTGGGCAAAGCCACGCCCGCATGCAACAAGGTATCTGTGTGCTGTGTCATCGAGGCCTCAGATGGTGCTTTCAATGCCGAAAAACCTTATGTGGTGACTTAAACCTGCGTTGAATTGGGGGTATCCCCGAATGAATTTGACCTCTGGACGGGACTGACTCTCTTGGATCTTCCGAATTACGATCTCTTTGTGCTTGCTGCCGGTGCTATCCTGTTCGGCCTGTTCCTGTTGATCAAAGGCGGTGACTGGACCATTGAATCGGCTGTCTTCATCGCCGAGAGAACCGGGCTGTCGCCCTTGTTCATCGGGGCCACGATCATTTCTTTCGGGACGTCGGTGCCCGAACTTTTCACCTCCGTGAACGCCAACCTGCAGGGCTTTCCCGGAATCTCGCTGGGGAATGTGCTGGGCTCAAATATCGCCAATATCCTGCTCGTATTGGGGGCAACCGCCATCATCCTGCAGGTGGAAGGTCAACCAAAGCAGTTGGTCAAAGATGTCGTGATGATGCTGGTCGCGACTGCGATCCTTGTCTTTGGGATGATGTCTGGGCAGTTTTCGACGGTTCTTGGACTGATCATGTTTGGTGTTTTGGTTGCTTTTGTCGCCTATCAATACTTCACCAACTCGCTTGAGTTGGAGGAGGATGACGAGGACGCGGGCAGTGGCATTAACTCGATGCAGACAGCCCTTGTCATCCTGTTGGGCGGCCTTGTTGCCCTTGCTGTCGGCTCGGAAATGCTGGTCAAAGGTGCCGTTGTGACGGGCACGATCATTGGCGTACCAGAGGCGATTATTGGCCTGACGGTTGTGGCGTTCGGTACATCCCTGCCCGAGTTGTCCACCTGTGTTGCAGCGGCCCGCAAGCAATCCCTGGGCCTGATCCTCGGCAATATTATCGGGTCCAACACGTTCAATATTCTCTCAATCATCGGCCTGACGGCGATGATCAAGCCACTTGACGTTGCCCCGGTTCTTATGGGTGCGCAAATGTGGGCAACGGTCATCATCACAGTCAGTTTTGCTGCCTGGATGTTGCTGGTCGGCAAGATCACAAAACTGATGGGTTACGTCATGCTTGCGGCCTACGTCGTTTTCGTCGCCGCCCAGTATTTGGCGCCCTGATTCACGACATTTTCGGTGGGATAGAGTATGTCAGGCTCGCCCGCGCTACAGGATCAGCCTGCCCTTCACTATAGATCAGCACATCTCCCACGGCCAACACACGCCCCAGCTTTAATAATCGCGTGTGACAGATCATATCGGCCCCTGCGGCCGGCCGACGCATGAAATCAATCGAACAATTTGTTGTTACGGCCAGTGCAACCGGACCGATCCGCGCCAGTATCGCCAGATACATCCCGACATCAGCAAGGGCAAACATGGATGGGCCTGACACCGTGCCCCCCGGGCGCAGGTGTTTTTCCTGGGTTTTCAGGCGCATCTCGACGCCATCCTCGGTCAATGCCTCAATCTTGAAATCATCGCCAAGCTGGGGAAACTCGCGCCCGATAAACTGTTCCAGTTCCGGGATACTCATAACCCGTTCCATAAGCGCGCTCCCTGCCCTAAGTTGAAGCCAAATCACCATGCGAGGGCAAAAATGGCAATCCTGCACAGACAAGACGCAGCGTCGGTTGCGACACTCACCATGGACGCGCCAGAGCGGCTGAACGCGCTTTCTGATGAAATGCTGGCGGAACTACAGGCCAGCTTTGATCAGATCGCCGCAGATGACAGCGTGCGTGCCGTCATCCTGCGCGGCAATGGCAAGGCGTTCTGCGCGGGCCATGACCTGAAGGAGATGCAAGCGGGGCGACAGGCCGAGGATGGTGGTGCGGCGTATTTCGAGGATCTGTTCAATCGCTGTGCCGCAATGATGCAACGGATCCAGTCGATGCCGCAGCCTGTGATCGCACAGGTTCACGGGATCGCCACAGCTGCCGGTTGTCAGCTGGTCGCGACCTGTGACATGGCCGTTGCCGCCGAAGGCACACGCTTCGGCGTGAACGGTGTCAATATCGGGCTGTTTTGTTCGACGCCCATGGTCGCGCTGACCCGCAATATTTCGCGCAAGGCCGCATTTGAGATGCTGACGACCGGGCGGTTCATTGACACGCAAGAGGCCAAGGCCCTGGGCCTGATCAATCGCAGCGTCAGCCATGATCAACTGGATCGGGAAACCGAAGCGCTCGCGCAAACTGTCGCCTCAAAACTGCCCGTCGCCGTGCGCATTGGCAAAGAAGCATTTTACAAGCAGGCACAAATGGATACGCCGCAGGCCTACAGCTACGCCGGTCAGGTGATGGTCCAGAACATGCTGGACCAACAAACCGATGAAGGGATCAGTGCCTTCCTTGAAAAACGCAAACCGGACTGGTCCTAGGCCACGGCCACCGCGCCAAGCCGACACCGATGCTGAATGCAGAGAAGGGGCAGTTTGAGCCCAGACCTCCCAAAATTGGCACCGCGGCGAAGGGCCGCTTTTTGCCCTTATATGATCTACTTGCTATATAGTATATCAATTATATAGTAGATGCATGTCCAATCTCGACTCAGTCTTTCAAGCCCTATCGGACCCAACGCGCCGCGCCATTCTTGAACGTCTGATCCAAGGTGAAGCGACGGTCGACGAAATCCGCGAACCGTTTGAGATGTCTCAGCCTTCGATCTCGCGTCATCTCAAGGTGCTGGAACAAGCGGGACTGATCACCACCCGAATTGCCGGAACATCAAGACCCCGGCGCATTGAGCCTTTGGCGTTTGCAGCGATTGAAGACTGGCTGAAGCAATATCGCGCCATCTGGCAGGCAAACTACGAACGGCTTGATGGCCTTCTGGAACACCTCAAGCAGGAAGATAATGCAAAATGAAACCTCTCTCCATGACAACGCCGACCGATACGACAATTGAAATCACACGCAGCTTTGACGCCCCGATCTCGATGGTGTGGCGGGCCCACACAGAGCCCGAACTGGTGAAGCGATGGCTGACTGGACCGACCGGTCTTACGATGCCTGAATGCGAGATCGACCTGCGGGTCGGCGGCGCATATCGCTACGTCTGGGCATGGGACGATAATCGCATGTCGGCCTATGGGACATTTCGCGAGATAGAGGCGGAGCGTCGGCTCCTACTGACCGAGACGTTCGACATCTTCCCGGACAACGAGACCCTCGTTGAGCAGGTCTTTGGGGAGAACGGCGGTCAGACGGTTGTCAGGATGAGCCTCCACTACGACAGTAAGGAAACGCGGGATGGAGTTCTGCAAAGCCCAATGGATGAAGGGTTGGAGGCAAGCTATCAGAGCCTCGACAAGTTGATATCCGAGACAGTGTAATGGCCACAGCGAAGGACGTTGTTGCAGCATTAGAGGCCGAAGCCGACCCAACGGATATCGACTACGTGGCGCGTTTCTACAAAGGTGGGCCATCTGCAGAGGTGATAGGCGTTCGAATGCCTAAGGTCTTTCCCATCGCCAAAAGCTTCAAGTCATTGCCGCTGGACGAGGCCGAAAAGCTGCTCGATGACATTCGCTACGAGGTCAGGATGGCCGCTGTATCGATCATGGATTTTCAGGCTCGTCAGAAGAAGCTGGACCCAGGTCACCGCGCGGCCTTGTTCCGTCTATATCTGGATCGACATGACCGATTGAACAACTGGGACTTTGTAGACCGCGCGGCACCACATGTGATCGGCGAATACCTTGTCGACAAGGATCGAACCGTACTCGACGAGCTCGCCCATTCCGCCAACCCCAATGAGAGGCGGACCGCGTTGGTTGCGACATATGCATTCATCAAACGCGGCGAAGTCAGTGACACCTTCCGGATCGCGGAGATACTTGCCGGGGACACGGACAACTACGTTCAGAAGGCCATAGGATCATGGGTAAGGGAGGCCGGGAAAAAGGATGAGGCAGCATTAGTAGCTTATCTAACAGCTAACACTGATCGATTGCCAAAAACCACAATGACCGCCGCAACGAAGCTACTGCCCGAAGAAACCAGGAGCGAGTTGCGTGGCCGCTAGAAGCTGACATTCGCCGGTCGGCAGCTTAGTCCCGCATAGCGTACGTATCTGCAGGACCTCGCAAGGTCCGTTCTGAGGACGGGCGTGCTTTAGAGGCTTTTGATGTCGCGACGATGTTGGCTAGAGCCCGTAAATCCCGGCAAACTTTGTTTCCAGATACTCCAGGAGCGGTCCTTCCGTAGGCGTCATCCCGGCGGCATGTTTGATCGTCTCGGTTGGCTCTCGCAGCCCGCCATGTTGTTGCAGGTTTTCACGCAGCCATGCAGTGGCGGACGTTGTGTCGCCCTTGGCCAGATCGGCATCAAGATTCGGCAAAGCCGCGCGCAGCGCCTCATGCAGGCAACCTGCATAGACATTACCCAGCGTGTAAGTCGGGAAGTAACCAAACAACCCTTCCGACCAATGCACGTCTTGCAAGATACCGTTTGAGGGACGGTCCACCTCATATCCGAAATCGGCCTTGAATCGGTCATTCCATGCGGCTTCAAGATCACTCACGGCCAGATCACCGGTAATCAAAGCCCGCTCAAGATCAAACCGCAGCAACACATGCAGATTATACTGCACCTCATCCGCCTCTGTCCGGATGAACCCGTCATGCACGCGGTTGACCGTGGCATAAAACGCATCTTCATCCGCGATCCCGAAATCGCCGAACGTGTCGCGCATCTGACCGTAAAGCCAGCCGGTAAAGGCCTGGCTGCGTCCCAACTGGTTCTCATAGATGCGGCTTTGGCTTTCATGCACGCCCATGGACACGCCCTGCCCCAGCGGCGTCAGCATAAATGCGTGATCAATCCCCTGCTCATAGGCGGCATGCCCCACCTCGTGGATGGTGGAGTAGAAACAATTGAACGGGTCAGCCGGGTTGGTACGGGTGGTGATCCGCACATCCAGCCCCGAGCCAGAGGAAAACGGATGCACCGCCTTGTCGATCCGACCGTGATCCATGTCATAGCCAAAAGCCAGCGCCAGTTTTTTGGATAGTGCCAGCTGGCCTGCCTCATCAAACTGCCCGCTCAGCGATTGCGGCGCGGGTTTGTCCAGAATCGCCGCACGTAGCGCCACCAAGCGCGGACGCAATGCGGCAAACATCGCACCCAGGGTTTCGCCCGTGGCACCGGGTTCGTAATCATCCAGCAATGCGTCATAAGGGTCCGCATCGCCCGCAATTGCGGCTGCTTCCTGCTTGCGCAGTTCAAGAACCTCGCTCAAGATCGGCAGAAAGCTTGCGACATCTTCGTCATCGCGCGCCTGCGCCCAGACGCGATGTGCCAATGACGTGGTTTTTGCCAGTTTGGCAGCCAGTTCTGCAGGCACTTTCTCAGTCCGTTCATAGCTGCGCTTGATGTGACGCAGATTCGCCTTGGCAACAGGATCTGTCGCCTCGGCAGTCGCCAGCCACTCTCCGACCTGAGGGGCAATCCGGCGCGCGTGCAGGATATTTGCCATCGCGCCTTGTTCCTCTGCCCGCTGCGGTGTCGCCCCATGCGGCATCATGGTTTCCTGATCCCAGCCAAGGCGACCAGCCACTCGTTCCAATGCTTCAGTCTCGCGCTGGAAGCGCATCAATGCATCATATGCTGTCATGTCAGGTGCCTCGGATAGATTGGGGAATGGGGTATTGTGCCAGGAACCGGGCGCGCAGGATAAGCCCCCACAAGATCACGGCGCCGAATTGATGCACGATCGCGATGTGCCAGGGGGCAGAATAGGTCACCGTGACGATGCCCAGCATCATCTGCAGCAACATCATTGCCATCACGGCATTAAAGGCGAAACGCGTATGTTGATTGGCGGATTTTCGGGCGCGCAGCCAGACCAGCATGCCGAACAGGAACAGCAGGTAACCTGCCATCCGATGCATGAACTGCACAAGACCCGCATCTTCGAAGAAATTCCGCCATAGCGGCACCAGATCAAACGGCTGTGGCGGCAGGAACCCCCCTGCCATAAGCGGCCAGTCGGGATAGGCCCGGCCCGCATCAATGCCCGCAACCAAAGCGCCAATGAGAATCTGCAAAAACGCAAACCCAACGAGGATGCCCGCGAAACGGGACAATCCAGCATCACCGCCGCGTCGCGCTTGCAGCAGATCCGCCTGTGTCCGTCCCAGCCGGTAGATATACCAGGCGATGAAACCCAGGATGACGAAAGCCAGCCCCAGATGCGTGGCCAGCCGGTAAGAGGCAACATCAAGCATCCCCTCCTCCAGGCCAGATGACACCATCCACCAACCGATGAACCCTTGCAGACCACCCAATGCGCCGATGAAAAGAAGCCTTGGCGTCCATCCCGTAGGGATCTTGCGGGTCGCCAGAAAGAAGACGAACCCAACAGCCCAAACCAGCCCAATAACCCGGCCCAACTGCCGATGCCCCCATTCCCACCAGTAAATGACCTTGAACTCGGCAAGGGTCATGCCCTTGTTTTGCAACTGGTATTCCGGGATTGCGCGGTATTTGTCGAACTCCTGGGTCCACGCAGCTTCGGACATCGGTGGCATGGCGCCGGTGACCGGTTTCCATTCGGTGATCGACAGCCCGCTATCGGTCAAACGGGTCAGGCCGCCCACTGCGACCATGACCACAACCAGGGCAAACAGCACCATCAACCAGATGCGTATCGCACCGCGCGCACCCTGCCCGCGCGCATCAATCGCACCTGGGGCCGCCACCTGCTTCTGCGTGTCCCCGACTTCTTCAAAAATGCTGCGTTTCGTCGCCATTGATCGTGCTCCGCATTCCGTCTTTGGCGGAACCTATGCCTGCCATCCGTTGCCTGCAAGCCGCAGGGTGCCGCAATCGACCTCAACGATCGCCGCGTTCCTTCCAACGGACCATCTGTCGCATGACGCCATGCAGCATTTGAACGTCAGCGCGGGTCATTGGCATACGCGACCACAGATTGCGCAGGTTCAGCTTCATATTTTCCGCCTTGTCAGCGGGGAAAAAGAAACCGGCGCCGTCCAGGCGTTCTTCATAATGCGCACTCAGTTTTTCAATCTCGATCTGGCTGGCCCAATCGCCGACAGCATCGGTGCGCGTGGGTTCAGACGGAATCGCCTCGCGCCGCCATTCATAGCCCAACAACAAGGTGCATTGCGCCAGATTGAGCGATGGGAAATCAGGGTTGACCGGGACCGAGATGATTGCATTGGCCCGTGCAATATCATCATTTTCCATGCCCGCCCGTTCCGGGCCGAACATCACCGCCACTTTACCGCCCGCCGCGATCCGTGCGCGCGCGTCTTTCATCGCCGCCTCTGGTGTCAGAACCGGTTTGGTCAAACCACGCGGACGCGCAGTTGTGGCATAGACGTAATCGCATTCGGCGATCGCCCCTTGGGTATCGTCAAACAGTTGCGCCTCATCCAGCAGCCGCCCCGCCCCGCTGGCCATCGCGACCGCCTTTTGATTTGGCCAGCCGTCGCGGGGGGCCACGATCCGCATGCGGTCAAGGCCGAAATTCCACATCGCCCGGGCTGCCGCCCCGATGTTTTCACCCATTTGCGGGCGGATCAGAACAAAGGCGGGTTGCGGATCGGGGCTGGGCATCAGGCTTCCTTTTTGCGGTGGCGGGGTGATACGCCGGGGTCAGGCCCAAGGCAAGAAGCCCTGAACAGCAAGTCAGCAAATGCGCATTCTTTCAGCCCCAGCCCATGGTCAAGCGCCGCAATCCCCGCTAAAACGCTGCAACACAAGAATAATGTCGGAATGCCGTGATGTCGGATGACCAAGACCACCCACAGATTTACCTGATCACCCCATCGGAATTCGACCTGTCGACATATCCTGATCAGCTGGCGGCCTGTTTGGACACGACAGAGGTCGCTTGCGTGCGCCTTGCCCTTGGCACCAAGGATGACGCCCGCATCGCCAAAGCCGCAGACGCGCTGCGCGACGTGACCCATACACGCGACGTGGCGCTGGTGATCGATAGTCATGTTCTGATCGTTGAACGGCTGGGGCTGGACGGCGTGCATCTGCAGGATGGCGCCCGTTCCGTAAAAACCGTGCGCAAGGCATTGGGTGACGATGCCATCGTTGGCAGCTTCTGTGGCAACTCCCGCCATGATGGCATGACAGCGGGTGAACTAGGTGCCGATTACGTCAGTTTCGGTCCGGTGGGCGTAACCGACCTTGGCGATGGTCGACAGGCCGAGGCGGAGCTTTTTGAATGGTGGTCACAAATGATCGAAGTGCCCGTCGTCGCCGAAGGGGCGCTGAACCTCGATCTGGCGCGACAGCTTGCCCCACACACAGATTTCTTTGGTATCGGGGAAGAGATCTGGAACACTGATGATCCACAACGCGCCTTACGCGATTTCGGCGCTGCGATTGTCGGTTAGACCACGCCGAACCACCGCTTCAACACTGGCGGCCAACGCCTTGCGGCTGGCAAAATCGCGTACCGCCACCGGGTCATGATAAACCACGGTCACAGCCCCCTGACGTCTTGCGCATAAGGTCGACAGCAGATGCGGCGCAAAATCCATCTCTCCCCACCAGCCATAAAACCTTGGGTCTTCGTCCTTTGGGGCATGGTAAACCAGCGTCGCGGGTTGCAGGGCTAGCGTCTCAACCAATTCCGGGTCGAAGAATGCTGCAAACAAGGTCGGCTTGAAGGGCAATACCTGCAACCCATCGGTCGACGTGCCCTCCGGAAAGAACAAGAGCTTATGGCCGGCAGACAGGCGATCGCGAAATATGGCAATCTGCGCTGCGGCTTCGCGTCGGTCACGTTTGATAAAAACGGTGCCAGTGGCCCGGGCCAGCCAGCCGATCCCCGGCCAGGCGGCCACCTCTGACTTGGCCACGAAATAGATCCGCTTGCGGGCGTTCAGGGCAAAGATGTCCAGCCATGATACGTGATTTGCAACAACCGCACCGGGGCCCTTCATCGGTTCACCAATCACCCGGTAGCGTATCCCAAGCAGGAAAAATGCCGTGCGGCAGACAGCCTGCGTGATATGCGGGGTGACAGGGCGGCGCAGACCACAGATCGGACGCTCGACCATCCTGATCAGCAAAAGGATCACCAGCCCTCCGAAAACGAGCACCGCCAGTGGCAGTCCACGGGCGACACCACGCAAGCCGCCCCAAACACCTATTGGCTGCTGCATCGGTGGCTCGGGGCTCCGCCATGTGTCAGACATCACACGGCCCCTTCTGGCGTTGGCCGCCTTGGTAAAGCGTTGACCGCATCGGTGGGCAGGATCAGGCAGATATCCACTGTGTTAAAGTCATGATCCACAAACGCTCCCTGCCCAACCAGGCCCCCAAGGCGCAAATAGGCTTTGATCAGCGCCGGGGTTGCACGCATCGCGGCAACCCTATCGATGTTTTCGGTGGCGATCAGGTCCATCGCTTGGGCGCCCGGGGGCTTCGCAGTCACGCGAAGCTTTGGCGGGGCCAGATGTCGGGCATGCAAAAGGCTCAGCGGGGCCGCCAAAGCCTGCACATCGGTGCCATGGAATGAGGCGACACCAAAAAGCAGGTCGATCCCTTCCTTGGTCACAAAGTCAGCCAAGGCTGCCCAAAGATGCATCATGGCAGGTCCGCCGCGATAGTCCCGATGCAGACAGGATCTGCCAAGCTCCAGAAGGCGGCAGCCAGAGTTCCGCAGACAAGTCAGGTCATATTCGTCTTCGCAATAGAACTGCCCGGCGGCATCGGCGGCAGCATTGGTCATCACCCTGTAAACACCGATCACCTGGTCATTTGCGGCACGGTTTGTATCACGCAGGATAAAATGCGCCGCATGTGCATCAAACCGATCGCATTCCAGCCGATTTTCATGATCGACCATGGGCCCCGCCGCCCCAAGCTCTGTCACAAACACATCATAACGCAACCGCTGCGCTGCCAGCAGGTCGACCTCACCCGTCGCGGTGGATACCTGAAAGCTCGGGGTTGGATCTGTCATGCTGATGGGAATACCGCGTTGCCTGAACGACAAATTTCTATGAGGCCGGTAACCATTTAGCAACCAATTCTGATCTAGGTATTCTTAACAATAGTTGATACACTCTTAACGTGTGTAGCTTCCTGCGACGGCAGTTAAGGGTTTTGGACGAGGATCAGTTTCACTTGAGTGCCATCAATCACCACCTTGCCTGTTTCCCGAAAGTTGACAGTTATTTTCCCGTCAACCTGCGACTGTACCTGTCCCACGCCCCAATCTGTTTCATCCGGATGCCGGACCAAGACACCGGGGCTGAGGAATGCATTCATGTCGGACATCACTTCCCCCTATGACGGAGCCTACACCATGCCAAACGACCTAGCCGCACTTGTAGGATCCCGCATTTGCCATGACCTTATCAGCCCAATCGGTGCCATCGGCAATGGGGTTGAGCTGCTCAGCCTGACTGATGGGGACACGGGGGCCGAAATGGACCTGATCAGCGAAAGCGTGAATAACGCCAATGCCCGGATCCGCTATTTCCGGATCGCATTTGGTTCAGCGTCTGATGATCAGACAATCGGGCGGGCCGAGGTGCTTTCCATTCTCGCGGCGGTCGCACGCGGCGGGCGTTTCACCTATTTCTGGCAGATCGAAGGTGACCAGCCACGTAACACCGTGCGTTGTGCGTTCCTCATGCTGCTATGCCTTGAGGCCGCAATGCCAATGGGCGGCGATATTCACGTCAATCTGGAAGGCGATACATGGGTCTTGAGCGCCCAAGGCAAGCGCATGAAAATCGACAACGCGCTGTGGGCCGGGCTTACGATGCCGCAATCCGATCTGACGCACACCGCCGCACAGGTACAATTTGCATTGCTACCTATCGTTCTGGCCGAAACCGGGCGGGCACTTGGGCTTGATATGAACCACGACCGCATCTTGGCCAGGTTCTAGGGGCGCACCGTCCCGTCGCCGGTCACAAGATACTTGAAACTGGTCAGTTGGACAGCGCCCACTGGTCCGCGCGCATGCAGCTTTCCCGTGGCGATCCCAATCTCGGCACCCATGCCAAATTCGCCGCCATCGGCGAACTGGGTTGAGGCGTTGCGCATCAGGATTGCACTATCGAGTTGCCGAAAAAATGTCTCGGCGACCGCATCGTCCTCGGCAAGGATCGCGTCGGTATGGTTTGATCCAAACGCACGAATATGGGCAATCGCCCCATCCACGCCATCGACCACCTTGGCCGCGATGATCATGTCCAGAAATTCCCGTCCATAATCGTCCGGCTTGGCCGCGATTGTACCTGTCGTCTGCGCAATAGTGGCATCGCCGCGCACCTCAACGCCGGCGTCCAACAGGGCGCGGGTCAACACGTCACCGTGCTTTTCGTGAAACGCCTGATCGACCAGCACGCATTCTGCGGATCCGCAAATCCCGGTGCGCCGCGTTTTGGCATTCACCAACACCGCGTGCGCCTTATCCAGATCAGCAGAGCCATCAACATAAACGTGGCAGATACCTTCCAGATGGGCAAAAACCGGCACGCGCGCTTCACGCTGCACCAGGCCGACGAGGCCTTTTCCGCCCCGTGGCACGATCACATCAATATGGTCGGTTGCCTGTAGCATCGCCGAAACCGCCGCCCGGTCACGGGTTGGAACCAGTTGGATTGCGGCCTCAGGCAGATCAGCGGCACGCAAACCTTCGACAAGACAAGCGTGAATGGCTTGTGAGGAATGAAAACTCTCTGACCCGCCACGCAGGATCACCGCGTTGCCGGATTTCAGGCACAAAGCCCCAGCATCCGCCGTTACATTCGGACGGCTTTCATAGATCACGCCAATGACCCCGATGGGGGTACGAACTCTTTTGATGTTCAACCCGCTTGGCTGGGTCCATTCTTCGATCACGGCGCCAACCGGATCATCCTGGGCGGCTACAGCGCGCAAGCCCTGCGCAATGCCTTCGATCCTTGCTTCATCCAACATCAAACGATCCATCATCGCAGGTGACAGACCCTTCTCGGCACCAAAGGCCAAGTCCTGCTTGTTGGCCGCAATAATCGCATCACGCTGATCCAGCAACGTTTCCGCCGCAACATTCAGCGCCTTTTCCTTGGCCACCGAATCTGCGGTGGCAAGGGTGGTCGCGGCAGCCCGCGCGGCCTGCCCGATCTGAACCATCATAGGTCCGATTGCGTCGTGGTCGTTCATCCCAGCCCCCTAAAGCACCATGTCATCGCGATGCACTAATGCTGCCCGCCCGTCATATCCCAGAACATCAACGATGTCAGCGGTGCGACGGCCCATGATCTGGCGCGCCTCGGCACTGGTATAGCGGATCAAGCCCTGCCCCAGCTGTGCCCCTTCTTCATCCTGAATAGTCACAAGATCACCACGGCCAAAACTGCCATGGACCTGAACCACACCAGCGGGCAGCAGGCTCTTGCCACGGCGCAACGCATCACATGCACCCGCGTCAATCGAGACCGTGCCGCGGGGCTTCATCGCGGCGATCCAGCGTTTGCGGGCCGCCTGCGGATCGGTCTGGGCGGCGAACCACGTTGCCGCGGCACCGTTTTCCAATGCGCCAAGTGGGTTCAACCCGGTGCCAAGCGCAATCGCCATGGCACAGCCCGCCTCTGTCGCGATCCGACCGGCAATGATCTTTGTAATCATCCCGCCTTTGGACAGCCCCGAGCCTGCATCACCGGCCATATTTTCGATTTCTGCGGTAATTTTTTCAACATAATCAATATGTTTCGCTGAAGATTTTATCTTTGGGTTGGCATCATAAAGCCCATCCACATCAGAAAGCAGCACCAGTTGATCGGCACCGACCGTCACCGCCACCTGCGCGGCGAGCCTGTCATTGTCGCCGTAACGGATCTCATCCGTCGCGATCGTATCATTTTCGTTCACGATCGGGGTGACACCAAGACCCAGCATCGTTTCCATCGTGGCCCGACTATTCAGATAACGGCGACGATTTTCAGAATCCTCAAGTGTGACAAGCACTTGGCCGGCAATAATGTCATGTCTTGCAAGCGCTTCTTCATAGGCCCTAGCCAATCTGATCTGACCAACAGCGGCCGCCGCTTGTGATTGTTCCAACGCCAGTGAGGTCAGAGGCAAACCCAACACACCGCGACCCAACGCGATAGAGCCGGAGGAAACGATGATCACATCGGTTCCCCGTGCCCTGATCCGGCCCACATCATCGGCCAGCGCGTTCAGCCAATCCTGCCGCAACGCGCCCGTCTGCGCGTCAACAAGTAGAGCCGACCCAATCTTGACGACAAGCCGTTTTGCGTCGCTCAGGGCTGCCATGGGGCGTCTTCCTCGTCTGCCTCAGCCTCCTTGCGATGGCGCAAACGGTCATCGTCAATTTCACTGCGCAAGGCGCGCAGGACCTCGGGGATGCCTTCACGACTGACACCCGACATCAACATGATCGGGCCGTCGCAAACACTGGCAATCTCATCGCGCAGGAATTCCCGTTCTTCATCATCCAGCGCATCAATCTTGTTCAGAACGGTAATGCGGGGCTTGTCGGCAAGCGCGCCGCCATAGGCCTCAAGCTCTCCGATGATTGTTTTGTAGTCGCCAGCAGGATCGCCCGACGTCCCGTCAATCAGGTGCAGCAGAACCGCACAACGCTCCACATGGCCCAGAAACAGGTCACCCAACCCCCTGCCCTCTGACGCGCCTGCGATCAGGCCGGGGATGTCAGCGACGACAAACTCCACGTCATCAATGCCCACAACACCCAGATTGGGAACAAGCGTGGTGAACGGATAATCCGCCACCTTGGGACGGGCATTAGATGTGGCCGCCAGAAAGGTGGATTTGCCAGCATTGGGCATGCCCAGCAGGCCCACATCCGCGATCAGTTTCAGGCGGAGCCAGATCGTGCGCTCGATGCTTTCCTGCCCAGGATTGGCGCGGCGTGGCGCCTGATTGGTGGCCGTCTTGAACCGCAAGTTGCCCCAGCCGCCATTGCCCCCTTTGGCAATAACAACAGTCTGGCCGACCTCGGTCAGGTCGGCGATCAGCGTTTCTTCGTCTTCGTCAAGGATTTCGGTACCAACCGGGACGCGCAACACCTTGTCGTCGCCATCCTTACCGGTGCGCTGACTGCCCATGCCATGCTGACCGTTGCCCGCAAAGAAATGCTGCTGATAGCGGAAATCGATCAGCGTGTTCAAACCCTCAACGGCCTCAACAATAACATCGCCGCCATGGCCGCCGTCACCGCCATCTGGTCCGCCATATTCGATAAACTTTTCACGCCGGAACGAAATACAGCCCGCCCCCCCGGCACCAGACCGGATATAGACCTTTGCGAGATCAAGAAATTTCATGGGCGTTGCTTCCTACAGTTCAGCCGCTGCGATAGTCCATTCGCCCCGGCTTCTCAAGCCATCCCAGTGGGTACGCGACAACAAGTGGTGATAACACACCGTTGGCGCGTCACGCGCAATTGAATGGGTCACCTCTTTGCCCAGCTGTGAAAAGCTGAGCTTCATCAGCAGATGTGCGGACGCGTCATTGTCGCCCCAGGTGCTCGCCGTGATCTTGCGCAAATCTGGATCCCTGAAGGCATGTTCAACCGCCCGCCGGGCAGCCCGCGTCATGATGCCCTTGCCCCACTCGGCCCGCTTGAGGGCATAGCCCAAGTCACCGTCGGTTACACCGACGGTGCCCAACAACGCGCGACCACGGAAGATGCCCCAGACGAAACCCTTCCCATCATAGGGTTTGCTGCGACTTTCGGTAAATGCACGATCTGGCGGCCATGGCCAGCTGCCAAGTTGGCGCACAACCTCCCAATCACTGACAATCTCATGCAAGGCATCGGCATCGGCTGGCGACAACGCACGATAGGAAAGCTCACCCATGATCCGCGCTACCCGTCACGCCGCAACCCATTCATCACCCTCACCTGATTTTGCTGCCACTGGTAACACCTCCAAGTTACCCTAGAGACCAAATAATGATGCGTGAATTCAAAACCGCTTGAGGCGTGTTTCAATAACGCGGGCCGAGGGCGCCGATTACTTTTCGATCTTGAGCGTATAAGTCCATGTGGGCACCGTGGCGCCGCGGGCAACCGAAAACGCCTCAGCATCGCCAAGATAGTCAAAACCGCAATTGGTCAGCACACGTGCGGAACCCGGATTGTCCTGAAACACCTCTGCAAAAATACGCTGCGACTTATGCGGATTGGCTGCAATCAGGGTGCGCACCGCCTCAGAGGCGAGGCCGGTATTCCAGAACGCAGGGGCAATCCAATAAAAAATCTCCGACTGTGCGCGGTCCATCCGTTCAAGACTGATCAGTCCCAGCGCCTCCGCATGGCCATGGGCAGACCCATCAATGACCCACACATCCTCGGTCCGGTCCGGTTGGCTGGCACGTTCGATCATCGCCTCAACCGTTCCAGGAGGAAGCGGATGTGGCATCGCACGCGTGCCACGGGCCACACGATCATCACCGGCATACATCGCAATAAGCCCTGCATCGGATTTGCGGCACGGACGCAGCACAAACCGATCGGCTGTAATCGTATCTTGCACAGTGATTTCCTCGTGAATCATGGATCGCTCCTCGAAAACGTGAATTGTTGCGCCTAGGCTTATGCCAACATGGTGGCGAAACTATGAATAAAAAAGGGGACCGGTGTTCACCGATCCCCCCAAATGTGTTACCTCAGGATTTTCGGCTTATTCAGCGGCCTCCGCCACCGGAAGGACCGAAATAAAGGTGCGGCCTTTCAGGCCTTTATGGAATTTCACAGCGCCATCAACGGTTGCAAAGATTGTGTGGTCTTTACCCATGCCGACGCCTGCGCCGGGCCACATCTTTGTGCCGCGCTGACGCATGATGATGTTGCCGGGAATGACGGCTTCGCCGCCAAATTTCTTAACGCCAAGACGACGACCTGCTGAGTCGCGCCCGTTACGGGATGAACCGCCTGCTTTTTTATGTGCCATTGGTTGCTCTCCTTAGCCTTTTGCCAGTTCTTTGGCCTGTTCGATCCAGCCTTCACGCTCGATCCGGCCTTTGAACGACAGTTTCTCGTCCATAGCAGTTACATCTGCTTCGGTCCATGCTGCGATCTGGGCGAATGTCGTTACGCCAGCTTCATGCAGCTTCTTTTCCAGTGCGGGGCCAACACCTGACAGGTTTTTCAGGTCATCACCTGCGTCAGCTTTTGCCGCCTTCGGGGCTGCCTTTGGCTTTTCTGCCTTGGCATCCTTTTTCGGCGCTGCTTTCTTCGCGGCAGGCTTGGCTGCTGGTGCAGCAACGACGCCGGCACCAGAAACGGCGGCCATAACACCCGATTTGTCAGCGCCTTTTTCAAGGATCTCAGCGATACGAACCAAAGTCAGTTGCTGACGGTGGCCTTTCTTACGCGCTGAAGAGTGTTTACGACGGCGCTTGACGAAGTTGATCGTCTTTTCGCCTTTGATCTGGTCGATCACTTCGGCCTGGACGCCAGCGCCCTCGACCAACGGTGTACCCACGGTGGAGCCGACCATCAGAATCTCGTTGAATTGGATTTTGTCGCCAGCATTCGCTGCCAGTTTTTCGACGCGCAGAACATCGCCAGATGCGACCTTGTACTGCTTGCCGCCGGTTTTCAGAACCGCAAACATATGTTTTTCCTTCATTTTCCGCGTCTCTGAGGCCCCGGAGCGTTCCGGTGTTTGGTACCTGTGGACTGCGCGCCCGTGGGCGTGTTTTCGCATATCTCTCAACAATCGCCTTGCTGAGATGGCGGCTTATCTGACCAATACCCCTGTAAGTCAAGCAAAAAGAAGGTCAAAACCCGATGCGCATTCACCTGTTCTCACTCCTGCTGATCGCGGCCTGCTCGAACGAGGCGAACCATCTGGGCAACCCCCTTCTCCTGCCGATATCCGGGCTTGGAACCGCTGCTGGAAACCTCGCCTATAACCAACGGCGTGGACAGGTTGAACTTATCGTGAAATCCAACTTTCCCGGCATCCTGACCGAGATTGCGGAAGGTGGCGGGCCAAACCTGACCGAAGCAATGGATGTCGCACGCATTCCGCAAAACGACCGATCTGCCCGTATCCTGCAGATGCAGGGTGATTTGGCACTTTATCAGGCGAACCCGGGTGCCCTTGTCGTGGCGCTTATGGTCTATGGGGAATGAAGGCCCCTACCCCGCCCAAGCGCCTGATCATCGGTTCGGCGATCCGTCCCAGATATCGGTCAGAGTTCCTGGCTTGTCATCATCCGGGATGAAGCCAGCCCCAGGGCGCGGGAAATATCGTCAAACATGCCATTGAACGCGGTAAAAAGCGCATCATTGAGATCCTGACCGGCATCCGTTTTCGAAAAATCAATATAAGTCTGCAGATCATCATCCGATAGTGGTTCATAAGCCATGTAAAGGAAGGAATAGACCCATTCGGAGGTGCTTGCCCGGATGTCATCCTCCTGCTCCCAAACGTCCTGCAAAGCCAGTTCCGCCGTCATCCCATCCGGCATCGCGCCGCCATCCAGAAGCCCCATATAGAATGCATAATTTGAATTCAGGGCACCGACCACGTTGGTCTCGATCAGGTCATTTGCTGCGACATAGGCCGTGACCATGTCAAAGCGTGGTGTCTGATCGGCAGCGGCCAATGCAGCTGCCTCCTTGCTGGCCTCGTCAACCGCATCATCCAGCAGTGCTTCACGGGCGCTGACCTCCAGTTGCACGATTGTCCGGCCCGGCTCCGTGGTAAAGAACGCCAGCATCGCGTCGATATCGTCACCCTCCAACTCCTCGGCAAAGGCGGCGCGCACCTCTTCATGCATCATCTCGACATCGTAGATCTCAGAGACCATGGCATCCCAACGTGGGCCCGCTGCCGAAGGGAACATGTCATCGGCTATCGTCGCACCATAATCAATGCCTTCGATACGCATGATCTGCATCATCTCCGGAAGGCCAAGGGCTTCGTACAAAGCCTCCACTTTCTCTGGCGCGGTCTGCTGCCCGGCGACCGGTGAAGCCAAAACCGCACAAGCGGTGCCAAAGATAATCTGCGCAAGCGCTCTCATCTGTCGATCCTTCAAACTTTGCATGTGATGAGTGATATGCCTCCACACCCGGCTTTCCAAGGGGACTGACGGAAATGTCAGGAAATGGCGATTGGGCCTTGCACCACGCGCGGCTGCGCATTACGACGCGCCTACCCCGCGGAGAGGTGCCGGAGTGGTCGAACGGGGCGGTCTCGAAAACCGTTGTGCCTTCACGGGTACCCAGGGTTCGAATCCCTGTCTCTCCGCCATTTTCACTTTTCTGTATGATTTCAATGCCTTACGGCAATTCATTGACCAACGTTGACCTGCGTTATTGACCAACTTTGAGGATGCTCATGAGGGCAAGACTATTCGGCTTTGTAGTGGGCGCTCTTCTAGGTGCCTTCTTTGGTGCAGGAACCGGCATTGCATCCGGTGGTGAAGGATATAACGGGATATGGGTCTTCACTCCGTTGTTTGCTTTGATGGGTTTCTTCGCCACCCCCGATTTTGTCAGGCTCTGGCAACGTATGCGGCGTTTTTGGGGGTGGGCTGAAAAAGACTGATACGTCCCAGCACAATTGAGCGTATCAAATAATCGAGGATGCTCAGCGCCATCAGGCTGCTTTTCCCTCCCATGCCCTCAACACGCCCTCAGCATGCACCGGGTCGGCCTTGATGCGGAGAACTGCTTGCCGTGACAGGCCT
>CANMQO010000008.1 GCA_947500055.1 uncultured Paracoccaceae bacterium
AACCCCCCAAGCTCAGGCTCCAATGACGCATCCTTCAAAAATAAACCAACAATCCCACACATCAGCTATCTCCTTTCATCCATGAAATGACGTATCAAACGCTAACAGCGGTGCTCATGTCTCGTCGGCTATCAGGAATTTGATATTCTCTTGGGCAGCGATGGCGGCACGGATCCGCGCCGCCATCGCCAGTGATCTAGTAACGATCAAGCATCTTATCGATCTTGTCCTTGTCACCCATCTTGCGCGCTTCCTCGAGGTGCTGCCCCTCACGTACAAACTGGATGCGATGCCAGCCGATCCAGAAGATGACACCGATCACGGTCATCGCGACTTCCCACCCCTGAAACGGGTAGATTGCGCCAACATCGGCCAGATCAACGGCCCAGCTTTCATATCCAATTGTCGACATTACGTATCTCCCCTTTCTCAGGATTTCGCTGCGAGTGCAGCTTTGTCGGCGGCGATGATTTCGGCTTTTGCATCTTCGTAGGCGTGATGCTCAGCGTAATCGAGGCCCATGAGTTCCACCTCTTCGGGGATGCGCAAAACACCCGCCATGGACTGGAGCTTGGCAACAACGAAACCGGGCAGGAAGCCCAGCACGAAGAACATGATAATCGCGCCCAGGAACTGACCCACAGGGTTGATCGAGGCATAGCCTTCGAATGGTGAGCTTGGTGCCCCCCAAAGAACGAAGCCCGCGATGACCAGGCCGATAAAGCCCGCATATCCGTGAACCGCAACGGCGCCCACAGCATCGTCCAGTTTGAACTTGCGCTCCACCCAGTAGTGCAGGTTGTAGACGATCACGACACCAATTGCGGCAACGATCATCGCCTGGATCGGATGATAAAGGTCATTGCCCGCAGACGCGGTGATGACCCCGGCCAAACCGCCCGAGAATGTCCAGAACGCATCGCCTTTGGACACCACATAGGCCGCCATCAGACCACCCGACAGTGACATCAGGAAGTTGAAGGTGATTGCCGACAAGGATGTGGGCGCCAGATAGATATTCGTCGCCGTCCAAGTCGTGCCGGTGATCTGACCACCGATTGCTTCGGGTGAAATTGCCGGCACGTTACAGGCCGCATAGAAACCCCAGAAGCCGGTATAGATCAGGAAAATCCCGATTGTCAGCATCCATGGATTATGTGGTGGAATGTCCCGTGGCGTCCCATCTTTGGCAAATTTGCCGATCCGCGGACCCAGCACCATGATCACACCCAGTGCATAACCACCCGCAATTGCGTGGATCACGCCAGACGCATAGGCATCGTGGTAACCAAGTTTCTGCACCATCCAACCGGCATAGTGCCAGCCCCATGCCGCATCGATGATCCAGAACACCGAACCGATCAGAACAGCATGGACCCAAAGCGCGGAAGAGCGAATCCTCTCGATGACCGACCCCGAAACGATCGAGGCCGCCGTCCATGAGAACAGCAGGAACGCCGCCCAGAAGACGCCCGTGATCCGGTCGCCCAGATTGGTCGCCATATTTTCCGACCAGGGCAGATTTGCCGCGCCTGATTCGAAATCAATCGACCCGCCGAACACCCAAAAGTTCGGGAACGCCCAGTAGATCCACCACCCAAACAAGAAGAAAGTTACGGTCACCAATGGGATGATCATGATGTTCTTCATTAATGTGTGCATATGGTTCCGGGCGCGGCTGGCGCCCACCTCATACATGCAGAATCCCACATGAATCAGGAACATGAAGACCACGGTCACCCAGTAATAAAACTCGGTAAATACGGTCGTAAGTGCGTCGAGATTTCCATCCACTTTTTGATCTCCCCTGTGATGGCGTCAGGCATTTTTTGCCTAACAGTAATATTTTTTTCCTAGATTGAGGGCATAAGAATTCTGACCTGTCAACACTTTCGCGCATGAACAGATCCGGTCGGATACCGGTTTAGGAAGTAATTTCGTTGCCTGTTAGGAAACTTTATTGACTGACAGTCTTGCTTTTAGTGCCAACCTGAGTCTCAATCAGTGCAACCAAAACACAGATGAAACGGGGAACCTGATTATGGCCATTCTTTGGAGAGCCTCCGCGCTCGCACATCGTCACGCCGAAATAGGCGGAGAGCTTGAGGACTGGAACGGGATGGGTACGGCATGGTTCTATGACCATACGCCCGAACGCGCCAAGGCAGATTATGAGGCGATCCGCACGAAAGCGGGTCTGATGGACGTATCGGGCCTGAAGAAAGTGCATGTCGTGGGCGCGGATGCCGCTTATGTCATCGACCGCGTGACGACCCGGAATGTTGAAAAGATTGCACCGGGCCGGTCGACCTATGCCTCGATCCTGAACAGCGAAGGCAAGTTCATCGACGATTGCATCATCTACCACATTGCGGTGAACTCGTGGATGGTCGTTCACGGCACCGGCACGGGCATGGAACAGCTCGCCTCTGTTGCGGCAGGCAAGAATTGCGAAATTCTCTTCGACGACGACCTGCACGACATGTCGCTGCAGGGCCCCGTCGCCGTTGACCTGTTGGCGCAGGAAATTCCTGCAGTGCGCGATCTGGCCTATTTTGGCCTGATGCAGACGCGGCTTTATGGCCGCGACGTGATGATTTCGCGGACTGGCTATACCGGCGAACGGGGATACGAGATTTTCTGCCGTGCCAAGGATGCCGTGCATCTGTGGGACAGCATTCTTGAGGCTGGCAAGGATATGGGTGTGCGGCCCACGCAGTTCAGCACGCTCGATATGCTGCGCATCGAAAGCTATCTGCTGTTCTATCCCGGCGATAACTCTGAAACATTCCCATTCGATGATGAACCCTGCGGCGACACCCTTTGGGAACTGGGGCTTGAATTCACGGTCTCCCCTGGCAAGCAAGGCTTCATCGGTGCGGAAAACCACTATGCTTTGGAAGGCAAGGAACGCTTCAAGATTTATGGCGTGAAATTGTCTGACAGCATGGATCAGATGGAAATGCACGCGCGGGTCATGCATGATGGCAAGGATGTGGGGGTGATCACCTATGGCCTGTCGTCTGAACTCAACAATTACAGCGTTGCAATCGCGCGTCTGGACCCTGCTGTCGCCAAGGCAGGCACAAAACTGGTGGTCAGGCAGCCCGACGGCACCGAATTGGCCGCGACGGCCGAAGAAATGCCGTTCTACGACCAGGACAAATCGATCCGCACTGCAAAGGGCTGATCCGAACAGGCGCGGGACAACCCGCGCCTTTTTCATGCCAAGGGACAAATATGTCGAAGTTTACGTTTCCTGAATCGATCAAAAGCCGCCCGATCTATGGGACACTTGCCCCGCGCGCCGGGGCCGCCCATCTTTTCATTGCCGACGCCCATGGCGCAGAGGCGATCCTTGATGTGGCAACACCAGAGATGATGGCGAAAGGCCACATCATCTATATTCCGAAAGGCGAACAGTTCGAGGACAAACTGCGTGCCCTCAACCCCGCATCGTTTTATGCAGGCCCCACCTACAGTGCGGCCGAACGGCGTATTCAACAGACGCTGGCGCAGGCAAAAATGGGGCTGCAACTATACCTCGCAGGGACCGAAGGTCTGATGGGACAGGCAGAAGCCGCCGCGATGCAGGCAGGCATCCCACATACGGCCATTCAGACAGAACATCGCGGCTCAACCGCGCGGCGGATGCAATGTGTGCATTGCAAAGGCATCACCGAAGATGTCGACACCGATCCCTTTGTCTGCAGTCATTGTGGCCTGAACCTGTTTGTGCGCGATCACTATTCGCGCCGTCTTGCCGCCTATCAGGGGGTCTGCATCGACGCCGAAGACCCGGGCAATGTGCCCGCACCAAAGGGGATTTACGAATGAGCGGGGCCGAGAAGATCGCCGTCAAAGTGACGGATATTGTGCCGCTGAACGAACTGGTAACCCGGTTCGAATTCAAGCGCATAGATGGCGGGTTGCTGCCGACGTTTTCCGGTGGTGCACATACCGTCGTGGAAATGCAGGACGGGGATATCACCCGGCTGAACCCCTATTCGCTGATGTCCGATCCTATGGATCAGACCGCCTACACGATCTCTGTGCGGCGGGATGATGAAGGGCGGGGCGGATCGCTTTTCATGCATCGAAACGTCAAGATCGGGGACGAGATGACAATCTCTTATCCGGTGAACCTGTTCAGCCTTGATTTGCGGGCCAAGAAACACCTGTTTCTGGCCGGTGGCATCGGGATCACACCATTCCTGGCACAGATCAAACAGCTGGAGCGATTCAACGGCAATTGGGAACTGCACTATGCCTGCCGGTCGGAAAGCCTTGGATCCTATGTTGATGAACTGCGCGGCCACCACCCCAACGAAACCCACATCTACTACGATGATCAGGAACAGCGGATCGACCTTGTAAACCTGCTTGATGGGCAGCCTTTGGGCACGCATGTCTATGTGTGCGGCCCGAAAGGCATGATCGACTGGGTGCGCCAAACAGCCGAGGCCGAAGGCTGGCCACGCGAGGCCATTCACTACGAAGAATTCCTCGCCCCGCAGCCCGGCAAACCGTTCGAGGTGAAGCTCGCAATCTCCAACAAGGTGATTGCGGTTGGCGAAAACGAAAGCTTGCTGGAGGCGATGGAGCGTGAAGGGGTAGATGCCCCCTATCTGTGCCGTGGCGGGGCCTGCGGGCAATGCGAAACGCGGGTTCTCGACTACACCGGCAACTTCATCCACCGCGATCATTGGCTGGAAGACGACGAACACGCATCCGGCGAAAAAATCATGCCCTGCGTCAGCCGCTTTGAAGGCAAAATTCTGGTATTGGACCGCTGATATGACCATTCAATTCAACGATGAAACCTTCCGCGACGATTATTCGTTCTACAATTCAGAGCGGGCCATCAAACGCTTTCCATTCCCGTTTCACGAAGACAGCTACATGTATTCGGTGAACATGGAACAGCACCGGGGCGGCCCGGTGGATAGCGTCTACGAGAAACGGTTTGACGTCGACGAACACTATGTCTCCGAAATGAAAGACCGGGCGCTGGTGCTGGCGGATGATCCGCTGCGCTGCCAGTCGCTGCCGCATATGACACTGGCCGGCTGGGATCTGCTGGAACTGATCATGGTCAGTAAATCCGAAGATTACCCTGACCTGTTTGAATTGCACCGCGACGGCAATACGTGGCGTTGGGTGAACAAGCCAATGGGCATCGACCACACATTCACCTTCCTTGATGAGGCCACCCTGCCCTACGGCCCGATGGAATACATTACCCGGCAGGCGCAGGGCGATTTTGCCGTGCTGGACCAACGGGACGACAACCTGTGGATGGATGCGGGTATGGTCACAACCCAGGCGGATTGGTCGCTTGATTTTGATATTGGCATGAACTTCTTTGAATGGCACGCACCTGTACCGCTCGCCCATGAAAAAGGTATCTTTATCCGGGCATTGAAGTTCCTTTTGAACATCCAGCAGGGCGCGCCAGCCCGACGGCTGAACTGGACCATGACGGTAAATCCGCTGCTGGATACCTCGCCAGAAAACTACCACAAATGGGGCATCCAGAAAACAACACTGACCCCTGAAAACCTTGGGGCAAAGCAACACCTGCGGGTCGAATTGCAAACCTTCTTCCGCCTGCCCCGGTCCAACGCTCTGGTCTTTCCGATCCGCTGCTATCTGTGCAGTTTCCAGGATCTGATGACAGTGCCAAAATGGGGCCGCCGCCTGCACCGGGTCATCCGTGATCTGCCTGTCGAACTGGCCACCTATAAGGGGTTCATAGATAATCGTCCCATGATGCTGGATTATCTGTCACAATTCGATGACGGCTTGCCCACATCGCCGGGCATCTGGCCTGATCTGGACACTGAACCAGCCTTGCAAAAGTAAGCAGACAAGGCATGGCGCGCATCCGTTTCATCCTGCGCACTATCGCCCTGAGCATCGGCCTCTGCCAATCGGCGGAGGCTCAGTCATGCCGGTTGGCACTGGTTTTGGCACTTGATGTATCCGGCTCCGTCAACGCATCCGAATATGAACAGCAGATCAACGGATTAGCCGCCGCGCTCAGCGACCCCGAAGTGCGATCGCTGATCCTGTTCAGCGCCGACGCACCGGTCTCTCTGGCCGCATTTGAATGGAGCTCGCGCAACCACCAATACGTTATCCAGCCATGGATTTCGCTCGATGGGCCTGCTGCGCTTGATCGTGCCATTGCGCGCATCGGGTCCCACCGCAAGGTCCGCGCAGGTCTGAAAACCGCAATGGGCACTGCACTCCTGTTTGGTGCGTCCATGTTGGAACAACAGCCGCACTGCTGGCAAAAGACCATTGATCTGTCGGGTGACGGGAAGAACAATATCGGCCCTTCCCCACAGGATGCCTACCAAAGCGTCATATTCAACGCGGTCACGGTGAATGCGCTTGTGGTTGGCGACCCGACCAGCACATCGGTCGAGGGGACAAGCCTGTCACCGCAAGCCCTGCGGCAATATTATGAAGATGAGGTCATTCGGGGTCCAAATGCCTTTGCGATCATCGCAAACGGCTATGCCGACTACGCCCAGGCGATGCAGCGCAAACTCTTGAGGGAACTGGCGCTCCCCATCTTCGGTGCAGTGCAAGAGTAGCGACCAAACTGTGCCAAACGCCCTGAAATCAGCGGCTTTGGAGGCAATAACCACCGTTTCACACAAATCCCTCATCACGCTTCGCGTACCAGTAAGAAAAAAACTTGATTGAGAGGAAAAAAATGCGAAAGTAACGACGGATGTATGCAAGTGGCAAAAGAATCGCCAGGCACCAAGATCCTCCGCCTGTTGGCAACAGCGCGGACGACGCGCCGAACAAATGGGCGCAACACAATAGGGAGAAGACAATATGAGAAAAATGACAACAGCATTGACGGCCGGTGTGCTGGCGCTGGCACCATTGGCTGCCATGGCCGAGGACAGCAGCGATCCAATCGTTATTCCAATCCACAACTGGTCCAGCCAGATTGTGATGTCCAACGTGGTTGGTCAGCTGCTGGAAGAAAATGGCAATGCAGTGGAATATGTCACGACCGACAGCCAGGCGGTGTATGAATCGGTTCGCTTGGGCGATGTGACACTGGAACTGGAAGTCTGGGAAGGTGCCTTTGGCGCGTCCTTCCGCGCCGCAATGGAAAAGGGCGGCATCGTTGATGTTGGCGACCATGACGCGGTCACCCGCGAAGACTGGTGGTATCCGATGTGGACAAAGGAATCCTGCCCCGGCCTGCCCGATTGGGAAGCCCTGAACGCCTGTGCCGCCGTTTTTGCCACTGCGGAAACCGGCGACAAGGGCCGTTATCTTGACGGACCTGTTGACTGGCTCAAGCACGGTCAGGAACGTGTCGAAGCACTGGGCATGGATTTCGTGGTGGTGAATGCGGGTTCCGCCGCTGCGCTGTGGGCCGAAATCGGTGCCGCCGAAGCTGACAAGCGCCCTGTCGTTGTGTTCAACTGGACGCCAAACTTCGCCGAAGCCGTCTGGCCCGGTGAATTCGTCGAATTCCCCGCCTGGGAAGATGGCTGCGACAAGGATCCGGCAGTTGGTCCAAACCCCGACGCCCTCTATGATTGCGGCAACCCGGCGACTGGCTACCTGAAAAAGGCAGCGTGGGAAGGCATGGAAGAAAAATGGCCAAGCGCATATGCCGTGCTTGAGAAGGTCAGCTTCACCAATCCGCAGATTGCCGAAATGGCCAAACTTGTCGACATTGACGAGATGGAACCAGAAGAAGCAGCCGCCGCATGGTTGGAAGACAACAAAGATGTCTGGGAAAGCTGGGTTAACTAAACCCACCTCAAGCTGTTACACATTTCCCCGTCCAGCCTAGGTTGGGCGGGGACATTTATCACAAGGATTCCCATGACCATCGATGCCCCCGTAATCTCTTGTAAAAACGTTTGGAAAATCTTTGGAGCCGATCCCGCCGGGTTTCTGAATTCCATGGATCCTGACATGAGCTTCGATGACATCCGCGCGGCAGGCTACATCGCCGGTGTCAAAGATGTCTCAATCGATGTGCATAAGGGCGAAATGCTGGTTATCATGGGCCTGTCCGGTTCCGGGAAATCCACATTGGTTCGCTGTTTTTCGCGGCTTCACGACATCACCGGCGGCACCATCACCGTCGAAGGGCAGGACATCATGTCACTGCCGGAAAAAGAACTGATCGAACTGCGCCGCTCCAAGATGGGCATGGTGTTCCAGTCATTCGGGCTTTTGCCTCACCGCACAGTTCTCGAAAATGTTGCCTTCCCCCTCGAAATGCGGGGACAGGATAAACACACCCGCCGCGAACGCGCCTTGGAGGTTGTCAAACTCGTGGGGCTGGAAGGCCGTGAAGACTATTTCCCCCGCGAACTGTCAGGCGGGCAGCAACAACGCGTCGGCATTGCGCGCAGCCTCGCCATTGAACCCGATATCTGGTTTCTGGACGAACCGTTCAGCGCGCTTGATCCCCTGATCCGCAAGGAAATGCAGGATGAATTCCTGCGCCTGCAACAGATGCTGAACAAAACAATCGTGTTCATCACCCATGATTTTGATGAGGCGCTGCGCCTCGCCGACCGGATCGCCATCATGAAAGACGGCGCGGTCGAACAATGCGACACTCCGGATCAGATCGTCCTGCATCCCGCAACCGAATATGTCCGCAAATTTACGGAAGATATCGACAAGGCCCGCGTCGTGCATGCGGGTGTGCTGGCCGATGCTGGTGCCACGGGGGAAGGTGACCCGGTTGATGCCGGGGCAACCGTGCATGACATGGCACGCCTTTTGGTCAATGACAGCCGCAGCATGATCCCCGTTCAGCGTGACGCCACCCTCATCGGCGCCATGCCACGCAAGGCCGCGCTCGACATCCTGCTTGGGGCGGAGGCATGACAACCGAGACAACATCCTTACCGGCAGAGCGCGTGGCCTGGACCAATGGCCAATTCGCGCTCGCCTTTGTTGGTGTCGCGGTCTTTCTGACTATCCTGCAATATACCGGTCTGCTGCCCGGCTGGCTGCACCGCCTGCCCGAAACGATCATTCCAAACTTTGCCGGTTGGCTGGATGCGCTCTTCAATTTCGTCAAGGATGATCTGGGGCTGCTGGCCCTGACACGTTTCCTGACCGAAGGGTTGCAATGGTTGCTGGATGCGTCCGGCAATATCTTCTTTGGCAAGCGCCGCTGGCCCTTTGTCGGGCCGATCCCCTGGACGGCGCTTGCCGCCATTGCAGCGATTGTGGGCTACTATCTCGGCGGTTGGCGGCTGGCGGTCCTGGGTGGCGGCACAATGGTCTGGACCGCCTTGATCGGGCAATGGGACATCGCCATGCAGACGATTTCAGTCCTTGCCATTGCGGCGCCGCTGGCCTTTGTCATCGGCCTGTCCATGGGGATCGCGGCGTGGAAATACGCATGGTTCGACCGGGCCATCAAGCCAATCCTGTCAGTTCTGCAAACACTCCCGTTTTTTACCTACCTGCTGCCGGCTGTTATCTTCTTCAAGGTTGGCCCAACGGCGGGTGCGGTGGCCACGACGATCTATGCGATCCCGCCGATGATCCTGATGACAACGCTTGGCCTGCAAAAAGTGTCACCCGAAGTCGTCGAGGCGGGCAAGATGAGCGGCTGCACAAAGTTCCAGATGCTGCGGCATGTCTACCTGCCCTCCGCACGGACCGAGATTCTCGTCGGGGTCAATCAGGTGATCATGCTGTCGCTCGCCATGGTCGTTCTGACGGCCTTTATCGGGATGCCCGGCCTTGGGGCCAAGCTGCTGGCCATGATGGGCAGTTTCAAACTGGGCCGCTCGTTCGAGATCGGCGTGACAATCGTTCTGTTGGCCGTGATGCTGGACCGGATGTCAAAGGCATGGGTCGTCAAACAGCCGGAACATTTTGAAAAAGGCACGGTGTTCTGGCAGCGGCACAAAATGCTGCTGATCGGGATTGCGGCTTTTGTTGCGTTCACCCTGATCTCGCTTGTCGTGCCGTTCTTTGCAGAAGTTGGCCGCGGTCAGGACTTTAGCCAAGGCAAGGAACTGGACAACCTGATCAAGGCTTTCCTGAACATCGAATGGGTCAAGGCGACAACCGGGTTCCTGCGCGCCTTCCTGAATGTGCAAGTGTTGATCCCATTCCGAAACTTCCTGCTGTCGATCCCCACACCGGCCTTTATCCTGCTGGTTGCGGCCTTCGCGCTGGCGCTTGCCGGTCGCAAACAGGCGATCCTTGCGCTGATCTTCTTTTCACTGGTCGCCCTGTCGGGCTGGTGGGACCGGGCGGTAATCACGCTTTACTCTGTTATTTCGGCGGTGACGCTGGCCGCGTTGATCGGCCTGCCCATTGGTATCATTGCAGCGCGCTCCAAGAAATGGGCGACACGGGTCCTGCTCATTTGTGATACCGCCCAGACCTTCCCCAGCTTCGTCTATCTGATCCCGGCCATCATGCTCTTTGGGATCACCGATATCGCTGTGATCTTTTCGATCCTGATCTTCGCCATGGTGCCACTAACACGCTACACGATCGAAGGGCTGCGGACCGTGCCCGAGGAAATGACCGAGGCGGCGGATATGTCCGGGGCAACCCGCATGCAAAAACTGTGGAACGTGCAATTGCCTCTGGCGCTGCCAACCATGGCGGTGGGTTTCAATCAGGCGATTATGTTTGCCTTCTTCATGGTTATCATCGCGGCGTTTATCGGAACCCAGGACCTTGGTCAGGAGTTGCAACGCACGCTGGCCGGAACAGATCTAGGCAAGAACTTCGTACTGGGGATTTGTGTATCCCTGATGGCGCTGACCTTTGATCTGACGATCATGAAATGGGCCGCCGATAAAAAGCGGGCGCTGGGGTTGCCCTGAGGTCAGGGCAAGCTCGCAGGACAGTCTTGAGTATTCTATTCTGGCGCAGGTTGCCCAACCGGCACTGCCACACCTTCGGGTACGATAAGCATATAGTGAAACCCGGTCGGCTCAAATGTCGATATGGCCTTGCCGCCCAACTGACCAGGCAGCAGACGGTTGATCATTTGCGTGCCAAAACCTGCCTTTGTGGGCGAGGTCAGACCTGTCAGCCCGCTTTCTTTCCAGACGAAATTGTAACTGCCGTCGCGCGGCGCGTCCCAGCTGACCAATACCTCTCCATCGGGCACGGACAACGCACCAAAGGCCGCCGCATTTGAAATCAGCTCATGCACAGCCATCGCAAAGGTTTGCGCATGCAGTACCGATAACCGCCAATCCGGTCCGACGATCCGGATGGCATCGACCCGGTCCAGATTCTCGGCAAGGATTTGCTGCTCAATGATTTGACGAACGGTCATGCCGTCCCAATTTGCCCCCGACAAGAACGCATGGGTCTTGCCCAACGCTCTGATCCTGTTTTCATAAGCCCGCAGGAAACCATCAAGATGGCTCGATGATTGCGCCGTCTTGCGCGCGATAATCTGCACAAGGGTCAGCACATTACCGATCCTGTGCTGCAATTCGGCAGCAAATTCATCACGCCGCGACCGGGCATTGATCTGCTTGGTGATGTCTTCCAGCCGTACAAGAATAAGAGGACCATGCGTGGGATGGTTTGGCAGCGGCACACAATCAAGATACCACCATCTATCACTGACCAGTGCGGCAGGAATGGCAGGATCACCGATTGGGTAGTGCAGTTCAGGCAGATGCGCCGCATGGCCAGCAAGGGCCTGTTGAAAGATTGCAATGACCTCAGCCTGCCGCGTATCACTTCCCGGAAACAGCGCAAGGATATCGCGACCAACCAAATCGTCCCGCGCCTGTCCGACTTTTTCGCAATAGGCGTCATTGGCAAAAAGTACCCTGAACTCTGCATTCAGGATTGCATGTGGTGCTGATGTCAGCGCAAAAATCGCCTGAAAATCAAAATCCTCGCTGGCCGGTTTCTGCAATAGGTCACCATTTCCACAAAGGGGCGCCGCAGCGCGCTGCTTGGCCGATCCGTGGTTGTCTCATACCCGGCCCGACGCTAGACCAAGATAGGACACCACAGGACAAAAGCAACATGGCCAATGGGACAGCGCAGCCGTTCAACATTCTGATTGTCGGGCAGAATGGCCGTTTGCAATACGAGGCGCTGTTATTTGTCGCATCACTGCGCGAGAATGCGCCGGGCTTTTCCGGCCGTCTGATCGTCGCTGAACCGCAGCCGGGGCCATTGTGGGACAATGATCCACGCATGTCCGATGCAATCAAGGATGTGCTCATCGAAAACGGGGCAGAGATTCTTCCGTTTGCATCGACGCATTTCGGCCAATCCTATCCACATGGCAACAAAATCGAAGCGCTCGGCGTGCTGCCCGCCGGGGAACCCTTTGTCTTTTTTGACACTGATACATTGGTGACTGGCGATCTGAGCCGCCTGCCCTTCGATTTTGCCCGCCCCGCCGCATCGATGCAGCGCAGCGGCACCTGGCCGGTCGAAGAACTCTACTGGCCGGGCTACACCGCGATCTGGAAATCGCTCTATGACCGGTTCGGGCTGGATTTCGAAAGCTCACTGGATCAAAGCCAACCGGACGAATACTGGGAACGCTACCTTTATTTCAATGCGGGCTGGTTCTATGGGGCCGACCCCGCCGCATTCGGCAGGCTCTTTACCGAATATGCCGTTTCCGTCCGCGACGACCCGCCGCCAGAACTGGTCATTCAGCCGCTTGATCCCTGGCTTGATCAGGTGGTTCTGCCCTTGGTGATCCACGCTTTGGGCGGCGGGCGACCGGGGCCGGAACTGGCGGGGCTTGATGGAGATATCACCTGTCATTACCGGGTCCTGCCGCTGTTCTATGCCCGCGAAAGCGACAGCAACATCGCCGCGCTGGAAAAGATCGCAGCGCCAAACAAGATCAAGAAGTGGCTCAAGCAATATGACCCGTTCAAGCGGATGATCTACCAAAAGCGCGGACATAAGGTGCGCGCGCTCTTTGATCAGAACAACCTGCCGCGCAAGGAAAAAGCACTGCGCAACAAGATCAAATCCGCCGGTTTCTGGATGCGTTAAAAGCAAAACAGCGCCACCCGAAGGCAGCGCTGTTTCAGTCTCAATGGTGTTCAGGCAAACGCCTTAGTGGCTGTATTTCTTGATCTCGCCACTAGCCAGACGCGCCATATAGCTCTTCATCTCACGTCGCACGATAGGCGCAAGGAAGTAGAGGCCCAGAATGTTCGGCACACAGATCAGGAAGACCAGCGCATCCGAAATATCCAGAATTGGCCCCAGTTGCACCATACAACCCAGCGCCACAAAGGCGCAGAACATCAGCTTGTAGATGGTCTGACCCATGTGGCCCTCTCCAAACAGGTAGGTCCAGCCTTTCAGCCCATAGTAAGACCAGGAGATCATGGTCGAGAAGGCGAAAAGCAACGCACCAAAGGCCAGGGGCAATGGGAACCAGCTGATCTGACGTTCGAATGCGGCTGATGTCATGGCAACGCCTGTGGCATCCCCGGCAAAGTTGGGGTCAGCCACCTGACTTGTGCCAATCACCAGCGCCGTGATCGTACAGATCACAATGGTATCGATGAATGGCTCAAGCAGGGAGACATAGCCCTCGGTCACCGGTTCAGGGGTACGTACCGCAGCATGCGCAATCGACGCTGAACCAATCCCGGCCTCGTTCGAGAAAACAGCCCGCTGAAAGCCGATGATCAACGCACCAATCGCGCCACCCTGCACACCGGCACCGGTGAATGCACCGGCAAAGATATTGCCAATGGCCGCAGGGATGGATGCAAAGTTCATCAGGATCACGATGATTGCAAAGACACAGTAGAAGATCGCCATGAACGGCACGATCTTTTCGGTCACACGGGCGATGGATTTGATACCACCAATGATCACCGCAAAGACGACAGCGGCAAGGATCAGGCCAACCAGCCAGCCCAGACCGTCAAGCGCCCCACCGGCAACCGTGTTCAACTGCACATAGGCCTGATTGGACTGGAACATATTGCCGATGCCCAGCGCGCCGATAAAGATACCGATGGCATAGAACGTGCCCATGAACTTGCCAAAGCCCGCCATGCCACGCTCTTCAAAGCCCTTGCGCATGTAATACATCGGACCACCTGAAACGGAACCGTCCGGGTTTTCCTGCCGGTATTTGACGCCCAGCGTACATTCGACAAACTTGGTCGACATGCCCAGGAATCCGGCAACGATCAGCCAGAAGGTCGCACCGGCCCCACCGATGGTAACCGCAACCGCGACACCACCAATATTACCAATGCCCACAGTGCCCGAAACCGCCGTGGCAAGGGCCTGGAAATGGGACACCTCACCGGGGCTATCCGGATCAGCATAATCGCCCCGCACCAGCTCAATCGCGTGTTTGAAACCGCGGATGTTCACGAACCCCATATAAAAGGTAAAGAACACCGCACCAATCACCAGCCACAACACCACAAGCGGAAGCTGGGCACCAAGAACCGGAATTTTGTAGAAGACAAAATTACCCACGGCCGTCGCGATCGGTGCCGTGATTTCATTGATGGTTTCATCAAAACCCGCATGAGCAGGCATGGAGGAAAGAAAAAACGCCATCAGCGTAACAAAAAGTCGCATCATCTTATGTCCTTTCTTGTGTAAGGCAGCCCCTTACGTCTTCGCGTGTTCTGTCCCCCATCAGGGCACAACAACCACCGGAACAGGCGAGGTTTGCACCAGATTACCCGCAACACTGCCAAACAGCAGGTTCTTGATCCCCGACTGTCCGCGCCGTCCGATGACAATCTGCTGCACGCCATGTTGCTCGGCGAGCTTGATCAATGTCTCGGCAGGTGGCCCGTGACGCACAACCGTTTCATGTGCGATACCCGCATCCTCCAACAGTTTCGCTGCGGGTGTCACGACGCCCGTTGTTGCACGTTCGATTTCCTGCTCGCGGCGCTGATGGCGCTCGGCGTTTTCCTCGGGCGTGTTGAACGAGTAGGGCGACCACTCGATCACATATGTCACGATAAGCTTTGCACCCCCGATTTTGGCCCGTTCGGACGCGTATTGAAGCGCCCGCTTGCCGCCATCACTGCCGTCTACCGCGACTAAGACTGAATTCGTCATATTGGTCCCTTTCGAACTTGTGTCATCAGCAATGAGCGCCCCCTCAAAAGCGACCAAATCATTGCATATGATCTCCCACTTTCACGCAAAAGGTGTGTTTTGGCAAATCCGGGGCGAAAAAAGCCATAAAAACCAAGGAACTCAACTGGGCGACACGCCAACGTTCCCAACACCGAAACGCAACAAATACAGGGTTTCCACGTGCTTTCACCCATTAGCATTTACCCAACCACTGATTAGTAATTGCGATGTTTCAGGCGCACTGCCGCTTCGCTAAGGTTCCATTGGAAACAGATGAATTGCCAAGGGAACGCGCCATGCCGATTGAGACAGTGGACACGCTCATTGTCGGGGGCGGACAGGCCGGATTGGCGATGAGCGAACACCTCAGCAAACTGGGGATCGAACATCTCGTGTTGGAACGGCACCGGATCGCGGAACGCTGGCGCAGCGAACGCTGGGATTCCCTTGTTGCCAACGGGCCTGCCTGGCACGACCGGTTTCCCAGTCTGGAAATCGCCGATGTGGCGCCGGATGATTTTGCCTCCAAGACAGACATGGCCGCTTATTTCGAAACATTCGCCGACAAAATGAACGTGCCCGTCCGATGCGGCGTCGATGTAAAATCAGTCGAAAAGCACCGCGATGGTTCGGGATTTGCCGTCCAGACATCCCATGGGCCAATCCACGCGCGCAACGTTGTGGCCGCAACCGGCCCGTTTCAACACCCCGCCATTCCACCGCTTGTTCCGGCACAGCCCGCACTGACGCAGATGCACTCCACCGCCTATCGCAATCCTGAACAGTTGGCCGATGGGGCGGTGCTTGTGGTCGGGGCCGGTTCATCAGGCGCCCAAATCGCCGAGGAACTGCTCGCCAGCGGGCGGCGTGTCTATTTATCCGTCGGGCCGCATGACCGGCCCCCGCGCAGCTACCGGGGGCATGATTTCGTCTGGTGGCTGGGGGTGCTTGGAAAATGGGAAATGAAACGGCCACCCGCGGGGGCGGAGCATGTCACCATTGCGGTCAGCGGGGCCAATGGCGGGCAAACCGTCGACTTCAGGCGCTTTGCGACCAATGGCATGTCGCTGGTCGGTATGACGGAAAGCTACGCCAATGGCGTGCTGACCTTTGCCAATGATCTGGGCCGCAACATCGCAGAGGGCGATGCCAACTACCTGTCCATTCTGGACGAGGCTGACGCCTATGTGGCCCGCGAAGGGCTTGATCTGCCGCGCGAACCACAGGCGCGCCAGATTGGACCTGATCCCGATTGCGTGACAAACCCGATTGCGAGTTTGGATTTGGCCAAGGCCGGGGTAACGACGATCATCTGGGCCACCGGGTTCACCCAGGATTTTGGCTGGCTCAAGGTCGATGCCTTTGACGCCAATGGCAAACCGCAACATATGCGCGGTGTTTCATCGGAACCCGGCATCTATTTCCTTGGCCTGCCATGGTTGTCGATGCGCGGCTCCTCTTTCATCTGGGGGGTCTGGGTTGATGCGGCTTATCTGGCGGATCACATCGCCAGTACACACCAACGCGATGTTGCCATCTGATGCAGACGGAAACGTTACTGCGCGATCTCATCGCATTTCCAACAATCAGTGCGGATTCCAATCTGGCATTGATCACCTATTGCGCTGATCTTTTGCAGGATGCGGGCGCACAGGTGACACTGATCAAGGACGCAACCGGACAAAAAGCCAATCTTTACGCCACAATCGGCCCGCAGGACCGGCCCGGCGTCCTGTTATCGGGGCATACGGATGTTGTCCCGGTGACCGGGCAGGACTGGACGGTGCCACCTTTCGCGCTGACCGAACGCGACAACCTGCTTTACGGGCGGGGCACGGCCGACATGAAAGGCTTCGTCGCCTGCGCGTTATCCGCCGCACGCAAGGCATCGCGGATGGACTTGGCAACGCCATTGCACCTTGCCCTCTCCTATGACGAGGAAATCGGCTGCGTCGGGGTGCGTTCGCTGATCGACATGCTGGCAGATGCGCCCTTCCGCCCGCAATTCTGCATCGTGGGAGAGCCGACCGGGATGCAGGTCGCCACAGGCCACAAGGGCAAAACCGCCGCGCGGGTGGTGACCAAGGGACGCGCGGGGCACTCTGCCCTTGCACCAAACGCGCTGAACGCCATCCACATGGCCTGCGACATGATCGGCGCCATTCGGGACATCCAGTCGCAGATCGCTGAAAACGGCGCGCGGGATACCGATTATGACATCCCCTACACCACCCTGCATGCGGGCAATATCAAGGGCGGGGTGGCGCTGAACATCGTCCCCCATGAAGCCAGCTTTGAGTTTGAGATACGTAACCTGACAAATGATGACCCGCCGGCCATTCTGGCCCTGATAAAGACCCGGCGCGATGCTTATCTCGGCACCTTGCGCGAACGCTTCCCAGAGGCCGACATCACCATCGACATCACCAACAGCTACCCGCCGCTTGGCACCGATCCGGACGGTGCCGTGACGCATCTGGTCAAATCGCTCAGCGGGGCCAATGCGACGATCAAAGTGGCCTTTGGCACCGAAGGCGGTTTGTTCTCGGACCGGCTGGGCGTGCCAACGGTTGTCTGCGGGCCGGGATCGATGGAACAGGGGCACAAGCCCGACGAATTCATCAGCACAGCCCAGCTTTCAGCCTGCGATGCGATGTTGGACGGGCTGCTGCAACGATTGGAAACCGGCCTCTGACCCCCGGTCAGGTCCGGACGACGCCATTGGCGCGTATCTCTTCACGGACATGATCAAAAAACGCGGCCACAATGGCTGATTTCTGGATCGTCTGCTTCGTGGCCAGACCAAGGGTCACGGGCTTGACCGCATCCGCAACCGGAATAATCGCCAGTTCGAGCCCATCGGGGGCGCGGGTGTTTTCCGCCCCGATATTGATCAGCGAATAACCAAAGCCGTTGGCGACAAGGGACCGCACAACCGACAGATCCGCCGTGCGCTCTGCGATATTGGGGCGGACATGCGCCATCTGAAGGGTCGACAGGAAATAATCGCGGCTCAGCGGCAGATCAAGCAGCACCATCGGTGCGGCCTCCAGCGCCTTCAACGATATCTCGCTCTGCCCGGCCAGCGGGTGATCCGCTGGCAGCATCACATGCGGGGCAAGTGCAATCAGCGCCTCAAAATGGATATCCGCGGGGATCTGCATGTCATAGGTGATCGCCACATCAATTTCCGCACGGCCCAGCATCCGAAACAGCGCCACCTGATCACCCGCGTGCAAACTGACCTGCGCATCAGGGCAGACCTTCTCGAACGAACGGCGAAAGCGGGCGCTGAACAAGGGCGCAATGGTCGACAGGGCACCAATGGAAATCGGACCATGCGGACGTTCCATGATATCACTGGCCAGATCATTCAGCGCCGCGGCATCACCCAATATGCGCTTCGCCGCATTAAAAACCCGCCTGCCCCCCGGCGTCAGCGACAGGCCTTGTGCATGATGGCGGGCAAATAGCTGAATACCAAAATGCCCCTCCAACTGGTTGATCGCGGTCGAAATCGACGGGGACGACACATTCAACCGTTGCGCGGCCCTGGCAATCGTGCCCTCCTCGCCAACGGCGACAAGATACTCCAACTGCCTGAATGTGAACCGCAATGCCATTGGATCACAATGCGCGCCTTTTGGCGCAATTCAAGCGCTTATGCGCAGATCAGGGTATCATCGCATCCTGTCGGGCAAGCCACAAAAGAAAGTCATGCACCGTGCCCTCATAATCGACGCCCGCCAGCGGGCCGCCCGTGGCATGCACCGACCGCAGGGCAGTTTGCATCGCTTCCAGCTTCTCGCGATCCTCGCGATTGACATCCTCCCAAAGGGCGATGCGCTGATCAATCGTGTCGCCATCCAGCGCATCACCATAAACCGACATGGTCCAGCGCACCTCGATTGAGGTCGGGGTCAGCGGACGGATCGACAGCGAAACCAACAACGACGCGGCAACGCTGACCACCTGACAGGGGAAGGCGGCAAACAATGTTGAGCGGTGCTTGGCCTCATGATCCAGCCCCGGCGCGCCCTCGCCCCTTTCGGGAATATTCTCAGGATAATTGGCGAAATAGCTGGTAAAGCCTGCGCCGCTGGGACCTTTGCGACTTAGCCCGGTTGGGGTGTAGCCATGCAGGGTTTGCGGATGCACGACGGACAGGTGATAGCCTTCCATGAAATTCTCAACCAGCGCCTTCCAGTTGCACTGCCAGGTCTCGCTCGCGGTATGGACAATGCGATAGGCATCGGGCTGATACTTGCCAATAAGATCATCCAGACCGGTCAGCTCCGCATCAATGTCAGGTGGGGTGTCGGCAAGGCTTACATAGACAAACCCAAAACGCTGCAGGCAATGAAACTGGCCCAGCCTGCAATTCTTGGGGTCAAACCCGGCATTGTTCATCCGGGGCGCACGCAAGAGCGCACCATCGGTGCCATAGGTCCAGGCGTGATAGCGACACACAAACCGGTTTGCATTGCCGCTCCCTTCGGCAAGGGGCATGCCGCGATGACGACAGACATTTGACAAGGCCCTGATGTCTGCCCCGTCGCGCACGATGATCAGGGGTTCGCCCAAAAGGTTCAGCGTCAGATAATCACCTTGGTCCGTCAGCTCATCCGCGCGGCCCACACAATGCCAGCCCTGCCGCAGCACTGTCGCGCATTCATGGGCAAACAGGCCCGCATCTGTGTAACACCGGCCCGAAAGGCAACGCGGCGCATCCGCAGGGGCGGCCGCACAATCGGCCAGTTCATGGCGCAGGTCGGCCAGCGAATTCATGGTTGGCGACAGATCATTCATCACCCGGCACTCCATATGTTGGGGCGTCGCGCGGATCGAGCGCGCGTTGCACATAGGCGTCAAGTTGCGGTTTGTAGACCTCCCAGGCCCGTGCGACGGCCTCAATCGGGCAATCCTCGGTCCAGTCGCAGCGCAGATCGGCAACCGGCCATACGACCTTGTCGCAGATCTGCATTCCTGCCGAATGCACCGGCCCGGCCTCTCCTCCGGCGGCCAGGCCGGCGCGCATCGCGGCAATCAGCCGGTCACCCAAATGGCCCCCGCCTCCCGCGAAGCCATCAACAATCGCCTGCGGAACCCGTTCATTCGCCAAAAGATTACCCGCCGCCAGCACATCCGGGCCAGACGCATCCGTCCAGATACCCAGCGATTTTGACCCCGCATGGATCGCCGTGCGACCCTTTGCATCAATCGCCAGTACCTGCCGATAGGCGATGAACTGGCCCTGATCACGCACACCCGCGACCGCCTCCGCCGCTGTCATGCCACCTTGCATCAGATCCAGCGCAAAAGGGCCAAGCCGGGGATCGGTGATATTCTGACTGGCGACCGCGCCGACACCGGCGCGGGTATAGGCACAGCGGGCCGCAACAGCCGGAGAGGACGAGGCCACAGCAACCCCGAACATCCCTGTCTCGGCGCAGCGGGCGACCAGCGAAAACGTCATGTCGGGATCACCGCGGTGCCGTCGATTTCCACCAGCCATTCCGGGCGGGCCAGTGCCTGAACAACCAACCCGGTGGAAACCGGATGCACGCCTTTGATATAGGTGCCGATCGTGCGATAGACGGCCTCGCGATGGCGCACATCAGTGATATAGACAACGATCTTGACCAGATGCGCCATCTCGCCACCGGCCTCTTCGATCAGTTGCTTGATATTCTGCATCACCTTATGGGTCTGCTCGACCGGATCATGGCTATCGATGTTTCTGGCATCATCCAGATTCTGCGGACATTGACCGCGCAGATAAACAGTCTTGCCACCGGTCGTGACCACCGCCTGACATAGATCATTATCCAGGTTCTGTTCGGGATAGGTGTCCTTGGTGTTGAATTTGCGAATACGTTCATGGGCCACGGCGACAAGCCTTTTATTGGGCACTTTGGATGCGTGCGTTTATGTAATGGGCAAAATCATAGTTTGGCCGTTCCAAATGCGACAAATGGCCCGGTTCGGCAGCCTGTGACGACAATCCGCGATAAACCTTCTCGGTGCAGCCCTTGTCCTCGACATTCACCGCGTCCAGCAATGTCTTGAGAGCGACAAAATTGGCCTGCGCATCGGCGTCACCGGCATAATCATCCGACATGCCCCCGCCAAACCCGATACGCACCTGTCCGACACCGTGGGGATGCAGGGTCAGATACCAGAAATAACCGGGTGTCAGCGTGATCAGCAGACTGGGATAGATCGCCAGCAAGAAGGTCGTGCGCCGCCGCTCGCCCTGCATCCGCGTGTTACTGGGATGGGCCATGGCAATCCGCAGGCTGTCATCTTTCAGGATGGTGTGGAAATTGAACGCCTCCTCGCCCGGCGGGCACACCATGTCCTCCAGCTTCGACAAACCGCCAATTGTGCCCGCATGGCAAACGGGCAAGTGATAGCTTTCCATGAAGTTCTCGGCCAGCACTTTCCAGTTGGTGTCCCAGATATGGGTCTCGAAAAATGTTTCCGTGTAATTCGTCATGTCGTAGTCACCAACCAGATCAGCAACTTTCGACAACCGGTCAGCAACCATGGGGGCATCGGGGTTGAGGGTGACAAAAACCCAGCCCAGCCATTCCTCGCAACGTATTTCGGGAAGCTGGTAATCCGATTTGCAAAACGCGGCATTCCGGGTCATCGCAGGCGCCCCGCGCAATGACCCATCCAGATTATAGGTCCATGCATGATAGGGGCATACGATGCTGCGGGTATTGCCCCGCCCTTCCAGCAGGGTCGACATCCGGTGGCGGCACACATTCGACATCGCCTTCAGCGCACCAGCCGCATCGCGCAGCACGATGATCGGCTGACCGGCCAGATCCAGCGTCACGTAATCCCCCGGCGCGGCAAGGGCCGATGCGCGCCCAACACAAAACCAATCCTTGGCAAAGATATCGCGCAACTCTCGTTCCAGAAACGCCTCAGAGGTGTAAACCGAAGGCGGCATCGCCCGCGCCTGCTCAAACGGGACAGAGACATTCTGCAAAAGCGCCTCCACTGCATCCTTCATCGCAAAACCCCTTCGCGTCCACAGCGCATCAAATCCAACGACCGGCCCGGCCCAAATCCATCTTTGCGGGCAAACATCAAACAGGTAAAGCAGGCTCTCTGGAACAAATGATTTGACCCAGCCTAATCAGGCCCGGCATCACCGATCCGGCCAATTCACCGCTTCCCACCAAGGACGCGCTGCCATATCATGACCAAAACCAAAGAACAGAGCAGCACCCATGGCCAATGATCTCCTCTCCGGGCGCAGCCCCGACGACTATAACGCCGATAGCATCGAAGCGCTCGAGAGCATGGAGGCGGTCCGCATGCGGCCCGGCATGTATATCGGCGGGACCGATGAACGCGCGTTGCATCACCTTGTGGCTGAGGTGCTGGATAACTCGATGGATGAGGCCGTCGCGGGCTACGCGAGCCGAATTGAAGTCGAATTGCTCGCCGACCATTCCGTCACGATCAAGGATAACGGGCGCGGCATCCCCATTGATCCGCACCCCAAGTTCCCCAAGAAAAGCGCGCTTGAAGTGATCTTCACCGAACTCCATGCCGGCGGCAAGTTTTCGGGTAAGGCGTACCAAACTTCCGGCGGATTGCATGGTGTGGGCGCCACCGTAGTGAATGCTCTTTCTGACAGCCTTGTCGTGCAGGTCGCCCGCAACAAGGAACTATACGAACAGCGCTACTCGCGCGGCGTCCCGTTGACCAAACTTGAAAAAATCGGCACCACCCAGAACCGACGCGGCACCACCGTCACCTTCCACGCGGATGCAGAAATCTTCGGGCATCACAAATTCAAACCCGCCCGGCTGTTCAAATCCATCCGGTCCAAGGCCTACCTCTTCTCTGGCGTCGAAATCCGCTGGAAATCCGAAATCGACGATGGCGAAACCCCGACAGAGGCGACATTCCACTTCCCCGGCGGTCTCTCCGACTACCTCAAGGAAACGCTGGGCACGGCGACCACCTATGCTGATAAACCCTTCGCGGGCAGTGTTGATTTCAACGAAAAATTTGGCGAGCCGGGCAAGGTCGAATGGGCGATCAACTGGACGCCCGTGCGCGACGGCTTCATCCAGTCCTACTGCAACACCGTGCCCACGCCCGAGGGCGGCACGCATGTCACGGGCTTCTGGGCCGCGATCCTCAAGGGGATCAAAGGCTATGGGGAATTGTCCGGCAACAAAAAAGCCGCGCAAATCACCCGTGACGATCTGATGTCAGGCGGCTGCGCGCTGGTGTCCTGCTTTATCCGCGACCCGGCCTTCGTGGGCCAGACCAAGGACCGGCTCTCAACCGAAGCCGCCGCCAAAATGACCGAAGGCGCGGTGCGCGACCATTTCGACAACTGGCTGGCCAATGACACGAAATCCGCAGGCGCGATCCTGGATTTCCTTGTGCTCCGGGCTGAGGAACGGCTGCGCCGCAAGCAGGAAAAGGAAACCGCCCGTAAATCCGCAACCAAGAAGCTACGGTTACCCGGCAAGCTAACCGATTGCACCTCCAAGGACCGGGCGGGGACCGAGTTGTTCATCGTCGAGGGCGACAGCGCGGGCGGCTCCGGCAAGGGCGCGCGGAACCGGGTCAATCAGGCGCTGCTGCCGCTCAAGGGCAAGATCCTCAACGTGCTGGGCGCCGCCTCATCCAAACTCACCACCAACGCCGAGATCAACGACCTCTGCGAAGCACTTGGCGTCGGCATGGGCACCAAGTTCAACGTCGATGACCTGCGCTATGACAAGATCATCATCATGACCGACGCGGATGTGGACGGCGCCCATATCGCCTCGCTCCTGATGACCTTCTTCTTCACCCAAATGCGGCCCCTGATCGACCAGGGCCACCTGTATCTGGCCTGCCCACCGCTCTATAAGCTGACACAAGGGGCGCGGCGGGTCTACGTCGCCGACGACGCCGAAAAAGAGGCTGTGCTGGCCAAAGGTCTTGGCGGCAAAGGCAAAATCGACGTGCAACGGTTCAAAGGGCTTGGCGAAATGGACGCCAAGGACCTCAAAGAGACAACAATGGACCCGGCGACGCGCAAACTGATCCGCGTGACCGTGCATGATGATGAGCCGGGGGACACCGCCGATCTGGTCGAGCGGCTGATGGGGAAAAAGCCGGAACTACGGTTCCAGTATATTCAGGAAAACGCACGGTTCGTGGAGGAGTTGGATGTGTAAGAGAGTTCAATTAGCCTCAGGTTTGGTAGATGATTGATCTCTACATGATCTTTCTTTCATTGGTGACGATCTTTGTAATTGCGCCTGTTCTTTCTTTGCCTTTTGTACCATTGGGAGTTTATGGATCGAAAACCGACCATCAATTACTCAGAGTTACTTTCCAAAATCGATGCATAGCAATCTTTGCCCTGGCATGCGTGGTCCAGTTAACATTTCGGGTCACGGTAGCCGAGGTCGCTATGAGCGAAATAGTGTGGCTCGTTCTAAATGCCGCTCAAGTCATTCTCTTGGTAGGTTGCTATGTGTTTTTGGCCGGATCGGCTGCTCGGCGATTGTATGGAATGGGCTACTCTAAACACTTCGCACTTTTGACCGCTTTGCCGGTGGTAAACTTGGCTCTTTGTTTCTATCTGGCACTGACGCTTCAATCGAAAACAGATAAACGCTAGCAAGCCGTAGGGTGCGCGTTTATGCGCACCAATCCCGCAACCGACCCGGCACAATGGTGCGCATAAACGCGCACCCTAGATCACCACCAAATCCCACCCAAGGGCAGCGCCCGGACCTCGGGGTGGGCGCACCGACGGGTCCGCTTCGCGGGACATCGCCATCACTGCTGACGACAGCGCAATCCGAAACGCTGCAAAAGCGCCCTCCCCTGGGGGGAGGTCCGGGCGCTGCCCGGCAAGCCGGGCGGGAGGATTGGACCGACGAGCCAAATTCGTAGGGTGGGTGAAACCCACGCGTCTGAACCATCCGCTCCGCCGCCCCGGACCTGACCCGGGGCCTCCACCTCAATTACGAGGTCCCGGGTCAAGCCCGGAACGGGTGTCATCCAATCATTAACCGCACATTCACCTTTCCACCGCGCGCCGTTTTAACTCCGCCATGTCCCGCATTGGGGTCCGACGTTTTGCCGACGTATCGCCGACGCTTTGCCGACCGCGCAAATTCCATAAAACAACGGCATTAACCAATGATTCGGCACATCACACCAAGACCACCGCACGCACCCCCCACCGAACGTTGCGAGCCCTATTGCTGAATGCTCTGCAAAAAACCCAGCAGGTCCACAATCGGTTGGGATGTCATGATCGGTTGCCCGGTCTCGGCCTTGGTCGCCACGTCCGTCCCGGCAAAGAAGTCGCCATAAACCGGCATCATGCTGCCATGGCTGACCAGCGGCTCACGCCCGTCAATCCGCATCACCACACGGGTCACCGGAAAAACCGCATCATTCCGGGCGGTTAGCGTGGTCAGATCGGCAGGTCGCACCACCAATGACGGCGACATAGGCCCATTGCCGGTGCCCGAAACCCCGTGGCAGGTGGCGCAATAATACTGGTATAACGTCGCCCCCTGCTGGACATCCTGCGCCATTGCGGGCCCGGCAAAGCCCATCAATAGGGCAAAAACTGCGATGCGCATCGGCGCCTCCTATCATCAAGATAACAGGAGCCTAGCGTGCCGGTTCAGCGGCGGCGTTGATGCATGTCAAACACCGCTAGCGCAGGGTCAGATTGCCAATCGCCGCCCGGATCATGCCATCCGTGTCGTCGCTGTCACCCGACACCGCCAGCCCGACCAACGCACCGGGCGCGCCACCAAAGGCGCGGGCATAATCTGCAGCCAAATCAACCACTTCGCTATGGGACCCGGTGCCCGCTTGCCGCAGGGCAATCGTCACTCCCTGCCCCGCAGGACCGTAAGGCGACGGGATCACCTGACCCCGGGCATGGTTGCCACCCCAGGCATATTGCATGATCCGCACATCGTCATTTCCCAGCAGGCTGCGGATATTGGCGCCTTGCAAGCTGGGGGCGATACTCTCTGGCACAAAGACGAAATAAAGTGAGATATTGCGGTCATCCCCGCCCTTCTGCGCAAGATTTGTGGCCGTCACCGATTGCTCAACTGTCCAGCTCCAGGATGCGCCCTTGCTGCCCCAATCGCCCTGCCCGACGCGGGTCCAGGCGATGGACACCGATCCGTCAGAGACCATGCTCAGCGTGTTCCCAAACCGGTAATCGTTTGAACTAAAAAGCGAAAGCCGCTGTTCCTGCCAGCCATTGGCAAAGCTGACAGGCCCAGCAGCGGCAGGCAGGGCAAGTGAAAGGGCGAGAGTGGCGGCAAGCGGTAAACGCATCGAAAGATCCTTTGGATAAGACATCGCAGGACCTAGCCCAAAAACCGCAAACGCCAACTCACAATCCCTTGTATTCACGGGATTGTCAGGATGTTTAGCGCTGGATGCTTTCCAGATAATCGGTCAGCGCCAACAGCCTTTCCGGCACCGGCGTGCCCAAACCATCACTCTCCACAATCACCGTATCCCCCAAATCACCTGCCCCAAATTCCGGCATGGCCGGGCTGAAATGGGCGCCGCGATCCAGGCCGTCAATGGTGCTCATCACCTGATCACGGGGGAAGGTGCCGCCATTGCGGGCAGCGATTTTCGTCAGGTCAGGTGGGGCCGTTGCAAGACCACCCGCTGCGGCCCCATCGCCGGTCCCGCTGTCCCCATGACAGCCTGCGCAGCTTTCCTGATAGGCGCTGCGCCCGTCAACAGGTTCCTCGACACAGGCCGCAAGGCCAAGTGCTGCCAAAATCACAAAATACCGCATGCTCTGCCTCCTTGTTTTTCCCAACGTTAGCAAAGACTATGACCGGCGACCATGATCTAACGCAAAGGACCGGCCATGTTACACCACATTCTGATCATGCTGGCGGCGGGGGTCGGGATACCGGTTCTGGCGGCGCTGAATGCAGCCCTTGGGCGGCATATCGGGTCACCCGCCGTAGCCGCAACGGTGCTGTTTGTGGTGGCCCTTGGGACGGCGGCGATTGTCGCGATGCTGACCAATCCCGGCGCTGCGTCCAAACTTGCCAGTGCCCCCAAACACCTGTTTCTTGCGGGCACGTTGGTTGCCTTCTACGTGCTGTCCATCACGTGGATCGCGCCAACCATGGGTGTTGGCAATGCGGTGTTTTTCGTGCTGCTGGGGCAGTTGATTTCTGCCGCAGCGATTGATCATTTCGGCCTGTTCACCGCGCAGGCGTCACCCCTGACGCTGACGCGTGCGGCGGGGATTGCACTGATGGCGGCGGGGGTTTTTGTCACGCAGAAAGCGTAAGCACCTGATCCCAAAGCGTATCCGGCACGTCAATTTCCGTCATCTCCCGCCGGTCAGCGCCAGGGATACGCGCGCCTTCCTGCGCGGCCACCGCATCAGCGATCCGCGCGAAACGATCAGCAAAATCAGCGTGATAGGTGCCTGGGTCCACCAGGATATAGAACTGGCCCAACCCATGCGGCGGCCCATCGGGCAGTTTCAGCCCACTCACATCCAACGAATTCACTGATCCGGTCATGCCGGCGGCCAGCAGTTCTGCCATCAGCCCGAAACCCCAGCCCTTATAGCCGCCCGCACTGACCAGGGCGCCCTTCAACGCGGCCTCCGGGTCTGTCGTGGGTTGGCCATCAACGTCAACCGCCCAGCCCAGCGGGATCGCCTCGCCCGCCGCCTTTGCCATGGTGATCTTGCCCAGTGCCACGGCAGAGGTTGAGAAATCAAAATGCAGCGCCGGTTTACCATCCCCCGGCACCGTCATGGCAATCGGGTTGGTGCCGATCACCGCCTTGTTGCCGCCGGGCGGGGCCACGACCGGGGATGCATTGGTAAACCCGATCCCGATCAACCCTTCGGCGGCAATCTGTTCGGTAAAATATCCCAGCGACGTGCAGGTATGCGCATGCGCCACGGCCAGCGTCGCCACCCCGTTTTCCCGGGCCGTTTTAATAGCCTCTGGCAGTGCCTTTTCAAACGCGTATTGGGCAAAACCAAACTGCGCATCTGATAAAACGGCACCGGGCCGCGGCTTGCCGACCACAGGATCAACATCACCTTTGACACGACCGGAACGTAACTGCGTGCAGTAACTTTCCAGATAATAAAGCCCGCAAATCACATTGCCCAACGCCTCTGCCCGGGCGACGGCGCGCGCCACGGAACGGGCCTGCGGGGCAGCCGCGCCATGGGCCATCAGGGCGTCAAAGCTGCGTTCTTCAATCTGGGTTACCGTTACTTTCATGATGTCTCCAATGTGCCACTCGTAAGGCGTACTTGTCGGTCCATTCGCGCGGCAAGTTCAAGGTTGTGGGTCGCGATTACCGCTGCAAGCCCCGTTTCACGGACCAGCGTCATTAAAGTGTCAAAGACCCTGTCCGAGGTGTCTGGGTCAAGGTTGCCTGTCGGTTCATCGGCCAACAAAAGCGCCGGTTCATTGGCCAGCGCCCGGCAAAATGCGACCCGCTGTTGTTCGCCACCCGACAGGGCGGCAGGGCGATGCGCGGCGCGCTCGGCCACACCAACCCGGTCCAGCAAGGCCATGGCGCGGTCGGCAGCGGCCTTGTCGGCCACGCCATTGGCCAGTTGTGGCAACACGATGTTTTCCAGCGCCGTGAATTCCGGCAGCAGATGGTGAAATTGATAGATAAACCCAACGGTGGCCCGGCGCACCGCCGTACGTCTGCGATCCGACAGGCGGGTCATATCCTCGCCCGCGATCTGCACCGTCCCTTGGTCCGGCGTATCCAGCAGCCCGGCGATATGCAGCAGCGTTGATTTACCTGCGCCCGATGGGGCCACCAGTGCTACAATCTCACCTGGCTGCACAGCCAGATCGATACCTTGCAGCACCTGCACTTCGTTCGGCTTGCCGTGATTATAGGCCTTGGTCAGCCCCGCCAGTTGCAGCGTTGGATTACTCATAGCGCAGCGCCTCAACCGGGTTCATCCGGGCCGCACGGCGCGCCGGGAAAATGGTGATGATCCATGACAGGCCCAACGACAGCGACATCGCCTTGATCACGTCAGACAGATGCAATTCCGCGGGCACATTGTAAATCCCCCGGATCGACGGATCCCAGACGCCCCCGCCGGACACATAATTCACAAGGCTGAAAATCTGGTCGACATAGATTGCAAACAGACAACCCAGTACCACGCCAAAGAAGGTGCCAATGGTCCCAATACCCGCCCCGCAGATAAAGAAAATCCGCAGGATCGACCCTTCGGTCAGGCCCATCGTGCGCAGGATACCGACATCGCGCCCCTTGTTTTTTACCAGCATGATCAGGCCGCTGATGATGTTCATGGAGGCGACCAGCACAAGGATCGACAGGATGATGAACATCACATTATCCTCGATCGTCAGAGCGCGCAGGAACCGGCCCACCCTGTCCTGCCAGCTATAGGCCCAGATGCCCGGACCAGCGATATTGGCGATAGGCTGTTTCAGCTCTTCGGACTGGTTGATATCGTCCAATCGGACTTCCAACTCATCCACCACCCCGTCGCGGTTAAAGATCAGCTGAGCCACGTCAAAGGGCAGATAGGCGCGGACCTGATCAATCTGGTAACGGCCCGTGGAAAAGATGAACACCACATCATAGGCATTGCGCCGCAATGACCGGCCCGCCGGGCTGTTGGTGCCTGCGCGGGTGGTGATAACCAGACGGTCACCAATGGTCAGCCCCAGATTTTCGGCCAAGGCTGACCCAAGCGCGATCCCATTTGGCAGATCATCGACATTGCCAATGGTCCGTTCGCTTTCAACAATCGCGTCAGAGGCTTTCAGATCCTCAAGCCGGATGCCATAGATATCGGCAAGCGCCAACCGCCCGGTGCTGCCTTCGGCCATGGACTGGCCACGGATCAGGGGGGCAACGCTCTCAACCCCGTCTATAGTCATGATCCGGTCGGCCATGTCTTCGTATTCCGCAATCACCTCGCGCGGCTGCACGACCGACACATGGGCGTTGGCGCCGACAATCGTATCAATGAACTCGGCGCGGAACCCCGACCGGACGGCCAATGTCGCGATCAAGGCGAATACGGCAAGCGTCACCCCGATCAGGCTGATCCAGGTCATCACACTGACCCCGCCCTCTGCGCGTTTGGCGCGGATATAACGCCAGGCGATCATCCATTCGAATTTGGAAAACGGGGCGGTGTGTTTCACCAATGCCATGACTGCTCCGGGTTGCGATTTGCGCGCAAACTGGGGGCTGTGGGGGCAATGGTCAAGCAGGCATATGGCGATCCGTCAAACAGATGCGAGGTATTGCGCAACGGTGGCCGGTGTTTGGGCGGGTTGCGTGGGTACGCTGATGAACACTGCATGACGATCCAACTCCACCGTACAAAGACGGGCCAGCATGCGGTTGACGATACCGATGGCGATCGTATCCGTGGTCACGCCCGGGTCCAGAACGATCTGGCCACCCGATGGATGACGGCGCGAACATTGCCGTCCATGGGCGGGGGTCGTGTTGTACTCAAGATGATAATCCCCCGCCTCCGGGACGGATCGATTGGCCGCAAAAACAGCTTCGACCGCCGCCTGGCTTTGAGCCTGCCCCAGCGCGGCATAGGTATCAACGCGCGGGCCAGCGACCCTGCGACCAGCCGCATTGCGCGTGTCGTCCTGATCATAGAACATGTGCCGCTTTTCCGACTGCGTGATGTCGATCAACGGACCGCTGTTATGCATGGTCCTGATCCGACCGCACAAGCGGGCGGAGTTCAGACAGCTCAGCCCGCCAAACGCGAAATAGAACGTGGGCGCACGACCGTCTTCGTAGGTGGCGAAACAATAGTTTTCGGATCGGAACAATTGCATCATCTTGAAACGGGTCGCGAGCGGGACGTCATCCAGTGTAGACATGGCAAACCTCCAATATGCAGCACCCAGACAAATTTGGCGCTGGCCTGTGGCGGAGTTTATGGGGCAGTCGAGAAATGCGCTGTGCGCAATGGCACAAAGATCACCAATGATTGCCGGGCGTTTGCAATGGCGTCAGGTCACCACCCGCCGCGAGCGCCTTGCCCGCTGCCGCCCACAGCATCCCCCGCCGCAGCATTTCATAGGCCGGGCCGGCGGCGATCACATCGGGTTGATGACCGAGCGCATTGTAATAGACCCGGCCAAGCCCCCATGTCCGGGTCCAGACCACGGGCATATTCACCGCGCCATTGGGGCTGTGATACCAGTCGACTGCATCGGTCCGGGTCGTGGCCAGCACCCGGTTCGCGGGGTCGACATGCAGGTAATATTGCTCACTTTCGACATCAAAATCCTCGATGCCCGCCACCAGCGGATCATCAGAGGTGATGTTGACCCGATACCGCACCCCGTCGCCGCCCGGATGCGCCACCCAGTTCGCCCCGGTCATGAATTGCCACAGCGGGCTGGACCGGAACGCATCGCACATGCCGCCGTGACAGCCCGCGATGCCGGTGCCATGAGCCACGGCCTCTGACACATTGGTGGCGGCTTCACGGCTCAGCGTGCCATCAGTCCAGACCGGCACAATCAAGTCAAGCGCGCGCAGTGCGGCGGCATCGTCAAAACAATCAAGGCTGTCGGTCACCGTCACATTCATCCCCGCGTTTGTCAGCATATCGCGAAAAATCCCAGCGGCCATATCAGGCGCATGGCCATCCCAGCCGCCCCAGACGATCAAGGCGTGACTCATCTGCGCACGCCCGCAAGTTTTGGCATCGGGTGCGGCGCCTCGGCCACCAATGTCGGACGCGCCACCGGCGGGTTGACCCGCAGACCCGGTTCACGCCGGGGGCGTGCGGGCTTGCGCCGCATCAGGCGGCGCAGCGGCGCGGCAATGGCGGAAAGCGCTGCGGCCAGCCCGGCCCACCCGGCCAGAAAGCCAACCCCGGCAGAGGCCGCACCGGCAGCACTGACCGGCACCGCTGGGGTGAAATCAGCCCAGACCGCCTGTAATGTTGGCCCATCGGCCAGACGATGCGGCATCGCGATGCGCTGGAGCGGCGATGCGGTCCGCAAAGCCGTCAAGTTGTCAGCCAGGCGGGCATGGCGGGCAAACATCGCGCGCAGATCAGCCTGATGGCGTTCCTGAAAGGCGGAGGCCGACAAATCCTGCAACGCCTCCTCCCGACCCATGCCTTCGGCCAGGGCTGCGGCATCAAATGCCTTCACCTCAACGGTCAGGGCTTCGACCTGCCCCGCCAGGCGCTGCATATATTGCTGGGAAAACTCAGGATATTGCGACAGGCCCGCCGCGCTGGCCAGACCACCGGCCAAACACAAAACCCGTATCATGCGCGAACCCTCGCGAGATTTCTGTTATACATCTGCTGCCTCGGATCATTTTGTCTTTTTTCCGAAGATAGCAGAAAATCCGCCAAGCGTTAATGACAAACTCAGCGCAGCCCGCATCTGCATCTGGAGCACAGGTTCTCGCCGTTCAACAGACTTTCTTGAAAGTCTGACAACAAATTCTCTGAGAGAAATTGAGCACAAGCAGCCCCCGGTAGGGCATCAACCAGCATTCTTCCGCAACCAGTCAATCACATTATCCGCGTCACTATCCGGCGGGAAGACGGGATAGAAGACTTTCTTGATCTCTCCATCACGGACGATCATCGTCAGCCGTTTGTGCAGGGCTTTGCCCTCCACCTCCATTCCCGGCAGTTTCATCGCCGTGCCAAACACGCCCTTGGCGTCCGACAAAAGCGGAAATGGTAGATGCAAACGCGCTGCCGCCTCTGCCTGATAGGCGGTATCCTGCACTGACAAGCCAAACAGATGATCCACCTTGTGGCTTTGCAATTCGGCATGGTGGTCGCGAAAGGCGCAGGATTGCGGCGTGCAGCCCCGCGCGCCGGGGATATCATCCCAGCCTTCGGGCAAGTCGCGGTCCGGGCGGCCCGTCATCGGATAGACATAGATGACCGCCCATCCGCGCAATTGCGACGGGTTCACCGAACTGCCATCGGTGCTGGGCAGTTCCACATCCGCCAGCGCCATGCCTTGCAGATGATCGGCGCGCCCATCGTCAGACGGCGCGGGGATCAGAGACCAGTCGACCTCGGTCAGGCTCATGCAATACCCTTGTAGATCTGGGCGATCCGTTCCACCGCCTGTTCGGGCGGCATCTCTTCGCTGGTCCCGCTGCGGCGGCTGGTCAGTTCAACCACGCCGTTTTTCAAGCCCCGCGGTCCGACGGTGATCCGCCATGGCAGGCCGATCATATCCATCGTGCCAAACTTGGCCCCTGCCCGTTCATCGCGGTCATCATAAAGCGGCTCCAACCCCAGGGCGGTCAGGCTGTTGTAGATCGCGTCACAGGCCGCGTCCGCCTCTGCATCGCCGGATTTCATGTTCAGGATGCCGCAATGGAACGGGGTCACCTGTTCGGGCCAGATGATGCCCTTGTCATCATGGCTGGCTTCGATAATCGCCCCGATCAGGCGCGACACCCCAATCCCGTGCGACCCCATATGCACCGGGACCTTGTTGCCTTTGCCATCATCAACCTCGGCCTTCATCACCTCGGAATACTTTGTTCCGAAATAGAAGATCTGGCCGACCTCGATCCCCCGCGCCGTCCGGCGGCGATCTTCGGGAACATCGGCAAAGATGCTGTCATCATGGGTTTCGTCGGTCCGGGCGTAAGGTGCCGTCCACTCGTCAAAAATCGCCTGGCACTGTTCCACGCTATCATAATCCACAGCCCGGTCGCCCAGATGCAGATCGGTCACCGCACTGTCATAGAACACCTCTGACTCGCCGGTTTCGGCGAGGACAAGGAATTCATGGGTATAGTCACCACCAATCGGGCCACCATCGGCACGCATCGGGATCGCCTTCAACCCCATCCGTTCATAGGTCCGCAGATAGCTGACCATGTGGCGGTTATAGGCGTGCAGCGCGTCTTCTTTCGTCAGATCGAAGTTATAACCGTCTTTCATGAAAAACTCGCGGCCACGCATAACCCCAAACCGGGGGCGGACCTCGTCCCGGAATTTCCACTGGACGTGGTAGAGGGTCAGGGGCAGTTCCTTGTAGCTGCCGATATGGCTGCGGAAGATATCGGTGATCAACTCCTCATTCGTTGGGCCATAAAGCATATCGCGGCCATGCCGGTCCTCAATCCGCAACATCTCGCGGCCATAATCGTTGTAACGCCCGCTTTCCTGCCACAGCTCAGCGGGTTGCAGTGTCGGCATCAGCATCGGCAGATGGCCAGCGCGCTGCTGTTCCTCATGCACGATATTTTCCAGCTTGCGCAGCACCTTGAAACCCATCGGCAACCACGAATAGATGCCAGCGCTGGCCTGTTTGATCATGCCCGCCTGTAACATGTAACGGTGGCTGACAATCTGCGCCTCGCGCGGCGTTTCTTTGAGAACTGGTAGAAAATAGCGGCTCAGGCGCATGGGCGTCCCCTTGATCTGGATGTTTCAAGCAGGTGTAGGGCGCATGCGAAACAGTGACAAGCGACAACCGGCAAGTCCTTCGGTCTTAAGCAATGGCCCCGCCTCTGGCCAGATGGCACATCGTATAGACAAGCCCGTCACCGATAAGATAGCTGACATCGACGGTATCCATGCCATCCAAACCTTCGCAAATATCAGAAGGGAGCGTGAACCGGATGGTATCGCTGCCAAACGCCACACTGCTTACTTCGGTAAATCCAACAAAACGCCGCACGCTGGGATAGATCGCCTTATAAAGTGCCTCCTTGGCAGAGAACAGAACCGCAAATGCCGGTGCAGGGGCAAGATCGTCTGTCAGGAGAACCCATTCATCTTCGGTTCCGATCTGGCGCATAAGTGGCCGCGCTTCGGCCTCCGTCAGCAGCCGCTCGACGTCGATGCCAATGCCCCGACATGCGGCGTCTGGGGCTACCATCGCAGCAGCGAACCCGGCACTGTGGGTGATGCTGCCAACGACCCCGCCGGGCCAAACCGGTGCGCGGTCGGGACCAACCGGAACCGCGGTGTCGGTTCGGCCAAACTGCACGAGGGCCTGCGCCGCACAAGCCCGCCCGGCAAGGAATTCCGCCTGCCGCTTTGGCACAGCCGATTGTAGTTTTTCAGGAAGCAGGTGTAGGCGTTCGGGGTCGGGTCTCTTGTCAAAATGGCAGGCACTTGCGATCACATCGGCAGGTGTCAGCACTGCAGGCCAGTGCGCCCCATCAGTCGTGATCATGTCGTCACCTCAGTCTTTTTGGCAAAGTGCAGGGACAAGAGGCAGATCGGGATACACAGCGCCGCCATTCCGGCAAAGAACAGAGATCCACCCACAGTGACAATGCCAGCAGCGCCCAAGGTTGGCGCAAGCGCGGCCCCCAAGCCGGGGAGCATGGCAATTCCAAAAAAACTGGACCGCATATCCGGTGGGGCAACAACATCGACCATGACCGTTATTGTGGGCATCACGATGAATTCTGCAATTGTGCCCAGCATGATGGCCAACACCCAAAAGACGATCAGGGCCTGCTGGTTCAGGGCAACAACCATTAATGACGCCATCAAGAACAGCCCACCAACACCAAATGCCGTCGATTTCGTCATTTCGCTGATCCGATCCATGAAAAACAAATGGAAGACCAGAACCGTGCCTGTATTCGTCACGGTCAACATCGCGATAATCCACGCAAGATCCGAAACACCAATGTCGATCAAGTGAAACGTCAACGGATCCTCTGTCTGCGCGTAAATGAAAACCAAGGCGAAATTGATCACCAAAAGCATCAGGAACGTCCGGTTTCGCACCACGGATTGCAGAATGGCAAAGGCAGAAGGCCCTGCCCGCCCCGCATCGGTATCATCCATCCGGCCAACAGCCGGCCAAGACATGACATTTCGATATAGCGGGATATAGCATAATGCCGCCAGCCAGAAACAAATGCTGCTGTTCTGCTCGATAAACCAAAGACTGATCAGTGGCCCCGCTGCGACACCCAGATTCACAAGATAATATCGCAGATGAAAGATAAATTTGCGGTCCCCGTCATCCCCGGCCAGTTCACCCAACACCGCGCGCAACGTCGGTTCGATCACGCAATTGGCCAGCGAAATCGCAAGAACCCCAAAGATATAGAGCGTAAGAAATGGCAGTGCGGCCATCGTGGCATAGGACAGGATGACCACACCTATCGCCAGAAGAACAAGGCGACGGCGGTCCAGATTATCGGCCAGCATGCCCCCCACAGGTGACCCGAATATCGTCAGGAACAGACCAGCCGACAGCAGGACCCCAATTTCGGCGATCCCCATGCCAAACTGGCGCGACATGACCACGGCAATAAAGGGCCAGATCATCGATGCGCCCAGCTTGGCGATGCATGTGCCGATCAGCAAACCCTGAGCGTCAGACGAGAGGGCGCGAAACCGCCGGAAGCTGCGCATCGGACCTCGTTGCGCTTTCATGACCGGACAGCATGCAAATAGGGATGGCCACAAGATGTCAGCAACGGCCGCAATCGGGCGGCCACAGCCGGTTCGCCAGGCATTCCCATCGCTTTCAAAATCTCGGCAATCGTGCGTTGCCCGTCACAGGCGCGGAAGACCTGCGCCGCCACCGGGTCAACCGGCGTCACCGGGGCCGGGCATGGGATCTCCTGTTCGGCCAATACATAGCTCCCTTCGCCCTTCAGGACGTAGTTGCGCGATCGAGTCGCGGCCTTCGTAAATCGCTGCTGAAGAAAGGCGGCATCCAATTCGCCCTGTGTCCGTATCGGGTCGGGATGATCCTGGCGTTGCATGTAAAACCACAGCATTGGCGACGCTTCGGCCAGCAGCAGGTTGGTGACCTGCATTTGTTCCAGCTCAGGCAGGCTCTCGTATCGCGCTTGCAGATCGGACGCACCGTAATTCATGAACCAGTTGGTATTGCCCGACAATTTGTCGAACTGGTTCAGGCAATAGGATTGGAAACGCAGGTTGCACGCCTCAGCAAGATCCCCCAGGGAACGCATGGTGTAGCTGTATTCAACCGGCTGAAGCAGGCTGTCAGCCACTGCGGCCTCGGGCAGGTCCTGCTGTGCTTCCAGAAAGGTCTTCATATGGCAATCGACGGGAAACCCCTCAACCATTTGCATCGCCAGCGGTAACTCACGGTCAATATCCGGTCGGTCGGCAGAGCCACCCAGAATGCGAATTGCCTTTTGGAACGCCGTTGTCTGGACCCTGTGGTAGTAGTTATAGACCATCAGTTCCAACACGCCGTCCCGTTTCATGCCGCGCATCAGATTGCGCAGAGGCACGGAAGGATCGGCGTTGTGATGGATGACACCGGTGCAAATCACATAGTCGAATTCCTCCTTATACGATGTTTCGTTCAGGCTTTCTACGCGGAGCGTCAGATTTGTCAGGCCAAGCTGCTGTGCCACAGCCTCGGCCGTTTTCAACGACTCGATAGATACGTCGCTGCCCACAACTGTCGCGGTCGGAAACTTCAAGGCTGTCAGAACCGCCTGATTGGTGCCGCATCCGCCCACCCAAATCTTCATACCGTCGCCAAATCGTGGCTTGTCCCAATACCCCAACTCGCTGTTGAGCATTTCCGGCCAAAATGTTGGGTCGGCATATGATGGCAAAAACAGCGGCACCCATGGGTAGTTGAACCGGCTGTAAAACGTATTGTTGATCTGATCGACATCGGCGGCATCAAGTGTGTCCGCGATGTTGAATTGTACGTTCTCACTCATCCGAGCGCGTCCTCCGGTTCTGTGGCACGCGCGGCATCCTCGATGATCTGCGCGATGCGGTCCGCTGCCGCCCCGGTCATGATGGCATAGTGGTCGGTATCAAGGGTTTGCACCGCAAGTTTGTGCCGCATCAACGGCTGCCAACTTGCGCAAAGCCAATCGGCCCGGCTGGCAAAGCCGGTTGGCGGGGCCTCCCCGTCTTGCGCCACGAGCAGGGTTGCGCCGGTTGCAATATTTTGCCCCACAGGGTGGAAGGATTGCATTGCCTGTGCATTCAAGGTGCAGGCGATCCGCATGGCGGCCGTGAATGCCCGATCCCGCCCGCTAGCCGCAGGAACGATGCGGAGTTCACGGGCCAAAACTGCATCGGCCCCAAGGCCAGAAGCGGCATGAAATCCGATGGCCGGCGGATCGATCAGAACCAAATGCGGCGGCTCTCCCGCCTTTGATTGCAGGTCATGGGCCATTTGCCAGGCCACCATCGCCCCAAATGACCACCCAACAAGAACACGCGGCACAAATCCGTTCAAATCGTCCAGATAACGCCGCGCCAGATCGGCCACGTTGCGTTGTTCAGGTGCCTGCTCGAAATAAACCGGGTCGCGCAACCCATGCAAGGCGGCCCTTCCCGCCAGTTTCGACACGATGCCGTCATATCCTGACAGGTCACCACCCACAGGTGCGACGCAGATTACAGAGCCGTTCTTGCTGGCACCCAGATTTGTCAGGGTCGTTTGGGCGGCGGATTTACCCGATCTTTCAATATGTGCCCGGATGCCCGCGACTGTGGCATCGCGCAGCAAATCCGCCATGCTGATTTGCCCCGGTGCAAGCGGCTCCAACAAATCCAGCAGGTCAAGCGCTGACAGTGAATCCCCGCCAAGATCGAAAAAATTGTCCCCCGGCATGACGTCATCTAGCCCGAGCACCTGACCGAACGCGCTTTCAAGACTGGGCGTATCCGGGTCACTGACCGGCAACGACCGTGCAGCGGCTTTGAACACATCAGTCATCTGTTTGGGCGGAACCGGCGACACATAGATGGATGGCAACCCCAGTTTGATCGCGTGATCAAGGATCGCAATCCCCTCTTGCGGTGTAATTGCATAATCGGACATCTCGGGGCTCAAACTGACCTCAGCCGCCATGCCTGTCTGATGCCAGGTCGGCCAGGCAACCGCTGTGATTGTCGTATCCGGGTAGATCGAAGCGATGTGCTCTGCCCAGGCACATGTGTAACTGCTCGCCGCCGCATAGTCGGTTTGCCCCGCAACCCCGAATTGTGCGGACATTGAGGAACACAGGATGACGCGTTGCGGCATTAGCGGCAAAAATACGTCTGCAATGACATCGAGGCCCTTTGTCTTGCTGGCCATTGCCGACGAAATTGTCTCGCCATCAAGCTGCACCAGTGGCCCTGAACCAACGTCGCCCGCGCAGTGATAAACCGACCCGAGTGCACCGAACCGTGCAATGGCATCTTGGGCAAGCCACCGCATCGCGTCGCGGTCGGTGATATCGCCACGGATGGCAAACACCTCGGTGCCATCATCATTGCGCCTTGGTTCGCAGTCACGCAGACTGTCTGCCCCAGCGCCGCGTGACAGGGCGATGATTGTCCCCCCCTTTGCCGCGATAGCCTGTGAAAAATGCCTGCCGATCCCGCCATCACCACCAATGACAAGATGCGTGCCGCTGTGATCGACATCCGGGTGATCGGTAACTTTGGCCGGTTCCAAATCACGTTCAAACAGCCAACAATCCCTTAGCGCGAACTCTCCGCACTGATCAGCCAACCCGTCCAACGCGCCCTCTATCTGTGTATCTGTCGCGTCAGTTGGGACGTACAGCACTCTGATCTTTGCATTCGGATGCTCCACCGGAATAGTCAGCATCGGCCCACGCAGAAGGCTTCCATAGGCAGCGGCCGTATTTTCGCGTGCGATGAGTGTCAGACATATCGGCGCGGCACCTGCGCCACGAATAGCAGCTTGTAGCAGCGGCAGCGCATCAACAAGGCAGTCGGCGCTGGATGCGTCCGCCTGGATCACAAGATCGGGCTTTTGATCTTGCGATATGTTGCGCAATTGATCGATAAGCGCTTCCGGCCCGTCATCAGCTGCGACAAACAACAGGTTGCGCGTACCCGGTCCCGCGGCACCTATCCGCTGCCGCCGCCGCCAACAGTCCTGATAGATCCAGCTATCAATCGAATGACGCGTCAGTCCCGCGATTGGTGCCGGGTCCGCCGCCTTTCGGTAGGTCCGTTTGTGAAACGGATATGGCCGGGTATCGAGCGGTAGCACTGCTTTGGCATCAATTGGCGGTTCGGCCAGCCGCAACAACCACCGTTGCCCCAGTTCGGATAGATCATCCGGCGCTATGCCTGTCTCCAGATAGGCCGCCAGTTTTGCCATGGCGTCGGCGGTGCTGGCGCATTCAAATCCAACCCTTTCGCCGTAATGCGCGCGCGACGCGGCTTGGATTCTGGCGAGGCTCCGCAGGGTGAGCGTGCCATCAGCCAGCCCTGCCAGTGCCCCACCCACAGATTGAACGAGGGACGGCATGCAATGGGCCGAAAACGGAACGAATGTAGGTCTGTCAGGAACTTGTGCAGCTATGTCGGGCACGCTCGCTACAACAACATGTGCGTTTGTACCACCCATGCCAAAACTGCTGACGCCCGCGATCCGAACATCCGACGTCCAGACCCGAGGATGCTGGTTCAAATAGAACGGTGAGCCGTCGATTGGCAAATTGGGATTGGGTTTTTCAGCGCCAAAAGTAGCAGGAATGATACGGCCATAAATCCCAAGCGCTGTGCGGATCAGTCCCACGATCCCGGCGGCTGATGCCGTATGACCCAGTTGGCTTTTGACACTGCCAAGAGCGCAGTGTGGCTGAGCATCGGTCCGGGCACCAAAGGCGTTGCACAGCGCCTCGAACTCCACGGGATCACCAAGTGCAGTGCCCGTCCCATGCGCCTCGATATATCCGATCTGGTCGGGCCGGATCCCGGCTGCGGCGATAGCATCTCCGATTGCCCGCGACTGACCCGCGACAGATGGCGCGGTAAAGCTGACCTTGGCGTGCCCATCATTACTCAGCGCGCTTGCCCGGATTGTGGCATAGATCCGATCACCATCCGCCTGTGCCGTTGAAAGTGGTTTCAATACCACAAGCCCCATACCATTTGCCGGCACGGTCCCATTCGCAGCCTCGCCAAAGGCCCGGCATCGCCCGTCATGGGCATAAATCCGACCCGGGCGATAGGTATACCCGTCAAGCAGGCGTGGGTCGGCAGAGACGCCACCGGCCAGTGCGACGCGACATTCGCCTGACCGCAACTGCTGGCAAGCAACATGCAACGCCGTCAGTGAACTGGAACAGGCCGATTGTACTGTCATCGCAGGGCCGGTCAGGTTCAGATGATAGGCAATCCGGGTTGATACAAAGTCTTTTTCATTCAGCAGCGACATCTGAAACGGGTCTGCTGGCGTATTACCGGCACGCAACAGTTCCTGTTGGTATTGATTTTCGCTGGAACTGACAAAGACCCCTATGGGCAATCCGGAATTCTGCCCCGGCGCAAGCCCCGCATTTTCCAAAGCATGGACAGCCCCCATCAGGATCAGTCTTTGTTGGGGGTCCATGATCTCGGCATCGGCAGCACTCAGCCCAAAATACTCTGGATCAAAATCAAACAGGTCCGGCATCGTCGCGGCAACGCCAACCTGCCCGTTCTTACCTTCTGCTGCCGTCGTCGGACCTACTGTTGTGAAATTGTCCTTCCCTTGTGTGATACTCTCCCAAAACGCCGCAAGGTCGGGCGCATCCGGCAGATTGACGGCCATACCGATGATGGCAATCTCATCTTCGGCCAATCGGCTCTTTGCTGACGGCGCAACCATGTCCGCTGCTTGCAATTGTCCTGACAGGTGTTCAGCCAGCATTCGCGGGGTTGTGTAGGTAAAGAAATCGACCAGCTCCAGCGTCATGCCCTGCCTTTTGACAAGCGTGCTATGCAGCTTCATCAACAATAGCGAATTCAACCCGGCCTCAAAGAAATTCGTATCAGGGTCGACCGGATATCCCACCAGTTCCTCGATCTGGCCAGTCAGGGACACCAGCAAATCTTGGTCGGCATCGTCGGCAACCACCGGTTTGCTGGTCATCCCGCCGGGCGGCGGCAAAGCGGCCCGATCCAGCTTTCCATTGGGCGTGAATGGCAGGCCGTCGATCTCAACCAAAAGATCGGGGATCAAATGGCCCGGCAGATGATGTGCAAGCCGCGATTTCATATCACCGGGATGAAACGCGCCCGCATCGCATACCAAGTAACCTACAAATGTGGCTGATCCATCCGGTGCCGCGCTGACGGCTACTGCCGCCTGCGCAACCCCCGCCAAATCGCGCAACGCGCTTTCCACTTCAACCGGTTCAATCCGATAGCCTCGAACCTTAAGTTGCGCGTCTTTGCGCCCGAGATAGTGCAACGCGCCGTCATTATCAAAATGGGCCAGGTCACCGCTGGCATAATATCGGTGACCATCTGCCAATGTCACAAACCGCTCTGCCGTCAGCAGGGGCCTGTCGTGATAGCCAATGCCAAGACCCGCACCACCAATCATGATTTCGCCCGCCACCCCGGGCGGGCAATCAACCCCAAGCTGGTCAAGCACGCGAATGCGGGCACCGACGATGGGTCTGCCAATCGGCACGTCACCTGCCGACTGGTCCGGAGCGAATTCGTGAAAACTGCACCCAACAACTGTCTCCGTCGGCCCATATTCATTGATCAGGCGGGCGTTCGGAAAAAGGCTCCGAAACCGGCGGGCGATCGTCAGGTCCAATGCCTCGCCACCGATGACGAAACAGTGGGGCAGCGCGCTCGCCCGGTCCGGCAAATAATTCTGCACAGCCAATAGATGGCTGGGTGTGAGTTTCAGCAAAAGCGGCGCGGTTGCTTCCTGCAGGGCATTGGCAAGAGCAGTAACTTCGCGGCCATCCTGATCGAGTAGCTGAACGCATTGCCCGGCCATCAGCGGTGCCAGCAATGTTGTCAGCGTCGCGTCAAAAGTGAAAGCGGAACTGACCAACGCGGTTTCAACACCAGCGCAATAAGCACCCGCCGCATGGCACAGATAATGTGCCAGTGCCCCATGTGAAATCGCGACACCCTTGGGCTGCCCGGTGGATCCGGACGTATACATGACATATGCCTGATCGGACGGCGATGGTGTCCGGAAGGGGATTTCTGTTGCAGGCGTCTCAATCAAATCGGCGATCTGGAAGTCCGTACATCCATCGGGCAGCACATCATCTGACAATCGCGCCCTGGTCAGAACCACCTCAACGCCGCTATCCTCAAGCAAATACGAGAGCCGTTCATCCGGATGCGTCGGATCAAGGGGCACATAGGCAGCCCCCGCCTTCCAAACCCCCAGGATCGCAGCCAACAAATCAACGCATCGGGTCATGCAAATGCCGACCAGCACATCATGGCCAACCCCACGCTGTTTCAGGCCCGCCGCGATCTGCGATGATCGGTGGTCCAGATCCTTGTTCGACAATATCCGCTGCGTATCCTGAACGGCAACCGCATCGGGGGTTAGCGCTGCGTTGCGCCGCAACGCCGATAGCAGGTCATCGCCCTCAACAACGTCACCCGTTTCGACTGACCATGCTGCAACAGTCTCACGCGTGGCGGCGTCCATCACAGGAATGGCGCGGATCGCATCCATGCCATGATCGGGGAGCGCCGCAACCCCTTGCCAAAAAGCCTCCGCAATAAAGGATGCATCGCATTCCGGCACTTCATCACTGCAGAATTCAAGCAATAGATCGGCACCGGCTTCGGTTTCCGTCACAAACAAGGTCAACGGAAACTTTGCCTCTGTCCCTGCGTAGGGGCGTCGGGTGATTTCCAGACCATCAACAGCAAACCGATCCGTATGCGTATTTTCAAGCACCAGCATCGCGTCAAAAAGCGGAGAAACCCGTCCCGCTTCTGCCGCGAGCGCCGTGATTTCATCAAAGTCGATATCCTGCCGCGCAAAGCCCTGTTTGATCCGGCGATCCGCTGCAATCACTGCGCGCAACGCCTCTTGCTCTGGCTGAATTTCCAGAAAAACCGGCAGCGTATTGACGCACATGCCGACAAGATCATCAAAATTCCCGAGGCCGCGATTGGCAACCGGTGTTCCAATCGCGATATCGCGCCGCCCGGTGCGGTGGGCCAACACTTTGCCAAATACCGTGGCCAGTGCAGCGAACACAGTGACACCATTATCCGCCGCCCAATCCTTTAGATTTTGCCACGCGGATACGGTCAAGAAGCATTGCTGGTTAGATGCCGCCCTGCGCCCCATGTCGGCGCGGGCGAAAAGCGGGGCAAATTGACCATCCAGGCATTTCTCTAGCTCTTTCCGCCAGCCCGCGCACTGCTCATCATATGCCTGTGAGCCCACAAATGCCTGCCGCGAACGCGCAAAATCCTGATATGTCGAAGGCGTTGCAGCCAACGTGCGTCCAGCCATCAGCATGGACAATTCTTCCAGCAAAAGGGTGATGCTGTGACCATCAATCGCGATGTGATGAAAGCCGAGATAGAGGCAGTGATGCTCCTCAGTCGTCCGCACCAGCGCGGCGCGTATCATCTTGCCCTGCGACAGATCATACGGGGCGTCACAAAGGGCACGTGCATCACGATCAGAGCCAATCGCAAGATCGACTTTCCAAGATGCGCGCGGCGTGGCGATGACTTGCCCGTCCTCAAGCGCAAAACTAGTTCGCAGACTGGCGTGCCGTGCGATCAGTGCATCAATGGAGGACCGTAATAAAGCGATATCCAGCGGCCCGACGATATCAAAACAAAAGGTCTCATTGTAGCTGATCGAAGCGGGATCAAGGTTTTGCATAAAAACCAACCGCGCCTGTTCTTTGGCAGCAGGATATGGCGTTTCGGGATCAACCGAACCGGCGCCCGGTAATCCAACCCGTCGAAGGCCCCTTGCAAACACATCAATGGTCGGGGCGTCAAGCAAGGCACCAACCGTGCCTTGTAAACCATGCTCTGATGTCAGTCGTCCGACCACCCGCATGGCATCAAGCGAGTCACCCCCCAACTCCTGAAAACCGGCGGCGGATGTCACAGAGGTTTGCAAGGTCTCACTCACAATACGTCGCACAGCAGCTGTGTCCGGTCCTTCGGGTGCGGCCTCTACCGGTTCCGCTGTCAGATCCTGCACGGTGCCAGCCAGCAAGGATGCACGGTCGATTTTGCCATTGGCGGTACGCGGCAAGACGTCGGTGGAAAAGAACCGTTGCGGGATCATGTAAGGCGGCAAAGCGCGGCCAAGAAATGCGCGCAATTCAGCAACCGACGGGGTTTTGCCATCGGTCGGAACTATCACCGCCTGTAGCTGATTGCTGTCCTTCGTTTCGACAACCGCCACTGCGCCGTCCAGCACGCCGGGGTGTTGCACGAGCCGGTTTTCGACTTCCGCCACCTCAACCCTGTGACCACGCACTTTGACCTGCCCATCGGAACGCCCAACGTAATGGATCACGCCATCAGCATCCGCGCGCACCATATCACCGGTATCATACAGCCGGGATGTCGATATGCCCGGCAGGTGCACGAATTTCTCCGCCGTCAGATCATCTGTGCCGACATAGCCCCGTGCCACACCAGCGCCGCCCAGAAACAGCCGCCCCACTTCGCCGGCGTCGGCGCGACGACCATCAGCGCGCAGCACATGCGCTTCGGTCTGATCAATGGGGCGCCCAATGGGAATCCCCCCCTGTGCGGTATAGAGCCCTGCCCGATCTGGCTCTACCGGGTAAGTCAGCGCAAATGTTGCGCATTCTGTTGGGCCATAAGCGTTGACGATCCGCGCGCGGCACCCAGCATTTGCAGCATAAAACCGTTCCACACTTGTCGGGCGCAGTGGCTCACCACCAACAAGAATACGTCCTCCATCGCGCAGGCATTCCGGATCGGCTTCAACCAGAAGATTGAACAATGACGCCGTCAGAAACAGGGCATCGGGCCGATCTTGCCGAAACCGGCGGCTTAGTGACGCGATGTCATGCAACTCCTCCTCCGACACCATGCAAAGCGTCCCGCCATTCAACAATGCGCCAAAAACTTCGAATGTCAGCGCATCAAAGGCCGGATTTGCCAGACAGGACAGGCGGCAGCCCGCCTTCAGCGGAACATAGGCAGGATCATGCGCCACGCGCAGAATACCCGCCTCCGTAATCTCGACGCCTTTGGGCACGCCGGTTGATCCGGAGGTAAAGATGACCGCCGCCAAGGGTGGCCTGATCGGCGCCGGGCAGGCATTCTGCGGCGGCCCGTTCAATGAGGCGACCGGCAATTGCGCTGACGTGATCCCATCCTCGGGTCCCACGCAAACAATGTGCCCGATTGCCGCCTGTGTGATGATAGTGTTGCGCCGCTCAACCGGCGCTTTGGGGTCAAGCGGGACGTAGGTACAACCCAACCGCAAGATCGCCATGATCGCCGCAGGAAGGTTCCGATCGCGCGGCAGGCACAGCCCAACGGTTTGCCCCGCAACCACGCCAGCATCCGCCAGTGCGGCGGCAAACCGGTCGACCATTGCCAAGAGCGCATCATAGCAAACGTCACCCTCGCCATCCTCTATCGCGACGATGTTTGGATGACGTGTGCAGATATCGGCAAACACCGAAAACAATGCGGAATTCTCGCGCATATCAGAGCGCCTCCAACTCTTCTTTGATGATCTTGGCGACGAAGCTGACAGCGGGATCTTCGAGCATGGTGGCGTGATCGCCAGGGCTGTCATGAAAGACGAGGTCGCCAGCGCAGTGCCGCCGCCAGTAACCCTGCCCCTGCAAGCGATCCTCTTGTGTGGTGTCATCGCGCGCCTGCAACAACACACAACGGCCCCGGTTCGGCTGTGGGGCATAGTCGCGTTGCAATTGCAGGTGATGGTTATAGATCTGATGGTAACGCGCAATCTGCGGCTCATCGATGCCGGGATACATGCCGTTGTAACGCACCAGTTTTTCGCGGAAAACCTCTGCTGTCACAGGCTTGATCAAGCGCAAGATTTCCGGATCATCAATGCCTTCGGTATCCAGCATCACGACGCTGCTACGACCATGCCCCGCCTCGGCCAATAGCCGGATCATCTCAAACCCCAACGTACCGCCAAAGGATGCTCCGGTCAGAACAAGTGGCCGGTCAAGCAGATGCGCGATCAGCGAAATGTTGCGTTTTGCCATGGCCGTCAGGTCGGGCAACATTGTCTCGCCCGCATTCAGGCCCGGCGCCTGTATCCCAAAGACGCCCGTTTCATCGCTAAGAAGCTTTGACAAGGACAGATAGCAAAAGGCTGTTCCGCCCGCGGGGTGGACGCAGACCACATTGCGATCACGCGCCCCAGCCTTGAGATCGATCAGATCCGGGCGGGCAAGACCGCGTTTCGACCCGTCGCGCACAAGGCTGGCCAGCGCCTCTATCGTGGCATTCTGGAACAGATCGGTCACAACCAGCTTTGCATCAAATCCCGTGTTGATGGCAGAAATGACCTTGATCGCGGAAATCGATGTGCCACCGACATCAAAGAAATTATCACCGATGCCAATGGCCTCGTTCAGCAGGATTTCATGCCAAATCTTGTAGATTGCCAGCTCGACCTGATCGCGCGGACTTGCGGTGTTGACCTGATCGGATTTGCGTTGCGCGGACAGGAACTCGACAAGTGCGCGGCGATCAATCTTGCCGTTGGAAGTCAAGGGCAGTTCATCAAGTAGGATCGTTGTCACCGGAACCATATAGGCAGGCAACCTTGCGATAAGTGCCTTGCGGATATCCTCAGCCATTGTCGTCGGGGCATCCGGCTGCGCCACGACAAAAGCGATCAGTTGCTTTTCAGGACCGCGTTCATCGACATGGACAAACGCGTTGGCCACATTGACGAGCGTCATGATTGTTGATGCAATCTCGGCCGGTTCAACGCGGAAACCACGGATCTTTATCTGCATATCGATGCGGCCCAGGCAGTCTAACGTGCCGTCTTCGCGCCACTTACCCAGATCACCTGACCGATATAGCCGGTCATACCCTGTCACATGATCCGGCGGCGTCAGAAACACCTTTTCGGTCAATTCAGGCCGTCCCAGATACCCCGATCCGACACAATCACCGGCAATGACAATCTCCCCAACCGCGCCGCGCGGCAGCAGGCGGCCCGTGTCATCAAGAATGGATACCGCAGTATTGGGCAATGGGCGCCCAATGGGGGCAGGTTCCGGCCCGCCGTGGATAACATCGTGGCAGGTGGCCCAAACCGAACATTCGGTCGGCCCATAGATATTGACAAGCCCGGCCGCGACACCCGCAGGCAGGCAATTCCGCAACAGGCGATCACCGCCGGTGAACACCATGCGGATGCTGTCCGGCCAATCCAGGTCGAGCGAACAGAACAGCTCCAACATGCCCGTGGGCAACCAGAAGTGGGTTGGTCGGTGGTGGCAGATATGGCGCGACAGCAAAATCGGATCAGCCAATGCGGCGTCAGGTGTCATCACCAGGCATCCGCCACTGACAAGCGTCGGCCAGATTTCCCATAGGATGGAATCGAAGGCGACATTGGCCGAAACCGTCATGACACTGTCAGATGACATCGCATAGCGGTTCACCTGCGGTATCGTCATGTTCCGGAACCCCCGATGCGGGATGACCGCGCCCTTTGGCCGCCCGGTCGAACCAGACGTAAAGACGATATAGGCCGGATCATCCGGTTGCCTGACGGGCAAGGCAACAGATGGCTTGCTGGCCGGCAGAGGGTGCGAGACGTCCAACACGTTCACATTTGCGGGCAGGTCGGGCAGCACAATTCCATCTGCCGTCAGCACAAGCGTGATCCCGGCATCGTCAAGAATGCCTGCCAGCCGATCCGCCGGACAATCCGGGGCGATCGGCACAAAAACATGCCCTGCCTTCAGGATACCCAGCTGCGCAATGACGAACGCTCTGGACCGGTCACAAATAATCGCGATGGCAGCATCCGGTTGTCCAATGGCCTGCACAAGATAATGGGCAAGCTGCTCTGCCTGTGCGTTTACCTCACCATAGCTGATTGTCCCATCACGATCCCGGATTGCCGGGGCGTCGGGATGGGTCGTTGCCCACTGCGCGAACAGATCATGACAGTATTCTGTCGGGTCATATTCAAAGTTTTCACCCTGACCAAGCGACAGAAGCTCCTTCGTTGCGGCCTTCGACGGCAGGGTCAGATCGGCGGCAGTGGCTGTGGGTGCGACCACAAGCGCGGCAAGCAGCCCCTCAAAATGCGCGTTCATACGGGAGATCGTTTCCCGCTCAAAAAGATCCGTTGCCCAGTTCCAATGCAGGCTGATACGATCCCCCTGCGCGCGCAGTGACAGTTGCAGATCGAATTTGGCTGACGCATCCGCGATCGGCCCCAGCGTAGCCTGCACATCGTGCATCATGAAACTGTCGGAAACAAAGTCGTCCATTGCGATCATGATCTGGCTCAGCGGTGTGTGGCTGATGTTCCGGATCGGGTTCACGACCTCGACGATACGCTCAAATGCCACATCCTGATGGTCAAATGCAGTGAAAAGCTGCTGCTGCACGGATGGGAGAAGCACATCGAAGGGCTGTTCGGGATCCAGTTCAAGGCGCAAGGGCAGCACGTTTGCCAGAAAACCAACTGTGTTTTCGAATTCCGCCCGGTTGCGGTTGGCCACAGGCGTCGATAGCACCAGATCAGTTTCGCCAGAATAGCGCGCTAGAAGCAACCCAAACGCCGTCAGCATCAATGCAAAAGGGGTGGTCCCCTGCTTTCGCGATAAGCCCAGCAGCGATGCAGACAGTGCATCATCCAGCGTCACGTCCAATCGGTCGCCAGCATAGCTCTGATGGGCCGGGCGGGGTTTGTCGAGCGGCAGGTTATGGGTGATGGGGGCGTCAGTCAGCCTGTCTTTCCAGTATTGCCGCTGTATCGCGTAGTTGTCACTGGCTTCCAGCCGATTTTGCCAATCAACATAGTCGAGAAACTGCGCCTGCGGCGCTGGTAACTCCGGCGCGCCACCGGTGACATCAGCGCGGTAAAGTTCGCCAAGTTCGTGCAGCAGAAGCCCCAGCGACGCGCCGTCCATCACCATATGGTGCCCCGCCAGCAGCAATGTATGCCGCGCCTCTGACTGCCGGACCAGATGGCCACGGAAAAGTGGCCCCTGCTCCAAGTCAAACGGCACATCAAAAACACAGGCAATCAAATCATCGGGCGTTTCTGCCCCTGCATTGCCAAGATCGGTGACCGGCAAGGCGATGTTCTGATGGCCGACGACCTGCATCAGACTGCCATTTTCAACACGAAAGGTCGTGCGCAACGCATCATGGCGCTCCGACAAAACCGCAAAGGCGCGTTGCATGGCGGCGCTATCCAACGGCCCCGCAAGCTCGACGCGCAAGGGAATTGTATAGTGATCGCCGCCTGCACCCAGTTGACTGACCGCCCATAACGCCTGCTGCGAAATTGAAGCTGCGGCCGACCTTGCACGTGGCGCATCCGCCCTGACCGCGGGTTCGGCCCCCGGCAAGGACTGGATACGCAGCCATTCGGTCAACGCCGTCTTGTGGGCGCGCAGAACCTCCAGAACATCGTCATCCAACCTGCCGTTTCGCGGACGAACGGCCAGTTGATCGTCCTTCAGGTAGACATCAATCTGATGTTCCCGCAGCAATCGCTGAATATCCTGTGAAATCATACCGGTTCTTCCTTCTGGGATCACAACAGGATCTCTGCGCCGTCATTGACTTGCGGGTTTCTGCGGGCGCCGGAAAGCAACTGCGCGATGCCCGAAATCGTCGGCGCCATCAAAAGGCTGCGCAATGGGATGACTGTGCCGGTTCGGGCCTCCACCCGGCCCAGCATGCGAATGGCCAGCAGTGAATGGCCTCCCAACTCAAAAAAACTGGCAAATACATCAATCTGGTCCAGTCCCAACAACTCCCGCCAGATGCACTCAACCAGTTTTTCATCGGCTGTTGCCGCGGGGACGGAGACAGGCGGAGCGGCGGCAGACATCAGTGATAAGGCAGTCCGGTCGATCTTGTTGCTTGCTGTTACTGGCATCTCGGCCAATCCGGTGATCTGCGCCGGGATCATGTAGGCAGGCAGATGGGCGCTCAGATGGGCACTCATTTCGCTCATCTGGGTGGGCGTCTGGACCGGTCGCACAAATGCACTCAGCGCATTGCCGTCAGGGCTGGCTACGGCAACGGCCTCTTTCACGTTTGGCAGCGCTGACAACAGCGTCTCAACCTCACCAAGCTCCACACGGTGCCCCCGGATCTTCACTTGAAAATCGGCGCGCCCAAGGATCTGAAGCTGTCCGTCATGTGACCATCGGGCGAGATCGCCGGTATCATAAAGTCGCTGTCCACTTTGTGGATCGACCGGGAACCGGCTTGCGGTCAGCGCCGGAAGGCCCAGATAACCATGTGCGAGGTTTTCACCGGAAAGATACAACCGCCCGACAACACCTGCGGGCATCGGCACCAGTGATGTGTTCAACACATGAAAACCATTGCCCGGCATGGCCCGACCAACTGAGACAGGCCGCCCTGGCTGCATCCGGGTGGCGCTGACGTAAACCGTGGCTTCCGTGGGTCCATAATAGTTCCAAAGGCGCAATCCTGCCCCGGCGGCCAAAAGCCGGTCCTTCAGATCATCGGGCAACGCATCACCGCCACTATAAAGGCGGGCACCATCTTCAGCCCGCCATCCCGCGTCGATCAACATCTGCCAGGTCGCCGGTGTCGCGTGAATATCGGTTGCACCAAGTGATTTCAGACTTGCCGCCAGCATCGCAGGATCTGTGACAGAAGCCTCCCCCGGCAAGGCAATGGTGGCCCCGTTTGCCAATGCATGCAGGGTTTCGACAACATGCACGTCAAACGAAATCGCCGTCAGCAGTGGTATCACAGATCCGACACCCAAAGGCGTCAGCTGGTGGATGCCTGACAAGAAGTTCGACAGATTGCCATGGGTGATGACCACACCTTTTGGGCGTCCCGTGGTGCCAGATGTAAAGATTGCATAGGCTGGCTGTTCAGACGGCAATTCAGGGGGCACAAGGGCGTCCATTGTGGAACGCGGCTTATCCAGATCGAGAAAACCCTTGCCCTTCAATGATGCAGGTGTTGCATGATCACCGACGACCAGTTTGGGGGCGCAGTCGGCCATCACCTGATCCAGACGCGGTTCCGGCAACCGCGCATCCAACGGCACATAGGCGGCACCCGTCTTCAGAATGGCCACGATACCCAATACCATGGCAAAACCGCGCTGCACGGATAGGCCGACAAAATCCCCCGGCATTGCACCGGAGGCGATCAAGTCGGCTGCAATCGCCCCGCTGGCGTTGTCCAGTTCGCGATAGGTCCAGCTTCGGCTGGTGTCACGGCAGGCAATGGCATCAGGTGTGGCGGCGACCTGCCTGGCAAAGCGGGCCGGAAAACTGTCATAAGGCGCGATCTGTTGTTCGGCATCATTCCAATGGGCCATCAGATTTGTCATCCACGACGACACAATTGGCAAACGACCAACCGGTGCTTCCGGAGTTTCCAAAGCAGCCTCAAGAAACGTCACATAACTTTCTGCAAATGCGGTGATGGTTTCGGCATCAAAAAGGTTGGCGGCATAGCCAAAACGAAGCGTGATCCCGTCACCTTCTGGCTGTGCGTGAACCTCCAATTCAAAATTCACCGTTTTCCGATCAACGATGCAGGCGCGCGCTTTGCAACCGGGAACAACAAGCTTGTCCTCATCCGGCTCACCCAATGCGAAAAGGATCTGCAAAAGTGGTGGAAATGCCGGGTCGCGGGCGGCTGACACCGTGTTGACGATCTGATCCAGCGGCACATCCTGATTGGCCAGATCGGCCTTTAGCCCGGCATCGGCCTGCTTCACAAAGGATTCAAACTTTTGATTTGGATCGACATCCGTTCGAAGCGGCAACGTATTGACGAAAAGACCAATGATACCGTCAAAGGCCGGTTGCCCCCTGCCCGATACCGGTGTGCCGATAACGGCATGGTCCCGACCGGTCCATCGCGCCACGACTGCCGCGAGGACGGCCTGCATCACCGAAAACCGTGTTATCTCAAACGCGCCGGCAAATGCATCCATCCGGGCAACAATCTGCGCCGAAATTTGCGCGGTCAAACTCCGGCCGCGATATCCCTCGCCGCGGTTGCGAGCCCGGTCGGCGGGCAGCGCATTCAGCATCTCCACGCCTTCCAGCCGCTCTTGCCAATACGCGGATTTGTCATCCTCCGCGCTCTGCTGCCAACGGGCGATATCGGCAATCTGGTAGGGCGGCGGCAGGGTGCATTGACCTGCCAGCTCGGCCGATAGTGCGTCAAGGAACAGCTGATAAGACCAGCCATCAAACGCAATGTGATGAAAGACCAGCGACAGACGCGCATGGTCATCGCCGCAAGTGATCAATGTCACGCGCAACGGAAAATCAGTGGCAAGATCAAACGCGGCACCAGATAATTCCACGACTTGGTTATCGGCCGCGCCGGGCCCCTCCACATTGATCTGTTTCAGGGAAAAATCCGTCGCCGGATTGGGTTTTTGCACAATGTCATCGCCATCGCGATCATAAGTGGACCGCAAGACGGCATGCTGCTGCAAAACCGCGCGAATAGCCGTCTCAAGCTGCGCCGCATCAATCGGCCCTTTCAGATCAAAGGCGAAGGCCATGTTGTAATGACTGGCGCTATCATCGGCCTGATGCAGAAAATACATGCGCTGCTGGGCGTGTGTCAGCGGGGCCGGGTCGGCGTCCTTACCGGAACCGCGCTCAGGCAACGAATGCTGCCGCCCCGACAGAAATGCGACCAGTTCAGCTTTCTGCGCTTGAAGCCGCGCCTTCAACTCTGGCGAAAGCGGCGCACCATGGGCGCGAAACTTCAGTGCATTACCTTCAAGATAAAGCGTCACCCCCTGCGCACGGGCATCCGCGATGAGTGAAACGACGCTCACAACTCACCCTCTTCCACGACATCCGCTGACGCAATCGGCGGCGCAGAAAGGCCCACCAACGTGTCAATCAAACGCGCCAAATCGCGCAGGGTGTAATTGTCAAAGAAATCCTCGAGCTTCAGAGAAATCTCATAATGCGCCGAAAGGCGGCTGAGGATTTTCACAGCAAGGAGCGAATGCCCGCCAATGGAGAAGAAGCTGTCGGTCGCCGAGATTTCCTTGCGTTCGAGGAATTCAGACCAGACATGCGCGACATGGGTCTCTGTCTCACCTTCCGGCGCAACAGGACCCGTGGCCACCGTTACCAGCCCCGGAAGTGCCGCGCGATCAATCTTGCCCTGCACTGTCAACGGAAACGCATCAAGAACCAAAACCGCATTGGGCCGCATGAAAGATGGCAGTGCTTTGCGCAGCGCCCCCGCCAGTTGTCGGCCCAGACGTTGCAGTTTGAGGTCACCGGACGCGATCTGCGTCTGTGTGCCACTGTCGGGCACGACATACCCCAACAATTGCCCGTCTTTCACCGCGGCGGCGGCCTGCGCCACCTGATCATCCATCATCAGCAAACGGGTAATCTCGTTCAGGTTCACCCGGAAACCGCGTATCTTGACCTCTTCATCGCGGCGACCAGAGAAAAGAAGCTGACCTTCCTGCGACCATCGCGCAAAATCGCCCGTCCGATAGAACCGCTGCGCAGGATCCAGCCCGAAACACGCGCCGGAAACAAATCGCTCCGCCGTCAGTTCAGGCTGATTGAGATATCCATTGGCGATACCCGCGCCGCCAATAACAAGCTCACCTTCCACGCCAGCGGGGCAAAGCTGATCTTCGGCATTTGCCACCATTGCCGTCGCATTCGGGACCGGACGCCCGATTGGCGGGGCGTCAGTGCTATCCGCAGGGATCTCGAAATAGACGGCATCGACGGTTGTTTCCGTGGGGCCATACATGTTGAAAACCCGCAGATCGGGCAATTGTGGTTTTGCCACCGGGCCCAGCCGGTCGCCCCCGGTCAACAGTGTGCGCAAACTGTCTGGCCATGCGACCGGGTGACCCTGCGCTGCCTCAAACAGCCCCGTGGACAGGCAGGCATGCGTGATCGCGTGATCACGCATCGACGTTTCCAACTGCCCCAGATCATTGCGCTTATCATCATCAATGCTGACAACGCGACCGCCAGCCAGCAGAACGGGCCAGACCTCTGCGATATGTGCGTCAAACGCGGGGTGGGCTATGCTTGCACCAATGGTTTTTGTTGTCAGATCAAAAAGTGACCGGTGCAAATGGCAAAGATTCAGCAGGTTGGCATGCGAAATTTCCACCCCCTTGGGCAACCCGGTCGAACCGGATGTGAACACGATATACGCCCGATCCGGATCGCAGTTCGCCCCGTCATTTTGGGGCAGCGATTTAATACCCCAATCCGCGCCAAGCACGATCGCAGGCTGTGCTGCATCAAGCAGATAATCCCGCCGCGCTTCCGGCAATTCCTGATCGAAAACAAAGGCAGTGCCACCGGCCATCCATGTTGCAAGATACCCGACGACAAGCGTATTTCCGCGCGGCATATCCAATGCGACACACCCACCTGGACGCAAACCAGCATCTGTCATACGCTCAGCAACCGTCGTCGCCTGCTGCAACAGATCGGCATAGGTCAACTCCGCCACGCCATCAGACAGGGCGATTGCATCTGGCTGCGCATCGGCATGCTCAGCAATCACCCTGACAAGCGGCGTATCGACATAGCCTAGTTGTGCCCCCTGGCCCCATTGCTGCAGGGTTGCTGCCTGTCCGCCAGATAGGGCGGGTGCATCGGCAATTGGCCTGTCCAGATGTCCAAAAGCCTCCAGAAACAACTGGCGGAAATTTTCAAGGAACGCCTGTATCTCGGCGGCATCGTAAATATCGGCGCGATACTCCCACAGGAAATGCACTTCATCGCCGTCCCGGAACCGGCCTTTGCGCGGAATGACCAGGCAATCCAGATCGAATTTCGAGGTTGCGGATTCAACCGTCTCGTCCTTGGTCCATGTCAGCCCTGTCGGGGTATCTGCTGTCAGTGGCGTGTCGTGGAAGCCCAACAATACGTTGAAGAACGGATTGCTGCCGCTTCTTTCAGGATTGAGATGTTCGACCAGTTTCGCAAAGGGGTAACGTTCATTCGCCTGGGCGGACTGCACCATATCCTGCACAGCGGACAGATATGCACGCATGGCCTGCCCACTGTCCAGTTTCTGGCGCAGCACAACAGTATTCACCATCATCCCGAGCACATCCTGCCCGTTTGGCCAGCCACGATTTGCGAAGGCCGACCCGATGGTCAGATCATCCTGACCTGAATGTCGGGCCAGACATAAGAACAAGATGGCAGACGTATAGGCAAAGGTCGTGATACCCAGATCGCGGCAACCCGCCTCGATCTTTTCCCATTCACCGGCTGAGAAAACCTGCCGTTCGGCTGCACCTTCAAATCCGATCTGGCTGGACTTTTTGCCAAACAGGGCAACACCATCAGGACAGTCGGCCAGTTGCTGTCGCCAATAGGTCAATTGCCCATCAGCAGCAGGTGACGCCAGAAACGCATCCTGACGTTCTGCGAAATTCAGGTATTGCGGCACCCCTTGGGGATCATGGGTAAATTCATCATCCACCCGTGCCCGATAAGACAGGATCAGATCATCGGTGAAGACATTTCCGCCCCAACCGTCATGGATAATATGATGCTCCTGATGCAGCAGCACGTGCAGATCATCGGCAAACCTGACCAGCACAAATCGGGCAGGCGGACGGCTTGCAAGATCTGCAATATCCGGCATTTCCTGATGATAGATTTCGGCAAGCGTGGCGTCCCGGCCAGATGGCTGCACCGCCACCCGGTCTAATATCGGCAGGTCAAACTGGATATGTTCCAATACCTGCTGATAGGGTTTTCCATCCACATCGCCAAACACCGTCCGGTAGATTTCATGACGGGCAAACACATCATTAAGTGCCGCCTCCATCTGGCGGGGGGCAAAGATGCCCTGAAACCAGATCGACGCTTCGGCGAGATAGGCTTTGCTCGTCGGATGGCTTTGATGAAGAAACCAAATCGCCTCTTGTTGAGGGGTTAGTGGGTAATGCTGGTCAGGCTCGGCTTCCGATGATGTGATCGGCGGCTCTCCTACCTCTGCCGTCGCCACCAGGGCGCGCAGATGCCCCAGGGTCGGCTGTGCCTGAAACGCCGCAAGCGGCACGGTGACGCCAAACTCTTCCGAAACCCTGCGCAACAGGCGCAGCACCGCGATGGAATTGCCGCCGCTGGCAAAGAAGTTATCCCCATCCTGCGGGATCTTCCCGCCAGTCTGTGCCGCAAACAATGCGGCCAGCCGATCATCATCAACAACATCCGATTCAAGCAGCGCCATCAACGCCTTTCGGTCAATCTTGTCATTGGCATTAACGGGCAATGCCGGCAGCACGTTGATATGGGCGGGAAGGTAGTAATCCGGCAGTGCCGCCTTCAGGTTCCGGGCAATTGCGCTCACCGTCTGATCAGCATCGGCACCGCTTGCGGCAAAAAGGTACAATCGCTTCTCGCCATACTCCGTCACCTGAACGCCAGAGCAAACCTGCGTCACGTCTTGTGTCGCTGCGGCGACCCGATCCAATTGCGACAGGTCAACGCGGTTCCCGCGAATTTTCAACTGGGCATCCTTGCGACCGGCGAACAACAGATGACCATCCGCATCACGTTCTGCCCAGTCGCCGGTGCGAAACCACCGCATCCCATCGGCATCAGTGTGAAAAGCAGTGTCAGTGCGCGCAGCGTCACGATGATATCCCGGCGACACCTGATCACCACCAAGCCAGACTTCGCCATAATCGACATCATGTCCGGCTTCATCGCGCACGCGCAACGCGATGCAATCCAGCGCGTGTCCGATTGCAACAGGCGCATCGCTGGTCACCCGTGTCAGGCTGGCGCAGACAGAACATTCAGACGGGCCGTAGCCGTTGAATGTTGGATACCGGTCCGCCCAGCGGCGCATGACGTCCTCCGGGCAGACATCACCTGCGACAACGATTGCCTCAAGATGATAATCGTCACGGATCGGCAGCAAGGGCAGCAACGCGGAGGGCAGAATGGCATGGGTGACGGCATGGGAAACCATGTAGTCGCCAAGCAATGCAGGATCCTCGCGAACGCGGTCCGGAACGACAAGCAATGTCGCGCCGTTGGTCAGCGCAGCAATCCATTCAAAAGTCGCGGAGTCAAAGGCAGGGGCAGCGAAATGCAGAATGCGCGACGCGCCCGATATACCAAGTCGGGCAGACACCGCATCGGCAGCCCGCAATACGGCGTCACGCGCAATCAACACACCCTTGGGTGTGCCGGTAGAACCGGATGTATAAAGTTGAAACTCAATCTCATCGGCGGCAGGGGCCGGGCTTTTGGCATCTATGGCCTGTTCCAATCCATCGCAAATCAGCGTTTTGCCTGCGACATTCGATAGGGCCGCGCAGGTGGCAGCGGATCCGACCAGCAACCCAGGCCCACCATCACGCAGTAGCGCGCTGTTATGCGCTGCAGGATGTGCCGGGTCCAATGGGATGCAGCGACGGCCAGACATGAGGACCGCACAAAAAGCCACCACCATGCCAGCTGACCGGTTCAGACAAACGTAAACCGGGCGCTGGTCGCCGCTGGTGGCGGCATCAATCCGTTGGCGCAACGCAGCGGCGGCACCCCAAAACTCTGCGTAAGTCAACGCCACCGCGCCGTCATTAACGGCCAGTTTCAGCGCCTTGTCAGACACTTGCGTCGCAATCCGTGCAACAGTCTCAAACATCGTTCTTCCTCCCCGCGCCAAGTTTTTTGTTATTGTGCGCAGTCATTGTCAGCTTACATCACGGCCCGGTCCAACCCTTGCGCGCATGGCACAGCATGTTTCTTTTGTTTGTTTAGGGGGCTTGCACGCAGGTGAATGTGACTATTCCCCACCAACCCGGATCGCACCGACCACTGCCCCATTATGAGCATTGACCACCGCATCCCCGTTTATCGACGCGCGCGCAAAACCGCCGCCATACTGGTCACCGTCACAAAACACACCCAAAACCGGCACTGCATCAAAGGCAATGAACGCCCCTTGCGGAGACATCGCGACCAATGGCGACATGTCCCCATCCACACGCTGCTGGGCCACAAATGCAGCGTCACCAGATGTGGCTTTGTCAAGCAGACCATCCCACGCAGCATCGGTCATGGTCCAACCGCAGTGCACATCAAGCCCCCCGTAACCATTTGCAGCCTTCAAGACGGTTTGCTGGCGCGGACGTTGCGCAACATCTTCGCGGTTGCGTGGTGATAACGTCACCGTCCAGGGCAGCAACGCGCTGACCAGTTCTGCCTCGCTGGCCGTCAACGCATCATCTGTCATGGCCTGATAAATCAAGGCGAGCGTGGCCTTGTTCATCAGCAGATCGTTTTGCACAGGATTGATCGAAACGAAATCGCCGCGCGAAAGGGCAGCAAGGTAAGTGGCGTAGCGGGCCGGATGGGACAAACAATCGCGCAATGTGAACAACTCGAAGACCACAGACCGTGAAACGCCATCTGCAAACAACTCACTTGCTGGTACGATGGGCACGTCCAAACCAGTCAGTTGGCTAAGTGATCGGGCGGCGATCTGAGCAGAAATCGGGCTTCGTGCCAACTCGTCATCATCGTCACTCACGACAATTCCATCGGCGATGTCTGTGGGAAGGAGCCGGCGCAATGCCTCAAAAGGTGCCGCCTGCAGTTCAGTATGCCGATTGCCCGACATCGCGGGCGACACCCGGTCATAGATCCGCTGCATCAGACGGTCATCCTGCCCGGCCGTCGCGCCGCCCACATTCAGTTCAAGGACCCGTAGGCCCTGCGATGTTGCAATCGCATCCCAGCGTCCAAACGGCATGATCTTCGGCATTCCGGTCATTGCCAGAACGTCCGCAGCCTCTGCCGGATATCCCATTTGCTGCAGCATATGCGCGCCGTCACTGTCCCAATGGGCGGCAATCACCTTGATTGCAACTTGTCCCAACTGGTCAAGCTTTGCCGCATAATCCGCGACCTCATCCGCTGAGATCGTCACGGGCGATAGCAAAACATGTTCATCGGGGCCAAGCAGCCGGTCTTGCAACCCGGCGGCGCGTAATTCGTCCGCAATGTCATCCGCGTCCGCAGATTCCATAAAGTAGTCGGCCCAACGGGCTTGCAAGTTGTCCAACACTAATTTTCGGCCATTCGGTTCGGAAGGTGAGTTGACAGGGTTTATGGCCAACGAACTCCCGGTTGTGCAAGCGGGTTTTTCTGACGCCGTGTCAACGACGCGATCCGCGCATATGCGCGAAGCGTTTTTGCCTTTGGTAACGCAGGGAATGCACAGGCGCTGTCGAGGTATCGGACCGCGCCTATGCAAGGATTATGGCGTCTGACGAGACACCTGAAACATGACGCCTCGCGCAACGCCCTGACGATCAACCAATCGCGGCGCCATCATACCGGCGGACGGCGATAATGGATGATCTCGGTGTCTTGTCGCCGCCATCAGGCCAGTGTGAATCGCCCCGTTCACCGGGATGCTGCACGCCAACAAAGACCGTGCGACGGTCCGCAGCCCACGCAATGCCCGTAATCTCGGCTTCTCTGGGCCCCACAAGGAATCTGCGGATTTCTCCGGTCGCGGGATCACCAATCAGCATCTGGTTATTACCGTGCCCGGCAAAATCCTCTTCGTTCGAGTAATTCCCGTCAGTCTGAATCCAGAGAAGACCCTTGTTGTCGAATGCCAGACCGTCCGGCGAATTGAACATGTTGCCTTCGGTCACATTCCGGGAGCCACCATTGGCGTCGGCATGGACGGTCGGATTGCCCGCCATGACAAATAGATCCCAACGGAATGTATCTGCCGTATGGTCGCCATTGCTGGGCCACCAACGCACGATCTGACCGTATTTATTGGCCTCGCGCGGGTTGGGGCCACCAACAGGTGTCTCATCCCCACCCGCATTTGTCTTGACGCCGCGATTCACGTTGTTGGTCAGGGCGCAATAGACCTCGGCTTTCAACGGATTGGCCGTTACCCATTCCGGGCGGTCCATTGTGGTGGCAGCCACAGCAGAGCCAGCCATGCGCGTATGGATGCAGATCGTCGCCTTGTCCATGCCGGTGGACTCCGGTGTCAATGCCAACCATTCGCCCGTACCATCAGCATGGAATTTGGCCGCATAGAGCATCCCGTTTTCCATCAGGTCGTCGGTATTGCCACCTTCGGCATAATACCCGTCAGAGACATAGCGATAAAGGAACTCACCCCTCTCATCATCCCCCATATAGATCGCAATCCGTCCATCGGAATTGACGACGACCTCGGCGTTTTCGTGTTTGAAGCGCCCAAGCGCGGTCCGTTTTTTCGGCACTGAATTGGGATCGTATGGGTCAACCTCGGTGATGTAGCCGTGACGGTTCGACTCGTTTGGATCTTTTTCGACGTCAAAGCGTTCATCAACCTTCCACCAGCCATAGCCGCGGTCTTTTCCGCTTACGCCATAGCGCTTCTTGGCGTCATCCTGCACATAACCCTCTTCATCAGTTGTGCCGAAATAGCCGTTGAAGTTTTCTTCACAGGCCAAATATGTGCCCCAGGGCGTGCGTCCGTTTCCGCAGTTGTTGAACGTACCGCGTGCCGTCACACCATCCGGATCCGCATTGGTTTTCATCATCTCATGACCACGCGCCGGGCCAGTGATATCCATGGGTTCATCCGGTGTGAAACGTCGATTGTAAGGTGAATCCAGGACGATCTGCCATTTGCCGTCGATCTCCTTCAACTCGGCGGCTGTCAGGCCATGTGCATTCTTACCCTTGTTGATATCATCATCGGTGACGTATTTTCCGTCCGGGTTGTTGCCCCACATCACTGATCGGTTTGTGTATTCGTTGTTGGCAACAAGGATTTGGCGGCCATCCTTGTCCGAAAAAATCGCCATGCCGTCGTTGTTGTCACCGAATGCACGTGCTTGGCTTGCCGCGGTGCCACGGGTTGCGTGATCAAACGCCGGAACATCCGAGAATAGCGGATCACCCCAGCTTGTGGCGACATGCCAATTGTACCCTTCAGGTACAATAACGGTATCTTCTGTACTGGCGGCAACAGCGGTGAATCCGAAACGGTTTTCCCCGGCTTCCGCAGATATTGGTGTCAGCGCAGTCGTGGCAGCCCCAAGCGTTGCGACGCCGCCAACTGACAACACGCCTCCCATAAAGCCACGCCGCGAAATCGCCTGCTCGACAATTGCGTCAAACTCGCAAAATTCCGGCCTTGGGTTTATGACCTCATCAAAGTCGTCAAATGAGAGATTGTCGAGTTCGTCTGCGGATAGATCGGTTTTTGTATCCATAGTCATGTCAAAACTCCTATGTAGGGCCGCGTGAATATCTTGATGCGGCCAAGCTGGAAGTCTGCTCTCGATTGCATGATTCCGTCAAGTTCGCCTGTCCGCTCTGCTCCGGACCAGCCGACAAACCCGGGCTTTACCGTTTACCCATTGCCTTGAACACCGCGTCGGTGGCCTCATCCATCGGGAAGTAAAGTTCGATCTTGAGGTCATCCAGCAAAAGGTCCTCGGGTGTTCCGAATTGGGAAATCGTCGCGAACATCGACAAGCGAAAATCACCATGCAGAAGGACCGTCGGCACAACAGGTCCCGTCGTGGACAATTCCGCTGGTGCGACTTTTGACAGATAAAGTATGGCCTCCTCAAACTCGGGAATGCCACCCAGAGCTGCACTTTCTGTGCGCAGACGGACGGCCACGTGATGGGCCACCTCTGACCAGTTCTCGACCATTTGCGGCAGGGCCGCGTTCATCATCAGATCCAGCATGCTGTCTCCGATGCCAACACCGAACGGGGCGAACAGCGCCAAGGCAACGGCATTTGCTTCTCGAATGATCCAAAGCCGGTCGATGGCCAATCCTGGATAAGGCATCTGCCTTTCAAGCTGCCAGGCTACGGCCTGGCGGATGGGTCCCATCTCCTCTGCCATCCAATCGCGGCTTTTGTAGCGCACGGCAAAGCCTGCATGTGTCAGCATCTGATTACGTGCATCAAGCGGAAGCTGCAAAGCTTCACCCAGCCGTGCCACCATCTCACGGCTGGGTGAGGCCCGGCCGGTTTCCAGAAAAGAAAGATGTCTGGCAGAGATATCGGCCTCCAGCGCGAGGTCCATCTGGCTGAAGTGACGCGCGGCGCGCCAGGTTTTCAGGGCGTGGGAAAAATCATTCATCTGCCTTGGCTAGCACGCCCGGACAATCTGGTCACTTACCTCTGAGGTAATTGCGAGGCGCATGACCGTGGCGGTAGGTGTCCGCAATCCCAACTGCCAAAAGGTCCGCGAGGCACGATGCACAAAACATAAACACTGACCGCAATCCTCCTCCCCCTTAAAAAACTGGAACTTCAACATGACCAAATTTCGCTTGATCCTGATCGCCATGACGGTGATTGTCATTGTCCTGACCATCACAGCAATCGCCGATGGCGGGCTGAACCTGATCACGCCCTTTGTTGGGCCGATTTTCGCCCTCAACTGGCAAGGGCAGATCAATGTCGATTTCAGCTTCTACCTCATCTTTTCGGGTATCTGGATGGCCTGGCGCGGCGGGTTCACAGGCGGCAGCATAGCGCTTGGGCTACTGGCCGCCCCATTGGGCAATCTGTTTTTTGCGCCCTATCTTATCTATCTGATTGGCAAAGCCGACGGCGACCCACGTCACCTTTTGCTGGGGGTGCATGCCGCAAAATGACCGATGGCCTTCGCGATACATGCCAATAATCAATGGTGGCTTTCAGGCAAGCGGCCACAAGTTCAATTTGAACCCAAGGCCGCTAGCCAGACAGCCCCACGATCCGACACCCATTGGCATTCTCACGGGCTTCCGCGTAAAGAAACCTTGCAACCGCTGCACGAGGGATCGCAATCGTTCCCTCGGGAATCCCCGCGATTTTGCTTTGGTAGTTGTCAGTGGATTTCGAATTCAGAAACCCGACCCGCGCAATGCACCAGTTCAACCGCGACGCGCGAATGCGGTCCTCCATCAGTTTCGCCTGGCGCGCATTATGTCGCGCAACGAAGCGCAATATGTGGTCTGAAACTTTGCGCGGCGGGAATAGCAATGCCGTCGAGATAACAAGCAACCGGTCCACATCACTGTTTTCCATCGCCTTGACGATCGACGCCGCAGATCGCGAATAAATAAGGCAGGCCGATTTCAACGGTGATCGCGGCCCAAGTGTCGAGATGACGACATCTTGGCCCGACAGAATAGAGCCCACGACTACGGGATCACAAACATCGCCTTCATGCAAAAATAGATTGGGGTGCTGGATGTCCGACAGCTTGGCCTTATCGCGCACCAGCGCGGTAACACTGTCCCCGCTGGCCAGGGCGAGTTTCAATACTTCGCGTCCGGTTCTTCCATTTGCACCGAGTAGAACGATTTTCATGTGTTTCCTTGGTGACCTGCCTTTGCAGGACCATTTGAGTGAAGACGTTGCCTCCGGTCCGTCTGGACCGGTGACCTGGATAGCAATCGCGCGGCGGGCTAGCTGGCGTCGTGGATGTCAAAAACCTCTTCCAGCGGTTTATCGAACACGCGGGAGATGAGAATGGCGAGTTCAAGGGACGGGGAGTATTTGGCATTTTCAACTGCAACAATTGTCTGACGCGTCACCCCGACCCGTTCGGCAAGATCTTTTTGTGTCATCTCGTTGCAATCAAAGCGCAGCCGCCTGATGTTGTTCGTGATCTCCAGCTTTCCCATGGTTTAATACCCCCGGCGATAGCTGAAGAACTTAACGGCATCGGCAGTCAGGGCACCGAATGCCATGCCAAAGTAAATTATGTTGAATCCCACGAGCGGCGACGCATCAAGCGCCAGCGCTATCACCGCCGAGACAAAACCAATGCCTGCAAAGGTAATAATGGCCAGCGTGCCGCGGCGTTCAAAAAGCCGGTCACGCTCGTCAACGACAAAACTGATCTTTGGTTGGTTTGTGACAATGGCATAGCCGATATTGAACAGGATGGTCCCGAGGATCGTGCAAACGATACCCAACGGGATCAGCCAGATCACAACCCGCGCCCAGTTGTTCACGGCATCAGGACCATCAAAAAGTCCGGCGGCGTTCATATCCAAAAGCCGATGAATGACAAAAGCGCTGATCGCAAGATTCACCAGAATTGAGATGACTGTGTTGCGGTCCTGATATGCCATCACTGCGTTTCCTTCTCGTAGATGTGTCTTGTATTCTTGTCCTTAAGTACAGTTTGTTTGACTCAATGTAAATGATTCTTTACACCACTTCTTCGCTCCGACTTTACCAGTCGGCAAGAATTCAGGCTTGAAACCGAACCCGAACAAAAATAGAACAAGCGAGAAAGGACCCCTCTCATGCCCATGCTTCGTGCCGCCCTTATCCTGGGCTTGCTTTCCGCCGTTGGACCATTTGCCATCGACATGTATCTGCCTGCCATGCCTGCAATTGCCATGGATCTGGGTGCCGATGTCGCATCGACGCAGCTGACATTGACGGCGTATTTTGTGGCATTTGGTGTAGCACAGCTTTTCTATGGCCCATGGTCCGATCAGGTCGGGCGCAAGGTTCCGCTTTATGCCGGGTTGGTGATCTTTGGCGTCGCAACAATCGGCTGCGCCATGGCCCCTTCAATTGGTTGGCTAATCGCCTTTCGCGCAATGCAAGGCTTTGGCGGTGCCGTCTTGATGGTCGTCCCACGGGCCGTGATCCGGGATATGCATACTGGCACTCAGGCAACAAAGCTTATGGCGATGGTCATGCTCGTCATTTCGATCTCACCGATGCTCGCGCCACTGGCGGGCAGCGGATTGATGGCAATCGGAGAGTGGCGTTTGATTTTCTGGGTTCTGTGTATCGCCGCCGCGCTGAGTTTTGTGCTAACAGCCAGCGCATTGCCCGAGACATTGGCGCCAGACAACCGCATCCCTGTCAGCCTGCGCAACCTCTGGCAAGGCAGCAAAATCCTGTTTCGGGACCCAATCTTCATGGGGCTCACGTTCATCGGTGGCTTTGGCTTTGCAAGCTTTATGGTCTTCATTGCCAGCGCAGCATTTGTCTATTCGGGGCAGTTCGGCCTTAGTCCAACGGGGTTCAGCCTCGCATTTGCGATCAATGCTGTGGGCTTCTTCGCGGCGTCACAGGCCGCGGGTCCATTGGGCGAAAAGCTGGGGATTCTGCCCGTTATTCGGTGGGCCGCCATTGGGTTTTTCGCGTTTTCCTTTGGCCTGCTTGCGATAGGCTTGGCTGGCTATGCCACGCTGCCCGTCATTGTCGCCGGTTTGTTTTGTGCCAACGCCTGTCTGGGCCTGATCATCCCCACGACAATGGTCATGGCGCTGGACCCACATGGCGAAATTGCCGGGCTGGCATCCTCACTTGGCGGGACATTGCAGATGATCACCGGCGGCGTGATGGTTGTGCTGACGGGTCTTTTCTTTGATGGCACAGCCGTCCCGATGATCGGCGCAATTGCGCTTTGCGCAGCATTGTCGATGACACTCGCTTTGGGCACGCTAAGGGCCATCAGGCGCGACGTTGCCGCCCCTGTGGCCTAGCACCAGCCAATCCAGCATACCGTGCAGCATAGGAAGCAGGCCGTCATGGTTTGGGGTCGGGGTTTTCGGTATGCCCATCGACGGCAATCACCTGCCCCGACACCCGTCGCGCCGCGTCAGACCCCAGGAAAACGGCCATATCCGCGATATCTTGCGCCGCAACAAAGGTTCGCATCGACGTGCCAGCCGCGTAGCCGTCATACACCTGATCACGGGTCATGCCCTTGGCCGCCGCTTCGCGTTCCAGCACGCCCTCCATGCGCGGACCTTCCACAGCGCCAGGGCAGATCGCATTGGCGCGGATACCATATGGTCCCAGTTCCATCGCCAGCGTCTTCATCAAGCCGATAATGCCCCATTTCGCCGCCGCATATGGCGCGCGGTTCGGGTAGCCGTAAATACCAGCGGTCGAGGAGGTGAAGATCAGTGCCCCAGATCCCTGCGCCTTCATCAAAGGGCTGGCGTATTTCGCCGCCAGAAACGCACCTTCCAGATTAACCGAAACGCATTTCTGCCAATCGGGCAGTTGCACATCCTCGACCAGTGCAGTTGGACCGGCAATACCTGCATTCGCGCAAACGACGTCGACCCCGCCCCATGCCGCAGTCACGTCAGCAAAGACCGCTGCCACCTGCGCCTCGTCAGATGCATCCGCCTGACTGCTGCGCCATGGCGCATCATCCGCCGCAAGGTCGGTTGTCCAGACCTGATGGCCTGCGGCATGAAATGCCTCTGCCATCGCGCGACCGATTCCGGCGGCACCTGCCGTTATCAGAACACGGCTCACCTGATCCCAACCGCAGCACCGGCCCCATCGGGACGTGGCAATGCCGCATGGGCGGTTGCCACTTTCGCCAGCGGAACGGAAACCCGCTCATCGGGATCGCAAGCCTTGCGGGTATCCAGGCTGACATGCAGCAGGAAATGCTCGCCCGTAGCCAATTCGCGATCGCCCTCGAACATGCGATGGAACAGGTGCAGCTTCTTGCCCTCGCCCCGCAAGACCTGGGTTTCGACGCGAATGACCGCACCTGCGTGGACCTCATCCAGATGGCGGATATGGGTCTCAGCCGTGAAGTAACTGAAACCGCTGGCAATGTAGTCCGCATCACAGCCCACCAGCCACATCAGCCGGTCCGTGGCATCACCAAAGGCCTGCAGATACTTCGCCTCGTTCATATGTCCGTTGTAATCTGTCCAATCGAGCGGGACCGCACGTTCAACCGTCACAATCGGTTTGCTCAGATCATCGGGCAACATCGCAGGGGCGGCCATGCGCTTATCCTGCACATTCAACAATGCGCCAGCCCCCCAATCCTGCGCTTTAAGACCGCGCAGGATGGTCACAAGATTGTTGTCGCGGGCGCGTTCCAGGTCACGGATGCTGAACTGCCCCGATTGCGCATCAGACTGATCCGCAACCTGATCAATCAGTTCATCGGTCAGCTCGGGCACATCCATCAGCTTGGTCCATGGCCATTCCAGGCAGGGGCCGAACTGTTCAATGAAGTGGCGCATCCCAGCCTCGCCACCAGCAATGCGATAGGTTTCAAACAGGCCCATCTGCGCCCAGCGCAGGCCAAACCCATAGCGGATGGCGTTGTCGATCTCTTCAGTCGTGGCGATCCCATCCTTGATCAGCCAAAGCGCCTCGCGCCACACCGCTTCCAGAAAACGGTCGGCAATATGGGCATCAATCTCGGCCCGGACATGCAGCGGGTACATACCCACGGCAGTCAGAATGCCCTTCGCCTTGTCAATTATCGCGGGGTCATTTTCCCCTGTCGGCACCAATTCAACCAGCGGCAGCAGGTAAACCGGATTGAACGGATGGGCGACCATGATCTGTCCGGGCCGCGTGGCACAGCCTTGCAGCTCAGACGGCTTGAACCCGCTGGTCGAAGACGCGATTACGGCCGCAGGGTCGCAATGTTCCTGCAAGGTCTGGTAAACCTTGCGCTTCAGCTCCAGCCGTTCCGGCACGCTTTCCTGTATCCAGTCAGCACCGGCAACGGCATCAGACATTGTATCGTGAAAGCTTAACTGACCTTCGGCAGGCAGTGCGACATCCGAAAGACCCGGCAAAGACCGGCGGGCATTGGCGATCACCTCACCGATCTTGCGCTCCGCCTCCGGGTCAGGGTCAAAGACCCGCACATCCCATCCCATCAACAAAAACCGGGCGGCCCAACCACCCCCGATAACACCACCGCCGACGATGGCCGCTGTCCCGCGCCGCATCAGGGCCTAGCCTTCTGATTTCGCGCTTGGGTGGTTGAATTCATCCACCGGCTGCGGCTCACCACGCACGGTCGGATCACAGGCGATCATCGATGTATTGGCATCACGGATGATCAACCCGCCACGGGCGCGACATTGCTCGAACGTCATCCGGTTGCCGATCACCATGAATTCACGCACCGAACTTCCGCCGCCGCCGCCAAGACTGGCGCCGCCCTCGCAGGCCGCCAAAAGCATCACAGCGCCCAAGGCAAATCGTTTCATTGGGTTACCTCCATCAGTCGGCTCAGATCATAGCCGTTGAACTCCAAAATATCACGCGCGGCGTCAAACCTGTCGGCCCGGATGTCCGGTGTGCGGTTCAAGATCCACCCAGATCTGCCATTAGGCGCGCCCACAACCGCTGTGCGATAATCATCGTCCGTCCACAAGACCCAATAATCCGCCGCAGCAAACGGCAAGCCGTCAAATCGCAGTTTCAGCCGGCCCGGTCCAACAATCTCCGCCTTGCCTGCGATACGGGATTTTTCAGTCCCGTCAGCGTTGCGGCAGATATTCAGAACCGACAGAAGACCGTCATCACGCAGGCCATATGTGGCGGTGACACCAACACAACCCGCCTCAAACGGCACCGGATAACGGGCCACTTCGTACCATGTACCCAGATAACGCTCAGGCTCAAAAATCGCCTTGGAGGAAATCGGGATATCCGTATCGCGATAGACCGTAAAAAGCCCACCACTGTCGGCCGTTGCACAACCCGCAAGCATCAGTATCAGGGCCAGCGCCCTCACGCAGGGGCCTGTTTGGTCAGACCCAGTTTCTTGCGTACCTCATCAGGCCCAATCACTCTGGCCCCCAGGTTTTCCACGATACCTGCCGCGCGTTCCACCAGTTGCGCATTGGTTGCCAGCACGCCCTTGTCCAGCATCAGGTTATCCTCCAACCCAACCCGCACATTGCCGCCTGCCAGAACCGAGGCCGCCACATAGGGCATCTGGCTACGGCCCAGACCAAAGGCCGAGAAGGTCCAATCGTCCGGCACATTGTTCACCATGGCCATGAAAGTGTTCAGATCATCCGGCGCGCCCCACGGGACGCCCATGCAAAGTTGCACCAATGCTGGGCTGTCCAGCACCCCATCCTTCACCAGTTGCTTGGCGTACCAAAGATGGCCAGTGTCAAAGGCCTCTATCTCGGGTTTTACGCCCAGTTCGGTCATCATGCGGCCCATGGCTGTCAGCATGCCGGGGGTGTTGGTCATGACATAATCGGCTTCGGCGAAATTCATCGTGCCGCAATCCAGCGTGCAAATCTCGGGGCGGCATTCGGCGACATGGGCCACCCGTTCGGTGGCCCCCACCATGTCTGTGCCATCCACGGTCGGCAATGGGGTCTCCACCCCGCCAAAAACCATGTCACCGCCCATGCCTGCCGTCAGGTTCAACACCACATCGACATCGGCGGCACGAATACGGTCGGTCACCTCGCGGTAAAGCTCCAACCGGCGCGACGGCACCCCGGTCTCGGGGTCGCGTACATGGCAATGCACCACCGCCGCACCGGCCTTGGCTGCGTCAATGGCGCTGTCGGCGATCTGTTGCGGTGAACGGGGCACATGCGGGCTGCGATCCTGGGTCGACCCCGATCCGGTAACAGCACAGGTGATAAAGACCTCACGGTTCATCTCCAACGGCATTGGCAGTCTCCCTTTTGCCAGCGATTTTCGCGACATTCCCCGAAATCGGCGCAGCACACAAGCGGCAATGCTTGACACAAGCCAGTCTGATCTGGCAGGTCGGAACCATGACAGACCTGACACCTATCGCAGCCGTCTACTTTACCAGCGCCATATAGCGGCGGCTGGGTTTCTCTGACATTTGACAACACCAACCGCCCGCAAGGGCCGGAAAACTATGTGCCCTTGCGGGATGACTGCAAGGACAAAACATGACACAGCTATCCATTGACATGGCCACCCCGCGCGATCTGCCGCGTATACAGCAGCTGATCCGGGAACTCTCCGCCTTTCATGACGACAAGGCACAGGTGACGCTTGAACAGTTGCAGGCCATTTTCATTGATGATGGCGCCCCGGCGCTGGCATTTGTTGCGCGCAAGGGTGGCGAAATCATCGGCTATGCCGGAGTGCAAAGGAAAATCAAGATACACGCGGCCCAACCCATGTTCGACATTCAACACCTCTATGTCTGCCAGAAACATCGGGCGCAGGAGGTCGGACGGGCCTTGATTGCGGCAGTCAAGGCGCATGCCGGTGCGTCGGGCGCAGATGGTGTGACCATCGGGACAGCGCCAGACAACAAGACAGCGCAGGCGGCTTACCGCGCCATGGGCTTGGCCGAGATCACAGATGCCGGGCCACGGTTCTGGATCGGGATAACAGCGAGCAGCGCCCGGTAAGATGGGTTTAAACCCATCTTACGTCAGAACGGCATGGGATGCGCCTGATGCACGGCATCGATTTCCGCGATGACCTCATCGGTCAGCGCCACATCCTTGCCTTTCAGAATATGGGCCAACTGATCCGAACGGGTCGCCCCGAAAATCGCTGAAACCGCAAAAGGTCGGGTCCGTTGCCAGGCGAGCGCCATATGCACCGGATCCAGCCCGTGTCTTTCGGCCAAATCAAGATAGGTTTGCGTCACGCCCAGAACACGGTCGGTCATCCGCCCGCCCATGTCGGCATTGATCGACATGCGGCTGCCTTCCGGCACAGCGCCGCCCTGGTATTTGCCCGTCAGCAAGCCGCAGGCAAGTGGCGAGAATGACAGCAAGGTCACATCCTCATTCACTGCCATCTCGGCCATGTCTGTATCATAAAGACGGCAAAGCAGCGAATATTCGTTCTGGACAGAGGCCATGCGCGGCAGACCTGCCGCCTCCGCCTGATCAATCCACTTGGTCATACCCCAGGCGCTTTCGTTGGACATGCCAATCGCCCTGATCTTACCGGCTTTCACAGCCTCATCCAGCGCCCCAAGCACATCCATCATATGATCCAGGGTCTGCTGGCGGTTCTGGCCCGATGGATCATAGGTCCAGTTCTGCCGGAACATGTAAGAGCCGCGGATCGGCCAATGCATCTGGTAAAGGTCGATCACATCCGTCTGCAACCGCTTGAGTGACGTATCAACCGCCTCGCGGATAACTGCGCCATCATAGCCCCGCCCTTCACGGACCCAGCCCGGGTTATTGCCCGAAACCTTGGTGGCCACGACAATGTCATTCCGACGGCCCGTTCTGGCGATCCAATTGCCGATGACCTCCTCTGACAGGCCCACCGTTTCGGCCCGGATCGGGTTCACCGGATACATCTCGGCGGTGTCAAGAAAATTGATCCCTGCATCAACGGCCATATCGATCTGCGTATGGGCATCATCCTGCGTGGTCTGATTGCCAAAGGTCATGGTGCCCAGGCACCAGTCATTGACCATGATATCGGTGCGACCAAGGGGGATTTGTTTCATATCAACTGCCTCACGTTCAAATTTCGCCAGAGCCTAATGCGCGGCAAGCTGAGGGCAAGGGCACAAACACGACATGGTTCTGTCGATTATGGCCGAGCCGCCCAGCCCGGCAGCGCGCAGTGTCTGACTTATGCGCATGCTCATTTCCTTTGCGGCCCTGTTTCTCTCTGTTGGGCTCTTGCAGGTGTCCTCTGGCGGAGTCGGCCCCCTGGATGCGCTGACCGGGCTGGACTCGGGGTTCAGCCAGTCACAGGTCGGCTTTCTGGGTTCTGCGCATTTCTTTGGATTTTTCATCGGCTGCTGGTGGGCGCCGCGCCTGATGGGCAGCGTGGGCCATAGCCGCGCTTTCGCGACCTTTACCGCCATGGGGGCAATTGGGCTGGCGGCGCATGTGATTATCATCGATCCATGGTTTTGGGCCTTCTTCCGGATCGGGTCCGGCATATGCGTGGCCGGATGCTACACCGTGATAGAGGCCTGGTTGCAAGCCAAGGTGACCAATGACACCCGTGGTCGGGCGATGGGCAGTTACCGGATCGCGGATATGGGCGCGTCCTTTGCTGCGCAGTTCATGATCGGGGCACTGGCCAATCTGGAAACCTACATTGCCTATAATATCCTGACGATTCTGTGCTGCGCCTCACTGCTGCCGCTCGCCCTCACCCGCATGCCGCAGCCCGTCACGCCAAGTGCGACACGGCTGCGGCCGAAACTGGCCTGGGCCTGCTCACCATTGGCGGTCGCGGCCGTCATCGTCGCGGCCCTGACCAGCGCATCATTTCGCATGGTTGGACCTATCTATGGGCAAGAGGTCGGATTGTCGGCCAATCAGATCGGCACATTTCTTGCGGCCTTCGTCGCCGGAGGGGCACTGGCGCAATATCCGATGGGCTGGCTTGCCGACAAATATGACCGGCGCTGGGTGATGATCTGGTTATCTGTGGCGGCTGTCCTGTCATGCGCGGTCACCGTCTGGGCCTCGGGCAATGGCCGGGCCAGCATCATGGTCGCCGCTGTCTTATTTGGGCTGACGACATTCCCGATCTATTCGGTTGCGACGGCCCACGCCCATGACTTTGCAACCTCCGATCAGCGGGTGGAGCTGTCCGCCGCCCTGATGTTCTTCTATGCCATCGGGGCGATTGCAGCCCCCTACACAACATCCGCCCTTATCGGCCTCTATGGGCCGGCAGCGCTGTTTTACTTCATCTCCGGCGGGCATATCGTATTGGTCGTTTTCGGGCTCAGCCGGATGCGCGTGCGCAAAGCACCTGATGACCGCACACGGTACGTTTACGCACCGCGCACGACCTTTGGTATTGGACGACTTCTGAAACGAAGCCGCGCCCGCTAAAACTTGTAAAGCACGGCGACGCGGGTTGTTGTCACGGCAGCGGAAAAACTGTCTTCCATGAAGTCGCGAATAAACTCACCACGGACTGTGACACGTGGGGAAAAATCACGTTCCACACCAACACCCAGGTTGTACCCTTCCGGGTCTTCACCATCGAAACTGTATTGGGTGACCCCGCCTGCGACACGAACCGCAACTTCGCCCAGATTATAGGCACCCCAAAGCCGATAGCGCTGTGGGTCATAGTCATTGTCGCCCGCAATTCGGGTCCCAAATTCCAGTTCGGCCCCAAAACGATAGGTCGGCGCAGCACTCAAGGTAACACCGCCGATGAAGGCGGCAGCCGTCTGGCTATCGCCGGAATGGGGGTACATATAATCCAGCGCGGCACCTGCATAGAATTCCTGTGCCGCCGCACCGCTACCGATCAGGGCTGCCGCGACACCTGCAAAAAGTTGTCTTTTCATTTGTTTGCTCGCCTCTTTTGTTGATTTGTGCACAATCTAACGGCCCAAGCTGCGAAACGCCAGCGATCGGCGTTTGATCTGCCCGCCAAGGAAGGCTAGAGGGAAGGTCACGCAAAACGAAATTCCCGCAGGAACACCATGGCCCGCCACCTGATCACCTCCGCCATTCCCTATATCAACGGGATCAAGCATCTGGGAAATCTCATCGGCAGCCAGTTGCCCGCTGATCTTTACGCACGCTACCTGCGCCAGCGGGGGCATAATGTGCTGTTTCTATGTGCCACAGACGAACACGGCACCCCTGCCGAACTGGCGGCGGCCAAGGCAGGCAAACCCGTGGCCGAATATTGCGCCGAGATGCATCAGACACAGTCCGAAATTGCCGACGGCTTTCGCCTGTCATTTGATCATTTCGGTCGCTCCTCCAGCCCGCAAAATCACAAGTTGACGCAGGCCTTTGCCGGACGGCTGGCTGAAAAGGGATTGATCCGAGAAGTGACTGAGGAACAGGTCTACTCCAAGGCTGATGGCCGCTTCCTGCCCGATCGCTATATCGAAGGCACCTGCCCCAATTGCGGTTTCGAAAGCGCGCGGGGCGACCAGTGCGACAACTGCACCAAGCAACTCGACCCAACAGATCTGATCAACCCGCATTCCACCATCTCCGGTTCGAAAGAGTTGGAGGTGCGCGAAACGAAACACCTTTACCTGCGCCAGTCAGAATTGAAGGGCGATCTGGCCGCTTGGATCGACAGCAAGAAAGACTGGCCAATCCTGACCACATCCATTGCCAAGAAATGGCTGAACGACGGCGACGGGCTGCAAGACCGCGGGATCACCCGTGACCTTGATTGGGGTATTCCGGTCAAAAACGGGGACAGCGACTGGCCCGGCATGGAAGGCAAGGTGTTCTACGTCTGGTTCGATGCCCCCATCGAATACATCGCCTGCGCGCAGGAATGGGAAGACGCGGGCAAAGGCGCGGACTGGGCACGCTGGTGGCGGACCGACAAAGGCGCAGATGATGTGACCTACACCCAGTTCATGGGCAAGGATAATGTGCCGTTCCACACACTGTCCTTCCCAGCGACGATCATGGGGACGCAGGAGCCGTGGAAGCTGGTCGATTACATCAAGTCGTTCAACTACCTGAATTATGATGGTGGCCAGTTCAGCACCTCGCGCGGGCGCGGTGTGTTCATGGATCAGGCGCTTGAAATTCTGCCCGCAGACTATTGGCGCTGGTGGCTTTTAAGCCATGCGCCCGAATCCTCGGACGCCGAATTCACCTGGGAAACCTTCCAGACGGATGTGAACAAGGACCTCGCCGATGTCTTGGGTAATTTTGTTAGCCGTATCACTAAGTTTTGTCGATCCAAGTTCAGCGAAGCCGTACCAGAAGGCGGCGCGTACAGCCCTGCCGAGGAACAGTTGGTTGCAGACCTGACGTCCCGCATCCGGGCCTATGAAAAGCACATGGATGCAATCGAAGTGCGCAAATCCGCATCGGAATTGCGGGCGATCTGGGTGCTGGGCAATGAATACCTGCAAGCCAACGCACCTTGGACAACCTTCAAGACCGATCCTGAGACGGCGGCGATGCAAGTGCGGCTGGCGCTTAACCTGATCCGAATCTACGCAGTGCTGTCGGCGCCCTTTATCCCCGATGCCAGCGCCACATTGCTGGCGGCGATGCAAACGGATGATGATGGCTGGCCAACAGATGTAAGTGCGGCATTAGGCGCTTTGCCCACCGGCCACGCATTCACCGTGCCCGACAACCTGTTTCGCAAGCTGACCGATGAAGAACGCGAAACCTGGGCAGAACGCTTCGCAGGAACGCGTGATTAGACACTGATCGCACTGCTGCTGCGAAAAAACATCGCCTGGCTGACCGCCGATTGCACCTGTTCCTGACTATAGGGCTTGGTGATGACAAAGGCTGGTTCCTGCCGGTCGCCCGTCAGCAGACGCTCGGGAAAGGCGGTGATAAAGATCACCGGGATATCCGCGGCGGCTTTCATGATATCATTGACCGCATCAATCCCCGAAGAACCATCGGCCAATTGGATATCTGACAGGATCAGATCCGGCTTCTCGCGTTCGGCCATCACAACCGCCTGATCCCGGGTTGCCGCCGCACCGACAACCGTGTGCCCCATGGCCGATACAATATCTTCCAGATCCATGGCGATCATCGCTTCATCTTCGATTACCATGATCCGGCCTTTGATGGCATCTTTCATATCATTACGGGCGGAATCGATCAGTTTTTCGACCTCCACCAACGACTTATCCATAATCTCTGCAATCTGGCGCAGCGAAAACTCCTCAATCGCGTGCAGCAGCAATGCCTGCCGGGACAAGGGCGTCAGTTCACGCAAATAGGCATGCGCCTGGCTTGCCATCCCACTCGCCTCGCGCCCGGCACCGCCGAAATTACCGCGCTGCCAGACGACAAAGAACATGCGAAACAGGCCGACCCTGATCGACGAGGCCGACATCACCTGCGACGGGTCATCCCGCACCAGTTGCAGGGCACCCAGCGCATAATCATCACCCGCTGCCTGATCCCCCGTCAGCGCGCGCGCGTGGCGCCGTAGGTAGGGTAATGCATCGGTCAGACCGGACGAAAGGGACCGCACAATGTCGGTATTGGTCATTTTTTTTGTACCTTGGGGCGAATTATGGAACATAATACAACTCTATGGCGTTTATGGAATAGCGCGGCACGATAAATTGCGCCCACAGAGAAATGAGAATGTCGCAGGATCCAGAAAAATCAGAAGTCGAGCGGGACATCGATGACAACCTGCGCAAGGTCTATCGCGAGATGGTGGAACAGGAAGTGCCGGACAGATTCCGCGACCTGCTGGATCAGCTTCGGCAATCCGAGGAGAATGACGATCCGGAGGCCAATAAATGAACGCCGCGTCCGAACCTTCGGATCCGCGCGAACAGATTATTGAGTTCCTTCCCGAGATGCGCGCCTTCGCCATAAGCCTGACACGTGACAAATCCAGTGCCGATGATCTGGTGCAGGACGCCATCGTGAAGGCATGGAAAAGCTTTCATCAGTTTCAATCAAATACCAACCTGCGGGCCTGGCTCTTTACCATTGTACGCAACACCTTCTATTCGGATTTGCGCCGCCGAAAGCGCGAAACGGAACATGCCGAACAGACCAGTGCCGAGCAAACGACAAGTGATCGTGGCGCGGATCCGATCATCGCTGTCATGGACTTTGAAAAGGCGTTTTCGCTTCTGCCGGATGAACAACGCGAGGCTCTTGTTCTGGTGGGCGCGTCTGGCATGTCTTATGAGGAAGCGGCAGAGACCTGCGAAGTGGCTGTCGGCACGATCAAAAGCCGGATCAACCGGGGCCGGAAACGGCTGGCCGAACTGCTGGGGCATCAGGCCGAACCCGAAAAGGCTGCGGTGGAAACCGAGTAACTTTGTTTGGCCTCGCTGTCCAATCTGCTAGTGTCCGTGGGAATACAACCATGAGAGACGCACGCATGTTCAAGCCCGCCCTGATCTTTTCGCTCTTGTTTGGTTCATCCGCCATGGCAGCCCCCTGCGGGAACGACGCCAGCGGGTTTGCCAATTGGAAGGCGCTGTTCGCGCAAGAGGCCGCAAATGCGGGCGTCGGACAACGTGGCCTGCAGGCGCTGGCGCAAACCAGCTACGCCACCCGCACAATTAGCGCCGACCGCAATCAGAAATCTTTCCGCTACAGCCTTGATGACTTTCTGCGCATCCGTGGGGCGGCAACAATCGTCGCACAAGGCAAACGGCGCATCGCGAACAACCCGGCATTCTATGCATCCATCGAGAATGTATTTGGTGTCCCCGCATCCGTCGTTGTGGCGATCCATGGCATGGAAACCGGTTTTGGCAATTTCATGGGCGACGCCAATGTCGTCTCGGCGATCACGACGCTCGCCTATGATTGCAGACGCTCTGAATTCTTCACCGGGCATGCGCTTGCCGCATTGAAGCTCGTGGATCGGGGCAGCCTGTCAGCCAATTCCATCGGGGCGATGCATGGCGAGCTTGGCCACACGCAATTCCTGCCCGGTAATGTCATCGCTTATGGCTATGACGGGGATGGCAACGGGGTTGTGGACCTGACCAACCAGACGGATGCGCTCGCCTCAACCGCCAATTTCCTGCGGCAGAAGGGCTGGCAACCCGGCGCCGGATATCAGGAAGGGCAACCCAATTTCGCGGTAATCGAAGAATGGAACGCCGCCGGGGTCTATCAAAAGGCCATCGCCATCATGGCAGCTCAGATCGAAGGCTAGGTCGTGACCAAACCACCCAATATCCTGTTCATCATGTATGATCAGCTGCGGTTTGATTACCTCAGTTGCGCAGGTCACCCACATCTGCAGACCCCGAATTTCGACAGGGTTGCCGCCATGGGCGTACGCTTCACCAATGCCTATGTGCAATCACCGATCTGCGGTGCCTCAAGGATGAGCTTTTACACCGGGCGCTACACGGCGTCGCACGGGGCGCAATGGAACGGGTTCCCACTGCGTGTGGGTGAGGTGACATTGGGCGATCATCTGCGCAATGCGGGTATGGATTGCTGGCTGATCGGCAAAACCCATATGCGGGTCGATGCCGAAGGCATGGCGCGGCTGGGCCTATCCCCGGACAGCATCATCGGGGCGCGGCAAGCCGAATGCGGTTTTGACGTCTGGGTACGCGATGACGGGCTATGGGGCGAAGGGCCAGACGGGTTCTATGACCGGGGGCGGTCGCCCTACAACGCCTATCTGCAATCGCAGGGCTACCCGGGCAGCAACCCATGGGCGGATCATGCAAATGCGGGCATTGATGATGGACAGGTCGCCAGCGGCTGGTTTTTCGACAATGCCGACAAACCCGCCAATATCCGTGAAGAAGACAGCGAAACACCTTGGCTGACCGATCAGACCCTTGCCTTCATGGATCAGGCCAAGGGGCCATGGTGCGCCCATGTCAGCTATATCAAACCGCATTGGCCCTATATCGTGCCAGCCCCCTATCACGCGATGTACGGGCCGGAACATGTGCCGCCTGCCTGCCGGGCCGATGTAGAACGTGACGATCCACATCCGGTCTATGATGCGTTCATGAAAAACAAGGTCGCCGCCGCCTTTCAGCAGGACAAGGTACGCGAAAAGGTGATCCCGGCTTATATGGGCCTGATCAAGCAATGCGATGATCAGCTGGGGCGCATCCTCGACCATCTGGAAGCCTCCGGTCAGATGGGTGACACAATGATCGTGCTGACCTCTGATCACGGGGACTATCTGGGCGATCATTGGCTGGGCGAAAAGGACCTGTTTCACGACCAATCCGTCAAGGTGCCCATGATCATCTATGATCCCAGCACAGCGGCCGACGCAACGCGCGGCACCACCTGCGACGCACTGGTCGAAGGCATCGACCTTGCCGCCACCTTTACCGAAGCGGCGGGCAAAGACGTTCCGGATCACATCATCGAAGGCCGCTCCCTGCTGCCATGGCTGCACGGGCAAACGCCCCCCTGGCGGGATTATGTGATCAGCGAATACAATTATTGCCTGACGCCCATGCGGGCCGCCCTTGGGGTGTCAAATGACGATGCAAGGCTCTTTATGGTGTTCGACGGGCGGTACAAACTGATCCATGCCGAGGGCGGGTTTCGCCCCATGCTGTTTGATCTGCATAACGACCCGGACGAATTTCACGATCTGGCCAAAGGCGGCGATCATCAGGCGGAAATCGACCGGCTTTACAGCCACTTGGCAGCATGGGGACGGCGCAACAGCCAGCGGGTCACCCGGTCGGATGAGGAGCTGGACGGCATGCGGGGGGTATCCGCAAGGCGCGGCATTCTCCCCTTCATGACAGACGGGTCAGAAGTCGATCCCGAACTGACAATCAAATATCGCGGGCCTGCCACAAAATCCTATCTGGATGACACAGACTAATCGTCAAAACGATAGGGCGGCAGATGGGTCAGCGCATTGCGCAACGCATCGCCCCATCCTTCCGAGATGGCTTGAAAATAGTCGTCATCGGCTGCGATCCGTGCGCTGGCCCCGGCCTTGAAACTGTCACGGGCATAGACCTGCATATCCAGCGGCAAACCAACAGAGAGGTTCGCCTTGATCGTGCTGTCAAAGGACACCATCAGCAGCTTGATGGTATCTTCAAAGCTCATATCAGGCTCATAGGCACGCACGAGGATCGGCTTGCCGTATTTCGTCTCTCCAATCTGGAAAAACGGGGAATCATCGGTCACTTCGATGAAATTGCCTTCCGGATAAACCAGAAACAGGGTCGGACTACCGCCCTCGATCTGACCGCCCACGATGATCGAAGCGCGGAATTTGCTGCTCGATTCCACACCACTTGGGGCGCTGTCGTCGATCACCTCTTTCAACGTTGCCCCGACAAGGCGGGCGACCTGAAACATCGTCGGCAATTCAAGAATGGTCGGATTGCGATCCGACGGGGCCTTGGACCGTTCTTCAAGCAGGCTGATAACGGCTTGGGTCGTGGCCAGATTACCCGCTGTCATCAGGGTAATCACCCGCTCGCCCGGCACCTCCCAGATGAACATCTTCTTGGTGACGGAAAAATTATCGACGCCCGCATTGGTGCGGGTGTCCGACATGAAAACAAGGCCCTTGTCCAAGCGCAGGCCGACGCAGTAAGTCATTTCGAAATCCGGTTCAGGATGGTCAGAGTTGCCGCACCTTACTGCTGGACTTGCAGCGCGACAATCATCGATTCCGCAGCGTTACCAAGGCGCATGCCGGTGATTGGGGCCGCCTCTCGGGAATCGCGGCCAACAGCCACGCGCACATAACGCTCATCCGGCGAAATCCCGTTCGAGACATCAAAACCAACCCAGCCAAGCCCGTCGATATGCGCCTCGGCCCATGCATGGGTGGCATCCTGATCCACCCGATCATTCATCATCAGATAGCCGCTGACATAACGGGCGGGGATACCGGCCTCGCGCGCGGCAGCAATGAAAATCTGGGCGTGGTCCTGACAAACACCCGCACCTGCGCCCAGCGCCTCTTCGGCGGTGGTGCCTGCCGCCGTTTCGCCAATCGTATAGGGCACCGCATCAAGGATGCTGGCGGACAAGGCGTGCAAGTCATCCAAGGCATCATCAGGCCCGCGCACGGCCTTTGCCAGTTTGCGAATGCCGCGGCCCGGCGCCGTGCGGTTGGTATGTTGCTGAAACAACCACAAGGGGGCTGCTCCATAAACCTTACCCAAAATTCCGGTAGCATCTCTGGTGTCCACCGCACCGCTGGCGGTAATCCTGACCTCTTGCACACCGGGATCAGCCTGCACCAGGATCGTCTGGTTCTTGTAGTGATCGGCAAAGGAAAGCTCTGCCCGCCCGCCTTCGACCGTAACGTCCCAGTGCAGCACCGATTGCTGCGCATTGGTCACAGGCGTCAACCGCACCTGCTGCAAACCGTAAGACACCGGGGCGTCGTAGGAATAGCTGGTTGTATGTGTGATATTCAGTTTCATGCGCCTACCCGTTGAACCGATAATCCTGTTCGATCTGCATCCCAATCGCGTTGTTATCTCGGATGAAAGCCCCGATAAACTGGTGCAGCCCTTCGTCAAAAATCGATCCAATTGTATGGGCGCGCAGCTTGTCGCGTTGGCGTTCCACAAGATCATTACACGGCATCCGCACACCGTAATCCTTTGCCAGAAAGCCCAGATTTTCCTCCATATTGCGGCAACAGAAGGAAAGTGATCTGGGAAAGCGACTATCAAGGATCAGGAAATCGGCGATATTCGACGATGTCATGTCATCTTGGTTAAGCCAGCGAAATGACCGGTGGGCCGATACCGACCGCAGGATCGTTTCCCATTGCACGTTATCCAATGGCGAGCCAACAAAGCTCGCCGATGGCAGCAACGTGTAATACTTCACGTCAATGATCCGGGCGGTGTTGTCGGCCCGTTCCAGTGCGGTTCCGATCTGCGCAAAATCAAAGATATCGTTGCGCATCATCGTGCCATGCATGGCACCGCGCACCAGCGCGCTTTGCTGACGGATCGTGCCCAGAATGCCGGGCAATTCGGTTTCCTTGATCGGGCGGCGCAGCGCCTCTTTCAAGGTCATCCAGTTTTCATTCACCGCCTCCCAAACCTCGGTCGTCAGCACCGTGCGCACCAGCCGGGCATTCATCCGGGCATTCTCGATCACCGACATCACGCTTGACGGGTTCGCCGTGTCGCGCAGCAGATAATCAATGACGGTGGGGCCGGCGAAGCTGTCATACTTCTCCATATAGCCGTTGCGCACGCCAGCGGTCGTGACAACGGATTTCCACTCCGACGCGCTGTCGCTGGATCGGGTCAGGGCAATGCGAAACCCCGCCTCGACCAGACGGGCAGTGTTTTCCGCCCGTTCAAGAAAGCGGAACATCCAGTAAAGGCCACCTGCGGTTTTTCCTAGCATGGCGTTAATCCTCCAGAACCCAGGTGTCTTTGGTGCCGCCACCCTGACTGGAATTGACCACCAGCGATCCGGCTTTCAGTGCCACGCGGGTCAGGCCGCCCGGCGTGATCTTCACCTCCTTGGGGGACACAAGCACAAACGGGCGCAGATCCACATGGCGCGGTGACAGTCCCTTTTTGACAAAGATCGGCACTGTGGACAGCGACAAGGTAGGCTGCGCGATGTAATTGCTCGGGTTCTTTTTCAGCTTGACGGCGAAGCTGGCAATTTCTTTCTTGCTCGCGGCAGGACCAACCAACATGCCATAACCGCCGGAGCCGTGGACCTCTTTCACCACCAGTTCCGACAGGTGATCCAGCACATATTGCAAGGCGTCAGGTTCCGAACAGCGCCAGGTCTGAACATTCTTCAATATAGCCTTCTCACCAGTATAAAACTCAACGATCTCAGGCATATAAGAATAAATCGCCTTATCATCAGAAATGCCTGTCCCCGGCGCATTGGCAATCGTGATCCCGCCCGCGCGATAGACATCCATGATGCCGGGCACACCCAGCATCGAATCCGGATTGAAGTTCAGCGGATCAAGAAAATCATCATCCACCCGGCGATAAAGCACATCAATGTTCTGATAGCCTTGAGTGGTGCGCATGGCGATGCGGCCATCGACGACGCGCAAATCATGGCCTTCAACCAGTTCCACACCCATCTGATCCGCGAGGAAGGAGTGTTCGAAATAGGCGGAGTTATGGATGCCCGGCGTCAACACGGCAACCGTCGGCTTGCCATTGCAACCGACAGGGGCGCTTGCGGCCAATGACCGGCGCAGGTTCTTGGGGTAATCGCTGACCGGCTGCACCTTGTTTTGGCTGAAAAGCTCCGGGAACATCTGCAACATCGTTTCGCGATTTTCCAGCATGTAAGACACGCCAGACGGGGTGCGGGCGTTATCCTCAAGCACGAAAAACTCGTCCTCGCCGGTGCGGACAATATCCGTACCGACGATATGGGTATAGACACCGCCGGGGGGCGAGATCCCGATCATCTGCGGCAGAAACGCCTCGTTCTGGGCAATCAGATGTGGGGGCACAACGCCCGCGCGCAGAATTTCCTGACGATGATAGATATCGTGCAAAAACGCATTAATCGCGCGCACCCGCTGTTCGATCCCCTTTGACAGGCGCGCCCATTCACGGTTGGAAATGATCCGGGGGATCAGGTCAAACGGGATCAGACGTTCTTGCGCCTCTTCCTGCCCGTAAACATTAAAGGTGATCCCGGTGCGGCGAAAGAACGCCTCAGCCTCTTTCGACTTCTTGGTCAGCCGCGTCGGATCTTCGTTGGAAAACCACTCCTGATATGCGCCATAGGGTTGTCTTACCCCGTCGCCATTCAGAAGCATCTCATCAAAATGCTGTCTTTTTTCAGTCATCCCCCAACCCTAGTGTTTCCTGCGCGATGGGCAAGCAATTGCTCGAAATCACTGGGAAATCTACGACTTATCCACAGTTACTGTCTGATTTTGCAGCTCCATCAACCCAAATGATGTCATGAAAGAAATGTCAGCCGCATCGCGTCCGACACCGGCCACCGCAATATCGTCGGCCCGCGCCATTCCCGTCGGGTCCACAAGGTGCCAGGCGCCACCCAAAAACACTTCGACTACCGCATGGAAGTCCTGCGGCTTTACCTCCGGGGCATAGGCGCTGACGATCCGGGCCGGGATACCCACCGCGCGCAGCATCGCGATCAAGACATGGGCATAGTCGCGGCATACACCACGACGCGCCGCGAGGCTGTCGGTCGCCGTCGTTGTGGGCTGGGTGGCGAAGGCGTCATAGGTAAAGTTTTTCGCAATCCACTCCAGCATTGCGGCAACCCGTGGACCGCCCCGCAGACCGGGAAAAGTCTGCACAACAAAATCAAAGAAATCCTCGGGAAAGCAATAGCGTGACGGCATCAGGCAACCAATCTCCGCCGCGCCAAGATCGGATAGCGGCACTTGTGACAAGCCATAAAGGTCGACAGCGGCGCGGTTCACCAACACTTCCGCCCGGTAATCGGCGCGGAATTCATCTGCGACATGCAGCCAAACGCGCTGCCCTACGCCATCATAACCGCCGACAGTGCGCGGTTGCATTGTTGTGGGAATCTCCAGGCCCTGTCTGGTGACGTCCTGCCCGGGATAGTCAGCAACAGCCACCTGCAACAACAGGTCGCAAGGTTGCGGCGCGCGATAGTCCAGATGGGCATGTATGCTGAGTTTCACCGGCGGTCCAAACATTCAAAAGAGCCACGGATCACCATGCCAAGACACCGCCAAAAATGCACGTTGAAAAACGGGAAACAATAGCCCGAAAAACGGCCCTCTGTTCAAAATGCGTATGACGTGCTACGGTGCGCCCATTAAACGATGCCTATTTTACATAACTGGTTTGGGATTATTACTGTGTCCAATCAAGTACTTCCGCCAATTTCATATGGCGAACTGATGATGCGTCTTCGTGATTCTGACGAGGATTTGAATCACTACCTACAATACATGGTCGAGGTCGAAAGACCCGGTACATTCGCGCCGGAATTGCAGGCGAACCCCGCACTGGTACAGGATATTCCGCCACAGCCTGAAGGCGGCGTTGGCATGGGCTTGGCCAATGCGTTCATGCGCGCCCGCCGTCACCACAAATATCGCCGCCGTTTGTCAAAGGGCTGGCGCGGGCACCGGATCGTGTCCGAAGGCGACAGCTGGTTTCAATACCCCACGACACTGCAGGACACGATCGACCACTTGATGAAGGATCATGCCATCCTGAGCCTCGGTGCAGCAGGGGACGAGTTGAAAGATATACGGCGGCAACGCGAAATCGTCTTTCACATGCAGCGCGAAGGGGCGTCAGCCCTGCTGTTGTCTGCCGGTGGCAACGACCTTTTTGACAATGGCCAGATCGCCAACCTGATCGAGGATCCGATGGTCGGCGACACCGCCCATGATCTGGTTGGCGCGCGGTTTCAAACCTTCATGGACAAGATGGTGGAACAATATCTGGATTTGTTCCGCAAGGTGCACACCGCCCTGCCCCACGCCCTGATCCTGATCCACGGCTATGGGCCCGCCTTCCCGCGCAACGGCAAATGGATTGAAAAACCTCTGCGTGCAAAGGGCATCCCAAAGCCGTTGCAGCACGAAATCATCAAACTGATGGTCGCGAGGTTCAACCAGACGCTTTCCAACCTTGCCTCACGCGCCGAATTCCACGGCAAGCTTATGCATGTGAACGTCTCTGATATCGGCGACAAACCAAATCAATGGCATGACGAAATCCATCTGGATGACAAACGCTATGCGTTGGTGGCCGACCGGTTCCGGCAGGTTCTGAAACAACACCTGCCCGCCGCCCCGGCCATCGAAAGCGGGCTGAACGCGCAACCCGATGTGCCATTTTCAACCGCAGAAGGGATCGCGCCGACGGTTGGCGAATTGCGCGAACGGCTTGATGGTCAGGATTTCAGTGCCGACGCGCAAAAGGCGCGACTGGAATGGCTAAAGGAAGAGCTGGCCAAGAAAGCCGTCGAAAACCCCGCCGTCCCCGTCAGCCAGGAAGAGGCGGATAACTTCCTCTTTGGCGTGCGGCAATCACTGGAGCTTTTGGGCGCTGAACGGGACGAAACGCCGATTGACCCCGACAGTGTGATACATACCGAGGCTTTTGTATCGATTGTTGGAGACAGACCGGCTGTTTATGTGCGCGATGGCTTCATTGATCTTGCGGACCCACGGCTCGAAAAGGGTGATTGGGCAGGGAAGCTCAGAGATCGCGAAGCCACGCTGCGCAACCTCATCGCCAGCACGGGCCGCATTCTGCGTGGGCATGACCGGTCCCAAAACTCCGTCTTTGGAACCGCCTGGATGATCAGCCCGACGCAGGTCGCCACTGCCAAACATGTGCTGGAAGACATGGGCATGTTCTTTGATGGCGAATGGCATCTGAGCACTGATTTTTTTGTCGATTTCGGGGTAGAGGTGGACGGCCAACCGGACCCCGCCAAGGTGATCAAGATCGACCGGGTCGCATGGGCCAGCCCCGACCTGATCGCAGGCAATGTGCATCCGTCGCTTTTGGACGCCGCCGTGTTTGAGCTTGCGCCCGCCGCCGGGCAGAACCTGCCCGACCCGCTCGTCATGGCTGATGCATCCCATACCGATGCCGTCCTTAACGATGGGGCATTCGTAAATGTCGGCTACCCCGCTCGACCTTCTGGCAGCTGGGTTTCCGACGGCGAGGACGGCAACGATAAAACGATTTCACGCGCCTTGATCGAGGCGCTTGTTGGTGACCAGTTCGGGGTGAAACGGCTATCACCCGGACGCATCAAGTTTTCGCCCGGGCATTTTCCCGGCGACGCACGCGGTCACATCTTTACCCATGAGGCCACCACATTAGGCGGTTCCTCAGGGTCTCCCATTTCGGCAATGGGCATCGACGATGGTGCCATCACCGGACTTCATTTCGCGGGTGAATTTCGCACCCGTAACTTCGCGCATTGGGTTCCTGCCATTCGCAATGCGCTCACCCAAGGCTAGGCAATCGGATCAAGGAAAGGAGTTTACGCCCAGCCAAAGACCAGAATTTCAAGCAAGGTAAAAAGGAAAATCTCATGTTATTTGCAGAAAAGCACGGGCAGCGTTTCATATTGCCCAAAGACGGCGCCGCAACTGAATCCGGCGCAACCCCCGGCGGGACACGCAATCTGTCCGAAGTCGCGCCTGGCGCGAAACTCGGCGATATCGCAAGTCGCGGAACCGAGGCCGGACTATCCGGCACCGACGCCCAAAGCTTTGGCTACATGATGCCAGAAGCGGACGGCATGACAGGATCAGATGTCGCAGCCGCGCTCAAGGCCTTGGCGGAGGCAATGACCGAAGCGGCCGACGATCCCGTCGCGGCGGATTCGTCCATCCCGCCGATCTTTACCTATTTCGGGCAGTTCATCGACCACGACATCACCGCCAACACGGACCGTGATGCACCACAGCCCAATCCGATCTCGGAAATGACCGGCCCCATTGTCGAACCGCTGGATCGGGCCGAGGTTGTCAGCAACATCGTTAACCTGCGCAATGGCAGCCTGCGACTTGATAGCCTTTACGGCGAAGGGCCCAGTCACACGCCGTTCACGATCAAGGCGCGCAACGCCCTGCGTGACCCTGATGACCGGGCAAGGATGCGGCTCGGCGGGCTCGCCCCTGTTGGTGGCGATCTTGATCTGCCAGCGGACGGGATGGCCGACCTGCCCCGCCTGGGGGACATGATCGACGATCCGGCCTCCGGCCTTGATCTGGCCGATCTTGAGGCGCTGCCGGATGATGATTTCAAGAAAGGCTTCATCGACGGTGGTGTCGTCAAACGGTCGCGCGCCATGATCGGCGACGGGCGCAACGACGAAAACCTGCTGGTGGCGCAGTTGCACCTGTCCTTCCTGCGGTTCCACAATGCCGTCGCCGATGGGCTCAAGGCGGATATCCCCGACGATGATGCCCGTTTTCAGGAAGCCAAGCGGCGCACAACCCTGATCTATCAATGGCTGGTGGTGAACCAATACCTGCCACGGATTTGCCAGCCATCGGTTGTTGATGCGGTCAAGGCCGCAGGCGCGCCGATGTATGCCGAGTTCCGCGACCGTGTCGGCGCCACCGCAGATGAACTACCGCTGCCGCTCGAATTCTCTGTCGCGGCATTCCGTTTTGGGCATTCCATGGTGCGGGCCGCTTATGACCATAACAAGAACTTCGGACGTCCCGCAGGTGGCGGCGACCGGCGTGCCAGCTTTATGGAACTCTTCTCCTTTACCGGCGGTGACCGGCTGGGCGAGACGGCCATAGGGATCGCCTTTGATCAACTGCCGTCAAACTGGCCCATCGACTGGACACGCTTCGCAAAGGACACACCGGACGAGGCCGACCACGTGGCGCGCAAGATCGACACGCAATTGGCGCCGCCGCTGACGGATATGTTCAAGGAAAGCGATGACGCAGGCGAGCTTGGGCGCATTCTGCGCTTCCTTGCGGAACGGAACCTGCGCCGGTCGCACCGGATGAACATCCCCTCCGGTCAGGCCATGGTGGCAGCGGTCAACGCCTTTGACGCCGCCGATGGGCCCAGCGTCGAGGCTGCCGCACATAAAGTAGCCTATGTGCCGGATTGCGGCGGGCAGATGCCCAACCCCGATCAACCTGCTGATGGTATTGATGTGCTGTCACCTGATGTTCTGGGCAGCGGGCCAGCAGGCGGGGCTCTTGCCGATGGCGGCATGACCGAGAAAACGCCGCTATGGTACTACATCCTGCGCGAGGCCGAAGTCACCCAGGGCGACACGCTTGGCCCATTGGGCAGTCGGCTCGTTGCGGAAACGCTTCTCGGGCTGATCATTCAGGATGACCAATCCTACTGGCACGAAGGCAGCGGTAACGGAAGCTGGACACCCGCGGATGTCGCAATCGGCGGCAACGCAATCACCGACTTCCCGAAGATGCTGACCATGGCTGGCCTGATGGCCTGAACCTCAGCATTCCGCCCGGCCACCTTGCGCCGGGCGGGTCATAAGGTCCCCGTATAAATGCCCGATATCCCAACCATCCGCGCCGCATCCGAAGAACGCAAACTTGATGTGCTGCCTGATATGACAGACCTGCGCGACAGGTATTACACACCCGCGCTGATCCAGCTTGATCAGGCCAAGCTGCCGCAGATAAACCCCAACTACATTCGCAACCAACATAACGAAGGGGCCTGTACCGGCTTTGCCTTGGCCGCCGTTGTGGACCAGCAATGCCAGCACCAATTTGGTGAAAACGCCCGCATGGTCAGCACCCGGATGCTCTATGAAATGGCCAAGCTGCATGATGACACACCGGGCCGGAATTATTCCGGTTCGACGATCCGTGCAGCACTGAAAGGGTTTTATCACAACGGTGTCTGTCTGGAAGAAAGCGCCGAATTTTTTCCCTCGAATGACAACACAGGCGATTGGGAATTGTCCGTGGCGCGCGCCCGCGAGGCACGCGAAATCACCTTGGGCGCCTATTTCCGTCTGCAGCACGAGATTAACGACTACCACACCGCAATCAGCGAAGCCGGGGCGATCATTGCATCGGCCAATATCCACACCGGCTGGACCAATCCCGAAAACGGGATGATCACCCCCGTCAACCGGTACGAAGGGCGACACGCCTTTGCCATCGTTGGTTATGACCGAGAGGGGTTCATCATTCAGAATTCCTTCGGGCGCGGCTGGGGCGGCTACCGGGGCCAGCCGGGACTGGCGCTCTGGACCTATGCGGACTGGGCCGAAAATGTAATTGATGCCTGGGCATTGCGACTGGCGATTTCGTCGCCCAATGCATTCCAGGTCAAATTCGCCCGGAATCACGCGCGGCTGAAATCCGGTAATGCAGAAGCGGGCAAATCGCTCGCCCCACGCAGGCAGGATATCAACGGACATTTCCTGCATATCGATGATGGTGAATTGTTCAGCACCGGCCGTTACGCCAGCACATCCGATGGCATCGCCGCGACCGCCAAGTTTCTTGCGGATCCCAAATCCACCTGCGACGATCCGGAATGGCGTGACCAGATGCAGGATTATCAGCATGCGGTCATCATTACACATGGGGCGATGCAGGATAATTTCGCCGTGGCAAAACGAATCCGGGCATGGAAGCCGGTTTTCAAACGCAATGGCATCTACCCGATCCACGTGATGTGGGAAACGGTCTTCAACACGCAGATCAATGATGTGATCAAGGATCTGTTGCGCAAGGCAAAGGCGCGCATGGGCGCATCCGAAGAACGGATAGATGAAGGGTTAGAGGCGCTCGCCCGCCCCTTGGGCCGTAAACTCTGGCGGGATCTGGTGCGCAGCGGGGAGATGGGATTTGCCAAGCGCAGCCAGGGGGCGGCTGCGTTGCACATGCTTTTGCAGGGCACGCAGAACCGGAAGGGCAAACCGCTGAAGTTGCATTTTGTCAGTCACAGCGCAGGCGTGCATCTCCTGTCCTCCATCCTGCCGCAAATGAAAGGGGCCGGGTTGACCTTCGAAACCTGCAGCCTGATGTCGCCCGCATGCAGTGCGAAGATCTACGATAAACGGATCAAACCGCATATCGGCAACACCATTCGGCAGGTGAACCAATACAGTCTGATCGATGCGCGCGAGCGCGCGGACAGCGTGGATGTCTACAGCAAATCCCTGCTGTACCTGGTGACGAACGCCATTGCCGACCAATGTGGCACGCGTGTCCTGGGGATGGAAACCAGCTTGACCGGCGATAACCCCATTGCCTTGGCCAAACAGCACAAGGTCTATTTTGCCGGTCGCGACAACAAGGTCACCAACAGCAAGACACATCGTGGCTTTGACAGTGACCGGACCACAATGAATCATGTATTGGGTACCATTCTTGGGACCGGCGTCGATGCACGCATCGGGTTCTCAGACAGGGACATGACCGGTTACTAGTAGCCCAGCAGAGTTTCACCGAAAGTCTGTATCCAAATCCTGTTACAGGATTTGAGGTCAATTTCTGTTACAGAAATTGACTACCGCCGCCCTTCGCGCAACCAGGCCCCGATGATCAGCACCGATGCCAGAAGCAGCCACGCCCATGCAGGCAATAGCGGCGAGATACTGATATCCGCTGTCCGGTAGGCCCCACGTTGGGTGATCCCGATCCAGCCGCGCCCCGCCGCCGGGCGCCCCTCGCGCACGTGACGTATGTCGATCTTGCCGCCTGACACCGGCTTAATCCCGCCGCCCGTGCCGGTCACCAATGGTTCCAGCAAAGCCGCCGAGGCAATCGTCTGCTCGAACTCGCGCGGTGCGGATGGACCCAATGCGATCACACTGGTCTTGACCCCATCATCCAGCCGATAAAGCCCGATCTCCGGGGCATCCCACAAGGTTTCGAACCGCCCCGGCGAAACCTCCTGCAGTTCCAACACCGTCTCGGCCCCATTGGGATGTGTCACCGTCACATCGCCGGTTTCCAGCTCAAGTGTCCGCCGGATCACCCGCATGGATTGGCCTGCGGGTTCCACCCATAGCGCCTCTTCCTCAAGTTCGGGCTCTTTCATCATCCAATGGGCCAGCCTGCGCAATAATTCCAGTTGCGGACCGCCGCCCTCATAGCCCCGATCCCACAGCCAGCTTTGATCTGACGTCATCAGCGACACGCGGCCTTCGCCAATCCGGTTCAGGATCAGCAGCGGCCGGTTATCAAGCCCCGACATGACCGTCGTGGCCTCCTGCGGGACCAGCACGTCGATCAAACGGAACCAACGCCCCCAGCCGGGGCCGTCCCCCTCCGGATTGGGCGAAAACGCCTCTAACCCTTCGGTGACCGGATGCCGTTGACCAATATCGGTGATCTGTGGCTTGAACCCTTCCTCAAAGACACGGGCCGTGGGCGCACCGGGCAGGATTGACCCCAGGGGCGAGCGATAGATGCTTTCCGCCGCCCCGTATTCCGGACCGGAAGAGATCAGGACAGCACCGCCCTGCTCCACATATTGGCGGATGTTATCCAGATACTCACCCGGCAGGATCCCCCGGCGGCGATAGCGGTCAAAAATGATCAGATCAAAATCATGGATCTTTTCCAGGAACAATTCGCGGGTCGGAAAGGCGATCAGTGACAGTTCACTGACGGGCACGCCGTCCTGTTTCTCGGGCGGACGCAGAATCGTGAAATGCACCAGATCGACCGATGAATCCGATTTCAACAGGTTGCGCCAAGTGCGCTCGCCCGGATGCGGCTCTCCCGAAACAAGCAGGACGCGCAACCGATCGCGCACCCCGTTGATCTGCACAACCGCGCTGTTGTTACGATTGGTCAATTCACCGGCAGCTTCAGGAATGGTGAACTGGAGCACGTTCATCCCACCATGGGGCAGTTCGATCGGTAACTCGATATCCTGACCAACCGGCACAGGCAGAACCAATGGCGTATCGCCATCAATCGCAATTGTCAGATCAACAGATTGGGTGGCCGGCGCCTGGCCCTGATCCTCGATCCGCAAGGTCAGGCTGACCTGTTCGCCCAAGATGCCAAATGCCGGGGCATTTTTCACCACGAGGCGACGATCCCAGTCATCCTCCTGCCCGGTCAGCAACAGATGCATGGGCGCAGGCAAGCGGGGCGCACGTTCCAGATCATGCACACGACCATCGCTCAGCAGAATGATCCCTGCGATGCGCCCCTGCGGTTCCTCTGCCATCGCCTCCGACAGGGCCGTCATCAAAGCGGTGCCGGTATCACCTTCCCCGTCAGCCAAGGTGGCAATGCGCAACTCCGTACCCGGACGGCGGGCAATCTCTGCCTCGATATTGGCAATGGCGGCGGCATTCTGGGCGGTCCGGTCCGCAATGCGCTGGCTGGCACTTTCATCCACGACCAGCATGACGATATCAGAGAGCGGCTCGCGCTCTTCCTGCTGGATCGCCGGATTGGCCAAAGCCGCGAGCAAGGCAAGCCCGGCGAGGCCCCGCAGCCACCAGCCCGGCAAACGCCGCCAGATCGCGAGGGCAAACCCAATCGCAGCCAACACAGCCACAATGCCGAGCACCACCAGCGGCACCAATGGATCAAGGATCAACGTGCCGGTCATTGCCCCAACCTGTCCAGCAGATCAGGCACATGGACCTGATCAGATTTATAGTTCCCCGTCAGCACATGCATGATGACATTGACACCAAAACGCAGCGCGATCTCGCGCTGGCGTTCCCCCGCCATGCCGCGGCCAACCGGGAACATACGTGACCCGCTTGGGGTGACGGCCCAGGCCCGCGCCCAGTCATTGCCGCCGATGATCACCGGGGTCACCCCGTCATTGAGGTTGCGAAACGGCATCCCCTCGATTTGTACGGCATCAAACGGGGCGGCCTCGACCCAGACATCACGACTGGCGTAACGACCCGGATAATCCTGCAACAGATAGAAAGTGCGTGTCAGAACATGATCAGACGGGATCGGCTCCAACGGCGGGATATCCAGCGACCGGGCGATGACCTGCAATTTGCGGCCCTCGGGCGAGCCTGAACCGAACCGGGCGGTATCGGCATCACGGGTATCAAACATGATCATCCCGCCAGAGCGTAGATAGCGGTTCAGCTTGCCATAGGCCTCGCGGCTGGGCAGCGGCTGATCCGCAGTGATCGGCCAGTACAGAAACGGGAAGAAGGCCAGTTCATCCGTTTCGAGGTTCACGCCCAGCGGGTCGGCCGGTTCAATCGAGGTGCGGCGAAACAGGGTTTGCGAAATGCCGCGCAAGCCCGCCTCTGCCACCTGATCGGTTTCCCTGTCGCCGGTCAGCACATGTGCCAGCACAACATCCGCTGTGGCGCGCACGGCAAATTCATCATCCTGCGCACTGGCCGGATCAGGTGTGGCGAGCAGCAGCAATACCAGCGCAGCGGCAACATCCGCACGCGGTCCACGCAACCGGCCGCCCACCGCCAGCGATGCCAGCACATCAACCAGCAACAACAAGATCGCCGCGCTTAACAGCCACCCTTTCAGTGCGGTTTCGCGGACCACCGCCATCCCTTCCACTGCAATACGGGCAGGCCATTGGGCGGTGTTCAGCATCGTATCCTCTTTGATCACATTCACGGCCAGTTGCCGGTCTCCCCCGGTATAAAGGCCGGGGGGCAGATCAGGACCAAGCACACCATTGCCCAGCGCCTCTCCCGCCACGCCGGGCAGATCGCCGCCGTCATCCAATCGGCCAAACGCATCCAGCACCTTGTTCGGTTGCCATGTGGTGCCCTCCAGTTCCGCTGCATCAGGGGTCGCGGGGCGGGTGGATACGGCCAGGCGTTCCAGCATCTGCACAAACAGCCCCGACAGGGGTAAGGTGGACCATTCGGCATTGGCCGTCACATGGACCAGCACGACCTGCCCTTCGCCGCTGGTCTTGCGGGTCACCAGCGGGGTGCCATCGGCCAGTTGGGCAATCACCCGTTCCGACAGCGTCGGGTCAGGTTGCGCCATCACCTGACTGGTGACCGTCACATCATCCGGCACCGGCAGGCCAAAAAACGGGCTATCATCGTCGAACGGGGCCAGCGCCTTGGGTTCACCCCAACTCATCGCGCCGCCCACGCTGCGTCCGCCAGTGCGCAGACGAACCGGCAAAAGCGGGTCTTCCTCATTGCGGCCAAGGTCCGAGGCCGCAAGACGCGGCCCTGCAAAGCGCAGCAGCATGCCGCCATTCTCAACCCAGTCTGCGACGCCCCGCGCCTCGATATCGGTCAGGATCGCCACATCGGCCAGCACGATCACATCCGGGTTCGCCAGCAGGATATCCTCCAGCGCGCCGTCAATGATATCCGCCGTGGGCTCCAACGCCTCGTTCAGGTAATAAAGCGGCGATAGCAGCTCCAGCCCTTCGCGATCATCACGACCTGCGATCAGCGCCACCTCGCGCCGTTTCAACGCATCGTCGGTCAGGCTGACGGCCCCGGCATTCCGGGCACCGGTAATCTCAAACCGGGTAATGCGGTTGCGCAGTTCAGGGGGCAAAACCATCGCCGTTTCCGCCACCCGGTCGCCGGGTTCAAAGCTCAACGGAACGGTTGCCAACTGCCGTTCAACCCCCGCAGGGTCAAGACCAATGGCCGTCACAACGGTGTCAAGCGCATTGCCCACAGGTGTACGGGTGGCCGACACCAGAACCTGACCATCCTCAAACCGGGCCGGGCGCATGCCGATGGTCTGGCGTGGCGACTGGAACACTGTGACCGGGCCACGTGTTTCGAGTTCCGCCAACAGGTCGTCGCGCCCCGCATAGTCAATGCCGTCAGAAATCCAATAAGTTTCAAACGCGCCGCTATGCTGCGTAAACCAGAGTGCGGGATCAACCGGCTGCCAGGGCGCGGGTTGAAGGTTGGGCAAACGGTTTTGCCAATCATTAGGGGCGGCGAATGGTATTTCGTTGGGATGAAGGTCGGTCAGTGTTGTCACCGCCACCCGCCGATCCGCAAGCGCGGCCTCTTCCAGCAGCATCTCAACCCGGTCGATCTTGGCCTGCCACGTGGCGGCCCCGGCCCATGTCCCATCCAGCACGATCACAAGATCACCATCGCCATCGCGGGCCGCCTGCGGGTTCAGCACCGGGCCGGCAAAGCCGATTATCACCGCCGCCACTGCCAGCATACGCAAAAGAAGCAGCCACCATGGGGTGCGATCCGTCTGATTGTCGTCATCCTGCAAACCCAACAGCAGAGCCACACCGGGAAAGCGGCGGCGGATCGGCGCAGGCGGGACAGCACGCAACAAAATCCACAGGATCGGCAGGGCGATGAGACCCAACAGCAACCAGGGTGCCGCAAACCCTATTGGACCGATAAACCACATCAGGCGTGCCGCTCCATAGCGCCATAAAGCCAGAGCAAGGCGCCTGTTGCGCTCTCGCCGGTATGATGGGTATGAAACTGCCAGCCGGTGGTGCGGGCCAGATGCTGCAAACGATCCTTGCGGGCAGCAAGCCGGTCCAGATAACGGGTTTTCAGATCACCGGCTTTCATCGTTTCATGCTGGATCGTGCCGGACATGGATTGGAAAATCGTCCGTCCATCAAAGGGAAACGCCTCTTCCTGCGGATCAAGGACCTGGACCAATGCACCCCGCACCCCACGATCAGCGGCACGCAGCAACGCATCTTCCACCGGGGCCATGTCATGCAGAAAATCGCTGACAAACAGGGCGCGGGAATGGGGCAGCATGCCTTGCGCAACCGGGGCACCATAATCGGCGTCATCATCCTGCGATAACAACTGCGCCATCTTCATCAATTGCGCCTCGCCCCGCCGGGGTGGCAAGCGCATGCCGGTCAGGCCAACACGTTCACCGCCCCGGATCAACAGGATCGCAATGGCAAGGGCCAGCATGCGGGCGCGGGTCGCCTTGGTCGGCAGGTTGTCCGCTGACCGAAACCCCATCGACGCCGCCTGATCCACCCAAAGAACAATCGACTGGGCAATCTGCCATTCCTTGTCCTGCACGAAATTCGCATCCGACCGGGCCGACCGGCGCCAATCTATGCTGCGCGCCGCATCATAGGGCTGGGCGGGGCGGTATTGCCAAAACGTATCGCCGGTCCCTGCCCGCCTGCGACCATGGTCACCCAGCAGAACAGTCGTCGCCAGATGCTCGGCCTCGGCCAGCAATGGCGGCAGATGCGCCGCCAGATCCTCAGACTGGGAACGAAGGGCCAGCGCGTCAGTCATGCGGCGGCGGGCACGGATGTGATCTGATCAGCGGTGGCGTTGATAATGCCCTGGATGCTCTCACCTCGGGCGCGCGCGGCAAAGGACAGCGCCATGCGATGTTCCAGCACCGGCACCGCCATCGCGCGTACATCTTCGGCAGACGGGGCTAGACGACCATCCAACAAGGCCGCGGCACGGACCGTCAGCATCAGGGCCTGGGCGGCACGCGGACCAGGACCCCAACTGACGCTTTGGCGAATTGCATCCGGGGCGGTCTCATCATCCGGGCGACAGGCGCGGACAAGGTCAAGGATCATCTCTACTATATTGTCACCCACCGGCATCCGGCGCAGCAGAGTCTGGGCATCCAGCAATTCCTGCGCAGTAAACACAGCCTGCGATTGTGCCTCTTCGACGCCTGTGGTGGCGATCAGGATATCCTTTTCGGTATCACGATCCGGGTAAGGAACGTCAATCTGCACCAGAAAACGGTCCAGCTGCGCCTCTGGCAGGGGATAGGTTCCCTCCTGCTCAATCGGGTTCTGGGTGGCCAGCACGTGGAACGGGACACCAAGCGGACGGTGCTGCCCGGCAATGGTCACTTCCTTTTCCTGCATCGCCTGCAAAAGGGCGGATTGGGTCCGGGGGGAGGCGCGGTTGATCTCATCGGCCATCAACAACTGACAGAAAATCGGGCCTTCGATGAAACGGAAATTGCGGGCGCCATCATCGGCGGTTTCCAGTACTTCAGACCCCAGAATATCCGCAGGCATCAGGTCCGGGGTGAACTGGATCCGGTTTCCATTCAACCCCATCACGGTCGACAATGTATCCACCAACATCGTCTTGCCCAGCCCGGGCAGACCGATCAAAACAGCATGACCACCGCAGATCAGTGCGGTCAGGGTCAGGTCCACGACCTTCTGCTGGCCGATGAAACGGGCCGCGATACTGGTGCGGGCCTCACCCAGCTTTGCGCCCAGTGTTTCGATTTGGGCGACAAGATCTGCGTCACTGGCCATGACATTCCTCCGGTTAAACGATATCTTCCATACCAACAGATAATCCCATGAACCCCAATGGCAAAAACAATGAACACACAAAAGATTGTGACCCCTTCGGCAGAAAGCCTCGCTTCCAGCGCGCGCGCCGCCCAAAAAGGCGGGTTGCCGCCGGTTCATCTGTGGAATCCGCCGCATTGCGGGGATCTGGACATGCGGATCGCCCGGGACGGGACGTGGTTCTACATGGGGACACCCATAGGGCGCGCAGAACTGGTGCGGCTATTCTCAACGATTCTGCGCAAGGATGGGGATGATTACGTGCTGGTCACCCCGGTCGAAAAAGTCGGGATCACGGTGGACGATGCCCCCTTTGTGGCGGTGGATTTCAACCGCAAAGACGACGGGTTGGTGTTTGAGACCAATGTCGGTGACACATTCACCGCCGGGCCAGACCACCCGATCCGGGTGGAACGGGATGCCGAAACCGGCGAACCATCACCCTACATCCTTGTGCGGGCCAATCTGGAGGCATTGATCGACCGCAAATCCTTCTACCGACTGGTCGATATCGGGGAAGAGGCCGAACATGAGGGCACGCAATGGTTCGGCGTCCGCTCCATGGGGCAGTTCTTTCCCATCATCCCCGCAGCGGATTTGCGCTAAGCGACGTTCCGAAAATCTGCAACGTCTGCACAAAGAACTGAGGGCAAAGCTTAACAGCACATTCACATTTTCAGCGAACGCACCTTTAACCGGGGGGTATCCGCAAAAGGGGTCCGACGTTTTGCCGACGCATCGCTGACGCTTTGCCGACCGGCAAAAATTGCTAAAAAACAGGTCTTAAATACGTGATTCGGCAAATCAGAGGGGATGCGAACGTTGCGCAGCCCACCGAACGTTGCACCTACTCGGCCAGCGACACCTCGAATAGGTCCTCGGACCAGCCATCCACATTGCAGCGGGCACGGACATATATCGTTGTGACACCATCAGGAATCCGCACCCCACCCAGTGATCGGGTAAAGGGCTGTTCAGCCACATGCGGATGCGCCAGTTCGCGGATACCAAGGCTGTTGCCATCCGCGTCAAGCACTTCCCATCCATCGGCATAGTGATCCCAGCCCGTATCAGGATGGGACAGGGTCACGCTGAACCGGTCGCCATCAACGCTGACCGCCTCAACCACGGGCCCATCCGCCAATGCAGGACCAGCCATAAGGGCGAAAACAAATGCATATCTCATGGTGTTTCCTTTAGCAGAATGCTGCGTGGGATCGATGCAAATTCCCGTGACCACAAGACCCAAACCACTGTCACCGTGGCGCCGACTAACGCGTAAGGGCTGATCAACCAGGCCAATGCCGCAAGGGCAAAATACATCGACCGCAGGCCACGGTTGAAATTGATAGCCGCGCGGATATTCAATTCTGCCGCCTGCGCGGCACGCGGGTGCGCAATGGGATCATCCGGGTCATTGGGCACGGCGGCCATGACAACCGCACAATAGCCGAACACCCTGTTCGCCCAGACAAATTTCAGAAAACCATTCGTCAGAAACAGTGCCACAAGCCCCAGTTTCAACTGCCAGACAAGCACCGGAACGGGCATGTCAGATACCTCTGCCGAAAGACCACGCAGCGGCTCCGTATTGCCCACCAACGCCAAAACGCCGCCAATTGCCAGCAGGCAGGTCGAGGCGAAAAAGGACGTTGACTGCCGCAAGCTGGCCAATATCTGGCTGTCAAATATGCGCGGGTCACGATGGACAAAGACCTTCATCCATTCGCGCCTGCGCGCCGACATCAACATGGTGACCGACGGACGCTTCGCCTCTGGCCGGTCGATCATCCAACCAATCATGAACCAGGCCATGATAATGAGGGCTGCGGCGGCCCAATCCAATAGCGTCAACAGGTTCAAATGATCGGTCAGTAACATAGGATTCATGTACCCTTTCCGATCCAGACTTGCCATATCGTAAAATTGGTAATATAACTTTACCAATTATAGGTAGGAGAGGGGCCGCCAGTGGAAATGCCAGCACCAAACGCCAGCGTTCTGTCGCGCAAGGATCAGATCGTCGAACGGCTCCGCGCCGTGCTGCCCCAAGACGCAGTGATATCCGAGATCAGCGAAACGCGCGCCTATGAATGCGATGCCCTCACCGCTTATAAATGTCCGCCGCTCTGCGCTGTTCTGCCCGCGAATACGGAGGAAGTATCAGCCATCCTGAGGATCTGTCACGAGATGGGCGTGCCCGTTGTGCCACGTGGATCTGGCACATCACTGGCCGGGGGCGCGCTCCCCACCGCAGACAGTGTGATCCTTGGCGTGGCTAAGATGAATGGCGTGATCGAGACCAATTACGATGATCGCTACATCCGCGTGCAAACCGGGCGCACCAACCTCTCTGTCACAGGAGCCGTTGAAAACAATGGCTTTTTCTACGCCCCTGATCCATCCAGCCAGTTGGCCTGCGCCATCGCGGGCAATATCGCGATGAATTCAGGTGGGGCGCATTGCCTGAAATACGGGGTGACCACCAACAACCTGATGGGCGTGACGATGGTCATGATGGACGGCACCGTGGTCGAAATAGGCGGCGCACATCTGGACGCTGGCGGGCTCGACCTCCTGGGCCTGATCTGCGGGTCCGAAGGGCAGCTTGGCGTCGTGACCGAAGCCACCCTGCGCATCCTGCACAAACCCGAAGGCGCGCGACCTGTGCTGATGGGTTATGACAGCAGCGAGGTCGCCGGGCAGGTCGTCACCGACATCATCAAGGCAGGCGTGCTGCCGGTCGCTATCGAATTCATGGACCGGCCTTGCATCGAAGCGACAGAGGCCTTCGCCAAGGCGGGATATCCCATGTGCGAGGCACTCTTGATTGTTGAGGTCGAAGGCTCAGACGCCGAAATCGACCATCAGCTAGATTTAATTATGAAAATCGCCGCGGATCATAATCCGGTTGAACTACGGCAGGCCAAGGATGCGGACGAGGCCGGGCGCATCTGGCTGGGTCGCAAATGCGCCTTTGGGGCGATGGGCCAGATCAACGATTACATGTGCCTTGACGGGACGATCCCGGTCTCCTCCCTGCCCTTCGTGCTGAAAAGAATCGGCGAGATGTCCAAGGAATTCGGCCTCGACGTGGGCAACGTTTTTCATGCGGGCGACGGCAACATGCACCCCCTGATCCTGTTTGACGCCAACAAGCCCGGCGATCTTGAATTATGCGAAGAATTCGGCGCGGAAATTCTGAAACTGTGTGTGGAGGTCGGCGGCTGCCTGACCGGCGAACACGGGGTTGGCATCGAAAAGCGCGACCTGATGCATGTACAGTTCGACCCGCAGGACCTTGAGGCGCAGATGGCCATCAAAGACGTGTTTGACCCGGCTTGGCTCCTGAATGCTGCCAAGGTCTTCCCCCTCGAAACATCGCAATCGCGCCGGGCCGCCTAAGGGACTGTTATGACACCACAAACCGAAGCCGAGCTTGCGGAAATCATCGCAGGCGCAAACGGCCCCTTGCACATCACCGGCGGTGGCACCCGCCCTATCGGACGTACCGAAGGCGCCAGCCTCAGCACGTCCGGCATGTCGGGTATCACGCTATACGAACCCGGCGCGCTGACCATCGTCGCCAAGGCAGGCACCCCCCTCGCCGAGATCGAGGCGGAACTGGCCAAGGAAAATCAACGCCTCGCGTTTGAGCCGATGGATCATCGCGGCCTGTTGGGAACCACGGGCGAGTCAACCATCGGCGGGGTTGTCGCAGCCAATGTCTCTGGCCCGCGCCGCATTTCCGTGGGCGCCTGCCGCGACTTTGTGCTTGGGGTGCGGTTTGTCGATGGCGCTGGCACCATCATCAAGAATGGTGGCCGGGTGATGAAGAACGTCACCGGCTATGATCTCGTAAAGCTCATGTGCGGGTCTTACGGCACGCTGGGGGTACTGACGGAGGTGTCGCTCAAGGTCCTGCCCGATGTCGAAACCACCGGCTGCGTGCTCCTGCATGGGCTGGACGACACAACAGCAATCCGCGCCCTCTCAGCAGCGCTTGGATCGCCTTTCGAAGTCACCGGTGCCGCCCATTTGCCCAAAGGTATTGGTGGCGACCCCGTGACCATGATCCGAATAGAAGGTTTCGAAAAATCAGTTACTTATCGGGCGGATAAGCTGCGTGAGCTGCTGAAAACCTTTGGCGAGGCAACGATCCAGTTGGGCGATACGAACGATGGCTACAGCACCCAAAAAGGCTGGGCTTGGGTGCGCGATGTCAGTGGATTCACCGATCAGGACGGCGATGTCTGGCGCATCTCAACCAAACCGTCCGAGGCGGCTGCACTTGCCGCAAGGCTTGGTGCAAAGGCCGTCCAGTATGACTGGGGCGGCGGTCTGATCTGGGCGTTGATGCCGGAGGGCACCGATCTCCGAGCCAAACTTGGCGCATTCGATGGCCACGCCACATTGATCCGAGGCGCGGCCGACACGCCAACCTTCCAACCCGAACCCGCCCCGCTCGCTGCGATCACCGCCGGCCTGCGCGAAAAGTTCGATCCACGCGGTATCCTCAACCCCGGGATGATGACCTAATGCAAACGACTTTCACGCCAGAGCAGCTCAAGGATCCGGGCATCCAGCGGTCTAACGAAATCCTGCGGTCCTGTGTGCATTGTGGGTTCTGCACCGCCACCTGCCCCACCTATCAGGTGCTTGGGGATGAGTTGGACAGCCCGCGTGGCCGGATTTACCTGATCAAGGATATGCTCGAAAATGAGCGTAAGCCGGACGAAAAGACAGTCAAACATATTGACCGCTGCCTGTCCTGCCTCGCTTGCATGACGACTTGCCCGTCAGGCGTGCATTACATGCATCTGGTCGACCATGCCCGCGCCTATATCGAAAAGAACTATGATCGGCCCTGGTCGGACCGCGCCCTGCGCTGGATGCTGGCCCGCATACTCCCCTATCCGATGCGGTTCCGGGTGGCACTGCTGGGGGCCAAGATCGGGCGGCCCTTTGCCCGTTTCATGCCAGATGCACGTCTGCGCGCGATGTTGGAAATGGCACCCAAAAAGATCCCGCCCGTCAGTCGCAACGATGATCCGCAAACCTTTACCGTCAAAGATAAAAAGATGCGGGTCGCCCTGATGACGGGCTGCGCCCAAAAGGCGCTGAACACAGATATCAACGACGCGACCATCCGCCTACTGACGCGATTCGGGGCCGAGGTCGTGGTGGCCGAAGGTGCGGGTTGCTGTGGCGCCCTGACCCATCACATGGGAAAAGAAAAGGAAAGCCATGCGACAGCCGCCAAAAATATCCGCGCATGGGCAGGGGAAATCGACAAGGGCGGGCTGGACGCCATCGTCATCAACACCTCTGGCTGCGGCACAACGGTGAAGGATTACGGGCACATGTTCCGCAATGACCCGCTTGCCGAAGATGCCGCGCGGGTATCAGCTATCGCGATGGATGTGTCCGAACTGCTGATGAAACTCAACCTGCCCGAAGGCGCAGACAAGGGCACCAAAGTCGCTTATCACGCCGCCTGTTCGCTGCAGCATGGTCAGCAGATCAAGACCTATCCCAAGGACTTGCTGAAAAAGGCCGGGTTCACCGTGCTGGAACCTGCCGACAGCCATTTGTGTTGCGGGTCAGCCGGGACATACAACCTGATGCAGCCAGAAATCTCCAAACAACTGAAAAGCCGCAAGGTGCAAACGCTGGAAGCGCTAACCCCCGATATCATCGCGGCGGGCAATATCGGATGCATGATGCAAATTGGCGGCGGTACCGACGTGCCGATCGTGCATACTGTCGAATTGTTGGACTGGGCCACGGGCGGGCCACAGCCCCCTGCCCTGACAGCGCCGGGCGCCCATCAACCAAAGGTTCCAATACTGCGGGTCGCGCCTTAATCCTGCCCAAACTGTCTTCCATGGTGACCGAAATCAGCGGAACATGGTCATGCGACAGATTCTCTTTTTGGTTGTACTCTGGATCTGCGGCGCGATCGCGGCGCAAGCGCAGCAATCAGAACTGGTTACCCTGCAAACCCGGCAAGACAGCAAGGGCTGGGAAGGTGTCGGGCGCTTGGATATTCAGGGCAAAGGCTTCTGCACAGCGGCGCTGATCCGCGACCGGCTCATACTGACCGCTGCGCATTGCCTCTACGATGAGGATGGAAACCTGCACCCGCCCAGCCTGTTCCAATTCCGGGCCGGGCTGCGCGACGGGCGCGCCAACGCAACGCGGCGGATTTCGCGGGCCATCGGCCATCCTGATTATGATTACGACCCGCATGGCACCGACCCCGATCGGGTCGCGATGGATATCGCCGTGCTTGAACTGGCACAACCGATCCGCATATCCGGCGTGCGCCCATTCATGATCGCGCCGAACCCTCTGACGGGTGACGCTGTTGGTGTCGTCTCTTACGGCCGGGGACGGGAAGAGGCTGCCAGCCTGCAAGAAGTGTGCAGCGTGCTGGGCCGCCGCACGGGGGTCATTGTGATGAATTGTGATGTGGAGTTCGGATCAAGCGGATCGCCTGTCTTCACGGTGCGGAACGGCGAAACCCGGATCGCATCTGTTGTGTCTGCCATGGCGCAAATCGACGGTGAGAAGGTTGCCCTGGGAACGTCCCTCGACGGCCCATTATCAACGCTTTTGTCGCATTTTGCGGCGCTGGGTCCGGCGCGTCCGGGGGGAACGCAAAGGTTGCTGAACTCCAACGAACGCAACGACACCGGCGCGAAATTCATCCGCAGCAATTGACCGCGTTGGGGGCTTGAAACCCCGGCGAACATGCCCAAATAAAACGTATCGGGATGCCACTGATGGGTCCCGTCACGAACGGCCTGTCCCATGTTGGGAAGGCTAACCAACTGTTATCGCTTGATAAAGGATGACCTGAAATGCGTACTTTTGACCTGACACCCCTGTACCGTGCCACTGTTGGCTTTGACCAGATTGCTGATTTGATGGACCGGGCGCTGACCAGCGAAGTCAACCAGAACAGCTACCCCCCATACAATATCGAAAAAACCGCTGATGATGCATGGCGCATCTCAATCGCCGTGGCCGGTTTTTCCGAAAACGACCTTGCCATTGAAGTCAAGGAACAGTCGCTTCACGTCACAGCCCGCAAGGCGGATGATGATGGCGACCGCAAATACCTGCATCGCGGCATCGCAACGCGCGCATTCGAACGCCGCTTCCATTTGGCCGATCACGTGCGCGTAACCGAGGCTAGCCATGAAAACGGCATGCTGCATATCGATCTGGTGCGCGAAGTCCCCGAAGCACTGAAACCCCGCCGGATTGCGATCACCGCAGCCGGCAAGACGGATGCAAACCTCGTTGAGGCGAAATCGGTCAACTAAGGCTTAGACAGATGCGGGCGGTTCGTTCAGGGCCGCCCGTTTCGATTCAGCACTGGTCGCCTGCTGCAATCTCAATCGCTTGACCGGGAAACGCGATGCGCCCGATGGCGAAGTCGACAACGAACCCGGCACTGATTGCCATCCAACTGCCTTCACCAAATTTTTCGCTGAACGCGTCGCAGGATTTTCCAAGGTAGATGACGTCACCAACATGGATACGTGGACCGCTCACCGAAGATGCGCTTGCGTTACCGGTCTGTTCGATGGATGTCAGAACGGCCCCGTGCTGGTTCTGCTCAAATGAAAACACCGCACCATTGGTCGATAGGTATTGTTTGTTTTGTGCCACCGCCGCGTTTGCCGAAATGACCAAAACCGCAATCCATACCAACCGGGTCATCATACTGCTCCCTGGCGCTAGTGGGCCTCCGCCCAGTTCGCGCCTTGCCCTGCATCAACCGCCAGCTTGACGTCCAGTTTCACCGCTGGATCGCTGGCATTTTCCATCACATCACGCGCGGTTCCGATCAAATCGTCAACTGCGCCTTCTTCAACTTCGAACAATAATTCGTCATGTACTTGCAGCAACATCTTGGCAGGCAGCCCTTCGATTGCGGCAGGCATGCGGATCATTGCCCGCCGGATCACATCAGCAGCCGTACCCTGTATCGGCGCGTTGATTGCCGCCCGTTTGGCGAAACCGGCATGCGGACCCTTTGCGTTTATCTCGGGCGTGTTGATTTTGCGCCCGAACAAAGTTTGCACGTAAGCGTTCTCTTTAGCAAAGGCGATCGTGTCATCCATATACTTTCGGATACCCGGAAAGCGCTCAAAGTAACGGTCGATGAAACCTTGTGCGTCACCGCGTGGAATGCGCAAATTTCGGGCAAGCCCAAAGCCTGAGATGCCGTAAATCACCCCAAAGTTGATCGCCTTGGCCTGCCGCCGGATTTCCGGCGTCATCTCATCCAGTGGCACATCGAACATCTCTGACGCGGTCATTGCGTGAATGTCGATCCCATCAAGGAACGCCTGTTTCAGCGCATCAATTCCCGCGATATGCGCCAGAATGCGCAGTTCGATCTGGCTGTAGTCAAGGCTGACAATCACCTTGCCGTCCTCGGCGACAAATGCCTCCCTGATCCGGCGCCCCTCTTCGGTGCGCACCGGAATATTCTGCAGGTTCGGATCGGTTGAAGCGAGCCGCCCGGTGTTCGCCCCGGCGATGGAATAGGACGTATGCACACGGCCCGTATCGGGATTGATATGCGTCTGCAATGCGTCGGTATAGGTCGATTTCAGCTTGGACAGCTGCCGCCAGTCAAGGATAAGACCCGGCAATTCATGCTCGGTCGCGAGATCCTCCAGCACATCCGCGCCGGTGCCGTAAGCCCCGGTCTTCCCCTTCTTGCCGCCGGGCAGTTCCAGCTCATCAAAGAGAATTTCACCCAGTTGTTTTGGTGAACCGACATTAAATGGCCGTCCGGCCTTCTCCTGTATCTCATCCTCAAGCCCGGCCATTTTTTGGGCAAAGGCATTCGACATCCGGCTCAGCGTATCACGATCAACCTTGATCCCGTTCCGCTCCATCTGCGCCAGTACGGGGACCAAAGGCCGTTCCAGCGTCTCGTAAACAGTGGTGACGCGGTTCACATGCAGTTGCGGCCTGAACTGTTGCCACAGGCGCAGCGTGATATCGGCATCCTCCGCCGCATAGGCGACCGCCTTATCAATCGGCACCCGGTCAAAAGTGATCGCCGATTTCCCCGTCCCCAACAACGGTTTGATCGGGATCGGCGTGTGGCCCAGATACCGCTCGGACAGCGTATCCATTCCATGGTTATGCATCCCGGCATTCATCGCGTAAGACATCAGCATCGTATCGTCGATAGGGGCAACGGTGATGTCGTGGCGCGCGAATATCTTGGCGTCATATTTCATGTTCTGCCCGATTTTCAGGATCGCGGGATCCTCAAACACGGGTTTCAGCATGGCAAGGCAGGTGTCGAAATCCATCTGCCCCTCGGCGATATCGTCGGAGCCGAACAGGTCATCGGACGCCGCGGCCTTGTGGGTCAGCGGGATGTAACAGGCCTCACCCGGCTCGACGCAAAGCGAGATGCCGACAAGATCGGCAATCATCTCGTTCAGTCCCGTGGTTTCGGTATCGACGGCCACATAGCCCCGCTCACGTATGCGGTCGATCCATACCTGCAACGCGGCCTCATCCGACACGTATTCATATTTTTCAGCGTCAAACGGCACGGCCTCGGGCGTCGCCACCTCCGCAGTTGGGGCCGTGGTTTCGATCACCGGGGCCTCGACCCCAAGCTTTTCGGCGATCCGTTTGGTGACGGTGCGGAATTCCATTTCGGCCAGAAATCCCATCAGCACGTCTGCATCCGGCTCCTTCACCTCAAGATCATCGAGCCCAAAATCAAGCGTCATATCGCAATCAAGCTGGACCAGCTTTTTTGACAATTCGATCTGGGCGCGGTGGTCAATCAGGGTCTGCCGGCGTTTGGGCTGCTTGATCTCTTCGGCGCGGTCCAGCAGGCTTTCCAGATCACCGAATTCATTGATCAACAGGGCGGCGATCTTTATCCCGATCCCGGGCGCGCCGGGCACGTTGTCGACGCTGTCACCGGCCAGGGCCTGGACATCAACCACACGATCTGGGCCAACGCCGAATTTCTCGACCACGCCATCGCTGTCGATGCGCTTATTTTTCATGGGATCAAGCATTTCGACCCCGTCGCCCACCAATTGCATCAAGTCCTTATCCGACGACACAATTGTGACCCGTCCACCAGCCGCACGGGCCTGATGGGCCAACGTGGCAATGATATCATCCGCCTCAAACCCTTCGACCTCTTCACAGGCAATGTTGAACGCTTTGGTTGCGGTGCGCGTCAGCGGGATTTGCGGGCGCAGGTCTTCGGGCATCGCCTCGCGATTGGCTTTGTACTGGTCATACATATCGTTGCGGAACGTGTGGCTGCCCTTGTCGAAAATCACCGCGACATGGGTCGCTGCATCGGCGCCACTATTCGCCTCAACATAGCGCTGGAGCATATTAACAAAGCCGCTGACTGCCCCCACGGGCAGGCCATCAGATTTGCGCGTCAGTGGCGGTAGCGCATGATATGCGCGAAAAATGAAAGCCGAGCCATCAATCAGGTGAAGATGACAGCCTTTGCCGAATTGGGTTGTCATGGGATGGCTCCTTTGCGTGGCAACAGGGATGTTTTGCCACGATCAGGGCCGGTCTGCCAGATCAGACTTTGCCTTCGAAATCCTTGTGGATCAGCTTGGCGTCACAATAAGGGCATTCGATCCAGCCGTGATCTCGCGGAAGTTGCAGCCAGACGCGCGGGTGGCCCAATGCGCCTTCGCCCCCGTCACAGGCGACACGCCAGTCATGTACGATGCGGGTCTCGGGTGCGGGTGTTGTCATCGGGCTACCTGTCTGCTTGCCGCGGGCTGCTGCCCGCTTTAGATCATCGTTGATATAACGCAGCCCAGCCCCCGGGGGAAGTACCAGCATGACAGACAATGCCATTGAAATTCAGGGGCTGAAAAAGACCTATGCCGCCACCGGAAAATCTGCGGCCAAAGAGGCGCTGAAAGGTATTGATCTGAATATCCCGCGCGGGTCGATATATGGGTTGCTTGGGCCAAACGGGGCGGGCAAATCCACCTTGATCAACATCCTTGCCGGACTGGTTGTCAAATCAGCCGGTTCAGTGAAAATCTGGGGGTTCGATCAGGACAAGAACCCCCGCCAGTCCCGTGCCGCAATCGGGATCATGCCGCAGGAACCGCATCTGGATCCGTTCTTTACCCCGGCCCAATCGCTGGATGTGCAGGCGGGTCTCTACGGCGTGCCAAAAGCACAGCGCCGGACGGCGGAAATCCTCGATCTGATCGGCCTGACCGACAAGGCGGACGCTTATGCCAGATCATTATCTGGGGGGATGCGCCGCCGATTGCTCTTGGGTAAGGCGCTGGTGCACCACCCGCAGGTTCTGGTGCTGGATGAACCTACGGCGGGCGTCGATATCGAGCTGCGCAATATGCTGTGGAAAAACGTGCGCAAGCTGAATGATGACGGCATGACCATCATCCTGACCACACATTATCTGGAAGAGGCCGAGCAGATGTGCGATGCCATTGCCATCATCAACCACGGCGCCTTGATCGTGCAGGACAGCACGGCGAACCTGCTGGGACGGCTGGACAGCAAAACGCTGGTCATCACCCCCGAAACAGCCGTCGCCTTGCCATCGCTACCTGACACGATAACCGGACAGGCGCTGGATGATGGGACGCTGGCCTTTACCTACAAAAGCAGCACAACCCCGGCAGATGCCATTCTGCAAATCGTGCGCGACGCGGGCATCACAATCCGCGACGTCAAAACGCAAGAGGCTGATTTGGAAGACGTTTTTCTGTCGCTGACGAAATCCTAATCCTGCAACATCCGCCCCAATTGCCGCCCGCCAATGATATGCATGTGATAATGCGGCACGTCCTGCACCCCGTGGGTGCGGGTGTTTGAGATTGCCCGAAACCCGCCTTCCACATCCTTGAGGCGACAGACCTCGGCCACCAACTGCATGAACCCGGCCTGTTCATCCGCAGTGGCATCGCGCGCAAAGTGATCAAGGCTGACATAAGCGCCCTTCGGGATCACCAGCACATGCACCGGGGCTTGCGGATTGATGTCGTTGAACGCCAGCGCGTGATCGTTTTCACAAACCGTCTGATTGGGGATCTCACCCCGCAGGATTTTGGCAAAGATGTTCTGATCGTCATAGTCGTATTGCATCGCGTTCCTCAATCAACAAAAAGATGGGGGGTCCGGGCCAGGGTCATGGCCACATCGGCATTCACGCCAAGAAAACGTACCAAAGCATCCGCATTTTCATCATCAGGGGCGCTTTCGCGCATCTGCTCGGCATTCGGGAAATTGGCATCGCGGATCGCATCACGCTGATGGACCATGTCATGATGGATAGTCGGCAAAAGGCGCGCCATCGTGGCATCATTCGTCTCTTCCCCTGCGAGCCCGATCCTCTTGGCGTGTCCTTTGAGGTATTCATCGTCAAAGCTGCATTCGATTTCCAACAGGCGTATCGTCGCTTTATCGGCAAAGAAGTCATGCATCAGGTCTATGTTTGCGGTGTCCAGACAGATCACCAGCCGGTCCGTGTCATAGCTGTCAAACAGCAACCGCATCAGGGCGCGCCGGTGCCGGGTGCGTTTTTCTAACGAGGATTCGATACCGCCAAGATCCGGCAATGGTGTCTCATCCTCGTTAAAAAGATACTCCATTGCGGGGACATCTGTGTGCTGTCGGATCGATGCAGCAAGCCTTTTGGCGACATGCCACTTCTTGCAGGCGATGATCAGCAATTCACGATCCCGACCCAAAGAGGCCCCATCCTCCCAAAATCTTGGGGCGAACCGCCGGCCTATTCGACCGCGTCCGGTGAGAAACGCAAACAAATTGCGACCTTCGTCTGAAATCGTGAAATCCGTGCGACCACCGGCATAAAGTGCGCCCAACCTTCCGCGCAGCTCATGCGCTTCGCCACTGATCTTACGGGCAAAAAGGGCATCCTGCCCCAGCAGCAGATCATAGTGATCATTGTAGAACGTCACCGGCATTCCGTAATCCGTGAACATCAGAAAGGTCAGCGTTCGGTTCTGGATTTCTGTTCCCGGAACCAGATGTCGCGTCAACGTCTGGAAAAAAGTCTCATCCGGGATCCATGTTGTTCGGAAAAAGCGCATCACGTCGCGACGGCTCGCAGCAAACTCCAAAATCATCTCGATCGTGTGACGACGCAGGCACCACCATTGGCTGCCGATCATCATTTGCAAATCATCAGGAACGGGCCGAGTGATCCTAAACTGACGCTGGAGTTCAAAACTCTTGTAAAACAGCCATTTCTGGGTCCGCTCATTGAACAGATGGCGATAGATCAGGCGCTCTTCCTTAAAGCCGGTCTTGATCCAGTTACTGTCGAAGTAGTCGTAGCTTTCGATGAAATCGCAATCATGGGCGTCAAGGAATTGATGCGCGTATTCGGCGGATTTGATCGCCATGCAGTCACCGGACACCATGTAGAAGTGACTGGCGCGGGGAAAGGTCTCAACGGCGGCTTCAACGGCATGAAGTGTGGCCTGCACAAGGCTCCATTCACCCCAGCCGCATTTCACCCGCCGTTTGGCAAAGACCACATTTGGATTGTCCGCCAATGCCGCCTGAATGCTGGCAAAATCCTCGGCCGAGGATGATGCGTCAAAGTGGATCGCCAGATAGTCACCCACCGCTGTCAGCTGTTGCGCCTGCTGCACAATTGCTTCCGGGTTTTTGTGACAGAGAAGAATAAAGGCAATTCGTGCCATTGCGCGTGATCTGGTCCCGATTTGATCCCGTTTTTCAAGTCATACAGCGAAGAGCCGTTGAATATACAGGGTTTCTTTGCTCTTTAGTGATCTGACAGGTGAACAAGTGCTGTTTGCAGGTGACGGAGGCAAAGGAAAATGGGTTTTCCCGGTACGTGGATGACAGAAAGTGAAAGCGTGGTGTACCGCGTTGTGCCGAAATGTGCATGCTCGACCATCGGGCAAATCATGTACTATTCCGACCATGGGCAGTTTTTTGACGGCGACATCCATGATGCCAAGAATGGCATCCATAAATGGGCGTTGGACAACAGCCAGCAGATCATCAGCCAAAATGTGACCGAACACAAAAGCTATGCCTTCACCTGTGTCCGTAATCCATACACGCGCATTCTGTCATCATTCTTTGACAAGATCTGCGGCATCCAGCGAAACGGAAAACGATATCGGGGTAACCTTGTCCCGCTTCTGATCCAAAAGTACGGGATTGAGGTGGGCGACCCCGAAACAGGGTTTGAGTTCGACCAGATCAGATCTTTTCGCCGGTTTCTGCTATTTGCGCGCGACACCATCCGCTGGCGCCGCCCGATGGAACCTGACATCCATTGGTCGGCAATGTCCGGCCATATCTCGACCTATATCGTCAATGGTGGCCGCTATGACAAAATATTCTGGACAGAAAAGTTCAACGACGGGATGCAAGATGTGCTGAACGGAATTGAGACGGCTCATCCGATTGATTTGGGCACAATTCCGCGCTTCAACGAAAGCGAAGGGCACGGACCAAAACGCGCCCACCCGGTTGAGGATTATTTCGACGATCTGTCCATGCATCTGGTCTATGAAATCTACAAAAAAGATTTCAACATCTTCAAATATGATTTCGAAAATCCAGCCAACAAGATGCCAATTGGCGAGATTGATCTGGATGAGGTTCACGCCAAGCTGGGACAGTAGCACCCCGCTTGCCCGTTGAACGGCGCAGACTAGGTATCTCTCAAAGAAGGCAAAAGGGGGTGCCAATGTCCGTCGTGCTTATCCTTGGCAGCGGGCCAAATGTGGTTGCATGCCGCACCTGGCCGCGGGATCCGTTTGATCGGATCGTAGCCATAAATAATGCCTGGGCCGTGCGTTCCGATTGGGATGACTTGATTTTCCCCGATGATTTTGCCCGCGAACGCCAGCCTGTCGATCTAAGCCCCAACCAAAGGATCATCCGGTCAGCGGAATACGTGCCCTTACAGAACACCTTCGGCGGTTTTGTCTATGCGGGCGGAACCATGGCCTTTACCGCGAGTTATTGGGCACTTGCGGCGCTCCAGCCAGATGTCATCGCGGTACTGGGCTGCGATATGGTTTATCCTGAAGGTGAGAGCACGCATTTCTACGGCACCGGTACCGCAGACCCGTTGCGTCAGGATATTTCGCTGCGTAGCCTTGAGGCGAAATCGGCCCGCCTGATGGTCATGGCCGCAAAATTGGGCTGCGCTATGGTGAACCTTTCACATGGTGAAAGCCGCATGGTGTTTCCCCGCGCCACGCCGCAGACTGTTGCAACCGCAAAACCGTCGCCATTTGACATGGCGGCGGCCAATACTGCTTTGGCAAAAGAAGAAAGGCTTGGCTACTACGTCCCGTCCGGCAAATACTGGAAAGAGGAAGACGGATTTGACCCGGACGCAATCGACGCAGTGGATCAACTCTGGCTTAAATCAGTCCAGCTTCCTGGAATTTAGCTTTCATATCCGCCTTTGGGCGTGGGCCGATATGGCCAATTACCTCGGCTGCGGCCATGACGCCCATGCGACCGCTAGTTTCCAGCGACTGGCCAGTCACATAGCCATAGAGAAACCCTGCCGCGAACTGATCGCCAGCACCTGTGGCATCCACCGGCACAACCCGCGTCACGGGCACCTCAATCTGTGTATTACCCTGGATCAGCAGAACCGGATCACCAGAACGGGTGCAGATCACCGTTTCACAATGGGTGCTGGCCTGCGCCAGTGCCACCGACAGATCAGCGGTCTCGTAGAGTGTTGTCCATTCCGCCTCATTTCCAATGACAAAATCCATGTCCTTGGAAATGAGGTTCTGGAAATCAGCCCGGTGCCTGTCGGCACAAAACGGATCTGACAGGGTAATCCCTGCTTTGCCGCCATTGGCGCGCATCTGCCGCGCTGCTTCGGCAAACGCTGTCTTCCCATGCGGTTTGTCGAACAGATATCCTTCGAGGAACAGAACCTGGGCACCTTCAAACACCCCGGCGGGCACATCATGTTCGGCAAGGTCGGCCCCCGCCCCCAGATAGGTATTCATCGACCGCTCACCATCGGGCGAGACAAAGATCATCGACCGGGAGGTTGGCGCTTCCGCCTCGGCGACAGGCGGGTTCGGGAAGGCGGTGCCGGCATCTTCCATCCCCTTGGCGTAAAACCGGCCCAGTGCGTCATCCTTGACCTTGCCGATAAAGGCAGTTGACAGGCCCAGACTGCCAAGCCCCGCAATGGTGTTTGCAACCGACCCGCCAGGTGTCTCCACCCGATCCTTCATCGCGCCGTAAAGCACCTCTGCCCGGTCACGTTCGACCAGTTGCATGATGCCCTTCTCGATCCCCATATGATCCAGGAACGTGTCCTCGCCATGGCTGATCACGTCGACAATGGCGTTCCCGATCCCGATCACATTGTAATTGCTCATAAGTTCTTATCCTCAAATTGACAGAGATCGCGGATCAGACAGGCCGCGCATTTGGGTTTGCGAGCGACGCAAGTGTAACGCCCATGCAGGATCATCCAGTGATGGGCATGCAACTGGAAATCGGCGGGAATGTGATCTTCGATGGCCCGTTCCACGGCATCCACATCCTTGCCGGGGGCGACACCGCTGCGGTTACCAAACCGAAAGATATGGGTGTCCACAGCCTGCGCCGGTTGTTTCCACCACATATTCAGGACTACATTGGCCGTCTTGCGCCCCACACCGGGCAGTGACTGCAGGGCAGCGCGTGAATTGGGAACCTCGCCATCATATTCATCAACAAGGATCTGGCTCATCTTGATGACGTTCTTGGCCTTTTGACGAAACAGGCCAATCGTCTTGATATGCTCGGTGACCCCTTCCAGCCCAAGGTCAAGCATCTTCTGGGGGGTATCAGCGATCTTGAACAAGGCGCGTGTTGCCTTGTTTACGCCCGCATCCGTTGCCTGCGCAGACAGCGCGACAGCCACGACCAGCGTGTAAACATTCACATGCTCCAACTCGCCCTTCGGTTCAGGTTCAGCATGGTAGAACCTGTCGAAAACTTCCCGAATGGTATGATAATCAAGCTGTTTTGCCATATTCACCCATATGCCTGCCATGGGTGAACAGGGCAAGTCTCGGATGCGCAATTTCCGGGTCGCGTGGCAGCGGCTGAACAAGTAGTTTGATCGATATGGAACAGACAGACACATATCATTATCAAGTCATGCGCCGTGCGATCGAAACCATAGACGAAGCCGGCGATGCCCAGTTGAGCCTTGCGGATCTTGCCGCCGATATGAAAATGAGCCCTGCCCACTTCCAGCGGCTGTTTTCGACATGGGTGGGCGTGTCACCCAAGCGCTACCAGCAATATCTTGCCCTGAGCCATGCCAAATCGCTTTTGCGCGAACGGTTCACGACTTTAGAGACATCACATGCTGTCGGCCTTTCCGGCAGCGGCCGCCTGCATGACCTGTTTGTCAGGTGGGAAGCCATGAGCCCCGGCGACTATGCCCGTGACGGTGCTGATCTGACAATCTACTGGGGCTGGTTTGAAAGCCATTTCGGCCCTGCGCTGGTCATGGGAACAGATCGGGGCATATGCGGGTTGGCATTTGCGGCAGAATCCGGGGAAGCCCAGGCAATGTCGGATCTGAAATCGCGTTGGCCGCAGGCCCGCTTTGTCGAGGATGCATCGCGGTTGACTCAATGGGCCACGGCAGCATTGGGCATGACCGGCGAAACGCAGCTACATATGATCGGGGCGCCGTTTCAGTTGAAAGTGTGGGAGGCATTGCTGGCCATACCATCTGGCTATGTGACCACCTATTCCGAAATTGCCCAATCTATTGGACGCCCCAAAGCCGTCCGTGCGGTAGGCACAGCCGTGGGGCGCAACCCTGTCAGCTGGTTGATCCCTTGTCACCGGGCGTTGAGGAAATCAGGGGCGTTGGGCGGCTATCATTGGGGTCTGCCAGTAAAACGGGCCATGCTGGCTTGGGAAAGCGCGCGGGCAGATGTTTCAAACGCGTGATCGCAAATGGGCAGAATCCGGCCCATCATAACGCCGTTATTGGATATCATCACAAAGATGGGCATAAGCTGACCTATCCAACCGCGCGTCTTCGCGCGCCTGTATAAAATGGAAGTAAGATAATGATGATTTCAAAATTCCCACTCGTGCTTGCCACTGCATCAATGACCTTGGTCGCTGCGTGTGACCCGAGCGGACCAAATGCACACCGGAATACACAGCAAGGTGCGGCAATTGGCGCGCTGGGTGGCGCAGTAGTGGGTGCCTTGGCCAATAACGATGGTTCAAACCGCGAGCGCAATCAGGCGGCCCTGATTGGTGCGGCGCTTGGTGCCGGTGTTGGCGCTGCCGTCGGCAGCAACCTTGATAAGCAGGCTGAAGAACTGCGCCGTCAATTGCGCAGCGACGTCGGCGTTTCCAACAATGGCGACAACCTCGTTGTTGTGCTTTCGCAGGACCTTCTGTTTGCAACAAACAGCACCGCCGTATCAGGCCAGTCGCGCAGCGAACTGGGTATTGTCGCCAACTCGCTGAACAACTTCCCCGATACAACGGTCAATGTAATCGGTCATACCGACAATGTCGGCTCCGCCGCGTTTAACCAGGATCTGTCACGGCGCCGTGCACAGGCTGTGTCATCCGTGCTGATCAACGGTGGCGTTTCATCCTCGCGTGTGCGCTCCATTGGTGCGGGCCTGACCCAGCCGGTTGCATCGAACGCAACCCCGCAAGGCAGACAGGCTAACCGCCGGGTTGAGATCATCATCACACCGAACTGATCCGGTCAAAATCAATCAAAAGGGTCGCCTTAGCAGGCGGCCCTTTTTTGTTGTGGCACCGCAGGATCGGTCATATAATCTTACCAATCATCGCGGGTAACCACATGCCATTTGAACCCATCCAGCAAGAAAAACTATCGCACGGTGTCATTCACCAAATCGAAGAATTGATCCTGCGCGGCGTCCTGCGCCCGGGTGAACGCCTGCCATCGGAACGGGAGTTGAGTGAACGCATGGGCGTATCGCGTCCTTCGCTGCGCGAAGCATTGGCAGATCTTCAGGAACGCGGGCTCTTGGCGTCACGTGCAGGCGCCGGCGTCTTTGTCGCCGACGTACTTGGCTCTGCGTTTTCGCCAGCAGTAGTCAAACTTTTCGCAACGCATGATGAGGCGGTGTTCGACTACCTCAGCTTTCGTCGCGATATGGAAGGGTTGGCCGCCGAACGTGCTGCACGCATGGCAAGCGATACAGACCTGATGGTCATTGATGCGATTTTCACCAAGATGGAAGCGGCCCACCAGAAACGTAATCCGGCTGACGAGGCCCACCTTGATGCCGATTTCCATCTCTCCATCATCGAGGCGAGTCATAACATCATTATGCTGCATATGATGCGATCCATGTATGAACTTCTGCGCGAGGGCGTTTTTTACAATCGGACGATCATGTTCAAACAGCGAACAACACGGGACATGCTTTTGGACCAACACAGGGCAATCAATGACGCCCTTCAGGCACGCAAGCCCGCAGATGCACGCGCCGCAGTCGAGGCGCATCTGAGTTTTGTCGAAACAGCCCTATCGGATCAGCAGAAAGCAGACCGAAACGAAGTATTCGCGCAGAAACGATTTGATCATGAGGCAACGCGCTAGCGGCGCATATCAGACCGCCACATGACAAGCGCAATCATTGCCTGGATCAGCAATCCGATCAGAACTGGCGAGTGCCCTACGTCTAGAAATGCGCCCGAAAAAAGTGCCAGATCCCATAGCCAATGCCAGATGATCAGTGGCCAGAGGTTTCCGATCCGCAAGGCCAGTGGTGCAAGAAAGAAGCCAACGACAAAGGTGAACGCAAGCTGGTAAATGACGGCAACCAGCGACAGCCCGCCCAACAAGTTGACGGAATGTAATAGCGAAAATGCCACGGCGCTAACAAACATAGCGGGCACGACAGAAATCCGGGCCAATGCGCCGCGCAGCAAAATGCCCCTGAACATCACCTCTTCCGAGAAACCGATCAGAAAGGTTGTGAAGGTGATCAATCCGAGCAATTGCCATTGTGCGGCTGTCAGATCACCGGATATCACGACGGGAAAGATGCCGACAAAAGCCATGGCAAGCGCCCCGTAGGCTGGAAGAAACCAGAGCATGGATCGCCAGTTCATCCGCCCGAACCCGACGCCTTCCCACCCAAAGAAACGCTTGACGTAGAACAGGACGAGCAACACCAGCAACAATTCAGTCATCCAGAAATGGCTGATCATCATCGGCGTCCCATAAGCGGCATCATAGACGCGCACGGTAATCGCCATCCCAAGTGCGACGATCATAATATAGATCGCTGTCGCCTCTAACCCGCGCCTCAGACTTGGCATGCAAGGTCCCCTGCTATGCCCCCGGTTGGGAGGGTCGAGGGGAAGCCGAACCTTGTCAACAAAAAAGCCCGGATGCGTCGGGCATCCGGGCTTCTCCAATAAGTTTCGGCAAGCAACATCCGCGTATTAGTGGAGTTTTTCACCAACGGTTGCGATTGCATCGTCGATCAAGCTGCCAGCTGCCTTGGCATCCATCTGCTTGGCCATGACATCTTTGGCAGCGCCAACGGCGACAGAAATCGCCTGATCGCGTACATCCTTGACGGCAGAGGCTTGCGCGCTAGCGATCTGCTCTTCCGCGGTGGCAAGACGCCGTGTGATGGACGCGGCAATGTCATCCTTGGCTGCCGCAGCGGCGTTTGTCGCCTCTTCCTTGGCCGAGGCTACGATCCGGTCAGCCTGTTCCTGCACTTCCTTTTGCTTGCGCTCATATGAGGCCAGCAAGGATTGCGCTTCTTCACGCAGTGCCTTGGCTTCGTCCAGTTCAGACTTGATGCTATCGGCACGTTTGTCGAGCATTCCGGCGACAAGGCTTGGCACCTTGTAATACAGCAAAATGCCAACAAAGATCAGAAAGGCAATCGAGACCACGAAGTCCGTGTTACCCAGCGAAAAGAATGGCTTGTCACCGGCGGCGAGCGCGGGCGATGCAGCAAGGGCAAAAAGGGCGGTGAGCGTCAATCTCATGTCGTTACCCCTTCATCCGTGCATTCACCGCAGCGGTGATTGTTTTTGCGTCAGCACTGCCACCCATGGCCGCAACCAGTTCCTTGGCTGTGTCCTTGGCAACTGCCGTGACGCTCTTGACGGCGCCATCGCGAATTTCAGCAATCGCTGCTTCGCTTTCTGCCGTCTTGGCCGCAATCTCGGCATCGGCTTTCTGGAGCTCGACATCAAGTTCGGCCTGAATTTCGGCTTTTGCCTCGGCGACAATCTTGGCCGCCTCGGCGCGCGCGTCCACCAATGCCTTTTCATAGGCGGCTTCTGCTTCGGATGCCTTATTCTTCAGCTCTTCGGCCGCAGCGATATCATTCGTGATCGTGCCGGACCGTTCTGCCAGAACCGCACCAATGCGGGGCAGCGCAATGCGTGACATGATGAAAAAGATCGCGACAAGTGTGACCACCAGCCAGAAGACCTGGTTGGACATCCAGTCCCCGCATAGCTGCGGCATGCCAAGGGCACTGCCCCCTGCATCAACGCATGCGCCTGCGGCGTCGTGTGTTTCTGTTGCCATGATGGCCCCCGAATACCTTGAGAGTTTACCTGATGGTCACGATCACGCAACCATCAGGCCGTAAGGATATGGGTCGTTCTTAAACGGCGAACATCAGCAGAAGCGACACGAGGAACGCAAAGATCCCCAGGGCTTCGGCAAAGGCCAGACCGATGAACAATGTTGCTGTCTGACCAGCAGCAGCGGATGGGTTGCGCAGCGCGCCTGCCAGGTAGTTGCCAGCAACGGTGCCAACACCGATAGCAGCGGCACCAGAACCGATTGCAGCCAGACCGGCGCCGATATGTGCGAGTTCGCCTTCCATGATTTTTCTCCTTACGATGGAATTTGAGTAGTTTTTGTTCGTGACTTAGTGCGCAGGATGCAGCGCATCTTTCAGATACACACAAGTCAGAATGGTGAAGACATAGGCCTGAATACCGGCCACCAGGACCTCAAGCCCGTAGATGGCGACGATGCCAAATATCGCGACCGGGCTGACCAGTGTCAGCGCAGCAAAGCCTGCGAACACTTTCAGAACCGCGTGGCCCGCCATGATGTTGCCTGCCAGACGAATGGAGTGGCTGACCGGGCGGACAAAATAGGAAATCACTTCGATCACAGCGATGATCGGGCGCAGGACTGCTGGTGCATCTGACATCCAGAAAAGCCCCAGGAAGGACGCGCCGTTTTTGACAAAGCCAAGGATGGTCACGCAGATGAACACGCCGAAACCCAGAACCGCAGTGACGGCAATCATGGACGTCGGGCTATACGACATCGGCAGCAGTGCAAGGTAGTTCGCAAACAGGATGAACAGGAACAGCGTCATGATATATGGGAAATACTTCACCCCATCCTTGCCGGTGACATCCTCGACCATCTTGTAGATAAAGCCGTAGATCAGTTCACCGATGGATTGCATGCGTGTCGGGATTACGGCCCGCCCCCGGCTTCCGAGAACAAAAACACCGATGATCGCAAGCAAAGCAATGCCCATCCAAAGGGTCACATTCGTGGGCGTGTACCAATGTACCGGGCCGTCACCGAACAGCGGTTTGACAATAAACTGATCCAGCGGATGAAAAACCAGACCACCTTCTGCTTTGTCTTCAGTCGCCACGCGCGTCACCTTCGTCTTTACCGGCATCAGCCAGTTGTTTTTTCTGCACTTCCTTGGCGGATCGCATCATGGTCAGGACACCAGCCGCGAGGCCAAAGAATATGAACAGCACCATCAAGAAAGGTTGCGTGCCCAAGAGCGTATCCAACCCGTATCCGATGCCAAAGCCGATCCCGAGACCGGCCACAAGCTCTATCACCATCCGCCAGGCCAGTTGCGCCTGTGAATAATGTTCCTCCGCATGGTCCTTGACGTCCTCAGGCTCTTTGAGCGCCGCGATTTTCTCTTCCAGCGCCTTGAGACGGTCGGGATCGAGATCATCTGACATCTGTTTGGACCCTTTAAAAGGTTGCGCATGGTCTAGGTTGGCGCAAGGTCAGAGTCAAGCAACCCAATTATCTATTTAAGGCACTGAATTATATGTATTTTATTTGGGAAAATTGTTGTGGGAAAGCCGGGTTTGCGGCCCGACTGACGGATTACGATATTCAACCAATTGGTTGACGTTTCCGCCCGCCTCCTCTTAATCGCTGCCATGACCCCTGCCCTTGATCACGTCTTTGCTGCCCTCGCCGACCCGACCCGCCGCGCGATCCTGTCGATGCTGCTGGAGGACGACATGGCCGTTACTGACGTGGCAGAACCGTTCGAGATGTCGCTGGCGGCCATCTCAAAACATCTTTCCGTTCTGACCGCCGCCGGGCTGATCAGCCAGGAAAAACGGGGCCGGGTCAAATGGTGCAAACTCGAACCGGACGCATTGCGCGAGGCTTCCGCCTGGATGCAGGGGTTTGGCCAGATGGGGTCAATCGACCTCGATGCGTTCGAGGCTTTTTTGGCACGTGAACTGGACTAACCCGATTTGGTTATCCGAGGACGGACCGCACCGCTCTCGCGGTCGCGGCGACGACCGTGTCGGTCTCGTCCCTCGTCAGACAAAACGGCGGGGCAAAGCCGAGAATGTCACCTTGCGGCATAGCCCGCGCGATGACCCGGTCCTGCGCGAGAAGTGCTGCCGATATCTGCGGTCCGATCTTATCGGCAGCGTCAAAGAAAGTCCGGCTATCGCGGTCCTTTACGAATTCCACAGCGCAGAGCATGCCCTCGCCACGCACATCACCCACATGCGGATGATCGCCCAGCGCCTCTTGCATTGCGGCATTGAGATAGGCACCGGTCGCGCCCGCATTGGCAACAAGGTCCAATTCATCAATCAATTTGAGGTTCGCCACACCTGCCGCCGCTCCTATCGGATGTGCCGAATATGTCCAGCCATGGCCAATCGGGCCATTTTCATCGGTGCCCTGCTCCAACACCTTCCACATCTTTTTGCTGATGATCGACCCCGACAGCGGGGCGTAGGCTGATGTCAGCCCTTTCGCAATTGTGATGATATCAGCCTTTAGCCCATAGTGATCGGACCCGAACATTGTGCCCAGCCTGCCAAAACCGGTGACAACCTCGTCCACAATCAGAAGGATGTCATGCTTTTCCAAAACTGACTGGATGGCAGACCAATACCCGGCCGGTGGCGGAACGATGCCACCTGTGCCCAAAACAGGCTCGCCAATAAATGCCGCAATCGTGTCGGCCCCTTCGCGATCGATCAATTCCTCCAACTCAGCCACGCAATGGGCGACAAACTGTTCTTCGGTTTGTGCCGGATCATCACGGCGAAAGTAATATGGCGCAGCGGTATGCAGGACATTGTCCAAAGGTAAATCGAACTTCTTGTGGAACAAATCCAGCCCGGTCAGCGATCCGGTCATAAGGCCTGATCCGTGATACCCCCGCCACCGGCTGATGATCTTTTTCTTTTGGGGGCGACCAAGAATGTTGTTGTAGTACCAGATCAGCTTGATGTTGGTTTCATTTGCATCCGACCCGCCAAGACCGAAATACACTTTGGACATATTGGCTGGTGCCCTATCAAGGATCATCTTTGACAAGGTGATCGACGCCTCGGTTCCATGACCGACATAGGAATGATAATAGGCCAACTCGCGCGCCTGATCCGCAATCGCTTCGGCGATTTCCTGGCGGCCATACCCCACATTCACGCAATACAGTCCGGCGAAGGCATCCAGCAACCTGTTGCCATCCCGGTCCTCGATATGCACGCCACTGGCAGTCTTGATCACCCGCGAGGGGCTTTCACCCCGCGCGTGCTGCGCCAAGTGGGTCGACGGGTGAAAGAAGTTTTCGCGATCCCATTGATCAAGCTGGTCGTTCCTTAGCATCTCTTTTCCTTTTCCCGCACCGGGTTGATCCAGGCCTACGCCGCGCGGCGACGCGACATTGCGAACAAGACAAGTGCCACGATGGCCGGCAAGGCTTGCACGACAAAAATCCGGGGGCTGACTGTGAGCGCGCCAAAGATCCCCGCGGTGATAACACACAGCAAAAAGAAGATGACGACATCCCCTTTCTTCGCAATCACACCCCACAAAAGGCCCGCCGCCAGAAAGCCGTTGTAAAGCCCTTGCTGCATGGCCAGCCCCGCCGAAACGGCGGCCGTTTCGGGGGTTGTACGAAACACCGCGCGCCCGATCTCGTGTTCCCAGAGAAACATTTCCAGGATCAGGAACATCAGGTGCTGAACAGCGACAAGAACGGTCAGAATGACGGCAATACGCGATAGTAGGATCATTGTTGGTTCCTTCTGGAATGCTTGTAGCCGGTAATCTTCACGGGACAATCACGCCGACAACAGCGGCGCAATCACCCGATTTGATCAATCCCGGAAAGTGACGACTGATCAGCCGTCCGGACATTTTCGCCTTGTACTCGATGGCAGGCACGCCGGTGCGGGCAACCGGCCAGATACGCGCAATGATATCACCTTTGCTGACCTGCTCACCAAGATCAACCATGGGTTCATACAACCCGTCGTCATGTGAAAATACAAAGCAATCGCCGTTCGGCATATCGATATTGATCGTGGGGTCGATTTGCATCTCACCTCGCAGGATGCCCCCGTGGATCAACACGTTACGCAGTCCCTTTTTGGCAATCGCGATCGATTTTGCTGTGGCGGACCCGCCGCCGCCCAGTTCGGTTGAAACGAAAACCTTGCCCATATCCTCAACTGCGGTGTCAAACATGCCGACATTGTCGATCTCTAACAGCATCACTGAATAAGGCGCGTTGAACGCCTGCATCGCTGCCACGCAGGCGGCTTCCTGCGCCTTGTCATCCAATACATGCGCAGCGGCGAAGGGCAGGAAGTCGAGCGTTTTGCCCCCGGAATGGAAATCCAGAACGATATCCGCGATAGGCACCAGCACCCGCTGGAAATAATCGGCAATCTTTTCGGTCACACCACCGTCGGGGCGACCCGGAAAGCTGCGGTTCATATTCCCCTTGTCAATTGGCGATGTCCGCGTGCCCGCGCAATATGCAGGAAAATTGAACGCAGGCACAATGATCACCCTACCGGTGATAGCCTCCGGCTGCAGTGTCGCTGCCAGATCCTGCAATGCAACCGGACCTTCATATTCGTCGCCATGATTGCCGCCCGTCAAAAGGGCCGTTGGTCCCTTCCCATTCTGAATCACGGTCAGCGGGATCATGACCGACCCCCACGCGCTGTCATCGCGACTATACGGCAGGCGAAGAAAGCCGTGATGGATGCCGTCCTGATCCAAGGGGATTGTCGGCGTAATGGGCGAAGGCATCATCGCATCAGTCCTTTACCAACATTTTGCGTGGCACATTGGCCAGGCATTCAGGGCCATTTTCGCCAATACGAATACTTTCGGTGATTTCAAAACCCCAATCCTCCATCCACAGGCCGGTCATGAAATGAAATGTCATGTTTTCCTGCAGAACTGAGGTATCGCCGGGCCGCAGAGACATTGTGCGCTCACCCCAGTCGGGGGGATAGCTGACGCCAATGGGATAGCCGGTCCGATTATCCTTGGTGATGCCGTATTTTTTGAGCACGTCAAAGAAGGCCAACGCGATATCCTCGCAGGTATTGCCGACACGCGCCTTTTCCAAACCAGCCTCCATCCCTTCCAAAACCGCCTTCTCGGCATCAAGGAAAGTCTGTGTGGGTTTGCCCAGAAACACGGTACGCGACAATGGGCAGTGGTAACGCTTGACGACCCCGGCAACTTCAAAAAAGGTCCCCTCGCCCGATTTCATCGGCTGATCGTCCCAGGTCAAATGGGGGGCAGCAGCGTCTGAACCCGAAGGCAGCAAAGGCACCAGCGCCGGATAGTCCCCACCCGCCCCGATTTGCGGGTCGTAGCGCAGGGCGGCATCATAGATCTCTGCGACCAGATCGCATTTACGGATGCCCGGTGCGACCTTATCAAAAATACGCTCATGCATTCGGCCGACAATCTTGCCCGCTTGCCGCATCAGTGTCAGCTCCGCCTCCGACTTCACGGCACGCTGCCAGTTCACCAGCGCAGTTGCATCGGCGAAGGTGGCATTTGGCAAATGGGACTGAAGCGCAGCGAATGCGGCAGCAGAGAACCAGTAATTGTCCATCTCCACACCGATCACGCCACTTGCAAGGCCCCGGTCAGTAAGCTGTGCAGACAGATAGTCCATCGGATGGCGTTCTGCTGACTGCACATAGTGATCGGGATAACCGATGATATTAGCGGGTTTCATAAAACAGGTGCGCAACGCGCCGTTGGCATCCTGCCCGCGCCCGTACCAGATGGGTTCGCCGTTCAACGGAAGAACCACGCATTGATGCACATAGAATGACCAACCGTCATAGCCCGTCAGCCAGTTCATGTTCGACGGGTCCGAGACGACCAACAGGTCAATGCCCCGCGCCTGCATGGCAATTCTGACCTTGGCGATACGGTCGCCAAATTCCGTGCGGGAAAAGTGAAGCGTGGGCGTCGGCATTTTCAGGCTCCGATCAACTGGTAAAATATGGTGATAGCAGCCCAAAGGGTTTGGCCCTTCAGGCGGCGTGGATTGTGCATCAGGCAGTTCTGACTAGACGCCGAAAAAGATCCCGGCGGCAAGAAAAAAGGCGCGCCACGGCATCCCGTGGCGCGCCTCGATTTTCACCTCGCCGGTTTACTTAACAGTGATCCGGCCATCCTTATAAGGTGTGAACGGGCTGTTGGCTGCGATATAGTCAGCCGTGACATCGGCCAGATCCGGACCATAGTCATAGGCATTGGCCGCATCCTTGAACATGTCGTACCCATCACCGCCATTGCGGACGTAGTTATTGGACACGACGCCATAGGTCGCAGCCGGATCAATCGCGGTTCCGCCAACCATCACGTCAGACACCCGTTCGCCAGCAGCGGCGGAAGTATCGACAGTGAAGGTCATGCCGGCAACCTGCGGGAAACGACCTGCGCCTTCCTCGACCTGGCTGACACCGTTTTCAAGCGCAGCGATAATCGTTTCGCCGGTCACCTCGAACGTGGACAGCGTGTTCTGGAATGGCAGCACGGTCAGCACTTCACCCATGGTGACTTCGCCCGCATCAATGGATGCGCGGATGCCACCGCCGTTCTGGATCGCAATCTGGATACCCTGATCCTTGACCCGCTCCAGCATGGCGTCGGCAATCAGGCTGCCCATTGCACATTCCTGCGAACGGCATTCTTCACGCACACCCACAATCTCGGTTGCTGTTTCGGCCACAACCTTGTTGCGGATTTCGTCCAATGGTGCAGCAAGTTCGGCAATACGCGCCTTGGCACCATCATTCTCGGCCACAGCACCGTCGATCAGGATCGGTGCGCCGCTGGCTTCTGTAACCTTTCCATCATCATCAAAGGTGACATTCAGTTCGCCCAGGAATTTGCCGTAGGCATAGGCCTGCACAATCGCGGTGTCGCCGACCATTGTCGGATACGGGCCAGACGCACGATCACTGTCACCCAGCAATGTGTTAGAGTGACCTCCCACGATAACATCCACACCGGTGGTGTTGGCGGCAACTTCCTGATCCACGCCGTAACCGGAATGCGACAGAACGATGATCTTGTTGACACCTTCGGCTGTCAGCTTGTCCACCTCGGCCTGTACGGCGTCAGATGGTGCGGTGAACGTGATATTGTCGCCGGGGCTTGCCAGTTCATCAGTGTCCTGCGGTGTCAGACCGATCATGCCGATTTTTTCGCCACCACGTTCGATGATGGTCGATTTCATCAAAACGCCCGCCAAAAGCGGCTCGCCCGATACATCGGCGTTGGACATCAGAACCGGAAAATCAACCGCATCCATAAAGCCGCGCAGCACCTCTGGCCCATCGTCAAATTCGTGATTGCCAACGGTCATGCCGTCATAACCCAGTTGGTTCATGAACTCGGCAGCCATCGCCCCCTTGTAATAGGTGTAGAACAGCGTGCCCTGAAACTGGTCACCGCCATCAACAAGGATGCTGTTATTGCTGCGCGCGCGCGCTTCTTCCACAGCTGTAATCAGACGGGCGGTGCCGCCAAAACACTCGCCAGCATCATTATCCTCGGCAGAGCATGGACCGTCATATTTGCTGATCGGCTCAAACCGTGCATGGAAGTCGTTGGTATGCAGAATGGTCAAAGAATATTCGGCAGATGCCGTTCCTGCCGCAAGCGCCAAAGCGCAGGTTGTGGTCAGAATTCGCGAAATCATTTGGATTCCCCCTGTTGCTATATCGCCAGCTTGGCGTTGCCCCTGCGCAGAGTCAAACAGCTATAAGCTGACCTTACGCAAACTTTGCCCATCACAGACGGTTGACCATCTTTTTCGCACAGGCCATGAGGTGACCATGCTGATTTACAAGATTTTCCGCGCATCCGAATGGGCCGAACTGCAAGCCAAGGGTGTCACTGATGGGGCCCCGATTGATGTGGCCGACGGCTATGTCCATTTTTCGGATGCCGACACCGTTCGACAGACCGCAGCACTGCATTTTCAGGGCGAAGCAGATCTGGTGCTGCTCGCGGTCGAGGCTGACGCGCTTGATGGTTTGAAATGGGAAGAATCGCGCGGCGGCACGCTGTTTCCGCATCTTTACCGTCAATTGCACATGTCAGACGTGGTCTGGCACAAGGCTTTGCCAATTGTGGATAACGTTCATCAGTTTCCGGATCTGGGATGACCGCACTTGAGAAACTCGGGCTGGCCGCCTTGCATCGGGTTGACCCCGAAACGGCACATGGCCTCGCGTTGCGTGCGTTAAATGCAGGCCTTGGCCCAAGGGGCGGTCCATTTTCGACCGACCGTATCCGAACCAATATTGCCGGGCTGGACCTGCCAAACCCCATTGGCCTGGCGGCGGGCTTTGACAAGAACGCGACAGCACTTGGCCCGCTTGCGCGGACCGGATTTGGCTTTCTTGAGGTGGGCGCCGCCACGCCACGACCACAACCGGGAAACCCCAAACCACGCTTGTTTCGGCTGACGCAGGACAAAGCAGCGATCAATCGTTTTGGGTTCAACAATGACGGCATGGATGCAATCGCCGAGCGTCTGTCTCGCCGACCGCGAGGCCGGATCATCGGCCTGAACCTTGGGGCCAACAAGGACAGCACCGACAAGGCCCGCGATTTCGCGACCGTGCTAAGCCGCTGCGGGCCCCATGTGGATTTTGCAACGGTCAATGTATCCTCACCCAACACCGAAAAGCTGCGGGATTTGCAGGGGAAGGCCGCGCTCCACAAACTTTTGGCAGGCGTCATGGATGCGCAAGCCGCGTTGGAAAACCCGATCCCCGTTTTTCTGAAGATCGCACCTGATCTGAATGCGGATGAAATCGCGGAACTGGCCGAGGTTGCCAACACATCTGGCATCGCAGCCATCATCGCCACCAACACCACGATTGCGCGCACAGGCCTGCATGGGCCGCATGCGACAGAGGCGGGTGGTCTTTCGGGGCAGCCCCTGTTTGAAAAATCAACACGGGTACTGGCGCAGCTTGCCGGGCTGACTGCATTACCGATCATCGGGGTTGGCGGGGTCGGCAGCGCCGCGCAAGCCTATGCCAAGATCTGCGCAGGTGCCTCTGCCGTCCAGTTTTATACCGCACTGGTCTTTCAGGGCATGTCACTGGCCACGGATATCGCCAGGGGGCTGGATGCATTGCTGGCCCGCGATGGTTTTGCCTCAGTGGCCGAGGCGGTTGGATCAAGGCGTGGCGACTGGATCTGAACGTGCTGCCCCGGCCTGTGCTTCAAGTGCGGGATATTTCCATGCCAAACTGGCCCCACGCGCGACAAAGCTGATCAGCAGTCCCAGCCACAGCCCATGATTGCCAAAATACGCCATCAGGGGAATGACGCAGGCAAAATAGATCAGGGATGACAGGATCATCATGTTGCGCATGTCCTGCGTGCGTGTGGCCCCGATAAAGATACCATCCAACATCCATGCCGCGACCCCGACAATGGGCGCGGCCACCATATATGGCAGATAGATCCGCGATGCGTCCTGAACCGCAGCTGACTTTGCCATCACGTCGATGACAAACGGACCAAACAGGGCAAAGCATATGGCAAGCGCGACACAGATCGCCGCACCCCAGGCGCTGGACAGCAACGCCGCCCGGCGCAAGGCCGAGCGCGTGCGTGACCCCATGGCCTGCCCCACCAGCGCCTCTGCCGCGAAGGCGAAACCGTCCAGCGCGTAGGCGGTCACGTGCAGAAACTGAAGCAGGATCTGGTTCGCTGCCAATTGCACATCACCAAAATCCGCCCCGTAGAACAGAAAGCTGACAAAGATCGCCTGTAACAGCACTGACCGGATCAGGATATCCGTGTTCACCACCGCCATATGCTTGATCCGCGCCATATCGAACACCAGCGCCGCCGTCCGCCAAGCCTGCCCCGCAAACGCGTCGCGGCACAGCCACAAACCCAATGCCAACCCGGCCCATTCGGCGATGAACGTGGCCAGCGCGACCCCCTCTACCCCCCGGTCGAAGCCCAGCACAAAAACCAGATCAAGGATAATGTTGGCCCCGTTCATCAGCACCTGAATGGCCAGAACCGCCTTGGTCCGTTCCAGCGCGATCAACCAACCCGTGATACCGTAAAGGGCGATGGTTGCTGGCGCAGACCAGACACGTATTGCCATGTAGTCGCGCGCCAAACCTTCGACTTCGGCACTGGCGGGCGAAATCAGGAAGGCGCCGTGAAACAGCAAGACCTGCGTCAGGATGATCATAACCCCGGCCACAAAACCGATCAGCAGGGCGCGCGACAACAGGGCGTGCACCTCGTCCCTGTCGCCTGCGCCACAGGCCTGCGATGTCAGTCCGGTTGTGCCCATCCGCAAGAAACCGAAGATCCAATAGAGCGCCGACAGGATCACAGCACCAATACCGACCGCGCCGATAGGTGCGGCTTCGCCCAGTTGACCGACAACACCGGTATCGACGATGCCCAGTATCGGCACGGTCGCATTGGACAGAACTATCGGCAGCGCAATCGTCAGGACCCGCCGATGTGTCAGCGCGGTCGTTTCAGCCATCGCGGGCGGGCATCAGGAAATGACCCGTGGCCTGCGCAAAAAGCCGGCTGCGATTGTCCTGCCATGCCTCAACATGGACCGAGGCATAACGCCGCCCCGAACGGTTGACCCGCGCACGGGCATAGGCATCGCGCGGCAATCCGGTGCGCAGGTAATCAAGGGTGAAATCAATGGTTTTGGGCAGAAGTATCTTAGGCGCGTCATCGGTGACCTTGCCGGCTTCCATATCTTCCCAGATCATGGCCCAGCTCAGCTCCATGATCGCCGTCACTTCAAGAAACGCGGCGGTAACACCACCGTGCAAGGCTGGCAGCATCGGATTTCCGATCAGCGCTTCATCAAACGGGAGAACTGCGGTCAATTCATCACCGCGCCGTTCAATATGAATGCCCAGAAATTGCATATAGGGCACACCGGCCACCAGTTTCTGCAGGGTCGCATCGCGGCGCTGTTTGACCACCTGCACAGGCTCAGGACGCTGGTTCATGCCTTTGGCCTTTCGATTGTAAAGGTTCCAGTGGCCGTTGCCACCGGCCGGTCCGGGTCATCATCAACCGCCGTCGCACGGACGAACGCAACTGATCGGGTCACATGATAACATTCAGCCCGGGCCGTGATGCGCTGACCCGGCGTTGCGGCGCGCATATAGTCAATGCGCAACCCAAGTGTGGCTGTCGAAACGGTCGCCGCTGGGTGCGACATGACAGCCGCACCGCCGCATGTATCCATTAAAGCCGAGACCGCGCCGCCATGAATTACGCCGGTTTCAGGGTCACCGACGAAACGGGTGTCATAATCCATTGCTATTTCAGCATGACCGTCGCCCACATTGGTCAACACCATCCCCAGCGCGCGCGCATGCGGGATCGCCTCAATGAATTTTCGCGCCAGCATCTCGCGGCGTATGTGTTGTTCATCAGACATGCGCTCAGCTTTCCTTCTTGCGGCACTGCCGGGACAACTTGTCACGTCACGATCTGATCGCAACCCCCATTCCTGGCCAACGTTCCGTCATTTTGAGATCGCATCACCGTTGAACCGCAGAATGGTTCCCGTTACGGTAGAAGCAGGGAGAACGCGATGTCTGAAAAACAGCTGACATTCAAAGAGATGTGCGCGGAATTCGATGTTACGCCACGGACGCTTCGCTATTATGAATACATTGAATTGCTGACACCCAGAAAAGAAGGGCGGTCGCGGTTTTACGGGGCCAAGGAATTGGCACGCATGACGCTCATCCTCCGGGGAAGACGATTTGGGTTCGCCCTGGAAGATATCAGGCAATGGCTGATGATTTACGAAAACGAAGGCACCGAAGCACAGATGCGCGCTTGGATCGCCCAGGCGGACAGCCAAATGGCAGAACTTGCCGTGCAAAAGCAGCAGTTGGAGGAAACGATGGTCGAACTCCAGACACTGCGAGACGAAACAGCCAAGACACTTGGTTGACTATCAGGTTGACGATTACGCACAAATCCATCTCAACTTTGTGTCATCAGCATAGGTCTTTGAAGAAGAATATACGTGAATCAGGCGAGCGAAATTGATCTCCTGAAATCACGATTTCCCTTATAACCTTGGGTCTACGGGGAAAACCGAGCAGTTTTTCCCAGTTCGAAAATTTCGCATGACCCCGCGTCACCTTTCCTGACCTTTCGTCAACTGCGAAATGACGCCACGTTACGTTTACGTTAACGTCAGCTTTACTTGTATGGTGATCTACGACTCCGCAAATGCGAGGCATTGAAACCCCGCATAAGGAATGAATTGATGACGATCGAAACCATGAACATTCGCCAGATGTGCGACGCCTTTGACGTAACCCCCCGGACGCTTCGATTTTACGAAGCAAAGGAACTGCTGTTCCCGATCCGCGAAGGTCAGCGGCGCCTGTTCACCAAACGCGACCGGGCGCGGCTGAAACTGATCCTGCGCGGCAAACGCTTCGGCTTCAGCCTCGAGGAAATCCGCCAACTGCTGGATCTCTACCATATGGATGATGGTCAGGAGGCGCAGCTGTCCAAAACTTACGAACTTGCCAAGCGTCATCTGGCTGACATGGAAGCCCAAAAAGCCGAACTCGACGAAGCGATTGCTGAGCTCAAGGAACAGATGGTTTGGGGGGCTGAAAAGCTTGACCAACTCAACAAAGAAAAATCAGTCGCGGCCTAACCCGCCGCGACCACAATTTACGACCTGAGGAGAGACACCACATGCCGATTTACAACGCGCCGACGAAAGACATCCAGTTTGTTTTGCACGATCTGCTGAAGGTCAGCGAACAGGACATCGCAGGTTTCGATGACCTTGACCGTGATTTCACAAGTGCCGTTGTTGAAGAGGCCGGGCGCATCGCGTCTGAAGTTCTGCACCCGCTGAACGTGGTTGGCGATACCGAAGGCTGTGTTCTTGAAAACGGGGTCGTCCGGACCCCAACAGGTTTCAAAGACGCGTTCGAGCAGATGAAAGAAGGCGGCTGGACAGCCATGGATTGTGACCCGGAATATGGCGGTCAGGGTCTGCCATATGTGATGCATACTGCGGCGCAGGAACCGTTCGTGTCCGCCAACATGGCGTTCAATATGTATCAGGGCCTGACCCATGGTGCTTACTCCGCGATCCATGCCCACGGGTCGGACGAACAAAAGCAGAAATACCTGCCCAAGATGGTATCCTGCGAATGGACCGGCACCATGAACCTGACCGAACCGCATTGCGGCACCGATCTGGGACTGATGCGTACCAAGGCCGTGCCAAACGGCGATGGGTCCTACAAAATCTCTGGCCAGAAAATCTTTATCTCTGCTGGTGAGCATGACATGGCCGAGAACATCATCCACCTGGTACTGGCCAAGATCGAAGGCGGGCCAAAGGGGATCAAAGGCGTGTCCTTGTTCATCGTTCCCAAGTTCATGGTCAATGATGACGGCTCACTTGGTCAGCGTAACGGTGTCTCCGTCGGCAGTATCGAAGAAAAGATGGGCATTCACGGCAATTCCACCTGCGTGATGAATTATGATGAGGCCACTGGTTTCCTGATTGGTGAGGAACATAAAGGCATGCGTGCCATGTTCACGATGATGAACGAGGCGCGATTGGGCGTTGGCCTGCAAGGCTATGCCCAGGCCGAAAGCGCCTATCAAAACGCTGTCGCTTACGCCAATGACCGCCTTCAGGGGCGCGATGTGACAGGTGCCAAAAACCCTGATGGACCGGCCGATCCGCTGATCGTGCATCCTGACATTCGCCGCAATTTGATGGATCAGAAATCCTTTGTCGAAGGCGCGCGCGCGTTCACATATTGGGGCGCCTACCTGATCGACCGGGCACACAAGAACAACGATGCAGATGCGGATGGCCTGATTTCGCTGATGACTCCGGTTATCAAAGGCTTCCTGACCGACAAGGGCTTTGAATACGCCACTGCAGCGCAGCAGGTTTATGGCGGGCACGGCTATATCGAAGAATGGGGCATGTCCCAATATGCCCGTGATGCCCGGATCGCGATGATCTACGAAGGGGCAAATGGCGTTCAGGCACTGGACCTTGTGGGGCGCAAGCTCGCGCAGGATGGCGGCAAGCATGTGATGGCGTTCTTTGAGATGGTCAAGAGCTTCATCAAGGACAATGAAGCCAATGAAGCGTTGAAGGCTGACTTCCTCGATCCGCTAAAAGCAGCAAGCAAGGACCTGCAGGCCGCTGGCATGTATTTCATGCAGAATGCAACCAAGCCGAACAACGCGCTGTCCGGCTCATATGACTTCATGCACATGATGGGCCATGTCTGCCTCGGCCTGATGTGGGCGCGGATGGCCAAGGCCGCAATGGAAGCGTTGGAAAACGGTGCATCGGACACCGAATTCTATGAGACGAAGATCGCGACGGGCCGCTACTACATGGCGCGCCAGCTGCCAGCCACGTCCATGCACCTGGCCCGGATCAACACCGGTGCCGATACTGTGATGGCGCTCGACGCTGCAAACTTCTAGGCTACCCGAGGGCGCACCATTCGGTTGCGCCCTCAACCGACTTTCACCCTGAAAGTCACACTTGGGTTGGGAGGCCTGCATCAAATGACCATGAAACTGCATTGCTTTGGCGAAAGTGGTAACGCCTATAAGGCCGCACTGACCCTGACCCTCGCCGACGAGGCCTGGGAGCCAGTTTTTGTTGATTTTTTCAAAGGCGCCACGCGCAGCCCGGAATTCCGGGCGCTGACCGTGATGGGCGAAGTCCCCGTACTGGAAGACGGCGACACGGTGCTGACCCAATCAGGTGTCATTCAGGACTATATCAGTTCCAAAACCGGCAAGCTGGGCGGCAAATCCGCTGCTGAGCGTCGCGACGTCTTGCGCTGGATGTTCTTTGACAATCACAAGGTCTCTGGCGTGGCAGGCCCCTTGCGTTTCAACATGAACTTCATACCTGAAGAGAAGCGCAATGCGGATGTGAACGCATTCATGGCAATGCGCCTCGCCTCAGCGCTCAAAGTGATGGAGACGCATCTGGATGGTCGTGACTGGTTGGCCAGTGACGAGATCACAATCGCCGACATCGCCTGCTGCGGCTATCTGTTCTACAGCGAAGGCTTCACCTTCGACCGTGCCGAGTATCCCAATATCAACCGCTGGCTTGACGGCATTGCCGCGACACCCGGCTGGAAACACCCCTATGATCTGATGCCGCGCGCCCTCGGGTAGCCCGGCCATAACGGAGGACCTAATGACCGAAGCCTATATCTATGACGCCGTGCGCACGCCACGCGGCAAAGGCCGCAAGGACGGCAGCCTGCATGAGGTGACCTCTGCGCGCCTGTCCGCTGGCGTATTGAACGAACTGAAAGCCCGGAACAACCTTGAAGGTCACGCCGTTGAGGATGTGATCTGGGGCAACGTGACCCAGGTTGGCGAACAGGGCGGCTGTCTGGCGCGGACGGCTGTGCTGGCCTCCGACCTTGATCAGTCCATTCCCGGCCTTGCGATCAACCGTTTCTGCGCATCGGGTATGGAAGCCGTGAACCTTGCCGCCAACCAGGTCAAAGGCGGCGCCGGTGAGGCCTATATCGCCGGCGGTGTCGAAATGATGGGCCGTGTCGCCATGGGCTCTGACGGGGCGGCGATTGCCGTGGATCCATCCATCGCCATGGATACCTATTTCGTTCCGCAAGGGATTTCTGCCGATATCATCGCCACCGAATATGGTTTCAGCCGCGACGATGCGGACAAGCTTGCCATGGAAAGTCAGAAACGTGCGGCACGCGCCTGGGAAGAAAAGCGTTTCGAAAAATCCATCGTCGCCGTGAAGGATGTCAACGGCATCCCGATCCTCGACCATGATGAATACATGCGCCCCGGCACCGATATGCAGTCGCTCGGCGGCCTGAACCCGGCCTTCCAGGCAATGGGCGAGGTGATGCCCGGCTTCGACAAGGTCGCGCTGATGAAATATCCGCATCTGGAACGGATCAACCATATCCACCACGCGGGGAACTCTTCGGGCATCGTGGACGGGGCCGCCGGACTGCTGATCGCGAACAAGGAATGGGGCGAGGCCCACGGGATCAAACCCCGGGCACGGATCAAAGCAACCGCCAAGATCGGCACCGACCCGACGATCATGCTGACAGGCCCGGTTCCCGTGACGGAAAAGATCATGGCCGATTCAGGCATGTCGATCAGCGACATCGACCTGTTCGAAGTGAATGAGGCTTTTGCATCGGTCGTCCTGCGCTTCATGCAGGCCTTTGACGTTGATGACAGCCTGGTCAACGTCAATGGTGGCTCGATCGCAATGGGTCACCCATTGGGAGCAACCGGTGCAATCATCATCGGTACCTTGTTGGACGAGTTGGAGCGTACAGGCAAAGGCACGGGCCTTGCGACGCTTTGCATCGCGTCCGGGATGGGGGCCGCTACGATTATCGAACGGGTCTGATCAGATATGCCCGGCAGGACACAGATCGCGGCAACTGATATTGCGGAGGCTTTGCTGGATATCACCGGCACCGCCCTGATGAATCGCGATTTCGATACCTTTGCGCCGTCTTTCCAACTGCCACATGTTATGGTGACAATCCGTGACGTGATCACAATGGAAACAAGCGACGATCTGCGCCGGGCCTTTGATCGGATGTGCGATTATTTCGTAGCTATTGGGGTCACCGATCTGGTGCGGCAAATCGTGGCTGCGGAATACAAGACACCAACCCGTATTCAATCAACCCATGTGGCCGATCTGTTGCATAACGGCAAGCGCCTGACAGATCCCTATCCCGTCTACTCGGTCCTCGAAAAAATCGATGGCCAGTGGAAAATCACGTCAAGCGAATACGCGGTTGAACCGATGAGTGGTCCCGCCCTCGCGCTGGCCTGTGGGGATGCAAAGAAACGCAAGCCATCCAGCGATGGCAACACATAACGTGGCCAGCCCAACCGGGTGGCGCGACGGACGAAAGGAACGACACAGATGACCGACTTTACAATGAGCACCGACGCCGATGGCGTGGCAACAATTGTCTGGGATACCGTTGGCAAATCCATGAACGTGATGAACCAGCAAGGGTTCACGGATCTGGACGCACTGATTGATCAGGCCCTTGCTGACGACAAAATCAAGGGTGTGATCATCACATCGGGCAAAGAAGGGTCATTTGCTGGCGGCATGGACCTCAACATCATCGCCAGGATGAAGGACAGCGCAGGCGACGACCCCGCCCGTGGATTGTTCGAAGGCGTGATGGCCATGCATGCCGTGCTCCGCAAGATTGAACGGGCAGGCATGGATCCCAAGACCAACAAGGGCGGCAAACCTATCGCCGCCGCGCTGCCCGGCACCGCTCTGGGGATCGGTCTGGAAATCCCGCTGGCCTGCCATCGCATTTTTGCCGCTGACAACCCCAAGGCCAAGATCGGCCTGCCCGAAATCCTCGTCGGCATCTTTCCCGGCGCTGGCGGCACAACGCGTTTGTCACGCAAGCTGGGCGCAATGGGTGCCTCTCCACTATTGCTCGAAGGCAAGCTGAACGATCCCAAGAAAGCCAAGGCAGCGGGTGTCGTCGATGAAGTTGTCCCTGCAGACGAACTGTTGTCGGCAGCAAAGGCATGGGTTCTGTCAGAGCCAACCATCGTGAAGCCATGGGACGAAAAAGGTTACAAGATGCCCGGCGGGGCGCCATACCACCCTGCGGGTTTCATGACGTTCGTGGGCGCCTCTGCCATGGTCAATGGCAAGACCCAAGGCGTTTACCCCGCGGCCAAGGCCCTATTGTCAGCCGTCTACGAAGGCGCGCTGGTGCCGTTCGACACTGCGATCAAGATTGAGGCGCGCTGGTTCACCAACGTACTGATGAACCCATCATCCTCCGCCATGATCCGCAGCTTGTTCATCAATAAGGAAGCCTTGGAAAAAGGCGCGAACCGCCCCGATGCCCCGGACCAGAAGGTCAGGAAAGTTGGCGTCATCGGTGCTGGCATGATGGGTGCCGGGATCTCTTTGGTTTCTGCTCTTGCAGGCATTCAAGTGGTCCTGATCGACAGCACGCAAGAGGCCGCCGACAAGGGTAAATCCTACACCACGGCGCATCTGGACAAAGGGATTGCCCGCAAGAAGGTGACCGAGGAGAAGAAAGAGGCCGTCTTGGGCCTTATCAACGCCACAACGGACTATGCTGCACTTGATGGCTGCGATCTGATCGTCGAAGCCGTGTTCGAGGACGTGGGTGTCAAGGCCGATGTCACCGCCAAGGTGCAGGCCGTCACCGGCCCCGATTGCATCTTTGCCACCAACACATCAACCTTGCCGATCACCGAACTGGCAAAGGCATCCAACGATCCTGAAAACTTCATTGGCATCCACTTCTTCTCTCCCGTGGACAAGATGTTGCTGGTGGAGATCATCAAGGGCAAGGAAACCGGTTCGGTGGCCGTCGCAAAGGCACTGGACTATGTGCGCCAAATCCGCAAAACGCCAATTGTGGTTAACGATGAACGGTTCTTCTACGCCAACCGGTGCATCATTCCCTATATCAACGAAGGTATTCGGATGGTGAAAGAAGGGGTAGAACCATCCTTGATCGAGAATGCCGCGAAACTGGTCGGCATGCCCTTGGGGCCGTTGCAGCTGACCGATGAAACCTCCATTGATCTCGGCGTGAAGATCGCCAAAGCCACCAAGGCAGCGATGGGTGATGCGTACCCGAATGAGGCCGTGGACGAGGTCCTGTTCTGGATGTTTGACCAGGAACGTCTTGGCCGCAAATCCAACGCGGGTTTCTACAGCTATGACGAGAAAGGAAAACGTCAGGGCCTTTGGGATGGCCTTGCAGCGCAATACCCGGTCGCAGATGAACAGCCTGACCTGACCACCGTGCAGCATCGCCTCCTTTTCGCGCAAGTGCTTGAGGCGGTTCGCGCACTGGAGGAAGGCGTGCTCGAAGATATCCGCGAAGGCGATGTTGGCGCCATCCTGGGATGGGGTTTCGCCCCCTGGTCCGGCGGTCCTTTCAGCTGGCTCGACATCATCGGGGCGCCCTACGCGGCAGAACGTTGCGATCAATTGACTGCCGCGTTTGGCGACCGGTTCAAGACCCCTGATTTGTTGCGCGAGATGGCGGATAAAGGGCAGGAGTTTTACAAACGCTTCGGACAGGACGCGAAAGCGGCCTAGCCCCCACCGAGTAAAGTGAGATACCAAGGCGGGCAAATTTCTTGCCCGCTTTTTTTCGCCCTGCTGGTCGGAAACTGCCCGCCTTCCACTGAAGATGCAGCGCCAATCTCCCAACATTTGCAAATGTCAGACAATTGAGGCTTGTCATGCCGGGCCGTTGTCTTGTTTTATGCGCTGGTCAAGGGAGGATTGGTCAATGGGTTGGATGCGGGACGAAAATGGCTTAGGCAAAAGGGCCGCGAATTATGTGCCGCTGACGCCATTGTCGCATTTGCGGCGGGCGGCGGTGGTCTTTGCTGATCACGAAGCGCTGGTTTATGGCAAAATCAGGCGAACCTACGCGGATTACCACAAACGCGCGTCACAATTGGCATCAGCTTTGACCAAGGCGGGGGTCAAACCCGGCGATGTCGTCGCGACAATCCTGCCCAACATCCCCGCGCAATCAGAGGCCGCGTTTGGGGTACCCGCCTGTGGTGCCGTCTTGAACACCATCAACACACGTCTGGATGTGGATACGGTCGCTTACATACTTGATCACGGCGAGGCAAAAGTTGCGCTGGTCGACAGCCAGTTTCTGCCCATGGTCATGTCGGCGCTTGATCTGATGCAAGGCCCGGCCCCGCTGATCATAGAAGTTCCCGACGATCAGGCCGGGGTGCCCGCACTGGGCCAGCAACAGAACTACGAAGAGTTCCTGGCCACCGGCGATCCAAATTTCCATTGGATCATGCCCGAAGATGAATGGGAAAGCCTTGCGCTGAATTACACTTCTGGCACCACCGGACGCCCCAAGGGGGTCGTGTATCACCACCGGGGCGCATATCTGATGACGATGGGCACGCCTATTTCGTGGGAACTGCCACTCTTCATGCGATACTTGCAGATTGTGCCACTGTTTCACTGCAATGGCTGGAACCATACATGGATGATGCCATCACTGGGTGGCACCGTGGTTTGCTGCCGCGATATTTCGGCCAGGGCAATTTATGATGCGATTGCTGATGAAGGGGTCAGTCATTTCGGCGGGGCGCCGATCGTGCTGAACCTCATCGTGAATGCCAAGGAGACGGAGCGGCGCGCCTTCGATCACATTGTTCAGGTTTTCACAGCGGGCGCGCCTCCCGCCCCTGCGACACTCGCCGCAATCGGAAAACTCGGGTTCAATGTCAAACAGGTCTACGGGCTGACAGAAACCTATGGGCATGTGACCGAGTGTATCTGGGATCGTGCATGGGACACCCTGCCGGAAGAGGAACAAGCCGCGATCAAGGCCCGCCAGGGCGTCGCTTTCCCGATGATGGAAGACACAACGGTTGTTGATCCTCAAATGAGGCAAGTTACCATGGATGGCACGACACAAGGTGAAATTGTCATGCGTGGCAATGCCGTGATGAAAGGGTATCTCAAGAACCCAGAGGCGACAGAAAAAGCCTTTGCAGGCGGTTTCTTTCATTCCGAGGATCTGGCGGTACAACATCCCAACGGATCGATCCAGATTTCCGACAGGGCCAAGGATATCATTATCTCGGGCGGCGAAAATATCAGCTCGGTCGAGGTAGAAGGCGCATTGATGCACCACCCGGCGGTGAATCTATGTGCCGTGGTCGCAAAACCGGATGAGAAATGGGGCGAAGTACCTTGTGCATTCATCGAACTCAAGGATGGGGCGCGGGCAGACGCAGACGAGATCATCGCCTTTACCCGTGAGCGATTGGCCGGGTTCAAGACACCAAAACATGTGGTGTTTCAGGAACTGCCAAAGACTTCAACAGGCAAGATACAGAAATTCGAGCTGCGAAAACTGGCACAAGCGATGTGACCGTTTTCTGCGCAAGGCCAATTTCTCACCGAGAAATTGACGACAAATCCTCGCTGAGGATTTGGACCCAGACTTTCGGTGAAAGTCTGGTGGCTGTCGCCCGGATCACATCACGTGACACAGTCTGAGCGCATCATAAATCGCAGCATGGGTGTTCCGCGACGACACCGCGTCACCAATCCGAAACAGCTGATAGCGCCCATCGGGATTGGTGCGCAGTGTCTGTGGTTGCCCGCCAATAAATGCGTCATGATCCAGCTCGCCCCGGTTCGATGCCCCATCTCGCAGCGCGAAATACAGGTCATCGAGTGGTCGGATTCCATAATTCACCACCACCTGATCATATTGCGCCTCTCTGGTGAAGTCGCTGTAATCCGTGCCAATCGTCGCACATAGTTGATTTCCGTCACGCGTAACCCCCAGCAACCTTTCGGCCACGCTCAATCGCACGTTGTAGTGCTGCAAATTGCGCAGATACGGTGTCAGGTTCATCCCCATCACCTCGGGTGCGATGCTGCGGTCGGGGGTCATCACCTCAACCTCCGCCCCGGCTTCTGCCGCCAATTCGGCGGCCTGCATCGCGGGGTTATCGCCACTCTCGTCGTAGATCAGCACGCGGCCCGCTGGTTTCACATCACCTGAAAGTATGTCCCAGGTACTGATCACATGTGCAGCCTCACCCCGTTGTTCAAAAAGCTCAAGATTGGGAAGCCCACCTGTCGCGATGATCGCCACATCCGGGTCCAGCGCCAAGACATCCGACGGCTCTGCAAATCTATTGAACTGAAAATGCACGTCGCGCGCGGCACATTGCGCCATCCGCCAATCGATGATCCCGATCATCTCGCGTTTCCGCGGCGTTTGGATCGTCAGTCGGACCTGTCCACCCGGTTGGTCAGCGGCCTCCAAAACGGTGACGGCATGCCCCCGCTCGGCGCACACGCGGGCCGCTTCCAAACCTGCCGGTCCCGCCCCCACAATGACGACCTTCTTTGAGGTCTCGGCCCGGGCAATGACATGCGGCATACTCAGTTCACGGCCAGTGGCCGGGTTATGGATGCAAAGCGCTTCGCCCCCCTGATAAATCCTGTCAAGACAATAGGTTGCCCCGACACATGGCCGGATGTCATCTTCGCGACCTTCCACCACTTTGCGCACAATATGGGGGTCAGCCATATGGGCGCGGGTCATACCAACCATATCCAAAAGGCCGGATGAAATCGCATGCCGCGCCGTGGCCACATCGGGAATGCGGGCCGCGTGAAAGGTAGGAAGACCCGTCGCCGTCCGCACCGATCCGGCAAAATCAAGATGCGGGGCTGAGGCCATCCCCTGCACCGGAATGACCCCTGTCAGCGCGGGATCGCTATGCACCCGGCCGCGGATGACGTTGAAAAAATCAATCTGTCCGGTGGCCTTCAGGATTTGCGCCATTTCCAGCCCAATCTCGGGCGTGATCCCGCCATTCTCGGCCTCATCAGCGCTGTAGCGAATGCCCACGATAAAATCCGTCCCAACCCGGTTGCGGACAGCATCCAGCACATCAAGGCCAAATTGCATCCGGGTTTGCAGTGTCGCATTGCCGTAAGGGCCGTCCAGATCATTGGTCAGTGGTGACCAGAACTGATCAATCAGGTGGCCATAGGCCTCAATCTCGATCCCGTCCATGCCGCCTGCTTTCATGCGTTCGGCGGCATCGGCGAAATCATTGATGATACGTGCGATATCCCAGTCCTCAACCACCTTGGCAAAGGCTTTATGCGCCGGTTCCCGATGCGGACCAGACGACAGTGAGGGCAGCCAATGGCCCTTGTTCCAGCCCGTTCGGCGCCCCAGATGGGTCAGCTGGATCATCACGGCACAGCCATGGTCGTGGCATGCATCGGTAAGTTTCCCAATCCACGGCACCACCTCATCCTTGTAGGCCAGGATGTTGTTGAAGGATGGCGGGCTGTCACGTGACACCACCGCCGACCCCGCCGTCATTGTCAGGGCGACCCCGGCCTTGGCCCGTTCAGCGTGATAGGCCGCGTAGCGCTCCTTGGGCATCCCATCTTCGGGATATGCGGGTTCATGGCTTGTGGTCATCACCCGGTTGCGCAGGGTCAGGTGCCTGAGCTGAAACGGCTGCAGGATGGGATCGGTTGACATGACAGGCTCCGCTTTTTGTAGCTGAGGGCAATTGGGCAGTCGAACCTTGACCCGGTCAAGCCCGTTTCCGACATGACAATGTCTGGTCTGCACGGTATCAATTGTCACAAAAATGGGCATTGCAGGCGAATGACAGCACTTGATCGATATGTGCGGCTGGAAAGTGACGGCATCTGGCGCGCGGGCCCCGACGCCCAGCGCAAGGATGTCGTAATCTCTTTTGGCGATGCGACATTGGTAATTTCTGATCAGGCTGGCCGCCCGTTAAGTCATTGGTCCTTGCCCGCAGTCAAACGGCAGAACCCCGGCGAACATCCTGCGGTCTACACCCCGGATGAAGAGGGCGACGGCGAAGCCGTTGAAGTCGCGGAAACGACAATGGTCAACGCGATTGAAGAAGTCAGCAAAGCCCTTGCAAAGGCACGCCCAAAACCCGGGAAGCTTCGCCAATGGATCACCGGAGGGCTCATTGCCACGTCACTGGCGCTGGCCATCTTCTGGCTGCCCGGTGCGCTGATGCGGCAAACGCTGGCCGTTGTCCCGCAGCCCAAGCGGGCCGAAATCGGGGCAACAATCCTAGGCCATATGCAGCGGGAAACCGGCACGATTTGCCGCTCACCCAAAGCCATGGAAGCGGCAGAGCGGCTGGCGACACGCCTGTTCGGCGCGGAAGCCCACCAAAAAATCGTTATCGTACCCACGCTGGCACGCGGATCGCTCGCGATTCCTGGTGGGATTATTCTACTGGATTACGGGTCGTTGCAGGCTGCTGATGATCCGGCTGTTGCCGCAGGTCATGTCCTTGCCGGATATGCTGCGGGTCAAAAACTGGATCCTTTAGAAGCAATCCTTGATCAGGCAGGCCTGCGCGCGACCTTTGGATTGCTGACAACCGGTGACCTGCCGGACGACGTGCTGGCCCTTTATGCAAAAATTGCGGTGTCTGCCCCGTGGCAGGATCTCGATGCCGACACGTTACTGCCCGTTTTTGATGCGTCGAAAATCCCCACAAGCCCTTATGCAGCGGTGACCGGGACCGACCTACAACCGGATCCAATGACCGATGAGGCGGTGCCAACCATCCTGAACGATGCCGATTGGGTCAGCCTGCAGAATATCTGTAACGCCTGATTACTTCGTTCCGAACATCCGGTCGCCTGCATCACCAAGGCCGGGGACGATATAGCCCTTTTCGTTCAGATGGCTATCGATTGCAGCCGTCACAATCGGAACATCTGGATGCGCCTCTTTCATCCGCGCAATCCCCTCTGGCGCGGCAAGCAGGCACAGGAAACGGATATTCGTGGCCCCTGCTTGCTTCAGAAGGTCCACCGCCGCTGCCGAGGAATTCCCCGTGGCGAGCATCGGATCTACAGCAATGACAAGCCTGTCCTTCAACTCGGTCGGCACCTTGAAATAATATTGCACGGGCTTCAGCGTTTCTTCGTCCCGATAAAGTCCGACAAACCCCACGCGGGCAGAGGGGATCAGTTCAAGGATGCCATCAAGCAATCCATTCCCGGCCCGCAGGATCGACACAAGCGCGAGCTTCTTGCCATCCAGCGTTGGTGCATCCATCGGTTCCAGTGGCGTATCAATCCGCTTTGTTGTCATCGGCAGTTGCCGGGTCACTTCATAGGCAAGCAACTGGCTGATTTCGCGCAACAACTGCCTGAAAACAGCGGTCGACGTTTTCTGATCGCGCATCAAGGTTAGCTTGTGCTGCACCAGCGGATGGGTGACGTGGGTGACATGTTCGGTCATGTGGCAGACTCCAATCGTTTGGCCACGCGGGTGCGCGTTTCTTCGTCGCAGAATGCTGCGGCCAATGCGGTTTCATTCATGGCTTTGAAATCATCCGCATCGCAGCAGAAAGTCTTGTTCAGCATCTCATATTCGGCGGTCATGGTAGTATGGAAAAACGGCGGGTCGTCAGTTGAGACGGTCACCTTTACACCCGCATCGCGCAACTTCATGATCGGATGGGATGCCCAGCCGCTGACCGCTTTCAACACAACATTCGAACCCGGGCAAACTTCCAACACGATCTCTTTTTCGGCAATTTCATCCAACAGGCCTGGGTCCGCGATAGCGCCAATTCCATGGCCGATACGCGCGACTTTCAAATCGCGGATAGTCTCGGATACCATCGAAGGGCCACCCCATTCGCCAGCATGGCAGGTCAAGGGAATGCCAGCCTCGCGCGCCATGTCGAAACTATAGGCGTAGTCACCCGGACGGCCCGCCATCTCGCCACCCGCCATGCCGTAACCAGTGACGAATTTTCCATATGTTTCAACCGCGCACTTTGCGGCGGGTTTGCAGGCATCGGGGCCGAAATGCCGGATGCCGGTCACGATACCTTTCAGCGTGATGCCGAGCTTCTCTTCGGCCTCATTTGCTGCATCTTCCATGGCGGCCAGATAATCCTTCCACGCTGCCAGATCGCCACCGCCACAGAAATCGGGGGAAACGAAAGTTTCCATATATACAACGCCATGGGCTGCGGTTTCTTCAAGAACGGCCATGGTCAGACGACGGAAATCCTCCGGCGAGGTCAGCGTCGTGCATGCCGCTTCGTAAACCTTCAGGAAGTGATCAAAATCGCGGAACGCATAGCCGCCATCGGCGTCGAAAATACCGCTGATATCAATCTTCTTCTCGGCGGCCAGGCCGCGGATGAACGCAGGCGGTGCGCAGCCTTCCAGATGCGTGTGCAATTCGACCTTTGGGATATCCTTGAAATTCATAGAAAGCTATTTCCTTCGCCTGCGTAAGCTATGTTTAAATGGGCTGCCACCGAAGCGGCCACATCGACAAATGCCAACTGGCCCAAGGCGCGCGGCCCCAACCCATGGACCAAAACAGGCACCCGTTCACGGGTATGATCGGTGCCCTGCCAAGTGGGGTCATTGCCATGGTCTGCCGTCACAATCAACAGATCATCAGGGCGCAGTTTCGGCAACAACGCGCCAAGCGCCGTGTCGAACCAATTGAGGTGGCGCGCATACCCTTCCGGGTCACGCCGGTGGCCATACTCGCTGTCAAACTCGACAAAATTGGCAAAAACAAGCGCCCCGTCATCCGCGTCATCCACCAATGCGTCTAGATGCACCATCAGTTCAGCATCCCGCCCCTTGCGCAGTTCATCGATCCCACGCATCGAGAAGATATCGCCGATCTTGCCAACGGCATAAACCTTGCGGCCGGCTTCATGGACAAAATCGCAGATCGTCTGCGACGGCGGGTCAATCGCAAAATCCTTGCGATTTGCGGTGCGGCTGAAGTTGTTTTCCGTCTCACCGACAAACGGCCGGGCAATGACGCGGCCAACCTTCATATCGTGCAGGATCGGCGCAATGTCCGCACACAGCTTATACAGTCGTTCCAACCCGAACGCCTCTTCATGCGCCGCAATCTGCAGCACGGAATCCGCAGATGTATAGCAGATCGGCCAACCCGTTCTGAGGTGCTCCTCACCATATTCCGCAATCACCGCCGTCCCTGACGCATGACAATTGGCCAATATCCCATCGGTGCCAGCCGCCGCGCAGATTTGTTTGGTCAGCGCATCAGGGAAGGCGGGCCTCTCGTCAGGAAAAACGTGCCAGTTCCACGGCACTGGCACACCCGCCAATTCCCAATGGCCCGATGGGGTGTCCTTGCCGGGTGATATCTCGGTCGCAGCCCCCCAGGCACCGGTTGGTGTGGCCTCTAGGCCGGGCGCCACCATTCCAGAGGCGAGCGTGACCGCCGCCCCCAACCCCAAACGATCCAGCACCGGCACATCCAATCCGGCGGTTTGGGCAATATGACCAACGGTATTCGCCCCTGTATCAGGCAGGGCACCGTTGAAAAACTGGTCGGCATCCGGCGCGCCACCAATCCCAACACTGTCAATCACAACAAGAAATGCACGCGCCATCATGTGATCCTTTCAATAATCAATGGGCCGGATTGTGGGGCCGGTCCAATCGTAATCGCCGCACGGATTGCCTGTGCTGCGGCTTCCGCTGTGTCGTCACTTGCCGCATGCAAGGTGCAAAGCGGTTGCCCGACACTGACCATATCCCCAAGCCGAACAACATCGGTCAACCCGACCGACGGGTCGATCCGGTCCGTTTCAACCTGACGGCCACCGCCCAGCCCGACGACAGCCAACCCCAGCGCCTGCCCGTCAATTGCGGTGACATGGCCGGTCTGCGGCGCGGTGACATCGCCAATGATCGGCGCACGCGGCAGATGGGTATGCCAATCCTCGGCCATATCAGGCGGGCCGCCCAAGGCGGCGACCATGGCTGCAAACCGCGCCATTGCCTGACCGGAGGAGATAGCATCGCGCAGTTTGCTTGCGGCTTCCTCCTCTGTCCCGCCTTGCAGCGCCATCAATCCGGCTCCCAAGGCAATCGTCAGGTCATAAAGATGCGGGGCCGCAACGCGATTACCTGCCAGCACCTCCATGCATACAGCCACCTCAAGCGCGTTGCCCAAAGCGGGGGCCAGCGGCTGGTTCATGTCAGTGATCAGGGCCGCCGTGCGACACCCAGCCCCATTGGCCGCATCGACAAGCGCGCGGGCCAACACGCCCGCTTCCTGCGGGGTCTTCATGAAAGCGCCGCTGCCAACCTTGACGTCCAGCACCAGCCCTTCCAACCCGGCCGCAAGTTTCTTGGACAGGATCGAGGCGGTGATCAAATCAACGCTTTCAATCGTCGCGGTCACGTCGCGAATGGCATATAGGCGCTTGTCTGCCGGGGCGATCTGGCCGGTAGCGCTGACGATGGCGCAGCCGATATCCTTGGTGATCCGGCGCAGCCCCGCCTCTGTCACGTTGACGTCCAGACCCGGGATCGCCTCCAGCTTGTCAAGCGTGCCACCTGTATGGCCAAGCCCCCTACCCGACACCATCGGAACATAAACGCCACAGGCGGCCAGCGCCGGGGCAAGGATCAGCGAAACACAATCACCGACGCCGCCGGTGGAATGCTTGTCCAAAACCGGGCCGGGCAAATCCCAGCTCAGCACATCGCCGCTATCCCGCATCCCTTGCGTCAGGGCGACGCGGCCATCATCAGTCAGCCCGTTCAGGCAGACCGCCATGGCAAAGGCACCGGCCTGCGCATCGCTGACCGCACTATTGGCCAGCCCATCGGCAAACCAGGTCAGGGCCTCGCGCGATGGGGTCCGTTTGTGCCGGATATCCGCGATGATGGAACGGGCGTCCATATCAGGTCCTGCTCATGTAATCTGCGTCAAAGCTGCCCGGCAAAAGGGTCGCGATTGTTGTCTCCTGAATGGCTCCATCCGTCGTGGCCAACGTGACCTTGACGTCGCCTTTGGCAAACTCGGCGATCTTCTGACGGCACCCACCACAGGGGCTGACGGGCTTGGGGCTGTCGGCAATAACGGCGATTTCCGCTATCTCTGTCTCGCCCGAAGCCACCATCGCAGCGATAGCCCCCGCCTCGGCACATGTTCCCTCGGGATATGCCACGTTTTCCACATTGCACCCCCGGTAGACCGCGCCAGACGCAGTTCGCACTGCCGCACCGACCTTGAAATTCGAATAGGGTGCGTGGGCGTTTTCGCGCACCTCGCGTGCAATATCGATCAATGACATGGGGCCTCCATTCTTAGATTCGGACAGGGTGAAGCCGGACGCCCATGGATGCAAGGGGAACCGAAACGCCCCGCATATGCTATAAGGTTACAAGATCAAAGGAGAACACCATGGCAAATCCCCCAAAAACCGTATTGGACGACCCGGGCATTTCCACGCCACATGATCCGGACGCACCAATGACCGGCGATCAGGCCGACTTACTAAGGGTACTTTGCGAAAACGCGAGCGAACCCTTCAACGCCTCTCTAACACAGATACAGGCGCTGGAACGGATCGAAGAACTGCGCGCCCACCTCAACAAGGATCAGAACCTCTGATCCGTCATGAATGCACCGGGCAAGGTGACCTCAAGCAGCTCGATATCATCTGACGGATCGGCGTAACGTGTCGCCATCCCGGGCGGGATGACAAACGCATCGCCCGGCTCAAGCGTGTAGGGATCTTTGCCCTCGCCCTGCAAAACCAGGTGGCCTTCCATGACAAAGGTGAAGTGGATATCGGCGTCATGTGTCGTCCAGGCCGGGTCACCTTCGCCACGTTTCAATACCTGCACACCGGCCACGTCTTTGGTATTCGCTGCAATCGTTGTGTCCCGCGCGACAAAACCCGGCAACCGTGATGGGTGCCAATCCGCCTTCGCGCCTTGATTAAACACAAATTTCTGCCCCTGCCATTCCCGATCCGGACGTAAATGCGGTGTCGGCAGCGACATCTGGTGATCAATTTCGGTGATATGCTCGGCAGGTACGCCGATTTCGATCACCTCGATCCCGTCGGACGCTTCAAGGACGCGGTGGCGAATTTCAGGTGGCTGGATAAAGCAATCACCCGCAGTCAGGCGGATTGGCGGGCCTTGATCCTCGTAAACAACGTCAACCCAGCCGCGATAGCAAAAGATCAGTTGGAACCCAACCCGGTGGAAATGCACCATATCAGGCACCGGGCCACCATCAGGGATGCGAATATGGCTGGCGATGATCGATCCGCCCAGCCGGTCGGGGATCAGGTCGCGGTAATGCATACCGGCGCGGCCGATGACCCAAGGGGCCTGATCGGCGAGGCGCCGGACAACAAAGGCATGATTGGTTTCGGGCAAGATCAAAGGCGGATTCAGCGGATGTACTTCAACCGGGGTGCCGCCCGGGGAAGTCAAAGCATCCGCACCATCGGCAAATCCGGGATCATCAGTCATGATACGCAAAACAGGGTTCACCCCCTGCCCCTGCTCCAGTCGCACCCGCATGCCATGACCTGAATACACCGCAACCGAAGGATCATCGGCTGGATATATCAGATCCAGCCGCATCCCCAACACCTTACCAAAGAAGCCCAGATCGGCACGCAGATCCGAACTTTTCAGGCAGATCTCGGCCAGAATTTCATCGCTCTTTTTCATGATTGGCACCCTGTCGAGCCACGCAATCATTTGCAAGACCCCGCATTCCATGTTTAATCGATCTCACGCTTGACCCCACAAAAAACAAAATGGTTTAATATTAAACCATATGGGAGGAACACATGACAGACGACGCAAAGGCACGCCTGCGACAGGCCGCACTCGACTATCATCAGTTCCCCAAACCCGGCAAGTTAGAGATACGGGCAACGAAACCACTGGCCAATGGCCGTGACCTTGCCCGCGCCTATTCCCCCGGCGTGGCCGAAGCCTGCCTTGAGATCGAGAAAGACGCATCCACCGCTCGCGACTACACCGCGCGCGGCAATCTGGTTGCTGTTGTGACCAATGGCAGCGCGGTTCTGGGATTGGGCAATATCGGCGGCCTGGCCTCCAAGCCGGTGATGGAGGGCAAGGCGGTCCTGTTCAAGAAATTCGCCAATATCGACTGTTTTGATATCGAACTGAACGAACCCGACCCAGAACGGCTTGCTGATATCGTCTGTGCGCTTGAACCCACATTCGGCGCAATCAATCTGGAGGATATCAAGGCGCCAGACTGCTTTATCGTGGAAAAACTGTGCCGCGAGAGGATGAGTATCCCCGTTTTTCATGACGACCAGCACGGAACAGCCATTGTCGTGGGGGCTGCTGCAACAAATGCGCTGCGGGTTGCGGGTAAGGCATTCGAGGATATCAAGATCGTCAGCACAGGCGGCGGGGCCGCTGGCATCGCATGCCTGAACATGCTGCTGAAACTCGGCGTAAAACGCGAAAATGTCTGGCTTTGCGATATCGAAGGCCTCGTCTACGCAGGTCGCGAAAAGGACATGACGCCGCAAAAGGCGGAGTATGCGCAAGGCACGACGCCCGCGACATTGGATGATGTGATCGAGGGCGCGGATTTGTTCCTTGGCCTTTCTGGCCCCGGCGTTCTGAAACCCGAAATGGTGGCAAAAATGGCCGAACGGCCAATCATCTTTGCATTGGCCAACCCGACCCCGGAAATCAGCCCCGATGATGCGCGCGGGGTTAATCCTGACGCCATCATCGCCACCGGCCGCAGTGATTTTCCCAATCAGGTCAATAACGTCCTGTGCTTTCCCTTCATCTTTCGGGGCGCGCTTGATGTGGGGGCGACCGACATCAATGACGAAATGAAAATCGCCTGCGTCGAAGGCATCGCCGCGCTTGCCCGCGAAACCACCAGCGCAGAGGCGGCGGCGGCCTATCACGGTGAACAGCTGACCTTTGGTGCCGAATACCTGATCCCGAAACCCTTTGACCCACGGCTGATGGGCGTGGTGGCCAGCGCCGTTGCCCGGGCTGCCTGCGAAACAGGTGTCGCCACCCGACCCATCGCCGACATGAAGGCCTACAAGGCCAATCTTGACGGATCGGTTTTCAAATCCGCCATGATCATGCGACCGGTATTCGAGGCCGCGCGTACCGCTGCGCGGAAAATCGTCTTTGCTGAAGGCGAGGATGAAAGGGTGCTGCGCGCATCGCAGGCGATCATGGAGGAAACAACGGACACGCCGATCCTCATCGGTCGGCCAGAGGTGATCGAACGGCGCTGCGAACGGGCTGGTCTGAAAATCCGTCCAGGCGTTGATTTCAGCATCGTAAACCCGGAAAACGATCCGCGTTACCGGGATTACTGGGGCACCTATCATGATCTGATGGCGCGCAAGGGAGTGACCCCCGACCTGGCCAAAGCCATCATGCGCACCAACACAACCGCCATTGGGGCGGTGATGGTGCATCGGGGCGAGGCTGACAGCCTGATCTGCGGAACCTTTGGCCAGTATCTCTGGCATCTGAATTACGTAAGCCAAATTCTAGGCACGGATGAGTGCCATCCGGTCGCCGCGATGTCGCTGATGATACTGGAGGATGGCCCCTTGTTCGTGGCTGATACACAGGTGCATTCCGAACCCTCACCCGAACAGATAGCGGAAACCGTGGTGGGGGCGGCGCGGCATGTCCGCCGGTTCGGGGTCGAACCCAAAATCGCGCTCTGCTCGCACAGCCAGTTCGGCAATCTGGACAATGAAAGCGGGCGGCGGATGCGGGCCGCCATGGCGATCCTCGACAGCCAACCGCGTGATTTTGCCTATGAGGGCGAAATGCATATCGACTCCGCGCTCGACGTGGAACTGCGCAATCGCGTCTTCCCGGAGGCGCATCTGGAAGGGGCCGCCAACACGCTGGTTTTTGCCAACACTGATGCCGCTTCCGGCGTGCGCAATATTCTGAAAATGAAAGGGGGCGGGTTAGAGGTTGGGCCAATCCTGATGGGCATGGGCAACCGCTGTCATATCGTCACCCCATCGATCACGGCGCGTGGCTTGCTGAACATGTCTGCGGTCGCAGGTACACCTGTCGCGCATTACGGCTGACGCCCCGGAGTCAAGGAATTTACAATCCTGCGATCCGAAACGCTCAGGTCGCTTGTCGCAGGAAATCCAGCGGCGTAACACATTCGCAAGACAGTGTTCGGAGGGACAAATGGGATACGCTGACGTCTATGCCGCATGGCAGAACGACCCAGAAGGGTTCTGGATGGAACAGGCCAAGGCCATTGACTGGGTCACCCCACCGACCCGCGCATTGGACGATACAACCGCCCCGCTTTACCGCTGGTTTACCGATGCAGAGGTGAATACCTGCTACAACGCCGTTGACCGGCATGTCGAAAATGGCCGCGGCGATCAGGCGGCAATCATCTATGACAGCCCGATCACCAATACCAAACGCACGATCAGTTATGCAGAACTGCAAACGCGCGTGGCATCGCTCGCCGGTGCGCTGCGGGCCAAAGGTGTTGAGAAGGGCGACCGCGTCATCATCTATATGCCGATGATCCCCGAAGCGTTGGAGGCGATGCTGGCCTGCGCCCGTCTGGGGGCAATCCATTCGGTTGTGTTTGGCGGATTTGCTGCCAATGAACTGGCAGTGCGGATTGATGATGCAGCACCAAAGGCGATCATCGCAGGCTCCTGTGGCGTCGAACCGGGGCGGGTTGTGCATTACAAACCCCTGCTGGACGGCGCGATTGAGCTTGCCGCGCACAAGCCGGACTTCTGTGTGATCTTCCAGCGCGAACAGGAGGTCGCAGAGCTGACACCGGGGCGCGACCATGACTGGCATGCGTTTCAGGCTGGCGTGGAACCCGCCGAATGCGTCCCGGTCAAAGGCGACCACCCGGCTTATATACTCTATACCTCCGGCACCACCGGCGCACCCAAGGGCGTGGTGCGGCCCACCGCCGGGCATCTGGTGGCGCTCAACTGGACGATGAAGGCGATCTATGATGTGGACCCCGGCGATGTGTTCTGGGCGGCATCCGATGTGGGTTGGGTCGTGGGGCACAGTTACATCTGCTACGCCCCGCTGATCCATGGCAACACAACAGTTGTGTTTGAGGGTAAGCCCGTCGGCACGCCAGACGCAGGTACATTCTGGCGGGTGATCGAAGAGCATAACGTCAAATCCTTCTTCACCGCACCAACCGCCTTCCGCGCCATCAAGCGCGAGGACCCAACCGGCGAGATGATCAGGAAATATGACATTTCTGGTCTGCGCGCGCTTTATCTCGCAGGCGAACGGGCCGACCCCGACACCATCGAATGGGCGCAGCGGATCATGGGCGTGCCGGTCTATGATCACTGGTGGCAAACCGAAACCGGCTACACAATCGCCGGCAACCCAGCGGGGATTGAGGCGCTGCCTGTCAAGATCGGCTCCCCCACAGTGGCGATGCCCGGCTACGACGTGCAAATCCTTGATGAGGGCGGCAACCCGATGAAACCGGGCGAACTTGGTGCCATCGCGGTAAAACTCCCCCTGCCGCCCGGCACCTTGCCGACGCTTTGGAATGCGGAAGACCGGTTCGTCAAATCCTATTTGACCACCTTCCCAGGTTACTACGAAACCGGGGATGCGGGCATGATTGATGAAGATGGCTATCTTTACATCATGGCGCGCACCGATGATGTGATCAACGTGGCGGGGCACCGGCTGTCCACCGGCGCGATGGAGGAAGTGCTCGCAGCACACCCGGATGTGGGCGAATGCGCCGTGATCGGGGTGACGGATACGCTCAAAGGGCAGCTACCACTGGGTTTTGTCTGCCTGAACGCGGGCTGTGACCGACCGCATGAAGATATCTGCAAAGAAGTCGTCACCTCCGTCCGGGAAAAAATCGGACCGGTCGCCGCCTTCAAACTTGTCACGGTCGTGGACCGGCTGCCCAAGACACGGTCCGGCAAAATCCTGCGAGGCACCATGGTCAAGATCGCAGATGGGGCCGACTTCAAAATGCCCGCCACCATCGACGATCCTGCAATCCTGGATGAAGTCCGGGACGCCCTGAAACCATTGGGCTACGCAGGCAGCTAGGGATTAAGCGGCAACACCAATGACTGGCCCGGGTAGATTCTGTCTGGGTCAGTGATAATATCGGCATTGGCCTGATAGATCACCGGATAGGCCAGCGCATCATCATAGGTCGTGGCAGCGATATTCCAAAGATTGTCACCGGCCAGAACCAGATAGCGTGGGGGTTCCACCGGCTCTGGCACAGGGCCGGGTGCTGGAACAATCACCGGATCAGGCGCATTCGTCACACCGCATTCGGCCAGCAAAACATCCGTAATTGCGCGCACGCTGGCGATGCCAGCGCCAATCCCACCAACTCCGACAGGCACGCTGAAACCCAGAAACGCGCCGTCTTCGCCATGCCAGATGATAATACCACCACCAGGGCCGACATCGGCATAGACACTGGTGCCAAGCGACGTGCCATCCTCGATGCAGATATTATCCGCCAGAAACCCGCTGACAACCAGATCGGCACCAAGTCCGAACTGCAACCCAATCGACGTATAGCTGGAGAAATAGCCATAAGCAGTGGCCTGCTTGTGCACATCAAGCGACACACCGCTTTCCAGCCCGCCCCCACCAATTAACGAACCGCCACCGGCGAGGCCAACCGTCAACGTGTTCATGCCAAGCCCGCGAGCAAGGGCATATACCCGATCAAAACGCGGATCCTCTTCTATGATACGTTGCACTTCCTCGGGGTTTTTGGCACCGGAAATGTCCAGAACCGTCATGATATCACTAACCGGACCTGCCGTGATGTTGAACGCAATATAGATTTCGCCCACCAGAACGGCGAGTTCTTCAACCTTCTTGGCAAATGCGTCCTCTTCGATCTTCGGGGCGCAGGCCACAAAAGGGATGTGATCCAGACCGTCCTCGCAAAAATTGCCGATCTCGTAAAACCCGGAATCGAAAATGCTGCACGGTTTCTGCCCCGAACCACCGCAGGATCTGGCCATGCTTTCATTGGGAAGGACGCTGAAAGACGCCGCGAGGGCTGCGGCACAAAGAAATTGAATTCTGGAGAACATAACAAAACCTCATACTTGCAAATGCGTATTTGCTAGCACGAGGCAGCTCAATTGTTCTGTGTTCAGGGACACAGATTGATTCTCAGGCGAATTGTTCGCGAATTAGCCGTTCTTCCAGCCCGTGACCGGGATCAAACAGGATACGGTGCCGCACCGATGGGTCCGACCTGATCTCAACGCTGACGACATCGCGCACGGACTTACCGTCTGCATCGGCCATCACGGGGCGTTTGATCGGGTCGTTCACGTCAAACCGGACAACGGCGCGTTTGGGCAGCAGCGCACCGCGCCAGCGTCGTGGACGAAAGGCAGACATGGCCGTCAAGGCCAGCACATCAGAACCAATCGGTAGGATCGGACCATGGGCGGAATAGTTGTAGGCGGTTGATCCGGCTGGCGTCGCCACCAGTGCCCCGTCACAAACCAATTCATTCATCCGCAATTTACCATCAACCGTGATCCGCAACTTGGCCGCCTGCGGACCAGCGCGCAGCAGGCTGACCTCGTTGATCGCCAATGCCTCATGCATCTTCCCATCGACAGTCAGGGCTGTCATCGCCAGGGGGTTGATCACCTCTTCCTCGGCGTCATCAAGCCGCTGGCGCAAATCCTCCGCACCAAACTCATTCATCAGGAACCCGACGGTACCGCGGTTCATCCCATAAACCGGTACATCCAGCCCTTGGGTGCTATGCATGGTCTGCAACATGAACCCGTCGCCACCCAGCGCAACAATCACATCCGCCTCGGCCGGCGGAACATCGCCATAGGTCTCTGCCAAGGCCGCGCGCGCGGATTGCGCAATCGGCACGGGGCTGGCGACAAAGGCGATCTTCGGGCGCGACATGATGAAAAACCTTCAAGTTCCCATACGTTGTGCGGTGATCGCATACGAAACGCAAGCAACCGATGCGCCCCCTATGTGACGCACTCATAAAGATCATGGTCGCATTGATGCTTTTGAACACTGATACCATAGGCTATGACGGCGAAATTAACCCGCATTTGACATCCTGAAGGGGGGCCAACCCATGAACGTCACTGTCCGCGACAACGGCTTTTTCACTGAAACATTGGATTCCCGCGATCCAGAGCTTTTTGCAGCGATGCAGGCCGAACTGGGCCGGCAACGCAACGAGATCGAGTTGATTGCCTCCGAAAACATCGTTTCCGCCGCAGTGATGCAAGCCCAGGGCAGCGTGCTGACCAACAAATATGCCGAAGGATATCCCGGTCGGCGCTACTATGGCGGCTGCCAGCATGTCGATGTGGCCGAAAACCTCGCCATTGAGCGCGCCAAGCAGCTGTTCGGCTGTGAATTTGCCAATGTGCAACCAAATTCCGGATCGCAGGCCAACCAGGGTGTGTTTCAGGCTCTGCTCCAACCGGGCGACACCATTCTCGGCATGTCGCTTGACGCTGGTGGTCACCTGACCCACGGTGCCAAGCCAAACCAATCCGGCAAATGGTTCAACGCCGTGCAATACGGGGTCCGTCGTCAGGACAGCCTTTTGGATTACGAAGAACTGGCGCGCCTGACCGCCGAACACAAACCCAAGATGATCATCGCCGGTGGCTCCGCCATTCCACGCATCATTGATTTCGCCAAGATGCGCGAAATTGCAGACACGGTTGGGGCATATCTTCTGGTCGATATGGCGCATTTCGCCGGGCTGGTTGCCGCAGGGCTCTACCCTTCTCCATTCCCCCATGCCCATGTGGCGACAACCACAACCCACAAGACATTGCGCGGCCCGCGCGGTGGTATGATCGTCACAAATGACGAGACACTGGCAAAAAAGTTCAACTCAGCCATCTTCCCCGGCATTCAGGGCGGCCCGCTGATGCATGTGATCGCAGGCAAGGCCGCCGCGTTTGGTGAAGCATTGCGGCCCGAATTCAAAAGCTATCAGGAACAGGTGGTCAAGAACGCGCAGGCACTGGCCGACCAACTGATGAAGGGCGGATTGGACATCGTATCGGGCGGAACCGACAGCCACCTGATGCTCGTTGATCTGCGCCCCAAAGGGGTCAAAGGCAACGCAACCGAAGTCTCGCTGGGCCGCGCCCACATCACCTGCAACAAGAACGGCATTCCGTTCGATCCTGAAAAGCCGATGGTGACATCCGGGATCCGCCTTGGATCGCCCGCCGGGACAACCCGCGGCTTTGGTGAGGCCGAGTTCCGACAGATTGCCGACTGGATCGTCGAGGTGACTGAAGGGCTGGCGGCAAATGGAGTCGACGGAAACGACGCGGTCGAAGCCAAGGTGCGCAGCGAAGTCGAAGCCATGTGCAACCGCTTCCCGCTTTATCCGAACCTGTGACAATTGTGGGGCGGGTGCGAACCCGCCCTAGACATATCCGCGCTGAACAAGCACGTAGAGCACAACAACAAAGGTCACGATCAACGCCAGCGCGATCGAGGCCGTGATGTTCAAAACAGAATTCCACATCGCCTCGCGCGGGTTCAGCCCCTCCAGATACCGCACCAGATTTGCATGGGCCTTGGCAACTTTGGCCTCATTTACCATGCGCCCCAGTTTCGGGTTCCGGGCGATCTTCTCGGTCTCGATCAGATAAGTCAGATCACGGCGCAGTTTGCGCGGCACCCGGCGGCCCGCCCTGCGCGTCTGCTGGCGCAAATCGCGCCCTTTGACGCGCATTTGCTTTTCCAGCAACTCACGGATTTCAGCGATTTTCTGTGTCAGGTCATGCGCCATGGGCGACCGGGTAATGATCTTCGCCCTGACGCTCAATCCTTCTGGTGCGCTGCCTGTGGAAAGGGTTAAAACAGATGCATGTTGAACACGGTTTTATATGACGGCCCCGACACCACGCCCCTGCTGATCGCCCATGGGCTTTTCGGGTCCGCCCGCAATTGGGGGGTGATCGCAAAACGGCTGTCCGAAACACGGCCCGTGGTCGCGGTGGATATGCGCAATCATGGGTCAAGCCCTTGGGACGACACACAATCCTATCAGGACATGGCCGAGGATCTGGCCGACGTGATGGACCAGCCCATGGATGTGCTGGGCCATTCCATGGGTGGCAAGGCCGCGATGGTATTGGCGCTGCAAAATCCCAATAAAGTCAATCGCTTGGTGGTTGCCGATATCGCCCCGGTGACTTATTCACATACCCAGATGGGCCCGATTGAGGCGATGCGGCGCGTCGATCTGAACCAGATCACATCCCGCGCCGATGCCAAGGCACAACTGGGTGATCTGGAACCGGGCGTGCCAGACTTTCTGTTGCAAAGCCTTGATATGAAAGAAAAACGCTGGCGCCTGAACCTTGATGTATTGGCGGCAGAGATGGATAAGATCATCGGATTCCCCAAGATCGAGAACAGCTTTGACGGGCCAACACTGTTCCTCTCCGGCGGCAATTCTGATTACGTCAAACCCGATTACCGCCTTGAAATTAAACAACTTTTCCCTGGTGCCAAATTCGCCAGGATCCCCGACGCGGGCCATTGGCTGCACGCGGAGAAACCACGGGAGTTTGAGGCCGCAGTCGCCACTTTCCTGCAGATGGCCTAAGCCACCTTGCCCGACGCCCCACAGCCCGCTAACCTGCGCCCAAGCCGTTCAAATCTAAAGAGGTTCCCATGATCCGCGTTGCAATGATCCTAGCCATCCTTGGCCTGTCCGCCTGCGAAACCGTCAAAGGCGTCGGGCGTGATATCACCAATGCTGGACAAGCGGTCGACAACCAGCTTTAAGCGCCCAAAACCCCTGTCGGCAAAGCGTCGGCATTACGTCGGCAAAACGTCGGACCCCAACGAGCGGTGCGTTCAGCGACCCTATACCTGACAGGATCGCCGGGCGGCGCTGGCGTTCCTGACACATGTCATTCATGGAATGTTTAAACCGCGCAGTTTTTGCACAGCGGCGCATCGGGGAGCAGCTCCAGCCGCGCATCTGAGATCGGCTCACCACATTTCAGGCAATCGCCATAACTGCCCTCCGCAATCCGAGCCAGCGCGGCATCGATGCGCTTCAGCTCATTCAACTCCTGATGGCCCAACGCCTCCAACACCTCATCCCCCTGCCGCTCGGCCGAGCGGTCCTCCCAATCCTTGGACCGGGTTTCATCCCGTTGGTCTTCAATCTCCCGCAAGTCGCCGGTGATTTCGGTACGGCGGGCGAGCAGGCGTTGTTTTTGGGTCAAGCGTAGGGTGAGTGAAACCCACGCGGCTTTTTGCCACGAACACGCGTGGGTTTCACCCACCCTACGTTTTGTTAACCCTGTTTGGCGACACTCACGACATGTCACGCTATCGCCGCCTCTATGTTCCCGGGGGGACATATTTCTTCACCGTCGCACTTGCCGACAGAACAGCAGCCACGCTGGTGGACGAGATTGTCCTGCTGCGATCCGTCTATGCATCGGTGGTGCGGGAACATCCTGTGAAATGCGAGGCCATGGTGGTCTTGCCCGATCATATCCATGCGGTCTGGACGCTTCCTGATGGCGATGCCGATTTTTCTATCCGGTGGAAAAAGATCAAGGGCCGGTTTTCGCAGCATTGCAAAGCCGTGGGCACCCCGTCGCCCAGCAAAGTGGCGCGTGGGGAAAAAGGCATCTGGCAGCGCCGGTTTTGGGAACATGCCATCCGTGATGCCGACGATTTCCGCGCGCATGTGGATTATTGTTGGTGGAACCCGGTGAAACACGGTTTGGTCCAATCGCCGGAGGATTGGCCCTATTCCAGTTTCCGTAGGGTGGGTGAAACCCACGCGCGAGAGAGGATGGATCGGGTGGAGGGTTGATTCGGAGACGCGTGGGTTTCACCCACCCTACGCCTATGGTACAATTCATTATTGCACGTTTAGTTCAGTCCAGACCTTAGGAATGCGGCGACGCTGTTATAGTCCAAACTCTTCACGCCCAAACGCTCTTTTACTTTGTGTGCAAGCCCAACAGTGCTCTTGATTATCTCCGCTATCTGGCGTTCGTCTGAGAGATCTAATCGCATAGAAACCAATGTACCGTCGACATTGCAGGGATACGTTTTGATCGCATCCTTAGAAAGGAATAGGGATTCTTGGCCACTTGCAATGTAGAAATGCCCCATTTTTCCGAAGAGGTTTTGAGCAAAAAATAGTCCGTAGCCAGCATTGTCCCATGCCGACTTTTGGCTTGCTTTCTTCTTCTTATGCTTCCATGCCTTTGATGAAACGCCGGGCATTAACGCATAATGCAGCGCTTCGTTTTCATTGTTAGGCTGTGTATATTTGCTCTGTTTGAGAGATTGAAACACCCCTATACCACGATCAGCTATGCAAATTTCAACTTGGTTCAAACGATCCCAATATTGCGCGCAAAAGACCGCTAACCCCGTATCGCCATGTTCAAAAGTATTGCGAAATATTTCACAGAATGAACGAGCTAGCGTATGTCTCAATTCACTGGACCGATCTTGAGAAACAATCCTTGCTATATTCTCGCATCGTGCTGAAATAGCATCTCCAATTTCATACCCATTGGTTTGTGCATCATTTTCCAGTTTCTCAAGCGACATAGAACTGATTGGTATATAGCTGTGACCACCAAAAGCGCCCTGACGATAAGGGTTGCCCTTCAAATTCAGAACCTCGGAAAAACCCATATTATTCGCGTAGTCCAAACTACTGAGGCCGCGGTAAGCGACTACTTCGTCTTTGTGCATGCGTGCCCTTTGCAAACATGCCTTCGCCAAAAAAATCATGCACGTTGGGTAAAGAAAACTCTTCCGCCCAACATCTATTAACAACTTATCCTTTTTCGGTATTTCAATAATCGCCTTTGAAAACCTGCCCAACGCAGCGATAGAATTGTTAGCTGGGAACGTAATATCAGCAGCCATCACCCATCCATCTTCAGCGCCGAAATAAACGCCTCCTGCGGGATATCCACCTTACCGAACTGCCGCATCTTCTTTTTCCCCGCCTTCTGCTTGTCCAAGAGCTTGCGTTTCCGCGTCGCGTCGCCACCGTAGCACTTGGCCGTCACATCCTTGCGCAGCGCGGATAGCGTCTCGCGCGCGATCACTTTGCCGCCGATGGCCGCCTGGATCGGGATTTTAAACATGTGGCGCGGGATCAGGTCCTTGAGCTTTTCGACCATCGCCCGCCCGCGCATTTCCGCGCGATCCCGGTGGACCATCATCGACAGCGCATCAACGGGTTCATCATTCACCAGCACCGACATCTTGACGAGGTTGTCGGTCTGGTAACCGGTCATCTGGTAATCGAAGGATGCATAGCCCTTGGTCACCGATTTCAGCCGGTCGTAGAAATCAAACACCACTTCGTTCAGGGGGAGGTCGTAAACAGCCATCGCGCGGGAGCCTGCATAGGTCAGGTCCAGTTGCACGCCGCGCCGGTCCTGGCACAGCTTCAGCACGTCGCCCAGATATTCATCGGGCACCAGGATCGTCGCCTTGATCCGCGGTTCTTCCAGATGGTCCACATGGGTCAAGTCGGGCATGTCGGCGGGGTTGTGCAGCTCAATCATTTCGCCGTCGCGCATATAGATGTGATAGACGACGGACGGTGCTGTGGTGATGAGTTCGATATTATATTCCCGCTCGATCCGGTCGCGGATGACTTCGAGGTGCAGAAGGCCCAGAAACCCGCAGCGAAAGCCGAAGCCGAGCGCGGCGGAGGTTTCCATCTCGTGACTGAAGGACGCGTCGTTGAGGGCGAGTTTTTCGATGGCGTCGCGCAAGTCTTCGAATTCCGATGAATCCACAGGGAACAGCCCGCAGAAAACAACCGGCTGCGCGGGTTTGAACCCGGCAAGTGCTGTTTCGGTGCCTTTGCGTTCCGAGGTGATCGTGTCGCCGACCCGGGTGTCGCGCACCTGTTTGATGGAGGCTGTGATGAACCCGATTTCACCCGGTCCCAATTCGCCGACATCCTGCATCTGCGGCCGGAACACACCGATCTTGTCGATCCCGTGCACGGTGTTGTTGGACATGAATTTGACGCGGTCTCCCTTTTTCATCACCCCGTCAATGATGCGGACAAGGACGATGACGCCAAGGTAGCTGTCGTACCAGCTATCGACCAGCATCGCCTTGAGCGGGGCATCGCGACTGCCTTTGGGCGCGGGCAGCAGGTTGACGATGGCCTCAAGCGTTTCATGGATGCCGATGCCGGTCTTGGCGCTGACCTGAATGGCGCCGGATGCGTCGATCCCGATCACATCCTCGATCTGTTCGGCCACCCGGTCACATTCGCTGGCGGGCAAGTCGATCTTGTTCAGGACGGGCACGATTTCATGATCCGCATCAATGGCCTGATAGACATTGGCGAGCGTCTGCGCCTCAACCCCTTGGGTGCTGTCGACGACCAGCAAGGACCCTTCGACCGCGCGCATGGACCGGCTGACCTCATAGGCGAAATCGACATGGCCGGGCGTGTCGATCAGGTTCAGCACATAATCCTGCCCGTCATCGGCCTTGTAATCGATGCGGACGGTGTTGGCCTTGATGGTGATGCCGCGCTCGCGTTCGATATCCATGGAGTCCAGAAGCTGCGCTTTCATATCCCGTTCCGCCACGGTGTTGGTGGACTGGATCAGGCGGTCAGCGAGCGTCGATTTCCCGTGGTCGATATGGGCGACGATGGAGAAATTACGGATATGCGAAAGGTCTGTCATGCGGTTCAGGCGGCCTATGCGAGGTTGGTGCCTGTCAATGGCGCGAGAACCGGGGTTTTGCAAGGGGATTGGTGGTGTAGTGTGGCGAAGAAGAGGCGATAAGACGCGAGGCAGATATGGTCAGGTTTGACGACCGGAATAGCGCCATGGCATGGCTAGACGGATGTGGGACTGATACAAAGCTTGCTTTGCTGCGCGTAGCTGTCCGTCGTCAGGTCATTTGAGCGGTCAACGGGCAGAGCCCTGGACCGGCACTGTCCGGTTGTCGACCGGTCGGGATGTTTCTCGCAATCCCTGTCAGAGGTCCCGGATCACGTCCGGGACGGCGTTGCGTGTGGTTGCTGTCTATGACGTCACTTCGCGGGCTGCCCCGTAGTTGCAGTCGCTATGTCCGGGCAGGTCTTTGAGCGGGGATGCCGTCTCGGTCATCTCCACACAGGTTTGTGCGGTTGCGTCCCATGCTGTGCCAACCGCGCAGGTCTGGCTTTGGGCGATGGGCTCTGACGGGGCGGGCAGTGTCGTCTCTTGAGCGAACGCGCCCATGGGCAGCATCGTCAAGGCAAATAGGGTAAGACGCATGATGGTCCTCCTGCTGATTGCGCATGATGGAACAATAACCCGAACTGCCTGAAAATCAAAGCGCCCCGGTGTCGCAGCCTTTGACCCATATCAAGGTGTCTGCAACGGGATCTTGATAGGCTGCGCTCCAACATCAGGGAGAGTGATATGCAAGACCGCGCCACAGCCACCAAACCGAAACCCGCTCCGCGCCGCCGCAATCCTGCCAGCCTTCCCAAACTGGCCCGTCGCCCCTATGAGGCGGAGAAGGCGCTATTGCAGGCTGAACTGCTCAAGGTACAGCTTTGGGCGCAGGAAACAGGCCAGCGGTTTGTGCTGTTGTTTGAGGGCCGGGATGCGGCCGGCAAGGGCGGCACGATCAAACGGTTTACCGAACATCTGAACCCCCGCGCCGCCCGTGTTGTTGCCCTCAACAAACCCACGGATGAAGAGCGCGGCCAATGGTATTTCCAGCGATATGTCGATCATCTGCCCAGTTCGGGTGAAATGGTGCTTTATGACCGCAGCTGGTATAACCGCGCCGGTGTTGAGCGTGTCATGGGGTTTTGCGAACCTGCCGAATATCTGGAATTCATGCGCCAGACCCCGGAGCTTGAACGCATGCTGACCCGGTCGGGTATCCGCATGTATAAATACTGGTTTTCCGTCACGCAGGAGGAACAAAAGCGCCGCTTTGACAGCCGCGCCACGGATCCGCTGAAACAGTGGAAGCTGTCCCCGATTGATAAGGCCAGTCTGGATAAATGGGACGATTATACCGAGGCCAAGGAGGCGATGTTTTTCTATACCGACACCGCCGATGCGCCCTGGACGGTGGTCAAATCCAATGACAAGAAACGCGCCCGCCTGAACTGCATGCGCCATTTCCTGTCAACGCTGGATTGTCCGGGCAAAGATGCGGCGATCGCCCTACCGCCCGAGCCCGAGATCGTCAGCAATGCCCAGAAGGTGATCCACCGTGCCGATCACATCCTTGGCACGGCCCTGCACCCAGAGACCCGCCGGGTCAAAGCCAAGGCCTGAAATGCAAAAGGGCGCGCGATGACGCGTGCCCTTTAAGGTTGTCAATGTCGTGTTTCGATCAGACCGGGGTCAGGCTTTTCTCGGCCGTGTCGCGCGGTGCTTTTGCGGCACCATTCTTGCGACATGCCCGATTTGCATTCTGACCATCAATGCCGTCCGCCACAGCGCCCATGCCAAAGATCGGCAGATGTTGATCGTCACGCGCCACACCTGACATGCCGATGGCCCGCCAGAAGTGGATCCTGTTAACTCTTGCCGTGTTCATCTGAACTCTCCGCGTGGTTGGGGGCATGATAGCACAAACCAGCGCCTGCGTCGTTGCTTTAGATCAAGCAGACCTCAAAGCCCAGCGTTTAATGACTTCCGCCCCTACCAAATCAGCCCGGCAATGACGCAGATCCAGCCCACCCCGACCCCGATGGCGGTCACGGCGACTGTCGCTGAGCCTGCATCTTTTGCGTGTTTTGCCGCGTCCCGCAGTTCCGGGCCGATATCATCAACGACCCGCTCGATCGCCGTATTCATGCATTCTGCCCCCATCACCATGATCCCGCCCATCAGGAGAAACCCGCGCTCTGCCCCTGACAAGGGCAGGACGAAGGCCAGAATGCAAAAGACCACATTGGCCACGATCCATTGCATCAGCGACCCTTCGGTTCGGGCCACATGCACGAATCCGTTCCATGACCAGATCGCCCGTTGCCGAATTCGCATGATTTGCTGCCACATGGGAGTATCCCCTTACCATCACTACATTTTCACCAAATTGGGCGATCCTGGCGGCAATGCCAAGTCCGTGATGTGACCTTACGGAACAATTGACCGGTGGGGCGGGTCCCATAGGCTGCAGATGTGAACCATTGTGGAGATGTTGATGTACCCGACCTATGCCCGATCCGAGCGCATTGCAGATGCGGCGATGCATGCCATTGGTGTTATCGGGGCGACCTGCGGGGCAACATTGCTGATCATCTGGGCAAGCGGCATGGCCAGCCCGGGCTACATCGCCGGCATCGCCATCTATGGCGCGACCCTGATTGCGACCTTTACCGCATCAGCCATGTATCACATGACCCCGTGGGAAAGCCTGCGCCCGGCACTGCGCCGGGTTGATCATGCAGCGATCTACCTCAAAATTGCGGGCACCTATACCCCGCTTGTGGTGATGATCGGCACAGGCTTTGCCTATGTAGTGCTGGGCATCGTCTGGGCGCTGGCCGTGATCGGGATGGTGCTGAAGCTGTTTTTCTGGCGCACGCCGGGGCGGTTTGGGCCTGCGCTTTATCTGATCATGGGCTGGCTGAGCATCGCACTGATCTGGTCGCTTTGGCCGATCATGCCTGGCACCGGCATGGCGCTGATCGCTGCCGGTGGCCTGCTTTATACGACGGGCGTGGTTTTTTACGCTGCCGAGAATACGAAATTCTCTGTGGCAATATGGCATGGGTTTGTCGTGCTGGCCTCTGCCTGCTTCTTTGTCGCCATCGCACTGGGTGCTGCAAGCACCGTCTAATCCAGAAAGGTCCAGGTGTCGGCCCCGTCGAAGTGGCGCACGGGGATCCGGGCGACGACATCCGGGTCAGCGAGCCGCAGATTGACAGCCATATAGGCGTCATCATCCTCGGGATTGAGGTTTTCCCAATGGGTCGTGCATCCACAGGCCTTGCACCAGTGGAAGGCCAGGGATTTTTCGCCATAGGAATACTGATCAGTCGGTCCGGTTACCGTGACCTCTGACACTGGCGCATAAATCCACAATGCGGCCAAGCGCCGACAGATAGAGCAGTTGCAGGATGTTGTCTTGCTTGGCTGATGCCGAAACTCGTAGCTGACCGCGCCGCAATGACAGGTGCCGTTGATTGCCATCTGAATGTTTCCCCATTTATTTCCGGCCGATGATAGGACGCGACAAACAGGCAAACAACATCTGGAAAGTCGCGAGCGCATCTCTGCTGACATCGAAACTGACATCGGGGTAAGGAATGCCAGACCTGACACTGTGTCCTGTGACACATACGATGGGGTTGTTAACGTTTAAGAGTATCGCCAGGACATGTGTTTTAGTCCGACGCGAATTTTTTCAAAGTACGAGTATGTAGTTTTAATGAGTGTATTTTTTCAAACCCTTCCGCCGGGTCTGCTCGATGCGATCGGGGTAGCGGGTTTCGGGCTTTATGTCCTGAACTACGCGCTGCTCACGGTCAGACGGGGTCGGTCGGATAACATCGCATATTTTGCGATAAATGGTGCCGCGGCCAGTATGGTATTGGTTGGACTCTTGTCCTCGTTCAACCTTGCATCGGCCATGATCCAGATTTTTTGGATCGGTATCTCGGCAATCGCCATTTTCATCCGCCTGCGACGTCCCGCGCAGGCGGATGCTCTTTTTGGGGTTAGCTAGGGTCAGAACCCATTACAGGTATCCAGATTTCCACAAGGCCCCGCCCGGTTTCCACATTAAACCGCTGATCATAGCGTTCAAAATCTGGGGCGGACCTTACGGTCAAATCGTTTTCCGGCAAAGCCTTGTTCCAGATGCTCTGTACCGTCTTGGGCAATTCCGAGATATGTCCATTATGCTGAAAGACCGCGTATAAACCTGCGGGAATCAGCACTTCGTCCATACCTTTTGGCACCGGCATATCCCGATCCGCCTGCATCCCCGCAACATAGCGGAACCGTCCTGCCCCGTCGGCGTCGCAACAGACGCCATATGCCGGCCCCGGTGCTGTCGCGACCTCTTCCTCGCGGGCGTTGAACTGCTGCCAAAGGCCCGGAATAGCCGAAGCGTTTTCAAAGGTGCATTGGGCGCTGACCCCGACAATCCGACGTGCACTTGTTTGGGTTAGCTGTGGGGGTGATACCTCGACCATTTCTGTATGTGTCATCTTCAACGGCTCCATCAGTTCCAGATTTTTGAGTGACCGCGCCTTGCGCACATCCCGGGGGTTCACCCCGAAGTAGCTGACAAAGGCACGGGTAAACGCCGCATGAGAGCCGTATTGCAGATCAAGTGCGATCTGCAGCACATCCTGATCCCCTTGCGCCAGCAACGACGCCGCATGTGACAGGCGCCGTGCCCGCAGATAGGTCATCGGGGCAAACCCGGTAGCGGCGCGAAACACCCGCGCCATATGATAGGGGCTAACGGCACATTGGCCTGCCAGATCATCGAGCGACAATGGCTGCTGCAACTGCATTTCAACCTGCCAGACGATCTTGGCAATCAATGACATGAGGTCTCCTGCTTTGCGTCTACAGCGACAATCATGCCCGATCAGTCAAACCCGCGCTTGACCGATCTTGCTATTCTCACAGACTGGATGCCACCCGCTGCACGGTCCGCAACCGGTCGGCATTCGCTGGATGGGTGCCAAGAAACTTATTGCCCGGATCCGGGATACGGAAAAAGAACTCGGCGCCTTTCAGCGGGCTGTATCCGGAGGCCGCGGTGATCCGCGTGCCCAGCGCATCGGCCTCAAGCTCGAATTCCTTGGAATAACTGCGCGCGCCCACCGTCGCACCGATCTGCTGCGCGGTTTCCACGGAATTTGGCGCACCCAGCGCCCCGGCAAGCTGCCCAAAGACCAGCGCGCCGACGGTCGCATTACGCTGCTGTCGGGCGATATGCCCGCGAATATGGTGCGCCGCCTCGTGCGACATGACAAATGCCAGTTCGTCGCGATTGCGCGCCTCGGCAATCAGCGGAACGGTGAACGCTATGATTGGCCGTCCGTTTCGGTCCAGCGTCTGATAGGCGTTCGCTGGCTGGCCGGGCCGGTCATCAATGACAATACGAAAATCGCAGTTCAGATCCGATGCGCGCTGCCGGCAGATCCGTTCGGCGACCGGTTCAACCCGATCAACCACAGCCGAAAAATTGCGCAATGCGGCCCGCGTTGACAGCTTTGGACCCACGGGTGCCTGCTGGACAGCAGGGGTCGGCGATGGCGACCTGGCGTCCTGCCGCACGGGTTCACATGCCGCGATGGCGGCAATCAGGGCGATCGGTAAAAAACGCATTCATTTCTCCCAACTCTTGGTCCGGCCAAGACTATCACGTCCCTTTCCGACGACCAGACCCGAAAATGCAATGATGCTTGCATCAGACGAAGCTGAGGCTAGGCTTAACCCATGTTTACCATTGAACACGAATATGACGCGACCGTTGTCACCCTGGTGGATGAGGGCGAAGCCCCGTTGCTGGATGACATCATTATCAATGCATTTGATGATTGCATCACCGTGTCACAGGTCGATCCGCGTACCGATATGATGGTGCAGGTCACGTTTTCGATGAGCCAGCTACGCGATCTGCAAGCCGCACTGGATCTGCCCGAAGGCATTTATCAACTCAGCAAGACCTGAGCCTTGCGTCTGCCCGGCGCCCGCGCGAATGTGGCCCCGAGACAAACCGGAGGTGACATTGTGAAGACGGGTTTTTTCTGGGACGAACGCTGTTTTTGGCATGGCGGCGGGAATTACGCCGGGATGCTGCCGGTTGGCGGGCTGGTGCAGCCGATGGATGGCGGTCTGCCCGAAAGCCCCGAGACCAAGCGCCGCCTGAAAAACCTGATCGAGGTGACCGGCCTTGCCCGCGAACTGGACATGCGCGGCGCAGAGATGGCAACCCGCGAAGATCTGTTACATGTACATCCCGCCCATTACCTGGATGAATTCAAAGGCTTGTCTGATGCAGGCGGGGGCGAACTTGGCCGTCGCACGCCCTTTGGCCCCGGGGGATATGAGCTTGCCACTCTCTCAGCCGGGTTGGCCAAAACCGCCTTGGCGGCTGTGCTGCAAGGCGAGCTTTCCAATGCCTATGCTTTGTCCCGCCCGCCCGGTCACCATTGCCTGCCGGATTTTCCCAATGGGTTCTGCCTGCTCAACAATATCGGCATCGCGATTGAGGCGGCCCGCGCAGCGGGTCTTGCAGGGCGATTTGCCGTGCTGGATTGGGACGTGCATCACGGCAACGGGACTGAGGCGGTGTTTTACGACCGCGATGATGTGCTGACAGTATCGATCCACCAGGATCGGAACTATCCGATGGACACCGGCGGTTTCGAAGATCGCGGGCGCGGCGCGGGTAAGGGGTATAACCTCAACATCCCCCTGCCTCCCGGCACGGGGCATCAGGGCTATCTGACAGCCATGGATCGGCTTGCCCTGCCTGCCATTCGCGCCTTTGCCCCCGATGTTTTGATCATTGCCTGTGGTTATGATGCAGGGGCGAATGACCCGCTGGGCCGGATGCTGGCCACCGCCGATACATTTGGTCAGATGACCCGACAGGTTATGGATTTGGCCAATGATGTCTGTGACGGCAAATTGTTACTGGTGCACGAGGGTGGTTATTCGGAAACCTACGTCCCATTCTGCGCCCATAACGTGCTTCAGGTCATGTCCGGCAGCCAGATCAGCGCCCCCGACCCCTTTGGCGACGCATTTCCATTGCGCCAGCCTGATGCGGGTTTCGATGCCTATCTGGACGGTGTGATCAGCGCGATGGAAACCGCGCTCATCTCAGCTTAAGTCAGCGCGCTATAGCCCAGCAAGGTCGGGGCCAAATGCCCTGCGGCATCACGACCAAACACGTAGGACTGGATCTTGCGGAATGCATCCAGATAGTCGGGCAGTGTTTCCACATTCAACTCGCCCGGTGCAGGCAGCATATCGCCAAGCGGGCCGGTGAAGCCGACCACTGACAATGCGATCCGCGCTTCGAACTGGGACAGCTGCGCGCCTGCGGCGATGTTCGGGATTGTCAGTTTGACCTCTGCCTCGGTTCCGTTTGTCGCCACCAAAAGCCGGACGGCTGTGCCAAACTCGACCCTGTTATTGTCATCGGTCTGGCTGACGTAGAAACGCTTGGCCTCCTGGACGACACCGCTTTTGACCAGTTTGGTGCGGCCTGAAAACAGACCGGCCAGCATGCCCCCTTTGATCTCGGCCTCGGTCTTGTATTGATGGGCCTGAATATCCCAGCGGTCCAGCACGGCACCTGCGCCGCCGGGTGCATCCCCAATCCCGCTTTCCGTGCCACCCATATCAGGGCCACTCTGGGTCACGCCCTGATCGGGGCCTGCCCTTTGTGCGGTTTCCGCCGCGAACCGCTTGGCTGCATCACGTACATCGGTCGGAATTTCGGTGCCAACACCATCTGTTGCAATAAATACCGTCATGTCCTTCTCCCTAAAAAATGATCTGAACCAATTCAGCATTGTCAGGTCATCACCATGTGGCCTGAACGCGCCCTGATCTGCGCCAGTTGATATCCGACAGACTGAATGACGCTCATGTCGCGCCGGGAAAACGCACCGATCACGATGCCTGCAACATCGCCATTGGTTTCCACCAGACCGCCGGAATCGCCAGGGTTCGTGATCCTTCGATCCGTCAGGTAGCAATCGGCATAATGAGCGTTTGTGGACCCCAACTGAATCCGGCTGCACGCGGCCAACAGATTTGCTGTGCTATTACTGGATACAATCCGCAACGGGTCCCCGCCTGCGGGCACAATTGTGGAACGGGGGCCGAATTGGCCTGAAGCACCCGGCGTGAATTCAACGAGTGCTGCATCAACGTCCCCCTTTGTGGTCGGGTTCAGCGCAGGATCGTTGGACCACAAGACCGTCCCGATCCGCACACCGTTTGCGTCGGTCACCGGTCCTTGCACTGACTGTGCCACATGCCCTGCGGTGATAAACCCTTCTCTGCCGCTGCTCCAACGCACCAACGGCCCCATCTGCCCGGACGCAGTCGCCAGTATCGGGTTGCCGGGGGTCGCATGTCGCACACCTGCCGCGACACTGACAACTTTTGTCGTCCCGAAAACAGACTTTGGCGTGCCACCCAGCAGGCTTGTCATCAATTCGGCTAAACGTAGCGAGTCAAGCAAATCGGCGGGTCCGTCGTCAGTCAATTCAAGCAAGTTTGCATTGGCAAGAATGAAAGGGTGCAACTCTTCCAGATGCCAGATCAGCCCGGCGCCATGGACCATCGCCCAGACACCCGGGTCAGAGCGAAATTCAAGTGCATCGGTCAACAGCCGTGCTGTTTCAAGCGCGGGCATGACATTGTTAAGTTCAAGTTTCTGATGGGTGGCCAATGTGGCCAAGGCAAACGCGTCGAGGGTCATTGAAATTCCTCACGTTATTAAATGATCTATGTCAAATGCGCCGCCGAAAATGGCAGCAGTCCTTTATTTATTGGTGAATGAAACAGCAAAATGGACAAATTGTCAAAATGACTCGCGTTACAACCCGGCCTTGCTGCTTGAGATCGTGAGGGGCACCGCATATCTGAGGACGGACCAAACAACAGGACATGCAATGCCCCCTGCCAACCCTGCCGCGCTTGATTTTCTGCTTACCCGTAGGTCACGACCTGCAAAGACACTCACCGCCCCGGTGCCCGACCGGGCAGTGGTCGAGACACTTCTAACAGCCGCCGCCCGCACCCCTGATCATGGCAAGCTGGAGCCTTGGCGCTTCATCGTGCTGGGCAAACCTGCCTTGGCCCGGCTGGCCGCAATAATCCCGGCGCGCGGTGCGGCACTGGGTATTGACGCCGAAAAGATCGCCAAGGCAGAGACACAATATGCACAGGCCGATCTGGCCGTGGCAGTGATTTCCAGTCCGAAACCATCCGAAAAGATACCGCAGATCGAGCAGATCTATTCTGCCGGTGCGGTCTGTCTTGCCTTGCTGAATGCGGCGTTGGCCGCTGGCTGGGGCGCGAACTGGCTGTCGGGCTGGGCCAGCCATGACCGCGACTTTGTTCGCGACGGGCTGGGTCTGGCAGATCATGAAACGGTTGCCGGGTTTATCCATCTTGGCACCGAAACCAACGCGCCGCCAGAACGGCCCCGACCCGATCTGCAATCCATCACCATTTGGATCGAGACATGATCTTTGCCGCATTCCTCAAAGCGCTGGCCCAGCTTCCCGACCGCCGCTTTCGCAGCGTTGTCTGGCGGGGGATCGGGCTGACAATTGCCCTGCTTGTCGCGATCTATGCCCTGCTCTTGTGGCTGATCGACTGGCTGACGGCAGAGCCGCTCAGCCTGCCTGCGGTTGGTGAGGTGACATGGCTGGGCGATCTGCTGAGCTGGGGATCATTGGGGGTGATGCTGTTGGTCTCGATCTTTCTGATGATCCCGGTCGCATCCGCCATCACCTCGCTGTTTCTTGATGAGGTCGCGCAGGCTGTCGAGGACAAGCATTATCCCCACCTGCCCCCGGCAAAAGGCACCAGCTTAGCGGAAGGGATGCGCGATACGGTGAATTTCCTGGGCGTGCTGATGGCAGCGAATATCTTTGCCATCATCCTTTACGTACTGCTGCCCTTTGCCGCGTTCTTTATCTTTTATGCGCTGAATGGCTTCCTGCTGGGTCGGGAGTATTTCCAGATCGTGGCGATGCGCAGACTTGGTGTTGAAGAGGCGAAACAGCTACGCAGCAAACATCAGGGGACGATCTGGTTGGCTGGCTGTCTGATGGCGGTGCCGCTGACCTTTCCGCTGATCAACCTGATCATTCCATTGCTTGGGGCGGCCACATTCACCCATATTTTTCATCGGGTTAGTCTGCGCTGACCTCTGGCGTGGCCATGCGGTTGAACCAGTCAAGGTCACGCACGGTGACCTTGCCCGAAAGGATGATAAAGGCCAGCACCGCCCAGATCGGCACGGCGAAAGCTGTGGTGATCTTCGCCTTGCGCTTCAGGTTTGGATCGACCGGGGCAGAGGCATGCGTGCCCGGCACGACCTCACCCACATCGCCCTGCGTCTTGTTTCGCAAGGGCAACACGATGAAGAACACCATCGACCACACGACAGCAAAAAGAACGATGCCAGAAACCGGACCCACGGGAATTTCCTTTCGTGAAGGCTATCTTCGATAGATACGCCGGATGCGGCGTATGGCAAGGGGTCAGACCTGCTCAAGCTCGATCAGGCAGCCGTTAAAATCCTTCGGATGCAGAAACAGGACCGGCTTGCCATGGGCACCGATCTTCGGCTCACCACCGCCCAGAACCCGCGCGCCTTCGGCCAGGAGGTGATCGCGGGCCGCAAGGATATCATCGACCTCGTAACAAACGTGATGGATGCCGCCTGACGGGTTCTTGTCGAGAAACCCCTGAATCGGGGAGCCCTCGCCAAGCGGATAGAGCAATTCGATCTTGGTATTGGGCAGATTGATGAAAACGACCGTGACGCCATGATCCGGCTCATCCTGCGGGGCACCGACATCGGCCCCCAGCATCGTGCGATATTGCGCGCTTGCGGCTTCCAGATCGGGGACAGCAATTGCAACGTGATTCAGGCGACCAATCATAGCGTACTCCTTTTTGGCGACTTATGGCGCGGGTGGGCGGATCGTGCAACGTGTGACGAAGTTAAGGACCTGTTCACCTTGTCCTGCTTTCAATGATGGCATTCGCAGCAATAGGGAAGAATCGCTATGGATGTCTTGAATGAGATGATGCTGACCCGTGCGCCAACCGCGCGCCGCCCTCTTTTGGGGCTGACAGTGCTGGTTGTCGAAGACAGCCGATTTGCCAGCGAATCCCTGCGACTTTTATGCCTGCGCTCCGGCGCACGGATCAGGCGGGCGGACAGCCTTGAAAATGCCCGGCGGCATCTGGCCGTCTACCGGCCCACCGTGTTGCTGGTGGATGTCGGTCTGCCGGATGGATCCGGCCTTGCCCTGATCCAGGCATTGTCCGAGGCATCACCAAGGATCGATGTCATCCTCGGGATCAGCGGCGATACCTCCGCCCGGGATGAGGTGATGACATATGGGGCCGATGGGTTTATTGAAAAGCCGATTGCCAACCTTGCTGCGTTCCAATCTGCAATCCTTGAACATTTACCGGCCGACCGGCAGCCCCCTGCCCCCCGCATGATCAGTGACGAGGTCGTTTGCCCTGATCCGATCGCCTATCAGGATGATCTCAACCATATCGCGCAAGTGCTGGAAGAGGTCGGCGAGGATGAGAATATCGACTACGTCACCCAGTTTCTGGGCGGCGTTGCGCGCAGCGCGCAGGATCATGATCTTGATAAGGCCGTGCGTGACCTTGCCCGCCTGCGCACCAAGGGGGGCGACCTCAATAAGGGCGTGGCGACCCTGTCACAAATGGTGCAGTCACGCATTGCAGCAGGTGGTCCGATCTGATGCGACCCCAGGAACCTGCGCGGCAGGTTCCCGGGATTGTGCAAATCACCGATCAGTTCAGCTCTCAGGCGGCAATACCCGAAGCCGCAATTCGCGCAGCTGTTCGTTTTGCGGCTCGCTTGGGGCGTCCATCATCAGATCTTCCGCACGCTGGTTCATCGGGAACATGATGACCTCGCGGATATTCGCCTCATCCGCCAGCAGCATCACGATCCGGTCGATCCCGGCCGCACAGCCACCATGGGGCGGGGCGCCATATTGGAACGCATTGACCATCCCGCCAAAGCGCTTTTCGACCTCATCCTTCCCATAACCAGCCAGTTCGAACGCCTTGAACATGATCTCGGGACGGTGGTTCCGGATCGCACCCGACACCAATTCATACCCGTTACAGGCCAGATCATACTGATAGCCCAGCACCTTCAGCGGATCACCTTCCAGCGCGTCCATCCCGCCCTGCGGCATCGAAAACGGGTTATGTTCAAAATCGATCTTGCCGGTTTCGTCATCCTGTTCGTAAATCGGAAAATCCACGATCCAGGCAAAGGCAAAGCGATCCTGATCGGTCAGGCCCAGTTCATCGCCAATCACATTGCGGGCACGGCCTGCCACGCCTTCGAAGGCTTTTGGCTTCCCACCAAGGAAAAACGCCGCATCACCCAGACCAAGGCCCAGTTGCTGGCGAATGGCCTCTGTGCGCTCGGGCCCGATATTCTTGGCAAGCGGACCAGCGGCTTCCATACCACCTTCCACTTCGCCTGACTTCAGCTTGGCCTGCGCTTCCTTGACGGAGATACCCAGTTCTTGCGCAACCGCATCCGCCGTTTTTTCACGCCAGAAGATATAACCCATCCCCGGCAATCCTTCTTTCTGGGCAAAGGCATTCATCCGGTCACAGAATTTGCGCGATCCACCTGTCGGGGCCGGGATTGCACGCACTTCGGTGCCTTCCTGCTCCAACAGCTTTGCGAAAATCGCAAAGCCTGAATCGCGGAAGTGGTCGGAGACCACTTGCATTTTAATAGGATTGCGCAGGTCGGGCTTGTCCGACCCATACCAAAGGGCCGCATCGCGATAGGAAATCTGCTCCCATGTCTGGTCGACCTTCCGGCCGCCGCCGAATTCTTCAAAAATGCCCGTGATCACCGGCTGGATCGTGTCGAACACATCCTGTTGCTCGACAAAGGACATCTCCATATCCAACTGATAGAAATCGGTGGGTGAGCGATCGGCGCGCGGGTCTTCATCGCGGAAACACGGCGCGATCTGAAAATATTTGTCATAGCCGGACACCATGATCAGCTGCTTGAACTGCTGCGGGGCCTGCGGCAGGGCATAGAATTTGCCGGGATGCAGGCGCGACGGCACCAGAAAATCGCGCGCGCCTTCAGGGGAGGACGCCGTGATAATCGGGGTCTGATATTCGCGGAACCCGCTATCCCACATCCGGCGACGCATGGAGGCGACAACATCAGACCGCAATTTCATATTTGCCTGCATCGCCTCGCGGCGCAGATCCAGGTAACGGTACTTCAATCGGGTCTCTTCAGGATATTCCTGATCGCCAAACACCATCAGCGGCAATTCCTTCGCCGCACCCAGCACTTCGATCGCGCGCACAAACACCTCGACCTCGCCGGTTGGCAGCTTGGGGTTCACCAATTCAGGGTCCCGCGCCTTCACCTCACCATCAATCCGGATGCACCATTCTGACCGCACCTTTTCCACATCGGCAAAGGCCGCAGAATCGGGGTCACACAGCACCTGCGTTATCCCGTAGTGATCCCGCAAGTCGATAAACAGAATGCCGCCATGGTCGCGCACCCGATTGACCCAGCCGGACAAACGGACGGTCTGTCCAACATCGGCGGCAGTCAGTTCAGCACAGGTATGGCTACGATAGGCGTGCATAATGTCATCCTTACAGGGGTCAAACGGTCGGCCCGATACACCCCTTTGCCCCGCCAAAGTCAACCGTCACCCGCATCTGTCCCAAAATACCTGCGCCATTGGTCGATATTTCGTCAAAAAACCGCACAGCGCAGCTTGCAACCCGCATGCCCATCCCTATAACCCACGACAATTTGCATAAACCCGAGGGGCAAGCCCATGCCAAAGCGTACCGACATCCAGTCGATCATGATCATCGGCGCGGGGCCCATTATTATCGGGCAGGCCTGCGAATTCGACTATTCCGGTGCACAAGCCTGCAAAGCCCTGCGCGAGGAGGGTTACAGGGTCATCCTGGTGAACTCCAACCCGGCGACCATCATGACCGATCCGGGGCTGGCCGATGCCACCTATATCGAACCGATCACGCCCGAAATCGTCGCCAAAATCATCGAAAAAGAACGCCCGGATGCGTTGCTGCCCACCATGGGCGGCCAAACCGGGTTGAACACCTCGCTGGCCCTGGCTGACATGGGCGTGTTGGAAAAATTCAACGTCGAGATGATCGGCGCCAAACGTGAAGCGATTGAGATGGCCGAAGACCGCAAGCTGTTCCGCGAAGCGATGGACCGGCTTGGCATCGAAAACCCCAAGGCCACAATCGTCACCGCCCCAGAGGTTGACGGAAAACAGGACCTCGACGCTGGCGTGAAAATCGCGCTCGACGCGCTGGAAGAGATCGGCCTGCCCGCCATCATCCGCCCCGCCTTTACCCTTGGCGGCACGGGCGGCGGCGTGGCTTATAACCGCGAAGAATACATCCACTTCTGCCGGTCGGGCATGGACGCCTCCCCCGTCGGCCAGATCCTCGTCGATCAATCGCTGCTGGGTTGGAAAGAGTTCGAGATGGAAGTCGTCCGCGACAAGGCCGACAATGCCATCATCGTCTGCGCCATCGAAAACGTGGACCCGATGGGCGTGCATACCGGCGACAGTATCACCGTCGCCCCGGCCCTGACCCTGACCGACAAGGAATACCAGATCATGCGCACGCACAGCATCAATGTGCTGCGTGAGATTGGGGTCGAAACCGGCGGGTCCAACGTGCAATGGGCGGTCAACCCCGCCGACGGGCGCATGGTCGTGATCGAAATGAACCCGCGCGTGTCGCGGTCATCGGCGCTGGCCTCAAAGGCCACCGGCTTTCCTATCGCGAAAATCGCGGCCAAACTGGCGGTGGGCTACACGCTGGATGAGTTGGACAACGACATCACCGGCGTCACGCCCGCCTCTTTCGAACCCACAATCGACTACGTCGTCACAAAAATCCCCCGTTTCGCGTTTGAGAAATTCGCAGGGTCCGAGCCACATCTGACAACAGCCATGAAATCCGTGGGTGAGGCGATGGCCATCGGCCGCACGATCCACGAATCCCTGCAAAAGGCGCTGGCGTCGATGGAAACCGGACTGACCGGCTTTGACGATATCGACATCCCGGGCGCCCCCGAAACGGCGGCCATCACCAAAGCGCTCGCCAAACAAACGCCTGACCGGATCCGCGTCATTGCGCAGGCCATGCGGCACGGGCTGTCGGATGACGACATCCATGCCGTCACCAAATTCGATCCATGGTTCCTCGCCCGTATTCGCGAAATCATCGCGGCAGAAGCTGAGATCATCAAAAACGGCCTCCCTGTCGACGAAACCAAACTGCGCGCGATCAAGATGCTTGGCTTCACCGACGCGCGGCTTGCCACGCTGACGGGTCGGGATGAGGATCAAATCCGGCGCGCGCGCCACAACCTTGGCGTCACCGCCGTCTTCAAACGGATCGACACCTGTGCCGCCGAATTCGAAGCGCAGACACCTTACATGTATTCCACCTATGAGACGCCCGTGATGGGCGAGGCGGAATGCGAGGCGCGGCCATCCGACCGCAAAAAGGTCGTCATCCTCGGCGGCGGTCCCAACCGGATCGGGCAAGGGATCGAGTTCGACTATTGCTGTTGTCACGCCTGTTTCGCCCTGACCGATCAGGGGTACGAGACGATCATGATCAACTGCAACCCCGAAACGGTCAGCACCGATTATGACACCTCGGACAGGCTCTATTTCGAGCCGCTGACATTCGAACATGTGATGGAGATTCTGCGGGTCGAACAAGATAACGGCACGCTGCACGGCGTCATTGTCCAGTTCGGCGGGCAGACCCCGTTGAAACTCGCAAACGCTCTGCACGATGCAGGCATCCCGATCCTCGGCACCTCGCCCGACAGTATTGATCTGGCAGAAGATCGTGAGCGTTTCCAGCAACTTGTCCAGAAACTCGACCTGAAACAGCCGCATAACGGCATCGCGTCAACCGACGCCGAAGCGCTCGATATCGCCGAAGGCATCGGCTTCCCCCTCGTGATCCGCCCATCGTTTGTGCTGGGCGGGCGGGCGATGGAAATCGTCCGCGATATGGACCAGCTGCGCCGCTACATCTCTGACGCCGTGGTGGTCTCCGGCGACAGCCCGGTTTTGCTCGACAGCTACCTGTCCGGCGCGGTTGAGGTTGACGTGGATTGCCTTTCCGACGGCGAAAACACACATGTTGCCGGCATCATGCAGCATATCGAGGAGGCCGGCGTGCATTCCGGTGACAGTGCCTGCTCGCTGCCGCCGCATTCGCTGTCGGACGCGGTGATCGCCGAAATCCGTGCCCAGACCGAAAAACTGGCCAAGGCGCTGAATGTCGTGGGCCTGATGAATATCCAGTTCGCGGTCAAGAATGAAGAGGTCTACCTGATCGAGGTGAACCCCCGCGCCTCGCGCACCGTGCCCTTCGTGGCCAAGGCGACGGATAGCGCCATCGCCTCCATCGCCGCGCGTCTGATGGCGGGTGAGCCGCTGTCAAACTTCCCGTTGCGCGAACCATACCCGGAAACGGAAAACCCGATGGACGTGCTGCCGCTGGGCGATGCATTCACCCTCGCAGATCCGAACACCCCGTGGTTCAGCGTGAAAGAGGCCGTTTTGCCCTTCGCCCGCTTCCCCGGTGTCGACACGATCCTCGGTCCCGAAATGCGGTCGACGGGAGAGGTCATGGGATGGGACCGGTCCTTCCCCCGCGCGTTCCTCAAGGCGCAGATGGGCGCAGGCACGGACCTGCCCATATCGGGCACCGTGTTTATCTCGATCAAGGATGCGGACAAAACGGCGGATATGATCGATGCGTCAAAAACGCTACTCTCGCTCGGTTTCAACATCGTGGCCACGCGCGGCACGGCCCGCTGGCTTTCTGAAAATGACATTGCCTGCGAAACGGTGAACAAGGTTTACGAGGGCGGGTTGACCATCGTCGACCGGCTCAAAGACGGGCATATCGCGCTGGTCTTCAACACAACCGAAGGCGCGCAGGCGGTTGAAGACAGCCGCGACATCCGCGCCGTCGCCCTCTACGACAAAATCCCCTATTTCACGACCGCCGCCGCATCACACGCGGCCGTGCTGGCCATGCAGGCACGGGAAGAGGGGGATGTCGGGGTACGGGCGTTGCAGGGTTAGTGGTGAATTTTCACTGAAACGGTAAAAGTATTGGTCCGCTTTGAGCCCAACTTGCAGGAATGCTGCATTGCCGCCAGAGTCCGCTTGTCGGAAAAAATGAACAGGCACGCGAATGAGTATCGATTGGCAAAGGGCAGCAGCTTACGTGGTTGCTGTTGACTCCCAACAACGGATTTTGCTGACGCAATTTAGTAAAGCGGGTCATCCAAGGTCTGGCGCTTGGACATTACCCGGCGGCGGTATGGAATGGGGCGAACAGGCACACGAGACTGCACTCCGTGAACTGGAAGAAGAAACCGGCCTAAGCGCAGACATCGGTACCTTATTGGGAGCACAATCAGAGTGGTTTGACGAAAGAACGTCCCAACGGGGACAACGCGGTCTCGCACTTCGCCTGATATTCGAAGCAATAAACTGCGCAGGTGAACTCAAGACCGACTTCAGGGACGATGATACAACGGTGGGGGCGGCTTGGTTCTCGATCGACGCAGTCCAAAAATTGGATAGAGTCGAGGTTGTAGATTTTGGCCTATCCCTAATTTTGACCAACAATATTGTTGATTGATCTTTTTGGATGGCTAAAGAGCGGACGTTCAGTCGACCTTGACTAAGGTCTGCTTCGTCCGCAAACCAGACAAACGCAATCTACGAAGATGGCACAGAGCCATGGCTCCCTTTTCGTTACCCTTTGTTCAGAGGAACAATCTGTTCGTTCTCTGATTACCCGGAGGCCAGCGCCCTCCCCATGGGGGAGGGTTTGAGCCGTCTCGGAATTGATCCAGTGGATCAATTTAGGCGAAAACGGGCGGAGCCCTTCGGGCGCTGCCCGGCTTTGCCGGGCTGGTACGTGGCTGGCGTAAGGTCGGCCCAAGCTGCCCTAGCGTCAACCTTTCTTGCCCCTTTGCCCTGTGGACATTCGCTTTCTGCACGCCATAGTAATTGGTGAGGGGAGCAAACATGCACAACGTTGCCATCACCGGAACCGGGGTCTTCACGCCCAGCGAAATCATCACCAATGATGAACTCGTCACCGCCTTCAACGCTTATGCCGATCTGTGGAATGCCGAAAACGCGCAGGCCATCGCCTCGGGGCAGGCAGAGGCGAAGGAACATTCCTCCAGTGATTTCATCGTCGCCGCCTCGGGCATCGAACAGCGCTATGTGCTGGACAAGGACGGCGTGCTGGACCCGTCGCGGATGTTTCCGCATCTGGCCGCCCGCCCCGATGATGAACCCGGGCACATGGCCGAGATCGGGGTCGATGCCGCCCAAAAAGCGCTGGCCATGGCGGGTATTGCGGCAAGTGACGTTGACCTGGTGATCTGTGCCGCCTCCAACATGGAACGCGCCTACCCGGCGATTGGCGTTGAAATTCAACAGCTTCTGGGCGCGGGTGGCTTTGCCTTCGACATGAATGTCGCCTGTTCCAGTGCAACCTTCGGCATCCAGACGGCGGCGGATATGATCCGTTCCGGCTCCATCCGTCGCGCGCTGGTGATCAACCCCGAGATTTGTTCGGCCCATCTGGAATGGCGCGACAGGGATTGCCATTTCATCTTTGGCGATGTGGCCACGGCCACCCTGCTGGAACGCGATGAAGGCCTGACCGCCCCGCATTTCAAAATCCTCGGCACGCGCTGTGCCACCCAGTTCAGCAATAATATCCGCAACAATAACGGCTATCTGCGCCGCACGCAGGACCGGATGGAAGACCGCCGCGACATGCAATTCATGCAAAACGGGCGCAAAGTGTTCAAAGAGGTGCTGCCGCTGGTCAGCAAACATATCGCCGACCATATGGCCGATACCGGCATCATGGCGGATGATCTGCGCAGGCTTTGGCTACATCAGGCCAACAAGACGATGAATGATTATATCGGCAAGAAGGTGCTGGGTCGGGTGCCGGAATCGGGCGAGCAACCCAACATCCTGCAGGACTACGCGAACACATCCTCCGCCGGGTCGATCATTGCCTTTTCGAAATATTCCAACGATCTGGCCAAGGGCGACAAGGGCCTGATCTGTTCATTCGGGGCGGGCTATTCGGTCGGATCTGTCATCGTGGAGCGCGGATAATCATCATGAAAACCACCATCGCCCTGACCCTGTTCCTGACCCTGACCGCCTGCGGCGTGCCATTGGTCCCGCTGGTTTAGGATTTCCCGCCCGGCCGATAGGCCGGGCAGCCCCCAACCCTCCCCACGGGAGGGGGCTTCACCCCCACCCAGGGCCCGGGGGCTGCCCTCAACGTGACAAACGCTGGTTGCAAGAAGCTACCCGCTCACCCGTTGATGCACATCTTCCAGCGTCTCGACCCGTTCTGAATAGCGGTCGGTCAGCATCGGGCTGCGCCCGCGTGTCATCAGGGTGAATTTCGCCAATTCCTCCATCACATCAACGATCCGGTTATAAAGCGATGATGGCTTCATCCGCCCATCCTCAAATTCTTTCCAGGCCATGGGCACCGAGGATTGGTTGGGGATTGTGATCAACCGCATCCAGCGCCCCAGAATGCGCAGCTGGTTCACCGCGTTGAACGATTGCGACCCGCCGGACACCTGCATCACCGCCAGCGTCTTGCCTTGGGTGGGCCTGATCCCACCAATGGGCGATAGCGGAATCCAGTCGATCTGCGTCTTCATGATGCCGGTCATCGCCCCGTGCCGTTCCGGGCTGGACCAGACCATGCCTTCGGACCACATAACAAGCTCGCGCAGTTCGGCGACCTTGGGGTGATCGGCGTCCGCATCATCCGGCAAGGGCAGACCAGAGGGGTCAAAAAATCGCGTTTCGCAACCCAAGGCGCGCAGAACCCGCGCCCCTTCTTCGGCGCATAGCCGGGAATAACTGACGTCGCGTAAAGAGCCGTAAAGCAGCAAGATCCGGGCCGGGTGACCCGGATCATCCGGGCCGGTCAGTGCCGCGAAGTCCAGCGGCTGCAACGCGCCGGGCACGATATTGGGCATGTCGTCAATGTTCATCCGGGTCAGTCGTTTGCTTCAAGATGCATCTTCATCTCGATCAGAACCTTTTGCAGCGCGGTTGTTTCCTGCAACAGCCGCTTCGCTTCATTCACCGAGATCACCCCGTCTTCGATGGAGCGGTTATATTCCGCCATCAGCAAGGCAAAACGCTGGCTGAGTTTGATCACATCAGAATTTACACCGCCTTCGCTATTCGCTCCGGTAGAATCGTAAGACATTGTAATTCCGCGCATTTCGGCCAATGCACCGGTGACATGCGGGTATGAAGCCTCGGCCTCCAGCGCCGCGACCGCATCAACCGGCATGAAGCGGTCGCTATGCTCTTCCGCGGCAGAATAATAGCGGCCCAACGTGGCCTTCGACCGGCCGGTCAATGTACAGGCCGTTTCGATCCCGACATCCTTTACCAAGGCTTCGGTGTGTTTTTTGAGGTAGCTTCCCCGTTCTCGCATTTTTTGTCCCCGGCTGCCGGGCCTGCCAACCATCGTAGACCCGCGTCAATATGCATATTAACTAACTGATTAAGCCACTGTTTGTCATTGATAAATCCAAAATGAAATTAATGATATCAAGACTTGCGTCACACCGTTTTCATCTTATTGTGCCTGCGCGAGGATGGCAGGGCCGGTCTGCAGGCTGACGGCACCTTGTCATATGAATATACTTTGGAACGATAGTACCGACGATGGCAAAGCTGTATTTTAATTATTCCACCATGAATGCAGGCAAATCCACAGTCCTGTTGCAAGCGTCCCATAATTACATCGAACGCGGCATGAAGACCTATCTGATGATTGCCCAACTCGACAACCGGGCTGGCGAAGGCCGGATCGGCAGCCGCATCGGGATTGGTGCAGATGCCGATACATTCGCCCCGGGTGAGGACCTTTTCGACAAGATCAAGGCACGTCTTGATCAAGGCCCCTGCGCATGTGTTTTTGTGGATGAAGCCCAGTTTCTGGAGCGCCAGCAGGTCTGGCAACTGGCCCGCGCTGTGGATGACCTGAACGTGCCGGTGATGACTTATGGGCTGCGCGTTGATTTTATGGGTAAGCTCTTTCCCGGCTCTGCTGCCCTGCTCGCCCTCGCTGATGAAATGCGCGAGGTGCGCACGATCTGTCATTGCGGCAAGAAGGCCACAATGGTTGTCCGCAAGGATGAATACGGGCAGGTGCTGACCTCTGGTGACCAGATCGCCATTGGCGGCAATGACCGTTATGTTTCGCTATGCCGCCGCCATTGGCGCGAGGAAATGGGCGAAAACAAACTTTAGTAAAAACTCTGCGGGTCGATATCGATCGCCATGCGCAGGTTGGTCGGCAAGCGGAATTGACCGGCCCATTTGGCAAGCGCCTGTTGCAGGGGCGCGGTTTTCTCTGCCTTGACCAGCAACCGCACCCGATGACGCCCGCGCACCCGTGCAATTGGGGCCGGCGCAGGCCCAAAAACCTGCGCCCCGATCTGGCGCAATGGCATATCCATCCGCGCCATCTCTGCCCCCAGATCAAAAACTTCCTGCACGTTCGGGCTGCTCAGGATGATGCCCGCCATGCGCCCATATGGCGGCACACCTGCGGCCCTGCGTTCCGCCGCCTCGGCTTTCCAGAAACTTTCCTCATCCCCGGCCAAAATCGCCCGAATGACACCATGTTCCGGCTGGTAAGTCTGCAAGAGTGCCTCCCCCGGGGTTTCGGCCCGCCCTGCCCGCCCTGCCACCTGCCGCATCAGCTGAAATGTGCGTTCAGCCGCGCGCAGATCCGACCCTTGCAGCCCCAGATCAGCGTCGATCACGCCGACAAGTGTAAGCAGCGGAAAGTTGTGCCCCTTGGCCACCAGTTGCGTACCGATGATGATATCGGTTCCACCTTCGGCAATCTCTTCAATATGCGCTTTCATTGCGCGGGCCGATCCGTACAAGTCCGATGACAGGACCGCGATCCGGGCATCCGGGAAAAGCCCCGCAATTTCTTCGCCCATCCGCTCCACACCCGGGCCAACGGCGCTCAGCCGATCCTCGGCTTCGCAGGATGGGCAGACCGTCGGCATCGGCTTGGTTTCGCCGCATTGATGGCACATCAACCGCTTGAGGAACCGGTGTTCGACCATCCGTGCATCGCATTGGTCGCAGCCGATCTGATGCCCACAGGCCCGGCAAAGTGTGACCGGCGCATACCCACGGCGGTTCAGGAACACCAGCGATTGTTCACCCTTGTCCAGGCGGCTTTGGATGGCGCCCCGTAGGGTGGGTGAAACCCACCTGCCCCCCGGCACATCCTCCGCACGCATATCAATCGCCGCCATTTTTGGCATGACGGCGGCACCAAAGCGCGATGTCAGCTCCAGCCGCGCGTATTTCCCGGCTTCCACATTCGCCCAGCTTTCAAGCGACGGCGTGGCCGAGGCCAGCACCACCTGTGCCCCGTCAATTGCCGCCCGCAGCACCGCCATGTCACGGGCATTATAAAGCACCCCATCCTCCTGCTTGTAGGACGTGTCATGCTCCTCATCGACGACAATCAGGCCAAGATTCTGATAGGGTAGAAACAGGGCCGACCGGGCGCCCACCACCAGCTGCGCATCCCCCTGCCCGACCATGCGCCAGCAGCGGCGGCGTTCGGTCATGGTGACCCCGGAATGCCATTCGGCGGGTTTCATGCCAAATCGGGCCTCGACCCGGTTGATAAACTCACCCGACAGGGCAATCTCTGGCAGCAAGACCAGTGCCTGCCGCCCCATGCGCAGACATTCAGCCACAGCCTCCAGATAAACTTCGGTCTTGCCCGACCCGGTGACGCCTTTCAGCAAGGTCGTGCCGTAGGCGTCACTACGCAATGCGGCGCGCAAGGCCTCAGCCCCCGCCGCCTGATCCGGGCTCAGCGCCTTGCCACCATAATCCGGATCCAGTCGGGGATAGGGGGTATCGCGCGGCGCCTCCTCCTCCCGCACAGCACCAAGCTTGACGAGGCCCTTCACCACAGAAGTGCCCACCCCCGCCATCTCTGCCACCTCGCGCAAAGTGAAGGACAAACCACCATAATCGCGCAGCACCGCCAGCACCTTCTCGCGCGCGCCGGTCATCCGGTCAGGCTCCTGATCACCCAGCCGATACACTTTGCGCATTGATTGCGCGTCGCCCAGACCGGGCGCACGGGTGCCAAGGCGCAGCATCGCGGGCATCGGTGTCAGCGTGTAGTCGGCAGCACGGCCCAGAAATTCGCGCATCTCATCACGCATCGGGGCGACATCCAGCACCCGGATCACCGACCGGATCTTGGCACGATCATAATCGCCCCGACCCGGCCCCCAAACGACGCCCAACACCTTGCGCGGGCCCAAAGGCACCTCGACAAAAGCACCCAGATGGCAACCACCCTCAGGCGCCTTGTAATCCAGCAAACGATCCAGCGGCTGGGTTGTCAGCACGCCGATCAGATCACCTTCATGGAAATAGCTCTCAGTCATGACCCGCCTTAAGGGTTTCCGCCGCCTGCCCGATCAGGTAAACGCTAGGCCAACAAACACCAACCCATCTGCGGAGTGAAGAGATGAAGTTTTTTGTAGACACAGCCGAGATCGACCAGATCAAAGAACTCAATGACCTTGGGATGGTGGACGGGGTCACGACCAACCCATCCCTGATCGCCAAATCAGGGCGCGATATCCTGGAAGTGACCAAGGAAATCTGCGACATGGTCGATGGCCCGGTATCGGCCGAGGTCGTGGCACTCGATGCCGACGACATGCTGGCCGAAGGCCGCAAACTGGCCAAGATCGCCGACAATATTGCCGTCAAGGTTCCCTTGACATGGGCAGGCCTGAAAACCTGCAAAACCCTGACGGATGAAGGCATCATGGTCAACGTGACCTTGTGCTTCTCTGCCAATCAGGCGCTGCTCGCGGCCAAGGCCGGGGCCACCTTCATCAGCCCCTTTATCGGACGGCTTGATGATATCAACCTCGACGGGCTTGAACTGATCGAGGATATCCGCACGATCTATGATAATTACGGTTTTGAAACCAACATCCTTGCCGCCTCCATCCGATCGGCCAACCACATGAGCGATTGCGCCAAGATCGGTGCCGATGTGGCGACCGCACCGCCAAACGTGATCAAGGCCATGGCCAACCACGTGCTGACGGATAAAGGGCTGGCAGCCTTCATGGCTGACGCGAAAAAGGCCGGGATCAAAATCGTCTAAGGGAGCATAGCAATGACCATCAGGGCCAAAACAACGCTGAGTGTTCTGGTCCTGATGGGCGCTCTCACCCCGGGCACGGCTGCCGCACGCCCCTGCACCTTCGACGAGACGATCCTGCTGTCTTGCACCGTCGAAGGCGGCGCACGAACACTCAACCTGTGCCTTGCAGGTGACACGCTGCATTACGCATTTGGCCCCACAGGTGGGACTCCAACACTGGAAATGACACGCAGCTTTGCAGATGTTGCCTACACGCCATTTGCGGGCACGGGCGCAACCATCTACGAAAACGTCACACTTTATAACGGCAATTACGGGTACGAGATGTTCACATCGTCACGCCTGCGCGTTGACCCCGACGCAAAGGCCGAAGGCGGGATCATCGTGCGCCTGCCGGGTGGCGAAACGCAGACGCTGACCTGCGATGCGGGCGCCGTGCAACCGGACAACCCGTTTGACGGGATCGGCCAACTGGCGCTGCTGATGGGGGATGGGCAGGATGACCCGCTCGGCTATTGTCTGGAACGGCTCAGCCCCGCGGCACCGGCCAGCACCTGCCTCGGGCGGCTGCGGGAACGGGATATCACGCGCGAAACCTGCGATCCGGCTACTGATAAAGCGCAGTGCTGGGGGTCAGAAGTGGCGGCGTGGGAGACTCTTGTCGACGCCCGTTTTGCTGCCGCGCTGGCCTATCTGCCCACGCGCAGGGAGGTGATCTATGTCGAAACGTTCAAAGTGGCGCAGGACGCATGGAAAATCAGCCGCAACCTCGATTGCGATATCTACGGTCCAAACCCTTTTGCCGGCGACGGCGGCAAGGCCGAATGCCGGGCGCAATATGCCGCCCGTCGGGTGACATTTCTGCAAGAGATTATTGCGCAGGCCGAATTTGACGGGTGATGTCTGACCACATCAACCGCCATGCATGTAAGCCCCGATCCTATAAAGCAAGGATCAGCTGGGTGATCCCGCCAAGATTGTGGTGATACGTGAGAGATGTCTCAAACCTTTGACTCGATAGGGTGAAGTTTCCGGAAAAATCAGCCCGCCAAATCGTGCAATACTGATCGAAACGTCAAGCATTTCTAACCCAAAGCAGCCTTACCGTCCGCTGGGCAATATGTCTCACATGCGGACTTTGCTGCCCTTCGCTCCCCTAAAGTCCAACGTCGGCTTTGCGGTTGATCTTCTGCCTCACGCTTCCGCCTGTTTTCTACGGAAAAACTCAATCCTATTTCTCACACCAATATTTGGGTCGTTGTACAGCATCGCTGCGATGCAATCTAATTCTTCCTTTAAATCTAAATTATGTCGTTGAGCTATCAATCCATCGGCTGCACGTCTGCGAACCATGGCCGAACGATCTGAGGCTCCGGCGCGCAGGAGCTCTAGGAGATCTACCGCTACCGATAGTTCGCGTTCTCGAAAGCCGCGCTCGGTTCGAAACATACCCATCGAACGGTCAGTCCAAACACGAACCGTCTCCCCAGTCGGCCAGCGAGCCCTTTGTGAAAGAAGCATATCGAGGGCCATTGTTCGAATATGCGGGAGCGGTGCGGTAAAAAATACGTCGCTGATATACTGATCTACCCAATCGTTTCGGCAGAGTTCGCGAAATATTTCACCCAAACGTGGCTGTCGTGTCGTCCTGATATTCTCCAACAATTTCGTCGAAACATCTGGTCGGCATAGGGTTCTATGAACTGCCTCGGGTCCTTCGCGGGACCAACGCCCCCAGCTATTGAGGTGTGGCAATATTGCGTCTAACGCGGGAATAATGACCGCCGCCGACGTACGCGGCATGACCCTTTCAAGCGCTTCATAGGCTGCTTGGTTCACCTGAGGCACCCAGTCGTTCAGGCGCCAGAACAGCCCATAGACATTGGCGGGCGTGGGCAATGGTCCTTCTAGACTACGGAGGGCTTCTTGTCTGATGCGGCCATCACCGTGAAACATAAATACAAAAGGAAGATTGGGGACATTTTGCACCGCCCAAAGCTCTTCGCGTGCAGCTTTCTCAATATCGAGTCTGTCAGAAGACCAGCGATAAAATAAATTCAGCTCTGCTCTGACCTTTCCTTCAACCTTGTTCAGGTGGGCAGGGTCATCGACGGAGTGTAAAATTCTCGCGCCCTGCTCTTGCATGCGAGAATACTTTTCAAACAGATCATTGCCTTGCACGACGAGTTTCTTTCCAAAAAAAGCATCGAATAACTTTCTTAGCATGAACCTTACCAATATGTTTACATCCCAGACCAAGTTGATGTTTTGGTGGTCAGTTCACAAGGAAAAGGACGTTCGTACATCTCGCAGCATCCGTTACTCTTGGGCTCTTTCTGTGAGTCCGCTGCACCCGGCGCCAAAGTCCGCCATGCGGTTATCGGTGATCTTGGGTCTATGTCCTGACGTACAAGTCAAAGTCATCTGACATTCCACAAGACGGATAGCAACTCACATCTCCCACCGCACGCCCTGTTAAACGACCCCACCGTACGGTGGTGTCCGACGTTTTGCCGACGCATGGCCGACGTGATGCCGACCGCGTTTTTTGCCCCAAATGAGGCGTTAACCCATGACTCGCAGCAAAACGCACGACCAGTTGAAACTTGGAGAGCACGCAACGCCCGTCCCAGACTGGTGAGACCGAAAAAACACCCTGCCCGGCTTTCGTGCAAATAAATGAAGAAATGCCCGCAACCGTCTGCTAATCTGACAAAAAAGCAAAAGCAGAGCAGGCAAAATGAATAAAACACTGATGGCTGATGATCTTCGCGAGAAGATCATCGCAAACCCCGATGTCCTATTGGAAGATCACGACGTCATGCGCGCCCTTGTGGGCGCAGGTGACGCAAATGTGGGCGGCAATATCGTTGACCTGCGATCCATCGCCATGACCCGGCTGGAGGCGCGATTTGACCGGTTGGAAGACACACATCGCAACGTCATCGCCGCCGCTTATGACAATCTGGCAGGCACCAATCAGGTCCATCGCGCGATCCTGCGGATGATGGATGCCGCCGATTTTGATGTTTTCCTACAAGACCTTGCGGGCGATGTGTCCAATACATTGCGGGTTGATGCCATCCGCCTGGTGCTGGAAAGCGAAACGCCCAATGCCGAAAACACCATGGGCCCCGTCGTCAATCTGGCCGCCCCCGGTTTTGTTGATGAATACGTGACGCTCGGGCGCAACATGCCCGCCCGTCAGGTCACCCTACGCCGGTTCCATGACACGGGTGCGGGGCTGTTCGGCGACCGCGCCGAATACATGCAGTCAGAGGCCTGCCTGAAACTGGACCTCGGTGATGGGCGTCTGCCAGGCATGCTGGTCATGGGGTCCGAAGACCCGCAGCAATTCACCCCGCAACAGGGCACCGATCTGCTGACATTCTTTACCGGCGTGTTTGAACGGGTGATGCGCCGGTGGCTGGCCTGATCCGATGATCTCCGCAGCGCTGAGCCACAGGTTGGGGCAATGGCTTGACCATCAGCGCGCCCTGTCCGGTGCGGCAGAGAATACGATCACGGCCTATCGGGCGGATGTGCTGGGGTTCCTGTCTTTCATGACCATGCATCAGGGCGACGCACAGGGGCTGGCCCCCATCGCCCGGATCGGGGTCCGCGATATGCGCGCCTGGATGGCCCATGAACGCGGGCGGGGCGTTGGGGCGCGGTCGCTGGCGCGCGCGCTCTCCGCGGTGAAGTCGTTCTATCGCTGGCTGGCTGAACGTGAAGGGTTTGAACCAACCGCTGTTCTGTCCACCCGGTCGCCAAAGTTCCAGCGCAAACTACCGCGCCCACTGGCCGAACCATCTGCGAAAGCCATGATCGAAACGGTCCAGATGCAGGCGCGCGACCCTTGGGTGGGCGCACGGGACACCGCCGTTGTGACCCTGCTTTACGGCTGCGGGCTGCGGATATCCGAAGCGCTTGGCCTGATGGGCAAGGATGCACCGCTGCCGCAAGTGCTGCGGATCACCGGGAAAGGTGGCAAGGAACGGATCGTGCCGGTGATTGACGCCGCGCGTGATGCGGTGGCGACCTATCTGCGGCTCTGCCCCCACCCGATTGAGACTGATGCACCCTTGTTCAAGGCCGTGCGTGGCGGGCCGCTCTCTCCCCGGGCGATCCAGAAAGCCATGCAGAATACACGCCTGCAATTGGGCCTGCCCGCCACGGCGACCCCCCATGCAATGCGGCATTCCTTTGCAACGCACCTGCTCTCGGCGGGTGGAGACTTGCGGGCTATTCAGGAATTGCTGGGGCATGCCTCCCTTTCCACCACCCAGGCTTATACCGCCGTTGATGCAGCGCGCCTGATGGATGTCTATGACAGGGCACACCCAAAAGCCTGAACCGCTTTTGACATGTTCTTCACACACTTGTGTCAGATCGTCGGTAGCTATGGCGCATAACGATGTGCAAGGGTTTCACGGTATACAGTTTGCTTATGACCACCAAAGGAAGACCCATGAAATTTCGCCTTACACTCGCCGCGCTCGCCGTCGTCTCTGGCGGTGCCGCCTCTGCACAGGATTGCACAGCCTACACCGCCGAGGACCCGTTTGACCTGACAGAGGCGGAAATCGTCGGGTTCTATGACTGCCTCAAAGATCGGATGGCCGAAGGCTACGCCGCCGAAGGTGATCCCGTTGGCAGCGTTTATCGCGAATGGACCATCACCCAAACCGCCCCCGGTCTTGCCGGTGTCCATGGCAACCGGCTGCTGATCACTTACGCCAATGACATTGCCGCCGAACAATATACGCAATATGCGGAAGATATCGAAATGCCCGTGGGGTCGATCCTTGCCAAGGAAAGCATCACGCTCAGCTCCAAACGGCAGGCCGCGCGCCCCGGCCCACTTTTCGTGATGACAAAACTCGAAGAGGGTGGCGCACCGGAAACCGATGACTGGCTTTATGCCGGCGTGCAGCCCAATGGCAAGGTGATGCAGATCAAGCAGTCCTTCTGCCATGACTGCCATGTCGCCTATGACTATCAGGACAATCTGGGTTACCCGCTTGAAGAGGTGCGGCTGCCGCAATAGGCCCGCCCTGACCAATGCAAGAGAACCCGCCGCAATATCGGCGGGTTTTTTGTGCCATTCGGATGATGCTGGACAGCCATGGTGATTTGCCTGAGCCGACGACGTTCCGACGGGCATTTGGGTCCGATTTTCTTTTGCATCCCGGTACATGATCGTTCATGACGGTCGGATGACATTACGTACCAAAGCCCTGCTTGTTCACCTCTTGACCGCCACCGGTGCCGTCTTCGCCATGCTGGCAATGCTTGCCGCCGTCGAACAGAAATGGAGCCTGATGTTCCTGTGGCTCGTTGTGGCCTTCGCTGTTGACGGGGTCGACGGACCACTGGCACGAAAATACGACGTGAAAGCCAATGCGCCGGTCTTTGACGGCGTGCTTCTGGACCTGATCATCGACTACCTGACCTATGTGTTTGTGCCAGCCTATGCGCTGTTCAAATCGGGGCTCTTGCCGGGCTGGACCGGCTGGTGCGCGATCATCATCATCACCTTTGCCTCGGCACTTTATTTTGCAGATACCCGGATGAAGACGCGCGATAACTCGTTTTCCGGCTTTCCGGGCTGCTGGAACATGGTGGTTCTGGTCATTTTCGCGCTTGAGCCGAATTTCTGGGTTTCACTGGTGCTGGTTGGCATATTGGCTGCAGCGATGTTCATTCCGGTGAAATTCGTGCATCCGGTCCGAACAGAACGCTGGCGCCCTGTAACATTGCCGATGGCCTTGGCCTGGACATTCTTTGCAGGTTGGGCTGCCTGGGTCGACTTCCACCCCGAAAGCTGGGCGCATTGGGGGTTAGTGATCACCTCGATTTATCTATTATTTGCTGGTGCTGGTCAGCAGATGATCCCGTTAAGGAAGGGTTGAAAAAATCTGTGCACAGATTTTTATTCATGACCGATAGGTAACCCTTGTCGCCAACCCCTGCGAACATCAAAAAAATCTGCGCCGCAGATTTTTTCAGCCCGCAGCGCCAGCCGCCTGCCTAGACCCGGGTCAGCGCCACACCGCTGACAATCAACGTTGCTGCGATCACCTTGGCCGCACCCATCTTCTCTGCAAAAACGACCCGGCCAATCAACACCGCAAACAGGATCGAGGTCTCGCGCAGCGCCGCAACCAAGGCGATCGGGGCCTGCGTCATGGCCCAGACCGCAATCGCATAAGCCCCATAGGACGCCGCCGCCGCCAGCCCCCCCATCAGCCAGGCGCGCAGGTCCGCGACCACCACGCCGCGCCCGCGCAGCAACAGGCAGGCCGGCGTAAAGAGCAAGGCATCCAGCGCAAAGAGCCAACCGACAAACGCCACCGCATCGCCAGACACCCGGGCCCCCAGCCCATCGACCAGTGAATAGCCCGCCGTCGCAATGGCCGAGCCAAGGGCGAGCGGCACCAGCCGCCTGCTTTCACCTGATGCAAAGGCCCCTTGCGCCATGGTCAAAATACCAAGGCCCAGAATGAACACCCCCAGATATTCCAAAGGCAGGATCACATCCGCCAGAAACATGGCCGAGATCAGGATGACAATCAGTGGTGCAGCGCCCCGCGCAATCGGGTAGACGCGGCTCAGATCGCCTTGTTCATAGGCATAGGCAAGAAACAGTTTATAGGCGGCATGAAACATGCCGGAGGCCAAAAGCCATAACCAAACCTCTGCCGTGGGCCAGTCGCGGGTCATGGCGATGGCAAAGCCCGCCACCCCCTGCACCAATGTCATGATCAGCATGCCCGATAGTTTGGATGTGCCCTGCTTGATCAACGCATTCCAGGTTGCATGCAGCAATGCGGCCCCCATTACGGCCAGAAAAACCCCAAGGCTCATGACATCAGATCAGCAATGACGCTGCCCCTTCCAACCGCAACAGGGTCACCTTATCCTCGATCCCGCCAGCCCCGGAAAACCCGCCAAGCCCGTCTGCCGCAAGCACCCGGTGGCAGGGGATCAGGATGGCGATCGGATTGGCCCCGCAGGCCTGCCCGATGGCTTGCGCGGATACGTCCAGTTCCTTCGCCAATTCACCGTAGGTCCGTGTTTCCCCAAATGGGATCGCGCAGAGCGCCCGGTAGAATGCCTGCTGAAAATCACTGCCGCGCGGTGCAAGCGGCAGAGTGAATTTCGTCAACCTCCCGGCAAAATACGCCGTCAGTTCCGCTTGCGCCTGATCGTATAACGGCCCATCGGTCAGCGTGCCATCCCGCCCCCAGTAAAGCCGCGTGATCGCCCCATCCACAGCATCCAGCCCCAGTGGGCCGACCGGGGATTGCGGCGCAATCACCCTTTCAGCCCGCGCACGGCCATCATCGTGGCGGTCATCGTTGCGACAGTGGTTTCGGCATCACCGTCCAGCGCCACCGCACGCCCTTCGGTGAAGGTCAGCGTGCGCCCTGATTTGATAACATTGCCTTCAAACCGAAAACGCTCCCCCCTTGCGGGTGCCATGAAGTTGCATTTGAACTCGACGGTCAGCACCTCGGCCTCTGCATCCATCAGGGTGAAGGCCGCAAAACCACAGGCGCTGTCCATGCCGGAGGTGATCACACCAGCATGCATGAACCCGTGATGCTGGCTGAAATCCGCGTTGAACGGCATCTCCAGCACCACGCGGCCCGGGGCCACATCGGCCACCACAATCCCCATTGAGGCCATCGCACCCTGACGGTCAAAATCCGCCTTCATGCGCGCCACGGCCTCTGGGTTGCGGTATTCCATCAGGTCAGCGCACCATCACAACGGCCACACACACCTGTATGCGCATGGCTGCCGACATCGGGCAGGATTTTCCAGCAACGCTGGCATTTTTCGCCTTCTGCGCGGGCAAAAACCACAGCGATATCGGTGACGTCTTCCAGTCGGAACGCATCAGCCGGGGCGGCATCAGTGACAACCGTGATGCCGGAGGTGATGCACATATCGTCAAAGCTGACGGTCTCCAACACCGCCGCCACATCTGCGGGGACATAGACGGTTGGCGCCGCCTCCAACGATGCACCGATCACCTTGTTGGTCCGCTCGACCTCCAATGCCCCCGTCACGACCCGGCGCACCTTGCGCACTGTCGCCCATTTCTCGGCCAATGCAGCATCATGCCAATCGGCTGGCGTCTGTGCAAAATCCTCCAGATGCACGGAACTGTCATCACCGGGGAACCGCTCCAGCCAGACCTCTTCCATGGTAAAGGTCAGCATCGGCGCCAACCATTTCGTCAGCCGGTGGAACAGGATATCCAGCACCGTGCGCGCCGCCTTGCGCCGGGCGGTATCGCCATCGCAATAAAGCGCATCCTTGCGGATATCGAAGTAAAACGCCGACAGATCGACCGTGGCAAAGGTAAAGATCGCCTGGAACACGCCCTGGAAATCATATTTGGCGTAACCGTCACGCACTGTCTGATCCAGTTCCGCCAGCCGATGCAGCACCCAACGCTCTAGCTCTGGCATCTCTGCCGGTTCAACCCGGTCAGCCTCTGTAAAGTCGCTCAGCGACCCCAGCATGAACCGCAGCGTATTGCGCAACCGGCGATAGCTGTCGGCCACCCCTTTCAGGATCTCGTCACCGATCCGGTGGTCATGCTTGTAATCTGTCGTGGCCACCCAAAGGCGCAGGATATCGGCACCATATTGCTGCACCACCTGCTCGGGCACGATGGTGTTGCCGAGAGATTTCGACATCTTCTCGCCCTTGGCATCCAGCGTGAAGGCGTGCGTGACCACGGCCCGGTAGGGTGCGTGGCCCATCGTGCCACAGGCCTGCAACATCGATGAATGGAACCAGCCGCGATGCTGGTCGGTGCCTTCGAGATAGACATCAGCCATCCCGTCCTCTGACCCGTCCGCGCGGTCGCGCAGGACGAAAGCATGGGTGGAGCCGCTATCAAACCACACATCCAGAATGTCGAACACCTGCTCATAGGCATCATGATCAACATCATTGCCAAGGAACCGGGCCTTGGCCCCATCCTTGTACCAGGCATCCGCGCCCTCCGCCTCAAATGCCTCAAGAATACGGGTATTCACGGCCTCATTGCGCAGCAGGTAGTCGGCGTCAGTCGGCTGCGCGCCTTTCTTGACAAAACAGGTCAGTGGCACACCCCAGGCGCGCTGGCGGGACAAGACCCAATCCGGGCGCGCCTCGATCATGGAATAAAGGCGGTTGCGCCCGGTCTTCGGCGTCCATGTCACCAACTCGTCGATAGAACGCAGCGCGCGTTCACGGATCGTGGTCCCATAAGTGTCGTTGCCGTCACCGACGGCTCTGTCGATGGACGCAAACCATTGGGGGCGGTTCAGGCGGATGACCGGCGCTTTCGAGCGCCAGGAATGGGCGTCGGAGATCGTGATGCGCTTGCGGGCGAGCAGCGCGCCGACCTCGACCAGTTTCTCGATCACCGCCTTATTGGCGCCACCCGGTTTGCCATTCGGCTTGAGGATACACTCACCCCCAAAGAACGGCAGATCAGCCCGGTAAGAGCTGTCATCGAGGATGTTATAGGTCATCGGCAGGCCATGCTTGACCCCGATGGCGTAGTCATCATCACCGTGGGACGGGGCGGTGTGGACCAGCCCGGTGCCCGCATCATCAGTAACGTGATCACCGGGCAGCAGCGGGACGTCGAAATCCCATTCGGCATCGGCTTCGGCTAGGGGGTGAGCGCAGACCAATGCCGACAATGCCTCGGAACTCACGTCGCACAGACGCTTGTACATACCGGCTTCCAGACGCGCCGTCGTCATGACGTCATCGGCCAACGCGTCGGCAACGATGTATTTGTCGCCAACACTCACCCAGCACTCTTCAGGGGTGCCCGTGATCTCGTAAAGTCCGTAGGCAATATCCGGTCCGTAACAGATGGCTCTGTTCTGCGGTATTGTCCAAGGGGTTGTCGTGAAAATGAGAACGGACGCATTCCTCAAGCTTTCGCTGAGACTTGTAGCTTTCCCGTCCGAACCAAAGAAGCCGATGTCTTCGGCACCTGTTCGCACGATTTCTGCCAACGCACCGCGTTTAACCGGAAACTTCACCCAGATCGCATCCGTCTGGCGGTCGTGATACTCCACCTCCGCCTCCGCCAGTGCGGTCTTTTCCACCGGTGACCACATCACGGGTTTGGAGCCCTGATAGAGCGTGCCGTTCATCAGAAACTTCTGGAATTCCTCGGCGATCACACGTTCGGCGTGGAAATTCATCGTCAGATACGGCTCATCCCAGTTGCCGGTCACACCCAACCGCTTGAATTCCTCGCGCTGGATCTCCACCCAGCCTTCGGCGAACTTGCGGCATTCCTGCCGGAAATCAACCACGTCCACATCGTCCTTGTTGCGGCCCTTGGCGCGGTACTGCTCCTCGATCTTCCATTCGATAGGCAACCCGTGACAATCCCAGCCGGGGACATACCGGGCGTCATAACCCATCATCTGGCGGCTGCGCACAACCATGTCCTTGAGGATCTTGTTCAGCGCGTGCCCGATATGCAGGTGGCCATTCGCATAGGGCGGGCCGTCATGCAGGGTGAAGGGTTTGCGCCCCTCCGCCCTTTCGCGCAGCTTGTCATAGACGCCAATCTGCGCCCAGCGCGCCAGCCAATCGGGTTCACGTTTGGGCAATCCGGCCCGCATCGGAAAATCAGTGCGGGGCAGGTTCAGGGTGTCTTTATAGTCGGTGGTCTCGGCGCACATCGGGGGCGTCCTTTACATGTCGGGATAACGAAAGAAGAAGCGGTGCGCGCACGCAGACACCTTTTCCCGGCTGGCCTATGGTTCAGACCGCCGGGCAGATAATAGCTATGATCATCCGGTACATCATGCGCGCGCTTATAGGCAGCGATGCAAGCGGGGTAAAGACCGCGCATTGCGCTGCGACAGCAAATTGCGCTAGCGAAGGCGCGGGGGCCGGTTGAAGCAGGGTAAACAGGTGCAGGGCAGACAGAATATCGCCATCGCGGGTGCGGGGATCGGCGGGCTGACCGTCGCGGCCTTGCTGGCCGATCAGGGGCACCGGGTCAGCGTCTTTGATCAATTCGACAACCCCAAACCTGTTGGTTCGGGCCTTGTGATCCAGCCGGTTGGTCAGGCCGTGCTTGACCAGATTGGCGCGGGCGACCGCGCGCGCGCTCTGGGCAACCCGATCAAGCGGATGCTGGGGCATGAGGTCGATCACGGGCGCAAGGTTCTGAATGTCTGGTATGACCGGGCCGATGGCGGGCGTTACGGCCTTGGCATCCACCGCGCGAGCCTGTTTGACGCGATCCATGCCGCAGCCTCCGCCCGCGATATCGCCATCCATCCGGGCAGCCGGGTGACCGGGCGCGATCGGCAGTACCTTCTCCTTGCAAACGGCGACAAGCCCGGCCCGTTTGACCTGATTATCGATGCGGCAGGGGCGCAATCCCCGCTTTCCCCGCTGAACGCGCGCGCCCTGCCCTATGGCGCGATCTGGGGCACGGTCGATTGGCCGGACACCGACCTGCCGCTGACCCAACTGACGCAAGCCTACCGCAAGGCGGACCGGATGATCGGGGCGCTGCCCATCGGCAAACTGCCCGGTGATGATCGGCAAAAAGCCGCGATCTTCTGGTCCATTCCGCGCGATACATATGCCAAATGGGAACAGGCGGGTCTGGAGGTATGGAAGGCCGAGGCAACAGCGCTTTGGCCCGCCTTCGCCCCTTTCGCCGAACAGATCACCAATCCGGCACAAATGACCATGGCGCGCTACAGCCACGGGACGATGCGCCAACCCTGGTCGCCCGGTCTGGTACATATCGGGGATGCCGCCCACCGGGCCAGCCCGCAATTGGGGCAAGGGGCCAATATGGCACTGCTGGATGCCATGGCTCTGGCCACCGCTTTGGGTCAGGCTGAGGGCGATGCCGCCTTGGCACTCTACTCCAAAGCACGGCGCTGGCACGTGATGGCCTATCAGGTGATGAGCGCGGTTTTCACCCCGCAATACCAATCAGACAGCCGCTGGCTGCCAGTCCTGCGCGATCGGGTACTCTATCCGATTTCCCAAATCCCGCCGGGGCCAAAGCTGCTGACCGCTATCGTCTGCGGCACGATGCTGTCGCCATTGGGGCGGCTATCGCAAAAATGAAAAGGCCCGGAGCGTTGCACCGGGCCTTTCACAATCAATCGTCCTGCTTATCGTCATCATCGTCGGGCAGGTTAAAGAAGCTGTCGGCATCGCTGACGTCGCGATTGTCATCCTCTTCATCCTCATCGCCGCGCGGGTCGGACAGGCTGAATGTTTCAAGCCCGGCCATGGCGGCGGGCATCTTGGGCTCGGGCTCCATGATCAGGGATTGTTCGGTGCTGACCAGCTTGCGGCGCTCATCATCGGACATGACGGTGCCTTCCTTGGCCTTCTTGGCATTGGCTTTTTGCACGGCAGCATCCAGTTCGGACTGTTTGCACAGGCCAAGGGCAACAGGATCAATCGGATCGATATTGTTGATGTTCCAATGGGTACGCTCGCGGATCGCCTGAATGGTCGGCTTGGTTGTGCCCACCAGTTTGGAAATCTGGCCATCAGATAATTCAGGATGGAACTTCACCAGCCAATAGATCGAGGCCGGACGATCCTGTCGCTTGGACAGGGGGGTATAGCGGGGGCCACGGCGCTTTTCCTCACCGGCAGAGGCGGGATTATACAGCAGTTTCAGTTTATGCAGCGGGTTTTCTTCGGCCTTTGTAATCTCGTCCTGGGTCAACTGCTTGTTGGCAATCGGGTCGAAGCCCTTGACCCCCGCAGCCACGTCGCCATCGGCGATCCCCTGGACCTCCAGCTCATGCAGGCCGCAGAAATCGGCGATCTGCTTGAAGGTGATTGTTGTATTGTCACATAGCCAGACAGCGGTCGCCTTGGCCATAATCGGTGTATTAGACATCGCATCTCTCCTGATCTGCAGACAAAGCTCTCCCGCGCCCTTCCAACTGGGCAGACCGCGTATCGGGCCGGGTTCGCATTGTCAGGGAACTTGACGCCTATATAAGGGCCCAAACACCGATATGAAAGATCAAAAATGCGCCGTCTCCTTGCCCTTTTCGCCCTTTGGACATCACCCGCAATGGCGCAGGATATCGCGGGAGAGTTCGACTACTACGTGCTGTCCCTGTCATGGTCGGCCAATTGGTGCGCGCTGGAAGGGGACGCGCGGCGATCTCAGCAATGCGACGCCGAAAAGGATCATGGCTGGATCCTGCACGGACTCTGGCCACAATATGAAAGCGGCTACCCGGCCAATTGCCGGACCAGCTTTGCCCCGCCAAGCCGCAGCGATACTGCCGCGATGGCCGATATCATGGGCACCTCCGGTCTGGCCTGGCATCAATGGCGCAAACACGGCGTCTGCACCGGGTTGTCACCTGATGACTACTACGCCTTGTCGCGCGCGGCATATGGACAAATCACCCGGCCCGAGGTTTTCCGCAAGCTGGACAATCCAGTGACGCTGCCCGCATCCGTCATTGAAGAGGCTTTCATACGCGACAACCCAAACCTGATGCCCGATCACATCACCATCACCTGCAAACAAGGGTATATTCAGGAAGCACGCATCTGCATGGACCGCGACCTAAGCCCGAGGCTTTGCGGCAGTGACGTCGTGCGAGATTGCACACTCGACGATGCACAGTTCGATCCGATGCGGTGAAGGAATGACTGGTTCTATGCAGAAAAGACCGGTGCTGCTTGTCGATGTGGACGGGGTGTTGATCATCGGGCGCGACGCGGAACGGACCCCTTGGGCGACAGATCTTCAAAAAACATTCGGCTTCGATAAGGCTGCACTGCAGGCACATTTTTTCGCGCCCTACTGGTCGGATATCGTGACCGGCAAAGACGCGTTGTTACCACGGCTTGACCAGGCGCTCAAAGTGATGGGAAGCAGTATCACTGCCACTGAGTTACGCGATTACTGGTTCGCGAACGATGCATACAAAAACACTGAAATGATCAGATGGTTGGACTGCCAAAGACAACGCGGATCACGGGTGATGCTGGCAACGAACCAAGATCATGAAAGAGCAGATTACCTGATGCAAGACCTTGGACTTTGTGATCATGTGGACGGAATCTATTACTCGGCGGCACTTGGTGTCGCCAAACCGGACCGCGTGTTCTTTGACAAAATCGCAACCCGTGAGCGGCAGAACGTATCACAACTTATCCTCATCGACGACACCGCAGCGAATGTCGAAGCCGCACAACAGGCGGGCTGGCGCGCAATACACTACACAGGTCAATCACCCGATCAGCTGACCAAAGCCGTGGTCAATGGCGACTGAGGATCAGCAAACGCCTCAACCACATTGAAATGATGCAAACCGGGCGCGATCACCTGCGCACATCCCCATGCGTCGGTCAGCGCCTGCGCCTGCTCCAAGAACACGGGGCGCTCCTTGGCCCCGACCCACACGGTCACCGAGCAGGCCGGGGGTGGCAGATGCACCGGGCTTTCGGCCAATGCCTCATCCGCATCAATCCGCAAACCCTTGTTCATGCTGGTTTTCATCAGCGGGGCCAAATCAGCCACCGGGGAAACCGGTACCACCTTCTCTACCCGATCGGCATAGGCCTGACGGGCAACCAGATGCCCTCCGGCCGAATGGCCACATAACCGGATCGGACCAACAGTCCGGGCCGCGATGGCTGCAATCGCCTGCCCGACTTGCGCAACGATCTGCCCGATCCGCACTTCGGGGCACAAGTCATAGGACGGCATCGCCACGCACCAGCCATGGGCCAGAGGACCAGCCGCCAGATGCGACCAAAAGGATTTGTCAAAATTCAGCCAGTAACCGCCATGCACAAAGATCACGACACCTTTGGCGAGCCTTTGGGGATGAAAGATATCAAACCGCTGGCGGGGGCTTTCGCCATAAGGCAAATCCAGCTCGCATAACGCCCCTTCGCGAAAGGTCGCGGCGAGGTTCGCCCATTTCTCCGGATAATCCGCAGCGCCCGGAATATAAGCACCATTGGCATAGGCATCGTCTAATTCCATATGTCCCCCTTTACGTCGGCGCAGTTTTACAGGCAGATAGCGCAACGGCTAAGGGAGGCTACCATGCTTGACGACAAAACCAACCTGACATCCATGCTGTCACGTCCTGATCTGGTTTGTGACACCACTTTGGTCGCCGGTGCATGGATCGGCGCCGACGATGGGGCCACACTCGATGTCACCAATCCGGCGCGCGGCGATGTGATTGCCACGGTCCCTGATTTGGGGCGTGCCGAAACGGCGCGCGCCATCGAAGCAGCCCGGAAAGCCCAAAAGGACTGGGCCGCCCAAACCGCCAAAACCCGGGCCAATATCCTGCGCAAATGGTTTGACCTGCTGATCGCCAATACCGAAGACCTCGCCATCATCATGACAGCTGAGCAGGGCAAACCACTGGCCGAAGCGCGCGGCGAAGTCGGCTATGGCGCCTCCTTCGTCGAATGGTTCGCCGAAGAGGCCAAGCGGATTTATGGTGAAACCGTCCCCGGCCATATGGCGGACAAGCGCATCACGGTAATCAAGCAACCGATCGGGGTCGCTGCGGGTATCACCCCCTGGAACTTCCCAAACGCGATGATCGCCCGCAAGGTCGCGCCCGCATTGGCGGCAGGCTGCGCATTTGTGATCAAACCTTCTGAGCTGACCCCGCTGTCCGCGCTCGCCATGGCAAAGCTGGCCGAGGAAGCAGGCGTGCCGTCGGGCCTCTTCTCGGTCATCACCTCCAGCGATTCCTCGGCCATCGGCAAGGAGTTCTGCGAAAATCACACCGTGCGGAAACTGACCTTTACCGGGTCGACGCAAGTGGGGCGCATCCTGCTGCGGCAAGCGGCCGATCAGGTCATGAAATGCTCCATGGAATTGGGGGGCAACGCCCCGTTCATCGTGTTTGACGATGCCGATCTGGATGCCGCCGTCGAAGGGGCCATTGCTTGCAAATTCCGCAATAACGGGCAGACCTGCGTCTGTGCGAACCGGATTTACGTGCAGGCCGGGGTCTATGATGCCTTCGCTGCAAAGTTCAAAACCGCCGTCGAAGCGCTCAAGGTCGGGGACGGGATGACTGATGGTACAACCCTGGGCCCACTGATCGAACCAAAAGCGGTGGACAAGGTAAAATCGCATCTCAAAGATGCCCTGTCCAAAGGCGGCGAAGTCCTGACCGGGGGCAAACCGCATGATTTGGGGGGGCAGTTCTTTGAACCCACGATCATCACCAACGCCACCAAGGACATGGTCGTCAGCACCGATGAAACCTTCGGTCCCTTCGCCCCGCTCTTCAAATTCGAGGATGAGGATGACGTGATCGCACAGGCTAATGACACGATTTTCGGGCTGGCCAGCTATTTCTACGCCAATGACCTCAGCCGGGTGACCAAAGTCGCCGAAGCGCTGGAATACGGGATCGTGGGCGTGAATACCGGCATCATCTCAACCGAGGTGGCCCCGTTCGGCGGGGTCAAACAATCCGGGCTGGGCCGCGAAGGATCACATCACGGGATCGAAGATTATCTGGAGATGAAGTATATCTGCACCGGGGTTTGACGAGCGACGGCCCCCTGCCTGTTTCAAGATCACGTGCACAAAACCACGTCAGGGCAGGATCCCGCCCGATCAGCATGGGTTGAGATGGCGTCCGGAGCAAAGCCAGAGTGCGACGGGGGCCAATGGTGACTGGGCGGGACAAAGTGAGCATTCGCTGCGGTCGTGCGAATGTCAGCTTTGCGAGATTATCGCCTTGAAGAACGGCCCAAAGGTAGGTCGTTTGCGGGAAGTGTCGAGTAACCAAGAATCGTACCATACCAGCCCGAATTATTGTCATTCAGGGCTAAATCTACTTTGCGTTTTTGGACGGAGTATCACGTTGTCTAAATTTTCATGCAGGTGCAATACGCCTCTCTTTGTCGCATTCGCTTTGGTCTTCGCTATTGAGAGCAGGCCGCTTTTTGCGCAAGGTCAGTCAATGTTCGAGGGGTTTTGGGCCTATTGCGTCGAGCAAGCCGTCGAAGGCACCCAAATCCCTCGCACAAACCTCTTTGAGTTTAGCGAAGAACAAGTCGTACAGTTGGGTGGAAGCTTGGGCTGGTCTGATTTGCCTGAAGCCGTTTGGGCGTCCGAAGATGGTCAATGGTTCATTGTCGATATGAGAGTAGAAGAAACGCGACTTTGCTCGGCAATGTCACTCAAAAGTCCGGTGGATCATAACGTTGTTGAGTGGAACGAGAAAATTGAGATTGATGGAAGTTTCAGATCACACGGATTGGCAGAAGTAGTGACCAATCGATCAAGTGGTTGGGCGACAAAGGCTGTCGACGATGAGTTTGTGCAAATCAGCTTGCGGAACGTTTTGTTTGGCGCCGACCCATTTACAACTTTGTCGATCCTAACCGTTGTCCGCGTTGGTCCGACACCCGCTTCCTGCGAACTGTTTCCATCCAAGTGTAACTGATGCAACACCCACTTCTAGTGGGCCGACTGTTGTTGGATATATAATTATGCAGGGAAGTCATGCTCTCTCCGCAGATGCCCGTAGCCCGGAGAACTTTTCAAAGCTCACGTCTACAAACGCTTGGCAAGTCCGTCTACGAATTCTTTCACCTGTCAGGAAACACAGTGAAGCAGACATTCACTGCCTTCAAGCATTTTGGCAGAGTGGGCTCAAACCACCCCTCACCAAAAAAATCGCGCACCGCCCCAAGGATTGACGAACCAGCCGCGTCCAACCAAATGTGATGCGCATGACAACAAGCGATGAAGATCTTGCAGCTGCGGCGGCCCATGGCGATGGTGTGGCCTTCGCCAGCCTGCTTGATCGCCATTATGACCGGCTGTTTGCCTTTTGCTTCCGTCTGACCGGTGCGCGGGCAGAGGCAGAGGATCTGACACAGGATATCTGCGCCGCCCTGCCCGCCAAGCTTGCCAGCTATCAGCGGCGGGCAAAGGTCACCACATGGCTCTACCGCGTCGCAGTGAACGCCGCACATGATCGCAGGCGCAAACGCGCCACCTATAGAAAAGCAACCGAGGGCTGGGGCGATTGGGAGACGAACCGGACTGCTGCCAACCGCGACACGAACGACCAAATCGACTGGCTGACCGCCGCCATGAACCAACTGACCGATGACCTGCGCGATACACTTGCCCTTGTGCTGGACGATATGACCCATGCACAGGCCGCCGACATCCTTGGCGTGTCAGAAGGCACCATCAGCTGGCGGATATCCGAAGCCAAAAAAGCCCTGCGGGCGATCAAGGAAAAGGAGGACGTGGCATGAATGATGACCTCAGCGACCTCAAGGCCATGATGGATGAGGCAACACCCCGGCCCGATGCGGCACGGCGGGCGGAAAATCTCGGCTTGGCGCAGAAAAACTTCGAAGACCTCCAAGGATCGCGGCAGACCGCGCGTCCCACTCCTGCAACCGAGGCAAAGGGCCTCTGGACAGGAGTAAAGACCATGCTGAACACGCTGACCTCAAAAGGGGCACTGACAACCACAACCGCGCTCGTCGCCTGCGGCTTTCTGTTTCTGACACCACAAGGGCAGGATTTGCTGGCACCGGGTACAGGGGTCGAAAATCTCGCGAGCGAAGCCCAGCACAATCTCACAGAAACGACCATTCCATCCGAGCTGGAGGCGCGTCGCGAGCCGGTTGCGTCGGCTGATAGTAACCCACAGCCCATCGACGAGATAATCGCTGTTGCACCGCCCGCGCCCGCGCAATCAACGACCGGTCCTATCGCCGAAGCGGTGCCGCAATTGGGTACCAACTCACCAGAGGTGACCGAGGGCGACGCTTTGCAGACACTGGATGATATCATCGCCTATCAGGCAGATGAAGCATTTGAAGCCGAAATCGCCCCCGCACGTCCACAAGCAAGCATTGCAGCCACACCAGCACCCGAAAGCACCGCACCACAGCAGCCGCGACGTATTGTGAATGCTGCTACCGACGGGGTTGCTGACTCAACTGAACAGGGACTGAAATCAACAACCCGCGCGGCCCTGCCCGATATCATCTTAGCACCGGAACCCAACACCGAAGCCTTCCCAACAGAGGCCCCCAACGACTTGAAAATCACCTCCGAAGAACCCGTCTCCACCTTCTCCATTGACGTGGACACGGCGGCTTACAGTGTCGTCCGTTCCTCTCTGACCCGTGGCCAACTGCCCCCATCACAGGCCGTCCGGATCGAGGAGATGATCAATTACTTCCCCTACGCCTACCCGGCCCCCGACCCAGGCGAGGCGCCATTTCGGCCCACAATCAGCACGTTCCAGACCCCGTGGAACGTCGACACGCAACTGGTCCATATCGCTCTGCAAGGCGAGATGCCCGCGCTGGACGACCGGCCACCGCTGAACCTCGTCTTCCTGATCGACACATCCGGCTCCATGGACGACCCGACCAAATTACCACTCCTGAAGCAATCCTTCCGGCTGATGCTCGACCAACTCCGGCCAGAGGATGAGGTGGCCATCGTCGAATATGCAGGCAGCGCCGGTCAGGTCCTCGCCCCCACCGCAGCATCCGAACGGACAACGATCCTGCAGGCGATCCAATCGCTTGGCGCGGGCGGATCCACCAATGGCCAAGGCGGGCTGCAACAGGCCTATGCCGTGGCGGAGACGATGAAAGAGGACGGTCAGGTCAGCCGCATCATCCTTGCCACCGATGGGGATTTCAACGTCGGGCTCAGCAACCCCGACGCGCTGAAGGATTTCATCGCCGACAAGCGGGACACCGGTACATATCTCTCCGTCCTCGGCTTCGGACGCGGCAATCTGGACGATGCCACCATGCAGGCGCTGGCGCAGAACGGCAACGGGACGGCAGCCTATATCGACACGCTGTCCGAGGCACAGAAGGTGCTGGTGGATCAACTCACCGGCGCGCTTTTCCCCATCGCAGGTGATGTGAAAGTGCAGGTCGAATTCAACCCCGTCCAAATCGCCGAATACCGGCTGATCGGCTATGAAACCCGCAGCCTAAACCGCGAGGATTTCAACAATGACAAGGTGGATGCGGGCGAATTGGGCGCGGGCCATTCGGTCACGGCGATCTACGAAATCATCCCCGTGGGCAGCCCCGCGCAACTCAGCGACCCGCTGCGCTACGCGCCCAACACGGTGGCCGCCAGCTCGGATGAGCTGGGCTATGTCAAACTGCGCTACAAGGAACCCGGGGCCTCGGTCAGCCAGTTGATCGAAACCCCGATCATCGGGCAATCCATCCCGGGAACAGAGGCGAACTTCGCCGCCGCCATCGCCGGTTTCGGACAGCTTCTGCGTGATGACACATACCTTGGCGATTGGGGCTATGATGACGCCATCGCGTTGGCCAATGCAAACCGGGGCGAAGACCCGTTCGGCTATCGGACCGAAGCGGTGCAACTGATGCGGCTGGCACAAAGCCTGTCGCGGTAAGCGTGGGTTTCACCCACCCTACACACTGTCGTAGGGTGGGTGAAACCCACATTGCCAAACACCATTTGCCGTCTACCGACAATACGCCTCCTGCGCGATGAAATCGCGCAATGTCTGCCCTTTCACAGGGCGATAGCGGTCCAGTTCTGTCAGCGCTGCCACCCGGTCCAGCCGGAACATCCGGAAATCATCGCGCAACTCGCACCAGCACACCGCCGTCCAGACCTTGCCCCAGAACCAGACGCCCAAGGGGCGGACAACACGCTCCGTCGCCTCACCCGCCTCATCCTGATAGGCAATATGCAAGCGGGTCAGGCTTTCGGATGCGGCCTCGACTTGGTCCAGATAGCAGCGCCAATTGCCGCCCTGCCAAGGGGTCTGGATCGCGTGAATACTGATATGACCAACCCGTTCACGCGCCTCTTCCGGCAGCACAGCGTCAATCTTGACCATCGCCTCCTGGGCAGAGGCCGCCATTTTGGAGCCGCCCCAGCTTTGCAGAATGCGGGCACCGGCCACAAGGGCCACCATCTCATCATGGGTGAACATCAGCGGCGGCAGGTCATAGCCGTCGCGCATCAGATATCCGACGCCCGCCTCACCCTCAATCGGAACGCCGGAGCCGATCAGATGCGCCACGTCACGATAAATCGTGCGCGGCGTCACCTCCAGCTTTTCGGCCAGCTGGGCCGCCGTGGTCAGCCGACCGCCACGCAGATATTGCAATATCTGGAACAGACGGTCGGCGCGGCGCATTATTTGGCCGCCTCGAACAGGCCAATCGAATTGCCATCGGGATCCTTGGCATAGGCAAAGCGGCCAAAGGGCATGGCGATCACATCGCCGACAATCTCACCCCCGGCGGTTTTGCAGCGCTCCATGCCGGCTTCCAGACTGTCTTCCAGACCCAGATGGATCGTGTTGCCACCATCCGGCGCAGGTGTGCCGGGATAAAGATGGCCACCGGCATCGTCCATTGACCCGCCCAGCACCGCCATCGGATTGGGGCCGGAATTGTCGATTGTCATCTCATAGCCAAAAACCTTGTTGTAAAAGGCCACCGACTTTTCCATATCCGTCACCGGAATTTCACCCCAAACGATAATATTGCGTCCGCTCATCTTTCCATCTCCTTGATTGATCGGTTGATGAGCCGCTTTAATCATACCCCTGCTGACAGCGTTATGTCAGCATGATTTCAGGAGCCGGCATTTGGCAGCCAGCCAAGGCCCGCGTGGGTATCGTTGCGAGGTTTGTATTCGGCAGAAACCCAGCCGTCATAGCCATCGGCATCAAGCGCTGCAAAGAAGGCGGGATAGTCGATCTCACCCTTGTCAGGCTCAGACCGGTCCGGGGGCTGGGCGATCTGCACATGGGTGGTGATGTCACGCATCTCGGCCCAGAGGGCGATGGGATCACCATGAATGCGGGCGGCGTGATAGGCATCAAACTGCAACCGGAGATTCGGGGCATTCACTGCCTCAATCACCTCGCGGGCCAGATAGAAGTCGGACAGGAAATATCCGAGCTTGTCGGCCGGGTTCAGCGGCTCGATCGTCAGGCTTTGTTGCGGGGCCTCGGCAGCGGCCCAGCGGAGGTTCTCGATCAGCATCGCCTTGGCCTCATCGCCCGACGCCTCACCCGCCATGACATGCAGGTGGCGGGCATGCAGGGTGCGGGCATAGCGGGCGGCACGAGGAAAGTCGCGGCGAAACCGGGCTTGCAGATCAGGCACAGCCGCCCAACCCGGATCGCCGCCGGTATAGTTCGGGGGCGGGCAATTGATCAGCGCCATGCTCTGCTCATAGCGGGCCAATTCGTTGACGATGTCCTGCGCGTTGACATCATAGGGGGACAGCACCTCCACCGCATCAAACCCGGCCTCCTTGGCGGCGGCAAAACGTTCGATGAACGGCAATTCGGTAAAGAGCCATGTCAGGTTGGCACAGAATTTCGGCATATCGGGCGTCCTTCGGTCAATCCGGTAAGTTTTCACGAAAGTCAGCCGATCATGCAATAGTTGCAAAACGAAACCAGTACATTACGGTCATCGGCAATCCACCGGGAGCAGATAATAAATGAAGTCATTCGTTCGGTTTATCGTCAGTCTGCTTATGCCGATTATCCTCATCGCGGGGGGCGGGATGCTGACGGGGTGGGGCATTACCAATGAATGGGACTACGTCGCCTGGGCGGGTATCGGCATGCTGGCGGCGGGGATCATCTGGGGGCTGGTCCTTTGGCTTTGGGTCGACCTGAACAGCTGGTAGGGACCCAACCGGCGCCGCCCAACAATAAAAGGTCCACTTTGGCCGGCTTGACTGCTTCAAAACGAACATCCGCTTGCACGCTGCAAATCGCCTTATGGAATCTTCATTGTTCGCCGAGACCGTCCTTGAGTTGCTTTCGGACAATCAAGTCGATCCTCGTGTCTTGAAACGAAAAGATCCCCGTCTGCCTAAGCGCTTCGCGGGTCGAGATTCTCTCGGGTAGTTTTTTCCAGATTGTGGCCGATGCATACGGCGCCATGCGCGGTCGTGTGGCGACACCCATCGTCATGCCGTTCAGGTATCTGATCTGTTGCCGGTGCGCGGGAAAAAGGATCGATTCAGACAGAAAGCCGTCCTCGCTGTTTGCGCTTTCCAGGAGATAAATCCGATTGCCTTTGTAGGCCGCGAGTCCTGCATATTTGGTCTTTTGAACGATGCTTTCGTCTTCGCTCAGCGCGCGCTCGAAGGTATGGGACACGATGTAACCGCCTTCCTCGCGCAACCAGATCAGCGTGCGCATGATCTTGTCTTCCCAAGTGGGCGTCATGAAGTGACCGTGATAAAAGCCCAGGTAACGCCGCAAGGGTCCGGCCTGATTTTCGAATATGCTGGAGAGAAGGCCCGCGGGTCCCTTTCTGGTTGGATTTTGCAGGCGGGTACGCTTTGCCGCGAAGGCTGCGCCATCAGCGTCCAGATCCTCTTCGCTGACATTGAAATGCTGCGCAATGCGCCGCAGGTTGTGGGCGGACGGCATACCGCCGCCGTTCAGATAGCGATTGAACTGCTGGCGGTTCAGACCAATGTCGCGGCAGACCTGGGCGATACTGCCATAGTCTGCACACAGCGACCTGAGGTTTCGCGAGAAATTTTCTGACATTCTGCAAATTCCTTCGCAACTGTTCGCCAATATGCTTACATTTGCGTACAATAGTGTAAAGTCGCTTACTTGGTAGAATGTCCAAACTGCGCCACGCTGTGCTTGCAACTTGCGGGTGGTGGAAGCGTGCTGGACAGCATCAATATGATCGAGAACGAATGGATCGTTCTGCCCGACGGGCGAAGGCTGGCTGCCCGGATCTGGCTCCCCAATGTCAAAGAACCCGCGCCGGCAATTCTAGAATACCTCCCCTATCGCAAGCGTGACGGCACGGCCCCACGCGACGAAACCACGCATCGGGTGTTTGCCGCGAATGGCTACGCCTGTGTGCGTGTCGACATCGCCGGAACCGGCGACAGCGAAGGGCGCTTTGACGACGAATACTCTGAGCAGGAGTTGTCGGACGGCGAAGCGGTGCTGGCGTGGATCGCAGCGCAGGACTGGTGTGACGGCAACGTCGGAATGATCGGGATCAGCTGGGGTGGGTTCAACGGCTTGCAACTGGCCTATCGCCGCCCACCTGAACTGAAAGCTGTGGTGAGCATCGCCTCGACCACCGACCGCTATGCTGACGACATTCATTTCATGGGCGGCTGTCTGCTAAGCGACAATGCCAATTGGGCGGCACAGATGTTCGCCTATCTGTCGCGCCCTGCGGACCCTGAATTGCGGCCTGACTGGCGCGAGGACTGGATCGCGCGAATGGAGAACTTGCCGGATCTGGCGGCCGATTGGCTGGCGCATCCAACCCGTGACAAGTTCTGGGAACATGGGTCGGTTTGCGAGGACTGGACCCGGATCGAGGTGCCGGTTCTGGCGATCACCGGTTGGGCGGATGCTTATGTCAATACGCCTTTGACATTGGTGGAAAAGCTGAGTTCTCCGACAAAAGCGCTGATCGGCCCGTGGGAGCATCGCTATCCGCATATCTCCAAAATCGCGGCCGCAGATGCCCATTCCGAGATATTGGGATGGTTCGACCGATGGCTGAAGGGCGAATTGAACGGTGCCGAAATGCTGCCCGATTTCAGGACATTCGTGCAGGAACATGACGATCCGTCCAGCAAGAACAAGCCGCGCAAAGGGCGGTGGGTGGCCGAGGACGTCTGGCCTTCGGAAAACATTCAAGAACACAGCTATTATCTGGGCAAACGTGCGCTTTGCGTGGAACCCGAAGTTGCCGATGTTCGGATTTCCACCCCCGCTGACCTCGGCGCGGCCAGTGGGTATTTCTGCGCCGGGATGCGGATCGACAATGAATTGCCCAAGGACCAGCAACACGACGACGCGCTATCAACATGCTTTGATGTGGAGCTGCCCGCCGCGCTTGAGATTGTCGGCCGCCCACGCCTGAAACTTGCGTTCCGCGTGGATCAGCCTATCGCGCAAGTGGTGGCAAGGCTGTGTGACGTCGCGCCCGATGAGGTGTCGCAACGGATCACTTATCGACCTTTCAATCTGACACACCACCGCGGTCATGAAGCGCCTGAAGCCTTGGAACCCGGCAAGCTCTATGAGGTTGAGTTCGAACTGAACGCCTGCGCGCATCGGCTGCAACCGGGACATCGTTTGAGGCTGGCGCTGTCAACGTCATATTGGCCGATTGTCTGGCCCGCCCCGAAACCCGTTGAGATCACGCTTGCTTGCGACGGATGCCAATTGGTCCTGCCGGTGCGCCAAGTCGAGGTAGAGCCGGAGCCCGCCAATCCCGGACCGCCTGACAGCTTTCCCGTGCTCAATGCGGATGTGCTGCGTGCACCGTTGAGTTCGGTGCAGCGGGGCACGGATGATAAGGGGCACACAACGCTTGATACGTTCGATGATTTCGGCATGTCACGCGATCCCTACCATGGCCTTGTCAGCGGTAGTGATGTGAGGATGCACTATGCAGTTCATCCCGAGAATCCTGCTTCTGCGGAATTCAGCGCGGACTGGACCTTTGAGTTCCAGCGCGATGACTGGCAAGTCCAGATTGACACTCATTCGCGCATGTCCTGCGACGAGATCAATTTTTACCTGCACCGCGAACTACGGGCCACCGAAGGGCCGAATGAAACTGAAGTCCTGACAAAGGAATGGTCAAGGACCATTCCACGTGGACTTCTTTAACTATCCAAAGGGAGACGAGACATGAAAATCGAATGGATGAAGGCACCCACTGGGCGCCGCAGTTTTTTGAAAGGGGCGACAGCGCTTGGCGCAGCGGCCGCAATGCCGATGGGCTGGGCCGGGCACGCCTTTGCCCAGGACGCCGGCACGCTGCGGGTGCGGGCCTATGGCGACGCGCCGAACATGGATCCGGCACACAGCGTCGGCGTGGTAGAAGAAGAGATCCACGCGTCGATCTACAATAAGCTGATCCAATACAAACCTGGGTCCGAATGGGGCTGGCAACTGGATGCCGCCGCGATGATCGAACAGGTCGACCCGACCCATGTCAAATTCGCGCTGCGCGACGATATCGGTTTCACCAACGGCCATGGCGCGATGACCGCCGAGGACGTGAAGTTCAGCTTTGAACGCATCGTGGCGGATGCCACCGAAAGCCCGAACAAGCCGGATATGGGACCGCTCAGCCATGTCGAAGTCACTGGCGAACGCGAAGGCACAATCGTTCTGAACGAACCTTTCGCGCCGCTCTGGTCGATTGCTTTGCCTTACATCACAGGCAACATCGTATCGAAGGCTGCCGTCGAAGCGGCAGGCGGTCGGATCGGCTCTGATCCCGTCGCCGAAAGTGGCCCCTACTTGCGCGCAAGCTGGAGCCCCAAGGAAAAGACGGTGCTGCAGCGCAACCCCGACTGGAAAGGCGATGCACCTGCCTGGGACACAATCGAGATTTATCCGATCGACGATGAAAACACCGCCGAGATCGCATTTGAAGCGGGTGAACTGGATCTGACCCGCGTGTCTCTGGGTTCGGTCGCGCGTTACCGTGACGGCGTGCCGAATGGTGGGACACTCGTTGAGAATCCGTCGCTGTTTTATGTCTGGCTGGGGATGAACCTGGATCACCCCAAATTGCAGAACAAAAAGCTGCGTCAGGCAATCCAGCACGCCATTGATGTGCCGACGATCCTGGAGGCTTCCTATTTTGGCGCAGCCGAACCTTCGACTGGCATCATCGCGCCGGGACTGGCGGGGAACCGCGCCCAAGGCATGGTGGCACCGCAGGCCAACATTGAAAAGGCAATGGCGCTGTTGGCAGAATCCGGCGAAACGAATGTCACCCTGTCGCTCGATATCCTGAACAAGACGACCTACACCACGATGGCGCAGGTCATTCAGGCGATGCTGGCGCAAATCGGGATCACGCTGGAAATCAACGTGCTTGAATCCGGGGCTTTCTGGGCCAGCGGCGACAATGAGGACTTGCAGCTTGTGCTCAACCGGTTCTCGATGGCACCCGATCCGTCCTATGCCACCGCCTGGTTCACCACCGAGCAGGCAGGCATCTGGAATTGGGAGCGCTTCCGCAACGAGGAGTTCGATCAGCTTCATGCCGCAGCCTCGGCAGAAACTGACACGGCAAAACGTGCTGAAATGTATCAGCGCGCGCAGGATCTGATGGAAGAAAGCGGCGCCTATCGCTTTATCACCCACGAGGCGACGCCGGTTGTGCATTCCTCACGCGTGGTTCCCGCATTGCGCCCGGACGGGCTGTCGCTGCTGCGGTACTTCGGCAAGGCGTGACCTCCCCACGCCTGGATGTGCGGCTGCCTCCGGGTGGCCGCACGTAATCTCCCATCTGGGGAAAGGAAAGACCCATGCTGAGCTTTGCTCTGAGGCGGTTCGCGCTGGCTGCGCTGATACTGCTTGTGGCCGTAACTTTGATGTTCCTGATGATCCGCGCAGTTCCCGGTGATCCGGTACAGATCATGCTCGGGCCACGCGCGACGCCGGAACTTCAGGCCCGGTTGACTGCGGAACTGGCGCTGGATCAGCCAATCTGGCGACAGTTGGTGATCTTCTATGGCAATATGCTTCAGGGTGATCTTGGCACCGATGTCTTTTCGGGGCGCTCGGTCACGCAAATCGTGTTTCAGCAGCTGCCTTTCACGCTGGAGTTGATCTTTGCCTCCATCATCTGGTCGGCCGCATTGGGTATCCTGCTTGGGGCATATGCTGCAGCTCATCCCAACACAGTGATCGACCGGACTGTCGCCGTCCTTTCGGTGAGTTTTGTCGCGGCCCCGGCGTTTGTCGTGGCCCTTTTGTCGTTACTTCTCTTTGCCGTCCATCTTCAATGGTTCCCGGCCATCGGCGTCGGCGACGGGTTCTGGGACAGGCTGGATCATCTGGTGTTACCGGCCTTTGCGATCGGGCTGAGTTGGGTCGGATACATCGCCCGTCTCGTGCGGGCCTCGATGCTTGAGGTGCTGGGCGAAAACCACATCCGCACCGCTCGCGCGTTTGGGCTGGCCGAACGGCGCATCGTGATGGTCTATGCCCTTCGGATCGCCATTCTTCCCGTCGTCACGGTGATCGGCGTCGGTATGGGGTTCCTCCTGAGCGCCGCCGTTTTTGCCGAGATCGTCTTTGCTCGCCCGGGCCTGGGCAAACTTGTGATCGACAGTATCACCACCCGCAACTACCCCATTGTCATGGGCTCGGTCCTGATCTCAACCGGCCTGTTTGTTGTGTCAACAGCCCTCGCTGACCTGATTAACGCATGGCTTGATCCACGCGCGAGGACATCGACATGACTGACGCCACCATCGAAAAACCCCGTTCCGAACTCGGGATCATCCTGACTGGAGTGGCCAGGAACCCGCTTGGACTGATGGGGCTGATCATCGTCGGCGCCATAGTGTTCAGCGCGATCTTCGCTGCATGGATCGTTCCCTACGACCCAATTGCCATGAATATTCAGGACCGGATGCAGGGCCCATCGGCCAGCCATTGGCTGGGCACGGATCAGTTAGGCCGCGACACACTCAGCCGTGTCATCATGGGGGGGCAAGTGGCGCTCAAGGTCGCCCTGCCGGCCGTCTTCGGTGCCATGGTCATTGGCCTGACGCTGGGCATGATCGCAGGTTACGGGCCCAAATGGCTCGACAACATGCTGATGCTGCTTTTTGACACCATCCGGTCCTTCCCGACCGTGATGTTCGCGCTCGCTGTTGTCGCACTGGTCGGCCCCAGCCTGCAAACGGTGGTCTTTGTGGTCATGGCAACCTCGATCCCGACCTATGGCCGGGTCGCGCGCACTCAGACGCTCACATTGCGCAATTCGGAATTCATTCTGGCGGAACGCTCCATGGGGGCCAGCATGGCCCGCATTCTGGGCGTGCATATGTTGCCCAACATCATTGGCGTGCTGGCGGTTCTGGCCGCAATGGACATTCCGACGGTGATTGCGCTTGAGGCAGGGCTGTCCTTCCTCGGTCTTGGGGTAAAACCACCCACACCAAGCTGGGGCGCACTATTGAAAGACGGCTATGCTCTGATCCGCCAGACCCCCTGGCTTGTCGTTGGTGGCGGCCTGCCGATCATCATAGCCACCCTCGGCTTCACGTTCCTGGGTGAATCCCTGCGCGACGTGGTTGATCCCAAATTGAGGAAGAACAGATGACCGAGACCTTGTTGGAAATCGACGGTCTCAGCGTCGACTACGAAACCGAGCGCGGAGATCTGAAGGCGCTGCGCGATATCAGTTTCGATGTCCGCAAAGGGGAAATCGTGGGCATCGTCGGCGAAAGCGGCTGTGGAAAATCGACGCTGATATCTTCGATACTGCGGCTGACCGCGCCGAATACGCGGTTTCGTCAGGGTGAGGTGCGGTTCAAGGGGCAGAACCTGTTACAGGCGACCGAACGCCAGATGCGCGACCTGCGCGGTGATGATATCTCGATCGTTTTTCAGGACCCGATGCAAACCCACAACCCGGTTCTGTCGGTGGGTCAGCAGATGGTGGACATTCAGCATCGTTCTTCTGCATCCAAGGCCGAGAAACGCGCCAAAGCCGCCAAGATGCTGGGCGCCGTCGGCATTCCCGATCCTGAGGCAAGACTGAGCCAGTTCCCACACGAATTCTCCGGCGGAATGCGCCAGCGGATCGCCATTGCCATGGCGCTTATGTCGGAACCTGATCTGCTGATTGCCGACGAACCGACAACGGCGCTCGACGCCACGCTTGAAGTGCAGATCATCGAGCGATTGCGGGAACTTCAGCGCGAGATGCATTGCGCGGTCCTGTTCATCTCGCACCATCTGGGCGTGATCGCGGAACTCTGCGACCGGGTGGTGGTGATGTATGCGGGGGCAGTCGTGGAAAGCGGCGATGTCCGCGAGATTTTCCACAACCCGAAACATCCATATACCCGCCGTCTGATCGAATGCGATCCGGGGCATATCAAGACCCGCGCGCGCGTATTGCCCACAATTCCGGGCGAGGTGCCCGATCTGGCCAACCTGCCCGGCGGCTGCATCTTTCGTGACCGCTGCGATCAGGCGATGGATCGCTGTGCGCAAGAGGTTCCGCCGCTGGAACGATTGGGCGAAGGTCACCTTGCTGCCTGCTGGCTGAACCACGAGGAGGTATCGGCATGAGCTTGCTTTCCGTTTCAGATCTGCAAACCAGCTATGGAGCTGTCAATGTTCTGGCCGGCGTCAGCTTCGATGTGGCCCCCGGAGAGACCTATGCGTTGGTGGGTGAAAGCGGATCCGGCAAAACCACCGTCATCCGCGCGATTGCCGGACTGGCCCCGGCGCAGGCGGGCTCGGTCACCTTCGACGGGCAGGAGATCCGCGGGTTGCCGGAGCGGTCGTTCCGCCCCCTACGCAAGAACATCGCCATGATGTTTCAGGACCCGGTCGGCAGCCTGTCGCCTCGGCTGACCATCGGCAGCCTGATCACCGAACCCTACCGGATACAGGGCATGAAGGACCGCGACCTTCAAGCGGAAGCCAAGCGGCTTCTGGAGATGGTGAACCTGCCGGCGCATTTTGCCAACCGCTACCCCTATCAATTGTCGGGTGGTCAGGCACGCCGGGTCGGCGTGGCTCGGGCGTTGGCGTTGGAACCCAAGCTTATCCTGGCGGATGAGCCGACGGCTGGGCTGGACGTATCGGTGCAGGGCGAGCTTCTGAACCTTCTCAATGACTTGCGCGAACGGCTTGGGCTGGCGATGGTGATCATCACCCACAACCTGAGCGTTGTGCGCCATGTGGCGGACCGCATGGGGATCATGTATCTTGGCCGACTGGTTGAGGAAGGCACGACCGAGGACATTTTCGATAGCCCCCGCCACCCCTACACCCGTTGCCTGTTGAGTGCGAACCCGGAACCCGATCCCGACGCGCGGCTGGAGCGGATCGCGCTGAAGGGCGAACCGCCGAGCCTGCTGAACCGGCCCACGGGCTGCGAGTTCCGCGAGCGCTGCCCCTTTGCACAGGATGTCTGTTCTCAAACGCCCAAATGGGAGGTGTCAGACGGCCATGGCCTCAGATGCCTTGCACCGTTGTCATAGCGAGGTCCGGATGACTGCAACGCTCTACTACAACGGCACCATCCTGACGATGGATGAGACCAATTCACAGGCTGAATCCGTGTTGACGGTAGGCGATAGGATACATTCCGTTGGCGATGAGGCCACATTGCGGGCCGAAATGCCGGGGAACACGCAGCTTCACGACCTGCAGGGCCAGACGCTCATTCCGGCCTTTATCGACCCGCATGGACACTTTCCGGATCCGGGGTTCATCGCCCTGTTTCGTGTCGATCTTTCCTCGCCACCGCGTGGTGATTGCATGGACATGGCCGCGGCGCTGGACCGACTGCGCGCAAAAGCTGCAGAAACGCCCAAGGGCGAATGGGTCATGGGGGTTCTTTTTGACAACACCGCCATCGCCGAGGGCAGGATGCCAACGCGGGCCGAACTGGACAGCGTATCGACCGACCATCCTGTCTGGGTGCTTCACGCCTCGGGGCATAACGGTGTCGCAAACTCATTCGCCCTGTCCCTCCGTGGCATCTCTCGCAACACGCCGGACCCGGTGGGTGGGCGCTATGGCCGCTCGGAAGACGGCAATCTGACCGGCCTGATCGAGGGCCTTTCCGCCATGGGAGAGATGGGGGACACGGATTTCCTTATTGATCGCAAGCGGTTCTGGGAAGGGTTCGCCGCGTGCCGCGACGAATACCTGGCACATGGCGTGACCTATGCGCAAAACGCCTGGTCGTCTCGGGTGATGCTGGAGCATTTCGCGTCGCTCGGGCGCGACGAAGACCCGGGCATCGACCTGATGTTGCTTCCAATCGGAGAACTTGAACCGGGACTGATGGACACGCTTGACTGGCCGGGCAATCCGCACTTGACGCTCGGTCCTCGCAAGCTGTTCACCGATGGGGCATTCCAGCTTCAGACGGCCTTTCTCTCGAAACCCTATTACCAGCCCATCGACATGAGACATCCCTGCGGCATGTCTTATGTCTCTGAGGAAGAGCACCGCCGCGAAGTCAAGAAGCTGCACGATCTCGGTCACCAGATCCATTGCCACTGCAATGGCGATGCCGGGGCTGACATGTTCATTGAGGCCGTGGCCGCCGCTCTGGCTGACAATCCACGCCCAGATCACCGCCACACGATCATACATGGCCAGACCCTGCGCGACGATCAGCTTGAACGCATGGCTGAACTTGGCATGACGGTCAGTTTCTTTTCGGCCCATATCCATTTCTGGGGCGATCGGCACTATAACACGTTTCTGGGGCCTGAACGCGCCAACCGTTTGTCCCCTGCGGCTTCGGCGGAACGATATGGGGTCCGCTACACGTTGCACAACGACGCGTCTGTCACACCCACAAGACCGCTTCATCTGGCGCATTGCGCTGTTAACCGTACAACTTCAAACGGGCGGGTATTGGGCGACGAGCAGAAAATCAGCGTCCTCTCCGCATTGCGGGCACAGACAATCGACGCCGCCTGGCAGGTTTTTCAAGAGGACCATCGTGGATCGATTGAGCCGGGAAAGATCGCCGATCTGGCGGTCCTTTCAGGCAATCTGGTTGACGCTCCGGAGCGGTTGGCGGGTTTGAAGGTAACGACCACGGTTCGGAAAGGTGAGGTCATTTCACTTTGAACATACCCGGACAACATCGCCACATGTCGGAGCGATATTATCAGGGTCCTGACCCTAACGTCAGTCGAAACGCATTTCACATTGCGGGATCGATTAAGCGGTCAATCGTGATGAGTACCGCATCCGGCAACTTGGGCTCCGACCGGGCATTGGTCAAAGCTGACCAATCCTTAACGCCGCCTTCATCTTTGCACCGTCCGCTGCATTAAACGGGGCATTTTGCGAAAACGGGTCCGACGTTTTGCCGACATGTCGCCGACGCTTTGCCGACAGCCATTTTTGGCCCCTATTCCCAGCATTAACACATGATTCGCGGTGATTGCCGAAACGGCGGCGTTGCGCGGCCCGGTGCAGGGCACCGAACGTTGCGCCCCCTGTCACAAAACCGTCGTCAAAACGGCGCAGGCTGCCATCACCACGCGGATCAGATTCGCTCTGCTTCGCGGTCGCAGCAGGTGACGCTTCCCGTCACATATGTCACCGCATGCGCTGCGTGTTCGATGTTCCCCGGCATCGAACACGCACCCCGCTTTACCTTCACAGACCATGGGCATAGTTTGCCGCCAGGGGAGGGCCGCAGATGGCAACCGGTACGCAGATACGCACCTATTTCAACGGAACATGGCATGACGGGGATGTCCCGATCATGCGGGCGGCGGACCACGGATCATGGCTTGGCACCACCGTTTTTGACGGCGCGCGCTCCGTGGGCGGGCTGACGCCTGATCTGGACAAACATTGCGCACGGGCCAACCATTCTGCGAAGGCGCTGATGATCACGCCCACGGTCAGCACCCTGGACATGGTGGCCATCGTGCATGAGGGGCTGAAAGCCTACGCGCCCGACGCCGCCGTCTATATCCGGCCCATGTATTGGGCGATCCATGGCGACAGCACGGCAATCATCCCGCTGGCGGACGAAACCGGCTTTGCCATCTGTCTTGAGGAAATCCCCCTCGCCCCGCCCAGTGCCAGCACGACGCTGGGGCGCACCCGGTTCCGCAGGCCGGTGTTGGAAGACGCCGTGGTCAACGCCAAGGCGGGCTGCCTTTATCCCAACAATGCCCGTATGTTAGCCGAGGTTCGCGCCCGCGGGTTTGGCAACGCGCTGGTGGCGGATGCGCTGGGCAACGTGGCCGAAACGGCAACGGCCAACATCTTTATGGTCAAGGACGGGGCGGTCTTCACCCCCGTCGCCAACGGCACATTTCTGGCGGGGATCACCCGCGCGCGCCATATCACCAACATGCAGACCGACGGGATGGAGGTGCATGAAACCGTGCTCAGCTTCGCCGATTTCGAGGCAGCGGATGAGGTGTTCATGACCGGCAACATGTCCAAGATCACCCCTGTTACCGCCTTCGAGGACACGCAATACCAGATCGGGCCTGTCACCCGTAGGCTGCGCGATATGTATTGGGACTGGGCGGCCAGCGCCTCTTGAACCGGCAACTCGCGCTCGCGCCAAGGCTTGTGCTTCTGGCGGTTCTGACCGGGGTGGGAACGGCGCTGGCGATCCTGTTGAACCTGCCCATCCCGCTTTTGATCGGGCCCGCGCTGGCAACGACGTTGGGCGGGCTTTGCGGGCTGGACCTGCGGTTTCCGGTGCCACTGCGCAATGCGGTGTTTCTGGTGGCCGGTGTGGCTATCGGGGCAACTGTTTCACCGGCATCGGTCGCGGCCTTTACCAATTGGCCACTGGCCTTTGCCATTCTGGGTATTTCAATCGTGGCCATGATGTTGCTGGGGCAACAGCTGATGCAGCGGATGATGCAGACCACACCACGCGCAGCCCTTCTTGCCGCCACGCCGGGGCATCTGAGCTACGTGATTGCATTGGGCGAGGACCTCAAACTCCCGACCGAGCGGGTGGCCATCGTGCAATCGATCCGGCTTTTGACGCTGACCCTGCTTGTCCCGCTTGCGGCCTATCTGTGGGGCATCGAAACCGGAATCGGGATCATACCCGATGACACAACCGAAATGACCCTGCTGCAAACGGTGCTTTGCCTTGCGGCAGCATTGGCATTGGCACCAATACTGATGCGGTTGCGGGTCCCGGCGGCTATGCTGATCGCGGGGATGGTGATCGGGGTTGCCGCGCGGCTCAGCGGCTTTACCCCCGGTACGCTCAGCCATTGGATCGCCTATCCTGCGCTCGCGGCCATCGGGGCGCTGATCGGCACGCGTTTCGTCGGGATCAGCCTGCAAGACCTGCGGCAATCGGCCAAGGCGGGGCTGGCCGGCACCACCCTTGCGGCATCCATCACACTGGTTGCGGCGTTGGCGGCAATGGGTCTTGTCGACATGCCGCTTTTACATGTTTTGGTGGCTTTCGCGCCCGGCGGACTGGAAACCATGACAGTGATGGGCGTCGCGCTTGGGGCCAATCCCGGTTTCGTGGCTGCCGCCCATGTGTTCCGGTTACTGATCCTCGCGGTCCTTGTCCCGCTTGTCATTGGACGGTCATAAGGGTCGTTGCCAGTCCCGTGATGATACGCCAATATCAGCGCGAATAGGGGAGACTGTGATGCGCAAGTTTTTGGTCGTGCTTGATGACAGCCGCGAATGCCTGAACGCCATGCGCTTTGCCGCGATGCGGGCGGCGCATACCGGGGGAGGGGTCGCAATCTTGTCGATTATCCCGCCGGATGAATTCAACCACTGGATCGGCGTGGGCGAGATCATGCGCGCTGAGGCGCGTGAACGGATCGAGGTCCATTACGAGGTCTTCGCCAAATGGATGCGCGACAAGCAGAATGTGCATCCCGAACTGATCATCCGCGAAGGTGAACCGCTGGTCGAAATCATGGCACAGGTCAATGAAGACCCGGATATCGGTGTCTTGGTCCTTGGTGCAGGCACCGACAACAAGGGTCCTGGGCCTCTGGTCACGCAACTCAGCCGTCAATCAGGCAGTCTGCCAATCCCGATTACCATTGTCCCCGGCGATCTGGCGAAAGAACGGCTCGAAGCCATTACCTGACAGACAGGACAATGCGCTCCTCTCGGAGAATCGGCCCAGCATGCGTTGGTCGAGGTACTCCGTCTGCGTTTCAAAACCGGCAAATGCATTGATTTGGGTTTCATTTGCCTCACGGGGTCGCGATTGGGTGAAAATATTGGCCGCTCACGCATTTGGGTGCGCCTGTAATCTGTGATCGGCTGAAAGGTGCCGGGCTGACCCAGGGGCAGCCTGCGCACAGATCATCCCGCGCTTCTGTGCGCTGTTGCACAGTAACCCGCCACTGGGCAATCCTCCTGCGTGTCAAGCACCAAACCTCATCACAATTGTCACCGTTTTCGTGATCGCCCCGGCCCTACAAATCACCGGGCAGAGCATCAATCTTAGCTTCATCAAACGAACGCAGACACGCTCTGCTCAACACCGCAAACACATATAAAGGAACGAAACCATGTCCGTTAAAACATTCATCTTCGCTGCTGCCGCTGCCGCTGTGACCGCCACTGCCGGTGCCGCTGACACCTATTTCGAGAACGGCAAGAACCTGGAAGGCGGCGACGTGCTCGAGCTGGGCCTGATCACCGCTGACAGCGCTGGCGTGCTGGAAATCTACGACTATCACACAGGTCAGCAAGGCAAACTGGTCGGGACCGAGCGTCTGACAGCCGGTGCCAACACAAATGTCCGCGTCAACACAGGCCTGCCTCAGACACGTGATGTGATCGCCGTGGTCAAGATCGACGGTCAGGTCGTCGCCTCCAAGCAGTTCGACGTGAACTAAGCCACCCTTCCTCCCCTCCCGCAAAGAGCTGGCGCAAAACGCGCTGGCTCTTTTGCAGTTTAGAACGATTCCAAACCTTGACTCACGGCATGGCCAGGCGCATATGTAAAGCCTGACAAAAAAGGTTGGCCCCATGTTCATCCAGACTGAATCGACCCCAAACCCTGCAACACTGAAATTCCTGCCCGGCCAGAACGTGCTTGAAGTCGGCACCGCCGATTTCCCGACGGCAGTAGCGGCTGAAAAATCACCTCTTGCCCAGCGCATCTTTGCATCCGGCGATGTGACGGGCGTGTTTTTCGGGCGCGATTTCGTGACCGTGACCAAGGCTGATCAGGTGGAATGGGATCATATCAAACCCGGCATTCTGGGTGCGATCATGGAGCATTACCAATCCGGCCAGCCGGTCATGCAGGACGATCACACACCTGCCAGCGGCCACGCGGAACATAGCGGCGAGGATGGAGAAATTGTCAATCAGATCAAAGAATTGCTGGATACGCGGGTGCGCCCGGCAGTGGCACAGGACGGTGGTGATATCACGTTCCACGGCTTTGACCGGGGCATCGTCTATCTGCACATGCAAGGGGCCTGCGCAGGCTGCCCGTCTTCAACGCTGACATTGAAAATGGGTATCGAAAACCTGCTGCGCCATTATATCCCCGAAGTGGTCGAGGTGCGGCCCGTTGCCGCCTGACACCAAGCTGATTGCCTTTGACACATCGGCGGCGCATTGCGCCGCCGCTTTGCTATTGGGCGACCGGGTAATCACACGGGTTGATGAAATGGCCAGGGGGCAGGCAGAACATCTGATGCCCATGCTTGAAAATATGCTGATTGCCGCAGGGCTGAACTGGCGCGATCTTGATGCCATTGGTGTGGGTATCGGTCCCGGCAATTTTACAGGTATCCGTATCTCGGTGAGTGCAGCGCGCGGGCTCGCGCTGGGGCTTGGCAAACCGGCGATTGGTGTTTCGACCCTCGAAGCCCAAACATTCGGCTTGGATGGCGCTGTCCTCTCCTGCCTCGATGCGCGCGGGGACCGAGCCTACATCCAGACGTTCGTTCCTGAACGCGACTTGCCGCCTCCGGCCCTCGTCGAAATGGCGGCAGAGGCGTTCCCCTGCGATTTTGGCGATCTCACCCCCCGGATTGTCGGCCCAAATGCGGCTAAGGTCGCTGAATTGACAGGGTATCAAATGGTGCAACCCACCTGCCCCACAATCGAAGCCATCGCGCGGCTTGCCGCCGCCCGGATCGGCACGGCCCATGGCCGCCCTGCCCCGCTCTATATCCGCAGCGCCGATGCCGCCCCGCCGAAAGATCCCGCGCCGGTGCTGCTGTCGTGACACCGGTTGAACTGGCAACCTTGCATGGGGCCGCCTTCGATGCTGGCCGGGGGTGGTCCGCCGTGGAGTTTGCCCAGCTTCTGGAGCAGAAGGGCGTCTTCCTTAGCCACAACACGCAGGCATTTGCGCTCATCCGGGTGACATTGGATGAGGCGGAGTTGCTGACATTGGCAACCAATCCCGCGCATCGCAGACAGGGGCACGCCAAAACCGCGCTGACCAAAGCCGAATCTATTGCGACCCAAAACGGGGCTTGTGAAATGTTTCTGGAAGTGGCCGAAGACAACGCAGCCGCACGGGCGCTTTATACCAGGACCGGTTACAAACAGGTGGGACGCCGACCGGGCTATTATGCGACGAATGCCGCCGCACCCGTTGCAGCACTGGTCCTGCGCAAGGAATTGCCCCTAGGTCAAGCGCCGGAATAACGAACATTAGCGGCCATGTTCCGGCCAGAAATGTCAAAAACCGGTTGATCTTCGCTGCTGGGAAGGGCCTTATCTTGTGATGGACCGGCAACGACCGGCTCGGTTTTATTCAAAAGGGTGACTGGCATTGGTCGCAGTCACCCAATGTTCAACGACCTGGGAGACGATATATGACCCTTATGCAAAAATTCCTCGGCGCTTCTGCTGCACTGGCCCTGACGGCAGGTGCCGCGGCTGCCGATCCCGCGATTTTGTTCGATCTTGGCGGCAAGTTCGACAAATCCTTTAACGAAAGCGCCTATACCGGGGCAGAGCGTTGGGCGGCCGAAACCGGCGGCAAATATGCCGAAGTTGAAATTCAGTCCGATGCGCAGCGTGAACAGGCGATCCGCCGTTTTGCCGAATCTGGCGCCAATCCAATTGTGATGGCTGGTTTTTCATGGGCGACACCGCTCGCCGAAGTGGCTGCGGACTATCCTGACACAAAATTCGCAATCATCGACATGGTTGTGGATGCGCCAAACGTGCGCTCTGTCGTTTTCAACGAGCATGAAGGATCTTACCTCGTTGGCATGATGGCGGCGATGGCGTCTGAGACCGGCACTGTTTCCTTTGTTGGCGGTATGGATATCCCACTGATCCGGAAATTCGCCTGTGGCTATGCCCAGGGCGTCAAGTCCGTGAACCCGGACGCAACCGTGATTGCCAACATGACCGGCACCACACCTGCCGCATGGAATGATCCGGTGAAGGGTTCCGAACTGACGCTGGCGCAGATCAGCCAGGGTTCTGACGTTGTCTTTGCGGCCGCTGGTGGCACCGGCGTTGGTGTCCTGCAAACCGCAGCTGACGAAGGTATCTATTCCATCGGCGTTGATGCAAACCAGAACTACCTGCATCCCGGTCAGGTTCTGACATCCATGCTCAAGCGCGTTGATAACGCGGTTTACGAGGCGATGCTTGCAGGCGAAGATCTCGAAACCGGCTTTAACGTCATGAGCGTGGGCAATCGTGGTGTCGGGTTTGCCATGGACGCAAATAACGAGCCTATCGTCGGCTACGACATGCTGTCCGCGACATATGCCGCCGCTGCCGAAATGTCCGCTGGCACATTGAGCGTTCACGACTACACAAGCGACGAAAGCTGCCCCGCGCTCGACTTCTAAGCGCGGCGATTGGCAGACGAAATTGGGGTCGCGCCGAGCAATTGGCGCGGCCTCACACTTTAGGAGGAGTGGACCATGGATAATGGGGTGTGGCCGACATGCATACCACAACCGTTGCCGAAATGGCGCCAGATCAATACTCTACCTAATATGACAACAAAAAAACGGACCAAGGCAATCGGCTTTGCAGGCATGGGAGATGCAGGATGACGGAACAAGCCCCCGCGATTGAGCTGAAAGGCATCTCAAAGGCGTTTGGCCCGGTACAGGCCAACAAGGATATCTCGATCCGGGTGATGCCCGGCACAATCCACGGCATCATCGGAGAGAATGGCGCAGGCAAGTCGACCCTGATGTCGATCCTATACGGGTTCTACAAGGCAGATGCGGGCGAAGTCTTTATCGCTGGCCAAAAAACATCCATTCCCGACAGCCAGGCCGCCATTGCAGCCGGTATCGGCATGGTTTTCCAGCATTTCAAGCTGGTGGAAAACTTCACTGTGCTCGAAAACGTCATTCTGGGGGCCGAGGATAGCGGGTTGCTGCGCCCATCCCTCGCCCGTGCGCGCCGCGAGTTGAAATCGCTGGCAGAAGAATATGAACTGAACGTCGACCCCGACGCGCTGATCGAAGAGGTCGGCGTCGGCATGCAGCAGCGGGTCGAGATCCTCAAAGCCTTGTATCGCAAGGCAGATATCCTGATCTTGGACGAGCCCACCGGCGTGCTGACCCCGGCAGAGGCCGACCACCTGTTCCGCATTCTTGAGAACCTCAAGCGCGAGGGCAAGACGATCATCCTGATCACCCACAAGCTGCGTGAAATTATGGAGATCACGGACACCGTCAGCGTGATGCGACGGGGTGAGATGACGGCGACCGTCAAAACAACTGATACCAGCCCGGCAGAACTGGCCGAACTGATGGTTGGCCGCAAGGTCCTGTTGCGCGTTGACAAGGCACCGGCCCAGATCGGCCGCAAAATCCTTGAAGTGCGCGACTTGAACGTCACCGATGACAAGGGCGTGCATCGCCTTAAAGGCGTCAGCTTTGATGTGCATGCGGGAGAAATTCTGGGAATCGCCGGGGTTGCGGGCAACGGCCAGTCCGAATTGCTCGAAGTGCTGGGCGGCTATGAACGCGCCACCGGATCCATCAAAGTGAATGGTGAGGAAATTGACCTGACCGGCGCGAAATCCGACGGGCAAAGCCGCCGTCTGCGTGGCATTGCCCATGTGCCGGAGGATCGGCAACGCGAAGGGCTGATCATGGATTACGCGGCATGGGAAAACACCGCCTTTGGCTATCATCATGCTGATGAGTATCAGCGATCAAGCCTGTTCATGGACAATGCCGCCATCCGCAAGGATACCGAGGAAAAGATGGCCCGTTTCGACGTGCGCCCCCCCGATCCAAAGCTGGCGGCCAAGAATTTTTCCGGTGGGAACCAGCAGAAAATCGTGCTCGCGCGCGAGATTGAGCGAAACCCGGACCTGCTTTTGATCGGTCAACCAACACGCGGCGTGGACATCGGGGCCATCGAATTCATCCACCAGCAAATTGTTGCACTAAGGGATCAGGGCAAGGCAATTTTGTTGGTTTCTGTGGAGTTAGAGGAAATTTTGTCGCTCTCTGACCGGATCGCCGTTATGTTTGACGGAAAAATGATGGGCGAGCGGATGCCTCAAGAAACGGACGAAAAAGAGCTTGGTCTGCTTATGGCAGGGATGACAACCGAGCCGCAGGGATCGCTGCACGAAGCGGTTGAGGCCAATCTGGCCCATGCTGGCGGTGACGCCAGCAAGGAGGTTTGAGGCCATGGACGTGATGCCAAAATGGGCCGATGTAGTCCTGATTCCGCTCATCTCGATATTTCTGGCGGCGATCCTGTCGGCGCTTGTTATTCTGGCCATCGGGGAAAACCCCTGGGAGGCGCTCAAACTGATGGTTCAGGGCGCGCTAGGGTCCACCTATGGCTGGGGCTACACGCTTTATTACGCCACCAACTTCATCTTTACCGGGTTGGCGGTTGCCATCGCCTTTCACGCCCGGATGTTCAATATCGGCGGTGAAGGTCAGGCCCTTTTGGGCGGGCTTGGCGTGGCCATCATCTGCCTTTATATTCCCTGGCCACATTGGTCACTTGCCCTGCTGGGGGCGGCGATTGGTGCTGCGATTTTCGGAGCCGCATGGGCGGCGATCCCGGCCTTTTTGCAGGCCAAACGCGGCAGCCACATCGTGATCACCACGATCATGTTCAACTTTATCGCGGCTGCATTGCTGAACTATTTCCTGATCGGCGCATTGAAAGTGCCCGGTTCGATGGAACCCGCATCGGCCAAATTTCCCGAGGCAACGCATCTGCCATCCTTTCAGGACATGTTCAGCTTTGGCGAAAGCACGCTGTTCCGCGGCGCTCCGGCGAATATCACATTTTTTGTCGCGCTCGCGGCCTGTTTCGGCCTTTGGGCGCTGATCTGGCGGACCCGACTGGGTTATGAAATCCGGGCATTCGGACATTCGGAATCCGCAGCAAAATACGCGGGCATCAGCCCGACCAAGATCATTATGGTTGCCATGCTTATCTCAGGCGCTCTTGCCGGCATGATGGCCATCAACAACGTCCAGGGCGAGGCCGAACGGCTGGTCCTGAACGCAGTGGAGGGGGCGGGCTTTATCGGCATCGCCGTCGCACTGATGGGGCGCAGCCATCCTTTTGGGGTGTTTCTGGCGGCCCTTCTTTTCGGCTTTCTATATCAAGGCGGCGCAGAACTCGCCCTATGGACGTCGATCCCCCGTGAATTGATCATCGTAATACAGGCATTGGTGATCCTGTTCACGGGCGCACTGGATAACATGGTGCGCATGCCGCTTGAGCGGCTATTCCTATCAATGAGGAGAGCAAGAAAATGATGGCAGGATCATTCAAAGTCGGTGTTGAGGATGACACCGGTGCCGATCTGGGCTTTGTGCTCAGTTGTCTCGCACTAGGCATGGTTACGATGCAGGAATTCCACCAATGGATCCGGCATGTGATCGCGCAATCACCGGGCGGTGATATCCCCCCGCATCTGGACGCGATGCTGGCGTTGCAAAAACCCGCAAGCGTTTTTCGCCCTAATCAAGCGGTGATGCGCCGTATCCCGCATGACCCGTTCATTACTGATGACCGGTTCGATGCAATGCTGGGGCTGCAATTTTTTCTGCGCCGGGACAAAACCCAGGCCGTTGATATGACGCAGGCCGAAGCCGAAGCCGCATTGCGCACGCACCCCGAAGTGGCGGATCGCTTTTTCGCGCTCTTCCCCTTCCTGATGGAGAAAGTAGCCTAAAGATGGACTTTGCCACCCTTCTGCAAATGCTGGACGCCACGATGCGTCTGGCAACGCCGCTTTTGCTGGCCTGCCTTGCGGGCCTTTATTCCGAGCGTGCCGGTATCTTTGATATCGGGCTGGAAGGGAAAATGCTGGCCGCCGCGTTTCTGTCAGCAGCCATTGCATCTGTTACCGGCAATGTCTGGGTTGGTCTTCTGGCCGGGATCGGGGCATCAATGGCCCTGTCGGTCGTGCATGGGCTTGCCTCGATCACGTTTCGGGGCAACCAGTTGATATCGGGTGTCGCCATCAACTTTCTGGCGGCAGGTTTGACAGTTGTCGTGGCACAAAGCTGGTTCCGCCAGGGCGGGCGAACCCCGCAGCTAACCGATGGTGGCCGGTTTGAACCGATCACCCTGCCCTTTGCAGAAGCCCTGCGTGATGTACCGGTCATTGGCCCCATCTATTATGAGCTGATCTCTGGCCATACACCCCTTGTTTACGTCGCCATTCTGATGGTGCCGCTGACATGGTGGATTCTGTATCGGACACGGTTTGGCCTGCGACTGCGGGCCGTCGGTGAAAACCCCGCTGCGGTGGATACGGCAGGCGTATCAGTCATCTATCTACGCTATGTCGCGGTGGCGATTTGCGGTGTGCTATGCGGTATTGCGGGTGCTTATCTGGCAACTGCCCTGCAGGCCGGTTTCGTCAAAGACATGAGCGCCGGACGTGGCTTTATCGCGCTCGCCGCCCTGATTTTCGCAAAATGGCGGCCATGGTACGCGCTTTATGCCTGCCTGCTGTTTGGGTTCCTGCAAGCCATGTCGTTGCGCCCGGACGTGATCGAAGGCGTCTTGAACTTCAAAGTCAACGGTCAATTCCTTGACGTGCTGCCCTATATCCTGACGGTTGTGATTCTGGCCGGTTTTGTTGGCAAGGCGATCCCGCCACGGGCGGGGGGCGAACCCTATGTCAAAGAACGCTGAGGGTCTCGCGGCCCAGATTAAGGCCATCGTGGGCGAGGCGCCTGTCCGCGTTGGACTGATCCTTGGGTCCGGTCTGGGCCATATTGCCAATTCCGTTGACGGAACAGCGATCCCTTATGGCGACCTGCCCGGGTTTCCCCATGCAGGTGTGTCGGGTCATAACCCGAACCTTGTCATCGGCGATCTGGAAGGGACGCGCGTCGCCGTCTTTGGTGGCCGGTCGCATTACTACGAACATGGCAAAGCCGATGCGATGCGTCTGCCGTTGGAGGTGCTGCGTGCATTAGGCGCCGAGATGATGATCGCCACCAATGCAGCCGGATCAATGCGCCCTGACATGCCCACCGGGTCAATCATGTGCCTGTCTGACCACATCAACTTTTCCGGGCTGAACCCGTTGATCGGTGAACCGACCGATGCCCGGTTTGTCCCGATGATGCACGCATATGATCCGCAGATCAGGACCAACCTGCGTGCCGCAGCCGATGCAACCGGCACCGACATGGCCGACGGTGTCTATGCCTGGTATTCCGGCCCCTCATTTGAAACGCCAGCCGAGATCAAGGCGATTGCCACATTGGGCGCCGATGCGGTTGGCATGTCGACAGTGCCCGAAGTGATCCTCGCCCGGTTTCTTGGGCTGAAATCCGCGGCGATTTCAACGATTACAAATATGGCTGCGGGCATGAGCGACGAAGCGATCAGCCATGAACACACAAAGGCCATGGCGCCCATCGGTGCGGCCAAGCTGGAAACCGTGCTCAGGCAATTTCTGCGCGACCTGAAATAGGTCCAAAAGTTAACAGTTGATAAGTCCACGTGGCGGAAATGCTGCGTTTGCAGCATAAAATGACCTCAGCCATTTGACAGGCTCGTCAGAAAGTTCTTTGTTGCGGCCAGCGGCACAAGCGCCCCGGACCAGTTCATGCAGATTTATCTTCCTATCGCCGAAGTTTCGGTGAACGCTTTTTTGCTCCTCGGGCTTGGCGGGATTGTGGGCATATTATCTGGCATGTTTGGCGTCGGCGGCGGCTTTTTGATGACGCCGCTTTTGTTCTTTATCGGCATCCCACCCGCCGTAGCTGTTGCGACCGAGGCCAATCAAATCGTCGCCTCATCCTTTTCAGGCGTGCTGGCGCATCTGAAACGAAAAACCGTCGATCTGAAAATGGGGACGGTGTTACTTGTCGGTGGTCTCTTCGGGTCCGGCCTTGGGATCATCCTGTTCAATTACCTCAAGGCGTTGGGGCAGGTCGAGCTGCTGGTGCAGCTATGTTACGTGGTCTTTCTTGGCATGATCGGCACGTTGATGTTCGTCGAAAGCCTCAAGGCCATTCGAAAGGCCAACAAAGCGGGCGGCAGCCCGGTGCCCACACGGCGCAAACACAATTGGGTGCACAACCTGCCCCTCAAAATGAAGTTCCGGGTATCGGGGCTCTATATTTCGGTGATCCCGCCGCTTTTGGTCGGCGTTTCGGTTGGTGTTCTGGCCGCCATCATGGGTGTCGGCGGCGGATTTATCATGGTGCCTGCGATGATTTACCTGCTCGGCATGCCAACCAAGGTGGTCGTCGGGACATCGCTTTTTCAGATCATATTTGTAACCGCCTTCACCACGATGCTGCACGCCACAACAAACTACACGGTGGATGTGGTCCTCGCTGTCCTGTTGCTGGTCGGCGGTGTTGTTGGCGCCCAGATCGGCACGCGGATCGGGGTTAAGATGAAAGCCGAACAACTGCGCATCTGGCTCGCCATCATGGTTCTCGCTGTTTGTGGCAAGCTGGCATTCGACCTGTTGATCACACCGGCGGAGCTGTATTCGCTGGGCGCAGGGGGTGGTCACTGATGATCCGTCTTGCCGCCCTCCTGATGCTGCTTGCATTGCCAGCCAAGGCCGAAGAGATCGTTCTTGGCCTGAGCCGAGACGAAGTTGCCATCACGGCGACTTTCGAAGGCTCTGAGATACTTATTTTTGGCGCGATCAAAAGGGATGCGCCCGCACCTGACGACGAAGATCTTGGCGTTATTGTCACCGTTGCCGGACCTGATGAACCGGTCACCGTGCGCAAAAAGGATCGCCGCCTCGGGATTTGGGTTAATACACAATCCGTTGATGTTGATGTCGCACCAACTTTCTATGCCGTGGCAACAAACCGCCCGTTGGCCGAAATCCTGACATTCACTGAAGACCTGAACACCCGGATCAGCACACAGCGGGCGATCCGCTCTGTAGGGGCGACAATTGAAAACGCAGAAAGCTTTACCCGCGCGTTGATCCGCATCCGTGCTGGCCAGGGGTTATATCAAACACTGCCGACCGGCGTTCTCGTCGAAGAGGAAACCCTGTTTCGAACGCTGATTCCACTGCCTGCGAACCTGACCGAGGGCGACTACAAGGCCGAGATTTACCTCACCCGTGGCCGCCAGATCGTGGATCTTTATACAACGGTCATCCCCGTCAAGAAAGTCGGATTGGAGCGGTGGCTGTATAACCTGGCCCATGACAACCCTTTTCTTTATGGGTTGATGTCGCTTTCAATCGCGATTGCGGCAGGCTGGGGCGCATCAGCGGTTTTCACAATGCTGCGGCGCTAACCGCGCCCGATATGCGGCATCGCCGATGCCATCACCATCATGGTTTGAACATTTGCCTCTGGCGGCAGGTTCGCCATGTGAAGAACCGATCGTGCCACATCCTCAACCGCCATGCTGGGCATCGGTTCGAGGCCTTGTGCCGCACGCTTCTTGTCCAGATTTTCCACCATAATTGTGCGGGCGTTTCCGATATCAATCTGGCCACAGGCGATGTTGAATGCCCGCCCATCAAGGGACAAGGTTTTGGTCAACCCCGACACCCCGTGCTTCGTCGTGGTGTAACACGTTGACCCCTCGCGCGGGGTGTGTGCAGAGATTGAGCCGTTATTGATAATCCGGCCACCCTGTGGCGACTGGTTGCGCATCTGCCGGAACGCCGCACGGGCACATAGAAACATCCCCGTCAGATTCACATCCACAACCTGCTGCCACTCAGACAGTTTGATGTCGTCTATCGTGGTCTGCGGGCCAAACGTGCCCGCGTTGTTGAACAGCACATCAAGATGCCCAAATCGGGCGAAAGCCGCATCCACTGCGTCTTCATCCGTCACGTCACAGGGTAAGGCAACGGCGTTCGCATGGGTGATGTCGGCCAGTTTATCGGCGCGGCGGGCGATCAGACCAACCCGCCATCCACTGGCCAGGAAATGTTCTGCCGTGATCCGCCCGATGCCGCTGCTGGCGCCCGTGATGATGATCGATTTCATGTCGCCTCGCTTTTCAATTCGAGTGGGGCCGCAGGAACCTCAAGATCATCGATACGCAAGGAACCTTGCGGGCGGGCAAGACGATTGCGCACGACCCAGCGCAATTGCGTTTCCGCGCGGGTGATCGCCACATAGGCCAGACGTTTCCACAATGGTTGACCTGCCTCAACCCGACCCATACGCGCGGCCACCTGAATATCCGGGGCGAACACCTGTACTGTGTCCCATTGCGACCCCTGCGCCTTGTGAATGGTCACGGCGGCCCCGTGCAAGAAAGTGGCCCCCATGCGTGCGGCGAAGGGGATGAACGGTTCTTCATCCCCCTCCTGTTCGATCTTCACGATACTCGCCGCACTGATCTGCGGATCTTCGGCACCAACAACATGCAACCGGGAAAATCCCGGTTTACGCCCCGGCCCCAAATAGATGACCTGCGCGCCCTTGATCAATCCGCGCGCTTCCAGATCAAGGCGCTTCTTGCGATGTTTAAGCGGCAGTTCTATCCCGTCACAAATCAACGGCTCGCCTGAGACCAGTTCATCCACCGGGGCATCATAAGCCGCGCGAAAGGCGTGGATCAGGCGGATGCGCGTCTTGTTCATCCAGACAAGGCAGGGTGAGCGGGCCATCAGTTCCGCCTCAACCCTTTGCGCCACGACGACGCGCTCATCGGTCTTCGCCGCCTCCTCGATCATCTTTTCAAACGCATAGAAATCAAGTTGGGGATCAGCGAGCGCATGGGCAAGATCAAGGATCGGGTTACCGGCATCCTGCCGGTGAATACGGTTCAGCGTCAGAACCCGTTTCTCTGGCAGCGTTTCGAACACCATCCCACCAGAGGATTGCACGGGTGGCAACTGTGCCGGATCGCCAAACAGCAGCAATGTCGGGAAAATCTCTTGCAGGTCTTCGAATTGCTTCGCATCCAGCATGGAGCTCTCATCGACAAACCCGATATCCAGCGCCTCTTCGCGGCGCTTCCAGCCGGTGATGAAATCGCTGCCACGCAACCCGGCCGCCGCAAGGGCGGCAGGAATGGATTTATTCGCCTCGTAGGAGGCCAGTGCGCGGTCCAGCGCGATATCGGTCAGCCCTTCGATCTCGGGCCGCTCGCCCTGCCCGGCCAGCCATTCGGCGACCTTTTCATATTCGGGATCGTAAACCGGGGTGTAAAGGATGCGGTGAATGGTGGTAGCCGGCACGCCGCGATTGCGCAAGACGCTGGCCGCCTTGTTGGTCGGTGCGAGGATGGCAAGGGTCCGTCGGTCGCGCCGCTTGCGCCCTTCCCAATCGCCCGAAATAACGTCGACGCCCGCCTCATCCAAAGCCTCATAAAGCCGGGCCAGAAGCATTGTTTTGCCTGACCCGGCCTTGCCGATCACGGCCATGACCGATGATGTATCCGATTGCGGGGGTTGCAGCAGGCTGTCATCAAGATCGACACCCGCCTGGCGCAATGCGATGGCAACATTGTCCCAGGCCTCGGCCTGATCGCTGGAAAAAGTGATGGTCGGTGCGTTCATGCCGCGACAGTATCCGGACCATCGCGGCACGACCAGCGGATTACGCGGCTTGTTGTGTCTGATACACGGTCCGTCCAAATGACCGGTTGAACCAATGTTCGGAAATCTCTGATGACAGCCCGGCGCGGCGCAACACTTTCATCCGGTCCTCGGGTCGGAAAGCCCACAAACCAACACTGATCTTGTCGCGGCCTTCGCCAGAACTGCCCAGTACTTCGGGCGAGGCGCCGATCATGGAATAAATACGCACCATGCGTGGATCAAAAACCCCAAGCAGATGGGTCAGGGAAAAGGCCCGCATCAGTTCCCCGCCAGCCAGCATCATCGCGGCGGCCACCCGTGGGTTGGATTTCCGGCCAAGGCAAAACCGGGTGCACTCCCAGATGAATGGGCTGCGAATATCTTCGCCTTGCAGGAGTTCTGCGAAATGGTCATTGACCATCGTGCGTTCCGTCGTTGGCAGAAACCGCATGGAGCCGCCATGCGTGCCATCACCATTCACCCAGATGACATAAAGCGGGTTCATGTCATCATATTCGTCCCGCTCCCACCCGTTTTCATCGACTTTGACCGCCCACTTTAACCGTTCAGAAAACTGAACAGCGCGATCGCGATGCATGGAGGCTTGCAAAACCGGATACTGAGACAACTCATTTGCGTAAATATACCGAAGCATAACTGCTACCCTTTCAAAGACTACCGAGTAGCTTCAGGGTAGGTCGTCGGATCACAGCAATGGTTAACGCACAGCTCGCCGCATTAATGATTCGTTAAGGTTTCTTAACTCGCCGCAGATTTCTTGACTTTGCCGTCTTCTTCGCGCCCGGGCCAGCCGCCAGGGGCAGCACGGGCTGCCCCTCCGATGATGATGAGCCCTTCGGTGAGTGCGCGGGCAACGGCGTGAGTGGTGTTTTGGGCACCAAGTTTGAAACGTGCGCTTTCGATATACGCGCGCAGCGTATGTTCAGAGATACAGAGCAAATCCGCAACCTGCCCCCGGCTATAACCCATACCAAGATAAGTCAGCGCGTCGGTCTCACGCGGGGATAGCGATTTGACAGGTTCGGGCGTGCGCCCCTTCTCAAGCTGCAGCGCCTTTTGGTTCAGATAATGCGCAATCAAGATCCAATCACGCTGGTGAGTGGCCATAAATCGCGACCAGGTTTCATCATCGGTCGAATGGGACGCGGTCAAAAGGGCTAATTGACCATTGGGGCCGCGAATGGGAATAGAAAACCCTTGATTTCCAACACCATGCGCGATGGCATCCTCCCGAAATGCCCGCGCGGCCTTGGACGACCAGTCCAGCTTTTTCCAATCAACCGGGTCAAAGCGCTGAAAGCAACCAATGACAACCGGATCGATCCGCAGATATTCTTTTTCCGTATAGCGCTGCGCCCAAGCCGGATCATATGTCCCAAACCCGTATTGCTCCCCATCGGCGCTGACCCAGTGATAAACGACGTGATCAATCTGAAACTGATCGCGAAGCCCGACGGTCAGATCATGTATTTGCTCAAGCGCGTCTGCCCGCTCCAGAGCTTGCAAAAATTTTTCGAGTTCCAGCACAATCCCCTCGCTTTATTGGAGACGTGTTTCCGACCACAGTGGCAATCTCAGCCGACGCAACAAGTGCAGTTTCTTCCAGTTGAACCGCCAAAAGTGGCAGATCATTTTGTTTGGCGAAGGATTTCAAGTCGGCGAGAACGTCGATGATCCATTCATGTCCCATTACTAGTCTCTCTATTAATGATTAACGGAGCGTTAACAACTTATAGTAGCATTTTAATAATGTGATATTTACCCGCATGTTCATACCCCCCAGAAATAGCGAGTAGACAAAGCCAGACCCAACTGTTCCGGGAATAGCGGCAAAAAAATGGGCCCAGGTCGTGACGACCAAGGCCCTTTCTTGAGTAGCGGCAAGTAGTTACCGGTTCTGCGATGCTTCGACCGTATCTTCCAGCGTGCGCAAACCCATCTTTGGTGACTGCACAAGCACCGCCATATTGCCGGGTTTGTGCTGGTTCTGGCGCATTTTAGTATGCGCCTCCGGAATTTGCGACCAATCAAAACATTCTGACATACAGGGATCCAAACGCTGTTCAACCATAAGGTTATTCGCAGCGCTCGCCTGCTTGAGATGTGCAAAGTGGCTGCCTTGCAAACGCTTCTGGTGCATCCACATATAGCGCACGTCGAAAGTACAATTGAAACCGGAGGTGCCGGCGCAAATCACGACCATCCCGCCCTTTTTACAGACCAGTGCCGATACCGGAAATGTGGCCTCCCCAGGGTGTTCGAACACCATATCGACATTGACGCCCTTGCCGGTGATGTCCCAGATCGCCTTGCCGAATTTGCGCGCCTCTTTCAGCCACACATTATATTCGGGCGTGTTCACGGTAGGCAATTGCCCCCAGCAATCAAAATCATTGCGGTTGATCACGCCTTTCGCACCCAGCGACATCACGAATTCACGTTTGCTTTCGTCGCTGATGACGCCAATGGCATTTGCGCCAGCCGTATTGATCAGCTGGATCGCATAGGAACCCAATCCACCTGAAGCACCCCAGACCAGAACATTCTGGCCGGGCTTCAGATCATGCGGTTCATGACCAAACAGCATTCGGTACGCCGTCGCGAGGGTGAGTGTATAACACGCACTTTCTTCCCAGGTCAGGTGCTGTGGGCGACGCATCAATTGTTGCGATTGCACGCAAGTGAATTGGGCAAATGATCCGTCCGGCGTTTCATAGCCCCAGATCCGCTGGCTGTCGGAAAACATCGGATCGCCGCCGTTGCAGTGTTCATCATCGCCATCATCCTGATTGCAATGGATGACCACCTCATCCCCGACCTTCCAGCGCTTGACCTTGTCACCCACCGCCCAGACGATACCAGAGGCATCGGACCCGGCGATGTGATAATCAGCCTTATGCACATCAAACGGGCTGATCGGGATACCAAGACCGGCCCAGACACCGTTATAATTCACGCCCGCCGCCATCACGAGAACAAGCACCTCATGGCTGTCCGGCTTGGGGCAATCGACGGTTTCGATCTGAAACGCCTGATCAGGTTCACCATGCCGTTCGCGACGGATCGTCCACGCATACATTTGATTTGGCACATGACCCAAAGGCGGCATTTCGCCCACTTCATAAAGATCCTTTTGCGGTGCGTCATACGCGGCCACATCGGCAGATTGATCAAGGGCCATTCCAGTCTCCATCACTCAAGTTCCATAAATTTGCCGCACCGCAGAATCGGGGGCTTTCTGGTTGAATACTAGATGGAAGAGTAACGATGCAACCCTATGTGTGCATTTTTTGTAATTTAATTACTTTGCGAGCGCAGCAATTTCCTAGCTTCTTTCTGCGCCTGCATCGAAATGATGGGCGATTGAGCTGGCGTAGAACTCCAAAACATCGTGACCTTTTGCGGTGACGCCGATCTGGTCCCCGGATTCGGAAATCAGTTCGCGTGTGCTTAGACGCAATATTGCATCGGCGACAACTTCCACGGGTTGCCGCCGGGGACGGGGCAGTCCTCGCTCTGCCAGTGCCGCGGCAGATTTCGTGACAGCGGCAACCAGATCAGCCCTTCCAGTCGTGCCCTCGGCCAGAATATGCCGTGCCACCAGTGGAACACCCAAAACCGGGATGACCGCATTGATCCGCTGCATCAATTCCAGCGCCACCGCCTCGGTCAAATCGTCGGATGTGCCCGCAATGAACGTCGATAGCTCAAGCGGCTCTCCAAAGCTGACGGAGGCCGTGCCGAACCCTTTGAAACGGCGAGTCACACGGGCAAGAAAATGTCCGCTCACGGCGCGGATAACCGTCCAAAGCGGCGGGCGAAACCGCCGCTTGCCGGATTTGCCTGCTGCGATCAGGAAATTGTCTTCCAGCACGCGGTCATAGTTCAGTGCGACAGGAACGAAGATGACCTCGCGCACCTCCGGGTCAAAATCTTCGACGATGTAGCTGAGCAATCCCAACTTCGGTGGCGCGGTGCGCCCGGTCAGGCTCAGCCCACCTTCGGGAAACATGGCCTGACTGACACCGCCACGCGTCGCCATCTGCACATAGCGCGCAAGAACCTTACGATACAGGGCACCACGCGATCTGCGCCTGATAAAATAGGCCCCCATCGCCCGGATAATTCCCGATAGCGGCCAGACCCGCGCCCATTCACCCACCGCATAGGATAACGCACCAGCATTGGCAGCAAGATAGGTGACCAATACATAATCCATGTTACTGCGATGGTTCATCACAAAGATGACCGTGGCATCGGGATCAATCTCGGACAAACGTTTGCGATCAAATGTGCCCAGCTTGATCCGGTAAAGAGATTTCGAAAGCCAACGTGCAATCCGGATACCAAAGCTGAAATATGCTGTGGCCGAAAATGATGGCACAATCTCGCGGGCATAGCGCTGCGCCTGCTCAAAGGCGACATTCTCGGGGATTTTTTCGGCTTTCGCATGGTCCACAATGGCCTGCGTCACCTCGGGGTCATAAATCAATCGCTGGATCATGTCATAGCGTCGCGACAGCTTGAAAGGCTCGATCGGGCGCTGCAAACGTTCATTCAACCGCGCGATGGCACGCTCTGCCCGTTTTCGGAAAAACCACCGGACGGATGGGAACAGAAAATGAGAGGCGAAAGTGACACCCGCGAACAAAACAATCAACAAGAACGCCCAAAGGGGCATGGAAACAGTCTGCGTCATAAGGGGACCGTGACAGGCTATGCGCAAATGGTAAATCCCGTCATGCCGCAACGCAGCGAATTGACAGCGCCATAAAGTGTCCGATAGACGTACCAGTGCGAAATTAAATTACGCAGACTGATTCAGGAGAGCCCGCCATGTCGCAACCGCAGAAAGATCGCCCCTGGCTGTTTCGGACCTATGCCGGGCATTCAACGGCTGCGGCCTCAAATGCGCTTTATCGTGGCAACCTTGCAAAAGGGCAAACCGGGCTTTCAGTGGCTTTCGATCTGCCGACACAGACAGGTTATGACAGCGACCATCTTTTGGCGAAGGGCGAGGTCGGCAAAGTTGGCGTGCCGATCAGCCATCTGGGCGACATGCGCGCATTGTTCAAAGACATTCCGCTGGATCAGATGAACACCTCAATGACGATCAATGCGACCGCGCCTTGGTTGCTCTCGCTCTATATCGCCGTGGCCGAGGAACAGGGTGCCGATATCAGTACGCTGCAGGGCACCGTACAAAACGACATCATCAAGGAATACCTGTCGCGTGGCACCTATATCTGCCCGCCAGAGCCTTCTTTGCGAATGATCACCGATGTTGCCGCATACACCCGCACGCATCTGCCAAAATGGAACCCGATGAATGTGTGTTCCTACCATCTGCAAGAGGCGGGGGCGACACCTGAGGAAGAGCTTGCATTTGCACTGGCCACCGCCACCGCTGTGCTGGATGATCTGAAAGGCAAAGTCCCTGCCGAACATTTCCCAGCCATGGTTGGGCGCATTTCGTTTTTTGTGAATGCAGGTATTCGTTTCGTGACGGAGCTTTGCAAAATGCGGGCATTCGTCGAATTGTGGGATGAGATTTGCGAAGCCCGTTACGGGGTCGAGGACCCGAAATACCGCCGTTTCCGCTATGGCGTACAGGTCAATTCGCTCGGCCTGACAGAACAGCAGCCGGAAAACAACGTCTATCGGATTTTGCTGGAAACGCTGGCGGTCACGCTATCGAAAAAGGCGCGTGCCCGGGCAGTACAATTACCCGCCTGGAACGAAGCACTCGGCCTGCCCCGCCCTTGGGACCAGCAATGGTCGCTGCGCATGCAGCAGATTCTGGCCTACGAAACGGACCTTCTGGAATTTGATGATCTGTTCGATAAAAACCCTGCCATCGAGCGCAAAGTGAATGAACTGAAGGTGGGCGCACGTGCAGAACTGGCGCAAATTGACGGAATGGGCGGTGCGGTAGGCGCAATTGCCTATATGAAATCGCGCCTTGTGGAAAGTAACGCTGCCCGCATCAGCGGAATTGAAAAGGGCGACACCACCGTTGTCGGTGTCAATAAATGGCAAATGGGCGAACCTTCACCTCTGACGGCCGGGGATGACGCAATCATGGTGTCCGATCCAGAAGCGGAGGCAGATCAGCTGCAGCGTTTGAAATCGTGGAAAGCGGGCCGCAATGATAGCGAGGTGCGAACAGCCCTGTCCGCGTTGCGTGAAGCCGCGAAAACCGGCACCAACATCATGCCGCCATCCATCGCCTGCGCAAAGGCAGGTGTCACAACGGGGGAATGGGCCGAGGTCATCCGGGCTGTCTTTGGTCAATATCGCGCGCCGACAGGGGTGAGCAGCAATCCGTCAAACCAGACCGAAGGGCTGGATGACTTGCGCAATCAGGTTGATTTGGTGAGCCAGGCCCTGGGTCGCCGATTGAAATTCCTGGTCGGCAAGCCGGGCCTTGACGGGCATTCCAACGGCGCCGAACAAATTGCAACACGCGCCCGCGATTGCGGCATGGATATTTCCTATGAAGGTATTCGCCTGACACCCGACGAAATAGTAGAGGCGGCCAAAAATGATGACGCCCATGTCATCGGGCTTTCAATTCTGTCAGGTTCACATATTCCGCTTGTGCGTGATATCATCGAAAAACTGAAAGTGGCCGGCATCGGGCATATTCCGGTTATTGCCGGCGGTATTATCCCGGATGAAGACGCAGCAGAACTGCGCGCCATGGGGGTCGCAAAAGTCTATACACCAAAGGACTTTGAATTGAACAAAATCATGATAGATATTGTGGCGATCGTTGACCCCCGCTTGGTCGCAGCTGAATAGACAAGAATCTCTTATCCTTACACTTTTGTATACGGGCAGGCATTTTTGGCTGCCTTTGTCTGCGATTGGCTGGTAATGACCGGATGCTGAATACTGGAGACAATAATGAAACCTGATCTGAAATCCATGACCCGCAAGGAGCTGGAAAAGCTCAAGGCAGATGTGGAAAAGGCGCTGACGAAGGTGGCCGAAAAAGAAAAGAAGGCTGCACTTGCCGCCGCCCAAAAAGCAGCTGCTGCGCATGGGTATTCTTTGGCTGAAATCACCGGCGACGCACCAGCGCCCAAGAAACGCCGCAAGGGGAAACCCGGTCCGAAAAAGGCTGCTGTCCCCAAGTACCGTAACCCGAATGATGCCGACCAGACCTGGACTGGAAAAGGTCGTCAGCCACAATGGTTCAAGGATGCGATTTCCGCTGGTACGTCCCCGGATGCGATGGAAATCTAAGGCAGCCTACGGCGCTCCTTTGCAATGATGGGGCGCTGTGGGATTTTCGCCCTCCCCCTTTCCGGTTTGAGCGCCTAAACTGGCGTGAAATCGAAAGGATCCTCGCATGACAATTCATATTGGCGCCCAAAAAGGTGACATCGCCCCGACCGTCCTGATGCCCGGTGACCCATACCGCGCAAAATGGGCGGCCGAGACGTTTCTGGACAATCCCAAATGCATCAATGAGGTGCGGGGCATGCTGGGGTTCACCGGCACCTGGCAAGGACACCCGGTCACAATCCAGGGTTCGGGTATGGGCATGCCCTCCCTGTCGATCTACGCCAACGAATTGATTTCCGAATATGACGTCCAAACGCTGATCCGCATCGGGTCATGCGGTGGCATGCAGGACAAGGTGGGCATTCGGGATGTGGTCCTTGCAATGACAGCATCCACCCTGTCCACACCGTCGCGCGGGATATTCAAGGAACTGAACTTCGCGCCATGTGCGGATTACGCATTGCTTGCCGCCGCCCATCAGGCCGCAACCGACAAGCAGGTGCCTGTTCATGTTGGCGGCATCTATTCGTCAGATGTGTTTTACGATGAACGCCCTGACCTGAACGAACAAATGATGCGGCACGGCATTCTCGGGGTCGAGATGGAAGCGGCGGAATTGTATAATCTCGCCGCGCGCCATGGTCGGCGGGCACTGGCCGTCCTGACGGTCAGCGATCACCTGATCACGCATGAAGCCCTGCCCGCCGAGGATCGCGAAAAATCCTTTGGTGATATGGTTGAGATCGCGCTGACAGCCGCCTTCGCATGAAACAGCGCAGGTTGGGTAGCGGCGGACCTGAGGTCGGCGCGATTGGCCTGGGGTGCATGTCTTTTGGCGGCAGCGCTTCGGGGCTGACCGATGATCGCACCAGTTTCAGCGCGATGGATCAGGCGTGGGAAATGGGCATCACGCATTTCGATACCGCCAACGTCTATGGTCCGCTGGCCTCCGAGCAGGTCATGGGCAAGTGGATCGCGGATCGTGGGCACAGGCCCCGTATCGCGACAAAGGCCAGCATTCAGCGTAACCCCGAACATCCAGTCAATAATGATCCCGCCTATCTGGAGAAGGAGCTGAACGGATCATTGCAGCGTTTGGGTGTGGAGTATGTCGATCTGTTCTACATCCACCGGCGCGAACAGGCCGTACCCATTGCCGATGTGGCCGGGTTCATGGGACGCATGATTGAGAAAGGCAAGATCGGCGGCTGGGGTCTATCCGAAATTTCGCCAACAACGCTGCGCCGGGCGCATGCCGAAACGCCCGTCCGAGCGGTGCAAAACGAATATTCACTTTGGACGCGGCAACCCGAATTGGGACTGTTGCAGGAATGCGGCCGGCTGGGCGTAGCCTTTGTCGCGTTTTCGCCGCTGGCCCGAGGCGTCTTCGGGCGTGACATTATTAACCCAAAGGATGAAGATTTCGGACCGTTCCGGGCTGAAATGCCCCGTTTTCATCCCGAAAACTGGCGCAAGAACAAGAAACAGGCCGCAAAGCTGCATGCGCTCGCGGAAGAACTCTGCGTGCCGGCCCCGGTGCTGGCCCTCGCGTGGATCCTTGCGCAGGGTGACCACATCATTCCGATCCCGGGCAGCCGCACGGCAGATCATATCGGGGACTGGGATGCGGCGGATGGGATCGAGATGACAGGCGACCTGCTTGATCGGATCGAAGCCATCCTGCCCGTCGGCTGGGCATGGGGCGACAGATATAGCGCGGGGCAATCACGCGCACCGGAGCGGTATTGCTAGATGTACCGCCGTCCCGGGACGCGTTGCGCTTAGACGACGCGCTCGACCATCATCTTTTTGATATGCGCAATTGCCTTGGCGGGGTTCAGACCTTTCGGGCAAGTCTTGGCGCAGTTCATGATCGTGTGGCAGCGATAGAGCTTGAACGGGTCTTCCAACTCGTCCAGACGCTCGCCCGTGGCCTCATCCCGGCTGTCGATGATCCAGCGATAGGCATGCAGCAGGGCTGCCGGCCCCAGATAGCGGTCGCCATTCCACCAATAGGACGGGCATGATGTGGAACAGGAGGCACACATGACACATTCATATAGGCCGTCCAGTTTCTTGCGGTCCTCAATGGATTGCTTCCATTCCTTGGCAGGCCGGTTCGTCTTTGTCTCAAGCCATGGCATGATAGAGGCGTGCTGCGCATAGAAATGGGTCAGATCAGGAATCAGATCCTTCACCACCGGCATATGTGGCAGCGGATAGATTTTCACATCACCCTTCACATCATCCATTCCATAGATACAGGCCAATGTGTTGATACCGTCGATATTCATCGCACAGGACCCGCAAATTCCTTCGCGGCAAGACCGGCGGAAGGTCAGGGTCGGGTCAATCTCGTTCTTGATCTTGATCAGCGCGTCAAGAACCATCGGGCCACAGCTATCCATATCGACGAAATAGGTATCCAGCGACGGGTTCTTGCCATCATCAGGGTTCCAGCGATAAATCTGCACCTTCCGCAGATTGGTGGCCCCTTCGGGTTTCGGCCATGTCTTGCCCACGGTCATCCGGGAATTCTTGGGCAGGGTCAGTTGTACCATTTTTCAGTTCCTTCCGCTCAAGGCCTTCGCCTCAAATCGTCAAATCGCGCGCAGGCGGGCTGGCCGGATCGGCGGCTCACCTGTCAATTCAAACACACATGTTTCATAGACTTCCAACGGGTCACGCCCGCGCAACAGGTCAGAACTCAGACCGATGCTGGCGCTGGCAAAAGGGCCCCCATTGCTGCTCGCCCCGATTGTCAGATCCACCTCGGGTGCCTGCGCCGCACGCGCGCGTTCTTCGCAACGCGCCGCCGCCTGTTCGGGTGTCGGTGCCGCACAGCCAGTAACCAGCGCCGCCAGGCCAAGGAGGAGCCCGCTTCGGATCACAACGCGCCCAGCGCCCCGATCAGGTTACCCGCTGTCAGCGTTTTTTCCGCGATACATTGCACCGTCTGCGGCCGTTGCGCGATGCCAAGGACCAGTTCGGTCGTCTGCGCCGTGGTGCCAACAACCGCTGCCTGCGCAATCTGCAGCACCTCGGCGCCCGTAGCGTTATCGATCACGCAATCGGTTACGTTGCTCAGGTCCGCGCCGGGAAAACGCGCCGCCAGCACGTTATTAACCACTCCTTTTGCAGCCTCGCGCGCCAGACGATCCGCATCACCGCCACCATCAGCACAAGCGGTCAACACAAATAGACCCAGCATAAACGTCAATGCACGCATCAGAATGTCCTCTCTTTTGGCGCAATCTTCGCCTCCGAAATCCCGCCTTGCTTCTCCGTCGTCAAAGGAGCGGTGATCACCGGGCGATAGCTCAGCTTCACTTTGGCTCCATCCACATGGGAAATCGTGTGGACCCGCCATTTTTCATCATCACGGGTGGCGTAGTCTTCATGCGCATGGGCACCGCGACTTTCCTTGCGCGCCTCCGCACCAACAATGGTGGCCAGGGCATTCGGCATCAGGTTGGCCAACTCCAGCGTTTCCATCAGGTCGCTGTTCCAGACAAGGCTGTGGTCAGTGACCTTAAGATCATCCATCTTGCCCGCGATATCGGTCATCTTCTTGACGCCTTCGCCAAGCGTCTTGTCGGTGCGGAACACGGCTGCATCGGCCTGCATCGCTTTTTGCATTTCCAACCGCAACTCGGCTGTACCGGTGGTCCCCTTGGCGTGGCGCAATCCGTCAAAGCGGTCAAAGCACTGGTCAACCGACGCCTGATTCAATGTTGGATTGGGCGCGGCCCGGTCCACCACTTCGCCTGCACGAATGGCCGCCGCACGGCCAAACACCACAAGGTCGATCAGACTGTTTGATCCCAACCGGTTCGCGCCATGAACGGATGCACACCCCGCCTCACCCACAGCCATCAGGCCAGGAACCACTCTGTTGGGGTCTTTTTTGGTCGGGTGCAGTACCTCACCATGATAGTTGGTCGGAATGCCACCCATGTTGTAGTGGACTGTCGGCAGAACCGGGATCGCCTCTTTCGTTACATCAACCCCGGCGAAGATCCGGGCACTTTCCGAAATACCGGGCAACCGTTCGGCAAGCGCCTCTTTCGGCAGGTGGTTGAGGTTGAGGTGGATGTGGTCTCCATTTGCCCCAACGCCGCGCCCTTCGCGGATTTCCATGGTCATGCAGCGGCTGACGTAATCGCGGGGGGCCAAATCCTTGTAGTTCGGCGCGTAGCGTTCCATGAAACGCTCGCCCTCTGAATTGGTCAGATAGCCACCCTCACCGCGCGCACCCTCGGTAATCAGGCAGCCCGCCCCATAAATGCCTGTCGGGTGAAACTGGACGAATTCCATGTCTTGCAGCGGCAATCCCTGACGGGCGACCATACCGCCGCCGTCACCAGTGCAGGTATGAGCCGAAGTGGCACTGAAATAGGCGCGGCCATAGCCGCCTGTGGCCAAAACAACTGTCTTGGCGTTGAACACATGCATGGTCCCATCGTCCAGCTTCCACGCGATCACACCCTGACAGATGCCATCATCGGACATGATCAGATCAAGGGCGAAATATTCGATATAGAACTCCGCCTGCTGTTTCAGCGACTGACCGTAAAGCGTGTGCAGAATGGCATGACCGGTGCGGTCAGCGGCGGCGCAGGTACGCTGTACGGGTGGACCTTCACCAAACTCGGTTGTGTGGCCGCCAAAGGGGCGCTGATAAATCTTGCCCTCTTCGGTGCGGCTGAAAGGAACGCCGTAATGCTCCAGCTCATAAACCGCCTTCGGGGCCTCGCGGGCGAGATACTCCATCGCGTCCGTGTCACCCAGCCAGTCTGACCCTTTGACCGTGTCATACATGTGCCACTGCCAGCTATCCGGGCCCATATTGCCCAGCGACGCGGCAATGCCGCCCTGGGCGGCCACGGTATGCGACCGGGTCGGAAAAACCTTGGTGATGCAGGCGGTGCGCAACCCCTGCTCTGCCAGTCCCAATGTGGCGCGCAATCCAGCGCCGCCTGCCCCTACGACAATCGCGTCATAGGTATGGGTTTCGTATTCGTATGCTGCCATCTTGAGGTTGCTCCGGACGAATTAAAGGGCGATGCGCACGATTGCGAAAATCGCAAAGGCGGCAGCGGCATAGGATACGCAGATCATCAGGATAATCGCGACTTTGCGGGCCAGACCATGCACATAATCTTCGATCAGTGTCTGCACCCCGTGGCGAAAGTGCAGCCAGCCAACCAACATGGTCAGGATCGCCACAACAGCCGGGAATGGCCGCTGATAGTAGGCGATCACCTCTGCATAGGGGGCGCCCAGAATGGCACCGAATGTGAAAACAAAAAATGGGATCAGGATCAAAAGTGCAACGGAGGTCACCATCATCTGCCAATGATGCTGTGTTCCGGTTTTTGCCGAACCCATGCCAACGGCGCGCTTGCGGTCAGTCAGAAATGCCATTGCCATATCCCCTTACAGCACAATCACAGTGAAGATGGTCATCAGAACCGATGCAATGATCATGATTTGACCGGCCGTCTCCGACTTGTCGACGTCAAGCATATGGCCGCTATCCCAGATCAGGTGCCGGATGCCGCCAAAGGTATGATACCAAAGGCACAAGACCGACCCGAGCAACACCAAATCGCCAAACCAGCTGGTCAGAACGGCATTGGCCCGCGCGAATGCCTCTGGCCCGCTTGCCGCTGCGACAAACCACCAAACGATCAACAATCCAGCAAGGACCAGGGCGTTACCGGTTATGCGTACAAAGATCGATGTGATGGATGTCAATTGTGGACGATAGATCGTCAAATGCGGCGAAAGGGGTCTGTTGCCCCGGTTCACATCAGCCATGTGTGTTCCCTTCTTGGCCACTGCCGCCATGCGAAGGCGGCGCCGTTGAACCTTTTTGCACCATTCGTTTCAGAGAGTCACGTACACCAAGGCCAACAATCAGTGAAAAATGATCGCGAATTGATCAAATTGGCGATTTGTGATCACGGTTCCAAAATGTGTGATCACAAATCTTTGGTGTCCATCAAATGATCTAGTGCAGTTTGTCCAAAACCGCGCTCACCGATGTATCATAAGTGAACTCCAGCACCCGAAACACGCCATCCACTTCACTCCCGACCATATGCAGGGCCAAGGGCGTATTACTGCCGCGCGGATAGAAAAAGACGATCTCCTGCGCGAATGACGGCGCCTCGCGGCGCTGCAAGACAGTGCGACACTGGCTGAACCCGCGGGGTTCAAAAACGTCCAACGGTCCAAATAGCTGATCGAACTGGGCGTCGATATTGGGGATGTAATCGTCGACCAATCCCGCAAAAGCGCGGTAATCAGTCTTTAGAAAGGCCGTTTTGGCCGCTTCGAACACCTGAATATCAGCGTCTGTCGATGGGGCGCAGGATTGGGCTGCCGCCGAAACCGGGGAAATCAGCAAGACAAGGGCGGCAAGCAATCTCATGTGGGCATCAAGGCCCAATAATCCAGATCAAGCAAGACATCCGGCGCATATTTCCCGTCCGCCCCCCGCAATGGCCCTGCCTGAGCCTTTGTTGCAACCAGCCGCAACCGGACAGCCCCCACCCCCGGGGCATCCGTTTCGGCCACATCCAGCACCTCTGACCAGGCCCGCACCGTATCACCGGCGAAACAGGGGTTGGCATGCGCACCTGCGTTCAACGCGACGATCATCTGGGCGTTGGCAAGACCGTTAAACGACAAGGCCCGCGCCAGGGAAATAACATGTCCCCCATAGATCAGCCTCTTGCCATCGGGCCTGTTGGTCGCGTCGAAATGCACCTTTGCGGTATTCTGCCACAGACGGGTGGCCAGCATGTGCTCCGCCTCTTCGATGGTTACGCCATCGACATGGTCAATCACCTCGCCCACCGTGTAGTCGCCCAGGCGGTAAGGCTCGCCCGCGAGGGCAAAATCGTAATCGGCAAAGCTCAGGCCATCTGGAACCACAATATCACTGGCAGCAACAGCACCGGGCAGTTCGGGGATAACCGTCGCGGGCGCAGCGCCATCACCGCGCTTGCGCACCATGACCCAGCGCACATAGCTCAGCACGTCTTGCCCATGCTGGTTGCGACCTGTCGTGCGGACCCAGACAACACCGGATTTCCCATTTGAGTTTTGCTTGACCCCAATCACCTGCGATTGCGATGTCAGCGTGTCACCGGGATAAACCGGGGCGAGCCATCGCCCATCGGCATAACCAAGATTGGCCACCGCATTCAGCGACACATCCGGCACCGTTTTGCCAAACACCGTGTGAAACGTGATCAGATCATCAACCGGCGATTTCGGCAGACCACAGGCTTGCGCAAAGGCATCGGACGAATAAAGCGCACCGCGCGCGGGGTAAAGCGCGTGATACATCGCCCTTTCGCCCCCAGAAATCGTGCGCGGCACGGCATGGGTGATCACATCACCAACCGCGTAATCCTCGAAAAAGCGGCCAGCCGTGGTCTTGGTCATTGCGCACCCAGCTTCATGTCTTTGTCGTAAGGTTGGTCAACCTCCTTGGTCACAGCTTGGCCACAGCGCATCACGCCATTGGCATGATCAAACGCATAGGTCGGATCACCGTAAAGTTCCCATCCCTTGGACAGCGCGTCCGACACTTTGTGACAAAAGGCCGATGTATCATCGGCGGTTAGCAATCTGTAAATCTTGCTCATCTCATCCCCATGGCGTCACGCCCAGCATGTAGTGAATGCCCATGACAACGGTCACAACCACAAGGGTCACAACAATTGCGACAATCTCTTTCTTGACCGGTGCGCGTTCCGGGCGGTCCCATGGGCCGTCTTGCGCATTGATAATCAGCATTTCGATGATCGCCCAGATCAACAGCCCGCCAAATAGCACGAAAGATGCCGTGTCGCCATTGACCAGCAGATGCGCAATGGCCCAGATCGAAAAGCCAGTCAGCTGCGGGTGGCGGATCTTTGTGCCAAGCCATATTTTTTGGCCCTTGGCCGCACTGGCAGCATAGAAATAGAAAGCCAGGATCATCAACAGGTTGTTGATCCCGACCAACATCGGCGTGCGGCCCCAGAAAAAATCACCCTCGGCACTGCGATACCCCAGCACCATCAACACGACGCTGACGATGATCAGCAACGCCGCAATCGGCTGCCCCTTGACGCCCAACCCGGCCCGCAGACCGGGTGCCACGCGTTTGAAAAGATGCGTCAGCCACCAAAGGGCAACGCCGGAAATCAGAAGTGTCATGCGCGCTCCAATGCACCAATTGCATCAGCTTTGGCAAGGGTCGCCCGGGCCGTCACAATATGCAAATTTTCAACAATACGACCATCAACCACTGCAACCCCCTGCCCGTCAGCCTCTGCCGCCTCAAATGCGGCAATCTGGCGACGGGCAAGCTCAACCTCGTCCTCCGTCGGGCCAAAGGCGGTGTTGGTGATAGCAATCTGCGCCGGATGGATCAGGGTTTTGCCGTCAAACCCCATGTCACGGCCTTCCGCGCATTCCGCTTGCAAACCCTCATCGTCTTTGAATGCGTTATACACGCCGTCAAGTGCCACGATCCCCGCCGACTTGGCGGCCAACAGGCAAAGCTGCAAGGATGTTGTTAGAGCCGCCCGGCCGCGCGAATTCAGATCCTTCGCCAGATCATTGGTGCCGAGGACAAATCCCGCCATACGCGGGTGGGCGGCAATTGCAGCCGCATTCGACACACCTTGCGGGGTCTCCATCATCGCCCAGATCGGCAGGTCAGGCACCAGTTCGGCAAGCGCGTCTACGTCTGCGGGGCCGTTTACTTTGGGCAACAAAATCCCGTCACAGTCCATACCCGCCACAGCTTTTGCGTCATCGGCACCCCACGCTGTATCAAGCCCATTGATCCGCACAATTCGCAGGCGTGACCCATAACCGCCATCTGCCAAAGCCGCGCCAAGCGTGTCGCGGGCAGCAATCTTTGCATCCGGCGCAACCGCATCTTCCAGATCGAACAGGATCACATCAACAGGCAAACCGCGGGCCTTTTCCAGCGCGCGTTCTTTTGAACCCGGTATGTACAAAGCAGAGCGATAAGGGCGGTCGTGCATCGAATCCTCCTCGAAATAATGTTGCGCGAACATGGCCCAAGAACCGCAAATTATTCAACCTTTAAATGCCGCGCCGCAGCAATCAGACCCACCGTCACGGTGTGTTAACCAATTTGCGTCATATTGAATTCAAAATTTGTGCCACTTGCCGACTGCGACGGACGAATAGCCGCGGTCTTCCTCTTCGCAGAAAGGTGAACCAAATGAAACGCAATCTATTTCTGATGTCTTTTGGGATCGGGGCCATGATGCTGGCCGCCAACCATGCAAATGCGCAGTCACGTCAATGCGCCACGCATGACGCCGTGGCAGAACGTCTGGCCTCACGCTACGGCGAAAGCCGGCAATCCATTGGCCTTGGCAGCGACAATTCGGTGGTCGAGGTTTACGCCTCTGCCGAAACCGGTAGCTGGACCATTGTGGTGACACGTCCTGGCGGACCGACTTGCCTTGTTGCGGCAGGGCAGTCATTTCAGCAATTGAACGAGGCGCTTCCCAATCTTGATCAGGGCACCTGATCAAATCTGCTGAAAACCATCCCACAGCAGCTTCAGGGATAACAGCAGCAACGCCCAGATAATCAGTTGGAAGAACTGACGCTCCGGCAGGATGCGGACCAGTTTGACACCAGCAGCGACAGCCAGAACGGCGGGGATCATCAGGATCGCCGCCGTTTTCAAGTTTGTCAGGCTCAGTTGCCCCAACAGATAATAAGGGATCAGCTTGATCGCGTTGATATAGGCAAATGCGACAATGACCGTCCCCGCAAAAACAAGCTTTGGCATCCGCAACGGCAGAACGAAAATCTGATATGGCACCGCGCCAGAGTGGCTGACGAAACTGGTAAAGCCGGTGATCGTCCCCCAGAACAGACCAGGACCCCAACGCGGCTGACGGGGTGCATCCCGCACCGGGCGCCGCAACATCAGTGACAGTGCAAAGACCGTACCGATCAATCCCAGAATGATCGTCACGAGCGCCTCAGACACCAGATCCACCGTCAGGTAGCCGATAAAAACGCCGATTGGCATCGCCAGCATCACGATCCGCAGCACCCGCCAGTCAACGCTTTTACGATACGCGATTAGCCCAAAAACGTCAGCGACAATGAAGACCGGCAGCAGCAGACCAGCCGCTGCAACCGGTGAAATCACCAATGCAAGCAGCGGCACCGCTAGTGCCGACACGACCGGCACGCCGCCTTTGCCCATACCGACGAAAATCGCAGCCAGACTGGCTGCAACCCAGAAACTCACCCCGTCCAATACAAATCCCCTGATCACAGTTTGCCGGGCCACACTTGCACCCACGGCCCCAAAAGACTAGGCACTGCGCCAAACAAACCAGGACAGGATCTAATCCAATGGCCAGACCCAAAATCGCCCTCATCGGAGCCGGACAGATCGGTGGCACGCTCGCCCACCTTGCTGCGGTCAAGGAACTCGGCGACGTTGTGATGTTCGACATCGCCGAAGGCATCCCGCAAGGTAAGTCGCTTGATATCGCCGAATCAGGACCGGCCGCCAAATTCGACGGCAGCTTCAAAGGGACCAATGACTATGCCGATATCGCCGGGGCGGATGTCTGCATCGTCACCGCTGGCGTGCCGCGCAAACCGGGGATGAGCCGTGATGACCTTTTGGGGATCAACCTCAAAGTCATGAAATCCGTCGGCGAAGGCATTGCCGCACATGCGCCGAACGCATTTGTCATCTGCATCACCAACCCGCTTGACGCGATGGTCTGGGCGCTGCGCGAATTCTCCGGTCTGCCCCACAAAAAGGTCTGTGGCATGGCCGGCGTGCTGGACAGCGCACGTTTCCGTCACTTCCTCGCCGAAGAGTTCGAGGTTTCCATGCGCGATGTGACGGCCTTCGTCCTTGGCGGGCATGGCGATACCATGGTGCCGCTGACCCGCTATTCCACCGTTGCAGGCATCCCCCTGCCCGATCTGGTGGAAATGGGCTGGACGACGCAAGACAAGCTGGACGCAATCGTACAGCGCACTCGTGATGGTGGTGCCGAAATCGTTGGCCTGCTGAAAACCGGCTCCGCATTCTACGCGCCCGCCACATCAGCGATTGAGATGGCCGAAGCTTACTTGAAAGACCAAAAGCGTTTGCTGCCTTGTGCCGCCCATGTTGATGGGGCCTACGGGCTGAACGGGTTTTATGTAGGCGTACCGACAATCATCGGCTCCGAAGGGATCGAACGGATTGTCGAGATTAACATGAACAAGGGCGAACAGGCCATGTTCGACAAATCCGTTGATGCGGTTAAGGGCCTGGTTGAGGCGTGCAAAGGGATCGATAGCAGCCTTGGCTGAACATCCCGCGCTTGAATGAGGTTAAGGCGCTCGCATTCGCGGGCGCCCTATTTATTTGGCACAACGACTATTCGTGCAAAAACGAAAGAACTGCAGCCTTATTCTCAGCAAGCCACCGATCAATGGCAGCCGGGCTTAGGTCCACGACCTGATCGGGAAAATACCGCGCCAAAGGCCCTGACACATCAAAAGGCGGTTGCACCAGCAGATCGCGCGCCGCAAGTTTGGCCTGCAACGCGGTATCGACTGATTTCAGAACATCATGCAACGCCCTTTTCGCATTCGGATGGGCGATCAGCGCTTCAATCTGACGGCCACGATGCTCCGAAGGGGGCATTCCGTCATGGTTCGCGACCGCCTCGGCTTTGCGCGCCAACTTGTAAAGCCAATACTGCGGGGTCAGCCCATCGACATGCAGCAGTTCCATCGCGTTTCGATCCGCATGCGCCAAGGTCAACGCCGACCCACCATCCCTGCGCGCAGGTCGATGGATCGACATGTTCAGACGGCGATCCGTGCGCACAAACGCCTTGCCAATGGCATGGCCGGTCAACCCCCGGTGTGTCAGGTCATATTCCGGTCCAAAGATCCTGCGACCGGCACGCTTTTCCTTGGGAAACGGCCTGCGAAACACGCCATCAAGAAATGTGTCTGTCTTTTCACCAGCCAGATAAACCCGTTCCGCCACCGGTACCGCCACTGCATCAACCGCATGATCAACATCCGCCAAAACACGACTAACCGGGTTAGCAGACCAGATAAATTCATCCGCGTCGCAATGCAGCAACCATGATGATGTCGTCCGGGAATAAGCATTGCGCGCGTTTTGTACCTGACGGATTTGATGGCGGTTAGGGCGCGCAGTGCACACGCGCTGCCAATGATCCGCGTCGCAGGCGGTGACAATAACCCGCGACAAATGCACAAACAAATCCATCGCCGGATCATCCGGCCTGTCGAAATACAGGTGAATCTGATCGGCACCAAGGGCCAGATGCCACGCCACAAAGGCCTGCACCAATTGCGGCGGTTCATCCACGGTCGCCACGACGGACCAAAGGGGCTGGGTGTCCAACATGATCCCCTTGCTAGCAGTCCCACGAATCTTTTCAAATGATGAATGCGACGCAATCTGGCACTGGATTGTTAATTTGTGATCACAGTTTAAAAAAGTGTGATCACAAATGTTCGATTATCTGCCGATATCAGTAATTTGGGTTAGAAACCCGAAAAATGCTGTGGTCTAACTCTCTTCAACCGAAGCCACATTGGACATGTCTCTCATGAATATCCACGAATATCAGGCCAAAGCACTCCTTGCCAGTTTTGGTGCCCCTGTTTCCGACGGTCGCGCCGTGATGAAAGCCGAAGAAGCAAAGACTGCGGCGGGTGAACTTGATGGCCCGCTTTGGGTCGTCAAAGCGCAGATCCATGCTGGCGGTCGTGGCAAGGGCAAATTCAAAGAGGCCGATGCAGGCGATGCCGGTGGCGTCCGCCTTGCCAAATCCGCCGGTGAAGCGGCCGATGAGGCCAAGAAAATGCTGGGGCGCACATTGGTCACGCACCAAACCGGCCCGGCAGGCAAACAGGTCAACCGGATCTATATCGAAGACGGCTCCGGCATTGAAACCGAAATGTACCTCGCACTGCTGGTGGACCGGCAAACCAGCCGCATCGGCTTTGTCTGCTCCACCGAAGGCGGCATGGATATCGAAGAGGTCGCCGCCGAAACGCCTGAAAAGATCCTGAATTTCACCGTTGATCCGGCAACCGGCTACCAGCCCTACCATGGCCGCCGCGTGGCCTTCGCCCTTGGCCTGCAAGGCCAGCAGGTCAAGCAATGCGTCAAACTGATGGGCCAGCTTTACAAAGCCTTCACCGAAAAAGACATGGAAATGCTTGAGATCAACCCGCTGATCATCACCGATGGCGGCGATCTGAAGGTGCTCGACGCCAAGGTGGCTTTTGACGGCAACGCTGTGTACCGCCACGCTGACGTCGCCGCCCTGCGGGACGAGACGGAAGAAGACCCCAAGGAACTCGCCGCGTCGAAATATGACCTGAATTATATCGCTTTGGACGGTGAAATCGGCTGCATGGTCAATGGCGCGGGCCTTGCCATGGCGACGATGGATATCATCAAGCTTTACGGGGCCGAGCCTGCCAACTTCCTCGACGTAGGCGGCGGCGCGACCAAGGAAAAGGTGACCGAGGCGTTTAAGATCATCACCTCCGACCCCAACGTCAAAGGCATCCTGGTGAACATCTTCGGCGGCATCATGCGCTGCGACGTCATCGCCGAAGGCGTGGTGGCGGCAGTGAAAGAGGTCGGGCTGCAAGTCCCCCTCGTCGTGCGCCTGGAAGGCACAAACGTGCAGCAAGGCAAAGACATCATCAACAATTCCGACGTGGACGTTATTGCGGCCGATGATTTGAAGGATGGGGCGCAGAAGATCGTGAAGGCGGTCAGGGGATGAAACTCAAAGCTTTCGCTCTGACGTGTATGGCAGCGCTTGGCGCCTGCCAGCCTGTCCCAACAGCGACACAAGTCAACCAACCAAGCTCTAGAACCACGGTTACCGCATTTGAAGCCGGCAGGCTTTTCGCACCCATTTGTCAGGTGAAATACCCAAATGTTCCAGAAGCAGTGGCTGCGGCCCAACGAAAAGGCTTTGTTCTCAACCCATCTTCGGGACTGTATGAGCATTCAACAGATGATCTACAGATGCGTATCAACAGCGAAAAATGTGCGCTGCGGTTCCTGACAACTTCTGCTGAACAGGCAATCGTACCGGAGTTTGCCGGGGGCGCGGCGGAAGCGACCACCGACCTGGGCAATGATCAATCGATCAGCATCAGTACGGAAAAAGCTGAAGGCGGACTCATTCGCGCCGCCGCGACAAGAACATCAGAGAACTAGGGAGCCCAAACATGGCCATTCTCGTAAACGAAAACACCAAAGTCATCTGCCAGGGCCTGACCGGCTCGCAAGGCACGTTCCACTCTGAACAGGCCATTGCTTATGGCACAAAAATGGTCGGCGGCGTGACCCCCGGCAAGGGTGGGCAGACGCATCTGGACCTGCCGATCTTCAACTCGGTGCATGAGGCGAAGGCGAAGACCGAGGCGAACGCCTCCGTCATCTACGTCCCCCCACCCTTCGCAGCGGATTCGATCCTCGAAGCCATCGACGCCGAAATGGAGCTGATCATCTGCATCACCGAAGGCATCCCCGTCCTCGACATGATGCGGGTCAAGCGGGCACTGGAAGGTTCTGCCAGCCGTCTGATCGGCCCCAACTGCCCCGGCATCATCACGCCCGACGCCTGCAAGATCGGCATCATGCCCGGCCATATCCACAAACGCGGGTCCGTCGGCGTTGTGTCCCGTTCCGGCACGCTGACCTATGAGGCGGTCAAGCAGACCTCTGACAGCGGGCTGGGCCAATCCACAGCCGTCGGCATTGGCGGCGACCCGATCAAGGGGACCGAACATATCGACGTGCTGGACATGTTCCTGGATGATGACGAGACCCATTCCATGATCATGATTGGCGAAATCGGCGGGTCCGCCGAAGAAGAAGCCGCCGAATTCCTGACCGCCCAAAAGAAAAAGGGGCGCTGGAAACCCACAGCCGGTTTCATTGCAGGACGCACAGCGCCTCCCGGCCGCCGCATGGGCCATGCCGGTGCGATTGTGGCTGGCGGCAAAGGCGACGCGGAAAGCAAGATCGAAGCGATGAAATCCGCCGGAATCGTCGTGGCCGACAGCCCCGCGACCTTGGGCGAGGCTGTGTTGGAAGCGATTGGCTGAACATGGCAAGCTGCAGCATAATCACCACGGTCAGCGCTGGACCTGAACGTGGGTGCGCAGCGCCGAACTTGGGGGGCGAGCAATGGCGGTCGCGCTGACATATATCGCCGCATTGACCGCGCTTGCGTTGTTCTTCGTCCGACGTTCAGGCGCGGACAAAGTGCATAAGCTCATATGCCTTTGCTATACCCCTGTGGTTCTCGTCAGCCTCGGTTCGGTTGTGTTGCCGACTCATTGGTATCTCACAACCGGTCGGTTTGCCGGATTGGCGGATGATCTTGTGGGTCTTGCAACTGTAATGATCCTGTCCTTCGCCATTCCGCTTACGCTTATCCTTAATCTTGTCATTTTTGCCTGCCGTAAGACAGAACATGAGGTCCCCCAATGAACGACCAATCCCCCAACGACGTCTTCCACGCCTCCTCCTTCCTGCAGGGGCACAATGCTGAATATGTGGAACAGCTCTACGCCCGTTATGCCGATAATCCCGGCGCGGTTGATGAAAGCTGGCAAGCCTTCTTCCGGTCCCTTGGCGATGCTCCCGCGGACGCCAAGGCAGAGGCAACCGGCCCAAGCTGGGCCCGTGCCGACTGGCCACCAGCACCAAATGACGATCTGACTGCCGCCCTTGACGGGCAGTGGCCAGCGGAGCCTGAAGCGGCGGGGAAAAAGATCAGGGACAAGGCCGCCGAAAAGGGTGTCACTCTTGATGAGGCACAGGTGCGCGCCGCCGTCCTCGACAGCATCCGCGCGCTGATGATCATCCGGGCCTACCGGATCCGGGGTCATCTGATTGCCGATCTCGACCCGCTGGGGATGCGTGAAAACACACCCCATCCTGAACTTGATCCGGCAAGCTACGGTTTCACTGCCGCTGATATGGACCGCCCGATCTTTATCGACAACGTCCTTGGCCTCGAAATGGCGACGATGACCGAAATCCTCGCCATCGTGCAGCGGACCTATTGCGGCACGTTCGCCCTGCAATACATGCATATCTCCAACCCGGAAGAGGCGGGTTGGCTGAAAGAGCGGATCGAGGGTTACGGCAAGGAAATTGCGTTCACAAAAAATGGGCGCAAGGCAATCCTGAACAGCCTTGTCGAGGCGGAAGGTTTCGAGAAATTCCTGCATGTCAAATACATGGGCACCAAACGGTTCGGCCTTGATGGCGGCGAAAGCCTGATCCCGGCCATGGAGCAGATCATCAAGCGCGGCGGGCAGCTGGGGCTTGAGGATATCGTGATCGGCATGCCCCACCGGGGCCGCCTGTCGGTTCTTGCCAACGTCATGGAAAAACCCTATCGCGCGATTTTCAATGAATTCCAGGGCGGGTCGTTCAAGCCCGAGGACGTGGACGGCTCCGGCGATGTGAAATACCACCTCGGTGCTTCGAGCGACCGCACATTTGACGAAAACACGGTCCACCTGTCGCTGACGGCCAATCCCAGCCATCTTGAGGCTGTGAACCCCGTTGTCCTGGGCAAGGTCCGCGCTAAGCAGGACCAGAAGAATGACGCGGACCGCACGAAGGTCATGGCGATCCTGCTGCATGGCGATGCGGCCTTTGCCGGGCAAGGTGTGGTTGCCGAAGGGTTCGGCCTGTCCGGGCTGAAAGGCCACAAGACAGGCGGCACAATGCATATTGTCGTGAACAACCAGATCGGGTTTACCACGGCGCCTCATTTCTCACGCTCATCCCCCTACCCCACCGACATCGCCCTGATGGTGGAAGCACCCATTTTCCATGTGAATGGTGATGATCCGGAGGCTGTGGTGCATGCCGCCCGTGTCGCCACCGAATTCCGCCAGAAATTCCACAAGGATGTGGTGCTTGATATCATCTGCTACCGCCGGTTTGGTCATAACGAAGGCGATGAGCCGATGTTCACCAACCCGCTGATGTATAAGAAGATCAAGAAACAGAAGACGACGCTGACCTTGTATACCGAACGGCTGGTTCAGGACGGGCTGATCCCAGAGGGCGAGATCGAGGATATGAAAGCGGCTTTCCAGGCGCACCTGAATGAGGAATTTGAAGCCGGCAAGAACTTCAAACCCAACAAGGCCGACTGGCTGGATGGAAAGTGGTCCCATCTCGACCGCAAGGAAGAGGATTATCAGCGCGGGGCGACCGCGATTGAGGAAGCCACTTTTGACGCCGTGGGTGCAGCCTTGTCAAAGGCCCCGGATGATTTCCCGCTGCACAAGACGGTTGGGCGTCTGCTGGATAGTAAGGCCAAGATGTTCGAAACCGGCACCGGGATCGACTGGGCCACAGGTGAGGCGCTCGCTTTTGGCTCACTCCTGACCGAAGGATACCCGGTGCGCCTGTCGGGCCAGGATTGCACACGCGGCACGTTCAGTCACCGCCATTCCGGCCTGATCAATCAGGAAACCGAAGAGCGCTACTACCCGCTCAACAACATCCGCGAGGGTCAGGCGCAGTACGAAGTCATCGACTCGATGCTGTCGGAATACGCGGTGCTGGGTTTCGAATATGGGTATTCGCTGGCTGAGCCCAACGCACTGACATTGTGGGAAGCACAGTTCGGCGATTTCGCCAATGGCGCGCAGATCATGTTCGATCAGTTCATCAGCTCAGGTGAGAGCAAATGGCTGCGCATGTCCGGCCTCGTCTGCCTGTTACCGCATGGCTATGAAGGGCAAGGGCCGGAACACTCGTCTGCACGTCTGGAACGGTTCCTGACCATGTGTGGCGGCGATAACTGGATCGTGGCCAACTGCACGACGCCCGCGAACTATTTCCACCTGCTGCGGCGACAATTGCACCGGACCTTCCGCAAGCCACTGATCCTGATGACGCCCAAATCACTGCTGCGGCACAAAATGGCCGTGTCCAAGAAGGAGGAATTCACCACCGGGTCTTCCTTCCACCGCGTGCTTTGGGATGACGCGCAACATGGGAACTCTGACACCAAACTGGTGGCGGATGACAAAATCAAACGGGTCGTGATGTGTTCGGGCAAGGTCTATTTCGACCTGTTGGAAGAACGCGACAATCGCGGGATCGACGATATCTACATCATGCGGTTTGAGCAGTTCTACCCGTTCCCCGCCCAGTCTGCGGTCAAGGAACTGGAACGGTTCAAACAGGCCGAAATGGTCTGGTGTCAGGAAGAACCGCGCAACCAGGGCGCGTGGAGTTTCATTGAACCCAATATCGAATGGGTCCTGACCCGGATCAAAGCGAAACATACGCGGCCCGGCTATGCCGGGCGCGCGGCAGCAGCCTCGCCCGCCACGGGCCTTGCCAGCCAACATAAAGCACAACAAGCCGCACTCGTGAATGATGCGCTGACCATCGAAGGAACAAAGTAATGAGCACCGAAGTCCGCGTCCCTACCCTTGGCGAATCCGTGACCGAGGCGACCGTCGCCACATGGTTCAAACAGCCCGGCGATGCCGTGGCCGTTGATGAAATGCTGTGCGAGCTGGAAACTGACAAAGTGACGGTTGAGGTGCCCAGCCCCGTTGCTGGCACCCTGTCGGAGATCGTGGCGGCCGAGGGTGAAACCGTGGGCGTTGACGCATTGCTGGCGCAAATCGCCGAAGGTGATGCCCCCGCCGCTGCGCCTGCCAAGAAAGAAGAACCCAAGGCCGAGGCAGCGCCCGCACCTGCACCGGCCGCGTCCGGCAAAGACGTGGAAGACGCCCCATCGGCCAAAAAGCTGATGGCCGAAAACAACCTGACCGACGTACAGGGCACCGGCAAGGATGGCCGTGTGATGAAAGAAGATGTCTTGAAGGCACTTTCGGGTACGGCCCCGGCGCCTGCGGCGACAGCAGCCTCGGCCCCGCGTGCCCCTGTCGCTGCTGAACAGGCGGAGCGTGAAGAACGGGTCAAGATGACCCGCCTGCGCCAGACCATCGCCAAACGTCTGAAAGACAGCCAGAACACCGCCGCCATGCTGACCACCTATAACGAGGTCGACATGACCGAGGTCATGGCGCTGCGCAGCGAATACAAGGATCTGTTCCTGAAAAAACACGGGGTCAAGCTCGGCTTCATGTCCTTTTTTACCAAGGCCTGCGTGCATGCGCTGAACGAAGTGCCAGAGGTCAATGCCGAAATCGATGGCACCGATGTGGTTTATAAAAACTACGTCAATATGGGCATCGCTGCAGGCACACCCACGGGCCTTGTGGTGCCGGTGATCAACGATGCTGACCAGATGTCATTTGCCGCCATCGAAAAGGCGATTGCCGAAATGGGCGCGAAGGCGCGCGATGGCAAACTGAGCATGGCGGAAATGCAAGGCGGCACCTTCACGATCTCCAACGGTGGTGTCTACGGCTCGCTGATGTCCTCGCCCATCCTGAACCCCCCGCAATCGGGTATTCTGGGTATGCACAAGATCCAGGACCGGCCCATGGCGATCAATGGCGAAGTGGTGATCCGGCCCATGATGTATCTCGCCCTCAGCTACGACCATCGGATCGTGGACGGCAAAGGGGCGGTGACGTTCCTCGTACGTGTGAAAGAAGCGCTGGAGGATCCACGGCGGTTGTTGATGGATTTGTAGTTACTCGTGGGTTTCACCCACCCTACAATCATTTCGTAGGGTGGGTGAAACCCACAATTGCGGCTATCCAATCCTTTTCTCGAGGGTGAATGAATTGAAAAGCTTAGAAGCCAGTGAGGTTGTAATAGGCAAAATACTCACTCTGTTGATGGATTGGGGAATTAGACCGACAGAAATGAAGTTCGAAGAACTTGAGCTTGATGAAGAGTACAAACCATATTTCATCTCTTGCTTAGAATGGTTGCAAGATGAGGGTCTTATACGGGTCCATGAAATCGTACAGTTCATTGACGGCGGTGGTTTCGCTCTAAGTCCGGTGCTGACAGCTCAAGGTTTGGCTGTATTGGGCACACAAATTTCGACCGGTAAAGATGCTGACACAGTAGCTAATGCTGTCCGAGAAGTTGCTGACACTAAACGCTCATATTCTCACGTAGGAGAGTTCGTCGGCGGTATGCTTGGCGCTCTTACAAAAACATTGAGCTCATAGAACTCCGTGAGCGCACATTCCCAAAATGACCCGCATCCTCAAACCTATCGCTTTCCTGCTCCTCCTTGTCGTCGGCACGGCAGGATACACCCAGGTCATGCTCCGCACCGGCTCTGGCACCCCGCCCCCGATGGCCCCAGTGGACCAACAAGCCGACGCGATCCATGTGGACAAGAGCGACCGGCAGCTGACCCTGCTGCGCGACGGGGCACCGATCAAAACCTACCAAATTTCCATGGGTGGCAACCCGGAAGGCCACAAAACCGAAGAAGGCGACGAACGTACCCCCGTCGGCACCTATGAGATCGACTGGCGCAACGAAAACTCCGTTGCGCATCTGTCGCTGCATATCTCCTACCCCAACGCAGAAGATATCGCGCAGGCGCAAGCGCGGGGCGTTTCGCCCGGCGGGAACATCATGATCCACGGCATTTTGAACGGTTGGGGTTTCCTCGGCCCCTTGCAAACCTATTGGGATTGGACAAATGGCTGTATTGCCGTCACGAATGCGGAAATGCGCGAAATCTGGTCATTGGTTCCCAACGGCACTCCTATCACGATTCAGGACTAGACCGATGACATCGAACACCACCGTCCCGGACCTGATCCGGGACCTCAAGGAGGCAGCATAATGACCCCGGAACTGACCGTCCTCACCCTTGCCGCCCTGCTGCAGGGTTTTCAGTTCGTCATCATGGCGGTGCCTGCCAATATTGAACTTGGCCCGGGAAAAACCACATCCGCCCGTGATCCCCAGCGTCTGGGCAAGCCGATTGTTGAACAGGTCAGCCCGAAGGTCGGTCGCCTGATCCGGGCCATGGACAACCATTTCGAGGCGCTGATCCTGTTCACCATCGCCGTCCTTGTCATCAGCCTGGGTGACAGGAACACCGGGTTAAGTGCCGCCTGCGCATGGACCTATCTGGCTGCGCGTGTCCTTTATGTCCCGGCTTATTTCTTCGGCTGGGCACCCTGGCGATCCTTGATCTGGCTTGTGGGGTTCCTCTCGACCATGCTCATGCTACTGTCATCCCTGATTTCATAATCCTGTCCGACGTTTTGCCGACGCTTGTCCGACGCAAAGCAGACACCCAAAAACGACCAAAGGAGACCCCATGTCCAGCTATGACGTTATCGTAATCGGCGCCGGCCCCGGCGGCTATGTCTGCGCTATTCGCTGCGCGCAACTGGGCATGAAAGTGGCCTGCGTCGAAGGGCGCGAAACCCTTGGTGGCACCTGTCTGAATGTAGGCTGCATTCCATCCAAGGCGATGCTGCATGCCAGCCATATGCTGCATGAGGCGGAACATAATTTTGCGGATATGGGCCTGAAGGGCAAAACCCCCTCTGTCGATTGGAGACAAATGCTGGCCTATAAGGACAAGACCATTGGCCAGAACACGGCTGGCATCGAATTTCTTTTCAAAAAGAACAAGATAGACTGGCTCAAGGGCTGGGGCTCCATCCCCGAGACGGGCAAAGTCAAAGTGGGCGATGACCTGCACGAGGCCAAACATATCATCATCGCGTCGGGGTCAGAGGCGTCATCGCTGCCCGGAGTTGAGATTGACGAAAAGACCGTTGTGACATCCACCGGCGCGCTTGAATTGCCGAAAATCCCCAAATCGCTGGTTGTGATTGGCGCAGGTGTGATCGGGCTGGAACTTGGATCGGTTTATGCCCGGCTTGGGGCAGAGGTGCAGGTCATTGAATTCCTTGACAATATAACGCCCGGTATGGACGCTGATGTCGCCAAGCAATTCAAACGCATGCTGACCAAACAAGGGCTGAAATTTACCCTCGGTGCCGCTGTCCAAGGCGTCAGCGTCAAGCGGGGCAAGGCAACGGTTACCTACAAATTGCGGAAGGACGACAGCGAACATGAGATCACGGCCGACACTGTTTTGGTCGCGACAGGTCGCAAACCCTATACTGATGGGTTGGGCCTGGAAGCTCTTGGCGTTGAAATGTCAGAGCGTGGCCAGATCACGACGGATGCCAGATACGCAACGAATGTTGATGGTATCTACGCCATTGGCGACGCAATCGACGGCCCTATGCTGGCCCATAAGGCCGAGGATGAAGGCATGGCTGTTGCCGAAGGCATCGCCGGTCAGCATCCGCATGTGAATTACGGTGTGATCCCCGGTGTGATCTATACACACCCGGAGGTCGGCAGCGTCGGCGAAACCGAAGAAACCCTTAAAGAACAAGGGCGTGCTTATAAGGTTGGCAAGTTTCCCTTCATGGGCAACGCGCGTGCAAAGGCCAATTTTTCAGGCGACGGCTTTGTGAAATTGCTCGTGGATAAGGAAACGGACCGCATTCTCGGTGCCCATATCATCGGACCAATGGCAGGCGATCTGATCCATGAAATTTGCGTCGCCATGGAGTTTGGGGCCGCCGCAGAAGATATCGCACGCACCTGCCACGCCCACCCCACCTATTCCGAAGCCGTCCGCGAGGCAGCACTGGCTTGCGGCGACGGGGCCATTCACGCCTGAATGATCAGCCGCGCTCGGTTTCGTCCTGGCGCGGCTCTTCATTGACGGTCAATGACTTACCGGCCTTCAGCTTTCTGGCAATGTTGCGGAAGGGAAGCGCGTAAAGTTTCCAGACCGACGTATATTCCGTCTCTTCCATGCCATAGATGCCAAACTTCACGTCCCGGTTATCATCGGGCATATGATAGGTCCGAAACAGGACGTCCCATAGTGGGAAGAGAAACGCAAAATTCTTGTCCAGATGATCAGGGTGACAGCTGTGATGCACATGATGGTGGGCCGGTGATGGAAACACCATCGACCAGCGCCCCGGCCAGCGCAGCCAGATATGTGAATGGCGCAGGTGATAGCCGCCTGCATTGAACAAGAACAGCAGAAGCGGCATCCCCAGGACCGTTGGCATATTGGGCAGATAGCCCAGCGTCACGTTCACCCCCCCCAGAACAATCCCATAGACCGAACCGATGCCCATCGCATAGGCAACGTTGTCAAACGGGTGTTCGCGAAAGTTCGAGATCGGGTGCATGACCTCCGGACTGTGGTGCACCTTGTGAAACTCCCAAAGCAATGGAATCTTGTGCTGCAGGTAGTGGATGTAAAATGCGGTGAAATCGGTGATCGCAATGACCACAATCATATACAGGACCGAGATCAGGAAATCAGACAGCCCCGGCAGTTCAGACCCTTTGACGACGTCGATCATGCTTGTTCCACCGGTCACCCAATAGAACACAACGCCCATCGTTGCTGCCGTCAATCCGGCATAGAGGAGCTTGCCGGTAAACTGATTGACGATAAAGAACTTCAGATCCAGCCAGGCGGAGGCATTGCCCCAGACAGATTTTGGAAAAAGAAACGAGAGGAAACCGCCCGATCTGTCCGATTTCACATCCGACTTATTGCTGCCCAGCCGATAGACCCCAAAGGCAAATGCAACAGCACATAACAGATACAGCCAGTAAAGCCGTGCGCCTGAGTCAAACGGCAAGGAAAGCAGTGACCAAAACTGATTGGTGACAAGCTCAAGAAGCCGTGAAAAGAACCCAGAAATCAATTCCATTACAGTCGGTTATCCATATAGCATCTGCTCTGGCGCGGATTGTACATAACACTGTGGCAAGAATGGACCCCAATTACGACCTAGGGGTCATTCGCACGCCCGATTATGGCAGAAATGACAATTGCCTCAGACAAACGCGCAAAGTAACACAACTCCGCCACAATTCTCCAATTTACAAGCGAAGTACCGAGTAAGACGTCTGAGATCTTGATGAAAAACCTGATTGTAGCTTTGCTAGTGCTGGTTGGACTAGGTGCACCGGCCAACGCCTTCACGCTGGACGATCTCTGGTCGCTCTCGCTGGATGATTTTCGGTCACTTTCGCTGGCCGATCTGACGGTGACCGATCTCGAATTCGTAGCCCCTACCGAAATCCCAAGCGGAAATGATGGCAAGATGTCGCTCTGCTACCGCACCCGTGGCGTCCAGATATTCGGCTTTCCTTTGACAGATGATGTCCTTGGCTATGTCCTGGCAAGCGATGAATGCACCGGGTCGGAAATCCGCGAGTTCAGCGCAGATCAGATGGAAACCGCACAATCGCTGCAACTGATCGATGCCAGCATTCCTTCGGTGGCCCATAACAGCTTTGAACGCAATGTGCGGACTTACGGCGTCTTGATCGCAATCGTCCTATTTCTGAGCATGGTAATCGTGAAAAAGCTCAAATCATTGCTGCGTCTCAACGCCGACGCCCCGATGCGAAAGAAGGCATCAAACCGGATACTGTCCGCCCTGTGTCACGCCGCAAAATGCGATGGGCTTGTCTCGTCCCGCGAGGCAAGATTGATCAAGCGCACCATGCAACGGCTGGCAAGGCGCGACTATTCGCAGGCCGAGATCATGCGCCTGTCAGATCGTGTGCATGTCAACCTGAACCCACAGGATTACATCAATTTCGGCAAGGGCCTGCGGGATCGTGAAAAGGACACCATGTTGCTTGGGGTTCTCTACATCACCATGGCAGGGGACCGCATGCTCCCGGTCGAATATGAATTCGCAACCAGCCTCGCCCATGGTTTGGGCATCCCGGCGGAAGATTTCCGGCGCGTTCTGTACGAAGCCTTTGCGGATCGCGAAGCCAACCCCGAATAATCTCAGCCCTTCAGCATCCGCAAACCTTGCGTGACATCAGTGCGCACGGCCAGGCGCAGACCAGGCTCATCCCCCGCCTTCAACGCGGAAAGGATCAGTTTGTGATGGTAAGGCGGGTCCTTGCGGTTCAACCGGCCATAAAGTGCACGCATGGTGGGGCCCAGCTGCAGCCAGACAGTTTCCGCAATCGCCAGCATGGCCGGGGCCTGCGCGCGCAAATATAGGGTCCGGTGGAATTCAAGATTCATGCGGATATAGCCGGATGCATCATGGCGCGCGACCATCTGGCTGACCCCTTGGTTGATCGCTTCCAGCCGCTCAAGCAGCGCAAAATGCGCCCGGGGCAAGGCGCGCGACGCAAGTTCCGGTTCAAGCAAGGCACGCAGGCTCGCCAGCTCCTCAATCCGCTCATTGGTCAGTGCCGGGGTCGAGACGCGGCCCGATGACGACAGGAACAACGCACCTTCGGCGACGAGGCGGCGCACGGCTTCGCGGGCCGGGGTCATAGAGACATCATAGGCCTTGCCGATGCCACGCAGTGTCAGCGCCTCGGCTGGTCCGATCTCTCCATGCATGATCCGGGTCCGCAATGCGCGATATACCCGCTCATGCGCAGCAGAGGTTGGATCAACGGGGCGTGGCTGGATAATCATGGGGTATTTGTGGGCAGCAACTCTGGCCGCGTCAATCGCCGAAATCCACCCGATAGAGTTGATCGCCATTGTCGCGCAGCCAGTTCCGATATGCGGGATAATCCGGCATCAGCCGGGCGACAACGGCCCAGAATGCAGGTGAATGGTTCATCTCGACCAGATGCGCCACCTCATGGGCGGCCACATAGCGCAGGACCTCAGGCGGGGCCATGATCAGCCGCCAGGAATACATCAGCGCCCCCTGACTGGAGCACGAACCCCAGCGGGACCGTGTGTCGCGCAGTGTCAGCCGGGAATAGGCGCGGTCCAGGGTCGCAGCAAATTCATCCGATGCCGCGGCAAGCGCGTCGCGCGCGCGAGCCTTCAACAGTGCCCTGACGCGCGGTCCCGCCCTATCGGCTGCGCGCAACACAATCCGGTCATTGAAGAGCCGCGCAGGAACACTTGCATCATGTGTTACGGGAATCAGTTGCCCCTGATACATGACGCTGCCACCGATCCGTACCGGGATCACCGGGGCAATTTGCCCCAAATGGCCACGCAACCAATCCTCGCGGGCCTCAAGGAATGCAACACCCTCTCGCGCCGGCGCATGCTGTGGCATGGTCAACGTCACCCGGCCATCCAGACGGGAAATGCGCAAAGACAACCGTTTAGCCCGACCAGAGCGACGTAAAGTGACCTCAATCGGGGGGTTGCCTTTAAGGGTATGCCGGCCCATATCCAACTACTCATATTCTGAAGTGCCAAAGGCTTTGACACGCCCCGCTGCTTATGGCAGTTGGCACCGATCACCCGCAAGGGTCCGAGCAAGATTTTGAAGGGATAGCCTATGCCTAAGGAAGAGTGGGGCACAAAGCGCCTTTGCCCCGAAACCGGCAAACGCTTTTACGACCTGAACGCAACACCGATCATCAGCCCCTATACCGGGAATGAGGTGACAATCGATACGTCCAAGACCCGTACCATGGTCGCCGACGCCGAGGACGCGCAGACCAAAAAGATGAAAGAGGCCGACGACGACGACGATCTGGTGCTCGACGATGATGACGACAGCGACGATGTCGACCTTGGCGATGACGTGTTGGAAGACGATGACGACGATGACACCGTGTCGCTTGACGAATTGGCTGATGTCACAACCAACGACGACGAATAAAGCGTATTGAACGGCCGATTTCCACTTGATCTCGGCCGTCTGGCTGCATAGACAGCACCTCGCGGCAGAAACGCTGCACCCGGGCGGCAACAGCCGCCTCTGATGGGGCCTTAGCTCAGTTGGGAGAGCGCTTGCATGGCATGCAAGAGGTCAGGGGTTCGACTCCCCTAGGCTCCACCATTTGCCCTCATACCCCTTTTTCTGTTGATTTACAGAGCTTTCAGAGCCACATATTGGTCAGCATGCATTGGTCAGCATGAGAGGCACCGGCCCCAATGGCAGGTAAAAGCAGCAAGGGAAGTGAACGCCTATTGTCCCTCAGGGGCAACGTTTGGTGGTTCCGTCAACAGGTCCCTAAGGCTGTCCATGAGATCACCGGCGGGTCCAAGTTCCTCCTCATCAATCTTCGCACGCCCGATATTGCCGAAGCGAAGAACCGCAGGAATGAGCTAGAGGCTGTCACAAGGTTACAATTTCAGCAGATCAGGGCATTCAAGCGAGCGGCCCTCTCAATCCCCGGATGGTCCCAAGAGGTCACCTCAGCATCCCTTTCGCCTGCCGAACGGGGCACCCTAGCAAGAGCCGCTATCGAGAATGCAGATGATGCACCTGATGATGACGGCGGACTGTCGCCCTTAGACTTAGCTGTCATTGCCGCTGAACAGGAAGCCGACAACCTCAAGCCCGCCCAGCGCAAAGCCTTCGAAGATGCCAAGGCGGGGCGTGTTCACATCACCCATTACTTGGACGCCTATCTGGCCTCTGCCGGTCTCGCTCCCAAGACAACCAATGAACGGCGAGGATTGATTGGTAGGTTCGAGACATGGTGTGTCGAAAAGGGAATCAAGTTGGACAGCGTAGATCGGCGGCTTGCTGGTCGGTACGTCTCAGAGATGATTGACCCGATGCACCCTGAGACCCAACGCAAGCATCTCACAGCGCTGCGGGCATATTGGAAGTACATGGGCCGTAGGGGGCACGTTAAGGTCCCTGCTGGCGAGACTGTTAGGTCAGGCTGGCCATGGAATGATCAACAGCTTGAGAAGGCCGGTAAGAGGGCAGAGCGTGGTGCGAGAGATACTGAACGGCCCTTCACTGACGATGAGGTCAGGAAACTGCTCCACGCCCCCTTCCCCATGCGGCCTGAATGGGAAGATTTGATGCGCGATGTCCTCATGATCAGCCTACTGTCGGGAATGCGGCAAGCCGAAGTGCTGACGCTTTGGGTTGAGGAAGTCCGTGATGATGTATTCGACATTCAACAAGGCAAGACCGATGCGGCTGCCCGTAGGGTGCCCGTTCACCCTGCCCTTCAGGAGATCGTTAGCAGGCGCTTGAAGGGGAAAGGTCCCAAAGACTGGTTGTTCCATGAGGTACAGCATGAACGAGACCCGGGCGACACTTTCGGGAAACGGTTCAAGCGATTCCGTGAGGCCGTAGGTGTCGATGACAGGCGTGACGGTGTGCGTAGGTCACTGGTCAATTTCCATTCGGCAAGGCGGTGGTTCACCACAAAGGCAAGGCATGCGGGTCAGCAAAGAGAGACCATAGCGGACGTCATAGGGCACCGCCCCGACAAACAGGACGTCACCTTCGGGGTCTATGCTAGGGGAGCCTCAGAGGACCAGAAACGGGCATGTGTGGGGGCTGTTGAGTTGCCCTGAGGGGGTGTGATCGGTGTTGCAATATCTTCGCATCAATCACCCTCCTCACCTATCAATCCGAAGTATTCTTTGTCAACACTATCCCATTTACTCGTCTGTTGAAGGCACTTAAGGCAGACGTAATTTGCCGAAGACTCATCTTTGTTATTTAAATCAAATTTCCTTTCTGGTTCACGAGCACGTAGAATGCCTGTTCTTTTGTTACATTCAGGACAAATGAGTGTGTCAGCTCTGTCTTCATCGTTCCTTGGCAAGTTCTGTTCAAACATTTCATTATATTTTTGAACAACGGTATGTAAATCTTGCTCATGTTGGTATAGCTTTGGAAGCATTTCATACTTCTGAGCACCTACTTCAGTTATTTCATATTCAATCTTTGCAATTCGTGTCTTTGGAAGTATGCTAATCTGGACCTGTCACGTTTTGATGCCGCTCCAAGTGCTCGTTTAGGCCACTTCCTTTCGAAGGCGACCGGGCTTTTCCA
>CANMQO010000009.1 GCA_947500055.1 uncultured Paracoccaceae bacterium
AAACCCAACCCGATCAGCAGGAGCAGAAAGTAGCTTAAATCACGCCGGAACCTGTCCAAGAGATGGGGAGTAGCTCAGGCGATAGTTCAATTCCGAATTTGCGCTTGATCTTCACGATTTCTCGAGAAGCGTTGTAGCGGTTGTCATACTCTGCCTTGTCAAGACAATTTCTAACTTCACGACGATAAGCACGCATTTTGATGGTTGCCGGTAGTTTGATGAGCCATTGAACGGCCAACACACCGACAAGGATGAAAACTCCAAGAAACAAAACCGCTAAGAAACTGGTTCCGAAGAAATAATCGTCGATGATATTGTCGATTGCGTTGATCACTTTCCATAACCTTCAATTTTCAGGGAGCTTGCCTGGTATCCGCTAAATGCAATTCAAATGAGGCGGAAAGCGGCTCCTTTTTTGTCGGCCAAAGGAAAGTAGGAACATCGTCGAGTGCCCGAATGCGGCTGTTCGTTCGGCCACGACGAAGGACCAAAAAGTCCCGCCAACCTGCCGTCCCCGCCTTGGCAAGCAAGATCTGCTGCTGGTCATGACCCGTTTCTTAACCGGAACTGCCCGCTTGCTGACATGGTTTCAGTGGCCTTCTTGCTCGCCCAAGAATGTCTTCTTTAGCAAACCCACCCCCCATTCCAATGCACTCAGCATGAGAAAGGCGGCGACCGCGTAGGTAATAAATCTGTATTCCCACAACAGCGTTCCCCGCAACGATCCCAACTCGCCGTAGCCGAACCACAATGCCAGAACGGCGCAAAAGGTGACCGTGATGGACAAAACCCGCAGGATCATTGGGCTATCCTGATCGTCTCTGGGGCAATCTTGAACACCAGCATGGCGCCATGCCGCTCCACATCGCCTTCGACCTCAACAAAGATCGCCGTGTAATCCAGAAGCATGGGGCCAACAGCCCCTCCGACTGCATCTGACATCAGCAAGAATTCACTTCCACCCACCGGGCCGGATGAGACAAAAACGGGGGCCACATCCCCGAGCAGGCAAAGGTTTGCGCAGGCGCGATGTGCCAAGCCGGTGCCGGGTCGCATCGCCCCGCCGAGACATTTCCCATCGCAGATTTCACCATTCAGCTTCCATCGTCCCAGTTTTTCAACACTGACAACGAGGCTTTGATCCTGATCTTCGGCAAGCCTTAGCCCCCGCTGCCCATTGCGCAACTGCATGCCGTGCAGATCGCCCCGATCAAGCCGGAGCCCGTTGGCCTGCACAATCTGCCCATCCAATCCGATGGCCTGGTCAATCGCGCCTCGTTTGCCATTCCCTGACAACAAGATGGTGTCACCTCTTTCGAAATGTGGGCTCTCGATCACGTGGAGTATCGGATAAGGGTGTTCCTGCAACAGGCCCGTTGCACGGGTTTGCCCCATAAAGGCGCCGCCACCGGTATCCGTTTGGGTTGATGAGGTCAGGAAGGAGATTACGCCAAACCCAACCACAAGACATGCCGCACAGCTGGCGATAAACAACCGTAACCCTTTTGGGAGTTTGCCCCAGCCGACGAAAAAGGGTTCTTGCGGCTCACCCATCTGTGGCCCCTTCATAAATTATCGGTTCAACATCGGTGCCCGGCTGATTGGCCTTGCGGTCGATATACAAAACGCCGTTTTCCAGTTTCATATTGTAGGTCGGGATCATCTCGGTGAAGGGTGCGGGCGATCTTCCGTTGCGCGCCTTGTAGCTGAACCCATGCCAGGGACAGGTGACGCAGCCATACACGATCTTGCCCTCCCCCAGCGGCCCCCCCTGATGGGCGCATGCATTCGAAACCGCTGAAAATGACGTGCCGCTGCGAAAGATCGCAACCCGCTCGTCCTTGGACAGGCTCACGATTGCGGCGCGTTTGTCCGGGATGTCATCCGGGCGGCAGGCCTTGACCCAGTCGATATCCGACGCATTCACTTTGCGTTCCTTGATCAATGCCGCCAGGTGTAGCCCAGCCACAATCAGCGCGCTGGATATGAACAAGGCCCCAAAAGCCGGGTTGCGGCTGTCCTGGAAATACCCAAGGGCCACATGCGCCACCACCAGCGCATAGGCAGGATAGATCAGCAGGTGCAGCGTCTTCCACACTGGTGCTGACAAGAAAGACAGCCAGAAATCGTGACTGGTTGCGGACAAAATAGCGAGCAGGAACAAGGCCAGGAGGCCAAGCAGTTCAACCGGAAAACCAAGGATCTGACCTAACCCTGTGGCGCTTGACAGCAGTGCCGTCAGCTGTGGTTGTGGTGTAAAGCTGAAATACCAACCCAGCACGTACATCGCATGGGTGAAGGCAACAACCGAGGTCAGGACGCCAAGATGCCGCCGGTTATAGAGAACGGGCAAGAACCGCTTGTCCAATCGCGCCAGCGGGCCGATGCACAAAATGAAGGTCAGCATCCATAGCGCACAGGTGCCAAAGGCGCGCATGCGCAGGATGGCATTATCCAGGGGCCGGGCAAGCTCTGCAGCTGGCGTGCCAACGCGGATGAAAATCACGATGTAAAGCACGACAAGCACAATCAGAACCGCGTCATACCCCCACTTGTTCTTGTTCCATTGAACGGGAACGTATTTCACACTCATTCAGGGGCCTCCAGCAGGATGGGACCGGGCAGACTGTCTGGATCCTGACGAAAGGTTACCGCCATCAAGAGGATCAGAAGGATCACGATGACAAAGGCAAGTTGCGCGCGTTCCTGACGGGCGCGGGGCATGCGGTGCCGGTCGAGCTTTTGCTCTCCGCGCCGCAGGACGATCCAGCGCCAGATCACCAGTGGCCATATCAGCAAAACGCCGGGTATGAGCAATGGCCGAAAAACCCAGGCATCCTGCGCATTCTCATCAAGCCTGCCCAACCCAAACAGAAGAAACACTGCTGCAACGGCAAGCCCTGCGTAAAGGTAGAATGTGCCGACGATCATCACCATCATGATTGGCCCCGTTCATTGGGTCGTGTCATTTGATCGCCTCTTCTTTTGGGGAACGCCTTACAGATGCTGGCCACCATCAATGCAAAGCAGCTGACCGGTAAACGCTGGCGCATCCAGCAAGAAATTCATGGCCTGTACAATGTCTTCCGGGTTGGCCCCGCGCTGCAACGGGGAGCCTTGCCTGTGCTGTTCAAACTGTGCGTCGGATTGTTCAGCCCCCTGCATGGTAGAGCCCGGACCAATTCCGTTTACCCGGATATGCGGCCCCAATGCCCGTGCACTGGTTTGCGTAAATGCCCAAAGACCCATCTTGCCGATGGTGTAGGTCATGTATTCTGATGTCAACTTGCGCACTCTTTGGTCGATCATGTTCACAATACAGGCATTCGCCCGTTTCTCACCGTTTGCATCAAGTGTCGCCTGCGGTGCCTGTCGTGCGAATTCCTGTGTCAGGACAAATGGCGCCCGCAGATTGGAATCGATGTTCATATCCCAGCTCGTCTGCGTGGCGCTTTTGATGGAATCGTACTTGAATACGGAGGCGGAGTTGATCAGAACATCCAAATCCTGTCCCAGCCCGTCACGCGCGCGTTGCACCAGATTTTGCGTCTGTTCCTGATCCAGCAGATTGGCCTGCAAGGTCGCGCAATTCACACCCAGCGAACGGATTTCCGCAGCGGTCTTTTCCGCCTCTGTTGCGTTGCTGTTGTAGTGAAGTGCGATATCAATGCCGCGTTTTGCCAACCCCAAAGCCATCGCCCGACCCAGGCGGGCCGCAGCCCCGGTTACCAACGCTGCTTTGTAAGGGTGGTCAGTCAATTGATCCGTATCCCGAAATGGTTTCTCAAGGGCATTCTAACCTTAATGCGCAGATGTGTCAGTTGGTGTTAACGGCATCTTGATTGCCTACCTTTTCGCCACGAAGACTCGGGTTTCGGCTATCCTGCATTGACAATTACTCTGCGCGGGGAACGAGAGTGAATTTGGCAGGTCATCACCTGCGATATGCGCGCCCAACCGCCGTGCAAACAAGGAAAGGGCCACTTGAACCTTGGGTGGGCTTTCTTACTGTGCCGAAGATCGAGATCACAGGTCGCCGGACTGTCCCAGAGCAACAGTGTAAACAACCGCCTCTTCCACGCCATCCAACCCGATAAGCCGGTTCAGGGCGCTGTCCTGATACCCGCCCATGCAAAGGCTTGTCAGGCCAACATCATGGGCCGCGAGGCATAAATTCTGCACAACATGACCAGCCTCAAGAAGGATATAGCGATATCCGCGTGGGCCATATTTTGATTGACTGCGCTCAAATACCGCCCCAACGCAAATGATCATGGGCGCGTGTTTGACAAAACCCCATGTATGAAAGGCTTCCTCTGCCTCGTTTTCCCATGGCCCCTGGCCGATAATTTCCAGCGCATCGCCAATTGAGTCGTAATGATAAAGACCTTTGGCCAACCCTTCGACGTTTCGAACGAGCGCGTAGATTTCAAGAGGGTACAGCCCCCCAGCCGACGGAACAGGCCGGCGCAGGAATTTCTGGCCGTTCTCCATGACGTCGGGGCCAAGCGCAGCATATGCAGACCTGAGCAGACCCGCGCAGCGCGCCAGAGGAAGAGGGGTGTCGGAAAACGCGCGTTCAGATCGCCGTGCGGCCGCAATCTTGTCCACATCCGTCGGTGTCGTTTCCGGGAGGGTCACACGAATGGCGTGCGGGTAAGTCTTGGTCTTCTGGGAAAATACTGTGCCTTGATCGGCTTGTTCATTGATCCAAGGTTCGGAATTACGATGAAACAGGCGCGAAAGGCTGGTCGTATCGTGAACATTGCTACTCATGCTTCAGGCCAGAGGATGTGGGCATTGGTTGAGCTCCGATTCAGTAAGCGGTTCCGTGCGATAGCCCCAGTCAACCGGCGCTTTGTACAAGCGCGCCCCGCCCAGGCGCCCCTGCGCAAAACCAAAATCGATGGGCTGCATTCCGGTAATAATCACGCGGACCACACGAGGACCAAGGGGGCGAATGTCTGAGGGCGTTATGTCAGCATAGGCAACACGCGCACCGGTTTTTACGGCGGTGTTGACGATATGTCCCAGCGTCGCCTCTGGTGTTTCACAGTCCGGTTTGGGAAGCGTGTGCAGATCACATTCCGCACCGGATTGGGTCAGAAACTCAAACGCGGCCGCATGTTCCGGCATCGTGTGAAACAATGCATGGTCATCCAGCGTTCTGACGGCCTCAATGTTACCAAGCCGCGATTTGTAGCTCTTGTTCTGCATCCGCGTTCTCATGCCGGAGCGCAACTGGCACAACTCGAAGACGGATTTATCAACAGCCACAACCGGGTCAATATCACATCCAAGCCCGACAAGACGAAAGATACCATTATCTGACGGGTCTTCAGCGATCGCCATGACCACATAGGGTGCCTGATCGGTATGCAGTAACAGCAGCCGAACAGTGACGCCAAACTTATTGTAGTGGCGTATGATATGCGCGGCATTGCAGCCGCTTTCCGGCGTTCGGATCAACGTCGCGGGCAGGCGATTGAGCCATGTCAGCATAAAAGCGTCACGTTCAATCACTTCGTAGGTGCCACCAAGAATAGCATTGGTCAAATTCTTACCGGTGGCCAAACCATTTGAAGATGCGGCTGTGAAACTGTCATTTAATTGCGGTGGGCTGGCCAGATAAACAAGTGACGCCGGAAGCGCGACAGGCTCACCAGACGGAAGTTCAGTACCTGTGATCCAAGCGATCTCAATCTCTTGATGCCAGCGCTGGTATGGCAGGCCCGTGGCATATTGCTGCTGAGAATAGAGCACACATTCCGCAGGTGTGATCACGGATGCCGATGCCTGCCCAATCCTGATACGCTCATAATCCCATTGGAATGCGGCATATCGCTCTATCGCCTCGCCAAGTGCAGACAGTTTCGCCTCCTCCTCCGTGCGGCCTTTCCCACCGACAAGACGCATGGCGAGCGGGTATTGCTGAAAGCCGAAATGCGATAAGGTGGCATTCCATATGTAAGGCGGGCATGGTTCTTCCGGTCCACGCGGTTGCGGCGATAGCGACGTTACAATGCCGCATCGCCGACTGACCAGCGCATCAGACAGGCGACGCAAATCGGCTGCATCGCTCATGCACTTGTCTGCCGGTTTGCATTACACACCGGGCAATCTGGCCGCCGCAGAACCACGTGCTTTTCCATCCGAAAACCCGGCACTTCGACAAGAATAAACCTGCCATCAAGGTTGGGTGCTGCGCTGCCTGACAGCCAGGTAATAACTTCGGCCGATAACATGCCGCCCACGATATCCGCGGATGCAGCAAGGTTTTCTCTTCTTGCCGAAAGATCGGCCTGTATTTGATTGAGCCTTTGTTCAAGCGCCAGACGTGACAGCGGGTTGGCTGCGCTGCTGACTTCCCGCATGCGCCAGCACGTGTAACAAGGACCTTCGGAGACGTTAAAAAAGCCGGGGCCAACGACAAGCTCTGTGCCCTCAAGCGACGCGGCAATCCAGGGCGTGCGGGATTGGCGACATGCATCCGCAATTCTCAAAGAGAGGTTCAACTGGCCAGAATCGAGACAGCCCAAGACCAGCGATGCACCTTCGACCAGAGGAACAATATCCGCAACAGTGGGTTGCGTGGTCGCACTCTCGATCCGGGTTCCGCGTTCGCCTCGCGCCAATGTCGATGCCAAGGCGTCGGCACGATTTTTGCCGATGTCATCAGCTTGAAACATGCCGGAAAAATACAAATCTGTTTTGGAGACAACCGTCGGGTCGATGATTGTAAGACGGCCAATGCCCGCCGCGACCAACGCGCGCGCAACAGCCGCGCCATGAAGCCCCGCGCCAAACTGGACGACATGCGCATCCGACAGCTTTTGTTGGGCGGCGCTGCCGTTGGGCGCGTTCTCCGCAAACCAACCGCGCTGCGGCGTCAAATGTTCCTCTTTCCCTGCGATCAATGCATCATCTCCATCAACAAGGATCCCCTGACTGGCCAAGATGTCAAAAGCCGCCAGAATATCGTCCTTCTGAAAAGTACCGGCCAGTTTCGCGCATATCTCATCCACGCTCAACAATCCCGTCAGCAGTGGCAGGACCTCGCGTTCAAACGTGCTGAACGACTTGCCTTTCAACGTAATGCTGCGGCGCCAGGAAAAGAGCCTGAGTGTTTCGTCCCCATTCGCATCTGCATCTTCGGTCCAATGCAGGAAGCACTCGTGCAGTAAGGGCTTATAGAGGGGCCTGGGGTTCACGATATTACCTGTTTCCAATCGCGTCATGTCATCAACGGATTTGTCGGCTCACGCAAAAGGTCAGCGCGGCAATCAATTGATCGAATTATTCCGGTAAGCCGCGGGTCACCAAAATTTTGGCCCACCGAAATCTCGGTGGACCAAAGCGAAAAACACTGTTTCCTGGGGTGGCTCTAATCGTTCTTGTCTTCGTCTGGTGGAAAACAGGCTGCCGCTGCGGCGGCAGGAAAGCAAGCGCCATGTGCCGCTGGGAAGCAGGCACCATGGGCGGCAGGAAAACAGGCTCCCTGTGCCGCCGGGAAGCAGGCTCCAACCGTCGTGGACGGGAAGCAAGCGCCGTGAGCGGCTGTTGGGAAACAGGCACCTTGGGCCGCTGTCGCGAAGCAAGCACCTTGCACCGCCGGAGGGAAGCAGGCACCCGCCGCTGCAGGAAAACAAGCGCCCTGCGCCGTTGGGAAACAAGCGCCATGTGCCGCTGGGAAGCAAGCTCCATGAGCCGCCGCCGGAAAACACGCCCCAAGAGCGGCTGCCACTTTATGATAGGTCGCTAGATCCTCATCGCTGATGTTCAGCCCTTTGTGCTTGTCTTCCAAATCAGACACACGCATTTCAAGGCTTTTTGATTTATTGTCGTCGGCCATTCCGCATCCTAAAAAAGTTTGTAATACGCCGAACGTTGCACAGATGCTGCAAGGCGTCAAACCAGCGCCTGGCCTGACATCGATACCAATGCTTCAGCTTCGGTGGACAGTGTTATTATCTGGTTTGATCTGACGCTTTCCCGTAAGGTCACGGTGGAACACAAAGGGTCGGTATTCCGGTGATGAGATCAGGAAATGACGTCAATTGGTCACTCCTCGCGTCTGACGGGTTTGTGAGGGATTGATCTGAATGTCAGATATTGAATCCTGGCTGGCGGGTATTGGGCTCGAAAAATACGCTGACCTGTTCAAGGACGCCGAGATCGATGTCGCGATACTGCCCGAACTTCGGGAGGACGATCTTAAGGAACTCGGGCTTCCCATAGGACCACGCAGGAAAATCTGGGGCGCCATCCAACACATCAAAGAACCTCACACCGACCGGCCAACCTCTGAATTTGATCAGGGTGGCGCGGAACTACACGGCGCGGATCCGCAAAAGACCGTTCACGCAGAACGCAGGCATTTGACCGTTATGTTCGTCGACCTCGTGGGGTCGACCGAGATGGTCATGCGTATGGATGCCGAAGATATGCGCGGGATCATCACGCAATACCAAAAAGCCGTCGCCAGTGTTGTCGCAGAGTTCAGGGGGTTTGTGGCGACGCTTCTGGGTGATGGCATGCTTTGCTATTTTGGGTGGCCGCAGGCGAATGAAGGTGACGCCGTCCGTGCAGTCCGGGCTGGTCTTTCGATCATTGAAGCGACGCGAAAAATCATGACGCCCGATGGCGATGCGCTGGCATCCCGTGTGGGTGTTGCATCAGGCGTTGTCGTTGTGGGCGACCTGATCGGCGGCGGTGCAAGGCAAGAGGCGGCCGTTGTTGGCGAAACCCCAAATCTCGCGGCGAGGCTGCAAGCAGTTGCGCAGCCAAACCAGCTTGTTGTTCCGGGGGAAGTGTTGCCGCTGCTTGGCACGAATTTTGACTTGTCGCCGTTGGGTCCGCAGACGCTCAAAGGTATCGCCCGTCGCGTAGAGGCATTTGTCGTCGAGGGTGAAACAGCTGCCGAAAGCAGGTTCGCTGCACGCCGGACCGGCGCGCTAACGCCGATTGTCGGACGGGATCGCGAGCTGGATCTCATCATGGATCGCTGGGCAGACACAAAGTCGAGTCACGGTCAGATGGTGCTGGTCAGCGGCGAAGCCGGGATCGGAAAATCGCGTATCGTCCGAGCGGTCGTCGATGATGTCGGCAAAGATGGCCCCATTCGCTTTACCTACCAATGCTCGCCGTCACATACCGATAGTGCGTTTTATCCCTTCATTCAGCAGTTGAGTTATTCAGCAGGTCTTCAGGCAGAGGACACAACCGAGGAGCGCCTTGACAAGATCGAGGCGATTGTTGGTGGCGTCCCTGAAACCAGGGCCCTGGTGGCCCGTCTTTTGGATATTGACGGGACGGCGCGCTACGGTCCGCTGGACGTCGCGCCGGCGGATCAGCGTGCGCGCTTGATGAATGTGATGGTCAATTTGATCACCACAAAAGCGAACGAAAGGCCGGTGCTGGTGGTGTTCGAAGACCTGCATTGGATTGATCCGACGTCATTGGAGTTGCTGACGCTGCTATTGGAGGCGCTGCCAAACCGGAACATCATGGTCCTGGCCACGACACGGCCCGGTTTTGATCATGAATTCAATGTCGAACAAGCGGTCACATCCGTAGTATTGAACCGTCTTAGCAGGGAAACAACATATGCCATTGTCAACACGCTGACCGATGGCAAGCCACTGCCAGAAGATATCGGTCGGATCATTGCACGCCGCACAGATGGTGTTCCCCTTTTCATCGAAGAGCTGACGAAAACCATTCTCGAGTCCGGCTCTCTTATCGATGATGCGGGTCGGTTTGTGGTGGATGGTTCTCTGGATGATGTGGCAATCCCGGCAACGCTCCAAGACAGTCTCATGGAACGTCTCGACAGGCTGAACTTGACCAAGGAAATCGCGCAGATTGCTGCATGCATCGGTCGGGAATTCAGTTTCCGCCTGATGGCAAAGATATGCGAGCTGTCTCAGCCGGATCTCGAAGCGGCGCTAAAGCAGCTGATGTCAGCCGAGTTGGTCCATCAACGTGGGTCAGGCCCGAATGCGCGATATCTTTTCAAGCATGCATTGGTGCGCGATGCGGCTTACGAAAGCCTGTTGAAAGAGCGGCGGAAACTTTACCACGAACGGATTCTGACTGCGCTTGAAACTGATCCCGACGCCCGCCCTGAGCTTCTGGCGACTCATGCCGAAGCAGCACGCTTGACCGACCGGGCCATCGGGCTTTGGGAAGTTGCCGGAAAGGCAGCGATCGCCCGCCCGGCTTATAGAGAAGCAGAAGCGCATCTGCGGCGGGCAATTGCACTGAATGCACCCAAACTGGCCGCAGGGGACAAAGATGCGTTGTTAAAGGCCCTTGGATTGCACGTTCAGCTATTCGTTGCATTGTCGCCCGGTGCGGGTCTTTGGGCGGACAAGACGGTCGCAACGCTAGAGGACGCCTTGGCATTGGCCGATCAGGTTGGCGAAACGCCGCTGCGAGGCGATATTATCTACGGCCTCTTGCTCAGCAACTATTTCAGAGGAAACCTGGACAACAGTATCGCGAGAGCGGATGAATTGAATGTCATCGCCGATGCTTCCAGGGACTTGGCGCAACTTCTTGTCGGAAAGCGCCTTGCGGCTATCGGGCGGTTGAAAATGGGCCGCTTTGCAGAGGCCCAGCCTTATCTGGATGAGGCCGAGGAGCTGTGCAAGGTTATTGCAGATCAGGATCTTGCCGCGCGGTTTGGTCATGACCCAGTTGTCGCCGTGAAGATTTACCAGTCACTCAGCGCATCATTCGATGGCAGGATTGGTGATGCGGAGAGATATCGCATCGAAGCAGAGGATCGCGCACGCAAGATTGCGCATACCAATACAAGCTGTGCGATGTATGGGATTGCAGTGACCTGCGCACATGTTGCGAACGACATAGCTGCCGAGCGACGCAATCTGAAAATCCTGCAGGAATTGATCGAAGAACACGATGTTACGGCCTCGCGTCTATGGGCAAAAGCGACCTCTGCGCTGCTGCAAATAGCCGATGGCGATGTTTCAGGAATTGATGCTTATCGCAAGGCCGAAGCCACAATGGTTGAGGCGAATATCAGGCTTCTTGTACCTGGAAACCGCGTCGTAGCAGCGCATCGTGCTTTCGATCATGGGTGCCTGGATGATGCAATTGAGCTGACAGATGCTGCCGAAACCATGATGAACGAAACCGGAGAAAAAAGCTGGCTGCCTGATGTCTATCGGTTACGCGCGACATTTGCGCTGGCAGATAATGACGCGGCGGCGGCTGAACACAGGCTCAAACAGGCGATTGACCTATCCCAAAAGCAGGGCGGCGCGTTGTGGGAGTTTCGTGCATCATTGGATTTGGCGAAGCTCTACCAGAAACTTGGGCGTTTTGACGAAGCCAAGCTCCTGATTGAGCCAATCCTCAAAAAAACGCCAGAAGGCGATTGCCCGCAGGAAGTTCTGGTAGCCAGGACGCTGATGCAGAATGCGCATCTGGATGTTGGGCGGATGCAGCGGAAAACGAACATAGCGTAGACCGGACCGGTTTAACCCGACGTCTTGCTGACACCAAACGAGGTTGCAAAGCAGGCCGTCAAGCGATGAGTGGGGCAAGCATCAACCGCCCACGCCATCACCCCGCCGTCGAACGTTGTGCAGGTGACGCTGCGTTTGGGGGTGACGCGCGCGTCAACTTTGACCAAACTCCCCGCAAAACAGGAGACATCCATGACCGCATATCCACATCTTCTGGCGCCGCTTGATCTGGGCTTCACCACATTAAAAAACCGGGTGCTGATGGGATCGATGCATACCGGTCTGGAAGAGACAAAAGACTGGAACCGCGTTGCTGAATTCTACGCGGCCCGCGCCCGGGGGGATGTGGCACTGATGGTCACGGGCGGCATGGCGCCCAATCCCGAAGGCGGTGTTTTCCCAGGTGCAGCCGGGCTTTATTCGGCTGATGATATCGCCAACCACAGGATTGTCACAGATCGCGTCCACGATGCAGATGGCAAAATCGCGATGCAAATTTTGCATGCGGGCCGCTATGCCTACGGCCCCAATTGCGTCGCCCCGTCCGCCATCAAATCCCCGATATCCCCCTTTCCGCCGACCGAGTTGGACGAGGACGGAATTGAAAAGCAGATCAGCGATATCGTCACCGCCGCCACCCGCGCCCAAGAGGCGGGCTATGACGGGGTCGAGGTGATGGGCTCCGAAGGGTATTTCATCAACCAGTTCCTTGTTACCCATACCAACAAACGCACCGACCGCTGGGGCGGCGCTTATGAAAACCGGATGCGCTTGCCGGTTGAGATCGTCCGACGGGTGCGTGAGGCTGTCGGCACCGATTTCATCCTGATTTATCGACTTTCCATGATCGACCTTGTGCCGAACGGGTCAACCTGGGAAGAGGTCGTGCAGCTTGCCAAAGCGATCGAAGCAGCAGGCGCCACGATACTCAACACTGGAATTGGCTGGCACGAGGCGCGCATCCCCACCATTGCCACATCTGTCCCGCGCCGGGCCTTTACATGGGTCACCAAAAAGCTGATGGGCGCGGTGCAGATCCCGATCATCACGTCCAACCGGATCAATATGCCCGAGGTTGCCGAAAATGTGCTGGCGGATGGCTGTGCGGATATGGTCAGCATGGCGCGCCCGTTCCTTGCGGATGCGGATTTCGTGGCCAAGGCGGCGGCAGGCGAGGCAGCGGAAATCGCGCCATGTATCGCCTGCAACCAGGCCTGCCTGGACCATACATTCAGCGGTAAGATGTCAACCTGCCTGGTCAATCCGCGGGCCTGCCATGAAACGGAACTGACAATTGAACCCGCTGACAGCAAAAAGAAAATCGCCGTCGTTGGCGCTGGGCCTGCGGGGCTCTCTGCTGCGTTGACGGCTGCGGAACGTGGGCACGACGTCACGCTCTTTGACAAGGCAGACGAAATTGGCGGCCAGCTTAACATGGCCAAGCAGGTGCCCGGAAAAGAAGAATTCTGGGGATTGGTCGACTATTACCGGACGATGGTTGCCAAGCTCGGCATTACCTTGCAACTGGGAACAACCGCCACAGAGGACATGCTGCGCGACCACGACGAGATCATCATTGCAACCGGTGTTGCGCCACGCGATCCGGAGATTCCAGGTCAGGACGGGCCAAACGTCCTGTCCTATATCGACGTGCTGCGCGGCAAGGCCGAGATTGGAAAAAAAGTAGCCGTCATCGGGGCAGGGGGCATCGGGTTTGATATCGCTGAATATCTGGTGACCGATGACAGCCCGACGGAAAACCTCGACGATTGGTTGCAGGAATGGGGGGTGGGCGATCCGGCGGAAACACGTGGTGGCCTGCGCCCTGAAGGCCCCAAACCGGACGCTGCGATCCGTGACGTCACCCTTCTTCAACGTAAATCGGAAAAACTGGGCAAGCGGTTGGGAAAGACAACTGGCTGGATTCACCGCGCTGGCCTGCAAATGAAAAATGTTGAGATGATCGGCGGCGCCAATTACGAAAAGATCGACGCAGACGGGCTGCATATCAGCAGTGGCGAAGGTCGCGAGAATCCACAACTGATCGCGGCAGATACGATTATCCTCTGCGCCGGGCAGGTTCCGGAAAGATCGCTTGCGGACCGTCTGATTGCCCAGGGGCGCACTGTTCACATCATCGGTGGCGCTGATGTCGCTGCAGAACTGGACGCAAAGCGGGCGATCAATCAAGGGACACGTCTGGCAGCCACACTTTAGGCGGTATGTCGAATGCAGATGCTGTTGCGAGGCTTTGAGCGCTATTTTATGTTATAATTCATGTGCTTAGATCGCATCTTGCACAATTCGGGCAATCTTATCGGCTGTTTCCGTTGCTGAACCAAATGCGGATATACCCCGGTATTGTCAGGCATTGGTCCCATTCCTGCCCGATTTGACCACCATCACAGTGATCAAATCAGTTTGAGTTTGGGATGCGCGTATGGATCGTCTGACGGAAATGGAAGCCTTCGCCACTGTTGTGGATCAGGGCGGATTCACAGACGCGGCCAAGAAGATGGGCATCTCCAAATCCGCCGTTTCCAAACATGTATCCTCGCTTGAGGCTCGCTTGGGCGCACGCCTTTTGAACCGCACCACACGTCGGGTCAGCCCGACGGAGATCGGCCTTGCCTATTATGACCGTGCGCGCCGTGTCCTGAATGACGCGGGCGAGGCGGATGCGTTGGTGACCTCCATGCAATCGGCCCCGTCAGGATTGTTGCGGATCAGCGTTGCGACCGATTTCGGCGTGAACCATCTGTCGCCGGTGCTGGGCGAGTTCCTGAGCGAGTTTCCCGATATCACGGTCAACATGGTGCTGAACAACCGCTATGTTGAGCTGATCTCCGAAGGCTTTGACATGGCTGTGCGTATTGGAGAGCTGGAAGACAGCACCCTGAGGGCTCGCAAGTTGACCGAGACGACAAAGCGGATGATTGCCAGCCCAGCTTACTTTGCGCAATATGGTCGCCCCGAAAAGATCGATGACCTGAACGAACATAAACTGCTGCATTATTCCAATCAGGCCAATTCCGCCGTCTGGAAACTGACAGCCCCGTCCGGCGAAAAACGCCAGGTGCGCACTGCCGGTTGGCTGACGGTAAATGACGGACAATCGCTGTTGAACGCCTGTATTGGCGGGCTTGGCATCGCCTACCTGCCCAGCTTCCTTTATGCTGACGCGATGCGCGAAGGATTGGTCGAAGAGGCGATTCCAGATCTTCCGCAGGAAAAGCAGGGGATCTATGCCGTCTATCCGCCCGGCCGCTTCACCCAGCCAAAAGTACGGGCATTCATTGATTTCCTCGTCCACGCCTTTGCCGAAAAAGGCCCGGACATCTGGTAGGTCACGTTATTTTCCCAAGGTGCATGTCACCATACTGGCGCGGCCGTGTTGTTGGCCGCGCTTTTTTTAACCATCGGGGATCGATGTGACGATAACCTCGACCCGGCGATTTGCCTCGCGGCCGGTTTCGGTTGCGTTGCTGTCAATCGGGGAAAGATAGCCCATACCTTCGGCAGCCAGCTTTGTCCTGCTGATGCCAAACTCGGTGACCAACCGTTCCAATACGGCCGCTGCGCGCCTTTTTGACAGGGCAATATTGGTATCAAGCGACCCTGAACTATCTGTGTGTCCAACCAACGCCACGGTGGTATCGGGAGAACTGGCCAGAAATTCCGCTAATCCCGCAAGTGACGCGAAGGGCCCGGCGCCCAACTGTGATGATCCCGGGGCGAATGCCAGATCGTCAAGCACCGCATGCCCGCGTGTTTCAAGCTGCTGCGCCAGATCGCCTGTGGCCTGTGTATCAGTGCCGCGCAGGGCAGGTGCGGTTGTTGTGACCAGTGGTGCATCTGCTGCAGCTGTGGGGCTGACACGCGTCACCTGAACAAAGCCGGCCTGCGATGTGCGACTGACAAACAGGCTGACATATTCGGTGCCCTCCGGCACGATGCGGCTGGCGGCCAGAAATCGAAAATCGCCGATATTGATCTGCATCTCGGGTGGGGGCAGGGCGGACGTGTTAAACCGGAAATCAAATCCGCCGCAGGCCTCGGTCTGGCACTCGAAAATGATGTGAAACCGGTCATTACGCAGTTGTTCACGCACCGGGCGCAGCAACTGCAACGTGGTCAGGGAAGGGGCCGCAATGCGCCATGCCTGTTGGGTCAGGTGGCCTTCGACCACTTCCGTAGGCATGCTGCCTTTGTCCCAGATGCCAACCGGCATTGTATAGCTGTCCAGATTGCTGATCTGCTCAATTTGCAGCGTGGCGTTGCTGGGAAATTCCAGCGATTGGCCCGCCGCTGCTCCCGCCCAGCAGATCAGAAAACCCAGCGCCCCACGGATCATCGGGCTTGGGCGTGATATTCATCATTCGGGCGCATATCGGTGGCTGACGCCATCCGGTTGCTCATGTTGTAAAACCCGGTCACGGCGGCAATGTCCCAGATGTCGCGATCTGAAAAGCCGACCTTGCGCAAGGCGTCACGATCATCTTCGGTGACTTTGGCGCTGGACACTGTCACCAGCTCAGCAAATTCCAGCATTGCCTTCTGGCGTGCATCCAGCCGGGCGGCGCGCCAGTTCATCACCAGCATTTCACCCAGTTGCGGATCACCTGACAATTGCCTGACCGCAGCACCATGGGCCGTCAGGCAGTAGTAGCATTTATTGATCGACGACACAGTCACCGCGATCATTTCGCGCTCCAGTTTCGACAGGCCGGAATCGGCAAGCATCACATCGTTGTAAAGTGCCGTGAACGCATTCAGCTTATCGATATCAAAGGCGTAGGCCTGCAAGACATTGGGGATCATCCCCAATTTTTCGGTGCAGATATCAAAATACTTCTGTGTCGCCTCTGGCAAGGGATCAACCATTGGCAGGTCAAGGGCGGTGGGTTGTTTGGTCAAAAGATCACTCCGACAGGCCACGATAGTGGTACTGTCCCACAATGGTCATCCCGAGGGAAGCATAGAGCGCATTGGCGCCGACATTGTCGCGGGTGGTGACCAATGTCAGATAGGCGGCCCCCTTGGCCTGCGCCCAGAAAGCAGCGGATCGGGTCAATGCGGCGGCCAGACCCCGCCGCCGGTAGTTTTCGGCAATTTCGAGGGCGTGGATCATCGCGCAATCGGCAGCGATGCCGACATAAACCGTCCCTGCCGGCTTGTCATCCAACCGGCCTAACAAGGTGGTCTTTGGGTGGCGCGCGCGATCCATAATGTCGAGCCTTCCCGCGCCGATCCCGCCTGCCGACCAAATCTCGGTCTGGACAGACAGCGGCGGCCACACCTCAAATGAGGTCACCGGCGGCGGGCGTTCGGTGGCGATGGCCCCGACCGGGGCGGCATACATGTTCACCGGATCCATGATTGCATAACCAAGCTTCGCCAGTTCAGCGTCCAGTGCCTCATCACCTTCGCGGATCATGAATAGCGGGGCCTGCCCGGCCTCGCGCATGGCATCTGTGGCCATTGCGATATCGTCGGCAACGACAGGTTTTTCGGCTGTCGCGGCGCTCACACGGTTTGACCCGCTATCGTCGAGCCGCACGGTCCAGGGACCAAGGGCCTGCTTGGCCGAGGCTGGCCACGATCCGTCAATCACGGCATATAGTTTTTGGGCACTGGGTAATGTCACGTGGGCAGCATATGTTGCAATTTGTCCATTGCCAAATCCAATCGCGCCGCGTCCGCGCCACGAACAACAATATTTGACCCATAGATCCCGTCTTTCTGAAACGGATATGAACCGACCGACAGGTCAGGGAAACTTTCTGCAAACTGACCCAACGGCCCGGCGATATCCCCCTCGCCACGCATGACCCGCACCGTGCGTGACAGCATGGGCGCACCACCGGTCAGTGTTGGCAGGATACTCGCCACCATGGCTTGAAACACAGACGGCACACCGGCCATGACATGCACGTTGCGAATGGTGAAACCGGGCGCGGTGCTGACAGGGTTGTCAATCAGGGTGGCCCCATCAGGAATACGGGCCATGCGCAGCCGGGCGGCGTTCAACTCCTGCCCAGACCGGTCATAATGGGCCTGTAGCAAGGCGCGGGCATCGTCCCGCACATCAATATGTGTGTCAAAGGCCGCCGCGATGCAATCGGCCGTAATGTCATCATGGGTTGGGCCAATGCCCCCGCTTGTGAACACATGGGCATAGTCATCAGACAGCGCCCGCACGGCGTCAATGATCGCGGATCTGTCATCGCTCACCACGCGCACCTCGCGCAGATCAATCCCTGCCGTGGTCAGCGCCCCCGCAAGGTAATGCATGTTTGCATCGCGGGTGCGGCCAGACAGGATTTCATCCCCGATGACAAGCATAGCGGCGGTTGGGTTCGGCATGCGGGTTCTCCTTGTCCGTTCGTCAGGTTATAGGGCGTGCCATGCAGTTTTCCACGCCTCTTTTGCCCGCCCGTCTGATCCTTCGCTACAAACGGTTTCTGGCCGATGTCCGGTTGCAGGACGGGCGAGAGGTGACCGCCCATTGCGCCAATCCGGGATCAATGATGGGTTTGGCTGAACCCGGCATGAAGCTCTGGCTGGAACCGAACGATGATCCCAAGAAAAAGCTGAAATATGGCTGGCGTCTGGTCGACCACGAAAACGGGCATTTCACCGGCGTCGATACCAGCATCCCCAACAAGGCATTGAAGGCAGCATTGCTCGACCACGCGGTTCCGGGCCTGCCACCCTACACGCTGGTCCGGCCAGAGGTGAAATATGGCGAGAATAGCCGCATTGATTTCCTGCTTAGCGGCGATGGCACCGACTGCTATGTCGAGGTCAAGAGCGTGACACTGTCCCGTAAACCGGGCCTTGCGGAATTTCCCGATAGCGTCACAGCGCGCGGGGCCAAACATCTGGCGGAACTGGCCAGGATGGCAGTGGCGGGTCATCGCGCAATCATGCTGTATCTGGTGCAGCGCACCGATTGCGATGCTGTGACCCTGGCACGTGATATCGACCCGGCCTACGCATCCGCCTTTGCCGCCGCGCAGGCGAAAGGGGTTCAGGTTCTGGCGTTCGGGTGCAATATCTCTCCGCAGGAAATCACCGTCGGGGCATCAATGCCGTTCCGACCCTAGAAGTCGCCCGGCAATTCGCCTATGTGCAAAATCAAGACGGAATAAAGGACGACCCAGGTGGAAACGAATAGCGGCCGCATTACAAAGGATGGCATCCGGATTTACGAACCCGGCGATTTTGCTGGCATGCATGCTGCCGGGCGCCTGGCCGCGCAGATTCTGGATGATATTGCCGCGCATGTCTTTCCCGGCCAGACCACCGGAGAGATCGACCGCCTGATCACGCAGATGGTCGAAGATGCCGGCGCAACCTCGGCCACGATCGGTTATAAGGGCTACCAGCATGCCAGCTGTATCTCTGTCAATCATGTGGTCTGTCACGGCATCCCCGGCGACAAAAAGCTGAAAGATGGCGATATCCTGAATGTCGACGTCACGGTCATTGTTGACGGGTGGTTCGGCGACACCAGCCGGATGTATGTCGCGGGGAACGCATCGCGCAAGGCAGAGCGTCTGATTCAAGTCACCCATGATTCCCTGATGCGGGGGATTGAGGCTGCCAAACCCGGTAATACCTTTGGCGATATCGGCCACGCGATCCAAGTTTACGCCGAAAGCAACCGGATGTCCGTGGTGCGCGATTTCTGCGGGCATGGGCTGGGGCGCGTCTTTCACGCGCCGCCCAATGTTGTTCATTACGGGCGGCCGGGCACTGGCCCTACGCTGGAAGAGGGCATGTTCTTTACCATCGAACCAATGGTCAATCTGGGCCGCGCCGATACCAAGGTGCTGGCGGACGACTGGACGGCGGTCACCCGCGACAAATCCTTGTCGGCGCAGTTTGAGCATTCCATCGGGATCACCGCAGACGGGTGTGAGATTTTCACCTTGTCCCCTGCCGGTCGCTTCCACCCGACATCAGCTAACTAAACCCCGAAAATAGAGTATTTTCATGGGTTTCTGCGAATCTTTCCAACTATTTGTTGCGAATGACTTGCAAGTAGCGGCGCGTTGGCCCATATCAGCACTGTCGCTAGCGGTGACATCCTCCCAATAAATATCGATGAAAGGATGCATGATATGCACCTGTTCAAGCACGCAGCTTTTGCCGCTGCCTTCACGTTAACTGCGACCTCGGCACTTGCCCAGGAAGTGACGCTGCGCTTTCAGCACTTCGTATCACCGGCCAGCGCCAACCCCACCTATTTCATGCAGCCTTGGGCCGATGCCATCGAGGAACAGTCGGACGGGCGCATCAAGGTGGAACTTTATCCCTTCATGCAATTGGGCGGCGCGGCCCCCAGTCAATATGACCTGATCCGTGACGGCGCCGTTGATGGCGGCTGGGTGATCCCCGGCTATCAGCCCAACCGCTTTCCCGAGGCCGAAGCCATGGAGTTGCCCTTCATGACGACAAAATCGGGCGAGGAGGCATCCGCTGCTGCGTGGGAGTTTACGCAAGCCTATCTGATGGATGACTTTGCCGATGTGCATGTGATCGCCGCCCATATGCATGGGCCGGGCATCGTGCACAAGCGTGGGCAAAGCGTTGAAACGGTCGAGGATTTCGCAGGGCTGAAACTGCGCGGCCCGTCCCGCCCCGCGACCTTGCTGCTTGAAAAACTCGGCGCGACCCCAATTGGGATGCCCGTCCCGCAATTTCCCGAGGCGCTGTCAAAGGGGGTCGTCGATGGCGGTGTGATCACGTGGGAGATGTCGCCATCGCTGAAACTGAACGAGCTGACCGACAGTCATACGGATGTGGCAGGCGATCGGGCGCTTTATAACCTCTATTTCATCTGGGCGATGAACAAGGATGTCTATGAAGGTATGCCCGATGATCTGCGGGCAATCATCGATGCCAATTCCGGCATGATGGCCAGCAAATGGGCTGGGCGTGCGCATGATACCGGCGATGTGGTCGGGCGTGATCTGATGGCTGCCGATGGCAATGAAATTGCACAACTGTCCGAGGATGAGACAGCGCGGATCAAGGCGCTGGGCGAAGAAGTGACCACCGACTGGATCGCCGAGATGGATGACAAGGGCTATGACGGCGCCGCCCTGGTGGCCGCCGCTCGGGCCGCAGTCGGGAACTATCTGGCCGAGTAGCGCGTTGCCCTTACATGTATGCGTTAACGATTGTCGCGTCCGGGCCCTTGGTTCGGACGTTTTTCGTTTCTGGCCTCATGTCGTCGCCACAGCAGCGATAGCACCGTCTCACCGGCCAGCGGGCAAACGCAAGCCCCGATCAGCACGGGCGCGTCAAACGGCACTGGTGCGGGCAACGTCACCTCATCGCTTGTGTCTTTGATCCAATGGCCGGAATAGGTTGCGTCAGTCATGCCGTAAGCCTAGCGGTGTCAGGCCAGTCCGATCAACCCCGGCACCTGCGCCATATTCGTGAAACCAGTGACTTTGCCCACAGCGCGGTGCAAGCCACCATCGGCGACATAGGCCAATGCCCGGACATTGGCCGCATGGGCTGCGTTCCATCCCGCAGGCATGTCATCAATCATCACCGTGCGGTCTGGGGTTGTACCTGCCACCCTCATGGCATGAAGCAACATGCCCGGCCTCGGCTTTGGTTCATGATCTTCGCGGCTGTAAATCCGGCCCGCCAACCTGTCCCAGAGGCCCGATGGACCCAGCGAGATACGCATTTTCTGCATCGGCCCGTTTGAGGCCACTGCGATAGCAATCCCGTTGCACTCAAGATGATCAAGTAGCGCCTCAACCCCCGGCACCACAGGCACGCCCATGGCAAGCGCGTCAAAAACCTCTGCATAAATCTGGTCCTGCCAGTCGTCGGGCAGATCTGCCCCGTTGGCCCGCGCGGTTGCCATCACGCCCTGCATGGTGCCGCCTGCAAACAGGGTGTGGACCTCGTGCGGGGAAACCGGCAATCCGTGCGCGGTCAGATTGTCGGCCAACACCTTGTCGGTTGTCGGTTCCGTATCGACCAGCACGCCGTCACAGTCGAAAATCACAAGCTCCGGGATCATGAGGCGGCTTTCAGGAACGTGACCCAACTATCGCCGTAGCGGCGCTGATCCAACAGCTCGAAACCCGGCGGGGCAAGCTGGGCCGCCTGTTCTTCCCAAACGATCAGGGCGCCCGGCGCGATCCAGCCCCTGGCGGCGCTCAAAGCCTTGATGCCAAGGTTTTGGCCATAAGGCGGGTCAAGAAAGATCAGATCACAGGGCGCATCGGCGGGTGGCAGCGCATCGGCATTCGTGCCCAGCAGCGTGCAATCATCTGCGCGCCGCAGCTTGGCGATATTGGCGCGGATCAGCTTCTGTGCGACCCGCCCATTATCGACAAAGGTGACATGGGACGCCCCGCGCGACAGGGCTTCCAGCCCCAGCGCGCCGGTGCCCGCGAACAGGTCCAGCACCTTTGCGTCATTGATCGGGTCACCAAAACGCCCGCCTTGCAGCACATTGAACAGGCTTTCACGCACGCGGTCGGTGGTCGGGCGCAAATGCGCGCCCGCATCACCCTTGCCCACTGGGGTCAGTGCCGAGCCGCGATGCCTGCCCGCGATAATCCTCACGGCTTTAGCAACGCCTTCATATCGGTGGCGGGGTCGGTGATCAGGGCCGGGTCCGGGCTGCGCCCGGCCTCGATCAGACGCTTGCCGATCATGTAGTTGCGCGGATCATTCATGGCATCCACCGCCAGCAGCTGACCATCGTTGTAGTACCAGTTCGATTGCACGCCGGGGGCATCACCCGCGCGGGTATAGATATCCGTGTAGCCCATATTCAGCCCGGCTATCTGCAATTTGCAGTCATATTGATCCGACCAGAACCATGGTTTGGGTGTGTAAGGCTGATCCTTGCCCAGCATGTTCAGCGCGACAGCCTCTGCCTGATCAATGGCGTTGCCAACGCTTTCCAGGCGGATACGGCTGCCGTGAAACAGGCAGGAGGCGCAATCGCCCGCCGCCCAGATATGCGGGTCAGAGGTGCGACCATATTCATCAGTGGTGATCCCGTTATCGGTCGCGAGACCGGCGCTGTCAGCCAGGATCGTGGCCGGGGCGATGCCAACGCCAACAACGGCAAGGTCGATATGCAACTCGGTGCCATCGGTCAGCCGGGCGCCGGTGACATGGGTATCACCCAGCAGACGGTCAAGCCCGACCGCTTCGCGAATATCAACGCCATGATTGCGATGCAGTGCCCGGAAATAATCTGACGTGGCCGGGGCGGCGACCCGTTGCAGGATGCGGTCCGCCATCTCGACCAATGTCACTTTCATCCCCGATTTGGACGCAACCGCCGCAGCTTCCAGCCCGATATAGCCGCCGCCGATGATCAGAACATGCTTGCCTGGAATAAATGCCGGGGCCATCGCATCCGCATCGGCAAGATCGCGCATCGTGAACACACCATCCAGCGAACCGCCGATTGCAGCGGGCAGCGTGCGCGGATGTGCGCCGACGGTCAGGGCCAGTTCGTCATAGGACAATTGGCTGTCATCGTTCAATGTGATGGTCCGAGACGCCGGATCAACCGCAACAACACGGGTATCCAGACGCAATGAAATGCGTTGATCATCATAAAATTCAGCCGGGCGGAGATAGAGCCGCTCTTCCGCCATTTCCCCAAGCAAATAAGCCTTTGAAAGCGGGGGGCGCTGATAAGGGGGGACCTTTTCAGCGCCGATCAGCGTGATGTCGCCGTCAAACCCGGCGCTGCGCAACTTCGCGACGAGAGAGGCACCGGCCTGGCCTGCGCCGACGACAACGATATGGGTCATGGGAAAATACCTCTGGCTGCTGGTCCCTTGCTGTCAAAAACTCTATATGCGAGTGGTCGGAAGACACAATGCGAACGAGGGGCTAATTTTATGACGATCAAAACTGGGGATTCACTGCCAGACGCGACACTGCTGGTGATGGGCGAAGACGGGCCGCAAAAGGTCTCATTGGCGGATAAGCTTAAAGATCGCAAAGTAGTGGTTTTTGGACTGCCCGGCGCCTATACCGGCACATGCTCAACGGCGCATGTGCCCAGCTTCATGATCACATTTGACGATTTCAAGGCAAAAGGCGTGGATGAGATTATCTGCGTTTCGGTCAATGATCCATTTGTGATGAAGGCCTGGGGCGATGCGACCCGCGCCAATGACACCGGCATCACCATGCTGGCAGATGCGGAAAGCGAATTTACCACGGCCATCGGCATGAATTTCAGCGCTCCGCCCGTGGGTTTTGTGAACCGGTCAAAGCGTTATTCGATGCTGGTCGATAACGGCGTGGTGCAGATTCTGAATGCTGAATCCAACCCCGGCGAATGCGAAATCTCTGCCGGGGAAACATTGCTCGAAGCGATGGGTTAAGCAGAACCGAAGAAAAAATCTGTGCAACAGATTTTTTGGGGCGTTGTGCCTTGCCATCACCAAGCGCTGAAGAAAATCTGCGCCGCAGATTTTGCAGTTTTGTGCGCTATTCCTCGGCCTTGACGATGGTGCGTGTCGGGAACGGGATAGGTACGCCTGCCTGGTCCAGCGCCTCTTTCACCTTGCGTTTCATATCAGCCTGATACTGGAAGTAATCAGCGCTGTCGCACCAGACCCGCACCAGAAAATCGACCGAACTATCGCCCAGATTATTCACCTGGATAAAGGGTTCAGGATCAGTTTTCGACCGTGGATCACCCAGAATTGTATCGCGGATCGCATCTTCGGCGGCTTTGAGGTTTGCACCATAGCCCACGCCAAACACCCATTCGGCGCGCCGTGTTGGATAGGTGGAATAATTGGTGATTGTGTTGCCCCATACCTGCGCGTTTGGAACAATGATCTGCACATTGCTGACCGATGACAGTTCAATGAAGTTGAGCGTGATGTCCTTTACCGTGCCCATCTCACCGCTCACTTCGACGAAATCGCCCAGCTTGAAGGGGCGAAAAAACACGATCATCACGCCTGCGGCGACATTGGACAGGGTCCCCTGCAACGCCAGACCGATGGCAAGACCCGCAGCACCGATAACCGCCACGATCGATGTTGTCTGGATGCCGAATGTGTTGAGCACAAACAGAAACGCGAAGCCGATGACGATGTAACGCGCCACATTGCCCAGAAAGTTGAACAGGGTAATGTCCAGGTGGCTGTATTTTTCACCCAGTCCCACCAGCCGTCTGCGCAACCATCCGCCAAGCATGAAGCCCACAAAAAGGATGAACAATGCGGCAAGCACGCTGCCCACGATCGTCAAAAGGAATTCGGGTGACAGGAGGTCCGCAAGTGTCTTGCCGTTCCAGATTTCGGTTGTAAGCAGTTGGTCCAATTCAGTCTCCGGCGAGTTTGTCCATTTTGGCGGCCATCTTGGCGTCCAGCGCGCTGAGGCCATCTGCATCATGTGTGGTTAACGTCACATCAACCGTCTTGTAGACATTGGCCCATTCGGGGTGGTGGTTCCATTTTTCCGCCCAGATTGCAACCTTGGTCATGAAGCCGAACGCATCGATGAAGTTCTTGAAGACAAAGGATTTCTGGATCGCATCGCGCCCATCCACCATGGCCCAGCCATTTTGTAGCAATGGTGTGATTGCCTCATCTCGTTCGGCATCGGTCAGTTTGTCGGTCATTGGTGTTCCTCCATATCTGTTTTTCGAAACGGGCCATAGCTGGTCAGCACGTCGATCTCGTGATCCACGGCATTGCGTTCCGCGTCAAGATAGCGGGCAACCGCATCGCGAAACCCCGGATCACCGAACCAATGCAGCGAATGGGTGGCCACCGGCAGATACCCCCGCGCCAGCTTATGTTCGCCTTGTGCCCCCGCCTCGACCGTTTTCAATCCGTGCCGGATCGCAAAATCGATGGCCCGGTAATAGCATAGTTCGAAATGCAGACAGGGGTGATGCTCGGTGCAGCCCCAGTAGCGCCCATAAAGCGTATCGCGTCCGATGAAATTCAATGCCCCGGCAACCGGCTGACCATCGCGGATGGCGAGCGTCAGCAGGATATCATCGCGCATCACCTCATGCGCGAAATGAAAGAACATGCGCGTCAGGTAGGGCGTGCCCCATTTGCGGCTGCCCGTGTCCTGATAGAAGGTCCAGAAAGCGTCCCAATGTTCACGCTGGATCTGATCGCCTGTCAGTTCAATGATCTCACCACCAAAGCTGTTGGCTTGTTGCCGTTCTTTGCGCATGTTCTTGCGCTTGCGGCTGGACAGCGATGCCAAAAATGCATCGAAATCGGCATAGCCGTCATTTTCCCAGTGAAATTGCTGGTTCACCCGGTGCAACAGTCCCATTTCGGCCCCTGCGATGGCTTCGGCCTCGGTACAGAAGGTTGCATGCAGCGATGAAAGTTCATTATCCGCCGCGATTTGCACCGCACCTTGCACCAATGCCGACATGCCGATTGTCTCAAATCCAGGGCGGGTCAGGAATCGGCGGCCCGTGGCGGGGGTGAAGGGCACGGCGATCTGCAGTTTTGGATAGTACCGCCCGCCCGCGCCCTCGAACGCATGCGCCCAGTTATGGTCAAAGATGTATTCGCCCTGGCTGTGACCCTTTGCGTAAAGCGGGGCTGTTGCAATGACCTGTCCATCGACGGTGGCGGTCAGATAACGCGGCTGCCAGCCCGATCCGGGGCCAACCGATCCGCTGTCTTCCAACGCCTTGAGGAACCGATATGTCGTGAACGGATCAATCGGACGCCCCTCCGTCGCCTCGGGGCAGGCGCAGGCGTCCCAGTCAGCCGGGTCGATATCCGACAGGCTGGGATGGGCCGCTATTTCGATGGGTGCATCACTCATGGGGTGAAACTTGGGGGGCGGCGGCCCATCGTCAAGCCAGATACCCTTCAAAGGTCACATTATCGACGATCTGGCGGGCTTTCGCCTCTTGCGCGGCGGACCGGATGGTCCAGCACAGGATATTGGCGCCGCTGGCTTTCAATTCCGCCACCCGGGGGCGATCCAGATCGGCAGCTTCGTGGCTGATGAAACAGGCGCCCACGCGGTCGTAATCAGGGATGGTGCGCAACCTGTCCTGCACATGAACCGGAACCTCTGGCCAGATCACCGGCACATAGGCCGAGGTGACGATGCCCCGTGGAATATGCGGTGCCAGTTCGGCCAGTTTGGCGACCGCATGCGGGTTGAAGGACATCAACGCCACATCGCCCTCATATCCATCCAGGGCCCGGACGACAGCCTGTTCCAACAGGCCGATATCGGGTCCCATCTCACCATCCTGATCCTTGATCTCGATCAGCAGGGGGACGCGGCCCGCGATCAGGGCCAGCGCCGTCTCAAGCGACTGAATCGTGCCACCATCATCGGTCAACGGAATCTCTGCCAGTTCTGCCGCGGTGCGGGCGCGTACATCCCCGGTTTCATCCGTCAGCCGGTCAAGGGTAGGATCGTGAAAAACCACCGCCTGACCATCGCTGGTCAGTTGCACGTCAATCTCGATCCCATAGCCCGCGTCCAATGCGGCTTGAATGGATTTGATGCTGTTCTCGACCCGACCAGCCTTGCGGTCATGCAAGGCGCGGTGGGTGATCGGACGGTCCAGAAAGGCGGCAGGCAGGCTCATTTGATCTGAAAAATCGCTTCGATTTCAACAGCGACGCCTAAGGGCAGGCTGGCTGCACTGACGGCAGCACGCGCATGGCGGCCCTTGTCACCCAAAGCGGCGACAAAAAAGTCAGAGGCACCGTTGATCACCTTGGGTTGGTCGACAAAATCCGCGGTGGAATTCACAAAACCCGTCAGTTTGACCACCCGAACCAGCCGATCCATGTCGCCATCCACGGCGATTTTCAACTGTGTCAGCAGGGAAATCGCGCATAGCTTTGCGGCCTCTGCCCCCTGTTCAAGGGTGAAATCCGCACCAACGACACCACGGACCGGGCCGTTTTCATCCTGACTGATCTGACCTGAGACATAGACCATGTCGCCAACGGTTACGAAAGGCAGATAATTGCCCGCCGCCTTTGGCGCATGTCCGACGTCAGGCAGGGTCACCCCAAGTTCGGCGAGTTTGGTTTCGATTGCGTTCATGTCGTCCTCCAAATCTTTGCCCGGACGCTACCGGGCAAAGACGCGGTGCGCAATCAGGACTCGCGGAATGCCTTGGCAAAATAATCGGCCAGGGGTTTGAGCAGATATGCCATTGGCGTGCGGTCGGCGGTGCGCACAAACGCCTCAACCGGCATACCGGGGATCAGGGTCATATCCTGCGGCAATTTTTCGATCTCGCCTTCGTTCAACTGCACCTCGGCGCGGTAAAATGACACGCCGGAATTTTCATTCTGAAACGCATCAGCCGAGATCAGCGTGACAACCCCTTTCAGTTCCGGGGTGCGTCGCTGATCAAAGGCAGAGAAACGCAAGGTCACTTCCTGACCCAGGTGGATCTGGTCGATATCGACGACCTGTACCTCGGTGGCAATCACCAGCGGGCGATCCTGCGGAATCAGGAACAACACCTGATCGGCAGGGCGGATCACCGATTTTTCGGCAAAGACCTGCAGCCCGTATACGATGCCGGACACAGGGGCGCGGATATCCAGGCGATCCAGTTGCAGTCGCAGTGTGCGGCGGCGTTCGGACAGTTCCAACTCATTGAACTGCAGATCACGCAGGCGGGTGATCGCCTCTTCCCGGCGGGTAGAGGACAGGCTGAGAATCTGAATTTCGATCTCGGTCATCCGCTCACCGGCCTGGGCGGACTGTGCTGTCAGTTCGCCCACACGGCCCAGCAGATTGGCCTCTTCGCGCTGCAGGGTCAGGACGCGACTGGCCTGTGCCAGACCGCGATCCAGCAGGCTTTGCTGATCGGCCAACTCTTCGGAAATCAGGCTCTGTTGAGTTTTCAGGGCGGTCTGCTGCGCCTCGATCCCGGTCATCTGGCTGGCGATCTGCGCGCGCTGCTGGGTCAACTGCTCAACCGCCCGACGGTTTGATTCCAGCCGCGCATCGAACAGGCGTTGCTGGCCGATGATCAGATCATTTGCGTCGGCATCATTCGCCTCGGTCAGCACCGGATCAAATTCCAGCGTATTGCTATCATCACGCTCCGCCTCAAGCCGGGCGCGACGGGCGAGGATCTCAAATAGCTGCCCTTCGACCACCGCCAGTTCCGATCTCAGTACGGACGCATCCAGCCGGATCAGCAGATCACCGGCCTCAACCGTGTCGCCTTCATCGACCAGGATTTCCTCGACGACACCGCCATCGGGGTGCTGAACGACTTGGCGGTTGCGATCCACCTCGATCTGGCCAGAGGTGATGACAGCCCCGGTGATCTGCGCCATGACCGACCATGTGCCAAAGCCGCCCACCAGCAGGACAAGGGTGATCAGACCAACGGTCAAATGCCGTTTGGCCGACCAGCGCGACGCGTTCGGATCGGTGCTCTTGCCAATCATGACACACCCCCGGTCTTGCCGACGCTATGTTTGATTTCCTTATGGTTCTTGACCATTTCTGCCAGCACCTTGTCCTTGGGGCCAAAGGCACGGCGCGCGCCGCCTTCGATGACCAGCAATGTATCGCATTCCTGGATAGCGGCGGGGCGGTGGGCCATGATAAAGACAACCTTGCCTTCGGATTTCAGGATCTTGATCGCCTTGTTCAGTGCCGCGGATCCATCATTATCAAGGTTGGAGTTCGGTTCATCCAACACCAGAACCACCGGGTCACCATACATCGCTCGGGCCAGCCCAATGCGCTGGATCTGACCACCGGACAGACGGCCAGTATTGGCGGACACACGCGTGTCATAGCCATCGGGCAGTTTCAGGATCATCTCATGCGCGGCGGCCTTCTTGGCCGCCTTGACCACCTCGGCATCGTCGGGCGTCATCGACATACGGGCAATGTTTTCCTTGATCGTGCCGTCAAACAGTTGCACCCGTTGCGGCAGATAGCCGATATGTTCCCCCAGAACATCAGGGTCATATTGATCCAGCGCCGCACCATCGAGGCGGATTTTCCCACCCGCCGGTTGCCAGACACCCGTCAGCACCCGCGCCAGCGTGGATTTGCCCGCGCCTGAGGTACCGATCACACCAACGGCCATGCCCGGTTTGACGTCGAAACTTATCAGGCGCAGCGAGGCTTGCTTTTCCCCCGGCGGGACAACTGTCACCTGATCGGCCAACAGGCGCGCCTTTGGCTTGGGCAATTGCATGCGCTGCTCTTCCTCGCCCACACTTCCCAGAAGAACGGCCAGTTTGCGCCAGCCTTCGCGGCCACGCTGAAACACGGCCCACTGACCCACGATCATCTCAATCGGGGCAAGGGCGCGGCCCAGCAGGATGGAACCGGCGATCATCGCACCGGGTGACAGTTGGTTGATCAAGACCAGATATGCACCCAGACCCAACATGGCCGACTGTAAAAACAGGCGGAAGGATTTGGTCATCGCTGTGAATGTGCCTGACGCGTCCGCCGCCCCGATTGTCGCATCAAGCGATTTGCTCCGCGCAATCTGCCAACGGTCAAAAGCCGCACCGCGCATACCCAGCGAATGCACCATCTCGCTTTCGCCACGGATTTGCGTGCCCATCTGTTCTGAGGCGAAAGAGGCCGCATTCGCCTGCTCCAGCGGCTTGCGGGTGGTCATCTGGTTCAGAATGGCCACACCGATCAGGATAACGGCGCCAACCAGGGCCAAGATGCCCATCAGCGGGTGAAAGATGAAAATGCCCCAGAAAAACAGCGGCGCCCAGGGCAGATCGAACAGGGCCATCAGCGCAGGCGACGTAATCAGACGCTGGGTTGATTCCAGATCACGCAGGCCTGTCGCTGCTTCGCGGGGGGCGCGGTTCAGCGTTGTTGCTTTCAGAACGGCACTGAAAACGCGGCGGTCCAACCGGGCCTGAAACCGGGCACCCACCCGGCCCATGACACGGCCCCGCACGAAATCCAGAATACCCATCATGGTATAAAGAAAGGCCACCAGCACCGACAGGGCAATCAGCGTCTCAAACGACCGCGAACTCAACACCCGGTCATAGACGTTCAACATATAAAGTGGGCCGGTCAGCATCAGCAGGTTCACGAAAAAGCTGAAAATGCCGACCATCCAATACAGATGGCGGCTCTCGCTGCGGGCCGCTATCAGCTCGGCCTCGCCCTTTGATCTTATCTCGTCCAACATTCGCCCCAGTTCAGTTCTTACGTCTTGGCACCCTGCGTCGCAGGTTACCGTAAATCAGATCAGAGTTAACGCCATATTTTCCATGCCCAACTTATGGTGCAACGGAAATGGCAAATTTCGTTGATTTGGCGCGCCAAATGGCCCAACAATCGCCAGATGCGCAAGATCATGACTATCCGCTGGGCTGTTTTCTGCCTGATCTCCCCCTTCACCGCATATGCCGGGCCTTATGACGGTGTCTATAAACAGACCGCCAATGCCGAATGCGCGCTGGTCGGAGTGGATGGCGGGTCGCTCAAGATCGAAGGTGGAATATTTTATGGCGTTGAAGTCGAATGCCGGATGAGCAACCCGGTGGACATCAACGACATGGATGCCACGATCTACACCATGGAATGCACCGGCGAGGGGCAGACATGGAATGAACGTGCGATCATGATGGGCGACGCGGCAGATGAAGGGATCTATATGATCTGGGATGGCTACGCCTTCCGCTATGACCGCTGCAAAGACGGCGAGCTTTAGCCCCCGTTCAGGATGTTATCCAGCAGATTGCTGATATCATCGTCGACGACTTCGCCGCCCTCGCTTTGCAACACGCTGGTCGCGGCTGGCTGCTGTGGCACCATGACAGGCAGTGCCGTTGGCGTTTTGCCCGCCAGTACCCGCACCATGGTTTCGTGCCAGATCGTCGCGGGCAAGCCGCCGCCAGTGACGCCGGACAATGGTTTGTTATCGTCATATCCCATCCAAACGCCCGTCACGTAATCACCGGTGAAGCCAATGAACCATGCATCGCGCGCACCTTGGGTCGTGCCTGTCTTGCCCGCGATTTGCCAGCCATCGATCCGTGCCCGCTGGCCGGTGCCCTGTTCGACAACTTTGGTCATCATCCATGTCAGTTGGCGCGCGGCACCCTCGCTGATGATCCGTTCGCCGATGCCAGAGCTGCTTGCATCCATCAATGACGCGTCATCACCCTGGATGCGCAGATCGGTCAGCCCGTATGGAATGACGGCGGAACCGCCATTCAAAATCCCTGCATAGGCACCGGTCATATCGATCAAGGTACTTTCCGACACACCAAGGGCAAGGGCAGGACCTGCGGCCATATCACCCTGAATACCAAACCCCGATGCGACATTGCGGACAAGTTCACGGCCGACTTCCTCGGATACCAGAATGGCGGGGATATTCCGGCTTTGGGCCAGCGCGTCGAGCAGGGTTACGGGACCGGCGAATTTGCGGTCATAGTTTTCCGGACACCAGTCGGCAGAACCGCGGCGCGACCAACAGGTGCGCTGATCATCCACCATCGCATAAGGTGACATGCCCAGATCAAGGGCAGCGGCATAGATGAACGGCTTGAACGCGGATCCGGTCTGGCGCAACGCTTGGGTGGCGCGGTTAAAGGCACCGGTGGCCTTGATATTGCGACCGCCCACCATGGCGCGGACAGCACCATCGGCGGACATCACAACAATGGCCGCCTGCGCCTCCGACCCTTCCCGGACCTCGTTTTCAAAAACCGAAATCAGCGCCTCTTCGGCTGCGGCCTGAATATCCTGATCCAGGGTGGTGCGAATGATCACATCTTCGGTGGTGTCGCGGGTAAAGAATTCCGGCCCGCTTTCCATGACCCAATCCGCAAAGAAACCACCCGTGCGGGCGCGGGCCGCTTCCGACAACGTGGCGGGGCTTGCGATGGCCACGGCGGCGTCGGTCGGGCTCAGATAACCCTGATCTTCCATGAGACCCACAACAATTGCTGCCCGTTCCTGCGCTCGGCTCAAATTGGCGGTTGGTGCGGTTGTTGACGGGGCTTTCAGCAAACCGGCCAGCATCGCGGCTTGCGCCGGGTTCACCTCTGCTGCGGAAATACCAAAGTAGCGCTGGGCGGCGGCTTCAAACCCGCGACTACCCGCGCCAAGATAGGACCGGTTCAGGTAGATCGTCAGGATATCTTCCTTGGAATAGGCGATTTCCATGCCAAGGGCGAAAACAGCTTCCTTCGCCTTGCGCCACAGCGATGACCGTCGGCAATCATCCTCATAGGCTGTTTCGCTTTCCCATTTCGCCGGGTCATATGGGACGCCAAGACACAACAGCTTGGCCGTTTGCTGCGTAATGGTTGACCCGCCATGACCCGACAACGGGCCACGGCCCTCGCGCAGGTTGATCCGGACCGCCGACGCAATACCGCGTGGCGACAGGCCAAGATGGCGGTAGAAACGTTTATCCTCTGTCGCGACAACGGCATTGTGCAAATGCGGAGAGACTGTTTCAGCCGTCACCATCCCACCAAACTGATCACCACGCCAGGCAAAGACCTTGCCCGTCAGATCGGTCATCGTGACAGAGCCGCGGGCGCGCTGATCAATCAGTTCCTCCATGGCGGGCATCTGACTGGCGAAATAGAATGAAAAACCGGCGATGATCAGGGCTGTGACCAGACCGATGCGCCAGGTAAACGCCCAGATCAGGCGGAATGCCCACCGGAATGGCAATAGCAGCCAGCCGATCAGACCGCGCGGCTTGTTGGGGCGCTTGGGCGCGGCCTTGCGGCGGGCCGCAGGCTTTGCCTTTTTCTTTGGGGCCGCTTTTTTCCCGGCAGGTTTTGCCGGATAGCGCCGTTCAGCCACCAAAGGTGCCTTTTTCTTGCCGTTTCCACTCATGTTCCGCTCGACTGACTGATTGTCTATTTTTTCCGATCATAGCGTGCATCGGCAACTGCCACCACCCGGTTTGCAATATACCGGTCTGGGATCCCGCTTCGGGCAAGAAAACAGCCTGCGTAAATTGTTATCGCATTATTTCGGAGGGGTTTTTGCGGATGGATGTGGCGGACGGCTTTCGCGATGCCAGGCGATCCCCTGATAATCCTGGTCACTGACATCCCTTCTTCGCCCAATTAGTAGGCGGTTGTGCCATTTGTGCAAAAATTGTGCGTCCTTGGCGGCATTCCCCACCGCTGCAGCGCAGCATTTTCTTGCCAGCGCCGATCCCGGCGAATTGTCTTTCCATGCAAGCGGGCGTCGCCTTGATCAGGCCCCCGCAAGAATCCGTAAGGGGAAGAAAGTGAAACTCATCATTGCGACAATCAAGCCGTTCAAGCTGGAAGAGGTGCGCGAAGCGCTGACCTCTGTCGGCGTGCGCGGCATGATGGTATCTGAAATCAAGGGCTTTGGATCGCAATCCGGCCATACAGAGATCTATCGCGGCGCCGAATATGCCGTGAATTTTGTACCAAAGATCAAACTGGAAATCGTCGTGCAGGACAGCATGGCCGATCAGGTCGTTTCGACCATCGCCAATACCGCACAAACCGACAAAATCGGTGACGGCAAAATCTTCGTGCTCGATGTGGAAAGCGCGCTGCGCGTGCGTACGGGCGAAACCAATGATGATGCGCTGTGATCGTGTAATGAGGGACAAATCAATGAAACCAATCAAACGTCTTTCCGCCTGCGCGGGCCTCGCGCTTGTGCCGACCATCGCGGCGGCGCAGGATGCCGCCCCGTCATTTGATGAAATCGGCCCCTATCTGATGACGACGCTGCTATTTCTTATCGGTGGGTTTCTGGTGTTCTGGATGGCGGCCGGCTTTGCGATGCTTGAGGCCGGGTTGGTCCGGTCAAAGAACGTCACAACGCAGCTGACCAAGAACATCGCGCTGTTTTCGATCGCTTCCATCATGTATTGGCTGATTGGGTTTAACCTGATGTATCCCGGCGATGGGTGGCTGGTGGCGGGATGGATTGGCCCGTTCTTCAGCTGGACCGAACTTGAACCCGTGGGCCTCGCGGCCAACGATGCCGCACTTGAATACGCCTCTGTTGGGTCGGATTTCTTCTTTCAGTTGATGTTCGTGGCCGCCACGGCCTCCATCGTCTCGGGGGCGCTGGCCGAACGGATCAAACTGTGGCCGTTCCTGATTTTCGTCATCGTGCTGACCGGTGTGATGTATCCGCTGTCAGGGTCATGGAAATGGGGCGGGGGCTGGCTGGAGGCCGCAGGGTTCAATGACTTTGCAGGATCCACCATCGTGCACTCCGTTGGCGGCTGGGCAGCTCTTGCCGGGGCCATCATCCTTGGGCCACGCCTTGGCAAATACAAAAACGGTCAGGTGATACCAATGCCCGGCTCAAACCTGACGCTGGCCACATTAGGGACGTTCATCTTGTGGATGGGCTGGTTCGGGTTCAACGGTGGCTCGCAACTCGCGGCAGGCACCGTGGGTGACATTACCGATATTTCGCGCATCTTTGCCAATACCAACATGGCAGCGGCCGCGGGTGCGGTTGCGGCCCTGATCCTGACGCAGATCATGTTTGGAAAGGTTGATCTGACCATGGTGCTGAACGGCGCGCTGGCGGGGCTGGTCTCGATTACCGCGGAACCGCTGGCGCCCACGCTGTTTGGCGCGCTATGGATTGGTGCGATTGGCGGGGTGATCGTTGTGTTTGCCGTGCCGTTGCTCGACCGCTTGCGAATTGACGATGTGGTCGGCGCGATCCCCGTGCATCTTTTCGCCGGGATCTGGGGCACCATTGCCGTTGTGTTCTACAATGCAGAGGCAAAAATCGGCGCCCAGATCACCGGCATTCTGGCCTATGGGGTGTTCACATTTGCAGCAAGCCTCGTGGTTTGGGTCGTGCTCAAAGGGGCCATCGGCATCCGCGTCAGCGAAGAGGCCGAAATCAACGGTCTGGACAGTTCCGAATTGGGGATGGACGCCTATCCGGAGTTCTCGAAAGGCTGATCCGCGCAGCTGAAAGTCGCTTGAATGATCCGGGCATGTGCGCTCGGGTCATTTCGCGCATTGCCCCGACGCTTATCAGCTGACCAGCGCAATGCGAAAGATCACAATCTAAGATTGCAGCGTCATTGTTTGAGTTTGTGGAGATTCCAAACCCGATGCGGCGCTGTATCTCCCGCCCGGCGGCGCATGAAAAACGCAACCCTGCAGAGCGGACCTGCTTCGGATTGACAGAAACTTTGTTGACCGGAAGAACGCCCAGTACAACGTTTGATTGAGCGGAAAGTCGCCGCCTTTGTTGCTGATTTGGCAACGAAAACAATATGCTGCGCGCCTGATGTCGAACATCGGAAACAACAGCGCTCTGACCCGCATCAGCTTCGTTGCAAACCCCTGTGAATGGCGCATACGCAACATGATACACAGTATGGCTTTGCCGGTTTGTAAGTGTTTTCCCAGAAATATCTAAGAGGACAACATGTCAACGCCAATCACTCGATCTTCATTCGCTTTTCTTCTTCTTATCTCGCTTGCTGGTTGTGGCGGCGGCGGCGGCGGAGGTGGCAGCACCGGCGGAGGGGGCGGTGGCAGCGGCGAACCGGACATAACGCCGCCTGACCCGGACATCACGCCAAACCCCGATTTGGTTTATGCCGATGGCCAGGAGGTTACGCGCGACAGCTTTATCGGCAAGACCTATCCGATCTCGCTGATCGTTGGCTCGGAAAGGGATGGAGGCATACCGAAACGCGCAACCGGAACCATTCAATACATCACTGCCGATAAGGCTATTTTGACCTATGAAGGCCGATCTACGGAATTCGACTACAGAAATGCGTTCAGTCAGGAAAACTGGTCCAGCGGTGCGCCCAATACCGATGGCAGTCCGCTACAGGACCTGCGCATCGACAAGGTGTCAAAGGCTGTCCGCGGCATCGCAATCGGCAATGATTTCCTCGCAAACCCTGATCTGCCTCTTGCTGAGGGGACATTCGGGTTCGCAACACCCGAGAACAGATTGACCGGTAGCGTAAATTACAGTTCCAGTTTCGGGTCCCGTATATTGGTCACGTCGACTGATTGGATTGAACAAAGCAATGGCACCTTCAAACGTGTTGAAAACGTCGTGGAGGTTGATGGTAAAGCCATCGACATTGACGTGGATTTTGGCAGCGGGGACGTCACGGGAACATTGTTTGACGGATCATATACATCGACCGATGACCGTCAGTTTGGTTCCAATGCAGTTACCCATGATCTGACCGTAACGCTCAAAGACGCGGTTGTAAGCGGGTCGGGTTTCGCGGGCGACATCGTGGTCGAAACCACAGCCAGCAGTAACCCAAGAGAGGTGATAAATGGCGGGGTCGGCCCGCAAGGTGACATTCTGCCATCCGACGTCGTGATGAACACGCAGGCAGCCGAAGGCACATTCTACGGTTATAACGGCGAAGGTGTCGGTGGCACGTTCGAAGCCAATTATGACGAAACATTCTATCGTGGCGAGGGCTCGCCTTTTGGCGGTGCCGCCGCCGAAGAGGTTACCGAAAATCGCACGCTTGTTGGGGATTTCATCGTCAACAAGTAACGCAGACTGATCATGGGCATCCGCAGTAACGTGCAATTGCGGATGCGCCTTGCATTGAATGCCGCGGCACCCATCGATGGGCTGGCCGCTACAGCGTTTTCAGATGATCGTCCAGAATCCAAAGCCGATCCTGCCCCCAAATGGCGACGTCACCACATCGAAAGCTGGGAACACCCCAAAGGTTAAGCGCGGTGAGGTCCTTTCGGTTCTCTTCCACCTCGCTGCGCCAGCTTTCGTCGGTCAAAAACGGTTTTGCGTCCTGCCAATCCAGCCCCGCCCTTTCCACGATCCTGGCAAGTCCGGCATCGGTCCTTGCATCAATCCCGTCCGACCAGACGCCGCGCATGAAGCTGGAACAATAGCCATCCAACTGCCCGGCATCACGGGCAAATCCGATCAGGGCATAACCGCGTTCAACGGCCTTCCCCAACGGATCACAGACGCGGCCAAAGGGAATGTTGTGCCGACGTGCCTCGCGGGCGGCATCGTGCAAGATATACATCTTCTTTGCGCGCGGCACGGCGAGCCCACGCATGACCATGGGCAGGACCAGGCGGGGCTGGAACGTTGCACCATGGACCCTGGCCAATGCGCGGGCGCGGTCAAATGCGACATAACTATAGGGGCTGCGAAACGACACGAAGGCCTCGACGACGACCGCTTGCTGCCGACCGGTGGCGGTGCCTACGACGGGTGGCGCAAATATCGGTGCGTTGGCGGACCCCGGACGGGTCACACCCAACCCCCGAAGCCGGGATTCCAGATAATGCAGCCGGTCGATCCCCCAATACCATTCATCACCGTAGTGGAAACTGGCCCCCAGATAATGCCCACCCCGGGCCAGCTGTGCATCGCCTTGAGCCATCGCGCCTGCCGGATCAGCTTTAGCAAAAGCCGGCAACCCTTCGCCTTGCCAAAATGCGGCCCCCACGGCTGTCGCGGTTTCGGCGAAATCCGGTTGCAAAAGTGACGCTGTGATCAGCGCGCGGGCGGCGTCGATCCTGTCAGGCGTTGGTCGTTCCGTGGTCTGAGGAAACGAAAGCCCGGCCTTGCGGGCCAACAGTCTTGCATCCAACAGGGCATGGCTGGCCAGTGAAGCAGGTGCCGGAACCGCCAAGTCGGGCGGGCCAGAGATCAGATGCGGTCGCAACTCAATCTCATACCGGTTCTGCAACTCCCGCAATATTTGCGCCGTCAAATGGGCGTAGGGGTCGGCCACATCGTGAAAATAATCGACCACACGCGGCGCGCCACGACGGGAACGGCGCGCCTCAAAGGCCCTGCGTCTGCGCAGCAATCGCGGCTCGCCCGCGATATGCGCCACGATTCGCGATTTGATCAGACTGTCCAGCGACATTGGTGGGCCCTTCCAGGTTGCAAGAGCGTAGAACATCATCGGCCAGGGTAAAAGGAAACCCTGATGCCAGCAGCGCCGCGAAAAACCGGCGGGAAATCAGCGGAATGCGGTAAGGTAACCCGGCAACCAGAACAGGGAGGAAACGATCATGTGTGATATTTGCGTAATGAACGTTGTGAAGGACAAAATGCTGTCGCGACGTAATTTCTTCAAAGGGGCCGCAATGGCCAGCGCCGGGGCCGCCGCCGCAACTGTTGCCAGCGCGCCTGCTGCACTGGCGGACGGGCACGGCGCCATTGAGGATATGACCCATATATTGCATCCGGATTTCCCGACCTATTTCGGCGAACCGCAATTCGCGATGGAGCAGGTGTTCAACTTCGCCGAACACAGCTTCAATTTGTTCACCTATAATGTGAATGAACATACCGGCACGCATATCGACGCACCGCTGCATTTTGGGGCGGATGGCATGTCGGTTGATGAAATTCCCGTCGAAAATCTGATCGCACCCCTTTGCGTCATCGACATTGCCGCGCGCGCCGCTGACGACGCCGACGCGCAGCTGACACCAGAGGACATCAGGGCCTGGATCGCCACGCATGGTGACATTCCTGACAACGCATGTGTTGCGATGCATTCGGGCTGGTCCTCGAAGGTTGATACTGACAGCTATCGCAATTTCGACGGAGCGGCGCAGCATTACCCCGGCTTTCACGCAGATGCGGCCCAGATGCTGATCGAGGAAACCGGCGCCATGTCGATCGCGGTTGACACGCTTTCGCTTGATCACGGCATGTCAGCCGATTTTGCAACCCATTACGCATGGTTGCCCACCGGGCGATTTGGGATCGAGAATATCACCAATCTCGACAAGGTTCCGGCCGCTGGTGCGACGCTTGTCATTGGCGCACCAAAGCACAAGGGCGGCACAGGTGGACCCGCGCGGATTTTCGCCCTTGTCTAAAGACCTTGGTGGCGGCGTCCAAGGAATGTGGGGCGCCGCCGCAACCTGCGAATACCATTCGGCAACAGGCCATTGCGCAGTTTCAATCGGCCTGAAAAGACCACACCCCAGGCGTTTCCCCATCCGAAATCCGCGAAATGCGATGTCGCAAGCTGCAACAATACTTCGGAACTGTGCAGGTAGGCACACCATCAAGCGACCACACTCTTCTGACAGGATGGAGGCCGACGCATGACAAAAACGATGACACGTTCCCGCACCGGCGGCCGCTCTGCCCGCCGGGCATTGCGCACGGCCAGCGACTTTACAATGCTGCCCGGCCTGACCCGCAACATCCCCGAATGCGAGGTGATGGATGGGGGCCAGGTGGAACGGATCGATGCGGCATCGTTGGATATTCTGGAAAATGTCGGGGTGCAGTTCCGGGATGAAATCGCGCTGGAAGACTGGAAGCGGATCGGCGCCAAAGTCACAGGCGAAATGGTCTATCTTGATCGTGGGCTGGTGCGCGAACTGATCGCGACGATCCCGTCGGACTTCACTTATCACGCCCGCAATCCGGCGAATAACCTGCGGCTGGGTGGCAAGCATTCGGTTTTTGTACCAATGACCGGCGCGCCTTACCTGCGCGATCTCGACGACCAGCGCCGCAACCCGACGCTGGATGATCTGGCGATGTTTCACAAACTCAGCCACATGTTGCCCGCCTTGCATTCGTCTGCGCACCATATCGTTGAACCCTACGATCACCCGATCAGTCAGCGGCATCTGCGGATCACCTATTCCTCGATGAAGCACTCCGACAAGATGTTCATGGGCATGACCACCTCACCCAGGAACGCCGAGGATGTGATGGATATGTGCGCCATTCTGTTTGGCGCGGATTTCATGGAACAACACCCCGTCACAACGGGCAATTGCAATGGCAACTCGCCACTTGTGTGGGACGAAACCATGTTGGGGGCGATGCGCGCCTTTTGTCGCCGCAACCAGCCGGTGCTCTGCTCTCCCTTTGTGTTGGGTGGGGCAAATACGCCTGCCTCGGTCGCGGCATCAGTTGCGCAACTCAACGCCGAGGCGCTGTCGGCGCTGGCATACACGCAGGTGATCCGCAAAGGCGCGCCAGCAATCTATGGGCACTACCTGTCGACCGTTTCGATGAAATCCGGCGCGCCCATGGCTGGCACGCCCGAAATCTCGCTGATGAACTTCATGATTGGGCAAATGGCGCGGCATTACGGGGTCCCCTGGCGCACATCAAACACCCTTGGCGGGGCCAAGACATTTGACGCGCAGGCAGGATATGAAAGCGCGACGACCCTGTCCTCGGTCATCCATGCAGGTGCGCATTACATCTGGCATTCGGCAGGCTGGAATGAGGCGGGCATGCATTGTTCAACCGCCAAATTCATCGTCGATGCCGAACAATGCGCCATGGCGTACCGCATGGCGGAAGGGCCGAATTGGGATGACTTTGATGAAGCCCTGTCTGCGGTGCCGGATGTCGGACCGGGCGGGCACTATCTGGGGCATCCACATACGCAGGAAAACTTCCAGACGGCGTTTTTCATGCCCGAGATGTTCGACAACAACTCGATTGAGCAATGGCAGGCCGAGGGTGGGGTTGAGATCACTGCGCGTGCGCTCGCTCATGCCAGGAAACTGCTATCGGAATATCAGGAGCCAAAGCTGGACGAGGCCAAGAACGAGGCGCTGCTGGACTACATCGCGCGGCGCGAACGGGAAATCCCGGCCTCTGACGAGTTGAACCAAAGTTATTGAACCGCACATGCCGCGTTGCTCGGCGCCGAAACCGGTGGCCCGACGGTTTCGATCGCGCAGATGCAGATGATGCAAGCTGGTCAGGCGTTCCGCTTGCCTTGCCGCGCCCGAAACGGTTTTGTCACATGGCAGGTCGATACCTTGGACCGTGGGTCATTCGTTGCCCGCACGCCATTCTTTCCAGCGCAAGACAGCGTTTGCACCGATTTCCGCAAATGGCCGCGGGGGCAATCTTTTGGGGTGGTCCTGGCCTGTGAAAAAGGCCGTGATGTCAGATTGCGCACCGCAGGCCAGTTCCGCCGCACCAATGCCGGTCAACGTCCCCCGCGCTGTGCCAAGCCCGTTTTGCACACAGCCCGAAAAAACGCCTTGCTCTATTTCGCGCATGACCGACACACCATTCAGGCTCAGACACAAATGCCCCGCCCATTGATGTTCCATCTGCATCCCGGCGAGCTGCGGAAAACGCTGATCAAACTTTTGTTGCTGCACCTTCGCGGCGCGGGCGACGCCCGCCGCCGTGGGCGTCATGTTGGGCTTTAGCGTGGCACAGGTTCGGGTGATTATCCGGTTGCCGCCCTGACCGGTGTCGATGCGGCGCATGGTTGTGCCCATCGGGTCGCTGGGCGTGATACCCCAACGCGGGCGACCCCCTAGTGATCTTAGCGCCGCAGCATCCAGTTCCGGGGTCATTGAGGCGTAGAGGAACAGATGCATCAATCGCCCCCGCGCATATCCAAAGCTTTCCAGATGGCCGTTATTCGTCAGCAAGATGCGCCCGGTACTGACGGACCCTTTTGGTGTCGTCACGCACCAGTCAGGCCCTTTGCGCGCAAATCCCGTTGCGGGGGAATTTTCATAGATCGCGATGTCTTTGCCCAGGCCTGCGCCAAGCCCGCGAATATAGCCTGCAGGTTGCAGCATGACCGTCCCTGCGGTGTATAGTCCGGCGCGGTAATGCCTGCTGCCGGTCAGTGCGTGCATTTGCTGCCGGTCCAGCATTTCGGACGGCTCGCCAAGGGTCTCAAGATGCCTGGCGTAGCTCAGGTTATGTGCGTGGCCTGCGTCACTGACGGCACCGTTGATCTTGCCAACCTCGTCAAAATAGTCCGGGTTTATGTTGTATTGCGCCGCGGCATCGCGCGCAAAACTGATGGCCCGACGATTGAGGGTGATGAGCTTGCGATCATGGTCAGCACCCTTGCCAGCGTAATCATCCGAGGCAAGATCATGGGGCAGATCAATCATGAAACCCGAATTGCGCCCCGATGCCCCTTCGGCCAGACGCCCGGCTTCCAGCACTGTGACTTTCGCGTCTGGTTGCAACTGTCGTAATCGGCGCGCCGCCGACAGGCCCGCAAACCCGGCCCCGATGATGACGAAATCGGCGGTTTCTGCCTGTTCCAACTCTCTTGCGGCCGGTTGCGCGCCCAGAATGGCGCTCCAGGCGGCTGGTCCCTGATGGTGTGGGAAACGACGTGCTGTCCGACTGGCTGACATGGCTGGTCTCAATTGGTTGAAAGCTGAGCGGGGGCATCGGCACCACCGCCAAAGATCACGCGACGGCGTCGCCCGCATCATCAGACAGATCAATCCAGATCGTTTTCAACTGGGTGTATTGGTCATGGGCAAAAAGCGAATTGTCTCGCCCGCCAAACCCCGATTGCTTGAACCCGCCAAATGGGGTCGAAATGTCGCCCTCACCGAAACTGTTGATCGTTACGGTCCCGGCGCGCAAGGCACGTGCGCCGCGCAGCGCACGTTTGCCATTGGCGGTAAAGATCGACGCGCAAAGCCCGTATTCCGTGTCATTGGCAATCTGAATGGCCTCGTCAAATCCGGCGACCGTGATCACGCTCAGAATCGGGCCAAAAATCTCTTCCCGGGCAAGTCTGTGATCATTTCCGGGCACCTCAATGACGGTGGGTTCGACAAAGGCACCATCATGTGACCCGCCACCAAGACGCAGGTTTTCAGCCCCATCCAGATAGCTGCACACTTTGTCGAAATGAGATTTGCTGACCAGCGCACCCATGCGGGTTTCGGGGTTCAGCGGCGCGCCGATATTCCAAAGTTTTGCATGGGCCTCGATACGGCTCAGCAGCTCTTCCTTCACTTTCTCATGCACAATCAATCGCGAACTGGCAGAGCAGTTTTCGCCCATGTTCCAGAACGCCCCATTCACCACATGCTGCGCTACCCTATCCAGGTTTTCGGCATCATCCATCACCACGCAGGGGTTCTTGCCGCCCATTTCCAGCACAACCTCCTTGGCATTGCTTTCCGCCGCATAAGACAGGAAACGCTTGCCCGTTACCGTCGATCCGGTGAAGGACACCATATCGATATCCATATGGCGGCCAATCGGCTCACCCACCTCAGCCCCGCCGCCCGGCACGACATTCAGAACGCCGCGCGGGATCCCGGCCTCGGTCGCCAATTCAGCCAAGCGCAATGCGGTCAACGATGTTTCCACCGCCGGTTTCACCACCAGCGAACATCCCGCCGCCAAGGCCGGACCGATTTTCCAGGCCAGCATCAAAAGCGGGAAATTCCATGGCAGCACCAACCCGACCACGCCGATGGGCTCACGAACCACCATGGCAATATGATCGTCAGACGCAGGGGCCACCTGATCGTAAATCTTGTCGATCGCCTCGGCGTGCCATTTCAGACAATGGATCGTTTCCGGCACATCAATCGTTTCGCAGTCAAAGATCGTCTTGCCTGAATCAATCGATTCCATCACCGCCAGTTCCCGGGCATTCCGGGTCAGCAACTTGCAAAACCGGATCAGCACTTCCTTGCGGTCAGACGGGTGCATCTTGCTCCACCGGCAATCCTCGAACGCCGCGCGCGCCTTTTGCACCGCAAAATCCACGTCATCGGCGCCGCACGCTGCAACATCGGTCAGCTTTGCGCCTGTCGCGGGGTTGGTGGTGGCAAAGGTCTTGCCGGAAATGGCCGGACGATAACCGCCGTCAATAAAGGCATTGTTCGGCAAATCCAGCGTTGCAGCGATGGCTTGGTATTCTTCGTGGGTCAGCAGGTCCATGGGTCAGCCCCTTGCCTTTGGTTGTTCATTTTCGATCTCGGAAATGGTACGCTTCACGACACGGATCACCTGTTCCAGGGCCCGTTTGTCGTCCTTGTTCAAACCCTTCAGCGGCGGGCGCATCTGGCCGGTATCGATGCCATTCATCGTGACCCCGTGTTTGACGCATTGGATGAATTTGCCACCCTGCTCCAGGATACGCATCAACGGCATCATGGCCGACATGATCCGGCGACCCTTCTCGAAATTCCCCTCAACAGCACAGGCGCGATACAGGGCGATATGTTCGTCAGGCAGGAAATTCGACCCCGCGCAAATCCAGCTGCGCGCGCCCCAGGCAAAGAATTCCAGCGCCTGATCATCCATGCCACACGACATTTGAATATGCGGATAATCGCGCGCCAAAAGATGGACCCGGTTAATATCGCCAGAGCTTTCCTTGATGGCGCAGAAGTTGCGCGACCGGCCAACACGGTCCAGAAACTCTTCGCCCATATGAACGCCCATGCGCCCCGGATAGTTATAAAGTATGACCGGCAGGTCAGCGGCCCGATCAATGGCCAGCGCGTTCAGCGCATTTTCGCGTTCGGTCGGAACCGAATAGGGCGGGGTGGCCAAAAGGATCGCATCGGCACCCATGTCGCGGGCACCCTTTGCGAGGGCAATGCTGTCAGGCGTCATCATCGCACCTGTCCCAACCACCAATGGCAAACGGCCTTTGGCGACATCTTTGGTGAAACGCGCCACTTGCAGCCGCTCATCCACGGTCTGCGCATAGTTTTCGCCAGTGGATCCACCGGAAATCAATCCATGCACACCCTTGTCGATGAGGTTTTCGACAACAGCGGCAAGCGCATCCCAGTTTACCCCGAAATCGGCGGTCATTGGGGTGACGACGGGGGTATATATCCCCTCAACCTTGAAAATTGGGGTCATTGGGTCCTCATGCTCATTGTGAATGCCCAAAGCTGCCGGGTGGAATGTCCAATCCGGCGGGCATTACAAACTGTTCGATCTGGCCACGTGACAATTCCCAATGGTCGCTGGCAAGCTGCAGGGCGACGGCCTCGTCGCCAGCCGCGATACTGTCGATGATGGCATCATGCTGATCCGCAGCCGCAGTCAGATGGGCAGCCATCGTATGATCGTTCGGCCGATAAAACGTCATGCTGATCCGTGCATGATCGATCAGCAAGCGCCGAAAACTGGGCAACAGATACGCATTATGTGCCATCTGACCCGTGATCTCATGAAACCGGGTGTTCAGTTGCGACCGTTCTTTGACATCGCCGGATTTCAATGCCTTGCGAAAATGACACTGCACATCTTTCAACTCTGCTATCTGCTCAGGCCGCGCGTTCTGGGCCGCCAGCTTCATGATCATCCCATAGATCATCGGGGCCGCCAGAAAAAAAGCGCGCATGCCTGTATGGGTCATCTCGCTGACCCGTGCGCCACGGTTGCGCCGCAGGGTCAGATAGCCCTCGGACCCAAGTTGCCGCAAGACTTCCCGCAGCGGCGTGCGCGACATGCCGAATTCCTTGCTCAGCCGCGCCTCGTCGATATCCTCACCGGGACGCAGATCCAGCGTCAGGATCGCCTCTTTCAGCGCCTGATACAGATCATCTTTCTTTTTGTTCGCGGCTTCACTCATCGGTTTGGTGATCCCTTCTCTGGGATTAATCGGGCTATGCTTGTTGTCAGGGCCAAAGCAAAGTAATTCGTCATGATGTATTCACAGAAAATAATAATTGTATACAATAAAGATATCCCAGTTTCACAACACGACATTCTTGGGGTGCAAACTTTTTGCAATGGGCCCACCCCTGCAGTTTACAGTTGAGGGAATGAAACCGAATGGACTCTGAACATTTCGTCTTTGTCCTTGTGGACGAGTTTTCCCATATCGCGTTTTCCTGCGCAGTAGAGCCTTTGCGCATCGCAAACCTCGTCAGCGGTAAACTGCTCTACCGCTGGTCATACGCATCAGAAAACGGCGAAACGGCAACCTGCTCAAACGGATCGGTCACATTGGTGCATCACGGCTATGCCGACATCCCGAAAAACGATCGGCTGTTTGTTCTTTCCGGTATTCATGTGCAACAGAAAACGGGGGCCCCGCTGCTGAACATGTTGCGGCGGGAACGGTCCAAGGGCACGCAACTGGGCGCCCTTTGCTCTGGCGCTTACATCCTGGCAAAGGCGGGGTTTCTGGACGGCAGGCAAGCCGCCATTCACTGGGAATTCCATGACAGCTTCATGGAGGAATTTCCCGAAGTGAACCTGCTGCGCAGTGTATTTGTCGCTGACGAAAAGATCATAACCGCATCCGGCGGCACAGCCACCGCCGACCTGATGCTCCATCTGATCGAGCGCGACCACGGCCGCGATCTTGCCGTTAACGTCGCTGATCAGATGGTCTATAACGCGGTGCGTGATGCCACTGCCGAACAACGCGTATCGTTGCAATCAAGGCATGGTATGCGTAACCCACATATGGCCAAGGCAATCCAGATGATGGGCGATACGCTGGAAACACCGGTCTCGCCATCCGTGATCGCCGAAGAGGTCGGGATCTCCACCCGCCAGTTGGAACGGTTGTTTGGCAAATACCTGAATTGTTCGCCCAAGAAATACTATGTCGAAATGCGGTTGGAAAAGGCGCGTCATCTCTTGATCCAGACGGAAAAGTCGATAACCGAAATCGCACTTGCCTGCGGCTTCGAAAGCTCGGGCCACTTTGCCAGAATGTACCGTGCGGCCTTTGGCGTCACGCCGACCTTGCAACGCGGCAAAATCACCTGATCGCAAATCTTAATGGCGCGTTTACGTTTGCAGCGTGCGGTCGTTTAAGCGGGGTGACCCGGCCAAAGGGGTCCGACGTTTTGCCGACGTTTTGCCGACGCATCGCCGACAGCCCGTTTTCACTGCAAAACAGGCGTTAACGGATGATTCGCGCGCCATTGACTGCAAGCCACCGCGCGCACCCCACCGAACGTTGCATGGGTCTGGCCATTGATCCACATCAAGGACTGTCGGCGGCGGCGCCATTAGACAGAGTCTGCGAACAGAACTTTTTCTTTGCAGGTCACATATGTCCTCAGCTGATCACCAGCCACTATATGCCCCACGTGAACCGATTTTTCCCCGCCGGGTCAAAGGGTTCTACAGAACGCTCAAATGGTGGGTGATGGCTGTCACGCTGGGCATCTACTATCTGACGCCATGGATCAGGTGGGACCGGGGACCAAACCTGCCTGATCAGGCTGTCCTGATCGATATGGCGCATCGCCGGTTCTATTTCTTCTGGATCGAGATCTGGCCGCACGAGTTTTATTTCGTCGCGGGCCTCTTGATCATGGCCGGGCTGGGCCTGTTTTTGTTCACCTCAGCACTGGGCCGCGTCTGGTGCGGCTACACCTGCCCGCAAACCGTCTGGACTGATCTTTTCATCCTTGTCGAACGCTGGATCGAAGGCGACAGGAACGCCCGCGTGCGCCTGTGGAAAGCCAAATGGGATTTCCGTAAGTGGCGGTTAAGACTGACAAAATGGGTGGTCTGGTTTGTGATCGCGCTCGCGACCGGCGGGGCCTGGGTGTTCTATTTCGCCGACGCGCCGACACTCGCCTACAACCTTGCCACGCTTCAGGCACCGGCGATTGCATGGGCCACAATTGGCGTGCTGACCGCCACCACATTCATCTTCGGCGGCTTCATGCGGGAACAGGTCTGCAACTACATGTGCCCCTGGCCGCGCATTCAGGCTGCCATGATGGACCCCGAGACCCTGACCGTTGCCTATCGCGAATGGCGCGGAGAGCCCCGGGGCAAGAAGCATGACAACACCACCGGCGACTGCATTGACTGCATGGCCTGCGTGAATGTCTGTCCGGCAGGCATCGATATCCGCGAGGGCCAGCAGATGGAATGCATCACCTGCGCGCTTTGTATCGATGCCTGCGACGATGTGATGGAAAAGATCGGCAAACCCCGCGGGCTGATTGATTATCTGGCCCTGTCCGATCAGGAGGAAGAGGCGAAGGGCAAGCCGGCAAAGAAGCTCTGGCAGCATGTTTTCCGTTTTCGAACAATGCTTTACACAGTAATGTGGGGGCTGATCGGGGTGGGGTTGGTCTTTGCCTTGTTCATCCGGGCCGATATCGAAATGACCGTATCACCGGTCCGTAACCCAACCTTTGTGACGCTGAGCGATGGGACGATCCGCAACATTTATGATATTCGTTTGCTGAACAAACACGGGGAAGATCGGGAGTTTCACCTGTCGCTGGTTTCTGACGATATCCTGCGGATCGATCTGGAAGGCACGAGCGGGCGCAACATCACGGTGCCGGCCAATGAAACGCTGCTGCAACGGGTCTATGTCTCGGCCCGTCCGGGTGATCCGGCGGCGGCCACTGACCGGACGGACCTGCGGTTCTGGGTTGAGGATCTCGTTTCCGGCGAACGGGCGCATAAGGACACAATATTCAACGGAAGGGCGGCACAATGACGCGCGAATTTACCGGTTGGCACATGTTGGCCCTGATGGTCGGCGGCTTTGGAATCATCATCGCAGTGAACCTGACATTGGCATGGAATGCGGTCGCGACCTTTCCGGGGTTGGAGACGCGCAATTCCTATGTGGTCAGCCAGAAATTTGAGGCCGACCGCGCCGCACAAAACGCTCTGCGCTGGGATGTTGAGGCTGCAATCATGGATGGCACGCTGACCGTTGCGATCAAGGATAGGGATGGCAACCCGGTGCAGGCGGAAGTGACCCGCGCGATCCTTGGCCGCGCCACCCATACCGGTGAAGACAGCACACCTGCATTCACATGGGACGGCACCGCCCTGACGGCCCCGGTGACTGCGGGCGATGGCTATTGGAACCTGCGTCTGGAACTGGTCGCCCCTGACGGCACGAAGTTCCGTCGCCGCTTTCCCCTGACAGCGAAATGAACGATCTGGGTGCCTGTCCCGCTTGCGTGGGCCTGCCGGAGGAGGCGCTGAAAAAAGCGGCATCGAATGGTACGTCGCAGATCGTTCTGTCCTTGCCCGGCATCCACTGCGTCGCTTGCATCAACGGGGTGGAACGCGCGCTGCGCGCCATGCCCGGCGTGGCCAATGCGCGGGTGAACCTGTCAATGAAGCGGGTGACCGTGGGCACCGACCAACCCGTCGCCCCCGAAGACATGATCGACACGCTGGAACTGGCGGGGTTTGAGGCGCGGCTTTTGGATACCAGCCTGCTCGGGTCAGAGGCGGACGCCTATGGGCGTGGCTTGATGACCCGCATCGCGGTGTCCGGCTTTGCGATGATGAACGTGATGTTGTTGTCGGTGGCGATCTGGTCGGGCGCCATTGGGGCCACCCAGCATCTGTTTCACCTGATCAGCGCCAGCATCGCCATTCCGGCGTTAGTTTACGCTGCGCAGCCGTTTTTCCGCAATGCCTGGCAGGCGCTGTCGGTGCGCAAACTGAACATGGATGTGCCGATTTCGCTGGCGATCATTCTGGCGGCTGGCATGTCGCTATACGAGACATTCTTCGGTGGCCAGCACGCCTATTTTGATGCTGCGCTGTCGCTGACATTCTTTCTGTTGATCGGACGCTATCTGGATTATCGCAGCCGCAAGGCTGCCGCATCTGCCGCTGCACAACTGTCTGCGCTGGAAGTTCCCCGGGTGATGTGCCTGCGTGACGGCGTGCGCCAGATGGTTGATTTTGCCGATCTTGCGATAGGTGATCTGATCCAGGTTTTGCCGGGTGGCCGCATCCCCGTCGATGGGATGATCACCGATGGCGAAAGCCAGATTGACCGGTCACTTTTGACTGGCGAAAGCCGACCGGTGCAGGCCAGCATTGGCGCGCTGGTCACGGCGGGTGAGGTCAATATGACCGGCCCACTGACCATTCAGGCCAGCACTGTCGGCGCCGACACGACACTGCGCAAGATGGTAACCATGGTTGATGAGGCGGAGGCCGTGCGCAACAAATACACCGCTGCCGCCGACCGGGCCGCAGCGATCTACGCGCCCGTGGTGCATCTGCTCGCGCTGGCTGCGTTTCTGGGCTGGGTCGCCTATTCCGGTGACGTACGCCTGTCGCTGAATATCGCGGTGGCCGTGCTGATTATCACCTGCCCGTGCGCGCTGGGCCTTGCGGTGCCCGCGGTATCGACGACGGCGGCGGGCCGCCTGTTTCGCGCGGGGTTGTTGGTGAAAAACGGCACAGCACTGGAACGACTGGCAGAGGTCGATACGGTTGTGTTTGACAAGACCGGCACGCTGACCGTGCCCGCCGCCGCGCGTGACGCGCTGGATGCAGAGGCGCAAGCGGTCGCGCTGGCCATGACACGGAATGCCACACACCCGGTTTCGCAAGCGATTGCGGCTTCGCTGGACGGGGTGACCCCGGCCCGGATCAGCGGCCAGCAGGAACATCCCGGCAAGGGGCTGAGCGCCACATATCAGGGGCAGGCGGTCCGGCTTGGGTCGGGCGCGTGGTTGGGCGCAGGGCGTGGAACGTTTATTCAAATCGGTGATCGCAAGCCGAAAAAAATCACCCTGCGGTCGGAATTGCGCGAAGGTGCGCAGGCGCTGGTCAGTGCCTGGCAAGCGGCAGGGCTATCGGTGCAACTCGTCTCGGGCGATGACGCGGCCGAGACCGGGCGGATTGCCGATCAGCTTGGGATTTCCAACTGGTTGTCCGGGACCACGCCAGAGGAAAAGGTCGCCTTTGTCAACAAGCTGACAGAAGCAGGCGCGCATGTACTGATGGTGGGTGACGGGCTGAATGACACAGGAGCCTTGGCGGCGGCTTATGCATCGGTATCGCCAGCGATGGCGGCAGACGCATCGCGGGCCGCATCTGATATCGTGCTGTTGAATGACAGCCTTGAGCCATTGATCGGGTTGCCGCGTCTGGCAAAGGCCGCAAAGGCGCGGATCGTTGAAAACTTTGCGATTTCGACGCTGTATAACATTATCGCCGTACCGATTGCGCTGGCCGGGTTTGCAACGCCGTTGATCGCGGCGATTGCGATGTCCACATCCTCGATCACTGTTCTTTTGAACGCTTTACGACTAAGGGGGCGGGTATGAATGTTCTTGTGTTTCTGATTCCTGTGTCTCTGATCCTTGGCGGTTTGGGTCTGGCTGCGTTTTTATGGAGCCTGAAGTCCAATCAATATGAAGATCTGGACGGTGATGCCTGGCGCATCCTGTCGGATGACGACAAACCGCCAAGCGCTGATTAAATTTCCCAAAAACTTCGGCAGCGGGCTGTTGACTCACGCAGTTGTGTTTCATACTTACCGTGCGTTATCACTCGACCGGGTTGAGTGCTAACATGACAGAAACACGAACTGGAGAAGTTCTGAAATGGCATTTACACCACTTCACGACCGCGTACTCGTTCGTCGCATCGAAGGCGACGAAAAAACATCGGGTGGTCTGATCATTCCTGACAGCGCCAAGGAAAAGCCGGCAGAGGGCGAGATCGTTTCCTGCGGCGAAGGCGCACGCAAGGACAGCGGTGAGCTGATCCCGATGGCTGTGAAAGCAGGCGACAAAGTGCTGTTTGGCAAATGGTCCGGCACTGAGGTCAAGATCGACGGCGAAGAGCTGTTGATCATGAAGGAAAGCGACATCCTGGGGATCATGTAATCCCAAAAGGAGGATGGGTTGAAACCCATCTTACAGTTGCAAACGCTTAGAAATTTAAGGAGCACATGAAAATGGCTGCTAAGGACGTCAAATTCGACACAGATGCACGCAATCGCATGCTGGCAGGTGTCAATACCCTCGCCAATGCGGTGAAGGTTACTCTGGGCCCCAAGGGCCGCAACGTTGTTCTGGACAAATCGTTCGGCGCACCACGGATCACCAAAGACGGTGTATCGGTTGCCAAGGAAATCGAACTGGAAGACAAGTTCGAAAACATGGGCGCACAAATGGTCAAAGAAGTGGCCCAGCGCACCAATGACGAAGCTGGTGACGGCACAACCACTGCCACTGTTCTGGCACAGGCCATCGTTCGCGAAGGCATGAAATCTGTTGCCGCTGGCATGAACCCAATGGACCTCAAGCGCGGTATCGACCTGGCCACAACCAAAGTTGTTGAAGCCATCAAAGCTGCCTCTCGTCCTGTCACGGACAGCGATGAAGTGGCCCAGGTTGGTACAATCTCTGCCAATGGCGAAGAAGAAATCGGCCGTCAGATCGCAGACGCGATGCAGAAGGTTGGCAATGAAGGCGTCATCACCGTCGAAGAAAACAAAGGTCTGGAAACAGAAACCGATGTTGTCGAAGGCATGCAGTTCGACCGCGGCTACCTGTCCCCTTACTTTGTCACCAATGCTGACAAGATGACGACAGAGCTGGAAGATGCAATCATCCTGCTGCACGAAAAGAAACTGTCTTCGCTGCAGCCGATGGTGCCCCTGCTGGAATCAGTGATCCAGTCCGGCAAGCCACTGCTGATCATCGCAGAAGATGTTGAAGGCGAAGCGCTGGCAACTCTCGTTGTGAACAAACTGCGCGGCGGCCTGAAAATCGCTGCGGTCAAGGCCCCTGGTTTCGGCGACCGTCGTAAAGCCATGTTGCAGGACATCGCGATCCTGACAGGTGGTCAGGTGATCTCCGAAGATCTGGGCATGAAGCTGGAAAACGTCACTATCGACATGCTGGGTTCTGCCAAGCGCGTGGCGATCACCAAGGACGAAACAACCATCGTCGACGGTGCAGGCGACAAGGCCGAGATCGAAGCACGCGTTGCCCAGATCCGCACACAGGTCGAAGAAACAACATCCGACTACGACCGTGAAAAACTGCAAGAGCGCGTGGCCAAGCTGGCCGGTGGTGTTGCTGTGATCCGCGTCGGTGGCATGTCCGAAGTCGAAGTGAAAGAGCGTAAGGACCGTGTTGATGACGCCCTGAACGCAACCCGTGCTGCTGTGCAGGAAGGTGTTGTTGTCGGCGGCGGTGTTGCTCTGATCCAAGCTGGCAAGACACTCGACGGCCTGAAAGGTGCAAACTCTGACCAGGACGTTGGTATTTCCATCGTGCGCAAGGCCATCGAAGCCCCGCTGCGTCAGATCGCTGAAAACTCCGGTGTTGACGGTTCGGTTGTTGCTGGCAAGATCCGCGAAAGCGACGATGCGGCATTCGGCTTTAACGCGCAGACCGAAGAATATGGCGATCTGTTCAAGTTCGGCGTCATCGATCCGGCCAAGGTTGTGCGGACTGCATTGCAGGATGCTGCCTCTGTCGCCGGGCTGTTGATCACAACCGAAGCCATGGTTGCCGACAAGCCTGCCAAAGAAGGTGCTGGCGGCGCAGGCGGCGGCATGCCCGACATGGGCGGCATGGGCGGCATGATGTAAGTCGAAACGCAACGCGTTTCGACGCGGGCGGCAAAGCGGCAGTCGTTTCACCAGAAACGATGAGAGCATTGGCCCCGCATCGGTAAAAAAGGGCGTCCCACCTTGGGGCGCCCTATTTTCATGAACGGTTGACGAAACTGTCCGGACGCGAAACCACCCAAGTCCGGACACGAATCTTGTGGCCTTGGAGATCAGACATCGGCATTTTGTCCAAACGCCGCAACCCGGGATTTCGTCATGTCAGCAATGCTAAGGACAACTGCACTCACGTTACTTGTCACGGGACCAGTCTTTGCCGAGACCGGATCAGACCAGGCACTGCAAGAGGTTGCTGCACTGCTCCGGAACTATGACAAGAGCATGGAAGACTCGCTTGGATCGTGGCCCGGCTTTGATCCTGCACAGATCCCCAAGATTGTTCTTGCTCGGGATCGGAACAGAGAGACATCACATCTTCTGGTGCTGGATCATCCGAATGCCGAGGCCTTTGGGAAAGTCACGCCGTTAACCGATACCGTCGGTGAAACGGGTCGCGCATTCCTGGTGAAAAACCCAGAGCCATCTCCTGCGCTGGAAGCAGTCGAAAACTTCGACTTCGCGCTGCCATTGGGGGGTGCGCCGACTTTTGTCATCGTGTCCCACTGCGATGCGCCCGAAATCGAACAGGATTGCGCGACAAACCCTGATTTTACAGCATATCTGCTGCACGAGGTGTTTCATCGCTGGCAGGACCACCATTTTTTGCCGCGCCACGATGTCGATCAATCTGCTTATGACTACAGTAGGGATGCAATTGCGGCGGTTTTGTTGGAAATGGCCGTTCTGCATGCGGCTGTTAGCACCCAGGATGCTCGGGAACGTATGGATTTGGCCCGACAGTTCGTGGCCGTGCGCCGTGATCGCGCGGCACGGTTCCGGCATGTCGCACTCGACAATCAGCAAGAACGTTACGAGGGGACGGCGCGGTATATTGAGCATCGCATCGGGCGAACGCTCGGCACCCAATTCGACGAGAGTACATTTGCTGAATCCTTGCAGGATTCGATCGACATTGGATTTGTCAACGATGAGGTTGGCTTTGGTCGATTTTACGCAACGGGCGCCGCGATATTGCAGTTGGCGATGCTGCTGGGGGTAGAGGATGCGCGTGAGCAGATCACAAAGGGGGCTGCGCCGACGGAGGTCCTTGCAAAGGTCGCGCTTGTTGATGGGCAGGCTCATGCCATGCTGATCGCCAACGCGCGCAAGCGCTTCGACCCGCAGGGTGTGCTGTCAGCCAAAGCCGCGCGTTTTGCGCAAAGCGCGCTGGATGAGCCGGATATCTTTGAATGATGAGCCAATAGCACGCAGAGACTTGCATTTTGGGCGGTGCAGGCCCCTTATTGCGCGAATGCGATCAAAGGACACCATCGTGCTTTCAAGCCCGGCATTTTCACGCGAATTGCGCGATGGCGAAGAACATGCCGTTGGCGCATTGCTCCGCACTGCGTTTGGTGGTGAAGGTGAGGATCATCTTGTCCACAAACTCCGCAAGTCAGGTGCCATGGCCGGGGAAACCGTGTTGCCAATGGGGGACAGGATTATCGGGTACTATGCGCTGTCCTACATGGTGCAACCCAAGGGCTGGCTTTGCCTTGCCCCGGTTGTGATTCACCCCGATTTGCAAGGGCGTGGTTATGGCAAGCGGATGATCGGCCTTCTGACGGAATGGGCGCGTCTCACGAAAACGCCGGTCGTTGTACTGGGCGCGCCCGGCTTTTACGAGCGGGCGGGGTTTTCTGTGGCCAAAGCGGCGCAATTGCAAGGGCCGTACCCGATCGCAAACACCATGTTGGCCGGCTTGGATGCCCCGGCTACGGCGCAGCAACTTGTCTATCCGCCTGCATTTGATCGGATCTGATTTGATGCAGATTTTCTTGCTTGTCGCCTTGACGATGACCGCCTTTGCCGCAAATTCGATCCTGAACAGGCTTGGCGTGGCTGTTTATGGCATGGACCCGATGGATTTCGCAGCGGTTCGGGTGGTTGCGGGGGCGGCGATGCTGTGGCTTTTGGTGATGACCCGACAGGGAGCGCGCCCGCCCGTCCTTGTCGGCGCACGCGTGGCAGGGGCCGCAGCACTTGGCGTTTATATGGTTGGGTTTTCATGGGCCTACATCACACTTGATGCAGGGCTGGGGGCGCTGATCCTGTTTGGCGTGTTGCAGGTGGTGGTGTTTGGCTGGGCCGTTTGGGAAGGGCAGACCATCCCTTTGCAGCGCTGGTTGGGGGCGGGCATCGCTCTTATCGGCTTATGTGTTCTGCTTTGGCCCGGCGGGCAGGCGGCAGTGCCGCTGTTTGGGAGTGTCGCCATGATTGTCGCTGGTGCGGCCTGGGCGATTTACACATTGTTGGGGCGGGCGTCGCCCGATGCGCTGGGCGCGACGGCGGGCAATTTTTTGTTATGCATCCCACTGACCGGCTTGGCGATGTTGGTTGCAGGGCAGGGGGCGTTTCACTTGTTGGGAACGCTGATCGCGGTAGTGGCGGGGGCGGTGACGTCCGGGCTTGGCTATGCGTTGTGGTATCGGGTGCTGCCGCAACTGCCTACAACAGTGGCGGGGATCGCACAGTTGAGCGTTCCGGTGATCGCGGTTCTGGCGGGTGTGCTGCTATTGGGGGAACCGGTGACCATGCGGTTGCTTGCCGCCGGGGCGCTGGTTCTGGGCGGGATCGGGCTGTCCTTGATGGCGCGACGTTAGGTTTCACAGAATTGAGACTTGGGTTTTGTAAACCCGGCGCCTAATTATGAGCTATGAGATTTCTGGCCGCCGCCTTTCTGGCCCTGTTTGGGTCCGCCGCCACTGCGCAGGACTGTGTTGTGCTGTTGCACGGGTTGGCGCGGACCGAGATTTCGCTGACACCGATGCAGCTGGCGCTGGAATTTGACGGCTACAAGGTGGTCAATCGCGGCTACCCATCGACCGAAGAGACGATCCAGACATTGGTAGAGGAACATCTGCCCGAAGATGTGGCCGCCTGCGGTGATGCGCGGGTGCATTTTGTGACCCATTCCATGGGTGGCATTCTTGCCCGTGCATGGCTGACCAATAACCGCCCCAAGAACATGGGTCGCGTCGTCATGTTAGGGCCACCCAATAATGGATCGGAGCTTGTCGACATCTTTGGCGATTTCGAACCGTTTCAATGGATTAACGGCCCCGCAGGACTGCAGCTAAGCACCGACGAAGAAAGCCTGCCCAATAGCCTGGGGCTGCTGCCTTATGAGATCGGGGTGATTGCCGGTGACCGGAGCTTGAATCCGATCTACTCTGCCCTGATCGACGGGCCGGATGACGGCAAGGTGTCGGTCGCATCAACCCGGATCGAAGGCCTGCAGGATCATATCGTACTGCCCGTCACCCATACTTTCATGATGAATAACGCGCTGGTCATCGAGGAGGTACTGCGTTTTCTGCGTGATGGGCAATTTGATCACGGTCTCAGCATGCGCGATGTGATCCTTGGCTCCGACTGGCCGTTCTGAAGCGGTACCGCATAAAAAATCTGTCACAGATTTTTTGGGATATGTCCTGCCATTGCCTGATGTTGCGGGTCGGAAAATCTGCGTACGCAGATTTTGTCATCGCTGCGGGTGACTGACCCGGTTCACATGGCCCATCTTGCGCCCGGGTTTCACGACCGTTTTGCCGTACAGATGCAGCGCGGCGTCGGTTCTTGCGATCTCTGGCACACGGTCCATGTCATTACCGATCAGGTTTTCCATCACCACATCCGCATGGCGCGCGCCATCGCCCAGCGGCCAGCCTGTGATTGCCCGGATATGCTGTTCAAACTGGCAGATCGTACAGCCATTCTGCGTCCAATGCCCGGAATTATGGACCCTTGGCGCAATCTCGTTCACGATCAGCCCGCACTGTGTCACGAATAATTCCACCCCCATGACGCCCACATAGTCCAGCGCATTCAGGATACGCCCGGCCAGCAGGATCGCATCCGTATGTTGCGCGTGGGTCAGTTTGGCGGGAACGGTTGTGGTCCGCAAGATGCCGTCCTCGTGGAGGTTTTCGCCCGGATCATAGCACGCCACCGATCCGTCAAGCCCCCGTGCCGCGATCACCGATACCTCGTGACTGAAATCAACAAATCCTTCGAGGATCGCCGGGGCACCTTGCATTGCGGCGAATGCCTGCGCGGCGTCACCTGCCGATGTGATCCGCGCCTGCCCCTTGCCATCATAGCCCATGCGCCGGGTTTTCAGTATCGCGGGAGTGCCGATCTTCTCGATTGCCTGCGCCAGATCATCGGCGGTTTCGACATTGGCAAACGGCGCGGTCAGCAGTCCAAGCCCTTGCAGGAACGTCTTTTCGTCCAACCGGTCCTGACTGGTGGCCAGTGCCCGCCGCCCTGGATGGATCGGTACATGCGCCTCGATCAGATCAAGGGCAGCGGTAGGGATGTTTTCAAACTCATAGGTGACGACATCCGCGCTTTCGGCGAAGCGCCGCAAGGCGTCTGCATCCTCATAGCCTGCCCGGTAATGGTAGTTGGTCACATGAGAAGCCGGGCAATCACTGCTCGGTTCAAAGATGCAGGTCTTGTAGCCGAGGCGTGACGCCGCAACCGACAGCATGCGGCCCAATTGCCCGCCGCCGAGAATCCCGATTGTGGCACCTTGTGGCAGGGGGTCAGTCATCGCTGGGTTCATCCGGGATGGAGGCCGACAAATCCGTCCGCCATTGATCAAGGCGCTGAGCCAGTGAAGGGTCTTGCAGGGCCAGAATGCCAGCCGCCATCAACCCCGCATTGGCAGCCCCCGCAGCGCCGATCGCCATCGTTGCCACGGGAAAGCCGCGCGGCATTTGCAGGATGGAATAAAGGCTATCGACACCAGACAGGGCCTTTGTCTGGACCGGCACGCCAATCACCGGCACCCGGGTTTTTGAGGCCATCATGCCGGGCAGATGGGCAGCCCCACCTGCGCCTGCGATAATCACCTGCAAGCCGCGATCAGCGGCGGTTTTACCATAGTCCCACAGCCGGTCGGGGGTGCGATGGGCGGACACGATCCTGGCCTCGTAGGGAATGCCAAGCTGATCGAGCATATCGGCGGCCTCCCGCATGGTGGACCAGTCAGACTGACTGCCCATAATGATACCGACCGGGGGTTGGGTCATGGTCGTGCCCTCGCTTGGAAAAGGAAGCGGCACTATAGCGGTGCGATGCCGGTCTGCAACGGCGGATTACGCGATTATGTCGGGCAAAAGCCGATCTTGCAGATTGCTGATCTGATCCTTCAGCGACAGTTTCTGTTTCTTGAGGCGTCTAAGCGTCAGCATATCGGCGTTGGCGCGTTCCTGTAATGCGTCAATCGCCTCATCCAGATCGCGATGTTCGCGCTTGAGCACCTCAAGCTTTACGCGCAACACGTCCTGTTGTTCCATTTTTGAGGATGTGTTCATCAGCAGGGGGGTCCGATTTTACCTTGGCTTACCACTATAGATAGGGCTTTCCTTACAAACTTACTAATACTTCCTCTTGATCCGACGCGTTCTGCCCCCCATATTTTGAAAGCAGCCGCCGCAAACGGGGCCGCAACCGACAGTCGCTTGAGGAAAAGGACGTGTCTTATGACCAAACTGGCCTTGGGAACGCATCCGTTCCTGCTGGGTTTCGAGCAGCTTGAAAGGCTGGTCGAACGTACCGCGAAAAGCGGGAATGAGGGCTACCCCCCTTATAATATTGAACAAACATCCGAGAACTCCTATCGCATCACGCTGGCTGTGGCCGGTTTTGCCGAAGGCGATTTGTCGATCACGGTCGAAGATAACTCTTTGGTCATTCGTGGCCGTCAAGGTGATGACGAGGACAACCGCGTTTTTCTGCATCGCGGTATCGCGGCGCGGCAGTTTCAGCGCTCTTTCGTGCTGGCCGATGGCGTGGACGTGGGCGAGGCGATCATGGAAAACGGGTTGCTGCATGTCGATTTGAACCGGGCCGTGCCGGAACGTGTGATTCAGACGATCAATATCAGGAAAGGGTAAGCCATGCATACGAAGTATGAATTCGATACGATTGCCAAAGACATCGTCTACGTCAAACCCGTGGCCGTCGCTGAACTGCCGGCAGATTTGCAGGAACATGCGGGCGATCTGGACACGATTTTTGCCGTGCACAACGCCAATGGCGAACAATTGGCGCTGGTCGCGAACCGTAAACTAGCCTTCCATCTGGCACGCGAGAATGACATGCGCCCGGTGCGCGTTCACTGACATCAGCCGTCCGTAGGATGGGTTTAAACCCATCTTACGCTTTGATCAGGCCAAGGCTTTCGAGTTTCAGCAGCACCTGATGGGCGCAGTTATCGACCGGCACGCTTTCGGTCTCAATGGAAAGCTCGGGGTTCTCTGGCACATCATAAGGGTCTGAGATTCCGGTGAATTCCTTGATCTTGCCTTCCCGCGCCAGTTTATAAAGCCCCTTGCGGTCGCGCCGTTCGCATTCCTCGATCGACGTGGCCACATGGACCTCGATAAAGGCCCCGAATGCTTCGATCTCTTCGCGCACGGCCCGCCGTGTTGTTGCATAAGGTGCGATGGGCGCGCAGATCGCGATGCCGCCGTTTTTGGTGATTTCACTAGCGACATAGCCGATCCGCCGGATGTTCAGATCACGGTGTTCCTTGGAGAACCCAAGTTCCGAGCTGAGGTTCTTGCGCACGATATCCCCGTCCAGAAGGGTCACCGGGCGGCCCCCCATCTCCATCAGTTTGACCATCAGCGCATTGGCGATGGTGGATTTGCCGGAGCCTGAAAAGCCGGTGAAGAACACGGTGAAGCCTTGTTCGGCGCGTGGTGGCCGGGTCTTGCGCAATTCTTCCACCACAGCGGGAAAAGAGAACCATTCAGGGATCTCCAGCCCTTCGGACAGGCGGCGGCGCAGCTCGGTCCCTGAGATATTCAGGATTGTCACATCGTCCCTGTCGTGGATCTCATCGGCCGGTTCATATTGGGCGCGATCCTGCACATAGACCATGTGCTTAAAATCAACCATTTCGATGCCCATCTCTTCCTGATGTTCGCGGAACAGGTCCTGCGCGTCATAGGGGCCGTAGAAATCCTCACCGGCAGAGTTTTTGCCGGGGCCTGCATGGTCGCGGCCGACGATGAAATGGGTGCAGCCATGGTTCTTGCGGATCAGCCCGTGCCAGACAGCCTCGCGCGGACCGGCCATGCGCATCGCCAGGTTCAACAGGGACATTGTCGTTGTTGATGAGGGGTACTGATCCAGCACCGCTTCGTAACAGCGCACGCGGGTGAAATGGTCGATATCGCCCGGTTTCGTCATGCCCACGATGGGGTGGATCAGCAGGTTGGCCTGCGCTTCCTTGGCGGCGCGGAAGGTCAGTTCCTGATGCGCTCGGTGCAGCGGGTTGCGGGTCTGGAAGGCCACGACCTTGCGCCAGCCCAGCTTGCGGAAATAGGCGCGCAATTCATTGGGCGTGTCGCGGCGGGCGCGGAAATCATAGTGAACGGGTTGCTGAATGCCGGTGACCGGCCCGCCCAGATAGACGCTACCAGCATGGTGATGCAGATAGTTCACCGCCGGATGGGCACTGTCATCGGCGCCGAACACCTTTTCCGCTTCAAGTGCCTTGTTGGGAACCCATTTATCGGTGACCGTCATGGTGGCCAGGATCACACCTTCCTGATCGCGCAGGGCGATGTCCTGACCCAGTTCCACTGTCTCGGCGAATTTTTCACCCACATCGAGCGTGATCGGCATCGGCCAGAGCGTGCCATCGGCCAGGCGCATCTCGTCGACAACGCTGTCGTAATCGGCCTCGCTCAGGAACCCTTTGAGCGGGTTGAAACCGCCATTCATCAGCAGTTCCAGATCGCAAATCTGACGCGGGGTCAGATCATGAGAGGTCAACTCTGCCGCTTCAAGCTTCAGCTTCTGAGCGCTGTCATACGACACAAAAAGTTCGGGAATAGGGGCCAGATCCTGAGACATGAAGTTACTCTGTTCATTGAGAATGTTCGCCCGGGGCATAGCCCCCTCACCCAAGAGTTGTCCAGCAGTGCCGTGTCGAAAAGACGTTTTTTCGGCGCATTGGGTGATTACTGGAACGCCGGCGGTGTTGGCACCGCGACTGGCGGACGGCTACCCCAAATTTTGGCTGCAGAAACGACACCGTTTGCCCGTTAACCCGGACTCCACGGGGTTGGAGCGTCTTTGACGCGGACCATGGCGGTGCCCGGCTGGTTCCAGCGGAACAGAACGATATGCCAGCGTTCAGGCGCGCGGCGCGAGGCATAGATCATACCGTCCGCGCCGCTGTCGCGCACAATATCCGAGGCTTTCCAACTGGTTGCGTCCTTTCCGGCAGCGCGTTCGTCGGACCATGGAACACTAGGCCAAATTGGGTTGATCCCCATTTTTGCGCATATGTCATGATCGCGCAGGTCAACCAGGTTGGCATGTTCAATACAGATCGGGATCATGACGCGCGGCGCATCATTATCCTTGAGGTAGATATCAATCGCGATGGCCGCAGTTTCCGGACTGGGCGAGGCGTAAAGGGCCGCCTGCCCATCATGATGAAAACGCCCCTCTGGGTGAATCGCACCGTCCAGCACCTGATCGGCATATTGCGCGAAGGCAATGCGATAGAAGATGCCGGATGTTGGTTTCATGCGCGCCTATTCGGCGGCTTCGACCGATGGCGTATCTTCCTGCTCGGCCAGGAATTTTTCGGCGTCCAGTGCAGCCATGCAGCCCATACCGGCAGAGGTCACGGCCTGACGGTAGACATGGTCGGTCAAATCTCCGGCTGCAAAGACACCGGGGATGGCCGTGCGGGTCGTGCCGGGGATGACTTTGACATAGCCGCCGTTATGGGTTTCCAGCTGATCCTTGACCAGTTCAGAGGCCGGGGCGTGGCCGATGGCGATGAATACGCCTTTGCAGGGAATCTCTGTGATTTCGCCCGTCTTTGTATGCTTGACCCGCACCCCCTCAACCCCAAGCGGCTGGTCGGTGCCATATATCTCATCAATTTCGTGGAACCAGAGTGGTTCGATTTTTGCGTTCTTAAGTAGCCGGTTTTGCAGGATTTTCTCGGCCCGCAATTCGTCACGGCGATGTACCAACGTGACCTTGGAGGCGAAATTTGTCAGGAAAAGCGCCTCTTCCACGGCCGTATTGCCGCCACCAACCACGACGATTTCCTGGCCACGGTAAAAGAACCCATCGCAGGTCGCGCAGGCGCTGACGCCGAAGCCTTTGAACTTGTCCTCTGTCGGTAGCCCCAGCCATTTGGCGCGTGCGCCTGTGGACAGGATCACGGCATCGGCGGTGTAGACCGTGCCGCTGTCGGATTGCGCGGTGAAGGGGCGTTTGGACAGGTCAAGTGATGTGATGATATCGCCAATGATTTCACAACCCATTGCGCGTGCGTGCGCCTCCATTCGGATCATCAGATCCGGGCCCTGCACCTCTGTGTCGCCGGGCCAGTTTTCCACCTCGGTTGTTGTTGTCAATTGCCCGCCGGGTTCAATCCCTTGCACAAGGATCGGTTCCAGCATCGCCCGCGAGGCATAAACCCCGGCGCTGTAGCCTGCCGGGCCGGAGCCGATAATCAGAACTTTCGTATGGCGGGTGTCGGACATTTTCGGCCTCATTTTACTGGTCTTCGCCTGATATAGCGAGGCTTTGCCAAGGTGGAAAGGGTAGGTAAAACAGGTGTGATACGTTCATTTGTTGCCGGTTTACGAAACATTGTTGCGCAGCGGGCTGCGCGGGCGTAGTATTCGCAAAAATCACAAGGAATACCATGCCAGGAACGAAACTCGACGACATCGACCGGATGATTCTTGCGGAATTGCAGGCCGATGGGCGGATGACCAATGTGGAATTGGCGAAACGTGTGGGCATTTCGGCCCCGCCTTGCCTGCGCCGGGTGCGCACATTGGAAGAGCAGGGATTTATCCAGGGATATCATGCGGATGTAAATGCCCGCGAACTGGGTTTTGAGGTGCAGGTCTTTGCGATGGTCGGCCTTGTCAGTCAGGCAGAGGCGGATCTGAGCGCATTTGAAAAACGGTGTCAGGGTTGGCCGTTGGTGCGCGAGTGTCACATGCTGAACGGCGAAGTGGACTTCATTCTCAAATGCGTGGCCCCCGATCTGCGGAGCTTTCAGCGGTTCCTGACCGAAGAGCTGACCAGCGCGGAGAATGTCGCCAGCGTCAAGACCTCGCTGGTCATTCGCGGCGCCAAGGACGAGCCGGGCGTCCCCTTTGATGTGCTTGAGGCGCGGCTGGCGCAGGACCCCTGACGCAACGTTCGGTGGGCTGCGCGCGGTACCTCACGACCGATTGCAGACGAATCATCTGTTAACGCCTGTTTTGCACGCCAAAACGGCTGTCGGCAAAGCGTCGGCGATGCGTCGGCAAAACGTCGGACCCCAACGCATGGCAGGTCGGCATTAACGGTGCGGACGGCGGATGTCTTAACCTGCGTTAAGGGTTACGGTTCCGCAGACCTTCCTTCCCGATGCTGTCGTGGGTCAGACGACGTCCAGTCTTATATCATTAGGTGGCCTGAATTTTGGGAATACGCGAAAGAGGGCCTCAGCGGACGGTGTTGCGAGGGTCTGGTTTGAGTCCATCATGACGAATGCTGAACAGCGCACGAACGGCGGCTTTCACGATCAAGTCTGATAAAGACGCTTGACCTAAAGCAGCTTCAGGTCGGTATGAACCTGAGTGAAAGGGTGCGGCCACATGAAGATTTCAGAAGTAGCTGAGCTGACCGGGCTCAGCGTTTCAACGATACGCTTTTATGAGAAATCCGGACTCTGTCCGTTCATCCAACGCGGCGCAGACGGAAAGCGCAGGTTTTCAAAGACGGATGCCGACTGGCTGGGGTTGCTGGCATCACTGCGCGCAACTGGGATGCCCATGTCTGAGATGCGCACGTTCGCCGACTTGTATGCATCAGGCGATGCAACAATCCCAAAGCGCAGGGCGACGCTTCTAGCACACCGACAACGCCTTGCGGCTCGACAAGCGGAGTTGGAACGCTGTCGAACAATCCTCGACCGAAAACTGCAAAAGTACGAAGAGATAATGAAGGATCAGACATGAGGATAATCGTCGTAGGTGCGTCTGGCGATGTTGGGCGAGCCGCCTGCAAAGAACTTGAACAGCGGCATGAAATCGTCACCGTCGGCCGCTCCACCGGAGACTTTCAGGTCGATGTGGGCGACTTGCGTGCGGTGAAGTTACTCTATGAAAAGATCGGCACCGTTGATGCTGTCGTGTCTTGCGCGGGCGATGCGACCTTCGCGCCCTTGTCAGACATGGACCAAGAGAAGTTCATGGTCGGTCTGCGGCAAAAGGTGATGGGGCAGGTGAACCTCGTCCTCGCCGGGCTGAATGTCATTTCGGATGGCGGTTCCTTCACACTGACAAGCGGTGTCCTTGATCGCGATCCAATCCGCATGGGTTCAAATGCCGCGACCGCGAACGGGGCGCTGGCCGGCTTCGTCACAGGTGCGGCAATAGAGATGCCGCGCGGGTTGAGAGTGAATGTCGTCAGTCCTGGAATGCTGGACGTCTCCGCACCGCGCTATGGCGAGTGGTTTCTTGGTCACAAGTCTGTGCCATCACATGACGTTGGCCTCGCATACGCAGAATGCGTTGAGGGCGCTATGACGGGGCAGGTGGTGATTGTGGAATAAACGGCCACCCGACGAACCGGACATTCGCGCAGCCGCAGCGAAATGGCGCTTCGTCCAGCGTACCGTCGATCCAAATCTGATGGGATGCGTCAGCTGGCTCTCGCATTGCTGCACAAACAGGCGTATGCGATGATCATGAGATATGTCACCCTGAAAGATGCCGAGAGCCTGCCGTTGTGGCGCAGGCCCGTGACGTTGTTGTTTGTGATGGCAATGGCGATGCCGATTGCATTTGCGACATGGTCGGCGCTGCTGAATAACTTCGTGATCGAGGTGGCGTCGTTTGAAGGCACCGAAATCGGCTGGCTGCATACGGTGCGCGAAATACCGGGGTTCTTTGCCATTGGTGTCATTGCCCTGATCATCTTTATCCGTGAACAGGTCTTGGGTCTGGTGTCCCTGATCCTGCTGGGGGTGGCCACTGCGGTGACGGCCCAGTTTCCCAGCATGGGTGGTATTTTGACGGTGACCATGCTGTCATCCATCGGGTTTCATTATTACGAGACGGTCATTCAATCCCTGCAACTGCAATGGATCGACAAGGCCCGCGCCCCGCAAGTGCTGGGCTGGATGATCTCAGCCGGGTCGGCGGCGACCTTTGTTGTCTATTTCCTGATCGTGTTGAGCTGGGATCGGCTTGGCCTGACCTATTCGATTGTCTATTGGCTGGCCGGTGGCTTTACCGCGCTGGTGGCGGTCTTTTGCCTGCTGGCCTATCCGCAGTTCGATGCGCCGCATCCGCAGCTCAAGACATTTGTCCTGCGCAAACGCTATTGGCTCTATTATGCCCTGCAATTCATGTCAGGGTCGCGCCGCCAGATCTTTGTTGTGTTTGCTGCCTTCATGATGGTGCAGAAGTTCGATTTTGACGTCGATCAGACAACCAAGTTGTTCATGGCTGCCTTGGTGGTGAATATTGTTCTTGCCCCGGTGCTGGGCAAGGTCGTCGCCTTTTTTGGCGAACGCCGCGCCCTGATCTTTGAATATGTTGGTCTGTGTCTGGTGTTTGGGGCCTATGCGGGCATCTATTATTTGCATTGGGGTGTTGTGTTGGCTGTGGTTCTTTATGTCGTGAACCAGATCTTTTTCAGCCTTGCCCTGGCGATCAAGACCTATTTCCAGAAGATCGCCGATCCGCAGGATATCGCCCCAACGGCAGCTGTCGCCTTTACCATCAACCATATCGCCGCCGTGTTCCTGCCGGTGCTTCTGGGCATCCTGTGGGATCGTTATTCGCCGGGATTGGTGTTCCTGCTGGCGGTGGGCATGGCTCTTGCGTCCTTGCTGCTGTCACTGCTGATCCCGCGTCACCCCGCCCCGGGGCACGAAACGGTGTTTCAGACCCGTCTATTCGCGCCCGCGGAGTAGGTTTTCGTTTATTCGAAACGTTGGCTTTTTATCCATTGCCCGGCGGTCAGCCCGATGAAGATGAGCGGCAGGCCATAGATCATGAAGATCAGCGTTTCCAGAAGTCCGTTCAGGGTCAGGATAGCCGCGATGCCCGGTAGTGCGCCGAGCCCCGCCAACCCTATGCTGAGGCTGCGTGCGGCAAGCACGATCAGCGAGAACGCGATCGGTGTCAAAATGATTGCCAAGCAGCTTTTGGCCGCGCAGATCAGCCTGTCGCCGACACCCATAAGTTTCACCTCGGTTCGGATGAATTGCAACGCGCCGAGATAGCCGGCGATGAGGGGTGGCAGGAAAAGTCCGACCCAGGGCAGATGGATATGGGTGGCTGACAGCCCCATGCTGATCCCGATGGAGAGAAGATAGTAGCAAACAGTGATGATGATGATTGCGCCGGTCATATGGTTACCTGCTCCTTTTGGGGAGGGCAGCCGTCCGGCGCCCCCTGATGATGTGCTGAAATGCGGTTTGTCGGGCGTCAGGCGCCCTCAGAATGCAGAAATGAGCCTGCCCTTGGCCGGTTCCGGCATTCTCGCCGGTGGGATTTTAGTTTTGGCGGCTGTGGTATGCAGTGGTATACAATTGGGTATGCCATGGTCTGATTTCAAGTGACTGCATGCCGGTTTGTTGAACGTATGCGTCAAAGCTGCACTTGGTTGTTGGCATGTCCCACCCTATCTATTGGGGGGATACAATCGGAGCACGCAAATGATTTTCATGAACCGTAACAAATCGGAAATGATCGCCAAGGACGCCGCATTGCCCGGCCGATCCACCCCGATTCCCACCGCCGACACCCATTTTATCTATGGCACCCCGCTGACCGGGGATGTGCCCGCGGGCATGGAGCAGGCGATGTTTGGCATGGGCTGTTTCTGGGGTGTTGAGCGGATGTTCTGGAAACTGGACGGCGTCAAATCCACCATGGTGGGTTATGCCGGTGGCTATACCCTCAATGCCACTTATGAAGAGGTCTGCACCGGAAAAACCGGCCATAATGAGGTGGTGCGTGTGATCTATGACCCTGCAGTCATTTCCTATGAAGCGCTGCTGCAGGTATTCTGGGAAGGTCACAACCCAACGCAGGGGATGCGGCAGGGCAATGATACGGGCACCCAGTACCGGTCCGGCATCTATACCTATTCCCCCGCCCAGAAGGCGGCCGCCGAGGCATCGAAAGCGGCCTTTGCCCCCCGGCTGAGTGAAGCAGGCTTTGGCGCGATCACGACCGAGATTGTCGATGCCCCGGAATTCTATTTCGCAGAGGATTATCACCAGCAGTATCTGGCCAAGAACCCGGCCGGCTATTGCGGGATCGGTGGTACAGGCGTGACCTGCCCGATTGGCGTTGGTGTCTGAGCCAAGGGTCGTGTCCCTGTGATCGTCAATTTTCTGTCGCATACGCTGTTGCTGCCGATCCTGCTGGTGCAGGCCGCAATTGTGCGCATGCGGGTCTTGATCTTGCCGGACCCGCCCGGCCCCCGTCATGGCGTGCTGGGGCAGGGCCCGCCTTTACGTGTTCTGATCATCGGGGATTCTTCGGCCCTTGGTGTGGGTGTTGAAACGCAGGGACAGGCGCTTTCGGGTTTGCTGACTGCCCGGCTGTCCCGGCTTGCCCGGGTGGAGTTTGATCTGGTCGCTGTCACCGGTGCCAAGACAGTGGACGCTGTTGGTTGGCTCGATCAGTTGCCGCGCGCGGAATATGACGTGGTGATCACCGCCCTTGGCGTGAACGATGTGACCAAGGCGACCACGTTGCGCAGGTTCATCGGTTTGCAGACCATATTGTTGGACCGGCTGGTGCAGGATTTTGGCGCGAAACGCATTTATGTGTCGGGTCTGCCGCCGATGGGGCAGTTTCCGTTGCTGCCGCAGCCCCTGCGCTGGGCGATGGGACGCCGGGCCGCCTGGTTTGAGATGCATCTGCGTCGCCTTATTGACAGCCGCGATGCGGCCCGGTTCGTGACGATTGATATGGGGTTGGACAATACAAACATGTCCGCCGACGGCTTTCACCCCGGCCCCACTGTTTATGCCGCCTGGTCCGAGTCGATCTATGCGCAGATTATCGGCGACCCGGCCTTGCTTGACGCCGCTGGGCAGAGCACCTAACCCCGCGGACATCCACAAAAGGGCCGCACCGATGACCACCTATTCCGCTTTGACCACTTTGACCGGCGAAGATGCAGCCTACCGCATGGCTGAGGCGTTGGAAGCATTGCTTCCCGAACCGACCGGCATTGGCGTGTTTGAAGTCGAGGACGGGTCAGGCCTGTGGGAGGTTGGCGTCTATTTCACCGAAGCGCCTGATGCGGGTGCGTTGGCGGTGTTTTCGGCGTTACACGACGCCAAGCCATTCACCATTTCGGAAATCCCCGAGCAGGACTGGGTGTCCAAGGTGCAGCGCGAACTGGCCCCGGTGGTTGCCGGTCGGTTCTTTGTTCACGGCGCGCATGACGCCGATAAGGTGCCTGACGACGCGATTGCACTGCTGATTGAGGCGCAAATGGCGTTTGGTACCGGGCACCATGGCACGACATTGGGATGTCTGCGCGTCCTGGATGGGTTGATCGCCGACGGGTTTGCCGGGCCAAAAGTGGCCGATATCGGATGCGGCACGGCCGTTTTGGCGATGGCGGCGGCGCATGTCCTGCCCGGCCCGATTATCGCCAGCGATATTGATCCTGTGGCCGTCGAAGTGGCACAGTCAAATGTGGCAGCAAATGGGCTGGCCAAACGCGTGCAATGTTTCACCGCAGCCGGGTTTGGCGCAAAGGCGCTGGCAGATCACGCGCCCTTTGATTTGATTTTCGCCAATATTTTAAAGCCCCCTTTGATCGGTTTGGCCCCTGAAATGGCCGCCAATGTGGCTGATGACGGGTATGTGATTCTGTCGGGAATCCTGAATGAACAGGCAGATGAGGTGGTCCGGATTTATAGTCAAAACGGGTTCAATCTGGTCGAATCCGTTCAGATTGTTGATTGGACGACCCTATTAATGGGCAGAAATTAACCTACTGCGTGCCTTTTCGCACAGGTTGTTGCGATTTGTCTTGTTATAGCCTTATTTGTTGGTGATCTTAAACGCACCGAGATTTTTGGTACTTTTTTGGAGGATAGCATGGCTCAAGCCAACGTCCCATTTGATAAAAGATTGAAGCGTATCGTCCGTCGTCATGACCGGATGGCGCGCGGCGTCGTCAAGACGGTAAGTGCAGATGGCTTGATCGTGGCGCGTCCACGTATTTACACGCCGCGCTTTCCACTGAAGGGGCTTGTTGTCCTTATTGTCATCGGGTTCCTGTTCAAAGGGTTCCTGCTGTCCTATCTCGGTGAAGCTGGCTATGCCGAACGCGTTGGTGCGCTGAGCCAAGGATCCGTGATGGAGAAGGCAGGCGCCTGGGTGATGCAAGCTGATCCTGCAACGGTCTACCTGTCGAACGTGATTTCGACGGTGCTGCCCAAGTAAACATTCCTTCAGAATGAACAAGAAAGGCCACCCGTTTGGGCGGCCTTTTCGTATTTGTGGGCTGTTGTTCGTTAACTTGCTTCACCTAAAGCTTTTAGCGAAAAGCTTTGAACCCCGATAAAGGTTCCTGGGTGACGAATATTAACGTGCAGCGCGCTTTGCGATAGCGTCAATATCACCTGCGGTCAGGCCGATGTCGTCCAGTTCGCGTGCTGTCAGCTTCGACAGTGCTTTGCGTGTGACCCGCGCATCATTCCAGTCAGCCACGGCACCAAATGTGCGGGCGAAAAAGTGAGAGACGTTACCGGCAAAGAGGCCAGCAGCGGGGCGGTTGGTTTCGATAGAGGCCATGGCCATATTCCTTGTCTAATGCTGCGTTGCAGCGTTAATCTGATAAGCCGCATGTAGGAGCCTGGCGCCCAACTGACCAGTGCCATTTTGGCATGGGACATATGCGTTTTTGGCATGCCTCAATTTTGCGCGTTTGCTGCCGCAAAATCCTTGTTTCCAAAGGGTTAATTCCGGCGGGGTTATGCGCCTCCTTTTCCCGTCTGGTCAGGTTTGCTTTTGGCGTTGCGACATGCGCCGTTGCAAAGGCTCTTGGTCTTTGTTCGCGTTTTGTGCTAGCCGTTTTGTGAGAATAAGAAAAACGGGGCGAGCAATGCGAGTGTTGGGGATTGATCCGGGCCTGCGCAATATGGGCTGGGGGATTATCGCGGTCGATGGTCCTCGCATGTCGCATGTGGCCAATGGTATCTGCCGTTCCGAAGGCGATGATCTGGCCGCCCGGCTGTTGTCGCTGCATATTCAACTGACTGATGTCATTCGGACCCACGCCCCCGATGCCGCCGCAGTCGAGCAGACCTTTGTGAACAAGGATGGTGCGGGCACGTTGAAGCTGGGTCAGGCGAGGGGCATTGCCATGCTGGTCCCAGCACAGGCGGGCATTGCCATTGGTGAATACGCCCCAAATGCTGTCAAGAAAGCCGTTGTTGGTGTTGGCCATGCTGAAAAGCATCAGATCGAACATATGGTGAAGCTGCAATTGCCCGGCGTTCAGATTGCCGGTGCTGATGCTGCCGATGCATTGGCCATCGCGATCTGCCATTCCTTCCATCTGCAATCGTCCGGCACATTGGCCAAAGCTCTGGCGAGGGCGGGTGCATGATCGGCAAGATTGCGGGCCGTCTGGAATATCGCAGCACCGATCACGTGCTGATCGACGTGCGGGGCGTCGGGTATATTGTCTATGTGTCGAACCGTGTGCTGGCAGGGTTGCCGGGCAATGGTGAGGCGGTGGCCCTTTATACCGACCTGCTGGTTCGCGAGGATAATCTGCAGCTATTCGGTTTCACCACCCTGGTGGAAAAGGAATGGCATCGCCTGCTGATGTCGGTGCAGGGCATCGGCGCGAAGGTGTCGATGGCCATTCTGGGCACCTTGGGTGATGACGGTGTCAGCCGGGCGATTGCCCTTGGCGATTGGAACGCCGTGGCCAAGGCCAAGGGGGTTGGCCCCAAGACCGCGCAGCGCGTCATCATTGAATTGAAGGACAAGGCCCCAGCCGTCATGGCGATGGGGGGCACCGTGGCCGAAGCGTTGGGCGACGAGGTGATTGAGGCAGAGACGCCGGATCAGGTCCGGCGTGCCCCAGCGCGCAAGGCGAACCCTGCGCAGGCAGAGGCCCTGTCGGCCTTGGGTAATCTGGGTTACGCGCCCGGCGATGCCGCCGGTGCCGTGGCAGAGGCTGAGGGTGCTGATCCGGAGGCGGATACCCCCGGCCTGATCCGCGCGGCCTTGAAGCTGTTGGCCCCAAAGGAGTAGGGGTGGTGGACGCGTGGGTTGCACCCACCCTACGGAGCTTTGAATGAGTGATATTGATCCCACATTGCGCCCGGAGCCGCAGCCCGAAGATGCGGATCGTGCTTTGCGTCCGCAGACCCTGGATGACTTTATCGGTCAGCGTGATGCCCGTGCCAATCTGAAAGTGTTCATCGAAAGCGCCCGCCGTCGTGGCGAGGCGATGGATCATACATTGTTTCATGGTCCCCCCGGTTTGGGGAAAACCACATTGGCGCAGATTATGGCGCGTGAGTTGGGGGTGAGTTTCCGGATGACCTCTGGCCCGGTTCTGGCCAAGGCGGGTGATCTGGCGGCGATCCTGACCAATCTGGAAGCCCGCGACGTGCTGTTCATTGATGAAATCCACCGGTTGAACCCGGCCGTCGAGGAGGTGCTGTATCCCGCGCTGGAGGATTTTGAGCTGGATCTGGTGATCGGCGAGGGGCCTGCGGCGCGCACTGTGCGTATCGAATTGCAGCCCTTTACCCTTGTTGGCGCGACCACAAGGATGGGGTTGCTGACCACCCCGTTGCGCGACCGGTTTGGGATTCCCACCCGGCTGGAGTTTTATACCGAGGATGAGTTGCACCAGATCGTGACCCGTGGTGCCCGGCTGATGGGGGCGCCTGCGTCGGATGATGGGGCGGCCGAGATTGCCAGGCGCGCCCGTGGCACGCCCCGGATTGCGGGCCGTTTGCTGCGCCGTGTTGTGGATTTTGCGATTGTCGAGGGTGACGGCACTGTGACGCAGGCGATTGCCGACCGCGCCTTGACCCGGCTGGGGGTGGATCATTTGGGGTTGGACAATGCCGACCGCCGTTACCTGCGCCTGATCGCCGAAAGCTATGGCGGTGGCCCGGTGGGGGTTGAGACGATGTCTGCCGCCTTGTCAGAAAGCCGCGATAGTCTGGAAGATGTGATTGAGCCTTACCTGTTGCAGAAAGGCCTGATCCAGCGTACCCCGCGCGGCCGGATGCTGGCGCAGGCGGCTTGGGCGCATTTGGGGTTGAAGGCACCTAAGTCGCAGACGGATTTGTTTGAATAGATGGCGGAGCCGCCTCCGGCGGGAGTATTTTGGGCAAAATGATAAATGATGTGACGCCTTTGTTCACCCGCGCGGACGGGAAATATGTTTTTGCCCGCTGGGGCCGCCCGATTGTGCCGGTGGTGTTTGGCGTCGATGATGCGTCGCTGGCCGTGTTCAAGGGCGCGATGGAGGCTGTAGTGACCCTGGCGGGCCATCAGATGGCCGAGACGGACCCGGAACTGGGCGCCAATGTCATGATCTTCTTTTGCAAGGATTGGGAGGAACTGGCAGAGGTTCCGCATCTGGACCAACTGGTCCCTGATCTTGCACCGCTGGTGGTGAGGTTGAAGGCGGCGGATGCCAATCAATACCGGATTTTTCGGTTTGATGAGGCGGGGGCCATCAGGGCGGCTTTTGTGTTCCTGCGGATGGATGAGCATATGGCGGCGGTGGCTGCGGATACGCTGGCCTTGTCGCAGGCGGTCCAGACGATCCTGCTATGGTCCGATACCGCCTTTGATGAGACCCCACCATTGGCGATGATCGAAGACAAGGCTGTGCTGCGCCCCGAAATCGCGGATGTGATCCGGGCCGCCTATGATCCTGTGATGCCGGTGGCGGCGCAGGATGCGAGCCATGCGTTGCGTTTGGCTGCAAGGGTTGGGCGGGTGCAGTGATACTGCTGTTGTCCATATGTTTGGCTGTTGGTCTGCTTGTCGGCCATTTGGTTCGGGCGATCATGATTGGTTGGCAAAACTGGCGGTATACATCTAAAGGGGCGCCTGTCATCGCAGCGTTTTACCCCACTGCATTCTGGTTGCTGATGGCGTTCTGCAGCGCATTATCGCTGTGGCATATGGATCCGATCCTAGATGCGTCAGATCTTGGGTCACAATCGGAATTGGCGGTTTGGGTAATCTGTTGGGGGGCTCTTTGGGCTTTAAGCTGCAGAACGCTCTATGGCGTAGCTCGTGTTTTCGAGGATAACTTGGAAAACATGCCTGACCGCCGTGCGCCCATGACCGATAGCGCATTTGTAGCCTTTTGGTTAGCATCTGCAACAACTTCAGTCGGTATGTTCCTTTTGATCCTTTGGGCCGTGGGTCATGATTGATAAGATATAGAGCCGTATGACCCACACATTCCCCATCCGCGTCTATTATGAAGACACCGACCTTGCTGGCCTGGTCTATTATGCCAATTACCTGAAGTTCATTGAACGCGCCCGCAGTGAAATGGTCCGCGAGATGGGGATTGATCAGGTGGAGATGAAGGCGGACGGCTTTGTCTTTGCCGTCCGCCGGGTGGAGGCCGATTACATTGCCCCCGCCCGCTATGATGATCAGCTGGTTGTTGAGACCACAATGGATCAGCCATCGGGTGCCCGGGTGGTATTTCAGCAGGATGTCAAACGCGGTGATGTCACGCTGTTTTCGGCCGTGGTGACGGTTGTTTGCCTCAATAGCGGCGGTGCCGTGGCCCGGCTTCCGGCGGCGATCCGCCGTTCGGTGCATTAAGTTTCAGCCTGTTTCATCACTTGTGATGCCGGATTGGTTGGATTTCCCCGTGCCGATGCGCTAATGATTGCTGTAATCAGAGCCCAAAACAGGGCCAACAGGCAGAGCAGGTATCATGGAAGCAGCAACCGACTTTACCATGTGGGCGCTATTCGCGCGCGCCACGATCACCGTCAAAATCGTCATGATCATGCTGATTGCAGCCTCTGTCTGGTGCTGGGCGGTGATCATCGACAAGATCATTCAGTATCGTAAAGCCCGCGCCGAGGCCGATGTGTTTGACCGCGCTTTCTGGTCGGGCGAGCCGTTGGATGCCCTGTTTGACAAGATCGGGACGGACCCCGATGGCTCAAGCCAGAAAATCTTTGCCGCTGGTATGCTGGAATGGCGTCGCTCCCATACCCAGGAAGGTGAGCTGATCGCCAATGCCACGGCCCGGATCGACCGGTCCATGGATGTGGCCATCGCCAAGGAGGCCGCCCGTTTGCAGCGGGGTTTGCCTGTCCTTGCTACTGTTGGTTCCACCGCCCCGTTTGTCGGCCTGTTTGGTACCGTCTGGGGCATCATGAATGCCTTTATCGAAATTGCAGAGGCGCAGAATACCAATCTGGCCGTTGTCGCCCCCGGTATTGCCGAGGCGTTGTTGGCCACTGGTCTGGGTCTGCTTGCCGCTATTCCGGCGGTGATATTCTATAACAAGCTGTCTGCGGATAGTGATCGTATCGTGGGTGGCTATGAGGCTTTTGCCGATGAGTTTGCCACGATCCTGAGCCGCCAGTTGGATAGCTGATCATGCCGCGCAAACATGTATCCCACCCCCGCCCCGAACGCATTTGCTTTGCAAACGCTGCCTCGGGTCGCGTGCGTGATCCACGAACTTTGATGCAGCGAGGCATGATCTAAATGGGTGCCGGAGTTATGAAATCAAGCGGTGGCGGCGGGAGACGCGGTCGCCGTCGCGGGGGCCGTACCCAGCCGATGTCCGAGATTAACGTGACACCCTTCGTGGATGTCATGCTGGTTTTGCTGATTATCTTTATGGTGGCTGCCCCGCTTTTGACCGTTGGTGTCCCGGTAGAGCTGCCGCAGACTGCCGCTACCGCCTTGCCCACGGATGATGAGGAGCCGCTGACGGTAACGATCAAGGCGGATGGCGCTGTCACCATTCAGGAAACGGAAACGGCCCGCGCCGAACTGGTCACCAAGTTGCAGGCGATTGCCGCCGAGCGCACCAGTGACCGCATCTATCTGCGCGCTGATGGGGCCAATAGCTGGAATGTCGTGGCCGAGATCATGGGTGATCTGAATGCCGCCGGTTTCACCAATATCGGTCTGGTCACCGATATCGCCAATCCGGAGACGGACGGGTAGGGCGATGCAGACCCCGGGCACCTATATCTCTGCTATCGGTCATGTGGGCCTGATTGGCTGGCTGTTGCTGGGCTGGGGGTTGAGCAGTGACCCGCTGGAATTTGATACGATGACAGTGACCACCGTGAGTGGTGAGGAATTTGCGGCGCTGACAAGTGCCGCAAGCACGCCTGACCCGGGCACAGCAGAACCGACAGCGCCGGTCCAGCCTGTCACCGATACGGCGCCTGCCGCCCCGGCGGAAGAGCAACCGACCGAGGTGGCACCGTTGCCGGACCCGGTTGAGCCGCCCGTGACTGAGACCCCACCTCCGCCACCGCCAGAAGCGCCACCCGTCACAGATGTAACGGATGTTGCCCCAGTTGATCCAACGCCTCCCGCGCCCGCCCCGGCAGCGCCGGATTTGCCGCCAACAGATGATCCCACGCCACGCCAGTCGGAGGTCATTGCTGCGACGCCCAATGCCCCACCACCGCCGGATGCTGTTCCGGACGATATCGCGCGCGAAGAGGTCGTGCAGGACCCGGAGGCCACACCGGAGGTCGTGACAGAAGAGCAGGAGCAAACAGCCCCGGAGGAAAGCGCGCCAGAAATTGTCATTGCGGATGAAACCCCGTCCGGTGCGGTTGAAACGTCGATGCGCCCTCAGGCTCGTCCCAACCGCCCGACTCCGCCGGAACCCGTCGAAGAACCGCAGGAGGAGACGCAGACCGCCGAGGCCGAAACGCCGACGCCCGCTGAGCCGGAAACGGATGATGCGGTTGCCGCCGCCTTGGAAGCTGCTTTGGCCGCGTCGGAAGAACCGGCGGTTGCCGCGGGGCCGCCGATGACCGGATCGGAACGTGATGCGTTCCGCGTTGCGGTCAATCGATGCTGGAATGTGGACCCCGGTTCGGTTGCCGCCCGTGTTACGGTCGAGGTGGCGTTTAGCCTTGATCGCGCCGGTAAGGTGGTCGGCAATCAGGTGAATCTTTTGGCATCCGACGGGGATCAGAGCGCGACAAATACGGCATTCGAGGCAGCGCGCCGCGCGATTTTGCGGTGCCAGTCGAACGGGTACCAATTGCCCGCCGACAAATTTGATCAATGGAAAGACGTGGTGATCACGTTTGACCCGAGTGGGATGCGGCTGAGGTAGGCAAAGACACGCGCAGGTGACGTGAAATGGTGTCATGACCCTGCTATGAAGGAATATGAGGCGATAATCGGGCCAGAACCCGGACGCGCAGAGTGAGGCGAATATGATGAAACGACTTTTGACATTGTTGTTGGCATTGATGCTGGCAAGCCCGGCATTGGCGCAAAGCGGTCCGCTTCGGCTGACCATTACCGATGGGGTGATTGAGCCGATTACGGTAGCCGTCCCGACATTTCAGGCTGAAAACGGTGCAGCTGGGCAGGTTGCGGCAGATATCTCGCGCCTTGTGGTGCAGGATCTGGCAGGAACGGGGCTGTTCCGCGAAGTGCCTGCATCCGCATTCATTTCGCAAGTCAGCTCTTTCGTGCAGCCCGTTGCCTATGCAGACTGGCGTGCGGTCAATGCGCAGGGCCTGATCACCGGGGCTGTCACCGTCAATGGCAACCAGCTGGTTGTGAAGTTCCGTCTATATGATGTGTTTTCCGGGCAGGAGCTGGGACAGGGTCAACAGCTTGTTGGTACTGTCGATGGCTGGCGTCGCATGGCCCATAAGGTGGCGGATGCCACCTATTCCCGCATCACGGGTGAGGGTGGTTATTTTGACAGCCGCGTTGTCTTTGTCTCGGAAAGTGGTCCCAAGGATAACCGTCAGAAGCGCCTTGCCATCATGGATTATGATGGGGCGAACCTGCAATTCCTGACCGATAGCAGTGCCATTGTGCTGGCCCCAAGGTTTTCGCCCAATGGTGATCGGGTGCTATACACCAGCTTTGAATCCGGTTTTCCCCGGATCAATGTGCTGAATGTGGGTAATGTCAGCCGTCAGCAGCTGGGCACCGCACAGGGTGAGATGGCGTTCAGCCCCCGGTTTTCCCGCGATGGGCGGCAGGTGATCTATAGCCTGTCCAATGGCGGGAATACCGATATCTATCGCACTGATCTGGGCACCGGGCAGCATGTCCGCCTGACATCCGCCCCGTCGATTGAAACCGCGCCCAGCCTGTCGCCTGATGGCAGCCAGATCGTGTTTGAAAGTGATCGTTCCGGTACCCAGCAGCTCTATATCATGCCTGCAAATGGTGGTGACGCGCGGCGGATTTCCTTTGGCGATGGCCGCTATGGCACGCCGGTCTGGTCGCCGCGCGGCGATCTGGTCGCTTTTACCAAGCAGAATGCGGGCCGGTTCCATATTGGTGTGATGCGCACTGACGGGTCCGAGGAACGTTTGCTGACCTCATCCTTCCTTGACGAGGGGCCGACATGGTCACCCAATGGCCGGGTCATCATGTTCAGCCGCGAAACCCAGGGGGCCGGTGGCACGTCATCGATGTATTCGGTTGATATTTCGGGTCGTAACCTGAAGGCGGTGCCGGTTCAGGGCGGTGCCTCTGATCCGTCATGGGGTCCGTTGCAACCGTAATGAGATGTGATTCCCACCGGCACGAACCCGTGCTATGCTGGGAAAAAATGAGCAGATAACAACAGGAACCAGTTCGATGAAAATGATGACACGCGCGACTGTGCTGCTATTGGCCTTGGCCACGGCGGCCTGTACCAACCCTGACCGTTTTGGCGGCGCGGGCGGTGCTGACGGGGCCAATGGTGCAGATGGCGCCAACGGGGCCAATGGCGGCCTTGCCGGATCAGCCAGCGATCCGACCAGCCCCGCCTATTTTAACCAGGCGATTGGTGATCGGGTCCTGTTTGCGGTTGATACATCGACCATCACCCCAACCGGCAAGACCATTCTGGATGGTCAGGCCCAGTGGCTGCTGACTAATGCCGATTACCGCGCCGTTGTCGAAGGCCATGCGGATGAGCAAGGCACACGTGAATATAACCTCGCCCTTGGCCAGCGCCGTGCCAATGCGGTGCGCGAATATCTGGTGTCGCGCGGTGTTCCTTCGTCCCGTTTGCAGGTCACCAGCTTTGGCAAGGAACGCCCGATTGAGGTTTGCAGTGAAGAAAGTTGCTATGCCAAGAACCGTCGTGCGGTTACGGTGCTGTCATTCAGCGCTATCACCAGCTGATCGTGATCAAAGGAAGCCCTATGCTGCACCGTGTTGTTGTTCTTTGTGCCCTGATGCTGACGCCGGTTGCGGGTGTTGCCCAGCAGGATGAAACGCTGGCCGATATCCGGCAGCAACTCACGGTGCTTTATGTGGATGTGCAGCGTTTGAAGCGTGAATTGTCCACCACGGGTGGATTGAATTCCGGTGTGGCGGGGGCGACCCCGCTGGATCGGTTGAATGCGATCGAGGCTGAATTGCAGCGTCTGACCTCCAAAACCGAACAGCTGGAATTCCGGGTCAACCGGATCACGGTGGACGGGACCAACCGCATTGGTGATCTGGAGTTCCGTCTTTGCGAGCTTGAGACAGGTTGCGATATTGCCCAGTTGGGTGACACCCCCAGCCTGGGCGGTGTGGATAACGGCGCCACCGTACCAACGGCCACCCCGACCCCTTCAACCGGTGGTCCGGCGCTGGCCGTTGGTGAGCAGAATGACATCGAGCGGGCGCAGGAGGCGCTCGCCTCCGGTGACTTTCGCAGCGCCGCTGACCAGCTTGCGGCCTTTGGCACGACCTACCCTGGAAGCCCGCTAGCCGCACAGGCCGATTATCTGCGCGGTGAGGCGTTGGAGGGTCTGGGCGATATGACCGAGGCTGCCCGCGCCTACCTTGCCTCATTCTCGGGCGATCCGGCGGGGGCCAAGGCCCCGGATGCCCTGTTCAAGCTGGGCGCGTCATTGGGGGCGATTGGTCAGACTCAGGATGCCTGCCTGACATTGGCTGAGGTCGATGTGCGCTTTCCCGGCAATCCGGCTGTGGCTGACGCCCAATCGGTGATGCAATCGTTGGGATGTCAGTAACGCCCGACCCGGCCCCTATTCCCGCCCGTTTCCTGCGCGCCATCGCTAACCGGCCGCGGGGCAAGTTGGGCCTTGCCGTTTCTGGTGGCGGCGATTCCATTGCCATGATGCATCTGGCTGCCCAATATTTGCCGCCTGACCAATTGCATGTGGTGACGGTGGATCATGGATTGCGCCCAGATGCGGCGGCAGAGATCGAAACCGTTTGCCAACAGGCCACAGCGCTGAACCTGCCGCATCATGTGTTGCAATGGGAATGGGATGGTCAGGGAAATTTGCAGGCCGCCGCCCGCGCAGGACGCTGGTCGGCAATCTCAGATTGGGCGCTGTCCCATGACATCACAAGCGTGATGCTGGGTCATACGGAGGATGATCAGGTTGAAACCCTGCTGATGCGTTTGGCGCGTGGGTCGGGCATTGACGGGTTGACCGCCATGGCGCGCGCCGATTACCGCGATGGGCTGCGGGTGTTGCGCCCGTTGCTGGATATTGCGCGCGGGGATTTGCGTGGCTGGCTGCGCGCCGAGAATATCAGCTGGTGCGATGACCCCAGCAATGACGATCCGCGCTTTGACCGGGTGCGCGCCCGGCAGATGTTTTGCCAATTGGAAGCGCTGGGCCTGACCCGCAAGCGCCTGTTGCAGACGGTTGATCATATGCAGGCCGCGCACCGGTCGTTGCAACTGGCGGCGCGGGATTTTGCCAGTGCGCATGTGCGTCAGGACGCCGGCGATCTGTTTTTCACCGCCGAGGCGCTGTTGCTTGAACATGAAGACAGTCCGCGCCGGGTAATGGTGGCCGGATTGATGTGGATCGGTGGCAATATCTACCGGCCCCGGTTTGATCGGATGATGGATGTGGTGGCACAGGTGCGAAATGGCCAGACCGTGACATTGGGGGGGTGTTTGTTAACGCCATTGCCCGATGGTGGCATGCGCATGACACGCGAGGCGGCGGCGACCGCCAGCCTGAGCTGCGGCCCCGACGAACGCGAGGCGGCTGGCATTATCTGGGACCGCCGATGGTCCGTAAAAGGGCCATTGGCGCCGGGTCTTGTGTTTCGCGCCTTGGGTGACGGCTTGCGCGATTGCCCTGACTGGCGGGCGACGGATATTCCGCGCGCCTCTCTGATGGCATCGCCGTCGGTGTGGTCAGGTGACCGCCTGATTGCGGCGCCGGTGGCCGGTTTCCGCAATGGCTGGACGGCGCAGATTGTCGCGGATTTTCACGAACACGCGTTTGCGCATTGAAGATTAAGGTTTTGCCTCTATTTTAGAGGAAACGTTAAAGGTGCGACTCTGTCGCGTCATTTCCCGATTTCAAAGGAGTCCCCCCTTGGGCAACGCGCGTAACATGGTCTTTTGGGTCGTCCTGTTCCTTATGGTACTGGCGCTGTTTAACCTCTTTAGCAGCGCGCCGGGATCGACCGCAGGCGAGGCCAGAAGCTATTCCGAATTTGTCGAGGCGGTTGAAGGTGGCCGCGTCACCGAGGTGGTGATCGACGGTGAAAACGTGCGCTTTGCCGAAGGTGGTCGCAACTATTCGACGATCAAGCCGCAAGACGCTGAAATCACTGATCTTTTGATCGCGGCTGATGTCCCTGTTGAGGCACGTAGCCAGGAAACATCAATCTTTCAGTCGTTCATCATCAGCCTGCTGCCATTCCTTCTGCTGATCGGCGTCTGGATCTATTTCATGAACCGGATGCAGGGCGGCGGCAAAGGTGGTGCGATGGGCTTTGGCAAGTCGCGTGCAAAGCTGCTGACCGAAAAGCACGGGCGTGTCACATTTGATGATGTTGCCGGCATTGATGAAGCCAAGGAAGAACTGGAAGAGATCGTGGAATTCCTGCGCAATCCGCAGAAATTCAGCCGACTCGGTGGCAAAATTCCCAAAGGCGCGTTGCTGGTGGGCCCTCCGGGTACCGGTAAGACGCTGCTGGCGCGGGCCATTGCGGGCGAAGCGGGTGTGCCGTTCTTCACCATTTCGGGTTCTGATTTTGTCGAAATGTTTGTTGGTGTGGGTGCATCGCGTGTCCGTGACATGTTCGAGCAGGCAAAAAAGAACGCCCCATGTATCGTTTTCATCGACGAGATTGATGCTGTGGGCCGGTCCCGTGGTGCCGGTTATGGCGGCGGCAATGATGAACGTGAACAGACGCTCAACCAGTTGCTGGTCGAGATGGACGGGTTTGAAGCCAATGAAGGTGTGATCATTGTGGCGGCGACAAACCGTCGTGACGTGCTTGACCCTGCATTGCTGCGCCCCGGTCGTTTTGACCGTCAGGTCACGGTGCCGAACCCCGATATCAAAGGCCGCGAGAAAATCCTGGGCGTGCATGCACGGAAAATTCCGCTGGGCCCCGATGTCGATCTGCGCATCATCGCGCGCGGCTCACCCGGGTTTTCCGGTGCGGATCTGGCCAATCTCGTGAATGAGGCCGCATTGATGGCGGCTCGCGTCGGGCGGCGTTTTGTCACGATGATCGATTTCGAAAGCGCCAAGGATAAAGTCATGATGGGTGCAGAGCGCCGATCCATGGTGATGACCGCCGAACAAAAGGAAATGACTGCCTATCACGAAGCTGGGCACGCAATTGTCGGGATTTCCCTGCCGAAATGCGACCCGGTCTATAAGGCGACAATTATCCCGCGTGGCGGTGCGCTGGGTATGGTGATGAGCCTGCCGGAAATGGACCGGCTGAACATGTTCAAGGATGAATGCCACCAGCGTCTGGCGATGACGATGGCCGGTAAGGCTGCCGAGATCATCAAATATGGTGAGGATCAGGTGTCGAACGGCCCGGCAGGCGACATTCAGCAGGCCAGCCAGTTGGCGCGCGCCATGGTGCTGCGCTGGGGCATGTCTGACAAGGTCGGCAATATCGACTATGCCGAAGCGCATGAGGGCTATCAGGGCAATACGGCGGGCCTGTCCGTTTCGGCCAGCACGAAAGAACTGATCGAGGAAGAGGTTCGTGGCTTTATCCAGAATGGCTATGAAAAAGCGCGCGAGATCATTTTGGAGAAGAATGAAGAGTTTGAGCGTCTCGCGCAGGGTTTGTTGGAATATGAGACGCTGACCGGGGACGAGATCAAGCGGGTGATGGCAGGTGAGCCGCCGCGTTCCGGCGATGATGCCGATGAAACGCCATCATCTGGCGGGACATCTGTTACGGCGATCCCGAAGACAAAGCCGAAAAAACCACGAGCGCCTGATAGCGGGATGGAACCGGAACCTTCGGCCTGATGAAACAGAAAGCGCCGCCCCGCAGGGCGGCGTTTTTCGTTCGCGCTGAGAGGGTCAATGCAGGTCGTTGGTTGACACCAAGGACCACCGCAATTTTCGGGATATGACCAACCCCTTTGGTTTGAACCTCCGACGGCGATGCGTTAGCCGTTGGCGAAACAGATCGAGGGAGATGCGTTATGCCGGCACTGATGCCAACAGACATCGTGGGTGAGGTGGTCTGGATCGGCGCGGTGCCTGATCGCGATGCGTCGCTGCGTTCTGATCGGTTGGACGCGGCAGCGCTGACCTATGCGGGTATTCCCGGCGAAGCGCATGGTGGGCTGACACGTCCGTCCTGCGTGCGGGTCAGCAGCCAACACCCCAAGGGCACGGAGATTCGCAATGTGCGCCAGCTTTCCATCGTCTCGGCCGAGGAACTGGCCGAGATCGCTATGGATTGCGGGTTGGATCGGTTGGATCCGTCAGTGATTGGCGCGTCTCTTGTCATAGGTGGCATTCCTGATTTCACCCATCTGCCGCCGTCATCACGGTTGCAAATGCCTGACGGGGCCACGATTGTGATTGATATGGAAAATCGCCCCTGCCATCTGCCGGCAAAAGTGATCAATGCGGAAAACCCCGGAGCAGGCGACAGGTTCAAGGCTGCGGCAAAGGGGAAACGCGGCGTCACCGGTTGGGTCGAACGCGAAGGGAAAATCCGGGTTGGGGATGCGGTGCGCCTGCATGTTCCGGATCAACGGGCGTGGCAGCCATAGGTTTCCAATCCGAAACGGTTTTGTCGTTCTTCGACGATTCCGGCGGCGAAAATGTCGCAATCCAAGTGCATACCATGGGGTGCTGCGGCTAGAACCGATGCAGAAACATCGTCGGCGCCGCAGCCGGGAACAGGGAAAACGTTATGGAATACAAGTCTGATATCGAGATCGCGCGTGCAGCCAAAAAGCGCCCTATTCAGGAAATTGGCGCAAAACTGAACATCGATAGCGATGATCTGCTGCCCTATGGCCATGACAAGGCGAAGGTCAGCCAGCGGCTGATCGACAGCGTACAGGACCGTGCCGATGGCAAGCTGATCCTTGTCACCGCAATCAACCCAACCCCCGCCGGTGAAGGCAAGACAACGACGACCGTGGGCCTGGGAGATGGTCTGAACGCAATTGGCAAGAAGGCCGCGATTTGTATCCGCGAGGCGTCGCTTGGCCCATGTTTCGGCATGAAAGGTGGCGCGGCCGGCGGCGGCTATGCGCAGGTTGTTCCGATGGAGGATATGAACCTGCATTTCACTGGCGATTTCCACGCGATCACATCGGCCCATAACCTGCTGTCGGCGATGATCGACAACCATGTCTATTGGGGCAATGCGCTTGAAATCGATATCCGCCGCATCGTCTGGCGTCGGGTTCTGGATATGAACGATCGCGCCCTGCGCCAGATCACAACCAGCCTTGGCGGCGTGGCCAATGGTTTCCCCCGCGAAGCTGGTTTTGACATCACCGTTGCCTCCGAAGTCATGGCGATCCTGTGTCTGGCCCGCAATCTGGAAGATCTGCAAAAGCGCCTGGGCGATATCATCGTTGCCTATCGTCGCGACCGCAGCCCGGTCTATTGTCGCGATATCAAGGCCGATGGCGCGATGACCGTTCTGCTGAAAGATGCGATGCAGCCGAACCTGGTGCAGACGCTGGAAAACAACCCTGCCTTTGTGCATGGCGGCCCGTTTGCCAATATCGCGCATGGCTGTAACTCCGTCACTGCGACCACAACCGCGCTGAAGCTGGCCGATTATGTGGTCACCGAGGCCGGGTTTGGTGCCGATCTGGGTGCCGAGAAGTTCCTGAACATCAAATGCCGCAAGGCTGGTCTGGCCCCATCATGTGTGGTTGTTGTGGCCACCGTGCGGGCCATGAAGATGAATGGCGGCGTGGCCAAGGCCGATCTGGGTACCGAGAATGTGGATGCGGTGAATGCCGGTTGTGCAAACCTTGGCCGTCACATTGAGAATGTGAAAAGCTTTGGTGTACCGGTTGTTGTCGCGATCAACCATTTTGTCACAGACACCGATGCTGAAGTGGCCGCTGTGCAGGCCTATGTGGCGACGCAAGGGTCCGAGGCGATTCTGTGCAAGCACTGGGCGCATGGGTCGGAAGGGACGAAAGAACTGGCGACCCGTGTGGCTGAGATTGCCGATAAGGGAGAGGCGAATTTCGCCCCGATTTACCCTGACGACATGAGCCTGTTTGACAAGATCGACACGATTGCCAAGCGCATCTACCGCGCTGACGAGGTGATTGCCGATGCCAAGATCCGCGATCAACTGAAACAGTGGGAAGAGCAGGGCTATGGAAATCTGCCGGTCTGTATGGCCAAGACGCAATACAGCTTTACCACCGATCCGACCCGCCGCGGTGCGCCAACTGGCCATTCGGTGCCTGTGCGTGAGGTGCGCCTGAGTGCCGGTGCCGGTTTCATCGTGGCGATCTGCGGTGAGATCATGACCATGCCCGGTCTGCCCCGCGTTCCATCCGCTGAGCAGATCATGCTCAATAGTGATGGCGAGATTGAAGGCTTGTTCTAAAGCGGTTGGGCGGGGCGACGCTCGTGCTGGATTTCATCCGCACATCGCCCCGCCCGCCCTCCCTTATCTGGAAAGACGATAGATGACAGCGACAGTGATTGATGGAAAAGCCTTTGCCGCAAAGGTCCGCGCCCAGGTTGCCACCCATGTGGACCGGTTGAAGTCAGACCACGGCATTACGCCGGGATTGGCCGTTGTTCTGGTTGGCGAAGACCCGGCGAGCCAGGTTTATGTCCGCTCCAAGGGTAAGATGACGGTTGAGGTTGGTATGGCCTCTTTCGAGCATAAACTGGATGTTGATACATCCGAGGCGGATTTGCTGGCCCTGATCGATCAGCTGAACGCTGACCCGACGGTGCACGGTATTCTGGTGCAGTTACCGCTGCCTGATCATCTGGACAGTGATCTGGTGATCAATCGCATTGATCCGGCGAAGGATGTCGATGGTTTCCACATCTCGAATGTGGGGCTGCTGGGCACGGGACAAAAGAGCATGGTCCCCTGCACCCCGCTGGGTTGTCTGATGATGCTGCGCGATCATCATGGTTCACTTTCGGGAATGAATGCCGTTGTCATTGGCCGATCCAATATCGTGGGCAAGCCGATGGCCCAGCTTTTGCTGGGTGACAGTTGCACGGTGACCATCGCCCATAGTCGCACTGCTGATTTGCCGGCTGTTGTACGGCAGGCAGATATTGTTGTTGCCGCGGTCGGTCGTCCGCAAATGGTGATTGGTGACTGGATCAAGCCGGGTGCGACGGTGATTGATGTTGGCATCAACCGCATCGACAAACCGGAAGGTGGCACCCGTCTGGTTGGTGATGCGGACTATGACAGCTGTGCCGCTGTTGCAGGGGCGATCACGCCGGTTCCGGGTGGTGTTGGTCCGATGACAATTGCATGTCTGCTGGCCAATACGGTCACTGCGTGTTGTCGTGCCAACGATCTGGAAGAACCTGAAGGGCTTACAGCCACGTCCAGATAGAGCAACCAGAGGGGCTGCGCGTCAGAGAAGCATCAGTTCACCCACCGTTATGTTTCGTGTCTATCCAAGTATCTGGTTTCCGACGCAGCGCACATCAATTTGGTTTGCGCTGTTGGGTGTTTCTGCGATCCTGGCTTTTGTCGGGCCGTTTGGGACGTTCGCCGCACTATCGCTGCCTCTGCGGTTTGCCTATTGGGCGCCAGTTGTTTTTGGCGCGCATCTGATTGGGGAAGCATCGGGGCGTGTTATAGAACATCAGTTGCGCTGGCCTGCCTCGCCTCGCCGTGACATCTTGCAGGTTTTTGTTTTTGTTGCGATATTTGCGCCTGCGATCTGGATGTTCAGCACGTTTTTTGACCAGAGCCAGCGGACATTTGCGCGTTTTGCCTTTCTGACGGCGCATGTTCTGGGCGCGACGATACTGGTTGTGGGCCTGACATCCCTGTTGGTCAAGCGCGATAGCCCGGATCAGCAAGTCAGTTCCGCACGCCCACGTCTTTATGACCGCCTGATGCCTCGCACGGCTGCATCGGTTGAACGCCTGACCGCCAATGACCACTATGTCGACATTCATCTTGATGACGGGACAGCCCAGCGTGTCTTGATGCGCCTGTCAGATGCCGTCGCGGAGATGGAAGGCGAAGATGGGTTTTACACCCATCGGTCGCATTGGGTGGTGGGCCGCCATGTCAAAGCGAGCACCCGTGAAAACAGTCGGGATTTTCTGATGCTTGGCTCCGGGGGGAAAGTTCCCGTCAGCCGAACCTACCGGGAAAACGCGGTGGCCGCCGGGTATTTGTGACCGGGACCGAGATTGCCTTGGCCCCCGTCAAGACCGCGATCGGTTGCGGTCCAAACAGGGCGCGCAGATCGGGGTGATTGGCAGACAATCCGCCCGTATAGGCCCCATAGGCAGGCAGGATCAGCCGCGATGCATCATAGATGAAGGCGGGTCTGCTGCGACCTGCGATCTGGAATTTGGGGTGATAGTGGCCCGACACCTCGGCCTTTTGCGATGTTGCGATATGTCGGAAGGTCAAAGTGCCGATGGTCAATTGCGCCAGGTGTGATCCGCCCAGATCAACCGGGCCGGGATCATGGTTGCCCTCAATCCAGATCCAGCGCCGTCCGGCTTGCAGGCGGGTCAGCCAGATTTGCATGTCATCAGAAAGTGACTGTGCCGCCGTCAGATCATCAAAGCTGTCACCAAGGCAGATCAATGTTGCAGGGTTCGTGGCGCTGATGTCGGATTGCAGCTTGTCCAGTGTCGCCTGTACCTCGTAAGGGGGTAGCATCGTGCCGCCGCGCCGCGCGATCCGGTCGGACTTGCCCAGATGCAGATCCGAGACGCAGAGCGTGTCGTGATCCGGCAGGAGAAGCGCGCCGGAGGGCAGCGCCTGACAGCGCGTGTCGCAAAGGGTAAATGAATGGCTGGCCATGGTCAGAGTTCCGTCAATCCGGCGGCGGCCATCATGCCTGCGGCGACATCCTCCATCAACCGTTCCTGTGCGGCCCCTTTGATCGGGATGCGCCCGACCTCCAGAAATAGTGGTGCCGCCAGCGGTGTCACATGGTCCGGTTTGACGTGATCGACCCGGCCTGCGGTGCGGGCGAGCATTTCTTCGATCCGGCCAAAATCGACGAGGCCGCGCATCGCTTCTTCCCGCGTGATTTGCAGCATCAGGTGGTTAGGGTCGTATTTGGACAGCGTGTCGTAGAGGATATCGCTGGAAAATGTCGCCTGCCGCCCGGATTTACGCGCCTGTGGCAGGTTGCGTTCGATTAGCCCGGCGATCGTGGCGGAGCCGCGAAAGGTCTTCTTCATCACCGCATTGCCGCCAAGCCAGTTTTCAAAACCCTCGCGCAGGTCGGGTGCCCGGAAAAGCGGGGCAGGGTCCGGGACCGGGTCAAGCCCCCAGATCAGCGTGGCGTAATCGGTGGCGACAAATCCCATCGGGTGCAGGTGTAACTCTTCCATCCGCTGGGTGAGCAGCATGCCCAGCGTTTGCATCGCATTACGCCCGGCAAATCCGTAGATGCAGGTATATTCACGCGCGTCATAGGCGAAGCTTTCGACGAGGATCCTGTCGGCTTCGGGCAGTTGCGAGACCTCGCGCTGCAGGGTCAGCCATTCGGCGGTATGCTCTGGCAGTTGCGGCCAGTCGGGTTGTTGGAACATGCGCAGGATGCGTTGCGACAGCTGCGTTGAATTGGCGAATTTCGTGCCCATGAAAGTGGCGATCTTGGGGGTCTTATCGGCGCGGCGCGACACCTCGACCGTCATTTCGCGCAGGCCTTCGTAGCGCACGATCTGGCCACCGATCAGGAAAGTATCACCGGGGGTGAGGGTGGCGGCAAAGGCTTCCTCCACCTCGCCCAAAGGTTTGAAATTGCCGCGCATCCGGACCTTGAGCGTATCGGTATCCTGGATTGTGCCGATATTCATCCTGATCCGTTGGGCCGCGCGCGGGTCGCGCAATTGCCATGTGCCGTCGGGGTTTTGCAGCAGGCGTTTCCATTTGTCATAGGCGCGCAGCGCGTAGCCGCCGGTGGCGCAGAAATCGAGGCAATCGTCGAATGCAGCCCGGTCAAGGCCTGTGAAGGCACCGACGGTTTTGACCTCTTCATAAAGTGCATTTGCGTCAAACGGCCCGGCCGCCGCCCGGATCAGAATGTGCTGGCAAAGTACATCGCGCGGCCCCGGTCCTTTGGGATCACCGTCGAGGTCATGTTCCTTGACTGCCTCAAGCGCTGCCACGCATTCAACCACTTCGAACCGGTTGGCAGGGACCAGCAGCGCCTTGGAGGGCGCGTTGTAGCGGTGATTGGCCCGCCCGATCCGCTGGACCAACCGCTTGACGTTTTTGGGCGCGCCGATCTGGATCACCAGATCAACATCGCCCCAGTCAATGCCGAGGTCGAGCGAGCCGGTGCAGACGATGGCGCGCAGATCGCCATTGACCATTGCCGCCTCGACCCGCTCACGCTGTTCGCGGGCAAGGCTGCCATGGTGGATGCCAATGGGCAGATCATCGGTATTGGCGAGCCAGAGGTTGTGAAAGAAAATCTCGGCCTGGGCGCGGGTATTGTGGAAGATCAGCGTGGTCTTGTGTTGTTTGACCTGTTCGAGCACTTGCGGAATAGCGTATTTGGCGCCACCGCCCGACCATGGCGGCTTTTCGTCCGTGATCAGCATTTGGATATTCGGGTCCGGCCCGGGATCGGCGAGCAGGATCGGGCAGGGGTCCGGGTTGCGGGCCAGCTCATGGGCGATGGCTTGCGGGTCTTCGACCGTGGCGGACAGGCCGACGCGCCGCAACCCGGGGGCGATTGATTGCAACCGACTGACCGCAAGCATCAGTTGATCGCCACGTTTGCTTTCGCTGAGCGCATGGATTTCATCGATGATCACCCGTTGCAGGCCGGCAAACATGCGCGGCGCATCTTCGTAACTGGTCAGGAGTGCCAGCGATTCCGGGGTGGTCAGCAGGATATGTGGCGGATCGGCCCGTTGCCGGCGTTTCTGGGTGTAGGATGTGTCGCCGGTCCGATCTTCAATCCGGATCGGCAGGTCCATTTCGGCGACCGGGATCCGCAGGTTGCGTTTGATGTCCGCCGCCAGCGCCTTGAGAGGAGAGACATAAAGCGTATGCAGACCGGTATGCTGGCCATCCGCCAATTCGGCCAGGGTCGGCAGGAACCCCGCAAGTGTTTTCCCGCCCCCGGTGGGTGCGATCAGCAGCAATGCCGGGGCTTGCGACTGTTCCAACATGTCCTGCTGATGCGGGTGTATGTGCCAGCCGCGACTGTCGAACCATTGGGTGAAAATGGGGGGCAGGGTCGTCATCAGGCCAATCTGCCCTTGCGGGGGGATGGGTCAAGACCCATCTTACGGGCGGGTCCGTGGCATGAGTGACAGCAAATGCTCCTGAATGGCGCGGGGAAGCGTGATCTGGTGATCCGGGGCGAGGTCAAGGGCCGCTTCCACATCCTTGACCAGAATGCCGATCGTGTTGTCAGGGGCATAAGGATCGCGCGCAAACTCGATGTCCTCAAATCCGGAGGCCAACCAGTTTTGCCCTGAGGCGCTGTTTATCAGATCCAGCAGTCGCGATTCATCGATCCCTGCCGTATCGGCCCAATCCAGTACCAACCGCGTCATCGCGGTGTTGCTGGCGGCCAGCAGATTGTTCAGAACCTTTGCCGTCATCCCGGCACCATAATCCCCCATGTGGTGGATGGTGTTGCCCATTGCGTTCAGCAATGGTGTGATGGCGCTGGTTTCGCCGCCAGTCATGAAGGTAAGCGTGCCCGCCTCTGCCTTGATTTGCGCGCCTGACATCGGGGCATCGATCAGGGTGATGTGATCCGGAATGCGCCGCCGCAGGGCCATGACGTAGCTTGGCGACAGGGTGGAGCTGATCAGGATTGTGTCCAGCGACGCAGCCTGATCAATGACCCTTTGCGTGTCGAAAAGCAGCGCGTCCGTCTCTTGCGTGTCGCGCACGACCGTGATCAGCACGTTGAGACCACCGCAGAATGCCGCAATATCGGTACCGATGCCGGGCAGGGGGCGGATATCGAAGCCGCGCGCGTCAAAGCCCGCTGCTTGCAGATTGGCCAGCATGCCCGCGCCCATGCGCCCGCAGCCTGCAACACCGATCACCTGATCCATTTGCGCGCCCCTTCATTGCGGCGTCAGCCTAGCGGGATGCCGGGCCAATGTGAATCAGTTAACGAACGATGTCTTCTTCCTTGACGAACATGTTTGCCCAGGCCCGGTCGATCAGTTCGGGCGTCATCTGGTAAGGGATGCCTTCGAATTCGCAGATCGAGATCATCTGATCGATCAGGAAGATTGGCTGGTAGTTGGCATATATATTGTCAATCTCAGGGTAGCGCACGTTCAGCAGATGAACCAGCGTATCCTCGTCCAGCGGCATTTTGCGTTTACGGGCCACCATGGCAAAGATTTTCAGAAAATCTTCCTGCTCTGGTCCGTCGATCTTGATCTTGTAGAAGATACGACGCAGCGCCGCCTTGTCGAAGATGGCGTTAGGGTGGAAGTTGGTCGAGAAGATGACCAGCGTGTCAAACGGTACTTCGAATTTCTCGCCCGATTGCAGGGCAAGGATATCCTTGTTTTCTTCCAGTGGCACAATCCAGCGGTTCACAAGGGTCTGGGGTGGTTCGGCCTGACGACCAAGGTCGTCCACGATGAAGATGCCGCCGGTCGATTTCAGCTGCAGCGGTGCCTGATAGGTCCGCGCGGTCGGGTTATAGACCAGATCGAGCATGGAGAGCGAGAGTTCACCACCGGTAATCACGGTGGGCCGTTCGCAACGTACATAGCGGGTGTCAAAACGACCTGAGGTGCGGCGCAGGCTGTTGGGGTCGTCCACGTCATCCTCTGCCGCGCTGTGCACGATGGGGTCATAGACGGTGATCACCTGGCCGGAATATTCGATGGCGCGAGGCACAAAAATCTTGTCGCCCAACGCGTCGCGGATCCCGTTCGAGATCGAGGATTTCCCGTTACCCGGTGGTCCATACATCAGGATCGACCGGCCGGCGCTGACCGCTGGACCAAGGTTGGACAACAGATCATCAGGCAGAATCAGGTGACCCATCGCAGTGGCCAGTTGGTCGCGGGTGATCTGAATGTTGCGGATCGATTGCCGCGCGATCTGTTCGCGGTAGATACCCAGCGGCACCGGCATCGCGCCATAATATTCGGACTGGGCAAGTGCGTCGAGCGCACGCGCGCGGCCTGCATCGGTTAGCTGGTAACCCATTTCATTGCCGTTATTGGCGTTGAGCGTGCCTGTCGCCTCGACCAGCAATTGACCGCGGGCCATATCAACCAGTTCCTGGGTAACCGGGATTGGCAGGCACACAGCCCTGCTGAGCAGTGACACAAGGTCAAGGTTCATGCGGAACATGGTCTTGATCAGGATGTCGCGCATCATCGACATCGGCAGTTGCATGCCTTCGAGAGTGCGCGGTGCGGGCGGCGCTAATACATTCGAGTTTTGCACGTTCATGACAATCCTGCCCCTTTTGACAACGCTGTGTCTGCGCCCTGCGCAGCAACCTTCGTAGAATTGCAGCCTATTATGGCGAAATAGTGAACAAACATGTGCCTGTAAGAGGCATTCACCACTTCCTTAACGGTAAATTGCCATCAGCAGAAGGTAGAAAAGCAAGGTCATACTCAGCGGGAAACCCATTGGGAACCTCTTGCCTGCTTCCCAACTGGCCCAATGTGGCACTTGCTTACGCAGGGGGCTGTGCTTGGCGAGCCTGTGTGTGGCAAAGCCCCCCACGAGGGAGGCGGCAGCCAATATTATGATCAGCAGCAGGTCCTCTACCGCTAGCATTGGTGACGCGGCAGCGATGAATTTGGCGTCGCCTGCGCCCAAGACACCTGCCGCATTCAGCAGAATACCGACGAGCAACATCACGACCAGATGTGACCAGCGCCAGAGGTACGTGTCAAATGGCAACGCAAAAAAACCAAGTACCGCGAATGCGATGATCAGGGCCATGACCGCCTTGTTGGTGATTTTCATCTGGCTCAGGTCTGTCCATGAGACGTAGAGCGCGATTGGGATGACGGCAGGCAAGAACCACCAGGCGACTTCTGCCGTCATCTCCATTATTAGTTCGACACGTTGTCTTCAAGCGCTGAAAGGGCGCGCACGGCCTCTTCGAAATAGCGCGGATGGGTCTCGATCGCCTCGCTCAGCATGGCCTTGCCGATGGTGATATCATTCTGCTTGATCGCGGTCAGGGCCATTGTGTGCAGCAATTGCGCGCGCTCAACCTGTGTCATCTGTACGACGGGCAGGGTGTAATCGCGCTGTGCGCCACGGGCCAAAACCAGATTGTTCTTGGCTGTGAACATCGTCCGGTCATGGCGCAGGGCGTCGGTAAACATGCGTTCCGCGCCGTCGTATTCACCGCGCGTCAGCTTGGAGAAACCCCAGTTATTGTAGACCGCAGCAGGGCGGGTCGTCAGGCCGACGGCTGTTTCATAGAAACTGTCGGCCTTGTCCCACTGCTGCTTGCTGTCGGCGACCATCGCCTCCAGCCGGTAGCGTTTGAACGTTTCATAGGTCGGCGGCACGGTGTTGAGCGTTGCGGCCGCCTCGTCCCATTTATTGGCGCGGATATAGGCATCGGCCAGATCAACATCATCGACGCTTTCGGAATCCTCATGCGCTACGACCTGCTGCCAGGCGGCAATCGCGTCTTCGGGGCGGCGTGCCCGGATCAAAGACTTCGCCAGACCGCGTTGCAGGTCGAGCCTGCCCGGGTCATTGGCATTTGCCTTCGCGAAATAGCTGACGGCCTCATCCGGGTCACCGACCGTGAGAAAGACATCATTCAGATTGGTTTCATCAACAACATTGAGATCTTCTAGCGCTCGCTCGACCTCTGCTTCGCCGGATCGATCACATGCCGCAAGCCCTGCTGCTGCGCATAGTGCGAGAATAATTGATTGGCGCATTTTTCTGCGTCCTTTTGCTGCTCTACCCTATAGTGCCGTCAGAAGTTCAAAGTCGCCTCGTCCCCGACGGATCAGATTGAAGTTCTGATTTTCCTGTAGCACATTATCATCCGGATTTGCCAAATTTGCGAGCGCTAAGCGCAAATTGTCGCGAATTTCGTCGGAATTTCCGTTATCTGCGGCGAATGCGCGGCGGAAAACCTCACTCGCCTCGCCGATTTTGCCCCTTTCCATCAGGATCACGCCCAGATTGTTCCATGCGGGGGGGAAACTGGGGTCTTCCTTTGTGGCGCGTCGGAGCAGGCTTTCGGCTTGTCCAAGCCGGCCAAGGGCAAGGTTCGCCGAACCAAGCGCAGAAAGCGTATCGACGTTCAGTCCTTGCTGCCCGGCGGCGCGGGTATAGGCCTTAAGCGCCAGTTCGTATTCATTTGCTGCCATCAGCCGGTGGCCAACGATCAAGCCATCAATATCGGATTTGCCGGCGACGCCCGGGGCGAACAGGCCATCAGACTCACCAAGGCCGCCTGAAGAACAGGCGGCCAACATAATCAGGGTCAGAGCTTGAAGGACCCGTTTCACGTGCAATTCTTTCGTTTGTTATGCGCCGAGGTTCTTGATGATCGAATATATCGAAGGTCCGATCAGAATGGCCATCAACGGCGGCACGGTCAACATCATCGTCGCCAGTGTCATCTTGGTCGGCAGTTTGTTGGCGGCTTCCTCGGCCCGCATGACGCGCTTGTCACGCATCTCGGATGCGTAGACCCGCAAGGCATCAGCGATTGATGTACCGAACTGCTGTGATTGAACAAGCACGGTGACAAAACTTGAGATATCGGCCGTTCCCGATCGTTCGGCCATATCTTTCAAGACCGTGGTCTTGTCCTTACCGGCTTTCATTTCCTGGCTGACGATCTCGTATTCTTCGGCTAACTCCGGAAAACCAGCCTGCAACTCGCGTGCCACCCGGATGATGGATTGATCCAAGGACTGGCCAGCTTCGACGCAGACAAGCATCATATCAAGGCTATCGGGAAAACCGTTCTGGATGGCCTCCTGGCGCATCTGCTGGCGCCGCGTGACCCAATAGCGCGGCAGAAGATACAGGACAACGCCAGGACCAAGGATCATCATTGCGAGGTTTTGTGTCGTGACGGTCGACTGAGAGGTTGCAATCAGCGCATAAATCCCGCCTGCCAACAGACCACAAATGCCGAATGCAAACTGCAGGAAATGGAAAATACGAACGGAGTTCTTACCGCGATATCCGGCCTGCATCAGCTTCAGTTTTGAGGCAGAGTATTCTTTTTCGTTTTGCGGTTCCAGAAAGTTGGAATATTTTTCAAGCTTGTCCTTGTTGTTGCCAGTCCGAAGTTTTTCGCCCTTGGCATTTTTTTGGTCCTCTCGGGTATTTGCCCTGAGGCGATCGAGCGGATCGACATCTTTCTTAAGAAGAACAGGCAGGGTGACAAGGATCAGAAAGATCCCCAACAGGCCGACCAACATCAATGCGCCGTAAGGGCCCAGATAGTCGTTAACAATATCTTGTATGGCTTCCATCATAAATACCTCAGACCTTGATATTAACGAGTGCGCGCATGACGATCAGGTTCAGCACAAGGAACCCGGCGACCACCAGACAGGCGGGAATGAAAAGCGGGCTTTCCATAACTTCATCGAAATAGTTTGGCTTGACCACATTGATCATGAGCAGGGCACCGATCGGGAAAAAGGACAGCAGTTTACCTGACCACTTTGCCTCAGCGGTGATGGCGTCAACCCGACGGAACAAGCGGAACCGGGCACGGATCACCTTGGCAAGACCATCAAGAATTTCTGCGAGATTACCACCGGACGTTTGTTGGATGGTTACAGCGACGGCAAGGAACCGAAGATCCTGCACGTCAAGCCGTTCAGCCATCGCCTTGAGTGTTTCACCCATGTCGCGGCCATAGGCAGCTTCGTCTGAGATCATGCCCATTTCGGTGCCGAGTGGATCGGGAACTTCGCGGGCGACAATGGATACCGCGGATGAGAAGGGGTGGCCGACCCGCAAGGATCGCACCATCAATTCCACGGCTTCAGGCAGCTGTTCACCGATCATGTTCATGCGCTTGTTTGCGCGACTGTTAACCCAGGTGAAGACGCCGCCGACGCCCATTGCAATGGCCACGAGGATCCGAACAGCAACTGCAACCTCGGTCAGGATTGTCAGCAATACGAATGCGGCACCACTGACCAGAACCATCACAAGCATCAGCTGGGTGGGGGTAAAGGCGATATTCGCCTTTTGTGCCTTTTGCGCGAGCATCGAATAGATCGGGATGCTTTGCGACTTCATATGCTGCGTCATTTCCTTGCGCAGCTGATCAAGAACCTGTTCGCGGTTCCCGCCCTTATCCAACATCTCCAGCCGGCGGTTTACCTTACCGTCCATGCTGATCGATTTACCAAAAATGACCAGATAGACACCCTGGACAAGTGCCAGGACGGCGACGAAGATGATGACGTAGATGACCGGTTCAGCAGAAATCATTTAGGTTACTCCGCTACCATCGGTTCAAAGATTGCGGGCGGCAGATCATATCCCCACAGCTTGAACCGTTCCGAGAAGTGGCTGCGCACCCCCGTGGCTGTAAAATGGCCAATGATCTTGTTGTCTGGTGTTAGCCCGACCCGCTGATAGCGGAAAATCTCCTGCATGGAAATAACGTCGCCTTCCATGCCCGTGATTTCGGTGATCGATGTCATCCGGCGCGAGCCGTCCTGCAAGCGCGAGGCCTGCACAACGAGGTTCACAGCGGACGCGATCTGGCTCCGCATCGCCTTGATCGGCATTTCGATCCCCGCCATGGCAATCATGTTTTCCAGACGGCTGACAGCGTCACGGGCAGAGTTGGCGTGGATCGTCGTCATTGATCCGTCGTGGCCTGTGTTCATGGCCTGCAACATGTCGATCACTTCCTCGCCACGCGTTTCCCCCACGATGATCCGGTCAGGACGCATCCGCAGGGCGTTTTTTAGGCAGTCACGCTGCGAAACCCCGCCTTTGCCTTCCACGTTGGGCGGGCGGCTTTCCATCCGGCCCACATGGGTCTGTTGCAGCTGAAGTTCGGCTGTATCCTCAATCGTCAGGATACGTTCGGCGTCGTCGATGAAACCCGACAAGGCGTTGAGCGTGGTCGTTTTACCAGAACCCGTACCACCCGACACGATGACGTTCAGGCGGGTCGAGACGGCAGCTTGCAGATAGGCGGCCATTTCTTCGGTAAAGGCACCGAATTTGACCAGTTCTTCAATGCCAAGCTTGTCTTTCTTGAACTTACGAATGGACACCAATGACCCATCGACTGCGATGGGGGGGACCATGGCGTTAAATCGCGAACCATCTGCCAGTCGGGCGTCAACGGCAGGGTTGCTTTCGTCAACACGACGACCCACCGCCGACACGATCTTGTCGATGATCCGCAACAGGTGCTTTTCATCCTTGAAGGTGATATCGGTCAGTTCAAGCTTACCGGCGCGTTCGACGAAGATCTGCTGTGGACCGTTCACCAGAATATCGTTGACAGTGTCGTCTTTCAGCAGGGTTTCCAGCGGACCAAGGCCCGTCACCTCAAAAAACAGATCCTGGCTGAGGGTCTGACGTTCCTCGCGGTTCAGGACGATCCCCATATCTTCGAGGGATTCTGTCGCGATTGCGTTGATCTCTGCCCGCAGATCTTGTTCGGTGGCGGTTTCAAGCGCGGCCAGGTTCAGGTTATCGAGCAGGGCCTTGTGCAGTTCAAGCTTGATTTCCTGCAGCCGCTCCTTGCGGCGCTTTTCCTTATCGGCCGGTCCTGCCTCTCCCGGGCGTGTGGCCGGTTTCGCTTTCATCAGCGATTGACGCGGTTCTTCGGATGGCGCCACCGCAATTGGCGCCACGTTCACCTTGGGCGCATTTGCCGGCTGGCCCTTGGCTGGGTTTTCCTTGGGGGCGTTTGGCTTTTTATATTTCGAGAACATGGTGTTGGCTCCTAAGCTTGGGCTTCAGCCGCTTCAGAGTGGTTGAAGTCATCAACAGACTTTGCAAGCTTTACAATTTCCTTACGCAACGGGTTTTTCGCGATGCTTTCTGACATTGGGGCACCGTGATCGGCGCTTTGCGCAACGGGTTTGCCGCCATCAGGTAGCAAGATTTCGATAGAGATACCGAGGCTTTCAGAAAGCCGCTTGACGCGGCTCTTGCCATTCAGATCCGTAAATCCAGGCGCCCGGTTCAGAACAAAGCGCAACTTCTCGAATGGTAGATCCTCCGACTGCAATGCGCGTTTGAGGCGCAGCGTATTCTGTGCGGAGCGCATATCAAGTTCGATCAGGGCGAAATAGACATGTGCCATTTCAAGCACCGTCTGTGACCATTCCACCATTGTGGATGGCATATCGATAATAACATAGTCGAAGTTGACCCGCGCTATCTCGACCACGCGTTCAATATCTTCCGGGGTTATCATATCCAGCGGAATCATGTCGGTCGGTGACGTCAAAACGTGCAGTTTTTCACCATAGGTCAACAGGGCCTGCGTGAAGGCCTCGCTATCCATGGTTTCCGTATCTGTCAGCATCTCAAGGACGGCTTCGCGGCGCGGCAAATCCAGATAGGTCGATGCCGTACCAAACTGGAAATCCAGATCGATCAGGCAGACTTTCGTGTCCCCATCCTTGTCGAGATTTGCCAGTTCCCAGGCGAGGTTAACAGCCAGCATCGTGGCGCCGACACCGCCAGCCAACCCATGAACGGGAATTACGACGCCAGAGCGGTCGCCAACCGCCTTGAATTTGCCATCACCGGCGGTCGGTGCAACCGGATCTTCGGCGGTGAGGACACGCTCGATCGCGCGGGCAAGTTCATTTTCAGGCAGGGGGTAGGGGACAAATTCATCGCCGCCTTCGCGCAGCAACTGGTGCAATGCGGTTGGGCTGACGTCTTCTGCAATCAGGATGACCTTGATCTTCGCTTGTTTTGCAGCAGCAATGACACCGGATATTGTTGGCAGGCTGTCTTCGTCATCTGCATCCATGGCGATGGTGACGAATTGAAGCGATTGCGCCTCAGGCTGGCTCAGAAAAGAAGCGGCATCTTCAAAGCTGAGATCGCCCCAGGAATCGCCCAGTGCTGCCTCCATGTCTTCGATCAGCAGGTCGAAAATCTGAACATCACGGCTGATTGTGCAAGCAACGATCGACGGAGCATCATGTTGAACGACCGGGCTCGTACTCATTGTATTCTTATCCTCATCATTTCAGTGCGAAAAGCCTAGATGATTTGGTGTTAGGCAACCAGATGTCTAGGTGTAAACGCCTGCCATCGCCGATGGCATTGGATCCATGATGACGTGTATTGGTTACAATCTTGTCGAGATTTGGACCAAAAGATCGTAATTGTGCGAAATATCGCGACGATCTTGAAAAAAAGTGGGGAGTGTTGACGCCGAGGCAGCGCCCGGCGTCAACAAATGTCAGCGATTAACCGCCTGTCGAGATACGGGTGGTTGTTCGGGAGGTCGGTGGAACAGCGGAAGCGACATATTCGCGGAAGATCACTTGCGCGTATTTGCCGTTCAGCACCAACGGATCCGTCTGCACGAAACCTGAAACCTCGGTCACGGTGCGGCGGTTCCGCCGTTCGCGGTTCTGTGTCTGAACCACGGGACGTGTCTCACCAAATGATGCGACGGCTTCCAAACGGCTCCGGCTGATGCCCTGCGAAGACAAGAACGCCACAACCGCCTGCGCCCGGCGCAAGCCAAGACGACGGTTATATGCGTTGCTGCCCACAAGGTCGGTATGGCCGTAAACCCGGAAGCGGACTTCTGGGAACTGACGGATCCAGTCTGCCTGGCGCATCAGCGTAGCACGTGCATCGGCATCCAGCGTGGCTTCGTTGAACGCGAAGTTCACCGTGGAGTTGACCTCCGATGCGAAGCGACGCGCGAGGTTGATAGCATAGTCCTGCTGCGACCCTTGCATCGCCATCATGTTATTCATGGTGGCGTTGCCGAAGGTGCCCGAATCCACCCGCGATCCGGCTTCAACCTCTAGAACGTCGAAGGATGGATCATCGGCCGAGCACGCGGCGAGAAGTGCGGCAGCCATTGCTGTTGTCATTAGTTTTTTCATTGACCCGTACTCCAATCATTCATCCAGGACATAGCCGTAGGACCCGCTAAAGTCCTGTCGTGCGACTTCGCCCGCGCCGCCACTTGTCGGTGCGTTAGAGGCCGCGACACGACCAAACAGGAACAGATCCCGCTCAGAAGGTGGCCGTACCCGATCAGTTGGCAGAGCAAGTGCCGCGCCGCGTGTCGGTGTGACCAGATGTGGCGTCACGATGACAACCAACTCGGTTTGGCTGCGCTGATAGTCAGCACTGCGGAACAAAGCCCCAAGAACCGGCACGTCACCGATCCATGGCACCTGACCGCTCAGGTCAACAAAGTTGTCCTGCAACAATCCGGCAATTGCGATGCTTTCACCGTCACGCATTTCGACCGTTGTGGTCGTCTCGCGGCGGGTGAAGGCGGCAATCGTCAGGCCGTTTGCGGTAAAGCTGTTGGCTGGATCAAGCGCCGACACGGCTGCCAGAAGTTCCAGGTTGATGATGTCTTCGTCAACAACGGTAGGAACAAATTCCAACTCGACACCGAAGGGTTTGAATTCAACGGTGATCGTACCCTCCTCGTTGGAGACAGGGATTGGATATTCCCCACCCGCAAGGAATGTGGCGTTTTGCCCGCTGAGTGCTGTCAGGTTTGGTTCTGCAAGTGTGCGCACAACCCCACGCGATTCCAGCGCTTCCAACAGGATCCCAACTTCCAGACCGCCAGCGTCAAAGCCAAACAGGAATGCGCCGTTGTTATCGTTTGAACCTGGAATGTTGTTGTTCAAGCTGTTTGCTGCGGCACCAGCCGTGTTTGTGTTGTTTGTCCCAATCGACAGCCCAAGGTCATCACCCAATGCTGTGCCCCGGATACCAATCGACGATGACAGTGCCTTGCTGACCGAGCGCTGCATCTCTGCAAAGCGCACTTTCAACATGACTTGCTGCGTTCCACCGACATTCATCAGGTTGGAAACCCGCTCTGGTGCGTAACGTTCCGCCAGAGCCAGCGCGCGATCAAGCTTGGCGATCGAGCTGACGACGCCGGAAAGCACGATACCGTCATTGGCGGTGCGCACTTCGATGTTCTCATTTGGCAAAATCTGCGTCAGACGCTCTTTGAATTCTGCCATGTCGGGGGTGACATGCACCTCGACATTGGTGATCAACCGCCCGTCAGTGCCCAGAAGGGTCAGGGTTGTGCGGCCCGGCTCTTTGCCCAACACATAGATTGTGCGCTCCGACAAGGAGGAGATATCAGCGATCCCGGGGTTTGCGATTGATAGTTCTGTAAATGGTACGTCACTCTCTACAACAACGGCCCGGTTCATCGGAACATTGAGTGCACTGGACGCCGCGCCGCGCAACACGCGCAACGTTTCGGCCGGTGCCATAGTCGGTGCTGCCGCAGATAGCGACAACGCCAAGCCAGCTACTGCGGCTTTGATAAATCTGTCATACTTCATAAGTGACCTGCCTCTCCGATCACGCCTCGTTATTCGGGTCTTAATTGCCCATGATGTCGTGGACCATGGGGCAGTTGCGCATTTATTGCAATAATCAACAAGTTGGCGGCCGAACCGAATGTGGATAACGCGCAACACTTGGGCGCCGGACACAATAAGAGCGCCTGAATTTTCAGACGCTCTCTATATGCGGTAGTGGATGTGTTGCCTGACGATAGCGTCAATCGGTGCAGGGGATCTCTTCTTGCGTCCGCTCCGTTCCAACCCGTCTGGTGACAAAGCAGCGCTTATCTTCAACGACCACTTCTTCCGGTTCTTCTTCGACGATGATTTCTTCAATGCCCAGAACATCGGCGATATTGGTCTGGATGTCGCTCACGACAGTATCGTCACCCGTTCCAACTGGCGTCAGTGACAGACTTCCGGCATTCTGTGCTGCTGCCAAAGCGGCGAATTCTTCCGGTGTGACTTGCAAGACAACACCTGTGCCACGGCGGTTGGCATCCGCATCCACGGAAATGATCTCAATCCCTGTCAAGATGATACTGGTCGTCTGTTTGTCCCCCAGACGCCCACTCCAATAGATATCAATCCGGTCTGTTGGTCGCAGCTCTTCCACAAATGCCTGCGTTACGCTGGCTGGAAGCGGATATGCGCGCATGCCGGGTTCCAGAAGTGCCGTTATGCCGCGGGGCGCGCCAGGCTCTGTTACCTTGGTCGCGGTGATAGGTTCATTTACCTGCATGGGCAATGTGACAACGCGTGGTGTATCCAGACCCTCGGGAAACAGTTCTTCTTCGGTCTTGAAGACACCCTCAGGCAGGTAGTCTTCTGCATATTTGATCAGCTGGACATCTTCCGCCGTCAACAGGTCACCATAGGTCAGTGCGCGGGTTGGGGAATAGATGTCGATGGTTTTGACAATTTCCGCAGCGCGCTGCCGCTCTTGAATGAGGCGTCGCTCCTGCTGATCGAAATGACCTTTGACAGTATAGACGGCAAAGCCAGCCAGACCCATCCCGATCAAAAGTACTAAGCCAAATACTGCGCGCATGTTTCAACCTTCGCTTCTTGCTTCATCATGTCCTGTGGAGCTTGCTAGATAATAGATCGTTTCGGATTTGCCGAGCGATCATTCATGGTTGCTCGCACTCTAGCAAGCACGCGTAACATGGACATAAACCTGATGAAACAAAATTCTAGTTAATACAGGGCATCTGGGCGCTGAAAATTCTGCATTTTGTGACGCTGCGGACCTGTCCGCTGCGGAAATCATTCGGTGGCGGCTGTTTGATTCGGAATCCTGCGCCACCGCGAAAGTCAGGTGACAACTTACCAGTTCGAAGCTGGTCCTAGTCCGCGGTCCGCCAGCGAGTCACCTTGTTTGGATGCCAGAGAGACACCACCGCTGGAAATTGCAGTACCGACAACCAATCCCATGACGACGATTGCGGCTGTGATAACGACAAAATCAACCGTTACTGCCCCATCTTCATCCTTAAGAAAATTCATTATGCCAGTGACCATTTTTTTCATTCCTTCGATCGTCTACGAGAGACCGCCTCCACCGCTGTCCGTTTTACCGATGTACACTTAACATTTTGACAATTTGCCTGAGAACAGTTTGTTTCCAAAGAAAAATTTCGTTCAGGCAAAAAAAACTGCGCCACTTGCGGGGCGCAGTTTCATCGCTTCAGATCAAATTACTGACCTGCAGGAATTGTTGTGTTTTCCAGGTTGCTCTGGATGTCGCCGGCCAGGTTGCTTGCGCCGGTTGACAGTGCTGTGCCAACTGCCAGGCCCATGAGAACAACGGCTGCTGTCAAAACAACGAAGTCAACAGTTACGGCGCCGTCTTCGTCGTTGCGGAAATTCTTGATAAAGTTAAGCATTGTGGTCCCTCCTCAGGGTATCGCTAGAGTTCATGTTTACCTCGCCAGGTCTCGCTCACCGCCTCTTGTCTGGCTCGCTCCCCGTCTTGGATGAACATATATAGCCAGTGGAATGGGGCGGGAGTTTGGCGCGTTTGGAGTTTTTTGTGACAGCCTCTGAAATTTGGCAAAAAAACTCTTAAGATATTGAAATTAAAGGGAACATTTTTTATTCGCAATTTTAGTCGTTCGCCGAAGCGTTGCGAAAAAGTCCGCAATGGCACCAAAAAATCGGAATTGTTCCTCCGTTTGTGGCTTTTGGGCGGATTTATGCCATGTATGATTCAACAAAAAGAACAGGCAGTATACGAAATGAGTCGTCAAGTCTTGGCATTAGTCCTGTGCGGCGCCTTGGGAATGGCCGGATCGGCCCTGGCCGAGGTTGAGAGACTGCAACCAGATTTCACATTTAAGCGGGTAGCTGTGCCAACTGGTGGTTCAGGTGGCCGTATCAATGTGCAAATCGATCCGAATGCGCCACGCCGCGGCCCTGTCTACGCTGACCCGCCCGAGGAAGAGCCAACGCCGGCAGCGGGCGGCGCGGTCGTCCCACGCGCGTCAGGGGTCGAATGGTTTTGGGCCAATGTCTCGCCTGATCTGGTTGGGGCAAGCCCTGGGCGGGTTGCGACCGCGCTCCGGCAAATTAGTAATCCGCCTTCTGGAAAGGGTATTTCGACCCCGCGCCTGCAAAGCCTGCAAAACATCGCGAGCGCGCATGGGCTGGATATTCTGCGTGAGACGGTTGGTACCAATGTTTCACCTGCCCTGGTCTTGGCGGTGATCTCAGTAGAAAGCGCGGGGCGGGTCGATGCGACCAGCAGTGCCGGTGCGCAGGGCCTGATGCAACTGATGCCTGACACTGCGACACGTTTTGGTGTCAGTGACAGTATGAATGCCAGCCAGAATATCAAAGGCGGGGTCGCCTATCTGGCGTGGCTTCTCAATCATTTTGACAATGATCCGCTGATGGCGCTGGCCGGGTACAACTCCGGCGAAGGTAACGTGCGCAAACATAATGGTGTGCCGCCATTCGCCGAAACCCGGGCCTATGTGCCCAAGGTGCTTGCCGCATGGCAAGTCGCACGCGGATTGTGCAAGACAAGGCCGCAACTGATCACGGATGCCTGCGTCTTTAACGTAAACGGGATCTGACGGCCGTATCCATCAGCTGGAAAACAGATCGTCCCATTCGGGATGACGGCGGCGTTGCGCGTTCACGAAAGGGCAAAGCGGCAGAACCTTGAAACCGTCCTCCTGCGCCGCCGCCAAAAGCTGTTCGAGCAGGATCAATCCGATCCCCTGACCATTATGCCCTTCGGCCACCTGCGTGTGATCAGCGATCACAAGGGTTGGTGAGGCGACCGAGTAGGTCAGCTCGCTCACCCCGGGATCATGTTCAATGAAGTAGCGGCCCTTGCTGCCCGCTACTTCCTTTTTGATCACATGCTCAGACAATGGTGGCCTGCGTGGCGGTGCGCAGCTCCTCCTCGGTCACGCCTTCTGCTGTCTCGACGATCTTCAGGCCGCCTTCAACCACGTCCAACACACCAAGATTGGTGATGATCCGGTCAACAACGCCCTTGCCAGTCAAAGGCAATGTGCATTCCTTGAGCAGCTTGCTGTCACCATGTTTGTTTGTGTGGTCCATCACAACGATGACCCGGCCAACACCGGCCACAAGGTCCATCGCACCACCCATCCCCTTGACCAGCTTGCCGGGGATCATCCAGTTGGCCAGATCGCCGTTTTCGGCGACTTCCATGGCCCCCAGAATGGCCGCGGCAATCTTGCCCCCGCGGATCATGCCAAAGGATGTGGCGCTGTCGAAATAGGCGGTGCGGTTGAGTTCGGTGATCGTCTGCTTGCCTGCATTGATCAGGTCCGGGTCTTCTTCACCTTCATAAGGGAAGGGGCCCATGCCCAGCATGCCGTTTTCCGATTGCAGGGTGATATCCTTGTCGCCGACATAGTTTGCGACCAGCGTTGGAATCCCGATGCCAAGGTTCACATACATGCCGTCTTCCAGTTCCTGCGCGGCCCGTTCGGCCATCTGATTGCGATCCCATGGCATTATGCGTCCTCCCGCTTGCGCGTCGTGCGCTGTTCGATCCGTTTTTCGTGCGCGCCCTGAATGATGCGATGCACATAGATGCCGGGCAGATGGATATGGTCTGGGTCAAGCTCGCCCTTCGCTACGATCTCTTCCACCTCAACGACACATGTCTTGCCGCACATGGCGGCGGGTGGATTGAAGTTGCGGGCGGTCTTGCGGAAGATCAGGTTGCCGGTCTCATCGGCTTTCCAGGCTTTGACAATGGCCAGATCGGCAAAGATGCCTTCTTCCAAAATATATGTCTCGCCGTTGAAATCTTTATGTTCCTTGCCATCGGCAATCACCGTACCAACGCCGGTTTTGGTATAAAAGCCGGGAATGCCGCAGCCACCGGCGCGCATCCGTTCGGCCAAAGTGCCTTGGGGGTTGAATTCCAGCTCCAGCTCACCCGACAGGTATTGGCGCATGAATTCGGCGTTCTCGCCGACATAAGAGCTGATCATCTTTTTGACCTGACGGGTTTGCAGCAGGATGCCAATGCCGAAATCGTCAACGCCCGCATTGTTGGAGGCAAATGTCAGATCCTTCGTGCCCGCATCCTTGATCGCATCCAGCAGCAGCTCAGGAATACCACAAAGGCCAAAGCCGCCAGCGGCAATGAACATGCCGTCAAAAAGAAGCCCGTCCAAGGCCTCTGCCGCGTTGGGGTATATCTTTTGCATCTTCAACCTCTCCCGCAATTGCTCTGGCACTGATGCCGCTAGGGAAGGGGAGAGTCAATAAATTGCCGCGTTGCAGAACACATTTTGCAACCGGTTGCAAATTTGTCAGCTGGCCTTCTTTGCCGCCGGTTTCTTTTTCGCGGCCGGTTTTTTCTTGGCCGGGGCCTTTTTCTTGGTGACCTTCTTGCCGGATTTTGCCGCGCGCTCATCGATCAGGTCCACCGCCTGCGCCATGGTCAGATCAGCCGGTTCAATCGTGTCGGGAATCGTGGCGTTGATCTTTTCCCATTTCACATAAGGCCCGTATTTGCCGTCATATATGTTGACCGGCCCGCCTGCCTCGGGATGTTCGCCCAATTCGCGGATCGGCACGGCAGCTTTGCCGCGATTGCCGCGAGATGCGACTTTTTCGGCCAAAAGCTGGACGGCATGGTTCATGCCGACGGTCCAGACATCTTCGATTGTCGGCAGGTTGGCATTTGTGCCGCCCTTGAAAGAGGTGTTTTCAGCATGTTTGAGGTAGGGGCCATAGCGCCCCAGATTTGCCCAGACATTCACCCCGTCTTCGGGGTGCTGACCGATCAGGCGGGGCAGTTCCAGCAGGCGCAGCGCATCGGGTAGACCGATTTCTTCGGGGTTCCAGCCATCGGGCACGCCGGTGCGGGGTGGTTTCTTGTTGTCCTCTGTGACCTGCCCGCGCTGCACATATGGGCCGAAGCGGCCCTTGAACACGCGAATCTCATCCCCCTGATCCTCGCCCAGGAGTTTTCCATCGGGTGGAATGGCGGACGCTTCAGCCTCTGGATCTGGCGGGCCGAAGGGGCGTGTGTAGCGGCATTCGGGATAGTTTGAGCAGCCGATGAATGCGCCACCCGACCGCGCGGTGCGCATTGATAACCGGCCCGCCCCGCAATTGGGGCAAAGGCGCGGGTCGCTGCCATCTTCCGTCGGTGGGAACAGATGCGGCTCCAGCACCTCGTTGATTTTTTCGAGCACTTCGGTGATCCGCAGATCGGCGGTTTCGGCGATTGCGGCCGAAAAGTCGCGCCAGAACTGGCCCAGCACTTTCTTATAGTCAGCATCGCCTGCGCTCACCTCATCCAACTGATTTTCCAGCTGGGCGGTAAAGTCATAGCCGACATATTTGCGGAAATAATTGGTCAGGAAGGCCGTCACCAACCGCCCCTTATCCTGTGGGATCAGGCGGTTTTTGTCCTTTTCGACATAGCCGCGATCCTGAATGGTCGTCACGATTGATGCATAGGTGGAGGGGCGGCCGATCCCCAGTTCTTCCATCCGCTTAACGAGCGTGGCCTCTGTGTAGCGGGGCGGGGGCTGGGTGAAATGCTGTTCGGGATCAACCGATTTCTTGTCGGCCTTTTCGCCCTCGGCCAGTTGCGGCAGGCGTTTGTCATCGTCATCTACGACGCTGTCATCCTTGCCTTCCTCATAGACAGCGATGAACCCGTCAAAGACCATGACCTGTCCATTGGCGCGCAGGATCACCTGTTCATCCGCGCTGGCCACATCCACAACGGTCCGTTCCAGACGGGCGGCGGCCATCTGGCTGGCCATGGTGCGTTTATAGATCAGGTCATAAAGTTTGCGCTGATCGCTATCGGCAATTTTTGCAGCCGCCGTATCCACCGACATTTCTGTCGGGCGGATACATTCATGGGCTTCCTGCGCGTTCTTGGCCTTGTTTTTATAGATCCGCGGCTGGTCAGGCACATATGTATCGCCGAACTTTGCCTTGATTGCGTCGCGCGCGCCGGTCACGGCCTCGGGCGCCATATCAATGCCGTCGGTCCGCATATAGGTGATCAGCCCGGCCTCATAGAGGCGCTGGGCCACGGACATCGTCTGCCGCGCGCCCATGCCAAACTTACGGCTGGCTTCCTGTTGCAGGGTCGATGTCATAAAGGGCGGGGAGGGGTTGCGGGTCGCTGGTTTCGCCTCAACCGATTTGATCGTCAGATCGCGGGAATTGATTGCCTGCACAGCCATTTCGGCCTGCGTGGCGTTTTCCAGATCAAATTTATCGAGCTTCTTGCCCGCCAGCGTGGTCAGCCGCGCCTCAAATGTCTGGCCGCGCGGGTTTTGCAGCAGCGCTTTGACGGACCAGTATTCACGGGCGCGAAACGCCTCGATCTCCATCTCACGTTCGACGATCAGGCGCAGACAGACCGATTGTACGCGGCCGGCCGATTTGGCGCCGGGCAGCTTGCGCCACAGCACAGGGGACAGGTTGAACCCCACCAGATAATCAAGTGCACGGCGGGCCAGGTAGGCATCAACCAGTGGTTGATCGACCTGGCGCGGATTTTTCATCGCCTCCGTGACGGCGGATTTGGTGATGGCGTTGAAAACCACCCGGCTGACGGGTGTGTCTTTCTTGATCACTTTGCGGGCGGTCAGCGCCTCTGTCAGGTGCCAACTGATCGCTTCGCCCTCGCGGTCGGGGTCGGTCGCGAGGATCAGCGCGTTGTCCTCTTTCAGCGCGTCAACGATGGCTTTGATATGCTTTTTACTGTCTGACGCGACTTCCCATTTCATGTCGAAATCGTCGTCTGGCAAGACCGATCCGTCTTTCGGTGGCAGGTCGCGCACATGGCCATATGATGCGAGAACGGTGTAATCACTGCCGAGATATCCGTTTATTTTCTTGGCCTTGGCAGGGGACTCGACGACGACGACTGGCATGGGAATCCTTTTTAACGACCCGGGCGTTATGAACGCGCAAGATGTGGCGTCTGTTCAGGAAATGTCAATGCGGCGTGTATTTTTTCGGTTTTGACCGGGCGGCATCAGACCACGCGCGACAATAATCCGCCCGCCTGACGCGCGATTTTGCCTTCCAGTTCCAGGTCAACCAATGCGGGTGAAATGGCGGTGGCCGGCGCAGCCATATCGCGGAGCAACTGATCCTCGGCGAGGGGCGCGGGCCCCAGCCGGGACAGGATCTGATCGTGAAGGGCGGCGGTGTCGCGCAGGCTTGGTTTCTGCGGTGCTGTGGGGGGCAGCGGCAGTGCCGGTGCGATATCGTCCTGCGCCGGTTGGCCCACAGCCTCAATCACGTCGCTGGCGTTGCGGACCAGCGTGGCGCCATCGCGCAGCAACATGTTGCAACCCGAGGCGCGCGCATCAAACGGGTGCCCGGGCACTGCCAGCACGTCGCGCGCCTGATCCAATGCGTTGCGCGCGGTGATCAAGCTGCCGGATTTTGCGGCAGCTTCTACAACCACAACCGCTTCGGACAGGCCAGAGATGATCCTGTTGCGTGCCGGGAAATGCCGGGCCTGCGGTTGCATATGCATCGGCATTTCGGAAAGCCGCAGCCCATTTTTGGCAATGTCATGGGTCAGTTGCGCGTTTTCAGCCGGGTATATGACGTCGACGCCACCGGCCTGCACTGCGATAGTGCCCCCGGTGAGGGCCCCATGATGGGCGGCGGTGTCGATCCCGCGCGCAAGACCCGAGACGACAACAAACCCTTCCTCCACCAGATCTTCGGCCAGCCGTTTTGCCATGCGGGTTCCGAGCGATGATGCATTACGCGCGCCGACGATTGCGATCATGCGGCGCGTCAGGAGGTTTACATCCCCGATAGCCCACAAAAGCGGTGGTGCGTCTGCAATGTCAGTGAGGGTTTTGGGGTAGGTGGCCTGTCCTTCGACAAGTAGCTGCGCGCCTGCGGATCTGGCTGCCTTCATCTCTGCCAATACCACATTTTCAGGGCAGATCTGATAGCCGTCCACCCCCGCTGACCTGGCGATTTCCGGCAATACTTTCAATGCTGTAGCAGCGCTGCCGTGTTCTGCCAGCAGCCTGCGATATGTAGCGACGCCAACCCGGCGAGAGCGCAATAGGCGGAGCCGGTTGACGGTATCCTCTTCCGTGGTGGGTAGGAGTGGGGGGTGAGTGGAAGATGTTTGATTTCCGGTCATCCCGTAAGCTCCGCCGTATTGCCCTAACAGGTCTAGAAGGACGGAGTTAACGAGGTGTGAATAAAGAAGCTGCCGACATGAAGAAAAACCATATATAAGTCATAGTATATTGATTTTATTGCGCTTTGTGGTTTCTCCAGATGATCAGGAAACCACGGGCGCACCGGCCGTTGCACATAGAATATTCCGGCCACCTCCCCATAAATAGCGGGGTCCTATGCAGGGTCCGGGCAAGATCCTTGGCCAGATACGGCAGCGCGCAATTGTGTAAATGATTCGCCGGAGACGGTTTTTGACCGGTCGGCAAAGCGTCGGCCATGCGTCGGCAAAACGTCGGACCCTATCGCGCGGTGCCCCCGGCAAAACGCAACGGTCGGGCTGATGTCAAAGCGTAAACTTTTTGCAAATGGCGGTGTCGGTTTCGCGGTGGGCGCGAAAGCCCATCGCCGCATAATAGGCCAACCCGCCGGAATTGGTTTTCCCTATCGTGGCATCAATATGCACAATCCCCGCATCAGCGGCGGCTTGCAGTGTCGCGGCGAACAGCATTTTGCCGATCCCCCGCCTTGCGGCATCCGGGTGGATATGTGTGCCGATGATCCCCCAGCCCGGTGTCACGTCATAGATGTTTCCCGGAACCGCCAGCTTGAGCGATTGCAGCCCAAGGATGATGTCACCACCCACTGCCAGATTGCACTGAATGCGGTCAGATGCCGCAATGTAATTATTCAGCGCAAATGCCTGATCGTCCGGCAGCGTGCGCAGGCCGGCGGCGGTCAGGCTGGTCAGGACCGCACTGATGCCGGCGGCGTCTGCGGGGATGGCGGGGCGGATGATCATGTCTTCTGTTCCTTGATTTGCGGCAAAGCCTACCTGCGAATGCCCTTCATTCCGGGCTGCCCGGCAAACCCGATTTGAGCCAGTCCTGACCCACTGCCCGGTATCCCCGATTGGCAAGAGGTCATCGCCCGCTGGACCCATAGGCTGCATTGCCTTTTTATCCAGATTTTGCTGGGCAGTGGTATTGCGATATCGCTGTCATCGGGGCTGCCATCTATAACCATTGGATCGTGAAGGATGAAACGCTAAAGCGGATGTGGTTCAGCAAGGGGTGATGATGCCCCGGCTAAGGCGTGTTGCGATGCCTGACATCACGCCGCCCCACCGATGGTCAGCCCGCCGATCAACAGGCTGGGCTGGCCCACGCCAACCGGCACCCATTGCCCCGCTTTCCCGCAGTTCCCGATGCCGGGATCAAGTTTCAAGTCATTGCCGATCCCACGGATCTGTTTCAGGGCGGTTGCCCCATCACCGATCAGCGTGGCGCCCTTGACCGGAGCGCCGACGACACCGTTTTTAACACGGTAAGCCTCGGTACAGCTGAACACGAATTTGCCGTTGGTGATATCAACCTGCCCGCCGCCAAAGCCGACGGCATAGATTCCATCTTTGAGGTCGGCGACCAGGCTTTCGGGGGCCGCATCCCCCGCCAGCATATAGGTGTTGGTCATGCGCGGCATCGGTGCATGGGCAAAGCTTTCGCGCCGCCCGTTGCCGGTGGGGGCAACCCCCATCAGCCGCGCATTCTGCCGGTCCTGCATGTAGCCGACCAGCACCCCGTCTTCGATCAGGGTGTTTTTGGCGCTGGGGGTCCCTTCATCATCGACGGTGATCGACCCACGCCGGTCGGGGATCGTGCCATCATCCAGCACAGTCACCCCTTTGGCCGCGATTTGTTGGCCCATCAGCCCGGCAAAGGCCGATGATCCCTTGCGGTTGAAATCACCCTCCAGCCCGTGCCCAATCGCCTCATGCAGCAGGATGCCGGGCCAGCCGGGGCCAAGCACCACATCCATCACCCCCGCGGGGGTGGGTTCTGCATTGAGGTTGACCAGCGCGATGCGCAGAGCCTCGCGCGCGACGGGCTCCCAGTGGTCACGCCCGATCAACCCGATCAGACCCGCGCGTCCACCGCCGCCCATGGAGCCGCTTTCGCGTTTGCCGTTTTCTTCGACAATCACACTGATATTCAGCCGGGACATGGGCCGCGTGTCGGTGACCAGCGTGCCTTCGGGGCGCAGAATCAGCACCTCCTGATGCGAGGCGGCGATGGTGGCGCTGACCTGCACGACGCGGGGGTCGAGCGCGCGGGCAAAGGCATCAATCTCGCGCAGCACGTCGATCTTGGCGGGAAATGTCGCCTGCAGCATCGGGTCATCATCGGAATAAAGCTTGCGATTGGTGCCTGCGGGGGCGGCGGACATGGTGCCGCCGCCATCGCCGACCGCCAGACGGGCGGTGGACACGGCCCGTTTCAGCGCATGTTCGTCGATTGTTGTGGAATGGGCGTAACCGGCGGTTTCGCCTTTGACGGCGCGCAAGCCGAACCCTTCGGAGGCATCAAAACTGGCGGTTTTGACGCGGCCATCGTCAAATGAAAGCACTTCGGATTTGCGGCGTTCGAGGAACAGCTCCCCATCATCGGCGCCTTTTGTCGCCTCTTGCAGCAGGGAAAGCGCAGTTTCTTTGTCCAGATTGGTATCGAAGGGCCGAAACGGGTCAGCAGACATGGGAAAATCCTTTGGTCCGGGCAAAAGCGTCTGTTTGCCGCAACACGGGTTCTTGAGTTGTCACGCAGGATATGGGACATGGGGCGCGATATACAATGGGAATCCGTCGGTTCGCTCGGCGGGGCCGCCAGGGATCCGCGCGTCACGCGCCACGATGTTAGGGTAAAATATGCGACTGAAAACCTTTGCAACCTCACTGTGGACCACGGCTGGTCTGATCATGGCCGGATCATCGGCGATGGCGCAGGACGTGAACCAGGAACTGGAAATCGTCGGACGGCCCGAGGCGGGCGGAACAGGGTTCCAGCCTGCCGCGACAGAGCTGGCGCGCGATGTGCAGTGGCTGGATAATATGTTGCTGGTCATCATCACCGCGATTTCGCTGTTTGTGACCGGCCTGCTGGTCTGGGTGGCTGTCCGCTACAACCAGAAAAAGAACCCGACACCGGCCGGGTTTACCCATAATTCACCACTTGAAGTCGCATGGACCGTGGTGCCGATTGTGATCCTGGTCTTTATCGGGGCATTTTCGCTGCCGGTCCTGTTCAAGCAGCAGGAGATCCCGGAGGCGGATATCACAATCAAGGTCACCGGTTACCAGTGGTACTGGGGTTATGAGTATGAAGACGAGGGCGTCGCGTTTGAAAGCTTCATGCTGGCACGCGATGAGCTGGAAGAGTTCGGTTACAGCCAGGACGAATATCTGTTGGCCACCGATACGGCCGTTGTTGTGCCCGTCGGGGCGACCGTGGTGATGAATGTCACCGGTGCGGATGTGATCCATTCCTGGACGATTCCGGCCTTTGGTGTGAAGCAGGATGCAGTGCCTGGCCGTCTGGCCCAGCTTTGGTTCGCGGCAGAGCGCGAAGGCATCTATTTTGGCCAGTGTTCAGAGCTTTGCGGCAAGGACCACGCCTATATGCCGATCACGGTGAAGGTCGTCAGCCAGGAAACTTATGACGCATGGCTGGCCGAAGCCACATCTTGAGGCGAGGATGGGTTAAAACCCATCTTACGACGTTGATCCCCCGTAAGATGGGTTTTAACCCATCATAGTTCCAAGGTACTGCATGAGCGATATCAGCATCCAAGACACTGAATACGAGGCGAATATGGGCGACTACTTTGCCCTGCTGAAGCCCCGTGTCATGTCGCTTGTGGTGTTCACCGCCCTTGTCGGGTTGCTGGTCGCCCCTGTGCCGGTGCACCCCTTTATCGGTTTTGTCGGCATCCTGTGCATTGCTGTCGGCGCGGGGGCGTCTGGCGCGCTGAACATGTGGTGGGATGCCGATATCGATCAGCTGATGAAGCGGACGGCCGGGCGACCCATTCCCGCGGGCCGTGTGACCGCGGGCGAGGCGCTGGCAATTGGCCTGGCCCTGTCGGGTTTTGCGATTGTCCTGCTGGCGTTGGCCACGAATTTCCTCGCGGCCTTCCTTCTGGCGTTCACCATCTTTTTCTATGCGGTCATTTATTCGATGTGGCTGAAGCGGGCCACACCCCAGAACATCGTCATCGGCGGCGCTGCCGGGGCCTTTCCACCGATGATCGGCTGGGCCGTGGCCACAGGCGGTGTCAGCATCGAAAGCGTGCTGATGTTTGCCCTGATCTTCATGTGGACCCCACCGCATTTCTGGGCATTGGCCCTGTTTGTGAAATCCGATTACGGCAATGCCGGCGTGCCGATGTTGACCGAAACCCATGGCCGCGATGCAACCCGCAAACATGTGATCATCTATACGCTTTTGCTGGTTCCGGTCGCATTGGGGCTGGGCCTGACCTCTATCGGTGGGCCGGTCTATATGGCAGTGGCTGTGCTGATGAATGCATGGTTCCTCAAAGGGGCCTACGACATCTACCGCCGTGATGATGCGGCCTGTGAGGCGGACAATCACGCTGTTGAGATTGCCGTTTTCAAAGTCTCTCTCTACTATCTTTTTGCCCATTTCGGCGCGCTTTTGATCGAAGCCGCGCTGCGGCAAAACGGGATCGGGGGCTGGTGATGGCGATCAAGGTCGAACATGAACTGCATGAGCGGCGGCGCGGGCGCAACATGGGCGTTGGCCTTTTGCTGATCGGGTTCATCGCCATCATCTTCGGCCTGACTGTCGTGAAGGTCCTGCAACTGGGCGAGGCGGCGCAGTTCGAGAAATTTGACCATGTGGCCCGCCCACAGATCGTGCCGCAGGAGGGGGAGAACTGATGCAGCTTTTTCCTAACCTCCAGGGGCCGCAGCGGACCGTCATCCAGACGACATCGGTTGTGGTGATCATGGGCGCGCTGGCCTGGGCTTCGGTGCCGTTTTATGACTGGTTCTGCCGTGTAACGGGCTTTGGCGGGGCGACCAATGTGGCCGAAACCGGTAGCGACGTGGTGCTTGACCAGACGATCAAGGTCCGTTTTGACGCGTCACTGGAACGTGACATGCCATGGAGGTTTCAACCGGAAATCCGCGAGATGGAGATCCGGATCGGCGAAACCGGTCTGGCTTTCTACGAGGCGCATAACCCGCTTGATGTGCCCGTTGCCGGGCAGGCGGCCTATAACGTCACGCCTTACGAGGCGGGCGCGTTTTTCGACAAGATTGAGTGTTTCTGCTTCACCGAACAGGTGCTTCAGCCGGGTGAAACCGTGATGATGCCGGTGAGCTTTTTCGTCGATCCGGCCATCGTGGATGACCGCGAAGGGCAGTATGTTCACACCATCACGCTCAGCTACACTTTCTATCAGATCGACCTTCCTGAGGAAGAAATGCAGGCCGCAATGGCCCCCGATACTTTGACAACTGCGCCGCAAGGCGGCATAGAAACGAACTAAGACAAGCCGATAGGGAACGCACCACATGGCGCATGTAAAGAACCACGATTATCACATTCTGCCACCGTCAATCTGGCCGCTGATCGGCGGCGTGGGTGGTTTCACCATGCTGTTTGGGGCGACCCTTTGGATGCATGGATCAGGGCCCTACCTGTTCCTGATCGGTCTGGCAGCGGTGCTTTACGTCATGTTCGCCTGGTGGTCCGACGTTGTGGCCGAAAGCCGGGTGGGGGATCACACGCCGGTTGTGCGGATCGGCCTGCGCTATGGTTTCATCATGTTCATCATGTCCGAAGTCATGTTTTTTGCGGCATGGTTCTGGTCATTCTTCAAACATGCCATGTATCCGATGGGCCCCCAAAGCCCTGCCGTTGATGGTGTCTGGCCACCTGTGGGTATTGAGACATTCGACCCATGGCACCTGCCGCTGATCAACACCCTGATCCTGCTGTGTTCCGGTGCTGCCGCCACATGGGCGCACCACGCGCTTGTGCATGAAAACAATCGCGAAGATATGAAATGGGGGCTGATCCTTGCGGTCGCCCTGGGTGCGCTGTTCACATTCTTTCAGGCCTATGAATACAGCCATGCTGCCTTTGGGTTCTCGGGAAATATCTACGGCGCGAATTTCTTTATGGCGACAGGGTTTCACGGGGCGCATGTTCTGATCGGAACCATCTTCTTGCTGGTCTGTCTGATCCGTCTGCAGCGCGGTGATTTCACCCCGGAGAAGCATATCGGCTTTGAGGCCGCTGCCTGGTACTGGCACTTCGTTGATGTTGTCTGGCTCTTCCTCTTCGCAGCCGTCTATGTCTGGGGTGGCTGACAACAGAGGCCACGGCGTAAGATGGGTTTAAACCCATCTTACATCCATCAAACGCGCGGGTATCTCGCGCGTTTCGCAGTTTGAAGGCTTGGAATGCTGCGTAAGATCCTTTTCCCCCTGATCCTTGGTATCGCCGGTTGTGCCGTTCTGATCAGCCTCGGCCTGTGGCAGGTTGACCGGCTGGCGTGGAAGCAGGATATCCTGAAGGATATCAACACCCGGTTGGAAGCGGCCCCCGGACCGCTCTCTTTCGACGTCACTGAGGCTGCGGATGAGTATAGCCGCGTGACCCTGACAGGCACGCCCACTGGCGTTGAATTGCATGTGCTGGTGTCCGGCACTGCAGCGGGCACCGGATACCGGGTGATCTCGGCCTTGCAGACACGGGACGGGTCGATCCTGCTGGATCAGGGTCTGCTGGCCCTTGATAACAAGGACGCCCCCCCCTTGACCGCGCCGATGCAGATCACCGGCACTCTGCTTTGGCCCGATGACGTGAACAGCAATACGCCTGATCCCGATCTGGACAAGAACATCTGGTTTGCCCGCGACATCGCGGCAATGGCCGACGCCTTGCAGACCGCACCTTTGATGGTCGTCACCACCACAACCGCACCGGCAGACCCCCGCCTGACCCCATTGCCGGTCACCACCGCCAATATCAAGAATGATCATCTGGAATATGCGATCACATGGTTCTTGCTGGCCCTCGTCTGGGGGATTATGAGCCTGTATCTGATAGTCCGGACAACCCGGCAAAAGGACGCCTGACCCGATGCGCTATATCTCGACCCGCGGCACCGCCCCTGTACTGACATTTGAAGAGGCGATGCTGACCGGGTTGGCCCGGGATGGCGGGCTTTATGTCCCCGAGGATGTCCCGGCATTGACCCACGCCCAGATCGCGGCGATGGCAGGCAGATCTTACGAGGATATCGCCTATGACGTGATGCGCCCGTTCATTGGTGAAACCTTCACCGATGATCAATTTCGCGACCTGATCGCCCGCGCCTATGCCGGTTTTGGCCATGCCGCCCGCGCGCCCCTTGTCCAGCTTGACGCCAATCATTTCCTGTTGGAGCTGTTCCACGGGCCAACGCTGGCGTTCAAGGATTTCGCCATGCAGTTGATCGGCCAGATGTTTCAGGCCGCACTCAGCCGTTCTGGCGATCGGGTGACGATTGTGGGTGCCACATCGGGTGATACAGGCTCTGCCGCGATCGAGGCGTTTCGTGGGCTGGACGCGGTGGATGTGTTCATCCTTTACCCGCATGGCCGCGTCAGTGAGGTGCAGCGCCGCCAGATGACCACCCCGACGGAAAGCAACGTGCATGCGCTGGCCGTGGATGGCGATTTTGATGATTGCCAGGCCATGGTCAAAGATATGTTCAATGACTTCACCTTCCGCGAAGAGGTGAAACTGGCCGGGGTCAATTCAATCAACTGGGGCCGGGTGCTGGCGCAGGTTGTCTATTACTTCACCGCCGCTGTCAGCCTGGGCGCGCCGCATCGCGCGGTCAGCTTCACCGTGCCCACCGGCAATTTCGGCGATATCTTTGCCGGCTACATCGCCAAGCAGATGGGCCTGCCGATTGCTGACCTGGTGGTGGCGACCAACCGCAACGATATCCTGCACCGCACGCTGGAAACCGGCGCCTATACCAAGGAAGGGGTGACCCCCACGATCAGCCCGTCAATGGATATTCAGGTCAGTTCCAATTTCGAACGGGCCTTGTTTGATGCATATGCGCGGGACGGGGCGGCGGTGGCCGGGCAGATGGAAGACCTCAAAAAGGGTGGCTTCCAGATCAGTCAGGGCGCCTATCAGATGCTGAAAGACACGTTCAAATCCGGACGCGCTTCGGAAGAAGAAACCCAGGCTGCGATCAAATCCTACCGGGTGAACCATGGCGAACTCCTGTGTCCGCATACAGCCGTTGGTGTGCATGTTGCGGCGCCGCATCTGGGCACAACCCCGATGGTCACCCTCGCTACCGCGCACCCGGCGAAGTTCCCCGATGCCGTGAAAGCGGCCTCTGGCGTCGCGGCACCCCTTCCCCCGCGCATGGCGGACCTGTATGACCGACCAGAGCGCGTGACACGCGTATCGGGGGAATTGGCGGCCATTCAGGCGGTTATCAGGGAACGGATTACGTAATTGACGGTAGAACTACACACGCTGTCCAACGGGTTTCGGATTGTCACCGAAAACATGCCCGGGCTGAAATCATCCAGTATCGGCATATGGGTGCAGGCCGGGGGACGGCACGAACGGGTTGAGCAGAACGGGATTGCCCATTTCCTGGAACATATGGCCTTCAAGGGGACCAAGACCCGCAGCGCCTTGCAGATCGCCGAAAGCATCGAGGATGTCGGCGGCTATATCAACGCCTATACCAGCCGGGAAATGACAGCCTATTACGCCCGGATACTGCAAGATGACGTGGCGCTGGGTCTGGATGTGATTGCCGATATCCTGCTGAACCCGGTCTTTGACCCCGCCGAGATCGAGGTGGAGCGCGGTGTGATCCTGCAGGAGATCGGACAGGCGCTGGATACGCCGGACGATATCATCTTTGACTGGTTGCAGGAGGTCGCTTACCCCGATCAGGCGCTGGGCCGCACGATCCTTGGCCCAACCGAACGGGTCAGCGCGTTTTCCCGCGATGATCTGCAAGGGTTTGTCGGCGAACATTACGGCCCGAACCAGATGATCCTTGCCGCTGCGGGTGCTGTGGAACATGCGGAGATTGTCAAACAGGCCGAGGCGCTGTTCGGGCATTTGCCAGCCGTCGCCCGCGCGCCGGAACTGATGCAGGTCGCCAGCTTTGGCGGCGGTGAGCGGCGCGAGAACAAGGCGCTGGAGCAAGTGCATTTCGCACTGGCGCTGGAAGGGCCAACCTATCGCGACCCGGCGATCTACACCGCGCAGATCTATGCCAGTGTCATGGGCGGGGGCATGTCATCGCGCCTGTTTCAGGAAGTGCGCGAAAATCGGGGGCTGTGCTATTCCATCTTTGCGCAGGCCGGCGCCTATGAAGATACCGGGCTGACCACGATCTATGCGGGCACCAGTGCCGAACAGATTGCCCAGCTGGCAAATATCACCATTGATGAGATGAAGCGCGCAGGCGATGACATGACCGCCGAAGAAGTCGCCCGCGCCCGCGCCCAGATGAAGGCCGGTTTGTTGATGGGCCTTGAAAGCCCGTCAAACCGGGCGGAACGTCTGGCGCGGCTTTTGTCGATCTGGGACCGTATTCCAACCATCGATGAAACGGTAGAGCGTATCGATGCGGTCACCACCGGTGACGTCAAAGCCTTTGCCGGACAGATGGCAGGGCAGGCAGGCACGGCGATGGCGCTATATGGTCCTGCGGAAGCCGCACCCACGCTGGACGCGTTAAAGGCCCGGCTTGCTGCCTGATGCTGGGGACCAAGAAGAAGGTCCGCATCGAAACAGAGCGGCTGACCCTGCGCCCACCCGCCCATGGCGATTTCAGGGCCTGGACCACGTTACGACGCGATAGCGAGGCCTTCCTCAAACCGTGGGAGCCGACATGGGCGCAGGATCACCTCACCCGTAAGGCCTTTACCAATCGGGTCTATTGGGCGCAGCGGTCCATTGCAAACGGCACGGCAGTGCCGCTGTTCTTGCTGCGGCGTTCGGATGACATGCTGCTGGGGGCGATCACGCTGGATAACATCCGCCGCGGCCCGGCGCAGGCGGGCACAACCGGTTATTGGATCGGCGCACCCTTCGCCCGCCAAGGGTACATGAAAGAGGCGATCAGGGCGGTTGTCCATCACGCCTTTACCGTGCTGGATCTCAGCCGGATGGAGGCGGGCTGTTTGCCGGAAAACGATGCTTCCCGCCGCTTGCTTGAAAAATGCGGCTATAAATATGAAGGGGTTGCGCAAAGCTATCTGCAGATCAACGGGCGGTGGCGCAATCACGTCCTTTACGCCAATCTGCGGCATGATCGGCGTGGAAAGACGGATGTGGGGTAGCGGAATGATCCGCATGGCGGGCCTGCTATGGGTCTGTCTGATCTTTCCGCATGCCCTGTGGGCCGACAATCCAATACTGCGCCTTAGCGTCGAAAGGTCTGACGTGCAAGATGCAGCACTGGTTTATCCAGATGAGGCATCCTGGCAGTGTGCCCCACCTTTCGAGGCGGCAACACTGGCCGCCAGCCAGCCGCTGGTTGCCTACTGGGTTGACGAACGGTTCTTTCGCGATGCTGCCGCACGGGGCAGAAGCGTCACCGTCCGCCGTGGCAATCAGACAGAGACCCAAACGCAGAGACGTCAGTTTGAACGTGAAGCGTGGCATAGATCACTGGTGGACCTGCGGTTGAACATGTTTTTTCAACTATGCGATTATGAAGGTTTCATCGACATTATCGCGGTCGAGTATGAACTGCTTGGACAAATTGGCGATGTTCCAGTGGCGCTGTCTGGCTCCAGGAATGCTGGTTATGTGCAGGATGTTCAAATCACCTATATTGGGCCGAAGTGGGACCAGCAGGCCGATAAGTTGGCGGCGCCCTATTCCTATTTGAACAACACTATTGGCCAGATGAGTATATCGTTGGGTTTGCGTGAGAACGGGTTTGTCGAAACCATTGATGGCCGTTTGCTTGATGCTGATATCAACGTGTTTGGGATGACTATTGATGTTCAAGAGGGGGCTGACGATTGATGGATGCCCGCCACGCTATCCTTGCCCGCGTGCTAGGTGTTGCATTACTGCTTCATCCCGCCAACGTGCTTGCGCAGGAGCCAATTGTATTGTTGGACCATTCCTTTGACGCTGCGGCGACAATGCGTCCAGCCACGAGCGGTGACTCGGCCTGCCCGACGAATTTCGTGCCCGTCGCGATAGGGGCGAACATGACTCTTGAAAACGACATGCATGGCCCGGTTCATCAAACCGGCCCATTGGTCCGTCGCGGCGTCATGGTAGAAAGAACCGCCACCACGCCCGCGTTTCAAAGCAGGGTTGCGATTGAAGTTTTCGGATGTCGTTTGAAGCGTCATTTTCTACCAGTGTCCGGGCAGATCACAGTTGAAATTGATAAGGATGGGTCCACAGCCTATCGTCAGGTCTTTACGACTGAAAACGTGCCGACCGAGCGGAGCTTTAGGATTGATTATGATGCCGTCCTGATGGGGCCTGAACGGGCCCTCGGCATCACTTATTACGCCGATCCGCTGTTATCTGCGACGCAGGACGCGGTTGGTGTGTTGCGCATTTGGCTATCGCAAAGCCATGGCACGGACGATTTATGCATAGATGTCGGGACGTGTGGATATGGGGTTGGAACCGTGACGGCCCGGCTTGTCATTGCGGATGCGGAATAGAAAAGTCTTCGTCACGAAGACTTTTCCCGTCGCCAGATTTTTAGCTAAAAATCTGACTACTTTGCCCGTAACCGATTGTTCCGCGCATTATGTTCCAACTCCGCCAGTCCCAGCATCTCCAATACCGGTGAGACATAGTTGGCGAACCGTCCTCGATAGCCTTTGCGCAGCCCGTAATAGCCGCCGACGGGGTTGTCCTCACTGCGTGCCCAATGTTCCAGCGTGCCTTCCATGACGGGTTTGCCTTCGTCGGCATTGCCCAGTGGCATCCAATCGCCATGAGCTTTCAGCATGGCGTGGGCATCCTCGATGGCGCGTAGCTGATAGGACAGCCGTGTTTTGCCCACTTGCACGACAAGGGCAGGTGGATCGGCTTCCTCTTCCTTCCAGACCTCGAAATCGGATGTCTGCGGCGGTGTTTTCAGAATCCACGGATCGCCTGCTATCCCCATCCCATATGTCACCCTGTTCATGCCGTGCCCTCCGCTGCGGATTTCAATGCGTCTGCGAATTTTTCATAGCTTGGTTGCAGGTCCGGGATGAACCGCGTGATCAACCCCTTGAGCGGGCCGGTATAGGTTTCCTGCATCTGGAACCGTGTCCCGCTGCCGGTGGCGGTCAGGGTGAATTGCCGCTTGCCCAGAAACAAGCCAAGCGGCATGCCGCCATGCCATTCCATCCGTCTTTCAGGTTCAAAGACCGCGACCTTGATGGGAAAGGACCGTTTCGGATCGACTTCCGACCAGAGTTTGAATGACCGGCCCGGTGCAATCTGCCCGTCGATCCTGATGATGCTGAATCTGCCATCTGACAGTTGCGCCGCATTGGTCAGAATGGACCAGACGGTGCCGGGCGGTGCGGCGATATCGCGGGTGACGTGATAGGGGGTCATGCGGTCTCCTTGTCTTGACAGGGTGAGGCATAGCAACCTTAATATGACGTCTTATGTCATGTTTAAGGGCGACCGATGCGGGCATCACGACTTTTGCAAATCCTGCTTCTTTTGCAGAACCGGGGGCGTCTGACCTCGGCCCAACTGGCGTCTGAACTGGAGGTGACGCCCCGCACCATCCTGCGTGATGTGGATGCGATGACAGAGGCAGGCCTGCCGATCATTGTGTTTCAGGGCAATCAGGGTGGCATCGAACTGGGCTTCAACTATCGCACCCGCCTGACCGGTCTGGACCGGGAAGAAGCGGAAGCGCTTGGCGTGATCCTTGGCACCCGGCATGGCGCAGTTGTGGCCTTGGGAATGGGGCAGGCGGCGCGGCGCGCGCAGGCAAAACTGGTCGAGAGTTTCCCGGATAAGGTGCGGCAGACGGTGCAGCAGGCGATGACCCAATTCGCGGTCGAGAATCCGGTGCCGCCGGATGATCCGCGTGTTGCCGCCTTTGCGGATGCTGTCCGGGGGCGCCGGATCGTGCGGATCAATGCCAGTGGTCCCGATGCGCGGGTCATGCACCCTGTAGCGATGCGCCTCGCGCAGGGGGGGTGGTCCGTGACGGATGCGATTGATGCGGCAGAGATCTCCCTTGCTGAGTGCGGGGATATCAATATCTCGGCGCATACTTTTGATTAGCCGGGTCGTGGCAAACGTGAAGGGTTTATTGGCAACGCCGCACCATGCAATAATCGTAACGCTGTTGCGATTGGCAGGGCTTTGCTACGGTTGCGCTGCTCAACAGCCCGATTGTTGAAAACCAAGACGCTTATTCAGCGGCCAGAACAGATGGACTCCATGACACTACCCATTACACCATCCTTTCGCCTGACCGGCAAACGCGCGCTGGTGGCCGGTGCATCATCGGGCATTGGGCTGGGATGCGCAGTGGCGCTTGGGGCGGCAGGGGCACAGGTAACACTTGCAGCCCGCAATTTGGCCAAGCTGCGGGATGCAGTGGGTCAAATGCAGGCTGCGGGCATGCAGGCAGAGGCAGTGCAGCTTGATGTTGCCGACGTCGCCACGACAGAGGCCGCCGTTGCGAAAGGCGAGCCTTATGATGTTCTTGTGAACTCTGCCGGGCTGGCCATTCACGGCCCTGCCACCGAGACGACAGAGGCGGATTTTGACGCAGTTGCCGGGCTGAACATCAAGGGTGCCTATTTCCTGACCCGGGCGGTGGCCAAGGGTCTGATCGCCGCAGGCAAACCGGGCAGCCTGATCAACATCTCAAGCCAGATGGCATTTGTCGGGGGGATCGACCGGGCCGTCTATTGCGCGACGAAACACGCGGTTGAGGGGTTCACCAAGGCGATGGCGATCGAATGGGGCAAGCAGGGGATAAGGGTCAATACGATCTGCCCGACCTTTATCCGCACGCCCCTGACCGAACCGACATTCAGCAACCCGGACCGGGTTGCCTGGATCATGGACAAGATCAAGCTGAACCGCGTGGGCGAGGTGTCCGATATCATGGGGCCTGTCGTCTATCTGGCGTCTGATGCATCGGCCCTGATGACAGGCACGCATATGCTGATTGATGGCGGCTGGACGGCGGATTGATGGAAAAGGTGACCTCGTTACAGGTGGCCAAACGGGCCGGGGTCAGCCAGTCGGCGGTCAGTCGGGTGTTCACGCCCGGCGCATCGGCAAGTGCCAAGACCGTTGAAAAGGTGCGCAAGGCGGCAGAGGAATTGGGCTATCGGCCCAACATGATGGCCCGCGCCATGATCACCGGAAAAAGCCGGATCATCGGGCTGGTCGTGGCCTATCTGGATAACCAATTCTATCCGCTGGCCATGGAGCGGCTGTCGAACGCATTGCAGGAACAGGGCTATCACATCCTTGTTTTCACCGCCGATAACAGCCGGGACAACGTCGAAGAAGTGATGAAAGAACTGCTTGATTATCAGGTGGAGGGGATCATCACCGCCTCTGTCGGGATGAGCAATGATCTGACCGCGCGTTGTGCCGCGGCTGGTATCCCTGTGGTGATGTTCAACCGTGGTCAGGATGGGAATGACGTATCGTCGGTGACGTCGGCAAATGTTGCCGGAGGGCGCAGGGTGGCGGAATTCCTGTTGGCCTGCGGGCACAGAAACTTTGCCCATATCAGCGGCTGGCAAGGGTCATCAACCGGGCGTGACCGGCAAAGCGGGTTTTGCGGTGCGTTGGCCGAACAGGGGATCGTGCCGCAGGTCATCGACGGCATGTATGATCGGGATGCCGCCGCGGCGGCAACGCGCAAGCTGATGTTGCAGACCGAACCGCCCGATGCGATTTTTGTGGGCAATGACCACATGGCTTTTGCCGTGATGGACACGCTACGCAGCGGGCTTGGCTTGCGGGTGCCCGATGATGTGGCAGTTGTCGGCTATGATGATGTGCCATTGGCCGCCTGGCCTGCCTATGATCTGACAACCATGCGCCAACCGATCAACCGGATGGTTGATACCACCGTCACCACCTTGCTGACCCGGATCGACGAGCCCACCACCCCGACATGCCGGATCGAGATAGAAAGCCCGCTCATCCAGCGGCGCAGCACCAGAGGACTGCTGAAATGAAGGGTTTTGAGCCCAAATGGAAGGATCTGCCCGATTACATCATTGGGGTCACCAAGGCGATTTGGGAAGATCGGGGTGTTGGCACGCTCAATAGCTATTACGCCGCGGATATCCCGGTCCGGTCCCCCATGGGGATCACACGGGGCAATCAGGCGGTCATTGCCTCGACCATGGCCACAATCAACGAGTTTCCGGATCGGGAGCTTTTGGGCGAAGATGTGATCTGGTCGGGGAGTGATGATGCAGGCTACCTGTCATCGCACCGGCTTCTGACGAAAGCGACCCATACTGGCAACGGGCAGTTCGGTTCTGCCACAGACAAGCCCTGTCAGGCCTATATCCTTGCCGATTGTGCGGTCAAAGAGGGTGTCATTTACGATGAATGGCTGGTCCGTGATTATGGCGGGATTGTCCGGCAGTTGGGGATCAATCCGCGCCATTATGCGGCCTGCCTGATTGATCGCGAGGGTGGGGCGCAAAACGCCAACCCGCCCTTCACCCCTGCGGCGGATGTGGATGGCGGATATCATGGCACCGGCAATGACAACAGCTGGGGTCAACGCTATGCCGCGACGCTGACCCGGATCATGGACCATGACTTCGCGCATATCCGTGACAGCTATGACCGGGCGGTGCTTGGTGAATATGCCGGGGCCAATCGGGTTGCGGGTTGGGATGGCGTGCTGGCCTTTTGGGTCGGGTTGCGGGCATCCTTTTCGCACGCGACCTTCAAAATCCACCACCGGATCGGGATGGATGCGGATATGATGCCGCCCCGCGCCGCGATCCGTTGGTCGCTGGATGGGGTGCATGATGGCTGGGGCAGTTTCGGCGAACCAACGGGCGCGCCTGTGCATGTCATGGGCATGTGCCACGCGGAGTTCGGGCCATATGGGCCGGATGGTATCGGGCTGCGCCGTGAGTTCGCGCTTTATGATGAGGTTGCGATCTGGAAACAGATCCTGATGCATATGTGACCTATCCCAGCGGGGTTGTCACCGTTCCGCATTCGACGGTTGGCCAACGCGCTGTTTTGGCCCATGTAAGGCGTCGACGAGAATGAAAGCCTGCCCATGCTGAACCCTTTGACACCCGCCTTCGAAGCGCGACTGCGCGACCTGTTGCCCGCATCCGCGATCAAGGCCGATACTGCCCCGTATCTGATCGAGCCGCGTGGGCGTTGGCAGGGGCAGGGCTTTGTCGTGGCCCCGGGATCCACCGCGGACGTGGCCGCCGTGGTCAGGGCCTGCGCTGCCGCGCGGGTTGCGGTTGTTCCCTATGGCGGCGGCACCGGGCTTGTCGGCGGGCAACTGATGGCGGAAGGCCCCGCACCGGTCATTTTGTCGTTGGAACGGATGAACCGGATCCGTGAAGTCTACCCAACGGAGAACGTGCTGGTCTGCGATGCGGGGGTGATCCTTGCCGACGTCCAGAAAGCGGCAGAGGCGGTCGGGCGCTTGTTTCCCCTCTCGCTTGCTTCTGAAGGGTCGGCGCGGATTGGTGGGTTGCTGTCCACCAATGCGGGTGGGGTCAATGTGCTGCGCTATGGCAATGCCCGCGCGCAATGTCTGGGGTTGGAGGTTGTGCGCCCCGATGGGACAATCTGGAACGGGCTGACCCGTCTGCGCAAGGATAACACCGGATATGATCTGCGTAATCTGATGATCGGGGCAGAAGGAACGCTGGGGGTTATCACAGGCGCTGCGCTGAAGCTGGCACCGCGCCCGGCGGGCGTTGGGGCGGCGATGATGGCCGTCGCTTCACCCAGGGCGGCACTGGAATTGCTGGCGCTGGCCGGAGAACAGATTGGGGAAGCTGTTTCAGCCTTCGAAATCATTCACCGCCAGGGCTTTGACTTTCTCGCCGAGGTGGGCCCGCAGATCAAGCAACCTTTTGCTGAAATACCGGAATGGTGCGTGCTGATCGATGTGGGCCTGCCTGCGGGATTGGCACCGGATGCGGCGCTGGAGGCCCTTTTTGCTGCCGGGGCCGAGTGTGGGTTGGTCACGGATGGGGTTATCGCCCAAAGTCATGCGCAACGTCAGGACCTTTGGACCATCCGCGAAAGCATCCCCGAGGCAAACCGGCGGATCGGGTCGATCAGTTCACATGATATCGCGGTGCCGCTCAGCGCGATCCCGGTCTTCATTGATGAGGGGGCAAAGGTGCTGGCCCGCATCGGGGCGTTCCGCATCAACTGTTTTGGTCATCTGGGCGACGGAAACCTGCATTACAACGTGTTTCCCATGCCCGGTCGCACCCGCGCCGATCACGCGGCGGACCGCGCCTTGGTCAAGCAGGCGGTGCATGATCTGGTCCATGCGATGGACGGATCGGTAAGTGCCGAGCACGGGATCGGGCGGCTGAAAACCGATGATCTGGAAGCCTATGGCGATCCTGCCAAACTGGCGATGTTGCGATCGATCAAGGATGCGCTGGACCCGCTGGGGATCATGAACCCCGGGGCGGTTCTGCGAGATCAGGATTAGGTAGAAAGCCCCGGTGCTATCTTTTTTCCTGCAAATATGCTAACAGGCGCGAAAGTTATTTGATCAAAGGACCGGACGGGTGAACGCTCGATTTGTTCCGGTGCGATATTTTTTCATCGCGCTTGTGCCAATACTTATCTTCTATCAGGACTCCGTGATCACGGATCATTTCCTGACGGCTGAGTTGCAACTTGGCCCGGAGATCCTGAGTGATGAGCAGCCTTGGCTGGAAACGGCAGGCCGGTTGCGCTTTCTGGGGGCGACCTGGTTTTTTGCGGCGCTCGCATTGCTGGTGTTTGTGCTTGTGCTGCGCGACCTGATCCAGCCGACACATCCCGGGACACGGATTGCAGCTGTGGTCGTTCTGGTGCTGATCTTTGGACTGGCCATGTCGCCGAGCCTGGAGTTTGCACTGAACCCTGACAAGCCGCGCAATTATGATCGGCTTGGTGGCGCATTGTTCGAGGCCGCATTGGGGCGGGGGTCATTGCCCGGCTGCCTTGGCCCGGATGACCGATGGCTTCTGGGTCTGTGCGGCGAAAGACCGGTTATTTCGCTTTTGAACAGGATGATGGATGTGATCAATTTCTTTGCCGGGCTTGGCGTCGGGGCATTGATCGTCGGGATGGTTCTGTGTCTGGAACGGCAGATCGCGACCGGGCTGGAACAAAGGGCCGCCCAATTGCGGCGCAATCTGAACCGGATGCAACGATGGCTATACCTGTCCGGGCTGGTGCTGACTTTCGGCATTTTCTTTGCGACGAGCTGGATGCGCTGGCCGCTGCTGATGGTGGCAAAGGAACATGTGGATGCCTATGCCGCCGTGATCTCGGCGGCGTCGCTTTATACGGGGCTCTATTTTTCGCTGCTGATCCTCAGCTTTTACCTGCCGGTTGCCCTGATCCTTGAGGGGCGCCGGCGCATGCTGATCGGGTTGGCCGCAGCGGATGAGACGCTGAAGGACGCGAAGAAAAGGGAAGAGTGGCTTAAGCTGCGGGGATTGCTGCGTGAGCCAGCTGATGTCTACAAAACCGCTTTCGCGCTGGCCGCGCCGATCCTTGCCGCATTTGCGGGCAACGTGCCGATCGCGATCTAGCAAGGGCAGGTGAAAAATCTGCGCCGCAGATTTTTCGGGCTGTGCCGGGGTGTTGGCAAAGCGTCCCTTGGGTGCAGCACCAAAAAATCTGTGACAGATTTTTTTTACGTCGCTTCAATCACCGTCGAATGCGCAGAGGGCATGGACGTTCATATCAAGCGCCTCCAGTTTCCTGCGCCCGCCCAGATCGGGCAGATCGATGATAAAGGCGCAGCCAATCACCTCGGCCCCCATCCGTTCGATCAGCTTGATCCCGGCCTCTGCCGTGCCGCCTGTGGCCAGAAGATCATCAACCAGCAACACTTTTTCCCCGGCCTGCAGCGCGTCGTCATGGACCTCCATGATCGCCTCGCCATATTCGAGCGTGTAGCTCTGCTCGATGGTTTTCCCCGGTAGTTTACCCTTTTTGCGGATTGGCACGAAGCCGACCGAAAGCTGATGCGCGATGGCCCCGCCAAGGATGAACCCCCGCGCCTCAAGCCCGACAACCTTATCAATCGGTTGCCCCGCATAGGGGTGCAACAGTTGGTCAATCGCGATCCGGAACCCACGTGGGTCATTGAAGAGCGTGGTCACATCCCGGAACATGATCCCGTCATGCGGGAAATCGGGGATCGTGCGGATGTAGTCTTGGACAGTTTTCATGGATTGCTTTCTAAAGAACGCGGCCAGCGATGGCGTCGAGTTTGGCGGTCAGGGCGAGGTCCCGTTTATCGGGGGCGGTCATCAGCGCATATTCCAACGCGCGGTCGCAGCCATGCGGGCAAGGCGCGCGGTCCGGACCAAGCAGGGCGGGCAGGCGGCTGACAAGGTCTTGCGCCTTTGTCCCATTGCCTTGCAGTGTCCTGATTACGTCGCTGACATCAACGGCCCCGTGATCAGGGTGCCAGCTGTCATAATCGGTGACCATGGCGATGGAGGCGTAGCAAATCTCCGCCTCGCGGGCGAGTTTCGCCTCGGGCATATTGGTCATGCCGATCACATGGCAGCCCCATTCGCGGTAGAGCTTGCTTTCGGCCTGTGACGAAAACTGCGGTCCTTCCATGGCCAGATAGGTGCCGCCACGGTGGATCGTGATTCCTGCGTCCCGTCCGGCGGTCTCGCAGGCGTCGGATAGCCGATCGCAGGTTGGATGCGCCACGCTGACATGGGCCACACAACCGGTCCCGAAGAAGGACTTTTCGCGGGCGAAGGTCCGGTCGATGAACTGATCGACAATCACAAAATCGCCCGGTGCCATTTCCTCGCGGAATGAGCCGCAGGCGCTGACGCTGATGATGTCGGTGACGCCCAGCCGTTTCATGGCGTCGATATTGGCGCGGTAGGGGACTGTTGTTGGCGAATGCACATGCCCGCGCCCGTGCCGCGGCAGGAACGCCATGGGCACGTCATGCAGCACGCCGGTCAGGATAGCATCCGAAGGGGTGCCCCACGGGCTATCGACATGGACCCATGTCGGATCCCGCAACCCATCCATGTTGTAGATACCGGAACCACCGATGATGCCGATTTTGGTTTGCATGGGTCACCTCGTCTTAGCCAACATCAAGGACACTGGAGCGGAATGAAAGAAAAGTGAACCCTGCGCGCCGTGCCGATGCGGCAACAGCCGCATTTGTGACATCTGGAAGGGGTGACAAGTGCCCATCGGTCGTTTAGGGCACGCGGATACTTCCCCCTTTGACAGGACTTGTTATGGCCCGCGCACTCTTGGCGAGTTTCGCTGAAAACCTTTCACTTCGTGATCCCAATGCACCGCTGACACCCGGGCAGGTCCGCGTCGAAATGTTGTCGGGCCTGACGGTGGCACTTGCCTTGGTGCCCGAGGCGGTTGCCTTTGCCTTTGTCGCCGGGGTGGAACCACTTGTTGGGCTTTACGCAGCCTTTATCGTGGGGTTGATCACGGCTGTTTTTGGTGGTCGCCCGGGTATGATTTCCGGGGCCACAGGGGCACTGGCCGTGGTGATGGTCAGCCTTGTGGCGCAGCATGGGGTTGAGTACCTCTTTGCGACGGTCGTTCTGATGGGGCTGATCCAGCTTGTTGTGGGCGTCATGCGCTGGGGCAAGTTTATTCGACTTGTGCCGCATCCTGTGATGCTTGGCTTTGTGAACGGGCTGGCGATTGTTATTTTTCTGGCGCAATTGGGCCAGTTTCAGGTGCCGGGGTCCGCCCATGGTGGCGGCGGGCACGGGATGGCCAATGGTGAATGGCTGACCGGTTGGCCACTTTATCTGATGCTGGGGCTGGTGGGCCTGACCATGTTCATTATCTGGGCGATGCCCAAGATCACAAATGCCGTGCCAGCGCCGCTGGCGGGTATCGCGATTGTGGCGGCCATTGTGATCGGCTTTGGCCTTGATGTGCCGCTGGTGGGTGATCTGGCCAGTATTGAGGGCGGGCTGCCGCCCTTCCACGTTCCAGCCGTCCCCATGACATTGGAAACGTTTGAGATCATCCTGCCCTATGCGTTGATCCTTGCCGCGATTGGTCTGATCGAAAGTTTGCTGACCCTGAACCTTGTCGGCGAAATGACGGGTAAGCGCGGCGGGGCCAGTCAGGAATGTCTGGCACAGGGTGCCGCCAATACGGTCACCGGCTTTTTCGGTGGCATGGGCGGTTGTGCGATGATCGGGCAGTCGATGATCAACGTCAAATCCGGCGGTCGGACCCGTATCGCAGGCATCGCGGCGGCGCTGTTCCTGCTGGCCTTCATTCTGTTTGCAAGCAGTCTGATCGAACAGATCCCACTGGCTGCGCTAGTCGGCGTGATGTTCATGGTCGTCATCGGGACATTCGCCTGGAACTCCCTGCGTATCCTGCGCAAGGTGCCGCGCACGGATGGGTTTGTGACCATTCTGGTGACGATTGTCACCGTGGCCACAGATCTTGCCACTGCCGTGGTTGTTGGTGTCATTGTGTCAGCGCTGGCCTATGCGTGGAGCAACGCCACCCGCATCCATGCCATCAAGCGTGAAAGCCGCACAGCGGCGGGTGCGCAGGTTTACGAAATTCAGGGACCGCTGTTTTTTGGGTCGACAGACGGGTTCATGGAAATCTTCGATGTGGAGAGCGACCCGGATGTGGTGATCGTCGATTTTGCAGCGAGCCGTGTGGCGGACCAGTCTGCCCTGCAGGCCATCGAAGCGGTGGCCCAGAGATATGAGGAAGCAGGCAAGATCATCCAGTTGCGCCACCTGAGCCGCGATTGCCATGAACTGCTGTCCAAGGCAGGTCACCTGATGGTCGATAGCGATGATGACCCGGACTATGAACTTGCTGTCGATTACGGGGTAAAGACCGGGATCATCGGCGGGCACTGACCCCTTGAAGCGGGGTATCGACACACCTAAATCCACGCTGCGTCCGCAGGCCGACGGCGCGGCAGATTGTTGCAGGTTTCGGCCACGGACCCGTCATCATGCTGGTTGATGTCCTTTTTGTTCTGGGCGGCCTTGTCGCGCTGTTTCTGGGTGGTGATGCACTGGTTCGCGGGTCGGTGGTTGTGGCTACGCGGGCGGGGCTTTCGCCCCTTGTTATCGGGCTGACACTGGTTGGTTTTGGGACGTCAGTGCCAGAATTGATGACCAGCCTGATTGCGGCGTTTGATGGGCTGCCGGGTATTGCGCTGGGCAATGTCATGGGCAGCAACATCGCCAATATCCTGTTGATCCTGGGCCTGTCGGCGGTGATTGCCCCGGTTGCGGCGGCGGCTGTCAAGGGTCGCGACGGCTTGGTCATGTTGGCGGTGACAGCACTTTGCGTCGGGCTGATGCTGATGGGCCAGATCGGGCCGCTGGCCGGCCTGTTCTGTGTCGGGTTCCTGCTGGTTTATCTGTTTGTCACATTGCGCTGGGGACAGGGGGAGCCGCCCGCCGAAGCCACGGCGGCAAATCGACCGCTTTGGGTGGGCTTTGGTCTGTTTCTTGCCGGGCTGTTGGGTGTGCTTCTGGGGGCCAAATTGCTGGTTGACGGGGCGAGTACCATTGCCGCCGCTTTCAGTGTCTCAAACGCGGTCATCGGCTTGACGGTCGTGGCTGTTGGTACATCGCTGCCGGAGCTGGTGACGTCGGTCATCGCGGCCCGCAAAGGGCAGGGCGAGATGGCGGTTGGCAATGTCATCGGCTCCAACATCTTTAATGTCTTGGGTATTCTGGGGATCACGGCACTTGTGCATCCACTGGCGGTGCCTGCGGATATGCTGGGGCTGAACCTGTGGGTGTTGGTCGCCGCCGCCGTGGCCCCGTTGGTGGTCGTATTGGCTTTTGGCCGGATCAGCAGATCCGCCGGCCTGGCCATGGTGCTGGGCTATGCCGCTTACACATCCGTGCTAGTCATCGGGGCGCTCTAGGCTGAACACCTCTCGGATCACCGAATAGTCGCGGTAGCCCAGACGGGTCAGCGGGTTGAAGGTGGTCACGTCGAATTTGCCGTCCACGATGCAATTGTCGCGTAGATGGATACCTGTCACCTCGCCGAATACGGTGAAATTCGCCGCGCCGGGCAATTGCACGATCTGGGTCAGCTTGCATTCCAGCGTGGCCGGTGCATTGGCTATGCGCGGGCAGTTGATAGTTGTGCATTCCGTCTTGTCGATCCCTGCCAGTGCGAATTCGTCAGTGTCCCGCGCCCATGGGCCTGACGTCTGATTCATGACGTCACGCGCGGCATATTCCACAATGTTGACCGCAAAGACGCCGGTGTCGCGGATATTGCCAACGCTGTCCTTGGTATCGCCCCGGTCGGGCTTGGCGCTGGTTGAGGCGAACATCACCTGTGGCGGTTCATAAGCCACGGCGTTGAAGAAGGAATAAGGCGCCAGATTGTCCTTTCCGTCTGCCCCGCGCGTCGAAACCCAACCGATGGGGCGGGGGGTGACGACGGCGTTGAATGGGTTATGGGGCAGGCCGTGGCCATTTTTGGGTTCGTAAAACATGTGGCGGCCTTTTCGTTCCGTTTGCCAAGGGGTAGCGTCGGCATTGAGGTTTGGCCAGACGAAAGACAAGATGCAACAAACGGCGATGACTCTGGCCGAGGAAACGGCGGATGACTGGTGGGAGGTTGAGGCGCTTTACGACCTTTGCTTTGCGCCGGGCAGGTCGGCCTTGTCATCCTATCGGCTGCGGGATGGCGTTCCACCGATCGCACCGCTTTGTCTGACCGCCCGTGACCCCGATGGGGTTCTCGCCGGTGCAGTACGCAACTGGCCTGTGCGGGTGGGTGGTGCGCTGACTGTGCTTTTGGGGCCCATCGCCGTGCATCCGACCCGGCAGGGTGAGGGGCTGGCATCGCTGCTGATGTGGCAATGTCTGGAAATCGCCCGCAATGCGGGATGGGAACGGATCATGCTGGTAGGAGATGCGCCATATTATGGCCGTTTCGGTTTTGAACGTCTGGATGGCGTGATCATGCCGCCGCCCACGAACCCCGCCCGCGTGCTGGGTTTGTCCTTGCTTGACGGGGCATGGGATGGGGTGGCCGGGCCTGTGACATCAATGCAAGATTGAAAACCCGGCAACCCGTGCCCATCTGAAGGGCATGGATGATCAAGACATTGAGCTAAAAGAGATTAACCCCGCCAATCCGCCGCAAGCGCTAACCGATGCGGCAATGGCGGAAATCACGGCGATTGCGGCACGTCAGCACAATGCCAATGGCGTCTTGATGAAGGCGATCAATTTTGTTGGTGGACAGGTTGAGGATGGGCTGAAAGTGCTGCCCAAATCTGTTCGGTCCCAGTTGGATGATGTTGCCCGCAAAGCATTGCAGCAAAGTTACGATGTGGCCAGCAAGTCGCGTGGCGGCATGGGTGAACGGATTGCGTCGGACGGTTTGCACAAGGCGCTTGGCGCCTTGTCAGGCGCTGTGGGCGGGATCGGTGGCTTACCAACCGCCTTGGCGGAATTGCCTGTGGCCACAACGTTGATTTTTCGGGCCGTGCAGAGTGTCGCTGCCACCCATGGTGAGGATCCGCTGTCGGAGGAAACCCGGATGCAATGTCTGGCCGTCTTTGGGGCAGGTGGTCCAGGCGCGCAGGATGACGGCGTTGACACCTCCTTCATCGGTGCGCGGTTGAGCATTTCAGGCGCTGCCGTAAACGGTTTGATCCGCAAGGTCGCACCCAAATTCGCAACGATCCTGTCGCAAAAACTGGCGGCCAAGGCCGTGCCGGTTTTGGGGGCCGCTGCCGGGGCGGGTACGAATTACGCCTTCCTTGATTACTACGTATCCATCGCACATGTCCATTTCGGGCTGCGCAAACTGGCGCGCAGCCATGGTGAAAAGGCCGTGACAGATGCATTTCACGACGCGCTAATGGCGGCAAAAAACCCTCAGACCTGATAGACCAGCCAATCGGCGACAGCGCGGCGCACGGATTGGTCGCCATTTGCGATGGCCTTGTCCATCACCGACTTGACCTCTGTCAGGTCCACCCGGCGCAACAGATGCTTGACCGGCCCGATGGAAGCGGGGCGCATCGACAGCGACCGCAGACCGAGGGCCGCAAAACACAAGGCCTCGACCGGGCGACCGGCATCTTCGCCACAAAAGGATACGGGCGTGTTGCTGTCGGCACAGCGTTTGATCACCTGTTCGATGAATGACAGGAAACTGACATCCAGCGTATCGTAACGCCTGCGCACCCGTTCATTTTCGCGATCGGCCGCAAAAAAGAACTGTTTGAGGTCGTTGCCCCCGATCGAGATGAAATCGACCTCTTCGAAGAACGCATCGGGCGCAAAGGCCAGCGATGGCGTTTCCAGCATTGCCCCGATTTCCATTTCCGATGGCAACGGATGGCCCAGTTTTGTCTCGCGCGCAACGGCCTTGGCCATTTCTGCCTTGGCCGCCTGAAACTCGCGCAGTTGCGTGATGAAGGGAAACATGACTGCCAGCGGCTGACCATCGGCGGCGCGCAAAAGCGCCTGCAACTGCATCCGCAACACGCCCGGTTTGTCCAGACCAACCCGGATCGCCCGCCAGCCCATGGCCGGGTTGGGTTCGTCATTGGGTTTCATATAGGGCAGGACCTTGTCTGACCCGATATCGAGCGTTCGAAATGCGACCCTTTTGCCGCCGGCGGCATTCAGCACCCGCGAATAGAGCGCTGACAGCTCTGCCCGTCTTGGCATCTGGTTGCGGACGAGAAATTGTAACTCCGTGCGGAAAAGGCCCACCCCTTCGGCTCCTGAGCCTGAAAGCGAGGGCAGATCGGCGATCAACCCGGCATTCATTTGCAATGAAATGCGTGCCCCGCATTTTGTTTCCGCAGGCAGATCGCGAATCGAGGCATAGCGTTCCTGCGCCCGTGTCTGCATCGCCAGCTTGTCACGGAAGGCCCCATGCACCGTTTCATCAGGGCGCAAATGCGCGATCCCCTGTTCACCATCCACAAGGATCGTATCGCCATTCAACGCCTCTGCCGTGACGCCCTTAGCATTGATCACCAATGGGATTGCCCAGGCGCGGGCAACGATGGTGGCGTGGCTGCCGACGGATCCTTCCTCCAGCACAATGCCTTTCAGCGCCTTGCCATATTCCAGCAATTCGCCGGGGCCGATATTGCGGGCCACGAGGATCGGGTTGTCGGGCATATCGGCCCGCGCATCCGCACCCTGACCGGTCAGGATACGCAAGAGCCTGTTGGACAGATCGTCCAGATCGTGCAGCCGTTCGCGCAGATAGGGATCGCCGGATTTTGACAGGCGCGCGCGCGCCAGCGATTGCTCTTTTTCGACGGCCGCCTCGGCGGATAGCCCGTTTTCAACATCGGCCTTCATCCGACGCATCCAGCCGGGTGAATTGGCAAACATCCGGTAGGCTTCGAGCACTTGTACTTGTTCGGGATCCACCGACCGGGCGCCGGTCAGCATGTTGTCGACCGATTGACGCAGTTCTTCGATGGCGGCGTGCAGCCGCTCATTTTCAGCCACCGGATCATCCGCAATCGGATTGGTGACAACCACCCGCGGCTCGTGCAGGTACACTGTGCCTTCGCTTGCGCCTTCCTGCGCGACCGACCCTTTCAGCATGACGGGTTGCTGGTGGCGGGCGGACAGGGCGGCGCCTTCGCCGACAAATGCGCCCAGCTCTGTCATTTCCGCAATGACCATCGCCACGATTTCCAGCGCGTAAACCTCGTCCGGAGTCAGTTCGCGCGCGGCTTTGGTCTGGACGACCAAAACGCCGAGCGATTCGCCAAGCCGTTGAATTGGCACGCCACAGAAGGATGAAAACCGCTCCTCTCCGGTTTCGGGCATATAGCGAAACCCTTTGGCGGACGGCGCATCGGCGGTATTTACAACGCTGCCACTTTTGGCTGTGCGTCCGACCAACCCTTCGCCAAGCCGCATGCGGGTCTGGTGTACCGAGTCCTGTTCCAACCCCTGGGTTGCGCAAAGCTCCAGTGTTTCAGAATCGCGGAACAGATAGATCGAACAGACCTCTGCCCGCATTGAATTCGCAATCAGATCGACAACCTTGTTCAGGCGGGCCTGACCTTCGCTATCGGCGGCCAACGCTTCGCGCAGCCGGCCCAAAAGCTTGCGGCTTTCTGTTTCAATGCGGTGTGGCATCAGCCCCCCTGTGCGGCCGATGAAAAGAGCGAAGCCCGAAAAAATCTGTCACAGATTTTTTGCAAGACCGGCACATCAATTGTCCCTGCCTTTGCGCCTGATAAAATCTGCGTCGCAGATTTTGCGGTCGCCGCTCTAGATCATGCCGCCTTTTCCAATTCAAAGGCATCATGAAGGGCTTGCACGGCAAGTTCCATGTATTTTCGGTCGATCAGCACGGAAATTTTTATCTCTGAGGTTGTAATGACCTTGATGTTGATCCCCTCATCGTGGAGCGCCTTGAACATCTGGGCGGCCACACCGGCGTGGCTGCGCATGCCGATCCCCACGACGGAAACCTTGGCCACCGCATCATCGGTCACAAGATCATGGAAGTTGATGTCACCGGCTGCCTTGGCCTCTTCCATTGCTTTGACGGCCCGCATGGTCTGATCCACCGGGCAGGAAAACGTCATGTCGGTCCGGCCTTCTTCGGAAATGTTCTGGACGATCATATCGACATTCACGCCTGCATCGGACAGCGGCCCAAAGATGGCTGCGGCAATGCCGGGCCGGTCGGCGACCGAGATGAGCGTCATCTTGGCTTCGTCCCGGGAATAGGCGACCCCGGCTACAACATTGGATTCCATGATATCCTCCTCGTCACAGACCAGCGTTCCTGCGCTGTCGGATGGTTCTTCGAATGATGACAGGACCCGCAGACGCACGTTATAGCGCATCGCGAGTTCGACAGAGCGGGTCTGCAGCACCTTGGCGCCGAGCGATGCCAGTTCCAGCATTTCCTCAAACGCGATCCTGTCGAGTTTGCGGGCCTTGGATGCGATGCGTGGGTCGGTGGTATAGACGCCATCGACGTCGGTATAGATGTCGCAGCGTTCCGCGCCAAAGGCGGCGGCAAAGGCCACGGCGGTCGTGTCGGATCCGCCCCGGCCCAGTGTGGTGATGCGGCCCTCGGGGCTGATCCCCTGAAAGCCCGCGACAACGGCAACCCGCATCCCTTCGCCAAACTTGGCGTTGATATTCTCGGTCGGGATTTCCTCGATCCGGGCGGAGGAATGGGCAGAGTTGGTTTTCAACGGCACCTGCCAACCCTGCCAACTGCGGGCGGGGATTTCCATTTCCTGCAGCCGCAGCGCCATCAGACCGGCGGTGACGTTTTCACCCGATGACACAATCGCATCATATTCGCGCGCATCATAAAGGGGGGCGGTTTCGTCAACCCAGCCGACCAGTTCGTTGGTTTTACCGGACATGGCCGACACGATGACGATCACGTCATAGCCATTGGCAACCTCAACCGCGACGCGCTTTGCCGCACGTGCGATCCTGTCCAGATTGGCAACAGAGGTGCCGCCAAATTTCATCACAAGCGTGGGCATGTTTGATCCTTTGGGTGCTATGGCACCCCGCGCGTGTCTTATTTGCCGGTCTCTTAATCTGCCCGGTCCGCAAGAGCAATGCGCAAGTCAGGAATCGGCAGGCCGGGCACAGGGCGCGGCCTGCCTTTTTTGCAGTGCTTATTACTTCGCAGCAGCCCTGATGCTGTCGCGATAGAGCGCTTTGATCAGTGAAATCATCATGAACATCATGACAATCGTGAACGGTAGGGCACCGATGATCATCGCATTCTGCAACGCGCCGAACGGGTTGGCCCCTTCGCCGCTATTGCCTGCAATAATCAATGCGCCGATCACCGCCGTCAGGATCACACCCCAGATGATGCGGTGCTTGATGCCTGTTTCCTGTTCACCACCGGACATGATGGTGTTCATCACCAGAATGCCGGAGTCAGCGGATGTCACAAGGAAGGTCATGATCAGCACCACACACATGATTGTAATGCCTGACAGGAACCCGCCAGAGATCATCTGCCCCAGTGTCGCAAAGAGCTTTGCAGTGTTGGTGGCGCCAATGATCGCTCCGGCAGCATCGCCGTTCAGTTCCAGATCAATTGCCGTGCCGCCAAGGATGGTCATCCACAGGAAACACACGATGGCAGGTGCAATCACACAGCCCAGGATGAACTCGCGCACTGTCCGGCCCTTGGAGATACGCGCCAGGAACAGGCCAACGAAGGGCGAGAATGCGATCCACCATGCCCAGTAGAACGTGGTCCAACCGGCTTGCCAGCCAAACTGACGCCCCTGTTCACCCGCGGCATAGATCGCCTCGGCGTCCAGTTCTGCCGCAGCGGCGGGCAGCCCGTCAGTGAAACCCGACAAGGATCCCCATGGCGATGTGGCGGAACCATAAATCGCGCTGGCATCCTCGGCAGACAGTCCGTTTGCGGCTTCGGGCAGTGCGGCTGCAAAAGCCTCGGCCGATTGTGGACCGTAGGCGCCGAAGGACAACTGAACAAAATGCAGGATGTAATCGACCAGACCCGCGCCGAACTTGGTCATTGCAAAGAAGAATGACCCGAAGACAACGAAGGTCAGCAGCAGGATCAACGACAGAACCAGGTTCAGGTTCGACAGGTATTTGATCCCCCGCCCAACGCCGGACACAGCCGACAGAATGGACAGACCCATGATCACAAACAGGGCTGAAAGCAGACCAACTGTGCTAGGCTTGGGCGCCTCGATATCGCCATTCATCAGCCATTCCATACCGGAAACGGCATAGACACCATCGACAAACTGGCTGACGCCGAAACCGATGGTCACCGACACACCAAGGATCGTCGCCACAACGCCCAGCACATCGACCAGGTGGCCAAGAAAGCCGTTGGCAGCCTTGCCCAAAAGCGGGGTCAGGGCCGAACGGATGGTCAGTGGCATTTCACGTGTATAGGCGTAATAGGCAAGCGACAGGCCGGTCAGCACATAGATGGCCCAGGCGTGAAACCCGTAATGCAGGAAGGTATAGCGGTATGCAGATTGCACCGCCTCTTCGCTGTTTGGTGCCACGTCACCGGCGATAACAACAGGGTTTGATCCCCACAGGCCCAGCGGTTCTGCGGTTGCAAAGACCATCAGACCAACACCCAGACCAGCGCCGAACATCATAGAAAACCATGAGAAGTTCGAAAACTCCGGCACGGTGTCTGCAGTGCCCAGCTTTTTGCTGCCTGTCGCGGGCAGGGCCGCCAGAATGAACAGGAAGAACGCAAACAGTCCTACCGAAATAACGTAGAACCCGTTAAACCCGTTCAGCAGGGTCCCGTTCACGGATGAAAGAACCCGGTCGGCATTTCCGGGAAAGACAAGCGCCCAGATGACAAGCAAGACCATGACTGTCTTACTGATCAGCGCGATGGGAAGGCTGTAGCCTTCGTAAAAGCCCGAGGGAGATTTCTTGATCTCCAGATCGGTAAATGGTGGTTTTATGGACATTACGTTCCCCTGTTTGGTTTTTTGCGCCATGTGTTGAAAGCCCCGCAGCCAGTTGGCGCGTTGTCTGCGGGTTAAGTCTAGTTCCCTTTAGTCATTGTCGGATGTTCCAGCACCGGCACCCAACAAGCGGGACGCGTCCGTTGCAGGCGCATAGGTGCGCTTTGCAAAGTTATCCAAACGGGCCCAGATGTCGGACGCGACAGTGCCACGCAGGCCTGGGCGGCTTGCGGGTTCCTGACGTGTTTCCGTCTTTTGACAAATCAGCATCGCTGTTTTGTCGGTATTGATTTCAGAATGCGGATCACGCACCCAGATCCCCACACCATCGGTGTCGATTTCGACATCCTGCCAGGTCAGGCGCACGGGTTGCTTGATGTGCAATGCCGCCCATGCGGCAAAAGGCAGGACCAGCAGCGGAAAAGACACATCAGCCATTTCGATTGACTTGTTGGCTGTCAGCCGGTCAGCACAATCGTTCAGCGCCGCACCACCGGCAAGCGGGCATAGCGGACCCGAAGGCGCGCGCCAGACACCGTCGAGCGCGGCGGGCGCAACCTGCGCATGGGCAACACCATCGTTCTGGGTCAATACGTCCGCCAGAAGTGCGGGCCCTGCCAGATCGTGAGAGGCCAGCCAGCGGGTCGCCCTTGCGGCCTCTTCCGCCATGCCCCAGGGCAAACCCGCACCACGCGCGGCGCGTTTGGCTTGGGCTTCGATTTCGTTCAGCGAATGGCTCATGACAGGTCCCGCGCAGAAGGTGGATAGGACCAGCTATCATCCTTCATGGCTTGCAATTCTTCGGGATAGGGGGCGTTGCCAAACATGCAGATACGCACCCAGCGGTCTGATCTGGGATCAAAATGCGTCGCCCCGAAAAATGACAGCTTGCAGCGCAACATGTCGATTGGCAGCAGGTCGGACCCGATCGTGTTATCGCGAATTTCTGCATAGGGCGCGCGGTTCACGACCTGCGCCCGGCGGACGCTGTGACGGTGCTCTGGATGGGCCAGCAGGAAGGTCGCCAAGGGCGCCGCGCCATCTTCATCCTGCAGGGCCGCATAGAGTGCTGCTGCATCCCGCCCCGGTGCCAAAGGCTGTTCGTAAGCGGCAATCGGTTCTTCAAACCGCTCTCCCAGACGCGGCTCCAGCTTTTCGGCTGAGACGTACCAGGCTCGCGCGCACTGTTCCTTTTCGGCCCAGTCAATGTCCAGCGCCCAGCCATAGGCACGTTCCAGAATGGCGCGCAGCTCGGCTACCCGCATGGCACCATCGATGCGAAACGCATGCCGGTCACGATCAGACATCTGGTCGGCCAGATGATCAACCAACGCGCCATAGGGTTCCAGCATCAATGAGGCCAGACATTCCTGCGCATCTTCACCCAAGGCACTTTCGGCCCATGAAAATAGCCTGTCCCAAGGCTGCGCCGCCTGCAAATCAGCCTGTGCCACATGCGCGGCCAACTTGGTGAGATCAACACGCAATTGCACCAGCTTGTCGATCTGAATGGGGTGCGCCGAATGCCAGAGATCAGCCGAGACTATCGACCGGTCCAGTAAATCGCGAAACGCCGCAGCCTCTTCAGATGTGGCGATGGCCAAGTTGCGCACGGTGGCAATCGCCTCTTCCCGCGCGGCCACCCAATTGTTGAACAGCATCGGATGGTTGACCAGAAACGGCGCCATGCCCAGCCCGGTTGAGTTGCCAATCCCCATGCTGCGGGCGATGTCGGCGTTCAGTTTGACGGCCTTGTCGCCGCCCTTCTGATCCGCCACATGCTGCACCAGATCGCGGACATAGGTGCGGGTCAGAAAGACCGACAGCATCTCAATCTGGAAAGGTGCTGCGCATTCGGGACGATCCGCGATCATTTCGCGATCCGCCGCACCCAGCTTGCCCGATCCGTAAACGGCAGTGGTGCGCATCAGATAGCCAACCTTGGCAATCGCCTCCGGATCAGGTTGGGTGCCGGCCGCAAGATGGGACACGACGTGATCCCACAAACGCACGGAACGATTTGCGCGTGAGACGGACAATTCCTTTTCCGTCACGCGCCCCGCCTCTTGCAGGGGGATATTCTGTTCCAGCCGGGCAATATCGGACGCATCCGGCACACCGTCGAACAAGGTAAAGGTACTGTCCCAACGTTCCGCGATCACCCGATCAGAGCGTTGATCTGCGGGAAGGTCGTGGCCAAAGGCGATCAGTGAGTAGGTCCGATCCGGGGTATGCGCGCAGTAAACCGCATGGCCAACGCCCTTTTCATCAAATGCAAATACCGGGCGGCTGAATGTCCAGTTCTCGCGGGTCATCCGGCGGGTCAGGATACGCATGAAGGACAAGCGGGACTGGTGAAATGACCCCAGACGGGAAAGGCGCATGACCTTTTCGGGCGCACGCTTGGAAACACCCTGTGATGTCTCGGTCTGCAGCTTCATGTCTTTTCCTCCCCCCGGTAACTCTTAGTGCATCGGCGTAAAGTTTTCCGCGTAAAACCTGTGCCAGTTATCCCCCATGATGCCAGCGACCTCCGCATCGCTTAGCCCCGTGGCGCGCAATCCTGCTTCGATATTCCCGAAATCGCGGTTGTCATTGAACCACGGCGGCATCGGCGGAAAGCCAGGTGCCGCAGCGGACCCTTCGCCAAAGTCGATTTCCTTGCTCCAACGGCCCACACGCATCCATTCCACAACACTGTCAGGCTGATCCTGACACAGATCCGTACCAATCCCCAGATGTTCGGCGCCAAATTTCTCTGCCGTCCGTGCGATCATCTGACAAAAGCTGTCCAACGTGCAGTCGGTTTTGTCTTTCAGGTGATGCGGATAGACCGAAAAGCCCAGCATGCCGCCATTTTCGGTCACAGCGCGGATCACATCATCTTTCTTGTTCCGCAGGGCAGGCGACCATTCATACGGGTTGGCGTGGGTGATCGCGATAGGGCGCTCTGATATCTCGGCCGCCTCAATAGTGGAGCGATCCGCCGAATGGCTCATATCCACAACCAGGCCCACGCGGTTCATTTCCTTGATGACCTGTTTGCCCATGCGGGTGATGCCGGTATCCTCGGCCTCGTAACAACCCGTCGCCAGCAGGGACTGGTTGTTATAGGTCAGCTGCATGAATCGCGCGCCAAGCGTGTGCACGATTTCCACCAACCCGATATCATCCTCAATCGGGCTGGGGTTCTGAAAGCCAAAGAAGATCGCCGTCTTGCCCTCGGCCTTGGCGCGATCCACATCGCTGGCCCACTGGCCTTTGATGATCAGGTCAGGATATTGTTCGAACCAGCGGTTCCATTTCTCAAAATTCAGCACCGTTTCGCGAAAATTTTCGTGATACGCGATGGTGACATGGACAGCGTCCACGCCCCCCTTGCGCATCTGGCGAAAGATCTTTTCCGACCAATTGGCGTATTGAAGATTGTCGATCAGCATCAGACAGGCGATCCGGATGAGATATAGGCCGTCTTCACGATGGTATAGAATTCTGCCGCTGTGCTGCCCTGTTCACGTGGTCCGTAGGAACTGTCGCCGCGTCCGCCAAACGGAACGTGATAGTCTGTGCCCGCGGTGGGCAGGTTGACCATGACGCAGCCCGATTGCGCGTTGCGCCGGAAATGTGTGGCGCGGGCCAGATTGGTCGTGACGATCCCTGCGGTCAGGCCGAAATTGGTGTCATTGACCACATGCAGCGCCTCGTCATAGCCCGAAACGGGGATGACACAGGCCAGCGGCGCGAACATCTCTTCACGGTTGATGCGCATGTCGTTGTTGGTGCCGACAAACACGCCGGGCGACATGTAGTAACCTTCGGTTGGCATCTCCAACCGCTGACCACCGCAAAGCAGCTCGGCCCCTTCCTTTGCGGCCAGATCGACATATGCCAGATTTTCGTTCAGCTGCTGTTCGGACACGACGGGCCCCATCTGGGTCCCTTCCTCAAGCGCGTGGCCAACTTTCATCGCCTTGGCGCCAGCGACCAGTTTTTCGACGAACTGATCATGCACAGATTGATGCACGACAAGGCGGGAAGAGGCGGTACATTTTTGCCCGGACCCGCCAAAAGCGCCGCCCAAGGCCAGCGTTACAGCCAGATCAAGATCGGCGTCATCCATCACGGCCAATGCGTTCTTTGATCCCATTTCCATCTGCACGCGTGTCAGGTTCTGGATCGCGCTTGCCGCGATGCCTTTGCCCACGGGAACCGAACCGGTAAAACTGATTGCGTTCACCTTGGGGCTTTCGACCAGTCGCTGCCCGATGGCGCTGCCTGCGCCCATGACCAGCGAAACCAACCCTTTGGGGATGTCCTGACGGGCGATAATCTCGACCAATGCGACCGCAGAGGCCGGGGTCACATTCGCTGGCTTCCAGACAACCGCGTTGCCATAGCAAAGCGCGGGCGCGATTTTCCACGATGCAGTTGCGGTGGGGAAGTTCCATGGGGAAATGATCGCAACGGTGCCAACCGGTTCGCGGCGCACATCAATTTCGATCCCGTCACGCACGGAATCGGCAGTGTCGCCCATCTGGCGCAGCGTCTCGGCGGCGTAATAGGTGAAGAACTGGCCAGCGCGGTAAACTTCGCCCTTGCCTTCGGCCAATGGTTTGCCTTCTTCGCGGGCCAGCAAGGTACCCAATTCTTCGGCGCGGCTCATCATTTCGGTGCCGATGGCCATCAGCACATTGTATTTCCGCTCAATCCCATAGGCCGCCCATTCGGCCTGCGCCCGCTTGGCTTGATCCAGCGTCGCATCCAACTGATCAGGGGTCGCCTGCGCAAACATACCAATCAGATCGCTCAGATCAGACGGGTTACGGTTTTCGATCTCAGAGCCGCCAGCGACCCATTCACCTGCGATGTAATTCAGCTTGGCGTTCTGCATGATGTTTCCCCTCAGTAAGGCAGCAATAGGGCTGCATGGGCGAGGATAATACATCTTCAAGGTTCAGGCACTCAAAATCATATGTACATTACTTCAGGATTTCTGAATTTCAGACACGCTGGGCAATGCCCCTTTCTGCAACATCACCGTTACCAGTTTCAGGAATTCCCTTGCGGCGGGCATCATCACATTCATCGGCTGCGACATCATGTGGACGGTGCGGCGCGCCGTCACGTCAGCCAATGGCAGGAACACAACATCATCCTGCAGCCCGGTAACGGTCAACCTTGGCAAAACCGTGATCCCGACCCCCTCGCGCACCAAAGCCAAAAGCGATGCGGTATTGCGTACCATTAACCGCGACTCGGCAAGGATCGGTGCAAAATCAGGATCGGTGATCTGCTCGCACAGCCCGTTGGCGATCAGCACATGATCGGTCATGCTGGCCCAGGTCAATTCGTCCCAGTTATCCGCCAGCGGATGATCACGGCGGCAGACAACACCAAACGCATCGCTGAAAAGCTTGGTGCGCTGCATCCCCTCAATCTGGGCCAATGTGCCGATCCCGATATCCGCGCGTTCGCGCGACAATTCATGTGCAATGGCCGCGGAATCCATATCGCGAATATCGATCTGCACATTGGGGTGTTGCTGGGCAAAGGCCGAGATCGCGCGGGGCAGCACAGCGCTTGCCACTGACGGGGTAACCGCCAGACGCAGGTAACCTAGTTCAGAGCGCGACAACCCCTCGATCACGGCAACTGTGTTTTCGAAATGGGTCACCTCGCGGCGCGCCTCTTCAAAGATCAGCGCACCAATGGGGGTCAGGCGCGATTTGCGCGCAGTTTCAAACAGCGGGGCACCGATATGATCCTCGAACTGTTTCAGCATCATCGATACGGCCGATGGGGTTCGGTCCAGCGCGTCAGCGGCATCGGACAAACTGCCGTGACGCGCGACCGTGGTGAAACAGCGGAGCATTTCAATCTTGATTGCCATTTTAAGATTTCCTGAATCAAACTCAATGAAATCATGATTGCCTTAATTTTATCGACATGTCCATAAAGCTGCACGGTGTCAGGGCGGCAGCCCGAACATCCAGGCAAATAAGGGAATAGGACATCTTATGATCGAACGTATCGAAACCGGGGAACGCTCCTCCAAGATCGTTAAGTATAATGGCGTGGCTTACCTGACGGGACAGGTGGCGGAAGGGGACACCATTCAGGAACAGGTGCGGATTTGCCTCGAACAGGTCGACGCCCTTCTGGAAAAGGCGGGATCATCGCGCGAAAACATGCTGCGGGTCACCATCTGGCTGGCTGACATGCAAGATTTTGCCGGGCTGAACGAGGTCTGGAATGCATGGGTTCCAACAGGTCATGCCCCGGCGCGCGCCTGTGGTGAGGCCAAATTGGCCCGCCCGGAACTGAAAGTGGAATTCATCGTCGACGCAGCCTATGGCTGATGCCAACTGCGGTGCCCCTTTGCCGGTGGCAGAGGGGCGACCGAAATCAGTTGCCGTCGCTTGTCTCTGACACCAAGGCGCCATCGGACCAGATGCCGCTGCTTTCGCGACCATCTGCAAATGTCATCGTACCTTCGCCTTCGCGGCGACTGCGGACAAATGTGCCGACATAGACATCACCATTGGAATAGGTGGCGGTGCCTTCGCCATTGATTTCACCCTCGACCCAATCACCTGCATAGACAAACCCGTCGGGCATGGTGATTTCACCCTTGCCATCACGCTGGCCATTCTTGAACGTGCCAACATAAACTGTCCCATCAGCATAGGTCGCGCGGCCCTCACCATTGCGCTGGCCATCGGCCCACTCGCCTTCGTAAACATAACCGTTGGCATAGGTCATCTTGCCCTGCCCATGGGTCTTGCCGTCCAGAAAGGCCCCTTCGTAAACAAGCCCGTTCACGTAGGTCACAACACCTTCGCCGTTGATCACGCCGTTTTCCCAATTGCCCTCGTAAACCGAGCCGTCGGGATAAGTGATCTTGCCAGCACCATTGGCAACGTTGTCAGCAAAGGTGCCAACATAGACAGACCCGTCAGGATAGGTGACTTCGCCACTGCCAGCGATCTGGCCCGCGTCCCATTCACCCACGTAAACATAGCCGTCCGTACCGGTGAATGTACCGGTGCCGTGGCGGCGGTCATTAACAAACCCGCCTTCGTAAAGATCGCCATTGGCATAGCTGATTTTGCCTTCGCCCTGACGCTTGCCGTCAACCAGCGTGCCTTCATACACATTGCCATTGGCCTGGGTCAGTACGCCAGAGCCTTCGATCCGGCCATCAACCCATTCGCCCGCATAGGTGATGCCGTCAGTCATTGTCATCGTGCCGGTGCCGTCGCGTTCGCCTGCAACAAGTGAGCCTTCATAGACGGACCCATCCGCATAGGTCACTTTGCCTGCGCCTTCCTTGACGCCGTTGATCCAGTTTCCTTCGTAGATATATCCATCAGGGCTTGTCATGGTGCCGAGGCCATTATGCATGGCGTTGCGGAACGCACCTTCATACACAACGCCATTGGCGTAAGTCATCACACCTTCGCCTGTCATATTGCCGTCGACCCAGGCGCCTTCATAGGTGCTGCCATCGGTAAATGTGATTCGACCCTGACCCGCAGGCTTGCCCGCTGCAAACTCACCTTCATAGACCGATCCGTTCGGAAAACGGGCGGTTCCCTGTCCGCGAATCTCGCCGGCGACCCATTCGCCCGTGTACTCAAAGCCGTTGGGAAGACGATATGTGCCAGTGCCATCCTGTTTGCCGTCGACGAAGGTTCCTTCGTAAACGCCACCGTCATCATATTGTTTTGTCTGCACTGTTTGCGCTTGGGCACCCACAGCCAGCCCCACGGTGAGGCATGCTACCGTCGCGGCCTTGGGTAAATCAAACATGCTCATCACTCTCTCCATTCACTCCCTGCTGGCGAAGCCTAGATCAGGGGCATTAAGCTGACAACGCTTATCATGGGCGATTGGGCACATCTTCCACCAATCGGCTTTCCACCGCGTTTCATTCTGCTACATGCATTGCAGCGCATTGGGACAAAACTATGACAAAAATATTTCGGTTAACCATGGCACAGCTGAACCCCACTGTGGGGGACATTGCCGGGAACGCGGAACAGGCCCGGGCGGCCTGGGCAGAAGGCAAGGCCGCCGGGGCCGATCTTGTGGCGCTGCCCGAGATGTTCATCACCGGCTACCAGACTCAGGATCTGGTGACCAAACCGGCATTTGTCGCTGATGCCATGTTGCATATCCGCACGCTTGCGCTGGATTGTGCGGACGGGCCCGCACTGGCCATTGGCGGTCCGATGTTCGAAGAGGACCGGCTGTTCAACTGCTATTTCATCCTCAAGGACGGCAAGATCACAGCGACCATGCGCAAGCACTTCCTGCCGAACTTCAATGTATTTGATGAGGTCCGCTTGTTCAAAAGCGATGAAATTGCAGGGCCTTTCAGCATTGATAACGGCATCCGCATCGGTTGCCCGATCTGCGAGGATGCCTGGTATCCGGATGTCTGCGAGGCGATGACCGAAAGCGGGGCAGAGGTGCTGGTGGTGCCCAATGGCTCGCCCTATTTCCGCGATAAATTCTCGATTCGCATGAACAATATGGTGTCCCGTGTTGTCGAAAATAATGTGCCGCTTGTATATCTTAACCTGATCGGGGGGCAGGATGATCAGGTGTTTGATGGCGGGTCATTCGTGCTGAACCGGGGTGGCAAGCTGGCCATGCAAATGCCGGTTTTTGACAGCCAGATCGCCCATGTGGATTTCCAGTTGACCGATGACGGGTGGGAGGCGCTGCCGGGTGACAAGGCGACCCTGCCCGACAGTCTGGAACAGGATTACCGGGTCATGGTCGAAGGCTTACGCGATTACATGCGCAAGACCGGGTTCAAAAAGGTGTTACTGGGCCTGTCAGGCGGGATCGACAGTGCAATTGTGGCGACGATTGCCACCGATGCACTGGGGGCGGAAAACGTCCGCTGTGTGATGCTGCCGTCGGAATACACCTCGCAAGAATCGCTGGATGATGCGGCTGCGGCTGCCATGGCACTAGGCGTCAAATACGACACCGTCAGCATCGCGGGTCCGCGCGCGGCGGTGACCGAGGCGCTTGCCCCGCTGTTCGGCGATATGCCTGCCGACCTGACGGAAGAAAACATCCAATCCCGGATCAGGGGTCTTTTGCTGATGGCGCAGTCCAACAAGTTCGGCGAAATGTTGCTTACCACCGGGAACAAGTCCGAGGTCGCGGTGGGCTACGCCACAATCTACGGCGATATGGCGGGTGGCTATAACCCGATTAAGGATATGTATAAGACCCGCGTCTTCGAATCCTGCCGTTGGCGCAACGCCAATCACCGGGACTGGATGAAAGGTCCGGCGGGTGAGGTGATCCCCGTGGCGATCATCGACAAACCACCATCTGCCGAACTGCGCCCGGACCAGAAGGACGAAGACAGCCTGCCGCCTTATGACATCCTTGACGGCATTCTGAAGATGCTGGTCGATGATGAGGCATCGGTCGCTGATTGCGTCGCTGCAGGCTATGACCGGGATGTGGTCAAAAAGGTCGAGCAGCTGATCTATATCAGCGAATACAAACGGTTTCAGTCCGCCCCCGGCCCGCGCCTGTCGAATCGGGCCTTCTGGCTTGACCGGCGCTATCCGATTGTGAACAGATGGCGGGATGGCAGCTAAACCCGACTTCCCGCTTCTGGGTCAACTGGCGCAGGATGCAGAAAACGCGCGCGGCCCTGCACGGGTGCCCGAAGGCAAGGGTGGCCATGTGTTCGTTGATGGCACATTGCACCGTATCCTTGATCTGAACGCCCCCGTTCAAGGGCAGGGCGCGTTCTGCTTTTCGGTGAATGAAAAAGAGCTGACCCATCTCTGCGAATTGGTCGATGTGATCTATCTGGGCTTCAAGGGGCTGCGCACCACAACGCTTGCGCCGGTCCAGAATATGCCGCGCCTGCGCCGGTTGAACCTCTGGTGGGTGCAAAAGCTGTCCGATTTGTCGCCGCTGGCGACGCTGCCGCTTGACGTGCTGTCGCTTGACGACATTCGCCATGCAAATGACCTGTCGCCGCTGGGGCGCATGGACTGCCTGAAGGCCCTTCTGATCAGTGGTGGCATGAACAGCATACAGAAGATCGATACGCTTGCACCGCTTGCCGCCATGCCCGCGCTACGTGAATTGCAGGTCATGGCCACCGCTGTGACGTCGGACGGTTTGCGCCCACTGGCCAATTGCACGGCTTTGCAGGACCTGTTGCTGCCCAGCACATTTGAAACGGCGGAATATGCCTATCTGCGTGCGAAACGGCCCGACATTCGCTGCGCGGAACTGGCGGCCTATCAAAAACTGTCCTACCGGCTGGGTGACAAGGACATTCTGGTCACGGGTAAACGCAAACCGTTTCTGAGCAGCAAGAAAGATGGCAAGCGGCTGCAAACCTATCGGCAGCGTTTTGATCAGATGGTTGCGGAGTATAGCCGCGAAGACGGTTGAACCATCGCTTCACACAGGGTCGTGATTTGCGCAAAAGGGTGGTCTTGGGAATAGTTCAGCAAATTTGTACAGGACATTCCATGAGATATCTTATTGCCGTCGCCGCCCTCCTCCTCAGCTTTCAACCGGCCCAAGCCTGTGGCGTACAGACCGATTGCGCCGTCCCCGGCGGCTTTTACCGGATTGATGTCCCCGAGAGCCGGCCAACCGGCGCCATCCTGTTCGCCCATGGCTATCGCGGCACGGCCAACGGGACCATGCGTAATCAGCGGTTCCGACGGATGGCGACAGATATGGGGCTGGCTTTTGTCGCCCTCGATGCCGGGCCGGGCGATGATTGGCAATTGCCCAATGCCCCCGGTGGCAATGCGGGGGATGGTCGCGCCAATTTCAACTATGTGGCCGCCGTGATTGATGATCTGAAATCCACCTACGGGTTTGATAATGACCGGATCATGATCACCGGGTTTTCCGCTGGCGGCATGCTAGTCTGGAACCTGGCATGCGTGCGGCCTGATCTGGCGGGCGGCTTTGCCCCTGTCTCGGGCACGTTCTGGATGGAACCGCCCGCGAATTGCGCCACGCCTGCCGCCAGCATCATCCATATGCATGGCGATAGCGACCGGACCGTCCCGCTACAGGGTCGGACTATCGCCAACACACGGCAAGGCGATGTGGGCGAGGCGATGACATTCTATCAACAGGTCGGTAGTTTCAGCGAAAGCTATGAACGGGCCGGGCCGGGGCTGGATTGTCAGGGGAACCGGAATGCCAGCGGTGACGTGCTGGAGTTTTGCATGTTCGAAGGCGGACATTCCTTCCGGCGTGCCTTTGTGCGGGATGCGTGGGAACGGTTTATTGACGCTGGGCAAATCGCATCGGATGGTTAAAGGTCGGGCATGTCAGGCCCGGTTGAGATCAAACAAACCAGTAATCGGCGATGCCTTGGGGGTGCCATACTTGCCATTATCGGCTTGCCCCTGACGGGTTTGTGGCTCTGGCTGGGGTTTCCGCCGCGCTTTGATTTTGGCGATCTGATCTTTCTGCTGGGCGGGCCGGGGATGCTGGGTTCCGGGCTTTGGGCTGCGTTTTGGTGGACGGCACCACGCACACGGCTTGCGATCTCGGCTGACAGGCTGGTGATCTACCCCGCAAGGGGCGCGACGGAACCGACAATCATAAATTGGGCTGATCTGACCAGCGTTACGCAAACGGGCATGTCCCCAAACACCACCCGTTTGCGTTTCGCGGCCACCACGGGTGACGTCGAATTGCCCACTTTCCTGCTAGATCGTGACCCGCGAGAGATCCTGCGGCTGATCACCATTCAACTTGAGAACAAGGGCAAATATCTGTCCCAGACAACAAGCCCCGTTCTGGGCGCACCAACCGGCGTCTGGGCGGTAAAAGAGGGCAGACCTTTTGAAACAAATTAGAATCATGTGGTTGATAAGCAGTTAACTCAAAACTGTGTTAGTCTTTCCCAAAAGGGAGGAAGTGCCATGGCAGTTAACAAGACCAAACAGACCGACGTGAAAGTCGATGATTTCATCGCCGCTGTGGATCATCCAACGCGCCGGGCCGATGCAGAAACGCTGGACAAGATGTTCCGCCGTGTGACCGGTTGGCAGCCGCGTATGTGGGGCCCAACCTTGATCGGCTACGGGCAGTATCACTACACTTACAAAAGCGGGCGTGAAGGGGATTTCATGGCCACCGGTTTCAGTCCGCGCAAGGCCAATCTGGTGTTGTATATCATGCCCGGCTATGCCGATTTCGGGCATATTCTCGACCGGTTGGGCAAGCACAAACTGGGCAAATCCTGCCTTTACATCAACAAGCTGGCCGATGTGGATATGGATGTGGTCGAAGAGATCGTGCAAGCCGGGTTGGAAGACCTTGGCACCCGCTGGCCGGTGAGCGCGACCTAACTTAGAACTTCACGTCGCGGCATTGACCCAAAATGAAATACCTGATCTTCGCGCGGGATGCTGTGAAGGTCTCGAACGAGCCAAAGCGCAAGATGCTGCGCTATGGATAGACGTCCGCTTGTGCCAGGACGCTTAGGCGATTTTTTCTAGCCAGCTCAGAACTTCATTTTCAACCACTAGACCTGACCGAGAGACTTTGCCCATGAGGATTGCCTCTGCCAGTTCTCGTGCCGCAGAGTGTTTCCCTTCCAAAATAAGGCTTACCGCTTCAGCAGCTCGATACAAAGCAGGGTACTCCGCCTCCTGAATGAAATCTGAAAACGAGGACTCCGTCGGTAGTTGGTGAGCTATTTCATCTAGCGTGTTAAGTGTTTTGACAGCATTTTCCTCGGCAGAAAGATCAGCATCTGACCACCGCGCGCTCTTGAACATGGGCACCTCTACACGCGTCACCTTGTCCGCACGGGCATCGAGGTCCCACTTCATGGTCTTTCCGTAAATGATCTCCCAAGCCAGCGGCTTGAATGCCAACGGTTCAAATTCCACCTCAACCCAAGTCAGCTGGGAGTTTTCTGCAAATTCGAAGAAGCCTACGAGCAAGTTGTCATCGAACTCCTTCATCAGCAACTGCTGCCTCGGTCGAAACAGCCAGCCACGTGCATCAGCTATTTCGACAAGCGCTTTGGAGGTATCTTTGCAAAAGCCCGAGCGAGCTGCATAGTCGATAGTGTTGTCGCCCGACCTCACATACCTCAAAACTGGTTCAGGAAAACCGTCACTGGGCACCAAAAGGCTCCTTTCAAACTCTATTCCGCACAAGTCTTGCGCTTAGCCGTCTATCGGAAGGACGACTTGAATAATACTTAGTATTTTGAAAGCTGCCATTGACGCAACTATAGCGAAGGTCAGTTCTACCCCGCAAAGTCGCCGCTAAAGCAACTCCTGCTGATGCTCTAAAGTACGTAAGCGATATCTGACATTTCGGCCAGTATTGCGCGACCCCAAGGTGTCCGAGATATTGAAAATCAGATCCTTCGTGTCAAACATCTGTCGGGCCACGCCGTTTCAGCGCGACCCGCTGCGTGTCAAACCGTGTTGGATGATGCAGATCTGATTGATACGCCGCAAATCACATCATCTGATAGCTATGCGGCACATAGTGGTAACCGCCCTCACCGCGCGGGGCGATATAGCCCATGCCGGGGAAGGGCATGTGATAGCCGATCAGCGGGAACTTGTCGGCGGCGGCCATGTCCATCAGGCGCTTGCGGCTGGCCGCAGCAGCGGGTTTGTCCATGTCAAACCGAACCTCCCAATCGGGATAGGCCACTGACCAGACATAGTGGTTGGCCAGATCAGCCATCAAAAACAGCTGTTTCCCACCGCTTTCCAGCATGTACCCCATATGGCCGGGGGTATGGCCATAAGCCTCCACCGCTGTGATCCCTGACCGAACATCATCACCCGGCTGGATAAAGCTGAACTTCTCGGCCAGCGGGCGGACTTTCGCCTCAAACCCATCATTTTCGGCCTTGGCCCAGGCGTCATACTCGACCTGCCCTGTGACATAGGCCGCGTTGGTAAACGTCTCCGCCCCTGCATCATCGGCAAGCCCGCCGATATGATCGCCATGCATATGGGTGATGACGACATGGGTAACCTGGTCGGCGGTATAACCGGCAGCCTTCAGCGCCTTGGTGGTTCCGGCGGGGTTCAGGCCGGTATCAAACAGGATCACCTCAGCCCCCGTGTTCACGACCGTGGGAGTAAAGAAAAACTGGGCAGCATCGGTGGACAGGAAGTTGGCGGCACTGACCTCTTCAAATTCGGCGGCCTCTACGTTCAGGCCAAAGATCTGGTGCGGGTTGTCCACGCTGCGGCTGCCCGCAAGCAGGGTCGTCACCTTGAAATCGCCGAGGGTGAAATCGCGGTGGGTGGGCATGGACGTGGTGGCATGACCATCGGCCAGCGTGACAGAAGGGGCGGCGGCCAATGGCAAGGCGGCACCGGACAGCAGGGTTTGGCGGCGTGTCAGCATCATCGGGGTGTCCTCATCTGTTGGGTTATGACCTCAAGCGTAGTGCGTCGCAGTGGCAAGACAATAAAAAGCTTCGTGATCCGGGTGGGTGCTGGGCCGCGGGAGCAGTGACACCGTGCGCCTCGTTCATCAGGCATCTGCGTGCGGTGGGGTCCGACGTTTTGCCGACGTATCGCCGACGCATTGCCGACCGCCGAATCCCGCCAATCCCCCGCGTTAACTGGTTGTTGCGACGATTCGCGGAAACAGGCGTGTTGCGCAGCCCGAAACTGGACATCCGACCCTTGCCATGGTCAAAGCCAGCGAAAGCAGGAGAACGTCCATGACCACAACCAGATTCGCCCCATCCCCGACCGGCTGGCTGCATATCGGCAACCTGCGCGCCGCGCTGTTTAACTATGCCATCGCCCGGCAGGCGGGCGGGCAGTTTATCCTGCGGATCGATGACACCGATCAGGAACGGTCAAAAGATGAATATATCCAAGGAATCAAGGATGATCTGACCTGGCTGGGGATCAGCTGGGACCGGATGGAATATCAGTCCAGGCGGATGGATCGGTACGAGGCGGCTAAGCAGCGGCTGATCGATATGGGGCGGCTTTACGAATGTTTCGAAACCCCGACTGAACTGGACCTGAAGCGCAAGAAGCAGCTGAATATGGGCAAACCGCCGGTCTATGACCGGGCGGCGCTGGACCTGTCAGAGGCTGAGAAAGACGCGCTGCGGGCCGAGCGCGGATCGCATTGGCGGTTCAAGCTGGATCAGGAACGGATCGAATGGGCAGACGGGATCATCGGCGATATTTCCATCGATGCGGCATCCGTCAGTGATCCGGTTTTGTTCAAGAATGACGGGCAGATTCTTTATACCCTCGCCTCTGTCGTGGATGATACCGAGATGGGGATCACCGACGTCGTGCGCGGATCGGACCATGTGACCAACACGGCCACGCAAATCCAGATTATACAGGCGCTGGGCGGGGCCGTGCCCCGCTTTGCACATCATTCCCTGCTGACAGGCCCGCAGGGCGAGGCGCTGTCGAAACGGCTGGGCACTCTTGCCTTGAAAGACCTGCGTACAAACGGGATTGCCCCGCAGGCGATCCTGTCACTGATGGCCCGGTTGGGGTCGTCGGATCCGGTCGAATTGCGGTCGGATATCCAAGAGGTTGTGGATGGGTTCGACATCTCCAAATTCGGCTCCGCGCCGACCAAATTTGATGCCGAAGACCTCAAACCCCTCACCGCGCGCCATCTGGGCACACTCAGCAGCGGCGACGTGGCCGATGTTTTAACATCGGCTGGCGTGCCCGCTGATCTGGCAGATGCATTCTGGCAGGTGGTGCGCGACAATATCAATACGCTGGATGATGTGGCGGGCTGGTGGGCGCTGTTCCGGGACGGGGCGACCCCACTGATCGCGGATGAGGACAAGGATTTTGTCGCGCAAGCCTTCTCTCTGCTGGGTAACCCGCCCTATACGGCAGATACCTGGGGCAATTGGACCGCGACAGTGAAGGCGGAAACCGGGCGTAAGGGCAAGCAATTGTTCATGCCACTGCGTAAGGCCGTGACCGGGCGCGAACGCGGTCCCGAAATGGCCGATGTCATGCCGCTTTTGCAGACCAAACCGCAGATCTGAACGCTTGGCCCGGCGGCCGAACGCGGCTAGGCTGATCCTCATGTAACGGTATGGGGCCTGTTTGAGCATGGCGGACGCACAGGCGAAGTTTACCCAAGGCAACCTGTTCCGCCATATCTCGATCATGTCCTTCACGGCCTCGGTTGGGCTGATCGCGATCTTTGTTGTCGATCTTGTCGACATGATTTTCATCTCCATGTTGGGCAAGGCGGAACTGGCGGCGGCGGTGGGTTATGCCGGGGCGATCCTGTTTTTCACCACATCTTTCGGGATTGGTATGGCGATTGCGGCAGGTGCGCTTGTGGCGCGTGCCTTGGGTGCGGGGAACGAGGATGAGGCGCGCAGGCGTGCGACCAATTCACTTATCTACGGCGTTGTTTTCGGGGCGATCTTTGCCGCCCTTGTCTGGCTGAACCTGCGGTTTTTTGTGACCCTTCTCGGCGCTTCGGATGAGACGCTGGATCTGGCCGTGCATTATCTGCAGATCATTGTGCCATCGCTGCCCTTCCTGATGGTGGGCATGATTGGCGGGGCGATCCTGCGGGCCCATGGCGATGCGCGCCGGGCGATGATGGCTACGATCTGGGGTGGGTTGGCCAATGCGGTGCTGGACCCGATCCTGATTTTCGGGCTCGACCTTGAATTGACGGGCGCTGCGATGGCCAGCGTCTGTGCCCGGCTCACGATTGCAGGTGTGGCGCTGGTCCCCTTGATCCGCAATCATGGGGGCCTTGACCGCCCTTCGGTCCAAAGCCTGCACCTGGATTTGCGGCCCATTCTGGCCATCGCGGTGCCTGCAATCCTGACACAACTGGCCACGCCCATCGGGCAGGCCTATGTCACCCGCGCCATGGCCGCCTATGGGGAAGAGGCCGTTGCGGGCATGGCGATCGTGGGCCGCATCACCCCAGTGGGGTTCGGGATCATCTTCGCGCTGTCCGGGGCCATCGGGCCAATCATCGGGCAAAATGCCGGGGCCGGGCTGCATGCACGGGTCAGGGGCGCATTCCGCGATGGGATGATCTTTACGGCCATGGTTGTGGTTGTTGTCTCAGGCCTGCTTTTTCTGGCCCGCCCGCTGCTTGCATCAGTCTTTGAACTGGACGGGATTGCCCTGACGCTGGTCTTTCTTTTTGCAGGCCCGCTGTCGCTGATGTTCTTTTTCAACGGGGTGCTGTTTGTGTCCAATGCGGCGTTCAACAATCTGGGCCACCCGTTTTATTCCACAACCGTCAATTGGGGGCGGCATACGCTTGGCACGATCCCCTTTGTTATTGTCGGGGCCAATATGTTTGGCGCGCCGGGTGTCCTGATAGGCCAGTATCTGGGTGGCGCCGTGTTTGCGGCGATTGCCTATCTGTTGGCGCTGCGGGTGATCGGGGCGGGTGGCCAGCCGCCAAAAACGCGCGCGCCGTTCCAGCGGCAGGCGCGGTTGATGAGTCTATTTCATCACCGTCGCTAGGCTGCGGTCGACCAGCAACTTTTCATCCGCCGATAGCGGCTGGTGCCTTGGATAGATCGGCTGCGCCCGGTCATCGCGTATGCCCACATCCCATCCGGCTGTCGTGGCAAAGAAGTCGCGCACGCCTTTGTGCCCATAGACCCGCAGGTAGCCCTGCACCACCACATCGAGATAGCTGAGCAGGATGGGATGCGCGCCATCGGCATTGTGTTCGGGCTTGACCTGATAGACCGCCGTTGGCGCCTTTGGACCGTTGTGATGCACCACCGGGGTCACGTCATGGCGCCGATATGCAGCCTCGCGCTGGTCAAGTGCGGCCCAATCGGCGCCGGGCACCCGTGCGACCAGCCCGTGCAACGTGCTGTCATTGGCCGGTTCAATCGACAGATATGCGGCATCGCGCAGATTTGTCGTGCGCCAGACCCGCTGCCAGCCGCGCAAGGCCGCAGGGCGCGGATCCGCGTAATCATGCGTGGCCAGATTGACCAGACTACCATAGCCAAAAAACGCAGGATCGTTCATTCACGGGCTCTCAGCACTTGTGCCGGTTTCGCGGCAAGGGGACGCCAGGCAAAGGCGAGCCCCGCCAGCGTGGAGGCCATAACACCGCCCCCCACGATCAGCAACGCATTCGACCAGATCACGGTGTAGTCGGTTTCCATGATGAATATCGCCACGGCCCAGCCACCTAATATGCCCGCCGCCAAGGCGACAATCCCGGCCGCCAGACCCAACAGGGCCGACCGCAAGGCAAAGCTGGTCATGATCCGGCGGCGTGAGGCCCCGATGGTTTTCAGCACAGCCGCCTCGAATGTACGGGCCCGTTCACCCGCCGCTGCCGCCCCGATCAGCACCAGAAACCCGGTGACCAGCGTGATCAGCGCGCCATAGCGCGTGGCCGCCGAAATGCCGCCCACCAGTTCGATCACCTGATCAATCGCGTCGCGGATCCTTATCGCCGTGATGTTGGGATAGGCGGTGGCGAGATCGCGCAGGATCGCCGCCTCGGCCTCTTCCTCGGCATAGACGGTGGAAATCCAGCTATGGGGTGCGCCCGCCAGCGCGCTATCGTTCATGGCCAGTACAAAGCCGATCCCGGCATCTTCCCAGCTCACATTTCGAAAGCTGGTGATTTCGCCTGTGATATCGCGCCCCAGCACATTCACGGTCATGCTGTCACCGATCTGCAGGCCCATCTCGACCGCTTCTTCCTCGGCAAAGCTGATCTGCGGCGGGCCGATATAGTCTGCCTCCCACCATGTGCCTTGGGTGACTTCGGTGCCTTTGGGTTTCGCGCCTGCATAGGTGATCCCCCGATCCCCTTGCAGGACCCAGTGATCACCGCCCGTTTCGCTGGCAGGCCGTCCGTTGATCTGCGTGATGATCCCGCGCAGCATCGGCGCGGTATCAACCCGGCTGACCGCCGCGTCGCCATCCAGCCGCGCCTGAAACCCGTCGATCTGGTCGGGCTGGATATCGACAAAGAAGTAACTGGGCGCGACCTCTGGCAGCTCATTGCTGAAGGAATTGCGCAGGTTGCCATCAATCTGCCCAACAGCGGCCAGCACGGCCAGCCCAAGGCCAAGCGAGAGGACAACCGATGTCGCCTCACCCCCTCGCGCGCCGATGGAGCCGAAGGCCAGCCGCAGGGCTGGCCGCCCCCGTGTCGGGCGGCGCAGGCGGCGTGCGATCCAGCGGATTACCCATGCGGCAAGGACCAGAATGAACAGCGATGCCGCGATACCGCCAGCGGTCCACAGCGTCAGGAACATAGTTCCGGAAAACCAAATTGCTGCCCCGATCAGTGCCGCCAGCAACAGGGCGATTGTGATCAGGTATTTGAATGCTGGTAGCCGCGCCGAGCTGGCGAATGCGTCGCGAAAGAGGGTCGCGGCGCGGATGTCTTCGGTTTTTGCCAGCGGCCAGAGGGTGAAGACAAGCGCCGCCAGCACCCCGTAAACCGCCGCCTCAACCAGCGGGCCGGGATAGATGGCGAAGGCCGCGGGGATCGGCAATCGCGCTTCGATCAATGGTGCAAAGAGAACCGGCAGGCCGCCCCCAAGGATCAACCCGATCACCACGCCCAGTAGCGTCAGCACGCCGACCTGAATAAAGTAGGTCTGGAAAATCGTGGAGCGCGTGGCCCCCAGTGTTTTCAGTGTCGCAATCACCCCGGTCTTGCCCGCCAGATAGGCGCGCACTGCGGCAGAGACACCAACGCCACCCACCGCCAAACCAGAAAGACCCACAAGGATCAGGAAGGCCCCGATCCGGTCCACGAATTGCGCAACGCCGCCAGCACCCCGGCGGCTGTCACGCCAGCGCAAGCCGCTGTCGCGGAACTGCGCCTCTGCCTGATCCTCCAGCGCTTGCAGGTCGGCCCTGGTGGGCAGATCAAGCCGGTATTGGGTGGAAAAGAGCGTGCCTTCGGCGATCAAACCGGAATTGGTGAGATCATCGGTCAGCACAATCGTGCGCGGCCCAAGGCCGAAGCCACCAGCGGCATTGTCCGGGTATCGGTCAAGAATGGCGCGTAGGGTGAAATCCTGTTCGCCCAGACGAAATGCGTCACCGGGCGTCAGACCTAAACGGTCGGCCAGCACCCGTTCCATGACCCCGCCGTAATCGGTAAGTGCGGCGTCAAGTGGGATATCCGGGTCAAGCTCTACCCGCCCGATGAGCGGGTAGGCGTCATCAACCGCCCTGATCTGGGTCAGCCCGCGTTCGGTGGTTCCATTCCGGTCCACCACCGCCATTGATCGGAAATCGACGGTTTCAGATATCTGATCTGCGATGGTGTTGAGCCAAGCCAATTCGTCATCGCGGGCGAAACGATAGGTGAATTCAACCTCCGCATCGCCGCCGAGCAGCGCGGCCCCATCGCGCTTCAACCCTTCCTCAATCCCGGCCCGGACGGTACCGACAGCCGCAATCGCAGCGACGCCAAGTGCGAGACAGGCCAGAAACACGCGAAAGCCGCGCAGACCGCCGCGCAATTCGCGGGCGGCAAAGCGGGATGCAACGGCAAGGCTCATTCAGCGGCCTTTGCCATGGCGTCATCAATCCGCCCGTCGCGCAGGCGCACAACGCGGTCGCAGCGGCTGGCCAATTCATTTGAATGGGTGACCATGATCAGGGTGGCCTCATGCCGGTCGCGCAGATCAAAGAGCAGATCGATAATCGCCTGCCCGTTGGTTTCGTCCAGATTGCCTGTCGGTTCATCCGCCAACAAAAGGCGGGGGCGGGGGGCAGAGGCACGGGCGAGTGCGACCCGCTGCTGTTCGCCGCCTGACATCTGGCTGGGGTAATGATCCATCCGGTCGGCCAGTCCAACGGCCCGTAACTCCGCCTCTGCCCGGTCAAACGCGTCCCGCGCACCGGCCAGTTCCAGCGGGGTTGCCACGTTTTCCAGCGCAGTCATGGTGGGGATCAGGTGGAAAGATTGGAAAACCACCCCCATATTGTCCCTGCGAAAGAGCGCAAGCTGGTCTTCGTTCATTGCGGTCAGATCCTGCCCAAGGGCTGTGATCCGGCCCGATGTGGCCTGTTCCAGCCCGCCCATCAGCATAAGGAGCGATGATTTGCCCGATCCACTTGGCCCGACAAGGCCCAATGTCTCCCCGCCTGCTACACTCAGCGAGATGTCATGCAGGATGTCCACCCGGCCTGCATTCCCGTCAAGCGACAGGTTGGCCTCTGAAATGGTCAGGACGGGGTCGGTCATTGCGCGTGCCTCTAAACAGGTTGTTTCAGTTTCATATGGGGTGGCTCGCCCTATCAGCAAGCTCGTTGCAACGGTTTTGATAACAACTGGTGTGGCACAGGCCGAAACCGTGACCATTGCAGCCCTGGGTGACAGTCTGACCGCGGGGTACGGGTTGCCGCAAGAGGACGGGTTCGTGCCGCAGCTGGAGGAATGGCTGCGGGATCAGGGTGTTGACGTGGCCGTGATGAATGCGGGGGTGTCCGGCGATACGACGGCAGGCGGGCTCAGCCGCGCGGCATGGACCCTGACGCCAGAAGTGGATGCGATGATCGTGACCCTTGGTGGCAATGATTATCTGCGTGGGATCGACCCGGCGGTGAGCCGGACCAATCTGGATGGGATTCTGGCGGCGGGGCAGGAGGCTGGCGTTGAGATGTTACTGGTCGGATTGTCCGTGGGCGGCAACTACGGTCTTGATTACAAAGCTGAATTTGAAGGGATGTATGCCGAACTTGCAACGCAGTATGACATTCCGCTTTATCCGGATTTTGCTGCCGGTTTGCGGGCTGTTTCTGGCATGGGGGAAGGCATGTCAGAATTCATGCAGGCCGACGGCATCCATCCCAATGCCGAAGGGGTTCGGGTGATCGTGAGCGCAATCGGGCCAACGGTTCTTGATCTGTTGAAGGGTGTGGATTGATGCCCGGGCGGCTTTTTCTGACACAACAGGTGGCAGGGATTAGCGATCCGCCCCGCCGGAATATCGCGCCGGGGCAAGAGGTGGTTACCCTGACCCCGGAGGGCGCACAGCATATGCGTTGGGGGTTGATCCCGGTGGGCCGCGTCAATGCGCGGGGGCGTCCGGTGATGGAAACGATTGTGAATGCCCGTTCTGAAACCGTGTTTGACAAATCAGCCTTTGCCGATGTGAAACGGGCGGTTGTGCCGGTTGATGGCTGGTATGAATGGACGGGCGAGAAGCTGCGCAAGCAACCCTGGCGGATCACGCGCAAGGATGGTGGGCTGCTTTATTTTGCGGCGATCTACGACATCTGGAACGGGCCGGGCGGGGTGCAGGTGCATCAGGTGGCAACGATCACCTGTGAACCGTCAGCCGACGTGCGCGACATTCATCACCGGATGGGTGTGATCCTGGAAGAAAGCCAGTTGGACGGATGGTATCACAGCGATGAGGAGGCTGCCAAAGCGATGATGCAGCCTTATCCCGATGGCAGGCTGGCCGTTGAAAAAGCCGATGACGTGGACTGGAACGGTGCCTAAGGGTAGGGTGGAGGCTCCTACAACTGGAGGGAGCTACCATGTCAGTCGCAAAAGTCACTGAAATCATCGCCTCATCATCAAAATCATTCGACGATGCTGTCGAAAACGGGATCAAGAAGGCGTCCAAGACGCTGAAAGGGATCACCGGGGCCTGGGTGGCCGATCAGAAAGTCACCGTGAAAGACGGTAAGGTTGAAGAATACCGGGTCGCCATGAAGGTCACCTTTGTCTTGCAGGATTAACTCTGTTGGCTTACCGCGGTCTAAGTGACGAACGCGGTAAGCCAGGACGTCCTGAACAGCATTATGCAAGAATAACGAGGCGAACATGTCGTTTGCGCAGACGCTACTTGAATTCAATGGTTTGAAACTGATCTCGGTTGGGCGTCAGCTGATGGCCCCGAAGGGAAGCCTGTTTGGCGGCGATGACAGCATGTTCAAGCAGGTCGCCGGCGGTGCCAAGTCATATGCTGAATATGGATGCGGGGCGAGCACGATCTGGATGGCCGAAAACACAAAGGCTCAGATCCGGGCAGTAGATACCAGCGCCGACTGGGTGAAAAAGATGCATGAAAGCGTCGGCGTCGACCGCGCGGACATACAATGGATTGACTGTGGCCCGCTGCGCAAATGGGGCGTGCCGCTTGGGTTCGGGAAACGCGAGAATTTCAAGACATATGCCGACGCACCTTGGAAGGATGGCCAATCAATTGATGTTGTTCTGGTGGACGGACGTTTTCGCGTGTCCTGCTTTCTGGCGTCCTTGGCAAACGCAGAATCAGGGACAAAGATCATCTTTGACGATTACACAGACCGGCCACATTACCACGTCGTTGAGGAACTGGTCGCAAGACAACAGGTTTGCGGGCGCCAGTGCCTGTTTGAGGTTCCGCCGAAAGCAAAGCTGGATCTTGAAAAACTTGATCATCTGCGCGTTCGTTTTGAATATGTGATGGACTAGTCGTATTCGCGCAATGGGTTGCCCCGTTTCCGATACCGCGTGCATCAAATGCAAAAGGGCGCCCGGAGAAGGCGCCCTTTTCGCAGCGTTGTCAGGAGCTGTTAGTCAGCCAGAGTCAGGTTGATCGCGCTTTCGCGCCCATCACGTCCTGCTTCGATATCAAAGTTGACCTTCTGGTCGTCCTTGAGGCCAGTGAGCCCGGAGCGCTCAACCGCAGAAATATGAACGAACACGTCCTTTGATCCGCCATCAGGTGCGATAAAGCCGTAGCCTTTGGTTGTGTTGAACCATTTGACAGTGCCTGAAGCCATGTCTTGTCTTCCTTCTTGTTTCCGCTCGCGGGACTGCAGCGGGCCGGCTCGGTCAAACTTGGATCGAGAGACTGGGCCGCAAAGGAGACAGTGGTCGATAGATTAACGTCGCCAGCATAGAATGGCAGTTACGGCAACAAAATCAAGAAAATTGCAGAATTGTAATGGAATCAGCGAACAAATGCCGCTCGTTGACCGCGCATAGAATGCCATGCGCGGTCTATTCGCGTCGCCAGCGCTTATGCGAGGGCGAGGTTCACAGCCGATTCGCGACCATCACGGCCAGCTTCGATGTCGAATGTGACCTTCTGGTCATCAGCAAGGCCGGTCAGGCCAGAGCGTTCTACGGCGGAGATATGAACGAAAACGTCCTTTGCGCCGCCATCAGGTGCGATAAAGCCGAAGCCTTTAGTTGAGTTGAACCATTTCACGGTGCCAGTAGCCATCGTGTTTTCCTTTATTATGCGCTGCCCACGGAATTGCGGCAGCCCGGCTTAGTCAGTGCAAGTTCGAAAGACTGTGGCCGAAAGGAGAACAGTGGGTCGAGTTGGATAACGTCTGCAGGGCTGATGTGGGGCTGTCTGCATCAAAAAGCAAGGTAATTCGTGCAATCGGCGTGTTTCCGCGACAAACCAGCAGGAAAAAAGGTATCTACCAGTGGGGTGGCCTTTGATCGGAGAGGGGTACAGTGCCCCCTGCATCCAGTTCACGGGTCGCTTCACGTTCCATCAGCATAGATAAACGGCGGGTGAGAAGCGCTAATTCTGTTTCCTGTCGGGCAACAATGTCCGACAGTTCCTCCACCGTGCGGGTGAGGTGGGCAATTTGTTCTTCCAGTGCGGTGTTATCAGCCATGACACCTCTTAGCTGGCTTCCTTGGTTTCGAAAAGGGCGGGCAGATCACCCATTTGCTTTGCCCGATGAATCAGTGCGCCGAAATCAGCGTCCAGCATGGCCGCCAGCTGATCAAAGCTGTCGATCACAAAATAGGTCGGCTGCACGATATCGATCCGGTAGGGGGTGCGGAACACAGTGAGCAGATCAAAATCCTGCATCAGCGCGCGGTCGGATATGGCGTTTTCAGCCTCCGCCGGGGAGGACACGATCCCCGCCCCATAGGCACGCAGCCCGTCCGTAGTACGGAGCATGCCAAACTCCACCGTGAACCAGAAAAGGCGGAACATGTGCCAGCTGTAACCTTTGCCCAAGGATTTGGCCCGTTTGCCGAACCCTTCGATGAAATCACAATAGGCCGGGTTGGTCAGCATCGGGCAATGGCCGAACACCTCGTGAAACAGATCAGGTTCCTCGATATAGTCCATATGTTCGCGGCGGCGCAGAAAGGTGGCAACCGGAAACTTGCGTTGGCTGAGAAGGTCATAGAACTGCGAGGGCGGAATGATGGCGGGCACACCTTCCGCGCCGGCGCCTGTTAGTGCGTGCAGCCTTGCATCAATATCCTTCACCTGGGGTGTCTTGGCTGCGTTCAGGCCCAGCTTGGTCACGCCGTCAATATACTCGGGCGCGACCTTACCGGGGAGGAAATCCATTTGCCGGGTGAACAACTCACCCCAGACAGCGTCATCATCCGCCGTATAGGGAAAATAGCCGTCGGCATCGGGGTGCAGGGAGGTGTAAGTGGTATCTTTGGGCATGGGAAAGCTCCTTTTCACCATGCTCTTTCATTTCTGGCGAAATTCTATTCCGTTTCTGTTGAGTTTTGAGTATTTTTGGCAAAATGATGTTGGGAATTGCGTAAACATGAAATTTTCTGATCAAGAGGTGGGGTTGCTGCGGATTTTGCAGGGGGATGCGGGTCTGTCGCTGTCTGATCTGGCCGAACAGGCGGGCATGGCCACGTCAACCGTTTGGCGCAAGGTGCAGGAATTTGAAAAGCTGGGGTTGATCCGGGGTCGCGTGGCCTTGCTCGACCCGGCACGGGCGGATGTCCGGCTTTGTGTCTTTGCGACCGTCCGTCTGGCCGATCATGCAGAGGCGTCGATTGCGGGATTTGCGACTGTCATCCGTGCACATCCCGAGATTATGGAAGCGCATGCGATTTCAGGCACCGCCGATTACATCCTGAAAATCCGCTGCAAGGATGTTGAGGCTTATGAGGCCTTCATGACCCATACCCTGCTGCGTTCGCCATTCGTGAAATCGGTTGTGTCGTCCTTCAGCCTGAAAGAGCTGAAATACACGACCGCATTGCCCCTGTGACATTGGCGCGGTAAACGGCCCCCGAACGCAAGCGACGGGACCAAAGTGATGGCCAAGCAAAAGAAACAGCCCCGCCCCAAGGCGCAGACGCCAAAGGGGTTTCGTGATTATTTCGGCGCAGAGGTGACCGCCCGCGCCGAGATGCTGCAAAAGATCGCCGGGGTTTACCATCGCTATGGGTTCGACGCGCTGGAAACATCCGCCGTGGAAACGGTGGAGGCGCTGGGCAAGTTCCTGCCCGATGTGGACCGCCCGAATGAGGGTGTGTTTGCGTGGGAGGAAGATGGCGACTGGCTCGCCCTGCGTTATGATATGACCGCCCCATTGGCCCGTGTGGCCGCGCAATACCGTAACGATCTGCCATCGCCCTATCGCCGCTACACGATGGGGCCGGTCTGGCGGAACGAAAAGCCAGGGCCGGGCCGGTTTCGGCAGTTTTATCAATGCGATGCGGACACGGTGGGGTCCGGCAGCGTGGCTGCGGATGCCGAGATTTGTGCGATGCTGGCGGATACGCTTGAGGCAGTCGGGATTGAGCGCGGCGATTATGTGATCCGGGTGAATAACCGCAAGGTGCTGAATGGGGTGATGGAGGTCGCGGGGCTTTCCGGCGATGACAAGGAAGCCGAACGCGGGATCGTGCTGCGCGCGATTGATAAGCTGGATCGGTTGGGGCCGGAGGGCGTGCGGGCGCTGCTGGGCGAAGGGCGCAAGGATGAGAGCGGAGATTTTACGAAGGGTGCTGGGCTGAGTGACGAGCAGGCCGAGGTCGTGATGGGTTTTGTGAATGCGAACCTTGAACTGTCAGGAGAAATTGCAAACCATTTGGTTGAGCTTGACGAAACGGGACAGATTCCGAGCAATTATACTCGAGCTTTTTTCTCAACGGTTGACGAAGAAGGAGACGCAACTCGGGAGTTAGCAGCACTCGATGAAAGTGCTGGGCAAATCCGAAACGTCATTATGTTAAGATATTTGCGAAGGCTTGTTGGTGACTCAGAAGTTGGGTTGACGGGTGTCAGTGAACTGGAGCAGGTTGCCGATCTTCTTGCGGCCCAAGGCTACCGCCCCGACCGCATCGTCATTGACCCCTCCGTCGTCCGTGGCCTCGGTTACTATACCGGCCCGGTCTATGAGGCAGAACTGACCTTTGAGATCACCGACGAAAAGGGCCGCCCGCGCAATTTCGGCTCCGTCGCTGGTGGCGGCCGTTATGACGACCTCGTCAAGCGTTTCACCGGGCAGGAAGTGCCTGCGACGGGCGTTTCCATTGGGGTGGATCGTTTGCTGGCTGCGCTGGATGCCAAGGGCCGTATCGACACCGCCGCGCAAGGTCCTGTCATCGTGACAGTCATGGATCGTGACCGCATGGCGGACTATCAGACCATGGTTGCGGAGCTGCGAAACAACGACATCCGGGCCGAGGTTTATCTGGGCAATCCCAAGAACTTTGGCAACCAGCTGAAATATGCGGACAAGCGCCACTCTCCCATTGCGATTATCGCGGGCGGGGATGAGTTCGACAAAGGTGTCGTGCAGATCAAGGACCTTATTCTTGGCGCCGAGATTGCCAAGAACGCGACGCTGGAAGAGTGGAAGGACCGGCCCAGCCAATACGAAGTGCCACGCGAGGATATGCTCGCCAAGGTGCGTTCGATTTTGGATGGGCAGGGTTAGGTTGTGGAGGAAGCTATTGCGTTCATTGCCTATGTCTTATTCGATCGGATCTTCGCCTACATTTGGCGCATTGTGGTTATCGGTCTTGGTGTCTGGCTCATCATCTTCGGTTGGAATAGCGCCGAACATGGGCACATCGTTGGTGGTTTGATCATGATCGCAATCGCGATTGGATCACTATGGAGGCGTTTGCGTGCCATCTGGAAACCCTGAAACCCTCACCGAAGCCCGCCGCCTGCGTGATCACTTTGCCGCCAATGGCGCGCAGGTGGTCAAGGCGGATGTGTTGCAATCGGCGGACACGCTGCTGGACCTTTATGGCGAAGATATCCGCGCCCGTGCCTATCTGACTGCCGATCCGCTGCGCGGCGAAATGGTCTTGCGTCCGGATTTCACGGTGCCAGTTGTGCAGATGCATATGGAAAGCCATGCGGATCCCGCCCGCTACACCTATTCCGGCAAGGTTTTCCGTAAACAGGAAAGCGATGAGGCCCGGGCCAATGAATATGTTCAGGTGGGGTACGAGGTGTTTGACGGCCAGAACCCCGCTGGTGCCGATGCCGAGGTTTTTGCGGTGATCGCCGATGCGTTGGCCGGCCTGCCGGTGCGGGCGGCAACGGGCGATATCGGCGTGTTGATGGCGGCGGTGCGTGGGTTGCAAACGACGGATGCGCGTAAGGCCGCACTCTTGCGCCATATCTGGCGGCCCGGACGGTTCAAGGCGCTGCTGAAACGCTATGGCGGTGGAACGATGCCTGCCAGCCGCGCGGCATTGCTGGCCGCTGATGATCCTTTTGCCGCCGCCGGTCCCGATATCGGGCTGCGCAGTCGCGAGGAGGTCACAACCCGGATCGCCGCCTTGCGTGCGGATGCCGCTGCCGCCCCCATCGCAGGCGAAGAGATTGCCCTGATCGACGCGATCCTGTCCTTGCGCGAAACCTGCCCCAATGTGCTGAGCGCGCTGCGCGATATCGCGGTTGATATGCCCGCCGTGCGCGATGCGGTCGGGCGGATGTCAGCGCGACTGGATGCGATGGCCGCGCGGGGGATCGATGTGGCGCGGCTGGAATTCGAGGGCAGCTATGGCCGCACATCGCTGGAATATTACGATGGGTTCGTCTTTGGTTTCTACGCCATTGACCGGCCCGACCTGCCGCCTGTGGCCACCGGCGGGCGTTATGACGCCCTGACCGCGCGGCTGGGGCAGGGGCGGGCCGTGCCTGCGGTGGGCGGTGTGATCCGGCCCGATCTGGTGGTGGGATTGTCATGCTGAAGCTGGGGGTGCCGTCCAAGGGACGGCTGATGGACAAGACTTTCCAATGGTTCGGGCAGCGCGGAGTAACCCTGCGCAAATCCGGGTCCGACCGGGAATATGCAGGTGCGGTTGACGGGATCGACGGGGTAGAGCTGGTCTTGCTCTCAGCCGGGGAAATCCCGCGTGAACTGGCGGCTGGCAACATCCATCTTGGCGTCACCGGGTCTGATCTGGTGCGCGAAAAACTGGCCAATTGGGACAGCCGCGTGACCGAACTTGCTCCGATGGGCTTTGGCGGGGCGGATCTGATCATCGCTGTGCCGCAGCTGTGGGTCGATGTGGACACGCTGGACGATCTGGATGCGGCGGCGGCAGCTTTTCGGGAACAGCACGGGTTCCGGCTGCGGATTGCGACCAAATATCACCGGTTGGTGCGGGAATTCCTGCGCGATCACGGGGTGGCCGACTATCAGTTGGTTGATAGCCAGGGGGCCACCGAAGGCACCGTCAAGAACGAAACGGCAGAGGCGATTGCCGATATCACCTCAACCGGGGAGACCTTGCGTGCGAACGGGTTGAAGATTTTGGATGACGGGTTGATCCATGCATCGCAGGCCACCTTGTTCCGGGGACGGCGGGCCGGATGGACGGATGAGCAACGCCAGAAACTGAAAGCGCTGCAATTGGTGCTGGGAATCTAGGGCGATCCGGATTGAACGGCGTTCTTTGCGCCATGTGACTGCTTGATTGGCCAGATTTCCAGCACCCCTGAACAGAACACCAGCACGCCGCCGATGATTTCCAATATCGATAGGTGCTCGCCCGCCAGGAGCGCTGCTGAGGTTGCACCGATCAGGACTTCGGACATCATCAGAATCCCCACGCGCGCAGGTTCAAGACGGACGGTTGCCCACATCAGCGCCGCTATCGAAATGCCCCACCACAGCCCGCCAGTGCCAAGCGCGAATGGGATTGCGGCGCCAAGATCCGCGATGTGCGGCAGCGGCGCGAGGGTCAATGCGATGACGAGCGATGCCGCCGCCGCCCCGAGGGCAAAGACGAATGCGGCTGTTACCGGTCTGAGGTTTGATCGTGATTTCATGCCAGTGGTTGCGACAGACCACAAAAGGCCAGAGGCGAGTGCCATCCATTCGCCAGTATTTCGGGGAATTGGCAGGCTGCCATCGGCGCTCAGCATGATGCCCAGTCCCGCTAGACCAACGACAATTGCATAGATTCGCATCCGGGGGGTGGCCCAGCCCATGACATACCGTCCGAGCAATGTGCTCCAGACCGAGGTGAGAAAAAACAGCAAGACGATGATCGCGACCCGACCATAGACGAACCCGATGGAATAAAGCGCGAAGGCGGCCCCGCCAAGCGCAATACAGGCAATGGCGAACCGGTCGCCCGTGATCAGATCAGTCAGGTTGCGGAAGGCGAATGGCATAAGAAGCAGCCCGGCCCCTGCCGTAATTGCGAATGTTCCCCAGGCGCCGGGCAGACCGGCATCCATGAGATACCGCACCGGGAGCCAATAAAATGCCCATAGGACACCGCCGCCGATGACAATGGCGCTGGCGAGCATGCTGGTGCGGTTCTGGTCCATGATTATCGAATTTACGCGGAGGTTGATTTTACTGTTCAAATGATCGGGTAGCAGCCGCGGGGCGATCTTGCCAGAGCTGGAATTGCCGGCGTCTGGTGTCTTGCTGCGGGCGGCTTGCCGTGGCTTAGTGCGCCCATGACACATGATGAATTGCTGGAATGGTCGCGCCGGGCTGCTGCCTGGGCCTTGGATTATCACAACGGAATGCGCGACAGGCCGGTGCGCGCGCAGGTGGCATATGGCGCGACGGCGGCACGTTTGCCCGGAACACCGCCCGAGGCGCCGGAACCGATGGATGCGATCTTTGCGGATTTTGAGGCGATTGTACCCGACGCCACAACCCATTGGCAGCACCCGAGGTTTTTTGCCTATTTCGCAGCCAACGCTTCGCCCGCATCGATGTTGGCCGAGCAATTGGCGAACGCCATCGCGGCGCAGGCAATGTTATGGCAAACCTCGCCTGCCGCGACCGAGATCGAGCAGGTCATGGTGGGTTGGTTGCGCGATGCATTGGGGCTGGCCCCGGCGTTTGCCGGGACGATTCATGACAGCGCAACAACCGCGACCTTATGCGCGGTGCTGACAATGCGTGACCGTGCGCTGGGTTGGCGGTCGGTTGACGAAGGGCTTTGTGGGGCACCGCGTTTACGTATCTATGCATCGGCGCAGACGCATTCTTCGGTCGACAAGGCGGTGCGGCTCGCGGGGATCGGTCAGGCCAATCTGGTCAAGGTGCCGACGGCGGATGATCATGGGATGGACCCTGCGGCGTTGGATGCCGCGATCCGCGCTGATCTTGTGGCGGGTTATAAACCCGCAGGCGTCGTGATGTGTTTTGGTGGCACTTCGATCGGGGCATTTGACCCGGTGGCGGAATGCATAGCCGTGGCAAAGGCGCATGACCTATATACCCATGTTGATGCGGCCTGGGCGGGTTCCGCAATGATCTGCCCGGAGTTTCGGCAACTTTGGGATGGTGTCGACCGCGCTGATAGCGTTGTGTTCAATCCGCATAAGTGGCTTGGTGTGCAGTTCGACTGTGCTGTGCAATTTCTGGCTGACCCGGCCCCGCAAATCCGGTCATTGGGGCTGCGCCCTGACTATTTGCAGACGCTTGGTCAGGAGGAGATCGTCAATTTCAACGAGTGGACGGTGCCGCTGGGCCGTCGGTTCCGTGCGCTCAAGATCTGGTTCGTGTTGCGTGCCTATGGGTTGGAGGGATTGCGGATGCGCATCCGCAATCATGTGTGCTGGGCAGCGGAACTGGCAGATATCATTGCCCACATGGACGGGTTTGAAATCACCACTCCGCCTGCCTTGTCACTTTTCACGTTTCGCTATCGCGACGACGCGGCGACGGCGGATTTGCTGACCCGGGTGAACGACGACGGCCGCGTGTATTTGACGCAAACACGACATGAGGGGCAGTTTGTGATCCGGGTGCAGGTCGGACAATTTGATTGCACCCGCGACGACGTCATGACGGTGGCGGAGGTGCTTGCAAGATTGTCGCAAGGTTCCTGAAATAGGCAAAAGATTTCCCTGCGTCGCGCGGTGCCATTTCAGGTTGCGGTCGGCGTGATCTCTGCTATCCAAGCGCGAATTACCGATATTATCTTGAAAGGAAACTGAAATGCAGGCGTTCCCAAAAAATCGGATTGCGCGGGTTTTGGGTGTGATGGCATCAATTGCTGTCTTGGCCAGCTGTGCCTCACCCGAACAGGCGCAGGTGAACAGAGACGCGCGTCTGGCAAAACAGTTTCCCAATCCGGCTGATCGGGTTGGCATGTATATCATGTTTCAGAATAATGCCGAATTCATGTTGACCTATCTTCCATCCATGGTCTCGCAGGACGTGGCCGTGCAGCGCATGGATCAATGGTGTGTGAAAGCGGGTCTTGGCCGTGTTGCAACCCTGGGTGCGCCGTCGTCAACTGCGCCATTCACCGCAACCCTTGGTGATGGCAGCCGGGCCGAGGTGCGGAGCATAAACATCAAGTGCCTACCGTGAGGTTAGCGCACTCCGATATCAGCAAGGGCTTTGGTGAGCGCGGTCGGCAGCGCCTCTTCTGATTGTCGTCCCTGAGGCAAGTCTTTGGGCGCGTCTGAAAGGGCCATGTAACGCCAGCCCTGAAAGGCGCGCTTGGGTGTCGCTTCAACCCGGATCAGCCCGGGCTTGCTGACGATGGCGCAGCGACGGATGCCATCAGCGGAATGGTGTTCGTCGAGACGCAGGATAGGCTGACGGCAGAGAATGACCCCCTTGATCACCCAGAAGATCGAACCGCCATTCAGGATCTCTTCACCCCGCTTGGGCCACATCCGGGTCACATGCCGGGGCAGCCCGTCATCGGTCTGCGCCTGTTTCGTGGATTGCCAAGCCTCAAGCCCGGCAACGTCTTCGGTGCCAACAGAGAGTTTTACTAGATGTACGGTACTTGCCAACTCGCGGCCCTATATGTAGTATGTAAGCCCTGCATTAGACTGTTTCTTGTGATTCTGAAAGTAGTGTAACACGTCTTGCTTTCAATTGACCTGTGACCATCCAACACGTATCGTCGGCAACCTTGCTGCCGCATCCAGAATCAACCCCGAGGACCCGCCGATGACCGCCTTTGCCGCCCCGATTGCAGAACAGATCTGGGACATGAAGTATCGCTTCAAAGACGCCGACGGCACCCCGATTGACAAAACGGTCGAGGATACGTGGCGCCGGATCGCTGGCGCGCTTGCGGTGGTGGAAGATGATCCGAAAGCATGGGAGAGCAAGTTCTATGATGCCCTTGCTGATTTCAAATACCTGCCTGCAGGGCGGATTACCGCGGGGGCAGGAACAGCCAGGTCGGTAACCCTGTTCAATTGCTTTGTCATGGGCACTGTTCCGGACAGTATGGGCGGCATTTTCGACATGCTGAAAGAGGCCGCGTTGACCATGCAGCAGGGCGGTGGGATCGGCTATGATTTCTCGACCATTAGGCCTAAGGGGGCAGGGGTCAAGGGGGTGGCGGCCGATGCGTCCGGCCCGCTGTCGTTCATGGATGTTTGGGACGCCATGTGTCGGACGATCATGTCTGCCGGATCTCGGCGCGGCGCGATGATGGCCACGATGCGCTGCGATCACCCGGATGTAGAGGATTTTATCACCGCGAAGGCCGATCCGGCCCGGCTGCGCATGTTCAATATGTCGGTGCTGGTGACGGACCCGTTCATGGAGGCGGTGAAGGCCGATGCACCCTGGGATCTGGTTTTCAACGGTGAGGTATACCGCACCGTGCGGGCGCGCGACCTGTGGGACGGGATCATGCGGTCCACGTATGATTACGCCGAACCTGGTGTGATCTTCATCGACCGGATCAACCAGATGAACAACCTCAGCTATTGCGAGACAATCGCGGCAACAAACCCATGTGGAGAGCAGCCATTACCCCCCTATGGCGCCTGTTTGCTGGGGTCGATCAATATGGCGCGTCTGGTGTCCGATCCGTTTGGCCCTGAGGCGGGTTTGGACGAGAACGCATTGACCGATCTTGTCGGAGTGGCCGTGCGGATGATGGATAACGTTGTTGATGTGTCCCGGTTTCCGCTCGAGGCACAAAGGGCCGAGGCGCAAGCCAAGCGCCGGATCGGTCTGGGGGTGACCGGACTGGCCGATGCGTTGCTGATGGTTGGATTGCGTTATGGTTCGGAAGAGGCGGCGCGTCAGACCGATCGCTGGATGCATGCAATCGCCCGCGCCGCATATCTGGCCTCGGTGGAACTGGCAAAGGAGAAGGGGGCGTTCCCGCTTTTTGACGCGGATGCATTCTTGTCCAGCGGCGCAATGGTGCATATGGATGAAGATGTAAAAGACGCGATACGTCAAAATGGCATACGAAATGCGCTTCTGACGTCAATTGCACCAACGGGAACCATCAGTCTTTACGCGGGCAACGTCTCCTCTGGGATCGAGCCGGTTTTTGCCTATGCCTACACCCGGAAAGTGCTGCAGAAAGACGGCTCTCGGACCGAGGAAGAGGTGGTCGATTATGCGGTGCAGCTGTGGCGTGATCTGAAAGGTGACGCGCCGTTGCCAGACTATTTCGTGAATGCCCAGACCCTGGCCCCATTGGATCACGTCCGCATGCAGGCCGCTGCACAGAAATGGATTGACTCGTCAATTTCCAAGACGATCAACTGCCCCGAGGATATCAGCTTTGACCACTTCAAAGAGGTGTACATGGCCGCCTGGGATCAAGGCTGCAAAGGCTGCACAACCTACCGTCCCAATGATGTGACCGGGTCGGTTTTGTCAGTGTCCGAGGAAGCATCGCCGTCGGAGGTGCCGGATCAGATCCGGGACGGCGAGGACGGCGCCGAGGTGGTCTACATGTCCGAACCGCTGGATCGCCCGCAGGAACTGGAAGGGGCAACCTACAAGCTGAAATGGCCAGATAGCGAGCATGCGATTTACATCACTGTCAACGATCTGGTCATCGCAGGGCACCGCCGGCCGTTTGAGGTGTTCATCAATTCCAAGAATATGGAGCATTTCGCCTGGACCGTGGCGTTGACCCGGATGATTTCAGCGGTGTTCCGGCGCGGCGGGGATGTGTCCTTTGTGGTTGAAGAACTGAAGGCTGTCTTTGATCCGCGCGGCGGTGCATGGATGCAGGGCAAATACGTGCCATCAATCCTCGCCGCGATTGGCGGGGTGATTGAAAAGCACATGGTCTCGACCGGGTTTCTTGCGGGCGAGGGCATGGGGCTAAAAGCGGACCCTCAAGCCGATGTCGTGGCGATTAATGGGGCACCTCGCGGCAAAGCCTGCGCCTCTTGCGGGTCATACGAATTGCGCATGATAGAAGGCTGCATGACCTGCGGATCATGTGGATTTTCAAAATGCGGGTGACCTGAGCGAAGGCCTCTATGCGGATTGTGAAGGGACCCATAGTTTGCCCATTTCGTTCTAGCTTGTATCCACTATCCACACATAGGTTGTACATTGAGCGGCTACACAACGGTGCTTTCAGTGTGAAGCCGTCGCTATTTTGAGTATGGGGGTTGAGTAAATTTTGGACGCGAAAATCATGTTTCGGTCACACCCAAAGCCGTGAAAATCCTTTCTGGAATGCATGATTGGTAAATGAAATCAGGTCGTTAAATCCGTTAACCAGGTGGCACTGCCTTAATGACGGCTTCAAAAAAAATGTTCCGCAGGAACATCCAGCGCCCGCGCAATGATCACCAATTCTGGCACATCAATACGTCACTGCCCCGACTCGATCCGTGCGACGAACGATTGATGACACCTTAACCGCTCTGCCAAGGCTGCTTGTGAGAGATTTTGGGATTTACGGGCAGAAATGAGCGCTTCAATGAGCGCCAAATGTCCGTTGGTGTGGAGTGTTTTGGTCAATTGTGTGTCCGTAAGATGCTTCGGACACTTCCAGTAATCTCATTTCAGATTATCTGAAAACCAGATCATATGTATAAGGTGGGTAGTGATGCCAGATATCATATAACCCCTGCGGACCTGTTTTGCGCTTTGGGTGTTTCGCAAAGCGCTCTGGATTCAGCCGCCATCGACGACATACAGGGTGGGTATTGAGATGACAGGCGTGAAAGCAGGCGATACCTCAAACACCAAGGAAACTATCCTGTCGAAGTTTACACCAGTACTGGTGCTAAAGTCGTCAGCGCCGCAGCCGATCTCTAATTCCCGAACATTGTCCAGCCCCATTTCTATGGGCCCCTTTTGAGCAGTGTCTCTGGAACGGGCTGCGTCTTCGTCGAAGGCAGCGGAACAATGAGTTCCGCGACGCCGTTGATGGCGAGCGAAACCACGGCTGCGCGCCTCCTCGATCTAAAAACCCCGCATTTTCTCAAACTGGTAGATGACGGCCATTTGCCGCCGGGCCACGAGATTGCCCCCGGTGTGGTGCGTTGGGATACCGAAACCCTGAAGAGGCCATTGAAGGGTAAGGGAGCCGAAATGTGGGATCGAATCCAGTGGTAGAGCACCGAAAGCGGTATCTGTGGTAGCATCCTTCGGGCCGTTGGTATGTTCGCAACTGCGTTAACGGCAAGATGATCTATCTGGGGCGTATCACGGCGGATGTTGGAACCGCTGCGTTCGACCACCAGTATTGGGAATTTGTCAGCGGGAAGTCTTCCGTTTCAAAGACCTCATGGGCTTTGCTCATCGATGAGATGATGCAGACCGACAAGTGGGCCAACAATTCTCCGCGCTACCGGGCCGATCTTGAAGATGTCTTCGAGTACCTCTTGGAGAAGATCGGCAAGGCGGATGTCGCACGCCTCAGTCAGGCGGACATCTATGAAGCGATGGACAAGAACCGTCACCGGGTTCGGTTCGCAAACTACATCCCGACTGCGATCAGCATGTTGTCGAAGCTGGCGATCCGAAAGCGCTGACGCAAAGACAACCCGGCGACGAACATCGAGCAGCTCAAGGTTCCGAAAGATCGACAAAAACCGCACTTGCCTTGGACAGACGGGGCGGTCAAGAAGATGCGAGAAGAAGGGGAGCCGCTACCGCTACTCATCTTTGAGATTGGCGTAGGCAGCGTCCAGCGCCCTGGTGATTGGGTGGATTTCCAATGGGGCGACTATGACGGCGACACGCTGAAGCTGCGCCGGAACAAGACGGGCAAAGCACTTCAGTTGCCCTGCACCAAGGCGCTCGAGGCTGCACTGGAACGAGCTAAGAGCGATCTGGGCTTCTGCCCACATCCATCGCGGCACATTCTCACACGCTCAGACGGTTCGCCCTGAGCTATCACACCATGGCGCGGGTCATGGTGAAAGAGCGTAAGCGTCTGGGATTAATGGATTTTGACCAACATGCGCTGCTCTATCGAGGCGTCATGGAACTTGCCTGGGCGGGCTGCACGGACGACGAAATCGCCAGCTACAGCGGCCATACATCCAAAGCGATGATTATCAAATATGCGGGGGAGGCGCGCCAAATCATGCGGGCGCGGCAGGCAGCGGCTAAGCGCAAATGACCCCGAACAGAACAGGCACAGAACGTGAAACTGATACCAGAGGTGATACCCAATGAGCAGGAAAAGTCATAACCCATTGATTTTATTGGAGGCGAGTACCGGAATCGAACCGGTGTACACGGATTTGCAATCCGCTGCGTCACCACTCCGCCAACTCGCCGTCCCGGGTGATTGTCGCCGGATATACCATGGCATCCGGACGCGCAAGATGCTGTCACGCTTGCATCAGCCGTTGCCGCCACATTCCTTCTGTGGCATGAACCGACAACACGTCTCAATCAGCGAGTTCCGCCCGTGACTGACTATGCCGCCCGCCGCACAATGATGGTCGATACGCAAGTGCGTCCATCCGATGTAACGAAATTCCCGATCATTGACGCGATGCTGGATGTGCAGCGAGAGCTGTTTGTACCTGCCAAATTGCGAGAAGCTGCCTATGTAGGCGAAAATCTGGATATCGGCGGAGGCCGCATCTTGCTTGAGCCACGCAGCCTGGCAAAAATGCTGGATGCGCTTGAGGTGCAGCCGCACCATGTTGCGCTCGATCTTGGTTGCGGGCTGGGATATTCGACCGCGGTACTGGCCCGGATGTGCGAATTTGTTGTCGGACTGGAAGATGACGATGCCCGTGCCGAGGAGGCACAGTCGCTTCTTTCGGAGCAAGGTGCTGACAATGCGGCGATCATGTCGGGTGATTTGACGGCCGGGGCTGCAAAGTCGGGGCCATATGATATCATCCTGATCCAGGGCGCGGTGGAAATGGTGCCTGATGTCTTGCTTGAGCAGTTGCGTGAAGGTGGCCGAATTGCCTGCATCTTTGCTGAGGGGGCACTTGGCGTTGTGCGGATTGGCCACAAGATCGACGGCAATGTGAACTGGCGCTATGCCTTTAATGCAAGTGCGCCAGTGTTGCCCGGGTTCCACAAGCCGCCTGCATTCGCACTTTAGCATTGGTCATTCCGTGCGCGTGCTGTATCTTTTGAAAAAAACATAAAGTTAGAGGCGCAGGATAATGATTAAGCGTGCAAAAATTGCCACGTGGGCCGTTGTCGTTGCGGTTGCCGTTAGTGGTGCCGCAAAGGCAGAAACGCTCGCTGATGCGTTGACATCGGCTTACAATAACTCCGGTTTGCTGGAACAGAACCGCGCCTTGCTGCGTGCTGCAGATGAAGATTTGGCACAGTCTGTGGCGTCAACCCTGCCTGTGATCAATTGGTCGGCGTCAGCCATCAACACCTATCCAAACAACGTGCCTGGCGCAGATCTGCTGCAGGCAAATGCGCGGATCTCGGCCTCACTGACCCTGTATGATGGCGGGGCGAACCGGCTCGCCATTGAATCGCAGAAAGAGACGATTTTGGGCACACGGCAATCCTTGCGGTCGGTTGAGCAGGACGTGCTGTTGCGTGCGGTTCAGGCCTATTTGCAGGTCAGCAGCGATACTGAGTTTGTATCCCTGCGACAGAATAACGTGCGCGTCCTTACGCAGGAGTTTCGTGCCGCACAGGATCGGTTTGAGGTCGGCGAGGTGACCCGGACTGATGTTGCATTGGCGGAAGCCCGCCTTGCGGCCGCGCGCAGTGCACTTGCAGCGGCGGAAGGCGAATTGGCGCGCTCTTTCGAAGAGTATCGTGCCGCAATTGGCCATGCCCCGCAGCAGTTGCGCCCGGTTTCGCCGGCACCTGTTTCGCAGGGGATCGAAGATGCCAAGAATTTTGCCGTGCGTAACCATCCGAACATTATTCAGGCACAGCATGCGGTCAGTGCCGCAGAGTTGAATATTCGCCGGGCTGAAGCCGCGTTGGGTCCAACGATATCGCTTGAAGGCTTTGTTTCGATTGACCCAGATGCAAACGAATCCCGCCAGATTGGTATTCAGGCGGGTGGTCCGATTTACGGTGGTGGCCGGCTTTCCAGCCAGATCCGTCAGTTCATGTCCCGTCGCGATGCTGCAAGATCTAGCCTGCTGGTGACCAGCCAGGGTGTCGCCCAGCAGGTCGGGAACGCTTATTCCTTTTTGCGCGTTGCCCGTGCCTCACGCCTTGCTTCCGATCAGCAGATCCGTGCCGCTCGCGTTGCATTTGAAGGTGTCAGGGAGGAGGCGAAGCTGGGATCCCGGACGACACTTGATGTCTTGAACGCTGAACAAGAGCTGCTTGACGCGCAGGCCAATCTGATTTCTGCCCAAGCGGAAGAAGTGAATGCATCATATTCGGTGCTGGCGGCGATGGGATTGCTGAATGCGGATCATCTGCGCCTTCCGGTGCAGCAATATGATCCGTCGCAGTATTATAATCTTGCTAAGGATGCGCCAATTGCCATGTCCCCACAGGGCGAAGCGCTGGACCGCGTATTGAAAGCAATTGGCAACTAAAGCGTTTCGTGAAAGGCCTGAATCGCAGCTTTTTGCGAAACGCGGTGCAAAGCTTATATGTCGAGGGTGCTTCGCATTTATCTGATGTCTCAGGCTAAAGGCGAAACGCTGGAGTCTCGATTTCGTGTTCATCGTTGTTGTTTGCAGCATCACTATGCGCTACGCTTGACGGGGCGGGGCGCAACGTCGGGATGAGTTATGTCCAACACTCCTAATTCGAATGAAATTGACGAAGTCATGTCGTCAGTTCGCAAACTTGTGTCGCGAGGTGAGCGCTCAGAGGATCTTGCCGAAGATGAACACGCGACGTCGGTTCCTGACGCGCCATCGGAGAAACTCCTGTTAACGCCAGCCTTGCGGGTGGACAACGCTGAACCCGAAGAGAAACCGGTGCGGGATCAGGGCAATGTTTTGGTTTTGGATCCAAAGAAAATTTCCGGAGTTGTGGCGCAAGATTCGACAATTGCACAGTTGGAGGCGGCCGTTACGCAGCCTGCTGAAGATTGGCAACCCGAAGAAGGCGAGGCCTTTGATGAGGCCGATTGGGCCATAAGCGCCATGGCTGCGTCTGAAGAACCTGAATTAGTGATGCCGATGGAGAATTCGGCGTTCGAGGGTAACCAGCCGGTCGAAACTGACGAAGTGGTTGCGCCTGACGCCGAGTTGGCCGCCTTTCTGCCGCAGGAACCCGCAATTGATCAAGACGCATTGCGCGCGTTGATCGGACAGATCGTGCGCGAGGAACTTGCCGGTGAAACCGGTGAGCGGATCACCCGTAACGTGCGTAAACTGGTCCGCCGCGAGATCAACCTGATGTTGACGGCGCGCGATCTGACTTAACCGGCCAAAGCGATCAGCTGCTCAACATCAAGATGCTCCTCAATATGGTTTGCGAGCGCGTCAAGCGTGCTCTCAACCCCTGCTGCATAATCATATGCCGACACGGTCATGCCCGACTGCGCAAAGAATGCCGTTCGAAACCTGTCTGCTGTAAATAGGCCGTGCAAATAGCATCCCATGACGCGCCCGTCTGGGGATGCGGCCCCTTCGCCGCGGCCATCCAGAGACAGCCAGGCCCGGTCACAATCCGGACCGGTCGTATCTCCGAGGTGGATTTCATAGCCAGACACCAGATCACCTGTGGGCAAATATCTGGCTTCTGATCGGGCCAGTCTTTTTTGCGGTTTCATAATGGTGCGCACATTCAGTAGTCCAAGCCCGGGGACCTGACTTGGAGGCCCCTCGATCCCCTCATCATCAATGATTTCGGTTCCCAACATTTGATAGCCACCGCATATCCCCAATACGCGCCCGCCACGCCGCACATGCGCCAGTAGGTCGATATCCCATCCTTGCGCCCGGAAATGTGCCAGATCGGCGATGGTTGATTTCGAGCCAGGAATGATGATCATTTCTGCATCGCCGGGCAGGGGACGCCCAGCGTCGATAATTTCCACACTGATGCCCGGTGTGGCGGCAAGTGGGTCAAGATCGTCGAAATTGGCTATCCGATTTAGACGAGGTACCGCAATTTTGATGTGACCGCCGCGGCGACTTGCCACATCCATCACATCCTCTGCGGGCAGTTTCCAAGCGTCGGAAAACCAAGGCAAAATGCCAAGACCCGCCCAGTGGGTCTGTTCCTCAATGATCTTCATGCCGTCCGCAAACAGGGTAGGATCACCGCGGAATTTGTTGATTGCAAAGGCACGGATCAATGCACGGTCTTCAGCGGCTAAGACAGCATATGTGCCAACCAGTTGCGCAATCACACCGCCCCGGTCGATGTCGCCGATCAACACAACGGGCACCCCGGCTGCACTGGCAAAGCCCATATTGGCGATATCGCCAGACCGCAGGTTGACTTCCGCCGGGCTGCCTGCGCCTTCGACCAGCACAAGGTCATGGGCATTGGAAAGGCGTTTGAAGCTATCCAGCACGGGGGGCAATAGCTTGGCCTTTTGATTGCCATAGTCGCGGGCCTTCATGGTTGCAAAGCGCTTACCCTGTACGATCACCTGCGCGCCGGTCTCGGTCTCTGGTTTGAGCAGGACGGGGTTCATGTCGATCATCGGATCCAGCCCACACGCCAATGCTTGCAGGGCCTGCGCGCGGCCAATTTCACCACCATCAGCTGTAACAGCGGCATTATTTGACATGTTTTGTGGCTTGAACGGGGCCACCGACAGCCCGCGTCTGACACAGGCGCGGGCCAGACCCGCCACCAACATGGACTTGCCCACGTTCGAGCCCGCCCCTTGAATCATGATTGCTCTGGTCATTGCGCCTCCGTTCTCTAGGTTCATAGGGGCGCAACGGGCGCGGGGAAAGAGCATGAATACACCGGCGCATCTGATTTTTGGCATGGCCGTCTTTGCGCGGGCCGGTCGGCCCAAAGTGACCGCCGCCGCATTGACCGGTGCACTAATACCGGATTTGTCGCTTTATCTGATGGCGATCTGGCATTTGCAGATCCTGGGAACGTCGCCCGACGTGGTTTTCGGACGGTTATATTTTTCGGATGCTTGGCAAAGTATCTTTCGGGTCGACAATTCGATGATCCTGTGGGGTATCGCTCTGACTGTAGGGATGATGTTCCGTTTGCCAGTGACGATTGCCCTTTGTGGTGCGGCGATGTTGCATCTGATCGGTGATTTTCTGCTGCATCACGATGACGGGCGCGCGCATTTTTGGCCCATCAGCAACTGGATATTCCAAAGCCCGGTCAGTTATTGGGACCCGCGCCATTTCGGTACAATCGTCGGCGCGGCCGAGGTGGGTGCGTCGATATTGTGCTGCGCGGTTCTGTGGCTTCGATTTAAAGGGGTAGGAATGCGTATCTTGATTGGACTGCTGGGGTTGTTGGAATTTACCCCTTTCATCCTTTTTGCGGTGATGTTTGCGAGTCCTTGAAAAAAGAAAAGCGGTCCCCGAGGGAACCGCGTTTTCTATCACATTGTGCGCAGGATCAGGCGGCTTTCGCTTCCTGTTCGGCTGCATTGCGCCGTTCGCTTTCTTCGCGCGACAAAGCAACAGATGTACGCACACCTTTGCCCACGAATTCCATCAGCCCTTCGACAACCCGCTCGTTCGGGTCGATTCCGGCGCAAGACAAAACTTCACGGCCATCACGCGACCGCGCCCAGCGGGCAATTTGCTCTGGTCCATTACCGTATTTCTTGTCGTCCGCAATGGCATCATCCAATGCGGCCAGAACCACAGCAGCGAACAATTTGCGGGCCCGGTTGCCTTGTTCATTGTTGAACGCTGTACCGTCGACGAAATCTCTCATCTATTGTTCCCTATTTTTGTTCTTGTACTTCCGCGTGAGCGCCAATATGCCCATTTCGATCCGATTCGGGGGCGCTCATTTGGAATGGCAGCTATGCGTCAGGCGCATAGCTTGGCTTGATCGTTTGCTCTCTTGTCATGATCTTGTCAGACACCCATCGCCCAGATATAGGCGGGGCTGACCAAGTTTCAACCTTTTGTTAACCGCCAAGAACGAAGTGACGCATGCCCAAAATCAATGGTAACGAAATTCGCCCCGGCAACGTGCTGGAACATGATGGTGGCCTTTGGGGCGCTGTCAAAGTCGACCATGTCAAACCCGGCAAGGGTGGCGCGTTTGCGCAGGTCGAACTGAAAAATCTGCGTGACGGACGTAAGCTGAATGAACGCTTCCGATCCGCCGACAAGGTGGAGCGGGTCCGCCTTGACCAGAAAGACCAGCAATTTCTGTTCGAATCCGATGACATGCTGACCTTTATGGACAGCGAGACCTATGAGCAGATTGCATTGCCCGCCGATATTCTTGGTGACCGTCGCCCGTTTCTGCAGGATGGCATGATCGTTCAGATCGAATACTACGGCGAAGAGGCCCTGAACGTCAGCTTGCCCCAGAAAGTTGTGTGCAAGGTCGTCGACACGGAACCTGTCGTGAAAGGTCAGACAGCTGCGAACAGCTTTAAACCTGCAACGCTGGATAACGGTGTGCGCGTGATGATCCCACCATTCGTCGGGCAGGACGAGGATATCGTCGTCAACACCGAAACCTTCGAATACGCCGAACGCGCCTGAGCAAGAGGTCCCGGGTCAGGCCCGGGACGCCTTAGTCTATGCGGGTAAGGCTCGCTTGCCCCGCCTGCATTACGCCGTTCGCCCGGTCAAATCGCAAAAATGCGATACCTTCGTCCCCGCTGATTGTATGCAGCGTTCCCGTTGGCTTGCCGTCTGTTGCAATCGTATCACCGATCTGGGCTTGCCCATCGATCTTGACCCGCGCTAGCCCCTTCTTCAGCGTGGTCTTGTGCTTCATCCGGGCCACAATTTCCTGGCCGACATAGCAGCCTTTTTTGAAATCAACGCCATTGAGCGCCTCAAACCTGCTTTCAAGGATGTAGGTATCCGGTGTCAGTTCGATCCCGGTTTCCGGGATCAGATGCGCCACCCGCAACGCGTCCCAATCGGTATCATCGCTGTGATCGGTGTGGCCATAGACCCGCCAACCAAGTGCCGGGTGCCGCGGGTCAGCGATTGCGCCTTCAGGGGCGGTGCCCGTTCCGCGTGACATGATCAGATCAGTTTCCGTGATCTGCACATCCGCCCTGAGCCGATACATCGACAGCCGCTGTGCCAGCGCCGGTGCCACGGATGTCGCCACATCGATAAGCATCTGCTCTGGCTGCCGCAGGACAAAGAAGTCGGCGATGAATTTCCCCTGTGGCGTCAAAAGAGCTGTGTAGATCAAGGTGCCGGCGGGCTTGGCGATGTCATTTGTGACAAGCCCTTGCAGAAAATCGTCCCGATCCTGTCCGGTGATGGCGAGGATTGTGCGTTCCGCCATGCTTCACGACCTCCCTTTGGCGACAATACCAGTGATGCCGGCGGGCATGTTCGCAAAGAGCGGCGGGCGGAGAGATTGCATCGGTTTACCTTGGGCACCTTCATTGACGAAGCCATTTCCGTCTATGCGGAAATGGGGGTGGGGGGCAAGTTGCACAAGCTTGACCCTGCCTGATCACGTATTAGTGTCGCCGAAACCGCATACCGAAAGTTCAGCTGATGTCTTTGTCCCAAGGCCGTGCCTATCTTGCCATTCCCGGCCCCTCCGTGATCCCTGATGTTGTATTGCAGGCCATGCATCGCGCCTCACCAAATATTTATGAGGGTGAGTTGCACGATCTGACGCATAGCCTGATCCCCGACCTCAAGGCTGTAGCGATGACAGATCAGAACGTCGCGATCTATATCGGCAATGGTCACGCAGCCTGGGAGGCCGCGCTATCCAACGTGCTGTCGCGTGGCGATACGGTCCTTGTGCTGGCAACAGGCCGGTTCGGGATTGGCTGGGGCGAAATGGCGGCTGGTTTGGGTGTAAAGGTCGAAACGATTGACTACGGCAGCCAGTCCCCGATCGATCTGGACAGGGTCGCGGAACATCTGGCCGCAGACACGACGGGTCGTATCAAGGCAGTGCTTGCTGTGCATGTAGACACATCAACAAGCGTGAAGAATGACATCGCAGGTCTGCGCGCGACGATGGACGAGGTCGGCCATCCGGCCTTGTTAATGGCCGATTGCATTGCCTCATTGGGCTGCGACCGGTTTGAAATGGATGCCTGGGGCGTCGACGTGACTGTATCGGCCTGCCAGAAAGGGCTGATGACGCCCGCAGGCATCAGTTTTGTATGGTTCAACGAAAAGGCGGACGCAGCACGTGGTGATTGCATGACCAGCTATTGGGATTGGCGGCCACGCATGAACCCGGACGTGTATTATCAATTTTTCGCAGGAACCGCGCCAACGCATCACCTCTACGGGTTGCGCGCAGCGCTTGATCTGATCAAGGAAGAGGGGTTGGAGGCCGTGTTTGCCCGGCATGAAACGCTGGCGCGGACGATCTGGGCAGCGTTTGACCGTTGGTCGGCGGAAGGCCCGATGCAACTCAACATCGCTGATCCCGCCCACCGCTCCCATGCTGTGACATCCGTTGCGATCGGGTCGCCGCGTGGTGATGCGCTACGCGACTGGTGCGAACATCAATGTGGTTTGACGCTTGGCATTGGCCTGGGGCGTGATCCTGCAGATGCCTATTTCAGGATCGGGCATATGGGGCATGTGAACGCTCATATGATTATGGGCGTTCTGGGCACGATTGACGCCGGGCTGAAGGCATTGGGGATCCCGCACGGCGCTGGCGCGCTTGAGGCGGCGGCGCACTCGATTGCGAATGGTGGCACGATGCTCGCCAAGCAGCCAAAGGTGGTGACCGCTGCAGCTTGCTGCGGCTGAGCCTAACCGGCGCGCAGCCGTCCGAACCATTTGAACAGGTGATCCACGACATAGGCGGTCACGGCGACCCACGCATACCCCAATGCGGCGGCGATCATCCAGAAGACCATGAACAGGAACACCCCAAGGGTGGTCAGGAAGGCATCCGTGTAATCCTCAACACGTTGGATGGGTTGTCGGTGTGACATGGGGTCTCCTGCTGAACGCAAAGAGAGCTTAACGCCGTGAAGTTGAAAATCACCCCAAATTTCCGTGTGCGGCACGGGCAAGCGCCTTAGGCAGGGCTGCCTGGAAAGCCTCCAATTGTGCGGGCGTTCCGCAACTGACCCGGATGCAGCGATCCTGCGGGGCCACGAATGGCATGCGCACAAATATGCCTTCATCGATCAAAGCGGCAAGAACCGTCTTGGCGAACGTCCCGTCCTTGCCGCAATCAATGGTGACGAAATTCGTGGCCGAGGGGAGTGGGGTCAGCCCGTTGTCTTGGGCAATCGCGGCAATGGTATCGCGAGCGGCGCGGACCTCTGCCCGGATATGGGCCAGCCAGGATGCGTCCTGCAAGGCGGCCAGCGCCCCTGTCTGTCCGATCCGGGACATGCCAAAATGGTTGCGTACCTTGTTGAAGTCGATGATCACATCAGTCGCGCCGATGGCATAACCAACCCTGGCACCAGCGAGCCCGTGCGCCTTGGAGAAGGTGCGCATCCGCAGCACGTTTGAGGCGCTTGTATCTATCGGCGGGGCGGTGCCGTCGGGGGCAAGATCGACATAGGCCTCGTCAAGGATCAGCATGCAGCCATCTGGCAGCGCGTCGATCATCGCCTGCATGCGGGCGGCATCGTGCCAACTGCCCATGGGATTATCGGGATTGGCGATATAGATCAGCTTTGCCCCCACCTCTGCCGCCTTGGCGATCAGGGCGTCGGGATCCTCGTGATCGTCCTTATAGGGCACCATGTGCAACTGCCCGCCAAACCCTGTCACATGGTAGTTGAAGGTGGGGTAGGCCCCGGCGGATGTGACCACGGCATCGTCCGCGCCGACATAAAGGCGGACAGCCAGCCCCAGAAGCCCGTCAATCCCCTCTCCGATCATGATGTTTTCAGGGGCAATGCCGTGATGCTGTGCCAGCGCCTCACGCAGATCATGGCTTTCCGGATCGCCATACATCCACGCCTCTGATGCCGCCTGCTGCATGGCAGCGACTGCCTTGGGCGAGGGGCCAAAGGTGCTTTCATTCGCGCCCAGCCGGGCCGTAAAGACATGGCCGCGCTGTCTTTCCTGCGCTTCAGGCCCGACGAAGGGGACGGAAGCAGGCAAGCTGGCGGCGAGGGGGGTGAGTTGGGGTTTTGTCATGTCGGGAGTTAACCGGGGTCTTGAACAGGACGCAAGCGTCCCTATATGAGAATAGTTCGCAAGTAAGGCGCAAAGGGGTAGCCCCATGAAGATCAGTAGACGCGGATTCTTAATCAGTTCCGGGGCTGCCCTGTCGATACGGTCCGTGCCGCAGATTACGGCCCGCAGCAGCGGACAGCGCATTTTGACACTGGTCTATGACAAGACGGCAGGCGCGATGCGCGCGGTGGAGCGTGTCGTGCGATAACGGGTGACGCGCGTCTGCGACGACGCCCCACCCGCCATCCCGTATTTAGCCCAGTTCCTGCAGGCGTGCGATGGCGGCTTTGATCTCGATCTCTTCGCCTTCCCGCAGACGCAGGTTTTCCTTGGCCTCGGCCACAACCTCATCCGGGGCGGAGGACACGAATTTCGGGTTGTTCAGCCGCCCGCGTAATCCGCCGAGTTCCTTGCCCAGCTTCTGTATGGTCTTTTCAAGCCGCGCGATTTCGGCGCTCACATCGATCAGCCCTTCCAGCGGGATGCCGAATGTGCCGCCATCCATCGGGATTGTCACGCAGCCTTTGGGGAAGGCATCCACATGTTTCAAGCTTTCAATCCGGGCGAGGCGCTGGATCAGGGTTGCGTTATTATCCCAGGCCGATTTCCCCTTGGCATCAAGCCCGGTCACCAGAAGCGGCACTTTCGCCCCAGCGGGCACATGGACCTGCGCGCGGGCAGAGCGGGTGTTTTCGATGAGGGCGATCACCCAGTTCATTTCGCGATCCGCCTCTGCGTCCACCATCTCGGCCCCGTAATTCGGCCAATCAGCATGCACGAGCATTTTGGCGCGGCCGTCGGCGTGGCCCCAGAGTTCCTCGGTAATAAACGGCATGATCGGGTGCAGCATGATCAGGCATTGGTCCAGCACCCAGCGCAGGGTCTGTTCGGTCTCTGCCTTCGCGCCCGCGTCATCGCCCTGAAGGATGGGTTTGGAGAACTCCAGATACCAGTCGCAGACCTTGCCCCAGGTGAACGCGTAAAGCGCGTCGGCCACATCGTTGAAACGATAGCTTTCCATGCCCGCATCAACGGCCTCGCGGACCTTGCCCGTCTCACCGATGATCCATTTGTTCAGCGTTTGCGTGGCCTTTGGCCGGGTTGCATCGCCCGTGTAGGGGATTTCGTAATGATCGGCAAAGCTGAACGCGTTCCAGAGTTTCGTGCCGAAGTTCCGGTAGCCCTTGATCCGATCCTCGCTGATTTTCAGAACGCCACCAAGTGCTGCCATCTGTGCGTTGGAAAAGCGCAAGGCGTCGGCCCCGTAAGTGTCGATCATGTCGAGCGGGTCAATGACATTGCCGCGTGTCTTTGACATCTTCTCGCCCTTTGCATCGCGGACAAGCTGGTGCAGGTAGACGGTGTGAAAGGGTTCCTTTTCCAAGATCGCCTCTGACATCATCATCATACGGGCAACCCAGAAGAACAGGATATCCTGTCCGGTGACAAGAACGTCGCCGGGGAAGTATTTCATCGCCGGGTCGTCAGCGGGCCAACCGAGCGTGCCGAAGGGCCAGAGGCCGGAAGAGAACCAGGTGTCGAGGACGTCGGGGTCGCGGTAAGCCACCATGTGGGCGTACTCTTCCGTTGTTCCGAAATTGGCGTTCGTCATAAACGCATCAATGAAGTTGTTGTCAGCGAGACTGAAGTCGGAAGGAATCTGACGAACGTCAGCCACACCAAATTTCTCAGCTACGATGTGTTGGACTTCAGCAAAGTTTGCAGCGCAAATGGCAAAGGGTTCTGCTGGCCCACCCCCTGGGTCACAGGCTGAACCGTCTGCATTGCGCCCGGGCAAATACCAAACTGGGATCTGGTGACCCCACCAGAGTTGGCGCGAGATGCACCAGGGTTCGATGTTCTCCAGCCAGTGATAGAAGACTTTTTCGCCGCTCTCGGGCATGATCTTGACCCGGCCTTCGCGCACGGACTCGAGTGCGGGGCCGACGATTTTCGCTGAATCAACGAACCATTGGTCGGTCAGCATTGGCTCGATGACGACCTTGGAGCGGTCGCCGAAGGGTTGCATTATCTTTTTCGCTTCGACGAAGGGGATGTGCGTCGGTTCGTCTTCGCGTGGGTTATCACCCACCCTACCATCGTGGTCCGTCGGGTGGGTGGAACCCACCGCACCATCCGTTGCCAACGCCGGGTTGGCGATCATGACCGCGTTGCCCTCTGCCGTGATGTCGGCAACGACGCGTTTGCGTGCATCGAACCGATCCAGCCCGCGATATTCCTCGGGGACGAGGTTCATTGCGGCGATCATGTTTTCGTCGAAATCCTGTTCGCCATTTGCGATGGCCAATGCAATCGTCGCTTCTTCCGCGTAGGGTTTCCCGTCTGCCCGCATGGCACCTTTCGTGTCCATCAGGTTGTACATCGGGATATTGCCGCGCTTGGCGACTTCGTAGTCGTTGAAGTCATGCGCGCCGGTGATCTTGACCGCGCCGGAGCCGAAATCGGGGTCGGGGTACGGGTCAGTAATGATCGGGATCAGGCGGCGGTGTTCCTTGGGGCCAACCGGGATTTCGCAAAGCAAGCCCACGATGGGGGCATAGCGTTCATCCTTGGGGTTTACCGCAACAGCACCGTCACCCAACATGGTTTCGGGCCGGGTCGTGGCGATGGAGATATAGTCGCGGGTTTCACGCAAGGTGACGTTCCCGTCTTCGTCTTTTTCGACATATTCATAGGTCTCGCCACCAGCGAGCGGGTATTTGAAATGCCACATGTGGCCATCAACCTCGATATTCTCGACCTCAAGATCGGAAATCGCGGTTTCAAAATGCGGGTCCCAGTTGACCAGCCGTTTGCCGCGATAGATCAGCCCGTCATTATACATCTGCACAAAGACCTTGAGCACGGCATCATGGAAATTGCCGGGCTTTTCGGTGGCAGGGGCGCTTTCGGCGCCGGACATGGTGAAGGCAGAGCGTGACCAATCCATACTGTCACCCAGACGGCGGGCCTGTTCTTCGATCACGCCGCCCTTGTCGGCCTTCCAGTCCCAGACCTTCGCGATGAATTCATCACGCGGCATTTCGGACCGTTTGCGGTTTTCGCCATCCGCCGCCATCTGCTTCTCCACCATCAGCTGGGTGGCAATGCCCGCATGGTCCAGCCCGGGTTGCCAGAGCGTGTCGTAGCCCTGCATCCGCTTCCAGCGGGTCAGCATGTCCATCAGCGTGTGGTTGAAGGCGTGACCGACATGCAGGTGGCCCGTCACATTGGGGGGTGGCAACTGAATACAGAAGGTCTCATCGCGGGATGCATTGGCCCCGGCTTTGAATGCGCCCGCATCTTCCCACATCTTGTAGATGCGTGGTTCGGCCTCTGCGGCGTTGAATGTTTTTTCCATCGGCATGGTATCTGACCCCAAATCGGTTTGGGGTCAGATACCCAATGAAACGGGCAAAGCAAAGGGCCTGCGCGCAGATGCGCACAGACCCTTCGTTACTACGGGAGGGAATGTAAAACCCGGGAATCAGGGGCGGGCGAGGTGCCAGTTGCCGCCAACGCCGTCGCCGGTGGTGTCGCCGGGCTTGCGGTCGTTGACCCACAGGTAAAGCGGCTGACCGTCATAGGCCCATTGCTTGGTCCCGTCGTCGCGGGTGATTGCCGTGAATTTGCCGCCTTCATCCGCGTCAGCGGGCGCCGCAAGCGGTGGCCAGTTTACAGCGCAACCGCCATTGCAGACAGATGATGTGGCGGTGTCAGGATCAAATGTATAAAGGCTCATCCCGTTTGCATCGACAAGAATGCCGTTGGACTGGGACACAGGCGCGGTGGCGTGGCCGCCAGCATAGGCATCACAAGCGGCAAGGCCAGCGACGAGGGAAAGGGCAATCAGCGAAAGTTTCATGGCGTAGCTCCGTAATTATTTGCATTGTGCTGGCGGCTCATCCGTCAGTTACAAAGGTTACGCGGGGCATCCGGGAATTATTCCCGGAGCATGCAAAATCTTTTGAGGGAAACTGTAGTGCACTGAAATAGAAAGATTATTTTTCGGAAATATTTACAAGGGGCACCCGTTGCCCTGGCCGAATGACCGCCAGATCATATGGTGTGCGGGCGAAAACCGCTTCCACCCGTGCCGCAAAATGCGCAAGCGGCAGGGTGTCATATGCCGGATCAAAGGCGCATTGATCCCAGCGTTCACAGAAACTTGCGCAGTCATCGAAATATGGATGATCGCGATAGGCGTCCCGCTTATGCGGGTCGGCACCGACATGTTCGCCGTAATAGATCAGTTGAAAATCGCCGTGCTTCTCGACCACCCATGTCACCTGCTCCCGTACAAACGGCCGCAGGATCGTCGCGGCATATTCATCGTGATTGTAAGGGGCGTAGATATCTCCGATATCGTGCAGCAAGGCCCCGACGATCCAATCGGTGTCGGCCCCGTCCCGCTCTGCCCTTGTGGCGGATTGCAGGGAATGGCCAAGTCGGGTGATCTGGTAGCCCGAAAGCCCCTCATCCAAGCTGACCATCGCGTCAAGCAAGCGGGCGGCTGTCCCTTTTGTGTACGCCACTTCATGTTTGGTCAGGAAGTCATAATCTTCCTTGTCGCCATCTTTCATGGCCGTGAATTTGACCTGATCCATCATGCGTATATCTCCGCCTTCTTGGTCGCACCCTTCATCATGACTTTGGATTGGGCAGCGCGAATTTCATCATAAAGCGCCATGGCATCGGCACCGAAGTTTTCCGTTGGTTGTGGCACATGGATGAAGTTGCCGTGGCGGTCCTCGCCCCGTGCCATCATCGCGTAATCCTTGTCACCCACCTGTTGCGCCATGTCGGGCCGGATATAACGGATCACACAGGCAATGCGCCGGTCATCGCTCCGGTTTGGGCCGGAACCGTGGATCGTCAACCCGTGATGCAGGCTCATCTGCCCGGGGTGGATTTCGATGGCGGTTTTGTCGTTTTCGTGCACATCGACCTTCACCTCCTGCCCGCGGCTGAGCAGGTTGTTTTCGCCGAATGTGTCCTGATGGGGCAGAATCGCGTTCTTATGGCTGCCGCGCACGAAGTCCATGCAGCCGGATTGCGGGGTCGCGGGCGAAAGGGGGATCCATGCGGTGACCAGCCCGTCGATGGCGCCGAGGCCCCAATATGTCAGGTCCTGATGCATCGACACGATATGATCGCTCTGCGCTTCCTTGATAAAGAACTCGCCGGAAAAGATCATGATGTCAGGCCCGAGGATGCCCTCTACCACATCAAGTATCGCCGAATGCGTTGCGATCTGGGCCACCATGGGCATCACCACATGCGCATTAACGCGCTTGTAGCTATTCAAAGGCAGTGGCAGGCCGTTATCCAGCCAATCCCGCTCAATCGTTTCGATCTCTTGCCGGTATTGCAGCGTTTCATCCAAGCTGAGCGCGGGCAGCGGAAACAGAAAGCCATCATCCCAATATTGTTGCTGCTGTGCTGCGCTCAGCCGCCCGTTGGTCAGCGGTAATGATTGCTGCATGCCACCCTCCGTCGTCGTTGCATTCAGTTTGACGGACAATTTGCGACATGTCGCGCTTGGCACCGACCCCGGTCAGCGTGTCTTATGGTGCTGGACAAGGCCGACATCGCCGCTAGGGTCTGCCTCAGATAACACGAGGGTGCCATGGAAAAATTCGGGAAAAGCCAGTCGGTGAAACGGGTGGAGGATCTGCGCTTCCTCACGGGGCATGGCCGTTACGTTGATGACGTCGTGCCAGAGGGCGCGTTGCATGCTTATTTCCTGCGGAGCACAACCGCTCATGGCGAGATTACCGCACTGGAAGTAGCCGATGCCCGTGACATGCCTGGTGTACATCTGGTTGTGACAGCCGACGACCTGGCCGCCGCTGGCATCAAGCTCGGCATGAAAGGTGTGACGGTCAAGAACCGTGATGGCTCTAAAGGGGCTGCGCCGATGCGTCCGATTCTGGCACAAGGGCGGGTGCGCCATGTGGGGGAGGCGGTAGCGATGATCGTCGCTGATGATCTGCTGGCCGCAAAGGACGCGGCAGAAATGATCATGCTCGATATCGATGATCTGCCGGTTCATGTCGACCTCGCACTGGGTGGGGATGCCATTCACCCGGAGGCCCCTGAAAACCGCGCCTTTGACTGGGCGATGGGTGATGAGGTCGCGACGCAGGCGGCAATCAAGGCCGCCGCGCATGTGGTTACCGCTCAGGTCTTTGACAATCGGGTGATCGTGAACGCGATGGAGCCGCGCGGGTGCTACGCGGAAGTTGCCGATGGCCGTCTGCACGTCGCCTGCAACGGGCAGGGGGTTTGGGCGACGAAGACGGACCTCGCCTACCATTTTGATCTGCCAGAGGACGATATCCGGGTCACCACCCCCGATGTGGGTGGCGGTTTCGGGATGAAGGCGATGCGCTATGCCGAACCGTTTTGTGCAGCCCACGCAGCCCGGGTTTTGGGCCGCCCCGTGCGCTGGATGTCAGACCGGACAGAGGCGATGCTATCCGACAATGCAGGGCGCGACCTGACGACGACGGCAACACTTGCCTTTGATGCTGACTATCGGATTGCCGCCTATCATGTTGATACGATAGCAAATATGGGGGCCTATAACTCTCAGTTCGCCCAGGCCATTCAAACCGATCTGTTTGCCAAGGTGCTGATGGGCACCTATGACGTGCAGACGGCCTATATGCGCACGCGGGGCATTTATACCAACACAACGCCCGTTGATGCCTATCGTGGTGCTGGCCGGCCAGAGGCGATTTTTGTGCTGGAACGGATCATGGATGAGGCGGCGCGCCAATTGGGCGTTGACCCATGGAAGTTGCGGGAAAAGAATTTCATCACCCCTTCACAGTTTCCTTATACAACGGTCAGCGATGTGACCTATGACGTTGGTGATTTCATGCAGGTGCTGAACAGTGCGGCGCAGCAGGCGGATCGGTCCGGCTTTGCCGCGCGCAAGGCCGCGTCAAAGGAAGCAGGCAAGCTGCGGGGGCAAGGGCTTTGCTACTATATCGAAAGCATCCTTGGTGATCCGGCTGAAACCACGACAATCGAATTCGTGGATGATGGCGCGCTGATCTATGTTGGCACACAATCGAACGGGCAGGGTCATGAAACGGTCTATGCGCAGTTTCTTGAAGATCAGAGCGGCATTCCGGCCGACCGGATCACGGTTGTACAAGGCGATAGCGACCGGATTGCAACTGGCGGGGGCACCGGGGGATCGCGGTCAGTCACGGTACAAAATACGGCGACGCTGGCGACGGTTCAGGTGATGATTGACGGGTTCACCGCATTTCTGGCCGATGCCGAGGGCGTCAATGCATCCGCCATCAGTTTCGATGATGAGCGCTTCCGGATCGCCGGGTCAAACCTGACCCCAACCATGCTCGACGTCGCCGAAATGGCGCGGGAGGCCGGGCGTGATGATCTGCTGACCCATTCGGCGCGGATCACGCTGGACAATCGCAGTTTCCCAAACGGGGCGCATGTGGCCGAGGTTGAGATTGACCCCGAAACCGGTGTGGTCACCGTTGACCGCTACACTGTCGTTGATGATTTCGGGAACCTGATCAATCCGATGCTGGCAGAGGGGCAGGTGCATGGCGGTGTCGCGCAGGGAATCGGGCAGGCGCTGACCGAACGGGTGGTATTTGACTCAGACGGACAGCTGCTCACCGCATCGTTTATGGACTACGCAATGCCACGCGCGGATGATATTCCCATGATCGATTTTTCGACAGAATGCACACCGTCGCTCTATAATCCGATGGGGATGAAAGGTTGCGGTGAGGCGGGGACAGTTGGCGCATTGGCTGCGCTCAGCAACGCGGTGATCGACGCATTATGGGAGACTGGCGTGCGGGCGGTGGACATGCCGTTCACGCCCCATCGGGTCTGGCAGGCAATAGAATTGGCAAAGGGTGACAGTGCAGCTGCGTGATTGGTTCTTTGGACTTTTCAGACGGCGCGCCCGATCAGAAGAGGGCGGGCTCCGAAGGCGCGGCCCCGCGACCCACGTCATCATATTGGACGGCACCATGTCATCGCTTGAACCGGGCTGGGAAACCAATGCGGGGCTGACCTTCAAGCTGTTGTCTGAAGCGAGCCGTAGCGCAAACCTGACCATCCATTACGAGGCTGGAATTCAGTGGCGCGACTGGTCAGGTACTTGGGGAGTAATGACCGGCAAAGGGATCAATCGGCAGATTGAGCGGGCTTACGGTGTCGTCGCATCGCGCTATCGGCCCGGCGATGACATCATCCTGGTCGGTTATTCGCGCGGGGCCTATGCAGTACGTTCACTCGCAGGGGTCATTGATCTCGTTGGGCTGGTGCGGGCGGATTGCGCAACGGTTCGGGCGATCCGTCAGGCCTATCGGCACTACCGTACCGGCGCACGTGGTCCGGTGGCACTGAAGTTTCGTGAACTCTATTGTCATAAAGACGTGCAAATCGAAGCGGTTGCTGTGTGGGACACGGTTAAGGCCTTGGGTTTACGACTTCCCATCGTCTGGCGCTGGGCACTGGCGCAACATGATTTCCACAATCACACTCTGGGGTCGCATGTGCGCAACGGGTTTCATGCACTGGCCCTTGATGAAAGGCGCGAGGCTTATGCGCCGGTGCTTTGGACCTGTCCGCCGGGCTGGACAGGCAACATCGAACAGGTTTGGTTCCGCGGCAACCATGGGGATGTTGGCGGGCAGGTCGGTGCCTATCCAGAGGCCCGCCCCTTGGCGAACATCCCCCTGATCTGGATGTTGGAGCGCTTGGAAATGTGCGGTGTCAGGTTGCCCGATGGCTGGCACGCACGGTTCGAGGAGGACGTCTATGCCCCCTCCATTGGCAACTGGCGGGGCTGGTCGAAGATATTCCTGTCCCGCAGACGCCGGATCATTGGGCGCGATGTGTCCGAAAGCATCCATGAAAGCGTGACGGATGAACTGGCACAGTCATCAGCCGTTGGTGATCTTCATAATCAGACAAGTGGTTGATCCGGTTGCATAAAGCTTGCCATCCGCGACGCCCCTGATTTCCCCATGGGCGGTGCCGGTGCTGCGTCCGGCATGATCAGTCTCGCCCACTGCCAGAATTTCCGTGCCTAGCGGGATCGCGCGGGTCAGGTTCACCTTGTATTCCAAGGTTGTGTAAACTGACCCTTTTGGAACCATCGTCATCACAGCGCAGGCCATGCAGCTATCCAGCAATGTGCCATACCAGCCGCCATGCACACCTGCCATGGGGTTGGTATGCACAAACTCCGGCGTGCCACGAAACGTCACTTTTCCCGGTTCCACCTGATCGAGGTTGTAGTTTAGCAAGGCAGAGATAGGCGGGCGCGCAATCTCACCCCGCAGCATTGCTCGCATGAAATCCAAACCCGATAAGGACAGGGTAAGCGCCTTATCGGGCAGTTCTTCGATCGTTTCGGCGGTGAACATCGGGCCTCTGCATAAGTTTTGCCCGAAGTTGATAGGTCAGGCGACGTTTTGCAACCGTAGTTTTGGCGTCACCCCAAGCGCGTGACAAACGTCACGGGTGAGCTCTGGTCTATTGAGCGTATAGAAATGAAGGTGATCAACGCCACCCTGGATCAGGTCATCGCAAAGTTCCGCAGCCAGGGCTGTGGCCAGAAGATCCGTCGTTCCGTCGCGGGTGGCGTTTGTAAACGCATCTGACACGACTTGCGGAATTGAAGTTCCGCAGCTTTGGGCAAACTTACGTGCGCCGTTCCAGTTTTCTATGGGCAGGATACCCGGGATGATCGGGGCATCAATCCCCGCCTTGGCACATGCGTCGCGGAAGCGGAAAAATGTCTCGGCCTCGAAAAAGAACTGTGTGATTGCAGATGTGGCCCCGGCATCCAGCTTTCGTTTCAGAAAGGCGATGTCGGTGGCCTGATCCACGGCGTCGGGATGTTTTTCGGGATAGGCACCGACACGGATATTGAATTTCCCGGTATCCGCCAGCGCTGCAATCAGTTCGACTGAACTCGCGAATCCACCGGGATGAGCTGCGAAATGTGCGGCATCTTTTGGGGCATCGCCACGCAAGGCCACGATGTCGGTCACCCCTGAATTTGCATAATCTGCTGCAATCGCGAGTGTATCAGCCTTGGTCGCATCAACGCATGTCAAGTGCGCGGCCACGTTCAGCCCACTGGTGCGATGGATGGTTGTGACTGCTTCGTGGGTTAGCTTTCGGGTTGTTCCACCTGCACCGTAGGTGACAGAGACAAATTGCGGATCGAGCGGGGCCAGCGTGTTCACGCAGTCCCACAGCCGAAAGGATGCCTCAAGCGATTTGGGCGGAAAAAATTCGAATGATACAGTTGGCGCAGACATGGATGGACCTCTCTCTTGCGTTGATCTTGTCTCACCTTTATGAAGTTGAAGCTAATTCATAACCTTCAAAACAATTATGAAGGCGGCTCACATATGCATATCGAGTTCCGGCACCTGCGGACGATCAAGGCAATTCACGACACCGGCGGTCTTGCGCGGGCAGCTGACCAGTTGCACATCACTCAAAGCGCGCTGAGCCACCAGATCAAAGGGATCGAGGATCAGGCCGGGGTTGAGCTGTTCGTGCGCCGCTCCAAACCGCTGAAACTATCAGCCGCTGGAAAAAAGATGCTTGCAGCCGCTGAGGCAATTCTACCCCGGGTCGCGGCATTGGAGGCCGAGTTTGACGGGCTGATCGCGGGCAGTGCGGGTCGACTGCACATCGCGATTGAATGCCATGCCTGTTTTGAATGGTTATTTCCGGTGTTGGAACAGTTTCGCAAGGCATGGCCAGAGGTTGACGTCGATATCCGCCCCGGCCTTGCCTTTGATGCCCTCCCGGCTCTGCGCAAGGAAGAGGTGGATCTGGTCGTCTCTTCGGACCCGGAAGATCTGCCCGAGACCGATTTCACCCCGCTTTTTGACTACGAACCTGTCTTTGTTGCTTCTGCTTCACATCCGCTGGCTGCCAAAGACGTGATTGAGGCTGAGGACTTCCGAGGGGAAACATTGATCACCTATCCGGTGGATCGCGCGCGGCTGGATATTTTTTCGCAACTTCTGACGCCGACCAAGGTTGAGCCCGCGGCGGTCCGGCAGGTGGAATTGACCGCTGTCATATTACTGTTGGTGGCGTCTAATCGCGGTGTTGCTGTTTTGCCTGATTGGGTGGTGCGGCAGGTGCGCTACAACTCTGACTATATTACACGACCTCTGACAGAAGGCGGGATCACCCGCCGCCTTTTTGCCGCGACACGATCTGAAGATACAGCGCGGCCTTTCATGGCCCATCTGATCAGGCTGGCCAAACAGGAAGCCGTGAAATTGCAACGCGCTTAGGGTCCTGACCCTAAGCTGCGGTGGTCTGCCTTGTCCTTGCGATTGCCTGCATCGTGTCGCCAACTGTCAAACGAAGCAATGTTTCGGAGAACGGCATCGCTGCGCCAAAGTAATGCCCCTGGACAAATTGACAGCCCATGCCGCGCAGCAGCTCAAGCTGTTGTTTGCGTTCCACGCCTTCGGCAATGACCTGGACGCCCAAACCCTCCCCAATGTTGAGGAAGCCATCGATCAGGACGGTGGCAGCGGGATCCGTCCCCAGGTCGTGGACGAAGGTTGTGTCGAGTTTCAACTCGTCGAACGCCAACTCGCGCAGATGCTGGAATGATGCGAAGCCCGTACCAAAATCATCAAGGGATATACGGATACCGGCGGCACGGAACATCCGGATTGATTTCTGAACGATGTCGGCGGAGCGGCTGATGAAAACATCCTCAGTGATCTCAAAAGTAAGATGGTGTTTGACGTCGCCATGTCGCGTTATCAGTTCCAGGAGTTGATCACGGCCCGATATGGTGGCCAGGGAAACCTCGGACAGGTTTACCGACACCTGGCCGGGGTCCAAACCTTCCGAACGCCATTGTTCGATGTCATCAAGCACACGTTGCGTCGTATGGATCATGAATTCGCCTTGCAACGACAGGTCATTGATCAATGGGATGAAACTGGCCGGAAACAGCAAACCACGCTGCGGATGTTGCCAACGTGACAATGCTTCGAAACCTATGATTTTCCCGGTATTGATACAGGTTTTTGGTTGGTAAAAGGGCGTGATTTCGTTTTCACGCATCGCTGCAAGCAAGGTATTTCTGTCGTCCAGACTGTGGCGCTGAGGAAGGGCATGCTTGTTATAAAGAACTGCGGCGCTGTCTGGTTGGCTCTTGGCGACGAACATGGCCTGATCGGCCCCTGACAACAACTCGGCAGGTGTCATGATGCCCTGACTTTGCATGGCGATCCCTACGCTGGCACTGATCGTCAGCGACACTTCTTCAAAGCTGATGGGTTTATGCAACGTGACGGCAATCGTACTGCCAAATGCGCGCGCCTGCTCAGCATCGGAGATATTGGGACGTATGATTGCGAATTCATCGCCGCCCAACCGCGCCGCCTTGCCGCCATATTGACGGGCCAAATCACGCAGGCGGTCCGCTGTTGCAATCAAGACGGCATCGCCTGCCTTGTGGCTGTAAATGTCGTTGATCGCTTTGAAACCGTCCAGGTCAATCAGGAAAACAGTCACACCAAACTTTTCGCGCGAATCGTCCATTTGTTGTTTTAGCTGACCATCAAATGCGCGGCGGTTCATTAAGTTGGTCAAATCATCATTACGCGTCAAATGTTCCAGCTCTGCCAGCCTTGCGTGCGCCTCCTTTCGTGCGCGTGCCAGGGCTGAATGCGTGTCCTTTTGGCGCGTCATGGTGTCGAGTGTGTTGACGATATAGACAAACATCAACGCCGCCACGATCAGCCATTGTGTCATCTCGGCTTCAAAGCGTGCATTATTGGACAGGTTCCACAACATCCAGAATACGGCCGCAAAGGCCGATGTCAGATGGCTCCAGTTATAGAGTGGAAGCAGCCCAAACGAATTGGTAACATGCACGAAGATGGCAAACGCCCATATGTATCCTGCCAGAATAAATGGCAAAACCGTGCTTTGCGACAAGATCAATGAAAATGCGAGAAACGGTAACATGCCGATCCAGTTTGCAAGAAAAACACCCATTGCGATTTGCATGTCAATCGGCTTGTCAAACGCGCTCGCTCTTTTGTTGAGCGGGTAGGCGATCAGTTCCACGCAAATCAAGCAGGTGGCGACAAGGATGACCTCCGTGGTGAAACCTGCAAGAAGGCAGATCCAGGTAATCAACGCGGCAGTTGTTAGACGCTTCGTGGTGTCGCGGCCTGAAACGTGACCAGCGATTTGGGATTGGTGTATGAACCGTTCGGCTAAGTTGCGACTCATTGGAATTGGCACCCTCTTTGCGCCCTTATTGCGAAAATCCAAAAACAACTGGTTAACCCAATAACGCATTGCGCCCGCGTTAAACCACGTCTTGCCCCTTGTTCCGCGCCGGACTTGGGCCTATACGCCCGCCTTGTCCAAAGAACGGAGGCCGAAATGGCTGGCAGTGCAAATCTCAATGTCATGATGAAAACCGCCCGAAAAGCGGGGCGCGCACTGCTCAAGGATTTCGGTGAGGTCGAGAACCTGCAAGTCAGCACCAAAGGACCCGGCGATTTCGTCAGCCGGGCCGACAAGGCTGCTGAGACGATGATCCGCGAAGACCTCATGCATGCCCGGCCCACCTACGGCTTTCTCGGTGAAGAGGGCAGGGAGATCGAAGGCGATGATCCGACCCGCCGCTGGATCGTTGATCCGCTGGATGGGACGACAAATTTCCTGCACGGCCTGCCGCATTGGGCCGTTTCGATCGCGCTGGAACACAAGGGCCAGATTGTCGCTGGCGTCATCTATGACCCCGCCAAGGACGAGATGTTCTATGCCGAAAAAGGCAGTGGTGCGTGGTTGAATGAAAGCCGCCTGCGGGTATCCGGGCGGCATCGGCTGATCGAAAGTATTTTCGCAACCGGGCTACCATTCGCAGGCCGGGCAGATTTGCCGCAAACAATGCAAGACCTCGCGCGGCTATTGCCTGCCTGTGCCGGGGTGCGCCGGTTCGGCGCAGCATCGCTCGATTTGGCCTATGTGGCCGCTGGCCGCTATGATGGGTTCTGGGAACGCGGGCTTCAGACGTGGGACGTTGCCGCCGGGCTGGTTATCGTTCGCGAGGCTGGCGGAATCATCGAACCATTACAGCTGGATGGTGACATTCTGATCGACGGTCAGCTTATCTGCGCAAACGAACCGATCTTTGAAACCTTTGCGAAAGTTATCCGCAAGGCCTAGCGACGACGAACAATCGGTATGCTGCTCCGACCATAGGTGGCTTCGGGGTGGTCCGGGTGCCCATCAGTACGGTGCCAGAAGCGCGTGCCGCCGCGCAGCAGCCAAATTGGCAGCGTTGTGATGAAGCCAATTACAAAGCCGCCCGCATGGGCCCAATAGGCCACGCCGCCGCCGGATACATCCGCCCCAACCCCGTTGAACAGTTGTAAACCAAACCACAGCCCCAGCATGATCCACGCGGGAACCGGAAAGATGCGGAAAAAGACGATGAAAAAGATGAAAACATCGACACGCGCCTTGGGAAACAGCAACAAGTAACCCCCCATGACCCCCGCAATTGCCCCGGAGGCGCCAACGGTGGGCACGACTGAACCCGGATCAGAGATCACCTGCGCGAGGCTCGCTCCGACGCCGCAGAATAGATAGAAGATCAAAAACGGAATATGCCCCATCAGATCTTCCAGATTGTCGCCAAATATCCACAAAAACAGCATGTTACCGGCGAGATGCATGAAGCCTGCATGCAGAAAGATTGAGGTGACAAGCCCGGCGTACCCTTCGCCCTCTGCCAGGCGGGCAGGGATCATCGCATAGTCGAAGTAAAAATGCGCCAAGGCCTGATCTGATTGCAGGGCTGCGAGCCCGTAAACATAGACCAGAATATTCAGCCCCATAAGGATGAATGTAACAAATGGTACCCGTTCGGAAGGGTTGTGATCGCGGATCGGGAACATGTGGCGACGGTCCCCGATCCGGGCTGCGGGGTCAAGCGGTTTGGGCGGCCACTTCTGCCAGCAGGGCCGCATTTCCGCCAGCGGCTGTGGTGTCGATGCAGACATGGCGCTCATGCATGACATGGGCGGCATCAGGCTGGCCAGTGATGAGCCCGGTGATTGGTCCGCTACGTTGGGCCAATGCGGCCTCGATGGCCTGCCCGGTCGCCGTGTCACCCCACCAGATCACACCGGCAAGCGGTGCAAGGGTGATCAGCGCGTCAGGGTCCACCATTCCCGTGGCGGGAATGGCCATACCACCAAGCGCGCGCACCGCCTCTGCCTGTTCTTCCGCGGCTTGCGTGCCGGGGCCCATACACAGGATCGGGCCGCGTGGATGCAGGCTGTGTCTGTTTGATTCACCGGTTGGGCCAGGCATATCAGTTGGGGCTTTTGCACTTTTGGGTGCCGGGCTGGCCAATTGTGCGGTCAAAGCGGCCAGATCGGCAGGCTTGTCCCATTCCGCCTCTGTCACTTGGGCCGGGCTGGCGGCAAAGCGGGGCAGGTAATGCGGGCCACCCGCCTTGGGGCCAGTGCCAGACATGCCTTCGCCACCAAATGGCTGGCTGCCCACAACCGCGCCAATCTGGTCGCGATTGACATAGATATTGCCTGCCGCGACACGCTCCACAATGGTCTGCACCCGATCATCGATCCTTGTATGCAGGCCGAAGGTCAGGCCATAGCCGGTTGCGTTGATCGCATCGATCACGGCATCCAATTCGCGGGCCTTGAACGTGGCAACATGCAGGACGGGGCCAAAAATCTCACGCTCCATCTGGGCGATCCCATGCACGCGGATGATCGTCGGGGCGATGAAATGGCCGGTTTCAGGCGTGGCGATTTGATGGATAACACGGCCCTCGGCGCGGGCGGCGGCGATGTAGTCCGCGATATCCTGATGGGCGGCCTTGTCAATCACCGGGCCCAGATCGGTAGAGAGATGCCATGGATCACCCACCGTCAATTCATCCATCGCACCAATCAGCATTTTGAACAGGTTATCGGCGATATCCTCCTGCACATAAAGGCAACGCAGGGCCGAACAGCGCTGCCCGGCTGACCGAAAAGCCCCATTTACGATGTCGCGCACGGCATGTTCGGGCAGGGCGGTACTGTCTGCGATCATCGCATTCAGACCACCGGTTTCGGCAATGAGCGGGGTGCCGGGAGCGCAGTGGGCTGCCATATTATGGCGAATCTTGAGTGCGGTCGCGGTAGAGCCGGTGAAAGCCACACCGTTGATCCGGGTATCAGCGGTCAAAGCGGCACCAACCGCTCCGTCGCCGGGCAACAGTTGCAATACCTCGTGCGGTACGCCTGCGTCATGCAGTAACTGCACGGCACGAGATGCAGTTAACGGGGTCTGTTCGGCTGGTTTGGCCAGCACCGCATTGCCTGCGGCAAGGGCGGCAGCAATCTGACCGGAGAAAATCGCCAAGGGGAAATTCCACGGGCTGATACAGGTCCAGATACCGCGCGGGGCGATATCATCCTTGGCCTGCGCGGCATAATAACGGAGAAAGTCGACTGCCTCGCGCAACTCGGCCACAACGTCCGGCATGGCTTTGCCAGCCTCGCGGGACAGGATGGCGAATAGCTCGGGGCCATGCGCTTCGTAAGCATCTGCGGCGGCGTTGAGAATGCGCGCGCGGTCGGCAACGGGGGCAGACCAGGGGCGAGCCACCTTCAGCGCGGTGGCGACATCGGCAGAGGTTGCGTTGCGCACAGCGCCAACAACATCCGTTGGGCGGGCAGGATTCATCACGTCATGCATGGGGCCGTCGGTCACGGTGCCCGCCAAAAGTGGACCAGCGCTCCATGCCGCTGTCAGAAATGGGTCACGTTCTTTGGCGATCTGCGTCAAAACTGGTGCATGTGTCAGATCCCAGCCTTTTGAGTTGATGCGCTCAGGCTGAAACAGATCCGGACCCGTGGGCAAACTGACACTGGCATTCGAGATATCGAAAGGGCAGGCGGCCACGACCTCTGCAGGGACATCCTCATCGACGATCTGGTTGACGAAGCTTGAATTTGCGCCGTTTTCCAACAGGCGGCGGACCAGATAGGCCAGCAGATCCTCATGCGCGCCGACAGGGGCGTAGATGCGGCAGCGGGTCTTTTCGGCACGTAGTACGAGGGTATGCAATGTCTCGCCCATGCCATGCAGGCGCTGGAATTCGTATTGCGCCGGCGTGCAGTCCATATCGTCGGCCATCTGCAACACGGCGGCAACCGTGTGTGCATTATGCGTGGCAAATTGCGGATAAATACGGTCGGTCATTCCCAGCAATTTACGGGCATTTGCGATATAGCTGATATCGGTATGTGCCTTGGCCGTGAACACTGGAAAACCATCAATGCCTTCAACTTGAGCGCGTTTGATCTCGGCATCCCAATAAGCGCCTTTGACAAGGCGGATCATGATTTTGCGGTCCAATCGGGTTGCCAATGCATGCAGGTGATCGATGACATGCGGCGCGCGCTGACCAAAGGCCTGCACAACAACGCCAAAACCATCCCATCCCGAGAGCGCAGGTTCCGCGAGGACAGCTCCGATCACTTCCAATGACAAAGACAGGCGATCAGCCTCTTCGGCATCGATGTTGAACCCCATTCCTGCCGATTTGGCCAACAAGGCAAGCGATCGAACGCGAGGAACAAGTTCGGTCATCACGCGGTCATGTTGGGCAACCTCATATCGGGCGTGCAGGGCGGATAGCTTGACGGAAATACCAGGGTTCTCCGCAACGCTGCGATGGGTGCAATGTTCGGCAATCGCGCTAATGGCGCGTGAGTAAGACAGGTGATACCTGCGAGCATCGGCATCGGTGCGGGCAGCTTCGCCCAGCATATCATAACTGTAGGTAAAACCCTTTTTCTGCATGCCGTTTGCGCGATCCATCGCCTTGACGATGGTCTCTCCCAATACAAACTGACGCCCCATTTCGCGCATCGCGCGGGCAACGGCTGCACGAATGACCGGTTCGCCGAGCCGTTTGATCGCGCCGCGCAAATGGCCGGTGATGCCGGGCTGATCATCATCCAGAACACGACCCGTCAGCATCAAGGCCCAGGTCGATGCGTTGACCAGTGAAGAGGCCGAATGACCTAAATGCCTGCCCCAATCCGACGGGGCGATCTTGTCTTCGATCAACGCATCAATCGTGTCGGGATCAGGCACACGCAACAGCGCCTCTGCCAAACACATCAGCGCAATCCCCTCATCGGTGGACAGGCCATATTCGGCCAGAAACACCTCCATCAAGCCCGGTTCGGTGCTTGATCGGATCTGGCGCACCAAATCGGCCGCACGCGCGCTGATCTGCGCCCGGTCGGCCGACGACAGGGCTGCCAAATCCGTCAGGGCGGAAATGGCCGCAGCCTCATCGCTATACATCGCCATATCGATTTTTTGGGTGGAGGTGTCGTTGGGCATCAAACTATCCTATCTCAAGATAGCCCACCATACCGGATTGATCATGGGCGTTTCGCCTCGTATTGAGTGGATTGACAGGCCAATCGTTCAAAAAAGGGTAAATTCATGACCGAAGTGTATTCCGATCTTGATAGCTTTGATCGCAAGATTCTCAATGTGCTGGCAGTTGAGGGGCGGATCAACGTGACCGAACTCGCACGGCGGATCGGACTTTCGAAATCCCCGACGCAAGCACGGCTAAAACGGTTGGAGGAAACCGGCGTGATCCGAGGATATCGCGCGCTTTACGATCCAATCCGGCTGGGGCGGGATCATATCGCCTTTGTTGAAGTCAAGCTCTCTGACACGCGCGAGGCGGCACTGGCCGCTTTCGACAAAGCCGTGATGCAAATCCCGGAGGTTGAACAATGCCATCTGATCGCAGGCGCGTTCGATTATCTGCTCAAAGTGCGGACATCGGGCATGACCGGCTATCGGGCAGTTCTGGCCGATAAAATCTCGACCCTGCCGCATGTGTCGAATACGTCAACATATGTGGCAATGCAGGCAATCAAGGAAGAAGGGCTGTCGCCAGTTATGCCAGTACCAGCTTCGTGACTTGACGAAAGGGACAGGCGGCGCAGATCATATGGCATGAAATGGATCTTAGCGCTTTGTCTTCTTGCCCCGCCCGCACTTGCCGAAACCTGCCCTGCCGTTGCTGATCATTCCGCGCAATTGGGTCAGATCATCGCCGAGCTGAGCGCGACAAAAGGAGAAGGGGACGCAAGGGTTCTGTCCCGGCAACTATGGATGTTGTGGCTTGATGCGCCAGATGCCAAGGCGCAGGCGCTGTTGGATGAAGGCATGCGGCAGCGGAATGAATATGATTTTCTGGGTGCAAGAGACACGTTGGATGCATTGGTCGAGTACTGCCCGGATTATGCGGAAGGGTATAACCAACGGGCCTTCGCAAGCTTTCTGCGCCAGGACTACGACTCAGCCCTCGCCGATCTGGATGCAGCCTTGATGATCATGCCTAACCATGTGGCGGCCTTGTCCGGCAAAGCACTGACATTGTTCGGCTTGGGTCGGGATGAAGAAGGGCAGAAAGTATTGCGCGAGGCGCTCAAACTGAATCCTTGGCTTCAGGAACGCGCACTTCTGAGCGAGCCTGCCGGAACGGAGCTATGATCAAAGTGGCCCAACCCGGCAGGTCACCTTTTAAGGGCGCGGCGGCCTCTTTCTAGAGTGCAGGGAATCAAAGACCTAAAGTTCTTGAATCTGTCCTGAAATATGCATACCGAACGGGGTGTTGTAAAACGGGTCCGTTTCGGGGTCGCGAACGGAAATCGACGACAACGCCAGATGCGGGCGTGATGGAATGGTAGACATACCAGACTTAAAATCTGAGGGGCGTATGCCCGTGTGGGTTCGAGTCCCACCGCCCGCACCATTCTGCTGTTTCAATTCAAAATGACATAGGCGACCTGCGGCACCTTAGTCCTCGATAACGGGCGCACCTCCGGCAAAGTTATTGGTTTCATGATAACTGATCGGGTCTTCCTGCATCTGCAGGTGCAAGCCGTCCCCGGTGTAGGGATGAGCACGGGCCAGTTCCTCGTCAAAATCAATGCCGAGTCCGGGTGCAGTAGGTACGGGAACATAACCACCTTCAATTTTGATGCTGCCCTTGATGAGATCATGATGGAACCGTGTTTCGATGGTTTCAGCCATCAGGATATTGGGAATTGCGGCGGCCAATTGGATGTTGGCGGCCCATTCCACCGGACCGGCATAAAGATGCGGCGCCAGTTGTGCATTATAGGCCTCCGCCAATGTGGCGATTTTCTTGCCTTCCCAGATGCCCCCGGCCCGGCCCAGGGCCGGTTGCAGGATTGTCGCTGCCCCGCTGCGCAGGATGGGCGCGAACTCTGCCGCTGTTGTCAGACGTTCGCCTGTGGCTACGGGGATGCGTATGGCGGCCGCAACCTTTGCCATTTCGGCCACATTGTCGGGAGGGATTGGTTCTTCGTACCAAAGCGGCTGATAAGGCTCCAAAGCTTGACCCATGCGGATCGCGCCACCGGTACTGAATTGGCCATGCGTGCCAAATAGCAGATCGGCATTGTCGCCAACCGCCTCCCGGATCGCCTTGCAGAATGCAACCGACAGGTTGATATCACCCATCGCAGGCATGTGGCCGCCGCGAATGGTATAGGGACCGGCAGGGTCAAACTTGATGGCGGTGTAACCTTTTTCGACCATATCCAATGCGACCTCCGCGGCCATTTCGGGGCTGGCCCAAAACGCCGGCAAAGCATGGCTTGGCCGAGGATAAAGATAGGTATAGGCGCGAATACGGTTGTTGGTACGTCCGCCGATCAAGGCATGCACAGGACGGTCACGATCCTTGCCCAGAATATCCCAGCAAGCAATCTCCAGGCCCGACCACGCCCCCATCACCGTCAGGTCCGGGCGTTGGGTAAAGCCCGCAGAATAGACACGGCGGAACATCAGGGTGATGTTTTCAGGGTTTTCGCCGGCCATATGTCTTTCAAACACGTCGCTGATGACCGCTTTCATGGCCTCCGGCCCAACCGAGGACGCATAGCACTCACCGTAGCCCACAATGCCTGTATCAGTGGTCAGTTTGGGGATAATCCAGTATCGTCCACCCCAACCGGGGGCCGGTGGGGCGGTCACGATGATATCAAGGTCTGCAAGTTTCATTGTCTGCCTTCCAGGAGCGGTTTCATGACTGACACAATCACGGTTGAGATTTTGGGTCCAGACGGGTTTGCCCGGCTGATGGCGGTACCTGACGGGTTGTTTGATTATCCTATGCGGCCGGATCAGGCGCGGGCATTTCTTGCGGATCCATTACATATTTGCGTGCTGGCATTTGCCGGGGACGTTGCTGTGGGTATGGCGACGGGGATGATCATGCTGCACCCTGACAAGCCGCCGGCGTTCTTTGTCAACGAGGTGGGTGTGCAGGACGAATATCGCAGGCAGGGTATTGGTCGACAAGTGACGGCCAAACTGATGGAGGTCGCCAGGGCGCGTGGATGCAAGGGTATCTGGTTGGCAACCGAGACCGATAACGTTGCAGCCCGCGCGCTTTATCGCGCGCTTGACGCACGCGAAACCGATGGCATTGTCGTTTATGACTGGGATGGCGCAATGGATGAGTAGGATGGGTCAAGACCCATCTTACATTGCCGCATCTGCTGCGTTTATGGGAACACGATGACATTGCGCTTGGCCGCACCGGTTTTCGTGTCCGCAATCGCCTCGTTGATCTGTTCCAGCGTCCACCGCCCGGAGATAAGTTCATCCAGTTTCAGCCGCCCCTGTTCGTACAGATCCACCATCCACGGGATATCCCGCGCAATCACCACATCACCCATTTTCGAGCCGACCATGCCCTGACCGGTGGCGGCCAGCATAACGGGTTCATAGGTGGAGTGGGCACCCGAATGCGGCATGCCAACCATGATCACTTTGCCCCCGTTGGCCAGATATTGCGGTGCCTGATCATAGGCCGGGATCGCCCCGACCGTCACAAACACCGCATCCGCCCCGCGACCCAAGGCCGCCTTTGCGGCCCGCCATGGCTTTTCATCGGTCGCGAGCACCCCATCGGTGGCCCCGAACTCCCGCGCCATGGCCAGTTTTTCTTCGGACATGTCAACCGCGACGATCCGGCGCGCGCCCGCGATACGTGCGCCCTGAATGGCATTCAACCCAACGCCGCCCGCCCCAATCACGACAACATCCTGACCAGCGCGCAGATTGGCTGCATTCACCACCGCACCAACGCCGGTGATCACACCGCAGGCCAATAATGATGCGGCTTCCATCCCAATTGTATCAGAGAGTTTGACCACCTGACTTTGATCGACGACCACACGCTCAGCAAAGCCACCGGTATACATCGCCTGATGCAAGGGGGCGCCATCAGCTGTGGTCAACGGGCCGCCGTCAAAACCGGTTTCACAAGCAACGGGTTTGCCCCCGGCACAGGACGGGCAGGTCCCGCAGGCGCGTATTAACGTGACAACAACCGGATCACCCAACTCAACACCGCGAACATTGTCGCCGATAGCACTGACGGTGCCTGCGGCCTCGTGTCCATAAACGGCGGGCAATGTGCCGCCCCAAGCACCGTCGATATAAGAAATATCGGAGTGGCAAATGGCACAGGCTTTCAACGTGACCTCAATCTCGCCAGACCCTGGGGCGGCAAGGTTGACCGTTTCAATACGCAGAGGTTCGCCAAATGCGTGGCAAACGGCGGCTTTGATTTTGGGCATGGCATTGTCCTGCAGCTACTTTGACAAAGATGTCCCACTCGCATCCGCACGGCGCAAGTCCGTTCGCGACACCTAAGTGACGCGGGCACGCCTTGGTCGAGGTGTTTGCACAAAGACCATAATGCAAAACCCGGTCAGCAAAGCCGACAACAGAAATGGAGCACCGGGCAGGTAGTAAGGGTTTTGTGGGGCGGTGAAATACCAGAAAGTCTGCGTGACGATCAGCGGGGCCAAAATCGTTGCCACAGCATTGATCGAGGTAACAGCCCCCTGCAATTCACCTTGTTGGTCGTCAGAGGCTGTGCGCGACATGATTCCCTGCAATGCTGGTCCCGCAATCGACCCCAGGGCGGTCAAAGGTGTAAGCGCAAGCGCGATCCAACCATTTGTCACAAAGCCCAGTAGCACGAAGGCCAGAACATCAATGGACAGGCCCAGGATCACCGCCTTGCGTTCGCCGATCAGGTTCAGGATCGGCTTCATCAAGACCCCCTGCACAACGGCAATGCCGATCCCGAATATGCCCAGTGACAGGCCGATCATGCCGGGTGACCAGTCGAACCGTTCAGCCCCGAAATAGGCCCAGACGCCGGGATAGACGAAGAATGCGACGGTATAGACGAATGTGATCAGCATGAGCCGCTTTAGACCGGGCAACGCGCCAATATTTGTAAAGGCCCCCAATGGGTTGGCGCGCCGCCATTCGAAGGGGCGGCGAATCCGGTCGGTGACCGTTTCGGGGAGCACAAAATATCCGAAAATGGCATTGGCGGCGGCCAGCAGAGCGGCTGCCCAGAACGGTGCCCGCGTGCCATATTCTGCCAATACGCCACCCAATAGCGGCCCCAGAACAAAACCGACGCCAAATGCCGCGCCGATCAGTCCGAAATTGGCGGCCTTTTCTTCGGGTTTGGAAATGTCGGCCATATAGGCCGCAGATGTCGATTGCGTGGCAGCTGTAATCCCTCCGATGATTCGCCCGATGATCAAAAGCCAGATCGTGCCAGCCACTGCCATCAGGACATAGTCAAATGCCATGATAACCAGAGAGATCAACAAGACGGGCCTGCGGCCGAACCGGTCCGACAGATTGCCGACAGTTGGACCAAACAGGAACTGCATGGCGGCAAAGATGGTAGCAAGGATGCCACCCCAAACGGCCGCATCTGCAAGTCCCTGGCCCTCGACCTCCTGGATCAGGTCGGGCATCACCGGCATGATCAACCCAATCCCCATGGAATCGAGCACAACCGTGATCAGGATAAAGATGATGGGCAGGCGATTTTGCATTCCGCACATTTAAACCGTTCGGTTTAGTTTGCAAGAGCCTTCATATGCCCGGTGTCGACGATGAACTTATTAATCAGGTCGGCAAAGCCTTGTGGATCTTCGGCACAGGGCAGATGACCTGCCCGCCACATCAACGAGAATTGCGAGCCGGGGATCAGGTCGACTGTCTCGCGGACCAGATCGGGCGGGGTCGCGCCATCCTGTCCGCCTGCAATTCCCAGCGTTGGCAGGCGCAACCCGCTGGTCGGTGTGTAAAAGTCAGTGCCTGCAATCGCAGCACAAGTGGCGACATACCCGTCTTCTGGCGTGGTCATGAGCATGTCCAGCCATTTTGCCATGGCGGGTGTGCCGAAAAAGTTGCGGGCAAACCAGCGACGCATGATCGTGTCAGCCATTGCAGACAGGCCATCGGCTTCGATCGCTGCGATACGATCATGCCACATCTTGGCGGTGCCAATCTTTGCCGCGGTGTTGGACAGGACCAATGCCCGGATAAGGTCGGGCCGCTTGACGGCCAAACCCTGCGCGACCATGCCACCAACAGAAAGACCGACAAAAAGGCAATCAGACAGGTTCAATGCATCGCAGACCGTCTCTGCGTCGCCGACCAGTTGCCCCATCGTGTAGGGGCCTTCCGGGACATCGGACCGGCCGTGACCACGCAGGTCATAGCGGACAAGGCGCAGTTGCGCGGGCAACAGGGGCAGGACGGCGTTCCAGAGGTGCGAATTGGTGCCAAGTGAATGGGCAAATACAACAGCTGCACCATCATCGGGGCCGGAAACCTCGACATGCAGACGGATGCCGTTGCGATCAACTAACATTTGCGCGTCCTTAAAAGCTCAAGCCGCGCGTGGGTGTCCCGACCCTGCGCGGCTTTCACTTGTTGTTACGGCCAACGAAAGACAACCGTCAACAACCCTCCCACAGATAAGGAACATGGAATATGACGGTCCGGGCAACCTGTACTTTTGTACAGGTTGGGCTCAGGCGTCCGGTTTGCCCAAAATCATATGCGCCATGATTTGTCCGTGATCCGACGCAAGCTTGTTGTAAGGCGCTTCCGGGTGTGACCCATCGGTCAAATGATCGTTCAGGACACTGAAATACTCCATTTCGCCAATCCGACCACTAAATTCAGGCAGGAAGTGCCGCGACATCAGAATCTGATCAATGCTTTCGAACACACCGCCAAAGGCCGAGGTATAAACCATGTCGCGCAGGGACTTTTTCACAAACAGCTTTTCTGCGGAGTAAAGCCGGACCCGAGCGATTTTTTCCTGAATGATCGCATCTTCCTCGTCACTGTAGCGGTCGCGCCTGTCCTTGGCATCATGGCGACGCATCCAAGCATAGTTCCTGAACGGGGCTTCGCCAGTAATAATTTCCGATGACACCGCATGTTCGCTGTCGTTGAAATCACCCAGCACCATGACGGGGTTGCCTGCCTCCAATTCGGCCAAAACCGCACGGCGTAACACCCAGGCCTCGGCCATGCGACGCATGGCCGCGCGCAGTGATCCCATGGCACGACCAGCCGGATCATAATTCACCAAATCAGCCTCTGGCGGGAATGGGACGCCATCCTTGCGAGGGAATTCGCCCAATTTCGATTTCAGGTGACAGTTGAAAACGGTAATGACCTGATCTCCGACCGGGATACGCGCCTTGAGGATCGGGCGGGACAAACGGTGGACTGTATAGTTCCCGCCATCTTCGCCCCCCAGGTCGCGAAACGGGATCTCCAGCGGTTCTTCAAGGTCCTGCAAAACCACGGGCGGTTCCGCAAAGCCAAAGCGGGACAGGATCGCCACGCCCGGGCGACGCTGCCCCGGTCCGCCGTCAAAACTGTTGGGGGCAAAGGCAAGGGCGGCTTCCGTATAAGGCTCATAGGCCAATTTGCGGAAAATCGCCTTGCGGGCGTAGTGCTTGGACCGATCAGGGATATTCGCTGCATTCGCCGCCAGCCCCAGCTCATCGGTTTCAATCACGACATCGCGCAGGGCCTCTTCGGTGAAAATTTCCTGAAAACAGACAATATCGGTGTTCATTGTCAAAAGCTGATCAGACAACCATGCCCGTTTCCAGGCGTATTCCTCGGGGGTGTATTCCTCGAACCGGTAATACTCTGCCTCCGCCCCAATCAGGTTTTTGACGTTAAAACTTGCAATTGTGAAACGGGTCATGACAGGGTCTCCAAAGCCTTGGAAAAGACAGCGGGGTCAACATTGCCGCCTGTGGCAACGGCAATAACGGCATCGCCCTCAAATGCGTCCGGATGGAACAAGGTGGCGGCCAGTGCCGCAGCCCCACCGGGTTCGACGACAATCTTCAGGCGCTCATAGGCAAGACCAACGGCACGAAGGCATTCATTGTCTGTCACGACCACACCCGGCCCGCAATGAGCCTGCATGATCGGAAAAGTCAGATCGCCGGGCTGCGGCGTCATGATCGCATCGCACAGTGACCCCGCCAGATGCGCGTTTCGCTCAATCTTGCCGCTGGCCAGCGATCGGGCCACATCGTCAAATCCTTCCGGTTCCACCGGACGCGCGCGCAGGCCGGGCGCATCCGCCGCCAGCGCCAATGCGATGCCAGAGGTCAGGCCACCGCCGCCACAGCACACAGCAACATCGGCCTGTGTGACACCCAAGGCGTTCATATCTTCTGCAATCTCCAAGCCACATGTGCCCTGGCCCGCAATCACCTGCGGTTCATCATATGGGCGGACCAGGGTCAGGCCGCGTTCAGCTGACAGCGCTTCGCCAATCTCTTCGCGGGATTCCGTGGCGCGGTCGTACAGCACAACCTCGGCCCCCAGCGCGCGGGTGTTATCAATTTTCATGGCAGGGGCATCAGAAGGCATCACGATCACCGCAGGCGCGCCATGTTCGCGCGCGGCAAGCGCCACACCTTGGGCGTGGTTGCCACTGGAAAAGGCGATTACCCCTGTTTTCAATGCATTGTCGGTCAGTGCTGAAACGGCCGACCAGCCGCCGCGAAACTTGAATGAACCGGTATGCTGCAGGCATTCGGGCTTTATATAAACACGCCTTCCCGCAATCTCGTCCAGAAAGGGCGAGGTCAGGATCGGGGTGTGTCGTACATGGCCGTCCAAACGTTTAGCCGCGGCACGGATCAATTCGATATTCACTGCATTCTCTCCAACCAGCGGTGCAGCGCGTCAAGCGCCTGTGGTTCATCCAAAAAGGGAACATGGCCACGCCCCGGCACATCCACGCGGATCATGTCTGGGCGGCGTTCGGCCATCTTATCGGCAGTCGCCACGCTCAACAAATCCGAATTCGCGCCTCGGATCAGGGCTAGCGGCAAGCCGTGCAAGGCATCAAAGAGCGGCCAAAGATCGGGCCTTGGTTGGGCACCAGCCTCTAACACTGCATCACGCAGCTTTGGGTCATAGCGCAGGACCAAGCCATCGGGGGTTTCCTCATAATGGGCCGCAACCTCGGCCAGCCAGCGTTCCATCGGGACATCCTTGAAATGCACCCAGTTGCGTGCCCGGAATTCTGCGGCCTCGGCATAGGTCTTCTGTGCAATCGGGCGGCCAATGTAATTCCTGATAATGTCCAGCCCGGCTTCTGATAGTTCGGGTCCGATATCGTTCAATGCAACGCCAATCAGTCGATCCCGTGCAGTGGCGGCGAGTAGCATTGCAATCATGCCGCCACGCGACGTGCCCAAAATGGCGGCTTTCTCCAGCCCCAGATGATCCATCAGCGCCAGTGCATCCTGTGCCTCCTGCGGGATCGCGTATGTGCCGTGATCTGCCCAATCGGACTTACCCCGCCCACGATAATCGGGGCGGATCAGTCGCACGGGCAAATGGGGGGCGACATGATCGAAATCGGCGGCGTTGCGGGTCAGCCCGGCCAGGGCAATCACCGGCAGGCCCTCACCCTGATCAAGATAGTGCAATCGCAGGCCATCATTGCTTTCAAAATAGGGCATCAGACAAGCTCCGCGATTTTGGTCAAGTCGGGCATCACATGCGCGGGGCTGGCATATAGCCGGTCCATCGGCTCCCCGGCACGGTTCACCCAAACTGTCTGAAACCCGTAACCGGCGGCACCGGCGGCATCCCAGCCGTTAGATGAAACAAACAAGACGTCGCCACGCTCACAGCCGAAATGATCGCCTACCAGATCGTAAACCTTGTCGTGCGGCTTGAAGACACCCACCGACTGGACCGACAATATCGCATCCAGTACATGGCCGATCCCGGCAGAGGACACCGCACCATCCAGCATGTCAGGTGATCCGTTCGATAGAATACCAGTGGCGAACCCGCGTTCCTTCAACGTGGCAAGCATCGCGGGCACCTCTGGGTAGGCGGCAAGCTCCCAGTAGAGTTCAAGCAAACGGGCGCGGGTCGCTTCATCGGTCAGCCCGCTCGCCTCCATCGCCCAATCAAGACCGTCCTGTGTGACTTGCCAGAAATCGCAATGCACCCCTGCAACCGCACGCAACCAGGTATACTGCAACTGCTTCAATCTCCAGTCGCGGGCCAAGGCTGGCCAGACAGCGGCCAATGCAGCATGCGCGGGTTCCTTCGCGGCGTGCGCAGCGGCGGCGTTCACATCAAACAGCGTGCCATAGGCGTCAAAAATGCATGTGGTGATTGGCATGTGCACCCCCTTGTTTCGCAGCATGGTGTCACGGTCACGCAGCGGCGAAAAGGGGGCAAAGACGTTTGCAATGGGGGCTAAGGCCGCATAGCGTGCTGCTGCGACCGGGGACGGAAGGGATTACAGTATGGCTCAGGCGAAAAACGGCGACACTGTCCGTATCAACTACACTGGCACTTTGCAGGACGGGCAGGCATTTGACAGCTCTGACGGGCGCGGTCCGCTGGAGTTCGTGGTTGGATCGGGGCAGATCATTCCGGGGTTGGATTCAGCGATTCCCGGCATGGCCGTGGGCGACACAAAAACCGTTCAGGTCCCCTTTGATCAGGCTTATGGCGCTGTGAATGAAAATGCACGGCAAGCGGTCCCCCGCAGTGAAATTCCAGATAACATTCCGTTGGAACTTGGGACGCAGTTGCAAATGCAAACCCCGCAGGGGCAGGTGGTGCAGGTGACCGTTGCGGATGTCAGCGACGAGGAGGTCACGCTCGACGCCAATCACCCGCTGGCCGGGAAAGATCTGACCTTCGCCATTGAGATCATGGGGATCGATGCAGCCTAGCTCGCGTTGACATTTACAACGCCGCACCGGCGCGAGACAGATTTTGCTGCTGACAAGTCGATTTGATCGCAGCGATGTGGTTCATCGGAAGGGCAAATGGGCGATGGCAGAGATAAAATCTGCCGCGCCCCTTTTCGGGGTTTTGCCAAAATTGCCCATTTCCGCGTCAAAAGAGCTTGAATTAGCCCGCTAGTCCTGCGCTCTTTCTCCTGGAACTGAGCAATTTTGGACTGAAACCGGGGCGGCGTTGTGAATGTCAACACGACCTAGTTGGTCAGCAAGCCATATTGGCGGATTTCGGCATCGGTCATGACATGGATATCGTCAGCAGGGGCGGCGTAGATCGTAAACCAGTAAAACGCATCATCGCCGAGCATCCGTTCGATATACAGCCGGTTTTGTTCGTGTTCAGGCGCGTCACGAGGGTAATCCTTCGCTTCCTTGCTGCCGTCCGACCATGAATGCACACCGATCTTGGCGCCACGTTCCATCGTGCGATTAACGCCTGCCAGAAACAAGTCGACGCCACCGGAATAGATCTCGCTGGTGGCCGTCAGGTGGGTGTTCAGACCCAGTTCGCGGACCCGGTAGGCCAAGGCGATCATTGTGTCATCATCCAACGAGCCGGGCACGTTCAGCTCGACCAATGTCGTGATATTCGGATTTTCGGCGAAGATATCCTCGAACTGGGTCAGCGTTTTGCTGTTGATCTCGCCCTGCATCAGCAACGTGTCACCACGCAGGGAAAACTCTGTTGTTGTGACCTGGTTCATGGCCAGCACCGCGACCTGTTCGCATCCGATCACGGCGAGGGCCGTAATTGGCAGTGTCAGAAGTGCGGCAATCTTTGCCAATTTGCGAAACGGATTGCGTGTTGAATCGGTGGGCGACATTTTGGGGCCTTCATCGGTCTAAAGTGCACCGCGGAGTTAAGGTATTCTGAAGCATAAAACAACAATAATTTTATGTTTTATTTAAAAGTTACCCTAAATGGCCACTGCACCCCGCCAGCTGATCAAAATCAACAGTGATGTGATCCTCGGTTCATCTGGCTGAGAATTGGTTAATGAATCGATCCGGGCGCATGGATCAATGAGAACCGGGGCAGACGGCGAATGCCATGACCCCAGCCCACTTGCCCCCTTGCGTCCCGTCCCCTACACACAAACAAAAGCTATTGAGGGAGCAGCCATGCGCCGTGTCGTCATTACAGGATTGGGTATCGTGTCGCCCATTGGGAACAACGCGGAAGAGGTGACCGCATCGCTGAAGGCCGGAAAATCCGGGATCGAGGCTGCGCCCGAGATGACCGAGCATGGTTTCCGGAGCCAGATTGCCGGCACACTCAAGATCAACGTGACCGAACATGTGGATAAACGCACGCTGCGTTTCATGGGGCCGGGTGCGGCCTATGCCCATATCGCCATGAGCCAGGCGATTGCAGATGCGGGGCTGGACGAGTCCACGGTTTCCAATCCGCGTACAGGCTTGGTTGCAGGTTCCGGTGGGCCATCCACATCGGCTATGTTGACCGCGCACGATGTCGTCAAAAACACAGGCGCGACGAAACGGATCGGCCCTTTTGCCGTGCCGAAATGCATGTCATCGACGGTGTCGGCGAACCTTTCGACCGCCTTTAAAATAAAGGGGATCAACTATTCGATCACCTCTGCCTGTTCGACAAGCCTGCATTGCATCGGCAACGCGGCGGAACAGATCATGATGGGCAAACAGGACGTGATGTTTGCGGGCGGCGGTGAGGAGCTGGACTGGACCTTGTCCTGCCTTTTTGACGCGATGGGCGCGATGTCATCGAAATATAATGACACGCCTGAAAAAGCATCGCGTGCGTTTGATGCCGACCGCGACGGTTTTGTGATTGCCGGTGGCGGCGGGATTGTCGTTCTGGAGGATCTGGAACATGCGCAGGCGCGCGGTGCCAAGATTTATGCCGAGGTCACAGGATTTGCCGCCACATCGGACGGGCATGACATGGTTGCCCCGTCGGGCGAGGGCGGCGAGCGCGCAATGCGTCTGGCGCTGGAGACCATCCCCGAGGGCAGAAAAGTCAGCTATATCAACGCGCATGGTACATCGACCCCCGTGGGTGATGTGGGCGAGGTTGAGGCGGTACGCCGGGTCTTTGGCCAAGGATCCACACCACCGATCAGTTCAACCAAGTCGATGACAGGCCATTCGCAAGGGGCCACCGGCGCGCAAGAGGCGATCTATTGCCTGCTGATGTTGCAGGATGATTTCATCGCACCGTCGATCAATGTCGAAACCCTTGATCCGGCACTTGATCCGGCTGAAATTGCGACGGAACGTGTTGATAATGCAGGGCTTGATACGGTGATGACCAACTCTTTCGGGTTTGGCGGCACGAATGGATCAATGCTTCTTTCCAAATTCCGAGGGTGATCTGATGACCATTTCGATGCAGGGAAAACGCGGCCTGATCATGGGCGTGGCCAATGAACGATCCATCGCATGGGGCATTGCCAAGGCGATGGCGGAGGCCGGTGCCGAACTGGCATTTTCGTATCAGGGCGAGGCCTTTGGCAAACGGCTGGAGCCGCTTGCCCAGTCGGTCGGATCGGACATGATGGTGGATGTTGATGTCACCGATGACGCCAGCATGGATGCCGCATTTGCGATGATCAAGGAACGCTGGGGCAAGCTGGACTTTCTGGTCCATGCCATTGCTTTTTCAGACAAAAATGAACTGACAGGCCGGTTTATCAATACCAGTCGCGACAATTTCAAGAACTCGCTGGCGATCTCCTGCTATTCTTTCATTGACGTGGCGAACCGGGCGTCGCAACTGATGCCGGACGGGGGCACATTGCTGACGCTGACCTATCAGGGCAGCAATCGGGTGACCCCGTTTTACAACGTCATGGGGGTGGCCAAGGCCGCCCTGGAAAGCGCAACGCGCTATCTGGCCAATGACCTTGGCCCGCAGGGTATTCGCGTGAATGCGATCAGCCCCGGACCGATGAAAACCCTGGCCGGGGCGGCCATTGGTGGCGCGCGCAAGACCTATAAACACACGGATCAGAATGCCCCAATGCGGGCCAATGCCACGCTGGAAGCTGTGGGCGGTACGGCGGTTTATCTGGCCTCTGATGCAGGTGCCTGCACCACGGGCGAGATTATCCGCGTTGATGGCGGTTTCCACGTCTTGGGGATGCCGCAGCCGGATCATTTGATCTGAACGCACGCAACGTTCGGTGGTCGGGGCGGGGCTGCGCAACAGCCCCGTCTCCACGAATCGTGCCATGATCCGTTAATGCGAGCGTTTGCTGCCAAATGGCCTGTCGGCGATGCGTCGGCAAAACGTCGGCATTGCGTCGGACCCCAATTGCCCAAATGCCACCGTTAAACCCGCGCGCGGTGCAAATCTGAATGCGCTGTTAACCTATTCAGCCATGGCGGCGGGCGCATGTGCCAAGGCGGCCCGTCGTTCCGCCAGGGCTTGCCGCACGATCTGGAACGCGGAAGACAGAAACAGCCCCGCCATGATTGCGGCCACGATCAGGTCAGGCCAGCCGGTCGCCGTGCCCCAGACCCCAAACGCGGCAAACATGACCGCAACGTTCCCAATCGCGTCATTGCGCGAGCAAAGCCAGACCGACCGGACATTCGCATCGCCATCCTTGTAGCGGACAAGAATAAGCACGCTGGCAAGGTTGGTCAGCAGGGCAAGAAAACCGACCAGCCCCATGATCTGTGCCTCCGGGACGCCAACATAGAACACCCGGTAGATCGTCGATCCCAAGACCCACAATCCCATCAACAGCAGGCTGATTCCTTTGAACATCGCTGCATTTGTGCGCGCGCGGATCGATGCCCCGATGACCGCGAGCGAAATCCCATAGGTCAGCGCGTCACCCAGAAAGTCCAGCGCATCGGCCTGAAGTGCTTGCGATTTGGCCAGATGCCCGGCGGTCATTTCGACCAGAAACATCGTCGCATTCAGCGCAATGACGAGCCAGAGCCGTCTTTTGTAATCATCCGAGACGCCATCAAACTTGGCGTCATGTCCACAACATCCTGCCATCAGATGACCTCATTATCCTGTTGCACATGCATCGCTGCCGGTTGGCGCTTTGTCGCTGTTTGCGGGATCCGGGGCACGTGGCCGCCCCGCAGGCGCGCGACCCGGTGGTTCATCCAATGTCTGACCAACCCGCGATATAGCAGCCCACGCGGACCGGAAAGCTGCCGGTGGGTTGCGTAGAAATCATCCGGCGCGTCGAACACGCCCAAGTCTTGGTTGATCCCGGTCTTTTGGATAAATGTGGGCTTGCCGACCCAAGCGACCGCAGGGTCCTGCAAGCAGTTTGTCCCGACGCCGTAAGCGCAAAGCGAAGCCCGGTCGGGAAAGGCAGTTTGCAAGGCCTTCAACATGGCGTCGTCAAGGATGAACCCCTCCAATTCCAGCCATGTGCCGTTGTAAGAAATTTCGACCCAGGAATGGATGATATTGGCTGGTGCGAGCGGGAAAATAAGTTCCGGGACGATCCCCCGTTGCAGCCCCTTGTCGATCGTGAACCCATGAAACCGGCAGGGAATATCGAGGCCACGCAAAAGTGCCATGAGCAGGATGCCCTTTGTGTTGCACTGCCCGTAGCCGTCCGCCAGAACCGCAGATGCAGGCAGCGCATCATCGCGGTTATACCCAAACAGAATTTCGTTGCGCACAAAGTCGTAGGCCGCGCCAATCCTTTGCATTGCTGGCAAATCGGCCCAACCTCGCGTCGTTATCAGGCTCTGTATTGCGGGCGACCCGTAATCGAGCAGGGTGGTTTCATTCAGGTATGTCCGGGACATGGGAATCTCTCTTGCGTGATGTTCCCCATGAACATGGGACCTCTAGCAACTAGAGGTTCAAGTGCTTCTTCCAAAAAATTTTGGACCACCCCGGAAAAGGCGTCTTCAAGCACCAATCCTGTCGTGTTCGGTGAGGCATTCGGCGTGATCGCGCAGGACTTCCAACACCTTACATTCGGCCACTGTGTCACCGTCGCATTCGGCTACCATGCGCTTGAGCTCCTTTCTGAGCGCTTGCAGGCGTTTGATCCTTTGTTCGACCTGCTGCAACTGCCGTTGCGCGATTGAATCCGCCTCATCGCAACGTTGGGCGGGATTGTCGGACAGATCCAGAAGCTCCCGAATGGAATCCAGTGGAAACCCAAGCTGACGTGCGTGGCGGATGAATGCCAGCCGGTCGAGATCTTTCTCAGAGTACCGCCGCTGACCACCTGCGGTTCGCCCTGCGTCGTGCATCAGACCGATCTGCTCATAATAACGGATCGTCTGCACCTTGGTGCCTGTCTTGCGTGCGAGCGCGCCGATTGCCAACATGGTTGATCCCTCAATCTACAGTCACTGTAGCATATAGTCGGGCGGCCTTGCCTGTACCACCAGTAAGGCGGGACACGGTCAGGCCTCTTGGCCTGTTCGGCGCGGAAATCAGTGCTCACGCATGGATCAATTGCGGGTGACACACGCTAACGTGGGGTTCTTTGTGACTGGCGATTTGTAAACTCAACATATGCGTCAAAGAACGTGCATGTGAGCCCGATGCCCATGCCACGAACCAAGAGGATACCAAAGCAATGAGAAAGATGAATCGACGATCCATGTTACAAAGCACTGCTCTTGTCGCAGGTTTTGGGGCGCTGGGAACAACCGCGCAGGCCGCCGTACCCGCGGGCCGAGACCCGTTCGATTACGAAGTCACCCGAACCGAGGCGGAGTGGCGCACCTTGCTGGGCGATGATTATGGCGTTCTGCGTGAAGGCAAGACAGAGCCGCAAAAAACCAGCCCCTTGTGGCACGAGGATCGGCGTGGTGCCTATCATTGCAGGGGCTGCGATTTGCACCAGTATTCGTCACATACAAAAGTGATACTGGCAAAAGGCTGGCTTTTCTTTACTGCCAGTGAGCCGAATGCACAGTTAATGTCGCAGGATACCCGCGCCGAAATGATGGATGATCCCGGCCCGTTTGATATTTTCATTGAAGTTCACTGCCGCCGCTGCGCAAGCCATATGGGGCATATTCTTCTTGTCGAGGGAAAACTGTTGCATTGCATTAACGGCACGTCATTGGATTTTGTGGAAACCGCAGCGTGAATTTCTAAAGCGTTATGCGAAAACCTGTATCACCTAACGCTGCCTGAAATCAAAGATTTCAACGCGTTAGGTGATGCGCGATGTTTCTGGTATTTCGTCAAACGCTATAGTTCATTCCGTAATCAAAAAGGGGCGCCAATGGATCTGGCGCCCCTTTTTGTTGTGATTGCCGAATTCTTATTCGACGTCGATCTCAACACTGTCGACCGCTTTTGACGGATCGGTGAAATCGTCACCGGTAAAGAGAAAGGCGATCACGTCATGGCGAACAGTTGTTCCCAGCTGCACGCGGGTCTCGGAATTGGCGCCTTTACGCACCTTTGCGACGCCCAGCAATTCGCCAACCTGACCAGTGTAATGGTCGTAAATAGCCACAAAACCGTCATCTGACGCAGTCAGCGGGTTGATGACGATGATGTCGTTGGCGTCTTGGCTTTGTGCCATGAAGGCGAACATGTCTTGTGCCTGTGCTGCCCCCGCAGTCGCAATTGCAAGGACGCCGGCGATGATGATATTTTTCATTTGTAGTCTCCTGATGATGAGCGGAGGGTGAATTGAAAGGACCGCCCTATTTCATCAAGCATCAAAGACGACGCAGCGTAAATTCAATTGGTCGCTAGCGAATCTTCGAGAATTATCACTGAAAGAAGATTGGGAAATGAAGTTTAATAAAAGTGCCAGTAGCGCGTTGAAATAACTTTTCAACCAGTAACGCCACTGGCACTTAGGGTAACACGAAACAATCTGACGGTGAAATTTCTCTCCGTTCCATTTCGGTAGATCAAGAAGACATGATTTCTATTACAGCGTATATGAAATAATTCCGGCTGCCGGTTTCCCATATGATGTCGCATTATTTTTATTTTCACATGGAAAAACACGGCTATCATCTATTTGGGACATCGTCAGGCCCGTTTTGGCACGGTGATCTCGATCTCCTGCCGCAATAGTCCGTCCTTCCCAAGAAGCGCACGGTGGTCCTGCCCCCGCAAAATGACGGCAATGCGCTGCTGCCCGGGGGCCAGATATCCCAGATCGACAATCGGGTGATACGCGCTGGCAATCTTGACCCCGTCAAGGATGACATGGGCGTGGCCAATTGGCACCGCCTCTGCGTCGCTGACGCAGAGGGTTGTGAACTGGAAGGACGACACATCAAGGCGCAGTTGCCAGCGTCCGGACATGTCCTGCGAAACGGTCATCTCTATCTCCGGCTCTGGCAGGTTGGCTGGCAAGGTCAGGAAAACCGACCGCGGGGGCGCATGTTCTGCGTTGTAGGACGGGGCGCCAATCGCGAGGCTGCCCATGAGGGCAGCCAGGATTGCGATGGAACCGATCCCTGATGTGTTGAACCGGCTCATACCAGCGCCCTTTCATAGGCTGAGGGCCCTTCATTTGTTGCAGGCCATGTCCGCCCGATCAGGGTAAACAGGATCATGCAGCCATAGAGGTTGGCGTGAAACAGTGGTGTCTCTCCCAAAGTTAGCGCAAGAAACGAGATGGCGCCAATGATGACCAGTGACACAGGCCGGATCAGCCGGCCGGTTATCAGTAAGGTGCCGCAAATGATCTCTACCCCGGTCATGATCAGGGCGATCAGCGGATAGGACAGTCCGAATGTCGGCATCTCACCATGTTGCAGGATCGCGATCAGCAGGGTTGGTTGCGTCAGCTTGTACGTCACCGCGAGATAGACAAAACCCACACCGACAAGGATCTGTGCCAAGCGCCAAAGGCCTTGCGGATCTAAGCCTGCAATATGTCGGTTCAGCCCGAGCATGTGGTCAAGGGATAGTTTACCACCCCCAACGAGGAAGATGATCAAACCCGGTGCGATGAAATGCGGGGCATAGGCCGCAAAGGCAGGGCCAAAGATGACCAGCCCCAGGCATGAAAGCCCAACCAGACCCAACCCGATGACCCGTGTCAGCAAACCGGCCAGCAACAGGACCGCCATGGTCAGTTGGCAGGCCGCCAGCCATTCCCATCCGGGCACCAGTGAAAGCTGCATGTCGGGCACCAGTAATGTCGGCTCAACCCAATGCGCTGTGCCATGTCGCGGCAGGCCGCCAATCCCGGCGAGGCCCAACATTGTCGCCAGCGCCACACGCATGACAACGGGGCCAACATAGGTTGCGGCGTTCTTCAGACCGGGTGCCAGGCGCTTTTCGTAGGGCCGCACATGCTCTTCAATATGAAAGGCGGCGACGGTTCCGGCACAACCGATGGCCGCCGCCAGCCCAAGCGCGACTGAACTGGTAAAGAGCGCAGGCATGGGCGCGCTTGCCAATGTAGCGATTTCATCGGGGGTGAGCAGCCATGCCTCATGCGCGGCGGCGATATGTGGTGCCAGACCGGTTGCAAATGCGATTGGTGCGGCCGTCAGAATGGCCTTCTTGTCAGGTCGAAATAACATAATGGTTCTCCAGAAGCTGGATAAAATGAATTGCGTCAAAAGTTGTTTTGTGACGAACCCGAAGCGGTAAAATGGGCGGGTCCGGTCTTGTGGTGTTGCCCGCGGGCGATCAGGTCAAAATCGTGGTGATGCCTATGGGCGTGGTCGTGCGAAATCGTCGTCTTCAATGGGCAGAACATATCAATTGTGACGCCAGGAGGTGAAGTCAGGATGTCCTTACTCCAGGGCTTTACCCTTGCCATGATCGGGTTGATCCTGGCCATTTGTCCGATGGTTCGCCGCTTCATAAGGGCGCGTGACCCAGCAGAAGGACCCCCGAATCGTCACCAGCCTTATGACACGATAGATCGGCCAGACTTTGCCTGTGTGACGCTGGCTGAGACACAATCCGCACTAATACTTTGGAAATAGGCCCAATTTTGTGACAAATCAGCGTTCTGGCACTATTTCACGACAACCTGAAAGTGCCTATAGTCTGGCCGTAAGCGGGAACAACTCGCCGAATTCACAAGACCGCTGCTTGGGAGGCCGCCACAATGATCCGCTCGGAACTGATCCAGAAACTCGCCGATGAAAACCCGCATCTTTATCAGCGCGACGTGGAAAAGATCGTCAACACGGTTTTTGAGGAAATCACCGGCGCGATGTCGCGTGGCGACCGGGTGGAACTGCGTGGATTTGGTGCGTTTTCCGTCAAGAAACGGGATCAACGGATCGGTCGCAACCCGCGCACCGGTGAATCGGTTGAGGTTGAGGAGAAACACGTTCCGTTCTTCAAGACCGGGAAGCTGTTGCGGGATCGACTGAACGGCAACTAAGAGGGTGCTATGAAAACCATTCGTTACGCCTTTTGGGCCATTGTTGGCCTGTGTCTGATTCTGGTTGGTCTGGCCAATCGGGGTGTGGTGACTGTCCGGGCCATGCCGGAACCGATGGCCGATCTTTTGGGTCTTTCACCTGACGTCTCCTTGCCCTTGTTCGTTGTGATCTTCCTTGGGGTTGGCGCGGGCCTGTTGATTGGTTTCTTGTGGGAATGGGTGCGCGAATATCGCATCCGCGCCGACGCGCGCAGCAAAGCGCGCGAGGTTGACGCATTGCGCCGCGAGGTTGATCAGCTGCGCGGTGCCGCGGCTGGCGCGAAAAGCGATGATGACGTGCTGGCGCTGCTTGAAAAAACCGGCTGATGGGTGCGGATATTCGGGTAAAGATTTGCGGGTTGCGAGATGCGACCAATATCGAGGCGGCGGCTGATGCCGGGGCCGCCTATATCGGATTTGTGTTTTTTCCAAAATCACCACGTAATATCGCGATAGCGGATGCCGCGCGGTTTGCTGCGGATGTGCCGATCGGGGTCGCCAAGGTGGCATTGCTCGTTGATCCGGATGATGCGTTGCTTGATGCGATCACCGAGGCGGTCCCATTGGAGATGTTGCAGTTGCACGGGCAGGAAAGCCCCGAGCGTGTCGCAGAGATCAAAAGGCGCTATGGTTTGCCCGTGATGAAAGCCGTTGGCGTTGCTGGCGCTGATGACCTTGCGCGGCTTGATATCTATGGCAAAGTTGCGGACCAGTTGCTGGTGGATACCAAGGCCCCGAAAGATGGGGATCGTCCGGGCGGGAATGGGCTGACGTTTGACTGGTCGCTGATCGCGGGGCGCCGCTGGCCCGTGCCATGGATGCTGGCAGGGGGGCTCACGGCGAATAATGTTGGCGAGGCAATTGCCGTCACGGGCGCGCGCCAGCTGGATCTATCCTCGGCGGTGGAAAGCGCGCCGGGGGTCAAGGACCCCGCCCTGATTGAGGCGTTCATGAACGCTGTGCGCGCGACTTAACCAAGGGTTTACCACGTCGTCCTAGGTTGTCGGCATGACATCCAGTGTTCACGTGATCTCGCCCGAGCTTTGGTTTCGGCACTTGTTTTCGGCTCAGGCCGCTCGGGATGGCGGGGTTGTGCGCAGAAAAACACGCGATATGGAGCGCATTGTCGGCAGGCCTGCATTTGTCGCAGAACTACGGCGTCGCGGCTATTCCGCCGTTGAGAATGCCGATCAGGTCATCATTTTTTGCAATGCACAGCCGGTACGGGTCGTGACGGGCTGACAATTCCTGGTTTCAGGAATTGAACCAAATCCTCCTTGAGGATTTGCAGGCAGACTTTCGTTGAAAGTCTGCGACCCCCTGCCACTTTACCATTCCCGCACTTGGCGATAGTGCTGTCTGGCGCAATACAGCAGGTGTCTCATGTCCAACGACCTATTCAACAGCTTCATGACAGGCCCCGACGAAAAGGGTCGTTTTGGCGATTTTGGTGGCCGCTTCGTTTCTGAAACGCTGATGCCCCTGATCCTTGAACTTGAGGCGCAATATGAAAACGCCAAGACGGATGAAACTTTCTGGGCGGAGATGCATGATCTGTGGACCCATTACGTGGGGCGGCCCAGCCCGCTCTACTATGCGGAACGCCTGACCAAGCATCTGGGTGGCGCAAAGATTTACCTCAAGCGGGATGAACTGAACCATACTGGCGCCCATAAGATCAACAATGTGCTGGGCCAGATCATTCTGGCACGCCGTATGGGGAAGACCCGGATTATTGCCGAGACCGGCGCTGGTCAGCATGGTGTGGCCACGGCCACCGTCTGCGCCAAGTTCGGCCTGAAATGCGTCGTCTATATGGGTGCGCATGATGTGGAACGTCAGGCGCCCAACGTGTTCCGCATGCGTCTGCTGGGGGCAGAGGTTGTGCCTGTCACCTCTGGTCGTGGCACGTTGAAGGATGCCATGAATGACGCGCTGCGCGACTGGGTCACCAATGTGCGTGACACATTCTACTGCATCGGCACGGTTGCGGGTCCGCACCCATATCCCGCCATGGTGCGTGATTTCCAGGCCATTATCGGCAAGGAGACCAGGGAACAGATGATGGCAGCCGAAGGCCGTTTGCCCGATACGCTGATTGCGGCAATCGGCGGCGGTTCCAACGCGATGGGCCTGTTTTACCCGTTCCTTGACGACAAGGATGTCAACATTATCGGGGTCGAGGCTGGCGGCAAGGGTGTGAATGCCAAGATGGAACACTGCGCGTCCCTGACCGGTGGTCGCCCCGGCGTGTTGCACGGTAATCGTACATATCTTCTGCAGGATGATGTTGGGCAGATCCTTGAAGGGTTCTCGATCTCTGCCGGGCTGGACTATCCGGGGATCGGGCCGGAACATGCCTGGTTGCACGAGATCGGCCGCGCCAAATATGTTGCGATCACCGATGTTGAGGCCTTGGAGGCGTTCCAGCTGTGCTGTGCGCAGGAAGGGATCATTCCCGCGCTGGAACCATCACATGCCCTTGCCCATGTGATGAAAATAGCCCCTGACCTGCCAGGTGATCATTTGCTGGTGATGAATATGTGTGGTCGTGGCGACAAGGATATTTTCACGGTCGCCAAGCATCTCGGCTTTGATATGCAGACCGAATAGTCAGCAAGACCGCCTAAACTTTGGTTTAGGCCGCTCCTTCATTGGTTTACCTCTGCCCGATTAAACGCATGATCAATGGTGCGCGGGCCCATTGCACTGCGACGCTGTGGGTAATGATCCGCGCGGTGTGGATCTATTGCTCAAAGAGGGAACCAAAATGAAAACGCTTCTCATGTCGACAACCGCTGCCCTGGCGATCGCCGCCGGTGCCGGGCATGCGCAATCCATCGCCGATCAGGTGATCTCGCAACTGCAATCGCAAGGATACCAGCGCATCGAAGTTACCAATGGCCGCACCCAGGTCAAAGTCGAGGCGGTGCGCGATGGTCGCAAGCTCGAGGTCATTTATGACGCGGCGACGGGTGCCATTCTGAAAGAGGAAGTCGAGCGTGTGGATGATGACGACGATACGACACCGGGTATCGAAATCGATACCAAGAACCGCGATTTTCTGGATGACGACGACGAAGATGACGAAGATGATGATGAAGACGATGAAGACGACGAGCGGGACGACGAAGAAGATGACGAGCACGACGATGAAGATGATGATGAAGATGACGATGATGAAGACGATGATGAAGATGACGAAGATGATGATGATGAAGACGACGACGAAGATGACGATGAAGACGACGAGTGATTTGTCGCGCGTCTGACGTCGGCGCAGCACCGTTCCCGCGACACATCGCGGGGGCGGGCAAATTGACAAGACCGAAAGCGGCCATGAAATGAAGCTTGAGACGATCAGATATGAGAAGCTGTTCGCAACGCCGGTTCTGCGGTTTCGCATCCCGGATTGTCAGCGCCTGAATGCCGATCTGCTGCAGGAAGGCGCAGCGATGCGTGCTACGTCTGCGGGCGTTTCGAAGTCAAACCGGAGCGGCTGGCACTCCAAGGGCAATCTGTTCAAGCGCGAAACACCCTGTGTTCAGACGCTGAGAGAGCTCGCCACGGAATGCATCGCATCGGCGACCCGAAAGATCGGGGCAAAGGCCGACCTTGATGATCTGTCGCTGAAGCTGTTCGGATGGATGAACATGAACCCCTCGGGTGGCTACAATGCGCCGCATACCCATCCCGGTGCCCAGTGGTCTGGTGTGTATTATGTTTCGCAGCCCGCTGTTGAAACCGGCAATTCGGGGATGATCGAGTTTCTGGACCCCCGCTCTGATCTGCCCAATTGGCGCATATTGGACGCACCCGCCTTCAGGCTCAAAAAGAAGATACGACCGGAGCCGGGCGATATGATCCTGTTTCCATCCTATCTGGTACATTGGGTCTATCCCAACGAAGCGGCACAGGAACGTGTTTCGATTGCGTTCAATGCAACCTTCAAGAACCGGCGCTGACACATGACAAAAGACAAGTCACCCCATACAAAGACCGCGATGCGTTACAAATTGGCGCTCTGCGTTGGTCTGACGATTGCCCCTTTTGCGGTGGCCGCGCAATCTGTGACGGACCAGGTTGTGCAACAGTTGCGCGCGCAGGGTTATTCCGAGATCGTTGTCACCCGCACATGGCTGGGTCGTCTGCGTTTTGTGTCGGAGCGTGGGGATTTTGTGCGGGAATTGGTGATTAACCCGCAAACCGGAGAGGTATTGCGGGATTACCTGCGGAGCAGCGATAGTGATGACGGCGATAATCCCCGTGTCATTGTTCCGGGGAGCGGGGCATCGGGCGGGAATGGCGCGGCAACGTCAGGTGGCGGCAACCGCGGCAACGGCGATGATGACGAAGACGATGAAGACGACGAAAATGATGACGAAGACGACGAAGATGAAGAGGATGACGACGACGACGAGGATGATGACGACGAGGATGATGAAGAGGATGACGACGATTGATCCGTCACCATTGATCTGAGGGAGCACAATTCGTGACGGGACGTTGGTCCATCCTGGCGATTGTCGTGGTTCAGGTGCTGTGCGCCGTGGTGTTTGTGTGGCAGATACTCGCCTCGGTCCTGGGATTTGCGCCGTTCAGCTGGCACATTTCAGAGCTGATCGAGATGGGTGCGGCACTTGGCCTGCTGTTGGGGATGGGGCTGGGCCTGATCGTCTTGCGCCGGACAATGGCCCGGAATGTTGCGGTTGAGGATCAGTTGCGCGCGGCCTCTGGTGCGTTCATGGATGTGATGGAGGAACGGTTCACCAAATGGGCGCTGACCCCGGCGGAGCGGGACGTGGCCCTCTTTGCCATCAAGGGGATGTCCACAACCGAAATCGCAACCCTGCGCGATGTCAGCGAGGGAACGATTAAGGCCCAGACCAATGCGATCTATCGCAAGGCCGGCGTGGCAGGGCGGATGCAGTTGCTGAGCCTGTTCATTGACGATCTGATGGAGCCCGCACCATCGCCCACACCATCGGTTGAGCGATCCTAAGCAGCGCTCCGTATCGTCGTATGCGTGTCTTTTCCGGATTTGCTGCTTTCGCCCTCGGCCATCATCGCATCGACAAAGACGCCCATCAGCTCTGCCCGGTTCGCCACGCCCGCCTTGCGGAAAACTGCGTTCATCTGGCTTTTGATCGTTGCCTCGCTTTTGCCACGCAGGTCGGCGATTTCGCGGTTGGCGTATCCGCGCAGCGCGAACATCGCTACGTCCTGTTCTGATGGGGACAGGTCCCAATCGTCAAAGAATTCATGCATGACGTTGTGAAATGCCACTGACGCCGCGCGCAGCTGTCGTTGCATTACTGTCATGCGCCGTCTGGATTGACGCAGCAGAAAAACCGACGTGACTGATCCGATGGCGAGGCCAAGGCTGGCCAGTACTTGCAGGATTTCGCGCCAAGCGAAGGGCAGGGCCCAATGACGCAGGCCCAGCACCTCTGACAGGAATTCGCTGATGAAGAAGCCTGCGCAGAGCAACTGAAACACCGTCAGACAACCCAGTAAAATAACCGGGTACTGGCGCGGTGTGCTGCGCATTAATCGAACCCTTTTGACAGGCTGACCCCGACATCAACATTTGATCCACCGATATTTCGTTGCCGCGCGTTGACCGTCGCGCGTCCGTATCCGCCGCTATTGCTATTGACGCCGATGGACAGTGATCCGCCAAATTCCAGCCCTGAACCGCTATCGTCGGGCTTGGGGTCGCTGGCCGCTGCAAGTGCCGCCTGTCGTGCCACTGCCTGCGGGTCGTGCGGCATGTCCAGCACCATGTCTGACAGGACCTCCCCGGTGGTGCGGCTGACGATGACCTCGCGCCGGTGCAGTCCGTTATTGGCCAAAATTCGTGTGCGGCCCAGCAGGGTGGTGCCGATATCCTCGATTTCATAGTTGGTCGCGGTCAGCCCGTTGACGACGTCATTGTAATCCCGGTTCTGCGCCAGTTGGTAGCTGCCCGCCAAGCCGCTGAGATCTGTGCCTTGTGCGACGCTGGCGGCAGGGGCACTGGTGATTGCGAGGATCAGAGGAAATAGGTGGTATCGGTTCATGGGCGATGCTCCATCTTGCGGCTATTCGTATCTGACACTGGCATAACCGCGATTATTGCGTGCCGTGATGGGTCTGTAGGTGGATTTGGGGCATTTCAACCCGCAGTTTGATACCCTTCTTCATGAATTCTCGATTGCATATTGCCGGAGGACGTCAATTGGTACGATATCCAGCGCGCGGACATGGGTGGCGTGCAGATTGACCTGTGGTGCTGCACCTTCGTCATGGGCCTGCATGAACCGGCTGGCGCAGAGGCACCAGTGGTCGCCTGCCTTCAACCCTGCAAACCCGTATTCGGGCCGTGGTGTGCTCAGGTCATTGCCAAGGTATTTCGACATAGCCAGAAATTCATCCGTCATCACCGCGCAGACCGTGTGGCTCCCGGTGTCCGCTGCACATGTGTCGCAGGCCCCGTTGCGAAAGAAGCCGGTTACCGGATCCGTTGAACAAGGGGCCAGCGTGCTGCCAAGGACGTTGAATGACGGGTCTTTTTCCATGTCAGAGGCTTTCTGCAATCAGTCGGAACATGTCTTCGTTCTGTTCATGCGCCCCAGGTTCGCGAAAGTCGCGGTCGGCGCCATGCACAGAAATGACCACATCATTGATCCGGTCAATGTAGATGTATTGGCCGTAGATGCCACGCGCCAGAAACTGCCCCGGTTCTGACCCGTCCGGAATCCACCACTGGTATCCGTATCCGATTTCGCCCGGTTCCGTTCTGGCGCTGGCGATGGTTGAGGCATCAACCCAATCACCCGGCACGACCTGCCGCCCTTGCCAGACACCGCCATTTGCGAACATCTGGCCAAAACGCGCATTGTCCCGCGTTGTCGTGTTCAGCCCACCCAGAACGAAGGCCACGCCATAGCCATCGGTCAGATAGAAGGGGTCTGCCTCCAGCCCCAGTGGCGCGATGATTTTTTCTGTCATCAGTGACGGGATGTCCCGGCCCGTTGCCCCACGGATCACCATTCCGATCACATGGGTGTCGATTGAGACATATTTCCACCCTTCACCGGGCGCGGCAAAGCTGGCGTCCTGCTTGAGTGTGAATCCGTCCATCGACCCGCCAAGTGCCAGTACCCGCCCCATCTTGTTGATGTCGGAAAAGAAGGCGAGGTAATCTTCGTCGAAGGTGACCCCGGATGACATTTGCAGCACATCCTTGATGCGTGTGTCATTATAGGCCGTGGTTTCAAGTGCAGGGGCGTATTTGGTGACCGGATCCTCGATGCTGTCTATGGAACCTTCCGCCAGCAGCACCCCGAAAAGCGCGGAAAGATAGCTTTTGGATACTGACCAGTTGATCCTTAAATCTGTAGCGCCGGTGCCTTTGAAGTAATCTTCATAGACAACTTGCCCGTCTTTCAGCACGACCAACCCGGTGACGGATCGATCTGCGATCCAGTCATCAACTTCCGGCGGCAGCGTTGCCGTTGGTCCGACGGGGAGGGGAGAGGGTTGCAGATTGCCTTGCACAAGGGATGTGGTCAGGAACGCACTGTCCATGGCAGAGAAATTGCTAACGATTTTTTCCTCGGAGAACAGCGACAGAACTGCCATAAGCCGCTGGTATTGTTCGTACTTCCAAATGGCGAGGCCGCCCAGGGCGATAGCCGCAACGGCCATTATTCTGACGATCCATTTTAGCAAAGTCTTCATCACAATATCCTTCTTCGCCCCGCCAGCATGCCGCGTCCCCGGGCGCATTGCAATCAGCCGGACAGCCCGCCTGTCCATGCCATCCAGCGCCCATGAAAATCGGCGCGTCCCAGATTTATGGTCAGATCACCGGGCCAAAGTCGGAGCGTCAAAGCCGCCCCACGCGCGCCGCCGTCACTTTCCATTGTGAACCATGCCTGCGGGGTGTTTGCCGTGGCTGTTGCCCCAGCTTTGGCGATCAGCCGGGCGCCGAGTTCCTGTTTTGCGGTGGGAAAATACTGCCAGGCGATTGTGCTGTAGATCAAGTGTAGCTGGCCCGTTTTGTGGGTCAGGCGCGGGGCAAGCCAATCAATGGCGTCGCCCTGGCTGACCCTGGTGCTTGCTGCCGCGATTGCGGCGCGCGTCAGGGCCATGCGTTCCGGTTGGTCGGGCCAAAGATAGGCTTGCAGGCGTAATGCGTCTGCGGGCCTTTCAGGGTCCAGCGGATTGAGATCAACACCTGCCCGCGAAACGACCAACGGGCGTCTTTCGGGGGGAAGGGGCCCGGACCAGTCGGGTGTCAGTGTCAGGGCCGGTTCGGCTGCGCCGAATACCTGCCCGCCGACCCGCATCCCGTAGCGGTCCCAATGCAGGTTCAGCCCGCCACTGGCCCCAAGTTCGGAGACACGCATCGGCAACCCGAAACGATCCGCCAGCCAGTGACCGACGCTGATCAACGTGATGGCGCGACGGACCTCGTTTGTCTGGGGTGGGTTGTTTATCCAGTCATCGATGAAACTGGTCTGCGTCGTCAGGGCCGTGCTGACCGCTTTCCAGAGCGTCTTGTCGTCGATCTGATGCGGTGGATAGGCGGCGGATAGTCCCTTGTCCCCTTGCAAATAAAGGGCATGGAGCGCCCCCGCCAGGCGCAGCGGTACGGATTGGTCACGAGGTCCAATCTCACCCGGCCAGTCAAAAATACGGGATGTCACCGCACAGTCTGGCCAGTCACACGTGGCGCAAAGCCGCATCAACTGCCCCATGAAAGGTGAGCCTAAATCGCTGCAGGCCCTGCCTTGAAACGCGAAAGCCTCTGCGATTTTTGCGGGGATCAACGGAACCGATCCACCAGTTTTTGCATGGCACTGCGCGTGTCTTCGACCGGGGCCGGTTCGGGTGTGTCGGGTTTTGGTTTGGGTTTGCTGGTGGACGATCGCGGCGGTGCGACCCGCAGCGCGATGGCGTTCAGGAACTTGCCCCCATCCCCTGCGATCAGATGTTCGATCCCATCACCGATTCCGCGCATTTCATCATCCAGCCAATCGGCGTCTGCCTTGGGAAAATCGCGCAGCACATAGCCGGGTACGGCGTCCTTGTGCCCCGGATGCCCGACGCCCAGCCGCACCCGGTCATAGTCCGGCCCGATATGTCCGTGGATCGACCGCAGCCCGTTATGGCCCGCATGACCGCCACCGGTTTTCAACCGCACCTTGCCCGGTGCGAGGTCAATTTCGTCATGAAAAACAATGATATCCTCGGGCGAGAGTTTGAGATAGCGCATCGCCTCGCCCACGGATTGGCCGGAAAGGTTCATGAAAGTTTCGGGCTTGAGCAAGGTTATCTTGGTTGACCCGAACCTTCCTTCGGCGATCTGCCCCTGAAATTTGCTGCGCCAAGGGCTGAAGCCGTGATCCGCAGCGATCTGATCAACGGCCATGAAGCCGATATTGTGACGGTTACGCGCGTATTTCGCGCCGGGATTGCCAAGGCCAACGATAAGTTTCATGGCGACACTCTAGCTTATGCCGCAGTGCAGCGCCACCATCGGTTTGTCGATGTGATGCGCGCCGTCCTCCGGACGACATTGGGGGTAAAAAGCCTGTCGGCGATGTGTCGGCAAAACGTCGGCAAAGCGTCGGACCCCAGAGTAAGGACCCGTTAATCGGAATCCGGGATCGGACTGTCGCCGCATGCAGCGTTTGCTGCGGCGGAATCATATCCCTGATTGGTGGTTGAGACCCAAATGTTCCCGGTCTTTTTCACACGGATGTTGTCGCGCACGAAGATGTTGAAGTCGCCCGGAGGCAGATGGATGGGGCGTCCTGATTGATGGTCGGGAATTGACACGTTAAAGCGCGAGCCGCGATCAAGAATGACAACCTCCCCAAGGCCGCTGACGGCATTTGTCGGCCGCAGGCTGTCCTGACGCAATTCCCATGAGATGACCACGCAGCCCGCGGCCAATGCTGCCATTGCCTGATCCTCGACCATTTTTTGCGTGGGTGGCGACAGCAGCACCATTTGATAGTCGGGGAAAACCAGTTCTTTGAGGTCATCAGCCACATAGCCCAAAAACCCCGTCACAACGCCACCAATCAATAACGCCGTCTTGCCCATGGTTGTTTTGACGTCCAACACCCGTTCGAACAGATTCCGTGGTGCGCGTGGTTCGGCGACCGCGCCGAGGTTTAGCTCATTTCGGAATTCATCAAGCATCTGCTCAAATTCATCGCGGGGCATGGTGGCCCGAAAGGTGAGTTGGCGACGATTATCCGTCAGTCTCACCAAAAGTTGCCGGCCTCTTGGACCACGGATGTCCAGAAGGGCGTCTGCATATGGTTCCGGCGCGCGTAATCTTGTGAACCATTTTTGAACGGTGTCGCAGTTTTGGCGATGCTCGATTTTGGCGTCGTCATAGGTGCTGACCGATGCGGAAATCAGCATGGGGTTTTTATCAATCCGAAAGGCTGCCGCATCACCTAGCAATTTTGCAAAGCGTTCGCTGCTCCATTGTGCGGGTACGGCAAAGCTGCGAGAATATTGAAAGTCCCGATAGGGGGGCTCTCGCTGTGTTTCCATTTGCAAATCTTGAAAAAGCTGGTCGCAGACAGCTTTGGCTGCTTCGTCATCATTGGACTGGACGATGAGTTTTCCTGTCTGCAGTTTTGGCTCTACCTCCAGCCGGACAAAGATTTCGGGACTGCGGGCTTCGATCCATACCCAATCATGATCTTGCCAGAATGGCGCGATTAACCCCGCCAGTTTCGAGGCATCAATTTGATCGGGAATCCGACGCAGCGCATCGCCCCGTCGGCGGACGACGACAGCAAGCCATTGCAAACCAGCCTGCCGCATCGCCTTCAGGGAAGCGTCAATATCCTGCGGGAGGGAATTGAACATGCCTGCGTCGAGCCAACCGTCGCATTCCGCCCGGCCGGAAAGGGCGTCAATCGCTTTGTAGAGCGGCACCCAAGCGGTTAACCGTGCATCTTTCGCGAAGCTGCGTAAGCCCAACTCGGCTTCGTCGACACCGCTCCGTTGCACACGAAGGTAGACGCGCAGATGGCCATCATCCGCCGCGATAATCGACAGGTTCTCGGGACCGTGGGGGCGTTTGGCAGTGATTTCGAATGCGCAGGGCTGGTGCTGTGCGATGTGATCAGGGAGTTCACCGAGATCATCCAGCGGTCTTGAGCGGTCACCGCCATCAATCTCCGAAGAAGCCAGAACCGTGTCAATCACGTAGCCCTGCGCGTCGCAAAAATGCGTTCGGACGGCGCGACATAGCTCTGATGCATGCGCCCAATCCACGCGGTATGTCTCGGTTATGCGAAACCGTGCCTCAGCGCTTGAATATGGAACCCGTTTCGCAACCTCGTCCAAGGGGATGGAATTCCTGAAATCGGCGATGGCTTTGGCGGCCTTCTCTTCTTCGTCCTGCGGGACACGCACCGACAGGAAAAGATGGCGCCCGTCGGGTGAGGCGCGCAGACCAATAAAGCGATCAGCGGGTCGCCAGAACATTTCAGCGGAAAATGCCTGCCCCGGGGCGGGCGGGGTGTCGACGAAGGCCATGAAATCTTCGGTCTCGATCCAGGCATCGCTTGTCTTTGATCTGATGGATGAAATGTGGTCGGCCGGTTCGTCAGAATATTCCAGAAACGCCTCCACAAAACCAAGAAGTGTTTCGCTGATAGCCTGTTGTGTCTTTGGGCTTTCAAATTCGTGAAAGAATCGGGCTTGGGCAGTCATGCGTCGCTCTATCAAATAGTGAGTGTCGAAATGGCCGGCTCTTCTTTGATGACGTGTATAGCGCATTATTGCCATGTTGTTGAGGTTTGAGGCAGAAATGCGCCCCGGAACGAAAAAAAGGCACCCGTTTGGGTGCCTTCTCTCTATTGCTTGTTTTGTGTCGTGCTTATTCGTCGCTGGCGTCTTCGTCGCCGCCGGCGGTTGGCACTTCATCTGCTGCGACTTCTTCACCTTCTTCCTCGTCATCGGCCAGAAGTGCACGTGGTGCGGAGACGTTTGCGATGACAAAGTCACGGTCGGTGATCGCAGGCGTCGCGCCTTCGGGCAATGTGACGTCGCTGATGGAGATCGTATCGCCGATCTCAACGCCAGCCAGATCAACCTCGATATGCTCGGGGATGTCACCGGCCAGAACGTCCAGTTCAACCTCGTTCCGCACAACGGTCAGAACGCCGCCTTTCTTCACGCCTGGGCATGTATCGGCGTTGAGGAACTCAACAGGGATGAAGATCTTGACCCGGCTTGTGCGCTTGAGGCGCATCAGGTCGATATGTGTCGGCAGGTCCTTGACCACGTCGCGCTGAACGCCGCGGCAGATGACGCGCACGTCTTCCTGACCTTCGATCTTGAGGTTGTGCAGCGTGGACATGAAGCCACCCTTGCGCAGTTTTGTCAGAAGGTAGTTGAATGGGATGCTGATGGATTGCGGGTCTGCGCCGCCACCATAAACAATGCCAGGTACGTCGCCGTCACGGCGAGCTTGGCGGGCGGCCCCCTTGCCTGTCCCCGCGCGTACCTTGGCGTTCAGATCTGGGATCTTTCCAGCCATAAGTATAGTCCTTTGATATAGGGGCCCGCCTCCAAGGGTGTCCGAGCCCGATGAAGCCGTCGCTATAGGGGGGATTCGCCTGTTTGAAAAGGGGTTTTGCGCGGCCCGTCGTCCAAAGCCGGGCAAGTCTTGCCAATTGTGTCTTGTAAGGCCCCCTGAAAACCGTCAGCACAGTCGCCATGTCTATTCGTACTGCCCTGTTTTTATCCCGTCGCCCCGCTGCCGCTTTTGTTGTGGTTGGCCTGTTCTGGGGCTGTTTTGCCGCGCATGTGCCTGTGCTGAAGGCACAGCTGGGCGCGTCGGATGCGTTGTTTGGCATCCTGTTGCTTGGTTCTGCCACCGGGTTGGTCTCGTCAATGTGGCTGGCCCCGCGGGCGGATCGCTGGCTGGGCAGCCGCAGCATGCAGGTGGGCGCGGTGGCGTTGGCGCTGGCCTGGTTGTTGCCGGGACATGTGACCATGCCGTTGCTTTTTGCCCTGACCATGGCCCTGGTCGGTTTGGCGTCGGGTCTGTTGGATGTGGTCATGAATGCAAGGGTCAGTGAGCTGGAGGCCAGTCATGATCGCCCGCTGATGAACGCCAATCACGCCATGTTTTCCGTGGCCTATGCGGTTGGCGCATTGGTCGTGAGCTTTACCAGAGAGGCAGGGATTGCCCCGGTGATTGTCTTTGCCGGGTTCAGTCTGGCTTGCGTTCTGCTGGTGCCGTTCATCCGGATGGAGGTGGCAGAGGTGCCTGATGCGGACGGCCATACGGGCCGCTATCCGTTCTGGCCGATCCTGTTATGCGGTGCAATCACGCTGGTCGCCTTCATGTCCGAGGCAACGGTTGAGGCATGGTCGGCCCTGCATGTGGAACGTACCCTGTCCGGCGGCGCTGCCGAGGGCGCGCTGGGCCCGGCCATGTTGGGTCTGACAATGGCAATTGGCCGGTTTTCCGGGCAGGCCGTTGCAGAGCGGTTTCGCGAGGTGCCAGTTGTCATCGTTGCCTCGCTGATATCGGCGGTCGGCGCCCTGATTGCAGCCTTTGCGCCGACACCTGTTATCGCCTATCTGGGCTTTGCCATCCTGGGCCTTGGCGTTTCTGTGATCGGCCCTATGGGGCTGGCCCTTGTGGGCAAAATGGTGCCCGCGCATCTGCGCACCGAGGCGATCAGCCGCGTTGCCGTGATCGGCTTTTCCGGCTTCTTTTTCGCGCCGATGCTGATGGGGTTGATGTCAGAGGCATTTGGGTTGCGCGCGGCCTTTGCGGCCGTATCGCTGTTGCTGATCACGGCGGTGCCCTTGGCCCTGCTGGTGTCGCGTCGCATGGCGACAACGATCAAAGGTTCCGGCGCTGAGGCGTATCGGGAAACCTTGTCGTGAATGTCGAATGAGATTGACGTTCAATTCAATAGCTGAGCCGCCCCGACAGGGGTAAAAGCGACCGTTGTCGGGCTGGGCCGCAAAGGCGGGTTTGAGCCACAATTACAGATGCTGCAGTGTGTAGGGTGGGTGAAACCCACGCATATGATAGCATTTGTTGCTTAAACGTGTGGGTTTCACCCACCCTACGTATGATTCCAAACGGCAGCAAAGTCCGGCACTGCCTACATTGGTTGGGGTGTGGTTGAATGTCGGCTTGGGGTGTTGCTTGACGGCTACCACGCCGGACCCCAAGAGTTGTTATCCCAGCGTCAATGCCGCTTGCCCTTCGCAAATTCGGTTGCCCATATGGACACGAAACGCTTCAATCCCATTGCCCTTCGAAGTCTTTCGGAACCAGCAGCACATCCCGGTCCAGTCCCTGCACATCACGTCGTCCGCATAGCGCCATGGTCACGTCCAGCTCCTTGTGGATCACCTCAAGTGCTGCGCTGACGCCCTTTTCGCCCATCGCCCCAAGCCCATAGATATAGGCCCGCCCGATATAGACGCCCCTGGCCCCGAGCGCCAATGCCTTCAGCACGTCCTGACCGGAGCGGATGCCGCTATCCATATGGATTTCGATTTGGTCGCCGACGGCCCGCACGATCTGCGGCAGCATCCGAATGGCCGATAATGCCCCGTCCAGTTGTCGTCCGCCATGGTTGCTGACGATGATCGCGTCCGCGCCGATCTCCACCGCCTTTTTCGCGTCGTCAGGGTCAAGGATACCCTTGAGGATCAGTTTGCCGCCCCATTTCTCCTTCAGCTTGGCGATCTTGTCCCAGTCAAGCCGCAGGTCGAACTGCTCCGCCGTCCATGATGCCAGGCTGGACGTGTCGCCGACCCCTTTGGCATGCCCGACGATATTGCCGAATGAGCGCCGTTTGGTTTGCAGCATGCCAAGCCCCCATTGCCATTTTGTGGCCAGGTTGATCATCGTCGGAATGGTCAGTTTCGGCGGGGCGGTCAGCCCGTTTTTCAGGTCCTTGTGCCGCTGGCCCAGGATTTGCAGATCAAGCGTCAGCACCAGTGCCGAACAGCCCGCATTCTTGGCCCGGGCGATGATGTTATCGACGAATTCCTCATCCTGCATCACATAAAGCTGGAACCAGAACGGCTCCTTGGTGTGTTCGGCCACATCCTCGATCGAGCAGATTGACATGGTCGAAAGGGTGAAGGGCACACCGAATTTTTCGGCGGCCTTGGCCGCCTTGATTTCCCCGTCTGCGCATTGCATCCCGGTCAACCCAACGGGGGCGAGGGCGACAGGCATGGCCACATCCTGCCCGATCATCTGCGCCTTTGTGCTGCGATCTGACATGTCCACCGCCACCCGTTGCCGCAACCTGATCTGTTCGAAATCGGAAGTGTTTTCGCGGAATGTCTGTTCCGTCCAACTGCCGCTTTCGGCGTAGTCATAGAACATCTTTGGCGCGCGGCGTTTGTGCAGCCGCTTGAGATCATCAATTGTGGTGATGATGGGCATGATCAAATCCTCAAATTGGTAAGGTATCCGTACCAATTTGAAGGAGAGCTGTCAAAGCATTAGGAAATAGCGACCGCGACATGACGTATCGCGGCCGTGCGCGTGAAAGTAACCTGTTGCGCGCAGCGCCCCGGGCTTGATCCGGGGCCTTTCGTTCAGGCGCGGTGCGCCCCGTCAGCGAGCGATTTGACGAAATCCAGCACTTCGGTGACGCTTTGGCCGGTGCCGATCCGTTCGACGATTGCCGACCCGACGACGGCCCCATCCGCAATACGGGCGATGTTTTCGGCAGCCTCTGGTGTCTTGATCCCGAAACCGACGATGACGGGCAGATCAGTCTGCGCCTTGATCCGGGCGACCTCTGGTCCAACGACATCAGCCTGCGCTGCCGCCGCCCCGGTGATCCCGGTGACCGAGACGTAATAGACAAAGCCGGATGTGTTTTCGAGCACTTTGGGCAGGCGTTTGTCATCGGTTGTGGGGGTGGCCAGCCGGATGAAGTTGATGCCTGCGGCCTGTGCCGGGATGCAAAGCTCCTCGTCTTCCTCGGGCGGCAGATCAACGATGATCAACCCGTCGATTCCGGCCGCCTTGGCGTCGTCCAGAAACGCATCAACCCCGCGCGAATAGATCGGGTTGTAATAGCCCATCATCACAATCGGGGTGCTGTCATCGGTTTCGCGCAAGCTGCGCGCATAGGCGAGCGTCTTTTCAAGATCCTGCCCGGCCTCCAGCGCCCGTTGGCCTGCCAGCTGGATCGTTGGGCCATCGGCCATCGGATCGGTAAATGGCATGCCGAGTTCGATGATGTCGACACCTGCTGCGGGCAGGCCTTTGACGATCTCAAGCCCGGTGTCGTAATCGGGATCACCGGCCATCACATAGGCGACAAAGGCCTTTTTCCCGGATGCCTGAAGCCGCGCAAATGTTGCGTCAATTCTGCTCATGATCGTCCCCGTTTCAAAACTTGCGTCGGTTTGGGCCAAGATGGGCGGAAAATCAATGGGTGAAACATGATCATCGCCTTGCCAGTCTGACTTTGCATCCATAGAAGCGCGCAAGATACGAAGGAGTTTCGCCATGGGTTTCAAGATGGGTATCGTGGGTCTGCCGAATGTCGGCAAATCGACCCTGTTCAATGCGCTGACCAAAACGGCGGCGGCACAGGCTGCAAATTTCCCGTTTTGCACGATTGAGCCCAATGTTGGTGAAGTGGCTGTGCCCGATGCCCGGTTGGACAAGCTGGCGGCGATTGCCGGGTCCAAGCAGATTATTCCGACCCGGATGACCTTTGTTGACATTGCTGGTTTGGTCAAAGGCGCGTCAAAAGGCGAGGGGCTGGGCAACCAGTTTCTGGCCAATATCCGCGAATGCGATGCCATTGCCCATGTGCTGCGCTGTTTTGAAGATGATGATATTACCCATGTGGATGGTCGTGTTGACCCGGTCGCCGATGCTGATGTGATTGAGACCGAATTGATGCTGGCTGATCTGGAAAGCATCGAGAAGCGCCTGCAGAACATCGTCCGCAAGGTCCGTGGTGGCGATAAGGAAGCCGTCGTGCAGGAGCGTCTGCTGAAAGCCGCCCAAGCCGCGCTGGAAGAGGGGCAGCCCGCCCGCACGGTTGAGGTTGACGACGACGACGCCAAGGCATGGAAGATGCTGCAACTTCTGACGACGAAGCCGATCCTTTATGTCTGCAATGTTGAGGAAGACAGCGCCGGTTCAGGCAATTCCCAATCCGCCCGTGTCGCCGAAATGGCCGCCGCCCAGGGCAATGCCCATGTGGTGATCAGCGCCCGGATCGAGGAAGAAATCAGCCAGTTGGAACCTGATGAGGCCGAGATGTTCCTGTCTGAGATGGGGTTGGAAGAACCGGGTTTGGACCGGCTGATCCGCGCGGGCTACGCGTTGCTGCACCTGCAGACCTATTTCACCGTCGGCCCGAAGGAAGCCCGCGCCTGGACGATCAAGGAAGGCACTTCAGCCCCGCAGGCCGCCGGGGTGATCCATGGCGATTTTGAACGCGGGTTCATTCGGGCCGAGACGATTGCCTATGATGATTTTGTGAGCCTCGGCGGAGAGGGCCCATCCAAAGAAGCGGGCAAGATGCGCGCGGAGGGCAAGGGCTACATCGTCAAGGATGGCGATGTGATGCACTTCCTGCATAACGGCTGAATGCCTCAGGTCTTCTGGGGCACGCCATGGCCGGACTGTTTTGCCAACTCTGCTCTTGCCGCTTTCAGGCTGTCGCCGATCTTGTTGTAAATTTCGACATTCGGCGACGACCGGCGCCAGGCCAATATCACCTCTCTGGGGTGGGCGCCTTCAACATGTCCCAGATGCAAGGCATGTCCCTTTGAAATGCCGGCATCGACGGCGAGATTCGGCAGCAGGGTGATGCCCAGATCCTCCTCCACCATCGCAACCAGTGTCGCAAGGCTTGTCGCGGAGAAACTCTGATCTTCGTCAAGGTTGATGCCAGAGAAACTGGAGAGGGCGTGCCGCTGCAGGCAATGGCCACGCTCCAGTAGCAACAGCCGTCGGTCCCGCAGATCGTCAGCCCCGACCGTGTCGCGATTTCCAAGCGGGTGATCGGCGGGGGTGGCAAGCGCATATCCATCGCTGAACAGTACTTGTGTTTCGATCTGCCTGGGAAGCGGGTGCGGCAGGGCAATCAGGATCAAGTCGAGACGCCCATCCATCAGCCCATTGACCAGTCGATCGGTCAACTCCTCGCGCAGATAGAGTTTCGTGTCGGGCAGGACCCGTTTGAGTTTTGGCATCGCGCGCGGCATCAGGAATGGGCCGATTGTGGGGATTGCGCCAAGCCGGATCGTCGTGGTTCCGGCTGCATGTTCACATTTGGCCCTGTCTTCGAAATCCTGAACCTGCGTCAGGATGGCCCGCGCCCTTTCGGCCAGGTCCTGGCCGAGCGGTGTCATCAGAACACATTGTTTTGTGCGCTCTGCCACTTGGCTGCCAAGGCTGGCCTCCAGCTGCTTCAGCCCTGTTGAGAGGGTGGACTGGGTCACATGGCAGGCTTCAGCCGCGCGCGAGAAACTTAATGTTTCATCCAAAGCGACAAGAAAACGAAGTTGGCGGAGTGTGGTCATGATCTTAATCGGTTTGTTGAATGATAGTAAGCAATATAATCAATTTCCAAGATTAAGAGTATGCCGCTATTTGCAAAATGCCGCGAAAGTCTGGTGCGATTGATCTACCGCAATGCGGATGCTGTGAATGGCGCTAGAACTGGCTGCTCGGGCCCGTGGATGATGGCAAATGGAGGAGGCAGAGATTTGGACAATTCATGGATTGCCAAGTTTGATGGGCTTGGCCGGTTGCCGGACGACATCCGTTCAGCGTTGGAAAGCGGCAGTCAGGTCATCTCTGTTCCATCTGGCACCGAGATCTTCGGACCCGGCCAGTCTGCGGATAATCTGCTGTTGCTTCTGGAGGGCACAGTAAAGGTACAGCAAAAATCCGACACCGGCAGGGAAGTGTTTCTTTATCGGGTGCATGCGGGCGAAAGCTGCGTTCTGACAACCGCATGTATGCTTGCGTTTGAGGATTATTCTGCCGAAGGAGTGGCCGAAACGGACGTGAAGGCGGTGGCGATCCCGCGGAAGGTCTTTGATGATCTCGTGGCGAAATCATCGGTTTTTCGCGCGTTTGTCTTTGCGGCATATTCCCGGCGCATCACGGATCTTTTTACGCTGATCGATGATATCGTGTTTCAGCGTGTGGATGTGCGATTGGCGGCGCGGTTGTTGGCCTTGGCTGACGCCAGCGATGTGGTGCATGCGACCCATGCGGTGCTGGCGACAGAGCTGGGCACCGCGCGCGAGGTCATTTCGCGCACGTTAGCGGAATTTCACCGCCGCGGCTGGATCGAACAATCGCGTGGCGAGGTGCGCCTGACTGGGCGCGAGGGCCTGGAACGAATGGTCAAATCTGCGGGCGCGCATGATTGAGTGGATGTTTTGCTGTGCGTCGATGATACAAGGCGAAAGATGCCAGGAAATCATCGCCCGAAACACATGACCTGAATCTAACCGCTGCGTCCTGCCCCCGGGCCCAATGGCGCAGCCAAATGCACGAAAAAAGTGAGTGGCTTTGGCTGCGCAGTGCTTGGGTAACGGCTGCCAGTCTATTGACCCAATGGTGGCGCAATCAGCTGCGGCAACGCGGCAATTCGTCAAGCATTTGCGACGGTTGACGCGTGGTTAGATGTTCAATCGCTGTTCCCACCCGCTCGCTCATACGCACTATTTAATCCACCACTCAGCTCTGACACGAGTGCGTTCGCCTCCGAGCCGTTCAATTTGTGATACTGGATATTGCCAGCATATGAGAACTTTAGAATGATGGGCGTTTCTTCCGACGACGTGTGGAATACCCTCAACGTCTTGGACACTTCGTGCACTCTTACAACTTCATGTCGAAATAGAACTAGTTTGTCCAAAATCGAGCGCTTGGTCATCACAATATCCGGTATTCAGCTTTCAAGTCAGTGAACTGATAGTGGCGGCTTGCACGCTTTGCCATAGCGGCCCCCAACAGGGATTAAGGGTAGCAAATGTTTAATCCATCCTCCCGCCGCTGCACGCGCCAGACGGGTACCAGTAATGGAGAAGAGGAAATCTCGGAAATCGTGTCAGTCGGTCGCTGTTGTGCGCGTGGATTTGCGTGAAACGAGAGAGCACTCCACCTTAATCTGGTCGAGGCCCGCGTTCAGTCCACCGGCGACATCGAGCAACATTTCGGAGGCAAGCGCACCCATCTCGTAGTGAGGCAGGATCAACGTTGACAAGGGGGGGCGCATGAATTGCGCAATTTCGCGGTCATCGAAGCCAACGACGGCCACATCCTCGGGAATGCGCAAGTTTAATTCCTTGAGTGCGTCGTAGCAGCCCACTGCCATCATATCGTTGGCGCAGAAAATTCCGTCGGGCGGATTCGCAAGCGCCATCAACTTCATCGTGCCTTCATATCCCGCCGACGGCTCCCAGTTGCCCGGGTAGATCAGGTCGGGGTCGAAAGGGATTTCGGCGCTGGACAGCGCTTGCCGGTAACCGCGCAAGCGGTCCCGAGAGGCGTCGATCCCCTCTTGGCCGTTGATGAGCGCGATACGCTTGCAGCCGGTGCGCACCAGATGTTCGGCAGCTGTCCGACCGCCCAGAAGCTCGCCAGGCAGGATCGACGGTAGCTGCCTGCGCTTGTCGTAGCAGTTGACCAGGATCGACGGTGTCTCAAAAAATGCCTTGGGCGGCTTGACCAGCCGCGTGAGCATGGTCGCATAGATGAGCCCGAGATGCGGCTTGTGCGACAACTGCTCCAGCAACTGCCCTTCCAGATCTTTCTCGCCGCGCATGACAGCCATCGTCATCGTGACGCCGAATTCAAGCGCCTTTGAGCGCGCACCCTCGAAAATCAGCGGGGTCCATGGGTCGGTTGCGACTTCATCGGCGACAAACACGATGAGCTTATCGGTGGACGGCGTCTTTTTCTGACTTCGCCGAGCGAGGGTGTAGCCCAGTTCTTCGGCGGCCCGGCGCACCCGTACCTTTGTTGCGTCCGTCAGTCGTGCGCCTGCGCTGCCGTTCAAGACCAACGAGACAGTCGCCTGCGAAACACCCGCTCGCGCTGCCACGTCCATCATCGTCGGTTTCAAGGCTCGTCTTCCTTCTTGACGGTTCGTCTTGTTCATATACTCCGCTGGGTCCTCAGGTTCTGGCGTACCTTATGCGGTCAAACGAGACCGCGACAATGATGAATGTCCCAATAAACATTCCTTGCCAGAACGTCGAGATGCCGAGCAATATCAGCGAGTTCCTGATGACCTCGATCAAAAGCGCCCCCACGACGGCGCCGAGCGCTGTTCCCTCGCCACCATTCAGGTTCGCGCCGCCGATGACGGCCGCCGCGATGACGGTAAGTTCCATCGCGGTACCGAGGTTGGTTGTGACGGAGCCGAGCCAACCCGCCATCAGGATGCCGGCCATGCCGGCGGTGAAGGCCGAAAACATGTAGATCGTGACCTTGATCCGCTTGACCGCGATCCCCGTCAGCGTCGCCGCTTCCTCGTTGGAGCCGATAGCAAAGACATACTGGCCCCACCGGCTCCACCGGTAGACGAAGCCCATCACAATGGTCAGTGCGATAAGGACGTAGAGCGGATGCGGGAGGCCGAACGTCGAGCCGCCGCCGACCCAGAGAAGGATATCATGATCAGGTCCGAACTCCCAGATCATCTTGTTGTTCGAAAGCACCATCGCGGCGGATCGTGCGGCCGATAGCATTCCAAGCGTCGCGACAAATGCAGGCATCCCGGCGTAGGCGATGAGCACACCGTTGATGGCGCCGACGAGGAGCGCCACTCCGATCGCCAGCAAGGCCGACAGCCAAAACGGGTTCCCGGCCTCCATCAACACGGAGATCGTCATCGCCGACAACACGACGACCGAGCCGACCGAGAGATCGATGCCGCCGGACGCGATGACGGTTGTCATGCCGATGGCGATGATCGCCACGAAGGCGAAGTTGCGGGCGACGTTGAACAGGTTGCGCTCGGTCGCGAAAGCGTCGGTCATGAATGTCAGCGCAAGACACGCGAGAACGGCCGCGATGAATACCCAGAAGACCTGTAAGTTTGCCATTCGCGACAACCAGTTACGGTGCTGCGCCTGGCCGATGGCCTGTTCAAGTGTTTCCGACATTCCCGTATTCCCTCAGGCGTATTCAATGGCCCCGGTGATCAGACCGGTGACTTCCTCGGGAGAGCTTTCCGAGGCGCCTTTGCTGGTGACAAGCTCGCCGCGCCGAAGCACAGCGACAGTGTCGGCGACGGCAAAGACATCCGGCATCCTGTGGCTGATAAGGATGACGCTGATCCCCTGGTCGCGTAGGTTCCGGATCAGATCCAGCACTTCGGCGACCTGCCGAACCGAGATCGCGGCCGTAGGCTCGTCAAGCAGGACAATCTTCGGATGCGACAACAGCGTGCGCGCGATCGCGACCGCCTGTCTCTGGCCGCCCGACATGCGGCGCACCACGTCGCGTGGGCGGGTCTCCGACTTGAGGCGGGCGAAGAGCTGAGCCGAGGTGGTGCGCATCTTATCGTAGTCGATGATGCTGACCGGGCCAAATCGCCGTGTCGGCTCGCGCCCGAGAAAGACATTCGACGCCGCTGTCAGATGATTGCAAAGGGCGAGGTCCTGGTAAACGATCTCGATTCCCTCCCGCTGCGCGTCGATCGGCTTGTTGAACTCGACCAGCTTGTCATCGACCCGGATTTCACCGGACGTCGGCCTGTAGTTGCCTGCGATGATCTTGACCAATGTGGATTTTCCGGCACCGTTGTCGCCCATCAGTCCCATGACCTCGCCGGGCGCGAGTTCCAATGAGACTCCGTCGAGCGCCCGAATCGCCCCGAAACTTCGAGAAATGCCGGACAGTTTGAGCCGTGACATGCCGTTCCTCCCCATTTGACAGCCCTCGGTTGTTGGACCGGAGTGTCCTGTTTCCCCAAAGCCTGAACCGGATTTCCGTCGCGCTCCAGATGCTTTCGGGTCAATTATTACTTGACGTGCTAATATTAGTAAATAACTATTAGCAGCAAGAAAAGCCGACAACGGCGACGAAGGGATGGGGGAGGACCATGCGACTGCTGCTGACAGGCGTGACGGGAAAGGTCGGTCAGAATTTTCTGCCCGCGTTTCTTGAGACGGACCGGTTTTGCGACTGGAGCGTGGTCGCCCTTTGCAACAATCGCACGATTCCCGAAACCGACAGGGTCTCGGTGATCAGCGGTTCGCTCGGTGATCGCGAGGCCGTCGACGCAGCGATGGACGGGGTCACGCACGTGCTGCACATGGCCGCCGTCAAGGAGTCGCCCGACCTATGTATGGATGTTTCGGTCAAAGGTATGTTCCTCATGCTCGAGGCCTTCCGCCGTTCGCCGGCGGCAAAACAGTTCATCCTGATCAGTGGCGATTGCTCGGTCGGACACGCGTTTCAGCCCTACGATGGGCCTGTCACGGAACAGTCGCCTTTGAAAGCCTACCCGGGCTGCTACGCGCTGACGAAAGTTCTCGAAGAAGTCATGCTCCAGCAGTACCGGCATCAATACGGCCTGAACGGAACGATCCTGCGTGCGCCGTGGACCATGGAGAAAGACGATTTTCGCTTCGCGCTCAGTTTCGGCGACGACCAGTTCGGTGGCCCGGCGTGGTCGGAATACCTTTCCGACGACGAGATCAGGGCAAGCGCCGAGGCTGGCCTCGTGCCCCGGATCATGGACCGAGACGGTCGCCCATTGCGGCGCAACTTCGTTCACGTAGACGACCTGGCGGCAGCGGCTCTCGCGGCGCTCGACAACCCCGCGGCGGAAGGCGAGCTCTTCAACATTTCGATGAACAGCCCAGTCGACTATGGCGAAGTGGCCGACCACCTGCTCACCACGCGTAACATCGGTTCCAGGTCCGTCGAAACGGGCATGATCAGCAACTGGCTCGACAACGCCAAGGCGCGCCTCGTGCTTGGATGGCGTCCGAAAGTCGATTTGGAGCAACTCATCGAGAAGGCTTGGAACTATCGGCGCGACGCCGATGATCCCCGCAGGATTTGGTATCCGGGCTAAACCGGAGCCGAATAACGTGTCACGACAACCGGGAGGACGAAAAGTGACCTATTACAAGACATTAATGGCAACGACGGCGGCAGTGGCCGCACTTGCCGCGACCGCAGCGGGTGCGCAGGACAAGAAGACGCTGGCCATCGTTGTGAAGGGTCTCGACAACCCGTTTTTCGAGCAGATCAACCTCGGCTGTCAGGAATGGATGGCCAACAACGCCGACAGCGAATACGAGTGCCTCTACACTGGCCCCGCGTCATCGGCGGACGAGGCCGGCGAAGTTCAGATCGTCGACGACTTACTGACATCCGGCGTTGCCGCGATCGCGATCTCGCCATCCAACGCGCCGGCCATGGCCAACCGCGTGCGCTCCATTGCGCCGGATGTTCCGGTGATGACAGTCGACGCCGATTTTCTGGAGCAGGACCGCGACATCCGTGCAACCTACCTCGGAACCGACAACTACCTGATGGGCGTGATGATGGCTCAGGAAGCCGCCAAGCTGAAGCCTGAAGGCGGAACGGTGTGCCTCCAGCTTGGCAACGTTGCTGCAGACAACATCAACGCGCGCGCGCAAGGGTTCCGCGACACAGCCGCCGGGGCGTCTGGTGTGGATCGTCTGACGGGCCAGGGCGGCTGGACAGAGATCGACGGCTGCCCGGTCTTCACAAACGACCAGGCAGATCTGGCCAACCAGCAGATGTCGGATGTCTTTACGGCGAACCCGGATCTCGATGCCTTCATATTGATCGGTGGCTGGGCGCAGTTCGCACCGCAGGCCTATGCCCAGGTGACCGACCAGGTGATGGACAAGCTCCAGTCAAAGGAACTCATCATCATTGCAGGCGACACCTTGCCGCCTCAGACGAAAGCCTTCCGTGACGGCCGTAGCCACGCGCAGGTCGGCCAGCGCCCCTTCGAGATGGGTCTTCGCGCGCCAGACGTGATGATCCAGTTGATCAACGGAGAAACCGTGGAAGACCCGCTCTTCACCGGGCTCGACGTTTGCAACCAGGATGATCCGGGTTTCTGCGCCAACAACTGATTGCTCCCAGAGAGAACGCTCTCGGCCTTTCGAGGCCGGGGGCACCCAATATTCGTTTGATAATATTATCAAAGCATCCAACTGAGAACGCGCCGAAGAGCGCACATGAACCTGGGGAGGAAGACATGAAGCTCAGAACCACTGCGGCGCTCGCCGCCACAATCGCGGCTGTCGCCACCGGCGCGGTCGCACAGGAAAAACCGAAGCTTGCCTTCGTCGTGAACGCGGCATCGGATTTCTGGAAACTGGCGGAGGCCGGGGTCAAGGCCGCACAGGCGGAATTGCCGGACTACGATCTTCAGTTCCGCTATCCGGCACAAGGCACAGCCGCGTTGCAGAACGCACTGATGGACGACCTCGTGGCCGCGGGCACTGATGCGATCATGATCTCGTCTGTTGATCCGAAAACCTCGATCGACGCTTTTAATCGGATCGCCGGACAGGTTCCACTCTTCACGACGGATTCGGATGCACCCGACAGCGATCGCATCGCATATCTCGGGTCATCCAATACGGCGGCGGGGATCCAGGCCGGCGAGATCGCGGTCGCGGTCCTGCCCGATGGTGGCAAGTGCATGGGCTTCGTCGGCTTCCTCGGCGCCGACAACGCCGTCGAGCGGATTGCGGGTTTCCGGCAGGCCGTCGAAGGCTCCGGCATCGAACTGGTCGACGTGCGCGGCGATGACGTCGATTTCGCCCGCGCGCGCTCCAACGTGGATGACGTCCTGGCCGCACAGCCCGACATCACCTGCATGGTCGGCTTCTATTCTTACAATCCGCCCAAGATTTACGAGGCCCTTCAGGCCAACGGGAAACTCGGCGAAATTACCGTGATCGGCTTTGACGAAGACCCGGTGACGCTGGGCGCGGTGCGCGAAGGCTCCTTCGCAGGCACGGTCGTGCAGGACCCGTATCAGTGGGGTTACCAGGGCATGCACCTGATGGCCGACTTCCTTGAAGGTGATACGTCGGGTGTTCCAGACGATGGCCTCATAATCGTTCCTACGAAGGTCATCAACCGAGACAATGTGGATGCGTTTGAAACCGAGCTGAAGGCGCGCATTTCCGGATAAGCGGTATCCTCCCGCTTGACGAGGGCTGCACGGTGCGGTGGCAATCATGCCGTGCAGCCTACATCAACATGACGCTGGGGTTTCGGGTGAGCAGTCAGAAAATCAATCTCGCGTTGAGCGGCATTACGAAAGTTTATCCGGGTGTCGTCGCGCTCGAGGATGTAAGTCTCGCCATATGCGGCGGTGAGATTGTCGGGTTAATCGGAGAAAACGGAGCCGGAAAATCGACACTGATGAAGGTGTTGGGCGGGACCATTTCGCCGAACGGCGGCGCGATCCGGATCGACAACGAAACGATGGGCGCCCTGACCCCTCGCGAGGCAACCGACCTGGGAATCGCCTTCGTGCACCAGGAGTTGAACACCTTCTCGAACCTGGACGTTGCAGGGAATATCCTACTGGGGCGCGAGCCGCGAAAGGGTGCCCTCGGGTCGCTCGACCGCAAGGCAATGCTTCGCGAGGTGCAACCCATTCTGGAGTTGCTGGGCACACGGTTTGGCGCGGAAGACTCCGCCGCCGACCTATCGCTTGCCGACCAGCAGCTCATGGAGATTGCCAAGGCGCTTTCGATGAAGGCGCGCCTTGTGATCTTCGATGAGCCAACATCGAGCCTTACGCTTTCGGAAACCGAGCGCCTGCTCGATGTCATGAAGCAGCTCAGGGCCGACGGCGTCGCTGTCTTGTTCATCAGTCATCGGCTCGGTGAGATCACCGACGTCGCAGACCGCGTCGTCGTGTTGCGCGATGGGCAGAACGCTGGCGAACTGTCGCGTCGCGAGGCCACGAAAGACCGAATGGTTGAGTTGATGATCGGCCGGAATATCGGGCGCGACGAGAGCCGGGGCTTCGGATCGCGAGGCGAAGCCATACTGGAACTCCGGTCTGTCAGGACGTCGGCACATCCGTCGGCCATAGTCGATCTGACAATTCACAAAGGTGAGATCCTCGGGCTTGCCGGGCTCGTCGGCGCCGGGCGGTCGGAGCTGGCGCGGGTGATCTTCGGTGTCGATGCGCGACAGGGCGGGGAGATTTCCGTCGATGGTCTGGCGCTCACCGCGAACTCGGTGGCTGCGGCTATCGCGGCAGGCATCTGCCTGGTGCCGGAGAACCGAAAGGAAGAGGGTCTGGTCATCGATTTTACCGTTCTCGACAACATCTCGCTCCCCAACCTGGGCAGGTTGCGGCGCGGCTGGCTCGTCGACCGGGTGGCGGAGCGCAGCCTCGGGCTGACTTCGCAAGACAAGCTCGCCATCAAGACGCCCACGCTGGACACCGCGGTCGTCTCGCTTTCCGGTGGCAACCAGCAAAAGGTCGTGTTGGCCAAGTGGCTGGCGATGGAGCCCAGTGTCATCATCATGGACGAACCCACGCGCGGGATCGACGTGGGCGCCAAGGGCGAGGTCTATGCGTTGATGCGTGCGCTCGCGGACTCGGGAGTCGGTATCCTGATGATTTCCAGTGATATGGAAGAAGTTATCGGCGTTTCGGACCGCGTGGCCGTCATGAGCGCCGGACGCGTCACCGGCATACTTCCGGCCGAGGACCTGACGGAAGAGAACGTTTTGAGGCTCGCGGTCGAGTGACCGCTTGCGGCAGGAAAAGGGGTTCATAAGTGCAAAAGAAAGATATCGGCCTCGCGGTCCTCGTGCTCACCGTGGCGGCAGTCGTGGCGGTTCTGAACCCGCGATTCCTGTCGCCGATCAACCTTGCCAATACGGCAAACCTGATCGGGTTGTTCGGCCTGTTTTCCATCGCGGAGGCTTTCGTGATCGTCACGGCTGGTATCGAATTGTCGGTCGGCTCGGTCATCGCGCTTCTGGGCGTCCTGTTTGTCGACATGATCGTCAACCAGGGCATTCCCTGGCCGGTGGCGATGGTTATCGTGCTCATCCTTGGAGCCATCATCGGGCTGCTGCACGGCCTTTTGGTCACGCGACTGAAACTTCAGCCCTTCGTTGTCACGCTTTGTGGCCTGCTGATCTATCGCGGCATCGCGCGGTTTTATACGTCCGATGGGACGGCCGGGTTCTCCTTCGGTGACGAGTTCCCGATGCTCGAATGGCTCGTGTCCGGGCGCACTTTGGGAGTTCCTCACTCTATCGTTGCCTTCGGGATCATCGCTATTCTGTCCTGGTACTTGCTTCACCGAACGGTTTTCGGGCGTCATCTTTTCGCAGTCGGCAAGAACGAAGAGGCTGCGCGTTTTTCGGGGATCAACACCACACGCGTCATCATCATGGCCTATGTCATCTGCGCGGTCCTGACCGGTATCTCGGCAATCTTCTTTGCGATGTATACGCGGTCGATCCACCCGGCTTCGCATGGCAACTTCTACGAGCTCTACGCCATCGCAGCCGCCGTTCTGGGCGGGTTCTCACTGCGCGGTGGCGAAGGGTCCATCGTTGGCGTCGTTCTTGGGGTTATTCTTCTGCAGGTGCTCCAGAACCTCGTGAACCTACTGGGTATCCCTTCGTCGCTGAACTTTGCCGTCATGGGGGGTGTGATCCTGATCGGCGTCACGGCCGACACACAGTTCGCCAGGTACCGCTCTGCGCGAAGGCAGGCGGCGGCCATTGCCTCGTTGGGTTCTAAGGTACGCAAATAGCCGCGCGTTCAATAGTGCCTGCACCTGCAACGGGGATCGCGCGCACCCGGTTGAGAAATGCCGGATCAGACGTCTGACTTTCTCATTATACTTGCGGTCTCCTCGACTTGTGGAACCTCTGATATCGGGTCAAGTTTCCTTTGAAGCATTTCGATTCATCAATCCGCGATACCAAGGCAGATAGATCACTTGTTACCCCTGCACCTTCGTGAGGGGCGTTCTCTTGGATGACTTGATCTGCCGACACTGTGACCTCGCGACAACCTCTGGCTATTTGCGCCCGCAATGGCGGACACACGACAGCCTGGCCCGTCAGGGTGCGCCTCAAATCTATAGGACTCTGGATAAGATGTTTACTGCGAAATCGTCGCAGCTACTCAAAATACATCAACCGTCCGATTGTGTTGCCTGGCCCATTAGGCCCTGAACAGTTCATCTCATACAAGTTGTTGTTCTGTAGCAGCTCCGCGCCGTCAACAAAGACACTCGTCTTGTTCGATTGAGGGCGGCACCACCCTTGATTGACGCCTGATTTGACGCCTCCCAACTTTCCGGGTTCATCGCCCGTCACCTTGTTCGTCCGCGCATCCATATTGAAGGCTTCAAGCCCGGTCAGTTTTGTGCTGCTTACGGTCTTGTCAGACCAATCCAGCCTGGAAATGATCATGTAGGGGATCGGAACAACGGCGCTGCCCACTTGCGTCTTGCAAACGTCCGGGGCCAGACACGTGATCGTGGCACCTTTGCCGGAATGGCGGGCCGCAGATTGCATGATGTTATCCTCTGATAATTTCAGCGTTGGTATAGAGACTACGATCCGGCACAATGATCCGCCACAGCAAAACAATGTCTATTTGGTCATCGTCAATCCGGTCCACATCGATATGCACGGTGTCCAAAGCCATGGCAACAGCAGGCTCGGACGGGCTTGATAGAGATTTCAGAGCCAGTTTTGCACCCGGCAAACGCAAGCTGACAGTTTCACGCCGATGCGACACGCCGGAGATTTCAATAACCTCATTGCCCGCCATGTGAGGCGCGATCTGCAAACGGAGTGGCGCGGCATTCCAAAAGGCCAGATCATAATCCAAAGGCATGCGCGGATGACGATCACGCTCCCAAACCTTATCAAACGTCCCGGCTTTCCCGCGGCGCGGCAACCACGCCTTTGCCAGTGGCATGGTTCCGTGAACGGCCATCGGTTCAAAAGGTCGTGCGTCCATGAATTCCGCCAATAGGCCAATCTGCGGCGCGGGCCAGCCATCAACCGCATCTGCTGCCGTTTCGGTCATAAACCCCACCCCAGCAGGATTCTGTTCGAAATACTCTGTTGTTTCACCCTCCTGACAGTGACCGCCATAAGCGAGCGCATAGGTCAGCGGGACCTCGGTCACTTCATCGGCCTGCGACAACTGCCACCCTCGCCGCATCTTGATCCAACGGGACGGCCCCCTGACGTGAAATCCGTAATGTAGCTGATCTGGAATAGTGACTGTGACCGCCCAATCGCGGCGCGGCTTTGCCTCAAAGCTGCGGGCTGTTCCACGCAGAAGCAAGTCGGTCTTTGGCTTGAATGGTGCGATATCCTGTTCGTGTAGCAGTGGGGAGTTCTCGGGCGCGTCTGTAAATTCATCGGCCAAAACGAATTCCGGCGGCGGCGTGACAGCCGATGTGCCGTCTTTGGTCAAGGAAAACGCCGCTTTGGCGATAACAACACCGACTTCGGTGTCGTCCGTGTGCCAGTGGGCAAAGGCCGTATGTGAAAGTGGGAGTTCGGATGAAAGTTTCACGCAGCGGCTTTAGTCAAAAATCAACTTTAATGTTTCTGGCGCTGCCAAAGCGCCATCTGGCCGTAGCCTTTGGATATGAAATATCTCCTGCTCATCATCAATATCGACCACATAGTAGAGTTCGGCATTCAAAGTCGTAGAGTTTTGTTTTGCCAATAGAGCTTGCGCATCAGCCACCCGTTTTTCTTGCAAAGGCATCCGAATTTCAACAACTTTGCCGCGATCAGTGAAAAAACTCACCGCCAAAAGGTTAGCGTCAACACGGGGCAGTTCAGATACCAGATATTCCGGGTCTTCAGCAACATATTCTGGAACCATCAACAATCTGTCCATAATATTTGGAGCGGTCGTGCCGATTGCTACAAAACTAACCGTTCTGTACTCATCATCTATGGTGCCCAAAAGTGGGGCGATGATGGTTGTTCTGTTCTGATCCAACACAACGTGAGTGCCGATATCATCCTCGGCGAATTCTTCAAAATCATCGCCAGCATCATTGATTAGCATGGGCCAAACAGAAACAAACACAGCTTCCGTAGCTAAAACATCCTGTTCCAACATGGTGACACCGGTATCGTGGCGTCCAACCTCAGCATCCTGATCACGGGTGATGGCAATCATGTTCAACGCAGTGTCTTCAGCGCTTGTCATTAGCACACCCGCCTCCGGGTCGGCAGACCAATCAAAATAGAAGCGCAGCATTAGAAAAAGTGATCTTTCATCATCGCCGACCCATTCTAAGGCGGTCGGCTCCCTAGCGCTCACCTTGGCATCATGAAACATGATCGCACCATTCTCTGCAGACGATGCCGCCGGGTCCTCAGCCAAAGCATCAAATAGACTGTCCAAGGTCTGACCAGAACTCAACACAAACTCAATTCGATATTGCATTCCACATTCTCCTTGGCACTCAAACGATCCAGTTCTCACTAGTTGTCGTTCTTGCGCTAGATGTACAAGCCTTTGCGATACTGCGGGGAAGTCTGGCAAGGCTGATAATGTCACGGAAGTAGTCGCGGCAACTATCGCGGGAACAGATATAAACCACAGACCAGTAAGGAATTTCCAAGTCAGCCATCGCGCCCAGATACAAGCCAAGCTGACCTGCTTGCGTGGTGCGTATGCCTTCCCAATACGCAATACGTGCCGGGCGGGAAAGGCCACGAAGCCTCTTTGGTACATTAGGAGAATTTGTTCCACGAAGGAAGTCACGGCGTTCTTGATACGGGGTCGTGCGAGGAGCGCCAACATACTTTGCCTCCAAAATGCAACATCCATCGTCATAGCCTGATTTGGCAAATGGCGGCGAACTAGGTGCCAAGCCATCTGCAAGTGGCCGGTGTGCGCGCGCGCTCGCGCCGGTCCTTAAAGAATACTCTGTTCGACCACATTTGTTAACTTGGTATCTGTCATTGGCTCGTGATGGAGTTCCACCCGAGGCGGTTCCGTTCGCTGCTCTACTCCAGTGACCAGAGACCCTTTGTAGCGCCATGCTACGAAAGGCACGTGCCTCCGGTGGGCGACATACCGGAAAATCAAACGTACTGCCAAGGATGACGGTGCCGCCTTCATCGGCTTGCTCGGCAGGCGGCTCCGGCGCATCCGGTACACTATATTGGGCCGTCAATCTGCGGATTTCATTTACAACATCTTGGGCGCTGATATTGAAATCCTCCCACAGTGACGCCATTAGCCCCTGTCCAGTGTCGGTAAACAAAATGTGCAAGGACGGGCTGACATCTTGGTAAGTCAGGCCATGAATCTGCAAATAATCCCTTAGAAATGATAAGTGACGACTACGTGCAAAATCTTCGGCACCGGGCATGTCGCGCTCGAAGAGATCATCCACGATGGGGACATAAATCTCCGAAATCGATCTACTTTGCATCGCAAATGACATCGCGTGATTACCGATGAGCTGTGCTTCAGCAGAGTCGCACAAGGTAATTCCGTAGTAAGAGGCCATTTCACGGGCGACGCGGTAGTATTTATCCTCGGTCGCTTCATTTGCAAAAATACTGCCCAGTTCAAAATCATTGCGCCATGAACTACGAAATGGCGGTAAGTTGTCTTCGCATTCCATTTTTAGTTTATATCAACTTTCTTGCCGTTGATCTTTACAAGACTTGCAGCGTTAATATTAATCCTATCTCCGTTTAGTGTGATTTCACCGTTGTCTTTCATCTCAACCATAGATTTTCCACAACGCAATACGAGTAATTCTCCCGAGGAGATTTTTACTTCTTTTCCTGCATTGAGTTTTGATGTTCTTCCAACAAAGGTGCTGTCTGAAATTCCAATGGTGCGCACTGAGGCAATGCCAACGGCTTCAAGGCTGTTCTTCTCGACGGTAAGAGTTAGATTACCTGCGGAAGGGTCTAAAGCTCCCGGCAAACCAAACGTCTTCGAGAATTTGCCAAGTGTTTCGGTCATGTTGCGGATAGACTGACTTAAAAATCGACCAATATTGGTAGGGCCAACATGCAAAGACATGCTGCCGCCAATAGCTTCTGAATGGTCACGATGGACCTCTATCACCTTATTATTCTGGATCAGTTCAGTATCATTATTGCGGACAGCTTTGGTATGACTGTCCAATACGTCAAGATTCATGTCTTTTTGAGCATGAATATAGATTTCTTCTTCACCATTTTTGTCTTCGAACCGCAGTTCATTATGTCCCTCGCCCTGATGCGTGTCGGTGCGAAACGTTGACCGCGTTTTATGCTCGGGCAACGAATATGGCGCATCGTTTTTTCCGTTGTAAACGCAGCCAGTAACCAGCGGCTTATCCGGGTCACCCTCCAAAAACTCCACCACCACTTCCATCCCGATGCGCGGAATAACCATGCCGCCCCACCCTTGAGATGCCCAGTTCTGGCTCACCCGGCACCGCATGGAGTAGGCCTTGTCAAGGTCCCAGTGGAAATGAATCAAAATACGCCCGTATTCATCGCAGTCAATCTCGCCTTCGCCAACGACAACAGCGGTTTGTGGGCCTTGCACCACAGGGATGCGGGTTTTGCGCTCAGGTGCGAGCGGTGCTTCTTTCGGCATCAGCACATATTCACCTGAATAGGCATAACCGTCACTATCCGCTCCACCTGATCCATAGGCGTCAGAGGCATAAGAATGGTTTGCTACGAGGCATAGGTAATCCGCGCCCTTGACCCCGTTCACTTGATCGCCTGTCAGCGTCAGCACCATTCCCGCCCCCAGCGAGGTGCAATCACCGACCGCTCGATGCCGCGCATCCTGGCCGCGCTCTTGAAGAGTCCGCAGCCCAGCCACGCCTTTACCCGCACCTTGTTCAAGATAGTCGCCGGGATAGTCGTAACTTTCGATCTGACCCTCGGCATGGGCCGCGTCGCCGATCCGACCTACTTCCATCGCCGCGCTCGGTTTTTTGAAGTTATAATCGGTCAGCCGGACTGCACCTGTGGTCAACCGTCGCTCTGGGTGCCATTCCCAGAAATGCTCTGCCCCTGCCTGCCGTGCGCCATCGACAGGCTTGTAGTCCCGTTTCGCACCCGGAACCGGATCATGCTGATCGATGGCATCTGTCAACACTAGGGTATGGTTCCCGATGCTATGGGCAAAATGATACGAAATCCCAAACCGCTCCATCAAGCGAGTGGCGAAGTCCAGATCGCTCTCGCGGTACTGCACTGTGTATTCTAACACCGGGTAGTCACCCGCCAGCTTCAGCTGCAGCGCCGGATCGCCCAATCCGGCGTAGGGTTTGAGCAACTCCTCAATGATCTGCACAACCGTCTTGTTGTGGAAAATCCGCTGGTTGCGCCGCCTCCCAGCTAGCCACAACCACGGCCGCAGGGTCAGGGCATATTTGTTGCCATTTTCGCCGACGCCAGCCCATTTAGCTTCAGTGATGACGCCATCATAGGCGCGAGTGCCATCATTCTGAGTTTCGATCTCCACACTGGAATGGGTGCCCAGCAGGCCGTCAAAATCGAGGTTTGGCGACGTGGATAGCGCCTCAACCCGGTATTCGAACAAGCCGTTCACGTAGTCTGCGCCGTCAAAGCGCAGCAGAACCAGAACATCCTTGCCCAAAGCGGTGGTCAATCGACCCAAACGGGCATCCTGTTTGAAAGGGGCGTTCATGACAAAAAACCTCGCGAAAAAGAACCGAGCTTCGGATGGGCAAACCATAGATGATTATTAGGTAGGATCAATCGCTGGTTGAAGCTGACCTGCCTAGGGTATGACCGACAGGGCTGTCCAGCCCCATTTCTATGGGCCACTTTTGAGCAGTGTTTCTGGAACGGGCGGGCGCATGTTTCGTGCCTGATGAGGTCGGATCCATCTTAACAAGGCTGCAAACCGGTCCAGAATCTAGGACCGTCTCTCTTGATACCTCTGACCAACTTGTCAGCAGCATCCTTCGATGTTCCGGATTTCTTATTCATCTTCGCTCCTTAATGGCTTTGATGAACCAGAAATCCTCCGTTGCTCAAACCCCTAAATCTCTCCGGTAGGCGCTGATGTCAGATAAAACTCAAACAGAAAACGAACCAGAACCTCCATTATGAAAACGTCTCAGCGCTCCAAAAAACTCTGACGACGGACAGGTAGTTGAACTGCCGCTCATTTCTCTCGTTTAATAACACCCAACTTTCTTAATAACGACCAGGTTAAGTTGTTTATTGATAGCATATACGACTTCCCAACATTGCGTTGCGTCAAAGGCCTGAATTGATTTCCGCGTACAGCCTTCGTCAATTTTTTGTATATTGCGAGGTGAGGCCGTTTTCTTTTTTTTGCGGCAGCGCGCTGCCGGCGTTTTTCATACGCTTCGTCAACAATTTTCAACTGATGTTCGAACGCTTCTTGGTACTGTCGCGTTTCTGACAACTTTAGCCCGTCCCAATTCTTCACGAAGTCAACCTGCTGGTCTGTCATATCAGGCGCAAATTCATTTATTCGCTTATGTACAAAATCCCTTAAATCTTCATCAATATATCTTAGCATTGGGTGGTAAAAACAGTTTAAGAAGCCGAGGTTGTCACCATAACTTGAAACTGGGGCCAGTCTGTTTCTTAGAGCGCCAAAAAATGGATCCTCTATCGGTGGCATGTTGGCGATGCTATAAGCCATTCCTATTTCGTGATGTATAGGTACTTGCTCCAACTTTTTCCTCACTTCTTTCGACGTCAAAATGATTTTGAAATGATTCGGTTGGACCGGAATCCCCGTAACGGCTGCTTCCATAAGCTGCTTTCGAAAACACTTGTAGCAATTCATGCAAGGCTTGTTTTGATCGCCCCGAACACATGATTGCGGCAACCAGCTCCTCACCTCAGCGGAACATGATATTTTGGCCGTTAATATTTCACTCAGCCCTGATGTTGGAAGAGAGAAATTGATGCCAGCTGCATTAAACAGATTGAACCAGGCAAAAGGTTGAGATCGTTTGTACAGTTCCAGAAACTTTACATCCCCCAGTCGGCAGGCCGACTCAAGGATCATACCAAAATTGACAGATCGCAAGTCGAAAGTATCTGCGTGGATGATAGCAGGGGAAGCGTTGGCGTAGTCGCAAGGGAACCCAACAGGGCTTCGTCCATATTCTAGGTTCGTTTCGACCATATGAACTTTTCTACCTGTTTTGCGAACAGCTTCACAACTTGCGATAGCGGCTTCCGGTTTGTATAGAGTTTTTCTACCCTCAGGAGACGTCCGTGATAAAAATACAGATATCGTATCTTTAGGCATTAGTGAGAGAGCCGCGCATGAGTCTGCACCACCACTAAATGCAAGGGCATGCCTCTTACCAATAGCGCGCGGACGTAACTCGCTGTCGACCGGACCAATGGTTCGCTTAAAATACTTTTTCACCGTATCTGAAAAATGGGCACTTACCGGGAAATCAAGCATGATCTCTTTTGCTGTGAACGGAATCACTTGAAGTAGTATGACCAAAGCCAGCACATCATTGTGCGCTTCCTTGAATTGAGGGAGCAACTCAATAAAGATCTCGGCATTTTCTATATTGAATTTTTTTGTATCAAGAAACGCGATATCTACAGCATTAGGGATTGGCGTGAAGCAAAACCTCTTTAGACTATCCTTTTCCGTGAAGCGCGACGTAACTTGCATTGCGATAATCCGTTGGTGTTTGGCATTCCGCATGAAGCGGTATCATACAGCATTTTGTTACTCAATAGATGGCCACGATTTCCAAAACCGGTTAGGCGTTTGGGCAATCAAGGCTTCGTTGTACAAATCGGTTGATGATGACCTGCTCCTGGCTGAACCGCGATCTCTTCATTCTGTCCGTCTCCTTCGTTGCTGCTGACCTGCTCCCCTAAAAAGGTCCGGCATTTGAGGTTAGCCTGTTCTCCAACTGAGGAGACAGACGATGAAGAGACGCCGTTTCAGCGAAGAGCAGATTATCGGGATATTGAAAGAACATCAGGCAGGCGCGACAGCCGCTGATCTGTGCCGCAAGCATGGCGTCAGCGATGCGACGTTCTACAAGTGGCGCTCCAAGTATGGCGGGATGGAAGTGTCGGATGCGAAGAAGCTGAAGGCGCTTGAAGCTGAGAATGCCAAGCTCAAGAAGTTGTTGGCGGACCAGATGATGGATGTGTCGACGCTCAAGGAGATGTTGGGGAAAAACTTTTGAAGCCGCGGCGCGCGCCGCAGAGCTGCGAACTGGGCCATGAAAGAGAAGCGGTACAATCAAAAGCGGGCCTGTGCGTTGGCTGGGATCGATCCGCGTGTTTATCGCCGCAAATCCAAGCGTCCGGCAGATACTGATCTGCGGGATCGGTTGAAAGAGTTGCTTTCTGAGCGGCGACGCTTCGGATATCGGCGACTGCATATCTTGCTCAAGCGTGAAGGCTGGGCGGTGAACTGGAAGAGGCTCTACCGCATCTACCGCGAAGAAGGGTTAACAGTCCGTAAACGTGGCGGATGCAAGCGTGCAGTGGGCACGAGAGCGCCAATGGCGATCACGCAAGGGGCCAAACCAGCGGTGGAGCCTGGACTTCGTCTCTGACAGCCTGTCGTGCGGTCGCCGGTTCCGCATTCTGAATGTCATCGACGACTTCAGTCGTGAATGCCTGGCGGCGGTTGTCGATACGTCGCTGTCGGGTGAGCGTGTTGCCAGAGAACTGGATCGTATTGCCGAGATGCGTGGCTATCCTTGCATGGTGGTCAGGGACAATGGCACGGAACTGACATCAAACGCGATCCTGAAGTGGCAAGAAGACCGTAAGGTTGACTGGCATGACACCAGCGGAATATGCTAACCGGCTAAAAGAAGACCAAAACCTGAACAGAGCTAACTTAAATTAGCGGACTCAACGGGGAGCAGGTCAGGACTTACATAAGATGCAATCTTCATCTGTTGTGTTCCACCTTTGTGTAACACCAGACATTCAAGCATCTAAGTTATTGTTTTTAAGAGATATGGTGGAGCCTAGGGGAGACGCCACTTTGGTGTGTAAAGTATTGAAAAACAATGGGTTAATGCTTCATGCTGACCAAACTGACAAAGGTATGCTGACCAATGGGGTAGGTCGAGTGGGTTTGCCTTCAGTTGTTTGAATGTAGAAAGTAGCCGTTTAAAAAGCTGGCGATTGATTTATCAGGGTGCGGCACTGTAGATGGAGAACCGCATTGAACTTCGAACATGCATTGAATTGGATTCTTACACCTGAAAATGCCCTGTCTGCCGCGCAGGTTTTTGCGGCTCTCGTCACAGCGGCAGCAACATACGCACTGTGGCGAGTGACGCGGGTTCTGGCTATTGAGACGTCAGAGTTGGCAAATATGACCTCAAAGCCATTTGTCGTGGGGACTCTCGAATCTAGCGGGGCAAGTCCCAGTGCTCTAAATCTGGTCTTGAGAAACACAGGGAACGCCGCTGCATTTGATATTCAATTAAAGCTGACACCTCCCTTGCCAGACCACCATGGGAACGTGGACCCAGACAGTACCGAAACAACTAAGGAGATTTCGCTGCTCCCGCCCGGACAAGTCCTCCCACTTACAGGTGTCATGGGAAGAGAGATACATGGTGTTGTCTATGATGTTACTGTAAGTTGGACTAAGGAGCCGGGTGGCGCAAACCGAGACTCGCTTGATTACAAGGTTAGCACCAAAGAGGGTTTTAGCGGTGGCTGGAACGCTAAGAATATGCACCATGTCGCCACGGAGTTGCAAAAGATTAGGGAGAATATGCGGGGCCAATGAGCCCGCTATCGACCATTCCGGTGTCTCGCAGGAGTGTTGGCCTTCAGAAATTTGTATGCGAGCGAAGGCTTTTTGATGTCCTTAAAAAACTGATACCTCCCAACACAATCGAGTGGGCATAATGTTTGACGCGGGTCTGGCGGTTAAGCTGCTTTCTCCTCCCATGCCCTCAACACGCCCTCAGCATGCACCGGGTCGGCCTTGATGCGGAGAACTGCTTGCCGTGACAGGCCT
>CANMQO010000010.1 GCA_947500055.1 uncultured Paracoccaceae bacterium
CGAATTCGAAAGTGTCGGCGTGAACAAGACAGCCGAGATCGGCAATAATATGACGCTGAAGGTTGGCGGGAATTATTCCTTTGTTGTGGGGGCCAACAAGGCGCTCGATTTCGTCAGCAACGTGCATCAGAAATTCACCGGCTTTCTTGGCGAAAAGGCCAAGAAGCTGGGTATCCCCGGCTTTATCAATATCGGTAAGGGCAATTACAACGAATTGATCGGAATGAACAAATCCGCCGTTGTGACATTGGCCAAGCAAGAGGCGATCGGGCTGTCATCGACCTTGACGGTGGGGCGGAATGCGCAGGAATTCGTCGGTCATAACAAACATACATTTGTGGCCGGAAGCAGCATGCATGAGGCGGCGAAAACAGCGACCATGGTGGCCGGGGAAACCTGGCAGGTTGCCTGTGGATCGGGCGCGATCGTGATCCATTCGGACGGCAAGATCGAGATCAAGGGTTCGGCCATCGACATCGTGGCGGACAAGACGGTGCGGGTGAACGGTAAAGATGTTCAGATCAACTGATGACACAGCTGCCAGCGGGGCCGAAACGGTCTCGTCCGATGGTATGGCGACGCCGTATTTCATGCTGATCCAGATGAATAACGCGGCGCTGCTTGAAGCCTATGCGACCCTTGGCATTGCGCCGCGCTCCAAGAAGGTCAATGAGCAAAAATACCCGGATGGATTTTCACTTGGCAAGGCACTCGCTCCGATTGCCTTTGGAGAGCAAGATAAGTCCGAGCATCCAGGTAAGCTGCATAAAGACGACAAAGATTTTATCGCGGAAGCCGAGAAAAAAACCAAAGGCAAGGCGGCGAATGCCCTGGCTCTTGGTCAACAGATTGCATCACGGTTCGCGAGCAACTCGGGTGATGGCGGTGATTTCGGGAAAATGATCAGCGCAGCGATGGCGGCGGCCAGCCTGCCGCAGCTTGATTTCGACCCCGATATCTTCGCAACAGGTGCGGCGGTTCTTGCCAGTTCTGGCGGGCAGAGCAGTGCGACGCCTGACTTTGCGGGCTCTGCTCCGTTTACAGGCATGCGCCCCGACTATCGCCCCGAGAATGCACCTGCTGGACCAAAGCGCACAACTGTCAGGCGTCACTCTAAGGGGGCGGCTCATCTTAACGGCGATGAAAACATGATCCCGTCAATGCTGGCGAGCATGTATGAAATCGCCAAGGGCCGCAAACGTGGTGCGGGCACCGGTAAAGTGATCAGGCCAGAAGATCATATCAAAGGTATCTTTGGCCTATGACAGATCAAAGCACACCGGATGGTTGGGGACTGTCACCTGCAGAAATTGAACAACTGGCGCAGGATGCGGTGGGTGAACCTGATCCGGCAGACAATGAATGGCGACCTGCGGGCGGTACCCTGCTGGGTGGGGTCGGACAATGCCTCTATGACGAGATCAAGGGTATTCTTGACCTGACCAAGCTGCTTTGGGATATCCGTCAGGAGATAGATGTTGCCGCAGACGGTGAAGACAACTGGGAGGTCTTCCGGAACCATAGTCTAGACAGCGCCAAAGTTGGCATGCTCTTTTATGAGCTGGAGAATGGCAACAGGATATTTGGGCAATTACCCAAAGAACAGCAACTGGCGCTGTTCAGGCTTTATGCAAAGCAGGAGATCGTCAAGGAAACCCTAAAAAAGATGGGCAAGGCCGGCTTAGGTATGCTGGCTGCATATGATGTGTTTTGGAGCAGCTATGAACTGTTGACGCTGGACTATAACCAGAACCTGATGAAGGGGCTTGCGGACGCTGTTTCGTTGTTTTTTACAGATGCGGAATGGGCCGAATTGGCCGAAGGCGGCAAAGCGCTTGCGGAACGCGTGACACAATTGGTCGAACAGCAGATCGAAAAAGACCCCTGGGGATCTTCCGGCTATGCGATCTGTCTTGTCGCTTTGATGATCAGCCCGACGAAGATCGTTAAAGCCCTGCGCCCGCTGATGGGCATAATCAGGACAATGGGTCGCGCCACTGACGCTGCGTCGTTATCACGTGTCTTGCGTTCTGCCGGTGCCAAGGTGCCCACATGGCTCGGCGGACCCGGGCCGGATGCGGGTGATCTGAGCGATGCGGCCAGAGCGGGTGACACTATCGAGGACCTGGGCGATGCGGCCAGTGACGCACAACGCAACGCAAATAATCAGGTGGATAGTACAGAGCCGATCGAAACTGCCAACGATGCGTCGCCAGAGCCTACGCCTGATCCAAATGATCGACCAACGCCCGCTACGAATGCTACAACAACGCGTATTCTCGCTGATGATGTTCAGCTTCGCAATAAGACAGCAGGTGAGATGGCAGAGATACAGGCCCGTCGAGAGCTGGAAGCCGACGGGTACGAAGTGTTCGAATTGAAAGAGGGCAGATCACAGGCTGGGATTGATGCCGTTGCTGTCAAACGCGATCCCGACACGAATGCGATCACCGAGATCAAGGTTGTGGAAGTTAAGTCAACCCAATATGCGGACATACCGGATACCAGTTTGCCAAGCGGACGCCAGGCCAGTGGCGGAGAGGGGCATTTGGACACGATGTTACGAGATATCTCGAATAACCAAACCTCTGGAAAATATGGTGATGACATTCTTGATTTGGCGGATGACATAAACGATGCAACGTCATCAGGCGTGCCAATTGAGGCTGAGGTCTGGCGATATCGGGTGAACACGTTTACGGACGAAGTCAATCAACGTGCGACGGCGCCTTGGACTGCGCGCAGTAGTATTCCAGCAGATGAGTTCGATATTGATACTGGATTCAGTACAACATCTGGCCTCCGCGCAGAGGCTTTGGAGACTGTTCTGGAACGTAATCCATCATATCAGACAAAGTACCCGGAACTCGGGCGGTAGAATTTGGACAATGAGTACAGGCCATGCATAGTGCAATTGTGAAAAGGCTGGAAACGGCCCGCCAGAAGGAAGCAGCCGCGCGCGCTGATGAGGTGCGGAATGCAATCCCGGAGAACCGACGGTTTCAGCAGAAAATTGCATCTGTCGACGCATTCATTGCGGATGGGACGCCACCGCGGAACAGCGTGGCCACTGTCCTGTCAAATATGACCGAGGCGGTGCGCCCACATGTGATCATGCATCATGTGTCAGAGGATCGAGACGCCCAAAGACTGGCATATTTCAGGTTTGCCACCCAGAGCTTCCTGGTCAGTCATTACGAACTTGAACGTCTGGCGGCGCAAAAGCAGATTAACGCCAACTTCACGCTGCACAGATTGTCTCATGGCCTTGCCCAGCTTCATTCCATCGGGTGGCACAAGGAGGCAGCCTGGCTTGCTGAAGCCGTATGGTCGCGCGCAGGGCATACTCTTGGGCGCAATGGCGATGTCCCATCGCTTATGTCAAATGAGCTCTTTGGCTGGTTCATGTCTTACTTCACTCTTGGAAGCCGGGACCTGATAAGCGCTGCGGGCGTGACGGAGCCTGACGACCCCGATACAGCTTTCAGTCATCTGCTTGGTCGTTGGCGCGAAGAGGATGGCGGCGGGTTGGAGAATCTGATGATTGCCTATGCCGAGCAAAACATAGCCCGTTCCCTGATGTCCTTCGCCGATGCGCCCGCAGATTCGATCGAGAAACTGTGGTGGTACATTCCTTACGACATCTATGCCATCCAGCAGCGCAGGGTCAGTGAAGGTCTGGACCCTGTGCCACTGGATGATCCGCGTGCCGCTATTCCCATGACTGATTTGACTGACGCGCCCTTGGTGCAGGATGACCTGATATGGCCGGCTTATCTGCGCGCCTGCCAAGAGGACGGCATCACACCGTATAATCCCCGCAGCACGCTACAGGCCCGAACCAACCGTGCAACGCTTGAAGTGACACTGATCTGATAGGCGCGGACAATAATGCTTGAGGAAAAAAGGGTTCGTGCCGCTCGGGACAACCTTGTCCGGAGCTTCGACACCACCAGGCGCAGCAAACGTCTTGTTGATCTGGTCGGGCGGTTGCGGGCCTATAACGCGGATGAGATGCCGATGAACCTGCGGGCCAGTGGCGTGTTTGAGCAGGTTGGCCACGGGTTTCGGTTCGGCCTGATGATCAACAGTACATCCATCGAGGACCGGCAGGCCACGTTGGCTTTTATCGCTGCCGTCAAGTTCTATCATTTCGACCTCATGCGGCATGGTTCGGCAACGGATACCCCAGTGTTTTCAAACTTTTCCTTTCCTGTAGCGGCTGGAATGGATGTGCCGTTGTATCAGTCCATCGGGTGGATTGATCACGCCCAGGACATGCTGAATTATGTCTGGACGGATTATGCAGCATCCAAAAAAGACGACATGGCCCTTTATTTCGGGCAAGCGGATCCGAACAACTGGGTCAATGACCGTGCAAACCCGTACCTGTCCGGAAAATCCGAGTGGTTCACCACCATGACCGGTTTCGCTGATCCCAGCGTGTGGCGGCAATACGGTTACGATCCGGATATGGATAGTCTGGGCGCCTATTGGATGCTCGCGCAAACCTGGAATGACCCTGATCCGGCGCGGGTCCGTAACGCGCTTCTGGCCGCGCGCGAGCTGAATATCGGGACGACCTTTATCAAGGACACCCCCGAGGGGACGCGCACCTATCTGGTCGACGAATTCCTGCTGCTTTATGACTACGATATTCGCGCGATCAACATGCGGCGAAAACTGTCAGGGTTGGCGCCTGTTGAGGTCGAAGATTATATCTACGACATGGACCTGCCACCAGATGTTCTGCCATTCGCCGTTGATGACATTTTTTACCCTGCCTATGTGAAGATGTGCGCGGAAATGGGAGTGGCCCCGTTTGCGCCTGACACCGCGATGAATGTGCAGATTGATCCCGAGAGGGTTCGCGTCCTGCCGGCGTGATTGCATCACATCAACGGATCCGTCTGGATGTGATCTCGGCATTTTCGAAACGCGCGGTGTCCCTGATCAGGCCACGCCAGACCAGCAGCAGCTTATGTGCGGCGGGGTCGCTGCTGCGGATATCGACGGTGACGGTATCAAGCACCATTTCGATATCGGCCTCTGCTTGTCCGGAGGCGATGCAGGTCAGGCCCGCCCCCGGCAGTTTCACGGCCATTGGTGCCGGATCATGATGAACCCCCTGTAACGAGATCACCTCGTTTCCCGACAGGTGCGGGGTGATCTGAAGCTCGTCACGGGCGCTGTTCCAAAAGCGCAGGGAATAGTCATGCGGCATGCGGGGATGGCGGATCTGCTGCCATTCCTCGTCAAAGGTCCCGGCATTACTGCGGCGCGGCAGCCAGGCCTTTGCGATGGGCCCAAACCCGTGCACTGTCATTTCGGCACGCACATCAGCGGCCATGAACTCGGCCATCTCACCAATCTGCGGCGCGGCGAAGGGCTCTTTCCGGGCGCGTTTCGCATCATTGCTGAAGCCGATCCCCGCGGGGTTGAATTCGTATATCTCTGGCGTGTCATTGTCGGGGCCCGGCGCGGCCCCCCCATAGGCAAGCCCGTAATGCAGGGGCACTTCGGTGACTTTTTCGGGCGGCGTCAATTTCCATCCTGTGAGGCCGGGCTTCCATTCGGATGGCCCACGCACCCGGAACCCGTAACTCACCCTGTCCGGGATCGTGACCGAGACCGGCCAATCGGTTGCGGGATGTCCACCAGGCGACCGGGCGGTGGCCTGAATGATCAGATCCGTGCCATCCTTGCCCGGGGCGATGTCCTGCTCTGCCAGCAGATATCCGGTTGCGGGATCGCCTTCATAGACGTCCTCGACCTGCAGGGGAACGGGGTTGCCCGTAGGCCGGAACTGGCCATCATCCTGCCGACCGAACTCGGCCTTGGCAACGATGATGCCCACTTCGGTATCATCCGTATGCCAGTGTTTGAAGAACAGTGTGGCGATCGGCAGCCGTGTCGTGATGATCATATCTGTTGTCCTGCCTCACGCCCTGGATCGCGGCGCGTTTTCATTGTCAGAATTGCCTGGCCAGCTTAGGATAAATCAGCGGGTCATTTGAACCGCAAAGATGGCCGGTCCTTGAAAGGGTATTATGATGCAGATGGGTGCGCGCCACAGCGGCAAGAATGCGAAGATCATTTGCCTTGCCCCCGATGTCTGTCTGACACCGGTCGGCAACAGTATCGTTCCGATCCCCTATATGATCATTTCAGAGCTGAGCTGGTCCAAGCAGACAGTGCCCCACACAACCTTCACCGGGCAAGAGGCATTCAACGCCAAAAGCCGCACCAACAAGGTGACCGGCGATGAGCCCGGCTCAAAAGGCGGGGTCAAATCAGGTGTGAACAAGGGCTGGTGCCGCCCGCAAACCAAGAAGACATCCATATATGTGGACGGCAAACAGCTTATCCATAACGATAACCTGTACGAGATGAATTGCAGCGGTCCCGCGGGACCGGGAAACACGATTGGCCGGCTGCTTTATCCGCCTGTCTGAAGCGGTGCAGTGCATTTCGCGAAACGCTTTAGGACGCGGCTTTCCGGGTTTCGAGAAAGCGGGCATAGATGTCCTGAAACGGCAGTTGCTGTCCCTGCAGATCCGGTATCTGTGCGGTGGGCAGGGCCAGCGCGGGGTGATCCGGTGACGGTACCGGTCGTTTCGTAAACGCACATATCTGCCGGATTGCCATGGCTTCATATGGCATCGCCCATGACAGCCCATCATCGTAGTCGATGTGATATTCATCACTAAATCCACCCATCTGGCGCATTCGAGCGTCGATGATGCGTGCCACAACTGTATCGGGATCGTGATCTTCTCCACGGATATGGGCCAGCACGCGGCGCAGGTCGTCTTGCAGGGTTGTGCCAAATCCGTCGCGCTCGGGGTTCGCCATCATGTCGTCCCGCCCGGTTGCCCAGGCAAGGGCAAACAGCGGGACCATTGGCACAAACGGGGTTGTTTCCCCCAGATGTGACAGGAGGCGAACGCCAAGTTCCGAGGCTTCGGGAATGCGCCCGGCGGCCGCGAGTAAAAGAATGGTGCGGCCAGCTTCGGTAAGGTCGGGCATGCGCAGCATATCATCCCCATTGCCCTTTGCACAAAGGTCCAGCAGGCATAGCGTGCGCACGTATCTTGCCCCGATCATGGTCAGATAATGCTGTGTATTGAATGCGCCCGAGGCGGCGGTTTCGCGCAGAAAGATCCGCTCTGCCACGGCTTGGCGGGCCAGCAGGGCACAGAGCATCCGCCCCTGATCCATCCCGGTGGCCAGATAGTCATCAAGCGCGCTGGCATATCGCGTGACCCAGAGATCTTTCAGGGATGCATGTTCCAGTTCTTCGGCCGCCTGCGCTGCGGTCTGCTCCATCAGGGCAGGCCAGTCGATATCTTTTTCGATGAACTTGCGGTGTTGGAGAGCGGCATCTGCCATCGGCGTGCTGGCCCGCACCGATTGACGTCTGACGGCATCGCCATCCGCGACATAGGTCCAGGTTTCAAATGTCGCCTGGGCAACATGGCCTGCATCGATTTTTTCCAGGATGTCAAAACTGGTGCTGACGGTTTCCGGCATCCACAGCCCACCACGTTCCAGCACGATGGATTCAAGGCAGTGCCGGGTGTAGCGGGCGCCACCCATTCCGGCCTTGCGCAGAAACGGTGCCTCACCCTGCATGACCGTATCGACCATCATCAGATCAAAACGCCCATCATCCCGTTTCTTGAGCCCGAGTGCGCCGATACCGTCCCCTGAGTCGCCTTGGAGTTTCTGCATGCTTCTGCCTTGTGGCTATCTGTCCGTTCCAGCCAAGAATGATGGGACTGGCGCGCCGCCGCAAGCCGATAGCACCCGATCCCGCCCTGAAAGGGCATCATTTGAAATTGTCCGCCATGGGGAGGTCATTATGGCACGCCCGGCAGTTTTCCATCCTGTGATGAAACTCTTGCTATTTAAGTAAGTAATACTGACCTAAAAATCGATTTTTCTAAGCAGACAGCGCTATTGGGTTCATTTGCATGGCAGGGTCAAAACGGCCGTTCATGGGGGACATTTTAGCTTTGTCGCTACATATATGAATCTCTCATAATGAAGATTATGTTAAATGATGGCCAAATGCTCTTTCCAGCGTGATCGCCGCGCATGATATCCAGAGGGACTGTGCGCCCGGAACATCTGCGCAAAAACTGCGTAAATAGCCGCTGTAGTTCTGCCATATTTTTCATATATGCCTTATAAGGGCCCGTGGAGTCTAAGTGTAACAGGTAAAAGCAGGTCTTCAGACCTGTTGGTATGAGGGTAATTTTTTCATGAGCGCATTGCGCGACACATATTTTTTGTACGATAGCGTTGTGTATACGCTGATTTGGAAGACCTCGCCATGATTGCCGATCTGCGCTTTTATCTCAAACTGCTGCCGCGGCGCCTGCCGGTCATGATCCTGCTGTTCCTGAGTGCCGCCACCGCCGGCATGATCCTGTCGCAGCGGCTGCCGGCAATGTATACCACCTCCGCCACACTTTTGGTTGAACCACCGCAGATTTCCGATGGCTCCGGGCAGCAAGAGACACAGACACCTGTGTCAGAGCAGTTGCAGGTTATCCAGCAGCGATTGCTGACCCGTGCCAATCTCATCAATATCGCCAATGAAGTCCGGGTACTTCCCGAGCAAGGCAGCATGAACCCCGATGAAATTGTCCAGGCCATGAGCGAGGCCAGCAATATTCAACTGACCATTGGCCGGGATCAGGCAACATTGATGCGCTTGGGCTTTACTGCACATGATCCGAACAAAGCCGCAGCTGTCGTCAACCGATATGTCGATATCGCACTGGAAATCAGCAGTGCTGCGACTACCAGCCAGGCCGAAGACACGCTGGCATTCTACGAACAGGAAGTGCAGCGCTATTCTGACGAGCTTGATCAGCAAAGTAGCCGCATTGCCGCCTTCAAGCGCGAGAATGCCGACGCCTTGCCTGAAAATCTCGACTATAATCAAACCCGCCAGTCCTTGTTGCAGGAACGGGTGTCGCGCGCCGAACGTGAGCTGGACAGCCTTGCGACGCAACGCACCAATATCATGCGCGTGTTCGAGGCCACAGGCAGCATCACGACACAAGGCCCACCCCTGCTCAGCAATGAAGAACGATTGTTGCAGGAACTTGAAGGCGAGTTGAGCATTGCCCGCAGCGTTTATTCACCAAGCAACCCGCGTGTACGTAACCTTGAATCCCAGGTTGCCGCACTCAAGGCCCGTATTGAAGAAACAGCACTTGCAGCCCCCGAGGCGCGTCCCGCACCGCTGACGGCACAAACCACGGCGCTTGAAATCAGCCTCGCCGAAATAGACAGCCGCGCGGGAACGCTGCGACAGGAAATCGCGGATGCGAATGAAGAACTGCTTTCTTTGCGCAGCAGTATTGAACGCACACCGGCAAACGGGATTGTGCTTGGCGGGCTGGAGCGGGAACAGGAAAATATCCAGAACCTCTATAATGCATCTGTGGGGCGTCTGGCACAGGCGCAGACCAGCCTGAATATTGTGGCCGCTGCCAAAGGTGAACGGATCACGGTTCTGGAAGCCGCCTCTGTTCCCAATGAACCATCCAGCCCGAACCGCACGAAAATCGCCCTGATCGGGATCGGGGCCGGGATCGGTCTGGCGGGCGGGTTCTTTTTCCTGCTTGAGTTTCTCAACCAGACCGTACGCCGCCCCGGCGACATCGTCAAAAAGCTGGAAATCGCACCGCTGGCGACAATTCCCCGGATCGAGACGATCACCCAGAAACGCCTGCGCCGGGGTCTTTTGATAGGGGCCTCACTTGTTGTTCTGGCATCTGTGCCCGCAACCCTTTGGGCGATTGACACATATGTCATGCCGCTCGACCTTTTGTTTGAAAAAGTAAAGGATCGGCTGACATGAGCCCGAGGGCTTGAGGATACCGCATAGACCATGGAAAAACTGCAAAAAGCCCTGCAAGATGCGCGGCGCGCGCGCGAAAACGCACTGGGCCAGCCGCCTGCCCCGCCGCAGGCCGCACCTGTTGTTCTGCGTGATGCGGCTGACGCGCCACGACAACCTGCGCCCGCGCGCAACGCCGCAGCGGCGCAATTTCTTGCACCCTGGGCGGAACTGATCCCCTATGAACCCAACCCCGACTATCTGCAAAAGCAGCGCATCCTGACGCTGAATGCCGAACCTGCGTCCAATCCTTTTGATGTGTTGCGCACAAAGGTTTTCCTGCTGATGCAGCAAAACGGCTGGAAACGGCTGGCGATCACATCACCCAACAAATCCTGCGGCAAGACCACAACCGCCTGCAATCTGGCCGTCGGCATGTCACGGCAACGCGAAAACCGGACAATCCTGTTCGACACAGACCTGCGCCGCCCCAACATCGCCAATCTGCTGGGCCGCAAGCCGCCGCACAGCATCAAACCCATGCTGACAGGCGACATCGCCCCCCAGGATCAGATGCTGTGCCTGCGTGGCAATGTGGCGCTTGCCATGAATACGGCGACAGTGCCGGATTCCACGCAGCTTTTGCTGGCGGGGCGCACCGCTGAGACACTGGACCGTATTCAGGCCAGTTTCGATCCTGACATGATGATCTTTGATCTGCCGCCCATGTTTGCCGCCGATGACACGCGTGCATTTCTGAAAAACGTCGATTGCGCCATGATCGTCGCCCGGTCCGAACACACCAAGACCAGTCAGCTTGATCAATGCGAACGCGAAGTGGCCGACCAGACCAACGTGCTGGGGATCGTGTTGAACAACTGCCGTCATATGCGGCAGGAAGAAATGTATTACGACGCATACGAATAGGTCAGCCGCCTTTCGTGACCCGACACAAATCCGGTCTCTCTTTTTTTCCCATCCTGAATTATCCTGTTCAAATGTTTCAGCGTTTCAAACTCTTCCTCATTGCCCCGGTCATCCTTCTTTTAGGCGGGCTGTTGCTTTTCTTGCGGCTTGCCACGCCTGGCCCGCTGGCGGCAGACGCGGTTGACGCACTTTATGCAGACCCCGCCCCTGCCCCGACCGGGCCGCTGAAGGTTCTGCATCTGGGGCACAGCCTGGTGGGCCATGACATGCCTGACATGCTGACACAGCTGGCACAAAGCGGGCACAGTTATCACAGCCAGCTGGGCTGGGGGACGTTCCTCAAGGATCACTGGGACGAAGATGCAGCGCGCAACGGGTTTGAGACATCCAACACCCATCCGCAGTTCCGCGACGGGCATGCGGCGCTGGCATCGGGTGATTATGATGCCGTTGTGCTGACCGAAGCCGTCGAAATCCGGGATTCCATCAAATATATGGAAAGCCCCCGCATGCTGCATAACCTGACCGACAAGGCCCGGACAAACCGGCCTGATGTGCGGGTCTATTTCTATGAAACCTGGCATCCGCTGGATGATCCCGAAGGCTGGCTGACCCGGATTGACCGCGATCTGGAAAAATACTGGGAAACCGAAATCCTGCGCCGGGCGCTGAATTTCGAAAAAGACCCGCAGCCGATCTATATCATCCCCGGCGGTCAGGTCATGGCCCGCCTGACCCGCGCGATTGAAGAGCGCGGTGGTGTTGGTCCGCTCAAAACCCGGAATGATCTGTTTTCGGATAATATCCATTTCAATGATTACGGCGCCTATCTGATGGCGCTGACCCATTACGCGGTGCTGTATCAGCGCAGCCCTGTTGGCCTGCCCCACATCCTGACCAGGGCCGATGGCACCGCAGCCGATGATCCCGGACCCGAAGCCGCCCGCCTGATGCAGGAGATCGTCTGGCAGGTCGTCACGGGCTACCCCAAAACCGGGGTGCCACAAAACTAGTTCATGCGGATATCACCTGGCGCGAATCGCGGCCGACAGTTTGACAACGCGCGGTTGTTCCCGGCCTGGGTCAGGCATGGCGTCACATTTCCCCCATAGGATGTATTTTCGGCTTGCCACATTGTCACGGCGTTTGTCGGCCACGCGGATACAATGACGTGCGAGTCGCGATGACAGTTTCCCAAAAAGTCGCCAGTACGGCCCGTTCACCTTGCGTCATGGGCAAATTTTCGCCCATCTGCGAGCGAGTTACCGCTACCTCTTCTTGCGGTTTTGGATATGTAATATCGGGTTTTATTGTTTAAAATCAATGCAATAGGCATATACAACTTTTCATCGGCGCCTTTTCACCGACACATTTAGGCCATACCAGTTGCATGCTTTTGGCTGCAGATGTTCCTTGTTGTCAATTCTGCTAACTAATCCACGCTAAACAAATCTAGACAGGTGCGTAATGTCGAAAGTTTCCCGTCTGCTGATCGCCCAAATCGGTGACGTCAAACATAACCAAAATGAAAGGATAAGGGCATATAGACCGAACAGGGACCACGGTCACGCTCACGCACCAACTTTGAACACCACAGATCAGAACGACCTCTGATTTCAGCTTACCCACTCACCACTCTCGCATGAACATAAGGTTTGGCTCACATGTCCTCTCGCGACAGAAACCTCTCTGCCCTCATCGCCAAAACAGGCCTTGAGCGAAACACGACCACAAAGGGACCCGCGTTTGACATCACAGCGCCCGGCTTCACGGCTAGGTTCTTTGCCCTTGATGGCATGGTATCGTCGCTTGACGAGGTCGATTTTGACGCTGACCCCGACGCAACCGCGACGGTCAATGACATCTATTACGCCGGTAACGCCTCTTTCTGGGATGGCGGGCCAACCGACATGTTCGCCGCGCAGTTTGAAGGGGTGCTGGAAATTGAAACCGCTGGTGAATACCGTTTCAACCTGAATTCGGATGACGGCTCTTCCTTCGCGATCAATGGTGTCGAAATTATCGGCAATGACGGTGTGCATGCCGCGACAACCGAAACGGCAACGATCTATCTGGAGGCAGGCACCCACCAGATCGACGTCAGATATTTTGAAGCATTCGGCGAGCAGAGCCTGAGGCTGGATTGGGCCGGCCCCGACACCAATGGTGAGATGGCGCGTCTGACAGATGATCATGTCAGCCACACGATTGATCAGTTCATCATTGGCAACAGAGACTACAAGGCAAGCAAGCGCGACAGTTTTGATTTTGAATGGTCCGGCAGCAATGCCGACGCGTCAAAACCGGTAACGCCGCTTCCGACAGATCCCGACCCCACACCTGATCCCGATCCAACGCCTGATCCAGATCCAACACCCGATCCGGATCCAACGCCCGATCCGGACCCAACGCCCGATCCGGACCCAACGCCCGATCCGGACCCAACGCCTGATCCCGATCCCACACCCGATCCGGATCCCACACCCGATCCGGATCCAACGCCTGACCCGGATCCAACACCTGATCCGGACCCAACGCCGGATCCCGATCCGGATCCAGTTGACCCGCCAACACCACCTGAGCAGGAGGTGGATTCATCAAATGGCGGTTCTGTTGCTGCAACCTCTACCGCATCTGGCAATTACAGTGTGTCAGGTGGACGGGTCACCACGCTTGAGGTCGAGAATCTCGACGCCGTCGCCAGCATCCGGATCATCGACGGGCCGGCGCATGGCAATCTGACCGTCAATCCTGACAACAGCATGGCTCTTGTCATGAGCATGGATCATACATTCAGCGGCAACCTGAATATCGCATATGAGGTCGCCTATTCGGATGGGTCGACCCAGGTCTTCAACGATCGTGTTTATGTGCAGCCAACAACCCAGGCTGCGGGCTGGAATGTCGGCAGTGTTTATGCCCTTGAGGAAGACGCGAACGGGGATTTCATCGTTGAAACCGGTGAAAACCACCGGGATATTTTCGTCTCGGGCAGTAATGATGCGCTCACCATCGCTGATATAGCAGCATTGGAAAACGTCAGTACCAGCACCATCAATGGTCGTTGGCTCGCCAATCATCCAGAATATGGCGGCACTGAGGGCATGGCCTTGGCGACGGATGCCGCAGAGATGTTGTGGGACACGGTTGCCGGTGTGGGGTCTTACCCATCATCCAATTGGCTGCTGTTCGAAAGGGGCTATGAATACAATCTTGGCGGCACGTTCGATCTGCGCGGAACCATTGGCGAAGACGAATTACACCCCGTTCATATCACGTCTTACGGTACCGGTGAAAAACCGATTATCAACAGTGAAATATTTGCCTTTTCACAATCGGCCGAGAATGTCGTCATCAGCAATCTGGACCTGCGTCAGGGCGCGTCGATCCTTGAAGCGCAGAACGTCATTTTCAACAATGTCGATGTCACAAATGACGGGTTTGGTATCGTCGTTCAGAATTCCGTAAACATCACGGTACGTGACAGTTTCATCTACGATTCCTATCAGCTTTCCCCTCCTGGCGGCGGTTCATACTGGGCGGGCAATGAATTTGCATCCGGCCTTTATGTTGCGGCTGTTGATGGCCTCCTCGTCGAGGGGAACCTGTTCGATCATAACGGCTGGGCAGATGACTATCGCTACGATCTGTCCGCTGCCGGTGGGCGCCCACCGAACATGTTCAGCCATAACGTCTACATTGATGCCAATAATGAGGATGTGACCTTCCGCGATAATATCTCCATGCGCGGTTCGGCGACCGGGGCACAGCTGCGCAGTGGTGCGTTTATCGAAGACAATCTGTTCCTTGATAACAATGTTGCCGCGAACTTCCACGGTGGCGACAGCTTTGGCGCAGGCAATGTCGGGAACTTCTCGCTGTTCACTGACAACGTCATAACATCTGCCGGGTACAAGACATCAAGCTCTGACTCGCAAGGCGCCCTGTCCTTTGGTGTTGACACCCGAGGCAATGAATCCACGCTGCTTGATAACATCATCGCGCATATGGCCGACCCGAACAATCCGTCCGAAATTGCGGAAAAAACGGATGGGCAGTCCGCTTTGAATATCGTAAACGGCGCATTTTATGATGATACGATCGTCCATAACTGGGTCGGATCAAGCGGGTACGGCACAACCGGTGTAAACACGGATGGCCTTGATACAAATGTGCTGAATGCCACGACAATCCAGTATTTTGCACAGCAGCTTCTCGGGAACCCGAATGCGACGATTGGTGATCTTGCTGATTTCCTGCGCGCGCAAGCGGCTGGCGACCTGGACAATCTTGTCGATGCCGATCTGATCATTAATTTCTTCCAGACCGGATTTGGCCTGTCCGTCGACGGGCGCGTTACTGCCGAAACCCTGCGCTTTGTGCCCGATGATCTGGGCGATGGTATCCGCTGGGACAACCGGCTGAACTGGGACAGTGACGACCTGCCCGGCACGGTGAACGGCGACAGCGTCGATCTTGGCGGCAACTGGGTCACCTATGGCGGCACGACACGGCTTGAAAATCTTGATTTTGGCAATGGCGGCACGCTGGTTGCCGATCACGGTTATCTGCAGGTCAACGGCCAGACGACATCCGGTGCGAACGGCGCCCTGCTCGACATTGATGCTGCAGGGCAGGTCTGGCTCAACGGTTATGGCACCACATCCGGGCGCATGACCATCGACATTGATGGCGGTCGCTTTGCAAATACAGGGCTGTTTAACGGGGCGGTTTCGGCCGATATCGCGAATGCGCAGTTCATCTTTGCGTCTGATGACGCGGCATTCATCGTGCGGGATGGCAGCACACTTGACTTCACCGGTGCAGCACGCACCGGCTTTGATGGTGAAAACGGTGGCACGGCGGTTCTTCTTCTTGATGACAATGTCACACTCAATTTTGACCTTCAAAACGGTCATATGGGTTCAATTGAAGAGTTCCGTTCAGGTGCCTTTGGCGATAACCCGAATGTCCAGTCAGGGGTGAATCTGGGCGGCAGTTCACTGTCACTGGATATTTCCGGCTGGGGTGACGTATTGAGCCACACATTGATTGATGTCGATGACCTGATCGGTACGTTTGATGACCTCAATATCACCGGACTGGCTGGCAACCGGGATGCTGAAGTCGTTATCAACTATGATGACGATACGGTCACATTGAATGTCACTGCCTTTGGCGGCTCTGGCCAGTATACCATGCGGACGGTTGGCGATGAAACAAACGCACAGGCCAACGATGATCTATGGGCCGCCCTGAACAACGGCTACGGTATTTATTCCGACGGCCTGTCATAAACCCACAATGCTATCTGGTACTGCAACCGCACTTTGCGGTACCAGTCAAACCCCCGCCGGCGCATGGATGCCGTAACCCTTGCACCATGCCTGCCCAACTGTCGCGCATATTGCCACGAAAGTCGCGCCATGGGCCTATTGTCCAAAATACCGGGTGATCAGCAAAGGAATAACGGCAAAACTATGGATCTCCATAGTTGCCAAACGCCCTGAAGCCATGCATTAGTGTGCCAGTATTTTTTTGTGATTTTCTGGAGTAAATTGTGCAGATCGGATTTTTTAAGACCTGCGTTGCCACATCAGCTTTGTGTTTTTTCAGCGCCGGGGCCGCACAGGCCGCAACAATCGAAATCATCCGCGAACCAACCAATCCCTATGAGACGGTCTATGGTATGCATGAAAATACCGGCTCGGACGGGTATCAGATCGATGGTGCTGGTATCTTTGCCACATTTGCGAACGCACCGGCCGAGGATCTGACCTGGGAGGCAAACCGGACCATCTATACAGAGCCCAATGGTGATACCTGGCATGGCATTGACGGCGCAGCGCGCGGCGACAATATCAACATGTTCATGAGCTGGGACGGGTTCGAGATGACGACCACCAGCCTTCTGACATCTCTGACCATTGATTTGATGCCAAGTAATTCGGTATTCGACACCACTTTTATCTTTGATGACAACGATCCCAATGGCCAGTCCACGCAAGGGTCAAGCTTCGGCTTTGCGTTTGAGCTTTATTCCGAACACCAATCTATGCCCGGCTACATCACTGCCGCATATTCCGGTATCGTGAACGTGGCTGGTGATGCGGCGGTCGGCGACCTTTTCACGACGCTCACGCTTGATTTTTCCGGCCTCGCCGGTGGTGGGCTTCTGGGCAGTATGAATTTTCGCTCTGACATCGATTCCATACGCTATGCAAATGACCTGACCCCCGTACCACTGCCTGCAAGCCTGTCATTTCTTCTGTTTGGCCTGGCCGGTCTGGGGTTTCTCGGGCGCAAGCAAGGCAGCAAGCACCGGATATCCTGCATAACCGCCTGATTTTGGCCCGATGGTACTGCATGCACGCAAGCGGCGGGACCAAAGCGTTTCGGCATCCGGCATCGTTTTTGCGCTCGACCAAAAGGAGCGGCAGCGCATCGGCGATCCAATGTCAAATTGTCGCTGCAAACAACGATAAAGCCTGTTTACAGCTTGATCTGATGACCTCACCAATGGTGTCGATTGACAGCCTTGTGCGTCGGTTGTTGGTATAGAACTGCAGTATCTTGAGGATGTGCATTTGACAAAGACGGTATTACTCACTGGCGGCCTGGGCTTCATCGGGTCGCATACATATGTCGCGCTGGTTGAAGCCGGCTACCGCGTCATCATTCTTGATGATCTGTCCAATGCCAAAGCAAGCGTCCAAACCCGTTTGGCGCAGATCACCCAACAAAACGAAGTCCGTTTCTACCAGGGGTCAGTTCTGGATCGCGGGCTTCTTGACCGCATTTTCAAGCAAGAGGATGTCACCGCCGTCATTCATTTTGCCGCCAAGAAAGCCGTTGGCGAAAGCACAACAGATCCCATTGGTTATTTCGAGACGAATATCAGCGGTCTGCTGAATCTGTTGCAGGCCATGAAAGCGGCAGAGGTCTGGAACCTTGTTTTTTCTTCCTCGGCCACTGTCTATGGCGATGCCACCAAGGTGCCTACTCCGGAAGATAGCCCGCTTTCATCAACGAACCCTTATGGGTACACAAAGCTTGCCGGTGAACAGATCCTCAATCAGGCTGCCATGGCAGACCCGTGGGTTTTTGGCATTTTGCGGTATTTCAACCCTGTTGGCGCGCATCCCAGCGGGCTGATAGGAGAAGACCCACAGGATATTCCCAATAATCTGGTGCCTTACATCGCGAAAGTTGCCACGGGCGAACTCAGCGCATTGCAAGTGTTCGGGGATGACTACCCAACGCGCGATGGCACGGGTGAACGGGATTATGTGCATGTTATGGATCTGGCACGTGGCCATGTCCTGTCCTTGGGGGCCTTGTTGGCAAACGGCACATCACACACTGTCAATCTGGGCACCGGTCGGGCCTATTCAGTGCTGGAAGTTGCGGACGCTTACGAGAAGGCATCAGGCCGCGCAGTCCCCCGCATCATCAAGCCCCGCCGCGCAGGTGATGTCGCCATCTCGCAAGCCGATGTGACACGTGCCGGGCAGCTTCTGAATTTTGAGGCCCGGTTTGATATTCATGACATGTGCCAATCCTCCTGGCATTGGATCAGCACAGGGGCGCAGGACGCCGCATCAGACGAACCATCTGGGCAATAATGGGTTCCGGTTTTACTGTTGCGACAGCCATCATCGCTTTTCGCGAAATGCAGTGCCCCGGGCAGCACATCCGGATCGGTTGATAAGCTATGACTTTTCGGCAAGACCGGCAGAGGCCTGATAGAAGTCAGCAGATCTACTTCGCAAACGGATCGCGATAGATACCCAGTTTCTGCTTGAGGATAGCCCAGAGGAATGGCGGCTCGTGCACCACATAGCGGTGGAACCGTGCACGCGGTTCCTTGACCAGCCGGTAGAGCCACTCAAACCCCCATTCCGTGATCCAGACCGGGGGCCGCTCGAACCCGCCGCTTTCATAGTCAATTGTCCCGCCCAGTGGCAGCCATAGTTTGATCCCCGGCATCTGGTCGCGGTATTTCATGATGAACTTTTCCTGACGCCCGCCTGCCAGCCCCACAAGGCAGACCGTGGCACCGCTCTCGTTGATGGCGGCGATCATGCGCGCGATCTCGGTGGGGTCCTTGTCAAAGTCGAATGATGGGGCGTCGGTGCCGACGATGAATTTGCGGCCTGTCTTGGCGTTGATCTTTTCAGCCGCCTTATCCGCCACGCCGGGTTTGCCGCCACACAGGAATACCGTGATATCGGGGTTGTCCTTGTGGTGCATGTAGAACTTGGGGAAATAATCCGACCCCGACACCCGTTCGCGCACTGGCGTGCCTAACCACTTGGTGGCGAAATACATGATCTGACTGTCGCAGGTAATCACATCGAACTTGTCGATGATATCGTAGAATGCACGGTCCTGCTGCAACTTCATGATCATGTCCACATGCAAGGTCAGCATCGCCCCTTGGGTGAAATTGGCGACCAGATCATCCATCGCAATGTCATGCACATAGGCATTGAGCATCGGCACCTTTTTCAGATCCGCCTTTACCATGCTGCCATCCGCCATCAGACTACCTCGCCCATATATTTATCGACCAATGCCTTGGTGCCGCGAATATTACCTGCGCTTGAGGCCCCGAACACGATACTTTCCACGCCGGGCAGTTCGCTGATCCAGTGGATCGCCTCATCCGCCGGGATCGCCCCGCTGGCATAGACAGACATCGCCACCGCCCGCACACGCCCCGATTTGAGCGCATCCAGATAGGCATCATAGCCGCCCGACATCCGGAACCCGATCTTGTTGATGTTGGAACAGATGATGGGGCGTTCGATCCCTTCCTTTTCCAGCGCATCCAGAAGTGCTGGCATGTTCATGGTGATATAGGCAGGCTCTGCGCCATGTTTTTCGCGAATATGATCATCAAAGATTTTAAACGCGCGGGTGAAGCCCATGCCCAAAAGCAGATCAGTGAACACATTCTGGATAAAGACGACTGGCGCGCGTGTGCCAGCGAACATCTTCATTTCCATATCGATCAGCACCCTGGCGATACCGTCGACCTCCTTGGTGGCCAGCGCCTTGGTGCCGGTCAGCGCGGTGGCAAGCAAGCCGTCCTTGGGCATGAATTCGCGTAGCGCACCCACCATCCCATGTTCAGTCACCGCATTGGCGTATTTATGGGCGTAGGGCATGCAGGGGTAGAACTGGAAATTGCTGTACCGCGCTGGGTCTGCCTTGACCCGCCTTGTCACGTCACTGATCCGGTCATGGGTGGTGCACATGAAGGTGTTGATCCCTGCATCATAGGCCACATCCAGCACATCCATGATGGCGTCGGTTTTCTGAAAGCGCATGGCTTGGGCGCGGGCTTTTTCCTCGGACATATGGTTGATGCCGAAAAACTGATTATCGCCGAAAAGAAGCTTGTCCATGGGTCTCTCCTAACGTCCAAACCAGCCGCGTTTTTTCGCAGGCTGCGGCGCCATTGCGCGGGCTTCGCCCACGTTCTGACCGGTTTCGGCGTTCTCGATGATCATCGCCATGGTTTTGTCGGTCTGGGTGGCACTGGCAAAGTCGTTTTGCACCGCCCCTGCCCCGCCTGCGGCCACCGCTTCGATGAAGTCATCCAACTGGGCGGAATATTCTTCGCCGCGCAGATAAAACCAGCGGTCCTGGGTCAGTTCGGTGGTGTATTTCACCGTCCAGCCCGTGTCATAGCCATCAAGCCCATCTACGGGTTTGCGCAAATATGCCTGACATTCCTGCCGATCCGCATAAAGCCTGCCATTGGTGCCGATCAGGCTGATCTTGGTGGACATCTTGCGGTGGCTTTCGTCCGACCAGTTGACCGACAATTGCGCCGTGGGTCCGTCATCCCAGCGCAGGGTTGAAAACACCTCATCATCGGTGCCTTCCGAAAACACCTGCCCCAGATGGGAACCCATGACCTGATCAGGCGTGCCAAAGAACCAGTTGAGCAGGTTCAGCGGATGGGCGGCATAATCATATAAACAGCCCCCACCCTCGGCCTTATCGGTGCGCCATGTGGTCCGCTTGGGGCGCAGAACCACGGGGCCGTAAGCTTCGGCCATCACATGGGTGATGCGGCCAATGGCGCCTGCGTCGATCAGGCGCTTCATTTCGGCAAAGGCGCCCACATAGCGATAGTGATAGCCCACCTGGGCAATCAGGCCCTTGGCCGCGGCTAAGTCGGTCAGCCGCTGACTGTCCGCCCAGTTGAGGCAAAACGGCTTTTCACAAAAGACGTTGATCCCCTTGTCCAGGGCGGCCTGCACCATGGGTGCGTGCAAGCGCGAAGGGGTGGCAATGACCACCGCATCAAGGTCTTCCTTGGCGAGCAGGTCATCATAATCCCTGTAGACCGGGGTCGTGATGTTCTTGCTGAGCACATCAATCATGAACCCCGACCCGTCACAGGCTATCGTCCGGGCGCGGGGATGGGCGTTGACCATGGCAAAATGCGACAGACCCATTTTACCAAGGCCGACAACGGCTATTTTGACTTTATCACTCATAACTATCTCTTGCGTTTGAAAATGAATGGCGGCGGTAAATATCCCCAGTGTCCTAGCCAAGTTGCAGCGCGAATGACAGGGTGGTTTTCCGCACCGTCACCTAGATCTTCATCCCCTTGAAAATGGCTTCGGGGATATTGCGGATGATCATCATGATCAGCCACCAGATCGATTTGACATAAATCACGTTCCGACCTGATGCGGTGGCGGCCGCGATCTTGCCTGCCACGTCGTCGGGCTGGGCGGTCAGTCGGGCGGGCAGGTCCATACCTGCGGTCATCTGCGTGGCCACGAACCCTGGCAGCACGGTCAGCACATGCACGTCCTTCTTGGCCAGGCGATTGCGCAGGCCCGACAGAAAGGCGGTAAAACCGGCCTTGGCAGAACCATAGACATAATTGGTCGCGCGGCCCCGTTCACCTGCAACTGAACTGACCCCGACCAGGATACCGGAGCCGCGTGCTTCAAACCGGTTGGCCAGTTCCGCCAGAATATGTGCCGGCCCTTCGAAATTGGAGCGCATCACCCGTGACGCTGCTGACAAATCGCGTTCATTATCTGCCTGCTCGCCCATATAGCCCACCACGCAAACCGCAATCTGGGGCAGCACGGGCAGGCCATCCACAAAAGCCGCGTGGGTTTCAAAGGCCAGCGCATCAAAGGCGTGCAATGTCACATCAACCTGGTGGCGCACTTCGATATCCGCCTTGGCCCGCTCAAGACTGGCCACGTCACGTGCTGCCAGTTGTACCGCATGCCCAAGGCTTGCGTATTTATGCGCCACGGCCATGCCAATATCGGACCGGGCACCCAGGATCAGGACAGGACCTTTGGTCATAGGGAAAGCCTTTCGGATTGGGCAGAGCGGAACGCCCCGCTTGTGTGTAACGCTGCCCTTTTGGCAATGAAATCGGGCACCCGTATGTCGCTTTCTCGCAGAGCCTGCGCTGTCATACGCGCATCCTTGGCCAGATAGAACCGGCCCCCATGATCAATGGTGATGGCGTCCAGCTCGTGCAGCAGCGCAAGATTGGCCGGGCTGGCAGGGAAATCCAGCGCCAGCGTGTAACCCGGCATCGGGAATGAAAACGCGCCACCTTGCGCGCCAAACCGCTTGAGCACCGCCAGAAATGACCCTGCCCCGGCCTTGGCAATGGTGCCCAGCAGGGCTGTCAGCCCCGCCTGAGAGCTTTCAAGCGGCAGCGCGCATTGGAACTGCACAAAGCCGCGCCGCCCGTAAGCCCGGTTCCACTCCAGAATGGCATCCAGCGGGTAAAAATACGTGTCCCAATCCACCAGCTGCGTGCCTGCGCTGCGGGACTTTTTCCAGTAATACAGAGTGTTGAGTGCCTTCACGACGGGCTTTGACAACACGAAATTCGGTGCATCAAAGGGCAGGCGCTTGGTGCCTTTGGGCCGCGTCGCAAACGGATCGCGGCTTTCGCGGAATGTCAGCTGGTCCGGGGTCGCATGTTCACCCAGCATCACCAATGAGCGCCCCATCGCATGACCCTTTTGCAGGCAGTCAATCCAGGCCACCGAATAGGTATAGTCCTGCGCGCCTTCAAAAATCACCATTGCGGATTTCAGATTGGGCGCAGGGATTGTTGTCTGATCAATCCAGCCGGTGGCCACTTTGCGCAGTCTGATCGCCGCACGCAGGATGATGCCTGTCAGCCCCATGGCGCCGGGAATCCATGCAAAAAGATCGGCGTTTTCATCCAGTGAACAGCGGCGCACCTGCCCGGATGCATCCATCACATCGACCCATTGCACACAGGCCGCCATTGATCCGTCCTTGTGGTGGTTCTTGCCATGCACATCAGCGGCAATCATGCCGCCCAACGTCACGAATTTCGTACCCGGTGTGACCATGGGAAACCAGCCGCGCGGCAGAAAGGTCGCGATGATATCGGCCAGCAGCACGCCTGCTTCGGCCACAAGCACGCCGGTCTGGTCATCAAAGGCGATCATATGGTTGAACTTGCGCATCCCCACCGTGCGGCCCGGCCCGATGGCGCTGTCACCATAGGCCCGCCCATTGCCGCGTGCGATCACACCGCCCCCTGCGATGGCTTCGGCCAATGCATCCTCTGTCGTGGGCATGGCCAGCTCTGTCTCTACTGTGGGGTAGCGGCCCCAGCCTGACAGCTTCATGCGCCCTGCCCCTCTGTCAGCGCCGCATCGGTGAAGACAAACCGGCGATCGAGGTTGTATTTGACCACGTAACCAATGCTCAGCCCGATGATGGCGCCCAGTTCGCGCATCAAATCAGTCTCCCAGATAAACCAGAATGCGCTTTCCATGCCCCAGAAGATCGCCGTCGTGGCCAACCCCATGATGGTATAAAGCCTGAACTTCTTTTTGTGGGCCGCAGCCCCGGTGGTGGTGTCCATGAAAATCCAGCGCTTATCGAGGATATATTTGATCACCAGCCCCACGATGGTGCCCGCCCCCACGGCCGCCATGAACATCACTTTGCTGTCGCCGCCCATCAGCACCAGCCGCTGCACCGCCAGATTGGCAATTGTCGCGATCACGGCAAACACCGTGTAGCGCAGCACAAGTATGGTCATGCTCACAGCAATGCGCCTCCCAGAGCACAGAACAGGATGGCCAGACCGCAAATCTGGCTGACCCGGTCCTTGGCGGCAAAGACCACCGGATCATCATCCATGTGGCCCCGATGTGTGATCATGACGACACGTGTGATCCAGTAGAGCAGGATCAGGCAGACCCCCCACATTGCCTGCGGATAATGGTACAGCGCCAGCACCGTCGGCGAGTTCACATAAAGCGCCATCACCAGCACCGACACGAAACCCGCAGATATCGCAACCTGACTGATGATCGGCAGATCATCGACCAGATAGCCGCGCCCGCTGGCCCCCAGCTTGCCGCGCCTGGCGGTATCGATCAGCTCGGCCTGCCGCTTGACCGCCGCCAATGCCAGAAAGAAAAAGATCGAAAACGCCATCAACCAGACAGACAGGGTCAATCCGGTTGCCACAGCGCCTGCCGCGATACGCATCGTATAAAGCCCGGCCAGGATACAGATATCAATGACCGTGCGGCGCTTGAGATCCAGTGAATAGGCCATGGTGATCGCAAAATAGGCCAGCAGGGTCAGAAACAGATACACGCTCAGACTGCCCGCGATGATGAACCCCGTAGCCAGCAGCCCCGCCCCCAGCCATGTGCCATGGGCAATGGGCAAGGCACCCGAGGCAAAGGGGCGCCTGCATTTGCGCGGATGGGCGCGGTCGGCGGCCAGATCCAGCAGGTCATTAAAGACATAGCCCGCAGAGGCGATCATCGAAAAGGCTATGAAGGCCAACAGCGACTGCGCAAAGGTGGCAACAGCATAGTGGTGCGCCGCCAGCATCGGCAGAAAGACCAGAATATTCTTGAGCCACTGATGCGGGCGCACCGCCTTGAGATAGGGTTTGACGGCCATTGGCACTGTGGACAGATGTTCCGTTTCCGGGGCGAGATCATCCACCTGCTTTTGCAACCCGTCCGCAACATTGACCGTGATCGCGCGCTGTGCGGCAGACCAGACCGGGATATCGGCACGGGCGTCCCCCATATAGGCAAAGCCGGTTGCGGCATAGTGATCGGTGAGAAACGCCGCCTTGTTGGGCCCCTTGAGGTTGCGCACCCCGTCAGAACCATAGACCTCGTCAAAAATGCCCAGATGGTCGCCAATGCCGCGCGCGATCTGTTCTTCGCTGGCGGTGACCAGCGCCGCTTTCCCACCCTGCGCCCGCCAGTCCTTGATATAGGCGATGACAGCGGGGTCATAAGGCAGCGTAGTGACATCAATCCGGGCGTCCCTGGCCAGCGTCCGCTTGAGTGCGGCCTTGCCCACCAGCAAGGCGCGGGCGGCGCGAAACGGGCTTTGCCAATGGCGGCCAAAGGCGCTCCAGAACGTTTCATAAAGGATGTCGGACCGCAGCAGCGTGCCATCCAGATCAACCACCAGCACCGGATTGTCAGATGTTTCGTTTAATGCATTCTTCAAAAAAACATTTCCCTATCTGCGTCTATCAGCATGCGACGGAATATGTGGCCCGCATGATATCCCAAATGAACTTGTTAACAATATTATCCGCTTCCTAGAGATGTCACCTGATCCGGGCAACGGTTTACAGCCGATACTGGCATAAATTGCGCACAAAATGTGACATATTTCCGTAGGATGCTTAGGGTCGGGATCTCAATTCTGATCGTGCCGCTGGCGCATGATCCGGCGGGTGTGGTTAAATATCCGGGGCCATCGCCACCCAGGTCAGAAACGCCTGATCGGGATTGGCAGGCATCCGGGTCAGACCGGCGCGCCATGCCGCCTCCAGCGCATAGATATCCGCCCCCGGCATCAGCGCCCTGCCCTGTTCCAGCGTATCAGGTGCCAGCCCGCGTTCGATCACCCGGGCATCCTTGTCGCGCGCGGTCACCTCGATGATATCACCGGGCAGTTCGGCCAAGGCATAATCGGGCAGTTTATCCGCCTTGATCATCTCGCGCATCATTGCCCGGAACACCCGGCGCGGACTGGTCGATCCCGATTTCTTCAACAACACCTCAACCGAGACACGCCAGACCCGCTGCCGTCCGCAATGTTTGCGCGCCAGTTCATAAATCCGCCGCTCCAGCGGTTTGCGTAAACTGAAGTAATCCCGGCTGAGCGTCAGCACCGATTTTGACAGCACCGCCCGGTAGAGCCATTCCGACAGGGTCACGGTCACGCTGACCATCCGGCCGGCGCGGGTCTTGCGCACAATCTCCCAGGCCTCGATCAGACCAAACCCGGTCGTCACCTGCCGATCGCCCGTGGCGATATTGGTGGTAATCCGGGTGCCCGCCAGACGTTCGAACGCATCGCGCAGACGGCGGTAGCTGTCACCGCTGGTCTCACGCCCTGTGGCCAGCAACAGATCATGGGCCGTCAGGGTCAGAGTGCGCGCCGTCTTGCGCCCAGCATTGATCGCCGCCATCAACTGGCTGATGCAAAAAATCAGGATGTCAGCGTCAAAGATCGTGGCCCGACCCTTGACCGACGGGGTCACCGTCACCTCGGCATCATTATGGGTATAGTTCAGTATCCGCCTGTCCGGCCGGGTGGAGAGCGAAAAGAGCGGATGCTCCATCGACGCCAAATCATGTTTGGGATTGGGTGCGAAAAAATCACACACGAAGAAATCCCCGGTCTGCCCGGGTGATAAACCTGCCACTGCCATTTGCCTGCTCCGATCCCATTTTTTGGGATTCGTCGTTTCATTGACACCCAGCATAGTTATCCACAGGCCACGGGTCGAGTCCGGGATCGGGGGATCAGAGTCAGTCGCTCGGGGGATCAGAGTCGCTTTATCGTGGTATCAGAGTCATCTGTTATTCGCAGAAACCCGGATTATCTAAAAAAAACAAAAGCCTACGATCACTTGAAGATCCCTGTAACCTATTAATAACTGAATTTAACAATAAAAAAGATTGGTTTCTGCAAGTTCCGACCCCCGGCTCTTGGTTAAAACTGTTGAATTTGCTGAGAAAAGGGAATGGAGGATACGGTTTTTCTTCCATGTGCCATGTTTTTGGGTATACTGAGGAAAACATGGCATATCAGGGCAGATGATGACACAGGCGGATCAACCTCCCCCATATTTTGGGCTTTCCCCGGATCAGTCAATGGCTGAACTGACGGAACCAACCACAACGGCAAGCTTTGCCAGTTTGGCGGAAAACTATCGGCGGGGACGGGCCGATCTGGCGGGGAGAGGTCTGGATGAAACAGGCCGCAAAACCCTGCGCCGGTTTTCCACCTGGGAAATCACCCGCTATCTGATCCCGGTTGCCCCTGCCCATTTCCGCCGTGTGCTGCGTCAGAACCCAACCCTGCCCCAGGGCCATAGTGACACTGATGGCGGGGCCAAGTGGTTCACCCTGGATGAGGTGTTGCGCCTGCGCGCCTTCTTTGCCGCCGAAGGGTCGAAATCAAAGGACTACCTGCCCTATCGCCCCAAGGGCCTGCCCGCCAAGATCACGGCTGTGGCCAATTTCAAAGGCGGCGTTGGCAAGACCAGCACTGGCGCGCATCTGGCCATGTCAGCGGCATTGGATGGCTACAAGGTGCTGGTGATTGATCTGGACAGTCAGGGATCAATGACGTCGATCTTTGGCGGCACGGTCGATGATGAATGGGCGACCGTATTCCCGCTGCTGGCGCGGCATTATGCGGGCAACCTGCAAGCCGATAATCAACGCCGGCTGGATCGGGGTGATGCCCCCCTGCCCCTTGATGAAACCATGACAGAGGCTTTGGACGTCAAGACACAAGATGTGATCCAGGGCACCCATTGGCCGAATATCGATCTGATCGGGGCGCAGCTGAACCTTTACTGGTCGGAATTCCAGATCCCCGTCTGGCGGATGCAATCCCGCGGTTGGAAGCTTTGGGATGCGCTGACCGATATCCTTGCCGATGACGGGGTGCTGGATGATTACGATCTGATTTTCATCGATACCCCCCCTGCCCTGGGCTATCTGACAATCAACGGGCTGGCGGCGGCGGATATCCTGCTGGTGCCACAAGGTGCGTCTTTCCTGGAATTTGACAGCACGGGCCGTTTCTTTGACATGCTGCATTCCACTTTCGCCTCTATCGAGGAAGGTGAAAACAGCGCTGCCCGCGCCCTGGGTCGGCCCGAGATGGGGTTTGCATGGGATGCGGTGCGCACGGTGATCACCCGCTATGATGGCAGCCAGCAGGCCGAAATGGCCGGGTTGATGCAGGCCTATCTGGGCAAGACCCTGTCGCCCTACCGGCAGGATTTCACCGCCCTGATCGGGCAGGCGGGCGAGAGCGTGAATGGCATCTACGAAGCTGATTACCGCGATTTCAACCGCGACACCTATGCAAGAGGCCGCGCCACATTTGATGAAACCTATGCAGCCTTCAAGAAGCTGCTGCTGGGAACATGGCGGCGGGATGAAATTGCCAGCCTGCAAGCGGCGGAATAGGGCCGCGTAACCCGCGATATTTTCGCATGCGAAACTTTTTTGACAGGAACCCGCCATGGCCAAACGCAAACGTCTGACGCCCCCCACGATGCTGCCTGACATGCCGGGTGTCGCGCCGGTTTCGGCTGGCCGCCCACCCATCGCACAAGTCGCCGCCGAAGCCGCCAGCCATGCCGCCCTGGAAGAGGTCAGTGCAGAACTGCACAGCGCCCGCAGCGAAGGACGCATGGTGCTGGCATTGCCATTGGAGGCCATCAAGCTGGATCATCTGGTGCGCGACCGGATCGCACTTGATGTCACAGAAATGGATGCATTGCGCAGCAGCCTGCTGGCGCGGGGCCAGCAGACACCCATCGAAGTGGTTGATCTGGGGCAGGGTGCCTATGGTTTGATTTCCGGGTTCCGCCGGTTGACCGCCTTGCAGGGCTTGCTGGCGGATACCGGGCAGAACCGGTTTGCCCGCATACAGGCCCTGGTCAAACCCATCGGGTCGGCGGCTGACAGCTATCTGGCGATGGTCGAGGAAAACGAGATCCGGGCCGACCTGTCCTTTTATGAACGCGCCCGGCTGGCGGCAGAGGCGGCGGAACTGGGCATCTACCCCAATGCCAAGAAAGCGGTGCACGCGCTTTTTGCGGCAGCCCCAGCGCCGAAACGCTCCAAGATTGCGGCCTTTCTGCCAATTCATGACGCCCTTGGCGACGTGCTGCGATTTCCGACGGCAATCCCAGAGAAGGTCGGTTTGAAACTGGCCGCCATGCTCGGGGCGGATAAGGGTTTTGCCGCAACCTTGCGCAAACAGTTGCTGGCGGCCAACCCAGAGAGTGCGGAGAGCGAGCGCAAACTGCTGGACGGCGCGTTGCGCGGGGCAGGGCAGGGCAGGACGGCGAAATCCCGGACTGTCGACGTCGCGACTGACATCCGGCTGGAGGCCGGCAAAGGCCGGATCACCCTGTCAGGCAAAGGGGTCACGGCAGACTTACAAGACGCTTTGAGGACATGGCTGGCTGAGCGAGATGGTAATGCAATGAAAAAATCAAAAAAATCAATAACTTAGGCTTTAAAATTTCGCATGCGAAACGGTTTTGTGACGGATGGAACGAAAGGTGCATGGTTGGATGGTTTACGCCAATTCCTGCGCAGGGTGCCCATGATAGCGATTTCTTTTGTTTTGGAACCTGACTTCCGGTAACAGCACAAAGTGGTGGTCCGGGCATGTGCAGAATAGGTAATTAGAACGGTCAAATGACACGCAGTCTCAACCTCTACACCGATTTTTTCTGTCTCTCCGAGCGGCCCTTCTCACTCTTGCCGGACCCCGGCTTTCTTTATTGGACAGACGACCATAAACGCGCCTACACGATGCTCCAATACGGGGTTGCGACACGGGCGCCAATTACCCTGATCACTGGTGAAGTGGGGGCGGGCAAGACGACCTTGCTGCAATACCTTCTGAAAAACCTAGACGATCGGATCACGGTCGGGCTGGTGTCCAACGTGCATGAAGGGCGTGGTGATCTGCTGCGCTGGGTCATGATGGCGCTTGAAATCCAGGTGGACAAGGACGCTGATTATGTCGACCGGTTCGAGGCGTTCCAACAGTTTCTGATCGCGGAATATGCAGCTGGTCGCCATGTGCTGATGATCTTTGACGAAGCGCAGAACATGCCGCAAAAATCGCTGGAAGAACTGCGGATGCTGACCAACATCAATTCCAACAAGGATGAGCTGTTGCAGTTGCTGCTGATCGGCCAGCCTGAATTGCGCGACATCATCCGCAGACCGGACATGAAGCAGTTCGCGCAACGGATCGCGTCCAGCTTTCATCTGTCCCATATGGACCAGAAGACGGTCTATTCCTACATTATCCACCGGCTCGAAAAGGCGGGGGGCAGCGCGCATATGTTCAGCCGCGACGCATCGGATATGGTGCATGAGATCACGGGCGGCATCCCGCGCCTTGTGAACCAGCTATGTGATATCTGCATGCTTTATGCCTCAATCAGCCAGCGCGAAATCGTCGGGGTCGAGCATGTGAAGGCCGTGCTGAAAGATGGGGCCTATTTCAACCCGGTGGATGATGCCGCATCCGCTGATTGACGAGGTCTGTTGACCCAATATTACAAAGACGTCCATAATGCGCATATAGTTTATTTCGTTATCTGAAGCGTATTTGCCAAATGCTGATCCTTCTACGTAGAACAAGCCCGCTTTGAGCGTGAAGTTCATCGAAAACAAGCGGCCTGATATGGCACTTGTGACCGCACTTCTGTCGGAATGTGAGGCTGAAAATCATTGGGCGAACTTTGGCCCGCTCTACCATCGTCTGGCAGATGAATATGCGCAGCATATGCAGCTTGGCGATGATCTGGCCCTGATCCCCTGTGCCAATGCAGGCCTTGGCCTTGAATTGCAGGCGCGCTGTCTGGCCGCACAGGCGGGCATTGCAAAGCTGCGTTGGGTCGGGCCATGCCTGAGCTTCAAAAATCTGGGGCGGGGGTATTTTGCCGGGATGACCCTGCTGGATTGTGATGGGGCTGGTCTGCTGGATCTCGATGCGCTGACCGGGGTGCCTGCGGACAGCTATGACGGGATTGTGGTGATCAACCCCTTTGGCATGTGCAGGGATTTTACGCCCTTTATCCGTTTTGCGCAGCGCACAGGAAAGAAGCTGCTGATCGACAATGCTGCGGGTCTGGACCGCGATATTCCCGATTGGCCGTGGCAGGTATTCAGCCTGCATCAGACAAAACCCTACGGTGTTGGCGAAGGCGGGCTTGTGCTTGTGCCGCAGCCATACAGCGACCTGTTGCTGTCCTTGATGAATTACGCACAGGTGCCGGAAAATCCCGCGCATTGGCTCAATAATGGCAAGATTTCCGATATTGCCTGTGCCTTTCAGATTGCCCGTCTGCGCGGCATCGCGACCTGGGAGGGGGCCTATCGTGACCAGCGCGCCCGGATCGTGGATTTATTTGCACATGTTGGTGTCGTTCCGCTGTTTGATCCCGATACCGCCCCGCTGACCACCAGCTTGCCGGTGCGCCTGCCGGGCCCGGTGGATCGTATAAAACTGGCAGCCCCGCGCCGGATACCTGTCAGCCGTCAATATGCCCCGTTGGTGCCGCGACCACGGGCAGATGCACTTTATGCCCGGCTGATCAATTTTCCGACCCATCCCGATATGGCACAATTGACGGATGAGCAGATCACGTCCGAGATCAGGCAGCTTCTTGCGTGTTGTGAGGAAGATGTTGGGTAACAGGCCATGGCGTATGTTTCACAAACCCTGATATTGGCCCTTGCGCCATGACTGAACTTGTCATCCTGCCGCCGCTGAAGGCCTTGCATGGCCAGCGTGGCGCTTATGTGCTGACCAGAAAATACATGGAAGGTGTTGCGGCCTTTGCCCGGGCCTGGCCCGGGCCAGTCACGTCACTGGTCGAGATCAGCAACACCGCAACCACCGATATGGATCATGCGGAATTTGCGCCCGATGATCCGGTCACACCAATCGAAATCCGCCCTGATACGCAGGCTGCTCTGGCCGCGCGGCTGAAGGATGCGGCCCTTGTTTTCACGTTCCTGTCACCCTCTGAGGCGCCGCTTGTGGCCCTGTGCCAGAAGGTCGGTGTCCCATTGGTGTTCTGGGCGGAATATTCGCCGCGGACCGAGCGGCAGATCATGCAGGCGGAAACGGCAAACCCTTTGCGGCGCTGGCGCAGGCTAGGCTGGCTGAACCGGGCGACCCGTATGCGCCGCCGGATGGTGGGGCAGGCGGCGGGTCTGCAATGCAGCGGTCAGCCGGTGTATGAGGCCTATGCCGGCCTCAGCCCCGATCCGATGGTCTTTTGGGACAATCGTGTGCGCCAGGCGGAAATTCTTTCGGATGCAGATCTGGCCGGGCGGGCCACGTTGCTGGCCACGGGCGCACCGCTTCGGCTGGCGTTTGGCGGGCGTCTGATTGCGATGAAAGGGGTGCAGTTCCTGCCGGAGTTTGCGCAGAAACTTTGTCAGATGGGGACGCCCTTCACGCTTGATATCTATGGCAGCGGCCCGCTGGAGGCTGACCTGCAACGCCGGATTTCCGCCATGGGGCTTGCCGGGCATGTTGCCCTGAAGGGCGCGCTGGATTTCCGCACCCAGTGGCTGCCCACGCTTAAGACCCAGGCGGATCTGTTTATCTGCCCGCATCCGCAGGGCGATCCGTCCAGCACATACCCGGAGACCATGTCATGCGGTTTGCCGACGGTTGGCTTTGCCAATGACGCCTTTACGACAATCGCCGCCGTTTCGGATAGCGGCTGGAGCGTGCCAATAGGTGATACAACCGCGCTGGCCCGGCAGGTCACAAAGCTGCACCATGCCCGAGAGCGGATCAACGCGCATGCAAAACATGCCCGTGACTTTGCGCTGGAGCATTGTTTCGAGAAAACGGCAAGGCGCCGTGCCACGCATCTGATCGCCTGTGCGGGCCTGTCACCGCCAGAGATAGCGGGCCAGACCTGATGCAGAACCGCGATGGGCTGGCAAGCTGCGGGTGTAAGGGTGGGCACAGTGTGTGCTTTTTACATGGGTCGGCGACAGCCAACCATCACGGCGCTTCCGTGGCAGCCGCGATGCCGCTAGAAGCAGACATATTAAAGCGATGTCATTGTTATGCGTGAAACAGGATAAAAATTTGCTGTCTGAAAAAAATTTCTTTCGTTTGATTGTGGTTAGCCTGGTTCTGGCCACCTTGTACCGGCTTTACCCGCTTGTTCTTGGCCCGTCTGTCTTGCGCGAGGCCTTCATGACCGAAGACGGCTATCTGATGCTGACAATTGCCCGCAACATGGCCATCGGTCTGGGCATGTCAGTGTCTGACGGCACCATAGCCTCAAATGGTGTGCAGCCGCTTGCCACGTTCCTGTTCGCAATTCCATACGCGTTGACAGGGGGCGACAAGGTGCTTGGTGTGGCTGGTGTGCAGGTGATTTCCGCCGTGATCGCCGTGATCGGCATCTTTACCGTGCGGTCCTTCATGCGCCTTGTGCTGGCGCCTTATGATGATCGTCCGCTCTGGCCGTGGCTGCTGGCCGCGCTGTGGTTCGTCAGCCCGCATTTGCTGATGCATACGATGAACGGGCTTGAGACCGGACTTTATACCGTCATGCTGACCGTGACCCTTGTTGTTTTTGGCAAGGTGCTGGCGCAAGAGAACGCGCATAAAATGGGCCTGCCTTTGTTGCTGGGGGTTGTTGGAGGCATCACTTTTCTGGCGCGCAATGACGCGATTTTCCTGCTGTTTCCGATCTTTGGTGTTTGGTTTGTGCATGCGGTGTTTGTGGCCCGTCGGGGGCTTGTTGCCACATTGCGGTCCATTCTTCCTTCGGGGATCCTGATCATCGCGATCTCGGCCCCGTGGATGATCAGCAACTATGTCAATTTTGGTTCGATCGTACCGGTCAGTGGCACGGCACAGTCCCTCAGCGGTGGATTTGCCAGGAATGCGGATCTGCTGCCGGCCATGTTGTTCGAATATGCTTTTGTGATGTTGCCGGTTCCGCAACTGGTGCAGTTCATGCCGGTGTTCCAATGGGGTGCGGTTGCGATTGTCGTGACCATCCTGACGCTGTTCACGGTCCAGACGTGGCGCAAGGGCGGCACTGTCCGGTATGTTGTGCTGGCCTATGTGATCTATGCGGTGTTGATGAGCGCGTATTACGGGTTCTATTTTGGTGCTGGCTGGTTTTTGAGCCGCTACCTGTCGCCGCTGGCCCCGCTTTTGACAGTTGCCAGCTTTTCGGTGGCCTATACGCTTGCCACATTGCTGATGAAATCGCAGGCCGCCCGGATCATGCGTGGGCTTGGCGCGATCAGCCTGCTTTTGTGTTTTGTGCTGTTGGGCCGTTTGCTTATTCCCGGCGTGAAAGAGCAGGGCCATTTTCAGGTGGTGGATTGGGTGACCCAGAACGTTGCCGAGGACATATGGGTCGGGGCGGTGCAGACCGGCACTGTGGGATACTGGCATGACCGGACGATCAATCTGGACGGCAAGGTCAATCCCGATGCGCTTCATGCCTTGCTGACCGAGGGGCATGTCCTGAACTATGTTGTGGACAGTGACATTGCCTATCTGGCGGATTGGCACGGCATCGCCTTGTGGGTCACGGATGAACTGGCGGTTAAGAATGCCCGTTTTGCAAAAGAATTCGCGCTTGTTCTGCATGAGCCCGAGAATAATCTGGCTGTGCTGAAACGCCGTTAGCCCTTGTCTGAAAGGTAAAAGAGATGCAGCTGGAGGCCGCTCAGACATATCTGCAAGGTCATGGATCTGATGCATTGATCACCTTCATGGCCGGGCAAAGCGTGGTGGTTGATGCGGCGGGGGATATGTCGGACGCAAAAGCCAAGGCGGTTGAACTTGGCTGGCTGGATCCGGTGACGGGGCAACGCACGACCCTTGGCTTTCTGGTCAGCGATTCCTGCCGCGAATATCTGTTCTGGCAGCAGCGCGAAAAGAAACTGCCGTTTGAAAACGCTTTGCCGCATCTGAAGCGGGCCGTTTTCGAAAGCAAATACATGTGTGAAATAGGCGCCGGGATGGGGGCGAACCTGATGTCTCTGGCCGGCCCGCAAACGCGGTTATGCGGGGTCGAGCCGGTTGAGGCCTATGTGCAGCTGGGCGATATCTTTCGCACCCGTGAGGGCATGGCCCCCATTGAGATGCGCGCAGGCGGAGCAGAGGCGTTGCCTTTTGAAACAGATGAGCTTGATCTTGTTCTACTGGTGTCGGCGCATCAGTATTTCGATATCCATGTCGCCCTGAAAGAGATCGCCCGCGTGCTGAAACAGGGCGGTGAATTGATCCTGATCGGGGCGTCATTTTCGAGCTATCTGAAACATGCCGGTGGCGCTGTCATGACCGGCAAGAGCGATCCCAAGGCATTTCTGATCACGGTGATAAACACCCTGAGCTACACTGCCCTTGGCCGTCGGATCATCCCCAGCCGGAGCGGGTTTTCCACATCCCGCCCGATTTACCCGACACGGGCGGCCATGGTGCGCTGGATGCGGGCTGTTGGCCTTGAGCAGCTGGAGCCGCCTGATGCGGTTGGTCCCGAAACCTGTTATTATGCAAGACTGTCAGACCGCTAGAAACTGTATCTCTCAGGCGGTCTTTGAGCCGTGCGTTTGCGAGTTCGAGGAGCTCTCGCATGATAGCGGTCAGAGCGACCGTTTTCCGCCACTTGATCCAGCGCGGTGTCAGCGGCAGTATCAGGGCAAGGGTTTCCATAGCGGGTGTGACAGTGGCCGGTTCAGACGGTGTTTCGGCACAGATCAATATTTTCAGCCGTTCGCAGCATCACGTCGCGCCTGACGCGGTTTCGATGGAAATCAGTGTTGCGGGTTTTGAAACGCAAAGCCCTGCCAGAGGCGCCGTCTATAATCCGCAATATCATGAACTCTACTATTTCTGGAATTTCGGGGAGAATTATACGTTTTCCGCGCCGGAAAACCTGATCGAGGCGCATAAGAATTCCGGCGTTGGTTATGGCCCCAAAGTATCGCACACTTATCGCATGCCGGGCACATATACGGTGTCCTGCCTGGTGGTTGAACCCGCCAGCGGGCGCAGTACCACCGCAGTGCTGGAGGTCGCTGTCGCTGATCCGGCCACTGTTTTTGCGGGCCTTGATACGATTTTTGTCAGTCCCGGCAGTGATTTTTCAAAAGCACCCGGCGGGGCGCGGCGTGCGCGCAGCCTGGAGGAAGCATTTGGTCTGATCGGGGGCACCGGTCTGGCGCCCAAGCGTCTCATGCTTAACCGGGGTGAGGTCTTTGCCTATGGCGGGCGCTGGTTTGGTTTGGATTATGAATCCAGCCTCCCATCAACCCATGTTGTTGCGGGTCCTGGCAATGGTGCAAAACCACGGGTTGTGATGTCCGGTGGGATTGCATGGAATGACAAGGCGACCTCTGGCAATGGTGCCGATAAGGACTTCATCTGGCAGAATATCGATCTTGAAGGGCCGTGGGATTCTGTCTCGGAGACCGGATCCAATGTGACGGCCTTTACGCATTTCGATCGGCCGCCACGCCTGCAGCTGTTTGACGGGTGTTCCTTTGATGGGTTTGAAATCGCGTTTTATGCTGCCAATAACGATCCCAATATTGCCCACCGATTTGTTGCCATGAATGATTGCGCAATCACCAATTGGCGCAGCTATGGTGTGCTTTACGGGGTTGGCATTGGTCTGGCGCTGACCGGGACCAGGATCGCATGTCACCCTCAGGCGAGCGTTGGTGGCCCACAAGACGGGTTGCACAACGAGCAGGGCCCGCTGCGCTTTCATATCGGTGACAATCTGCTCATCAGCAATTGTGACTTTTTCAATCGTATCGGCTGGTCAAGCGTTGGCCCCTACCAGTCGATCCAGCCATGCGTGCGGCAAAACGTGTCGGGCAATCCGGGGTTTTTCTCCAATATCCAGGCGTCGTCTTTTGAAGGCGGGGCAGGGATCGTCGAATATACTGTCGAAGCCGGACTGGCACCGGGCCCTATCAACGCGGTTCTTGAGAAATGCTATCTTTTGGCCAACCACCAGAGCTGGGGAGGGGTCAGATCCCAGCAGGCGGGTCTGACAATGCGCAACAATGTTGTCGTCTTTCCGGCGGCAGACCGCGATGCCACAACGGTTGATCCTTTCGGGTTTGTCGAGATGACCTATCAGGCGGGCGGCAGCGCCGAGACCTATGCGGCACCGGTGCGTGTCTATAACAACACCTATGTCAATTTGATGCGACCAGATAACTATCTGGGGTCATCGTTTGCCATCCCGGAATTTGTGAGCGCGCCGCAGTTCACGGATGTCAGATCGGAAAACAACCTGGTCTATCAACCCAATGTAGGTGTGCTCGCAGATGGCCCGCTGGAGACATCGCCAGTGCTGTGGACGCCGCGCGAAGCCGGATACCGGACCCGTAAGCAGGGGGTGATCGCCAGTACTGCCACGCCAGCGAATACTGTCGCCGCGTACCGGCCTCAGTCAGGGTCAGATGCGTTGGGTGATACGCTGAACGGTGATGTGGCCTATGATGATTTCCTTGGTCGCCAGCGTCCGCAATATGCTGCGCGCGGTGCCCGCGAAACGCAGTAAGTGACCTCGCCCAGCAACAGCCTCACGCATACCACGGGGCTGTTTGGACGCTTACACCTGCCACAGATGGGCGCGCTCGGCTTCGATTTCCTCCACAGCGCGCATCTTGCCCTTGAAAAGCGCTTTCCACTGATAGCTGCGGATGAACTTGCGTAATGCGGGGTCATCATGGCGGGCGACCCGGCGCAGCATGGCCCCGAAATAGCCTTGCAACATGGCCAACCCGCCCAGCATATAGGGCGGCACGCGGGATTTGTTGATTGCGGACGCAATCATGAAGGCGGGATGCGTGCCCATGTAATATTGCCCGAACCCATGCCGGCGGCGGCCGGTATAGATCGAGGTCTGACTTGATCCCATGGGCCGCAGATGATCAAAGCGCAGCTCCGGTTCATCCCAGCTGCGCGGGGTCCATCCCTTTTGCCGCGCCGTATGGCAATCGATTCCGTCCCACATGACTTCGCGCACAAAGCCGCCCACATCCTCAAAACAGCGTACCGAGAAGAACTTTGTCATACCCAGCGACATCTCGTCGGTGATACCTTCGCTTTCCATTTCGCCCTTGGCATTGCGAAAATAGGCTTTGCCCGAGCAGGTCCCGATCCGGGGGTTTTCTTCCAGCCGGTCCATGAGGGTTTCGAAATAGCGCGGCGGCAGATCAAGATCGAGGTCGAGTTTACACAGGTAGGCAAACTCTGAGAGGTTGATGGTATCAAGCCCAAAATAAAACGCTTCGATCACCCCTGGACCAACGGCCCGGTGGCCCCGGTCCGGTTTGGCGACAACGCGGATCCAGTCATGTTCGGCTGCATAATCCGCCAGTATCTGCGGTGTTTCATCCGTCGAGCCGTCATCGATGATCACCCATAGTGCAGGTTTGGCAGACTGGGCCACCACACTGTCGAGCGTGCGGCGCATATATTGCGCCTCGTTGCGGCAGGGTGAAATCAGGACATAGGAACGGGGGTCGTGAATATGGGACATTGTTCAAAAACTCTTTTCGGCCCGGCAAAGCCGGACAGTCTGTAACATAGAGGGATATCAAAGACAGCAGGCCCCAATAGCAAGGCATAATCTGGGGCCTTAGCCCTTATCAGGCCATATTTCGACGCTATTGCGCTGTCGTATAAAAGGTTGCGTCAGCCAACATGAGGCGGCATCTACCGGCATAAGAGTATTTTATAGTATCGTTCATAGTGATGTCTGGATTTCAAATGGCACGCCCCAAAGTTCTTATCCTCGCCGATGACTGCAACCCCGAATGGCCGTCGCTGCCGGTGGTTGGTTACAAATATGCCCGCGCATTGGCCAGGGTCACGGATGCCACCATCGTCACCCATGAACGTAACCGCGAAAATATCGAAAAAGCGGGCGATATCACCGACAGGACAGTGTTTGTCAGCAATGAATGGATTGCCAGACCGATGGGGCATCTGTCCACGTTGCTGCGCGGTGGTAATCAGCGGGCATGGTCGACCAATCAGATCATGGCCTATCTGCCCTATATCTTCTTTGAGCGCGCGGCCCTGAAGCGGTTCAAGGCTGAACTGAAAGCCGGTGAATATGATATCGTGCATCGCATTACACCAATGTCGCCCGCGCTGCCCTCTTATGCCGCCGGACGCACAAGGCAGCCTTTTGTGATTGGACCACTGAATGGCAGTCTTGACTGGCCCAAGGAATTTGCGGCCGAACAGAAGCGCGAGGGAGAGCAGGTCCGGAAGCTGCGCAAATTTTATCGCTACATGCCGTTCTCGGCGTCGACCTATCGAAAAAGCGCTGCGGTTCTGGCGTCATTCCAGCATACGATCAGGGATGTCGCCCGCACGCCCGCTGAGCGGATCATACCGTTTCCTGAAATCGCATTTGATCCTGACCTGTTTCATGCCAAGGGCCGGGATGTGCCGTTTTCCGGCGAAGGCCCGAAACGGTTCCTGTTTGCGGGCCGTCTGGTGCCGGTCAAAGTGACCGAGGCAGCGGTGCGTGCCTTTGTGACCTCGCCTGCGCTGGAGCAACATTTCCTGCATATTGTGGGTGACGGCCCCGAAGAGGCCCGGTTACGCCAGATTGTAGACAGCCATGAAGCGCAGGGCAGGGTGATCTTTGAGGGGTTGAAAACCCAAGGCGAAGTGGCCGCTTTCATGCGCCGTTGTGATGCGTTTGTCTTTCCGTCCATCAAGGAACTGGGCGCAGGTGTCGTGATCGAGGCCATGGCGTCCGGTATGGTTTGTGTCGTGACCAATTACGGCGCACCGGGTGATTTGGTCGGGACGGATCGCGGGATCCGGGTTCCTTTGCAGGACCTGGAGGGGCTGGTGACCAGCTATCGCACAGCGATGGAGGGCTGTCTGGCTGATCCTGATGGGCATGCCCGGATGGCGCAGAAGGCGCAGAGCTACGCCAATACGCTTTTCACATGGGATGCCAAGGCAGCCTATACGGTCAAGATTTACGAGGCGCTTCTGGAGGGGCGGTCACTACGGGAATTCGATACTTATCGTTGAAGGGGCTGTTGCCTATAACATGGCGCAGTGCGGCTGTTTGCCGGTCACATGCGGTTTTCTACAGGTGTTTAAAGGTGAGTGCGGAATGATGTGCAGGGCAGAAAATTATGTCGATGACGCGTGAACGCGGCACCTTTTTCCCGACAATGGGCCTGGTCTGGCTGGTGCTAACCGTTCTGGCGGCGGGTCTGTTTTTCAGTGATGGCTTTGTTGCGTTGCTCAAAGCCTGGAGCTTGCCTGAATATAGCCATGGGCCACTGATCCCTGTGTTGTCAGGGCTGTTGTTTTTGCGCCAGTTGAAAGAATACCCGCCGCGACCAGGGGTGATTGATGATCGCTGGGTCGGGGTCTGTGTGGTTGTCTTTGCGGTGGCGTTTGGGGCCTTGGGCAAATTGGCGAACATTCCCGATATTGTCGCTTATGCGTTGATCATCTGGGTTGGTGGCCTGCTTTTGATCAGCTTCGGCTGGAAGACAGGCCGCCATTTCTGGCCGCCGGTGCTGCATCTGGTTTATATGCTGCCGCTGCCCGATACGCTTTATTACAAGATGTCGACAACACTGCAGTTGATTTCATCCGAGATAGGGGTCTGGTTTCTGGGGCTCTTGTCTGTGCCGGTCTTTCTGGAAGGCAACGTTATCGATCTTGGTGTGCTCAAGTTACATGTCGCCGAGGCCTGTTCCGGCCTGCGCTATCTGTTCCCGATCCTGAGCTTCTCATATATTTTTGCGGTGCTTTACAAAGGGCCGATGTGGCACAAGGCCGTGCTGCTGATCTCGGCGGCTCCGATTACAGTCCTGATGAATTCGGTGCGCATCGCTGTGGCGGGTGTATTGGCGCAGCATTACGGCGTTGATTGGCTGGAAGGGTTCACGCATTTTTTTGAGGGCTGGGTTATCTTTTTGACCTGTATCGTGCTGCTCTTTGGCCTGGCATGGGTGATGCTGCGACTGCAGCGCACAAAAATGCGGCTGACAGAGGCATTGGACCTGGAAACAGAAGGGCTGGGGAGGCAGGCGATGCGTCTGGGCCTTGTGCAGCCGTCACGCGCCCTGATCACGGCGACCGTGGTCATGTTTGCCGCGACAATGGTCTTTGAGATCATGCCAGAGCGGAACAGTCAGGCGCCCGAGCGGGCGCGTTTTGCAACCCTGCAACCCAATATCGGCGATTGGCGGCAAGGGGCACATGTGCCGTTTGACCCCACAACCGAGACGACGCTTGCGGCGGATGACTATCGCAATGTCAGTCTGACCCGGGATCAGGACACCGCTCAGGTTGGCCTGTTTTTGGCATGGTATGCAGATCAGAGCTCTGGCGGGGTGCATTCTCCTGAGATCTGCCTGCCCGGTGCCGGTTGGGAAATTGCATGGCTGGAACGGACAGATATTGCTGCGCAAATAGAGGGGGGCTCAGATTTCGATATCAATCGGGCGATCATCCAGAAGGGGGAAACCCGGATGATGGTCTTTTACTGGTTTGAACAGAAGGGCCGGAAGGTGGCGTGGGATTTTGCGGCGAAGATGTGGTTGATTGTTGATGGTGTGCGCACCGGACGGACGGATGGTGGGCTTGTGCGACTGACAACCCTGATATCCCGCGATGAAACTGATGCCGAGGCGGAGGCCCGGCTGATGGATGTGCTGGTGGCGTTACAGGATGATATACCCCGTTACATACCATAAGCATTTTTGAGAGCGCATGGATTGCCTTTGGTCCGGATCGAGAATTTTCTGTGCAGCGAATTTTAAGCGGGCCGATATGCAGAACGGACTGCGCGTAAAGGATTTTGACCCATGTGTGGCATTACTGGTTATCTTTGGTATCCCGGACACCCCCCCGGACAGGATGCGGAGCAGCGGCTTCAGGCGATGGTGACAGCCATTGCCCATCGTGGCCCTGACAGTCAGGGTGCCTGGGTGGATGCAGATGCCGGTGTGGCCCTGGGCCATTTGCGGTTGGCGATTGTTGACCTCAGCCCGGCCGGGGCACAGCCGATGGTGTCTGCCTCGGGCCGTTACCAGATCGTGTTCAACGGTGAGATCTACAATCATGCCAAGCTGCGCGCTGATATTGATGCCACCGGGCAGGCACCCGTATGGCGCGGAAGTTCCGACACCGAGACCCTGATAGCAGGGTTCGAGATCTGGGGGATCGCGGCGACGCTGGCCAGGTTGCAGGGCATGTTTGCCATCGCCTTGTGGGACCGTCAGGATCGCACCCTTACCCTTGTTCGCGACAGGCTGGGGGAAAAGCCGCTATATTATGGCTGGCAGGGCAGTGGCAAGGATGCAGTGTTTCTGTTTGGTTCAGAGCTGAAGGCGTTCCATGCCCACCCGCATTTCAAACCCGTCATCCGGCGCGATGCAATCGTGGCCATGCTGCGCCATGGTCACGTGCCCGAAGATCTGGTGATCTATGAAGGCCTGTCCAAGCTGCGCCCGGGTGAGATGGCAGTCGTGTCGCTTGATCAGCCCGCGCCTGCGCGCAGGCATTACTGGGACGGGGGGGCTGTTGCCGCAGCCCCGCGCGGCCCGGCCCCCAGTGATGCAGATGCCATTGCCCAGCTGAATGATCTGCTGCTGGATGCGGTGGGCCAGGAAATGATGTCTGACGTGCCACTTGGCGCGTTTCTGTCAGGTGGGGTCGACAGTTCGGTCATCGTGGGGCTGATGCAGCATCTGTCAGACACGCCGGTACATACGTTTTCGATCGGTTTCCACGAGGCCCGTTATAACGAGGCAGGCTTTGCCAAGGAGGTTGCCGCACATCTGGGCACCCATCACACAGAGCTTTACGTCGGCGACAGCGACCTGCGTGATGTGATCCCGCGTCTGCCGCAGATCTATGACGAACCTTTTGCGGACAGTTCGCAAATTCCGACCTTTCTGGTGGCGGAACTGGCGCGCCAGCATGTGACCGTGGCCTTGTCAGGCGATGGCGGAGACGAGCTTTTCTGTGGCTATGACCGCTACGTGCATGGGCGCAAGCTGATGAACACGTTACGCGGTGTGCCGGGGCCATTGCGCAGCATCGGGGCGGGTGCAGTGCGCATGATCCCTGAAACGGTGCTGAACACGGTACTGGAGCCAATCCGCGCGACACCACAGGGCAAAGAGCCCAACGGGCAACGTCTGCACCGTCTGGCCAATTACGCCCGCAGCCGCACAACAGAGCAATTGCACCGCAAGATGGTATCGGTCTGGCGGTTCCCGGAGGAAGCCGTCATTGGCGGTGAAAGCCCGCCCAGCATTCTGGCCGACCATCTCCCCCCGCGTGGGGATCTGGGTGATATGGAACGGATGATGCAACTGGATATGCTGGCCTATATGCCCGACGATATCCTGTGCAAGGTCGACCGTGCGACCATGGCCGTTGCCCTGGAAAGCCGCGCGCCCTTGCTGGATCACCGGGTGGCTGAGTTCATCTGGGGGCTGCCACCGGACTTCAAATATCGGGATGGCAAATCCAAATGGCTGCTGCGGCAGGTGCTTTATAAATACGTCCCCGCCGCCTTGATCGAGCGACCCAAGATGGGGTTCGAAGTGCCGATCGGGCTCTGGTTGCGCGGCGGTCTGCGCAACTGGGCCGAAGATCTGCTGGCCCCCGAACGACTGCAGCGCGAGGGCTACCTTGATGCGGATGTCATCACGCGGCTTTGGGCGCAGCATATCAAGGGGACACATAACTGGGGGGCGCAGCTGTGGAACGTGCTGATGTTCCAGAGTTGGCTCGAGACATATAACAGCCCATAAGGGGCGATATTTTGAATTTGAAAAGATAGCCCCTTACGAGTTTTAATGAATGCAATACCGCAGAGAAATTGATGGCCTCAGGGCGCTTGCCGTCGTTCCGGTAATCTTGTTTCACGCAGGTTTTTCGCTGTTTTCCGGGGGGTTTATCGGTGTTGATGTCTTTTTTGTCATCAGCGGGTATCTGATCACGACAATCCTGATCGAAGATATCGCCAACAACCGCTTCAGCATCCTGCGGTTTTACGAGCGGCGCGCGCGGCGGATTTTGCCGGCGTTGTTTTTTGTTATGCTGGCCTGCATCCCGTTTGCCTGGGCGTGGATGCTGCCCCATGAGTTGACGAATTTCGGGCGGAGCATGATTGCTGTCAGCCTGTTTGCATCAAACATCCTGTTTTGGCGTGAAAGCGGCTATTTCGCAGCAGAGTCCGAGGAGATGCCGTTGCTTCATACGTGGAGCCTGGCCGTCGAAGAACAATATTACGTCGTCTTTCCGATCTTCCTGGTATTTGTTTGGCGTTTCGGGCGCGCACCGGCATTCTGGATTATTGTCGCGATGGCCGTGATCAGCCTGACAATCAGCGAATGGGGATGGCGCAACAGGCCCGGCGCAAATTTTTATCTGGCCCCGACCAGAGCCTGGGAGTTGTTTGCGGGTTCGATCAGCGCATTCATCGTGCAAAAGCACGGCGTCCGGCACAATGAGTTGCTGGCGGGCGCAGGGCTTTTGGCGGTTTTGGCGTCAATTTTCATCTACGATAGTACCACGCCGTTTCCCAGCCTTTATGCATTATTGCCTGTAGGTGGGGTGGTCTTGCTTGTGATCTATGGCGGTGCGGAAACCCTGACCGCGCGTTTTCTGGGCAACCGGTTGTTTGTGGGGATAGGGCTGATCAGTTACAGCGCCTATCTGTGGCATCAGCCACTGTTTGCTTTTGCGCGTATAAAATTATGGCACGCGCCCGGCTTGCCGTTGATGGCAGGCCTTAGCCTGTTGTCGCTTGGATTGGCGGTGCTCAGCTGGCGCTATGTGGAACGGCCGTTCAGACGCGGCGCGCCGGGGTCCATGTTTGGCACGCAACGGGTAATTTTCAACATTGGTGCCGCAGGATGCATTGCCTTTGTGGCGATAGGTGTCACCCTGACCTTAGCGCCAACACGCGCAGAAATGGTACGGCCAGAATTATTTGCCAGATATCAGACCAACCCGGCGCCTGTATATGAGTGTGAAGGTTTTGCGGCGATCCGTACGCCGCGCGCCTTTTGCCGGGTATATGGTGAAGGCGAAAAGACGGCAGTGATCTGGGGTGACAGTCATACCTATTCCCTGTGGAAGGTGATTACGCCACCAGAGGGTATCCGGATCATTGTGATTACACATGAAGGCTGCCCGCCTGTTGCCGGCGTCGTTCGGGTTGATGGCATTGGTAATGCGGAAAACTGTCATACCCTGACGGCTCTGCAGGCTTATCAGGATTACGTTACCAGTTTGCAGCCTGATGCGGTGTTTCTGGTTGGGCGCTGGACGCTGTATATGCGCGGTTGGGTAAAACAAGGGATCCTGCAGGACGCCACGCATCTATTGGCTGACGACAAAACTGCCGATGCGGATGTGACCCCCGAAACATCATCCGATGTGTTGCGCGCGAAGCTTGAGACGACCTTGCAGGCCCTTGCGCCAGCGGCGCGCTTTATCATAACCCCGCCGGCTGATCTGAACTTTCTAGATAGCCATGCGCTCTTTTATCTGGATCAGGTGGACAGTGCCCCGGTCATGCGGTGGCATGCCGTGGAGGAGCAGTTGATGCAAGACCTCCAGGCGGCAACCGATGTGAAGGTCCTGCAAACCCGCCCGCTTTTTTGTGCCCAAGATCATTGTGCGTTGCGACGCGAGGGTTTTCGTCTCTATGGAGATGACAACCATCTGTCGGATTTTGGTGGGGTATTCCAATGGAAGATGATCCGCGACGCCCTGGTAGAAACCCTTTGAAGCCGAGTAACCGCCAATGATCTTGAAAATGAAGGCACTGATGTCTGACGATGGCATGAAAGCGCGTGCCATTCGTGGCACAGCCCTGAGCGTTTTTGGCTTTGGAAGTGCACAATTGATCAGGCTTGCGTCAAACCTGATCCTGACCCGGCTGTTGTTTCCCGAAGCGTTTGGACTGATGGCATTGGTGCAGGTTGTGGTCATCGGCCTGGAAAATTTCTCGGATATGGGAATTCATCCGCTGATCTTGCAAAGCAAGAACGGCGAAAAGCCCACGTTCCTGAACACCGCATGGACGATACAGATTATCCGGGGGGTATGTTTGTGGATTTTGGCCTGTCTGATCACAGCACCTGTGGCCAGTTTCTATGGGCAGCCGGAATTGCTGACAATTCTGCCGGTGCTGGCTTTGACCACGGTTCTGTCCGGGTTCCGGTCCACAAAATATTCATTGACCAGCAGGCATTTGATCCTGGGGCGGATCACGCTGCTTGACCTGACGGGGCAGGTGATCGGCACAGCGATCTTGATCCTGCTTGCATGGTGGCTGCGGTCTGTCTGGGCCTTGGTCATCGGGTCATTGGTCGGGGTGTCTTTGAACGTCATATTAAGCCATCTGATTTTGCCGGGGCCGCGGAACAGGCTCTGCTGGGACAAACCTACCGCATGGGAAGTTTTCCACTTTGGCAAGTTCATCGTTGTTTCAACCGTGGCGGGCTATTTGCTGCAACAGGGTGACCGGCTGGTGCTGGGCAAGTTTGTCAGCCTGGAAGACCTGGCCATTTTCACCATCGCCTACCTGTTTGGCAGCCTGTCGCTGATGCTGAATGGGCAGCTGAATTCGCGGGTGATGCTGGCCCTTTACAAACAGCGGCCGCCACTGGTCAGCGACAGCAACTACCGTCAGATCGGCCGGGCAAGGTTCCTGCTGATTTCGGCCTTTCTGGGGATGGCCGCATTAATCGCTTTCGTCGGAGAGCCGCTGATCATGCTGCTTTACGATCCACGCTACTATGGGGCAGGGCCGATGCTGGTTCTGTTGAGCCTGTCGTTCATCCCGACGCTGATCTTTGATGGGTACAAGAACATTATGCTTGCGAACGGGAACTCGCGTGATTTCACGACCTTTACCGTGCTGTCGGCCCTTTTTCGTATCATCCTGCTTGTGGTTCTGATCAGGGAGCTGTCAATTCTAGGGGCAATTCTGGCCCCTTTCATGGTAGAATTGCTGCTCTATCCGCTTCTTGTATATTTTGTACGCCCTTATCGGGGCTGGTATCCGTGGCAGGATATGTTTTTTCTGGCCATTGGCGTGGTGATAATAACAGTCGTACTCTGGAGCAATGCGGCGGTCTTGTCGCTTTTGGCCGACGTCCTGGGCCATCTGGTTGGGATATCCACATAGGACGCAAGATGGAGGCCTGACAGCATGATCGTTGGAAACATTGTCGTGTTTGGATGGCCGGTTGTCGTGGCGATCCTGTTTGCCAGATACGATATCCCGAAAGCAATTGTTGCGTCGTTGATCTTTGGCTATCTTTTCCTGCCAGAGCGGGTCAATTTTAACCTGCCGGTCCTGCCAACGCTTGATAAACACTCTATTCCCGCTCTCGCGGCCTTGGTGTTTGTGCTGATGTCGGCTGAAAAGACGCGCACAGACGCTTTGCCCGGATGGATTCCCAGAGGGCTGATGCCCCGGTTGCTGTTGCTGATCATGATCGGCAGTGCCTTCCTGACCGTCATGACAAATGGGGATCCGCTGCAATACGGGCCGCTCTACCTGCCCGCCTTGCGGCCTTATGATGCTTTTTCATCTGTCCTGAGCATATTGGTGGGACTGACCCCGTTTTTTCTGGCGCGCAAATATCTGGCCCATCCCGAACAGCAGAAAACGATGCTTGTCGTCTTTGTTGCGGCCGGATTCGTCTATTCTTTCCTGGCTCTTTTTGAGGTGCGCATGTCGCCGCAGCTCAACAATATGGTCTATGGGTTTTTTCCGCACAGCTTTGCCCAACATGTGCGTGAGAACGGATTCCGGCCACTTGTGTTCCTCAATCATGGGTTGTTGCTGTCAATCTTCTTCACGATGACCGTGATCGCGGCGGCGAGCCTATCGCGGGTTCTGGAAGCGGATCAGCGGGTCAAGTATCTGGGATTGATGCTTTGGCTGTTGCTGACCCTGTTCCTGTCAAAATCATTGGGGGCTCTTGCAATCGCGCTCATGCTGCTGCCCGCGGCCTTGTTGCTGGGTTCCCGGCTACAGTTGATCATCTGTGCGGTCTTTGCCGTGATCGTTCTGGTCTATCCGGCCTTGCGGGGGGCGGGCTGGATTCCCGTAGAGGCCGCCTTGGATTGGGCGCAAGGGGTTGATCCGGAAAGAGCAGGATCTTTAGCATTCCGGCTGCTGAATGAGGATGTATTGCTTGCCAGAGCGCAGGAACGACCGCTGTTTGGGTGGGGTGCTTTTGGGCGAAACGGGGTTTTCAATGAGTTTGGCGAGGAGCTATCTGTCACTGACGGCTATTGGATTATCATTGTGGGGCAGGGCGGCTGGACCCGCTATCTGGCTGAATTCGGGCTTTGCTGTTTGCCAGCGATCATTGCCGCATTTTCGGCCCGTAAAAACCAGTTTGGTCCGGAAACGGCGGGTCTGATGCTGTTGCTGACGGCTAATTTGGTTGACTTGCTGCCCAACGATTCCCTCACACCGCTGACATGGTTGGTCGTTGGGGCGGTCTGGGGCCGGATCGAATTGGGATATGTGTCCAAGACACAAAAGGATGGCAAGCCGGTCCCAGCTGGTAGACCAAGATTGGCCTATACGCGGTTTGGCAAAGAGGCGGTGACCAAGCGGGTTTAGGGGCCTGGCCCTAAGCAATATACGAAGGGGGGCCCGAAACCAGTTTGCTGAAAAACACGCTATTTTCCTTTGACATGGCACATGCAGTTGATACCAAACAGATAATCTGGCCAAGACGATATTAAACAAGCCGAACAATAGACAGGTGGCATATGCAACGTCTTTTGATGATCGCACCAGCGCCCGTCATCCGTACCGAAACAGGGTATGTTCTCGATAAGAAATTCATCACAGGCATGGAATTGCACTGCAAGTTCTGGCCGGGTGAATTTGATTGTCTGCTGCGCGAAGGCGCGCAGAAAATCCCCTTTGGTGCGCAAGACGTCACGTCTGATCTGGCTTTCGGGTTGAAAGTGCTCACGCCTGATGAGCCCATCACGGCGGCCCATTTGGAGGGCTATGATGTGATCTATTGCGGGATTGATTCCGTGGAAAGCTTTGATGTCATCGATATTGACATGCCGCATCGCCCCAGATTTTTCGCAACAATAGAATATACGCTGCGCACCCGGTTGCAGGCGGCATGGTTGGACAATCGCGATAGCCTTGCCAAACGTCTGCGGACCATGCTCTGGCTCATGCGCCAGGAGCCGCGGCGCAGAAAATTCATCCGTAAGGCGGATGGGTTACAGACAAACGGTTATCCGGCTTTTTTCTCTTACCGGGCCATGAATACCAACCCGCTGCTATATCTTGACAACAGGATGACCCCGGCGCTTTTTGCGACGCAGGCAGAATGTGATGCACGTGCAACGCGGCTCAAATCAGGGGCGCCACTCCGGTTGGTCTATTCGGGCCGTCTGGAGCGGATGAAGGGTGCGCAGGATCTGATCCCGATAGCAAAAGCATTAAACGCGCGGGGCACGGCGTTTCATCTGGATATTTTTGGCGATGGCTATCTGAAAGAAAAGATCGCCAAGGATATTCAGAAGGAAGATCTTGCCAGGAACGTGACATTGCATGCCCCTGTCGATTTCGAGACAGAATTGGTGCCCTATATGCGCAAAAACAGCGATATCTACCTGTGTTGCCATCGTCAGTCGGACCCGTCCTGCTCGTATCTCGAAAATATGGGCTGCGGTCTTTGCGTCGTGGGCTTTGGCAATCAGATGTGGGCGGCACTTCATGAAGCGTCCGGTGCCGGATGGGTGACGCCGGTCGGGAAACACGCGCAGATTGCCGGGGTTATCTGCGACATGGACTCTCATCGTGATGAGGTCGTAACGCGCTGTGACAAGGCCATTACCTTTGCCAAATCACATGATTTTCTGAGTGAGTTCCAAAAACGGATGGCGCATCTGCACAAACAGTAATCAAGAACCGCGCGTCAGGGTGTGGCACGATTGGATATCGCCGGAATAATAACAAGTGATGGTTGCTGACAGATCATGAGGATGCCCCCAACAAGGCGGGGCCACATTCATTGATCCTGCATGTCAAAGGAACTGATAATGACACGATGGCCCCGCATTCTGACGGTCATGGCATCCGCTTTATGCGGTTTGCCTGCACAGGCGGATAGCCTGGATCATATCGGCACCTTCACATGGTCGACCGAGGCGATCATGGGTCTGTCGGGCCTTGAGCTGTCAGATGACGGGCAGACATTCCATGCTGTCAGTGACCGGGGCTGGTTTCTGTCAGGGGTCCTGTTGCGCGAGGGCGCCCAGATCACGGGCGTGGAATTGCACAGCTATCTGCCGATCCTGGGAGGTGACGGCTTGCCGGTTGCGGGTCGTCGCACCGGTGATCAGTCCGATGCCGAAGGGCTGGCGATGGGGCCGGATGGGGCCCATTGGATTTCCTTTGAACGCTGGGCGCGTGTTGCACAATATGACACGCCCACATCGCCGGCAGGATGGATTGCCGATCATCCCAGCTTTTATGATTACGCTGACAATCGCCAGTTGGAGGCGCTTGCCCTGTCACCTGACGGACATCTTTATACATTTCCCGAAAAACCGCAGGCTGCGGGGTTTCCGATCTATCGGTTGGAGGGTGAAACCTGGGTGATTGCGGGACATATCGCGCGCAGGAATGGCTTTGCGGTTGTTGGCGCAGATTTCGACGCCAGCGGCGCTCTTTATCTGCTGGAGCGCAAACTGTCCTTCGGCCTGTGGTGGCAGAGCCGTGTCCGACGTCTGGATGTCGCCAACCCCGCCACGGTCGAGACCCTGTGGACCAGCAGGCGCGGTGCATTCGACAATATCGAAGGGATCGCGGTCTGGCAGGATGCACAGGGTCTGCGGATTACGATGGTTTCGGACGATAATGGGAATCCGAACGAACCAGCGCAGTTCGTGGAATTCCGGTTGCTCAAGGATCAGGCGAAACCCTAGCAACTGTTACTTCTCAGGCCGCCTGTGCCGCCCGTCGACCTGCTCCGATCACATCATGCATCACCGGTTTTGCCGCCGCGCCCGCATTTCGCGTCGCCGCGCCATGGCGTCACTGCGGGCATTGCCCGCAGGTGCAGGCTCTGCCGGGGCAGAGGGGACGGGGGCCGCTGTGGGTGTAGCTGGGGCGGTCGGGGCTGTAGGGCGCGGAGCAGGGGCAACCCCGCCACCGGTCTTCTTGGCCACGATGGCGCTTAGCGCCTCAAGCGTCGGCGCGCGGAAGATATCGGTGATCGACAGTTTGGCGACACCCAGATCCTTGCGGATCTCGCGATGCGCCTGCACCGCCAGCAGGGAATGCCCGCCCAGATCAAAAAAACTGTCTTTCGGGCTGATCTGTGGGACGCCAAGGATACGCGACCAGATGACACTGATCGCCGCCGTGATCTCGGCGGCGGATCCCATATTGGCCGCAGGCGTCACCGCGGAGGCAGGCGCATCCGTCGCAGGTGCCGGTTTGGGGGCGATTGCGGCTTGCCCGATCTGCGGGGCAGGCAGAGCCTTGCGATCCACCTTTTTATTGGGGGTCAGGGGGAAAGCATCGAGCGGTACAAAATGGCGCGGCACCATGTAATCGGGTAGCCTTTCCAGCATATGGGCGCGCAAGGCGGCCTGATCGATACCCGCATCGCCCAGCAGATAGCCCACAAGCTGGACCACACCGGGCGTGTCTTCACGGGCAACAACAACCGATTGCTGGACGCCTGCAAATGCATCGATCACCGCTTCAATCTCGCCCAGTTCCACCCGGTAGCCGCGCAGCTTGACCTGGAAATCGGCCCGGCCCAGGAAATCAAGCGCGCCATCACTGCGCCAGCGCACCAGATCGCCAGTGTTATACATCCGTCCCCCATCTGCGCGGAACGGATCAGGGATAAACCGTTCCTCTGTCAGATCTGGGCGTTCAAAATAGCCACGGGTGACGCCCGCACCGCCAATATAAAGCGTGCCGGGCACACCCACGGGCACCGGCTGCAGATCATCATCCAGCACGTAAACCTGCGTATTGGCGATGGGGGTGCCGATGGGAATGGCCCCCTGACCGGCTGTGGCGGTCTGGGTGGTGGACCAGATCGTGGTTTCTGTCGGGCCATACATGTTTTCCACATGGCCTCCGGTCAGGCTCTGCAATTCATCGGCCAAGGCGCCGGGCAATGCCTCACCACCGACCATCATATGATCGAGCCCGGCCAAGGCGTGGCGTGCCTCGTCATTCATCACCAGCATCTGCGCCATGGAGGGGGTGCATTGCAGATGGGTGACCTTGTGGCGGGCGATCTGGGCGGCAATGGAATAATCATCATCGGCCAGCCCGGTATCGGCATTGGCCAATTTGACCACTTCGGCCAGTGGTTTCAGCCCCTCCATGACGTGATCCACATCAATGCCGTAATCGATCAGGCAGGCAATTTCGGTCACGCCGATTTCCTTGACCTGCGCGACGCGCGCCATCGCATCGTCGACCGTGCCAAACAGCCCGCTATCGTTGAAATAACGCTCGAATGCGAAATCGAGGATCCCTTCCAGCTCTTCCTCTTCCAGCGACCCCAGATCCAGCTGCATCGGGTTCTCAACCCCTTGCGGCTTCTTGAAGGCGGGGAAGGCCCAGGCATATTGCTTGATCAGCCCGGCGGCGGAACGCAGATAATCCTTCATCGGTTCACGGGCAATCTCGCGGGCATGATCGCGGGTCTCTGCCAGGAAAGAATGCAGCATCAGCGTGACGGTGAAATCCGCCGGATCATGGCCCGCCTCGCGCAGGGCGGCATGATAAAGGGCGATCTTTTCGCCCACCTCATCCACGCTTTGCCCCAGAAGATGGGTCAGCACATTGCAGCCATTCCGGCCCGCCTCTTTCCAGGTTTCGGGATTGCCTGCCGTGGTGACCCAGAGGTTCAGTTTCTTGGAGACCGGACGGGGCTGGGTCAGCACCTCATGCATCTCCCCATCCGCGCGGGGGAAGGCGACTTTTTCGCCCGACCATAGCTTGCGCAGGTCGCGGATCTGTTCAAACATCGCCGGTTTGTTCTTGGGCGGCGTGTTTTCAGGGCGCAGGATAAAATCATCCGGCTGCCAGCCTGACGCAATCGCCAGCCCGGTCTTGCCATTGGTGATATTGTCGATCACCGCCCATTCCTCGGCAATGCGTGCGGTATGGTGCAGGGGGGCGACGCAGGACCCGGCGCGCACCGCCAGGTTCTTGGTCACCGCCGCCACCGCAGCACCTGTCACGGATGGGTTGGGATAGGGGCCGCCAAAGGCGTGGAAATGCCGCTCTGGTGTCCAGACGGCACAAAACCCGTGCTTGTCGCCAAATTGCGCGCCTTCCAGCAAGGTGCGGTATTTATCACGCCCCACCCCATCATCATTGCCCCAGTAATAAAGGCTGAAATCCATCCCGCCTGTGCTGGCCGTGCTGTCACCGGCCACAAGCGCACGGCTTTCATCGCCGCTGATCACCAGCTTGAAGCCCCGGGCTAATGTCCAGAACAGCTCCAGCACCGAAATATCAAAGGACAGGCTGGTCACTGCCATCCAGACACCCGCAGGGTCATGGGCGATGCGCGCATCCATCCCGGTAAAGAAATTCGCCACATTGCGATGTTCAACCATCACCCCTTTGGGGCGTCCGGTCGATCCGGATGTATAAATCATGTAGGCCAGATTGGCGCTGGTGACGGCACTGTCGGGATTGTCCGAGGATGGTGCATCGGGCAGATCATCCACCGCCAGCACCTTGGCATCCGTATCAGGCAATGCGGCGGCCAGCGCGGCATTGGTGACGATGATCTGCGTCTTTGAATCGCTGATATAAAGCGCCGTCCGGTCCGCCGGATAGGCCGGATCCATCGGCAGATAGGCACCGCCCGCCTTCATAATGGCAAGGGCTGCGATCAAAAGCGCGCTTGACCGGGGCAGATGCAGGCCGACAATCGCATCCGGGCCAACACCCATCCCCATCAGGATATGGGCCATTTCATTGGCGCGCGCATTCAGCTGGGCATAGGTCAGACTTTCGCCTTCAAATGACAAGGCTTCGGCATCAGGGGTGCGGGCGACCTGCGCCTCAAACGCCTGATGGATGCATTGATCTTCGGGGAAATCCACCTTTGTGGCATTCCAGTCAAACAGCACCTTCTGGCGCTCGGCCTCCGGCAACAGGGTCGGGGCATCGCCTTTGGCGATCTGCGCGGCCATATGGGTCAGCCGGTCCGCCATCAGGGTCACGGCATCAGGGGCGATCTTGCCGGTATCGGCAAACAGGGTCTGACCGGCCAATGTCAGGGCGGTGCCGTCGATATGGGCGGTCTCCGACAGGCCAAGGGCCGGGGTCATGGGCCGGTCCAGACCGGGGGTGCGGGCAATCAGGTCAGCGGCAAAAGGGCCAAGCGCCTGCGCGCTGGCGATCGTTTGATCAATCTCCGCCGCGCTGACAGGACCCCAGCTGTTCAGATAACCGGGATGATCATCACCCAGATGCAAGGCCAATGTGACATCCGCATCCTCATTCAGGCCAAGGGCTAGGGCAGCCATGGCGCGGCGCAGATCAGCAGGATCACCGGCCAAAGATGTCTCGGTGACCGTTCCAGTCTCCGCCGCCATATCAATCAGTGACAGGCTGGCATGGCTCATCTGGTCCAGCCGGGCGCGCCAGTGCGGTTCGGATTTCAGCGTGGCTTTCAAGGCGGCGGTCAAAGCAGCCGCCATATCCGCATCGGGAGAGGGCAGGGTATCGCCAATAGCAGCAATCGCGCTGGCAGATACCGGCGTGCCCGTGGCATCGCGCAACCCGCCCAAGGTCACCGGGGCCGTGGCGCTGGCCACGGTCAGGCTGTCATCCTCGACCGCCAGCACGGTGCCGGCAGGGCTGTCAGCAGCGGCATGTCCGGCCGTCGCGCTGCTGACCAGCCAGACTTTGCCGCCAGCTTCAAATTTCGGGCAGGTCAGCGGGTTCCAATAGGTGCCATGATCCAGCGCACGCACCAGCGTGGTGATATTGCGGGCGGTCTTGGTAAAATCGAGGCGGCCTGCCGCTGCGGGGCGATCATTCTTGGCAAAATAGCTGCGTTGCGACAGGTCCTGTGCGGTCAGGACAGGCTCCGCCTGCGCCAGCTTGTCAATGACAGTGGGGAAACTCTCGATCGCGGCACCATAGCATTTGGTGTTCAGCGTCAGCGTGGTTTCATCGGGGGCAATGTCAAAAAACTGCTGGGCCAGAAGCGCGCCTTCATCCACGCCACCGCTGATCATATGCCAGCTGATGCCATATTCGACCTCGCCCCCCAGCAAGGCCCAGACCGGGGCATTCAGCCCGGCATAGCGGGGCAGGGGACCATCATGGAAATTCACCGCACCACGCTTGGGCAGGGCGAGCACGGCATCGGGGATCATGTCGAGATTGGCGATGGACAAAAGCCAGTCAAAACTGTGCCCGGAGAGGGCCGCAGTCAGATCGGCATCGGATGCGTAGGTGGTGATCCCCGCAGTTTCGGCCCAGCTCTTGATATCAGGGTTGCGGGTGATGACCGCCTGCAGATCATGCCCGCCCTCGCGCAGCATCTCGGCGCATTGGATGGCAAGGGATTCATTGCCGATAATGACAGCGCTGAACTGGGACATGGTGTTATTCTCCGATTTGCGGGGTCTTGGGGCGGAACAGCGCGATAAAGTCGTGGCTGGCAAGGGTGCGCAGGAAGCTGGGCGAAACGCCCCTGTCTTTACCGGTCAGTTTGCAGCGGATCCAATGCAGGCCGCCACAGATCAGATGCAACAGCGTGGCAAGGATAGCATAGGCCCGGCCATGGTTCTTGGAAAAGTAATGAAACCGGCTATCGAACCAATAGGCCGGGGTCTTGGTCCATGTTTTCATACCGGTCGATACCGACCCCAGATGCATCACGATGCTTTCGCGGACAAAGATAATCTCGTAGCCCGCCTTGCGCGCGCGGCGGCACAGGTCGGTTTCCTCGAAATACAAAAAGAAGGTTTCATCAAACAGCCCGATCTGGTCCAGCACATCCTGCCGCATCATCAGACTGGCCCCGGCCAGCCAGTCAACCGGGGCGGTTTCATCGATGCTTTCTACGGGCACACGGTATTTGCGCAGCATTCTGGTGACCGGGCCAAAGCGAATTGCCCCTTCGATTTCGCTGTAAAGCGACGGGAAGCGGAACGTGGATGTGTGGCGGTCACCCGCTTCGCCGTGAATATAGCTGCCTGCAAATCCGGTCGTGGGGTGGGCCTGCATATGTTCATAAAGCAGTTTGATTGCATTGGGCTGCGGAAAGGCATCTGAATTCAGGATATAGACATAATCAGGGCGGCTGCCATCTGACAGGCCCGCACGGATACCGACGTTATTGCCCGCGCCGTAACCGCCGTTTACCGGTGATTGGATCACGCGCGTGCGATCCCAGCCAGCGGTTTCAATATGCGAACTTATGATATCGAATGATCCGTCCTGACTGTCATTGTCGACAATCACGATCTCACCGGGCAATCCCTCCATCGCGGTGCGGGCGGCGGCAGTGGCCTCCAGCGTCATCTGGGCGGTCTTATAGTTCAGAACAATCGTCAGTACGGTGGGATCAGACATCATTACCCTTATATGCGCCGCATCAACCCGGCACGTGAAAAAGCGTTATTCGGCGGCGTCCTTGAAATAGACCGGGGTCTGGGCGGGGCTACCCGATTGTTCCAGCACCCGTTTGACCCGGGACGCCAGCACCCGGACATTGGGCTCCAGCACCATGCTGTCATGATCGCCGGGAACCTCGAACACGGTGATTTCCGGGGCGAACTGGGTCCAGTCATTATCGTCATAAAGATAATTGCGATATTCACTGACCATCCGGCCCCCAACCACCCATTTGGCCACCAGTGGCGGGCGGAACAGGGCCAGGGGGCCATCCCAGGGCTGGACCTGATACTGTCCGACACTTTCCAGGAACGCATCCTGGATCGCCTCATTATGGAACTGCTGACCTTCTTCAACCGCCTCCGCGCTGTCCTGGCCTTTGTTCAGTACCCGGGTCAGGCGGCGTTTCACCCAATTAATGACAAAGGGCAGCCCGCCTGTTTTCAGATCCATCAGCTTGACCCGGATATTATCGGCCCGGTCAATATAAGGGCGCACGGGCAGCGGTGTATCCAGCATCACCACGGCGGAGACTTCTTCACCTGCGGCTTTCAATTGCTGGGCAATTTCATAGGCGGTGATGCCGCCACCCGAAAACCCGCCAACCATGTAAGGGCCGGTCGGCTGCACTTGCCGCATCTCGGCAATATAGTCAGCGGCGGCAGCCTCAATCGTGCGATGCGGGTCTTCATCGCCAAACAGACCCCTTGCCTGCAGCCCGTAAAACGGCCGGTCGCTGCCCACCAGATGGGCCAGATGGCGCAGGTTCAGCACATTGCCGAACATGCCGGCCACAAGGAAGAACGGCGTTTTCGGGCCACCCTCACCACTATGCATCGGCACCAGATGGGTAAAGCGACGCGCGGGCGCTTTGGGCGCATCCCCTGCCGGGGCGTCAGCCTCGCCTGCATCCGACACGCCACGCTCTGCGATCAGGGCGGCACATTTGCGGATCGTCGGGGCTTCAAACAGGACCGAAATGGGGAAATCCACGTCATAGGCTTTGCGGATCTGCGCAAACAGGCGCACCGCAATCAGGGAATGCCCGCCTAAGTCAAAGAAACTGTCCTCGACCCCGACCTGATCGACACCCAGCAGGTCCTGCCAGAAACCGGCCAGCCGTTCCTCGATCGGGTTTTCGGGGGGAACATAATCGCTGTCCAGCTGCGGGCGTTCGAATTTCTGTCCGTCCTCACCATCGTCACTGTCAGTCTGGCCGGCCTGCGCGATCAGCCCCTCCAGATCCAGTGAGGACAGGATGATCTGGCGATGATCAGCCCCCAACGCACCCAGAAACAGATCCGCGCCTTCACTGGCCTTGATGCCTTGCGACAGGTTATGGCGCAGCCGTTCTTCGGCAGGGGAAAGCGGGCGGGCGGTTTCATCCTGTGCAGTGACCGCCGGTTCAGGCGCATCCAGCGCACCAAAGCCGGTCAGCTCTTCCATCCGGCGGATCGAAAAGCCGGTGATTTCGACAATCACCGTGCCATCCGGGGCGGCCAGGGTCACATCGAAATTGGCAATCTCACTGCCGGTGCGGTTTTCGCCACTGCTGCGGACCCAGCTGATAATCTCGGATGGCAGCGCGCCCAACACCTTGACCGAACGGTACGAGACCGGCACCCAAAGATGGCGACCTTCATAGCCGTCGATCAGCTTCATCGCCCAGCCGGTGGCCAGATCCATCAGTCCGGGATGCAACAGATAACCCGCCTTACCGTCCCCCTTGGCCATATCAGGCAGGGTCAGACGGGCGATACCTTCACCATCCCCATAGGCGGTCGATTGCAACACCCGCCAGCGGGGGCCAAAATGCAGATGCGCTTCTTGGGGGGAGGTGATCCAGCCCAGCTCACCTGCTTCGCGTGCGGGCGCACAGCGGGCAGCAATAGCATCAATCTCCAACGGGTCAGGGACAGCAAAGGGGACCAGCGACAGGCTGGCCTGGGCATTTTGTTCAAACACGCCCTGCGCGCCGCTTTCGACGACAAAATCATAGCCTGCCTGATTGCGCGGCATGGTCACCCTGATCTCGCGGGCTTCGGTATCGGACACGGCCAAGGGGCGCAGGAAATAGAGATCCCTGATTTCAAAGGCAGATTTTTCGCCATTGGCGCGCAAACCCTCGGCGGCCATTTCCAGATAGCCGGTACCGGGGACCAGCGCGTCACCCGCTTTGGTGCGGTGATCATCCAGAAACCAGCGATCCGCCACCTGATAGGTTGCGGTGAACTGGCGGTTGCCGCTGGCATCAAACGTGGCCTGATCCAGCATTGGCACGCCAGCATCAGTGACCGGGGATGGGTCCTTGGGGCCGGTCCGGGCCTCCATCGCGTCAGCGGCCATGCCCACATCGGCCCAGATACCCCAGTTGATCGCCAGCACGCGGGTTTTATCCGCGCTGCGGGATTTGGCATAGGCGTTCAGGAACTCATTGGCGGCAACATAATCGACCTGACCAATGGGCGCGGTGGCCGTGGAGCTTGATGAAAACAGGACCAGCCAGTCCAGATCGCCATCGGGAAAGACATCCTCCAGCACTTGGGTGCCGTGGATCTTGGGGGCAAAGACATCTTCGATACTGGTGGCATCCTTGGCCATGATCGGGCCGTCATCGATATGGCCAGCGGCATGGATGACGCCATTGACCGGACCGAAACGGGCTTCAATCGCTGCCCTTGCCTCGCGGATATCTTCGACATTGGACACATCCGCGGCCAGTGTCAGCACCTCGCCGCCCAGTTCCTCCAACCGGCGCACGGCCGTGATCCGGCGGGCGACAGGGGCCGTTGGGGCGGTATTGGCCAGAATATCATCCCATGTTGCGCGCTCCGGCAAACCGCCACGCGACATCAGGGCCACCTTGGCCTTGCTGCGGGTGATCAGGGCCTCGGCCAATGTCAGGCCAATGCCGCCAAAACCACCCGTGATCATATAGACACCGCCATCCCGCAACAGCGGGCTGTCACCCGGCAGGTCGTCCAGCGGGGCGGGCTTATATGTCAGCGCATAGCGCTTGCCATCGCGGATCAAGGCAGTGCCATTGCCCGGCTCGGCCAGCGCATCCTCCAGAATATGCCCGATCAGCTGATCGGCATTGGCGATCCCTTTGGCGCGTTTACCGGTGGGGAGCTGGATATCCAGATCAAGCGTGGCAACACTCAGATTGCCAAATTCACGCGGGATCACCCGGGCGGGGCCAGCAAGCGTGGATTTTTCAGGATGCGGCAGCGGTTCATCCTTGCGCTGTGCCGCACCGGAACTCAGCACGCAAAGATGCATATCACCGGTCAGGTCCTCACCACCGATGGCCTGGGCGAGGAAGAACAGGCTGTAAAACCCCTGTTCCTGCACGCGGTGGAAAAAGCTCGATCCGGGGCGGAAGCTTTCATCGCGGGTGATCATCCAGCCATGGATGATCCGGTCGGGAACCAGATCACGGGTATTGAGGTCCGCAATCAGCGCATCATAGCTTTCACGCCCGCGTTCAGGGGCGATGACATAGGCCATGTCATCCGCGCGGGCGAATGTATCGCCGGGGGTGACGGTGACGACGGTGTGGCCAGCGGCGCGCAAACGATCCGCCACACCCTCACATAGCCCTGCATCATCAAGGAAGATCAGCCACGTCTGTGGCGTGGCTTCAGACAGATCGCCGGTCACATCCACATCGCAGGCGGCATAGCGGGGCAACCAGGCAGGGCGGTAACCCCATGCAGCAGGATCATCAGACCGGGTCAGCCATTGGTTTTCATCCGCCGCCTGCGCCTTGCCGGGGGTGATGAAATAAGCAGATTGCTGGAACGCATAGCTGGGTAATGGCACCCGTTTGCGGCGCGCATCCCCCCAAACCTGATCCCAGTCAAACGTGCCGCCCACAGCCCAGACACGGCCCAGCATGGCCATGAAATAGGCGTCATCGGCGACATCATCTTTTGGATGGCGCAGGCTGGAAATCACCTGATTGGCCGTCAGCTTGTCATGCTGACCGGCCAGCGATGACATCGCCTTGCCGGGGCCCACTTCGATGAAAACGCGGTCCTCTTTTTCAGCCAGCGTGGTCAGGCAATCGGCAAAATGCACGGTGCCGCGCAGATGCCCGACCCAATATTCGGGATCCATGGCTTCGGCATCAGTGATATAGGCGCCGCTGCGGTTCGATGTGAACGGGATCTGCGGCGCATGCAGCTGGATTGATCGCAGGTAATCGCCAAAATCCTTCAGGATCGGTTCCAGCATGCGTGAATGGGCGGCGATATCGATGGCGATACGCTGGCAATCAATATCCTTTGCCTTTAGCCGGGCTTCCAGATCATCCAGTGCAGCTTGCGGGCCGGTGGCAACGCTCAGGTTCGGCGCATTGACCGCCCCCAGATCCAGATCGTCGCCCAAAAGCGGGCGCAGCTGATCGGCGGGCAGGGCAATCGACAACATGCCCCCCGCGGGGACTGTATCAAACAGTTTGCCGCGCAGATGGACAAGCCCGATGCAATCTTCAAAGGACATCACCCCGGCCACACAGGCGGCGGTATTTTCCCCCATCGAATGGCCGACCAGCGCGGCAGGCTGCACACCCCATGCCATCCAGAGCTGGGCCAGCGCATATTCGGTGATCATGATCAGCGGCAGCTGCACCGATGGCTGTTTCAGCGTCTCATCAGCCGCCGCCACCGCATCCGGTTCCGGCAGCCAGAGCGCGCGAATATCGTAATCCAGCTTGGGTTGCAGGATCTCCAGCCCCTTATCCACCCATTCGGCAAAGACAGGCTCGGTCTCGTATAGATCACGGGCCATGCCCGCATATTGCGCGCCACCCCCGGGGAACATGAAGGCGTAATCCGGATCGGCCCCAACGACCTGATGGGTAAAGGCGCGGCGCGGGTCGTTTTCCTCCAGCTGGCGGGCGGCATCCTCATGGGTTTCGGCGACAATCACCCGGCGGCGCTCAAAGGCGCGGCGACCCTTTTGCAAGGTCCAGGCGATATCAGCCAGATCCTGACCCGGGTTGTCGCGCAGATGGGCGGCCAGACGCTTGGCATTGGCGTCCAGCGCGCCCTTGGTGCGGCCCGAAATAGTCAGGATCTGAAACGGCCAATCCGATGGCTCGGATGCCGCAAGCTCCGGTGCCTCTTGCAGCACCACATGGGCATTGGTGCCGCCCACGCCCAGTGAATTCACCCCGGCCCGGCGCGGACCCTTGTACGATACCCAGTCCGACAGCGTATCATTGACCTTGAAAGGCGAGGTTTCAAAATCAATTGCTGGGTTTGGTTTTTCATAACCCAATGATGCTGGGATCTGCTTGTGATGCAGCGACAAGGCGGTCTTGATCAGGCCCGCCACCCCGGCGGCGGTGTCCAGATGGCCGATATTGGTTTTCACCGATCCCAGCTTGCAAAACCCCACATCATCGGTGGTTTCATTGAAGGCTTCGGTCAGGGCGGCCACCTCAATGGGATCACCTAAGTAAGTGCCGGTGCCATGGCATTCGATATAGTCGATGGTGTCAGCGGGCGTGCCTGCCAGATCCTGCGCCTCGGCAATGGCGGCAGCCTGCCCATCGACGGACGGGGCCAGATAACCGGCCTTTGCGGCCCCATCATTATTAATGGCTGATCCTTTGATCACGGCCCAGATATGATCGCCATCTGCCAGCGCATCCGCCAGACGGCGCAGCACGACAACGCCTGCGCCCGACCCAAAGACCGTGCCTTGCGCGCGGTGATCAAAGGCATGGCAATGACCATCAGGCGACAGCACCTCACCTTCTTTGTAGATATAACCGCGATCCTGCGGCAGCTCGATTGTGACACCACCAGCAAGGGCGATATCACATTCGCCAGTCATCAGCGCCTGACAGGCATAATGGGTGGCCACAAGGGAGGTGGAACAGGCGGTTTGCAGGTTCACCGACGGGCCCTTGAGGTCCAAAATATGGCTCAGCCGGGTGGACAGGAAATCCTTGTCATTGCCGGTATGGCGCAACAGGAACATGCCGACATTGTCCACAAGGTCGGGGTTCGAGCAGATATTGAAATAGAAATAGCTACCCATGCCGCACCCGGCATAAACGCCAATCGGGCCTTTGGCATGTTCCGGCATATGGCCGGCATTTTCCAACGCCTCCCAGGACACTTCCAGAAAACGACGATGCTGGGGATCCATGATCGCCGCTTCCTTGGGAGAAAGGCCAAAGAACTCCGCATCAAACTGCTCAAACCCAACGAGCGGGGCAGCGGCAGGCACGTAATCAGGGCGGTTCAGCCGATGGGCAGCCTCGCCCGCGGCCAGCAGTTCCTCGCGGTCATATTGGCGGATCGATTCAATCCCGGCCTGAAGGTTCTGCCAGTAATCGGCAATGGTATCGGCACCTGGTAAATGGGCTGCCATACCAACAATGGCGATATCGCTTTCTGCGATGGGATTTTCAGGATCAGAAGGCATAAAAGAACCGGTACGCAAACATGAATATGATAAGACATTAAAATGTGTCTGGGACAGAATTGTGTCAATTGTATAAGGGTGTTTTGGACCCCTTTCCATGAGGTGTAATCATTTTGACGAGTATTGTTGCCAATGGCTTATAAAACAGGTGTCCTGGTAAGTTCAGAAGCGGATGACGATAGGTACAAAGCAAAAACTGTTATGAGAAGACAGTCGCCACAGTGCCCCAGGAAGGGACCAAATACAACACTGTTCCCGGCGCGGCTGTGAGGTGCCCCCAAATCCGGACGCTGACATAGGCTGCGATTTACAGGCTTAATCTGCGCCGGAAAGCGTCCAGAAAATGGGGGATAGCTCAACGTTTGACCGATGTCGCAACGTAACGCTCTATCAGCGCAGCAATGAACATCGCATTGGCTGAGATGATAAGCCAGTCAAAGGGCAGGCGGAACCTGATGCGGGTGAAGAAGAGCGCATATGCCAGGCCCGCTGTAATCCAAAGCGCCATAAACAGGATTTCGATCTTTTTCATCGGTATCCTGCGCATCATCAGCAACCGGCATAGCAAAGGTGCGATGATAAGGACCATCCAGGCGGCAAACAGGATGATTTCGCGCAAGCCAACCGGAACGGAGGATGCGCCCGACTCCACAACCTCATCAGACAGCAACCGGTTACTGAAATGAAACCAATGGATAAATTTGCCGGCATAGCGCTGAACAAAACGTGCCGGATCGGCGGCGATTTCGGCGAACGCGGCATCTGTCATGATCTTGTTGCGTTCAACGTCGTTTTTTCCGGTGATTTCAGTATAGACATATTCGGGAAACCGCACGTTCAGGCTTGTGTTCCAGCGCGCATTTTCCGTGTTGCCCGCCAGCAGATTATAGCCAGAGCTTGTCGCGACCGGGATGAAGCTGTCGAAGGTCATCCAGTTGCGCAATGTCCATGACCCCACAAGTGACCCTGATACCACGCCAAAAATCATGACCGCTGTTATCCAGCGCCGCGAGATACTGGCGATCCAGGCTACAAAAACAGGGGTGAGCAGCAATGCCACGGGGATTGTCAGAATAAAGGCCCCATAAGCCAGCCCACCCAACAGGGGAGGTCCTGAGGTGTCATTGTCACGCAGACCATCCAGCAACCAAAGGGTCAATATCAGCAGAAAGCCCGCCAGTGTCTGCGGATAAAGCGTGGATGATGTATAGATCACTACAGGCCAGGCAGAGACCATGACGACGGCTAAAAGCCCGGCCAGCGGGCTGGCATGGCGGCGCACCAGCTGGAACAGCATGACCAGACCGAAACCGACCAGTGTTGCATTGGCCAATCGTGCTTCCATCATGCCTGCCCCAAGCGCGCTGAAAGGGGTCAGAAAAAAGACCAGGCCCGGCGCCCGGTATGCATCGGGCTGTCCTGGCTCCACTGCAAAAATCCCTGTTTGCGCCAGGTTGACTGATGTCGCCAGGAAATCCGGTTCATCTGCTGATTTTACAGCATCGCCAGCCATGAAAATGAGGGCCCAGCACAATATGACGACGATACCTGCAAATGCATATGCGATCCGGGCCTCTTTCCCCTTGGTGCGGTCCTGCAACCAGACGAGTAACGCCACTGTCATCTTTAACATCCAGAAAGTTCTCCGATTTATTCATAACTTAAAATTTCAACAACAGTGCTTTCCATACGCACCGGAAGGCCGGGAAATACGCCGTCAACCCGGCATTGATCCCGACGTGATGCCGGATAAACACGCAAATGTCTGTAGTTTTGCACAGACATGTGCCGCTCACAACGGACAGCGCCTTACGCAGGGCCGCGAGAATGGCTATTATAGCGCTCCAGACAGCAGTGATATTCAACACTGTGCCGACAGAGTGAATTTTTAGATTGATTGAGAATGCCGATGTTACGTCAAAAACCACAATTACACTTGTTGATATCCATACTGAGTGCGGTACCCGGGGCCTTTCTGGCATGGGTGATATTGGACCCCTCGACAGGGTTTGACGATGCGAACATAACCATGAACTTCGCCCAGAATATCGCGAACGGCGCGGGCTATGTGTATTATGTTGGCGGAGAGATCGTTGAAGGGTCCTCTTCAGCACTCTGGACGCTGATCAACACGGTCGCCTATCTTTTCTTTGATGATATCACGGTCGCGCTGTCATTCCTGGGTCTGATTATCTGCATTGCGTCGATCTATATCGCCATTCAGATCACGCAGCTGCTTTTGCAGGCAAGCGGGCAGGACAACAGCATAATGGCATGGCTGACGGGTCCGGCCTTCCTGCTCTTCCCGTCGTATTTTGCCTACATGGTCTGGAGCCTGATGGATATCGGCCTGTTCATCCTTCTTGTCAGCACCATGATATACAGTCTGATGCGCCTGATCCGGTTCGGCATGTCACGTGTTCACAGCCTGCTTTTTATCGGCTGTGCAGCTTTGCTGAGTGCGGCAAGACCGGAAGGGATCGTGGTTGCAATCGGGCTGAGTGTCTTTTTGTGGACCGGCCTGCGCATCACGGGTCGGCGCGGCGCCGGGGTCGCGATCACGGCTCTGATCGCCACACTCCTTGTGATCGCTGCACTGACGGTGCTGCGCTTGTGGTATTTTGGGCAACCCCTGCCAAACACCTTCTATGCCAAGGTTTCGACAAGCTATGTCAGCCAGTTCATCGAGGGGCTGAAATATACGATCCGCTATCTGTATGATTTTGCAAATCTGAGCATGCTCGCCTTGTTCTTTATCGCAATCATGGTCCTGAGGCGGAGCCTGGATGTCACCGTGTTCTGGTGGGCGACGCTGGGTTGTACCGTGGGGGCATTTGCCATTTATTCCGCCCTTGGCGGGGACCATTTCGGGTCATTCCGGTTCTTTCAGGTGTTGACCCCGCTCCTGTTACCCTGGGCCGTTGCCGCGATTATCGTTGTCGGAACGGGGCTATCGCATCAGGTCGGTGGATGGCGGCGTGGCATGGGTGTGATGGCCGTTGCCGTCGTCGTGATTGCTGCATGGGGGCAGTTTGGGCAGACAAGGGGGGGATTGGATCCTGATTTCCGCATTGCCGAAGCTGGGCGCGAAACAGGTGAGATACTCAATGAATTCGAGCCTTTGCCCTCGCTTGGTATTCTGGCTGCCGGTGGTATCTCGATGACCTATGAGGGTGAAATTTTTGACCTTCTTGGGCTGAACTGGGTGAAAATGGCGCATAGCAATCGTGCCGCCATGCGGGTGAAGAATAACAGTGGCTTCAGCCAGACGGTGTTTTTTGACAACCCGCCAGACCTGATCCTGCCGGAAATCCGCAGCTGTGCCTTGCCCCCCATGGATTATCAGTGGGTCATGGATGAAGTCATCATATCGGAGGCTTTCCAGCAGCTTTATCGCTATGACTGCTACAAAGGGCTTACCTTCTACATAAAAAGGGACATTGCCCTGCCAGCGGGGCATGGCGGCTGAACGGACATGTTTGCCGGCACAGAAAAATCTGCCATAAGCCCAACTATAACAAGCGCGTAGGCAGAGTTGTGAAGTCGCAAGACATTGGTGTTGTCATCATAGGCCGTAATGAGGGTGCGCGGCTTATCCGTTGTCTGGCATCCGTTGCAAGCCAGGTCGAAACTGTCATCTATGTCGATAGCGGTTCAACCGATGGCAGTCAGGTTGCGGCACAAGATGCCGGGGCAACAGTGATTGATCTGGATCTGTCCCAGCCATTCACGGCCGCGCGCGCGCGCAATGCGGGTTTCGCGCATCTGGTGACCCACCACCCATCACTGACCTATGTGCAATTCATTGACGGGGATTGCGAATTGCAGCCCGGCTGGCTTGCCCGGGCGCAAGAGCACCTTGTTGCCCGCGCCGATGCCGCCGTGGCTTGCGGGCGCCGTCGCGAACGGTTTCCCGAGACATCTGTCTACAACCGGCTTGCGGATCAGGAATGGGATACACCGGTCGGCCAGGCACAATATTGCGGCGGCGATGCCCTGATGAAAATTGATGCCCTGCAGGCGGTCGCGGGCTTCAACCCCAGCCTGATTGCCGGCGAAGAGCCCGAACTCTGTGTGCGTCTGCGCGCCGCAGGCTGGACAATCTGGCGGGTAGACGCGGAAATGACCTTGCATGACGCGGCCCTGACCCGCTTGTCGCAATGGTGGACACGTAACAAACGCGCGGGCTTTGCCTTTGCCGAAGGGGCCGCCATGCACGGCGCCCCGCCTGAACGCCACGGGGTGCGCCAAACCAGATCTGCACTCATCTGGGGGGCCGTTCTGCCCATTGTCGCGATCCTGGGTGTTATCATCACACCGTGGAGCCTGATCTTGCTGTTATTGTGGCCTGCACAAGTGGTGCGCATGGCCTATCGCAACCGGGATCTGACACGCGCCTTCTTTCTGGTGCTTGGCAAACTGCCCGAAGCCCAAGGCGCGTTGAGCTATTGGTGGCAACGCCTGCAAGGGCGGCGCAAAGGGCTGATTGAATATAAGTGAACCGTTCCGATAATCCGGTTATTCGGCCAGATTGGTCAGGTAAAGCCCGTAGCCGTTTTTGGCGTATTTATCGGCCTCGCTGATCAGATCATCACGGCTGATCCAGCCCTTTTGAAAGGCAATCTCTTCGGGACTGCCGATTTGCTGACCTTGCCGTTCCTCTATCGTACGCACGAAATTGCCCGCATCCAGCAGGCTGGCATGGGTGCCGGTATCCAGCCAGGCATAGCCGCGGCCCATGCGTTGCACCCGCAAACTTCCTTCTGCCAGATAAAGTTCCAGCAGGGTTGTGATTTCCAGCTCACCGCGCGCTGACGGTTTGACCTGACGGGCCTTTTGAGGCGCTGTGCCATCCACAAAATATAGCCCTGTCACGGCATGGTTGGAGGGGGGCATGTCAGGTTTTTCGATGATCCCCCGCACCGTGCCGTCAGCATCAAAATCCACGACCCCATAGCGCTGCGGATCAGCCACCTGATAGCCGAACACGCTGGCCCCGCCCGGTTGGGCATCGGCCTCTGCCATCAGTTCCGGTAAGCCGTGCCCGAAAAAGATATTGTCCCCCAGCACCAGCGCTGACGGCGCCCCGTCAAGAAAGTCTTCGGCCAGAATGAACGCCTGCGCCAACCCATCGGGCGAAGGCTGGGCGATATAGGTGAAATGGACCCCGAATTGCGACCCGTCCCCCAACATGCGCTGGAACTGGTCCTGATCCTGTGGTGTGGTGATCAGCGCAATCTCGCGAATGCCCGCCAACATCAACGCCGACAGGGGATAATAAATCATCGGTTTGTCATAGATCGGCAAGAGCTGTTTCGACACGCCCAGCGTGATCGGGTAAAGTCGTGTGCCGGACCCGCCTGCCAGAATGATGCCTTTGCGCTGTGTCATGATGTGCCCCTTTTGTTGAGGTCAGCAAGGACCAAGGCAAGTTCCGCGCGCCAATCGCTGGGCGCGATCCCGAATGTCGTCGTGGTTGTGCTGCAATCCAGCCGTGAATTTGCGGGCCGTCTGGCGGGTGTCGGATAGGCCGATGTCGGGATATCCGTCACGGCACAGGCAAGCCCGGCCTGTGTGAAAATGGCGCGGGCGAAATCGGCCCAGCTGACATCGGGCGCGCCTGCGAAATGATAGGTGCCGGTGCCATCGGGATCATCCAGAAGCGTCTTGGCGATACGCAGTACCGCATCGGCAATCGACCGGGCCGATGTCGGCCCGCCGATCTGGTCGGCGACAACATTCAACGCCTCCCGGTCGGTCCCCAGCCGCAGCATGGTTTTTACAAAATTATTGCCATGGGCCGAAAACACCCACGACGTACGCAAAATCGCATAGGCACCGCCTGCCGCGCGCACGCCCTCTTCGCCGGCCAGTTTACTGGCGCCATACACCCCCAACGGGCCAGTGGGATCATCGGGTTTCCAAGCTGTCGCACCATGGCCGTCAAAGACATAATCGGTCGAGATATGCACAAAAGGCACCGCCTTTGCCGCGCAGGCCTGCGCCATGGCCCTGGGGGCGGCTGCATTGACCAGATGCGCGGTCTCTGCATCCTTTTCGGCTTTATCAACAGCCGTGTAAGCGGCGGCGTTAATGACAGCATGCGCATCACGCGATGCAATCACCGCAGCACAGGCAGCCGGATCAGTCAGATCAGCATCAGCGCGGCCAAGGCATGTGACGCCCGCCTGCCGCGCCAGTTCACGCGCCACCTGACCGGTTTGTCCAAAGACAAGGATGGTCACGCTGTCACCCCAAGCCGTTGGCCCACACCAGAGCGTGATTGCAACGCCTGCCACCAGTCGGGGTTATCGAGATACCATTGCACGGTTTTCTCCAGCCCCTGCTGCAAGGTCACGGACGGATGCCAGCCCAGCTCATTCACCATGCGCGAGGGATCAATGGCATAGCGCAGGTCATGGCCCGGACGATCCGCGACAAAGCTGATCTGATCTGCATAAGGCACATCCTTGGGCCGCTTTTCATCCAGAATGGCACAGATCATCCGCACCAGATCGATATTGCGGGCCTCGTTTTCGCCGCCGATATTGTAACTGCGCCCGATGGTGCCCTTTTGCAAAACGGTCAGCAATGCGTCGGCGTGGTCTTCCACATAAAGCCAGTCACGCACATTTTCGCCTTGGCCGTAAACGGGAATGGGGTCTCCGGCCAGCGCCCGCAAAATGACCACCGGCACCAGCTTTTCAGGAAAATGGTAGGGGCCGTAATTGTTGGAACAGTTGGTCAGCACAACCGGCAGCCCGTAGGTTTCCGCCCATGCCCGCACCAGGTGGTCGGATGCAGCCTTGGAGGCCGAATAGGGGCTGCGCGGATCATAGGGGGTATCTTCGGTGAATTGACCGGTGGGGCCCAGCGACCCGAAAACCTCATCGGTAGAAATATGGTGAAACCGGAAACCTGCAGGTTTGCTCTGTGCTGTCCAATAGCTGCGCGCGGCCTCAAGCAGGTGATAGGTTCCCGTGATGTTTGTCTCGATAAAGGTGCCGGGGCCGTCGATGGACCGGTCCACATGGCTTTCGGCGGCCAGATGCATCACCGCGTCGGGTTGGTGGGCGGCAAAGATCCGGTCAAGCGCGGGCTTGTCGCAGATATTGGCATGTTCAAAGGCATAGGCGGGATTTTCTGCGACCCCCGCTACATTATCAAGGCAGGCGGCATAGGTCAGCGCGTCCAGATTGACCACGCTGTGGCCCTGGGCAATCGCCAGCCGGACCACTGCCGATCCGATGAACCCGGCCCCGCCGGTGACAAGCAGCTTCATTGGCGAGCCTCATAGGTAAAGGGGCTGTCGAAGCCATCCAACATGGGGGCGGCGGCGTCTTTGTCCGACAGGGCAGGCGTGGCGTCGCCCAAGCCCCAGTCGATCCCGATTTGCGGGCAATCATAGCGGATCGCCGCATCACAGTCCGGGGCGTAGTAATCAGAGCACTTATAGATGATCTCAGTGTCCGGCGCGCGGGTGGCAAACCCATGCAGAAAACCCGCAGGAATATAGAGCTGGCGACCGTTTTCATAGCTCAGCTCGACCCCCACCCATTGCGCGTAAGTGGGTGAACCCTTGCGGATGTCCACCGCGACATCAAACAGAACACCGCGGCCACAGCGCACCAGTTTGGCCTGGGCATGGGGCGGGCTTTGATAATGCAGCCCGCGCAATGTACCGGCCCGATGTGACATGGAATGATTGTCCTGCACCCAGTCCTGATCCAGACCCTGTGCGGCCATCTGGCGTCTGCTCCAGCTTTCGCTGAAAAAACCGCGGCTGTCGGGAAAGCGTCTTGGCGTGACGATGCATACGCCTTCCAGCTTTGTGCGTTCAATCTGCACCTGTTTATTCCTTAAAATACAATCTTATTGACGGTATAGGTAGCAAGTTCGGGCAACGTCGTCACGGCGATTGTGGAGATTTGGCAGCGAGAACAGACCGTGTGCTGCCACAGGTTAAAGCCCGGCGCGGCATGAGCTCTCGTTGAAATGAAATTTGCGTTTTGTCGGCCTGATCAAGCAGGCACCTGTAAGATGGGTTTAAACCCATCTTACGCTTTGATGAGGCTTTCGGTACCGGCGTTTAATCTTCGGATAAAACCAGCGCAGCTTTGACGTTTGTGACATTGCTGCCATCGGTGGCCGTGCCCGTACCACCGCCGTAAATGACGCTGCCGCTATCGGCAAAATCACCGTCAATGTCGATATCAACATCGCCCTGAATTGCACCGCTCAAATCCCCTTCAAGAGATCCCCTGATGCCGAACTCTTCGGTCAGGTCGTTGTCGGGGAAAAACTTGGCGGCGAGGGTCAGCGTGCCAGTCGCCGTTGCCCCATCCTGAATACGTACGAAATCGCGCCCTACGCCGCCAATCGCTTCGGTATCGAAATCGGCGACTGCCGTCAGCACACCAAAGACACGGTCGGCATTATTATTGTTTGGCACAAGCTCCAGCCCGCCGATATAGGTTCTGCTCCCGCTCGTGGGGACATTGCTCCAGGGTGTGATCGGGTCATCTTCAAAAAGTGTCGTTGCAATAGGGGTGATGGCATTATCCCAAGCTCGAACTTGATCGACATTAAGCGACGGATTGTTGCGCACTGCGTCGATAAGGGCCTGGGACGCCACGGTGGAAATATCAACGACGGACTGATCGACAACAGTCCGGCTGGACCCCGAGCCGCCCGATGACAGACATCCGGCAAGCAGGCCTGCACAGCCAATGCCCATCGTTGTTCTTAAAATGGTTGATCGCCAGATGGTCATAGTACTGTCCTTGTCATTTCCCCATAGGAGGGTCCGCATCCAAGCCGTGATTCCCGATGCCTTCGGGCTTGTCAACGCACAAGCAACAGTTTGGGGCTGACGCCCTTATTATGGCTATTCTTGCAGGAAATACCCAGCGATTTCATGCCGACACCCTATATTCCGGCCAATCGCAGCTTGAGCCGGGCCAGCCGGTCATAACGTCCGACACTGATGCGGGGCAGGGCCATGGCATCTGCACTATCATGGGCCAGCCGGTCATCAAGGATGGTAGCGGTCTGAAATCCGCATGTTTTCAGCATCTCACCCAGATCTGCCGTGTGATTGCCGTTCGGATAGGCGAAATGATCAACCGGCTGGCCCGTCCATTCACGTAGCAGCTCACGCGATCGCGCGATACTGTCCCGGGCGGCCTCCAATGGCAGTTGATCCAGCAATTCATGCCCATGGCTATGTGCGCCGATGGTCACGCAAGGATGGGCAGCGACCTCCTGCAACTGTGCCAATGTCATCGGTTGCAGCGGTGTGAACCCTGCCGCGCTGTCAGCCACCTGTGCGACGATATCATCGGCAAGGGCATCCCGGTCTTGCGTTGGCGCCTGTTTCAAGGCCTCCAGCACCTGATTGATCTGCGCCCAACGCGCCTTTCCCTTTTCGGGGCCAATCTGCCAGGATCCGTGCCCGGCAAGGGTGATCTGTTGGGTTGTATCTTCCTGCAACGCATTCATCACCCGGTCAAACCAATAGGCTTTCCCGGTCTCAAACTGGGCGGTGGCAACATAGATCGTGACGGGCAGGTTTTCAGCCCTGATGAGCGGCAAAAGATGGGAATGCATCCCGATTTCCCCATCATCAAAGGTCAGAACCGCGCGGGGCCGCCCACCCGGCGCCGCTGGCATGCGGGCCGCATCCAGCGACACGATATCATAGCGTTCCCGCAGCATGGCAATCTGGGTGCGAAAGTCATCCACCCCCAGCGCCACCCAGGCATCCAGTGTTTCTGCCTGTGGTCGCAGCGTGTGATAGCACAGGATCGTGACCGGATTACCCCGCAAGGCCCGGGCATGCAGCGCGGCGTAAAGCGGCGGCGCTGTCAGGGCCCGCAAGGCCAATCCCTTGATGGCCCCGATCATGGCTGGTCTGCCGCGAAGATGGTTTTCAGCTTGCCGGCTTCTATTGCCGCATCATGCCGATGGCGGACCCGTTCCAAACCTGCATGCCCAAGCTGGGCCACCTCTGCCTTTGGCGTTTGGGCAAGATCGGTCATCGCCGTGGCAAGTTCATCCACCAGACCGGCAGGGACCAGCCAGCCTGTCTTGCCTTCCTGCACCAGTTCGGGGATGCCAGCGATATAGGTGGCAATGACGGGGCGGGCCTCTGCCATGGCTTCCATGATCACAACGGGCAGGCCTTCGGTGAAACTGGGATGCACAAGGGCGCTGGCAGCCCGGATTTCCTGTTTCACCTGATCGGAATTGATCCAGCCGGTGATGCGCACGGCATCACCCAGGCCCAAGGATCTGATCCGGGCTTCCAGTTCGTCCCGCATTGGGCCGTCACCGGCCAGAACCAGCTTGGCATTCGGATAATCCTTTGAAATTGCGGCAAAAGCCGCCAACAGGACCAGATGCCCCTTTTCAGGGCTGAAACGCCCGATGCTGAGAAATGTCAGCGCATCTGGCAAAGGGGCCGGATCACCGACGAGGCTTTCAGGCGCCAGCCCGCAATGCACGGTATTGATCCGGTTCCACAGGTCATGGGGCGTGTGATATTTCATCTGCGCGGCGATATAGGCGCAAGAACCCACAGCCGCCTTGGCCATGCCCACCTTTTGCGGCAGGGCATGGTGTTTGGGGTCATCAAAAACTTCGGACCCATGCACGGTGAAACTGTAACCCGGACCACCCAAGGTTTTGACAAGCAAGGCGATTTCAGCCGAGTTGGTGCCAAAATGCGCATGTAGATGGGTGACCGGCTGACCGCGCAGCCAGGACATGATGCGGCAGGCATGAGCCAGATAGATCAGGTGATATGGCCAGGAGCGTTCGCCGTTTCTCGACAATGCAAGGGCCTGTTTCATCGCCCGGAAAAACGGCCCAGGCTGGCGCAGGGCAAAACCCGCAGCACCGCGCAACAGCGCACCCAGCCCATCTTTCAGCGTATGGCGGGTCTTGGCCAGTTCGGCGATATCCAGCGGGTCCACCAATGTGCTGTCCCAGCCACGCAGGGCAAAGCGTTCGACCGTGACGCCCTGCGCCTCAAGCGCATGAATTTCGCGCCGGATAAATGTATGGCTGACGGCCGGATAATGATTGATGAGATAGGCAACATGCATGGCAATGATCTTTGGACAACGTTCTTATGTATATTCGAAAAAACACCACTGGGGTGACGTCTTTATGCGGGCCAAAATGGCATAAGGCCATAGCAGCGGCTTTGGTCCTGCAGCAATGTCACCCAATGGCGCGCGCAACGTTCGATGGTGTTGCATGGCCCCTGATCGGGCGGAATGGCAGAATCATGTGTTAACACAGGCAAAACAGCGATTTTGCGCGGTCGGCAAAGCGTCGGCGATACGTCGGCAAAACGTCGGACCCCTGCGCACGGTGGGGCGTGATGAAGGCAGCGCACGGTGCAGGTATGAATGCTGCGTTAAGGTTTTGAAGCGGGGGCGGTTTGATAAGGCGCCGTTGATATGTAGCGCCGCAATGTGCATGTATTGGGCAACAAAGGGCGCAAGTGATGACAGTAAAGAAAACGACATCCAAGGTTGGAAAAAACCATGCCGGGCACAAGGGACACCCTGCCAAAGCCACAGCTGCGCGTGATCATGTGCTGCGTGGCCGGACCGGGGCATATAACGTCGCGCCTGAATCCGGCAAAGTGATCGGGCGGACCGTGGCAACCCATAGGGACGCGCTCAAGCGATTGGCCGATCGGTAAGCGCCATTACCGCGTGACACTCGCCGATGCCGTGCACGCCAACCACGTCTGCGTGGAGGAATTTGGCGGGCTGCATGGGGAGCATGATGTCGATAAGCTGTTGGGCGCATTGGGGCGCCCTTACCACGGGTATCACAGGCGTATCTGGACCAAAGGGGCCGCCTTGTTGCATGCCATCGCCACCTCGCACGGGTTTGCCGATGGGAACAAGCGTACTGCGATGCTGATGCTATTCCTTTTATATGAACGCAGCGGCTATGGGCTTGAGACCTATGAAAGCGACCGCTGGGACGATGTGGTTGTGGATGTGGTCAATGGGATAATGACCCAAGGCCAGCTTGAACTGTTCCTCAAGGACAGGACGTTCCACCTTGGGTCTGTGTGATTGATCGACGGCCGCAATCCTTTCGGCTTGACGCACGGAATGCGCCGATCATGATCGCAATGTTATAATCTGGAAAAAAATGTGCCATAATCTGAAAGCAGATGCTGATAGTAAGCTGCTTGTGCTGCAACCGTTGATTGATCCTGTGGATGAACCCGTTAAGGTTTGATTGCTTGATCTCATGATTTCCGAAAGGCATATTTTCATGAATGCGCCATTTAAGCAGGATGCCCGTTTGGGGCGATTGACCACCGCATTGGGCAAGGACGTTCTGGTTCTGCTCCGCTTTGACGGTACAGACTATGTGAACGGGCTGTTTGAGTATCGGGTCGAGGCACTTTCGACAGAGCCTAACCTCGATTTTGACGGTTTGATCGGCACCCAGGCCAGTGTGGAGATCGAAAGCCAGAATGACGGCACCCGCGCATATAATGGCATTGTGACTGAGGCGAGATGGGCCGGCGTTGGCGAGAATGGGAACAAATATGCGCTGACCCTGCGGCCCTGGTTCTGGCTGGCAGGGCGCCGCCGCAGCCAGCGGATTTTCCACAATAAGACCGTCGTCGAGATCCTTGAGGAACTGCTTGCGGCTTATGCGGGCCTCGGCGATCCGGCGTTGCAGGTCAAGCTGACGGCCAGCTATCCCGCGCTGGAATACACCGTTCAATATCGCGAAAGCGATCTGGATTTTGCCACGCGCCTGATGGAACGATTCGGGATTTCCTATCATTTCACCCATGATGTGGGGTCCCATACGCTGGTCCTGACGGATTCGGTTGAAAGCCATACCGCGATCCCGGGTGGCGCGCGGGAATACAAACCCGTCGATGGCGCGCGCCAGTCAGGTGCGGAACATTTCTGGGAATGGCACCCGGAACGGCGATTGACCACCGGGGCGGTGCGGCTGACGGACTATAATTTCAAAACGCCGAATGCGGCGATGGAAGTGGACCGGACCGGTGACGCCAAATATGCCGAAGGCCAGATCGAAAGCTATGACTATCCGGGTGATTATCTGGATCAGGGGCAGGGCAAGGATGTTGTTGGCCTGCGGACCTTGCAGGAACGCGGCCAGGACGCGCGGCACCGGGCGGTTGGTGATTGCACGTCACTGCGGTCAGGCATGCTGCTGACATTGACAGGTGATCAGGTGAACGGGGTGAAGGGGGCGGAATATATCTGCCTTGTGGCCCGACATTCCTATGTGTCCGATTCCTACGGTTCCGGCGGGGCCGAGAGTGACAGCTATGCCTATTCCGGCGAATATGTACTGATGCCCAAGACCGCGCCACTGGCCCCTGAACGCAAGACCGCGCTGCCAGTGGTGCAAGGCCCGCAAACAGCCGTGGTCGTCGGTGAGGGCGAGATCGATTGCGACGAATACGGGCGTATATTGGTGCATTTCCACTGGGATCTGAACAAGGCCTATTCGATGCGCTGCCGGGTCAGCCAGAACTGGGCGTCCAAGGGCTGGGGCGGCATGGTGATCCCGCGGATCGGCATGGAAGTGGTTGTCGAATTCCTTGAGGGAGACCCCGACAAGCCTTTGGTTACGGGCTGCGTCTACAATGGCAAAAACGATGTGCCCTACCCGCTGCCAGAGCATAAAACCCGGTCAACCTTCAAAACCCAGACCCATACTGGCGATGGCTTCAATGAATTGCGCTTTGAAGATGAGGTGGATGAAGAAGAGATTTTCATCCATGCGCAGAAGGATATGAATATTCAGGTGCTCAACAACCGCGAAAAGCGTGTTGATGTGAACGAATTCGAAAGTGTCGGCGTGAACAAGACAGCCGAGATCGGCAATAATATGACGCTGAAGGTTGGCGGGAATTATT
>CANMQO010000011.1 GCA_947500055.1 uncultured Paracoccaceae bacterium
GGCTCAGGCTCAGGCTCAGGCTCAGGCTCAGGCTCAGGCTCAGGCTCAGGCTCAGGCTCAGGCTCAGGCTCAGGCTCTGCTGCGGATTCTACCTGATCCTTTTCGATCGGGACCTCGGCGGGTTTGTCTTCTGGTTCGCCGTCCTCTGCCGTAATCGCTGCTTCTTCGACAATAGGTGTGGTGGCAGGTTCCTCAATATGGGGCGCGAGCAGGGTGGCCAGATCAGGTTCTTCGGTTTGGGGTAGTTCATCTTCGGGAATATCAAAGATCAGCAATCGGGACCGGATCCGGGTGCCCACAATCATGATCGGCAGAATGTCGCGTTCCACCGTGGCGCCCATGCCCAGCACATCCGTCATGGTCGCGGTGGGGCCAAAGAACATCTCACTTTGGAACGTGAACGGATCCGGTATCGCAACAAAGCACACCGGATTGAATTTATGCGCGCGGGCAAAGCTCTCGGCCTCTTGCAGGGTTTCGCGCGCCACGGCTGCGATATGGGTGCGGCCGCCGCGCCGTTCACAGTCAATGACCAGTTCGCTCAGGCTGTAGGGGGTCGTGCCATCAATGGCGTTTTCGATGTCTTCTTGCGTGGTCTGGGTGGTGTCCAGCGCCATATATTTGATTTGATCCAAGGGGATCACCACCTTGGTACGCAATCCGCCGGGTTCAAGCGCCAAAGCCTTTTTACGCAAATCGGCAAGAACCGCGTCCAGATCATCGGCCTGAACATCCGCCTCACCGACAAGCCGCCAGCCGCCCGTCACACGATGTAACAGCTGAATACCATCGAACGAGAGGGACAGGGCAAAATTGGTGGTCATGCGCGGCATCTATCAAATTGTAAGCAATGGCAAAACGCGTTTGACCATCAAGTGTTAATATTACAGCAGAAACCCGCCCACGCCAAGTGGCGGGGCGGGTCGCAGGGATGTATGAGCGCCAGCTTGACCTACGCGGTAGCCTTTGCCAGCGCCTGATCCAGATCAGCAATGAGATCGTCTGCATCCTCGATCCCGATCGACAGGCGCACGATGCCTGGACCTGCCCCTGCAGCCTCTTGCTGTTCCGCAGTCAACTGACGGTGGGTGGTGCTGGCGGAATGGATGATCAGGCTGCGCGTATCGCCGAGATTCGCGACATGGCTGAAAATCTCAAGGCTATCGACCAGTTTGACGCATGAATCGTAACCGCCCTTCACGGCCACGGTGAACAGGGCACCGGCCCCCTTGGGACAGATTTTCGGCACCAGCTTGGAATAGGGCGAACTGTCCAGACCAGCATAGGTGACGTAGTCGGTGCGCGGATCATCCTCCAGCCATTTGGCCACTTTCATGGCGTTTTCCACATGACGCTCCATGCGCAGGCTGAGCGTTTCAATCCCCATCAACGTGTAATGCGCCGCCTGCGGGTTCATCGTCATGCCCAGATCGCGCAATCCGATGGCAATGCTATGGAACGTGAAGGCAAGCGGGCCGAAGGTTTCAGCAAATTTCAGGCCATGATAGGCTGGCTCTGGTTCGCTGAGGCTGGGGAACTTGTCATTCGCCGCCCAATCAAATTTGCCGCTATCGACAACGCAACCGCCCGTGACCGTGCCATTGCCGGTCAGGTATTTTGTTGTCGAATGCACAACCAATGTGGCGCCATGTTCAATCGGGCGGCAGAGGTAGGGCGTGGCAGATGTGTTGTCGACAATCAGTGGAATGCCCGCATTGTCCGTTATCGCAGAAATAGCATCCAGATCGGTGATGTGACCGCCCGGATTTGCAATGGCTTCACAGAACACCGCGCGGGTATTGTCATCAATCGCGGCCTTGACCGCGTCATGATCGTCAAAATCAACGAATGTCGCAGACCATCCAAAACGTTTGATCGTCTGGCTGAACTGCGTCACCGTCCCACCGTAAAGGCGGCTGGAGGCGACAACATTCATGCCCGGACCCATGAGTGGGAACAGCGCCATGATCTGGGCGGCGTGACCAGAGGAACAGCAGACCGCACCGGTGCCACCTTCGAGCGTGGCAATTCGTTCCTGCAGCGCGGCCACAGTGGGGTTGGTCAGGCGGGAATAGATGTATCCGACCTCTTGCAGATTGAACAAGGCAGCGGCGTGATCGGCATCGCGGAACACGTAAGCGGTGGTTTGATAGATTGGCACCTGCCGGGCGCCCGTAGCCGGGTCAGGCCGGGCACCTGCGTGAATTTGCAATGTGTCAAAACCGTAGGTTGGATCAGCGGACATTTTCGTCTCCCTTAAATTTGCTTGGGCATGGTGTATGCGGAAACGTTTAGGCGCTCAACGGCAAAGCCGCCTCGCGCAAACCCGACGGGCGCGTGGCGATTGGCCGGCGCCGGGTTTACCGGACCGCTGGTTTACTGGATTGGTCAAACATGCCCGCTAATGCGGCAACGCTTTGACGGACTGTTGTTGGGGGGACGTTCGAACGGCTGACAACCCGCATCCCGACATATTGTGTCACGAGCAACTGCGCGACGTTTTCCGCGTCATCCGAATGATCAGATGCTTCGACCGCCGTTTGAAATGCAGCGCGCATACGGGCCAGCATTTCGGTGGCATAGGCCGCAATATCGCTGTCGAATACAGCCGGCCCGGCCACGGTTGAGCATAACAGGCATCCACGGCGATCACCGGCCTCGAATGTGTCGGCGATTGACCCAAAGAGCAGCATGATGCGGTCCCAGCCGTCGATTGTGCCGTCCGACAGGAGCTTAACAGCGTCGTTGACAGCCTGTTCATCATAGACGCGCAGAACCTCAAGAAAGAGCGATTTTTTGTCTTTGAAGGCTTTGTACAAACTGCCGCGCGTCAGCGCCATCGCTGCAAGTAAGTCGGGCAGCGAGCTATCACTGTAGCCGCGTTCCCAGAACACGGCCATCGCGCGGGCAAGCGCCTCTTCTGTATCGAACTCTCTTGGTCGTGCCATGCCATGCGTTTTATACCGGAATTTGGGTTTAGGGAACCACTTGGTCCATAATCACGTCAATGTGTTTGGAACCATTTGGTTCCTAATGTTATTGCACTGTCATTGACCAACCCGATGGCCCCGTGCCACCCCCTTGAAAGGAAAAGACATGAAAATGAACTTCGCAACGCTCGTCGGCGCCGCCGCAATCGCAATCACCGGACTTGGCGCCATGCCGGTCGCCGCAGAGCAATCAGGCTCTTTCGTGGGTGCAAGTGATCACATCACCACCGGCGGTGTGCAAGTCATCAAGACCGCCGATGGCGGCGCGCTTGTCATCCTCGACACTGATTTCAGCCTTGATGGTGCACCCGATCCGCGGGTTGGCTTTGGTTCGGACGGCGTATATGCCGAGGCAAGCGATCTGGGCGAGCTGCAACAGATCAGCGGATTGCAGATCTACAAAGTTCCATCGACTGTGAACGTGGACGACTTCAACGAGGTTTACATCTGGTGCTTGCAATTTGGCGTGCCTTTGGGCGTTGCGACACTCAGCTAAAGTGGCGAGCGCGACCAACATCTGTTTGCGTCGCGCTCATTTCTTCCAGTTGCAGGGCGTCGCACCAGGCGGATCAGTAGCAGCCTGAATGACCACCAATAGCATTGCTGGGGATGACAATCGCCACGGCGGGTCGACCCGGTGTGCCGCAGACATAGACTTCGATGTCAAACGGCTGACGCCGATTGATCAATGCTTCCAGAGCATTATCACCACCAACCACGTCAACAAGGTTCGGCAATGCGGCCCGCATGGCGCGATCTGCAAAGATGCCATCATCGCTATCGCGGGCCTGCCGGATGCCGAACCTGTGGAAATTTGCGCGATCCTGTTGAATCACCGCCCCAATTTTCGCCAATGGCTGGCCGCGCGAATTCTGCATGTCGGCGACATCAATCCGCGCACTGTACCAGGCCAGTTCGCCGTAATCCTGTTGTGCCGCGACGGGTGACATTGCGGAGACAGCCAGGGCTGTCGCTAACAAAACACGTGTTTTCATAAGCTTCACTCACATCAATAGGTTCATCAATGCGGTAAAGATTAGCGTCGCGTCAGGTGGCGTCAATCAACCCGCCCGTTTCACCATCCCAAACAGGTCGCGTGGGTCGTCCGGATCGGCGATCAGATCAAAGTCGATATAGAACGGCGTGTTCTTGATTTTTTCGTGCACGTAGCGCAGTGCCGAAAAATCCTCGATCGCGAAACCGACACCATCGAAAAGCGTTACCTCTGCGGCTGATTGGCGTCCGGTTGCCGTGCCGTTGATCACCTGCCACAGTTCGGTCACCGGGTGATCGGGGTCCATTTGCTGGATTTCGCCTTCGATCCGTGTCTGTGGCGGGTATTCAACAAAAACGGTGGAGCGTGCGACGATGTCGCGATGCAACTCTGTCTTGCCGGGGCAATCGCCGCCGATGGCGTTGATATGCACGCCGCTGCCGACCATGTTGTCGGTCAGGATGGTCTGCATGTCCTTGTCGGCGGTTGCCGTAGTGATGATACCTGCGCCTTCAATCGCGTCTTCCGGGGTGCTGCAAGAGATCAGCTTAAGCCCGGAACTTTCGAGATTACGCGCACATTTCTCGGTCGCAGCCGGGTCGATATCGTAGAGCCGGATGGTGTCGATGCCGTTCACGGCCTTTTGGGCGATACACTGGAATTCGGACTGTGCGCCATTGCCAATCATCGCCATGGTTTTGGCGTCCGGGCTGGCCAGATGTTTGGTCGCAACGGCAGACATGGCTGCGGTGCGCAGCGCGGTGAGCACGGTCATTTCCGAAAACAGAATTGGGTAGCCGGAATAGACATTGGATAAGACGCCAAATGCTGTAACGGTTTGTAGCCCTTCCTTCATGTTCTTGGGGTGGCCGTTGACATATTTGAAACCGTAAAGCGTGCCGTCGGAGGTCGGCATTAACTCGATCACACCCACGTCGGAGTGACTGCCGATACGTGGTGTTTTGTCGAAAAGTTCCCATCGCGCGAAATCAACTTCGATTTCATGCGCCAGATCGGCCATGAATTTTTCGATGCCGATGTGATGCACAAGCCGCATCATGTTATCGACACTGACAAATGGCACCATGGCCAGTTCTGATGCTTTGAGCGTCATGCGAAACGTCCTCTGGTCGGGCGGTCGAAAACCCGCCGCCCCAAGAGCGATGCGGTCAGATCAACCATCAATGTTGCGGTCTTGCCCCGATCATCCATGAACGGGTTGAGTTCGACCAAATCGAGCGAACTGACAAGCCCGCTATCTGACAGAATTTCCATCACAAGATGCCCTTCGCGCACCGTTGCCCCGCCCGGGACTGTGGTGCCAACAGCAGGGGCGATGGCAGGGTCAAGAAAATCGACATCGAGCGACACGTGCAGCATGCCTTCCACGGCTGCGACCCGATCAAGGAAGGTTTGCAAAGGCGTGCTGATTCCTTCCTCGTCGATCCGGCGCATATCCACCAGCATGACGTCACCGTCATCCAGCACGGCGTGTTCTGCCGCATCAACCGACCGCAGGCCGATCATGCAGATATTGGCGGGGTCGACCTTGGCGGGCAGGGGCGGGAAGGCATCAAACCCGGACCGCCCGGTGACATAGCCCACCGGGGTGCCGTGCAGATTGCCGCTGTCAGTTGTGTCCGGCGTATGAATGTCGCTATGGGCGTCCAGCCACAGCGCAAAAAATGGCCGCCCGACCGATTGCGCATGGGCCGCCATTCCGGCAACTGTGCCTGCGGCAAGCGCATGATCGCCACCCAGAAAGATCGGCATGCCGTCCTTTGCCGCATCCTGCGCGGCGGCTGTCAGGGTCTGGGTCCAGCCCACATTTTCCGCCAGCTTGTAAAGCTTGGGGTTTTTCCCATCCGGCACGCTGACCTCGGCGGGTGAGAGATTTCCGATGTCGGTGACGGTGTGGCCCAGCCCAGTGATTGCTTCGGCAAGACCGGCGGTGCGGTAGGCGTCAGGTCCCATCAGGCAGCCGCGCGTGCGCTTGCCGCAGTCGACAGGGGCGCCGATTAAGATGCAGTGTTTTTGTGTCATGCGCCGGAGTGTTGTTCAAAATATGGGGTATGATAAGCAGGCAATTTGTGCAAAATGCACGCAGTTTTATCAAAATGGTCAGCTTGGATGGACAATTTGGATGGTCGCCTGATTACGACACTTCGGCAGAATGGCCGGGCATCATTATCAGAATTGGCCAATACATTAGGTGTGACCCGGAGCACGGTTCGCGTCCGGCTTGATCGCTTGGTTGCCACCGGTGAAATTGCCGGATTTACCGTGCTCACCCGGTCCGATATCCAGCCCGACCCGGTACGCGGATTGATGATGCTTGAGGTGGCGGGTCGTGGCGCGGAACGCGCCATGAAACGGCTGACCTCAATCCCTGAGGTTCGCGCAGTGCATTCGACCAACGGCACTTGGGATCTGATCGCTGAGATTGGCGCCGAAACGCTGGAGGCGTTTGATCAGGTGCTTTTTGCCATCCGCCGGCTGGACGGTGTCACCCGGTCCGAAACTAGCCTACTTTTGTCGACGCGACGCTGAGACGGCGATGATCCAGCCAATCATCAGAGCAAAGGAGAGTATGGCGTTCCAGCTGGGCATCGATAGGGTCAGGAATTCCCACGACACCTGATCGCACATGACGACACGTGGCCCTTCCACGGCAAGCAGGTCAGATCCGCTGAGCCCGTCAAGCACGCCACCGCCGGTGCAGCTTGTGGGGCCTTCCCACCAGTCACGCTCCACCCCGGTGTGAAACACGCCAATTGCGCCGGTTATGCCGGCCGCAAGCGCGCCCAGCAACGGCAGGAACCAGCCTTGCACCCGGAGGGCAACCAGACCGATCACAATTGCAGCAGCGTGTGGCCAGCGTTGCCACAGACACATTTCGCAGGGAGGATAGCCGAGTGCCTGAAACAGGAAGGCCCCGCCAAGCAATGCCAGCGATCCGCCGGCGGAAAAGAGGATGATCTGATTGCGTGTCATACCAGCCCTATCAACGCGAATCCTGCGATAAGCAAGACGCAGAACAAAACAAACATCAGCCCCAGTCGTTTTTCGATGAAATCGCGGATTGGTTCCCCGAATTTCCACAGGAGCGCCGCAACAAGGAAAAAGCGCAGCGCACGTGCAAAGATGGATGAGGCGACAAAGATCGGCAATGACAGGCCGGTGACCCCCGATGCGATTGTGACCACCTTGAAGGGCAGGAAGGTAACGCCCGCGACAACAACAGCCCAGGCCCCGTATTCGTTAAACACTGCGGCCATTTCGGCAAAACTTGCGTCCTTGCCATAAAACGCAAGGATAGGTTGGCCGAAACTCTCCATCAACGCGTAACCGATATAGTAGCCGAACAGCCCGCCGAGAACAGAGGCCGCCGTCGCAATTCCCGCAATCAGGAAGGCCCGGGACGGTCGGGCGATAATCATCGGGATCATCAGAACATCAGGCGGGATCGGAAAGAAGGACGATTCAACAAAGGACACAATGGCCAATGCCCAAAGCGCATGCGGCGATTGCGCCAGTGATATCGTCCAATTGTAGAGGCGGCGCAGCATGATCTGCCCTTTCGTTATCGTCGCGGGGGTTAGGCCACGGCTGGGCATAGGCGTCAAGCTTGTGTGACGGATCATTCTGCCTAAGATGGCGTTAATCTTTGGGGGATTTAGTCATGAAATGGCAAGGACGGCGGGGCAGCAGCAATATCGAAGATCGCCGCAGGCGTGGCGGGACACGCCGCGCTGGTGGAATCGGCGGGATTGCAGGGGTATTGATCCTGCTGGCTGGTCTCTATTTTGGGGTCGATGTCAGCCAGTTCGTTGATCTTGGTGGCACAGGCGGCGGCCCGGCCGTGCAATCATCCGAAGTGACGCCTGCTGACGAACGCGCGGCACAGTTCGTTTCTGTCACATTGGCCGATACCGAAGAGGTCTGGACCACGATCTTTCGCGAAGATCTGAACCGCACTTACGAGCCGCCAACGCTTGTTCTGTTCAAGGGCCAGACACGCTCGGCTTGCGGTGGCGCCTCTGCGGCGACCGGTCCATTCTACTGCCCCCCTGAACGCAAGGCATTCCTGGACACCGCGTTCTTCACGACGCTTGAAAACCGCCTTGGGGCAGGGGGTGATTTTGCTGCCGCTTACGTGGTGGCGCATGAGATTGCGCACCATGTGCAAAACGAATTGGGCATTCTGGGTCAGGCCAACGATTTGCGGGCGCAGATGAATGAGGCTGATTCGAATGCCATATCAGTGCGCATCGAATTGCAGGCTGACTGCTTTTCCGGGATTTGGGCGCGCGCTGCACAGGAACGTTTCGGTAGCCTGGAGCGCGGCGATATCGCGGAGGCGATGAATGCCGCAGCCCAGATTGGCGATGATACCTTGCAGCGCAATGCGGGCCAGCGCGTGCAGCCACACACCTTTACCCATGGCACCAGCGAACAGCGCCAACGCTGGTTTGCGCGGGGATTGGAAAGCGGTGATCTGTCGCAATGCGATACGTTTTCAACGAACCGGCTTTGACGCTTCAAAAAAGTCAAAAACGGCGATTGACGCGCGTTGCCCACCCGATTAGGCAATGCGCAGTGGCCGATGTGGCGGAATGGTAGACGCAGGGGATTCAAAATCCCCCGATGGTAACATCGTGAGAGTTCGAGTCTCTCCATCGGCACCAAAATTTCTTACAAGCCTTTGTTTCTTTGTCAAACATGATGGGTCGTTGTCTTAACCGCCCATTCAAACCCGCGTCAAAATCCGAAAATCAGCGCTCTACATCCGATCTGGAATCCCTGTTCTTGCGCGCCACAAGCATCGGCATAAGTCGCGGCGGTGCTCAGGGAGGCATGACCTGTGAAGTGGTCCCGGCTTTTCGGACAGGTTTGCAGCATCGAAGCGCTTGGTCGGACGGCGGCTTTGGGCAGTCGTTCTTATTCTAAGGTGCGGTGATGGGCGGTGGTCTTCTTCGCTTGCCCGACAGTGCATTGCCCGCAATCGCCGCGAGTAGAACAGCACCTCCAATCAGGATATTTACGGTCGCGGTTTCCCCTAGAAACAGCCAGACCCATAGTGGGCCGAGTAGCACTTCGGCTAAGGACAGCAGGGCGAGCTCTGCCGCAGGAAGGCTGCGCGACCCCAGCGTGTAGAGGATCAGCCCAGCGCCGACCTGAAACACGCCCATGCCTATGGCGATTCCGCCGTCATTGGGGCTCAGAACCAGCGAAAGATCGAGGCCAAAGCAGATCGCCAAGGTGATGACGATGGCGAAGATGCCCGACAGGAACACCGCTGGCAGCATTTCCCTTGTTCGCCCCCATCGCAGCGCCACGGTGAAGACCGCAAAACCGAATGCTGATCCAACCGCGGCGAGGCTGCCCTTCAGTGCGACGCCTCCGGATTTATCGGCGACCATGATCCCGATTCCGCCGATTGCGACGGCGATCGCTATCCAGGTTGCAGCGCGGACGGGTTCCTGCAACACAATCCATCCGAGCACCGCAGCCATAAACGGTGCTGTCGCAAAAAGAAGCATTGCATTTGCGACCGAGGTGTTCTGGATCGCGTAGATGCCCCCGGAATAGGCCGCAACCAACGAAAGCCCTGCGATGACAGCAGGGGTACCATTTTGGCGGATCTGAACAAAGGGGCTTTCGCCAGACCGCACGCGGATAAGCACGTACAAGAAGAGCGACATGCTGATCGAACGATAGAGCAGTATCTGCCACACGACAGCATCTTCGATCAGGCGAATGCCAAGGCCGACGGTTGACCACAGCATACCCGCCGCAAATACGAAGAGCACACCGTGCCTGTGGGCATCCGCGTTGGGAGATGTTGGCGCTAAGGATGTCATGTTGGGCCGATCGATAAAGTCATCTCGTTGAGGCTAGCGAGTTGGTGAGTGCATTAACCATCAATTTGCGACATTCACGCGGCTGGCATCTCGAGGCATTGGACACCCAAGGCTGACAGGTGACTTACGAATGGCCGCTATGGTGAAGCTGCGATGTATCCAATGACCGCTAGTGAGCCCGAAACGACGGATGCTGCATGATGCACGAGCGTCCGCAATGCGCGAATTGGCGGCTATCGTGCCTTACTTCGTCTGACTGCAGCGAGCCTTCGCTTTCATGCCAAATGCTGTCTCTAGGCCGACCCGCTCGCAGGTTCTCGCTCCCACACACGCATTCTGCAATCGCGCTGATCGCGAGACACCAAACTCAATGTTAAGATCAGATTGCGCAGGATTAATCGTATTTTCTGAAACAGGCGGAAAACGACATGGGGTCGCAAGTAGGTGAGACTGTGGGGGCGCCGTGTGCCAGATGGTCGATGAGCAGACCGAGTAAAACCCATGCACGAGCGTCGCATACCCGAATGGCTTCGCCACGCGCCCGCACCCAGTGTGCGGGGCTTTGCGGTGCTTGCGGGGACAGAGGCGGTGGCAAGGGGCATTCTGATCTCTGTCTTTCCAGTTGTCATGTACACAGCACTTGGCGATGCGCGTGTCGTGTCCAAGGTCTACTTTGTGATAGGCGCGATTTCATTGCTGATCGGGCTGCTGGTGCCCTATCTGATCCGGTTCATCCCAAGACGGTGGGTCTACATGGCGGGAACGTTGATGTTCGCCACTGGCGCAAGTGTGGCGCTGATCCAAAGCCCTCTCGCGGCAATCGCGGGGTTGGCGTTGACCACATTTGCTGTGGTGACCACCTTCGTCTGCTTTAACGCCTATGTGCTTGACCATATCGCCAAGATCGAATTGGGACGGTTCGAGACATCACGCCTGTTCTACAGCGCTGCTGGCTGGACCGCGGGGCCGGCCCTTGGCACGTTTCTTTACAGCTGGTGGCGGCCAGCGCCCTTTTTGATCGCCGCGATTGCCGCAGGCGTCATGTTGTTGATCTTTTGGCTGATGCGTCTGGGGAACGGCAAGCTGATCACCAAGAGTCGTCGCCCTCCCGCCAATCCGCTGGCCTATTTCGGCAGATTTCTGGCGCAGCCTCGTTTGGTGACCGGTTGGATCTTTGCGGTTGTCCGATCCTGTGGGTGGTGGGTTTATGTGGTTTATCTACCAATCTTTGCTGTCCAGAACGGGTTCGGCAGCCAGCTTGGCGGGATCGCACTGTCCACGTCGAACGCCGCCCTGTTTCTGACCCCGCTGATGTTGCGCTTCATGCAACGTCGCTCAGTGCGGGCGGCTGTCAGGACCGGATTTCTTGTCTCGGGGCTGTTGTTTGTTGCAGCGGGTGCGCCGCAGCTTGGCCCTGCATTCACAGTGGCCTGTCTGATGGCGGGATCGGTGTTCCTGATCCTGCTTGACGTCTCTGCGGGGTTGCCCTTTCTGCTTGCGGTCAAACCATCAGAGCGGACGGAAATGTCCGCAATCTATGCCAGTTTCCGCGATGTCTCTGGCATCCTGACGCCGGGGGCCGCCTGGCTGGTTCTGTTGGTGGCACCACTGTCGGGGGTGTTCGTTGCGGGCGGTGCGGCGTTGGTGGCGACGTGGGGTCTGGCTGGCAAACTGCATCCACGGCTTGGTCAGGCGCGCATTTCTGCTGAACCTGCGCCCGGATCCCAGATGGCGCGCGTTGCAGACACGACGGCGGCCCAATAAGGCAGGGCGTCTAGGCCGGCCCACCTGTGTGAGCGATATCCCAGAAAAGACCTGCCATCAGGCGCAACGCATCGCGCGAGACGGATTTCAGAACATGTTCGTTCGGAGCGTGTTGGGAGCAGCCGCGATAGGAATGCGGGACCCAGATGGTCGGAAGGCCCAGAATGTCCGCGAAGACCTCGTTCGGCAGCGAGCCTGCAAGATTGGGCAGGATATGCGGCGATTTGCCGGCAGTTTGGGCAAGTGAGGCAGCGACGAAGCGGACCCAAGGGTGGTCTGGCGACAGCCGCGTGGCGCTGAAGAACGCGCGTTCGTGCGGGATGATCTGAACGCCTGTGAACCCATGCCGGTCCAGATGGCGCCGCAGCGCGGGTAGAATGTCGTCAAGTGCTGTGCCCACAACAAAGCGAAGCTGGCAGGCTGCTTTGGCAAAGCCTGAGATTGCGTTCACCGGCGCGTCGGGCACGCCGCTTTTCATCGCAAGGATCGCGAAACTGTTCCAGCCAAAGACACGTTCGGCGGGTGTCAGCGCTTCTTCGCCCCAGCCAGGGTCGATCGGGGGGCCACCATCCCCGCTGAGGGGCAAGTCCTGCAAGGCGCGGCGGATATCCGCGGTCAGGCTGGTCGGGCGCCATTCCGGCACCTGAATTTGCCCGCGCGCATCGGTGATCGTGGACAGGGCCTGTGCGAGGATCATGGCGGGGTCGGCAAGCAGACCGCCCCAGTTGCCGGAATGATGCGCGCCGTCTCGCAGGTCCACGATCAGGTCAAAGGAGATGCCGCCGCGCGCGCCCATGAACATCGTTGGCGTGTCGGACTGGAGGCGCGGACCATCGGATGCAATCAGCACGTCTGCGGCCAGTGCATCTTTGTGTGCGGCGCAGAATTCGGACAGGCCGGGCGATCCCATCTCCTCACCCATCTCGATCAGGATGCGGCTGTTGAAGCCAAGCGATCCATGGGTGTCGATGACGGCTTTCAGGGCCGCCATGTTGATCAGGTGTTGCGCCTTGTTGTCGGCTGTGCCGCGCCCGTAGAGCCGGTCGCCTTCATCGACGAGGCGAAACGGGTGAAGGCCATCGCGCCACTGGTCGGTCTGCGCGCGGATCACGTCGCCATGCCCATAGGTCAGGATGGTTGGCAGGGTTTCGCCTTCGATCCGTTCGGCGAGTAGCAAGGGGCCTGCATCCGGAGCCGGGTTGGAATGGATCTTGCAGGTAAAGCCGATAGCGGTCAGGCGCGGGATCAGCGCCTGTTCGAGATATCCGGGAAGTTTCGCAGCCTTGTCGGGCGTCTGGCTTTCGGTTTCATGCGCGACCAAAGCGCCGAGATCACGTGCGAAGCCGCCCGTTTCGAAATACCGGGTGGCAGTGTTGATGGCCTGAGCGCGTGTCATGGAATGCCGTCAGACCGGGGGGTTCACGCCGTCCGGGATCGGACAGGTATAGGGCGTGCGGACCAGATGGTCTTGATGGGTCGTAAGTGCGGCGTTGATCAGGGCCGGATCTTCGACCAATCGGCAGGCCGTGGCAGCCATCGCCTTGGCGGCGTAGATCATCCCCTTGTGGGCGGCGGGCGCTTTGCCTTGTGCCACGGTTTGCCAGGTGTGGAACGGGGTGCCAATCGCGCAGGTGGCAACGCGAGCCTGCACCGTAGGCACGGCCCAGCTGACATCGCCCACATCGGTCGAACCTTCGCCGCCTTCGCTGTGCCGGTCGAGCGGGGCAATAAAATCGCAAAGTGCGAGGCCGTCCACTGGTTTGGCACCGATCCGCTTGAATGTCGTGTCGATGTCGGCCGCACTGAGCGTGGCCTGAATGTCGCGGGCAAAGGCATCATCGGTGGCGTCAAAAGCGACGGGGCCGAGTTTTTCAAGTTCGTGTTGCATCGCCTCTTCCAGCGGGCGATTTCCAAGCAGGTTGGATACACCGGAGAACACCTGACTTGTGACCTGCGTTCCGGTCATCAGCGCGGCCCCATCGGCGATCTTGCGAACCCGTGCGACAAGATCGCTCAGCTCTGGCAAGGTGCTTGCGCGGATCAGTTGCCGCACCGTTGCTTTTGCCTGCACCACGTTCGGAGCAACCCCGCCCGCATCAAGATAGGCATAATGCACACGGGCGCTGTCGGGCATGTGTTCGCGCAGGTAGTTCACACCGATGTTCATCAACTCAACCGCATCAAGCGCGGAACGGCCCAGTTCGGGTGCGCCTGCGGCATGAGCGGCCTTGCCGTGAAAGGTGAAGTCAATGCGGGTGTTGGCCAGCGAACGCGCCTCATTCACGCCGGTAAAGGTGGCCGGGTGCCACGAGATCGCGGCATCCACATCGTCAAACAGCCCCTCGCGCACCATGTAGGTCTTGGCCGCGCCACCTTCTTCGGCGGGACAACCGTAGTATCGCACGCGCCCCTTGATGCCGTTCTGCGCCATCCAGTCCTTGATCGCGGTTGCTGCAAGAAGGGCGGCGGCACCCAAAAGATTATGACCGCAGCCATGCCCGTTGCCGCCCTCTTCCAGCGGTTGATGTGTGGCCACGCCGGGGGATTGGCTGAGGTAGGGCAGCGCGTCGAACTCACCCAGAATGGCGATGACGGGGCCTTCGTCGCCCGCCTCACCGATCACGGCGGTGGGGATACCTGCAGCATTTTCGGTGATCCGGAAGCCCTGCGTCTGCAACATCCGCTTATGTTCCGCCACCGATTCAAATTCGGCATAGAGCGTTTCGGGGGTGTCAAAGACACGGTCGGACAAGGCGATGAAATCTTCACGGTGGCGGTCGACATGGTCCCAGATCGGGTCGGCGTTTTTCAAGGGAAACTCCAGCTTCAGAATTCAAACGGTTTCGGCATGTTCAAGAAGGCAGGCCGTTTCGCGCCCGTCACGCCCGGGTTTGAGCGCGGGCACAACGGCGCGGCATGCGGCAGTGGCGACAGGGCAGCGGGGGTGAAAGGTGCATCCGGGCGGTGGATCAAGCGGGGAGGGGATTTCCCCTGTAATCGGCTCGAACCCACGGCGGCGTTGATCAAGACGGGGTGCCTCGGCAAGCAGGGCCTTGGTGTAGGGGTGGCGCGGATCGGAGAAAATCTCTTCCGTCGTGGCATTTTCGACGATCCGGCCAAGATACATGATCGCGACACGGTCGGCGATGTGTTCAACGACGCTCAGATCATGGCTGATGAACAGATAGGTCAGGCCCAATTCCTCGCGCAGGTCCATGAAGAGGTTGATCACCTGCGCCTGAATTGACACGTCAAGCGCTGCGATGGCTTCGTCACAAACAAGGAATTTCGGCTTTACCGCAAGCGCGCGCGCGATGCCGATCCGCTGGCGTTGGCCGCCGCTGAACTGGTGCGCGTAACGCTTTTTCAGCGAAGGATCGAGGCCGACCTTGCGCATCACCTCGTCCACGTAATCGGGGATTTCGGACTTGCTGACGATCCCGTGCATCCGCGGCGCTTCACCGATGATATCCTCGACCCGCATGCGCGGGTTGAGGCTGGCGAAGGGGTCCTGAAAGATCATTTGGATGGCCAACGTTGCGGCGCGTTTGTCTGCGCCTGTCAGCGTGGCGACATCCTTGCCTTCGTAGAACAACTGCCCGTCGCTGGCCGCATGAATGCCTGCAACGACGCGCCCCAACGTGGATTTTCCGCACCCGGATTCGCCGACCAGCCCCAGAACTTCGCCGTGTTGGATAGACAGGTTGACGTCATCGACGGCATGCACCGTTTCCTCGCGGATGTTGGCCCCGAGCCGCCGCGCGATCTTGCCTGCGACGTCCAGCCGCTTGGTGAACCGTTTCGAGACGCCGCGGATTTCTACCAGAGGTTCCGTCATTCGACCACCTCTGCCGCGGGTTGCGGGTTGAAGCAACGCAGGCTGCGCCCGTCGATGTCTTCAACCGGCGGCCGCTGGCCACAGGCATCTGTCTGCGCATGGCAGCGCGGGCCGAAGGCGCAGCCCTTGGGAAGTGCCAGCATGTTGGGCGTCATCCCTTCGATCTGGAACAGGCGCTTGCCGCGTCGGTTTGCGGTTGGCACAGATCCCAAAAGGCCCACCGTGTAAGGATGCAGCGGGCGGTCGATCACGTCGTCGATGCCGCCCTGTTCGACAATCCGCCCGGCATACATCACCGAAATCCGCTCGGCGAGTCCGGCAACAACGGCAAGGTCATGGGTGATCCAGATCATCGCCGTGCCGGTCTGTTTCGTCAGCTTTTGCGCCTCGTGGATGATCTGGGACTGAATCGTCACATCCAGTGCCGTGGTCGGTTCGTCTGCGATGATCAGATCGGGTTTGTTCAGGAAGGCCGTCGCAATTGCCACCCGCTGCCGCATACCGCCCGAAAGCTGATGGGGGTAGGCCCGCAAGCGTTCTTCCGGGGAAGGGATGCCGACCAGACCCAGCGCGTCGCGGCTCCGCTCCCACGCGGTTTGTTTCGAGACGGGTTCATGCGCAAGGATCGCCTCGATCATCTGGGTATCCACGCGCAGAACCGGGTTGAGGGTCATCATCGGGTCCTGAAAGATCATCGAAATGCGATTGCCGCGCAGGTTTTGCAGGAGCTCCTCTTTCGCGTTCGCGATCTCTTCTCCGTTGAACTTGATCGAGCCTTCGACGATGCGGCCGGGCGGGTCGATCAGGCCGATGATGGAGAAGCCCGTGATGGATTTACCCGAGCCGGATTCGCCGACCAGCCCCATGATCTCGCCTTTGGATATGGTGAAATCGACGCCGTCCACCGCCTTGACCACGCCCGCATGGGTGAAGAAATGGGTCTTGAGACCGCGGACCTCCAGCACTGCGCTCATTTCTTCAGCCTCGGGTTCAGGACGTCGCGCAGATGGTCCCCCACAAGGTTGATCGAGACGACCGTCAGCAAAAGGGCGAGACCGGGAAAGACCGAAATCCAGTACCGCCCGGACAGCATGTATTCGAACCCGTTGGCGATCAGAACGCCAATCGATGGTTCCGTCTGCGGCAGGCCGACGCCGAGGAAGGACAGCGTTGCCTCCAGCGAAATGGCACTGGCGGTTTGCACCGTACCGACGACGATCAGCGGGGCCATGCAGTTGGGCAGGATGTGGCGGAATACGATCCGAAAGCGCGAAATGCCAAGACACTGTGCGGCTTCGACGTATTCCTTGCTGCGTTCCACCAGTGCGGTGGCGCGCACCGTGCGGGCGTAATACGCCCATTGCGCGATCACCAGTGCCAGGATGATCTTGTCGACGCCTTTGCCAAGGGCCGCAACCATCATCAACGCCACCAGCGATGCAGGGAAAGACAGTTGCAGGTCAACGATGCGCATGATGATCGCTTCGATCCGGCCGCCTGCGTAGGCCGCGACAAGGCCAATGGCCATGCCGATCAAAAGCGCGATGACGCCAGAGGCCAGACCAACGGTGAGCGAGATGCGCAAGCCGTAAAGGATGGCCGAATAAAGGTCGCGCCCTGACCCGTCAGAGCCAAGCCACATCGTGTAGCCGTCAAACGCCTCTGATCCCGGCGGCAGGCGTCCGTCCATGACGCTGACCTGTGCCAGATCGTAGGGGTTTTGCGGTGTGATCCAGGGGGCCAGAACGGCCAGAAGGACAATGATCAGAAAGATGGCAAGCGCGATGGTCGCAATCTTGCTTTCGAAAAACTCCGCGCGGAACCGTTGAAAGGGCGTTTCGACCCTTGGCGGGGTTGCGGCGTCCAAAGCGGTATCTGCTACAAGGTCGCTCATGCGCCCTGATCCTGAAGCCGGACCCGGGGATCAAGGATGGAATAAAGGATATCGACGACCAGATTGATCAGCACGAAGAACAGCACGATGATCATCAGGTAGGCCACGACCACGGGGCGGTCGAGTTGCAGGATCGCGTCGATCAGCAATTTGCCCATGCCGGGCCACGCAAAGATCGTTTCAGTCACGACGGAAAACCCGATCAGGCTGCCGAATTCCAGCCCCATGACGGTGACGACCGGGATCATGATGTTCTTCATCACATGGACAAAGATGATCCGGCGGGTCGAGAGCCCCTTTGCGCGGGCGTATTTGACATAGTCCAGCCCCATCGCCTCGCGCACGCCGGCGCGCGTCAGCCGGATCGCGAGCGAGATTTTCAAAAGCGCGAGGTTCAGCGCGGGCAGAAAGATGTGGCTGAGCCCGTCGAGCGTGAAGAGGCTGCTTTGGATCCCAAGGAAGGTGCCCAGATCGCCGCGACCCGTTGCTGGAACCCAGCGCAGTTCAACCGCAAATAGCATGATCAGCATCAGCCCGACCCAGAACGTCGGCAGCGAGAAGCCAAAGATCGACGCGGCCATGATGCCCTTGGATATCCGGCTATCGGGGTAGAGCCCCGCGTAAAGCCCCAGTGGAATGCCCACGACAATTGCCAAGATAAGCGCCGAAAAGGCCAGTTCCATCGTCGCGGGCATATGGTGCAGGATTAGTTTCAGGGCGGGTTCGCCAAAGATGAAACTGTTGCCAAGATCGCCCTGCGCGGCCCCTTTGAGGAACAGCAGATACTGCTCCCAGATCGGGCGATCCAGTCCAAGTCTGCTGATTGCAGCGGCGATATCGGCCTGATCCGCGTCCGGACTGACAAGCATGTAGACCGGGTCACCAACGATGTTGACGCCGAAGAAAACGATAACCGACATCATGAAGACGACAAGCAATGCTTGGATCAATCTGCGGATGATGAAGACGGTCATGAGTATATTCCCGGGGCAAGAGTTCCGGGCCGCTTTTGGAACGGCCCGGACGACGTGCGACTAGTCTTTCACGACACCGGTCGCGAGCGTGTACTCATCCGTGCGCGCGATGTAGCTCAGACCGGCCTTGGCCGCCCAGGTATTGACCTGGAAGTGCGTCGGAATGATCGCCACATTCTCAATCGCGCGTTCGGTTGCCTGCGCCAGCAGCGCCTGACGCTTGGTGTCGTCAACCGTGCTGAGTGCCTCTTCGATCAGCGCATCGGTTTCGGGGTCCGAATGGCGGCCACGGTTCGATGATCCGAAACCAGCATCCTTGTCAAAGGTGTGGATCAGCGATTTCAGCGGCGAAGATGCCTCGCCCGAACCCGCACCCCAGCCCACAAGGATGAAGCTGAACTCTGGCAGGCCATCGGGGCTGCCGGTGGATGCGCGACCGAAGTAGACCGAACGCGGCATCGTTTCGACAGCGGTTTTGATGCCAATACGGGTCAGCATCTGCGCAATCGCCTCGGCAATTTTCGCGTCGTTGATATAGCGGTCGTTCGGCCCGTGGATCGTCAACTCGAACCCGTCGGGATAGCCTGCCTCGGCCAGCAGGGCCTTGGCGCCATCAGGGTCGTAGGCGACGACATCAAGGTTGTCGGAGACCCCGAAGAACCCTTCCGGCAACAACTGCCCGGCAGGCATTGCGACACCTTCCATGACGCGATCCACAATAGCGTCACGGTTGATGGCCATGCTGATCGCCTTTCGCACGCGCACATCAAGAAGCGGGTTGACGATATCGCCGCCGCCGTTCGCTTGGACAAATGGCGAATTCTCGCGGAACTGGTCCATGTGCAGGTAGATGACGCGGTTCGACACACCCTGGCTGAGCTGGATGTCACTGTTGCCTTCCAGCGTCGCAATATCGGTGGTCGGAACGCCCGAGATCAAGTCGACGTCACCTGCCAGAAGAGACGCGACGCGGCTTGGTCCGGAGGTGATCGGGCGGAATTCGACCTCCGACCAGATCGGCGCGTCACCCCAATAGTCGTCGTTGCGGGTCAGCACGATGCTTTCGCCCGGCGTATAGCTTTGGAACTTGAACGGGCCGGTCCCGATTGCCGCGGTGCCTGCGTTGAACTCTTCTGTTGCCGCAGCGCAGCCGGCTTCGGAAATCACGGGGATGGTTGATATGTCGTTGCCCATCAGCGGGTAGGGGGCTGCTGTCTTGAAGTGGACGGTGTAGTCGTCGATCTTGATGACTTCCTTGCCCTTCAGATAGGTGCCGTAGCCTGACGGAGAGTTTGGAACCTCTGGCGCGCGCGCCATCGTGCAGACCACGTCATCTGCGGTAAAATCGCTGCCGTCGTGAAATTTCACGCCCTCGCGCAATTTGAATTCCCACGTCAGATCGTCAATCGGCTGCCAGGAGACGGCAAGGCCCGGCGACAGGCGCTGCTTTTCGTCCTGTGCGATCAGGCGATCAAAAATATGGACCGACATGGCGTTGTTCGGCCCGAGGTTGTGAAAATGCGGATCCAAAGATGTCGGTTCCGACGCAAGGCCGATCGTCAGTTTTTCGGCTGACGCGGCACCGGCACCAATCGCCAAAATGCCGAAAGCGACCGCTGTCGCAGCTGTGAGTTTCCTCATCACAAAGACTCCCTGTTTGTGTGGCGCTTCAAATCAGCCGAATCCTTGTCCAGCCCTGCGCCCTGAGAAAATGCTAGCTACCGCAAAAAACATTGCCAATACTCAATACTATGCGATTCTGCATAGACTAATCCAAGTCCTTGAGTGGTCGCCTGCACTTTTCGGCAAGAGGTTTGCATCATGACAGAACACCGGCACCGGTTGCGTGAGTTCGAATCCCTGCGGGCGGTGATCACCACGGGCACCACCATCGGTGCTGCCCGGCGGCTTGGGATTTCGCAGTCGGCCGTCAGCCGGTCCCTGTCGCAACTGGAGGCCCGGGTCGGCCGGTCGCTGTTCTTGCGACGCTCTGGGCGCATTGATCCAACGGATGAGGCGCTGCGGCTGAATGAGAAACTGGACCCCATTTTTGAAACACTTGCTGACATCGAAGGTGCGGAATGGGCCACGCCCGATGATGCGCCGCTGCGGCTTATCGTGCCACCCACGCTGGCCCATCATTTCGTGATTTCGAGGGTCGCGAGCTTTTTGAAAAAGAACCCCGGAAAACAACTTCAACTGGATATTCAGGCGACGGATGTGCTTGTGGCCGGTATCCTTGACCTGCGCTACGATCTTGGGCTGACCAGTGCCATGATCAAGCGTACCGGCGTGCACCTTGAGCCGTGGCGACGCAGCCAGATTGTTTGTGCAATGCAAGTTGGCCATCCGCTTGCCGAAAAGCGCATAGTGACCCCGCAAGACCTGGAAGGGGTCGCCTTGATCGAATTCCTGCGCAGATTGGGCACGCGCGCGATTACCGAACAGATTTTTGCGCGTGCGGGGATTCATCCCAAACAGGTCGCCGAGACAGCGACGAATATGGCGGCCCTGGAGCTTGTACGCGAAGGATTGGGCGTGACACTGATCAACCCGTTTCCGTTGCTGTCGTCGGGGTTGGAAGGCATTGTCGTCCGGCCATTTGATGCAGCCATCTATTATGATACCAGTTTCGTACTGCCGTCCGGGCGGCCACCGTCACAACTCGCGCGACAATTCATGCGGTTCGTCAAACTGACGACGCCGAAGGACAAATACTCTGAGCCTGTTTAAGCTGGCGGTGGGGCTGTCCAGTCTGTTTCGTCGTCCATTGGGTAATTCGGTCGCGGTAAATGCGCGAACGGCCAGCGGTCGTGGATGGGTGATGTCAAACCCGGGGTGTCGACCTCATAGACCGCGTCCGGCGCAAACCAGCCCGAAAACCCGGCCCGGAAGTGGCCCCGGGATTTCACAACGACCGTATGCGCCGCCGCGATATCCAGCCCGAACATATGGAAAAATACAGGATCAGCCGTCTGTGTCCGGTCCGAAATGACGACAACTGTGATGCCCCCGATGCGCAGCGCCGCCGCAGGTCCAAGGGCCATTCGACGACCGGCGGTCATACCTTTTTCGCCAACCACGTTGCCGTCATGCAGTGCCAGAACCTCTGCGTCGGCTTCAAAGGGCGCGTCCCATTGCGCGCCTGCGGCGGACCTATCGCGCGACCGGTTGAAATGCGCCCTGAACCGGTTGCCAACACCCACGTCATGGGCCGCACGCGCAAGCGCTGGATCGCAGAACGATCCATAGAGGCAGTTGGGCGTGCCTGCGTTGTAAAGGGCCGCCAGCAGCTGTGTTGTGCGACCGCTTCCGCCACCGCCCGGATTGTCGCCAGCTTCAGAAAAGATCACCGGTTTGCGCCCCTGCTCGAGCGAGATGGCGACCGCATTGTCGAGGCTTGTCAATGTGCGGACAAAGTCCGCCCGCCATGCCCAAGCCATGTTCGCCAGTTCAAGCGCCAAGGCGTCGGCGGCCTGCACGTCTGCGCGAGCGGTCACCACGATGCTGAGCCCGTTGTCGGGTGTGTCGGAGAAAAGGAAATTCCCGAAGATCGAAACATTGAGGATTTCGCTGCGATATTCCGCCTGCCGGCGTTGCCCATAATCGATCAATGCGCCGTAAGGGTGCTCGGCGGTCAAAAGCGTGACCGAAGCGGGAACAAGGGGGAGTTTGATGTGCGCGATTTTTGGTCGGGTGCGCGATGACAGGATCCGACGCAGGGAAAAGGCGGCCTCTTCGCCCCGTTCGATCTGATCCACATGCGGATTGGTCCGGTAGCCGACAATGAGGTCGCAGGCGTCAACCATCCGTTGCGATATGTTGGCATGCAGATCGAGCGTCGCAATCACCGGAACCTCTGGCCCCACGATTTCGCGAATGCGCGCCATCATCAAGCCATCGGGATCGTGGTCATGCTCGGCCACCATCGCGCCGTGATTGCAGATATAGACAGCGTCAACCGGTTCGGCAGCGCGCAGCCTGGTTTGGCATACTGCAATGATCTCTTGGATAACTGCCGCGCGCACTGGCCCCGCTGGATGACTGGCGGCCAGCATGCAGGGCACGGGGGTCCAGTGCCCCATCGCATCCATGGCGCCGACAAAGGCCGCGAACTCGGTCGCGAGTTTTGGAGTGGCCGATCTGGCCTCGTCCATCAGCTCTTCACCGACAAGCCATGTCAGCGATGTGAAATCGCTTCTCTCTGCGGGCGGTGCAAATCGATTGGATTCAAGAATTGCCCCAAGCAGCGCAACCCTAGGCTTCGCCATGATTTTTGCTTTCTCACAATTGGACGCAGTCAGAGCAAACAGCAAGAATTGCGCCGGATCAATCCACCCTGCCATTTGAATCGGATGGGTCCTTTGCGGAGGGGCTGGCCATGCTCACGGAAATCTCGGGCGAGTTCGTGAGCATCGTCTGGGCCGACGATCCCGACGTGCATCGGATGCGCGACGCGCCCTAACGTGCCTCCGGCACGCTTCAATCGGCGCGATCAGGACGCGTCGCATCCCAGCTTTGGCGGGCGCTGCTCGCCGCGCGTGAAACACCACAATCCTGCAATGCAGCCGACCACCTGAGGGAGAAAGAATAATTGGGCCTGATCGATCCATCTCGGAGAAGACCCGGACTCTGGCACGTCACCCGATTTCGTTGGAACGAGCCGGAAGCGCCCCGCGTCATTCGACAAGGGCGTGCGGAACCTGCTTCTGTTTCGGTGGACCATCGATGAAGCCCGTTGTGTTGCCTCGCCGGTAGCCTGGCAGGCGACCGTATCGGGCAGTGACGATGCAACTCCCTTTGACAAGACATGGGCCAAGTGGGCCTGTGACCGGCTGGGCATTGCCCCGAATGAGGCGTCCGGTTTGGTTGCAAGCCGAGCTAAGCGATCGTTCAAATTAGTGGCGACAACATCCGCTTCTCTAATCGGGCGTTCGGGTCAAGTTCATTTCATCGTTTCGGTTTCGCGCTTGGGGATCGCTCTCCTTCATCCGGGTCACGCTTCTCTTCGCAGTCATTGATGGCCGGGTTCGGTTGGACCGCTGCATGCATGTGTGGGATTGGACGTAGAGCGCCCAGCTTCGTCTCGCGCTTGATCGTCGCGGCAGACATATTCGGCGTCATCCACGAGACCTCGTCCGGTGAGGGACGATCCCGTCATTTGGCTTTGGAAAGCTGTCAGATCATAACGCGGCTTCCAAAGGTCGGTGACGGAACTCGGTATTGTCAGCCCACATGCGGTGCATGATGACGGCCAGTTTCCTTGCGTCGGCCACAACAGCCCGACGTCGACCTTTGCGGCGCATCAGCCGGAGGCCCCAGCTTTTGACCTCAGAACTGGCGACAGATCGCATCATCATCGTATTCGCTGCCGCATAGAGCGTGGCGGGCAAATCCCGATCTCCGGCTTTCGAGACACGGCCAGGATCATCGGTTTCGCTAGACTGGTATCGTCGCGGAGTGAGCCCAAAATGCGCCGCGACCGTCCGAGAACTTGTGAAGCGAGCCGGGTCATCTAGGGCGGCACGGAAGGTAGGGGCAGCGATTGGCCCCACTCCTGGGATCGCCATGAAGCGCAGGCAGATCACGTCGCGACTGGCGGCTTGCTTAACCCGCCCATCCAACTCACGATAGGTCTTGCAGAGCATCGCGCGTGCGTCCAAGAGCGGTAGCAGGGCCCGTGACAAATCTGGATCAGCGTCGACGAGAGGCTTGACCAGTTCATCGAAAGATCCTTGATCGACCCGGGACGGCAGGCGCAAGCCAAAGACCCTGAACAGCCCCCGGACTTCGTTGGCCAGATCGATGCACTTCCTCTGGACAGCCTTACGGCTGCTCGGCAATGTGAAAGGCATGCGCCTCTCGGCTTTTGATGAATACCTTGCTGAACCATCCGGACCGCAGCACTTGCGCGATCCCGCGGGCGTCCGTCTTGTCGGTTTTGTTGCGCATGGCCGACAGCGCCGCATGCACCTGCCACGCTTCACTACAGACCACATCGAACCCAGCATTCTGAAGTCCGAGGTAAAGATGCTGGCTCATGGCGCCAGACTCGAATCCAATCCGACACTGTCCTTGCGGCACATCGCGCAGGCAGGCCACGATATCCTCAACCTCGCAAGCCACAGTGCGCTCAAAGACGTGCTTGCCGTCGGCATCAAACACGCAAATGGCCACGACACGTCCAAACCCACAAAGTAATCCATTTCGTTCTCCTCAGGTTGCAGCATTTGCTCCGACTCTATCGAGAACCCGACCCATTCATCAGGTCAGCCCGATTACCCATGCTTCGTCCACGATGTGTCAGTTCCACAAAACCCAGAGTTCGCGCTTGCGGCGAATGATCGGAAAGCGGGCTGCGAACGCAGCATCTTGATCACTTGCCAACGGCAGGTTTGGGCCGCTACCTGTGGGGCAAAGGCACCATACGGCAAGATGCTGCGACCGATCTAGCGGCGGCATAGAACTCATTGTGTCGAGTGCTGCGACGTGAATTAATGTCGGCTGTTGCTATGCTATGGCCACAATCTGAGGGATTTTGTGACCATGGGACAATTCACTGGCTGATTGGATCAACGCGTTGGCGTCAATGCGAAAATGACGGTACAAGTCCGCAATCGACCCGGTCTGGCCGAAATGCTCTACGCCATGGGGGATCGTCTTGTGGCCATGAACAGCGCCCAACCAAGAAAGCGTTGCCGGGTGGCCATCGATCACAGTGATTAATGCACAGTCGCGCGGCAGATCTGTCAGCAATGTTTCAATATGAGCCTCAGCGTGCCGAACCCCATTTGCGCGCGCCCGTTGCGCTGCGGTCCAGCCAGCGTTCAGCCGGTCCGCAGAGGTCACCGCCAGAACGCCGATATCCCTGCGCCCCTGAGCGATATGGCCTGCTGCCCTGATGGCCTCCTGGGCAACCGCGCCTTGATACGCAATGACAATTTCGCAGTTCGGTCCCGGTTTGCGTAGCCAATAGGCGCCGTCGATGGCGCCTTGACGGAAGTCCTCATCCACACGTTTACCGGTTTGTTCAATCGGGTTGGTCGTCAGACGCAAGTAGACCGAGCCCCCGGTCTCGTCGCGCAACCAGGTGCGTTCATCTGGATCTCCCTCGCCATCTTTTTGCATATGGGCAAAAGCCCACTCCATGATGACTGCCAGTTCATCCGCAAAGGCGGGCTCGAATGCCGCCAATCCGTCCTGTGACATGCCAATCAACGGCGAGGCGATTGATTGATGCGCCCCGCCTTCCGGAGACAATGTGACACCCGAGGGTGTGCCGACAATCATGAAACGGGCATCCTGATAACAGGCATAGTTCAGCGCATCGAGGCCACGGGATACGAAGGGGTCATAGACCGTTCCAATGGGAATTAACCTTTTGCCAAAAACCGAATGCGAAAGCCCTGCCGCGGCCAGAAGCAAGAACAGGTTCATTTCGGCAATGCCAAGTTCGATATGCTGCCCCTCGGGCGCAAACTCCCATTTCGCGGTCGACGGGATTTTTTCAGCTTTGAAAGTGTCGGCCTGGTGGCTGCGTGCGAACAGCTTTCTGCGATTGACCCAGGGGCCAAGGTTGGTTGTGCCAGTCACATCCGGAGAGGTCGTCACGATACGCTCGGCCAGCGTGCTGTCGCCTTTGGACAGATCATCCAGAATCTTGCCAAATGCCATCTGGGTCGAGATTTCACGACCCGCTTCCAGTTCGATTGCGGGGACGTCGATAACGTCATCCGTGTATCGGCGTGGACCTTTGGCAAAGAAGGGCGTTTTTGCCAGCATTTTCTCAAACGCCGCCGGGTCCGCGATGGTGGCAAAGCGCTCCCATTCGTCACCTTCAGCAACACCCATGTATTTCCGCCATTCAGCCATCTGGGTCTTGTTCATCAACCCGCCGTGGTTGTCCTTGTGGCCGGCAATCGGCGTCCCCCAGCCTTTGATCGTATAGGCGAGGAAACAGACAGGGCGGTCGTGATCGATTGCGGCGAATGTATCTGCCATTGTGGTGACGCAGTTCCCACCCAGATTTTCCATCAGGGCGGCCAGTTCGTCATCGCTGCGCGCATCAAGCAATGCGCTTACGTCGCCTTGATCTCCCAGGGTTTCCATCAGCCGTTCCCGCCAAACAGCGCCCCCCATGAAGGTCAGTGCCGAGTAGAGCTGGTTGGGGCATTGATCGATCCATTGACGCAGCTTCTCTCCGCCCGGTTCTTCAAACGCTGCGCGTTGCAGGGCGCCATATTTGATCCGCACAACATCCCACCCGAATGCGTCGAAGATTTGCTCGATCCGTTGGAACAGGCCTTCACGCACCACGCCGTCCAGTGACTGGCGATTATAATCAATGATCCACCAGCAATTGCGCAGATCGTTCTTCCATCCCTCTTGCAGGGCCTCATAGATATTGCCTTCGTCGAGTTCCGCATCGCCAACCAATGCAATCATGCGCCCGAGTTTTTGCGCATCGCCCCAGGATTTGGCCTGAACATAGTCCTGCACAAGTGACGCAAACGAGGTGATTGCAACGCCAAGGCCCACCGAGCCGGTTGAGAAATCCACGTCATCGATATCCTTCGTGCGGGAAGGATAGCTTTGCGCCCCGCCAAATCCGCGAAAGTTCTCCAACTTCTCACGGGTCTGGTTACCCATCAGATACTGAATCGCGTGAAAGACCGGCGACGCATGTGGCTTGACAGCAACGCGGTCTTCGGGGCGCAGGGCCTGAAAGTAAAGCGCGGTCATGATCGACACCATCGACGCCGAAGATGCCTGATGACCGCCAACCTTGATCCCGTCAGCTTTGGGTCGAATGTGGTTGGCGTGATGGATCATCCAATGGGACAGCCACAGCAAACGTTGTTCAATTGTTTTGAGATCGATGGACATGATCAAGTTCCTTATGCTGCGCTGCGGATCGGGGATTTCGGCAAGGCTTGTTCGAGATCGTGGATTATGTCGTCGATCCCCTCCAGGCCAATCGAGAGGCGTACCAGCCCGTCGCTGATCCCGTGCAGGGCGCGTTCTTCTGGTGTATAAGTTGAATGGGTCATGCTGGCCGGGTGCTGTACCAGTGTTTCAGCATCTCCCAATGATACGGCGCGGGTGATCATTTGCGTCCGGTTCATCATGGCGCGCCCCGCTTCCAGACCGCCATCCAGTTCAAATGCAATCATGCCGCCGAATTTGGACATCTGCCGCTGGGCGACATCATGCTGCTCAAAACTGGCCAGTCCCGGATACCAGACTTTTCGCACACCGCCTGATTGCTCCAGATAGTCGGCGATTGTCGCAGCACTGCTGCAATGCCGATCCATGCGCAATGCAAGTGTTTTGAGCCCGCGCAGTATGAGCATTGCGTTAAATGGGGCCATGACCGCACCGGTCATATCCTTCATCCCATAGAGACGAATTTCAGACACCAGTTCGGCCGATCCTGCCAGCAAACCTGCAACGACATCCCCATGACCACCTAGATATTTTGTCGCCGAGTGCAGAACGATATCTGCGCCATGTTTGATGGGCTGGGTCAGATAAGGCGTGGCATAGGTATTATCCACCACGACATAGGCACCGTTGGCATGGGCAATGGCCGATACAGCCTGGATATCTACAAGGCGCATATTCGGATTGGCGGGTGTTTCAAAATAGACCACCTTGGTCTTTGCGCTGATCGCCGCCGTCAGGTTTTCCGGCACTGTCAGGTCCACATGGGTCACCGTCACACCGAATTTGGCCAGCCCGTGCCGCATGAAGGAAAATGTGCAGCCATAAAGCGTCTTGTCGAGAATGACTTCATCCCCGGGTGCCAGGAGCGTCCACATGGTTGCGGTGATCGCCCCCATCCCTGAGGCCAAAGCCAATCCTGCCTCTGCTCCCTCGAGCACCGCGATGCGTTGCTCCAGCAAATCACATGTCGGGTTCGAGATGCGCGAGTAGATATGCCCTGCCTGCTCGCCAGCAAACATCGCTCCGCCTGCTTCAGCGGTTTCGAATGCGAATGTCGAGGTCAGATGCAGCGGAGGCGTCAACGCACCTTCGTTCTCCATCGGGTCATAACCATGGTGAATGGCGAGGGTGGAAAAGCTGTCGGGGCGGTTACGCATTGGGTGTCTCCTTGGTTTTCAGGAAGCAGAGTATGACAATACGACAGGCAAATTATTCCATATTCAGCCTTCTTTTCTTCAATACTTGGCATTATATGCTAATTCATGAGAAAAATGGATAGCAAAGACCAGCAGATCATTCGCGCCCTGCAACGCAATGGTCGCATGACGAATCAAGACTTGGCGGCAGAAGTAAACCTGTCACCTTCGCCCTGTTTGAGACGTCTCAAGCTGCTCGAACAAGATGGCTTCATCACCGGCTATAGTGCCAACGTGGACGCCGAGGCCTATGGTCTACCGGTAACTGTATTCGTTCACGTCAAACTGGAACGCCATACCGAAGCGACGGTAAGGCAATTCGAAGCAGACATTGCGCGGATCGACCAAGTACTGGAGTGTTTCGTCATGACCGGCACATCGGATTACTTGCTTCGGGTGGTTGTGGCCGATCTTTCAGATTATGAAAAATTTGTTCGCAGAAAGCTGCATCCCATAGGCGGTATTGCATCCATGGACAGCAGCTTCGTCTATGGTGTCGTCAAGAAGACAAATGTATTTCCAGTGACAGAGTAAGGTTGCTTGATGAACTGAGATGAAATGATTGCGGACATTTGCGCAGATGCAGCGAAAGCTCCCATTGTCCAGGCTCCAGTCATCCGACAGGAGTAGCGATATGCTGGTGCGGCAAATGTCCGCTATGCGGGCTGCGACTGCAGCATCGAAACAACGTGTTGGACGGCAGGAATGGGCCGCGAAGCGACGCTCTCTGAATTGCGACAACTCGCCTTCCCTGTAACGCCAAGTAGGACCGCGGAGGAAACCGGAAGAGCCGAAACAAGAGTCGGTCTTCGGCGCTAATCGACTACGCGCATGCGCCGTCTGTCTTTCTAATTCGACATGCATGGCGTCTGGGTTGTCCATTGGGTGCTTCAATCCAGCGATTTGGCCAAGCAAAATCTCGTGTTTAGTCGCTCGCGGTCCGAGTCGCGATCAATTGCAATACGTGGCGTCCGAACTCGCGAATGTTGGCGGGTTGGTGGCGCCTCGCCCCATATTTCGTTTTAAAATCAAAGATGCATGGCGGAGAGACAGGGACTCTACACCTAACGCAACGGAACCCATTTTTCTGTTGATTGTCAGTGGGTTAGAGGGCATGAGTTGGTCAATGGCATTGGTCAATGGAGCCCTCACATGCCCGTTAAGGCAACCCGCTCAGAACACCTCCTGACACTCAAAGGGAACCGTTGGTGGTTTCGTCAAGGCGTCCCTAAGCCGGTGAGAAAGATCATTGGTGGCCCACAGTTCATCCTCATCAATCTTGAGACATCTGATGTCAGGGATGCAAAGCGATTGAGAGATGACATTGCCGCCGTCTCAGGCATCCAGTTTAGGGAGATCAAAGAAGGCCGTAGGGTGTCGTTTGATATCCCTATGTGGTCACACACCAGCAACTCCGAACAGCCCTCAAACCCCCTCTCAGCGCCCGCTAGGGGGGCTTTAACGCGGGCTGCTATGGGTGATGCGCAGGATGCCGACGAGTTGCACCTTATCGTGAATGCTGCGGAGGCTGAGGCAGACAAAATGAAAGGTGCCCAGCGCAAGGCATTTGAGGATGCTATGTCAGGACGGGTTGAAATTGAGCATCACCTTGAGGGCCACCTCAAAACAGCAGGGCTTGCACCCAAGACCGCAGCGGAAAGGCGGGGCATTGTGATGATGTTGAGCCGATGGTGCGGTGAGCAAGGGCTGATGCTCGATCAAATGGACCGGGCGAGGGCGGGGCGGTACGTCTCTGCTGTGTTGGAGAACAAGCATCCGAAGACCTGCGCCAAGCACATCTCCTTCCTCAGGCAATACTGGATATTCATGGCCCGAAGGGGGCACATAAAGCTGCCGCCGGGTGAAGCCATCACATCTGGCTGGCCTTGGAATGACCAGGTAATCGAAAGTAAGGGCAAGCGGGTTGAGCGAGGGGCAGCGAAGGCCGTTGAAAGGCCGTTCACAGATGACGAAGTATCGGCCCTACTCAATTCACCATTCCCGAAAAACCCTGCTTGGGAAAAAGTCATGATGGACGTGCTTATGACATCGCTGCTTTCTGGGATGAGGCAAGCGGAGATCGTGACACTTTGGGTCGAAGAAGTTGAAGAGAATGATGGTCTTCTCACCTTCAACCTACAGCAAGGCAAGAACCCCTCAGCGGCCCGCAAGGTGCCCGTTCACAGTTCCCTTGTGCCGATGGTGCGGGAGAGGATGCGAGGAAGGGCAGGGCAGGACATGCTATTTCATGAGCTTGAGGGCTTCGGTAACCCTTCGGACACATATGGAAAGCGGTTCAAAAGGTGGCGCGAGGCGCTTGGCATCCGAGATGAACAAGGCAACAATCGCCGATCACTGGTTAACTTCCACTCTGCCCGCCGGTGGTTCACCACAAAGGCAAGGCATGCAGGCCAGCCTAGAGAGACCATAGCGGACGTGATAGGGCACCGCCCAGACAAACAGGACGTGACCTTCGGGGTCTACGCTAGGGGTGCCTCAGAGGACCAGAAACGGGCATGTGTGGGGGCTGTTGAGTTGCCAAGACAGTCCTTAATGAGGCAAACTCACTAACAATTAGTCAATGCCTTTGTCAGACAAATCCCAACAAAGACAGGAATCTTGCAGGCGAGGGATTGGGAGACGAATTGCCCACGATAGTGAGTTTTTTGGAGGGGGGGTTAGTCCGTGAGGAGCTTTTGGAGAAACCTTAGAATTGTCCTTGAGAAATTTCTACTGCCAATCATGGTTACGTTCACTAGCGCCATATTGATTGGCCTTTTCGTAAGTGGAAAGCTAGGTGGTGGAGCACTGATACTTGAGTCCGTCAGGGTCCATGACAGTTCCGGCGATTCAATCGATTCACTTGGCTCTTGGAGAATTCAACCCATGGAGGCAACAAAACTCGAAAGTCTTTTTGATATCTATCATTCGATGTTTGCATTTAGAAAACCTCCAGATGGTGAGACCTACAGTTTTTACTTTGATGAATGGTGGTCTTACTTGGATGAGAACGTCAACACATACGAGTACGAAGTAGTTGAAAAATTGGATTGCACTGACATTTCTAGATCCAAGCTACATTTAGATAATTGGCCCAGTTTTCTTGCACTTTATTTCCCTGTTAACTAACGAAACGGTCAATATGACAATACTGTATTTAGTTCCTTGTTGGAAATGCCTCATCCATACTTTAATCCTGTGCCTACCCACAATTCCTTGGGTGTGTCGCTGTACGAGCTATACTGGAGTCTTGACGCCTCTATGTCCGATGAGACAGTTGCTCTTTTTGGGTCGATTTTTCCAGATCAAAATCCCAAGAGTATTTCATCGGATACATGCAAGGAGTACTATATTGGCCTTTTGTCGAGCTTTGGCAATCCCCTCTTAGACGAGGATTACTACATTTCATCTCCAGTTTTGAGTTTTGTAATGAGAAACTCTGGAGGGAAAAATACGACAGTCTTGGGAATGCGGGTAGCGCAAATTGATCGTTATAATATTGAGGGAGGTGGGCAGGGCGGCACACCCATCCGACCCATTTCAGAAACCATGGAAATAGAATTTGCGAGTGGTGTCTACGAGTTGCATACGCCAATTTCTCTTGCACCGGGAGAGTCTACGATACTCCAATCAAGGCTTAAACTCCCGAACGACAAGCATACCAGCGCAGAGTCAGTCTATTTTGCTGATATTTTTGTAGTGTATTTTGATGGCGCAATACAGCAAGAGTTACTTGCTGGAAGATTCAGTTTGGCGAACGCCCATTATGAGCCGGTTCTCTTTCATGGAGAGCTCGCAGAGCGCACCGATTGGCAGGTAATAGACGATTAACTGTTGCTCGTTGTTCGTCCATGTTTGTGTTCAATCTACCTGAGCCTGCCTTTCTAGGCATGTCACGATTCTGTCAGTTGGCCACCACCCTAAGACCACCATCAGGTACGCTGGACCTGTCACGTTTTGATGCCGCTCCAAGTGCTCGTTTAGGCCACTTCCTTTCGAAGGCGACCGGGCTTTTCCAGCCCAATGCTGAATGCCGGCGTCTCGGATTGTAGAATCCGTTGATGTA
>CANMQO010000012.1 GCA_947500055.1 uncultured Paracoccaceae bacterium
CGTTTCGTTCCCATAGTTCGTCTCCTTTGCTGCAATAAATGCTATCAAAGGAGCGGCATCAAACCGCGACAGGTCCATATTCGTGGAATGAGGTGGTTGGCTACTTTGAGGAGGTAGCTGAAACTGTGCTATCCTCGGTAGCAAATGCAGCCGAAGGACAAAGGCAAGATGACGATGTTGAGCTTCTCTTCGATGAGAAGAAGTATGCGCTAAAGGCGCGGTTGGGTGGACCAGAATTTGTTGATGAAAGAATGAGTTGGGTGATTACGGCCTGCTACCTTCTCAGCAACTTCATGCAAGACTATCCTCCTTTGCTTGCTAGCCTTAGCGGGCAAATCGTTAAAGCCCAGCCTGCTTTTTTCCAGCATCGAGACCAACTGCACTACTGCCCTTTCGGCTGGCCACTTAGATCGCAGACCGAGTTTAGACGACTCTTTGAGTTGGCCGATCAGCAAGCCTTCGGAGCATCCGATTTGTGGGACAGGTTCGCCTTCATCGATGCGAGAACAGGCGAGTTTTGCGTCAAGAACGGTTCGGAGGAGTTCCTCGCCAACTATGTTTGCGAAACTGAAGATGAAGCCCGGAAGTTGGTAGCCGCAGCCAAGCGCTTGGAGGGTTTTGTCGTGTGCTGGGAGGATGTCCCCGATGAGAAGGAAATCAGAAATTTTCTCAGCTATTTGGAAGCCGATGATAGCTTTATCAGTGCCTTGGACCATTCCTATGGTCCAGCGGTGGAGCCTAAACACGAACAACTGCAGACGAAGCGCAGCCCCGTTGGGAGACCACCGAAGAAACCCGAGGCGCGGGCAGCATATTGGCAATGCTTCCCGCAGGGCCACGAGACGGCGGGCAAAGTCTGGAAAGAGGTTCATCAGGAGGTAGAAATGGTTCTTGGAACCCCAATCGCAATCTCAACCTTGAAAAGAGCAGTTCGGGACAATCGCTAAAATAGCAAAATAGGTTTTGGCATTTTTGCCATTTCTGACGAGGTTCTTTCGGATCATGGTCGATGCTTTGCTTCCCATAGCAAACCTATGGAGTAGCAGATGCCCGAAACTTACCTTTCAGCCCGCCAACTTGGAGCGCGTTACAACGTCCACCATCTCACCCCTCGACGTTGGGTCAGGGAAGACCCAACATTTCCGAAGCCTATCAAACTAAGCCCCGGATGCGCCCGCTGGCGTCTGTCCGACATCGAGGCTTGGGAAGCGGCAAGAGCTGCCGACAAATCCAAGACCTGAGCCGCGACCGAGATGGCTGAGTGAGGGCTGGCATGGCGAAGCGACCGAACCCCCGGGCAATCAAAGCGGCGCGCACCTACACCATCGAGGAGGCGGCCATCGCGCTGGGCGTTTCAACTGGCACGGTCAGGGCATGGGTGAAGTCCGGGTTGCCTCTAATGAGATCGCAGCGCCCCTATCTGATCCTCGGCGACGCCCTGCGCACCTTCCTTGAAGGGCGGGCCAAGTCGGCAAAGACACCTCTCCGGCAGGATCAACTGTATTGCCTCAGTTGCAAGACCGGTCGCGCGCCGATGGGGCTGCTGGTCGATTGTATCCCGCAAACTGCTAAGACGGCACGCCTGACGGGGCTTTGCGAGGTCTGCGACGGCACCTGCAACCGAATGATCAGCAAGGCCAAGATTGATCACTTCGGCAAGATTTTCTGCCTCGCAATCAGAGACGCAAAACAAGCCTAAGGGAACCCACGAAACCCCACTCAAATCGTCACTTCGAAAGGGATGAACAATGGCAAGGAAATTCAATGAAGAGAATGAGCGGATCAAGCGCCGCTACCTGCACTTCCTGCGCGAAGCCAAGCGTCAGGACATGGCGACTGTCGATAAGGCGATGGAGGCAATTCTGCGCTTCGAGCGCAGCACGGGTTTCAAGCCGTTCAAGCGGTTTCACATCGATCAGGCTGTCGCCTTCAAGCATCGCCTGTCGCGTGAAAAGAATGCGCGGACTGGCGCGCCATTGTCGCGGGCAACGGTCGATAGCACGCTGAGAACCGTGAAAGCATTCGTTCTGTGGTTGGCCGGTCAACCGGGCTACAAGTCGCGGATTGCTTATGCTGATGCCGAGTATTTCAACCTAAACGCTAAAGACGCCCGAATTGCCCACACGGCAAGGGAGCCGATCTATCCCACACCGGAACAATGTCATCATGCCTTTGCCCAAATGCCCAGCGCGACCCCACTAGAGCGCCGCAACAAGGCGTTGTTCGCATTCCTGATGCTTACAGTCGCGCGCGATGGGGCGATTGCGTCCATGAGGCTGAAGGATGTGGATTTAGTCGAGAGATGCGTTTATCAGGACGCTCGCGACGTTAACACGAAGTCTGCCAAGACCTTCACGACGTGGTTCTATCCTGTTGACGAAATCTACCTGCAGACATTCTGTGATTGGGTCACATATCTGCGGCAAGAGGTTCTATTCGGTCCAAGCGACGCCTTGTTCCCCAAACCCAAGATAGGACTACAGGACGGATCATTCGCGGCGCTTGGCCTGTCGCGTGAGAACTACCGCAGCGCTGGCAAGCTGCGTGCAATCATCAAGGATTCTTTTGTCAGCGTCGGATTGCCTGCATATCCGCCACATAGCTTCCTCAAGACCCTTGGCTTGTTAGCGAACAATCACTGCAAAACACCCGAGCAATTCAAGGCTTGGTCGCTCAACATGGGGCATGAAGACATCGCCACGACACTGAAGGCATACGTTCCCGTTTCGCAGGCACGGCAGGGTGAACTCATTCGGGGCATGGCGTGAAGGAATTGCCCTTCCTTACCCTGCGCACTTTGCCTACGGTTGTGAAAAACAGGAATCTTCATGGCCTTGATCAGCGATTTCATCAGCCGGGTGCAGAGTGTTCAAAAGACCGGCATTGCCCGCGAACACGCCTACCGCCCTGCGCTACATGACCTGCTGAAGGCGCTGGGCGATGATCTGGAGCCGGTGAACGACCCCGCGCGGTCCAAGGTCGGTGCGCCTGACTTCATCATCCTGCGCGACAATATCCCTATCGGCCACTTGGAAGCCAAGGATATAGACATTGACGTTCGCACGATGAAGGACGCCAACAAGCGCCAGAAGGATCGTTACGTCAAAGGCTTGGCGAACCTGATCTATACCAACTGTCTGGACTGGGATTTCTACCGCAATGGCGAGTTGATCGCATCAGTTACGATCGGCGACTATCTGATGGGCATCCAGCCAAACCCTAAAAACTATGCCCAGCTAGAAAACCTGTTGCGCGACTTTATCGCCCAGCGCCCGCAAACGATCACATCGCCCAAAGACCTGGCGGAGCGGATGGCGGGCAAGGCCAACCTCATAAAGGATGTGCTGGGCAACACGCTGCGCGAAGATGCGGAACTGCAAACCGAACTGTCCGCACAATATCAGGCCTTCAAGGAGAACCTGATCCACGACATCACGGCAGAGGACTTCGCCGATATCTACGCCGAAACTATCGCCTATGGGATGTTCGCCGCTCGCCTGCATGATACTACGCTGGACACGTTTTCGCGGCAGGAAGCACTGGAATTGCTGCCGAAATCCAACCCCTTCCTGCGGTCGCTTTTCACCTATGTCGCAGGCTATGACCTTGACGACCGGATCGCATGGATCATCGACGATCTGGCGCGCGTGTTCCGCGCCTGCGACGTCGGCAAACTGATGGAGGGGTTCGGGAGGCTGACGGGCCAAAACGACCCGTTCCTGCATTTCTATGAGACCTTCCTCGCAGCCTACAATCCGGCAAAGCGCAAGGCGCGTGGGGTCTGGTATACGCCGGAACCGGTAGTGAACTTCATCGTCCGGGCGGTGGATGAAGTTTTGCAGACGGAGTTCGGTCTGCCGGACGGGCTGGCAGATACATCGAAGGTCACGCTGGACTGGGACACCGGACAGACGGACAAGAAAGGCAAGGCGGTCACGATCAAGAAGGACGTGCACCGCGTGCAGATTTTGGACCCTGCCACCGGCACCGGCACCTTTCTGGCCGAGGTCATCAAGCAGATCGCGCCCAAGATCAAAGACGTAGCCCCCGGCATGTGGTCGCAATACATCGAACAAGACCTGATCCCGCGCCTGCACGGGTTTGAGTTGCTGATGGCGTCCTACGCCATGTGCCATATGAAGCTGGACATGATCCTGACGGAGCTGGGCTATAAACCCACCAAGGAACCGCCACGCCTGTCGGTCTACCTGACCAATAGCTTGGAGGAAGGCGAACCGGCGAACCAGACCCTGCCATTCACGCAATGGCTCAGCCGCGAGGCGAAAGGCGCAAACACGATCAAACGCGACATGCCGATCATGTGCGTGATCGGCAACCCGCCCTATCTGGGCGAAGGCGGCGTATCCGAAGGCTGGATCGGCAACCTGATGGACGACTACAAGAAAGAGCCGGGCGGCAAGGTCAAGCTGAAGGAACGCAACCCGAAATGGTTGAATGACCTTTATGTCAAGTTCATCCGCCTGTCGTCGCACCTAATCGAAAAGAACGGCGAAGGGGTCCTCGGCTTCATCACCAATCACGGCTATCTGGATAACCCGACGTTTCGCGGGATGCGCTGGCACCTGCTGGATACGTTCGAAAAGATTTGGGTGCTGGACCTACATGGGAACGCGAAGAAGAAGGAGACGCCGCCTGACGGCTTAAATGACGTGAACGTCTTTGATATTATGCAGGGCGTTTCGATTATCATCGGGGTGAAGAAGAAGAATGAAACAAAAGGGCCAGCAGAAATCCGACATGCTGAATTATGGGGGCCGCGCAAATCAAAGTATGGCGAATTGGAGACTGGCTCACTCAATGGGTTAGAGTGGAGCGCCCTCAAGCCTCATGCGCATTACCAGATGTTCTACCCAGTGAACAACGGACTTCTGAACAGCTATGATGAAGGTTTTTCGTTAGCGGCGTTCATGCCTGCCAACTCTATCGGGTTTCAAAGTCATCGTGATCCCATTGCGGTGAGCTTCGATAAAGAACAACTCGTTCAATTTGTTGATGCAGTCATTAGTGAAAAGTCTGACCTCGACATGGTGCGCAAGCGCTTTCCTGTAAAAGAGACTAGATCGTGGACCCTTGAAAACGCGCGAGTCTCGCTAAGAACCAACGAAGAATGGCAGGAGCGACTTGTGCCATGCGATTATCGCCCTTTTGATCGAAGGCACTGCATCTTACATGAAGCAATAAACGATCGCCCGCGCTGGCCTCTGCAACGACAGGTCCTTGAACCCGAATGTTTTGCTTTGAACATCGTTAGGCAGACCAAATCGACGAGTTGGCAGCATGGAATAGTGACAAACAACCCTGCTCCTGCGGTGTTTGTTGAGTTGAAAGATGGTTCAAACTTTGCCCCCCTCTATCTTTACCCCGACGAACAGGACCTCGACCAGACCCGCCGGGTGAACTTTGATCCCAGGCTTTGGAAAAAACTGCGAGGGCTCGCCAAACACCCCGACCATGGCACACCAGATGAGGTGCAGACCTTCGATTACATCTATGGCGTGCTGCATTGTCCCGCCTACCGCGAGACCTACGCCGAATTCCTGAAGATCGACTTCCCCCGCATCCCTTGGCCCGCCAGCCCGGATGAATTCTGGGATATCAGCGCCAAGGGCCAGCAGTTGCGCAAACTGCACCTGATGGACCCCGCCACCATCGGCGCGACCCCTTATCCCTTCATGACCGTAGACGAGGTCGAGGGCGACAACGTGGTGTACAAGCCCGCGTTTGAAGACGGCAAGATCTGGATCAACAAGACCCAACATTTCGACGCTGTCCCGCCTGTCTCTTGGAATTTCTACATCGGCGGCTACCAGCCCGCACAGAAATGGCTGAAAGACCGCAAGGGCCGCGCGCTGTCATTCGACGATGTGAAACACTACCAGAAGATCATCAAAATCTTGGCCGAGACGGATCGGATGATGAAGACGATCACTATGACCCTTGATGCTGCTAAATCGGAAGAGGATGTGACCACATGAAGCCGATCTTGCCGATGGTCTGTTTCTTAGGTGTGGCATCTGCTGCCACGCACGCAGGAGCGCAAGATGACCTTCAGGTGCCGGAACAATACAACGCAGAGACAATGCTAAAGCTCTGCCAAGGTGAGATCAGCAACGTGGCAAAGGACGTGCAAAGCATGACTTGCACTTTTCGCATCCAAGGTGTCGCCGACATGATGCTCTATAACTGCTATTCAATAGACGCTGGCTATGATCCGGCCCCGCAACTATCAGCGTCGGTCTCTGGTTCGCGAGGTGCAATTCGCCAGACTTTCATCAACTACATGGAAGACCACCCCGAGCTTTGGGGAGATCATTGGTCAGGCGCATTGGCCGTCGCTCTTTCAGAGTCATTCCCATGTGAGAACTAATCGAAGGTGCCGTTGGATTGAGGTATCGTTTTCCGCCCGATTCTGACACGCCATGAAGAATGAGCTGGCTTAGAGCTAGTTTTTATGTGGGGTAAGCTCCACACATTCCTATTTTATATAGGAATTTCAAGCGTAGATGGCGGACTGGGGAGGATTCGAACCCCCGACCCCTTGATTCGTAGTCAAGTACTCTATCCAGCTGAGCTACCAATCCGCGTATCGGGGGATTTAGACGCAGTGGCGTTCCGATGCAAGGGGCAAATGGGATTCTTTGTTCATTGTGCCGCGGGCATCAGGGCGAGGTCGGCTTTTGGCAATTGGATCACGAATGTGGTGCCGGTTTCATCGGTCCGTTGAAGCTCCAGCCGTCCGCCGTGTCCGCGGATCAAGTCAGCGGCGATCACCAGGCCAAGCCCGGTGCCACCTTTGCGCACGCCACCCTGAAACGGTTGGAACAGATGTTCCTGGGCTTTCTTTGGCAATCCCGGGCCGGTATCGGTCACGGTAATCTGCCAGGCGTGATCATCTTCGGTTGCTGTCACCGCTATTTCCCCGGGGCGGCCTGTTGCGACAATGGCCTGACGGGCGTTGCGCACAAGATTAAAGATCACCCGAAACAGTTGCTCTCCATCAGCGCGCAGCACCAGTGACGCTGGCACATCTTCCGCAAAGGACAGTGGATGATCGCCGCTGGCCAGCCTTTCGCTGTCGATCACATCGGCCACGATTTGTGCCAGGTTGACCCGGGTCAGAGCCGGGGCGGGCTCATCCACCCGGCCGAATGCCAGCGTCGTTTCGCAAAGATTGACCGCCCGGGTGATCGAGTTGACCAGCTTCGGCGCCATCCGTTTGACCAACGGATCATCAGAGCCTTCAATCCGGTCGGTAAAAAGCTGGGCAGAGGTCAGGATATTACGCAGGTCGTGACTGACTTTCGCGACCGCGCCCCCCAATTGCGCCAGACGTTCCTTTTGCTTCAACGCGCCGGTCAGTTGGGTTTGCATCGATTGCAACGCATTTTCGGCATCGCGCAGTTCTTTCACACCGGCGGTTGGGGTAATGATCTGGCGCGCATCTTCGGGCGCCAGCGCATAGCTTTTCATATGATCGACAACGCCCTGGATCGGACGCACCAACAGGATACGCACCGCCAGGAACAAAAGACTTGCTGTCACAATCGAAATGAAAGCCGACAGGATCAGGATGTTGCGCCCATAGGCCAGCATGGCGGCCCGCAATGGCATTTCATCCATCGTGACCTCGATCAGCAGGCCGCCATCACGCACCGGATTGCCGATCACGCGGATGATCCGTTCTTCGGTGTCAATCAGTGTTCGCATCGCATTCGCGATCAGGGTCATGCCTGATGGGTCACGCATGTCATAGGTTGCCGTAATCGGCGACGGGATTGGCGACGAAAGTGCCAATTGCCGGATCTCGTCACGGCGCAAAACCACATTGTAGATCTCTGCATTCTTGAGCAGCTCGGCCTCCAGCGCGGGTGAAATCATGTCATCCGCTTCAAGCGCGAGCGACGCAATTTGCGCCCTTTCCAACCGCGCCAGCAGGTAATCCTCCCGGAACCGCGCGACGGATGGCACAAAGATGAAAATCTCGGCCAGCATCACGAAGATCACTGTCAGGATCAGAAAGCGGCCAGAGAGGGAGTTGATCATTTTGCCTCGCGACGGTTATGGCAGCCAGCGCTGCACAAATCCCACGACACGCTTTACCGTGGGGTTCTCAAATAGTCTTGGGCTAAAATAGGCACCCGCTGCCCGTTTGTTAACCTCACTGACGGTCGGATATGGCAGGACGGTGTTGGCGATGGCGGACATCTTCATGTTGTTGGCGATCGCCATGGCCCACATGCTGATCAATTCGCCCGCCATATGGCCGGCGATTGATGCGCCAACAGGCTTGCCCTTGACCACCATCACCTTGATCAGGCCCTTGGTCTTGCGCTCTGCAATCAGCCGGTCATTGTGATGGAATTCAAACCGGACCACCTCAAGCCGGGGGCCGTATTTTTCCTTTGCCTGCGCTTCGGTCAGACCAACCTGCGCCAGTTCAGGATCGGTGTAGGTTGCCCATGGGATGTGATCGGTCCGCTGCTTGGATGGCAGGCCGAACAGCATCGACCGGATCAGAACGCCCGCATGATAGCCCGCCACATGGGTGAATTGCAGCCCACCGGCCACGTCGCCTGCGGCATAGACTTTCTTGTTGGTCACCGACCGCAGATCGGGGCCCACCCTCAGCCCGGCACGGTTATGGGCAATGCCACCAGCATCCAGATCAAGCTTGTCCGTGTTCACCTTACGCCCGACTGCCATCAGCAGATGTGAGCCGGTGAAATCGCCTTTCGGCGTATGCACGGTGACCGCCCCATCCTTGCCGCTGATCTTTTCGGCCTGCGCCTCCTCGATGATGTTGATGCCCTCGTTGCGCAGATTCTCCAGCACAATTTCGGCCATTTCAGGATCATCCTTGCCAAGGGCTTTCATGCCTTCGATGACGGTCACTTCGCAGCCCAGGCGCCGATGCGCCTGTGCCATTTCCATCCCTATGGGGCCGCCGCCGATCACCAGCAGGTGCTTGGGCTTTTCGCGCAGATCAAAGATGTTTTCGTTGGTATAGTAAGTGACATCCTCGATGCCGGGAATCGGCGGCACAAATGGACCGGAGCCGGTGGCGACGACGAACCGGCGCGCCTCAATAATATTATCACCGGCCTTCACCTCGGTCTTGGAAATGAATGTGCCGAATTCCTGGATGACATGCACGCCAAGGCCCTCAAATCGCTCCACGCTGTCAACCGGGGCGATGGTGGCGATCACGTCATGGACATGGTCCTTGGCGGCGGCATAATCGACCTTTGGGGTCACCTCACCCACGCCCAGTTTCTTACCATGCGACATGGCATAGGCCTGCTTGGCGGAGGCGATCAGCGCCTTGGAGGGCACGCAGCCGTAGTTCAGGCAATCGCCGCCCATCTTATGGCCCTCAAGCAGGACAACCTTTGCCCCCATCTGGACGGCACCGGCCGCGATAGACAAACCACCCGAGCCGCCGCCAATGATGCAGATATCTGTTTTGATCCGGTTCATGTCTTACAGGCCTTTCTTGCCGCGCAGGGCGTTGATGACGATTGGCATTGCGGCAAGAACGCACAGGCCAATAATGGGAAGGATGATTTGCGGCTCAAAGATAATGCCAAGGTTCGGGGTCTCGCCACGGGCAAAGACATCGCCCAGACCGGCGCCCACAGATGTGTAAACGACCGTGCCGGGGATAATGCCAAGGAAGGTCGAGATCACAAAGCGATGCAGCGGTACCTCAAGGAATGAGGGGATCAGGTTGGCCAGAAAGAAGGGCACGGCAGGGACCAGACGGATCAGGAACAGCATCGACCATTGGTTTTCGTCGATCCCGTCCTTGATCTTTTTCACCGAACCTTCGGACTCTTCCAGTTTCTTGCCCAGGTTTTCGCCAAACCCCCAGCGGGCGGCAAGGAAGATCGCCGTCGCGCCCAGTGTCGCGGCGGTGACGTTGAACAGCGCGCCGGGGAAGGTAGCGAACAGGAAGCCGCCGGTCAGTGTGGCGATTGTTGCACCGGGCAAGGAGAAGCCAACAATCACCACATAAGCCGCGATAAAGACCAGAACCGTCAGCAGGTAATTTGCATCCCGAAAGCCCAGCAAAGCCTCGCGGTTTTCGGCCAGCGCCTCGAAGGTCAGGTAATCGCGCAAGAAATAGGCGCCCAACACCGCCGCGATGATGATTGTGATCAGGGGCAGTTTCTTGAGTATCGTGTTGGCGGGGGCGTCGGTCATATCGGTCATCTTTCGGGTCCTATGGGCAAATCTGCATATTCGGTTGCAGGTTAGATGGACGGAACCGGCCTTTCGCGATACCCACCTCACGGCCCATTGATGAAATGCCCCCCGCTTGTTTCAGTTTTCCGGGGGGTGATCACGAAAGCTGTAACATTTGACCGGGGGGATTTGCCCGAAATGTTGCAATTTCACCCCGCGATGCGCGTTGACATGGGGCGGTCGCCCCTCTACACGGCAGGTCTGAAATGTTGATCGGCTTCGAATCCCCCGCTGGGTTTGGCCAATAACCGGAGAGCACGCGATGAAGCGCACGTTCCAACCATCAAACCGGGTTCGTAAGAACCGTCACGGATTCCGTGCTCGCATGGCCACCAAGGCCGGGCGCAAGATCCTGAACAATCGCCGCGCCAAGGGCCGTGCGAAGCTGAGCGCGTAAGCGCCAGTCACGTCTTGACCGATTTGAAACCGCCGGTTGGGCCAGATGATGGCACTCCGGCGGTTTCCGTTTGCCTGACGGTTCTGACAAAACGGGCCGATTTTGTGCGTGCATCCAACGCGTTGCGGCAGGGCACCCCCGGCATCCATCTACAGGCGCGCAAACGGGGGATGGGCGAAGCGGATGGAATTCGTGTCGGCTTCACCTGCTCAAAGAAGGTTGGCAATGCCGTGGCGCGCAACCGCGCCAAACGGCGGCTACGCGAGGTGGCGCGGATTGTTCTGCCGCAATCAGGGCGCGACGGGTGGGATTACGTTCTTGTGGGACGCAAGGATGTCACCGCCACGCTGCCGTTTACGACACTGATCAACGATCTGACACGCGCCCTGCAAAAGGTGCATGGATGACTCTGCTGGCGCATATCCTCGCCTTGCCGGTGCGGGCCTACCGACTGGTTTTCTCACCCTGGGTCGGACACGGCTGCCGGTTCCAGCCGACCTGTTCGGCCTACGCGCTGGAAGCGCTGGAGAAACATGGCGGCTTCAAAGGCAGTTGGCTGACCCTCCGCAGGATCGGGCGCTGTCATCCCTGGGGCGGATCCGGGATCGACAACGTGCCAGACTGAAGATTTTTCGTCACGAAAAATCTTCCCAACACCAGAATTTTGGCCAAAATTCTGTTTCCCCTGTCTCAGATGATATCGTCACAACGCCAATGACCATGGCTGGGTGAGACCTGACCAGAATGCCGGAACGCGAGATCCGAAAAACGGAGGAAATTCGCGGCAGTTCAGAGCCTGATTTTGAAGGATGCCGCATTTACAGCGTTGCAGCAGAAAAGGCTATTGACTGCCCCGGCTGTTCGACTGACACCACTGCTTCGCCCGGTCGCTCAGGAAAGGGTTCAGCTTTTCGTAGGTTTCCTTGTTGTAGTCCACCAGCCAGTCGTACTCTGCGTTGCTCAACGCGTCCCGGATCAGCATGTCGGTCTGGATCGGCACCCAGGTCAGGTTGCGGAATGCCAGAAACCCATCATCTGCCGCGACGATCTCGAACAGGTTTTCGATGCGAATGCCATATGCGCCCGCAACATAGTGACCGGGTTCGATTGACATCACCATGCCGGGGGCAAGATCGACGGGGCTGACCGGTTTGCCGATACGCTGGGGATGTTCATGGACTGACAGCCGGTGGCCGATACCATGGCCCGTCCCATGGTCATAGTCCAATCCAAGATCCCAAAGCGGTCTGCGGCAGATGGCGTCGATATGATGACCCCGGGTGCCCTTTGGAAAGCGCAGGGTCAGCAGTGCATGGAAGGCCTTAAAAACTGCTGTGTAGGCCTGATCATACCCTTCCGGGCGCTGGCCGAATGCAAAGCTGCGGGTGATGTCGGTCGTGCCGGTTTCATATTGTCCGCCACTGTCCAGAAGATAGGGCGCGTCGGGCAGGATGACTGCGTTTCGGTCGGCTGTGGTGGCATAGTGGCACATTGCACCATTGCTTGCTGCTGCTGAAATCGTGTTGAAACTTTCGCCCAGAAACGTGGCGCTGGCTTGGCGGAAGGCCAGGACTTTGTCTTCGGCTTCCTTCTCTGTCACGGGATCACCCGCAGCTGCCCGCGATGGCACCGTTTCCATCAACCAGGCCGAGAATTCGGTCATCGCGACGCCGTCCTGAATGTGACAGGCCCGAAGCCCCTCCAGTTCGGTTCTGTTCTTTTGCGCCTTTTGATCGGTCACATGACTGGTACCGGCGATCACCTTCGCGCCGATCTCCTCCAATGCAAGGCGCACCGCAACGGGTGAAAAACCGGGGTCGATCAGCACGCTTTGCCCTTGGGAGACGCTTGTGCGGATCGTTGGCAGGAATGCATCTGGTGACATTTCCCTCACGGTTTCGGGCAGCGCGTCCCGCGTATCCGGTGTCAGCTTTTCAGGGTCCACGAACCATGTTGCCTGTCCGGTTCTGTCCACAAGAAGAAAGGATAACGGGACCGGGACAAAGGCAATGTCATCGCCCCGAACGTTCAGCAGCCAGGCGATATTGTCAGGCTGGGTTTCGACGTAATACTGCGCATCCTGCCTTGCCATGAACGCCAGCAGATCGGCAATCTTGTCGGGTGTCGATTGCCCGGCAAGCTGCAAGGGCATGGTGTCGATCCGGCCTTTGGGCGGTGCTGGCTGATCTTTCCAAACCATATCAACGGGGTTGTCAGCGACCACATCAAGTGTTGCGCCGCACGCCGCCAAGGCACTGGCGAACCTGTCGTACCAATCCGGCGGCAGGTGCATCGCGTCAAATCCGACGTGCCAATGGTTGCCAGCGATGCGGGCCAGCCAGGTCTCTGGCGGTGCGTTAAACAGATGATGATGCGAAAACAGCGCGCCCGGGCATTCCTCCCTGACCTGTACGCTATAGCGCCCATCGACAAAAACGGCGACCTCGTCATGGGTCACAATTGCCATCCCCGCAGAGCCCGTGAAACCGGTGACCCATGCTAGCCGTTCATCATGCGGTGCAATATATTCACCCTGATGCGCATCAAAGCGCGGAAGGATGAAGGCATCAAGCCCACGTTGCCGAAGTTCGGCGCGAAGGGCCGCGATATTCCGGCTGGTTTGCGGCGTAACGGTTTCAAGCACTCTGGTTGATCTCCTCTGCGAAATGGCAGGCAACTTCACCACGACCGGCCAATGGTCGCAATTTCGGAATGTCAGCGCGGCACTGATCTTGCGCATGGCGGCAGCGCACGTGAAACGGGCAGCCCGGCGGGATGTTCAACGGCGAAGGCAATTCGCCCTCAAGCCGGATGGCGGCACCCTTGTCGTCGGGGTCAAGCGATGGCGCAGCGCTCAGCAATGCTTGACTGTAGGGATGTGATGGTGCCGAAAACAGCGCCTCGCTATCGCCGATTTCAACGATCCGGCCAAGATAAATAACAGCAACGCGGTTAGAAACATGGCGCACCAACCGCAGATCATGCGCGACAAACAGAATGGTCAGATCAAGCCGATCCTGCAACTCAAGCAGAAGGTTGACCACCTGCGCCTGAACCGAAACATCAAGCGCTGAAACCAGTTCATCGGCAATCAAGACCTCAGGCTCAACCGCGAGTGCGCGGGCAATTGCGATGCGTTGACGCTGACCGCCGGAGAACTCGTGCGGGAACTTTTGCGCAGAATCCTGTGGCAGGCGTACCATCTCCAATAGTTCGGCTATGCGATTGGGAATATCTTCCTCTGGGCGCATCTTGTGGACACGCAACGCCTCGGACAGGATCTGTTCGGTTGTCATGCGCGGGTTAAGCGATGAGTAGGGGTCTTGAAACATCATCTGAACCCGGCGGTTGTAACTGCGGTCACGCAGCGTGTCGCGGTCAAATATGTCGGTTCCGGCGAAATGGATCCGGCCACCGGTTGGCTTGTGCAATCGCACGATACAACGGGCAAGCGTGGATTTCCCGCAACCTGACTCGCCCACCACGCCAAGGGTTTCGCCCTTATTGATGTCAAGGCTGACGCCATTCAGGGCATTGACCGCCCGCCCCGGCCTGCGCTGGATGAAATCAAGCAGGCTTCGCGATATCGGGAAGGCAAGGCGCAGGTCCTCGATTTTCATCACGGGGTGGGTCATACGGCCTGTTCCTCTGGGGCCGGGACTGGATTGAAACATGCGACCCGCCGATCATCGGTTATCGCGGTCAACCCTGGTCGCGCGGCCAGACAATCGGTGCTTTGCGCATTGCAGCGCGGGGCGAAAGCACATCCCCGCGGCAATGCTTCGAGACTGGGCGGCGTGCCCGGCACTGAATAAAGCTGTGTGCGGGGCGGCACGTCCTGCGGAACTGAACGCATCAACCCGACCGTATAGGGGTGGCGCGGTGCGCGAAGAACCTGACGCACCGCGCCTTGCTCGACAATTCTTCCGGCATACATCACGGCAACGTCTTCGCAGGTCTGTGCCACAACACCAAGGTCGTGGGTCACAAGCACAACCCCGGTGGACATCTTGTCAGCCAGTTTCAGGATCAGATCGAGGATCTGCGCCTGAATGGTGACATCAAGCGCCGTAGTGGGCTCATCTGCCAGCAGAAGTTTTGGGCTGGCAGCAAGTGCAATTGCGATCATCACACGTTGTCGCATGCCGCCGGAAAACTGATGTGGGAATTCCTCCAGCCGGGAGGCCGCCGAAGGAATTCCCACCTGGTCGAGCATTTCAATCGCACGGTCGCGACGGGCCGCACGATTAAGGTCTGTATGTGCCTTTAGCGTTTCGGTGATCTGGACCCCAACCGACAAAAGCGGATTGAGCGAGGTCATGGGCTCCTGGAAAATCATTGCGATTTCGCGGCCACGAATGCGGCGGATGTGGCGCTCTGACATTGCCGTCAGCTCCTGGCCCTGCCATCGGACAGAGCCCGTCACCTCACCATAATGTCGTGCCAGTCCAAGGATGGAGCGCAGGGTGACGCTCTTGCCCGATCCACTTTCGCCGACCAGTCCCAGCACTTCGCCCTTTCCGACCGAAAAGCTGACATTGCGCAGCGCGGGCAGGGCAACGCCGCCGCGCGTAAAGGTCGTGCAAAGATTGTCGACCTCCAGAATGGTGTCCTTACGCATCCTTTATCACCCCCGGGGCCGCAAGAGATCGGCCAGACCATCACCGATCAGAGAAAAGCCAAGGCCGGTCAGCACGATGGCGATGCCAGGCATCAGGCTGAGCCACCATGCGGTTGTGATGAAATTTCGCCCTTCGGCAATCAGCACACCCCATTCAGCCTGCGGTGGCTGCGCTCCCAGACCCAGATAGCCCAGCGATGATCCCAACAGGATCGCCAGCGCCATATCCGTCATCCAATAGACAACAACCGGAGTGATCGCATTGGGCAACAGATGCCGAAAGATGATGCGACGATCCGAATATCCCATCACGATACCCGCGCTGGCATAGTCATTGCCCATTTGCGCGATCACTTCGGCCCGCATCAGACGGGCATAATAGACCCAGCCAACCACTGTGATTGCGATATACATGTTGATCAGGCCCGGCCCCAGAACCGCGACCACGGCAATCACCAGAACAAGGAAGGGGAAGGTGATGATCGCATCTACCACCCGGCCAAAGATCATATCGGCAACGCCCCGATAGTAGCCGACCAAAGCACCAACCGTGACGCCGATCGTGAGCGCAAAGACGGTCGCCAGAACGGCCATCTGCATGTTCACCGTATAGGCGTGGATCACCCGTGACAGGGAATCCCGGCCCAGCATGTCCGTCCCGAACGGATGTTCCCAACTGGGTGCCTGCCGCACTGCCGTATAGTCGATGAAGTTCGGATCATAGGGCGCGAAGATGCCGGGCATCACCGCAAACAGGATGGACATGCCGATAATGGTAGCCCCGACCAGAAATCCGGGTTTGCGAAGTGCCAGGTGCAGGCGCGACTTTCGCGCTGTGGTCACCTCGGGCGGTGCGGCGGCAGTGTCGGTCATGACAGGCGCATCCTTGGGTCGAGCAGGCTTTGAAACAGATCGGTCAGCAGGAAAACGATTGAAACAAGGACCGCAAAGGTCAGCGTCAGACCCTGAATCAGCGGATAGTCACGCGCAAAGATTGCTTCGAGCATCAGCCTGCCCAGACCCGGCACGGCAAAAACGGTTTCAGTGACCAGCGTTCCGCTCATCAGGTTGCCGATGGAAAGGCCCAGCAGGGTCACGGTCGAAATAAGGGCGTTGCGCAGAACATGACGACCCAGGATCAACCGGTTCGGCAGCCCCTTGGCGCGGGCGAACTGAACATATTCGGCATCAAGTACTTCGATGATCGCCGCCCGCAGGTTTCGCATGATGATTGCCGACGTATAAAGCGCCACGGTCATCGAGGGCAGGAACAGGTAATAAAGTTGGCCGGTGAAGCCATCGCCATGGCCGCCAACCGGAAACCAGCGCAGATGGGCGGCAAGAAATGTCAGCAGGATCAGCCCGATGTAGAAAACAGGCATGGACAATCCCACCTGAAAGACGGTTCGGATCACGGTGTCAGGCCAGCGCCCCCGGTTCAGGGCGGCGACAAAGGCCAGCGGTCCGGCAATGAGCAGCGACAAGGATACTGCGAATGCGGCCAGAAAGACGGTTGTCGGCAGGCGTTCGATGATCACGCCCATCACCGATGTGCGCATCAGGATTGACCGGCCAAGGTCACCTTGAAGAACATTGGTAAAGAACAGCCAGAACTGCACAAGCAGCGGCTCGTTCAGTCCCAGCCGGTTGCGGATCGCCGCAAGATCGGCATCCGAAGCCTTGTCGCCCGCAATCGCAAGAGCCGGATCGCCGGGCAGCATGCGCACAAGCAGGAAGATGATGATCATCACCAGCAGGAATGTGGGGATCATCAGCGCAAGGCGTTTCAGGATGTACTGGAGTCCGGCCATGGGTGTTTCCTTGGGTGGAGGCCGCCGCCGGACAAACCGGCGGCGATCAAAAGGATCTAGCGGCTCACCGTGGCGCGTGAGAAGATGTTAGCGCCGAGCGGTGTCTGCACATACCCGTCGATTGCTGTCGAAACAGCCACAGCAAAGGGGGTTTCATACATGAACAACAATGGCGCAGCCTCGGCATAGATTTCCTGCATCTCGGCATATTGCTCGGCCCGCTTGGCCTGATCCATCTCACTGCCCGATGCCTCGAACAATTCGTTGAACCGCGCGCTTTCCCATCCTGTCCCAACTGCGTGACGAACCGGCGTGTATCCAAGCCAGCCGGTGACCTGGCTTGGGTCGTTCACATCATCGACCCAGCCATAGGTGTGGATATCAAATTCACCCGATCGGTTCTTCGCGCCGCGGGTGGCCCCATCAACCTGTTCAACAACCAGATCAATGCCCAAAGGTGCCCACATTTGCTGCAATGCCGCGAAAATCGTGGCGTCATCGGCTGAGCCGGCCAAAGTAGTCAGGGTGATGGTTGTGCCAGCTTCGAAACCGGCGTCCTCGATCAGCGCCTTGGCCTTTTCCATGTCAAATGGGTAGAGGTCCATATCGGCCGCCAGACGTGTTGAGGACGACATCAGGGGCGCCCTCATCGGCTGACCGGCACCTTGAAGGATCAAACCGATCAGGGCTTCCTTGTTGGTCGCATAGTTGATCGCCTGACGCACACGTACATCATGCAACGGGTTCGCCGACCCGTCGGCGCGGGTTTCACGGGCATTGATCGGCGAATAGATGATCCGCGTGGACGGATAGAGGTTCATGTTGATCTGCGGATCGGCATCCAGTTCGGCCACACGGCTGAACGGCACGAACTCTACCGCGTCGACTTCGCCAGCCTGCAATTTCAGAATGCGGGTCGCGTCATCAGGGATGATTTCGAAGTGAACCTTGTCCAGATAAGGCAGCGGCTTGCCATCAGCGCCCATCTCCCAGTGATGTTCGTTGGCGCAGAAATCCATTGATGCGCCCTGCTCAAACCCACAAAGGTAGAACGAGCCCGAGCCGACACCAGCACCGCCAGCAGCAAAGATTGCCGCTGATTTTTCCTGATCGGTTGCACCTTCAGCCGCATCAAAAACATCCTTGTTCACGATGGCGGTGTTAAACGTGGCCAGCATCGAAAGGATGGTTGGGTCCGGCTGGCTGAGGCTGAGTGTGATTGTGTTGCCGTCAGCAGTGACATCAGCCACGTTGCCAAGCATCCCAGCCCATGGCCCCAGATCGGGATTGCGGGCGCGATCCAGCGAAAACAGGACGTCCTCGGCATCCAGCGATGATCCATCAGCAAATTTCAGGTCAGCTTGCAGATTCAGTGTAACGGTTCTGCCGTCATCGGAAACTGTGAAGCTATCTGCCAGCCCGCCGACAATCGATTTTCCGTCATCTGAGGAACGCAGCAGCGTGTCAAACAAACTGCCCACCATCCAGATATCGGGATTTCGGTCGGCATAGATCGGGTCGATCAGCCGTGACCCGTCATAGCGGGCAAAGTTCATGGTTCCGCCGCGTTCTTGCCCAAAGCTCGGCGTGCCGACTGCCATGGCGAGCATAAGCGTTGCGGCCGTTAGATTGCGTTTCATGTCAATAATCCTCCCAAAACGATTCCTTGGCATGAGACGACAATAGGCGATTCTTCCAAAAATACTAAAAAAATTTGTAGTTATGCTATAAAATACCTAGTCGATGTTGGGTGAGTCACTTAGATTTCGCATTAATATATTGATTTTATGCGATAATTATACAATACGCCGTGTCAAAGGGCACCCTAATCCGCATTGCTCATGGGTGAGGTGCTGACCCATAATTCGACAGATTCAGATTTTCCTAGGACCCGCGAGAAATGCGGCTTGGACGTATGGTGATGAATGACGTCACCGGGGGTCATCGTGAACACCTCTCCGTCCAGATGGTATTCGACTTCGCCGGCCAAAAGATAGCAGAACACCTCGCCTTGATGGCACATCTTCTCTGATTCATGACCTGCTGGTCTATGTATGATCTGCGAATGAATAAGCGATCCCTGAAAGCCTGGACCCAGCTTCTCGTAATACCTTCCTGCCGTGCCCAATGAGTACGATTGACGCCTATCCTTTTGAATAAATTCGGAATATTTTTCAGGAACACTGACAAGCTGTTCGACACTTGTTTGCAGGGATGCCGCGATTGCCATCAATGAAGACAGCGACGGGGAACTGATTCCACGCTCCACCTGCGAGATGAAACCGGTGGTCAGCTCAGTCTCGTCAGCGACTTTCTCAAGCGTCTTTCCAAGCGCCTTTCGGCGATGCCTGATCGCGTTACCAAGCTTGCTTGGCTGTCCTTTTTGGTTTCGTTTTTTCGGTGTTGAGGACGTGGCCATTCTTCCCTCCGGACTGCTAAGTGGACGCAATTCTCGTCTCGTCAACATAGCGGGAGCGAATTGAATGTATACTAAAAACGATTCCAGTACTGCTAAATGACTTGCCGCGATTGCCCGGCAACCCTTCAGGTCAGCGCCCGGAACGATGGCCCCATCACGTCACCACAAACCCGTGGGCGTAGGGATCCCTGTCATCGATCAGAATGGTGTTGTGCCCTGTAACACGCGCCCAACCCGCCACAGAAGGGATGATGGCGCGATGTGTTCCGACACGGGTTTCCTGTTCGACCCGCCCGCGGAACATAGAACCGATGATGGATTCATGAATAAAGTCATCGCCGGGTTTCAGATCGCCCCGCGCAAACCATTGCGCCATCCGCGCAGAGGTGCCGGTGCCGCAAGGCGATCTGTCAATCGCTTTGTCACCATAAAATACCGCATTTCTGGCTGTGGCTTGCGCATCAACAGGCTTGCCGGTCCACAGGATATGGGACAGGCCGGTGATTTCAGGTTTCTCGGGATGTTCGAAGCTGTATCTTTCGTTCAGCGCCGCGCGTAGCTTTGGCGACCATCCGATCAAATCCAATGCCCGGTGGTCGGCGATGTCGCGGAAGTTATCCTGCGGATCAACGATTGCATAGAAGTTACCACCATATGCCACGTCGACGGTAAGTTCGCCCAATCCCGCGACATGTGCGCTTAGTCCTTCCCGATAAAGGAAGGAGGGCACATTGGTAAGCCGCACCTCTTCTACAAAACGCCCGTCCTGCCGGTATTCGGCCACGACCCGCCCGGCGGGTGTGTCCAGATGCAAAACCCCAGGGGTGCGGGGCCGCACCAACCCATGTTCAATGGCGGTGGTTACTGTCCCGATAGTGCCATGGCCGCACATCGGAAGACAGCCCGACGTTTCGATATATAGCACGCCGATATCGCAGTCATCGCGGGTCGGCGGATAAAGGATCGCCCCGGACATCTGATCATGGCCACGCGGTTCAAACATCAAACCGGTGCGGATCCAGTCAAATTCATCCAGAAACTGTGCGCGCCGTTCCAGCATGGTCTTGCCATCCAACTGCGGCCCGCCCTCGATCACCACCCTGACCGGATTTCCGCAGGTGTGTCCGTCGATGCATCGAAATCTGTGCTCGCTCATGGGCGGCCTCCGAAGCGCTGGGCCCGATACGGGTTTAGGTCAATGGACGGCTCCTGGCCGGAAATGATTTCCGACACCAACCGCGCCGTTCCGGCCGATTGGGTCAAACCAAGATGGCCGTGCCCAAAAGCATAGATGACGCGCGACGTGGCGGGCGCGGGGCCAATCACCGGCAGGCTGTCGGGCATGGAGGGGCGGAACCCCATCCACGCGGTGCCGCCGTCGGTGTTCAGGCTTGGGAAAAAGGTTCCGGCCTTTTGCAGCATCGCGCGGGCCCGCCGATAGTCCGGTGGCCGGTTCAGCCCGCCTAATTCAACCGCGCCGCCAATGCGCAGCCCGTCGCCGATTTTTGACATAACAAAGCCGTGGTTTGGAAAGGTAATATGCGTGCGAAGCTTGACCCCCGTGCCGGGCAGGGTGGTGTTGTATCCCCGTTCCGTTTCCAGCGGAATGCGATCGCCAAGCCGACGCGCAATCCGATGGGACCAGGCCCCGGCGCAAAGAACAACACGCTTTGCCTTATATTGCTGGCCGGCAGTTATCGCCATGCCGTCAGCGGTTTCGGCGATGTCGGTGACATCAGCCAGTTCGATCTGGCCGCCCTTCGCCCGAAACCGGTCCGCGAGCAGTTCAACCCATTTTTTCGGATCGTTGAGGTTGATCCAGTTGGGGGTAAAACCGGCATGGGTGAAGCTGGGCGAAAGGCCGGGCTGAACATTGGCGATCTGGTCGGGGCCTTCAAGCAGTTCGATCTTTATCCCGTGGTCATTGCGGCGTTTCCACGCCGGAAGGCTGGCATGATATTCCTTGACCCCTTCGTAAAGCTGCAACTGTCCCTCGTGACGCAGGTGGTCTTCGGCGCCGGCCGTGGCGGCCAGTTCCAGAAAGGCCGTGCGCGACAGGGTCATCAACGCCGTTTGCGCTTTTAGCCCTGCGGCAAACCTGGTCGGTCGACTGGCACGCCAAAACCGGAACATCCATGGTGCTATCTTCAGCCCGTAGGTCGGCGGCACCGACAACGGTCCGGTTGGATCAAGCAGCCATTTCGGGGCTTTCCGCATGATCCCGGGGGCCGCCAGCGGTTCAATTTCACTGAAGGCCAACGCGCCTGCGTTTTGCGATGAGGCTTCCGCCGCGACGCCAGCGCGATCAAGGATTGTCACCTGCAACCCATTGGCCTGAAGCGCCAATGCGCAAGTGACGCCCACAACCCCGGCGCCGATGACGATGACCTCGGGCGGTTTCATCAACCGCTCAGGCCAGCGTGTAGCCGGTTTTGACCGTGGTGTAGAACTCCGCTGCATAGCGACCCTGCTCGCGTGCGCCAAAGCTTGACCCTTTGGTGCCACCGAAAGGCACGTGGTAATCCACACCGGCGGTTGGCAGATTGACCATGACCATTCCGGCCTCTGCATGCGCCTTGAAATGCGTCGCGTGTTTCAACGAAGTGGTGCAGATACCAGATGACAGACCGAATGCGGTGTCATTGGCAGCGGCAAGCGCGTCCTCATAGGTCTTGACGCGCATAACATTCGCAACCGGGCCAAAGACCTCTTCGCGGTTGATGCGCATATCCGCTGTCGTCTCGGTCACCAGTGCCGGGGCCATGAAAAACCCCTGCGTTTTGCGCTCCAGACGCGCGCCACCTGTGACCATGCCACCCTCCTTGCGGGCGATGTCAATATATTCAAGGTTTTGTGCCAACTGGCGTTCGTCTACAACAGGGCCCATCTGGACACCGGTTTCCAGTGCGTGGCCGACATTCAACGCGGCCATGCGGTCTGATAATGCCGCGACAAATCGGTCGTGGATTCCTTCGGTCACGATCAGCCGGGATGATGCGGTGCACCGCTGGCCGGTTGAAAAGAATGCGCCATTCAGGCTTGCCTCGACAGCGAGGTCGAGATCGGCATCATCCAGAACCACCATCGGGTTCTTGCCGCCCATTTCCAATTGCAGTTTCTTGAGGTGACGCCCGCAATCGGCGGCAATACCGCGTCCGGTCGGAACCGAACCCGTGAAGGAAATCGCCTTTACCCGGTCATCTGCAACAAGTCCTGGCCCCAAGATGGAACCGGGGCCAAGCACCAGATTGAAAACACCGGCAGGCAGCCCCGAACGCGCAATGATCTCGGCCAGCGCATGGGCGCATCCCGGGACCAGCTCTGCCGGTTTCAGCACCACAGCGTTCCCAAAGGCCAACGCTGGCGCGATTTTCCACGCCGGGATGGCAATCGGAAAATTCCAAGGTGTGATAAGCCCGACAACCCCCACTGGCGACCGGGTCACATCGATGCCGACACCCGGTCGGACAGAGGCCAGAACGTCACCGCTTATGCGCAGGGCTTCACCCGCGAAGAACTTGAAGATCTGTCCCGCCCGCGCGGCCTCACCAATACCTTCGGGAAGTGTCTTGCCTTCCTCACGGCTTAGTAGGCGGCCAAGTTCATCCTTGCGGGCAAGGATTTCCGTGCCGATGAAATCGAGCACGTCAAATCGTTGCTGTGGTGTCGATGCCGACCATGCCGGGGCCGCCCCGGACGCGGCGGCGATTGCCTGATCCAGATCCGTCAGACCGGCCTGCGCCGCCTGCCCGACAATATCGCTGACATCAGACGGATTGACGTTGGGACGTGTGTCATCGCCCATTGTCCATTCGCCGCCGATCAGATTGCGAAATTCCATGTCCATCCGTTCAAGCCGCCAATGCCTTGACGCCCGGACGTGCGCTCCAGTCGGCGTACCAGGACCTGAACAGGCTGTATTGGGTCTCAACATAGTTGCGCTGGCTATCGGTCAGGGCGTCGGTCGCGTTGAAGTGCAGGGTGTATTCCGCATCCCCGTTCAGCACCATCAAATGCTTGTAATAAAGCACAAGGTCGGGGCCTTCGTCGAAGGACGACAACACCGCAAGCGCGTTCTCAAGCTCTTGCGCAAGAACCCGGGCATCTGCATCGCCAGTGGCGGCTTTCCGGCAGAGATCGACCAGATGAAGCACCTCTTTTGGCAGGGCGTTGCCGATACCGGTGATGGCACCTTCAGCACCGCAATTCACAAACCCATGGAATACGGTTGTGTCGACGCCGATCATCAACGTGACCTGATCGTCGCGGCTGGTGATGTTTTCTGCGGCGTATCGCAGATCATGCGCCCCGCCGAATTCCTTGAACCCCACAAGGTTCGGATGGTCGGCCCGGAGGTCAAAGAACAGATCAGCCCGGGTGGCAAACCCGTAATAGGGGCTGTTATAGATGACCGCTGGCAGGTCGGGTGCCGCAGCAAGCACCGCCTTGAAGTGGTTGCGCTGGGCTGTGACCGAAGGACCGCGTGACAGGACGCGCGGAATTACCATCAACCCTTTGGCACCGACCGATTGAGCATGGGCCGCATGGGCCGCAGCCTTTGCCGTGTTGACAGCGCCGGTGCCCACGATCGTCGGAACACCCGCCGCGACCAGCCGCGCAACGCCTTCCATCCGTTCGTCATCGGTCAAGAGCGGCCAATCACCCATGGAGCCGCAATACACAACTGCTGACATGCCAAGGCCGATCAGTTCCAGCCCCTTGCGGACCAGCGCGTCGAAATCGGGGCGAAGATCGGTTGTGCAGGGCGTCATCAGGGCAGGAATGGTGCCTGTAAAAGCGGTCGATGTCATATTGAGTTCCTCCGGGAAACAGCGAATCGATATTGAGTATTGGATAATGTATTTTGGATCCAATTCGCAATGCGCTTTTTACATTCCACTTTGGGGCTGGTAGTTTTGACGAAAGATATCCTCGGTGAAGGGAAGTGCAGTTTGAAGTTTCAGGCGGTTGACATTGGTAAGGCGGCATCGGCTGCGACGCTGATTTTTGAGGCATTGCGCAAGGCGATTGTTGAGGGCGATCTTGTGGAGGGCGAGGCACTGCGTCAGGACGAAATCGCGCGCCGCTTTAATGCCAGCAGAATACCGGTGCGCGAGGCGCTGACGATGCTTGAGCAGCAAGGTCTGGTTAAGACCGAACGCTACAAGGGCGCCGTGGTCGCGGGATTGTCGCTTGGCGAAGCCGACGAGATTTTCGAATTCCGCGCCCTGGTTGAAAGTGAAATAATCGGACGGGCCGTGCCGAAAATGACCGACCGGATATTACAGGACGCGCGCGGCTATTTTGAAGACTTCAGAAATTCCAAGGACCCGATGGCCTGGGGCGACCTCAACCGAAATTTTCATTGGACGCTCTATAGCGCCAGTGAACTCCCCTTTTATCTCGGCGTCATAGACAACGCGATGAACCGGATCGAACGCTATCTCCGGACCCAGCTTGTGATGAGCGGCGAAAACGAAAGGGCCAACGCCGAGCACCTTGCCATCCTTGAAGCCTGTGAAACGGGCGATGCGCAGCGGGCAAGCGAATTGACCCGGGCGCATATCCTTGGCGCGAAGGCGTCATTGAGACTGCACATGCCGCAGTCCGGCGCATAGAATGCAAATCGCGCGCCTGGATGCATTTTAACAAGGTCTTTAATGCGGACCAAAAGGCTTCATTGACGGCCTTCTGAATTGAACGGATCAAGATTTCCAACCCGGTGCTCGGGCCGCATGCCGCACAAATTATGTCTCTGGCAAAGCAGCGCGAAAGCGCCGGTCCGCTGAATGTGGCTCGCCTGCCACCAGCGCAGCGCCCGGTGGCGACGTTCACGAAGCTGGACAACTCTGGTCACCAGAACGGACGACAGAGGTAATGGCGGCCATGCTGCGGCAAGCGGACCTCGATGAGGATCGCCGAGAATGGCGGCGAATGAGCCCAGACTGACCGATGCTGCGCGATGGATGAGTGTCTGCAATGTGGATATGTTGGGCGACCACCTAGGCCTCGAGTCATTCTGTCAAGGGTATTCTTCACGAAAGTACCGATCGGCTGCAGCCATGAAACTTTCTAAGCCACCCAGCCCATTGAAGCGTTCCGTAAAGATTTCAAACTGGATAAGATCAGGGTGCTCATAAGCTTCGTCGTCTATGCCCTGTTCTTGGAGTGCGCGGCGCAAGTGCTCGGACTCGATCCCCGACGTGAATAGATCGAAGAGTACATGTCCAAAATCTTCTGCGCCAATTTCATTGCAGGCGGCTTGTATTTTCGCAGGGCTATATGGAGGTTCACCATCAAAATTTGAGAAAAACTCAGCACCATGCCCCACGATTGCAAAGGCGCAAGCGACTGGTCCTTCTCCGAGATATTCGGCAGGCTGAGCTACCCCCGAAATTCGGACACTGACGTAAGCTACGATTTGTTGTCTGCTGATCTTCGACGAGAAGGAGATCAG
>CANMQO010000013.1 GCA_947500055.1 uncultured Paracoccaceae bacterium
AAACCCAACCCGATCAGCAGGAGCAGAAAGTAGCTTAAATCACGCCGGAACCTGTCCAAGAGATGGGGAGTAGCTCACTCGGGCCAGAACCCTACGATCAGGAACCGGAGATGTTGGCTTACAGCCCTGTTTGTACCGAACGTGACAATCACCGTTTACATGCGGAGTTGGAGTGGTGTGCGAAATACCGGAATCACATAACGCTTCCTGAAAATCAAAGATTTCAACGCATTATATGATGCGCGAGTTTCAGGGATTTCGGCAAACGCATAGGCAACCCCTGTCTGCGCCAAGCGATCTGGCGCAAGTCTGACACATCCGGTCGATTGCGCCTGTAACAAAAACCTGTGCAGGATTCCCACGGTGCTGCTTTTCTTTGCGGGCAAGCGGGTCAAGCGACCACATTGTCCCTTGTACAGGAGTACAAGCCCGGTCGTTCTACAAAATCATGATGTTAGGAAGCTGGCGCTCGCGCAACATTTCCCTGACAGCGCCTTGCAAGCTTAAGACATTATCCTCGACGGTTTTTGTGCCAAGACTGTAAATCCCAATGGGAACCTGCTCAGGTGTGATGTCTATCACGTCAAGCATCACTATTTGGAACGTCGCGAAAAAGCTCTTCGTCGGAATGGGATAAGTAAGAATGGCGCTTGATTCCTTGAGCAAATCGATCCCCGCGAACATCGAGTTGGTGGAAACGAAGCTCATGCCGCTCGATCGCGAACGGCTGAATGATGGATCGAGATCATCTCTGTCTATAATGCCGATATGACGGTTTCCGAACGCTGAGACGCTCAACTTTGGGAAGGACGCTAGATCTCTGGTGGCGCAGGGGCGGCCAACCAGCGGGTGATGCTCGCCAACAAAATACCCATCGCTGACCTCAAACAGTGGCTCAAACACAAACCCCGAACTCTCCGACAGTCCTTCTATCTTGGTGCCCAGAAAAAATGATATGTCTCCAATCATGAGGCTGCGCAGCCCATCTAGGCTGCTGCAAACGTCCACATGTATTGAAATGCCCGCGTTGTCCCGTTGGAAATCGCTGACAATGTCTTTCATGAACAGGCTCCACCAGGAAAACCCAGTTCCGATGCGCACCGCTTTTTCATTTGATGCCTTGAGCTGACGGATCTCGGCTTTGGCGTGTTCCCCGACCCGGGCCATGACCTTGACATGCTCATAAAGCACCTCTCCAAAATCAGTCAGCTTCATACCGCGCGATGACCGATCAAAGAGTTTTACACCATGCTCCTCTTCCAACTTCTGCAAGTTTACGGAGATGGTGGGTTGGGTCACGTGAAGCAGGTCAGCAGCGGAGGAAACGTTACCGGTTTCCGCAACGGCCAGAAACTGTCTTAGTCGTCGATCCATTCTTCCTACCTATAGATCTTCTCAATATTAACAAGCAAAATTCGTATTTCCTCAATGAAATTATATTTCCTAGGTTTTGAGGAGACCCGCATCTGATGCGTGAATGCTTCTTGGGAGGAAACACAAATGCACAAGAACTTACTGACAACGACAACCGTGCTAACATTGAGTGCGACTTCGGCTTTCGCCGATGGGCATCTACTTTTTCCGCCGGGGGAAGGTAACTTTAGTTGGGAAAGCCTGGCGGCCTTCGCAGCAGAACAACCTAATCTTTCAGGCCAAACGGTGACTATTGCCGGACCGTGGCTAGGACCCCAGGCCGAGGCTGGAGAGGCCGTGATGGCCTACTTCGAAGATGCGACTGGCGCTGATGTTGTCGTGACGGGGTCCGATAGTTTTGAGCAGCAGATCGTGATTGATGTTGAGGCAGGGTCGCCGCCAAATCTTGCCGTTTTTCCGCAACCAGGATTGATGTGTGATCTCGCGCGCAACGGCCAACTGGCCGATATCGGGGCCGATACGGCGCAATGGATGTCCGATAACTATGCGGCGGGGCCGTCTTGGACGGCGCTTGGTCGTTGCGCCGATGTTGAAGGCTTTTTTGGTTTTTCCTACAACGTGAACCTCAAATCACTTGTCTGGTATTCGCCAGAAAATTTCGAAGATGCGGGATATGATGTTCCTTCCAATATGGAAGAATTGAAAGCCCTAACCGAACAGATTGCGGCTGATGGTGGCACCCCTTGGTGTATCGGTTTGGGGTCCGGCGCTGCCACCGGTTGGCCGGCGACCGATTGGGTTGAAGATCTATTGCTCCGAACACAGACGCCCGACGTCTATGATGGGTGGGTCACTAATGCGATTGCATTTGATGATCCCCGGATCGTCGAAGCGATTGAGGAATTTGGTTGGTTTGTTGGGAATGACAGTTTTGTTGCGGGCGGTGCCGGTGCTGTCGGTTCAACAGATTTCCGGGATAGTCCGAAGGGTCTGTTTTCATCTCCTTCCCAGTGTTTCATGCATCGGCAAGCGTCCTTTATCCCCGCCTTCTTTCCTGATGGTACAGTGATAGGGGAAGACGTGGATTTCTTCTACTTTCCATCCTATGCCGAAAAAGATCTCGGAAATCCTGTCTTGGGTGCGGGGACGCTGATTTCAATTACCAATGACAGCGCTGCGACAAGGGCATTGATCGAATACCTGAAGACCCCGATCGCCCATGAGATTTGGATGGCAAACGAAATCGATGCGTTCCTCACGCCGCACCTTGGCGTAAACACTGAGACCTACCACAATGTCGGTTTGCGTGGTCAGGGCGAAATCTTGCTAAATGCGACAACGTTCCGCTTTGACGGTTCAGACCTGATGCCTGGTGCCATTGGCGCAGGATCGTTCTGGACCGGGATGGTTGACTACACTAGCGGAAAATCCGCGCAAGATGTTGCTTCCGGAATCCAAGATAGCTGGACAGCACTGAAGTGATCCTCATGACGTTTGGCCTTTAATGGCCTTCGTTACAACGCCGCGCCTCAGCGACTGCTGGGGCGCACCCGATTTCGCAATCAGAATTCATGAGATGAACATGACACAGTCCAATGTACCGTGGTGGCAGACCGCAACGGGATATCAGATCTACCCTCGCAGCTTTTGCGACAGCAACGGCGACGGTATCGGCGACCTCCGCGGAATCGTATCAAAGCTGGATCACCTTCAGGATCTTGGGATCGGTTTTGTTTGGTTGTCTCCAGTTTACGCCTCACCCATGCGCGATAACGGATATGACATCGCCGATTACTTCGAAATCGCACCAGAATTTGGCACGATGGCTGATTTTGACACCCTGTTATCAGAGGCACAGAAACGCGACGTCCGGATCGTGATGGATCTGGTCGTTAACCACTGCTCATCGGACCATTGCTGGTTTGTGAAAGCTTGCCAAAGTGTGGATTGCCCGGAGCATGATTTTTTCTATTGGCGTCAGCCTCAGCCGGACGGATCTCCGCCTGATGATCAACGCGCTTGTTTTGGCGGATCGGCGTGGCAATGGGTCGAAGCGGTCGGCAAGTATTGCTACTGTCACTTTGGCCCGCAGCAACCGGATCTGAATTGGCATAACCCCGCGCTGCGACGCGAAATCTATACCATGATGAACTGGTGGTTAGACAAAGGTATTGGTGGCTTCCGGATAGATGTGATTGAATTGCTGGGGAAAGATCTGGACGGACGTATCTACTACGAAGCGCCAGATATGCACAGGTTCATTCAGGAGCTAAACCAAAAATGCCTTGCGGGCAGGGATGTTGTCACAGTCGGAGAAACGTGGTCCGCGACGCCAGATACAGCTTTGGAATATTGCGGTCGGGATCGCCGTGAATTGGATATGGTGTTCAACTTTAACCACGTCCAAGCATCCTGGGATCCAAAGTTGGGGCGCTTTGGGCCTAACCAGTTTGATCTCTCGACCCATAAAATGATCCTGAACGATTGGCAGCAAGCGTTGGTCGAAGACGGCTGGAACTCCCTTTATCTGTCCAACCATGATCTGCCGCGTCCTGTCTCTCACTATGCAAATGACGAGGAGCACCGTGTGAGATCTGCCAAAATGCTTGCGATGGTGCACTACTTGATGAAAGGCACGCCGTTCATTTTTCAGGGCGAAGAGATTGGCATGACCAACGCGCGATTCACTTCCCTGGATCAATTTCGTGATATCGAGACCCTTGGCCAATTGACTGAACGGTTAGGTCCGGTTGGATCAAACAGGCGCGATGAGGAGAGCGTTCAGAAGTTCCTTGATGGTGCCAACCGTCATGGTCGCGACAACGCACGTACTCCGATGCAATGGACCGGTGGCTTTTTGGCGGGGTTCAGCGAAAGCGCATCATGGATCGACATCAATGAGAACTACAAAGAGATCAATGTTGAGGCAGATCGCGCCAGCCCCGACGGCGTGTTCGCCTTCTATCAGCAGATCATTTCGCTGCGAAAGACACAGCCAATAATCACGCAGGGCAGTTTTGAACTGATCGCGCCAGATCATGCGGCGATTTTTGCTTATGCCCGAGAATGGGAAGACCAACGATTGGTTGTCCTAGCCAACTTCTCTGGAGTTGATGTTGCCCCTGATCTACCCGCGCTCAACGTTGCTGGATTGACGCCTTTGTTGGCGACAGACCGGCCAAATCGCGCCGGAGCACCGCAAATCCTGGAAGCCTATGAAGGTTATGCCTGGCTGATTGAATAAACGAAGTCGGGGCGAGGGTGAGCGGGCGTGCAGACAGGGCATTGACCGGTAGAGCGAAATGTCAGCGTTGTCACGCCTTTTGCCGGCATATGCGTGTTCCAGAAAATGTCAGGTGGGGTTCCATTTTTGCGCTTCTTAAACGGATGGAGGTGACACAGAAAAACCTGTGCCAGATCGCGGTTAGTCGAGCCGCAGTACCATGCATAGGATAAACCTATTCTCGTACACCTTGCTTGTGGAATTCGAGGCGATTTCTAAAACCATTCGGCCCATGGATATGATGGAAAGCCGTCAAGTTGGCTACTTTAGATGGTTCCCAAATAGCAGTTTAGCAATTTATGAATGACCGGATAATTCTGAGATCCGCACGTTGTTTGAGGTAAATCAGACTCTCCGACATCGTCAGGTTCGCGTCATCGAGCGGAATTTTCACCAAGCGTGGATCGTGCCCAAATTCGGCGTTCGAGACAAACCCGACGCCCAATCCACACGAGATGATTTCAAGCATCGCCTCGCGGCCATCAGCAACGATCGCGGGGTTCAGCATTATACCCATTTCGGCAGCCCGTTCTTCGAGTTTCAGACGGGTTTTTGATCCTTTCTCGCGCAGAACCAAAGGATAGTCGCCCAAGTCAGCAAGGTTGAGGCATTCCATAGGTTGGGTCAGGAAAGACTTTGCGGCAACCGCCACGATGGGCGACTCCCCAAGACTGTGAACCTGCATGTCTGAACCTGGCGCCTGGCTGCCGACCACGCCGATCTCGACGTCGTAGTTTCGAAGGCACGCCACGATTTCTTCGCTGTTGCCGGTCTGCACCGAAATCGACAGACCGGGGAACTTCTTGTGAAATCTGACCAGCCGGTCGGACAGGTGAAAGGCGCTGTCTACCATGATCCGTAGATGCCCTTCGAGGGACGATCTGTTTTCTGACAGAAGATCGTCAATGCGGCCTTCGATTTCGAAGAATTGCTTGGTGGTCAACAAGAGTTCTTCTGCAAGGGGTGTGAGGGTAATCTGTTTTCGTTCACGGTTGAATAGCAGGATGTCATGATCGCTTTCCAGCTTGCGCACCTGCTCCGACACTGCCGGTTGTGTCAGGGACATCAGCTCTGCTGCGCTGGAGAAGCCGCGGGTGAGCGCGACATAGTGGAAGGCTCTGATCTGACTGTAGTTCATAATTGAGTTCTCGTCCGCTGCTCAACCCATAAGTCAAGCTTCTGATACCATCCGAATTAGCAATTTTTCAAATAGAATATCAGCCACTAAACCAAGTTCTACCATCGTCCCCCCGAGGAGGTTCAAATGCAGGTTGATACACAGGAAATAGAGGCCCCGCGGCTTGGAGAACCATATCTTCTGACACCCGGCCCGCTGACGACATCATATGCGGTGAAGGAAGCGATGCTGCGTGACTGGGGCAGCTGGGACGACGATTTTCGTGCGATGACCCGCAAGATGCGTGATGATCTGCTGGCGCTTCTTGGTGACGCGAAGGGCGACTATGATTGCGTGCCGATCCAGGGCTCAGGTTCCTATTGCGTGGAAGCGTTGCTGGGGTCGTTCGTGCCGAAAGACGGCAAGGTTCTGGTTCTGGCGAACGGTGCCTACGGATTGCGCGCGGCACAGACCATGGAATATCTTGGCCGCGAATATCACCTGGTTAACAAGGGCGACTACCTGCCACCGCGTGGCGCAGAGGTTGCCGAGGTTCTGGCGGCCGACCCGGCGATTTCTCATGTGCTGATCATTCATTGCGAGACGAGCTCTGGCATTCTGAACCCGGTCGAAGAATTGGCCGATGCTGCGCATGCGGCGGGCTGCAAGGTGCTGATTGACAGCATGTCGGCCTTCGGCGCCATAGAGCTTGACGCAGCGAGGGTAAAATACACCGCCATGGTCAGTTCGGCCAACAAGTGCATCGAGGGCGTGCCGGGTTTCGGATTCGTGATCGCACGCACGGCTGAGATTGAGGCGGCCAAGGGCAACAGTCATTCGCTTTCACTGGATGTTCACGCACAGTGGGCAACCATGCAAAAGACCGGTCAGTGGCGGTTCACCCCACCGACACATGTTGTCGCGGCGTTTGTGAAGGCGCTTGAGGGTCACGCGGCGGAGGGTGGTGTTGCGGGTCGAGGGGCGCGCTACACACGCAATCGCGATGTGATGGTTGGTGGCATGCGCGAACTCGGTTTTGAGACGCTGCTGGCGGATCGCTGGCTGAGCCCGATCATCGTCACTTTCTTCTGCCCGGCTGACCCGAAGTTCGATTTTACGCAATTCTACGAAAACATGAAGGCGAAGGGGTTTATCATCTACCCCGGTAAACTGACTGTCGTGGATAGCTTCCGGGTTGGCTGTATCGGTCAGATGGACGAAGCCGTCATGCGCAGGGTTGTCGATGCGGCGCGCGACTCCCTTGCGGAAATGGGTGTGGCCTCGGCCGCACCACCGGAAGCGGCCCTCGACGAGCGCAAGAAACTTGCTGCATAAGCACATACGAAGGATCAAAACATGACCATTAGCTCACCGGTAGTTGCCAACGACCGCACCTATGCCACGCCCGCCACCTGCGCGATTGCGATTTGCCTGGATGGGTGCGAGCCTGAGTACCTTGAAAAGGCGATCGCCGACGGGCTGATGCCGACGCTGAAGCGGATGAAGGAAACCGGAACGGATCGTTTGGCCCATTCTGTGATTCCTTCTTTCACTAACCCCAACAATCTGTCGATTGCCACCGGGCGCCCTCCGGCGGTGCATGGTATCTGCGGCAACTACCTTTATGAACCTGAGACCGGCGAAGAGGTGATGATGAACGACGTGCGTTTTCTGCGCGCGCCAACCATCTTTTCGAAATACTACGAAGCAGGTGCGCGGGTGGCAGTCGTAACGGCCAAGGACAAGCTGCGCGCGTTGCTTGGCGCGGGATTGAAATTCGACGACGACCGCGCGAAATGCTTTTCTGCTGAAAAATCAGACACCTCAACCCAGGCCGAGCACGGCCAGGAAGCAGCGAGCAAGTGGTTGGGGATGGCGCAGCCAGAAGTCTATTCTGCAGAACTGTCCGCGTTCGTATTTGCTGCCGGTGTCAAACTTCTGCGCGAATGGAAGCCCGATGTGATGTATTTGACCACGACGGACTATGTGCAGCACAAATATGCGCCGGACCAGGCCGAGGCCAAGGCGTTTTATGAGATGTTCGACAAGTACCTTGCACAGCTTGACGAGATGGGCGCCGCAATTGTCGTAACCGCCGATCACGGCATGAAACCCAAGCATGATGCCAATGGCGATCCCCAGGTTATCTATGTTCAGGATCTGTTGGACGAATGGCTGGGAACTGCTGCGGCCCGGGTGATCCTGCCGATCACCGATCCTTATGTGGTCCACCATGGTGCGCTGGGCGGGTTCGGCACAGCCTATCTACCCGCCGGCGCGGATCAGGCTGACATCATTGCAAAGCTGGCCGCACGGTCCGAGATTCTGGAGGTTATGACCAATGAAGAAGCGGTCAAACGGTTCGAACTTCCTGCGGACCGTATAGGCGACATCGTCATGATCTCAACCGAGAACATGACTATCGGCACCTCAGAGGACCGTCACGATCTGGCGGCGCTGAACGAGCCTCTGCGCAGTCACGGTGGCATGACTGAGCAGGAAGTGCCGTTCATTTGTAACCGTGTGCTGGATCTGCCCACGGCCCCGACCCTGCGCAACTTCGACGCGTTCTTCTACGCGGCCAAGGCCGCAGCACTTGAGGAGGTGCCCGCATGAACCAGATGTCCAAAACCGACATCCGACACGAAGGGATGCGTATTGGTGGTGAGGTCGTCTTTACCGACAACGTCGTTGAGGTACTTTACCCTTACACTGAAGAAGTCGTCGGCACTGTGCCAGCCGGTACGGCAGAACATGCGCGCCGTGCTTTCGAAATTGCTGCCAACTATACACCAAAGCTGACGCGCTACGAACGCAGCCAAATTCTGCAAAGGGCAGGGGAGCTGATCGGCGAAAAGCGCGCGTATCTTGCCAGGTGGCTGACGCTCGAGCTGGGGATTTGCCATCAGCACGCGATTTACGAGACCAAGCGCGCACAAGACGTGTATCAGTTTGCCGCCGCACAGGCGATGAACGACGATGGCGAGATCTTTTCTTGCGACCTGACCCACAACGGCAAGGCACGCAAAATATATACCAAGCGCGAACCCGTGCGTGCGATCAGCGCCATCACCCCGTTCAACCACCCGCTGAACATGGTCAGCCACAAAATCGCGCCGTCCATCGCAACAAACAACTGTATGGTCTGTAAGCCAACAGAGCTGACGCCGCTGACCTGTATCGCACTGGCCGACATTCTGTATGAGGCGGGCCTTCCGAAGGAAATGTTTCAGGTCGTAACAGGTTTGCCGCAGGATATCGGCGACGAAATGATAACCAACGACAACATAGATATCATCACCTTTACAGGGGGTGTTCCGGTTGGGAAAATCATAGCGTCAAAGGCAGGATACAAGCGCCAGGCTCTGGAGTTGGGCGGCAACGATCCACTGATCATCTGCAATGATCTGTCTGACGCGGATCTCGACAAGGCGGCAACCATCGCGGTGGCCGGTGCTACTGGCAATTCCGGCCAGCGATGCACGGCGATCAAGCGCATCCTCGTTCAGGAAGCCGTTGCGGAAAAATTTGTGCCGCTGGTTCTGGAAAAGGCCAAGAAGATCAAGTTTGGCGACCCTCAAGACCCGGAAACAGAGCTGGGGTGCGTGATCCACGCCCAAGCGGCCGAGTTGTTTGAGAACCGCGTCCTGCAGGCCGAGAAGGAGGGCGCAAAAATCCTGTATCATCCCGAGCGCCGGGGTGCGTTGTTGCCGCCCATCGTGGTCGATCATGTGCCGCATGACAGCGAGCTGGTGATGGAGGAAACTTTTGGACCGATCATCCCGATTGTGCGTGTGCCTGACAACGACGAAGAGGTCATGGCGATTTCCAACTCGACCGACTTTGGCCTCAGCTCTGGTGTGTGTACCAATGATCTGAACCGGGCAATCGCCTATATCAACGGGCTTAATGTCGGAACCTGCAACATCTGGGAACAACCCGGCTACCGCATCGAGATGTCCCCCTTCGGCGGCATCAAGGACAGCGGAAACGGGGTGAAAGAAGGTGTCATCGAGGCCATGAAGTTCTTCACAAACGTCAAGACATACTCCCTGCCTTGGCCGGAATGAGGAAAGCTTCTCCCTGCAACTGCGAGGCCTCGTCGACGGGGTCTCGCACATATTCTTGATGTGAGGGTCAAAAGATGGCGTCGATTACCCATACCGAAGGCGAGTCCAATACCTCGGAAGCCCGTCAGTCATGGCTGGCAACCTCAGTCGGCGCGGCTTCGGCGCCGCTTCTGAAGCGGGATGCCGATGCCTTTCTGCATCAAAGCCTGTCCAGCCCCTGCGTGAGTACGATCACGAAGGCGGAAGGAATCTGGATTGAGGATGTTGACGGTCGTCGCTACATGGATTTCCACGGTAACTCCGTGCACCATATCGGCTATGGCCATCCGCGTCTGGTCGCAGCGATCAAGGCACAGCTGGACGACCTTCCTTTTGCTCCGCGCCGCTTTACCAACGAGCCTGCCGTGGCGCTGGCCGAGAAATTGGGGCAGATCGCACCCGGCGACCTGAACAAGGTGCTGTTCACCACCGGTGGATCGGACGCGAATGAAGTCGCGCTAAAGATCGCTCGCGCCGCCACGGGGCGATTCAAGACGCTGAGTTTCTGGGACGCTTTTCACGGCGCCGGTTTCGGCGCCGCGTCGGTAGGTGGCGAGGCGACCTTCCGTTCGCACATTGCTGGTCCGTTGCTACCGGGGGCCGAACATGTTGCGCCGTTTGCATGTTATCGCTGCCCATATGGTCACACCGGGTCCGATGTCTGCGGGCTAGCATGTGCCAACATGGTCGATTTTGTGCTCGAACGAGAAGGGGATATCGCGGCGGTGATTGCAGAGCCGATGCGTGCGGTACCTTATGTGCCGCCGCCTGGCTTCTGGAAACAGGTGCGTGCTGCCTGCAACCGGCATGGTGCCCTTTTGATCATGGATGAAATTCCCACGGGCCTTGGCAAGACGGGCGCTATGTTTGCATTTCAGCACGACGAGATTCAACCTGATATCGTTACTTTGGGGAAAGCTCTCGGCGGAGGCATCCTTCCTATTGCCGCTTGCATCGCACGCAGCAACCTGGATGTGTGCGGCGACTTCGCGATCGGACATTATACGCACGAGAAAAACCCAGTCACCGCGCGCGCGGCGCTGACAACGATTGAGATTATCGAGGAGGAAGGGCTTGTCGAACGGTCGGCCCGGCTCGGCTCTCAGGCTATGGATCGGTTGAAGACCAAGATCGGTGCCTTGCCCATTGTTGGTGACATCCGCGGACGCGGCTTGATGTTCGGGGTCGAGATCGTCGAGGATCAGGAAGAAAAGGTGCCGGGCAATCTGCGTGCGGAACGCATATACTATGCCTGTCTGGAAGCCGGGTTGAGCTTTAAAATCAGCCAGGGTTGTGTGCTGACGTTGTCGCCGCCGCTGACCATCGAAGAGGCGGATCTCGATCGCGCGCTCACCATTGTGGAAACTGCGATCCGGGCCGAAGCGGCGCGTCGCGCGAACGGGGCAGGATGAGCTTCGACCTTTTCCTGATCGTCCTGTTCGCCGCCTTCCTGCATGCTTTGTGGAACGCCATCGTCAAAGGTGCAAGTGACCGAACGATTGTGCTGGGGCTGGTGGCGCTCGGCCACGTAATACCCGGTCTCTATCTGGCTTATCGCTTTGGCCCCCCTGCTGCTGCGGCGTTTCCATACGTGGTTGCGACCACGGTGATCCACTGGGGCTACTATTATCTTTTGAATGTTGCCTACCGCACCGGGGATTTGAGTGTCGTATATCCGATTGCGCGCGGCCTGGCTCCGATCCTGATCGCGTTGGGCGCGTTGATCTGGGTCGACGAACATCTGCCTCTTATGGCTTGGATTGGCATCTTTGCGGTTTCGGGTGGGATCCTGCTGCTGTCCCGGCAGGCTGCCGCCAGCGACATTGGGCGCACAGGGATTGTTGCCGCTGTGGGCATTGCCGTTGTGATCGCGAGTTATTCGATAGTTGATGGGATCGGAATTCGCGTATCGAAGAACGCTGGCGGCTATATCGGTTGGATTTTCGTGGCCGAGATTTTTGTGGTCCTGTTTGTTTTTGCCACGCGCTGGAGTCGGCTCAGGGCCATGTCAGGCAGCGCCGTTACGGTCGGTCTTTTTGGCGGATTGGTGTCAGGCGCAGCCTATGGCCTGGTGTTGCTGGCGAAAGTCGAGGCACCCCTCGGCATTGTGTCTGCGTTGCGTGAAACATCGGTAATCTTTGCGGCGCTGATTGGTGTGCTTTGGTTTTCCGAAGGTCCCGGACGTGATCGAATTCTTGCTGCGATTGTCGTTGCCGTGGGAATTGCAACAATCGCCGGGGTGAGGGCCTGAGTGTGCTGATCCTGTCTTTTCTCGTACAATTGATGGGTGCAACGATGCTGTTGCTCTATGCCGTGCGTATGGTGCGCACTGGGATCGAGCGCGCGTTCGGACCGTCCTTCAAGCGTATCGTCACGGGGAATCGGAACCGGGTTAGCGCGGCTGCGACCGGACTGGTGCTTGCGATTATCCTGCAAAGCTCGGCCGCAGTCGCCCTGCTTGCGTCCGGGTTTTCCGCTGCGGGTTCCATTTCGTTTGGCGTCGGGCTTTCCGTCGTATTGGGTGCAGACCTGGGTTCGGCCTTATTGATCCAGGTGTTTTCCTTTGATCTCAGCTGGTTGGTTCCGGTTCTGCTGGCAACGGGGGGAGGATTGTTCGTCAAATCGGAGCGCCGGTCCCTGCGACAGGCGGGTCGCATCATCCTGGGCATCGCTTTCATCCTGATTTCCTTGCGGTTCCTGCGCGAAACGATGGATCCGATCCGCAACAGCGACTTCCTACCCGCAATCGCGAATTACCTGGCGCGGGATTTCGTGACGGCATTTCTGGTGGGGGCCGCACTCGCCTTTGCGATGCATTCCAGTGTCGCCGTCATTCTGATGTGCGTGACGATGGTGTCCATCGGAGCGATCCCGGTGGCGGCTGGTGTTTCACTTGTGCTGGGGGCAAACTTGGGCAGCGCCATTATTCCCGTCTGGCTGACGCGAGGGATGGAGAACAGCGCTCGAAGGGTGCCGCTGGCCAATCTCGTTGTGCGTGGCAGCGGTGCGGCGTTCATGCTGATCGCACTGAACGAATTTGGTTTGCTGTTGTTCCTTGGTTCACCGGATTCTGCCCAGACGCTGATCAACGCGCATATCCTGTTTAACACGCTTCTGCTGGTCGTGATTGTTCTGGCAAACCGGCTGGAGCGCCCGTTAACCGCGGTGTTGCCGGATGAGGAGGCCCTGCCCGAAACAGATTCTCCTTTGCTGAAATCAACACTGGATGACGCTGTTCTGGATCGCCCTCATTTGGCAATCGCTAACCTGCGTCGCGAAGTGCTCCGGATGGTGCAGCTGGTCGAGTCCATGATGCAGCCGGTCATGGATCTCTATACCAAGTACAATCCGCAGCTCGCGAGAAGCGTGATTTCCAAAGACCTTTATATGAACACTGCGTTGGACGAAGTTCGCAGATATACAGCGGCATTGCAGGGCAATGGCAACGTATTGAGCAAGAGTGAAAACAAGCGCGCGAGAGAACTGACGGAATATGCCATCGCGGTAGAGACCGCAGCCGACATCGTTGTGAAACGCTTGATTCCGCTTGCCAAGGAGAAGTCCGAAAAAGGCATCCGGTTCTCTGAAAATGGCAAGCAAGAGATTGCCAGCATGCATGAACGCACAATGTCAAACATCCTGCTTGCGTCAAATCTTTTGGTTTCGGACGATCCGGAAAGTGCGCGGCTTCTGCTGGAAGAAAAGCAGGAAATGGCGCGACTTGAGCGCAAGAGCCGTAAGCGCCATCTGAAGCGGCTCAGCGAAGGAGTTCAGATCAGTTTTGACTCCAGCGACATCCACTTGGAAACGGTGGGGGGTATGCGGGATTTCAACAGCCATATGTCCTCGGCATGCTATCCGATCCTCTTTCGGGAAGGCCAGCTACTTGAAACCCGGCTTATTGAGCAGAACTACGACGACCTGGACGTCAGACAGCGGTAGTCGGGCGGGACGCTGTGCAAATCGGAGGCGTTTCATCCAATTGGTGCCGCGCTCCACAAGTTTCATCACCTTTGCCTATGATATCACAAGAATTATCAATTTTGCTTACGGTTCGTTTTCGCGAAACTGTCATGAATAATCGATATCGATGAGCCGATAACACCGAGGGAGAGAAAATGACAATTTTCAAAAGAACAACTGCAATCGGGGCGCTGGTCGCCTCAATGGTTTCGGGTGCGGCTTTCGCCGAAACCGAGCTGACCGTTTACACCGCGATCGAAGCCGAAGATCTGACGCGCTATGCTGAGCAGTTCAACGAGCAACATCCCGACATTACGATCAACTGGGTTCGAGATTCCACGGGCGTTATCACAGCAAAACTGCTTGCAGAGCGAGATAACCCTCAGGCCGATGTTATTTGGGGGCTGGCGGCCACGTCACTGCTGCTGCTGAAATCGGAAGGGATGCTTGAAGCCTATGCGCCAGCCGGAGTTGAAAGCCTTGATCCGAAGTTTGTCGACCAGGACAACCCGCCCGCTTGGGTTGGTATGGACGCCTGGGTTGCTTCAGTCTGCTTTAACACGGTCGAGGCGGAAAGACTGGGCCTGACGGCGCCGACTTCGTGGATGGACCTGACAGACGCGCAATATGCAGGGCATGTCATCATGCCGAACCCGGCCTCATCGGGCACCGGTTTCCTGGACGTGTCCAGCTGGCTGCAGATTTTCGGCGAGGAGGAGGGCTGGGCCTTCATGGACGCGCTACACGAAAACATTGCGCGTTACACGCACTCCGGTTCCGCGCCTTGCAAACTCGCCGCAGCAGGGGAAATCCCGATCGGTGTGTCTTTTGCTTTCCGCGGCGCAAAGTCCAAGGCAGCCGGCGCGCCGCTTGATATCATCGTACCAAGCGAAGGTGTTGGTTGGGATATGGAAGCCACCGCAATCGTTGCCGGGACCGATGATCTGGAGGCTGCGCAGAAGCTTGTTGACTTCACGATCACCAAGGAAGCCAACGAAATGTACAACGTCGGGTACGCCGTTGTTGCCTATCCCGGTGTGGCGCAGCCGGTGGAGCACTTCCCGGAAAACCTGCTTGATGCCATGATCGACAACGATTTCGAGTTTGCGGCCAACAATCGCGCCGCAATCCTGAAAGAGTGGCAGAGCCGCTACGATGGCAAATCCGACCCGCAGTAAGACGGGCTAATTGATACGGGAGTGCTCGCCTGCGTGCGGGCACTCTTTTCCCGGTCCGCCGGGCAATCATTCGATAGGGTTGCTCTTTATTTTGGTGCCCTCGGAATCAAAGGACATGTGACGTGCCGGACAGCAACAAGCGGACATATCTGGAGATCAAGAATCTCTGGAAGTATTTTGGAAAATTCCTGGCTCTCAAGGATGTCTCGCTCGAGATCAAGGAGGGTGAGCTGGTCTGTTTCCTCGGGCCATCCGGTTGCGGTAAAACCACGCTCTTGCGTGCCATTGCGGGGCTTGACCTGCAGTCGCAGGGGACAATCACCCAGGGCGGTGCGGATATCTCGAATCTACCGCCATCCGAGCGGGATTTTGGCATTGTCTTTCAATCCTACGCGTTGTTCCCAAACCTGACAATTAAAAGAAATGTTGCCTACGGGCTGGAAAATACGGGTCGGAGCAAACCCGAAATCGCGGCCCGCGTATCGGAGCTATTGACGCTTGTTGGTCTGCCTGATCAGGGCGATAAATTTCCCGCGCAATTGTCCGGCGGGCAGCAACAACGCATCGCACTTGCACGTGCCATTGCAACAAACCCCGGTCTGCTTTTACTTGATGAACCCCTGTCGGCCCTTGATGCCAAAGTGCGTGTCCATCTGCGCCATGAGATCAAGGAGTTGCAACGGAAGCTAGGCGTCACAACGGTGATGGTGACACACGATCAGGAAGAAGCCCTTGCAATGGCTGACCGGATCGTCGTGATGAACCATGGGGTGATTGAACAGGTCGGCACGCCGACGGAAATCTATCGCGAGCCCAAGACGCTTTTTGTTGCCGATTTCATAGGTGAGATGAACCAGATTCCAGCGATCGCCGGGAAATCGGAACGGGTTAAATTCGTCGAAAGTGACATGGAGTCTTTGCCCCATGCATTTGCTGAAGGCGAAGATATCATCGCCGCGATCCGCCCCAATGATATCATCCCACACGGCGATGGCGCACGTTCGCCCGGTGCCGACGACACCGTTGAAACAGAAGCAAACGCGATCAAAGTTACGGTTTCCGAGATGGAATTCCTTGGCTCCTTCTGGCGTTGCCGCTTGCAGCACCCCATCTTTGGCGGCAACGAGTTGATCGCAGATTTTTCGATTAACGCCGTTCGGCGCCTGGAGTTGGCTGAAGGCGGGGACATGCTGATCGAACTGCCCAAGGGGCGTCTGATGGCCTTTTCCCGGATGGAGCAGGCGGCATGACCGAAACGGCGACCGTCTCAGCAATCGAAAGCAGCGAGTCCAAAAGGGTAGTCCGGGGCAAACTATCGCGCGATGATATCGTCATGCGTGGCAGCATGATCGTCATCGGCCTCTATCTGGTCGTGACGATGGTGTTCCCGCTTTATGCGATGTTGTCCAAATCGTTTTCCACCTACACGTTCGACTTGGCGGCCTACGAGGTTCAGGTCAGCGACGAAAGTGGTGAGAACTTTAGCGCCCCGGTTACTTTATTGGCGCTGAACGAGGAACTTGGCGTTGTATCAGCAAGCGATTTGAATGCCGGGTCGGACGGACGCATCGGGGTAACGCAGTTTTTCCCTGATTTCAGCTTCCGTAGCCCGGTAAACTACAGGCTCCGGAACACGACGGACGCCGGGCGCTTTCTGGTTGGTTCAACGCTGAATCAAAGCGTTGAGTGGATCGAGTTGGACAGTAATACCTTTCGGCGGGTCCAGTTGCGTCCTGTGAAAGAGACCGGGCTGGGCAACTTCCGGACCTATTTCGAGACGCCAGCACTGTCGCAATCGATTATGAATTCGGTGATTATTGCAGTGATCAGCACCATCATCACGGTGACACTTGCATTCTGGTTTGCCTACGCGCTCAATCGCTCCTGCATGCGTTTCAAGGGGTTCTTTCGTCTTGTGGCGATGGCGCCCATTCTGGTGCCGTCGCTGCTGCCGGGAATCGCGCTGGTCTATCTGTTCGGCAACCAGGGTTTTCTGAAAGAACTCCTGTTTGGTGCCTCCATATACGGACCGATCGGGATCGTTATTGGATCGGTCTTCTTTACATTCCCGCATGCGTTTCTCATCATTTCGACAGCTCTGTCGATCTCGGATGCACGCCTTTACGAGGCCTCTGTCGTCTTGCGCGGTAGCCCCTGGCGCACGTTCTGGACGGTCACCATACCCGGGGCGCGTTATGGCCTTGTGTCTGCGGCTTTTGTTGTCTTCAACCTTGTCATTACGGATTTCGGCTTGCCCAAGGTGATAGGGGGCCAGTTCAACGTCTTGGCGGTGGATATCTACAAACAGGTTATCGGCCAGCAGAATTTCGAGATGGGTGCGGTTGTGTCGGTTGTGCTTGTGCTGCCCGCCATCGTGGCCTTTGCCGTTGATCGACTTGTGCAAAGCAAACAAGTGGCGCTGTTATCAGCGCGCTCTGTGCCTTATGCGCCATCGCCGAACGCACGCCTCGACTGGACGCTTTTTGCCTTCTCCAGTCTAATCGCGATCTTCATTCTTGGCATTCTCGGCATCTGCCAGTTCGCCGCACTGGTGAAGTTCTGGCCCTATGACCTGAGTTTCAGCCTGAACAACTATCAATTTGACCGGATGGACGGAGGTGGTTGGGCTTCCTACCTGAACTCGATCAAGCTGGGCTTGCTTACCGCGGTTGTGGGCACGGCCGTGATCTTTTTCGGCGCCTATCTGGTCGAGAAGTCCAACGGGTTCAAGACCGGCCGCGCGATCTTTCAGATGTTTGCCATGCTGCCGATGGCAATCCCGGGGATGGTATTGGGCTTGGCCTATATCTTCTTCTTCAACAACCCGGACAATCCGCTTCACTTTCTCTATGGAACGCTGGCTATTCTGGTGATCTGTACGGTGACGCACTTCTACACGGTGTCGCACCTCACCGCGACGACGGCGCTGCAGCAGATGGACCGCGAATTTGAAGCTGTCTCGGCTTCGTTGAAACAGCCGACGCTGAAGCTGTTCACCCGCGTGACGGTGCCTGTTAGCCTTCCGGCGATACTGGACATATCCATCTACCTGTTCATCAATGCGATGACGACGGTATCTGCGGTGGTGTTTCTGTATTCGCCCAAAACGTCGTTGGCATCTATCGCTGTGCTGAACATGGATGATGCCGGCGATATCGCGCCTGCCGCTGCGATGGGCATGATGATCTTCTACACAAATGCTGCCGCGCGGATTCTTCATCTAATCGCTTCTCGTGGCGTTCTGAGCCGCACGCAGGCATGGCGCCGCAGGTAGGAATCTAAAGCGTCATGAACACCACGTAAGATGGTACGTCCTAGAAACGAATGCGTTGGCGTAAACTTGCTTTTCATTATTGCTGTCACCGAATTCGACTTCGTGGCCGGTGCCTTGTCTCCAACACGGGAAAAGCGATGGCTTCCACCCGCGAGATCGGACTGCCCGAAGGCCGCACTTACTGCGACTTTGTCGGGAAGGTCGAATGTGAAGCTGAGCGCGACGACGGCATCGAGGCGGTGTCAGTCGTGGTTCCGAACCACATGCGTCTGCCGGTCGCACATGCGTTTCTCCAGCGTGGCATCCATGTAATCTGCGACAAACCGCTGGCCGGAATGTGCGAGGATGCGATGGCGCTTTCGGCGGAGGTGCAAAGCTCCGATGCTCCGTTTGTCCTGACTCATAACTACTCTGGTTACCCTATGGTGCGCGAGGCACGCGAAAGGATCGCAGCCGGCGATCTGGGCGATATCCGTCTTGTGCAGGTCGAATATGCTCAGGATTGGCTGGCCGGGGCTCCGCCAGCGGACAACAAGCAAGCCGCCTGGCGCACCGACCCTTCTCGAAGCGGGATCGGCGGTGCCGCTGCCGATATCGGTACCCATAGATGGCATTTGGCAAGCTTTGTCACTGGACTTCGCGCCCAAGCACTTTCGGCGGACATCCAGAGCTTTGTGCCCGGCAAGCAACTCGGCGACAATGCCCATGTTCTGCTTCGGTATCACGACGGTGCCCGTGGTATGCTTTGGTGCGGCCAAGTTGCCGCAGGATGCGAAAATGATCTGCGAATCCGCGTGTTTGGGGCTGGACCTGTCGCGGTTTGATGCCGCTCCTTTGATAGCATTTATTGCAGCAAAGGAGACGAACTATGGGAACGAAACG
>CANMQO010000014.1 GCA_947500055.1 uncultured Paracoccaceae bacterium
GAAAAGCCCGGTCGCCTTCGAAAGGAAAGTGGCCTAAACGAGCACTTGGAGCGGCATCAAAACGTGACAGGTCCATACAGACTTTCTCTATTGAGCAGTTGAAGCAGGATTCCCTTTTAGTTCACCGGCTCAGAAAGCCTGACTTTCAACGTGAGACAAACCATTGGGACCCCAAGCAAATTTTGGTGTTCTTGAAGAGCTTTCTAGACAACGAGTTGGTTCCATCCGTGATTTTGTGGCAATCCCCCAGCCATGTGTTTGTCATCGACGGTGGTCACCGGATTAGTACGCTCAGAGCATGGATTGAAGACGACTATGGCGACGGGCCGATTTCCTCGAAATTCTACTTGGGCACTATTCCTGAAGATCAGAAGCGGGTCGCGAAGAGAGTGCGCAATCTGGTCAATCGAGAGATTGGTACATACTCGGCGCTGCGAGCTGCGATGATTGACCAAGAAAGCTATTCAGATGGCATTTTAAAAAAGCGTGCCCGGAATCTAGCTACACGATCGCTGTCACTCCAGTGGGTGGAAGGTGATGCTGAGAAGGCAGAAACTTCGTTTTTCAAAATCAACACCCAGGGTACACCACTACACAAAACCGAGGAGCGTTTGCTCCGGGAACGCAGAAATCCAGTAGCAATCTCGGCGCGATCTATTGTGCGAGCCGGTACTGGTCACAAGTACTGGTCCCGATTTGACGAAGACGCGAAAAAGCAGATTGAAGAGTCGGCTCTTGAGCTTCACAAGCTGCTATTTCAGCCAGAGATAAATGAGCCGATCAAGACTCTAGATTTGCCTTTAGGTGGCCGATCATCACCGATTGGGGCTCTGAATTTGTTGATGGATTTCATTGCCACAGCGGCGCGCGAGCCAGACGTCGATGAAGAAGACTGGCTCATCAATAATCCGGATGGTGACGGAACAGCGACGGTAAAGGCTCTAAACCAATGTGCAAATGTGATGCGGCGCATCACGGGCAACGATGCTGCAAGTCTCGGTCTTCATCCAGCAGTATATTTCTATAACCACCGTGGCAAACACAGCGACTATCTTTTCCTTGCTGTCACACGGGTTTTTGCGCGTGCGATCCAAGACAACAACAAAGAATTCTTCAGAAAATTTATCAAGGGCCGTGGTTCATTGGAGAAGTTCTTGATCGCAAATAAGGCCCTAATCAATCAGGCAATTGTCCAGATTGGCAGCACGCAACGAGTGGAACGTCTTAGCGGCATGTTTTCCGGCCTCGTGAACAGTTTTCTGAACGAGGAGGAGGTTGATACCAACCAGTTGCTGCAATTGCTCGGTTTGCAGGGGAAACTTGTGGCATCCGAACTTGAGGGCGCTGCAAAGAACTTCACAGATGAAGCAAAGTCAGCGATTTATCTCCGTCAGTCTCTAACCAATGCTCTGACTTGTCCAATCTGTAGCGGTCTCGTGGATACCAACAAGTCAGCTTCCTACGATCACATCAAGCGCAAGAGCGATGGTGGTATGGGCGACTCTGACAATGGTCAGATCACCCATCCGTATTGCAACACCGCCATAAAAAACTGAGTTCTCGTGAGCTGAGCCTCTCCCATGAAAGTTTAACCCAATATTAGAACAAAATATGAACAAACGACAGAAACAGGGTTCCCAAGTCCGCTGGGACAGATTATGACATGTTGTCAATAACAGACACAGATCAGGGGCAGGCACATGAACGCACATCCACGGACGGAATTTGCAGAGTTGATGGAGCGCGCCGGTCTCGACATCGACACGGCGGCAGAGCTTTTGGACGTGAACCCCCGGACAGTTCGGCGTCATATCAACGGCGAAGGCAAGCGGATCGACCAGCTTCGGCTGGAGAAGCTGCGCCAGACAGCGGATGCGCGCTGCACTGGCGCACGGCCCGAGGGCTTCCGGTTCATCGACCTCTTTGCCGGAATCGGCGGCATTCGTATTCCATTTGAGAATATTGGCGGGCGGTGCGTGTTCACTGCGGAGTGGGACCGGTTCAGCCGGGAGACCTACAGCGCCAACTTCCCGGAGCCTGCCAATAGCGAACATATCTTTGCCGAGGACGTGCGGCCCTACGCAGATGCGCCCGAGAAAATCCCGGCCCATGATGTGCTTCTGGCCGGGTTCCCGTGCCAGCCTTTCTCGATTGCGGGCGTCAGCAAGAAAAACGCCCTTGGCCGTCCGCACGGCTTCCTCTGCGACACACAGGGAACGCTGTTCTACGATCTGGCCAAGATCATCGACCATCACCAGCCCCCGGCCTTCCTGCTGGAGAACGTGAAGAACCTTGAGCGTCATGATGGTGGCAAGACTTTTGCCACCATCATCCATGTGCTGGAGAACGAGCTGGGTTATCGCGTTTTTCACAATGTCATCAGCTCGACACCCTGGGTGCCGCAAAAGCGCGAGCGCATTTTCATTGTCGGTTTCAAGGATCACAGCATCGAGTTCGACTTCGATCAGCTTGCCATTCCTGAAGGCGACGGCCCGACACTGGGGTCGATCCTCGATAAGAAAGTCGATCCGAAATACACCCTTACCGAACACATGTGGAATTACCTTCAGGGCTACAAGGAAAAGCACCGCAAGGCCGGAAACGGTTTTGGGTTTTCGCTGTTCGGCCCCAATGACGTGGCCCGCACCCTGTCCGCGCGTTACTACAAGGATGGCTCCGAAATCCTCATTGCACAGAACGGCGACCGCCCGCGTCGCCTGACCCCGCGCGAGTGTGCCCGTCTGATGGGTTTTGAGAAGCCGGGTCAAACCAACTGGAAAATCCCCGTGTCTGACACACAGGGCTACCGTCAGTTTGGCAACGCCGTTGTCGTGCCTGTCGTCAATGCCGTCGCGCAGCTCATGCAGCCGCGCATCATCGAGGCGATGGAGCTGGACGGGCGCGAAGTTCCCCAGACCGTTCAGGTGCAGCTCCCCCTGCCCGAGCCGGGTATCGCTGCGGAGTAATGCCTGCGGACAGCGTTTCAGCCGCAACACGAAGCCGGATGATGGCCGGTATCAAGGAAAAGAACACCAAACCGGAGCTGGCGATCCGGTCCGCGCTGCACAGGCGCGGATTCCGCTTTCGGCTGCATCGCAAAGACCTGCCCGGAAAGCCGGACCTTGTGTTCACAGGCCGGAATGCTGTGATTTTCGTCCATGGCTGTTTCTGGCATGGTCACGACTGTCATTTGTTTCGTTGGCCAAAGAGCCGGGAAGCGTTCTGGCGCGATAAGATCGGGGCGAACATCGAACGGGACCGGCGGCAATTCCAGACGCTGACGGCGACGGGATGGCGCATCGGAACAGTTTGGGAGTGCGCCCTGAAGGGCAAGACCCGCCTGCCCTTCGATGGCGTTGTCGATCAATGCGCCATATGGTTGAAATCAGATATAAAAACACTGGAGGTAAGGGGCGATGCAGCGCGGGCAACTGTCTGACTATTTCGAGGGTGTCGGGGTCAAGCGTCTGTCTGCCGTCGATGCCGAGCCAAAAACATCCAACCAGCACGAAGTCGGAACCACGAAGAAGATGCGGGACGACTTTCTGGGCGAGAACCACCAGGAAAAGTTCCCAGCGATCTATATCTGGCTGGGCGGCGATCAGGAGGGTTTCACCGAGGAGAGCTGGGCCACGCATTACGACGCGCGCCTCAACAAGCCTCGCGCCGCCGAATGGCGGCTCTACTACCCCTCCAACCCTGTTACGGAGGCGATGAAGGCCGGAGACACGTTGTTTCTCGCCAAAGACCAAGGCGGTGTCCTGTGGTTCATCGTGGCCCCCGAGGGGTCCACCAGCGAACAGCAGCTTTTCTGGCTGTTTGGGCTGCGACCCGAGGGCAAGTCGTTCGTGTCCCGCGAGTTTTCCGACGAGGAACCGGAACTGGACTTCGCCGCCCGCTTCATTCTGGACGAGATTGGCGTCGAGTTTGAGGAACCCGAAGCCGACAAGCTGGACAGCATCATCGAGAAGTTCGGCACAACATTTCCGAAGACGGCCACGTTTTCCGATCTGGCCCGCCTCACCCTGCCCGAGGTGCGCGCCGAGGATGACCCGGATGCAGCTCTCATCGCGTGGCTGGACCATGAAGAGGCTTTGTTCCGGCGGCTGGAGCGCAAGGTGGTGTCGTCGCGGATCGAGGCGGGGTTTGTTGATGACACCGGCACGGACGTTGACGGGTTCATCAGCTTTTCCCTGAGTGTGCAGAACCGGCGCAAATCCCGCATGGGACATTCGCTGGAGAACCATCTGGCCGCTGTTCTGAGGGCGCACGACATCCGGCATGTCCGGGGTGCCGTCACAGAACACAAGCACAAGCCGGACTTTCTGTTTCCCGATCTGGAGACCTATCAGGCAGCACCAGCCGAAGGCGATGCCCGTCTGACGATGCTGGGGGCCAAGTCCACCTGCAAGGATCGCTGGCGGCAGGTTCTGGCGGAAGCCGAGAAGATCAGCCGCAAGCACCTTCTGACACTGGAGCCGGGGATTTCAGAGCCACAGACTGACCAGATGGAGGCGTCGAGCCTTCAGCTTGTCGTCCCCTCCCCCGTTCATGGCAGCTACACCGATGCGCAGCGCGGCTGGCTTTGGTCTGTCGGGGATTTCATTGGTGAAGTTCGAGCGCGGCAAAGGTAGCTATTGGTCAGATAACAGATAACAGTTACCTTCTGCGCCCATCAATCTCAGCCGTGTCGGGAATGTTGATCCCACCGGCCCGCAAGCATTCATACAGCAACTCTTTCTGGGTCACGCCGCGTTTCTGGGCCTCTGAAGCAAAGGCTTCTTTAATCGGCTTGGGAACATTTGTGAAAGAAAACTGGACGCGTGGAGCATCTTTCAAGGCCGAAGATTTGGCTTTGCTTACGCTTGGCAGCGGAGCCGCAAGTTCTTTCAATTTCTGAGCGCTATCGTCGCCATCTAGGTCATCATCAAGATTTACGCTGACTTTGGCCATGACCCACTCCTGTAAAAACTGATCAGACCCCTGCCCTGCAAATCAGCCAAGACTGATTGTGCAGACCGTCGAGCCGAACCCTGCGGTGATTGGCCCGTAGAGGTCATTTCCTTAAATCCGGTACGGTGCGCGCACATGGCGTTAAGGCGCGGCACTTTCTGGGCGTCCAGTGCATCAGTTATCGCCTGTGTGATGTTGGTGTGTGTGTCTACGTCCATCATCACCACAAGTGCCGGAATGTCTTTTTCCATAGTCTCGGCAACGCTTTGCACATGAGAAAACGTTCTTTTCGCCCCCTTGGCGTCCGCTTCATTTGCTTTGGAGGGGATCAGGATCAGATTTGCAGCGGCGATGGCATGCATCGACATCGCAGACTTAAACCCTGCAGTATCCACAAAAATGGCATCGTAAGCAGGATCAGCCTTCTTCAGCGCTTTGACGGTTGGGATGAGTTTTTCGTCATCCTCTTCGTAGAGCCAATCTAAGCTGGTTTGATCCTTCTTGGCCCAAGCTTCCAGATGCCTTTGCGGGTCAGTGTCTATCACCGCAACCTTTGCGCCGTCTTCAACCATCAGACTTGCAATAGCTGTCAGAAGGGTTGTTTTCCCGGCACCGCCTTTTTCCTGCACTACGCTGATAACTTGCGTCATGATCTGCTCTCTTTTTTGCATACCTTATCTCTTAACAGATAACAGTCAACACATAACCCATAAGTGATAATAGATATGCCGTATCTGTTATGTGTTATGGGGCTTTACCTTTGCGCTCATACCACTTGCGGCAGAAGCCGACGAACGCCCCGTCAGGATGCCGGGGCGGCTCACTCATCCACATCCTCCATTCCTGTTCAAGGAAATAGACATCCCATGTCGGGGCGGCATCACGGGCTTGTTCATATGCCGCCGAAGACAAACGAACAGTTATGTCCGACGCAAGGGCAAGAGGGTCGCCGTAGACATCCAAAAATTCGGGTTTTGGTGAGACTTCCAGCACATCATGCAATAGTGTGAAACGGTAGTCCGGCATATGGGATTGGTCCGCATCGGCCTTGCAAATCGCCTTCACCAGCCGCTTGAACTCCTTAGACGTGGACGTGGAACCGGTTTTGTGTTGCAGCTTGTCTAGGCCAATCCGCCAGACTTCCTGCTTGCCACAGTGTTTACGAGCTAACTCGTAAAGACGGCGCTCCAGAGGCTTTCTTAACTGAAAATACGCCTTGTGCAGCGTCAGAACATTCTTGTTTTCAATGGCTTTTACGAGCCAATCACCCATTTCCAGTTCTACGCTTAGAAGGCGACCAGTGGAGTCTTCCTTGACGATCTTGGCGTCAGTAATAAACGAGATTGAGCGCCATTCGCCCACGCCATGATCATGGATGTTCGTCTCGATTTGGGTGAACTGGAGACGGGTGAGGGCGCGGCGCAAAGTTGCGTAGGCTTGTCCTGTCGTGTGCCGGTTGGTTGCTTTCAGCAAATCATGGGCCGAAATACGGACGCGCCGTCCAATTTCCTGCCCTTCATTCTTCGCCGCCATAAGCTGACTCAGTACGTAAATCAGAATGTCCCTATCAAAGACATTGGCACGGCCTTCCTCAGCAGCAGGAGTTATTTTGACCTTTACGTTGCCTTGTTCATACTCGAAAGCGGACATGTCTTTCTTGACTGAAAGTGAGAACAGAGGATGCTCCATCGAGGCCCTGTCGCTTTTAGGCGTAGCATCGAGAATATCGCACACGAACAGGTCCGGCTCTGTATGCCGCTGCGGGAGCAAAGCTGTTCTTTTGCGAGGTCGTGCCATTATTCGATACTCTACCCACCATTCTTCGACAGTCTGCCCACCAGACCCGAAAGTTCTTCGATACTCTACACACCTTTGTTCGATAGTCTACCCACCGTTCTTCGATACTCTACACACCGACAGGTTAAATGAGGCATGATTCAGGAAATGATATCAAAGGCTTGAAAAGCCATCGATTCTCGTAACACCTTTTATAACACATATATAACACACAGCTTGCGGGACAGGCCTGTCCCAACCGGCACTCCACCAAATCACGGATGGTAGGATACGCACGCATTCACGCCCGTTGTTGTCGTTTGCCAAACACCACCAAGGACAGCGCAGCCTGATGGGTAGGATGCTAAGAAACGAGGAAGCAGCATCGCCATCGCCAAAGCCAGAACAACAGCGCCCAGACCAAACCAAGGCAGACGGGCCTTGAAGCGATCCATTTTCTGTTCCCGGTCCCAAAGATCGCGGAGAGCAGTGGATTTATCCTCTTCAGCTTTCTTAAGAATTTCCTCCGTTCTGTTGGAGACCTTGAGCAAATCAGTTGCCATGCGGGCCATACGCCCAAGGTTTTCGTCTATCTCACCATCAATGACTTCGCCTACGAGCTGACCGAACGCTTTCGGGTCCGTCTGATCCCGCGCCGCGAAGGCCGCGATCCGTGCCTCTGTCGAAACCTTGATCTGTTTGTCGGCCACCGTGGTCAGATCGTCGATCCGGTTGGACATACTGGCAATGGCCGTCGCCATAAGGTCGAAGGTTTCACGTAGTTCATCATCCGAGAGGGCAGGGAGGTCTGGCTGATCAGTCATGACGGGTCCTCTTTCGGATTATTGGTTTTCCGGAACGAACAGTCCCTTGAACTCCGGGTCGGCGTAGTAGCGCAGCTTTTGCGCCAAGGCCGAGGGCTGGCCCTGAACGCGCAGAAGCTGAATGTCTGGCGGCATCTGCATGATTTCGTCAGGGGTCAGCAGGTCGCGGCCTGTGAGGTTGTTGCTGAAACTAGGATTGTCACCCGGTTTGTAGCTGTCGGTCTGGAACCCGGTGGTTTCCTGGCCAATCATCTGGCTTAGCCATTTGGCTGTCTCAAAGTCATTCACGCCGAAAACCTGTTGCACCCCGGCATTGGCAATGAAGGTGTTTGCCCGGTCGCCGTAGAGGTCCTTGAGCTGGCTCATGTCCTGCAGGATCGGCCAGAGCTGAAGCCCGTAGCCTGCCATCAGCCCCATAGCGCGTTCCACAGCCTCTAGGCGGCCCAGGGCGGCAAATTCATCCAGCAGGAAGAGGGCAGGGGCCTTGAGGCGCTGAGAGGGCCCCTGAGCGCCCACGGAGGCTTCGGCATCCCGTGCAATGTCCTGAAGGGCCTGAGAGACCAGAAGGCGCAGCCAGCGACTGTAGGCGTCCATCCGGTTGGGTGGCAGCACCAGGAATACCGATGTGATCCGATGGCGCAGGTCCGAGAAGGCAAAGTCTGACCGCGCCATGCACTTGGCAATCCGGGGACTGTCGAGGAAATGGGTGTGACGCTGTGCGTTGGACAGCACCGAGGCCGCTTCCCGATCCGCCTTGCCAAGGAACCGATTGGCGGCACGGGCAATCAACCCGCCCGCCGCATCGCTGTCCTGCATCAGCTCCAGCAGCGCGCGCAGCCGATCCGGGGGCAGGGTGAGATATTCCCGGACGGTAGCGAGGGTACACCGGTCACGGTCCTCGTGGCAGACGCAGAACATGATCAGTCCGCCGAGGATGGCTTTGGCCTCTTCGTTCCAGTGCGCCTCAGAGACTTGGCCCGGCGGGTCCATCACCAGCGCCTCTGTCAGGGAGGCCGCATCCTCGCCCAGATCGAGGCTATCCGGGGTCAGCCGGTCGAGGGGGTTATAGGCGGAAGACGGCTGGCCACTGACTTCGAACGGATCGAGGACATGGGTGGTTCCGATGCGCCGCCGCGCTTCCCCAGCGATCCGGGAATTCTCCCCTTTGGGGTCGATGACCAGGACCGACCGTTCCGCTGCCAGCAGGTTCGGGATCACGGTGCCGACGCCTTTCCCGGCCCGTGTCGGGGCGAGGGTGATCAAATGGGCGGGACCGTCATAGCGCAGGAGCTTGCCTGTGCCGGGATTGCGCCCGATCAGAAGCCCGTCTTCCCCCTGAAGCTTTTTCAGTTCCTTGCGGCTGGCGAAGCGGGCCGAGCCGTGGCTGTCACCGGTCAGCCCAAAGTAGGCGTCGGCCCCGGAGACCATGCGCCAGTATCGGAACCCGAAGACGCCACCGATGAAAATGAACGGACCAAACACCAGCCATTGCCATGCGCTTTCACCGGGCTGTTGATCGTAGAACGCAAAGATAAATGGCGTGGCAACAAGTGATCCGAGCATCGCGCCAAACAGGACGGCCCCGATCATCCACCCCAACAGAATGGGCGTGAAGATCAGCCGACCGAAGAATCGGAACAAAGCGTCAGAGATGCGGAACAATCCCCGCATCAGGACGCGCCGCCATCATCTGCGGCATCGTTCGCAATGGGGGCAGGGGAGGGGTTCTTGTTGCCGGGAGCTGTCCAGTCCGCGAAGGCCTTCCGATCCTGTTCACGTGCAAGGTTGCGCACCAGCCGATCCAGCATCGCGGCAGCGCCTGAATCCCGTTCCGCCAGATCAAGTAGCGCACCCCCGAGGATCACCTTGCGCCGGGTGTCCAGTTTGCGCTGTCGGGTGGCTTCCCGGTTCTTCAGCCCCTGAAGGCGTGCCTTGGCCTGGGCGTAGCGTTTCTCCGCCCGTTCAAGTTCTGTCTCTGCCATATCGCGTGTTTCCACTTTTGGATTTGTGGGTGGAAATGTTGACTTACAACCTCAGAGGCTAGAGATTACCCGTAGGCCTGTAAAGGATAAGGGCGCACTTATGCAAACTCTCCACCTACGGTTCCGAGATTTGCGTACGATCTCTTCAGGGCAAAGCCCCAGCCGATGGCAGACCCCTTCGATGCAGAGCGCATCGAAATGGGAGATGGTATCGCCTCTCCCAAACCCTCTAGGACCAACGTGTGCCGTTGGATCGCGTCCCGTAGTGTCGTGCCAGAACCTCGCCCGATGCCCCACGGTGGGGGCCGGTCTAGTTCTGGCGTCACCTCAGCGGGAGGTTCATGGCGTCGGACCTGACGGTGCCCCCACGAACCGGGTTTGCCGGTGGCAAACCGCCTGTCATCTGTCCCCATATCCCGCCCATCATAAGGCTGGGGATCTGGGGGCAGATAACAGGCAAGCCCGCGCCTCAGAGGTGCAATGCACCCCTTCAACGGGGCCGTCTTTTCCCCTCCGGCCCCAGCGTTGTGGGGCGCGAGCCTGCGGGGAAAAGACGGCTGACCGGACGGCCAATGCGGGGCCATTAGCCGGGGTCAGCCACGCGGCGCAGCGGCAGCGTTTGCGTCTCTGTTCGGTGGGGTGCTGATGGCCAGCTACCACCTCTCCGTGAAGACGATCAAACGCTCTGCCGGACGCACTGCGACAGCGGCGGGAGCCTACCGTGCGGGTGAGCGCATCGAATGCCAACGTGAGGGGCGTGTCCATGACTACACCCGCAAGCAGGGCATCGAGGAGACGTTCATTGTCGCCCCCGAGAATGCCCCGGCTTGGGCGCAGGACCGGTCCAAACTCTGGAACGAGGCTGAGGCCAGCGAAACCCGCCGTAACTCCGTCACCGCCCGCGAATGGGAGCTGGCCCTGCCATCCGAGATCAGTGCCGAGGACCGGTCACAGATCACCCGCGAGTTTGCCGAGGAGCTGGTCAGTCGCTACGGCGTTGCCGTCGATGTGGCGATCCACGCGCCGCACCGCGAAGGCGATCAGCGTAACCATCACGCCCACGTTCTGACCAGCACCCGGCGGCTTGAGCCGGAGGGGTTCACGGCCAAGACGCGGGTGTTGGATTCCGCGAAGACCGGCGGCGTCGAGATCGAGCAGATGCGCGGCGTCTGGGCTGAATTGCAGAACCGGGCACTTGAGCGTGTCGGTGAGGTTGAGCGTGTCGATCATCGGTCCCTTGAGAAGCAGCGTGAGGCGGCGCAGGAACGTGGTGACACTCTCTCCGCCGAGGAGCTGGACCGTGATCCGGAGCTGAAGCTGGGGCCAGCGGCCAATTCCATGGAACGACGCGCGAAGTCAATGGCCGAGCGTGAGGGCCGGGAGTATGTGCCGGTGACGGAACGCGGGGCCGTGGTCCATGCTGCCCGCCAGGCCCGCGCCGCCTTCCGCGAAATGCGCGAACGGCTGGATATTGCGCGCGAGACCTACGGAATTGAGCGCGAGGCAGGGGAGGGGCGTGTGTCCGCCGGTCTGGCAGCACTCAGGGCCGCGACATCGAAAGAGCGCGGACCGCGCGCGTCGGACGATATCCGGGAGCGGTTGGCGCAGATCACCGAGCGGGACGGTGCAGATCGAGACGAACTGGGGCGCGGTGGGCAGAGTGACGAAGAACCGAAGCGTTCTGCGCAGGAGCGGTTGCGGGAGGCGCTGGACAAAGGTCAGGGGGCCGAGCGGGACGCAGGCGGGGAGGACAGGGAGAAGCCGTCGATCCGCGAGCGGTTGGACGATGTGCTGAACAAGCCACGCGAACGGCTGGAGATCGAAGACGAGCCGAATAAAGACCGCGAGGTCGAGAGTGAGAAGGAAATAGACCGGGAGGTGGACCGTGACCGGGGTCTCAGTCACTAATGCGACAGGCCCTACGGGATGGTTGGTCGCCACGCACTGCCCAACCTTCAGGTAAAAAGTCATGGTTTGTAGCTTCTAGCAGGTCAGCTCCTGAGAAGGGAAATTGTTTGCTTACAATGATCTACGCTCTTCTTCCGTCCAACTCGGTTCTCTCCGCTCTCGCGTATTGAGGATATCAAAGTCAAATACTGGGTCAGCCGCGCGTTTACTGCGTTTCGCTGTTTGGTATCGAAACCATGGGAAAACTTCTCCACGAACTCCAGCATTTGAGCGGACCAGGCGAACGCTTGACCTCCTCCACCGTGCCGCTCTCGCTCAGCTTGCTTTCGCATAAGTTCTAGCGCCTTAATAAAATCATCAAATGCAGTCTCATTGAATGAATCAGATTGGACACCGCGGAGAAAGATGTACCGTATCATCTGGTTGTCAGTCTGAAACGGAACGAAACCGTCTATCTTGTTGGAATAGCTGTAGCTATTTTTGAAGTATCTTCCGGCACTCACGAAATCACTATTTTCGACTGCGCACATCGCAGATTGAAGCCAAAATAGGGAGTGAGTTTGACACTCGGGGTTATCGGACAACTTGCTGTAGTATGACTGGCACAAACCAAGCTCTTTTGTGTCCAACACGCCTTTAAGGTATGTAAACCGCAGAAGCTCCCTGAATGCATGGTAGTAGTCTTCGCTGATATGCATCACTTTCGACAAAGACTCGACTGCCTCGCCAAGGCAGAGCAACAGTTTCTCAGAATCGCAGGCGTGGATCAGCATATAGCGCGAAACGACACTGCTTTTGAAAGATATGTCTGAGCCGTTACCGTCGGTAAATATCCCCCAAATCTCCGCTATTTCACTCTGGTCAGCCAGAGCTGAAAAATCGAATGCTAAGGCTTCTTTAAGCAAGTCTTCATCTGGTTCGATACCTATAAATTCCAGATATAATACAAGCATTATGGCTTTGTGAGCAGTCGGTGAAAATTCTGATAAAGTATCGAGCTCACTCCGAAATCGGGCAATAATGTCCGTGGATCGGATTAGTCCTATCAATAGATCAGCAAAATTATTGTCATAGCTGCTCACGATTGCATTGCACTTTGCAGCGGTTGTGAGTGCAGCTTTCTCCTCCCACATACCCACCCTGTCAACGATAGGAACCAAAGTGTTCCGCTCTTGGAGATCAAACTCAGATATCTTAACGAAATCTATATCGTAGCTAGAAAACGCGTTGATCAGGTCCATTTTTCGGATGTTCAGGATGTTTATCCTGGAGCTTGCGATTAACGCGAGTTTTCCATTGCTTATAAGGTTTATCTGGTCCCACTTTCTAGAATACCTAAATATATCTTCGAAAATTATTGCTGCACCTGGATGTTTTGCTGCGATCTGTCCGAGTTCTGCGATAAAATCATCCAGATTGCGGGTCGCAAAGAATACTTCTTGATTTTTGCGCACTAGCTTTGAAGCAAGTTTACGTATCGAGACCGTCTTTCCGTGTCCCAGCGGTCCATAGAATATTGTCATCGACTGGGTGGACGCTAATTTGGAAATGGCTTTCTCAACGGGTGTTCTATCAATGACATACCGTTGTGTTTCCTGAGCTACGTCTGTCTCTAAGGCGTCATCGTCGATTTTTCCGTACGCGAAGAGTTGTTCGATCTTCTTGTTATCTAGTGCCCGGTCATCTACCACGTCCCGCCGAGCGTTAGAGAAGCAGGAGTAACTCACACGATCTTGCTTCATCCCTTGTTTTTCAGCAGAGTTGGTGATTTTCGAGAAGTTTTGTCGGCCAATAAAGATCGGCTGGCCAAACTTCCTTTGTCTATATTCCAAATCTTCATCCCGATACGGGCTGTTGATGAAGAAAACGCGCTCACGGTTTGATGCATATTTAAGTAGCTTTGGAATTTCAGGATCAAACAAAGAGTAGCCAATGAATATTACGACATCTGAGGTTGTTAGATCAGAACGAAGAAGTGCTCCCCATTCTCCATCATAGACTTCATTTGCAACATTGGACTCAAAGTCCAGAATGCAGTCTTTGCTGACATTATCTATGTCAAAATTATCAATAAAACCATGAAGATGCACTACCAGGAGGTCATTCTTGGGCTGGCGCTTGTATATGTCGTTTTGATCTAGTGACTTGTATCGCCGTTTAGTTTTAAGCGAATTTTCGATCACATCATCATAGTTTGTCGTATAAATCCGGTTCCACGGATACTTCATGATATCGACTACGTCATCTGAGGCTGACTTTGCCTTGTACTCTGACCTTAACAAGCCGAGATAGTCTTCGGGTCCATGTGTTTCGAGATATCTCCCGGCTGCTACGTCTAACATCTTCGAATCTGTTGTTAATCCATGGTTCAGCCGCTGAAGCAGTGGTGATACGGAAGGGATATTTTGATCCTGAAAATTGATGCTATCTATGGAGAAGCCTGCACCCACAAATAAAGTAGCTTTTCCCTGAACCCCACGTTCAAGTGCAGACTTCAATTCGCTTTTGTCCAATCCCGTACCCTCTACCTTTTGGCATGAACGCCCTGACTAATGCTTGCAAAGCTAACTTGCTGAGGTAGTGCTGTCACGGCTTTGTTTCTAAACATGATTTGGTTCAAATAGATCAGTGATAATTGGGGATATGTACAAGTGCAGGGGTCAAAAACGGTCGTTTTTGGAAGATGCTTGGAACAAGGCTGCTTGACGCTGCCACAAACCCCATTCAAAACATACAAAGTTTTGGAAGGTTTTTGGAATGCTTGTCGGCTACGCTCGGGTCTCAACCGAGGATCAGCAACTGGATGGTCAGGTCGAAGCGTTGGAGGCCGCTGGCGCTGAAAGGATCTGGGCTGAGAAAGTGTCGGGTTCGAAGTCGAACCGTGAAGAATTGGCCAAGCTTCTCGATCAGATCCGCCCGGATGATGTGGTTATCGTTACCAGGTACGACCGCCTCAGCCGCTCTCTCCAGGACCTGCTGTCGATAGTTGAAGAAATCCGCAAGAAGGGAGCCGGTTTCAAATCGCTCGCCGAGGACATTGATACAACCACTCCAGCCGGACGGCTGGTTTTCCATGTCTTCGCATCCATAGCGCAGTTTGAACGCGAACGGATTTCAGAACGAACCAGAGAAGGACTTGCCTCCGCCCGGAAGCGAGGACGTGTGGGCGGCCGCCCTGCTGCCTTGTCGGCAGAGCAGCGCCAAGAGGTCCGGGTGATGAGAGATGACCAAGGGCGTGGAATCGCCGAGCTGGCGCGTCTTTTCGGCGTGAGCCCAAATACGATCAGACGGGCATAAATGCAGACCCCACTTGGCCCCCTGAAAGGCCTCGATCTTGGCGATCATGATGTGTGCGCGGCCATCCTGGCCGAGGACAAACACCAGCTCATCGAGGGCCTCGTCTTCGAGAGCTATTTCGACCAGTATCTGCTGTCGTTGACCGAGGCATCCGACCAGAAAGTACAGCTCGTTGATGTCGACACAGCGGTTGTCAGTCTTCCGGGTCGAAATGCAGGGGTCGCTGCTTTTGTCTGGGCACGCAGTCGGGGCGATGGGCTGGGCCGTTATCTTGGGGCGCTGAGTTCGCGAATGCCAGTCTGGCTGGTCGAATTTGTCGATGGAGAGTTTGTTGCGGTGCCGTTTTCGGATGGGAAACGCCATGGTGAGGCGCGTCCTTTGCACGCCGTAACCGAAGCTGTGGGCAAGCGCCTCGGACCATCGTTCGAACCGATCCAGTCAAGTGTCCGGGATCGCAAGCGGATCAACCAAAGCTTCTGGGGTTATCTCTCCGAGCGCCACGGGGATGATCTTGGTTTCAATGTCGTGCTCCCGCGTGTTTTCCTGAACTGGGGCATTCAGCCGTGGTTCCGTCATCTCTGGAACGTAGACCGCATTTTTCTGAACGAAGACCAGCTCTGGCACTTTGAGATCAAACACAAGTATCCAATGGAATGGCGCGGCAAGCTGTCGTTCGGTATCAACGATGGTGAGCTTCGCCTGATGCAGTATCTGGTCGAATGCGGCCTGCGCTCCATGCACACCCTGATCGTGAAGCCTAACTGGTCGAAGACGGCCGGTTCGATGTACCTTCAGAATGACCTAGCTGCTCGTGGCCGTGCCGCCGTTATCGGTCGCGAGATGGACAAACCAGCTATCGAGGCAGCGCTGCGAGGTGGCGCAGGACGGTCTGGCGCAGATACTACATTCACCGGGACCGGGGGCGTGAATTTCCGATCTTTCCCGGCAGCGTCGTTCCACAGGTTCGGGCTGTTAAGTGATGATTACCGCGAGGTCGCGCGACGCATGTTTTCGCACATGGCAACTGGTGATCAACCGTTGTGCGAGGATGCTGATTTGCGGCGACTTAGATTGCCCGGCTGAGAGGGGGGCCTTCCGGCCCGGTTCTTCAAAACTTCAGGTTGCCAGCATTTCGAGGCGTTGCCAGCATCTCTGGCACCCTGCTGTGCGCCTCGATCCATGCCCGCTTAGGCGGTGCGATCCACGCAGCAATCTCAAGGATGTTCTCGTAGTCTTTCTCAAGGTGCCGGTTGAAGATCGGTTCATGATGAGCGATCCGGTTTCTGAAAGTGCGCAGGAAGTTCAGCGGCGTATGAACGTTCTTGCGGGAGATGCTAGCAGCATGCGGGAACGCGCGTCTCAGAGCAGGACGCCAGAGCGTCATCTCGTAGTTGGCTTTCGTCTTCGTTTTCCAGTCGATGTAGCCACCCGGACCCAGAAGGGACACCCAAAAACCGAACGATAGCGAGGCGATGACATGAGGCGCATTGTCTGGATACTTGTCCTTGCGTAGCCCCTGCTTGGTTTGCTCAACCCGTGCAAGGCAACCACTGTCGAGACCGGCCTTGCCGCTGTCGTACCATGTCTGTCCATATACGCTGGCCAGCTCACGGTTCATCGCGTTTCGAAGTGCGATCTCAAGGGCCTGAAGTGGCCCATAGAAAGCCGCGCTGACCGCCGTATTCCACGTGTAAAGTCTGACTGCTTCGGCCCGGTCACCACCGGTGGCGGTGAGATATGTCCCGAGCCGATCCGCCGACAACGATGCTTCCAGCTCATCGAGAATGTCGTCGTTCAGGTCAAAATTCTTGACATTTGGGGTGGGACTGGTCATATATGCCTCGTTAGCCCCGGACCCGCCTCTGCCCTAGGTATGCGCCCGGGGCTCAGCATTTCAGGACATTGAATTCGTCAGTTCGCGGTAGCAGGTGGTTTGCGTTTTGGCTTGTAGCCGCGCTTCGCCACGGCCTTGCGCTCGGTCTTCACGTCTTCCTCGACCTTACGGAATTCCGGTTCGAGCTTTTTCAGCCGCGCCACCAGACCGCTCAAGTCGTAGGTATTTGTCATCTTGCCGCCGTGAGACGCACGTCGCTCGATGCGTTCGACAAGGCCCGCCTGCTCCAGTTCGGCTATGTATCGCTGCACCTGTCGCTCACTCAGGCCAAGCCGTTCGGCCAGAAGCTTCTTGCCTGGATGGGGCTTGCGTGCATCCTCCCACCAGAAATCGCATAGCTGCATCAGGACAGCGAGCTGCGTGGGGTTCAGGCCGAGCCGCTGTTGTGCCCTGAGCAGCAGAGACGGCACGATACAGAACCCGAGGTCCATGACCTGTTTGCCCCATTTCTTCTCGGAGGCACGGCCTGCTTTTGGCGGTCGAAGCTGGACGACATTGCCAGCATCACTTTTGTTTTTATCAGACATGCGTTAATCCTTCTGTTGACGGTAATATCGCTTTGAAATTCAAACGTTTCAATAGAGGACCACCAGACGGCTTTGTCTATACGGTGAGGTCATGAATGTCTGTACCGTCCGGCCACAGATGTCCGCTAAAGAAGGACGGATTCACTCAGCATCCGGGAAGGCGGATGAACCAGTATGAGGTGAGCACCAGACGCTGATGACTAGTCCCTGGCCTCTTCTCGTCCGCAAAATACAGCGAATTCCGTTCAAACGAGGCTTAAACAGAGAGGCAGCATGGAGATCACCCAGCAACAGGCACTCAGGAACAACATCGTCTACGACATGTATCTCGACACGGCTGACCAGAACTACGTGGTCGCCCGGTGGTGCTTCCAGCGGAACCTTGCGCTGGACTTCCTATGGAACGCGACCCATTGCCTCGAAAAGATGATGAAGGCAGTGCTGCTTCTGAACGGACATTCCGGGATCAGGGCAGCGGGTGAACGACAGTCTTACGGTCATGACCTCGAACTGCTGTTGCCCGAGGTCTCTGCACTGGCAGGTGACCTTTTGTCCGATTTGCTTATCAAGCCGACCGAAATTGACATGCACTGGCGAGTGGAAACGGTGGAGCAGTTCGTTGGTCGGATTTCCGCCAACGGCGATGCCCACAATCGTTATCAAGTTTACGGATACACCTTACATCGCGAAGACCTCTACAAATTCGACCGCGTCGTCTATGCGATTCGCCGCCTGTGCTGCCCACTCGACAGCTATCTGTTCGGTAACATTCGCCATGGTCAGCCGACAGTCACATTCCGTGAGCAGTTGGAACGACAAGCCGACTACATGCCTCATCTGGTTGGCTCGCGCTTCGCCAAGCTGACAGACGCCCAAGCGTCAGAGGAGCTACGACACGCTGCCCTGAACCACAATCTCATCTTCGCGCCAGACTACGATCATGGGGAACTTCGCTGTGGAAGCTCTGCGCTGAACCCGGTTCTCGGCCGTCGAATTCTTGTGGCAGACGAACAGGGTGCGACAGGCGAGCGCGCGGCCGAAACCGTCGAGCTTGCGGATTGGGTCATTGAGAACATCGCGCTTCCTCCGAGCGTACGCAGCCAACTCCGTGAGGCGCGAAACAGGCTGGCCGCAAGAATCTGACGCGATGGTGAGCCTAGGAAGGCTCAAACCCACCTTTGGGTCTGGATATCGGCTTAGCTGCTGCCGCCGGTTTCTTTGGACCTGTCGCGGTTTGATGCCGCTCCTTTGATAGCATTTATTGCAGCAAAGGAGACGAACTATGGGAACGAAAC
>CANMQO010000015.1 GCA_947500055.1 uncultured Paracoccaceae bacterium
GAAAGGAGATAGCTGATGTGTGGGATTGTTGGTTTATTTTTGAAGGATGCGTCATTGGAGCCTGAGCTTGGGGGGTTATTGACGTCGATGTTGGTGACGATGACGGATCGTGGACCTGACAGTGCGGGCATAGCGATTTATGGTGATGAGGTTGCGGGCCGGATGAAGCTGGTGGTGCAGTCTGACACGCCGGATGTCAGTTTTGCGGGTCTGGATGCGGCGCTTGGTGCGGCGATGGGCGCTGCGGTGACGATGTCGGTCAAGAGCACCCATGCGGTTCTGTCGATCCCGGCGGGCAGTCTTTTATCGGCGCGTGCGGCGCTTGCGGCGATTGATCCGGGCCTTCGGGTGATGAGCCGTGGCGCGGCCCTGGAGATCTACAAGGAAGTGGGTCTGCCGCGGGATGTGGCCGCCCGGTTCGACATTGCCGGCATGTCCGGCACCCATGGTATCGGCCATACCCGGATGGCCACGGAATCGGCGGTGACGACGATGGGGGCGCACCCGTTCAACACCGGCGATGATCAGTGCCTTGTGCATAACGGCTCGCTGTCGAACCATAACAGCCTGCGCCGCAAGCTGCGCCGCGAAGGCATTCATATCGAAACCGAAAACGACACCGAAGTGGGTGCGGCCTATCTGACCTGGCAGATGCAGAACGGGGCGAGCCTGGGGGAAGCTTTGCAAAGCTCTCTGGATGATCTGGACGGGTTCTTTACCTTTGTGGTGGGCACCAAAGACGGGTTTGGCGTGGTCCGCGACCCGATTGCCTGCAAGCCTGCGGTGATGGCCGAGACCGATCAATATGTGGCCTTTGGCAGCGAATATCGCGCCCTTGTGGATCTGCCGGGGATCGAAACCGCCCGGGTCTGGGAGCCGGAGCCTGCCACCGTCTACTTCTGGCGCCATGACAAGGCCCCCACATCGCAGAAAGCCGCCTGAGATGCAGACAATCGATCTGACAGAAATTGGCCTGCGCGAAACCAACAAGATGTTGCATGCACAATCCGCCGGCACCAATCTGACCGGTTGGGAGATCGTCAACCCGCGCGGCGCGCATGCGATTGCCTGCGGTCTGGATGCCCCGATCGAGGTCACGGTGAAAGGCTCCACCGGCTATTACTGCGCGGGGATGAACCAGCAGGCGACGGTGCATATCCATGGCTCTGCCGGGCCGGGCACGGGCGAGAACATCATGTCCGGCAAGATCGTGATCGAGGGCGATGCCAGCCAGTATCTGGGGGCCACCGGCCATGGCGGCATGATTGTTGTCAAAGGCAATGCATCATCGCGCTGCGGGATTTCCATGAAAGGCGTCAATATCGTCGTGCAGGGCAGTGTCGGGCATATGTCGGCCTTCATGGGCCAGTCGGGCAATCTTGTGGTCTGCGGGGATGCGGGTGATGCGCTGGGTGACAGCTGTTACGAGGCGCGGTTCTTTGTGCGTGGCACGGTCAAATCCCTTGGCGCGGATTGCGAGAAGAAGGAGATGCGACCGGAGCATATCACCTTGCTCAGGGATCTGCTGGCGGAGGCAGGGATCGATGCCGATCCGGCCGAGTTCACCCGCTACGGATCAGCCCGTAATCTTTACAATTTCGACGTCGATAATGCAGGCGCATATTAAGGATACCGCAATGAACACACATGACGCCAAGGGTATCCCCCACACCACGCCACGCCAATCGGCGACCTTTACCCAGGATATCAACAGCGATATCCGCCGTGCGGCGGCGACCGGTATCTACGACATCCGGGGGGGCGGGGCGAAACGCAAGGTGCCTTCTTTTGATGATCTGCTGTTCATGGGGGCCTCGATCTCGCGCTACCCGCTGGAGGGTTATCGCGAGAAATGCGAAACCAGCGTGACCATTGGGGGCCTGCACGCGGAAAACCCGATTGAGCTGGATATCCCGATCACCATTGCGGGCATGTCGTTCGGGGCGCTTTCGGGCCCCGCCAAAGAGGCGCTGGGGCGCGGTGCCTCGGCTGCGGGCACCTCGACCACCACCGGTGACGGGGGCATGACCCCGGAAGAGCGGGGCCATTCGACCAAGCTGGTCTATCAATATCTGCCCAGCCGCTATGGCATGAACCCGGATGATCTGCGCAAGGCGGATGCGATCGAGATTGTGGTTGGTCAGGGGGCCAAGCCCGGCGGCGGCGGCATGTTGCTGGGCCAGAAGATCAGCGACCGGGTTGCCGAAATGCGCAATCTGCCCAAGGGGATCGACCAGCGCTCGGCCTGTCGTCACCCGGATTGGACGGGGCCGGATGATCTGGAAATCAAGATCCTGGAATTGCGCGAAATCACCGGCTGGAAAGTCCCGATCTATGTGAAGGTTGCGGGCGCGCGGCCCTATTACGACACGACGCTCGCGATCAAGGCGGGGGCGGATGCGGTTGTGCTGGACGGGATGCAGGGCGGCACGGCGGCCACCCAGGACGTGTTCATCGAACATGTGGGCCAGCCCACGCTGGCAATTGTGCGGCCTGCGGTGCAGGCGCTGCAGGATCTGGGCATGCATCGCAAGGTCCAGCTGATCCTGTCGGGGGGGATCCGGTCGGGGGCGGATGTGGCCAAGGCCATGGCGCTGGGGGCGGATGCGGTGGCGATTGGCACGGCGGCGCTGATAGCACTCGGCGATAATGACCCCAAATGGGAGGCGGAGTATAACAAGCTCGGCACCACGGCGGGGGCTTATGATGACTGGCATGAAGGGCAGGATCCGGCCGGGATCACCACGCAGGATCCGGAACTGATGGCCCGGTTTGACCCGATCGAAGGCGGGCGGCGGCTGCGCAATTATCTGAAAGTGATGACGCTTGAGGCGCAGACCATTGCGCGGGCCTGCGGCAAGAACCACCTGCATAACCTGGAGCCCGAGGATCTGGTGGCGCTGACCATGGAAGCGGCCGCCATGGCCCGGGTGCCCTTGGCGGGCACCGACTGGTACCCCGGCAAGCCAAACACATCTTACTAACCCAAAACGAGGGCGCGGCTGGCAGCAGACCGCGCCCCATTCTTTCCAACGACAGGGATATCAACATGGCTACTGATCTTGCTAAATTTGCCGAAAGCAACGGCGTCAAATACTTCATGATCTCGTTCACCGATCTTTTTGGCGGGCAGCGGGCAAAGCTGGTCCCGGCGCGGGCGATTGCGGATATGCAGCAGGACGGGGCCGGTTTTGCAGGTTTTGCCACCTGGCTGGACCTGACCCCGGCGCATCCCGACATGCTGGCCGTGCCCGACCCCGAGGCGGTGATCATCCTGCCCTGGAACCGGGACATCGCCTGGGTGCCGGCCAATTGCGTGATGGAGGATGCCCCCGTTGAACAGGCGCCGCGCAATGTGCTTTGCCGGCTGATTGAGGAAGCCGCCGGGATGGGGCTGCATGTCAAGACCGGGATCGAGGCGGAGTTCTTTCTGCTGACCCCCGAGGGCGACCGGATCAGCGATCCTTATGATACCGCCGCCAAGCCCTGCTATGACCAGCAGGCCTTCATGCGGCGGCTGGATGTGATCCGCGAGATCTCTGATCACATGCTGGAACTGGGCTGGAACCCCTATCAGAACGACCATGAAGACGCCAATGGCCAGTGGGAAATGAACTGGGATTTCGACGATGCGCTGAACACGGCCGACAAGCACAGCTTCTTCAAGTTCATGGCCAAATGCGTCGCCGAAAAGCACGGGTTCCGGGCCACATTCATGCCCAAACCCATCGAAGGGCTGACCGGCAATGGCTGTCACGCGCATATCTCGGTCTGGGACGCACCCGGTGACAAAGCGAAAACAAATGTCTTTGCCGGCGAAGGCGAAGGCCAGACCGGTGAGGTCGGCCTGTCGGAACCCGGCAAGCACTTCCTCGGCGGGATTATGAAACACGCCTCTGCGCTGGCCGCGATCACCAACCCGACGGTGAACAGCTATAAACGGATCAACGCGCCGCGCACCATATCGGGGGCCACATGGGCGCCCAACACGGTGACCTGGACCGGTAATAACCGGACCCATATGGTGCGGGTCCCCGGCCCCGGCCGGTTTGAATTGCGCCTGCCCGACGGGGCCACAAACCCCTATCTGCTGCAGGCGGTGATCATCGCCGCAGGCCTGTCCGGCATCCGCTCCAAGGCCGATCCGGGCAAACGGCACGATATCGACATGTATGCCGAAGGCCACAAGATCAAAGGCGCGCCGAAACTCCCCCTCAACATGCTCGACGCCCTGCGCGCCTATGACAAGGACAAGGAACTCAAACAATCCATGGGCACCGCATTCTCAGACGCCTACCTCAAAATGAAACACCAGGAATGGAACGACTACGCTTCACACTTCAGCAAATGGGAAAAAGAAAATACACTCGATATTTGA
>CANMQO010000016.1 GCA_947500055.1 uncultured Paracoccaceae bacterium
GAGAGTCTGTTTAGGGGGTGCCACGGGGGAAATGCGCGCCTGTATATATTATCTCTAGGGCACAGGTTTTTGTGGTGAAATATTCGGGGACCGCTAAGGGGCACCCGAAGGAGTGGGGCGAAAGGCGGCTCAGAGTCCTATTTTCTATCGCGCAACCTTTTTGCTTTTGGAGGCTTGCGAACACTCGTTCCGCTTCAATAATGAGCAAATGGTTATTGGAGGAATACTAAATGTCAGAGAACCCTAAAGAGAAATTGCAAACCTCTGAAACGAAACGTGAATTTACTGTTGAGTTACTTCAAGACGATGATCTCAACGCTAGACGGAAAATAGTGAGGATTGCTGATTTCGGTGTGCCATTGCAAAACGGTGAGATTGCGCTGAGTATCCGGAACTTCTTACTTTCATACTACCACGATGATGCTGGAAACCCTTCAAGCTGGATAATTGCCAGTTTTGATTTGGAAATTTTTTGGCAACAACCAAATTCGCGTCAGCATGAACTCTGGGTTAGGTTGGTCGATAGCGACGGTCAGAATTTGACTACGATGATGGATAGGTTTCTAGTTGAATGCGGCGCTAGTAGAGAGGTCAGCATGCGAATGGGCGTGAATCCGCAATATTACGACTTTGCAGAAGACGCTATCATAGGTTTTCGTTTCCCGAGCGGGTTTTGGGAAAAATGCAACTAAGCCACCGCTGAGAAACTGCAGCGAATCCCTAGAGTGATGATTTGCTGCATAAGGCAACTTTGTCCCGCACTGCCGCTTATGTCGACTGAAGCCGTAGGAGGCCCCCTAAGGGACCCCCTCACACCCACCATCTACTCCCCGAACTTGGGCAGCTTATTCCCCAGCATGTGCAATCCGTTGCGGATGACCATGGCATTCTGGAACGGTACCAGTGAGGTCAACGCACGGTAGTCGATCTGGTTGTAGTCATAGTCACTGCGCACAGCAGATGCCGTGACACCGCGCAATGCTGTCAGGGCCTTGTCGCCAAGGTCCAGCGTCGGGTTGCTCAGCCAGTCTGCCGTCGAGAGACCGGTAGTCCGTCCAAAAGAGAACACCGGTTCATAGCCGACAGCGTTCAAGACACCATCAGTGTGGACCTGTCGCGGTTTGATGCCGCTCCTTTGATAGCATTTATTGCAGCAAAGGAGACGAACTATGGGAACGAAACG
>CANMQO010000017.1 GCA_947500055.1 uncultured Paracoccaceae bacterium
ATGATGCGTACGATAGCTGCGGTGGCGGTTGAGGCTGGCAAGCCACTTGAGATCATGGAGGTGAACCTTGAGGGTCCCCGTGCGGGGGAGGTGCTGGTGGAGATCAAGGCGACCGGTCTGTGTCACACGGATGAGTTCACCCGCTCCGGGGATGATCCGGAGGGGATTTTCCCGGCCATTCTGGGGCACGAGGGTGCGGGTGTGGTTGTTGAGGTCGGCGAGGGTGTGACCAGCCTTGAGGTGGGCGATCATGTCATCCCGCTTTACACCCCCGAATGCCGGGAATGCGAATATTGCCTGAACCCCAAGACGAATCTCTGCCAGAAGATCCGCAGCACCCAGGGTGCGGGCCTGCTCCCCGATGGCTCCACCCGGTTTTCCATGCTTGATGGCACGCCCATCCATCACTACATGGGCTGTTCCACCTTCGCCAATCACACCGTGGTGCCCGAGATTGCGCTGGCCAAGGTCCGCCGCGACGCGCCGTTCGACAAGATCTGTTACATCGGTTGCGGGGTCACAACCGGTATCGGGGCCGTGATTAACACGGCAAAGGTTGAGATTGGGTCAACGGGCATCGTTTTTGGCCTTGGCGGCATCGGTCTGAACGTGATCCAGGGGCTGCGGCTGGCCGGTGCCGACCAGATCGTCGGCGTGGACCTGAACGACGGCAAGGTCGCGATGGCCACACATTTCGGCATGACCGATTTTGTGAACCCGTCCAAAGTGGAGGGCGATCTGGTCGCCCATCTGGTTGAGCTGACCGGCGGCGGCGCGGATTACACGTTTGACGCGACCGGCAATGTGCAGGTGATGCGCACCGCGTTGGAGGCCGCGCATAAGGGCTGGGGTGAATCGATCATCATCGGCGTGGCGCCCGCGGGGGCGGAAATCAGCACCCGGCCTTTCCAACTGGTCACCGGGCGCAGCTGGCGCGGCACCGCGTTTGGCGGGGCATCGGGGCGGACGGATGTGCCGAAAATCGTGGATTGGTACATGGACGGCAAGATCGAGATCGACCCGATGATCACCCACAAGCTGAAGCTGGAAGAGATCAATCACGGCTTCGATCTGATGCATGAAGGCAAATCAATCCGCGCCGTCGTCGAGTTCTAAACACAGCCAGTCAGGCAAATC
>CANMQO010000018.1 GCA_947500055.1 uncultured Paracoccaceae bacterium
CCTCCCATGCCCTCAACACGCCCTCAGCATGCACCGGGTCGGCCTTGATGCGGAGAACTGCTTGCCGTGACAGGCCTGTTGCCTTGGCAATGGCGGTAGTTCCAAACCCATCAAGTAGCATCCCCGCCACCTGCTCAAGCGCCTTACGGTCATATGAAGGTTTCCTGCCAAGGTAGCTCTCAGGTGAACGCTCCTTCTTCGCTGCGATGCCCGCGCTCTGGGCCTCCTTCAGGGCCTCTGCCTGTGCTTGTGCGGTGGCAGCCATGAAGGCAATGAGCGCGTCTCTCACGGCTTCCTGCATCGGGTCCGTGGTGGCCCCATCGAAGGTCAATTGATTGATGACAGTGCGGATGACAACGCCCCTGCGCATGAACTCCCGGATGGTGTCTGTGACATCCTGATAGTTGCGCCCTAAACGGTCCACCCAGCGGACCACTAAGGTGTCCCCCTCGCGTAGCTTGTCATACAGCCTCTTGCCTTCCTCCCTCTCCCTGAGAGTTGTGGTCACGCCACTGACGGCATGATCTGCAATCACTTCATCTATGGTGAAGCCAGCAGCCTCAGCTTGGGTGCGTTGATGATCTAGCGTCTGGTCGGCTGTTGAAACGCGAGCATAAAGGATAGTCTTAGTCATTGGTCATCCCCGTGGTGTTCGTTTGGGTTGTGTCCGTTGAATAAGTGTCCGTAGATAACATGTCAAGCCTTACGGTCACCTCTTTGGCTATCACTCGCGATGTCCGCTGCGGTATACCCTATCGGTCAGTGTGACACCCCCACCCCCTCGTTCGCATGCACCATCACATCAACCCTCACAGGCCCGCTGTGGTGGCGCTAGAGAGTCGTGAACGGCTCTGCGCAGGGTGACTAGGCATTGCCCTCCGAAGGACCTGAGAGAGTCTGTTTAGGGGGTGCCACGGGGGAAATGCGCGCCTGTATATATTATCTCTAGGGCACAGGTTTTTGTGGTG
>CANMQO010000019.1 GCA_947500055.1 uncultured Paracoccaceae bacterium
GCTGCGAAGTCCCGGTTCAACAGGTTCGGCGCGATGTTGAAGGCGTGATTGCTGTCGGTCGTCACCTTGTATTTCTTCGATCTCTCGACCTGTATGCCGTTCTCACGCATCAGCCTACCAACGCGGCGGTGGCCGATGTTCAGACCGAGCTCCTTCAGCTCTTCAGTCATTCGTGGACGGCCGTAGCTGCCCAGGCTGAGACGAGACTGTTCCTTGATATGAGCCAGCACGACCATATCTGTCCGCTGCCTTTGACTGGCCGGACGGCTGCGATCGGCACGTAAGCCTCGTTCGCTGACATCCAGAACCTGGCAAAGGCGGTTGGTCGAGAAATCGCGGCCATGCTCTTCGATGAACCTAAACCTCATGGCTTTTGGCTCGCGAAGAAGGCCGTGGCCTTTTTTAGGATATCCCTCTCCTCCTTGAGAATGCGGTTCTCCCGTCGAAGCCGTTCATTTTCGCGGGCAAGGTCCAGCTCCTTGTCCGACACCACATCAGTGTCCCGATGTGCCGTCACCCATTTGTTCAGCGTCGACAGGCCAACACCCAAATCTGAAGCCACCTGCCTGCGTGTCAGCCCGCTCGTGAGCGCGATCCGCACCGCATCAGCGCGGAATTCGTCGGTCCGTTTCGTTCCCATAGTTCGTCTCCTTTGCTGCAATAAATGCTATCAAAGGAGCGGCATCAAACCGCGACAGGTCCA
>CANMQO010000020.1 GCA_947500055.1 uncultured Paracoccaceae bacterium
CGATCTATCAGAAGCCCAACACGAGCAAGGCGGCGAAAGGGCACAAGACCTACCCCTACCTGCTGCGCGGGTTGCGGGTGGACCGGCCCAACCAGGTCTGGGCGGCGGACATCACCTATCTGCCGATGCGGCGCGGCTTTCTGTATCTGGTGGCGATCATGGACTGGCACACGCGAAAGGTTCTGGCCTGGCGCATCTCGAATACGCTGGAGGCGGACTTCTGCGTCGACGCGCTGAACGAAGCCATCCACCGGTTTGGGCCGCCAGACATCATGAACACGGACCAGGGCAGTCAGTTCACTTCCTTCGCCTGGACAGATCGCTTGCGACGATCCGGCGTGCGCATCTCGATGGATGGCAAGGGCCGGTTCCTCGATAACATCTTCGTCGAGCGGCTCTGGCGGAGCCTGAAGTATGAGTGCGTCTATCTGCACGCTTGGGAGACCGGATCAGAGGTAAAGGCCGGCGTCGGCAGGTGGTTCGAGTTCTATAACCAAAAACGCCCACATTCCGCCCTTGGCGGCAAACCTCCAGCCGTGGTCTATTGGCTGAGAAAAAATGAAACCCAACCCGATCAGCAGGAGCAGAAAGTAGCTTAAATCACGCCGGAACCTGTCCAAGAGATGGGGAGTAGCTCA
>CANMQO010000021.1 GCA_947500055.1 uncultured Paracoccaceae bacterium
GAGAGTCTGTTTAGGGGGTGCCACGGGGGAAATGCGCGCCTGTATATATTATCTCTAGGGCACAGGTTTTTGTGGTGGAATATTCGGGGAACCTAGGCGCGAACCGAGATGTGAAAGGTAATTGCCCCAAACATGCCAAGCGAACCTACACTAAAGTTAGCCTACCGGTGCTTGTTCAGATGCCATTCATCTACGCTTTTGTAGGCACATCGACGGGACTTCGGCCCCATGATGAGATGTAGTGTTTTTTTGGCTGCTGACCTTCCACCCAATTCATGTGGGCATTGGTGGCCGTTGTTTTGAGATTATCGGGGGATAACATGGCAATTTCTTTACCGGGCACAACGAGATTCGGTCTTCGCGGGTTACGTGGCCGTAAACAAAAAAAGGGAAAGGCTACGGACAACAAAGCGGTGAAACGGGAAGATATTGCGCGACTATTCCAGCAAGACTTCAAAGAGGCAAAGACCTTTCGCCCAGCCAAGTTGAATGAGTCGGAGAAGCAGGATAGTGCGCGAATAAGCGGCTTGCGTGGCGCACTTTATTCCAAAGACTGAGGCGTAGGAGGCCCCCTAAGGGACCCCCTCACACCCACCATCTACTCCCCGAACTTGGGCAGCTTATTCCCCAGCATGT
>CANMQO010000022.1 GCA_947500055.1 uncultured Paracoccaceae bacterium
AACGAGCCCAACCGGAAATGGGCGGGCGACATCAGCTACGTTTGGACCCGGGAAGGATGGCTGTATCTCGCCGTGATCTTGGATTTGCATTCCCGCCGTGTGATTGGCTGGGCGGTCAGCAATCGGATGAAACGAGACCTCGCAATCCGAGCGTTACAGATGGCCGTGGCGCTCCGCCAGCCTCCCAAAGGCTGCATCCATCATACGGATCGCGGCAGCCAATATTGCTCCCACGATTATCAGAAGCTCCTGCGTCAGCACGGCTTCCAAGTATCGATGAGCGGCAAGGGCAACTGCTATGACAACTCCGCCGTTGAGACGTTCTTCAAGACGATCAAGGCTGAGCTGATCTGGCGGAGGTCTTGGCAGACGCGCAGAGACGCCGAGTTGGCCATCTTCCAATACATCAACGGATTCTACAATCCGAGACGCCGGCATTCAGCATTGGGCTGGAAAAGCCCGGTCGCCTTCGAAAGGAA